>JADKJM010000001.1 GCA_016721005.1 Flavobacteriales bacterium
TCTTCTGCGAAACAGACCAGCTTTCACAAGTACCCGGTGGAAGGCAAGGAGCTGATGCGTCTGGCCCGTCGCCGGATATGGTGATGATGTTGACTGCATGGGCAGCCCGAACGCGGCCGCTGATCGGTCGCCTCCAATTGCGTCGAGCCAGAGGCCCGTGCTCTTCCTCAGCAAGTGCAGGGCTTGAAGAGAAGAAGAACGCTGGGTGATGCGGTGCATTTATCGGCGATCAGCAGTGAAGGGACCCGCAGCAGCTACTTCCCCAGACTGCAGGCGCTGCTGACGCGCCTGGTGCACGCGCGGTGGAGCCACGTGTTCACTGATCTGGAACTGGGGCTACTGAATAACGCAGTGTACACCGCAACCGCCGCGTGTGGGGCACGACGACAAGTTCAAGGAACTACCGCGCGTGTTGCGGTGCAGTTAATCGATATGGAAACAGGCCACGTTGTTGTGACCGGTTTCGCGAACGACCGACCGGTGATTGTTGCTGGTGAGTGACCAAACCACGGTGCCTTGGGGCACCAAGACCAGCGCGAGCGACATGAAGAAGTGACCACCAGTTTGCCTTGGGAGACGTACCGGCGTGTGGGGATCGCTTCCGCGCGAGATCATCAATGGCGGGATGTCGTGAAGCACTTGCGGTTCGAGTAAAAAGGATAGCACGCAGATGACGCGGGAAAGAACCCGATCGGCGGGAACAATACGGACTGCTCGACGGACTGCACGAACAGCGTGCATCTGCTTTTATCAGTGTCGACGTCATCGCGAGGCTTTGCGAAGCGAAGCGTTCCATCCCCCTGATGGCGACCACGGACGACTACAAAGAGCATCATGCCGACTCGTGCCCGGAAATCAAGCCCGTGTACGTCCTGCACGGCGAAGAGGGCTTCTTCATCGACCGCATCGCGGAGGAGCATCGAGCATCTGGCGTTGCAAGAGGAAGAGCGTGATTTCAACCAGAGCATCCTCTACGCCCGCGATGTGGATGCCGACACAGTGAAGGACACCTGCTTGCGCTTTCCGATGATGGCGGAACGGCAACTCGTGATCGTGCGTGAATTGAACGCATGGCGCATCGATCAGGTGGAGAAACTGGAGCCCTACCTCGCGAAGCCGACACCGAGCACCATCCTCGCGCCTGTTACACATGCACAAGAGATCGATGGGCGAAAGAGCATCCTGAAGACCGCGCAAAAGGGGGCGCGCGGTGGTCTTCACCAGTGATAAGGTGCGCGAGGACAGCTGCCTGAGACGCTCATCGGCTTCGCGAAGCATTTCAAACGGAAGCTGGGCGCCGCGGAAGCGCAGCTTCTGGCCAACCACTTGGGCAGCGCGCAACTAAAGACCAAGACCAGGAAGGAGGTGGAAAAGCTCTGCCTCCGGAGGAAGGTGGCGCCATCACCAGCGATGATCCAGAAGTTCGTGGGGATCAGCAAGGAGTACAACGTGTCCGAACTGCAGAACGCCATCGGCACGCGCAATGCGGCGAAGGCCCACCGATCGCGCAGCACCGCGAACGACCCGAAGGACAATCCGCTGGTGCTCCACCATCGGCGCGCTGAACACCTACGCCCCAGCAAGTTGGCCAGGGTACACGACCTGCCCGCTGGGAACCAACAGGCCATGGCCGCCGCACTGAAGGTGAACCCTCTCCGTGAAGGACTACGTGGCAGGGCCCGCAACTTCACCCCGGTGAAGCTGGTGGAGATCCAACACCACTTGCGCGAGTGCGACCTACGCAGCAAGGGCATGGGCGGCGATGGCAGCGACCACGGCGAACTGCTGCGCGAGCTGCTCGCCAAGGTGATGAGCTGATCACCGCCGGTCCCGATCCACCTGGATCGTCTTTCAACCAGCGGTAGGAACGGGCGGAGGAACGGTACGACCCGTGCAAAGCCTTCTTCTGTAATCTCTTAGCCGCCCCTGCACGGAACCGACCCACGATCTCGACCTCTTCAAGCGCAGTTTGATCGCTGTGCTGCTCCTTACCTCTTCTGCGGCGCTGGCTCAAACAGGTACCATCCGTGGGTTCGTCTATGACAAGACCACGGGCGAACCGGTGATCTTCACGAACGTGGTGCTGAAGGGCACCACGACCGGCGCGGCCACCGATGTGAACGGCTACTTCTCCATTCCGAAGGTGCCTGTGGGCAAGCACACGTTGCAAGTGTCCTACATCGGCTTCGAAAGCCTGGAGCAGGAGGTGACCGTGGCCAATGGCCAGATCGTTTCCGCCAAATTGTACATGAAGAAGGCGGCGATCGAGATCAGCACGTTCGAGGTCATCGGGGAGAAGCAGGAAGCGCAGAGCCAAGTGCGCATGGGCTTGACGAAGCTCACGCCGAAGGAGATCGCGCGCTTGCCGGCGATCGGTGGCGAAGCCGATCTGGCCTGACACCTCCAAGTGGTGCCGGGGATCATCTTCACCGGTGACCAAGGAGGACAGCTTTACGTGCGCGGTGGTTCACCCATCATGAACAAGGTGATGATGGACGGGATGGTGCTCTATAACCCTTCCACAGTATCGGCCTGTTCAGCGTGTTCGACAACGACATCATCCGCAATGCGGACATCTACACGGCTGGTTTCAATGCGCAGTACGGCGGCCGGATCAGTTCGGTGATGGACATCACCACGCGGGATGGCAATCGCACGCGGATGAGCGGTCGTGTGGGTGCGAGCACCTTCGCAGCGAAGGCCTTGTTGGAGGGTCCGATCAAGAAGCAAAAGGAACCCGGTGATGGATCCAGCAGCTACCTGTTGAACTTCCGGCACAGCTACCTGGACCAGAGCAGCAAGACCTTCTACGACAACGTGAACAACGGGGCGGGTCTGCCGTTCACCTTCACCGATGCGTACGGCAAGGTGTCTCCAATGGATCCAACGGCAGCAAGTTCAACCTCTTCGGGTTCAATCAGCGATGGCGTGAATTATCGCGGTGTGAGCGACCTGAAGTGGAACAACTTCGGTGCGGGCACCAGCCTTCGTGCTAGTGCCTTCGGGTAGTGCGGTACTGATCGACGGGGTGTTCTCGTACAGCAACTACGACCTGCAGCTGACCGAGGCCGACCTGGCGCCACGCACCAGCCAGATCTCGGGCTTCAACGCGGGGTTGAACTTCAAGTACTTCATGGGCGACAACGAGGCCCGCTACGGCGTGGAGGTGCTGGGCTTCCGCACGGACTTCAGCTTCTTCAACAGCTTGGGTCGCGAATACCAGCAGCAACAGAACACCAGTGAGATCGCAGGATACTTCAACTACAAGCTCTCCTTCGGGCACGCACCGGCCACGGCGCGCTACTCCAAGCGGTTGATCATTGATCCGGGCTTGCGCCTGCACTACTACGCCTCGCTGTCGGTGGCGAACATCGAGCCCCGCTTCGGCCTGAAGTGGAACATCTCGGACAACTGGCGCTTCAAACTCGCTGCCGGTCGTTACAGCCAGAACCTGGTGGCGGCGAACAATGACCGCGATGTGGTGAACCTCTTCTACGGCTTCCTATCCAGCCCGGAGGAATTGCCGCGCAACATCACCCAGCGCGATGGCAGCACCCGCGAGGTGAAGGATCCGTTGCAACGCGCCAACCACTATGTGGCCGGGATCGAACACGACGTGTCGCGCGAGTTGACGGCCAACTTCGAGGTGTACTTCAAGGACTTCCGCCAGGTGACGAACCTGAACCGCAACAAGTACTTCAACGACACGGAGGAATTCGCCGACAAGCCGGATGAGTTGAAGAAGGACTACATCGTGGAGACCGGCCGGGCCTATGGCGCCGACATGCAGTTGAAGTACGAGAAGAAAAAGCTCTACGTGTGGGCCGTTTACAGCTACACGTTCGTGGATCGTTTCGATGGGATCCAGGAGTACAACCCGATCTGGGACCGCCGACACAACGTGAACCTGCTGGTGAGCTATGCCTTCGGCAAGTTCGATGCGTGGAAGGCGAGCGTGCGCTGGAACTACGGCTCGGGCTTCCCCTTCACACCCACGGCGGGATTCTATGGCTCGGTGCCCTTCAACGGCGACATCAATACCAACTACGCCAACAGCAACGCGAACCTGAGCACCATCTTCGGCAACCTGAACTCGAACCGCCTACCGGACTACGCCCGCGTGGATCCGAGCGTGACCAAGACCTGGCGCTTCGATGAGCACCGCAGCTTGGAACTGGACCTGAGCGTGACGAACACGCTGGACCGGCAGAATATCTTCTACTTCGACCGGATCCGCTACGAGCGCGTGAACCAGTTGCCGTTGCTGCCGAGCGCGGGGATCAGTTACCGGTTCTAGGGGGATGGCATTAGCGGGTGGATCTTGCCTCCTGCGTGATGTCGAGATGGTGTAGTCGACATAGGTGTATCATGAAGCGCGGTTGAACGCGTATCAGTCCCTTGGCTATCTTGGCGGAAAGGCTTCACCATGGTGCATGCAGGTTCAGTCCCGATCACAGCTTCGAGGCCTCAGGGTCTCCGAGGACGGAAGACCCATGCGGAGGTGCGTGCCATGGGGAGCGTTCGCCGAAGACCCTGCGCAGGTCTAGAGAACTCCGGGTAGCCGAAGGGTGCCACGTTGTTGCGCATGGCATCGAAGCTCTCGAAGCGTTGGTCTGTTAGGTAACCCGTGATCTGTGATCAATGTGCCATGGTCAGGCGTGTGGTCCATGTTCGGCCGTCATGCACAAGCCGAATGAGAAGAAGGCCGTTGCTACTTGGCAGCATGACACGCATCTGACCAGCACCGCTCTTCTCGGCGAGCATACGACCCTGGGCATCGAAGACCGAGAGCAGGCTGGATCCTGTGACCGGCGCTTCGAGCACAAGCATGCCGCTGACAGCGTCGAACCGATAGTCGAGTTGCGGTCCTTCGATGGGTGTAACCGCCAACGTGCCACCGAAACTGAGCGTGTATGCTTGGACGACCTCCGCCTCACTCAATAGTCGGCCGTACAACCGGATCTCATCGAGCGCGCCTTGCAGCCCATCACCGAAGTCGGTGAGCTGGTCGTTGTTCTCGTTCGCGTTGAAGTTGCAACTCGTTATGTCGATCGAACCGGCCGAAACGACCGCACCGCATACCGTTCCTTCCAAGGTTTGCAACTGGCCGTCCACGTAAATGCGCACGTTCAGCGAGGCCTTGTCCACGAGCAGGGCGACTTGATGCCAAACCAGATCGTTGTACACGTTCGCGGTATGCACGCTTATCGCTGTGGCGCCTGCACCGGTCTTGAAGGTGACATAGCCGGTATTGTCGAAGAAGCCGATCTTCCAGCCGACGCCGCTGATGAGGGAGGTCACTGAAGAACTCCCTGGTTCGCGGATGAACCGGACTTGAAGTCGGTGACGAAGCTGAAGCTGGTGGTGAGGCCGAAGTCGATGAGACCGTCGCTGCTGACCCAAAGCTGTGGCGCACTCCCGCTGAAGGCAAGTGCTTGGTTGGCCTGGCCCATGGCATTGGCCGTTGGGCTGGTCTGCTGCGCGAACAGCGTGGAGAAAGTAGTGGGGGCCTGATTGTCGGTATTGCCGCTATTGAACGGGTAGTACGCGATCAGGCCGGTGTTCAGTTGGCCGTGGGTGGTCATTACCAACGCACAGCAGGTGAGGGAGAAGAGGTGTTTCATGGGGTTTGTTTGGGGGTGTGGTCGTTCGGGTTTGATAGTGCCGTGTTTGGAGGTAGTTGCGGGATCGTTCTTCGTCGCGTGTGATCCGAAATTCCGGTGGTCGCCCGCCCCAAGTGCAGTTAGATCATGCGGAAGTCGTGGATTTCATGCTACTCGCGGGACCATATTCTACTTCTCCATAGAACGTATGTCCGACATCCAACGCAACACTTGCAAACGCATCTCTGGAGGGGATGGACCCATTGAGGCAGGCTGGCCTGTTTCACACTGTAACTCGACAACAAGACCGTTCACCATTCTATGTGCTCGTATCAGCCTGTGGTATGAACCACCGGACTTGATGATCTGCTCCACGATCCCAATACGGTTGTGCACGCTGTCACAGTACACATCAGACCGGACTGGTTGAACCGCATTAGTCTTGGAGAGCACACGCTCCCAATCGAGATGGATGCTATCAAGTGCCGCGCATGGGGGGAAATCCAAGCTGAAGGTGTCGATCCTGGCACCTTTGAAGACACCGAATATCTCGCCACTATCGAGCAAGGCGATATAGGTATAAGTGGTCCGATGCTCCCAGTCTCTGGTATTGGTAAGGTCAATAACCATGGATGCTTTTTCGATCCTATGGTTTGATGCGGGCAAGGGCAGTGCAGGCATAGGAAGACAGCCACAGTCTTTCATGGAGTGGCAGCCGCATAGTAGCGACACTATGACGGCACCGATAAGCACGGTTATGTTCCGATCCTGTCCCATGCCGTATTGTATGCGTTCATGATGGCCATCATTTTGGTCCGGCTACGGTCGGGTTCTTTGGATCCTACGGGGCTCGGGTTGCGTTTGGCGTCCAACGTAATGTTCGAAAAGTCGGCGGTGCCTATCCCATTGGGATCCACTTCTACAACTTCAGCCCGGCGCTTCGCGCTCAAGTATTGGCCTGCGTTTGCGCTGTAGAGTAGGGTGTCCAGTAAAGCACCCATGTACACGGCAATAGCGGGTTGTGAACTGTTCAACGTCAATTCCGCTAAGTCGGTATTCTTAGGATCTTGGAACACGAACGTAAGCGCCTTGTAAACATCACGAGACACGCTCTTTGATGCAAGACGATCCTCGGGCCATCCTTCGGCCTGCGCACGTTCCGGCGACCAAGCAACGGGGCTTACTTGTTTTACAAATTGATGGTAGAATGGTTGGGGTGTACAGTAGTCAAAGACATGGATCGGAACATTGTTCAGCATACCCCCGTCAACAAAATGGCCATAGTAACTCACGTTGTACTGGTCATCAGAACCCCAATCGGCGATCACACGAGTACGGTTCAGCACAGGTTTGAATAGCAAGGGTATGGACATCGAGATGCCTACCGCTTCAGTTACAGGAAAGTCCGGCGTATTGCCAAACGAGAAAACAACCGGTCGCTTGGTGGTGACGTTCGTTCCGGTGATGGCAAGATCCACACCCGTAAGGCGCATGAACATGGCAAAGTAACCTTTGAAGCTCTCTTCGGGATCGACCCGAACATGCTCGCCCACAGCCCGAAGTTCCATCCCATCGAGCAAATTCTTGGCAAGTAGCTCTTCAAAGAAGGGCCGGACTTCAAGACCGGTGAATAGACCAAATCCGGACACTAGGCTATCGGTGAATTCACGCAAGCCGCCTGGACCATAGGTATTACCGAACCGAGTTGCGAAAATGCGTTGCACCGCTATGGATTCTACATCGAAAGTCGAGCTCCAGCTATAGGCGGCATGAGCAATGGCTTCTACCATACCTTCCGTGCCAAGGAAGCGACCATCTCTCGCGGTATTCTCAACCGAGACCTCGTTGGCACGGATCGATCTCAGTTCGGTCTTCGCGGGTTTGCCAAAGAACGTTTCGAATGGCGATACGCCTACTGGGTCATTGTTGGGTCCGAGAGGTATCAATCTTATCTCCTCGGTGGTTCGAAAGATCTTGCGCGAAGACATTCCCATGGCGAGCATGAAGGCGGTGATGGCACCCGCAGAGGCCCCACTAATTCCAATTATAGGTCGTTCGTTGATCGGCTGTTTCAAGTCGATGATCGGCGTATCCGGAAATGCTTCCATAGGAAATGTTGCACTCGTGTAGGGTACAGCCCACGGTTCGTTGACCCTCGTCCAAGACCTGTCTCGTGGCTTGCCATGCATAGCTTCCTCAAGTGCCTTGATGACACCGAGATAGACCAGCCCCTTACCGCCTCCACCTGCGAACGTTAAGTAGCGGACACCGCCGAGCACATTTGCTTTTGCCATAGGTCGTGTTATTCTCACACTGGCAGATCCGCACTATAGTCCGGCAGGTCGTCCGGCGTGTCGCCATGCGTGAGGTACACCAAGCTCGTAGGCACCTTGCTCAACCAAGGTTCACTTTCGATCTCGCCACCCTCGAAGTACCCATCGGCCTCCATGATCTCGTCAATGATGCTCACATAGAGTGGATCGTCCGGTGCGGGCACATCCTCGCCATTCCAGATCTCGCCGCCGGTGTTCAGGTAGTGCAGCACGGCTTTCACATAGGTGTTGCGCACGGGTACCAACACGCGTGCGGCACCGGCCTGCAGGAAGTTCATGAAGAGCGGGTCGTTCTCATCGCGGTGCAGGATGTTCACCCATTCCTTCTTGCGTGCCCAGAAGTAAGGGTAGAAGAGGTAGGTCATCTGGTCCCACTCAAAGGCTTGCTCGAAGAACTGGATGTACTTGCCTTCGGCAGTGGCTTCGGTGAAGGAGAATTCGGGGTAGCCGTGCGGTGCCACGTTGTTGCGCATGGCATCGAAACTTTCGAAGCGCTGGCCGCTGATGAATTCGATGCAATGCTTCTTCAGTTCCATGCTGCCAACCTGTTCGTGGTCGATTACTGTTATGCCCCCATCCCTACCAATCAACGGAATCAATGATCCGATCATAGAGCATGATGGTCGTGTCCTTTTCCATGCATTCGAGACCGCATGTCGTATCCCTAGTGGCGACCATTCCTTGGAAAGACAATACACGGTCTAACCCGTAATGCTCGACAGTCAGATTAGCGACGGCGATTGTTCCCTTCTCAGGGTCGCTGTATACCCCGTACTGCAGGGTCCGAACGAAGCCCTTCCCATGGCTGTTCACCAATGTGGTTACGCGATTCACAGGCCATGCTTCATCAGATTCCGAGCTAGCCTTGCCCTTCAGCGACCTTTCCTTTCCTTTCTTCTGTTCATCCAGTGTTTGGTCGTAGTAGGTGTTATGGTAATCTGCTTCAACGCTATCCCATTTTAAGCTGGCAATTGAAAAATTCCGCATGCGCATAGCGGTATCTGCCTGATCAATTGGTTCCTCTCCAATTGCGCCACTGCTGATCCATGCATTCCGTTCCTCAAGCGCCTTTGCACGAGAACGTTCGGTAAAAACCATCGGACCTCCTTGGATTTCAAGTCCACCGTAATTCGGGTCCGCATCCAAGCTGTCTATCACAAGGCCAATTGCCAATGGTAAGCAGGCTGTCCAGCCAGACAAAGGGCTGTCATATCTGTACATGCGGTCCGGGCAATCGAAGTTCTTAGTAACGACTGTTCTCGACCCGCAGCTCGCAAGATCGATTAGAATTATACCCAATAAGATGCCCAAGCGTCCAACCATAGCGTTCAGAGTTTGCCCGAAAAGCTGTCCAGTACCTGCCGCTCCGCCTTCGCGATCAGCCCCACCGTGGTCGTGGCCTTGTTGGACCGACCACGTTTCCGGTCCACCTCTGGGGTGCTGAAGTCAGTCGTGGATAGATCACCGGTGTCGATCCAAATAGTCGCTTGCTCCTCCTCGTAGGTTCTTACTTGTCCCTCGCTACCTGCGAACATTATCGTTGCCAGCAGATCTTCGAAGTAGTTGGAAAGGACAGAACTGCTTCCGAAATTGAAATCCCGGTCCCGATCAATTATTTGTAGGGCTTGGCATCACCGAGCCTGAACCCAACCGTGGCTCGCGAAAATTCCGGTATCGGGTCGTATAAGCCACGACGCACCGCCACGATGTCCAGACCGCTTGGCACCACCTCGCCTTTGAAGAGAAGCGGAATGAGACCTCCAGCATTGGAGGCGCGCTGCTTGAACGGCTTGCAATTGTCGAACGCGTGAAGCGGATAGTTCCGCGTCATTCCACCATCAACGTATAAGCCTCGGTAACCACGGGTATAATCATCGTCTCCTTCTTCCTCATCGAACTCCACATTGGTGTTCACGAGAAGCGGCTTGAAAAAGAAAGGGAGTGACATGGAGGCAAGCACGGCATCTACGACCGGGAAGTTCGGCGAGTGCCCCACTGAGAAGTACTTGTTCTGATGCGCGGAAATATTGGTGCAGGTAATCACCAAGTCCACTCCGGTCAGGTTGAAAAGATCATGGAATGTGATGTCCTTGGCTTCCTTTGCGAGCACCACTTGCATAGAGGGACGATTGCCATAGGTCAGGCGCTGCTTCTTCAGGAGGTAGTCCGTTAGAAGATCAGAGAAGTACTTCCGTGCCACGAAACCGGGCATTAGTCCGCGATCGAATAGAATGCTGTGTAGATACTTCACAAATCGGATCGGATGGTCCAGGTCATTCTCCGTTCCCGTGATCCTGAGTGATGCCGTGCTCTCTTTATCGGTGAGATATTTCGGAAGGGCGGATAGCACATCATTTATTCCAGGAGGTGCTGTGATGGCAGCGGTAATAAGCGCGGTCAAAAGCGGTGCCTTCTCCAAATGATGGCCCTCTCTCCCCTCCGGCTCCACACGGCAGAAGTCGCCATTCCTGGGTTCCTCGAAGAATGTCTCATAGACGCTCCCTATCTGCAATATCCCCTTTCCAAAAACGGCGCTTGCCATGTCAAACCCGCCCAACCCCCGCTGTGCTCCGAGCTTAAGCTTCTCCACTTTGTCGGATTCTGCTTTCAAGTCTCTGGCCGACATCCCTATGGCCAAGCAGAACGCTGTGATTGCTCCAGCCGAGGTTCCTGCAACACCTTTGATCTGCCGTCGGTCCAATTTCAAGCTCGGATAAAGCAATCTGCCAGCACCAACAATCTCAATTTGCCTCAGCCATCTGCCTTCTTGTGCGTTCCTGATCTCCGCCGCTTGGGTGTCGTTCGGATCGTATGTCTGATCAAAGATCTGCTGAAGTGCTGCAACCACCCCTTGGTACACAATGCCTCGCCCCCCTCCGCCTTCGAATGCGAGGTAGTTCACCCCAGATGGGAAGATTTTTTGACCGTTGCTCATCAGGTAGAACCTCTTTGATTACAACGGCAGATCCGCGCTATAGTCCGGCAGGTCGTTCGGTGTGTCGCCATGCGTGAGGTACACCAAACTCGTAGGCACCTTGCTCAACCACGGTTCGCCTTCGATCTCGCCACCCTCGAAGTAGCCATCGGCCTCCATGATCTCGTCGATGATGCTCACGTAGAGTGGATCGTCCGGTGCGGGTACATCCTCGCCGTTCCAGATCTCGCCGCCGGTGTTGAGGTAGTGCAGCACGGCTTTCACGTAGTTATTCCGCACGGGCACCAACACCCGTGCGGCTCCGGCTTGTAGGAAGTTCATGAAGAGCGGATCGTTCTCATCGCGGTGCAGGATGTTCACCCATTCCTTCTTGCGCGCCCAGAAGTAGGGGTAGAAGAGGTAGGTCATCTGGTCCCATTCAAAAGCCTGCTCGAAGAATTGGATGTACTTGCCTTCGGCGGTGGCTTCGGTGAAGGAGAACTCCGGGTAGCCGAAGGGGGCCACATTGTTGCGCATGGCATCGAAGCTCTCGAAGCGTTGGCCGCTGATGAATTCGATGCAGTGCTTCGGGGTGTTCCGTTTCACAATGACGACCATGCCCCGAATATAACCGAGGATAGCAAGGCGCGGGGATCCGTTCACAGGTTCTGTGGAAGGGAAGGATCACGATCCCGCCCACTTTCCACAACCTGCGATCGCGCACGGTGTCGCGCGGTCCTGCGGCCTATCTTTACACCCCGTGATCGCGGCCCGCCCTAGGGATGCTTTCCACCAGCGATGACGGGCTCCACCAAATACATTTTCGTTACCGGAGGCGTGACCTCCAGCCTCGGCAAAGGCATCATCAGTGCCAGCTTGGCGAAGCTGTTGCAAGCGCGCGGTTTCACGGTGACGATCCAGAAGTTGGATCCGTACATCAACGTGGATCCAGGGAACCTTGAACCCCTACGAGCACGGCGAGTGCTTCGTGACCGAGGACGGCGCCGAGACCGATACTGGACCTCGGCCACTACGAGCGCTTTCTGGATGTCCACACCAGCCAGGCGAACAACGTGACCACGGGCCGGATCTACCAGAACGTGATCCGCAAAGAGCGCGAAGGCGCGTACCTCGGCAAGACCGTGCAGGTGATCCCGCACATCACCGACGGATCAAGGCGCGGATCCAAAGCGCTGGGTCGGCAGGGGATCATGATTTCGTGATCACGGAGGTCGGTGGGACCGTCGGCGACATCGAGAGCCTGCCCTACATGGAGGCCATCCGCCAGTTGAAGTGGAAGAAGGGCAAGGACTGCCTTTCCATCCACCTGACGCTGCTCCCCTACTTGAGGCGACGGGCGAATTGAAGACCAAGCCCGCAACACAGCGTGAAGGAACTCCTGAGTCTGGGCGTGCAACCGGACGTGCTGGTGTGTCGCACCGAGCACCCGATGCGAAAGGGATGAAGGAGAAGATGCGCTGTTCTGCAACGTGGATGCGGACGCGGTGATCGAGAGCCGCGATGCGGACACGATCACGATGTGCCCTTGCTGATGCAAGAGGAGAAATTGGATGAGGGTGGTGTTGCGCAAACTCGGGATCGACGCCTTCCCCGAAGCGGATATGGAACAGTGGAAGGATTTCCTGCGGCGCTACAAGAACCCGAAGAGCGAAGTGCGCATCGGCCTGGTGGGGAAGTACGTGGAGCTGAAGGATGCGTACAAGAGCATCAAGGAAGCCTTGGAACACGCCGGTGCTTCCAGTGAGGCCAAGGTCCACATCAAGTGGGTACATAGCGAGAAGCTGACGGCGAAGAACGTCGCGAAGCAACTCGGTGGTCTGGCGGGGATCCTCGTCGCACCGGGTTTCGGTTCCCGGGGCATCGAAGGCAAGATCGAAGCGATCAGTACGCACGAGAGAACAAGGTGCCCTTCCTGGGGATCTGCCTCGGCATGCAGTGCGCGGTGATCGAATTCGGCCGGAACGTGTTGGGCTATACCGATGCGAACAGCACGGAGATGGACGCGGACACCACCCATCCGGTGATCGCGATGATGGAGGAACAGAAGGGGATCGCGGACAAGGGCGGCACCATGCGCTTGGGTGCCTACCCGTGCAGGTTGGAGGAGAGCAGTTTGGCGAAGCGTGTGTACCGCAGGCGCGACATCAGCGAGCGCCACCGGCACCGGTACGAATTCAACAACGCCTACCTCTCCGCGTACAACAAGGCGGGGATGTGGGCATCGGGGATCAACCCGCAAGGGAAATTGGTGGAGATCGTGGAGTTGAAGGACCACCCGTGGTTCATCGGCGTGCAGTTCCACCCGGAGTACCGCAGCACGGTGGCCAAGCCGCATCCGCTCTTCATCGGGTTCGTGCAAGCGGCGATGAAGCACCACTTCGTGGAGTTGGCGCCGAAGGAAGAGGCGTGATCGGAGGGTTTTTCGCCGCCACCCCGGCTTTCGCCGGGGCAGGCTGCAACGAACGCAACGGTTGCGCAACGCAGTGAGGGTGTGGTCGTGAAGGCGGACTTGGATCCCTTTTCCGCCGATGGCGGACATGCTGAATGCTTGACCACGGATGAACACCGATACATACGGATAAGAGCGGACCTGGATCCGTGTCCATTCGCGGTTCTTGAACTTGCGCCGTGACCGCCGAACATCTTCTCGGCATGCATGAAAGCCCCGGCTATCTTTGGCGCCTTCAAAAAATGCGCGTGAGTTCCGGTAGCGGAATGAACGCACGAACGCAGCATGGATCGTAATACCGTCATCGGCATCGTCCTCATTGTAGCCATCCTCTTCGGCTACACCATGTACACCATGCCGAGCAAGGTGGAGCGCGCGCGCGCAACACACGGCGGACAGCCTCGCCACGGTGGAACTGGACCAGCGCGCCGCAAAGGCTGCTGAGGAAGCAGCCGTAGCGGCCAGCGCCGGAGAACCACCTGTACCACTGCCGGTCACGGACAGCTTGATCAGCGCTGCGGACAGCGCGTTGTTGGACAGCCTGCGGAGCACTGCGTTGGAGCAGAAGTTCGGCGTGTTCCAAACGGCGGCCGAAGGAAAAGCGGAAGAGGTGATCCTCGGGAACAAGCGGATGGAGATCCGCTTCAGCACCCTCGGCGCGCGCCCCGTGGTGATGCGGTTGAAGGAATACCAGACCTACCGGAAGACCCCACTCCTATTGGCCGATCCGGATTCGGGCACCTACGAGTTGAAGTTCATCGCCGGTACCGTGGACATGAGCACCGAGCACCTGTATTTCTCGGTGGCGAGCAAGGACAGCGATGAAGTGGTCTTCCAAGCCGCGACGGCGGATCAGGGCAAATTCCTACGGATCGCTACACCCTGGACAGCCTCTCCTATTTCATGCGCATGAACGCGGAGTTCGTGGGGTTGAAGGGCGTGGTGGATCGCGGAACGTGCTGTTCCGTTGGGAGCTTGCCGGATTGAACCACGAGAAGCACCTGCCCACCGAGCGCCAGAAATGCGGCGTGTACTACAAGTCTCGGGGCAAGGACCGCAACTACCTGAGCGAGACCAAGGCCAAGGATCTGAAGTTGGAGGGTCGGACGAACTGGGTCGCCTTCAAACAGGACTTCTTCACCGTAGTTATGGTGAACGACAGTGGGTTCTCCAGCAATGGCAGCGAGATCGCGGTCAGGCCGGAAACGGATAGCACGCCCTCAAGCATTACTCGGCGAAGTTGTTCTTCGACAAAGGCCGCGATGACGAACCGACGGTGGCGATGCGCTTCTACCTCGGTCCGAACCACTTCGGCACGTTGCGTCGCACGGAGATCCCGCAGTTCCAGCGGATCGTCGGCTGGGCTGGGGATCTTCGGTTTTATGAACCAATGGTTGGTGATCACGTCTTCCAACTGGCTTGATGGCTGGGGGTTGGAACTACGGCATCATCATGGTGCTCACCATCGTGATCGCTCCTGTTGATGCCGCTCACCTACAAGAACCTGGTGGCGAGCACCAAGATGCGCGTGCTGAAACCGGAGATGGATGTGATCACCGAGAAGCACAAGGACGGTGATGCACTGAAGAAAGCAACAGGCCACCATGGACCTATACCGCAAGGCCGGTGTGAATCCCGCGAGCGGTTGCCTGCCGATGCTCGTGCAGATGCCGATCCCATGTACGCGATGTTCCGCTTCTTCCCGGCCAGCATCGAATTGCGGCAGAAATCCTTCCTCTGGGCGGATGACCTGAGCAGCTACGACTCCATCTTCTCATGGACCCAGCAGGTCCCTTCATCAGCTCCACTTACGGCAACCACATCAGCCTGTTCACCCTGTTGATGGCCGCGAGTACGATCGTGTACTCGGTGATCAACCAGAAGCAGATGCCCACCAGCAGGGCATGCCGAGCATGAAGTTGATGATCTATCTCTTCCCGATCATGATGCTGTTCTTCCTGAACAACTTCAGCGCGGGCCTGAGCTTAATACTACCTGCTGGCGAACGTGATCAGCATCCTGCAAATGACCGTGCTGAAGAGCTGGTTCGTGGACGAGGAGAAGATCGGAACAAGTTGCTGATGAACATGAAGACGCCGAAGAAGAAGCAAGTGGCAGCAGCGCTTGGAGGACATGCAGAAGCAACAGCAGACGGCGAAGCGTAAACGCTAGGAGCAGGGGCAGGAGCAGGGGCAGGGCGGGGCAATGGGCGAAGCGTGGCGCGTTTTCCCCGAGACGATGGCACCGATGAAAACCTCCATGATCGACCTTTTCATTCCATTGGCTGCGCTGATGGTGGCGTGTAGCGGTTCTCGTCCCGCATCCGAGGTCTCTTCCACCGCCCCGGAACGGGGACGCCGAGCGTACAATACGGCGGTGCAAGCAAGACCGACTCCTCTTCCTCAGCTTGGAGCGCACCCCGTGCTTCCGGTGCGTGCAAGGCATACCGGATCCGAGTTGTTCCGGAGCGGAAGCGCTACGGCCATGATATACCAACAACATGGAAAAGGAAGGCAAGCACACCGCACGCATCGGGAGCATGACACCTTGCCTGCAATTGATGGTAGGGCCGAAAGCCTTGGCTTCTTCAGCATGAAGGACAAGTACGATGGTGAGGTTACCGACCTTCCTTCCACCTACCTGCGGATCGCGGCCGATGGCAAGGACAGGAAGGTGTTGGGCCGGAGTAGGCACGCCGCAGAATTCAAAGCCTTGGTGGAGGTTACATCGAGGCCCTGCTGTTGCCCGTGCCTTAAGCAACCGGCGCACCTCAAACCGTGTTCCAGCCGGTCATTCGTCCCTCATCACCCCTTCCATCCCCGAACGGTCCGTCCCGGTCCCGCAAGGCTGCTACATTTTGGCACCCAGCAACGGCCGGATACCAGAACCCGACCAGCACTAAACACGAACCATTATGATGAAGCGTTCCCTTTCCCTGCGTAGTTGCCCTCTTGGTGATTGGTCGGTGCGCGTGCCCACGAAGGTATATGGCTGCTCACCAAGCTGAAACGATCCCGGCGAGGCCGGGATGGAAGCTCGGTTTCAAACTCACCGCCGAGGACATTTACGACATCAACCGCAGGGCATCAAGGATGGCGTGGTGCGCGTTTAAGGCGGCGGATTCTCTTACGACGGTGAAATGGTGAGAGCAGAAGGCCTCTTCCTGACCGAACCACCACTGCAGCTACGATGCCGTGCGGGGTTTGAGCAGCGTGGAGACGTACCTGCTTACCAACGGCTTCTGGGCGAAGCCCGGAAGGATGAACTGGCGGCTGGATTCAGCGTGAGCTACCTTCAGATCGTTGAAGATGTCACCGACAAGGTGATGGCCGAGTTGACCGCCGACATGACCGAAGAGCAGCGCAGCGAGAAGGTCAAGGGGGTGGGCGGAAAGTTTGGCGCTCCGCTGTTGGCAAGGAGAACGGCTTAGCCCCGACTTCAAGATAATGTTCGAGGGGAACAGATTCTACCTCTTCGGCTACCGCAGACCTATACCGCGATGTCCGTCTGGTGGGCGTGCCACCGGGCGCCATCAGCAAATTCGGTGGTGACACCGACAACTGGATAATGGCCGCGCCACCCCGGCGACTTCTCCATGTTCCGCGTGTACACCGGGCCGGATGGCGAACCCGCCGGTCCGAAACGACACCAACATCCCTTCAAACCGAAGTGGCACTTCCCGGTAAGCCTGCAAGGCGTGAAGGAGGAACGACTTCGCCAGGTGATGGGCTACCCCGACAGCACGGACCGTTTCCTGAGCAATAGGGTGTGAAGCTGGCGTTGGACATCGAACAGCCGAGCCGTGTGCTGATACTCGGGAAGAAACTGGAATTGATGAAGCCAGGACATGGATGCCAGCGACGCGGTACGGGTCGAATGCGCCAACAAAGACGCGGATAGACAACTACTGGGGAAGTACTTCATCGGGCAGCAGCGCGGCTTGAAGCCTTGCATGTGTACGGCGAGAAGAAGGCGCAGGAGGATGCGTTGATGGCACGGTGAACGCCGATCCAAACACGGAAGGACAAGTATGGTGGGATCGTCACAGTGCCCCGGAGCGGGGCTATGCCGACCAGACCAAGTGGAGAAAGCGAGAACGGACATGCAGGAAGCGGCCAACGGCGAGTCGGGCCGTGGTCCTCGGTTTCGGATGTATGGATTGAAGATGCAACTGGAGAACGACCCGAAGGATGCCGCCAAGGTGAGTGCCATGGTGGCACGTACCGAGGCCTCTCGGAAAATTCTGGAAGGATTACAGGTCCAAGCCACGGATGAGAAGATAGCGACCGCGAGATGTTCCGCGATTATGACAGTATGCAGCGTGAACTGCAACCCGACGTGATGTCGATCGAGGAAGAAGTACAAGAGCAAGCTCCGATGCTTGGGCCCGTGCAGTCTTCGCATCGAACGTGCTCACCGACCGCAAGCTCGATGCGTTGATAGCCAAGCCGACGTTGAAGACCCTTCAAAGATCTTGGATTCCAAGCTGCGGAAAGCTACCTGGACCACTGGCGCAATGTCATCGGCCCCGGTGTGGACGCTGGTCAGGCCGATGCGGACCAAAGGCTACCGGTTTGATGGTGGCCGCCATGCGTGAGAAGGATCGCGAAAAGCGCTGGTACCCGAACGCGAACAGTTCCATGCGTACGACCTACGGACAAGTGAGGAGCTATGTGCCCGGCGATGCCATGTTCTACGACTATACCACCACAGCGTGAGGCATCCCCTTGAAAGGGAGGACAACACAGATGAGGAATTCATCGTCCCCGTGAAGGGCATGAGATGCTGGTGAAGAAGGAGTTCGGGCGTTATGCCGATGAGAACGGTGACCTGATCGTCTGTTTCATCAGCAACAACGACATCACCGGCGGAACGGCCGGAAGCCCGGTGATCGATGGCAATGGCGAACTCATCGGCATCGCGTTCGATGGCGACTGGGAGGCCATGAGCGGTGATATCGCTTTCGAACCTGAACTGCGGCGCACCATCAGTGTGGACATCCGCTACGTGCTCTGGTGCATTGATAAGTTGGCCGGTGCCACACCTCGTGAACGAGATGACACTCATAGAGCGCAAGGCCCCGGAGGCACCCAAAGTGGAAGTCCCCGCTCCTATACACTCCGACCGTGAAACCTGTTGTGAAGCCCTGCGAAGAAGTAATTCCCCTCCCATTGCGGAACGGCGTACATCGGCGTACGCCGTTCTTCACTCCTCAAGGAGCCATCAAGCCCCCAAGTCCGAAAACCCGGTCCAAGGGGTGGATGTTAACCTTGGTCCCTCATTGATATGGAGCGAATAGCCCCCACCGTATGTCCATCCTGATGCGTCGTCGTATTCATCCTTGGCTATACGGCCCATCGCCATCGAACATCCGTTGCGGACGAACAAGGCCGCTCCACGCTGCTCACCGGCATGCTCGTGTGGACCTTGGTAATGGTGTGATGTGGGTGGTAAGCAGCGTAGAAAGCGGGGTCCCGAGGCGAAAGTGGGATGTTGTTCCATCACCTCGGTGAGATCGCGAGCATCCTGTTCTTCTGCTCGGTGCGACCGTGGTGGAACTGATGGACCGCACAGGGGCTTCGGAGGTCATCACGGATCGCATCCGTTCCCGGGACCGGTTGGTGATACTCTGGGTCGTCGGCTTCATCACCT
>JADKJM010000002.1 GCA_016721005.1 Flavobacteriales bacterium
GACATACCGTTCCCTGCCTTAGGAGCAGCGGAACATACCACGGCGTCGGGCCTTGCGTTCCCGCTGGCGGGCATCCTCACACTCCTACCGCACCGTTCTGTTAGCGCTGAACGAGGAAGGTTACTAGGTTTTGCGACCCCTGATCGGGTCCATCCGCTGCCAAAGCGATGGTTCGAAAATGAACAGAGCATGATTTCAACCGAGTTCAATCGAACCAACCCAAAGCCGACCTCCAATGAGCAATGAGAAAAGCGGGAAGATGATTCACTCTTTGTGGTCATCGTCTTTCCCCCGCGGTGCCGATAATTCAGCGTGTCCATCACGCATGTTCGTACTGGGCGACCCGTCGAACCCAGAACAGCGACCCGATACACGGGTACCCGATCGATACCAACCCGGGAAGATTGTATGGCACCATCTACAAGGGTGGTTTCATCATGCCGATCCCGATCAGCGTGAACCTGATGCGCCACTGTTTTTGCCGTGGAGCGTTTCATACCCTCGCCCGTGCGGGAAGGGCAAGGGGCACATCGACAGCTTCATCATTCTGAGGTGCGGGCACTTGGCGAATGATGATGTGGAAAAGGCCGTTGAGGTGTTGACGCTAGCAGAGAGGATCCGTAGCCAGCGTGATGCGCAGTGGCATGGAGCAAGACGGTGCTGTATGATGCGGCCCATGACAAGGAGACCCGCTTGCAGCAGTGAAGCAGGAGTTGGAGGAAGCGATCGCGCTTGAGCGCCGATGCTCACCAAGAACATGGGAGAATCCTTCCACCTGCGCGCGAGCATCAGCACGCCGGTTGTCATTCATGGGAACCGCACCGGCATGCATCAGGGCCTTCAGTTGCCACTTCTGGTGCGCCGATGCCACGGCACTATCCACCGATCTCCGGGAGGCAATCCATAAACACGGCGCTTGGTATCACGGCTCGATGCATCGCCATCATCTTCTTCAATTATTTCAGCAACCGGATCGACGCCATCACCCAATGTGGTATCGACGAGGCGGGGTTCAGCATCAGCAAGACCTTGGCCCTCACAACATAATGGCAAGGGGATGCCACCGCCCCAACCCTAACAAATGCACCATGCCAAAGCTGAAAATGCCGAAGGGCGTCCCACTTCCTGGCGCGACACCCATGGTGGATCTGGCCTCCTGCCGGTGACCTTCTTTCATGCTCACCGCGCTTTTAGTTCCGGCCGGAGGAAGCGGTGGTGGTCGATACGCTCTGCATCTATGTCCGAGTCGCCCACCCGATGACCAATATGATGATGATCCCAGGATACCGCAGGCCATGTGTTCTGGGGACATGACCGACAAGGAGTTCGCTTCGCGGTGCTTCTAAATGAGATGGGCGTCGTGTGAACCGTTCCGACCGAAGAGGAAGAATCAAGTTCGCCAATGTCGGGCCGGCGGGTATACCGATCCAACTATTGCAAGCGTTCCTTGCGTTGGACAGCGGTGACGACCGGAAGGAGTTCACGGACACAGTTCAAGGGGGGGGCGGCGGCGGACGCCACCAGAAGAAGCGGGCCAAGAAGGCCAGCACGCACATCGACATGACGCCAATGGTGGACTTGGCGTTCCTGCTGCTCACCTTCTTCATCCTCACCACCACCATGTACAAACCGAGCACGTTACAGATTACGTTCCCGGTCCCGCCTCCACCCGGCTCGCCTCCGCCACCCCCTACGAAGCTGGAGAATGCGGTGACCTTGTTACTTACCAAGAGCGATCAGATCTTCTACTACTTCGGCCAGTTCTATCCAGCGGGCAACAAGGACGGGAAACCGCCAACCACGTTATCCCGCACCGACTTCAGCGAAGTGCGCAAGTTGCTCGTGGATCGGAACAAGGAGACCATCGCGAAACTGAACGACCTGGCAAGGCAATTCAACGACAAGAAGATCACCGAAGAGGAATACACCGCGCGGCGCAAGGAGCTCACCGGCTCGAAGGAGAACTTGAAGGCGATCATCAAGACGGACCCGGACGCCAAGTACCGCAACATGATCGATATGGTGGATGAAATGGACATCAGCGGTATCGGCTCTACGGCGTGATGGATAGCTTGAAACGGGACGAGCAGGCGTTGCTCAACATCGAAAAGGCAAATCTTTAAGCCATGACCACGCTCCTTGACTTCCTTACCGTGCTCTTATGCTTTCGCCACTGCTCCTACTGGCGATGCTCATGTCATTGGACCTCGGCTGGAGCAACGTGCTGGCTGCAGCCCGCAACAACATGGTCTTCTGGACCGCCAGCAGGCGTATGGCGCATTCGTGTTGCGCGGGATTATGCGCGCGGCTTGGCAAGGCATTGGTGGGTTCCATCCTCCTGTTCGGGGTCGCCATCGGAACACCGAAATTGGTCGCCGCGTTGAGCGGGATGAAACCGTGGTGACCGAGAAGAAGATCGTGGACGTGAACCTCGACCTGTTCGAGGAGGAGAAGAAGGAGGAAGAGGTGCTTCCGCCGGTGGAACCTGAACCGATCAAGGTGGAGCAGGTGCAGTTCACGGAACTCACCGCATCGGA
Organism: Flavobacteriales bacterium; assembly: GCA_016721005.1. GTDB lineage: Bacteria > Bacteroidota > Bacteroidia > Flavobacteriales_F > PHOS-HE28 > PHOS-HE28. The sequence goes on from JADKJM010000002.1 coordinate 2,538, forward strand.
CGAGCCGGTGGAGGAACCGCCGCCGACCAGAGAGATCCTTCAGGAGACGAATGCTTAAGCACGGTAACGCAGGAGGAGAGAAGATGGAGGCACCCCCGCCCCGGTTCCGGAAGCCGAGCCTGGTCTTCACCATCGTGGAGGAGATGCCCGCTTTCCCGGGTGGCGAAGCGGAGTTGTTCAAGTACCTGAGCAAAGCGGTGAAGTACCCGCAAATGGCACAGGACGCCGCGGTCGGCGGCGTGGTGTACATGACCTTCGTGGTGGATGAGAATGGCAAGGTGCGCGACCCGAAAGTGTTGCGTGGCATCGGCGGTGGTTGCGATCAGGAGGCCATTCGCGTGGTGAAGGCCATGCCTGAATGGGAGCCCGGCAAGCAACGCGGTAAGCCGGTGCGTGTGCAGTACAACCTGCCCATCCGTTTCACACTGAAGTGATCTTCGTGGGTCAGCACCTTTCGCTGCCTAAGGATCCATTTCCGAGTTGATAATGAAGGCGCTCTATACGATCCTCTGGATCGGCATGCCGATCGTTTATCTCTGTGCAGGATCGGCGTTGCTTCTCACTACCGTGGCGTTGGACAGCGTTGTGCGGTATCGTGCGGCCATCGGCGGGTGCTGTTGACCTACGGACTGCTTCGGATCGCATTGATCGTGGAAAAGTCCAGCAGACCGGACGCCTGATCCGGCAACATGAAACTCGTTGGCATGATCGCATGGTGTGGTACGGTGCTGCTTGCCGCATGCACCACCAACCCGCCCGATCCCCGATCGGATGATACCCCGACCAAGGGAGACATCCTCGTGTTGGCCGACGAGGATTTCCGGATCATCCTGGAGTCGGAGAAATTCGCCTTCGAAAGTATCTATGAGAACGCCAAGGTCCGGATCATGTACCTGCCGGAGGCGGAATTGCTCAAGCGGATGATGGACGACTCCGTTCGTGTCGTATTCACCACTTGCTTGCCTGGCGTCGAGCAGGAGGCCTATTTCAGGACGAGGAACCTTTCGCCGGACATGGTTCCGGTGCTAACGGACGGTGTCGCGCTTGTTCAGGGCCTGAAGGCGGCGGACGGTACCATCACCCTCGACCAGCTCCGAGCAAGTATTTCAGAGGGGGCACAACCCAGGGCCTTGTTCGATGGCGCCGGGACCGGCGTGGTGCGCAGCTTGGTGGATTCCTTGTTCGCAGGGAATGCCTCGCAAGTGCGAACCGCAAGCACGATGGCGAACACCGACAGCTTAGTGCGAAGGATCGCGATCGACGACCGATCGGTCGGCCTGCTGTCCTTCGCCCGGATCAGTGACCTGGACAACCCTGCATGCAGGGCGCTGCGCGAAGGCCTGACCCTATGTGCCGTGAGTGACACCGGCGCAGCGGTCCTGCCGAACCAGTCCACCCTAGCGGATGGTAGCTATCCGCTTCGGCGTACGCTATATGCCTTGCTGGTGGAAGGCCGCTCCGGCCTTGGCACCGGTTTTGTTTCCTTTGTTGCTTACCAAAGGCCAACGGATCATCCTCAAATCCGGCTTGGCCCCGATCAGGGTTCCAGCCCGCAATGTGGAGATCATCAATCGATAGAACCGTGGAAACCCGAATGAAGAATATCGGAAGTCTGTTCCTAGCACTTTTGCTGTCCAGTGGCAGCCAAGCGCAATCCTTGACCGAAGCCATAGGCATGACGAATGGCGAGCGTTTCGCACCTGCTGCTTTGGTGTTCCGTGGCCTGCTCGCCGCGAGCCCGAAGGATGGCGAGACGTGGTTCTACTACGGCGAGAATTTCTACTACAATGACCAGTTGGATAGTGCGGAGATGTGCTACCGACGCGGTATCGAGTTCAATCCGCGAAACCCGTTGAGCTACGCTGGCTTGGGCAAGATCCTTTGGAGTAAAGGGGCGAAAGCCGAAGCCCAAGTGCAATTCCAACAGGCCATCACCGCCGCTACCGATCGCGAAAGCAAATTCTCCAAGAAGCTCCAAGCACAAACCCAGCGGGAAGTCGCCGAGGGAATGGCCTTCGGTCCAGAAGGGGAACCGATAAAAGCCATGGCGCATATCGATCAAGCCTTGTTGCTTGACCCCAATGATCCCGAATCGTACATCATGAAGGGCGACATCCAATTGGAGGCGAACCCGAGTGATGCGACCGGCCCTTTGGTGAATTACAAGCGCGCCATCGACATGGCTCCCTCATCCGCTAGACCGGTTGCGAAGAAGGCACTCATGTACCACCGCGCGGTGAACTACGAAGCGGCGATCTCGGAATACACCAAGGCGATCGGCCTCGATCCCGCATTCGCTCCCGCGTATCGTGGCCGTGCGGAATCGTTCTTCATGAGCCGCAAGTATGATCTGGCCACGGCGGATTACAACACCTACCTCGCACTGAACAAAGGCGACCAAAGCGCGCGCGTTCGCTATGCCCAGTTCCTCTACTTGGTGAAGAGCTACAAGGAGTCGCTGGCCTTGATCAGGGGTTGGAGCAGGAAGGCGTGAAGAACAACTCTCTAGCGCGACTGAAGGGGTATGACCTGGTGGAACTGAAGGACAGCACCCGTGCAGTGCAAGCCATGGAAGCCTATTTCGCAGTGCAGCCCACGGATAAGCTCTTGAGCAGCGATGTACAGTATTACGGTCGTGCCATTGCCTTGCTCGGAAATGATTCTCTTGCCGGAGAGAAGCTCCTCGCTGCCGCGCGCATGAAGGAGCGGACCCCGACCTCTTCGCGGAAGCCGGATCGATGTTCCAGCGCGCGCTTGTATACGAAGGCCATGGAGGCCTACAAGGCGAAAGTGGCAAGTGGTAAGGTGGCCGTGAATGACTGGTACTATTTGGGAGGCATCGCGTTGCGCGCACAGGCCTACGGAACCGCCGATACCGCATGGGCGGAGTACATCACCAAGCAGCCGAGCATCTACCAAGGGTATCTCGGCCGGGCGCGTGCGAATGTGGGACTCGACCCGGAGAAGAAGACGTGGCAGGCACACACATACTATGAGGAGGTGACGCGAAGAATGAAACCGGAAGAGGTCACCAAGTCGCCATCGGATGCGGAGGAGGCGTACTTCTACCTTGGTTTCTATCACTTCTATAGCACCAAGGATCTGACCATGGCGAAGTGCTGGTTCGAGAAGGTGAAGGCCACGAACGCGGGAACGGCTAACACCAAGATCGCGAACGACATGCTTCTCAGCAAGGACTTGAAGGATGTGCGTGCTGGTGCGTGCGAGCTTCCATAGAACAGGGACTTATCACCGTTGAAGAGGGCCGCACGGCCCTCTTCTGCTTTTCGCAGGACAGCCGCGTACATTCGACGGCATGCGCACAAACCTGTTCCGCAAGAAGCCCATTGATACCATCTCCGGCTCGGAGGGAGAGATCCACGGCGGCAACGCACTCGGTCGTCATCTCACCGTTCGCGACCTCACCTTCTTCGGGATCGCGGCCATCATCGGTGCGGGCAGTTTCAGCAGCATGGGCCAGGCCTGTTTCAGCGGCGGGCCGGGAGTGATCATGCTCTTCGTGATCTGTGGCATCGCGTGCGGGTTCACGGCGCTGTGTTACGCGGAGTTCGCAGCACGTGTGCCGGCGAGCGGAAGTGCATACACCTATGCCTATGTGAGTTTTGGGGAGCTCTTCGCGTGGATCATCGGCTGGGCCTTGCTCATGGAATACAGCATCGGCAACATCTACGTCGCCTTCAGTTGGAGCGGCTACTTCACCAACCTGCTTCAAGGCTTTGGCATGCACATGCCCGAATGGTTGACCACGAACTATCGCAGTGCACACGCGGCGTTCGATGCGGGCACTGCGGGTGAAGGACTGCTCGCATGGAACGCGGCGCCGATGATCGGCAGCTTGCGCATCATCTTCGATCTGCCCGCCGTGGTGATCAACGCGCTCATCACTTGGCTGGTGTACGTAGGGGTGAAGGAGAGCCGGAACGTGAGCAACGCCATGGTGATGGTGAAGCTGGCGATCATCGTATTGGTGATCATCGTGGGCATCACTTACGTCGATATCTCGAACTGGACGCCCTTCATGCCCAACGGCTTCGGTGGTGTGATGGCGGGCGTGAGCGCGGTCTTCTTCGCCTACATCGGCTTCGATGCGGTGAGCACCTTGGCGGAGGAGAGCAAGAACCCGCAGCGCGATCTGCCCCGAGGCATGATCTATTCCCTGGTGATCTGCACCACGGTATACATCGCACTGGCTCTCGTCCTCACAGGCATGGTGGATTGGTCCTTACTTGGAGTGAGCGATCCGCTGGCCGAGGTCTTCGAACTGCGCGGGGTGAAGTGGATGCTCTTCATCGTGAGCATTGGAGCAGTGGTGGCGATGACCAGCGTGCTGCTCGTCTTCCAGATGGGGCAACCGAGGATCTGGATGAGCATGAGCCGCGATGGCTTACTGCCGAAGCGCTTTTCGAGTATTCACCCGAAGTACAAGACACCCGGCTTCAGTACGATCATGACGGGTCTGGTAGTGGGGGTCCCGATCTTCTTCACGGACGAGAACTTCATTCTCGACTTCACCAGCATCGCTACACTCTTTGCTTTTGTGCTGGTCTGCGGCGGGGTGCTCATGCTGCCGCGTCGCGAGAAGGAGAAGGGACGCTTTCACCTGCCGCACATGAACAGCCGGTGGACGGCTCCTGTGCTCTACGCGGCATCCTTCGCCGCAGTGCTTGTCTTTGTGCCCGGCTACTTCACGGATCTACTGGATGTCTCGCACGAGAACGCTCAACAGAACATCTCCTTGCTTGTGTTCTGGCCGTTGGCGCTCATCATCGCTGTATTGGCGCACGTGAAGGATTGGTCCTTGATCCCAGTGCTTGGCCTCACGTCGTGCTGTTACCTCCTTACCGGCATGGCCGTGAGCAATTGGGCGTGGTTCGCCGCGTGGTTGATCATCGGGCTGTGTTGCTACTTCGCGTACGGGTACAGGAACAGCAAGCTGGCGCTGAAGCAAGGCTGATCGACTTCGTCGGTCGGCGATCCAGCGGAAGGTGAAGGGGTTGATCCTACTTCAACAACCCCGGCAGCAGCCCCAGCAACACCACAGCCACGCCGCAGAATGAGAGCACGAGCCAGTTCACGGGCGCCACCACCAATTGCGGTCCGCGCTCGCTGGGGGTGAAGGCTTCCCGGATCACCATGACGTAGTAGTAGATGCCCACCAGCGCCATCACTACCGCGAAAGCCGTGACGCCCACGTAGCTTAGCCTCGATACCCAACGCGAACACGCGATACTTCGCCACGAAGCCGGCCGTGAGCGGAATCCCTGCGAGGGAAAGCAGGAGCAACATGGTCGCGATGGCCAACCAAGGCGCACTACGGAAAAGCCCTCGGAAGATCCGGATGTTCTCGTCGCCCTTCGCTGCGCGCTTGGCCAAGGTGAGGACCACGAAAAGCCCTACCGTGGCGATAGAGTAGGTGGTGAGGTAGTAGTACAACACGCCGGAGGTACGCTCACTGATCCCGAGGAAAATGATCAGCAGGAAGCCGGTGTGCGCGATGCTGGAATACGCCATCAGGCGCTTGAACTGGGTCTGGCGCAACGCCACGATGTTGCCGAGGAAGAGTGTGCAGACCGTCACCACTACGAGCATGGTCTGCACCGCGCCCGGTAGGTGCATGTATTCGATCAAGCGGTAGAAACCTGCGAACGCGGCGGTCTTCACCACGGTGCTCATGAAGGCGGTTACGAGCGTTGGTGCTCCTTCGTACACATCCGGATTCCAGAAATGGAACGGCACAGCGGCCACCTTGAATGAAACCCCGACGATGGTGAAGAACAGGCCGAGCAGCATGAGCATGTTGCCTTGCCCGGCGGATGTGCCGACCGCGGCTTGCACCGTCGCAAGGTCGAAGGAGGCCGTGCTTCCATAGATCAGAGCGATGCCGAGGAGCAGGAATCCTGAAGCGAAGGATCCTTGCAGGAAATACTTGAATGCCGCTTCACCGCTACGGAAGCTATCGCGCTTTCCACCCGCAAGGATGAACAGTGGGATGCTCAGGATCTCGATCCCCAAGAAAAGAACGAGCAGGTTGGTGAAGCTTGTTAGCATCAACCCGCCGACGAGGGAGAACAACATGAGCGCGTATTGTTCCGCCACGTTCTCGCGCATCCGGGCATAGTAGTCGATGCCGAACAGGAAGAGGAGCACCGTAAGCAGGATCAGCGACATGTCGAATGCCATCGCGTAGCCATCGAACTTCAACATGCCTGCGAACAAAGGGCTCTCCACATTCCAATTGCAGAGCAACATGGTCAATGCTGCGAGCAGTCCGAGGATCCCGACCGGCGCCAACCACTTGCGGTTGTCACCGAAGCCGAGGTACAGCAGCACCACGCCGAGCACGGAGATCAGGATCAGGGCGCTCATCGTCTAGGGCAAACTGCTTAGAAGAAGTTGAACGGAAGGATCCACGAGATCGAGGATCGGCGCAGGGTACACACCGAGGATCAAGGTGATCGCGATCAGCGGGACCAGGAACAGGTGGTCGCGGTTCGAGGCATCGGGCATCTCCAATTGCCACTTGTCCGGACCGAGCATCACGCGCTGGTAGGCGTAGAGCATGTAGATGGTACCCCAAACGATCGTGCTTACCGCAACGACCGCGAGCCAAGAGTGCACTTGCCACAAGCCGAGGAACATGAGCCACTCACCGATGAAGCTCTGCGTTAACGGCAGCGCCACCGCATTCAGCAGCACGAGCAGGAACAAGGCCGCGAGTCGTGGTGTGCGCACTTTCAAACCGCCCATCGCGCCCATCTCGCTGCTGCCCACGCGCTCCTTCAGTGCGCTGCACAGGTACAACGTGCATAGCACCAGGATGGAGTGTGCGAAGGCTTGGTACAGCGACCCGGTGATACCGTAGCTGTTCCACGCGAAGAGTCCGGCGCATATCAATCCGACGTGGCTCAGCGAAGAGTACGCGATCAGGCGCTTCAGGTCCCATTGGCGGAATGCGATGATACCACCGTACACGGCGCCGATCAGGCTGAGGGCGATCACCGTTTCGCGCCAGAAGGCCACACCATCGGGCACGATCGGGAAGACGAGTTTGATCACGCCGTACAGTCCCATCTTCAGCATCACGGCGGCCAGGACCATGGTGCCCTGCATCGGGGCCATGGTGTACGTATCCGGTTGCCAACTGTGGAAGGGGAAGATGGGCAGCTTGATCGCGAAAGCGAGGAAGAGCACCCAGAAGAGCCAGTGCTGCACACCGATCGGAAGGTTCAATGCCGCGAGCGCCGAGAAGTCGCCATTCATCGTTGGCCCCTGGGCCATGCAATAGATGATGCCGAAAAGAAGGGACAGCCCACCGAGCAGGGTGTAGATGAAGAAGCGGATCGTGATCGCACGTCGCCGTTCCCCTCCCCAATACAAGAGCAGGAAGAAGACCGGGATCAGTGTGAGCTCATAGAAGATGTAGAAGAGCAACGCATTCTGCGCCATGAACACACCGAGGAGGAAGGTCTGCGTGTAAAGGAGCAATGCATTCACCAGGGAGGGATGCTGCAACTTCTCCCCGTATCCGGTACCGATGATGAACGGGAACACCACTGCGGTGAGGATCAGCATCAACAAGCCCACGCCATCGTAGCCCATCACGAAGCGCAGGCCCCACGCGGGCACCCAATCACGATCAGCGAGGACCACAGGGGATCCAGCATATGTGGCCCATGCCATCAGGACCACCGCCAACGTTGCCAAGGACGAGATCAGCGCCACGGAACGCGCATGCTTCGTAGGTCGAAGGACCACCAACAGCGTGGCTGCGAGGAAGGGGATGAGCAGAAGGAGCGCGGCGATCATCTCAGTTGCTCAGGAGGGTGATGACGAGAAAGATGATGATGCCCGCGACCATGGCCAGCAGATGGAAACTCGCGTTACCGGTCTGTAGTTTGCGCACCACGTTGCCCACACGCAGCGCGGCTTCGCCCACACCGTTCTGCAAGGGGACCATGATCCGCAACTCACCGATGGAATGGAAGTGTTCACTTAACCAGCCGTAGGGTTTCTCGAAGAGCGCAGCATACAGTTCATCCACGCGCCAGCGCTGTGCGATCAGGCGCTTCAAGAGCGGCATGTCGGCTTCATCGCCCTCCAAGGTGGTACGCTTCACGAAGCGGCCATAAGCGAAGGCGATCGTCGTGAACACAAGCACTGCTGTGATCCCCATCAGGATCCATTCGGTCGATGCGCTCAGTTCGATCTCCTCGGACCGGATCGCAGCGGCTGCACTTTCCAGGAAGTGCTTCATCGGCTCGTGACCGCCGAAGAGGTGCGGCAGGTTCAACGCCCCACCGACCACGCTCAACACGGCCAGCACCATCAGCGGCACCGTCATCGTAAGCGGACTTTCGTGCGCATGCGCCTTGCCGCGATACGTTCCATAGAACACCAGGAACAGCAGGCGGAACATGTAGAACGTGGTGAGCACCGCACCGAACACCAGCAGCCCGAAAGCCACGGGCGAATGTTGGAAGGCGTGTGCAAGGATGAGGTCCTTGCTGAAGAAGCCGCTCATCAGCGGAAGTCCGGAGATCGCGATGGTGCCGATGAAGAAGGTGACGAAGGTGATCTTGATCGAGCCTTTCAACCCGCCCATCTTCCGGATGTCCTGTTCGCCGCCCAAGGCGTGGATCACACTACCGGCAGCCAGGAAGAGCAGGGCTTTGAAGAAGGCGTGCGTGGTCACATGGAACATGGCTGCGCTGTATGCGCCCATGCCGAGCGCCGCGAACATGTAGCCCAACTGGCTCACCGTGGAATACGCGAGTACTTTCTTGATGTCGTTCTGGAAGAGGCCGATGGTGGCTGCGAGCAATGCGGTCGCTGTTCCGGTCCACAGGATCACATCACGCGTGTACGGCACCAGGTCGAAGAGTACCGAGCTGCGCACCACGAGGAAGACGCCAGCGGTGACCATGGTGGCGGCGTGGATCAGCGCGCTCACCGGCGTAGGACCCGCCATGGCATCGGGCAGCCAGGTGAAGAGCGGGATCTGCGCGCTCTTACCCGTGGCCCCGAAGAAGAGCAGGAGCGTGATGGCGAGCAGTCCCCACGCGGGGATCGAATGCGCGTTCTCCATCACTGCGGTGTACTCCAAGGTGCCGAGGAAGTGGAAGAGCAGCGCCATGGCGAGCACCATGCCCACATCGCCGATGCGGTTCATAACGAAGGCCTTCCGCGCAGCGTAGTTGTAATCCGGCTTGGTGTACCAGAAACCGATGAGGAGGTAACTGCACAGGCCCACGCCTTCCCAACCGATGAAGGTCACGAGGAAGTTGGAACCCATCACCAGCATCAGCATCGCGAAGCTGAAGAGGTTCAGCTGCGCGAAGAAGGTCGGTGCGCGCTCGTCGTCGTGCATGTACCCGATGGAGTAGAGGTGGATCAGTGCACCCACGCCGGTCACGATCAACATCATCGTCAACGACAACGCATCGATGCGCAACGCCAACGGGATGTCCATACCCGTGATGCTGAGCCAGTCGAGAACGCGTACCGTGCGACCACCCGCTGCGGTATCGAACCCGGAGAAGAGGATGACCGTGGCAACGAAGGAGATCGCGATCAGCGCCGTGGCGATCGAGCCTGCGACGGTCGCGCTGAACTTGCGACGCAAGGCGGACAGCAGGACCGCCCCCGCCAAGGGCAGGGCGGGGACCAACACCGCGAGGAGGTCCGTCATCACCATTTCAAGCGGTTCAATTGGTTCACATCCACGCTATCCACGTTGCGCTTCATCATCACCAGGGATGGCCAGGCCGACGGTCACTTCCGCAGCCGCTACCAGCATGATGAAGAAGACGAAGACCTGTGCCCGCGGATCACTGTGGTAGGCGCTGAAGGCGGTAAGCAACAGGTTCACGCTGTTGAACATCAACTCCAAGCACATGAGGATGATGATCGTGTTGCGACGGAACACCACACCTGCAATGCCAATACTGAACAGCAGGAAACTCAGGATCACGTAGTGCTCCAATGGGACGACCCGGATGGCGGTGATAATGCCCTCGTTCATGGTCAAGCCTTGCTGGGTTCAACTCCGTCCTTAGGGACCACGACCTTCTCCTTTTTCGCCAACATCACCACGCCCACCATCGCACTGAGGAAGAGCACGCTGCTCACCTCGAACGGAAGGAGGAACTCCTTAAAGAGGGATAGTCCGACACTGCGCACGAGACCGACGCCAGGGTCGAATTCATTCGCGGGTGTGATGTTGATGCCATGACGAATGGCCGCCATAAGTGTGAGGAAGAACAAGCCGCCCGCAAGTACCGCTGCCACGCGCGTGCCCAAGGTCTTCATCGGTTCGGTGGCCTTGTTCAGGTTCAGGAGCATGATCACAAAGAGGAAGAGCACCATGATGGCACCGGTGTACACGATGATGTGGACCATCGCCAGGAACTGGGCATTCAGCAGGATGTAGTGCCCGGCGATGCTGAGGAAGCAGACCACCAGGGCGATCACACTGTTGATCGGGCTGCGCGCGCTCACGACGATCAGCGCACTGATCACGCTGATGGCGGCGAAGAGGTAGAAGAACGCGAGCATCCGGTCCTAACGATTGTGCGCGTAACGCTTTTCTTGTTTGAACGTGATCACCCCGGGCGTTTGGCGTTTACTCACGTCCACACGCTTGGCGGGGTCCATGGGCTCCACCAATTCATCCTTCCCGAAGACGAAGGGCATACGCAAGTAATCCGCTTGAACGATACGGTCCGTAAGGAAGATGGCCTCCTTCGGACAGGCCTCTTCGCAATCGCCACAGAAGATGCACCGCAGCATGTCGATCTCATAGATGCGGGCGTATTTCTCCTCGCGGTACAAATGCTCTTCGCCCGGCTTGCGCTCGGCAGCCACCATCGTGATCGCTTCCGCCGGACAGGCCACGGCGCATAGCCCACAGGCCGTGCAGCGCTCGCGTCCCTTCTCGTCGCGTTTCAAGATGTGTTGGCCCCTATAGATCTCCGCGATGGGCCGCTTCTGCTCCGGGTATTTGATCGTGGGTTTCTTGCGGAGGAAGTGGCGGATGGTGATGGACAGGCCGCGAACGATCTCGGGCAGGTAGATGCGCTCCATGAGCGTCATCTTCTTGTTGCTCACCACGCGGGAGCGGTCCGTCAGCGGTGTCATCGCGGCGCCCATCTCAGTGGTTGAAGAGGTAATGGATGCCGCCGGTGAGCAGGATGTTCAGGATACCCAAGGGGATCAGCTTCTTCCAACCCAGGTTCATCAACTGGTCGAAGCGGAAGCGCGGCACCGACCAACGCACCCACATGAAGAAGAAGATGAAGAAGAAGGTCTTGGCGAACATCGCCGCGACACCGATGATCGCCGCCACGTTCGGATCGAGGCCCAAGGATGCCAGGCCCGGCACATGGTAACCGCCGAAGTACAGCGTGGAGATCACCGCGCTGCTGATGAACATGTTGGTGTACTCCGCGAAGAGGTAGAAGCCCAGACGCATGCTGCTGAACTCCGTGTGATAGCCGCCCACCAGTTCCGTCTCGCACTCGGGCATGTCGAAGGGTGCGCGGTTGGTCTCGGCGAAGGCGCACACGAGGAACAGCAGGAATCCGAGCGGTTGTTGGATGATGCCCCAGCCATGCGCGATCTGGTAGTCCACGATCCCGCTGAGGCTCAACGTGCCGGTAAGCATCACCAGCGCCACGATGCTAAGACCCATGCCGAGTTCGTAGCTCACCATCTGGCTCGCGGCGCGCACCGCGCCCAGCAACGCGAACTTGTTGTTGCTGGCCCAGCCGCCGAGCATGATGCCATACACGCCGATGCTCACCATCGCGAAGACGTAGAGGATGCCGATCTCCGGATCCGCACCCTGTAGGTTGATAGTGGTGCCGAAGACCGTGAGCGTACCTCCCCAAGGGATCACCACGCCGGTGAGCAACGCTGTTACCATCGCGATCGCGGGTCCGAGGAGGAAGAGCTTCTTGTTCGCGTGGAGCGGAACGAAATCCTCCTTCATGAACATCTTCGTTCCATCGGCGAGCGGTTGCAGGATCCCGAAAGGCCCCGCCCGGTTGGGGCCGATGCGATCCTGAAGGAAGGCAGCGACCTTGCGCTCACCATACGTGGAATACGCGGCCACGGAAAGCGTGATCACGAAGAGCACCAGCAGGAAGATGGCGGTGGCGATCATCGTTCCTTCAGTTCCTTGTTGCGGACGAGTTCAGGCACGTTCGGTGCTGGCGCTGTAAGCATTTGCTGCTTGGTCTCCAGTTCATAGTGTCCCTGGCCGATCACGCTGTGGCGATCGATATGCCGAGGGCCTTCCACTTTCCAATCGGCGAGGTCCTTCTTCTCGAAGCGGCAGGTGTTGCAGATGAACTCCTTCACTTCACCCCACTGGTCCTTGCGGCCGGTCACGCGAAGGACTTCATTCCCCTTCAGCCACAACACGACCTTGCCTCCACATGTTTCGCACGAGCGATGCGCATCCATGGGCTTGGTGAACCACACCCGGCTGGCGAAGCGAAAGGTCCTGTCGGTGAGCGCACCCACCGGGCACACATCGATCATGTTCCCGCTGAAGTCGTTGTCCACCACGTTCTGGATGTAGGTGCTGATCTCGCTCACTTCGCCGCGATTGATCACCCCATGCACACGCCCATCGGTGATCTGGTCCGCCACCTTCACGCAGCGGTAGCAGAGGATGCAGCGCGTCATGTGCAGCTTGATCGTATCGCCGATGTCGATGGGCACGAAGGTGCGTCGCTCGAATTCGTAGCGGCTTGCTTCCGTGCCGTGCTCGTAGCTGAGGTCCTGCAGGTCGCACTCCCCGGCCTGGTCGCAGATCGGGCAATCCAGCGGGTGGTTGATCAACAGGAATTCCACCACGCCTTTGCGCGCTTCCAGCAGTTCGGGGCTGGTGGTGTTCTGCACCTCCATGCCGTCCATCACGTTGGTGCGGCAACTGGCCACCGGCTTGGGCATGGGGCGCGGATCCTTTTCGCTGCCCTTGTTCACCTTCACGAGGCATGAACGGCAGTACCCACCGCTCGTCTTCAAGTGGGTGTAGTAGCACATCGCCGGCGGCACCACATGGCGGTCGGCCTTGTTGCGCTCGCCGATCATGCGTGCCGCTTGCAGGATCGTGGTCCCTTCCGGGACTTCGATCATTACGCCGTCGATGGTGACCTTGGGCATGGGAGATTGACGGCGACGAATGTAAAGCGGTAACTCTTGCCGAATGCGTTACGACTAGTGGATTGCGACCAATGCGAGGACCACGATAGTGGTTGAAAAAGGACAGAGCGGGTGCTTGTGCATTATCGAAAGAATAACTAGCGACTAGGACAGCGCTTTGGTCGAAGGTTGCTAGGTCTGGTGGGCCGGAGGCTAAAGGTCCTGGGTGTTTGTTGGTTGGGAGGTGGGCCAAAGCTTCAGGTTCTTGGTCCTGGCCTTTCGGTGTTGGGTCCTAGGCCAGCGGTTCGGGCCGTAGGCGAGCGGTATTGGGCATCGAGGTGTTCGGAAACGAGGCTTGGGGTGAAGGAATGGCAGGTTGAGGCTCAGGAATCGTGGCTCATGGTTTCGGTAGCGTTGCTACGGGTGAATGAATGACAGGTCGAGGCATCGGAATCGTCGCTGCGGGTGAATGAATGACAGGTCGAGGCGATGGATCGAAGGCGTCGGGTGAAGGAATGGCAGGTCGCGGTTCTGGAATGGACGCTGATGGACACGGAATGGATGGACGGAGTGCATGAATGGCAGCCGGGGGTGTAGGAATGGACGCAGATGGACTAGAATAGACGCAGTATGACAAGCAATGGATTGGTGAGGTGAGCATGCGCCCACACCACCGGCTGCTCTCCTTACCGCTCTCCGCGCGCAAGGACGGAGAAGGGACTAGAGTCTGCAAGCCCCGCCAATGCTGGGAAAGTGTAAATATATTGAAGTTACCGTAACTATGGGAACCACGGTTCCGTGCCAAACCCGCCAACAAAAACGGCGCTAACATGAACAAGCTGAACGAAGACAAAATGAGCATGTTCTATGCTCTGCTGCAAGTGCTGGCGAAGCACGTTGCAGTTTGGACGGGCCTGGTCCCGTTCAAGAACGCCCACGATGAATTCAAAGGAAACGTGGCGAGTATCGAGGATGCGACACAAACGCAGGAGACCAGCCTGAAGGGTGTTGCCCTCGACAAACGATTCAAGAAGGAGAAGATGGTGAAGGCGACGGTAGATATCGCGCATGGGTTGTTCGCATACGCAGTGGACGAAGGTGATCTGGTGTTGCAAGCGAAGGTGGACTACAGCCGGAGCGATCTGATGCAAACGCGCGATGCGATCATTGCGCAGACGTGCCAGAACATCCACGACATGGCGAATCCGATCATTGCCGCGCTGGGTGCATACGGATTGGTAACCGCCGACCTGACCGCGCAGCAAAGCACGATCGATGCGTACACCGCCACGGTGGGCTCGCCCCGCGCTGCACTGACGGTGCGCAAGGGTGCGACCGCAGAGATAGAGGCGCTGGTGAAGGACAGCATGAAGATCTTGAACAACCGGATGGACAAGCTGATGCCGGAGTTCGAGGGAAGCAACCCTGACTTCTTCCAGGAGTACTTCGATGCGCGCATGATCGTGAACAGTGGGACGACGAAGCAGGAGGACGAGGCTGCGGCCGCCTGACATAGAACTACACTACTTGAATAAGCCCCGGACTGGTCTCCGGGGCTTGTTCGTTTCATTTGTTTGCGCGACAACCTACCGCGGACCAGTTACGAGAGTTTTCTACAGCATGCAATTCTCACTTACATATGTTAACGCTGTCGGGCAGACGCTCAGGAGGCGAGCTGATCCAAAACCGAACAGCAATGAGCATATTGAGACTGGCAATGTCTTGCGGCCTTCTTTGGCCTAAGCGCAACAACGCCATTTTCTACCTGGCGCTCTCGCCCTCGCGCATCGGCATCGATCTGCTCGCGGTGGACGATTGGCTGGTGGCCGACAACGCTCTGTACATGCAGCACAACACCTTCAACCTCTATGGCGTGAACCTGAACGGCTGCCGCCGCACCGAGGTGAGCTGCAACGCGATCACGAGCACGGACCATAACCTGATCAACGACCGCCAGGCGGCGATCCGCAACTTCAAGGGCAGCGACCCGCTGATCAGCTGCAACGAGATGAACTGGACCACCAACGGCCTCCTCTTCAATGGCGAGACGCCCGGCACCGATGTGCGCGGCAACAAGATGCGCAAGCACCGCTGGGGGCTGCATCTGGGCAATACGGCAGTGATCGGCACCCAGGAAGTAAAGGGCAACCTCTGGTACTTCCCGCCGGTAGGCAGTGGCCTGGGTGCGCTGAACCAACATCAGGATGCTGATCTCTATCCATTCACCTACCTCCCAGCCATCATCAGCGGCGGTAATACGGAGCCGCCCTCATGGTCGCCGCAGTTGTGGTTCCTGGTGGATCTTCTCGGCAGCAATTACGAGTGCATAAGCGACAACGAAGGTGACTATTGCAGCCAGTTCTACGCGGAACGCTGCACGGGCTGCCTCACGGAATTGGATGAGCGCGTGGCCAGCGGTGAGATCGAGAACAACCCCTACACCGCCGAGACCCGCTGGGCCTTGGAAGGCGATCTCTACAAGAAACTGGACGACCACCCGGAACTGCGTACGGCGCACCCGGACCTAGAGGACTTCTACACTGAATTGCAAGGCAGCGCCATCGCGGCCTTCAAGGGGGTGGACGATGCGCAGATAGGCCTTTACGACCTGGACGCGAACGTAGCAGAACAGCTTGTGCTGAACCGAGAGCAAGCCGATGGGCTGGCCGTGCAGATCGCTGCCGCGATCGATGCCCTCACCGAGCCGAACCTCAGCGCCGCCCAGCGCGCCGCAGCATTAGCCGACCTGAACGGGTACCGCTCGGCCCTGAGCCAGCTGGTCGCCTACAACACCAGCGCGCTGCACTTGGCGAGCACCAGCAAGGTGCTTAGCGCGGAGAGCGTAAAGACCATCAACGCCGCCATCGGCACCAGCGCCTTGATCGAGGCCAACCAGAAGGCGGTGAACGAGACCCACCTAGCCACGATCGGCAAGGATGTGGACGAGTTCACCACGGCACAGGCTGAGGCGCTCTATGAGATCGCCAACCAGTGCCCCATGACGGGTGGCAACGCCGTGTTCAAGGCACGGGCGATGTACCAGCTGATCGATGGCAGCGTGGAGTTCGATGATGTGATGCTGTGCCTGCAGGAAGGCTTCGTGATCAAGAGCGTGCTTGTGCATGGCGCCATAGCAGCCTCGGTCCTCCCCAATCCTGCCGATGACCGCGCCACACTGGTGCTGGAGCAGCCGCTGGAAGAGCCGGGCACCTTCATGCTGTACAACGCGCAAGGGTCGATGGTTATGAGCCGGGTGGTGCCTAAGGATGCGCGACGCTTGGAATTCGGGACGACCGAGCTTGCACCTGGCTTATACCATTTCACGCTGCGATCCACCACGGGTGCGGTAGCCTCGGGCAAGCTGGCGATAAACCACTGAGCCGTGCTGCGAACCGTTATTGCTGTTGCATGTTGCGTGCTGGGCCAACTCCTGGCCCAGCGCGCAGCGGCGCAGCCCAATCGGAACAACCTCTGGCTCGGGGGGTTCCAACAATTGGCTGGCCCGCCGGGTGGTGGCATAAGAATCTCTTTCGATGAAAACAGCCGAGAGGTCTATCCGTTGCCGAGTTGGATCGGCTTCTTTCGCACCAACGCAAACATCACCGATACCGAGGGCAATTTGCAATTCAGCACGAACGGGGCGTTCCTAGGTGATGCGCTCGGAGATACCTTGCAAAATGGAACCGGGCTCAATCCAAGCAACTACACGAGCGCATACCCCGAAGGATTGCATGGCTCGCAATGGACACTGATTCTGCCAAAACCGGAATCGAGCACGGTGTACTGGCTTTTTCATTGCACCGCTGACCGGCAATCGCCGAATGCCTATGCTCTACAACTTTATCGAACCACCGTGGACATGAGCCTGAATGGTGGGCTGGGTGCTGCGGTATTGAAGAACGAGGTTTTGATCGCCGATAGCTTGGTGGCCGGGAGAATCACCGCCGTACGCCATGCCAACGGTCGAGATTGGTGGGTGCTCTGCCACCGGCTAAACAGCGACATCTACTACCGCATGCTCGTAACTCCGAACGGGGCGTCGGCACCCGATCAGCAGGCCATCGGGGTGGAGCGGGTTTACGCTGGTGGACAGGCATGCTTCTCACCCCAGGGAAATTACTTCGCCTATTATCGAGGGACCGCAGGCGAGGACCTGGATATCTTCGGCTTCGACCGCTGCACCGGCCTCTTCTCCAACGCCGTGCATATTGTAATTAACGACGTAGATCTTGTTGGCGGCGTGGCCTTCTCCCCAAGCGGGCGATACCTCTACGTCTCTTCCGTTGACCGGGTCTATCAGTTCGATACCTGGGCGGCGGATATCACGGCCTCTCGGATCACCATTGCGGTGTGGGATGGCTTCTATTCGCCCAGCCCGCCCTTCGCCACCATGTTCGACATCGCGCAGCTCGCGCCCGATGGCAAGATCTACATCGGCACGGGCAACAGCACCTTGCACCTGCACGTGATCAATTACCCAGATAGCGCTGGGCTTGCCTGCGGTATGGTGCAGCATGGCGTAGAGCTGCCGCGCTACTTCATGAACTCCCTGCCCAACCACCCCAACTACCACCTGGGCCCGGTGGATGGCAGCGTGTGCGATAGCCTGGGGATCGATAGCGGCGTGAGCGAGGAGGAGTTGGAGCAAGCGCTGCGCGTTTTCCCCAACCCAAGCAACGGTGCGTTCAACATCAGTTACGCGGCGCAAACCACGGCGGGCAACTTGGAGGTATTGGATGCTACAGGCCACATGGTGCATAGCGCGCGGCTGCCAGCGTGGAGCACCACGCATTCGGTGCAACTGCATGCAGCGCCGGGCTTGTACCATTGCCGTTTGCGCTTGGGCGCGCAGAGCATAAGCACGCGGATTGTGATCGTTGAGCCATGAGAAAGCTACTCGCAACAGCACTGCTGATACTGCCAGCGTTCGCCTTTGCGCAGGTGTCTTCATCCAGGCCCGCCGAGGCCCCGGAGCCGCATTGGCCACCGCCCAACGCCCTCACTATGCAAGTGATCATGGCCCAGCGCCCGCCGCACATCGCTCCCGAGCAATGGAAGGAGATCATGCTGGGTCCCGACCGCCTGCTGCATCCCATCCGCATCACCCCGGCCATGCTCGATACCTTGGATGCGCGGCTATTGGACCGCAGGTACCATTACATCATGAGCCATGAACAGATCATGGCTCCTTACGGAGAGGTTCGCTAGTACGGCGGCGGTCACTACTTCCTCCGAGCGTTGCGCGATGGCGAGAGCAGGGTTCAGAGCGCTGATCGAGCGATAGTCAGAACCCCATCATTATGCTGACCCCGGCAATATGATGGAGGCGTGCTAGGCCGAGGCGACCATTGTGCCGAAATCGGCAACAATGGTGTTCGGCTCAGGCACTCGCGAACTTCCTCGCCAGCACGAACGGTTCCTTCTCGAAATGCTTCGGGTCCTTCACTTTCTGCCGGTGATGGACGTGGTATTCGAACTCATCGCGGTTGCTTCGTCGTTCCTCCTCGCAACGGCGGATGGCTACGGCCCGAACCGCTTGCTCACCCTGCGGCTTGTATGTCGCACTTGGTACACGACCACCGCATCATCCCTTATAGCATAAACGACACGGATACGAAAGCCCTTCACCAAGGCATGACGATACGCGCCGAATCGGATCTGATGTCCGGCGGGGCTGTGCTCGATCAGTACATACACGGCGTCCAGCTCGCGGTAGAAACGATCGGCGAGCTCGGGCTTGATGCTCAGATAATAGCGGTGGATCTCCCCGGCTTGGATGATCGCTTTGGGGTGGATGACCACTGGACGGTTCATCCCTTGAAGCCTTCGCGCATCATGCGCATGGCCTCTTCTCGGCCGTACATGCGCACATCGCCGCGCAGTCGTTCAGCCTCTTGTGCATCGAGCTCTTCCAGTTCGGCCTTTGCCAATTCATCGGAACCGATCTGCGATTCGATGTATTCCTGGATGCGGGCCAGCAATCCCTCATCGGTGATCAGGGATAGCTGCTCCAGGATGTTCCATTTGCGGTTGGCGATGTCCATGGCGGTGGGTTTTGCAGGACCAAGTTAGGGAGCCGGATACCTAGGCCGCCTAGGGCGAACCCTTACGCACTCTCGAACTTCCTTGCCAGCGCGAAAGGTTCCTTCTCGAAATGCTTCGGATCCTTCACTTTCTGCCGGTGATGGACGTGATATTCGAATTCATCGCGGAAGTGGCGGATCGCCGAAGCCACTGGCCAGGCGGCTGCATCGCCCAGCGGGCAGATGGTGTTGCCTTCGATCTTCCGCTGCACGTCCCAAAGCAGGTCGATATCCTCCGAGCGGCCTTCGCCGTGCTCCAAGCGGTGCAGCACCCTCTCCATCCAGCCCGTTCCCTCGCGGCACGGGCTGCACTGCCCACAGCTTTCGTGGCAATAGAAGCGCGCATGGTTCCAGGTGCTGCGCACGATGCATTGGGCATCGTTGTATGCATAGAAACCACCGGAACCCATCATGGTCCCGGTCGCGAACCCACCATCGGCCAGGCTCTCGTAGGTCATCAGGCGGCTCTCGCCAGCAGTGGTCTTCAGGAATAGCTCGTAAGGAATGATGGGCACGCTTGACCCACCGGGCACCACAGCTTTGAAGGCGCGCCCTTCCACACCGCCGCAGTACTCATCGCTGTTGATGAACTCATCGCAGGTGATGCCGAGGTCGATCTCGTAAACACCCGGCCGCTTGATGTTGCCGCCCGAGCTGATGAGCTTGGTGCCGGTGCTCTTGCCGACGCCGATCTTGGCGTATTCCTCACCGCCATCATTCACAATGGGCACCACCGCGGCGATGGTCTCCACATTGTTCACCACGGTCGGGCAATTGTAAAGACCCATCACCGCAGGGAAGGGCGGCTTGATGCGCGGGTTGCCACGCTTGCCTTCGAGGCTTTCAAGCAAGGCGGTCTCTTCACCACAGATGTAGGCACCTGCTCCCACCTGCACGTGGATCTCATGATCGAAGCCGCTGCCCAGGATGTTCTTTCCCAGCCATCCTGCGGCGCGCGCTTCGGCGATCGCTTGTTCGATGATCCGGGCGACGTAGAAGTATTCACCACGGATGTAGATGTAGCTCGTGTGCGCGCCCATTGCGAAGCTGCTCGTGATCATTCCCTCGATGAGCATGTGCGGGATCCGCTCCATGAGGTAGCGGTCCTTGAAGGTGCCGGGCTCGCTCTCATCAGCGTTCACCACGAGGTAGCGGGGCACACCTTCAGGCTTCGCGAGGAAGCTCCACTTCAGTCCCGTCGGGAAGCCAGCGCCACCACGACCACGCAGTCCGCTCTTCTTCACTTCCTCCAACACGGCTTCGGGACTCATCGTCTTGAGCGCCTTCTCCACGCTGCGGTAACCGCCGTTCGCGCGGTAGCCTTCCAGCCCGCGGATACCGGGCTTATTGATGTGTTCAAAGAGGAGTTTGCGGCTCATTGGAACGCAGAAGATTTAACCGCAGAGGAGCAGAGGGCACAGAGACTGCGGAACTCATCCGCCGTACGGCGGACAGAGAACGCGGAGGAAATGCAACGCGCAGAGCCGCAAGAGGCTGGGGAGAACGCAGAGGAATGCAGCTTGCTTTCGGCAGCCGAACAACCAACAACGATCAACGAACAACCCCTCTTCATTGGTCCGTGTAATTGGTCCGTTGGTTCCGCGCGCGCAACTCGTCGATCAAGGCATCGGCGCTTTCGATCGTGAGCTTCTCATGATAGCCCGCGCCGCACTGCAACATCGGGGCGGTACCACAACTGCCGAGGCACTCCACGCCTTTCAGGGTGAACATGCCGTCCTTGGTCGTCTCGCCGCAGTGTATGCCGAGCTTCTTCTCAAGGTGGGAGATGAGGTCATCGCTACCGCGAAGCATACATGGCGTGGTCCTGCACACATCCAGCACGTAGGTTCCCACCGGGTGCAGGTTGAACATACTGTAGAAGCTCGCCACTTCATACACCTCGATATGTGCGAGGCCCATGACGTGCGCGACAGCATCCATCGCGTTCACGCTCAACCAACCGTCGTTCCCGCTCTGCGCGATGTGCAGGATGGGGATCAGCGCACTCTTGCTCCGGCCTTCGGGGTAACGTGCCATCAAGGCTTTGCACTCCGCAAGCGCCGCTTCACTGAAGGCGAAGGGCCGCGTGCCAGCGGTGGTGGTGATGGGTCGTGTGCGCGCGCTCATGGATACAAGGACAAAGAAAGGAGAGAGCGGTCTTTGTGGAAGGAATGCGTTTTCTCACCGCAACGGCGCAACGAACGCAACGGGTTTCGCCACGTAATTTGTGAACCCCTGAGGGGGGTCAGATGGTTGATCGCCTCTCTATTGTTCAACGTAGGGTTCATGAGGGCATACCATTAGCGATCCTGCGGATCCCATCCTTGAGCAGAACCTCATTGAAGTTGATGAGCAAGCCAAGGCGGTTACCGGTCAGCTTCAAGTAGGTGAGCAATTGGGCCGTATGTATCGGAATGAGTTCACTCACTGCTTTCACCTCGATGACCACTTTCTCTTCGACCCAGAGATCCAATCGGTAGCCTGCATCCAGCTTCAAGTCGCCGTATTGTAGCGGCAGAACATGTTGATGTTGAACGGCGAGACCTTGTTCTTTCATCTCGTGGATCATGCAATGGACATAAGCGCTTTCCAACAACCCCGGTCCCAAGGTGCGATGCACTTTGAACGCCGCATCCAAGGCCAGCTTTGCAATTCGGTCTTCCTCACGCATTTGTTGCGGTTCCGTGGCGTTCGTGGCGCCGTTGCGGTGAAAGAACCCTACGCATCCAACTCTCCTGCGATCACGTTCATGCTGCTCATGGTGAGGATCGCATCGCTCAACATGCCGCCTCTGATCATTTCGGGGAAGGCCTGGTAATAGATGAAGCAGGGCCTGCGCAAGTGCAGCCGGAAAGGTGTGCGCCCACCATCGCTCACCAAGTAGAATCCGAGTTCGCCGTTGCCGCCTTCCACGCAATGGTACACTTCGCCAACAGGAACATCGGTCTCGCCCATCACGACCTTGAAGTGCCAGATGAGCGCCTCCATTTCATTGTACACCTCCTCCTTCGGTGGGAGCAGCCACTCGGGCACGTTTCCGCGGAACGTGGTCTTGTCGCTCATCGCGTCCAGCTTGTCCATCGCTTGCTGGATGATCGAAAGGCTCTCCCACATCTCCTGCTCGCGCACCATGAAGCGATCGTAGGTATCGCCGTTCTGACCGATGGGAACAATGAAGTTGAAGTCCTGGTAGCTGCAATACGGATCGGCCACGCGGACATCGTAGTCCACGCCGCACGCGCGGAGGTTCGGTCCGGTGAAGCCGTAGGCCAGCGCACGATCGGCAGGGAGGGGTCCGCAATCAATGGTGCGGTCCATGAAGATCCGGTTGCGTATCAACATCTTCTCGAATTCCTTCAACCCGGCAGGCATCTCCTTCACGATCGCACGGATGCGTTTCCAGACCAGGTCGCTGAAGTTGCGCTCCCAACCGCCGATGCGGCCCATGTTGGTGGTAAGCCGCGCGCCGCAGATCTCCTCGTACACCTCGTAGATCTTCTCCCGCCACTGGTACACGTAGAGGAACGGCGTGGTGGCACCGGCGTCCTGCCCGATGATGGTGTTGCAGATGACGTGATCGGAGATCCGGGCCAACTCCATGATGATCACCCGCATGTATTCCACGCGCTTCGGCAGTTCGATGCCCAGGAGCTTCTCCATCGTCATGTGCCAGCCCATGTTGTTGATGGGGGCACTGCAATAGTTCATCCGGTCCGTGAGCGTGGTGATCTGATAGAACGGTCGGCGCTCGGCGATCTTTTCGAAGGCCCGGTGGATGTATCCGATGGTCTGCTCGGTATCCAGGATGACCTCGCCATCGAGGGTGAGCACATTCTGGAAGATGCCGTGTGTGGCAGGGTGGGTCGGGCCGAGGTTGAGCGTGGTCAACTCGCGCAGGTCACGACCATGGACCAGGTCCTTCTGCCAGAAGTCGGGTTTCTCTCGCTCCTTCATCGTCCGAACATCTTATCGTCCTTGTCCCGGCGAGTGGGGTCCTCCAGCGGATAGTCCTTGCGCAGCGGGAAGGCCGGGAAGTCCTCCATGTTCAGGATCCGCTTCAGGTTCGGGTGTCCCTTGAACTTGATCCCGAAGAAGTCCCACGCCTCGCGCTCCATCCAATTGGCGGCGGGCCAGAGGTCGGTCGCGGTCTGGAACTCGAGATCGTTCAATGTGGTGCGACACTTCACGCGAATACGATGCCCTTCGCGCATGTTGTGCAGGTGGTAGACCATGCCGAACTCTTCCGGTTGAGCGGGCAAAGTCCCGGACTCGACCTTGGGGAAGTGCATGCCGCAGCAGGTGGTAAGGAAACCGAAACCGAGTTCATCACGAAGCGTGCGCAGCAGGTCATGCAACGCATCCTTCTTCACCTGGACGCAGAGCAGGTCGCTTTCTTGGGTGATGGCCGTGACCTTCACACCGAAGGCCGACATGCGGTCCTTCACCAGTTGATCACGTTCCGCTTTGATCAGAAAGCCAGACATGCGGGGTAGGTCTTTAACCGCCAAGACGCAACGAACGCAACGGACCCGCAACGAATAGGGTGGATCCGATTTGACTTTGCGCTACTCTGCGCTCTCTGCGCCTCTGCGGTGAAACGCATTAGTCGATGGCGTATTTGGTCATGAGGTCCTGGTACTCCTTGCTGTATCGACGGCGAAGACTTTCGTTCGCGGCCAGGTCCTGGATCTTCAGGATGCCATCGATGATCTGTTCGGGTCGTGGTGGGCAACCGGGGATGTACACATCCACAGGGATCACGCGGTCGATGCCTTGCAGCACGCTGTACGTATCGAAAATGCCGCCTGTGCACGCGCAGGCGCCCATGCTCAGCACCCACTTGGGCTCGGCCATTTGCATGTATACCGTGCGAAGGACCGGTGCCATTTTCTTGGCAATGGTGCCCATGACCATGAGCAGGTCGCTCTGGCGTGGACTGAAGCTGAGGCGCTCCATGCCGAAGCGGCTAAGGTCGTAGTGGGAGCTCATCACGCTCATGAACTCGATGCCGCAGCAGCTGGTGGCGAATGGCAGGGGCCACAAGCTGTTCTTGCGGGCAAGTCCGACGGCCTGATCCATACGCGTGGCGAAGAAACCCGATCCGGAATGCCCCTCCGGTGGCGCCACGATGGTCGGCTTCAGCCGTTCGATACCGCGTTCTTCGCTCATTCGATCTTCATTACACCCTTGCGTAACACGTAGTAGAGGCCCGCGAGCACGAAGCTGACGAAGACCACCATCTCCACGAATCCGATCAGCCCCAACTCCTTGAAGGTAACCGCCCAAGGATAGAGGAAGATCACTTCCACATCGAAGAGCACGAAGAGGATCGCGATCAGCAGGTACTTCACGGAGAACGGCGTGCGCGCGTTGCCGTGTTGTTCGATCCCGCTCTCGAAATTCTCCAGCTTCTGTTTGCCCCTCACCTTGGGACCCAAGAACGCGGAAGCGGCGAGGGCGAAGCCCACGAAGCCGACCGCGATGAGCGTCTGCATCACGATGGGCAGGTAGTCCGACGGAGAGGAAACGGTCTGAAGCAGCACGGAACGCTCTTTTACGGGTCGCCAAATGTAGTATCAGCACCAACGCGCGAAGCAATACCTGCGGATCACTTCCGTTGAGCGCTTGGATCCGCAGACTCTGCGAACCTTCCCCCCGTTACATTTGTTGACTTGCCGTTATGAGCGACCCGAGCGTCTCCTACCCCTTGCTCAGCCACATCGCGTTCCCCGAGGATCTGCGTCGGTTGGAGGAGGACCAGCTTCAGCAGGTGTGTACCGAGCTGCGCAACTACATCATCGATCTGGTGAGTGTGAAAGGCGGCCACTTCGGCGCCAGCCTCGGGGTGGTAGAGCTCACGGTGGCCCTGCACTACATCCTGAACACCCCGTACGACCAACTCGTGTGGGATGTCGGCCATCAGGCGTATGGCCACAAGATCCTCACCGGTCGTCGGGAGGTTTTCCATACCAACCGCATCCACAAAGGACTCAGTGGGTTCCCCAAGCGGAGTGAGAGCGAGTACGACACCTTCGGCGTGGGCCACAGCTCCACCTCGGTGGGTGCGGCACTAGGTATGGCGGTGGGCAGCAAGTTGAAAGGGGAGAAGGACCGGCAAGTGGTGGCTGTGATCGGCGATGGCGCGATGACGGCCGGCATGGCCTTCGAGGCCCTGAACCACGGTGGCACGGCGAACACCGATTTCCTCGTGGTGCTCAACGACAATTGCATGAGCATCGACCCGAATGTGGGTGCACTGAAGGAATACCTGACGGACATCACCACCAGCCACACCTACAACAAGGTGAAGGATGAGGTGTGGAACCTGTTGGGGAAGCTCAGCAAGTTCGGGCCGAACGCACAAGCCATCGCCCAGAAGGTGGAAGCTGCAGTGAAGACCGCCGTGCTGAAACAGAG
Source organism: Flavobacteriales bacterium (assembly GCA_016721005.1). Lineage (GTDB taxonomy): Bacteria > Bacteroidota > Bacteroidia > Flavobacteriales_F > PHOS-HE28 > PHOS-HE28. Next base: position 28,208 of record JADKJM010000002.1, read on the forward strand.
CAACCTCTTCGAGAGCTTGAATTTCCGCTACTTCGGTCCGGTGGATGGCCACGACGTGAATCACCTCGTGAAAGTGCTGCGCGATCTGCGCGATATCCCTGGCCCCAAGATCCTGCATACCGTTACCGTGAAGGGCAAGGGCTATGCCCCGGCCGAAGCGGGCAACGCCACGGTCTGGCACGCACCGGGACTTTTCAACAAGGACACCGGAGAGATCATCAAGGTGGTACCCAAGAGCCCACAGCCGCCCAGGTACCAGGATGTCTTCGGGCACAGCATCGTGGAGCTGGCCGAGAAGAACCCGCGCATCGTAGGTGTAACGCCCGCTATGCCTTCCGGCTGTTCGCTCAACATCATGATGAAGGCGATGCCCGATCGCGCATTCGATGTGGGTATCGCGGAGCAGCACGCCGTCACCTTCAGCGCAGGCATGGCCACACAAGGCATGGTGCCTTTCTGCAACATTTACAGCTCGTTCATGCAGCGCGCATATGACCAGGTGGTACACGACGTCGCTTTGCAGAAGTTGAATGTGGTCTTCTGTTTGGATCGCGGCGGCTTGGCCGGTGCCGATGGCCCCACGCATCACGGGGCCTTCGACCTCGCCTACTTCCGCTGCATCCCCAACATGGTGGTGAGCGCACCGATGAACGAGGAGGAACTACGCGACCTCATGTACACCGCGCAGCTTCCCGATCAAGGACCCTTCAGCATCCGCTATCCACGCGGCGAAGGCGTGATGACCGAATGGAAGACCCCCTTCAAGGAGATCAAGGTCGGCACGGGCCGGAAGATCCGCTCCGGTCGCGATATCGCGGTGCTGAGCATCGGGCACATCGGCAACATCGCCGCCAAAGGCATCGATGCGTTGGAGAAGGAAGGCTATTCGGTCGCGCATTACGACATGCGCTTCGCGAAGCCGATCGATGAGTTGCTTTTGCACGAAGTGTTCGGTGCGTTCAAGCATGTGATCACCATAGAGGATGGTTGCATCATGGGCGGCATGGGCAGCGCGGTGCTGGAGTTCATGGCCGATCACGGGTACCAAGCGCAAGTGAAGCGTCTCGGCATACCGGACCGCTGGATCGAGCACGGTAGCCAGAAGGAACTCTACAGCGAGTGCGGCTTCGATGACAAGGCGCTCATTGGGGCGGTGAAGGAGATGCTGGGAGAGAAGGGGTCGAAGAAGGGGGTGCGGGTGAGCGCGTAGGTTATCGCTCCACATTGAAACGTTTCGCAAGAGGGCTACCTTCTGCCCGAACCATGGCTTTTGTACGTTGCTTGTGCTCCTACTAGGCACTGCTAATTGCCTGTTCTGTGCATGCGCAACCTGCCGCCGACCTAGCGCGAGCACGCCATCTGGAAGTACAGGGTGAGGAGAGGTTCCGCCTGAGCGATATCGGCGAGGCGCATCGGCTCTGGTCCGAAGCGCTTCGTCTGCGTCAACAGGCCTTCGGCGACAGCTCGGCTGAAGCAGCGATCGGATACGCCTTTCAGGCGCGCTACCACAGCTTCATGATCGGGCCGCATCCCGAGCATCGCTCGATCGCCTTGTGTGAGGGCCAACGCACTGTACGACTATTGGCCAGGACGCAGGGTACCGTCAACCTGCAGGAAAGGATCCTTGCTCAGCGCGAATATGCCTATGCATATAAGCTGACGGGCCCGGAAGGAATAGCCACGGACAGCACGCGCCTTCAGGCCACCCGCGCCCTCTTTGCAGATGCGCTGTCCCTTTCGGAGCGCGGTCACGATACTCTTTGGATGGCGCGTATCCTCCACGACATCGGCAACACCTACACCGACCAGACCATACGCTACGGCTCGGTCCTTCCCCCTCACCGTCTACGATCACTCATCGACAGTGCGCTCCATCACTACCAACGTTCCACCGCATTGATGACACAGGCTGGCCAAGCCTTGAGTGAAGAGGTGATGATGGACCACCTGACCACGGGCCTGCTCTATCATTCAGCGTACGGCTCGGATAGCGCGGCCCAAGCCATCGCTTCGTACGACAGCGCGCTGCGCATCATGCTCATGAAGGCCGGTCTTCCACCAACGGTGGACCCGCTCTTGTTCGAGCCAAGGGTATTGAACAAAGCGCAAATGGTGGAGCTGTTATATCTGCGCGCATTTTCCTGTGCGGAGCCGTATGCAGAAGAACACAGCAATGACCAGCTGCGATCAGCACTGCGCAGCGTTCAAGCTGCGGTGCCCTACTGGGAAGCCATGCTTCGTGCGTACCAGAGCCGCGACCTGTACAAGGTGCTCGGCAGCTATAGCCATTTCCCCTTCCGATATGGTACTTGGCTCGCGGCCGAACTGGGCCAGCGTGAACGCTCAGGGGACCTCCTCCGGCTCGCACTCGACTGGCACGACCGCGGCAAGACCGGCATGGAACAGCGGGACCGACTACGGGCCGGTGCGTCACTGAAGCCGCGCAGCAGCGAGGAAGAGCAGCGACGCACGCTTCAGAATGATGAAGCGTGCGTCGCATTTCATGACTTCCCACATCCGATCGCCTTCGTGATCGATGCCTCTGGAAGCCGAACACAGCGGCTTCCGGAAATGGATGTTCGGGTTCTTATTACCGCACTCCAAGAAGCGATGGCGACCGACGATCCGCATCGATACCAGCGCGTGGCCTTCAGCCTTCACCAAGGGTTGTTAGCGCCGCTCCTCCAAGGGAAGCCCTATCGCCGGATAGTCATCGTGCCTTCCAACACCTTGGAGGGTTTGTCCTTCGAAGCCTTGGTGTCCGATACGGTCCGCGAAGCCACCTGGGGAGCGCTGCACTTCTTGGTGCGTGATCGTTCGTTCCGGTACGCGCGGACCATCGGTGAAGCGCGATCCGACGCACATGAGCTCCGGAGCGCGAAAACCATTTCTGGTATCGCTGTGGCTCCCGGCACGGCGGACATGCCGTTCTCTCGTGCGCTAGCTGAGCGGTTGGCAGATCGGGAAGGCTCTCCCGGACCGCTTGCGCTGGACCGTGCGGCCCTGCACCGATCGCTCCAAGGAGACCGCGCTGTGTTCCTTGTCGGCCATGCCGAAGCTCCGGCAACCCCCGACGCGCTTCCCTATCTCCGCCTATTGGATGGCGACCTGCCGATCACCGCGCTGGATAGCCTGCCGATGAGCGCGCCCTTTGTGGTGCTCAGCACCTGCTCCAGCGGCGCTGGTCGCACGTACATCGGGGAGGGTACCGTGGGCATCGGTCAAGTGGTGCTCCGCAATGGTGTGGCCACCGTGGTGCAAACGCTCTGGCCGGTTGATGACCGCGCCACCAGCGAGGTGCTGGCTCGGCTGTACGGTGGCATGGATGATGGCCTGCTCGTCTCCGATGCTTTGACCGAAGCCAAGCGCAACTATCTGCAGGGGCATGCGACCGATGGCTTGGCCAATCCCTTCTATTGGAGTGGCGTCGTGCTCCAAGGGCGCGATGCTCGGTTGCCGACCCGGAGCCGTCCTTGGTTCTGGTGGGTCGGCGGCTTGCTGCTATCGGGCGTCTTCGGTTACGGCCTCTTCAGGCGCGCGAGAAGGTCCCGCGCCTTGGGTGCGAGCTGAGCATCGCTCGAGGAGGCAACCGCGCTCAAAAGGCTCTCCGCTCTTCCTGCGTCGCCGTTGCGCAGTGCGCAGATGGCGGCGTGGTAACGGCCGCGCGTGAGGAACGTCGATGTGGCGCCCAGTTCAGCGAAACTCTCTTGGGCCAGGTCGCACCGACCCATGTGCGCGTCCACGATGCCCAGGAAATAGGTCAGGGTATCGTTGCCGGGGCTCATCTCCATCGTGGTGATCAACAATTCCTTCGCCGTGGCATCGTCGCCCTGCTTGTAGGCGTTCATGATCGCATCCGTGGCGCGGGCATCCACGCTCATCAGCACGGGAAGCCCGGGTTCGGTGATCGCGAACTCATCGGCGAGCCGCTCTGGCGTGTCGCGCGTGAAGTACCACCATGCCGAGCCACTCGCGATCAGTAGCATCGCAGCGGCCGCCCAACGAAACAGGCCATTCCCAGCGCCCCCCTTCTCCTTGCGCGCAGATCGTTGCTCCTCCTCCCGCAGCTCCGAACGCAGCCGTTCTTCTCCCAGATAGCGCAGTCCGGCAATGGTCCGGCGCGCCGACTCCACATCCTCGCGCACGTGCGGGTCGGCCCGCATCGCTGCTTCGATCGCTTCGCGTTCGGCAGTGTCCATCTCACCCTCCACGTAGCGGATGGCGCGTTCGAGCCGCGGGTCCATATCCATCTCCTCGTTCAAAACAGGATCATTTTGGTCGATCGCACCAGCGCGATCAGGCGTTGTAAGGCAAAGTGCTTCTTCTTCTTTGCCACGTTACGGTTCTTAAGCCCCATGGAGGCCGCCACGGCATCCATGTCGTTGCCTTCGAGGTAATACAGTTCCAGCACACGACGATCGTCCGGCTTCAATTCGGCCAGGCGTTGGCGTACCAACTCGGTGGTGGCTTCTCTTTCCTGCTCGTCCATGCCATTGGTAGCGAACGCCTCGTCCGGGATACCGTGGAACTCTTCGTTCAGGTCCTCTTGTTTGCGCAATACCCGCATGCGCGAAAGGAGTTGGTTGCGGCCTACGGCGAAGAGGTAAGTCCGTAGCGAGCATTCCAACCGAGAAAGGTCGTCGCCTTGCGCCTTTCGGTACAGCACGATCACGGCTTCCTGGAAGGCGTCGCGTGCCTCATCCTCCCTCACTTGATAGTGCTGCTGCGCCCACTTCACGAAGGCACTGCGGTGCTCGGTGTAGAGCGCGCGGTACCAAGGGTGGCCGGCATCCTTCGGCGGAAGGAGGGTGTGTTCCATGAACGAAGGCAAGGTAGGGTGGTAACCTTTCTGACTGTCGGCTACCAATGACAAACCGTATCCATGCAACAAGACGAATCGTGTGGTCTTTCCATTCCGATGGAAGAATTCGCTAGTGCTAAGAAGTTGGCACCAGCAGCAATAGGCGCCCTTTGCGACACCGCTAGGGGAATCATCGACAAGGGAGGTGCCGTATGCATTCTGAACGCTGGTGGAGAGATTGTGAAGCGCATTATGACGCTCTCGGAATTGGAAGTCCTCTGCTCTGAATACAAACACCCTTGAACACATGAAGGGCTCATTCTTTTACTCAATGGCTATGAGCACCAGCAGATTGTCAGTAGCCCTGGCACTGGCTCTATCCTTCGTGGGATGTACGGACCATGTACGCCTTTGCACAATGGAAGACGTTGCCAGCTACTTCGCCGAGCACTCGGTCGTTAGTGGATGCACGTACAGTAGTGTCCGGGGAAACTCGTCAAGGTTGGTTGAGATAGGATAAAGCCCTTGGCAGGCGTATACCGTTTGCCAAGTTGTTGAAGGCAAGCCCCCCTGTGTGTTCAAAGCGATAGCTGTAGGCTAAGCTGCGGAGATGGCTCCGGAGGCTTGTAGTCGATCAACGCTCGGTCCGGATCGCGCAGGAACCGGAGCACATCGATGTAGGTGTGCAGGTGGATCCGCAGTAAGGAGGCTACACCGGAGAAGGACCAACGGCGTGGGCCGGTCAGATGAGCGCGGTCGCGCACTGATCGTCACCAGCAGATCAGCGATGAAAGCGCACCAGATCTGGATCTTGATGGCGTTGGGCGAGTCTCCCAGAAAGTCGCGCAGGGGTAGTTCTGCTTGATGCGTTTGAAGAGCATCTCGATGTCCCAGCGTTGGCGGTAGATGCGCGCCACGGTGGTGGGCGACCACTTGGTATTGTTGGTCACAAAGCGAAAGATGCGGCCGCTCTCCTTGTGGTGATAGTGGACCACGCGGGCCGCCAAGGAGCGCTTGCCCGCGCCGAGGCGCACAAGCTGTTGGGCGATGACCCCGGCGACGCGTTGGGCATCGTTCACCGGCAGGTGCTCGCGGTCCTTCACCACGGCACCCTCCTGTAGGCGCGTAACCCAAAGACCCCCTGCTTGTCCCATGCGGCCCACTGGGCGTAGTTGGTATAACCCATGTCGAAGACCACCACCGAACCCCTGGTAAGGGTACTCGTGCCATGATGTGCTTGTCGTTGCGCTTGCCTTCGGTGAGGTCGATGAAGCAGGGGACCTGCTGGTCCACACGCATGACCACATGGGCCTTGGCGCCACCCCTTCTTACGCCCGTTGAGGCCGAAGGCACCGGTGCCTTGGAGCACATCACTGAACAGGGTGATCGTGGTGCTGTCCAGCACATGCAAGCGGCCCAAGGGACCGTCCTTACGCCGTCGGCTGTCCCGGGAATCCCCGTAGTAGCGCCGGTAAAGGCCGTGGAAGATCACGAAAAGCGCCTCGGTGCGGCGCTTGTTGGCATCGGCGAGCGTACTGCGGCGTGGGTTCTGCTTCAGGCCAAGATGCCGCAGGCGCTGCTGGCAGGCTTGCAGACCGGTCACCAGTTCGCGCAAGCCGGTACAGCCCATGTAGATGGCCGAAAGCATGGTCACCAGATGGTCGTAGGTGAAGAGGGTCTTGCAGTACCGGTCCGCTTGGTGCTCCTTGTCCAACCGGTCAACAAGGTTCTTCGGGATCAACTGAGCAACTGAGAGAGGACCGGCTGTCCGGTAAACAGGCTACCTTGGCTCATGTGTTCGGCTCTTGGCGTTAGACACCCTGAACCTATACACTGGTGGGGGACTCCGGTCCCCTTCCTTTTTGCCCTCAATCAGGAACTTTACCGGACACTACTAGATGCACGTACGTCTTTTCATCTAACGGGACATTCACGGCAACCCCTCAATCGTTTCCATATTCGGAGAACAACGATCCCGTTGAGACCTATCATGGCACATGGGGACTGGAATCGATTGATCGCAAATGCGAGGGTCGTCTTCTTGAAGCCAGTCAAGGAATCACTCTGGACTTCACGACGCGAGGACGCTATACCGACGGCTACCAATCCAATGGGTTCGGTTACGTGACAGGGGTTGGCACGCACCTTTCCGGTGTGATCAACCCATTCAACGGCTACATCGTTTTCAAGAACCACAACCCCAATCCGGGTACGTACTTCGATGATGCGGGGGAATGGAAAAGCGGATCGAAAGACATGACTATTAGCATCTCCGACAAATGAGAGCCACCACTACGCTAATACTCGGCTGGAGCTTGAACGCCCTTGCCCAATCCCCCTGCCTCACCGCCAGCTATCCCTTCACCAACAACGCCAACGATGTGACCGGCAACGGGCATGATGGCACCGTCGTCGGTGCAGCACTTGCCCCGGACCGCTTCGGCAACGCGAATAGCTGCTATCAGTTCGATGGGATCAATGATCACATCAAGCTCGCTGGAACATGGCCGGGTACCAATGGTACAATTACGGCGTGGATCAACCCTGAGACCCTCAGCCAATTCAACCCGATCTTCTCCCGAAGGGATACCACGATGAACGGTAATGCCTTGGAGCTTGTCGTGAACAGCGCAGGGGGTCAGGACGATAGCCGGCTATACAATGGCACAGACCAGCGCGATTGTCTGGGTGGTTCCGCGCTCTATTTCACGAACTCGGACCCGCAGATCCAGCCACAGGTCTGGACATATGTTGCGATGTCGGCCGATGATGCCGGGATCCATCTCTTCATCAATGGATCGGAAGTAAGCACCTATGGGACTGCCAATCCCGGATTCTGGTTCGACGACATGTGCCCGGCCTCCATCAACACATACATCGGCATGTACAGCAGGCCGATCAACACGGAGCGCTTCATTGGCCGTATTGATGATGTCAAGGTCTTCAACTGTGCACTAGCACCTTTCCAAGTGGACTCTTTGTACCAAGCGGAAGCTTTCCCTCCGACCTGCCTTCTCGCCCATTACAACTTCGATGGCAATGCAAACGATGCTACAGGGAATGGACATGATGGGACCGTCCTCGGTGCAACCCTTGCCCCGGACCGCTTCGGCAACGCGAATAGCTGCTATCAGTTCGATGGGATCAATGACTACATCGACGTTTCAGGCGACTGGATCACAGGTGCCTCTACCAACGGCACGATCACCGCTTGGGTCCATATTGACGACCTGGATGACTACCGTCCCATCTTTTGGCACACCTGCGGGAACTGCGGCGGTGATGCTCTTGGCCTGAGCATCGATTGTGCCGCATGCCAGGATGTGGGCAGGCTCTGGTCGGTGTTCGATGACCGCGCCTGCGGTGGGCATCTCTACTTCAACATCACCAACAATCCCATGCCTGCCGGGGTATGGGCGCATGTTGCTCTGGTTAAGGATGACGCCGAGGTCCGGCTGTATGTCAATTGTGTGGAGATGGCACATTACACAGAGGCGTGGGTCGATCCCGGCCTTTGGTTCGGCGATCTGTGCGGTAATGCGCCCTACACAACGACCATTGGCCGCGCAGGCCCGGAGTACTTCAAAGGCCGGATCGACGACCTGCGGATCTACAACTGCGCATTGGATGAAGCGGAGCTCTTGGCGCTTTGCGACATGACAACGGCCGCGCCAGTCGCCAGAACAGAAACCCACTTAGGGATCTACCCGAACCCGACTACAGGGTCCGTCACCATCACCGGCCTTCCCGCATCGGCCTCAACAGCGCCATGGTTGCTGGTGGATGGGACGGGGCGTACATGGCCATTGGTGAAGGGTACGGGCTTTGGCACACATACCATTGAACTCGGGGCGTATCCGGCGGGGTTGTATTTGATCCGCGTGGGTGAGGTGCGAATGACCGTGGTGAAGGAGTAGCGCCGCGCCCATGAACAGGCGCACGCGGTGGCAGGATGTGCTTTGGTGGATCACCTTGGTGATCGGGATGGGAACCCTTTTGGTTCTTGGTACGATCCTGCAAAGCAGCTAAACAATGCGGCGCATGGTGGTGGTGGTTTGTTGAGCGGCCCCATGCTTGCGCCATGACTCAACCGAGTGGGCAGCGCGGTGCTGGAGTTCATGGCCGATCACGGGTACCAAGCGCAAGTGAAGCGCCTCGGCATACCTGATCGCTGGATCGAGCATGGCAGCCAAAAGGAGCTTTACATCGAGTGCGGCTTCGACGATAAGGCGCTTGTTGCGGCGGTGAAGGAGATGCTGCCCGCGAAAGGGGCGAAACGCATCACCATGGCGACCTGACCCTACCGTTTGGTCAGTCGGGAACTACCCAAGGTCCCGTTCGTTCCGATCCAGCTCAGCGTGTATTGACCCGATGGCACATCCGTCATGCTCAGGGTCATGCGCCGTTTCTCCGGTGATGTGAATTCCACCGACCACTGCTTGCTGATCTGGCCACCGGCATCCACCAACTGGATCACGGTGCGGTCTGCGCGCAGCGCGGGCAGATCCACAACGACCTGATCCTCGCATGGGTCGGGGAAGGGATGCAGTTCCACGGGCCGGAAGAGCGCGGCTGGGTCATCGCGCCATGAACCATCGAGCCAGCGCATGTAGCGCTCGGGTGGCGGCCATCCGAAGCGTTCCACTACAAGTAACAATGGCATCGGGGTTTGGTCGCAATACCACGCGTAGCGCACTTCGCGCAGGTGGATCGTTTTCGGATCGGCCTTCGAAGTGACCGTGAGTTCATACCGCACGCGCAGCACATTGTTCACGATGCCATACGGCATCACCAATGTTCCATAGGAATCGGCTTGTGCGTTCAAGGAGGTCACGCGCATATCGATGCGGCCGGCGCCGGTCACAGCAGCCACGCCCGAATCCGACCAAGCGGTCAAGTACGAACACGGAAGATCCAGGATCGGAAGCGGCGGATCGAAACGGACAAGTGCATTGTCCGAATACGCGCCCAACCAATAGAGCGCGGTATCGCCGGCTTGGTAGTAGGAGGTCGGTTCGCCCGGAACGGCAAGCACCAGCGCCTTGGCAGGGAATGCGCCGGCGCCCGGTGCGATGTCCGTGGTGGTCCACTGGTAGGGTACGATCGTGCCGTAGGGCAGCGCACTAAGATCCCACTTCATGGCAATGCCTGGTCGACCAGCAGGAAGGAAGGGGATATCGTGGTATCCGAAGATGGATCCAGTGACCGGGATGGCACGTTGGTCCAAGGTCGGTTGCGCCGCAGCGGAAAGGGAAACGACCAACGCGCAAAGGGTGATGGATCGGATCATCCTGCCAAGCTACATGCTCGCGCGTTCATGGCAACGGGAGTCGTGGGAACTTCAACGAGGCACTTGCACGAATCCCTTTGCGGTCCAGATCAATAGCCGATCATTTGCCCCAATGCGCAAGGTGTCTTCTCGATCCTCGGTGTTCAGGACATGGATCACCGCATCATCCGCATGGGCAGGCGGAACCGCTTCCACCGCGTGGATCGCGGAAGCGTCCTTACCCGCGAAGGTCAACGCTTCACGGTACCCGTGCCGAAGGATGAAGGCGCCGCGGTGATCACCCGGCAGACCGACGACGAGCAGCCGACCATCAGCAGGTGGTATTGGTGTGCTCTGCACGATCCGCTCGATCGTCCGCGATGCTTCGATCCAATTCAAGTGGTTCATCCGCATCGCGATCGCGGATCCGACCAGCAGCACGACCAACACGGTTGCACGCATCCATCCGCGCAGCAGCGTGAAGACGACAAGTGCGATCAACAAACACAGGATCGCCGAAGGCAAATAGAGGAAGCGATCGCTCTCGCTGGTGCGCGTGCTCACACCGCCGATGATCGCCACGCCGCAAGCCAAGCCGGTGATCGCCGCCAAGGCAAGCATCAGCTTTCGGTTCCCGGGTTCGTTCGTCGTTCGGCGGATCAAAAAGAAGATGATCAGCGCCAAGGCCGAAGCTAAGACTGCGAACAACCACACTTGTTGTGATGGATCGGGGTTCGGAGGAAGGAAGAGTCGACCGATCACTTTGCCCGTACGATCCAGGTAGGAGACCATTCCTTCCCGGAAGAAGGACGCACCATACGTATTCGCCACATGACCCGTGAGCATGGATCGCAACATCAGGTTCGATCCAGCGACCGCAGCGGCGAGCACCACCATCGTCCAGCGTACGCGGCGTTCGTAGTGTGATGCGAGAACAGCCAGCGGGACAAGTAAGAGCGGCAGGAGCAATGCAAGCTCGTAACACATCGCGCCCAGAGCACCGGCGATCCCCACCACCAGACAACGCGTGATCGGATTGGAACGATTCGTAGCCGCGATCAATGCGACCAGTGTGAATGTGGTGGCCATGGCAGTGCTCCGGCCGATGATCCACAGTTGCGGTTCATTGTGGAACGGATAGCACACGAACAACAGCGCGCCGATGAATGCAGGTGAACGCAGGGCGTCATCGTCGAACAGGTTGCGACCGAGCAGAAAGACCAACCATGCATTGACACCCAACAGCAGCACATTCGCCGAACGGAACGCGATCGGCGATGGACCGCTCACGAGGTAGTTGAGGTAGAGCGTCCAATCCGGAAGTGGGCGGAAGAAGGAGCCGGTGCCGAGGTCGTGTTTCTCGCCGATCCGATGAAGCACGGAGAAATCATCCGAGAAGAAGGAGAGCCCCAGGACCGGGAGGTGCAATGCGAACGCGATCGCCACCAACAACAGGAGCGCGAGCCCGGAGCGGAGTAGGGGTGAGGTCGGGATCATGCGCGTTGGACAAAGCTACCGGGGCTTGTCGAGTTACCATCTAAGTTCGTGCGATGCCGCGCCGCCATTTGCTCTGGTTGCTACTCGCCTTCGCGATCAGCGTGGCGGTGCGCGCACCCTTGCTCAACCGTCCACTCAGCGTTCATCACGAACTGTGTACGGCGTTGGTGCTGATCATCCTGCACAACTGGCACACCGACGGTTTCGCACACCACCATGGCGCACCGGCCATCACCTTCAGCGGCCCGGCCGACCTGATCCCGCCGGGATACACCGATGCGCCCGGCTTGCACAACGGTGTGTTGTACTACCTCTCGCACCCGCCACTGGCCTACGACCTGCCGCATGTACTCTTCGCAGTGACAGGAAGCGAACCGAATGCGCTCGGGTTGCAGTTGTTCAACCTGTTCTTCCACTTGCTTACCGCGATCGCGTTGTACTTGATCGTGCGCGAACTGCTCGGTCAGGATGCAAGGTCGAACGGAGCCGAGACCTTCGCAGCGGTGCTCTACCTCTTCATGCCCGCGCCGCTCTGGTTCCACAGCAACGTGTACATGAGCGACATGTTCGTGCAGAACGCATGGGTGTGGCACATCCTCGTGGTGCAGCGTATGTACAAGAGCGAAGACCGAGGTTGGCGATGGCCGCTGCTTGCCGGATTCACTTTGTTCATCACCACGTGCATCAGCTGGCCGGGTGTGTGGGCTGGCATCACACTCTTCGGCATCGCCGCATTCCGTTGGTGGCGCACGCGCGAACGGCAGGAGCTACGCGTCATGTTCATGGCCGTGCTCGGCGTAGGGCTGGCGCTTGGATACACCGCGTGGCGCTGGCTTCAGGTGGTGGATGCGGATGCGCTGATGGCCTACTTCACTGGCCGGTACGCTGATCGTGGAACCTTCGTGGAGCACGGCACATGGGCGCACATCAGGCAATTGGTGGTGAACTACCGTACCGGTTTCCTTCCGGTGATCGCGGTGGTTCTCGGTGTGTTCATCGCACGACGCAAAGTGATCCGCGAAGCTTCATCCCAGTGGCCGCTGTTCCTATTGCTCGCTGGCTTGCCGGTCCTTCTTGATCATGTGCTCTTGCTCCAATACGCCGACCACGATTTCGCGGCGCTGAAGGGCGGGGTGTTGCTTTGTGTTGTCGGGGGAATCGGACTGGCCACGATGCGCGCACGTTGGGCGATCACAAGTGTGTTGATCACCTGTCTCGCGGGAACGCTCTACTTCTACCATACGAACCCGATCGGTTCGCGCAGCGATGAACGTTTCGTCAAACAGATGGAGCAGGGCATGAACATCGCCCAAGAGGCCAAGCCTGTTGAGATGGTCTTTACGCAAGGCTTCACTCCCGAGCCGCAAGTGCAGTGGTATGCGAAGCGAACGCTCTTCCGGGTCGATAGCCTTTCACAAGCGGTCGTGTTTCTGCGCGCGCAAGGAACATCGCGCGGCGTGGTGATCACCGACCACAGCGGCTTTCTGACGATGGATCACATCGCTTCGGAATAGCTACTTCGGCTCCCAAGCCTCCACGCGCAGACCATCCACGCGATGCGTGCCGCCGTGCTGGTTCCAGATGTACACTTTCACGTTATCCTCAGGAGAGCGCACTTCGGGCGAGATGTAATCGAAGCTCGTGTTGAGCCACGCGTTCTTCGGTGCGTTGGTCAGTTCCCATGACATCGTCTTGTACTTGTACGTCTCGCCTTTGTGGTGGAAGGTGCACACGATCACGGGGGAAGCATCTGTGCTGTCCGTGATGAAGAGCTTCGCGCTGATCCGCAACCACGCGTGGTCCTTCGAGGTGAGTTCATCAAAACGCAGATCCGGACCCGGTGTGAACGGATCCTCCGCGGTCAGGGTGTACACGCTGTCCGCGCGATCGTCGAAGGTGTTCTCGTAGAGCACACGCATGGAATAGTCGCGTGTATCCATAAGAACTTCTTCCTCGGTCAGTGGCCGGTCCACCAGCAATAAGCGCTGCGCATCCGGTGGAACGCAGGTACGACCGAAGATCGCCGCGTAGTACCCGGCGGTCATTCGCTCCTTGCTGATGATCCCGTGGTTCCATTGCCAGGTTTGAAAGAGGTTGAGGACCACTAGAAGCGGCAACGCCACGCAAGCGATCGCGCGCCACACGCGCCCCGCAGTAGTCTGTCGGATCAGGTAACCCAACGGGATCGCCAGCAACGCATAGGCGGGCACCATGCTCCGCGCGCTGAAACTCCCGCCCGCATACCACCAATTGGTCCAGCTCGAAACAATGTAGAGATCAAGGACCAGGAAGATGCCAATGACCCAGAAGAGATGCCGCGCGCGCTTCCAAAGGATCATCATCCCAAGCATCGCCATCACCATCAGCGGTGTGTACACGAACCAGCCTTTCCGGAAACTGAAGAGGTAGTCAACGACATGTGGCGCCGCGAAGTCGAAGCCCTCACCCGCATTCACGTATGAGTAGAAAAGCCATTCACCGGTGACCGCATGCCAATACAGCGGCTGCGGAAGAGCGGCGACAACGAAGGCTGGAAAAGCGATCAGCAGATGGGCCGGATGCTCTTTGATCGCGACCCACTTCCCGCGCAGGCCATCGGCGCCGATCCACAGAAGTGGGATGAGTACACAAACCAGTTCGGACGGACGGATGAGCGTGACCCACCCCACCAGCGCGCCGATCGCCAGCGCGCTCTTCCACGACGGCTTCGCGTGCCAACGGATCGTCGCCAACACCAACCCGGCGTAGAGCGTGAAGAGCAGAGGATGCGTGAGCAACGTTCCGTCCAGCGCCGCGAGGTGCAGGAAGTTCGTTCCGAGGACCACAAGGACGAGCAGTGCGGCAACGAGCCGGTCATCAAAGAAGTGCAACAGGACTTTCCGCAACAGGAACAGTCCGATAAGCACGTACAGCAATGTGCCATAGGTCACCAGCACTTGATAGGGTGGAGAGAAACCATCCGCTGGATAACCCAGCGGCTCTGCGAGGACATGCGCGAGTAAGAACCACGGCGCATAGGCCACCGCCATTCCCGAACTGTATTTGATCACGCGTGAGCCGTCCGTTCCGTCCACCAGTTGGTACAATGTGGTTGACGGGTCGTAGGTCGCCATCACCTCGTCCAACCACGCGTGATCCTTCAACCCCGGATCATCGTGAATGAAGGTCGCAGGCAGGTAGAGGTAGTAGCCGAAGACGTCCCAGGTGAGCGCGTGCTTCGTGGGTTGTGTGGTGCGAAGAATGAGGAGAAGTGCGCACAATCCACAAACCACGAACAAGGACAGACTGCGCAGCATTCGGCCAAGTTAGCCGCAGCCTTGGACTGCATGCATGTATTAGTGACGCGTAGCGTTAGTATATTTGAGGCGCATGATCAGGTCGTTCGGGTCGAAAGAGACCGATGGAATTTGGAACGGCATGGTGGTACGGAAACTACCCGGTACAATTCAGGAAACGGCAAGAAGGAAGCTCAGGATGATCAACAACGCGCAGGACATCGCGGACCTTCGGATCCCTCCGGCCAATCGATTGGAGAAGCTTGCGGGCGGGCTGAAGGACTACCACAGCATTCGCATCAACGATCAATGGCGCATCATTTTCAAGTGGCAAAGTGGCAACGCTTACGAGGTGGAGATCGTCGATTACCACTGAACACACGCACATGAAGAAGCTCCCGAACATCCACCCCGGCTCGGTATTCGAAGAGGAATTCCTTGTGCCCATGGGGATCTCGGCGTATCGATTGGCGAAGGACATCGGTATCCCGCAGACGCGCGTGTCCGAGATCATCAAGTGCAATCGGCGAATTACGGCTGATACGGCCTTGCGCCTTTCCAGGTACTTCGGCAATTCCGCGAAGTTCTGGTTGGGACTTCAGGACGATTTCGATCTGGAAGAGGAACTCATCGGCAAGAGCAAGGAGATCGACGGGATAACTCCCGCGCAGGGCAAGGCGGCGTGATCAACCAAGGACGATCTCGCTTTACGGCTTCTTCAACTTGAAATCCTCTAGGAACTTCGTCGTGAAGTTGCCCGCGCGGAACTGCTCATCCTGCATCAATTGCAGGTGGAAGGGAATGGTGGTGTGTACGCCCTCGATCACGTATTCGCTCAGCGCACGTTCCATCTTCGTCAATGCCTCTTCGCGGGTCTGCGCGCTCACGATCAATTTGCCGATCATGCTGTCGTAGTTCGGCGGGATCGTGTAACCCGCGTACACGTGCGTATCCACGCGGACCCCATGCCCGCCCGGGCTGTGGTAGCTGGTGATCTTGCCGGGGTTCGGGCGGAAGTCGTTGAAGGGATCCTCCGCATTGATCCGGCACTGGATGCTGTGGCGTGTCGGCTCGTAGTTCAAGCCGCTGATGGGGATCCCCGCCGCGATCTTGATCTGCTCGCGGATCAGGTCGTAGTCGATCACCTCCTCGGTGATCGTGTGCTCCACCTGGATCCGCGTGTTCATCTCCATGAAGTAGAAGTTCCTGTCCTTGTCCACTAGGAATTCCACCGTACCCACTCCTTCGTAATTCACGCTCGCCGCCGCCTTGATCGCCGCCGCGCCCATCTTCTTGCGCAAGGCTTTGGTCATGAAAGGCGAAGGGGTTTCCTCCACGAGCTTCTGGTGCCGACGTTGGATCGAGCAATCGCGCTCGCTCATGTGGCAGAACGTGCCGTACTGGTCGCCTGCGATCTGGATCTCGATGTGCCGTGGCTCCAGGATGTACTTCTCCATGTACATGCCCGAGTTGCCGAAGGCCGCACCAGCCTCTTGGCTTGCCTTATCAAAAGCCTCTTGGAACTCCTCTTCCTTCCACACGAGTCGCATGCCCTTGCCGCCACCACCAGCGGTCGCTTTCAGGATCACCGGATAGCCGATGCGCTTCGCCTCCTTCTTCGCGACGGCGATGTCCGTGACCAGGCCTTCCGAGCCCGGGACGACCGGCACGCCTGCTGCGATCATCGTCGCTTTGGCCGTGGCCTTGTCGCCCATGGCCTCGATCTGCTCGGGCGTGGCACCGATGAACTTGATGTTGTGCTGTTGGCAGAGCTTGCTGAACTTGGCGTTCTCGCTCAGGAAGCCGTAGCCCGGATGGATCGCATCGGCATTGGTGATCTCCGCTGCGGCGATGATCCGCACCATGTTCAAATAGCTGTCCTTGCTTGGCGGCGGACCAATGCACACGGCCTCATCCGCGAAGCGAACATGCAGGCTTTCCTTGTCGGCCGTGGAATAGACCGCCACGGTCTTGATGCCCATCTCGCGGCAGGTGCGGATCACCCGCAGCGCGATCTCTCCACGGTTGGCTATGAGGATCTTCTTGAACATTTACCAGGTGAATTGGCCGCAGAGGCGCAAAGGCGCGGAGAACGCGATCCTCAGCCCATCATTGGCGGCATTTCCATCGCGCTTCATTTGTCTCTCTGCGTCTTTGCGCCTTTGCGGCGATCTAGGACGGATCAACGAGGAACAACGGCTGATCGTACTCCACGGGCTTGGCGTCATCCACCAACACCTTCACGATCCGGCCTTCCACCTCGCTCTCGATCTCGTTGAAGAGTTTCATCGCTTCGATGATGCAGATGGCCTTGCCCTTCTTCACCGTATCGCCCACGTTCACGAACACCGGTTTGCCGGGTCCTGCGGAACGGTAGAAGGTGCCGATCATCGGCGCCTTGATGGTGATGTACTTCGTCTCCGCTTCAGCTGCGGGCGCTGCTGCAACGGGCGCTGCGGCCACTGCGGCAATGGGTGCCGGAGCCGCAGGTGGTGCGTATGCCGCAGCCGGTGCGGCCACCATATGCACCTCTTTCCTTCCGGCGGCGGTCTTGATGGTGATCTTGAAATCCTTCTGCTCGATCTCCACCTCGCAAACGCCGCTCTTGGCGACGAACTTGATCAGGTCCTGGATCGGGTGATGTTCATCGGTTCGTTCATTGGTCCCGGCCGTAGGCCAAGGTAGATAAGTTGATCGGTCAGCTATTGTACGCCCACTTCAACCACACCGCGCCCCACGTGAAACCGCCCCCGAAGGCGCTCAGGATAAGGTTGTCGCCCTTCTTCAGCCTCGGCTCCCACTCCCACAGGCAAAGCGGGATGGTGCCGGAGGTCGTATTGCCGTATTTCTCGATGTTCACCATCACCTTGCTGGCGTCCAACCCCATGCGGTTGGCCGTGGCATCGATGATGCGTTTGTTCGCTTGGTGCGGCACCAGCCAAGCCACGTCATCCGCGGTCAAGCTGTTCTTCTCCATGATCTCCGCGCTCACATCGGCCATGTTGGTCACGGCGAATTTGAACACCGCCTTGCCTTCCTGGTAGATGTAGTGCTCCTTTCGTTCCACGGTCCGTTCGCTGGGGGGGTGCCACGAACCACCGGCCTTCTGGTGCAGGTGCTGGCAGCCGCTTCCATCACTGCGGAGGATGCTGTCCATGATCCCAACGCCTTCGGTGGTCGGCTCCAACAACACAGCGCCACAACCATCGCCGAAGATCACACAGGTGGTGCGGTCCTCGTAGTCCACGATGCTGCTCATCTTGTCACCACCCACCACCACCACCTTCTTGTGCTTGCCGCTCTCCACGAATTGCGCACCCGTGGTGAGCGCGAACAGGAAGCCCGAGCATGCGGCCATCAGGTCGAAGCCCCACGCGTTCTTCGCACCCACGGCATTGCAGATGATGTTGGCCGTGGCCGGGAACATGCGATCGGGCGTAACGGTCGCCACGATCATCAGGTCGATCTCATCCGCTCCGATACCACGCTTCTTCAGCAGTCCCTTCACCGCTTCGATCCCCATCACGCTCACCCCTTGGTCCTTTCCCGTGAGGATGCGGCGCTCCTTGATACCCGTGCGCTCGGTGATCCATGCATCATTGGTCTCCATAGGGTTTGGGACCTGGTTGCTCAACTTGAAATCCGGCACGTAGCCGAACACTCCAGTTATCGCGGCGGTGGTTCTCATTGGATGGTACCGCAAAGGACGCAAAGGACACCAAGAATGCGAGGGGCCAACCTTGATCTGCCCCTTTGTGTCCTTCGTGTTCTTCGCGGTATAATTCATTCCGTCCACCCTGTGTGTCCTTCGCGGTATCCCTTTCCAACGCTCCTCCCTTCGTGTCCTTCGTGCTCTTCGCGGTATCCCTTTCCTAGGTCAGCGCTTCACGTATCCGTGTATCTCAGCTTGCTCTCCACCACTTCGCGGGTGAAGAGGATCATGTTCTTGATAGTGATGTCTTGCTGATCCCATGGCCGACTGATCAGGTTCCCGTTCACGCCTGGGATCGGCAACCCACCGTAGTTCTCGTAGTTGAACGATCGAAGAAGGGCTCGTGTACCCCGCGCTGCTCCAGCAGGTCGTGGAAGGCTTCCACAGCCTTCAATACCACGTTGCCCGTGAAGCCATCCGTCACCATCACATCGGCAGTGCCGTTGAAGAGATCACGCCCCTCCACGTTGCCGATGAAGTTGTACGATGCCCTTCATCAGCGCATACGTGGCCTGCCGGAGCAGGTCGCCTTTCTTGGCCTCCTCGCCGATGTTCAACAAGCCCACCTTCGGGTCTTCGATGTGGTACGTACTTGGCGAGCATCGCGCCGAGCAGGCCGAATTGCGCCAGCGCATCGGGCTTGCAATCCGCGTTCGCGCCCACATCCGCCAGGATGCCGCAGCTGCCGTTCTCCTTCGGTACCACGCTGGGGATACACGGACGGATCACGCCCAGGATCGCCTTCACGCTGAAGATGCTGCCCACCAGCATCGCGCCGGTGTTGCCCGTGCTTGCGAAAGCATCCAGCTTTCCTTCCTTCAACAGGTGGAAACCGATGCTGATACTGCTCTTCGGTTTCGCGGGAAGCGCCTTCGTTGGGTTATCGTCGAAGGTGATGTCGTCCTGGCTGGGGATGATATCGAACGCGGACAGGTCACCGCCTTCGGCCGCAATACCCGCCGGGATGCCTCGGCATCGCCGATCAGCACCTGCCGCACTTCCGCAGGCAGTTCCTTCGCCGCCATCACGGCAGCACGAATGGGACTGACCGGTCCGTGGTCGCTGCCCATGATGTCCCACACCATCCTCATGCTGAGGTGGTAGCGGGCTTCACTTCGTTATTCGCTGGCCGTCTTGTCCACCACCGCGGGCCCTTGTAGAAGAAGCTTGTCGCCCTCCCAGTGCGCACGGTGGCGCAGGTGCGTGGCGCCCGTAGCGCTGTCCACACGCTCAGCGTAGGCCAGCGGCCTTCTTGGTGCTGCGGCGGTGGCCGTACGGGTCTTGGAGAATCGTCTCTTTGGATTTGGCATGGCTTCGGTCGTTGTGGCTCAGGGCCGCTTGGTCTTCAATTGTTGCAGGACTTCCCAACGTGGGTCGGGAATGGGTTCATGTTCAGGATTCAGCTTCTCCAGCACCTTCTCCACCTCCGGATCGCACTGGCCTCCGGGTGTCGTTCTGCCGCGCGGGTAGCGAAAGGCGCAGGCACTCGTAGATGAAGTGCGTCAGGTTGAAGCTAGCGCACGTGGGTCCAACACCACCAGTTCATCATCCTCCACATCGGCCTCGCCGAATAGTTGGAAGATCGACGTTGGTCGCCGCTCAAGGTACAGGTCCATCGAAGTGTTGCAATGGTCGCACAACACCTGCAGCCCTTCCACATGGATGTGCGTCACCAGCATCGTCGGGGTCTTGTCCAGCTTCACCAGCACCTGCACAACGCCGCCCTCGAACTCCTCCTCACCGGCAGCCTCAAAGAAGGATTCTGCCCAGCTCGAACCGGAATTCGTGCGGACCGTCGCTCAGGCCCGTGAAGGGGATGGTATGCTCCTTTAGCGCTTCCACGTAGGCCACCTCTGGAAAAGTGGACGGCAAATGTAGGGTTTGCACCCATGCGGCGGGTTCGTGGCCTTTGTCACGGTAAAAGGGCCTGAAGGCCCCTGCTCAGGCGCCTTTCCTACCCCTCCTTCCTATCCTTCTCCCGCTTCTGGGGCTGTAGCGGGGTTCTCCGTGTTCGCCTTGTCCTTGCTCCCGGTTCCGTACGATGTCCACCGCGAACCCCACCACCGCCTCGGATCCTCCCGCCAACCGCTCCCTCAACAAGCGCATCTCGATCGTAGGCGCCATCTTCTCATAGAGCATGCGGTACGTCGCCTCGCTGATGCCATCCACCTTCAACTTCTCGTTGATGGCGTGAACACACTTCACCGCATAAGTAGCCTTCGCCACCATGTTCATTTCCATCTGCGCG
>JADKJM010000003.1 GCA_016721005.1 Flavobacteriales bacterium
TCAATGAACCATTGGGTGCAATCTGCACACGCGTGATCGAGGAGTTCCATTGAATGTGGTGAAGCTTCCAGCGAACAAGCAACTTGCCATCGGGCCGAAGTGCCATGTCCAGAACGACCCCGCCGGTGAAATGGATCAGGAGGTGGAGTAGGTCCCCGTCCACTGTTCCGTCATCATTCAAGCGGATGGTTCGAAGGAACAGCGCTATTGCCATTGTACGTTGTCAGATACCACCCAAGGTAGTCTTATCATCCGCTGTTCTGGGACCGATTCGACCATAAAGGCACACACGCCGGTCAAGGATCCGAACGTGCCGTTAAGGCTGCCGTTCGGTTCCAGCACACAGGCCCGCACGCGGTACGGCACCTGGGCCGTGAACCCACCAGCGACCATGATCGTCGTCGCGGAAGACCGCCACATGGAATACACCTTGGTTCAACTGCGGGAAGGTGTTGAATGAAGGGTCCTCCGCACCATTCGGCTGGCAATTGAACCACCCGGGTTGCGTAAAGGTTCCCATGTTCCCACCCCAGGGACCGCCCATCCGCATGTAGCGCAACGCTGACTATCGCAGAAAGCGCGAAGAAAGAGTGCCGGAGTCTGGATAAACGGATCCGTTTGGATAACAATCGCACAAGGCCACCACCGGTCGCACCCCGTCATAAGTGGTGAAGAGACCCACCACGAGCAATTTTCCATCGGTTTGCAGGACCGTGTGCCATAAGCCGGCCCGTTCAATCCACTACCAACGATGAAACCCGGGTGCACTTGCCGCAGGGTAGCAATTGGATGATGCCACCTGCTGGTGAACCAGCGAAGGAGGCGAACTGGCGCAGATGACCCACGGAACCATCAGCGAACGCGCCAACATGGCGCTGACGGTGCTTTATCTCAGCCTCCAACGGGTCAAAGGATGGATCACAATGTTCCGGTTTGGGCGTGGGTAGAGTCACCGAGAAAACAGGTAGCGACGCCGAGTAAAAGGGCACGCACCACCGGGGCAGGTTACGGAGGGTTCATGGTCAGGTTGGTAGGGCATTGAAGGTAGAAGAAACCGGCTGGATGTTTCATCATCGTTTGGCACCTGCATGCCTCGGTTGGTCAGCTGCCGTACTTACCAGTTGGTTTCCGTGCGACCTACATTCGCCATTGATCGACACGACATGCTGAACCGCCTGACCGCCGTACTCTTTGTTCTCCCTCGTTCCAACCTCCAGTCTCCGCGCACACGAGGGTAGTTTTGCCGACAGTTGCTCAAAAGCATTGAGGCGATCTGCAGTCCGCCGGGCTGAAACTCTCCGCCGACGACATCTATAGCATCAACCACGGCAGCATCAGGGGATGCCATCGTGTTGTTCGGCGGTGGATGCACTGCCGAGGTGTCGATCAGCAGGGGCTCATCCTAACGAACCACCATTGCGGCTTCAATTGCGATGGATCAGCACGGTGGAGAACGTCGGTTGAAGAACGGTTTCTGGGCGGCCGGTCGCTGCTGAATTGCGAAACCCCGGTTTGACCGCCGCGTTCATCGTGCGCATGGAGGACGTGTCCGTAGGATCACTCCCAGGTCACCCCGGAGATGGCGATGAACGAAGCCGCGCGCCGCGATCCAAAGCGAACAAACTCCGGGAAGGCCATTGCGGATGAAGCGGTGGAAGGAACCGGGTACAAAGGCGGTGGTGCGCCCGTTCAATTACGGCAACAGCTACTATCTCATCGTTACCGAGACCTTCAAGGATGTGCGATTGGTGGGTACCGACCAGTGCGATCGGGAAATTCGGGGCGATACGGACAACCGGATGTGGCGCGGCACAGTACGGACTTCAGCCTGCTCCGGTTCACGCAATAAGCCCGGACAACGCACCAGCGGATCCCAGTGGTGCAGATGTCACGTTCGCCGCCATGTCCTGCCGACCGAAACGGATGGCGTTAGGAAAACGATTACGCCATGATGCTCCGGATTCCCCGGCAACACCCAACGCTACGTAAGCAGCTACGCGGTGGGTATGCTGATGAACACATCCGACCCGATGCGCATCGCCATGCGGACCGCGAGCCTTGGTGCGGTCGATGCCGCGATGCTGGGCGGTAATCGGACGCGGTTACAATACGCCGACAAGCAAAAGCCCAGGATCGACAACGCTTGGAAGAAATGGATCGGCGGGGAGTTCGGGGTTTGAAGGAATTGAACACGCTTGAGAGAAAGCGAGTACGAGACTGCTTACTCCGCTCGCGCCATGCAGTTGGATTCAATGCGGTACGCGGCGGCCTTGACGGAACTGGTAAGGCTCTATGCCGAATACACCCCATACGCCACGGCGCGGGACCTCTTCGTAGAGATGGTCTAATACGGCCCCGAGGTGTTGCGTTTCACCGATAGGTTCAGAGGATGTGATCGAAAACAACAGGATGCAGTGAAGGAAGGCAAGTTGCAGAGCGCTGTGGGTGATACGCTCACAACATGCAAAGCCTACTTCGCGAACTACGATGTGGAAGTGGACAAGCGTGTATTCAAAGCGCTGCTACCGATCCACCGGAAGTATGTCACAGCAACTCGCACCCGCAATACTCAAGGAGATGCGAGTACAAGAGTGAGTGGTGATGAATGGGTCGATGCGCTCTGCGCGAAGCGTCTTTGCCGATCGCCTGCGAAGCTGGAGAGGCCTTCAGCAAACCCGGGTCGAAGAATTGTCGGAAGCTTCTGAACAGTCCAGCCTCGAGCCTCGCGCAGCTTCTTCACCAACCAGGATCGGGGTCCGGCCAACACGTACCCAACTCAGCGATGGCATCGAGAGGTGCCATGCGCCTATATGGAAGGCGGTGGTGCTCTATCCCGAGAAGACTTACTGGCCAGTTACGAACAGCACGTTACGCTTGAGCTACGGCAAGGTGGAAGGAAGCCGCGTGATGCGGTCACGTACACGTACTTCACCACACTGGATGGTGTGATGGAGAAGTACATACCGGGTGATGCGGAGTTCGATGTGCCGCAACGGTTGATCGACCTTACACAAGGCCAAGGATTATGGGAGAGATGCAATGAACGGAAGCATGCCGGTTTTGTTTCACCTCGTCCTTGCACACCACGGGGGGGGAACAGCGGAAGCCCTGTCCTGAACGGTCGTGGGGAGCTCATCGGCCTCAACTTCGATCGAGCTGGGAAAGCACGATGAGCGATATCCAGTTCGATCCGGACGAAGTGCAGGAACATCTGCGTCGATGCGCGCTATGTCCTGTTCATCATCGACAAGTACGCTGGCGCGACCAACCTGATCGCGGAAATGGACGTGTGGGTGGAACAGGAGCCATTACCGGGCATGATCCAGCTCCCCATACACCGATGAGCACGAACTGGACCGAGGAAGGCGGCAAGCTGTGCCGCAACTTTCAATTCGCGGACTTCAGTGAGGCGTTCGCCTTCATGACCCGCGTAGCCCTCGTTCGCGGAAAAACAGGACCACCACCCGGAGTGGACCAATGTGTACAACAGCGTGAGCATCCGATTGAGCACGTACGATGCGGGAACGTGATCGCGAACGTGACCAAACTCGCGGACGCGATCGACAAGCTATGACGAGGAAGGAAGGGGGAAGCGGAAGAGCATACCCCTTCGGTCCCTATGAAATGAAGAAGCCCGCTGATCGGCGGGCTTCTTTCATTCCAATGTGATCCGTTACTTACCGATGGATGGTCTGGTTCTCACCAGCAGCCTTCGCGTCGCCGGTACCTGGCGTCACGAATACCTTGATCGCAATTCGGTCTCCTTGGGCTCCGTGTTGGCCACCACCTTCACCGTCTTCTGCTGCGCGTTCTCTTGTTTGCCGGGGCTGTATTCCACCTCGGTCTGGCCGGTTGCACCAGGTGCGATCGGCGCTTTGGGGTAACTCGGCACCGTGCAGCCGCAGCTACCGGTAGCGCTTTCAATGATCAAGGGCTCCTTACCGGTATTCGTAAAGACGAATACGTACTTGTTCTTGGTGTCCTGCTTCACGGTCCCGAAGTCGTGCTCGTATTTCCCGGAAGGTCATCGTGGTCTTCGGGGTGTTGTCCACGACCGGGGTCGTGTTGGCCATCGGGTCGAAGCTGCCGTCCGCAGCAGGGGCAGCGGGTTCAGCGGCCACCACGTTTGCTTGTGTTGGCATCGCTGGAGTCCGACTTGAGCTGGCCCCCAAGCAATGGCACCGGGTGCCACAGCGATCACGGCGAGCAGGGCGATCCGGATCTTGTCTTTCATGGATATGGAGGTTGGGTCGTTGCGACGGGATATTCCGGGCGGCGAAAATAGCACGGCGCGCCTTCCATCGAGCAAGTCCTTACCCATCCGTTAGGAAAAAAGCGGTCAGCGGGTCATCCCCAGCCGCTGGAAGGTGTTGTCCCCCAGGATCTCCAGCGCCCGCTGGAAGCTCCGATCCACGGGGTTCTCGGCATTGATCACCTGCCAGTAGGCGGCTGTATTCCACAGGTCCCTTACCACCAAGGCCTTCAACCGGATGTTGATGAGCCCTCCCGACCGCTCCATGCCTTCAGGATCAGGCTCTATGCCCTCCTTCTTGGCGTACGCCTCCAGGGCGGACACCATCACATCGCCCACGACGAATGCGTTCCGGAAATGCTCCACACTGGAGTACCGCTTCAATAATTCATCACGGTGCTCGTCCACGTAGTTCAAGGCGAAGGTGTTGAGGACCCCTTTGCGGACCAACTGCCCGAAGTACGCGGAACTCTGCGAAGTATCGATCGGCACGAAGACATCAGGCATGATCCCGCCGCCACCGAAGACCACGCGCTTGTTCATGGTGTAGAACTTCACGGTGTCCTGCGGATGGATACTGTCCGCACTGGTCAACTCACCGTTGGCCAGTCGCGTTCCTTTTCCATGCGGTAAGCCTCAACCCCGTGGTCATAAGATTTCTGGATGCACCTTCCGCTTGGCGTGTAGTACCGGGAGACCGTGAGCCGCACGGCGGACCCGTCGGGCAGCATCACCGGCCGTTGCGCAATCCCTTTCCGAAACTGCGACGGCCGACGATCACGCCGCGATCCCAATCCTGGATCGCGCCGCTCACGATCTCGCTCGCGCTGGCGCTGCCTTCATCCACCAGCACCACCAACTTACCTTTCTCGAAGCGGCCTTCCTTGGTGGCGTAGGTGTCCTCCCGCGGCGAAGTGCGTCCTTCGGTGTACACCACCAGTTTCTTCTCGCCGAGGAACTCATCCGCCATGTCGATGGCGGTGCGCAGATAGCCGCCACCCCTTGCAGATCCAGGATCAGGTCCTGCATCCCCATGGCCTTCAACTCGTCCATCTTCTCGCGGAATTCCTTCATGGTGGTCGCGCTGAAGCGGCTCACCTTGATGTAGCCGACCGTAGGTGTGGCCATGTACCCGGCGTCCACGCTGAAGATGGGGATCTTGTCACGCGTGATCACGAATTCCAATGGAGCGGGTTCACCTCTGCGTCCCATGGTCACGGTCACCTTCGTGCCTTTCTTTCCACGAAGGCGCTTCATCACATCGCTGTTCTTGAAGCCCACCCCTGCAGCGTTCTCGGTGTCGATCGTCAGGATGCGGTCGCCGGCGCGGATACCCAAACGCTCGGAAGGTCCTCCCGAGATCGCATCCACCACATAGATGGTGTCACGAATGATGTTGAACTGGATCCCGACCCCCTCGAAGTTGCCCTTCAATGGTTCGTTCACTTCTTCGAGATCCTCCTTCGGAATGTAGATGGGTGCGGATCAATTCCTCCAGGATCCGGACGATGCGCCGCGTCCACCAGTTCCTGCTTGTTCACCTCATCCACATACATCCGATCGATGGTACAACAGCGATTCCAACTTCCCACAGTGGTCGGATCAGCCTGTTGTTGCTGCTGTGCGCGCAACGGAATGGAAAGTACGACGAGGAAGGCGAGCGCGACCGAACGGAATTGTTTCATGTGCTGGATGTGGGCGGGAATGATGGCAATGTAACGTAGGGCAAGGCTGGCGGTTGCCTGCGGCAGTTAACAACTGTCAAGCCACAACAGCCTTTCACCGCTGGTCCCGTGATGAGATGGTCCTGAACCGGACCACGAGATGATCCCCGTTCTCATCCGTGAGCGTCAGGTGTGCTCACCATCCGGGACAACCGAAGCGAGGCGGTGTTCGCGTTGCGTACTGCCGAGGTATTTGCCGTCCAGATCCCAGTGTACGGTTGCATCCGTGCGTTGATGTGCGAGTTGGAATACCACGCGACCGAGTTCACCATTCAATTGGACCGGAACGAAGAGTGTGGCACCCTGCTCCGGATAGATCATCTGCATCGGGCGCTGTGCGCTCGTTGCACCGTCGGCGTCCAACCACGGAGGAAGTGTTCGATACGCGGGATGCGTTGGCGCGTAGTAGTACTCCATCGCGGGCGGCAGACTGAACCCACTCACTTGGTGCGACCCGGGTCCCGGTGGAACGCGGTGGCTCGCATCGGTGTCAACCGTGATCATGTGGTGATATGGACGGGAGCTGTGCGTACGGCTTCGTGAATGATCCAGCGCTCATCGGGATGCGCGCAATCAGGCCCGGCGCGGAAACCACTGGCAGGACACACCGCCATGCGCTCCATCGCGTCGTACGGCGGGTCGAACCCGGCGCCATCCGGAAGGGCACCGAACACTTCGAAGAGGAGCGGGGCGGCTGCGAGTGTTCCTGTGAGTCCGGGTCTTCCTTCACCACTGGCGTTGCCGGTCCAGACGCCGACGGCGTACCGGTCGGTGAACCCGATCGCCCACGCATCGCGATGGCCGTAGCTGGTGCCGGTCTTCCACGCGATCCGTTCGTTCCCGGCGAATCGCTGCCAACCGGATTCGGTCTCTGGCCGGTTCACCCCTTGCATGGCTTGGATGGTATGGAAGACCGAAGCCGCATTGAGTACAGGCTGTCCGTGCCACGTACGTTCTTCGCGCAGGACCACCGGCGGATGAACAGCACCTTCCACCGAGGCGGCACTTCCCGCTGTACCCGATCGCGATACGAGCAAGCGATGCGTATGCACCGGTGAGTTCCCAAAGACTGCTTTCACCGCCGCCCACGATCAGCGAAAGCCCGTAGTGATCCGCACCGCGATCCAATCCCACGAGTCCCATTGCAAGGAACATGCGACGCGTACGCTCCACACCGTGCTCCCGCAGCGCTCTCACAGCGGGCACGTTCAAGGAACGGCTGAGTGCTTGCGATGCGGGCACTGCTCCATCGAAGCGTTCATCGTAGTTGCGCGGCGCGAAACCCTCGTAGCTCGTTGGAAGATCGGCGACGAGTTGGTCGGGCATGCGCTCTCCGCTCTGCAACATGTCCGCGTAGAGGAAGGGTTTCAACAAGCTGCCAGTGCTGCGTTGTGCGCGCACCACATCCACCATGCCTGCGTGATCCGCATCGGCATCCGGCTGGTTCCCCATGTAGGCCAGCACTTCGCCGGTTTCCACATCCATCACCAACACCGCCGCGTTGTGTACCTCGTTCGCCCGCATCACGGGCCCATGTCGAAGGGCCATGTCGTTCACGCGTTCCTGTAACACGCGATCGATCGTCGTAACCACGCGCTGTCCGGTGCCCTTCCACCAGCATGGTCGTTAGCAAGTGCGGCGCGATACGAGGTAGCGCATGCGGAAACTCGGGCAAGGGTTCAACGCGCGCCAATGACCATTGCAGACTATCCAATGCCTTCACTTCGAGCAATCGATCCAGCAGGCGGTTCCGTTTCGCAAGAAGTGCATCGCGATTGCGACCGGGATGGATGCGCGACGGCGCGTTCGGCAACACGGCCAGTGTAGCGCTCTCGCCCCACCCCAAGGACTTCGCATCACGACCGTACCAGCGCCATGCTGCGGCATCCAAGCCGACCACGTTCCCTCCGAACGGCGCGTTGGCCGCATACAGCATCAGGATCTCCTCCTTGTCGTAGCGCAGTTCGATCCGCAACGCGATCCAGGACCTCCACGAACTTGTTCCACCACGTGCGGTCGCGATCACCACGCGCCATACGCGACACTTGCATGGTGATGGTGCTTCCTCCGCTCACGATGCGCCCGGCCTTCCGGTTCTGCTGCCGGGCGCGCACCAACGATCCCGGTCGCACACCCCAATGATCCCGGAAATGGCGATCCTCAGTTGGATCAAGCATATGGCGAAGCACTCGGGAACACTGTCCGTGGATGGCATGCGCCACTGACCATCCTTGGCGACGGTGGCTCCAAGCAACTCACCGTTGCGGTCGAGCAACACCATGCTGCGCGGCGTGGTGAAGAGCGGATCCATCGGCCCCCACTTCGCCCAAACAAGAACCAGGAGCAGCGCGACGATGACCCAGCGCAGAAGGCGGATCGACCGCTTGATCCATGACAAGATGCGCGCGAACATGTGTGATCCGGATAACGAACGGCGAAGATCGTCTGTTGTGCGCGAGGGGTGAAGAATGCCTGAATGGGCCACGGACAAGCTCCACGGGTGCGATGCACCGGCGAACCGTCTATTTTCGTGCACCCGTCCCCAGCACATGATGCGCTTCCTTTCCCTTTCCTCTTCTTCGTACTCGCCACTCACTTGCCTGCCCAGGAATTCACCGGAGCGATACCGATGAGCATGCGCTACGGGCTGGATCCGCACGCGGTGCCCACGTTGGAAGCAAGTCCGTTCGACGCAACGGCGGCGGCCATGGACGATGCTGTGCGGGATGCGGCGAACAAACTTCCGCTCTATGCACGCTTCGTTGTTGCTCCAGCGGATCTGGACCATTCAGGCGTGTGGACCGAACTGCCCGGCGGCGATCGCATCTGGCGTTTGCGCGTCGTATCACCCGGTGCACATGCCATGGAGTTGTTCTTCTCGGATGTGTACCTGCCTCCCGGATCGCAAGTGCATGTGTATGATGATGCACGGGAACAAGTGATCGGTGGATCGACGGCTGCGCATGTGCAAGCCGATGGTTCATTCACCACGGACATGGTGTATGGTGATGCATGCACCGTGGAATACCATGAACCGGCCGCCGTGCGTGGAGAAGGGAGTTTGCACTTGGAAAAGGTCGCACACGCCTATCGCATGGTCGCGCAAGTGAAGTCGGGTACCTGTGAGGTGGATGAATTGCAGCGAAGGAGCGAACTGGGTGAACGAACGCAATGCGGTCGTGCGGATCCGCGTGGTCATTCCAAGTGGTGCGGGGTTCTGCACCGGCACCGTTGGTGAACAACACCGCTTCCGATTGCAAGGGTACATCCTCACGGCTTTCCATTGCACGGAGGAAAGCGTGACCACGAACTACCCGAGCTACCAGTTCCGCTTCCAGTTCCAGCGCACGGTCTGGCACAGGCTCCGCAACAGGAAGCGGGCTTACCGGATGCGCACGTCGTGCGGGATCGCAGGATCAAGGGGGTGCGACGGGTTCGGATTATTCGCTCATTGAACTCACCTCCGCGATCCCGGGCAGCTACACGCCGTATTGGGCAGGATGGGATGCGGGAACGGCAGCACCGGTAGGCGGGGTGAGCCTCCATCACCCGGACAGCGACGTGAAGAAGATCAGCACCTTCACCGGAACCGCCAGCAGCGCCACGTGGGGCGGCACTGCGAATGGATCGCACTGGCGTGTGGTGTGGACAGCGACCGCCAATGGCCACGGTGTGACAGAGCCCGGGTCATCCGGTTCACCCATCTTCAATTCGGCGAAGAAGCTGGTGGGGACACTCACCGGCGGCTTGTCGTGTTGCACAACGAATGCGTGTGGGAGCGGAACCAGCCTGACCGCACCGGACTACTACGGGAAGATGAGCTACCACTGGGGAGCGAGCAACCCGAACCCCACCTTGGAACAATTGCATTGGTGGTTGGCTCCGGTCGGAACCGCGACATCGCAGGAAGGAAGCGTGAACCCGTGCGGACCCATCGGGATCCCCGAATTGACATTGCCTTCGCCGGAAGTGTTTCCCAATCCCACCCGTGAAAGTGTGACCATCCGGTTGCCTCAGCAGGTGTCGGGTTCCGGATCGGTGGTGATCAGCGATGTCACGGGTCGTGTGGTCCACACGGAACGGATCGGGGGAACGACGGTCCTCGATCTTGATGCGCGCGCCTGGAGGCCGGGCACGTACATGATCATGGTGGTCGGCGGAGCAACCCCGATCGCCGCAGCGCGGATCGTGGTCGTGGACTGATCGGGGATCCCGTTCAGCGCAGCATTCCCGGATCACGCTGGCTCATACACTTGGATCGATGGTATGGACGAGCCAGCTCGTGTATTTCCGGGAACGGAAGGTCCGGAATTGCTCGAACGCATCCACCTATCTTCCCCGCCTGCACGATCCATGGTCGAATGAAGCGCCGCTTGCACGCGTTCCTGTTCTCATTCCTCGTGGCGTCCACCGCAAATGCGCAGGATGGCCACTTCGAGATCCTGCGAGGTGATCAGGTTCTGGGGCGCATCCGCGTGGATCGTGTCATCGCCGGAAACACGGTATCCTATTCCATGATCTCGGCGTCCACCTTCGACCTGATCTGGAAGCGGCATGTGCGCACGGCGGTGATCACGCATTACACCGATGGCCGCGTCACGGGCTGTTGCAGTTCCGTGCGCATGAACAACGCGGTGCGGGATAGCAGTCTTCTGCGTTCCATCGGCGGTCGCGGGTTGTACTTCAAACACCCGACTTCGGTCCATGCCGATGACCTTCCCGCGAACGAATGGACGACCGCGCGCATGTATTACGAGGAACCAGCTGGGGAGTCGAGCATATTCGTGGAGAGTGCCTTGGCGGATTGTCCGCTGGTATGCTTGGGGTGGGGGGAGTACAGCCTCACCCTGCCCAACAAGGACCGCAACCGCTATATCTATCAGGACGGTGTCCTACAGGAGATCCATGTGGACCGTGGCTTCTTCGAATTGCTGTTCAGGAGGGTTTGAACCGTGCCCATTGCAGATGCTGCATGGCGCATTTGATCCGCCTGTCGTTGCTGCGACCCCTGCGGGGTCGGTGGACCTCACCTCGGTATGAGCTACATGCTGTGACCCCTCCGGGGTCGAACCATAGTTCCCAGAGGGCTTCTGATCGTGATCCTTTCGCGGTCCGACCTGCACGTTCGTTGACCCCGGAGGGGTCATAGCATGTAGATCCCAACAGCATGCGTGATCCGACCCTGAAGGGGTCGCAGCCCTTGGAAATACCCTCGACTTGAGCTGCTAAGCCCGGATCCACCATCTTCGCGCCCGTTTTCAACGAAGATGAAAGAGATCACAGATAGCCGGAAGCTCTTGGGCGCCGGACCAGGCCTGACCTTGAAAGAGCTCAGCGGGCTGTACAAGGGCCTTATGAAGCAGCACCACCCGGACCGCTTCCAAGTGGATTCCGAGCGGGAGGAGGCCGAGGCGACCAGCAAGCGCATCATCTCAGCCTACAAGTTGTTGGAGGGGATCCACCCCGAAACCAACGAGTCCAAGGCGGAGGAGTTCGAGCAGACCCTTAGCAGCGGCGTGACCAACTGGCAGTACAAGAACCTGGTGCTCCGCGTCAACTTCGGTGATGGGAGCGAGTACGCCTTCTATGGCGTGCAGCCGAACACCTACAAGAAGTTCGTGAACACCGATGGCACCGCGCGTTTCGTGCGCCGTCATCTGGTGGGCGCATGCCCACAGCGCAAGCTGACGAGCGCGGTGGCGGCCTGATCACACCCGATACGAAAGCAGAACGGCGACCAATTGGTCGCCGTTCGTGTTTGACGATGCCTTGCGCGTGCCTTTTCGAGACCCCGGGTCAAGCCGGGGTGACAGATGCAAGGAGGGTGGTTCCGCCCGCCGAACGGCGGGCGGAACCCCCATCCCGTGAGTTGTCACCCCGGGCTTGACCCGGAACCCGGGGCGATGAACAAAAGCGTGGATCCAACGCGCCCGCACAGCGTTCGATGCCCCATTCGCTTCCTGGGTACTTCCATTACCACCCATACTCACTGCGATGCCGTCGCCGGATCACCCGCAGCCACCACCTCCACCCATCGGCCCATGCTGCGCGCGTTCACCGTGTGGTCATACATCGCTTCGCAGAAAGCTCCCGGCAGATAGTATCGGCCGGTGTAGCTCGCATTCAGCAGCACGCGGTACGTGTGGCTCTGGCCTTTCCACAGATCGAAGTAGGTGAGCACGCGGTCATCGCGGATGTCCTGGTAGGTATAAGGACCTTGCGCTGCACCGCCGAGCGTGCCTTCCATGCGCGTGTTGCGGATCTCCCAACCGCTCGGGAAGAGTTGCGACAACGCGAGTTGCTGGTAGCCGCTCGCGACACCCGGATGCGTCACCGTTACCATCGCCATGAAGTCCGTGCCTTGTTCGATCCGCGAAGGATCGAGCGCCATGCCGTCCATGCGCGTATAGCTCACGCTCATGTTCAATCCACTGCTGGAAGGCTTTTCGTTCCCGGCCAGCGGAGTGCCTGATCGCACCATGCGCACATAGAGCAGGTTCTTGCCGGTGTTCGATACCGACACGCTCGCGCGACCATCCGGCACAGGAAGGTCCACGCGGCAGATCGCTTTCTCGCTGAACTTCTCCGTGCGCTTGCCAGCCGCGGTGAGCGTGAAGCTCATGCCTTTTGCCCAATTGGCTCTTCTCCGCCAAGCGCGCCACGGCCAACAAGCCGAAGGCCGTGCTCTGCGTGCTGTACCAACCTTCGCTGCTCAAGCGGCGCGAGATGCGTTGCACCACCGGTGCCGCGCGTTCCGTTTCGCCCATCGCGAGCAACGCTTCCGCTACCAAGGCCTCGTCGCGCAGGTCGCTGCCGTAGGTCCAGTACTGCTCCGTGTACGCGGGGATCGTGGTGTCCACGCCTTTCACGATCGCTTGCGCCACGTCCTTGCGGCCGACGTACGCGTACGCTGCGGCCAACATCCACTTGGCTTGCAGGCCGAGGTTGGATTGTTCGCGCAAGCGGTTCATCGCAGGGAGTGTGCCTTGCCTGCTCCATCCTTCGGGCACCACACCGTTCCATTCGCGTGCTTGCTTCCGCTGGAAGGACAACCAATTGCTCTTCACATTCCCCGGCACGGCATAGCCGGCACGTTCCGCTTCCACAATGAAGTGGCCTGCGTAGATGCTCGTCCAGTTGTCGTAGTAGTCGCCACCCGGCCAGTAGTTGAAACCGCCGTCGTTGCGCTGGAACTGCGACATCTTCCGCAGTGCCGCTTCCACATTGCTGCGCGCCATCTGGTCGCCGCGCGCGGGCAGTTCCATCACCTTCGCGATGAAGAGCTGCGGGAAGGCCTTGCTCGTGGTCTGCTCCAGACATCCATGCGGATAGTCGAGCAGGTATTGCAAGCGGCGCCCCATGTCCACCGGAGGAATGGTGCTCACCTCCAAGTACGCCGCATTTGTCCCCTGTACGCCGAGCGGTGTAGGTGTCGCGCTCCAATCCTTGTTCGCATCGAGCAATGCTTCCGTCACTTCCGTCGCGGGCAGGTTCGGTTGCCGCACTTGCAGTTCGATCTTCTCGCTCGCGCTTTCACCCGCGCCGCTCACGGTCACCTTCATCTTCGCCACACCGATCGCTTCCTTCACCTTCACGCGGAAGTTCACCACTGATCACCCATCGCGGTGAATCGGATCGTCTTCTGCGACGGTCCTTCCGGGATCAGGAATTCGTTCGGTTCGATCTTCACCACCACCTCCTTCACCTTCGCATCCATTGCGAAGACCGTCACCGGCAGATCGGCGGTCTCACCCGGTGCGAGCACACGCGGCAATGTGGCCAGCACCATCAGCGGCTTGCGCACGGGCACCGCTTTCTCCGTGTGCCCGTAGGCTTTCTCGCCGTCGGTCGCGACCACCATCACCCGTACACTGCCCACGTAGTTGCCAATGGTGAAGTCGTGCTTGGCCTTCTTTCCGCGTTCCAGTTTGAACGGACCGACGAAGCGCACCACCGGCTTGAAACGGTTCGCACGCGCGGCATCACCCTTTCCGGCGTCATCGCTACCACCGAGTGCGAGCACGCGCTGGATCTGCTGCCCGAATGCGCCGATCACCTGATCGTACAGATCCCATGTGCGCACCCCGAGCGCTTCGCGCGCATAGAAGTAGTTCCACGGATCCGGCGTCTTGAAGCGCGTGAGATCGAGCAATCCTTCATCCACGATCGCGAGCGTGTATGTCATGCCGCGACCGCTCTTCTCGTTCACCTCCACGCTGAAGGGCACATCGGTGCGGATCTCCTTCGGCAGGTTCACGACCGGTTCCAAGTGCGTGCCCGCGTCCTCCACCAGGATCGGGATCACGCCGTACAGGCGGATCGGCAGATCGTTCACCGCCTTTGCGTGCGGTTGCAACAACGTGACGTGCGCGTACACGTTCGGCGCCATGTCCGCTGTGATGATGAAGCTGTGCCGCGTCTCCTTCGCTTTCAACTCCACCCACACCGCATCCAACACGCGACTGCCGGTCTCCAAACTCACCAACGCGCGACCGCTTCCACCGCTGGGGATGATGAGCGTGGCCTTATCGCCGACGTTGTACTTCTCCTTGTCGGCGTTGAAGCTCAACACCGCCGCTTGGTCCGGGTCCTGTCGGCGACTGCGTCCTTCCCAACCCGGCCAATCCAGGTAGATCTGCACCGCGCTGGCGTGACCGCTCGCCGGGTCGGTGATCCGCACCGCGTAGCGGCCCCACTGTGGACGATCGATGCGGAACTTCATCACGGCCTTGCCTTTCGCATCGGTAGTGAGTTGCTGTTCCTGTTGCAACTCCACGCTCGGCGAACTGATGTAGCTGCTCGATCCGGTGATGGAGCCATCCCACCACCAGTTGTAGTTCAGCTTGTACACCTGCGCCTTCAGCGCGTGGCTGGCGATCGGCTTGCCGTGCGCGTCCACGCTCACCACGGCGAACTTGTAAGTGGTGTCCGTTTGGAAGGTGCCCCACGAATTGCGAAGCTCGGGCAGCTTCATGCCCACGTAGCTGGAGTACGGGTAGTACGGGACGCTCACTTGGTCCATGCTCGCATCGCCGCCGGCCTCGAACACGCGCGTCACGATGTTGGTGTTCACCACGGCGGGAGCGCTGCGTCCCATGTTCAATTCCAGGTCGAAGCTCGCTTCACCCTTTTCATCCAAGGTCCCATCGAAGGCTACTTGCTCCTCGTTCGGCACCCACGTGCGCAGGTCGTTGAACTGGTACTTCTCAAATCCTGAAAAGTCGGGCCAGCCATTGCTCATGGTCACCGTCACGCGGCTCTTCAGGTTCCGCGCGGGCGCGCCGTGCAGCCAGTGGGAGTGGAGTTGAACACGGTTCCCACCGTCGGCGCTCAGGCGCAGCCCTTCCTTGCCGGCCGGGCCATCCGGGAAGTCCAGCAGCACCTTCAAGCGGTTCGGTTTGATCGTTTCAATGCGCAAACTCTTGTGGAAGGCCGTGCCGCCCACGCGCACCACCGCGTTCCAATAGCCTGTCGGGGCATCCGGCGAAGTCGAACAGCGGAAGGCGTACACACCGTTCACACTCGTGGTGCGCACCTGCTTCTGATCCAAGCGACCGCGCGGGTCGCTGATCTCCAACACCACCGGATGGTCCTTCGGGAGTTTCCCCCGGGCATCCTGCAACATGAAGCTGAGGTAGAGCGAATCACCCGGACGCCACACGCCGCGCTCGCCGTAGAGGAAGCCTTTCAAGCCGCGTTCGATCGCTTCACCTTCCACATCGTAGCTGCTCACCGAGAGCGAGGAGCCGTCATCCAATTTCAAATAGCCGCGCTGCGAACCCTTGCTCGCCGTGAGCAGGAAGGGCTTGTGCGCACCGGCAGGAACAGTGGCCAATCCTTCACCATCGGTGATGGTCTGCGTCATCACCTTGCGTTGCAGGTCCAGCACTTCCAATTTCACGCCGCTCATCGGCTTGGTGCTGCGCAGGTCGCTCACCGCCACCAGCATGCTGCCGTCGTTGCCCACCTTCGCGATCAGCCCGATGTCCGAAGCGAGGATGTTCCTCGCCGCGCTGGTGTTGCGCATGTAGTAGCTCGTCTTGCACGGATCCTCGCGCTCCTGGTAGTCGTAGCCCTCGTCGTAATCGTAGTAGTCGTACTCGTCATAGTAATAGTAGTCCTGCTGCACATCATAGGCGGCCTGTTCCTCCTCCCAGCTCTTCTCGTGCGGCTGCTCCACCGGATCGCCGCCTTCGCAGGGGTACACGCTCTGGTGCATGCCGAAGCTGATCTCCACGCGGTAGATCGCGCCGGGCTCGGCTTTGATGTGATCGGCGAGATCCAGGTAGAAGGTGTTCCACCGCCCGAGGTCCGGCGCATCACCGGTCTTCAGGGAAATGGTCTTGCGCGAGATCAAGCGTCCCACGCGCGCCAGTTCGCGGTTCCCGTCCAACGTGTTCACCTGCAGGAATTGCGACACGTTGCTTTCGTGGATGCGGATCACGCGCACATCCACCGCCTTCAGGTTCACCGCTTGGAAAGGCATCAGCATACCGTCCGTGCTGGGCAGGATGGTGCCCTTGCCGATGAAGCGCACGGCGGGCTTCAACTCCTCGAACACCAGGTCCACGCTGATGTCCTTGCCCAGCTTTTTGCCGTTCACATTGCGCAGGCCCGCGCTCACGAAGCCTTGCTGGTTGCCGCTCAACCGCGTGCCCGGATAGAGCACCAGCTTGTTGCCATCCTGCGTGATGCGCACGTTGTCCGCACCGGCGATGCCCACGAGGCCGCTCACGTCCTGCGCGGGATCCAACGGATCGCTGAATTGCAAGGTCGCGTACTGCTCGCCATCGCTGAAGGTCGTCGCGCTGATCAGCGCGAGATCACCGATCGCCGGCACGTCGAAGGGGAGGGTGGCGGCATCGTTGCTGCCGATCTTCTTCCCGTTCCAGGTGATGTCCACGCGCGAGGCCTTCTCGCCACGCTTCACACTGTCCGCGGTGAAGCGGTGGTAGCGGCCGTTCGGCTCATGCTCCCATGCCATCGCCAATGCGCGGCCGTCCTGTTTCGTGGTGAAGCATCCTTCCAGGTCCTGGTCCGTGGCGTCGTCGCTCGTGTACACGCTCACCACCAAGCGTTGCCACTTCAGGTCGGTGGTGCTGAGCGAACGCATGTCCGTCACCTTCACATCCAGTCCCTGCTTGTAGGTGGTCACTTGGAACTTGAAGGTCTGCAAGCCCTTGGGCACCTCGATCAATCTTCCCAGATCGAACTCCACGGTATAGGTGCGGTCCTGTTCCAAGCGTTCGTTGGGTTGGAAGGCGAGGGTGAGATCATCCTGCCAGTGCACCGTGCCCTTCACCGATGGATCGATGTCGAAGAGCCCTTGGATGGCGGCATCCGTGCTGTCCTTCCAGCGCTGCCCGGCCGCTACGCGCACGAGGATCGGCGCACGCGCCGAGATATGCCCCGCAGTGAACGCGGGGATGTAGGGCGTGAACGCGACATCGGGTTCGATGCGCTCGTTGCCGCCGCGACACGCGGCCAAGAGGAGGGTGCAGAGCAGGGCAGGGCCGAACGCGCGCGGAATGCGGGTCTTGGGGAACATGGTGCGGGAAATGGTGGTGGAAGGTAGCGGACCTATTTCTTCCGGTCCGCTCTTGGAACGATCAACGGATCATGCGCGTGGGCTATTGCATTGGGGGTGAAATATCGTTCGTGGGGCGGTGAGCGGCACGCCCGAATGCCAGGATCGATCCGGCCTATACGCTACTACCCTTGGTGGTGCAGAGGCGCTGAGGAAGGAAGACCGTGCGGCGGTTCAGGGTGGGTGGTGTGTTATCCACTATCGCGGGCTGAGGGGTGGTGAGTGATGACCATGACATGGCATTGGACCGGGACCGACGCAGGAAGACATAGCCGGGGTTGGTGTGCGCACGGATCGCAGATCCGCGTTAGCGGGGCTCCTGAGTACCGATGTGGGGGGGGGGCGCATTTACCATTGCGCAGTGACCCGTCCTGAAAAAGGTTTACAGGTTTTGGTTGATGTCCGAAGATAGGTTTACAGTTGAGAGAACGTCCTGAACTGCGTTGACAGGTGTTCGCTTGGGGTAGTAGTTCTTCCAAAGCCGTTTGATCTTCATGGTACCGGTGTGCGCTTGGTCAGGTGTGAGATTGCTGATGCTGTTGTGCGGCCGATCGGAGTTGTAGAGGAACACGGCACGTTCCAGAGCGGCACGCGCTTGTGCAACCGTATCGATGCACCATGTATCGAGGTATTCCTGTTTGATGATCCCGTTGATGCGTTCGGCCACGGCGTTCTCCAAGGGGATCGCCCTTCTCGGTCATGCTTATGCCGATGCTATTGGCTTGCAGCACATCCACGTACGCTTGCGAACAGTACTGCACGCCACGATCGCTGTGATGGATCAAGCCCTTTGGAACGGTGACCGCCTGCGCGATACTATGCGCAAGGCTTCCAATGTGCTGGCTGCTTCAAGGTCCGTGGCCAAGTGGTGGCCCATGATGCGGTGCGACCAAGCGTCGGTGATCAAGCTGATGTAAGTGTAGCCTTCCTTCCCGGTCTTGAAGTAGGTGATATCGCTTACCCAGAGCTGCCCAGATCCGGTGAGCTTCCTGTCCTTGATCAGGTTGGGCCACTTGCGTAACCAGTGCGATGAGCGTGTGGTGTGGATGTACTTGCGGAGCCGTCGTACCAGCAGACCGTGATCGGCGAGCAGATCGAAGAGCGCGTCGCGGCCCATCTTGATGTGGTGCCCCAGGAGGAAGGGCTGGAGCTTGTCCATCAACTTACGCGTACCCAAGCGCCGATGGTCCTGGCGGATCTCCTGCACGCGCACCAGCACCAGTTCATGTTCCATGCAATAGGCTTGGGTCGTCCAAAAGTGCTGATAGAAGGCTTGTCGTGTAACACCAAATGATCGACAGAGCCGCACCAAGCTGATGTGCGGATAGCTGTCCTTCATCTCACGGATCACTTGGTATTGGCCTTTTTTCGGATCGCGATCCGGTGCTCGCTCTCCGCCAGGTCGATCAGCTTGGAATAGGCTTCGCTCTTGAGCTGTTCATCCTCCAGTTGCCGTTCCAGTTCCCTGATCCGGTTGCGCAGGTCCGCGCTGCGTTCGCTCTTCTTGCGCTGGGGCATCTCCTTTGGGTTGATCGCCCAAACTTCGGCACTGGGCTGTGGCCGCGCACCAAGGTCCATCTGCGTCATCCATTCTGCAATACAGCTCTTGCCCGCCAAGGCGTATCGCCGACGCAATTGCTCCATGGTCCAGCGACCGCTCCGGTACTCGCCGATCACCATTCGTTTGAACGCCACATCGTATTTGCGTGGCCTTCCTTTTTCCTTGTCCGTTCCGTCCTTCATGAGGTTCGCTTTTGCGTAAACCCGGATCAGGACGAGTCACAGAGCCGCCCGTGGGTTGTGGGAGCTGCACCACGCCCGTGGCGGTGATCAGATGCGTTCGCTCACTGCCGCCCACCACGCGGCACCAACTTTCGCAACGCAGGCACAACCGATCATCCACCACTTCCAGCGCATATGCGAAGCCGTCATACATGCCCGGTACCGGGTACCATTGCCGTTCTGTTTTCCCGAGCAGGTCCAACGTGATCCGTGGCACGTCGGCTGGTAGCGCCAGATCGAATTCGGATGCGCGCTGCTGCACCAGGCCCACGAAGTGGCGGTTGATCCCGTTGAGCTGCTCTTCCATGTTCATCCGTGATGGGTTTGAGCGATGGCCCCCGCTAACGCGGATATCCGATCCTTGCGAATCCTGTTATTGCCGGCATATCCGCTCGCAGCCTGCTTGAAGTGGAATTCTTGAAGGGTCGTGATCCGTTCCGATCACGGAGTGCCTGCCTTCTATTTGGATCACGGATCGGAGATCCGCGGGAGTGGGGAAAGACATATTAGGGATTGCCACGAGTTGCATTACCTGTCCCGCCTTAGCGGGACTCGCGGCTTCGTGGGAGGCATCAGGTCAACCGGTCGAACAGCTCTTCGACCCTTGTTCTTGACATCAGCCATGGATCCGGGATCTTATCCACTGTTCCTGCGCCGTGGGCCCTGGTGGTCCAGGTCTTGTTCTCATGCAGGATCGTATCCCCTTTGCCCTTGGAGGTTGCCTTGAGCCGCTTTGCGATCTCCGCTGGCGTCGCCAAATAGACGCGAGGCGTTTCCAGAAGTGCAACACCTTTGAATTGTACCAAACAGAAGATGGTCTTGGTGCCGTGTTTAGTTAGCCATTGGTCAATTGCGCCATGATAGTCCGCACTGCCTTTTTTCAAGTGCCTTTGGGTCAATCCCCATGAACCGTCCTGGCTTCCTTTGACCGAGATCTTCAAGATCCTGGCCCCTTTTACCACGATAAGGTCATACTCGGGTTGGTTGGCACCATACTGCACGGACACATCGTATCCCAGCCGCGCAAAGAGCCCGGCCGTGTATGCTTCCGCAGCTACTGCGATCTGGTGCGAAGTATTGTCTACATTTTTTGACGCCATGGTATAGATCTGTTCAAACGATGCCTATTTCATCCACCTTTTCCACCCGCTACCGCGAGCTCTAGACTTGTCCCGTAAAGGACCACCGAAGAGGACTGAGCTGGACAAGTCTAGAACTCGCGGTAGCGTGCTTGATGCCCGGTGCCCTTGGATGACATCGTCCCCCTCACCACACCGTGAACCGCTTCACCACGCACCCCGCACCGGTCTGTATCCCGAGGAAGTACGCACCGGCCTTCAATCCCGCCACGTTGATCACGTGGTCCGTTCGGATGCCCCGTTGCTCTTCCACGAAGACCACTTGCCCCACGGCATCCGTGATCACCATGCTCTCCACGGGCGTTGCGCCCTCATTCCGGATGCGGATGAACTCCTGCGCCGGGTTCGGGGAAACGCTGATCATCGCATCGATCAGGTCGCGAAGTCCGGTGGACGTATCGATGGTGAATTGGATCACCGGGCGGCGATCATCGATGCTGGTATTGTTGGTCGTGCTGTTCAAGGTGGCGGGCAGCGCCGTATTGCCCATGCCATAGATGCGGTCCGCCACGATGGTGTTCTCCCATTCGAAAGGTCCGGTGGCGATGGGTGTGGGAGCTGTGGAGATGTCCCACTCGGTGAGGATCTCCAACGACCCGCCCGTGTACACGAAGGGTGCGGTGAGGGCGAAGTCGATGTA
This sequence comes from Flavobacteriales bacterium, assembly GCA_016721005.1. Taxonomy (GTDB): domain Bacteria; phylum Bacteroidota; class Bacteroidia; order Flavobacteriales_F; family PHOS-HE28; genus PHOS-HE28. The sequence goes on from JADKJM010000003.1 coordinate 21,125, forward strand.
CTGCGGGCTTGCGGTGGCAGGAATGGCTTGGGCCGCGTTGGTGTAGACCATGGTGGCACCGCTGCTCAAGTTGGCCCAGGTCTCGGTGGGTAGGGCATAGGCCGTGGTGCCGGAGTTCTTCATGAAGATGCTGAACAGGGCCGGGCCTGCTGCGGAGTTCGCGGTGCTCTTCATCCAACCCACCGTGGTAATGGTGGTGCCGGGCGTGAAACCGACCGCGGCCAGTTCATCTTGCGTGTACAGGTACGCGTAGCGGCTATAGCGATAGAACAGGGTGGAGGAGACGTAGATCGGACCCACGGCATAGAGCGGAGCGGCGGCCGCTCCCGTATTGATCTGGACAACTTGCGCGTCCGCTCGGAATGCGCCCAATGAAAAGAGGGCGAGTAGGATCGTTACAAGTCCTCGGCTGTGTAGGGATGTCCTCATGACTTCAGGGTTTTCAATTGTGAAGGTGTCCGTGAGCAACGCGCTGCGGTCCACACAAACTTAGGCTCTATGCGAGCACGCGGTTGTAGCAAGAAAGCACGTCTCGAAACAAAAGAGTTTGCCGCGTACCAAGGGCAGGTCGCGCACTTGCGTCGCCTATTTCAACAACCCATCCGCCTCATCGGCCGGGATGATGTGCTCGTTCACCGCGCCCACCACGAAGGCATCCGCGAAGCCCTTGGCGATGATGGCCTGCCGCGCTTCCTCCGCGCCTTTGCGATCGGTGAAGTTGCCGAAGTAATAGCGCACCGCATCGGCGCTCGGTATGGCATCCACTTGGCCCAGGCCGATCAGTTTGTCCATGGTCTCCATCGGCACGTTGCCCACGAAGGTGCCCACTTGCACGCGGAAGCGGATCTTCTCCGGGTTGATGCCGCCGGTGGGCAGCGTGCGCAGATCCTCAGGGCCGCTGAGCTTCGCGCCGGTCTCTCTCATGCTCACACGCTTGCCTTCACGGAAGGCCACCAGGAAGGCACCATCGAAGCCGTTGATCAGCATGCGCACTTTGTACGCTGCCGCCTTGTTCACATCGGAGAAGGAGCCGCTGTAGTAGCGCGTCAGGCCATCCTCACCCTTCAAGGTCACCAGATCGCCCACATCCGAGAAGACGTTCTTCGAGAGCTTGTTCCGGAAGGCGCCGATCTGCACGCGCATGATCACGTCGCGGTTCTCATCACCGGCTCCCATACCCACCAGTTTGGCGCGCTCCTCGGCGGTCTCGGCGCTCACATCGTAGAGCTTGCCGCCTTCCTCGGCCATCACCACGCTCTCGATGCCGAGGCCCTTCAGTTCCAACTCGCGGCGCAGTGCCTCGGGGATGGCATCGTAGTTACCCACCAGATAGAAGGTGGTGTCGCCACGCTCCAATGTGCGCACATCCGGTATGCTCAGGATCTTCTGGATCAGTTCCTCGCTGATGCCTTCCACATGGCTGCCCACCTTCACCACATAGACGCGCTTCGTGGGTGGTTTCACCGGACGCGGAGGCCCGATGGATTCCACGCGGCTGGCCACCATGTTCACATTGGCACTGTCCTTCCAGTTCAACCACGCCTTCAGCATGGTCTCATCCGTGATCGTCACCCCGCGCTGGTCCACGATGGCACCCACTGCCGAGTTCAACTCATCATCGCGGAAGTCCGGCACACCATCGGCATCGCCATCCAGCGGACAGCCCTTGGCATCCACCGGCGTGCCGGCGGGCGTTCCCGGGCATTCATCCTTGAAGTCCGTTACGCCATCACCGTCCTCGTCATCCTTCAACACGATCAGGTCGAGTTCCGCATCGTTCAGCGGCGACTTGGACACCTTCTTCTTACGCGGCTCCATCGGGATGGTGTAACCGATGCTGAACGAGCTGTACAGGAAGCGGTCGTTACCGGACTTCCCGGCGCGTTCGCCGATGCTCTCCTGCGTCACGCCATCCACCAGATCGCTCAACGTGAAGTGCATGGTGGTGCCCACGCGCAGATCGAAGCCGTGCCCGATGTCCATGCGCGCGCCGATGCCCACCGGTACCGCCCATGTGCGTTCGAGGTACTTCCCGAAACCATCGGCGTTCTGTTCGCGCACGTCGCTCTCGTAGCTGTAGTCGCGTTGGATCTCCACGGCATCACCGGCGTTGGGCGCGTTCTCCGCGATGTCGCGGATGGTGCCGTCGCTCCAGTAGTTGTATTGGCGACCCTGCGCGTCGTAGAGGTCGGTCTTGGTAAGGAACTCGACGCTCTCGAAACCGAAGTTGATATACGGCTCCACCACGCGGTCCTTGTTCAGCAGTTGCAGGAAATTGTACCGGAACTGGAACCCACCGATGGTGATGCGTGATTCGAAGTTGAGGTTGCGCGTGGTGCCGCGCTCGTTCACCCCCATGCGGCCGTGCAAGGCGTAGAGATCGGCTTCCAACCAGGAGGTGATGGGCGTGGAGGCGCGCAACTCGTAGCCCACACGGGTCACCAGCGGATTGCGGTCCGCGTGATCGTTCCCCACATCACCGTAGAAGGCGAACATCCCGGCGCCCAGCCCGAAGGTGGGCTTGAAGAGTGAACGGTTCCCGGTGGAGGTGCTATCGTCCTGCGCACTGGCACCGAGCACCCATACGCATGCGACAAGAAGCGCGAGGGTGCGGAGTGACGTTGCGTGCATGACGGACCGAATGTATCTACGGCCGGATCAATTTCATTGGACCCACTGCTGCTTGCTGATCACCAGGGCCTCCTGCACCGTGATCCGCTCGCCGTTGTTGTACGCGGTAACGAAGGGTCCGGGGAATTGATACCCGGCCTGTACGTAGGATATCCGGCGTTCGCGGGCCTCCTTGTACTCCCCGAAGCTGCCGGTCACGTACTTGATCCACCCTTGGTGGCGCTCGATCTGGAAATCACCCTCGTACCGGTGACGCGCCTTGAAGTAGGCCTTGCCCACCTCGCGATGCGCTGCCGTGATCTGCACTTTGTACGTGACCCCTTTCTCCGGCGCGGGGATGCGGCCGGTCGGGTTACCGCTTGCTGTGGCAGGTTTCTCTTTCACCTGCGCGGCGAGGGCTGCGGCTTCGCGGGCCTTGGCCTCGGCGGCCTCCTGGCGTGCTTTCGCTTCAGCGGCCTCCTTCGCCTTGCGCTCGGCTTCCTGCTTCTGGCGCAGTGCGAGATCCGGATCCACGCCGTTCAACTCGTTCATTGTACTTGGGTCATGCGCCATCAACTCCAAGGCTTTGGCACCGATGAAGAACTTGCTCGATCCGATCACGGCCTTCTGCGTCTCGTCGTTCAGCAGGTAGCCGAACTCGCCATCGATGGTGTACTCGCCATCCGGACGGTCGTTCGCGCGGAGCTTATACACCACCGTTACTTCATTGGAAGCGGGCAGGTTCAACCACACGAATTTCACAATGCGGTCCTGCATGGTGAAGATGGCCTCCGCACTGTTCTTCTCCATGGCGGTGAAGCCTTGAGGAATGGTCTCCTGCAACTTGCCGAACCCGCGGATGTCGCCTTTGTTCACCACTACCTCCACGATCATCTCCTTCTCCGACACTGGTGTGATCGTACGCCGACCACCTACGCCACCAAGGCCTTGCATCGGTGCCACACCACTCGCGTTGTCGATCACCGCTACGGCGATCTTCCCTACAGGTGCACCACCCGCCGCACTCACGAGGTCCTGCGCGGAGGGATCCTCCACGATCGTGGTAACGCTGACCGGCACGGCTCCGGGTGCGCCGAGATCCACCACCGAAGTGGACATCTCATGGGTCTTGCGCTCGTTGTTCTCGATGTACGACAAGCGTCCGTTGATCTGCTTCACGCCGGAGGCAGCGGCATCGGCGGTAAGTGTATAGCTCACTTTGAAACTAGGGGACGCGGGCAATGACATCCAGATGAACTTAGCCTTCCCTTCGGCGAAGGTGAAGGAGGCGCCCTTGGTATCGATGGCCGTAGCGCTCAACCCTTCCGGCAGGTCGAGTTGCAGCTTCGCGAATCCGCTGAGGTCGCCTTTCGCCACGGTCACCGTCACGCGCACCTCACTACCCGGCGCCATGCTGGCCGGTACGTTCTGTGTCACCGAAAGATCCGCAAGGAGAAAGGTGTCCACGAGAAGGACACCGATGACATTGAAGAGGAGTACGAGGTTTTGCAGCATGATGGATACGCGTTGTGAAGCGTGCTAAGGCTCGCGTTCAAAAGTATCCGGGGTCACTGCGGCGGTTCGGCGTGGAACGCAGCGAGTACCAACAAGGGGGTGTTGACGGGCGCCGCGCCGATCAAGGTGTGGACACGGAAGGATCCCTGCTGATCGGATCCTGCGAACGGATGGAATGGGAAAGGGAGCCGACTAGAAGTTCGGCTTCAGCATGTACCGGCTGTAGAACGCATTGATGATCTCCACCGCTTCCTCCGGCTTGTCCACCAAGGAGAACAGTTCGATGTCCTCGGCATTCACGTTGCCATGCTTCTCACCCATGGTCTGCTTGATCCAATCGTAGAGGCCCTGCCAATACTTCCTGCCGACGAGCACGATGGGGAAACGCCCGATCTTCTGCGTTTGCATCAAGGTGAGCGCTTCGAAGAACTCATCGAGCGTGCCGAAACCGCCGGGCAGTACCACGAATCCCTGTGAGTATTTGATGAACATCACCTTCCGCACGAAGAAGTAATCGAACATCAAGCTCTTCTCCTTGTCGATGTACGGATTGGGTTCCTGCTCGAAGGGCAGTTCGATGTTCAGACCGACGCTTGTGCCACCACCGCGTTGTGCGCCCTTGTTCGCCGCTTCCATGATCCCGGGTCCGCCGCCGGTGATCACGCCGTAGCCGTTGCCGGTGAGCAGGAAGGCCACATCCTCCGCCAACTTGTATTCCGGCGCGCCGGGTTTGGTACGGGCACTGCCGAAGATGCTCACGCAGGGGCGGATCCGTTGCATGGCCTCGAAGCCTTCCACGAATTCGCTCATGATCTTGAAGATGGCCCAACTGTCGTTGGCCTTCACCTCGCTCCATCCCTTGCGCTTGAACGCGCGCTTGATGCGGCGTTCGCTCTCTTCATTCGCCTTCGGTTGCTTCGTCGGTTCTTTCTTCATGTGCGATGCTTGTTCTCGTGCAGCCCGGCTGCGTGCCGGGTGGTTCAGTGGGCCAGTTCGGCCTTCAAATATGGATAGGTATGCCCTTTTCCCATCAACACCACTTCCTCCGGTGTGCCTCGTGCGACCACCATTCCTCCACCGGCTCCGCCTTCGGGCCCCATATCGATCAAGTGATCGGCCACCTTCATGATGTCGAGGTTATGCTCGATCACCAATACGGTGTTGCCTTGTTCCACCAATCGTTGCAACACGTCGATCAGTTGCTTCACATCGTCGAAGTGAAGACCGGTGGTGGGTTCGTCCAGGATGTAGAACGTGCTGCCCGTGCCACGCTTCACCAATTCACTGGCGAGCTTGATGCGCTGTGCTTCACCGCCACTCAGGGTGGTGCTGCTCTGGCCCAATTTCACATAGCCCAGGCCGACATCCAACAGGGTACGCAGCTTCAAGTGGATCTGCGGTAGCTCCGAGAACAGCGCCGCAGCCTCTTCGACCGGCATCGCTAATACATCGGCAATGCTCTTGCCCTTGAAACGTACCTCCAGGGTTTCGCGGTCGTAGCGTTTGCCGCGACAGGTATCACAGGGCACGTTCACGTCCGGCAGGAAGTTCATCGCAATTGTGCGGACACCTGCACCCTTGCATGTCTCGCAGCGTCCGCCGGTGGTATTGAAGCTGAAGCGCCCGGCCTTGTATCCGCGGATCTTCGCGGCAGGCAGGTTCGCATACAGTTCGCGGATGTGGTCGAAGATGCCGGTGTAGGTGGCGGGGTTGCTGCGCGGCGTGCGACCGATGGGTCCTTGGTCCACTTCGATCACCTTGTCGATGTGCTCCAAGCCCTTTATGGACGAATAGGGCAGGGGATGCGACTCGCTGCGGTAGAAGTGCTTGCTGAGGATGGGATAGAGCGTATCACCGATCAAGGTGCTCTTGCCGCTGCCGCTCACGCCGGTCACGCAGATGAAGGTGCCTAGCGGAAAGTCCACATCCACTTCCTGTAGGTTGTTGCCTTTCGCGCCGCGCAGTGCCAAGCGATGCCCATTGCCTTTGCGACGCTCCGCAGGTACCTCGATCCGCAATTCATTCCGCAGGTAGCGCGCGGTGACGCTATCGCCAAGCGCCAATTCCGTCGGATGCCCTTGCGCCACGATGCGGCCGCCATGTTCTCCCGCACCCGGACCGATGTCGATCAGGTGGTCCGCGCTCATCATCATCTCCTTGTCGTGCTCCACCACCAGGATGCTGTTGCCGCCATCGCGCAGGTTGCGCAAACTGCCGATCAAGCGCTTGTCATCACGCTGGTGCAAACCGATGCTCGGTTCATCAAGGATGTAGAGTACACCTGTGAGTTGACTGCCGATCTGGGTAGCCAACCGGATCCGCTGTGCTTCGCCGCCGCTGAGCGAACGCGCGCTGCGATCCAGCGTGAGGTACTCCAGACCAACATCCAACAGGAAACTGCTGCGCGCGGTGATCTCCTTCACCACTTCACGCGCGATCAACGCCTTCGTGCCTTCCAACCGATCGACCAGCCCGGACATGGATCCATGCAGTTCGCCGAGCGGCATGTTGGCGAGTTCATGGATGTCCTTGCCGACGATGCGGAAGTGCAGGGCGGTCTTCTTCAAGCGTGCGCCCTTGCATTCCGGGCAGGTTACCATGTGCGTGAAACCGGCGGCCCATTTCTGCGCGGCCTTCGGGCCATCCTCCGCCTGTTCCAGGATGAAAGGGATGATCCCTTCGAACTGCACCGTGCGATCGCTCAGTCCCACTGCGCTCGAAACGCGCAAGGGCTCGTCCATGCCGTTCAAGAGCGCGGCGAGCACAGCGTCGTCCATCTCCTCGATCGGCGTATCGAGGTCGTGACCGAAATTGGAAAGCACCGCTTCGATCTGCTTGAAGACCCACGAGCCCTTATGGCTGGTGATCGGGACGAAGGCTCCTTGGCGAACACTCTTCTTCCGGTCGGGAACGATCTTGTCGAACGCAACGTCGGTCACTTGGCCAAGACCGCTGCACTTCGGGCACGCACCGTAAGGGCTGTTGAAGCTGAACAGGTTCGGCTCGGGTTCCTCGTAGGCGATCCCCGTGGTGGGGCACATCAGGTGCCGGCTGAAGAAGCGCGGTGTTCCGCCTTTTGCTTCCACCACCATCAAGCTGCCCTTGCCGTATTTCATCGCCGTGGCAATGGTCGCGGAAAGGCGTTTGGTGTTCTCCGCATTCACCTTGATGCGGTCCACCACGAGTTCGATGTCGTGTACTTTGTAGCGGTCCAGTCGTGGGCGGGAGGTCAGGTCCAACACTTCGCCGTCGGCCCGTGCGCGCAGGAATCCTTGTCGCAACAGTTGCTCGAACAATTCGCGGTAGTGGCCTTTACGCCCGCGCACCAATGGCGCGAGGATCAGGGACTCCTTTCCCTCGTATCCCTCGGCTACCAGATCCACGATCCGCTGATCGCTGTACCGCACCATCGGCTCGCCGGTCTCATAGGAGAACGCATCGGCCACACGGGCGTAGAGGAGGCGGAGCAGATCATAGATCTCCGTCACGGTGCCCACCGTACTGCGCGGGTTGCGGCTGATCGTCTTCTGCTCGATCGCGATCACCGGGCTGAGGCCTGTGATCAGGTCCACATCCGGCCGTTCGATCCCGCCGAGGAATTGGCGTGCGTAAGCATTGAAGGTCTCGATGTACCGGCGTTGGCCTTCCGCGTGGATCGTATCGAAGGCAAGTGAGCTTTTCCCACTTCCGCTCAACCCGGTGATCACCACCAGTTGGTCGCGCGGAATGCGCACATCGATGTTCTTCAGGTTGTGGACACGCGCACCGAGGACCTCGATGTGATCGTCCGGGTACGTATCGGGAATACCCGTTCCGGGTTCTACTGCGGTCTCCAAGGTCGGTTCACAGGCTTCACTACTGATCGGACATCACGTCGTTGAAGCCCTTGGCGGGAAGGAGAACGGTGTAGGTGCGCCCCTCACGATTGGACAACTTCATATCGCGCAACCACGGGTTCAGCAGCTTCACGGTCTTGTAGTCCGTGCCGTGCTCCTTGGCGAAGTCGGCGATGTCGGGGATGGGTGCGGTGACCTGAAGAGCCGTGGTGGCGTAAGGAGGATACAAGTCCTTCTTCCGCAAGTGGAACCCATACCGCTCGGGGTCCTTGATGATCTCCTTCATGGCCAGGATGCGGAACACATAGCGCGAGGTCTCCTCGTTCAGGAGAAGGTCGAAATAGCTTTCCTGCTTCTGGCGCTCCAGTTGTTTGTCCACGCCACCTTGCCCAAGGTTGTAGCTCGCCGCGGCCAGGGCCCAGGAGCCATATTTCGCGTAGCCGGCCTTCAAGTACTTGCACGCGGCCTCGGTGCTCTTCACCACGTTGTAGCGCTCATCCACTTCGCTATTCACCTCCAGCCCATGGCGCTCGGCGGTCTCCTTCATGAACTGCCAGTAGCCTGTGGCTCCCATCGGTGAGACCACATTGGTCAAGCCGCTTTCGATCAAGGCGAGGTACTTCATGTCCTCCGGAACGCCTTCGCGGGCCAACACCTGTTCGATCAATGGGAACCACCGGTTGGCACGTTTATGCGCCAGCAGGGTATTGCTCTGCCAGTAGGTGTTCACCAGGAGTTCGCGGTCCAAGCGCTCGCGCACATCGATCCGGTCCAGTGGAACGGGCTCGCCGCAGAAGGCCAGTTCGTTCGGCATGGTGAGGCTGAAGACCTTGTATCCGTCATTGAACTGGCGGAGGTGGTCCACATCGTTGTCGCCTTCGGTCGCGGAGAAAATGAACAGATGCATGACCGCAGAACCCCCGATCAGGAGCAGGGTCCAGAGTGAGACACGCATCAAGGTGCCGGTGAAGCCTTCGGGGATCCTCATGTTGCAGGTGGCTTGGTGCGATGGGTCAACAGGAGCAAGGCTCCGAAGGTCAATAGGGCATACGAAACGAAGATCACCGTGTGGAGGTTCGCCCACGATCCAATGAAGCGGAACATGACGAAGGTAAGGAACACGTTCACCAGCGAGATCCCGATGAAGGTGAGGGCCACCTGTCCATCACTCAAACCCAAGTACCCGAGATGATGCGTGGTGTGGTCCCTTCCACCTATGAAGGGTGAATGCCCGCGCATGATCCTGTTGATCGATACCACCGTGGTATCCACGATAGGCAGCAGGAAGACGATCACCGGCGCAATGATCTGGCGCTCGGGTTCCCACGCGCCCAAAGGTGAGGAGGCGTTCCAGAAGAAACGGATGCCGATGAAGGCGAGCAGGACCCCGAGGAATTGGCTGCCCGTATCGCCCATGTACATGCGGGACGGATGCCAGTTGTAGAACAGGAAGCCGCAAAGGGCGGCCGTGGTCCCGACGATCAGCACCATGTACACGGGGTCCATGGCATCGGATACGATCATGCACATGCCGGCGGCGACAAGGATCGCGATGGAGACCACGGTGGTGATCCCATCCATATTGTCCAGCATGTTGATGGAATTCATCATGCCCACCACCCACAGGATGGTGATAGCCGTGTTGAGCCCTTGCGATTCGAACACATCAATGGAGGTGCCGGACGCGACGAGGATCACCCCGCAGATCACCTGCACCAGGAATTTGAGCAGCGGTCGTGTGTTGTAGGCGTCATCGGCCAGTCCCATGAGGAAGCCAAGCGACGTTGCGGCCAGTAGGCCAAGAAGCTCGGGTCGAAGAGCACTGCTGGTCTCACCGGGGAAGAGCACACCATGCAAGGTGAAGCAGACCAGGAAGAGGATGAAGAAGCCGATCCCGCCGAAGGCCGGTTTCGAACTGCTGCTCCACCGCACCAGCATCTCGTCCTTCTCACGGATCCCCAGCGTGCGCGCGAACCGCATGAAGAGGGAGTTCACGAGCAGGCTGAAGACCAGGACCGCGAAGAAGAGTCCCGAATAGATAAGGAAGAGCTGCGTGCCGCTGTACATGGTCACGGAGCGGTTCGATCCCAGCCACTGTTGAACAGCGAACCCTTGCGATCCTTGTCGCTCACCAAGGGATCCGGATGACCCCAATCGATGCCGAGGTCGGGGTCATTCCAAAGGATGGTGCGTTCACGCGCCGGGTCATAGTTCGCGGTGCATTTGTAATGGAAGGTGGTATGATCCTCCAAGGCCAGGAAACCGTGTGCGAAACCGGGCGGTATCCAGAGCAAGCGGCCATCACCGGCCTTCAGCAGCACCTTCACGTGCTTTCCGAAGGAAGGGCTGCGGCGGCGGATGTCCACGCATACATCGAGTACCGATCCGTTCACGGTGCGAACCAGCTTTCCCTGCGCCGTTGGCTCCAATTGGAAGTGAAGCCCGCGCAGGACGCCTGCATGTGAAATGCTCTCGTTGTCCTGCACGAACCGCTGCACCCCGATCCGGTCGTCCATGACCTGTTGGTTCCAGGTCTCCATGAACGAGCCGCGTTCGTCCGCGAATGATCGCAGGTGCAACAACAAGGGGCCCTCTATGTCCAGTGCCTCGATGGTCATCAGCCTTTCCCGAACAAAGCACCGAACCATCCGCGCTTGGATTGCTTGGACCGCTCCTCGTAATAGCCCCCGGTATAGCCGTACCCATACCCATAGCCGTAACCGTAGCCATAGCCGTAGTTGTACCCGTACTTGTTCCGGTCGATGTCCACCCCGTTCAAAATGCAGGTGAGCCGCTTGATGTTGTTCTCGTTGATCAACCGGTCCACGTTCTGCACGAATTGCTTCTTGCTGTAATCGGATCGGAAGATGTAGATCGGATAATCGGCGAGCTGGATCATGGGTAGGCCGTCCGTGACCAGTCCTACAGGAGGGTTATCCAAGAGGACCACATCGTACCGCTGTTTCAGTTCCGTCAACACCTCGTTCATCCGTGGGCTGATGATGAGCTCGGAAGGGTTGGGGGGGATGGGCCCTGCGGTGATGAAGTCCAGGTTCTCCAAGTTGCTCTTCCGGATGCAATTGTCCACCGTGTCCTTGCCGATGAGCACCGTGCTCATGCCTAAGGCATTGTCCACATCGAATCCTAGGTGGATCTTCGGTTTGCGCATGTCCAGATCGAGGATGATGACCCGCTTGCCACTGAAGGAGATGATACCGGCGAGGTTCATCGCCACGAAGGTCTTTCCCTCACCCGAAATGGTGCTGGTGATGGCGACCACTTTCGCACCGGGCGTGTTGTCCACGAACTGCATGTTGGTCCGAACGGTCCTGAACGCCTCGGCGATGAGTGATTTCGGGTTCTTGTCGATGAGCAGTTGCGAGATCGGGATCTCCTTCTTGTACTTGGGGATCATGCCGAGGATACCGATGCTCGCGTGGGATAGCTTGGCGATATCATGCAACGAGGTCACGTTATCGTGCATGATGTACCTGACCAGCACGATCAGGAAGCAGATGATCAAGCCGGTCACGAGATAGGAGCCCAGCACCATGTTCCGGTTCGGCGAAACAGGCGCGGGTGGGAGGGCGGCATTCTGCAGGATCCTGTTCTCAGGAACGAAGCCGGCCTTGCTGATCCGGTATTCGATCTCCTTCTCCAGGAGCATCGTGTAGTACTTCTCGTTGATGTTGAACACCCGCTCGATCCGCGCGTAGTCCAACTCCTTGCCGGGGATGCTGCGGAAGCGCTTGTCGTAGTCCGTCAATTGGACCATCAGGTCGTTATAGCGGGTCTCTGCCGTCTCGCGCAGTCTCCGCAACGATTCAAGAAGCACCTGCTTCTGCGTCGCGATCCGGGTTTCAATGGACTTGGAAGCGGGATGTGCGCTGGTGGCCTCCGCGTTCACATAGCCCCGCTCACGCAACAAGTCCTGTAGCTCCTTGATCGTACCCGCCAAAGGACCTTCGTACTTGGTCCCTAGGAGCAACGGGATCAGCTCGTGTGGCGCGATCTCCTCCAGCGGCTTGTCCGTGACCTTCTCCAAGGCCTTCAACAATTCGATATCGAGCGTAAGGTGTACCAGCTCATCCTCATATTGGGATGACCGCTCAAGGAAGAGGGGCGTTAATAGATCGAGATCCGCGACCCTGTTCTCGATCCTGAAATCCTGCAACTTGAATTCCGATTCGCGAAGTTCCTCGAAGACCGTGTCCTTCTGCGTCCGGATGAACCGGATCACGCTGAGTGCGCTCTCCCCTCGGCGTTCCACATCGTAGTGGATGAAGGTCTCCGCCATGGCTTGGGCGATATCCATGGCCAACCACGGATTCTGGTTCTTGCAGGACACTTCCACGGTCTTGGCACCTGGGTCCAACACCTTCACGATCAACTGCTGGCTGTACGTTTCCAGCAGGCGCTGCTTGGAGTTGATCTTGAAATAAAGGTTGATGTTCGATTCCGGGTCCGCCAGGATGGAGTGGTGCTTGAACTCCATCCGCCCACTGAAATGCGGGGTGCGGATCGGTTCCGTCCGGTCGAAGGAGGCCTTCACGGGAGTGCCCCCGACGGTATAGGAAATGCCTACGCGCCCGGGCTCGGAAAGGCTCACGAAGATGGGCACATCCAGCACCATGCTATCCGTGACCACCAGGTCCGACAACGGGAAGAAGGAACCCGTGTAGTATTCCTCGGTGAGGATCTGCCCCCGGTTGAAGTAGCTCACCCGCAACGGAAGCCGCTCCAGTGCCATCCCCAGAAAAAGCTGGGAGCGCATGAATTCCACATCGGCATACAGGTTCTTGTCCTCCCCGAAGGTGCTCATGCTCAATACCGTTGCTGCGGTATTGCTTTCACGCAATTGCAGGATGGACCTGGCCTCGTAGATCGGTGATGTGTACCGCAAGTACAACAGCGCGCTGGTCAGGGCCAATAACAGCACGAGCAGGATCCACAACAGACTGCGCCGTAGGATGTACAGGAAGAGCCCCAGTTCGAACTCATTGCTGAAGTTCGTGATGCGCTGCTTGTAGCTCTCGAAGCTGACGTTCCGCTGGGTGATGTCCTCCCCGATCATGCGCGGTGCCCGGTTATTTGGTCTGGAACCCGCGTACCACCCCGATGACCAGGACGATGCTCGTGAGCAGTGCTATGAGCGGTTGCAGGTCGGATAGCACCTCCCGGGCCAGTTCCGGGTTCGGTTGCACATAGATCACATCATCGCCCTGCATCACGATATCCGCATGTTTCAATCCGGAGATGTCGGACAGGTCGAACTCGTGAATGGTCCGCGTCCCATCCGGATGGTGCCGGAAGAGTTTCACTTTGCGGGCGTCACCGCGTTTGGCAAGCCCACCCGCTTGGGCCAATACCTCCAACAAGGTGGTGTTGTTGTTTTCAAGACCAACCACCCTCGCCGTTCCGCCATCCCCCGGGAAGACCACCACACGCCGGTTGGTGACCATCAACTGTACGTAGGGGTCGTTATAGTACTTCGCGAATTGTTCCTCCAACATGTGTTCGCCTTCGCGCAGCGTGAGCCCTGCCAAGTGTACCCGGCCGAGCAATGGAAGTTTCACCAGTCCATCTCCTTCCACATAGTAGATGAAGATGTTCCGGTTCACCAGGTTCGATTCACGTGAGCCTCCATCGGACACGAGGTCGATCATCTTGAAGCCGTTGTTGGCGAACAAGCGGAACTGCAGGACGTCGTTCGGTTGGAGGATCAAGGCACGACGCCCCGTGTCCTGGTAACTGCTGAACTCGTAATTCGTTGGGGTCTTGAACATGATGTCGCGGTTGATGGTGCAACCGGACAGGATGGCGGCCCCGATGAGGGCCAACCCCCACCTAGGTCTGAGTTTACGTTCCATAGGCGGGTAAAAGTAACGATCAGGGGCTGCCCGCATCAGGACAGGAGCGAGCGATAAAGATGAGCGGTGTCCTCCACCAGTCGGGCATAGTGGTACTTGTCCCGGACATGCACCCAACCACCGGCCCCCATACGGGTCCGCATTTCCGCACTTTCCACCAGCTGCGTTAACTGGCGGGTGAGGTTGTCCGTGTCACCGGCTTCGCTCAATAATGCGGTCTGTCCGGGAAGCACCACGTTCTCAATGCCACCCACGCGTGTGCTGATGACCGGGCGGTTACTGGCCTGCGCCTCGATCAAGCTCACTGGTGTGCCCTCATTGAGGGAGGTGAGCATGATGATGTCCACACCCGCATTCACGATGTCCACTTCCTTGATCCATGATGTGAACGTCACCGTGGCCGATGCGACCATGGGTTTGCCATTGACCCCATGTCCGAAGCCGTGGCCATTGAAGATCGGCCCCATGGCTTGGCTCATGCCCAGGTCACGGGTAAGTTGTTGCAATCGGTCCCGCTCCTCTCCATCGCCCACGATGAACGCGCGCAGCTTCTTGCCTGTTTTCCTGCTCACCCGTGCCACCACCTCCAAGAACAGGTCGTGGTTCTTGATCGGGACCAAGCGCCCAACGATCCCCACGGCGATCTCATCATCCGCTACCCCATACACCTTGCGGAAGAGTTCCCGCTTGCTCCCTTGTTCCTCCTGGAACCGACTGAGGTCGAAGCCCAACGGGATCACGGTAACCTTATCCAGATCGCAGATCCGGTGTTCTTCAACCAATTCCTGCCGCTGAAGGTCGCTGATGGCCACGATCCGTGAGGACCGTTTGGCCAGATACCGTTCGATGTTCTTGTATAACGTCGTCCGGACGGGCCCGAAATAACTGTGGAAGACGTGCCCGTGGAAGGTGTGTACGATCGCCTTCACGCCGAGGTCGGCAGCGGCCATACGACCAACGGCTCCGGCCTTCGCCGCATGGGTATGTACGATGTCCGGCTTGAAGTCCTTGATCAATTTCTTGATCCGGCGATAGGCCCCACGATCACGCCACGGTGCCACCTCCCGCTGTAATTCGGGAAGGATCAACGGTTCCACGCCGAGGGAACGGAGGATGTGGTGGCTGCCTTCTTCCGTAGCCTCTTGGCTACCGCCCACGAGCAAGGTCTCGAACTCGGGCTGGAGGTACCGGGTCAAGTAGGCCGCGTTGTGCGTGGGGCCGCCAAGGTTGAACCGGTTCAGGATGCGAAGGATACGGGGCATGGAGCGGTGGCGAAGGTAGCCGTCGGAATGGTCCCGAAAGCATCAGGAAAGGTGGGCTTTCCACCACGTCATGAAGACGAGCAGGGCATGTACGGTTGCCTGTGAACTCCCCGGATCCGGACCGTGGAACCGTTGGAGCAACCCATTCACTGCGGTAGGCCTGAACCCGGCAGCCGTCAACGCCTCCCGGTCGGAGAGGACTTCCAATTCCCCCAGTAATGGCCCCTTGAAGAGCGGCGTGAGCGGAACCTCGAAGCCGCGCTTGGCGCGTGATACCGTGACCGGTGGAAGTAGATCGCCGAAGGCTTCGCGAAGGATCCGCTTTCCTGATCCATGCGAGAATTTCTGCTGGGCTCTCAAAGAGAACGCGAATTCCACCACACGACGATCAAGGAAAGGCGTGCGCACCTCCAACGCATGCGCCATGCTGGTCAGATCCACTTTTCGGAGCATGTCATCAGGCAATACGGTGCGCACATCGGTCCACAGAAGACCATTCAGGTCCTTGATCCGCGAAAGTGGCGCGGTGATGGCGTTACGTCGTGCAGTGAAGTGGGCTGCCGGACCGGGATCATTCACCAAGGAAGCCGGATCAAGTTCATCATCCCACGATGCCAAGAGGAGGTACCGTTCCTCCTTGGTCAGTTCAGCCGATCGTGCGAAGCGATCCAACTGCCGGATACGATCCGTGATCCGGTTGTTCCGGGATTTCGGAAGTGCTCGCCACAATGGCGCACCGAGGATGGCCAGCCGCTCCGTGATCCCGGGCGCTTGTATCCGAAGCTCCGCTTGGTGCTTCCGGTAGCCCCCGAAGATCTCGTCGGCGCCATCACCGCTTAGCGCGACGGTGACATGTTGCCGGGTTCGTTGGTTCAGGATGAAGCTCGGCAGAGCACTCTGGTCCGCGAAGGGTTCATCCATGCTCGCCAGCAGGGCGTGGTAGCTCGCAGCGAGTTCTTCATTCCCCAAGGTGAACGTATGGTGCGTCGTGCCGAGGTGCTTTGCCACCGCTTCCGCGAACGGTGTCTCATCGTAATACCGGTCGGTGAAGCCGATGCTGAAGGTTTGCAGATCGGCCTTGTGTCGTTTGGCCAGTGCCGAAACGATGCTGCTATCCAGGCCGCCGCTCAGGAAGGTGCCGATGGGCACATCGCTGATCAAGCGGATACGCACGGCATCATCAAGCAATTCGCGGAGGTGGGCCACGGGGTCCGTGACGGCCGGTGTGTGACCTGCGGCTTCCTCCGCGTGGTACCATTCTTCCGCGTGCGCGCCGCTTGGCGAAACAGTTATCGCGCAACCGGGCTGGAGCTTGAACACACCTTGCAGGATGCTGTGCGGGCCCGGGATGTAGTTGTGCGTGAAATACATCCGCAGCGAAACGGGATCGACGACGCGCGGCGCGCCCAACGCGAGCAGCGCCGTCAACTCGCTGCCGAACAGGAAGCGGCCATCGTGTTCGCACCAGAGCAAGGGCTTCACGCCGAAGCGGTCGCGCGCCAGGAACAGTTCGTCCTTCTCCTTGTCGTGGATGGCGAGTGCGAAGAAGCCGTTGAGGTCGTGCAGGAACGCAGGGCCTTTCAATGCGAAGAGCCGGAGTACGACCTCCGTATCCGTCAGGCTGCGAAAGCGATGGCCTTCACCTTCCAGCTTCGATCGTAGCGCTTGAAAGTTGAAGACCTCGCCGTTGAATACGATCGTGTACCGACCACCATCATCCGTGAAGGGTTGGTGGCCCGCGCTCGAGGTATCGATCACGCTCAATCGCCGATGGCCGAGAACCGCACGGCCTAGGGCATACACGCCTTCGTCATCCGGACCGCGGTGCGCGATGCAACGCAACGCCGCCGCGATGCGATCACCGGTCGCGGGCCTGCTCGTATCGATCTGGTATGATCCGGCGATGCCGCACATGCTGTCGAACTATTCGTGCACACGATATTTCGCACGGCGCCCACCTGTCGGGCGCATTGGCATGCGCCGTTGCGGGCATGGCCGCAATATCGGGCGGATCATGATCCGCCCCTACAGGTGGATCACCTCGCCGTAGGCCGCCGCCGCCGCTTCCATGATCGCTTCGCTCATGGTGGGGTGCGGGTGTACGGTCTTGATGATCTCGTGGCCGGTGGTCTCCAACTTGCGGATGCTCACGCACTCGGCGATCATCTCCGTCACGTTCGCGCCGATCATGTGCGCGCCCAATAGCTCGCCGTACTTGGCATCGAAGATCAACTTCACGAAGCCGTCCTTGGCGCCCGAAGCACTGGCCTTGCCACTGGCCGTGAAGGGGAACTTGCCCATCTTGATCTCCAAGCCTTTTTCCTTGCACTGCTTCTCGGTCATGCCCACGCTCGCCACTTCCGGTGAGCAATAGGTGCAGCCGGGGATGTTGCCGTAGTCCAAGGTGTGCGGGTTCTGTCCGGCGATCTTCTCCACGCAGATGATGCCTTCGGCACTCGCCACGTGCGCAAGCGCTTGTCCCGGCGTGGCATCGCCG
This sequence comes from Flavobacteriales bacterium, assembly GCA_016721005.1. Classification (GTDB taxonomy): domain Bacteria; phylum Bacteroidota; class Bacteroidia; order Flavobacteriales_F; family PHOS-HE28; genus PHOS-HE28. Next base: position 38,715 of record JADKJM010000003.1, read on the forward strand.
ATGGCGAAGTAGCCCGGGATGTTGGTGGCGTAGAACCCATCCACGGTGATCTTGCCTTTGTCGGTGACGATACCCACTTCCTCCAAGCCGATGCCCTCGATGTTCGCAGCGATACCCACCGCGCTCAGCACGATGTCGCACTCCACCTTCTTCTCTCCGGCCGCGCTCTTGATCGTGACCACGCAGCCTTTGCCCTTCGTGTCCACGTTGGTCACTTCGCTGCTCACCATCACGTCGATGCCTTGCTTCGCGAAGCTCTTCTGCAGTTGTTTGCTCACATCCTCGTCCTCCACCGGAACCACGTTCGGGAGGAACTCCACCAAGGTCACCTTGGTGCCGATGGCATTATAGAAGTATGCGAATTCACTTCCGATGGCGCCGCTGCCCACCACCACCATGCTCTTGGGCTGCTCGGCGAGCACCATGGCCTCCCGGTACCCGATGATCTTCTTGCCGTCCTGCTTCAACGCGGGCAATTCCCGGCTGCGTGCGCCGGTGGCGATGATGATGTTCTTCGCTTCCACCACCTGCTTCTTCCCGTCGGCACCGGTCACTTCGATCTTCTTCCCGGGCATCAGCTTGCCGGTGCCCATGATCACATCGATCTTGTTCTTCTTCATGAGGAACTGCACGCCCTTGCTCATGCCATCGGCCACGCCGCGGCTGCGCGCCACGATCGCCTTCATGTCCGGCGAACCGGCACCGACCGTGATGCCGTAATCCTTCGCATGCGTGATGTATTGGAACACCTGCGCGCTCTTCAACAGGGCCTTGGTGGGGATACAGCCCCAGTTGAGGCAGATGCCACCGAGCGCCTCGCGCTCCACGATGGCGGTCTTCAACCCCAGTTGGCTGGCGCGAATGGCGGCCACGTAGCCACCTGGGCCACTGCCGAGAACAAGAACGTCGTAGCTCATGATCGGATTTGGATGACCGGCCTTTTTACCGGGGCGCCGAAGGTAACGATCATGGAAAGCCTGTGGGAAAGTCGGCGGGGGTGGGGGGCTTGCACATGTGAAAGCCACCTCTATCTTGGTCCCGAACCAAACCTCGATCGAATATGAGCGAACCTACTACTACAACCACTACTGGCGCACCTGCGCGCCCAACCTTCCTGACGGTGCTGTGCATCCTCAGCTTTGTCGGCTGTGCATGGTATGCCTTCTCCGGTATTTCCGGCTATTTCACCCTGAAGGCGTTGGCGCCTGCTAGTGGTGCGGTCTCCCAGGAGATCAACAGCGCGATGGACGAAGCCATGGATAGCGAGCAAATGACCGATGCGGGCCGCGAGATCGCAGGTGCCCTTGGCGATGCCATGGGAAGCCTGACGGATTTCCACGCTATGGCGAACAGTTCCCTCACACAGGGTCTGTTGTGCATCCTGATCGTGGCTGGCGTATGGATGATGTGGAACCTGAAGAAGACCGGTTTCTATATCTACACGGCCGCGCAGCTGGCATACGTCATTGTACCATTCGTGATGGTAGGTGGCTTGGCGGGTGGCTTCATGGGGATCCTCGGCGCATTCTTCCCGGTGCTCTTCATCATCCTCTACGCGCTCAACTTGAAGCATATGAAATAGGGCTTCAGAACCCTATTGCTGAGGAACCCCGCTTGCAAGAGCGGGGTTCTTCTTTTCCGGGTGGGTCGAATGGAGGTCAACGCATGGCGATCCCGCTGATCTCCACATTCACTCCGGCCGGCAGTCCTTTCACGGCCACCGCTTCCCGTGCCGGAGGGACTTCACTGAAGTAGGTGCCGTACACTTCGTTCACCGCAGCGTAGTGCGCCATGTCGCTGAGGAAGATGGTCACCTTCACCAAGTGCTCATAGCCCAGGCCGGCTGCTTTCAGCAGGATGCCGATGTTCTCCATCACGCGTTTCGTTTCGCTGGTGATGTCACTGGTGTGGAGATTGCCGTTCTCGTCCAACGCGATCTGCCCGCTGAGGAAGACCATGCCTCCAGAGGCGATGGCGGGTGTATAGGGTGCAAGGGGTTTGGCGGCGTCGGGAGGGAAGATGGGTTGTTTCATGTGGTCATGTATCCATGTGTCCATGTGGCCATTGACGGACGCGAATATGCGAACGAACGGGATATCGGGCAGATCGTGCTATGGCCACATGAGCACATGAGTTCATGGCCACATGCTTCTTCTTCTGTTCCGAATCCGCAGCTTTGACCCTGAACCCAACGGGCCGAACAGCATGGATCTTCGACGACGCCTCACCCTCTATCTCTTCGGCCTCATCATCGGTGGCGGGATCGCGTATTGGACCTACGGCGAACGCTTGACCAACGGGGCTTGGTTGCCTGAGGCGAAGGTGAAGAGCCGCTTGCGGAGCACCCTGCTTGCCACCACGCCTGCTGTTGAAGAACAACTCGGAGCGCGATCGCTGGATCTGGCCGCGATCCGCGCGAGTATGGAGGGCGCCGATGTGGACTTCGGTGCTTCGCGAAGGACCGATGATAGCCTGATCTACTCGGTCACGACCAAGGTGAATGGCACCGAGTTGCACTTGGTCATCGGTGCTCTACGCGATTTCGACAAGGACACCACGGCCACCCTGCTCGGGTTGCGTTAGGCCAGGAGCGATCCGCCTGCCTCGTATTCCTTCTGCACTTCCGGGTTCGTAAGGACCACGAAGCTGAAAACGCCCAATGCGGTTCCCAGTGGAAAACTGAGGCAACTCGATCCGGCAATGATCAGTGAACCGGTGCGGTTGATCCGCCGGGCGATCCAGCGCCCGCTCAACATCTTCAGGATACCGATGGCCTCGATGATCGCGAACAACACCCAACCTATGATCTGCAATGCGCTCCCCACGAACGCAGGCGGTGCGTCGGACCCGCCTTGCACCAGATCGGTATTGAGCATGATGCCCATGAGGACCAGGATCAGTATCACCGCACCGATCAGGCAGGTGAATGCGCCGTACACATAGTAGAGGATGGAAAGGGTGCCGAGGTTGTGTTTCATGATCGATGGCTATTGACACATCGAACGTAGTGGGCGCGTGATCGTCGGCGAAGCATGATCCCGCCAACGGCATCCGCTCAGGATGGCCGGTACTAGGCGCTGGCCCTGCGTTTCCGCTCTTCCCGGATCAACCCGAGTTCCCTTCCGGTCTGCCCACGCGCGCTGGTGTTCTCCTCGGCGCGGCGGATGAGGTAGGGGAGCACTTCGCGCACCGGGCCGTAGGGCATGTACTTCGCCACGTTGTACCCGGCGGCGGCCATGTTGAAACTGATGTGATCGCTCATGCCGAGCAGTTGCGCGAACCAGATGCGGTCGTGATCGCGTGGTAGCTGCCGCTCTTCCATGAGGCGTGCTGCCAACAAGGTGCTCGCTTCATTGTGCGTGCCGGCCATCACGGCGATGCGGTCGATATGGTCCAAGCAGAAACGCAAGGCGTCGTCATAATCACGATCGCATGCGGCCTTGTCCGGTTGGATGGGATCGGGGTAGCCCATTTCCTGCGCGCGATCGCGTTCCTTCTCCATATAAGCCCCACGCACCAGTTTCATCCCGACCTGGTACCCGCCGCGTTCCGCCCGTTGGAGGCTTTCGCGCAGGAAGGCAAGTCGGTCATGGCGGTATAGTTGGATGGTGTTGAAGACGATCGGTCGTTCCTTATTGAACCGCTCCATCATTTCCTCCACCACATCGTCGATCGCTTGCTGTAGCCAACTGTCCTCGGCGTCGACCAATAGAGGCACGCCAGCTGCGTGGGCGGCCTTCCCCAGATCGAGCATCCGTGCCCGTGCCCGATCCCATGAAGCCTGTTCGTCGCTATTCAGTACCGCTCCGCTGGAAACGCGCTCCAGCAGATCGGTGGGTGAAATCCCTGTGGGTTTGAATACGGCGAATGGGATCTCCGGGTGCCCTTTCGCGGCCGCGATGCACCGGAGCAGTTCCTCCTTGGTGTGGTCCAGGGATCCCTCATCGTCCTTGCCTTCCACACTGTAATCGAGGATGGTCCCCACATGGCTCTTCCCCAGACGCGCGGCCGTCCTCATGCCCTCTTGCACATTCTCCCCGCCGACGAACTGCTGGAAGATGGTGGCCTTGATGAACCACTTGATCGGCAGGTGCAGGGCCAACGCCGCACGGGTCAAAATGCTACCGATGCGCGTGAGGGTGGGATCACCGATGATGCGGAACAACCAATAGGCTTTCCAGAGGTGCCTATCGCTCTTGCCCGCGAAGGCGATGCGCGTATTGCCGAGTTCGGGAAGGGTGGCTTGCGTGGGAGCTGTGACCGGCACTGGCATGGGTGGTACGTTCCTTCGTTCCTTTGGCGGAAGTCGAAGGGCCGCAAAAGTAGGAATGGCGAACATGCGACAGGAGGATGGAACGATCGATGCCGGCGGACACCCGGTGGTGCTGGGCGCGGGTGCGCTCGGCGCCTTGGACAAGCGGATCGGCCATCTGGACCCATCGGCCTGTTTCATCCTCGGCGACGAGAACACCCTTCACCACTGCCTTCCGGAATTGCTGGCCATGGTCCCTCGCTTACGCGATGCCGAGACCATCGGTGTTCCCGCAGGCGAAGCCTCCAAGAGCCTGCCTGTGTGCAGTGATATCTGGCAGCACCTCACCACTCGCGCCGCTGATCGGAGCTCCATGCTTGTCTGTCTAGGCGGCGGAGTGGTCACGGACCTCGGGGGCTTCATCGCGGCCACCTACAAGCGGGGCATTCGCTGCATACATGTACCCACCACGGTCATGGGCATGGTGGACGCGGCGATCGGAGGGAAGACCGGGATCGATGTGGGCGGGGTGAAGAACATGGTGGGGGTATTCCATGATCCGGTAAGTGTGCATGTCCATGTGCCGTTCCTGCGCAGCTTGGGCAAACGTGAACTGCTGAACGGCGTGGCGGAGATGATCAAGCACGGCCTTGTCCGGGATGCGGATCACTACCATGCGTTGCGCGAAGCGCCGCTGCATGACCTGGATGCCTTGATCCCCTTGGTGGAACGCAGTGCGGCGATCAAAGCGGATGTGGTCCGTGAGGACCCACGCGAGGCCGGTCCACGCAAGCAGCTCAACTTCGGCCATACCATCGGGCACGGCATCGAAGCCTATTCCTGGGAAGGTGGTCGCAGTGCACTGTTGCACGGTGAAGCGGTGGCCGTGGGCATGATCTGCGAAGCGTGGTTGAGCTGGCGCAAGGACCTGCTGGATCGCGAGAGCAACGACCTCATCGCACAGCACCTGCTTTCGATATTCAAGCCCTTCCTCATCCAAGGAGGCGAGGACCATCGGATCATCGAATTGATGCGCAACGACAAGAAGAACAACGCCGGACAATTCCGTTTCGCTTTGCTCACCGGCATCGGTAGTGTGAAGGTGGATGTGCCCATCACCGCTGCGCAGGTACAGGAAGCCTTGGAACACTACCGGCTCCTGGTACGCGAGCCTTGAACGGATCACGATCATCACGATGTCATCAGTTACCATCACCGCACCCAAAGGCCCGGTCCGCGCCACCATCACCTTGCCGCGCAGCAAGAGTGTGAGCAATCGCGCATTGCTCATGGCCTCGCTTTGCGGTGACCTCGGGTTGGTCTCGAACCTCAGTGACGGCGACGATACGCGCGTGATGCACGACCTGCTTCGCGACACGCCCCGTGTGATGGATTGCGGCGCAGGTGGTACCACTTTCCGCTTCCTGCTGGCGTGGGCTGCGGTCCGGGAAGGGGAGGAGCACATCCTTACGGGAACACCGCGTTTGTTGGAGCGTCCGCACGACGATCTGATCAGCGCCTTGAAACAGGTGGGCGCCGATATCGAGCGGGTCCCCGAAGGCTATCGCGTCCGTGGTCGTAAGCTGAAGGGCGGTGAAGTTCACTTCGCTTCGCCGATCAGCAGCCAGTACCTCAGTGCCCTGTTGCTTGTTGCTCCTCGGATGACCGAAGGCCTCACGCTTCGCTGGACCGGCACGCGCCTCAGCGAGCCATTCGTACACATGACGTTGAAGATGCTTGCGCACTTCGGCGTGTTCCCGCGCTTGGAACTGGATGGTGTGCGCGTGGATCCGTGTGAATACACTCCGGCCCCGATCATCGTTCCTCCGGATTGGAGCAGCGCGTCGTTCTGGTACGAGGTCGTGGCATTGTCGCCCGGTTCGGAGGTAACGCTCACCGGCCTCACCGATGATACCATGCAAGGTGATCGCGAAGCGCAGCACCTATGGTCGCCATGGGTGCGCACGGAGTTCACCGGAAAAGGAGCGGTGCTTACGCATCGCGATGTGGCGGGTGTGTGGGAGGATCTACCACGAAACCTGAAGCATGTGCCGGACCTGTTCCAACCCCTGGTGTTCACTTTGGCCGCGCGGAACCAAGCGGCGGTCTTTACTGGTCTGGACAACCTGCGTGTGAAAGAGACGGATCGGTTGCGCATCGTGGCGGAGGCGATCGATCATCTCGGAGGACTCGCGGCATTCGCCGATGGCGCCTTCGCCGTGAAGAAGGGGATCGCGCAACGCACACCGGCCACTTTTGATCCGGACGTCGATCACCGCATGGCATTGTCTCTTGCACCACTGGCACTGGTGCTCGGTTCCATTACCATCAACGATCCGCAGGTGGTGAACAAGAGCTATCCCGGATATTGGGAGGATCTGCGGAGGGCGGGGTTCGGGGTGGGATAGGCCGCAAAGGCGCAAAGGCGCGAAGAAGGTGGTTTGAAATGCCGCGAAAGGACCTGCGGTCGGATGCGCATTGGTCCCACCTTGGTACCCTGCTTTGCGACTTAGCGCCTTTGCGGCTACTTTGCCGGGATGAGCGAGAACGAGATCAGCAAGGTGGTCGTGAACGCAGCGCTTGCGGTTCACAAAGAGCTTGGTCCCGGATTGCTGGAAGCCGTGTATGAGCACTGCTTGATGATCGAGCTTCGAAAGGCAGGTCTTGAATGTGCGCGCCAAGTTGAACTGCCCGTAGTGTACAAAGGAGAGCGACTGGAGTTCGGATTCCGGATGGACATCGTTGTGGAAGGACTCGTGGTGGTTGAAGTCAAGGCCACGGATGGTGTCCATGAAGTGCACTTCGCACAGGTATTGTCGTACTTGAAGCTCAGTGGAAAGCGGTTGGGCCTGCTCATCAACTTCAATGAAGCGCTGCTCAAGCGCGGTATTCGCCGTGTAGTGAACGGACTTTCCGAATCCTTTCTGACCTGATGTACGCGGATCATGATCGAATTCTTCGAATGCACCTTTACTTGCGGCCTTTCCTCCGCGCCTTAGCGCCTTTGCGGCCAAACAGAACCCTACAGCATGTCCTTCCCCAGTGACCTCGAGATCGCGCAGAAAGCGCAGTTGCAACCCATTTCCAACATCGCGAAGAAGCTCGGGATCGATCCCGAGGTGATCGAACCCTATGGCCGCACCAAGGCGAAGCTTCCGCTGGACCTCATCGATCAGAAGCGCATCGCGAAGAGCAAGTTGATCCTGGTCACTGCGGTTTCCCCCACGCCGGCCGGTGAAGGCAAGACCACCACCAGCATCGGCTTGCACGAAGGACTGAGCAAGATCGGAAGGAAGGGCGTGGTGGTGTTGCGTGAACCCTCGCTCGGCCCGGTCTTCGGGATGAAGGGCGGCGCGGCTGGCGGGGGTTACGCGCAAGTGGTACCGATGGAGGACATCAACCTGCACTTCACCGGTGATTTCTCCGCGATCGAAAAGGCGAACAACCTGCTCGCAGCGCTAATCGACAACAACCTGCAGAACCGCAAGCACACGTTGAACATCGACCCACGCACCATCTCCTGGAAGCGCGTGATGGATATGAACGACCGCGCGTTGCGCAACATCACCATCGGTCTGGGCGGCACGGGCAACGGTGTTCCACGGCAGGACGGATTCAACATCACCCCAGCCAGTGAGGTGATGGCGATCCTGTGCCTCGCTACTTCGTTCGATGACCTGAAAGCCCGCTTCGGCAACATCTACGTGGGCCAGCGCTGGGATCGTACCCCGGTGTATGCGCGTGACCTGAAAGCCCAAGGAGCCATGGCGTTGTTGCTGAAGGATGCGATCAAGCCGAACCTCGTGCAGACGCTCGAAGGCAATCCGGCGATCCTGCACGGCGGGCCTTTCGCCAACATCGCACAAGGCGTGAACAGTGTGCTTGCCACGAAGATGGGCCTGAGCCTTGGCGATTACGTGGTGACTGAGGCAGGCTTCGGCGCGGACCTCGGCGCGGAGAAATTCTTCGACATCAAGTGTCGCGCTGCGGGTCTGGTGCCGAGCGCGGCGGTGATCGTTGCCACGGTGCGTGCGCTGCGTTATCACGGCGGTGCGGACATCAAGGAAGTGAACAACGCAGCGCCCGAACGGTTGAAGGTCGGACTTGCGAACCTCGGTCAGCACATCGAGAACATCGCCAAGTTCGGCGTGCAAGCGGTGGTGGCGATCAACCACTTCCCGACGGACACAGCGGAGGAGATCGACCTGATCAAGGCGTATTGCAAGGAGCGCGGCGCGGAAGCGGTGCTGGCCCAAGGCTTCGCCAAAGGCGGCGACGGGATGACCGAACTGGCGGAAGCGGTAATGCGTGTGGCCGAAGGTGGAGCGAGCAAGTTCAAACTGCTGTACGATACCGCAGCGCCGATCAAGGAGAAGATCGCCACCATCGCGAAGGAGATCTACCGCGCCGATGGCGTGGATTACAGCGCGGATGCGGAACTCGCATTGAAGCGCATCACCAAGCTCGGCATGGACAACGCGATGATCTGCATGGCGAAGACGCAGTACAGCTTCAGTGATGACAAGGCGTTGCGCGCCGCGCCCACCGGCTTCCGCATCACCGTGCGCGATATCGAGATCGCGGCTGGCGCGGGCTTCGTTGTTCCGATCTGCGGCGAGATCATGCGCATGCCGGGCCTACCGGAAGTGCCCGCCTCGGAAGGGATGGACATCGATGTGAACGGAGTGATCAGCGGGTTGAGCTGAGGGCCGGAACGTTCGGCTGGATCCGTTCCTCAGAGCTTGATGAACGGCACACGCATGGCCGCACCATCCGCCGTGATCGCGTGGATCACGTAATGCCCAGCGTCGAGATCTCTTACATCCAGCCAGCGGTCGTTGATATACGATGATGGAAGAATGATCCGCCCTTGGAGGTCGAGGATGAGAACGGAGCGGAGCGGTTCCGAGCACGTGAAATGCAACCGATCCACGACCGGGTTCGGGAATAAGCGGAAGGCCATACGGTGAACGTTCGCGAGCCCCATTGGACCATCCACGATGACCGTTTCCTCATGGGTGCATCCATTCGCATCGGTCACTACCAGATCGTACGCGCCGTCTGCCAGACCTGTGATCGGGGACACCACAGTGCTCCCATTGATCGTGATCACGTACGGAGGCACACCCCCGAACACCAATACGTCGATACTTCCATCGTTGCCGACCACTACGGGGCTTGCCGTGGCCTGAACGAACAAGGCAGGTGGTTCGATCAGTTGCAGTTCGCCTTCCGCAGTGCATCCGTTCGAATCGGAAAGGAGATACGTGTACGTTCCCGCAATGAGTCCAGCGAGCGTTACGCCCTCAGCACCCGTATTCCAAAGGACGGATTGGATGGATACGCCAGTGAGGTTCATCAACGCAATGGACCCGGTGGCCTCTCCAGCGCACAACGGACCCTGTGTAGTGTAGCCGACCAGCGGTGCAGGCATCACCACCACAGTAACGGTATCGCTCGTGGTTTGCACACCGAACGCATTCTGAACGATGGCGGAGTATTCACCAGAGGCGAGAATGGTGAGGTAGCGATCCGTGCTGCCATCGTTCCAGAGGTATTGTGCGTGCTCCCCCGCATCCAGGATCACGGAATCGCCGGAGCAGAACGTGGTGCTACCCAGCGCCGTGATCGATGCCTGGTAGGTGTCGCCTTCGGTGAGCGTGTACGGCTGATCGATGGGGAGCTGGTAGTAGGTGTCGGTGTGTCCGCTCAGGTATTCCACTTGCACGGAATCCACGATGGTGTACTGGCCCAGGCCGAAGATGTGGTGCTGGGAATTCTGTCCGACGTAGTTCTCCCCACAGAGCGTGTACTGCGTGTAACGGTTCCCACCGGCGTACACCCGGATCCATGATCCGATGGCCATGCGGTTGGATACTGTTCCGTGCAGGGTGATCTTGATCCAGTGGTTGGAGCCGCCGGCGTTCATCCAGAGCATCGGTGGGCTTGGGGTCCGATTCTGCACGACGATCTCATAGGATCCGTCGTTGTTGAGATCGGCGCGGGCCACACCGAAACTGCGAACGGTGGTGTCCCCGATAAAGGACGACGTTGCTTCCGTGAAAGCAGCGCCACCTTGTGCATGGTAGAAGACATTGTTCATGATGGTGGCGCCGATATGGTCAGCTGCTACGTAGAGATCCTGCCACGTGTCGTTGTCCACATCCGCCCAGACCGCACCCCAGGTCCACTTCCTGACATCCACACCCGAAGCGACGCTCTGATCCGTGAATGTCCCATTGCCGTTGTTGGTGATCAGCAGTCCATGTTTATCCAACAGACCGCTATTCGTGGTGTAGATGTCCAGATCGCCATCGTTATCGAAGTCCGCGACACTCGCGGACATCGGCTCATCCTCGGTGAAAGCAGTACCCGTCGCAGCGGTCACATCGCTGAAGGTGCCATCGCCGTTGTTGCGGTAAAAACTGTTCGGATATTCCCGGTCGTTGATCACGAACAGGTCCGGCCAACCGTCGTGATCGTAGTCCAGCCAGACCGCTTGGAAGGACAATTTGATGCCATCGCCCACACCGGCGGCGAGCGTCACATCGGTAAAGGTGCCATTGCCGTTGTTCCGGTACAGGTGATTGAGTCGTGCGTAAGTACTCTCATCCCCGACGTTGGTGTACGTGCATACATACATGTCCAGGTCCCCGTCGCGATCGTAGTCCGCCCACGCCTCTCCATAGGTCTCCTCGGTCACTTCCGCGAAACCCACTTGAGTGGAGACATCCGTGAAATGGAATGCCCCGTCGTTCTGGAATAGTCGGTAGGGCCCGTAGCGCGTGGTCATGCTGATGTCCAGGTCGCCGTCATTGTCATAGTCGACCCACAGCACATGCTTTGTTTCGCCCGGGGCTTTCACGAAGGAGGGAAGCCGCAACAATTGTCCGGAGATGTTCCTGTAGAACACCAAACTGTCGTTGGTCACGGCGAACGTCAGATCATCCCAACCGTCCTCGTCGAAATCGTAGGTACTCAGTCCACTTCCGAAGACATCACTGTTCACAAGGATGCCCACGCCATTCGCCGCGGCCACGTCGGTGAACTGCTGCGCGCACGCGAACCGCAGCGGTGCGATGGAGAGGAGGGCCGATATGATCACCGATCGCTTCATCCCGGTTCGTCGATGCGGATCCGATCCGCTGGAAAGGCTCGCGGTGCGGCACCGCGAGCAAGGGTTCATTCACGCATGAATTTCATGTCCGCCGCCTGTCCTGGTCCCATGATGCGCAGCAGGTACAGTCCGGATGCGCCATCCGGCAGTTGGATCTTGTGATCACCGGCGGGCAAGTAGGTCTTTCGCTCCGTGAGGATCATCGATCCATGGAGATCATACACCTCGATGACGGCATCGGAAAGTGTGTTGGGCACGTGGAGCGTGACGGCCCCACCCGTTGGCACCGGGTTGGGGTAAAGGCTGATGCGGTCGTCGCTCACAGGATCATTCACGCCGAGTTGAAGATCGATGGAGAAGTAATCGTTGATCGCATTCAACGCCATCGGGTTCCCGGCCTGGTCCTCCGCATCGGTGATCGTGATGCCGATCGGTCCGATCGTGCTCACCACATCCCCGACATCGAAGAACCATTGGTAGGTGCTCGCATTCAACCAGGAGGATGCCCCGGTGTTCAAGGTGATCACCCCGGTCAAGGACGAAGGGCTATCGAAGGTGATCTGTGGCGCTACGGAGGTGTTCATGGACTCATCGAACAGCGTGAGGACGAAGAAGCCTGAAGGCCCCACGTCCTCGCCTGTGACCACGTATGTATTCGATGTGGTCAGGAGCGCTGCCGGGTTGCGCGTGTCCAGTGCGAACAGAACGGGCACTGTGAATGGGAACTGTGTGTTCCCGGCCGGATCCCTCGCGAAATCCACCGTCAGGCCGATCGCATCGATCTCCACGCCGAGATCCGTCACGTTGAACATCGCGCGATACGTGTAGGGGTCGGTCCAATTGCTCTGCGATGAGGAGTACTGCAAGCCCGCCCCTGTTGCACCCGTCAGTTGGATGAAGGGTGCAAAGGCGATATCCATGGGCTCCGGGAATACGATATCGATGTGGAATCCTCCGGTGCCGGTCTGATCATCCATGACCATGAGGGTAGAAGGGACCGCAGCCTGCACCGTTGCACGGTGGGTGTCAACGATGAAGAGATCCGGGAACTCCGATTGTGAAGGTGGGTTTCCGGCGAGGTCCTCGTATCCGGCCAGCATCGCGTTGATCGCGAAGAGTTCCTCATCGGCGTTCAACAGGTTGTAGGCCTTCTGGTACGTGCTGTCGTTCACCCAGGAACTGTTGGTGATGTTCGGTGTGAGGGAGGCAATGAGCGGATCATCATTCGTGAACACGAGGTCCGGCGTCAAGGCCGTGTTCAGCACTTCATCGAATTCCAAGGTGATGACCAACGCTGCGGAACCCACATCCAACAGGCCAAGGACCGGTGGTGTTACGGACATGGAATACAGCAACGGGTTGCGCGTGTCCAGATCGAATTGGGCATCGGCTACGGTGAGTTCCAGCGCGTTGCCCAACTCATCCGTGATCCCATCGATCGTCACACCGACAGCGCTGAACTCCTCATCGCTGTCCGCGACCGTGAATGCCGCGAGGTATTGCGTCGGACCCAGCCACATGCTGTTCAGTGGATCCGTCACCAATGCGTTGGAAAGATCACCGCCTTGGAAACCGAAGGTCGGCGTGCTGGTCATGTCACACGCTTCGGAGAGGTCCACGAGCACGATGAAGCTCGCCGTTGCGGCCACCGCATCGTTGATCAGTGTGGTACTTGGTGAAACGGCTACCACCAGTGGGCGGTCCGTGTCGATGATGAACGGATGCGCCGCGAGGAAGACATCCTGCGCGCGTGCATCCGCGGAAACCGCATCCGTCACGCGCAGGAAGATATCGTCCGATCGCGTCGCACTCGGCGGGACGAGGTACGTGAGCGAATAGGTTTGGCCATTCGTCCATTGTGCCTGCTGGAGTGCAAGCTCACTCAAGGTCGGATCCTGAACGAGATACGTGATGGTCGGCGCTACGCCGATATCCATCGACCTGTCGAAGGTGATGTCCACTGTGATGGTGGAACCGATGTCCGCAATGTTGATCGCTGCATCCGTTGCGGTGACCGCAGTGACCTGTGGTCGATCGGAGGCGAAGAGTGCATTCGCTGCATTCACGGCATCGGGTCCCACCACTTGTCCGACGAGCCTGCCGGGGATATCATCCACCGGCACATGGATCCCGCCCCAGATGCGCGAGAGGCTGCATTGGTCCGATGCGTCGCGATAGGTGGCCCACTGCAAGTAGATGTCCTCCGACGGCCCGTTCTCGAATTCGAGGAACTCGTTCATGGGCGCGTGGAAATTGCTCATGCCCCCGGGGAAGTACGGCGTGCCGGTAAGCAAAGTGAGGACCTCGGCCGCGCTGCGCGAGAAGGTGGAATGGCCCGATACGTAACCGGAGAACGGCGGCGTAACGAAGGTGGGTCGCTGGTAAGGCCACCAGTTCTCGGCGAGGATCCAACCCACGCCCGCGTTATCCGTGGATGGGTTCCCGATGTAGCTCGGCCCGCGCCAAGTGAACAACTTCACTTTGTTCAAGTGCTCGCCGGATAGCCCGGAAAGTTCATCGCCGACGCCGACCAGTTCGATGAGCCCGGGGATCAAGGGCAAGCCGGCCGGATGGTAGTGCGGCAACCCCGGATCGCTGGATTGCCCGCGGCCCGCCATGTAGCGGATGGCGGATACCGGTCGCACATAATCATACCAGCCCTTGATGCTCCACGCGGAGATCGCCGCATCGTGCATGGCGCCACCCAACGCGAGATAGGCTTTCACGTCGTACTCCATTTCATCCAGCACGGGTCCAGTGCCCATCCAACGCCGTTCGAACAACGGATGATCCATTGCGCTGTGCAGGATCGTGAACCAGTGGCCGGGCGGCGTTTCGGAGTTCGGCCCATCGGCCCAGAACTCCGCGAGGATCCGCGTGAAGTCACCACGCTTGACCACTTGCGGTGTGTAGGGAACACCGGTCACCGGGTTCTGCGCGTAGCCAGGGCTGGGCGCACCACCATTGAAGTAATCGTAGAAAGCATGATATTCCGCTTCGGTGGTGGGATAGCTCTGTAGCCCGCCATTGGTTGCCGGGGAGATATCGACCATCACGCCATCATCCGGATCGAGGTGCGATTGCCAGATCGGGACCATGCAGAAGTTCCACTTGAAGAAGGAATCCAGTTCACCCGCTGCGTTCGTATCCAACTGCGTGGGAGGCCCCGGGTCGTGATAGACCGTGTAGGTGTTGCCGTCCCGCACGTGTTCGGTGGCCTGTGCCGGATCCATGGCGAAGGGCGTCACGTTCCCCCATTCATGTCCCACCGGCGCAGGGGTTCCTTGGATCGGGTTCCCGTTCTGGTCCACGGCGTTGGTGACCGTGATCTGCTGCCAGTGGTTCGGATCGATGATCAAGGGGTTGCCCGGCGATTCCACTTGGATGGGCGGATTCACCGGCGTGTAGTACAGGTGCGCATAGTTCCCCGCTTCGTTGGATCCATCGGTGTACCCGTACGCGATGTATTGCTCGGCGATGTAGTTCCCCAATTCCGCAGGGCCACCTTGCACATAGTCCGTGGATGCATTATTCCGATCATAGCCCAATTGGTCCATGAGCGCATCCAGGTTCTGCAAGGTGATGGTGTGTCCGGGCGATGATTGGTACCGATGCGCGATCAAGCGGTACGCCGCGAAACTGATGGCCTCCTCCTGCGCGACGGAAACTTCCGCTGGCGCCCCAACGCCATCGAATGCGCACGTGTAAGCACCGCGTGTTCGGCCTAGGAGATACGGTTCATCATCCGGCATGTACGCCGACCATGCGTCGTACATCGCCGCGGAAACGTGGAAGAGATTGCGCGCGTGTACCGGAGGTCGTGCAAGGTCCGTGCGGATCGCGGCCAGTAGCTGTTCATTCCATTGCCGCGCGACCGACGGCCCTTGGGCACTGCTTGTGCATGGGTGAAGGATGGTGCCGAAGAAGAAGAGGATGGAGGCAAGTAGAGGTAAGCGTCCGGTCATGCGAGAACGAATTGGAGGATCACGGATGGCGGGATGGGATGAGGGCCTATCCCTTAAGCGACAACCAAGATAAGTGGACAATTCCCGGACGTGCGGATCAAGCCCGGTCCTGCGGAGGATCACGCCGATCCCCGCTTGCGATCCCCCGGACTGGATCAATGTTCTTCACCGAACATGCACTTCGCCTCGCGAATGCTCCCAAGCGAGGTTCCTTACACTTGCGCCCGGAAGGATGACCACCTCCATACCCACCAGACTCGATACACCGATCGCCGTTGCAGAGCGGTTCGGTGATGATCGCGTGGAAGTCCGCATGAAACCGGGCGCCACGCTCACCATTGCGGGCATAGCCGCATTCATCGAAGCACGGCAGCAATTGGCTGCAGGTGTACCGATGCTTGTCCTGATCGTGATGCCCGAAGATGAAGTGGACTTCGATATGTCCATGATCACCACGAACCACTATGACAAGCGGCCGATGGCCGATTTCAGCAAGGCCATCGCGTGGGTCACCCGCAACGATCACAACGATCGGTTCTGCCGCTTGTACTTCGCGTACTTCCCGAGCCCGGTACCGTGTGGCATTTTCCTGGAGGAGAAGGAGGCGCTCGCCTGGTTGGAGACGATGCGATAGGTCGCGCGATCAGCCCATCTCCTCCAATACGCGTTCGATCCGCCGGTCCGGAATGATCCAGATCAGTGCGACCAGCACGTAAATGGCCCACGCCAATACCGGCAACCAGAAGGAGAGGGGGATGGAGATCGTGTAGAGCCCGATGGAGAGGTAGCCCTTCACATCACGGCCCACGGCCTTCTTCAGTACGGAGTCCGGACCCTCCACGCGGATGATGGAGTTCTGTAGGATCCAATACGCGATGGCGGCCAAGAGCAGGATCGTTCCGTACAGCGCGGTCGGCGCCTCCTGGAAATGATTCTCGCCCATCCAACCGGTGACGAACGGGACCAGTGAGAGCCAGAACAACAAATGCATGTTCGCCCAGAGCACACTGCCGTTCACGCGGTTCGTGGCGTGCAGCATGTGGTGGTGATTGTTCCAATAGATGGCCAGGTACACGAAGCTGAGCAGGTAACTGCCCAACGCCGGCAACAGTGGTCGCAACGCGGAGAGCTCTGCCCCGTGCGGCACCCGCAGCTCCAACACCATGATGGTGATGATGATCGCGAGCACACCGTCACTGAATGCTTCCAACCGGTTCTTGGTCATGGGTGCAAGATCGGGAGTGAGCCGCGATGGTGGTGTCTTGGCCACGCTGGGCCACTGGTCCGATCAATAACACCGGCTTGCGTACCTGTTCTCAGGACCCACGCGGTGAAGGCCGGTGATCCCCGGCCTGCTGCCGCATATGCGTTTCGGATCGTCGTCGGGATCTCCCGAGGGTGGAGGTGCGCACTTGCGCCGGTCACTTCCGCCCCGAATACAAGGTCGATATTCCGCCTGTGAGTGGATCGGCCTTCGCCTCGCGCAAGCCACATGCTTCAAGGATCTTCAAGAAATCCTCGCCATCAGGAAAGGCATCCACGCTCTTGGGCAGGTACGTGTACGCCGCGTTGTCCTTGCTCACCATGCGGCCGATAGCGGGCATCACGCGGTGGAAGTAGAAGCGGAAGAGGCTCCCGAGGATGTTGTTCTTCGGCTTGCTGAACTCGAGGACGAACAAACGCCCATCGGGTTTGAGGACGCGTACCATGTCGCGGATCCCGCGCTCAAGGTCCTCGAAGTTGCGCACGCCGAAGGCCACGGTGATCGCATCGAAGGTGCTCTCGGGAAAAGGCAGCGAGGCGGAGTCGGCGCGTTGCAGCGTGATACGATCCTCCATTCCGCGCTCCTTCACTTTAATGCGGCCATGCGATAACATGCCCTCGCTGATGTCCACGCCAATGACGTGCGGGATCTTCTTCGCGGCGAGGATCGCAAGATCACCGGTGCCGGTCGCGACGTCGAGCAGGTATTCCACCGGTTCGCGCAGGACGCGCCGGATCACCTTGCGACGCCATCCTTGATCGACACCGAGGGAACAGAGCCTGTTGAGGAGGTCGTACTTCGGTGCGATGGCGTCGAACATGTGTTCGACCTGCTCACGCTTCGAACCATCAGCGGAATACGGCTTCACCGTCATGCGGGCAGGCCCAGACGTACGCATTCGGCGCGGAAGGTGTTCCTGTCGATGGGCACCACACCCACCTCCTCACACACCAGGCCGCCAGCGAGGTTCGCCAATTGGGCGATCGCTAATGGCGACAAGCCTTGGGCAAGCGCGAGTGCCGCCACCGTGATCACCGTATCGCCAGCGCCGCTCACATCCACGACGCGACGCGGATGCGCCGGTACACGATGTTCCTCACCTCGACCATGGATGTACACACCGTGCTCGCTCATCGTCAACATGGAAAGCGTGTTGCCCAGTCGTTCTTCCAAGAGCTTCACCGCCCGCTTGATGCTGCTGGGATCCTTGGGATCCACATCGGTCTTCAGGCCTTCGCGCAATTCCTTCAGGTTCGGTTTGAAGAGATCGGCGCCACGGTAGGAGAGGAAGTTCTTCTTCTTCGGATCCACCGCGACTGGAATGCCGGCCTTCTTCGCCAAGGCGATGATGTCTTCGACCACCTTCGCGGAGAGCACGCCCTTGTTGTAGTCCTCCAGCACGATCACGCCCGGCTTGTCGTTGCGGATGATCGATGCGATCCGTTCCATCAGGAGATCCGCATCACTCGGCGCGAGGTCGTCCTCCTGCTCCTCATCCACGCGCACCACGTGCTGGTACCCACTGATCACGCGGGTCTTCACGGTGGTGCGGCGCACCGGTGATCGGACAAGACCATCCGGCACAAGACCTTGTTCCTCGAACAGCTTCGTGAGCAAGGTGGTGTTATCATCCTCCCCGATCACGCTGGCCGTGATCGCTCTTCCGCCGAGCGACAGAACATTCAAGGCCACATTCGCAGCCCCTCCCAAGCGCGCGCTGCGATGCGTCACTTGCACAACAGGAACAGGAGCTTCAGGTGAAATGCGGTCCACGCGACCCCAGAGGTAGGCATCCACCATCACGTCGCCCACCACGAGCACGGTGGTCCCACCGGCTTTGTCGAGGAAGCGATCGATCGCGCTGTTCATCAGCTGAGTTGTTCGATGGCCTTGGCCACACGGGACATGGCCTCGGTGAGTTTGGCGTCGCTCGTGGCGTAGCTGATCCGTAGCGTTCCTTCCGCGCCGAACGAGCGGCCTTCCACCAGGCTCACACCTGCGGCATCAAGCAAGTGAAGGCTCAGGTCCACCGAACCCTTGATGCTCTTCCCATCGAAAGAGGCACTGACATCCGGTAGCAGATAGAACGCTCCCTGAGGCACGTTGCAGCGCCAACCCGGAACGGACTTCAATGCAGCGAGAACCAGATCACGGCGACGGAGGAAATCGTTCCGCATGCCGGTGAGTATTGCGGGATCCGCTTCCACACACGCTTTGGCCACGCGTTGTGCGATGCTGTTGGCACCGCTGGTGAATTGCCCTTGCAACTTGGTACAGGCTTGCGCGATCCATAGCGGTGCCCCGATGTATCCGATCCGCCAGCCGGTGAGCGCGAAGGCTTTGCTGAGCCCGTTGATCGTGATCGTGCGTTCGAGCATGCCCGGCAGCGAGGCGAAGCTCAGGTGGTCCCCATCGAACACGATGTGCTCATAGATCTCGTCGCTGATCACATACAACTCCGGATGGCGCGCCACTACTTCGGCAAGTGCTTCCAACTCCTTCCGCGAGAGCACCGAACCGCTCGGGTTGCACGGTGAGCTGAACATCAGCAAGCGTGTGCGCGGTGTGATCGCCGCAGCGATGCGTTCGATGGGTGCCTTCCAGTCCTCTTCCAAGGTGCTGTGTACGATCACAGGTGTGGCTCCCACCAACTTGACCTGTTCGGAGTAGCTCACCCAGTAAGGCGCCGGGATCACCACTTCATCACCCGGTCCGCAGATCGCCATCACCACATTCATGATGGAGTGTTTCGCACCGGTGCTCACCACCACTTGGTCCGGTGAATAGGACAGGCCGTTGTCGCGCTGGAATTTGTCGGCGATCGCTTGGCGCACATCCGGATACCCGTTCACCGGTGGGTACTTGTGCCAAGGGCCGAGCAAAGCTTCCTGTGCGGCTTCGATGGCGAAGGCGGGTGGATCATGATCGGGTTCCCCGAGGCTCAGATCGATGATGTCGCGGCCTTGGGCGCGCAATTCACGACTTCGGCGGGCCATCAAGAGCGTGGCGGGCTCCACGATGGCTTGTGCGACTGGCGATAGATGCATAGCGTGGGCGCGAAGCTAACGAAGGTCATTCCGGGGGGTGCCGCGCCGGTTCCCGATATTCGTCCACCGTTTTGTCAACGATGAACGATCCTGTCGTACAGATCCTAGTGGCCGTGCTGCCCAGCGTGGTGGTCTTCCTCACGGCCTTCTACCTGCTCAAGCAAGTGATGGGGGAGCGCTCCGCAGAGCGGATCGCGGCCGTGCGGAAGGACGATCACAAGCAGGTGTTACCGCTCCGGTTGCAAGCGTACGAGCGCCTCGCGCTTTTCCTGGAGCGGATCCAACCGGGTCCGTTGGTCCTTCGGCTTCATCAGGGGAACATGGATACCGGTGATCTGCAGCAGGCCTTGGTCTCCACCATTCGGGAGGAATACGAGCACAACGTCACGCAACAGATCTATGTGAGTGACAAGGCGTGGAGCAAAGTGAAGCAGGCGAAGGAGGAAACGATCCGTTTGGTGAACCTGAGCTACGAACAGGTGGGTGAACACCCCTCCAGTTCGGAGTTGAGCCGGCGGATCTTCGAGAATATCGCGCGACTTTCGCACACGCCATCACAAGAGGCGCTTGTGGTCCTCAAGGAAGAGGTGCGCCGGATGTTCTGAACAGTTGGAGCAATTCCTCCGCGGCAGCGAACGGACTCTTCGTTCCATTCCGCACCGCATCCCGAATGTCTTGTGATCGATCGATGACCCGAGGGTCCTGATCGAAGACCCGGCGAAGCCCCCTGTCGATCGTCCGATCCAACCAATGGACCAATTGATCACGGCGTTTCACGTCCAAGTATCCGGATGCTCGGTCGGACGCGAACAAGTCATTGAGCGCTTCACCGAGCGCGTCCACGCCTTCGCCGGATGTAGCGCTTGTCAGGAGCAGTTCCGGCCGACGTCCGCTACCGCGTGGAGGGAGCAAGGAGATCGCGCCTTGCAGCTCACGACGTGCGTGTTGCGCGCGCTCTCGACCGGCACCATCGGCCTTGGTGAACGCGATCAGGTCTGCTGCCTCCATGATCCCACGTTTGATCCCTTGGAGCTCATCACCGGCGCCCGCGATCAACAGGAGGACATTGAGGTCCGTGATGTGATCCACCTCCAACTCGTTCTGTCCCGTACCGACCGTTTCCACCAGAATGCGATCGTAGCCTGCTGCTTCGCACAACGCGATCGCTTCGCGCGTTCTCCGAGCGATCCCTCCCGTATTTCCAGCAGCGGGTGTCGGGCGAATGAATGCTTCCGGTCGAACGGAGAGCCGTTCCATGCGGGTCTTGTCACCCAGGATACTTCCACCGCTGCGTTCGCTGCTCGGGTCGATGGCCAACACGGCGACCCGGTGGCCTTGCTCGATCATCCATGATCCGAGCGCATCGATCAAGGTGCTCTTGCCCACACCGGGAATGCCGGTGATACCGATCCGCAGGGCCTTACCTCCGAACGGTAGGCAAGCTTCCACCAACGCATGGATCCGTGGTGCGTCCACGGCACGATCACTTTCGATCAGCGTGATAGCCTTGCCGAGTGCCGCCCGGTCCCCGTTGCGTAGGCCTTCGAAGAGTCCCTCGTCCAGCATCCGGGTTCAATAGCCCTTCCGGTAGTTGTCCACCCAGTCCGGATCACCGATGTCCTTCAGTAAGCGGAAGAGTTCCTCGCCGCACGCAATACTGTGCAGCTCGTAGATCCCGTAGTCGGACAAGAGGAGCATTTGCCGCGCGCTCGGCGTAGTGGGATTCTCAGCCCAACCCTTGCCGGGTTGCTGTCCGCTTGCTAGTTTGTATGGGTACTCCCAGAACCGCAGTTTCCAGATCTCGTCGAAGATCCCGCAATCCGGGATCACCGGGAAGCCGTCCCGATATTCCTCCGGGGGAAGGCAACTCGCCACTTCGTACTTGCGGAACAGGTTCTGGCCGCTAGGATTGGCTTTGCTCTCCATGGCGCCTTGCGCTTGTTGCATGAATTGGCCACGGGTGATCGGGGTGGAGGAAATGATCTGTCCTTCGAATTCCTTCACGACGAATAGCGTGAAGAGTTCGTTGTTCAAACCCGTCATCAGATTCATCCCGAAGGTGTACGTCGCGAAGAGTGGACGGACACCACCAAAGCCATTCACCTGTGGGATCAACCAGCAGAGAATGGGAAGGACCAACTTCTTGGGCAGCGACATTACTTCGCTAAAGTACCGTGCCGCACAGGATCGGAGCAATGGCCTTGGCGGATCACTCCCGCGCGAAGCGCGCTCGTCCCACCTCGGCGGTACCCTGCCGCAGGATCACCTGGTAAACACCGGCATCCAACCGACCGACCGGTAATTCCAAGCGTTGCATGCCTTCGGTGATGAAGGCCCCACCGCTCATCGCCGTTCTGCCGGCGCCATCAACAATGCGCCAGTCCAAGTACCCATCGGATGGGAACTCCGTGGCTATCACGAGGACATCACGCGCTGGATTCGGGTACACCTGCAAACTAGGCGTCGTGCCCTTGAAGTACACGGGCACGGCATGGGTCAGCGTCGCCGTTCCATCCAAGTCCACCTGTTCCAACCGGTAGTAGGAGAGGCCGGGTAGCGGTGCGTTGTCCTTGAACTGGTAATCCATGCGCGAGTATGTCACGCCTGATGCATTCACGCGGCCGATGTTGGCGAAGGTCTCGCCATCGCCGGAGCGCTGCACGTTGAACCATCCACTACCGTTCTCCGAGGCGGTGCTCCACTTCACATCCACATGCATGTCACGCGCGAAGGCCTCGAAGGACAGGAACTCCACCGGTAGGATCACGCAATCCACGATGCCCGTGCCGGTCCAGGTGATCGTCGCAGGTGTGTTGTTGGCCGTGGCATTGCTCACGTAGAGCAGATACACATCGCCCTGCGCCGGATTGATGCCCGAGAGCCAACCGTTCCCCGCCGTGGTCTGGGAGAGCCCAGGGGTGGGAGCGGCGTATGGCGGGGGTGAATAGGTCGGCGAGCCGATACCCGTGTTGTAGCTACCGGTCGCTGCGAACGTGTTGGCCGCGGAAGCGAACGAACAGCGGATCGGCGCACCGGACGGCCCACATACCGCACTTGGTAGTGAGGTGTTCGGGAAGGGACCCCACACCGCCCAGTTGATATCGGCCGCACCGGTGGGAGTGATGGTGAAGCCCATGGGGTTGGTATTCCCCGCCGTGAAGGCGTACCAAACACCTTGGCGCTCGTAGATGCTCAAGCAGCCACCACTGGTCGCGGTGAAGTCACCGACGCTACCCACATGGTTGGTCTGTGCGACCACCGGGTTTGAATTGCACAGGACCTGTGCGCCTACGCAATCACTCTGGGGTGGTAATGGCTGGGTGGAACAGTTCGCCACGAATGAATAGGTTCCATTCACCGCAGGGATGGCACTGTGATAGAAAGAATACGGCGCCCCCACTTGATCCAGCGTCCAACTGTTGTCTCCTGAGAAGTAGCCAACCCCACTGTAGGTAATGGAGATGTTGTCGCCATTGTTGGCGCTGATCAGCACCTGGTCGAACTGCCCCGAGGTCACGGTGTAGTAGTTGGGTGTGCCAGCGTTGATCACGACAGCGATCCGCGAACCGGCCCAACCATCACCGAAGCTGTCATACATCCGCAGTGCGAAAATGCACGCTGCGTTGGGGTCGAATCCGGTCTGGCACCCGATCGTGGCGGACCAGCCCGCGTAATTGACGATGTCGTCGCTGGTCATCGCGATGGTCAAACACCCACTGGGATGTGTGGACGTGAAGGAACCGGGATTGGCATTCCCGGTAAAACCTCCTGCACCCAAGGTCTGGTTGCACCAACCGGCAGGTCCACCACAGGTTGGTAGGCCGCCACCGCTGAGGAATTGCGTGCCGTTGGCGTTGTTCGGGGACACCACCGGGCCGTTGTAGATGTACACGTTATCCCAACCGAACTCCATGTCGAACGTGTTGAAGGTCAACGTGACCGCATCACCAGCGATAGAGGGGCAATAGGTCTGGAACCAGAGCGGTTGGCCAGGAGGGGCTGTGACACCCGCTCCTACGCAGGTGTACGGCCAGCAATTGTTGCCTCCGTAATTGTTGGGGTTCTGGTTGATCGCGTTCATGTAGTTGCCACCGGGGCCACCGGGATCATATACGGTGGTGCCACAGATCCCAGAGGGCGGTGGTGGAGGTGGTGGTGGGGGTTGCGGCAATCCGCACCGCAAGGTGGCCGCCCATCCGGGACCTACGATGCTGAAGTCGGAGGTCCAACGGATCGTGAGGCAGCCGGTGGCATCGGTGCTGGTGAAGGTGCCCGGGTTCACGTTACCGGTGAAGGTCCCAAGGGAAGGTGAACCCACCGTGGGTCCATTGAAGACCGTGAGGAAATCGTAATTCGTTTCCACGCTGAAGGACGAGAAGGTCATGGTGATCTTTTCCCCGGCGGTGGAGGGACAGTAGGTGTAGGTGCTGAACTCGTTGTTGGTATAGATCCCACCTGGTCCACCGGTGTCATAGATCACGGATCCCACGGTCTGGAGAACGGAACCGGATGCGGTGGTGATCTGACACGGTGGTGGAGGTGGCGGCAATGGCGGACCACAGGATACGCTAAGTTGCCAGCCACTGCTCACCACGCTGGCGTTCGAGGTGAACCGGATGGTCAAACACCCGGAGGCATGACTGGAGACGAGTCCCGGAGGCAACGCACCACCGGAGAATACGCCCAGCACCGGAGAGGCGATGGAGGGTCCGTTATAGACCGTCAGGAAATCGTTGTTGGCTTGGGTGCTGAAGGCCATGAAGTCGATAGCGACCACATCTCCGGGGTTCACTGGGCAATAGGTCTGCTCGTACACCTCGTTGTTGCCATAGTTCCCGCTCGGCCCGCCAGAATCAGCGGAATTCAGGTCGCACCCGTTGATCGGCGCTGCGGCGGTCTGGCGCGCACAGATGTTGAACTGCCCCACGGGACTAACAAGTCCCTCCCGCCAAACGCGGACATACACCGTCGTACCTGGTGAAAGTCCGGCGAAGAGTTGTTGCGGCATGTTCACACCGAAGGAACTTCCTCCGGTCTGGCAGTTCACAGGCGGAACGAGCCCAAGTGTCAAGTTGCTTGTTGCACAGCTTCCTCCTGTGATCTGATACAATGCCAGCGCAGCATTGGTCATGCCCACGCCTTGCGTATTGATCTCGAGCTGGCCGTTCGGAGGAACGATCACCGTGTACCACACATCATTCTGGATCGCCAACCCGCACACCGGGCCGGGTGGTATGGCTGTATCGCCTGCTCCTTCATTGGTGGTGGGTACCAGATTGCAGGAAAGGCTCGTGGCCAAGGGGATCGCTCCGCAGGGATCATCATTCACCGGCGGCACATTCTCCGTGGCACAAATGCTGAAATCACCATTCAGGTTCGCCCCTTGGGGCCATATCCGGATGTAGATCGTTTCACCGGGCACGAGCGGCGGCGCAATGGCCGGTGCTGCGGTCTGGCTGTTGATCCGCGGCATGTTGTTCGTCGGCGCGAACTGGTTGTCGTTGCACGCGATCTGCGTCATGGTGCCGCTGAACACAGGCGGGCATAACGACCCACCACTGTACCGGTACCAGGCCATGGCCATGTCCGTCAACGTGCCAGCGAAGGTGTTCACGGTGAACGCCCCGGTGGCAGGCACGACCACCGAGAACCAGACATCGTTGTTGATCGCGCCACCACAGGTCGGCGCCCCGACCGTGAGGCCCAATGGAATGGTATTGGTTCCGAATTCCGTGGAATAGGTGGACGTAGCGCATACGGTGGGAGTGGCCAGCGCGAAGGCGCCGCAGGGCAGATCATTGGCCGGGGGCGTGGGCTCGAACGCACAGATATTGAAGGTGCCCATATAGCTGATGTTGTTCTGGGGCCAGATCCGGATATAAACGGTCTGGTTGTTCAATCCCAGGCCACTCACGTCCAGCAGTGGGGGGGCACTGGCATTGCAGGCCACCAAGGACCAATTGATCTGCGGAGCATTGCATGCCGGTGCAGTGTACACGGCCATTCCCAATCCGACCGCGCTCACCAAGGTGGTGCGGATCTGCAGGTTACCGCTGGCGGGTACCACGGCCGTGTACCACACATCGCTTCCGAAATAGGCGCCACAACCGGGCGCCGGGATCCCGCTCGTGGCCGTGCCCCAAACAGTACTGGTCAATTGGTAGGAGCAGGCCGGTGGGACCCCGAGCGATACCGCCGTGCAGGGTTCATCGTTCGGAGGGGGAACGGGGATCGAGCATTGGATGGACAGGGTGCCGCACAATCCCGCATTCATGACGCACGGATTCTGTAACACCCGGATCCGGAACGTTCCGGTGGATTGCGGACTGAATTGGAGCGTGGCCGGTCCGTTGAGTACGCCACAGCCATCGTTATCAAAAGCTTGCCCATAGTAACCGGCCACCGCGTTGTTGGAGGTGTTCGTAATACTCAAGCTGAAGTTCGTGGCAGGTGTACTGGTGCATGTGCTGATCGTGTAAAGGTTGCCCGCACAACCGTAGAAATTGACGTACTGATTGGCGCAGATCGGTGTGGTGAAAGTGGATGGGCAGAGCGAACAGGCCGCCGTGGTGGAAGGCTGGTTTCCCGGTGCGATCACCGTTGAAGGGGGGTAGTTGAACGCATACGCTGGAACCGTGAATTGGTGAAGTACGTTCGTTCCCGTAGCGGAAGCTGGATTGCTCAGGGTTATGTTCAATGGACCCGGAACGCCAATGGCAGTGATCGTTGTGCCACCAGGGACATTCGGTCCTGATACGAGATTACCGACCGACAGACCTCCGACACTGCTGACCGAGGCAGTGTTGATACCGATGGTGGTTGTTGTGGGCACCCATCCCATCATGTTCGGCGGTACCAGAGCAGGAGACCAACCGACGTTGGGCGCCATTGCCGTACCCGGGATCGCCCCTGTACACTGGGCCATGACAGAGGACAACAGAAGACAAGTGGTGCCAAAGCCCAGCAAGCTTCGCAGGAGGAATGAGCGGTCCGCTGGTGAGGTACGATCGGGGGATCGAAGCGTGGAATACAGCATGTCCGAGCGGTTTTGGGTGGTGGGCAGGAGGTAGGCCAACCCGGCAGGATCGGAGCGTGAAGCTAGCAACGATATGACGAGATGGTAGCCGTCGGGATGCCACCCGGTGGATAACTTCCACAACTGCGGGGAAACCTACGCCACGGTTTCACGAAACGCGCGCTGCCAAGGTCGGCTCCGGCCGGATCACCGAGCATGAGCACGTAACTACCAAACAAGCGGCCCGGTGCGAAGGCACCGGGCCGCTTGTTTGGACGAACCGTTCGATCAGCGCCGCACGAACCGGGCGTTGCCCAACGGAACACCGTTCTGGTCGGAGAGGTCCAACAGGTAACTGCCGGCATCGATGTCCAAGGGGATCTCGAGCTGGTTCATTCCACTGGTTCCTTGCACCAGCCCGGAACGTACCAAGCGGCCGCTGGCATCGTGGATCCGGTACCGGACGCCGCCCTCATCCGGAAGCTCCACGCTCGCGAACAAGCTCTGGCCCGCCGGGTTCGGATAGACGTTCATGGCCACACTGCCCCATCGGAACATGGCGGTTACCACATTGGAGTAGTTGCGCTGGCCATCGGCATCCACTTGGTCCAAGCGGTAGTAGTTCACCCCGGAGAGCGGCTCCTTGTCCACGAATTCGTACTCGGTCAAGGTGGTGCTGTTCCCTGCGGCAGGGACGATGCCCAGCGGCTCGAACCGGTTACCATCCGCAGAGCGCTCCACTTGGAAGTAGGCTGAATTGTGCTCGCTGGCCGTGCTCCACTTCAGGTCCACCTGCCGTGGTCCCGGCACGGCCTGCAGCTCCAGGAATTCCACCGGCAGAAGGCAATCCAGGATGGTGTTCGGTGAGTTGTTCCAGACCAGATTGAAGATCAACCCGTTCATCGTATAGTTATCGATGTACAACAGGAAGTCCTGGTTGGGCAGCGCATCGATCCATCGGCTGAATGGCGGACCACTGGCAGGCTCCGTAGCGTTCAAGCTGGTGTAATTGAGGCCGGTATTCCCCGTTACTGCGGACCAGTTGCAGCGTATGGGTGGTGCGTTCGGTGGGCAGGAGCCATTCCATGTCGGGGGCCCCCATACGCCGAAGTCGTAGTCCGTTCCCACAGCCACCTGGATCGTGAAGGCGATCGTACCGGCGGCGTTCGATGTGAAGCGGTACCATGCCCCTTGCCGCTCGTTGGTGAGCAAGCAACCGCGATTCGCCGGACTCAGGTCCTGTGTGTTCCCGAAATTGCCGGGAGCCAAGGAGATGTTCTGGTTGCTGCACACGGGGAAGGCCCCAAGGCAGTCCGCGATCGGGGCTGCGGGTACGTTGCAGGCCGCGTTCACCGTGAACCCGGCGTTGAACCCGCTGGTGGGCGGGTTGGAACTCACGAATATGTTGAAGCCGTTGCTGGCTTGCAGGTTGTAGGAGATCTGGTTCTGGAAGCCGCCCACCGGGGTGTAGCTGAGCGTGACCACTTGGCCCACGCTCGCGGTGAAGACGATCGTGGAAAGCGAGCCATAGACGGTGTAGTTCGTACATACTCCACCAACGCACAAGGTCACGAAGCCACCGTTCCATCCGTCCCCGGCGCTGTCCGCAAGCCGTAGGGTGTAGTAGCACCCGGCGGGTACAACGGGGTTCCGCGCGCAGAGCAGGAAGGTTCCATCATTCCCACCATCCCGCCAGATCCGGATATAGACCGGCGTCCCGGGCGGTTGTGTAATGGTCAACTTCGGCATGCCGGCTCCGTTCGCACTTCCGGTCATGGTGCATGCCCCCCGATCAGGGTAAGGCTCAGGTTGGGGCAGGTGGTTCCTCCCGCCGTGTACACGGCCATCGCCGCGTTCGTGAGTTGGCCATCATCCGTATCCAGCACCAACTGGCCGCTTGCAGGTACCACTGCGGTGAACCACACATCACTTGTGTACGGTGAACCTGTTCCTGGACACCCCGCCGGGTTCGGAATACTCACCGCCCCCGGTGCGGTGTTCCCCGTAGGGGTGGCGAACTGCGTGGAGAATGGTGCGCCGAACGTGCAACCCAGATTCACCGGTAAGGCGATGGCCCCGCAGGGATCGTCATTCGGCGGAGGCATGTTCTGTACCGCGCAGATACTAGCGGTTCCGAAGGCAGCGGTCTTGTTCCACATCCGTATGTAATAGGTCGTGCCCGGTGCGCCATTTACTTGTTGCGCAGGCATGGTGCTGGCCCCGTACGTGTCGTTACAGAACGCTTCGGTAAGGGTGCCCGGAGCGCAAATGTTGCCCGCGGTGAGGGTGTACACCGCCATGGCCATGTCCGTCAGGGTTCCGGCCTGGGAGGTGATCGTCATCACGCCACTGGCAGGCATCACCGCCGAGAACCAGACATCGCCGCCGGCCACAGGGGTACCGCAACTGGGCGAAGCGGGTGCGGTGGTCATTCCCGCTTGCAGGGAAGTGGCACTCTCGGTGGAGAAGACCGTCAGGTTGCAGGAGAGACCCACCGGCAGCGCAACAGCCCCGCATGGATTATCGTTCGGTGGCGGAATGGGTTCATATGCGCACAGTTCGAAGCTGCCCGAATTCACGGACCCGGACCGTGGCCATACCCGGATGTAGGCGGTGCTACCGCCGACCAGGCCGCTCAAGGAAACGAAGTTCGCGCAGGAACACGCCACCTCGACCATGGCACTGGTGTACACTGCGAACGTGGTCGGGCCGGCGCTGATCTCCGAGAGGATCACCGACAGGTTCCCGGTGGCAGGTACCCCCACGCTGAACCACACATCGAAACCGCTGAACAGGCCCGAGGTGGAACCGCAGGTGCCCGGCGAGCAGGTGCTGGGGATGGAAGCGGATTGCGTGGCCCACGCCGTGGTCCCGGTGATCATGGAGCAGACAACGGGAGCGGGGCTGCCCAAGGAGATCGCCCCGGCAGGTTCATCATTGGTGGGGGCCGGAGGTGGTGGGTTGCAGGAGATCTGGAACAGGCCGCATTGGGCCGCATTCGCCACACAGGGACTCTGGAACAGCCGGATGCGGTATGCTTGGGTGATGGTAGGCACGAAGGTGATCTGCGATAATCCACCACCACAACTACCAGCGTCATAGGCATAGCTGGTGTTCATGGGCGTATTGGTGATCGTAAGGGACGTACCGATGGCGAACGTAGTGCTGTTGCAGACCGTGACCGTGTAGATGTTCCCGGCACACATGTACACTTGGGCGTAGTTGTTCGCACAGATGTTCACACTATAGGCCGATGGGCAGACCGAGCAGGCGGCAGTGGTGGCCCCAGTGTTCCCCGGTGCGAGGATATTGTTCGGCGGGTAGTTGTTCGCCCAACCCGGCACCGTATAGCCATGCAGGACGTTGGTCCCCAGACCGATCGCATTGTTGCTGAGCGTGATCGTGGTACCGGCAATGCCAGTGATCGTGGTACCGGGAGGGAAGTTCGGACCACTAACGATCGTGCCAATGGTCAATCCTGCTGAACTGCTGACCGTCGCGGTATTGGTCAACGCGAGAGTGGTCGTAGTCAGATACCCCGTCATGGTCGGAGGAACGGTCGGGGCATTCCAAAGCCCGTTGTTCACCAGCGAGGTCCCCGCGACCGCACCCGTACACTGCGCTTGCACCGGCTGACTTGCAGACCAAAGCCCCAGAACGGCCGGAAGGATGAAAGCGTAACGTTTGATCATGAGCATCACGGATTACTGGCGGTGTATAGGGGTGGTGCTGAATTGCTGCTCCGGGTGGGTGCTGTTCCAAAGCTCCACGGCCGTGCTGTAACGGGCTTGGTCGGCGGTTTCATCGCCGGTGATCACATAGACCGGTGGTCCATTGGGGTCTATGGTGTTGGGTCCGAGTTCTTCGGCGGTGGGGGCTTCGGCGCGCAGGGCCACGCCTGCACCAGTGATCAACGTCCGGGCTTCCTGCTCGGAAAGTACACCGTTGTGTTTCACTTGGAGGATGGTCATGTCATCGCTATGGAAGATCTCCGCGTTCGGGTTCGTGTTCATCACTGCCTCGATGAGTGCTTTGAACTGGCCCGGCTGCACCGGGGCTTCGGACCGGAAGAAGTAATACCCCGGGGATTGGGCCTGAGCGCCAATGCCGAAGGCCAGCAGAAGGACGATGGAACTGAGTCGCGAAAGCATGGATCCGGATTTATGATCGGTTGGGCGCGTAAGTTATGGCGGATGGAAACGCGAAAGAATGCGAGAAGGTTCCCACCTTATTAACAGGTAGTTATAATAAGGTGAGATCTTCAGGCCCAAGACGTACCGATAAGCGAACGGTTGCCGGAGGCTCAGAAGCCCTTGGCCAGACGCTCTTGCAGCACCGTTCCGTCGGGGAGCATGATCCGGAGCAGGTAAGTGCCGGGCTGGACGCCATCCAATGCCAGATCCAAGCGAACAGGCCCGTTGGTCACCGGCCTGGACCATTGCTGCACAAGCCGTCCGCTCGGGTCGATCAATTCCAACCTCGCCGTGCCATCCATCGTGGATGCGCAGAGCACGGCCACCTGGGTAAGGGCCGGATTCGGGACCAATAGCGATCCAACACCATGGTCCTTGTGGATCACCGTGACCACCGGACTACGATCCACGGAGCCATCCGCGAACACGGTCCTGATGCGGTAATTGATCGATCCCGCAGGAGCCGTAGGGTCAAGGAATTCGAACCGTTCCGGTACCCCGGAAACCCCTATGCCATCAACCACACCGATGCTGGTGAAGGGAGATTGTGCGAATGAACGTTCCACCTCGAAGGCCGCGATGCCCGAGGAGTTGGCGACCAACCAACTCACCCGCACATCCGGTGTGGCGTCCTCGGCGGATAGGTCCAGGAGGTTGACCCCGAGTTGGGTGCAGTCCAAGGATGCGCCGCCTTGCAGGTCCCAGTTCATAGTGAAGGCCAAACCGCTCTGCGACCAGTTGCTGATGTAAAGGAGATAGACCTGGCCGACAGTGACATTGAGGTACTGGACCCACTTATCGCCGAAGGCGTCCTCCGATGTATCGGTCGCGCTGAAGTTCAATCCGGTGGGACCGGAGGGTGCGGCGTAGGAACAACGCAGCGGCGCATCCAAAGGTGGGCAAATGGTGCTCGGCGTGCTGCCGGGTAGGAAAGGACCCCAGATCGCGAAGTCGTAATCATCCAGCGGGTCGGCAGGGTTGATGGTGAACCCGATCTGCCCACCAGCGCTGGGCGTGAAGTTGTACCAAGTGCCTTGGCGTTCGGTGTTCAAGAGGCAACCTGCGGAGGTCAATGACAGATCCGCGATGTTCCCGGTGTTGTTCGTGTTGTTGTTGATGGACTGGTTGCTGCAAATGGTGATGCTGCCGATGCAATCCTCCGGAGGGGCCGGTGGTGGATTGCAGGTGACCGTGGCGGCATAGGTGATCCCTGCCGCCGGGGGCGATCCTGAATTGAACACGGCGGAACCTCCGAGTGAAAGTGTATACGAGTTGTCCGTTTGCCAAGCACCGGAGGCGTTGTAGCTCAAGGTCACCACATCGCCGATGTTCACACCGAACTGCACCCAGCCGGACAGGTAGCCGGTTGGCAGGGTGTAATTCTGGTAGGGGCCACCGTTGATGCTGTATCCCACGTAGGAGGTGCCCCAGCCATCGCCGATGTCATCGAACAAGGTGAGTGTGTACACACAATCACCGGCCGGTGGTGCGGAACAGTTGATGACCAGTGGTGCGCACGTGCCATAGCTCGCGCAGGGATAAGCATCCACCAGCACACGCAGTTGGCCCGTGAAGGTCGCTGTCCAGGTGATGCTGGACTGGAGGCTGAAGAACCCACAAGCATCATTGTCATCGTTGAAGCCGAGCGCACCGCCACCCGTATTGTTGAACAGGGTGATCTGCGTGTCGAATGAAGCGCCGCAGGTACTGAAGGTGTACGTATTGCCCGCGACCACATTGATCAACGCGTATTGGCCACCTTGCACGCACGGAACGTTCGTGGTACCCGGACAGTTCGGTGTGACGGCCGCGCCGGTGAGGGTGTTATCGTTCGCGCATTGGGCTGAAGCCGGAACGGCCAGCACAGCGGAGAGGATCACCGCGAGTGCTTGGTTCCAGCCATTCAAGCCCATGGTCATGGTACCTTGAGCAAGGGTCCGCTCGGTAACGGGCTGGCAGGCGGGGCGGCATCCGGGTGTGCCTCGATCCACGTTTGTTTGTCCGCTTTGTAACGCGCGACGTCCCCGGCTGGATCACCGGTATCCACGAAGACCGGTCCAGCGTCCGGAACCTGGCCCTGTGATCGGATGGGATCGGGAAGCATGTAGTGATGACCACCGGAGTTCAAGGCGGCCAAGGCCTCGGTATCGGAAACTTCCGATGACAAACGGACCTTCAGTTGCTCCGCTTGGAAGGAGACCACGGCGGCTTGGTCCAACCCCTTCAGTACCCGGGTCGCTTCCTTCACCTGAAGGCTCCCCAACGGAGCATCGGCGATGAAATGCCGGACCGTGGGGCGTTGGGCTACACCTACGAACGATCCCGTACAACACATCAGGAGCACGCACATCCGGGTAAGCAAGCCCGAGAGGTTCGGTAGGTGATCGGCGTTCATCTGGCAGCTGCAAGCTAGGACGGTGGATGACAAATGCAAACCCGGCGTTACGGATCCGCTGAACACTTGACGGTTCATTCGTTGAATGGTTGTCCACGGACCATGAACCGAGGATCGGATCATGGATGCCCGGATCCAGGTTCGGGCTGAAATGGACACGGCCGGGATGCATCCCGGCCGTGTGCAAGAAGGGCAGTGATCCTTATTCCTTCATGAATCGTCCTGCATGAAGCGTGGCTCCGGAGGATGTCGTCGCAACGAACTCGTAGAAACCTGATTCCAACCCGGACACATCCATGGCAGCCCGCACGGTCCCTTCGGAGAGGGTCTGTTGATCCCTGCGAACCAACCTTCCGGAAGCGTCCAGAACGGACATCGTGATCATGTCACCTTCCAGGAGTTCCAGTTCAAGGATGATCCGGTCGGTGGCCGGATTCGGATGGATCGCACCACGCACGAATTCGTAGCGGTGCATCACGGCGATGAGGTCGCTCATCTTGCTCGTTCCATGGATGTCGGTCATCTTCAACCGGTAGTGATTGAAGCCGGTCAGCGGATGTTCATCCAGGAACTGGTAATTGATGGTGCTTGCGGAATTCCCTGCGGCGGGGAGTTCCCCGATCTGGCCGAACGAGCCGTCCGCGTTCATGCGCTCCACGGCGAAGGAGGCACTGTTCATCTCGGTCGCGGTGCTCCATTCCAGATGGATGCCTTCGGGTACCGGGTAGCCGTTCAGGCCGAGCAATTCAACAGGGAGAAGGGTGCAGTCCAGACTCGCTCCATTGGTCAGCTGCCAGGTCAGGTTGAACGCGAGCCCGCTTTGCGACCAATTACTGATGTACATGAAGTAGTACTCGCCGGTGGCGACCGTCATGGCCGTGGACCACTTCGACCCACTGGCACCCTCGGAAGGATTGGTTGCGGTGGTGGATAGACCTGTATTCCCTGTCGCTCCGCTGTAATTGCAACGCGTGGGTGGCACCCTTGGAGGACAGGTCAATGAAACGAACGGGCCCCAGATCGCGAAGTCGTAATCGTCACCGGAGTTGGTGGGCGAAATGGTAAAAGCCAATGTTCCTCCGTTGGAAGGCCTGAAGCTGTACCACGCCCCCTGGCGTTCATTCGAGCCAAGGCAGCCCCGGTTGTTCAAGTTCAGATCGGCCGTCAGCCCGGTGTTCGTCGGATTCGCGTTGATCAGTTGTGCGTTGCAGATGCCCGTGTGGCCGTAGCAATCGCTTGTGGCAGGAGCCGGCGATTGGCAATTCGCTGTGCCGGCGTAGCGCAGCCCCGTTCCCGGCGTTGGGCCATCGCTGTACACCACGCCATACATCAATTGAAGGATGTACTGGATCTCGCCCTGCCCCGAACCACCCGAATTATAGGACAGCTGCACAACTTGCCCGATGGTCACCGGGATGTAGGCCACTTCTTGATCGGAGTTCGTGTTCGTGTAGGCTACGGCCGGTCCAGCGCCCACTTGTACCGATACATTGCTCGCGCCCCAGCCATCACCTTGTGAATCGTACATGCGGAGCGCGTACACGCAATCCGCAGCAGGGGCCGTGTTCGCACAGAGGTCGAAGTTGCCTACCGTCCCGCTGGCGCCCCATACCCGTAAGTAGTAGGTCTGGCCCGCCACCAATTCGAGCGGCGTCAGGGTCAGGAAGGGCATGTTGCCGGGGCCGCTGGCAGCATCACAAAGGATGAGCGTGAACGGACCGGAGCATGTCGTGGCTGTGTACACGGCCATATCCAAGTTGGTCATGCTCCCAGCCAAGGTGCGGATGGTGACCAACCCGCTTGGCGGCGCGACGAAGCTGAACCACACATCATTACCACCATAGATCCCACAAGCGGGTGCCGGGATGTTCAAAGTGCTGGTGGCATTGTTGTTCGAGTAGAGGTCGTAGGTGCAGGTGCTTGTCAGGTTCAAGTTGATCGCACCGCAGGGCTCATCGTTCGGGGGAGGTCCTGCGTTGGTCGCGCAGATATTGAAGGTGCCCCACGCACCTCCGTTGCCCCATACCCGGATGTAATAGATGTTCCCGGGAATAATGGCCGACGATAGGATCAAGCTCATGTTACCGGTA
This sequence comes from Flavobacteriales bacterium, assembly GCA_016721005.1. Lineage (GTDB taxonomy): Bacteria > Bacteroidota > Bacteroidia > Flavobacteriales_F > PHOS-HE28 > PHOS-HE28. Next base: position 74,053 of record JADKJM010000003.1, read on the forward strand.
CCACCGTCATCGTCGCAGGAGATCAGGGTGAATGTTCCTGCACAGGCTGTGGCCGCGTAGAGCGCCATACCAGTATCGGTCATGGAATTGGTTCCGGCCTCCACACGGATCATACCACTGGCGGGAGCAACGAATTGGAACCACACATCGCCGCCTAGGTAATTGCCGCAACCTGGTGGCGGAATGCCCGCGGAAGCGGTGGCACTTGCGTTCGTTGCAGGTACTGGCGCGCAGTTGTCGCTGATATCGAGAAGGATCGCGTTGCAGGGTTCGTCGTTCTCGGGTGGAGGCGGAATGTTCCAGATGCAGATCCTCCCGTTCATACCGGAGTTACCCGAATGCCTTTGGATCCGGACCATATAGTTGGTCCCGATCAGCGTAGTGAGTTGGAGATTGGCGTTTGAACCGTTGCCACCGGCATCCACACATCCGACGCCTGCGAGAGATCCGCAAGCACCGGTGAAGACGTGCATGATCGGCCGATCCAGATTATTCGGGTCATAGGTGATATACGTATTCGTTGACGTGGCGGTGAACCAACCCCAAGCATCATCGTGGTTGCTTCCGCCACATCCGGCTGGTGTATAGGTCTGGGAAAAGGATCCCGGTTTGTTGAAGGTCTGGAATGTGCAACTGGCGTTCACCGTGTATTTGTTGCCCACGTTGTAGCCACACGCATCAGTGGCGGTCTGGGAGAAGGCGTTGATGGCAAGGCCGACCGAGCAGGACACGATCGCGAGCGATCGTGTGATCGCTATGCGGAGTTTGGATCGAACGAGGTTCATGGTGTGTAGGTGTTGGCCTTATTGTTCGGTGAACTTTGGTTCCTCCGGTTCCAATTCGATCCGCCGCGTGGAGAGCGTGACACCGAACTGAGCAGCCACAACGACCATGGCTTCGGCATCGACCGGTTGGTAGGTCAGCACCTTCATCAGGTTGTACGGCCGGTCGATGTCCACATGCATTCGCGGATCGAACCCGGATAGCGCTTCGACCACGATCTTCTCAGCCTGCGGATCTATCGCGCCGGAGACGGTGAACTGGTAGCGATGCTCTTCCTGTATGAGCTGGTTCATGTCCTGGGCGGACATGAACATGGGCAGTTGGCACAGCAGTGCGCCCAATAGAATTCCGGTGATCCGCATGGTGTTCCGTTCGTTCAACCAAGGCAAAAGCGCCTTTGGCCGGCCGGTTCAACGGAACAAGTCGGAGGTCGGTTTCAAACCGACGAATACTTGAAATGGAGCGATGACGACGATCGCCGCCTATTTGGTGATACCAGCCTCCTTGCGCGACTTCTGCGTAATGCCGGGATAGGTGGCCAATGCGGACCGCAGGCATTCCACGGCCAGCTTCAATTGATCCTGCTCCAGCACGTACGCCAAACGCACTTGCTTGCGGCCGGTGGCAGGGTCCGCGTAAAAGCCCGTCGCTGGTGCCATCATCACGGTGCGCCCTTCATGGCTGAAGGATTCCAGCAACCATTGGCAGAAACTATCACTGTCGTCAATGGGAAGTTCGGCAACGCAGTAGAACGCTCCCTTTGGTTTCGGGCAACGCACGCCTTCGATGCTGTTCAGGCCATCCACCAGGATGTTGCGGCGTTGCACGTACTCGGCGGTCACCGAGTCGAAGTATGCCTTCGGGGTGCGCAACGCCGCCTCGGACGCGATCTGACCGAAGGTCGGAGGGCTCAACCGGGCTTGCGCGAACTTCAACACCGCTGCATACAATTCCTTGTTACGCGTGATGAAGGCTCCCACACGCGCACCGCACATGCTATAGCGTTTGCTCACGCTATCCACGAGAATGGTGTTCGCTTCGATCCCCGATAAGGTCATCGCGCTCACATGCGTGGCGCCGTCATAGCAGAACTCACGATAGACCTCGTCCGCGAAGAGGTACAAGTCATGCTTCGCAACAATGGACCGAAGGGTCTCCAATTCACCCTTGCTGTACAGGTATCCGGTGGGGTTACCGGGATTGCAGATGAGGATCCCTTTTGTACGGGGGGTGATCAATGCCTCGAACGCCGACACCGGTGGTAACGCGAAACCATCGTCTATGCGGCAACGCACAGGTACCACCGTAACACCGGCCGCCACCGCGAAACTGTTGTAGTTGGCGTAGTACGGTTCCGGAATGATCACTTCATCCCCCGGTTCAAAACAGGCCATCATCCCGAACAGTAGCGCTTCGCTACCCCCGTTGGTAACGATGATCTCCTCTGGTCCGACGGTGATCCCGTGTTGCGCGTAGTATGCAGCTAGGCCGATGCGGTAGCTCTCGAAGCCGGCCGAATGGCTGTACTCGATCACGGTCCGATCCAAATGGCGTATGGCGTCCAAGGCGACCACGGGTGTGGCGATGTCCGGTTGACCGATGTTCAAATGGATGACCTGGATGCCACGCTTCTTGGCAGCCTCGGCATAAGGAACCAGCTTGCGTATGGGCGAGGCCGGCATCAGGCGGGCCTTGGTGGAGATCGTCGGCATGAAGTGGGTTGGATAGCGAGGCGAAGTTCGGGCTTCTGTTCGGATGGTCCGGGAACACGAAACCCTTCCGGATGGGAAGGGCTTCGATGGGTTGGGTGGGGATCGGTGCTATGGTGCGCTCGTCGGCGCGCCAACGACGGTCCCTTTGATGCGGACGATCACATCGGGTTCATTTGTGGCATTGCTGGTGATCGTCACGCTCTTGTTGATCGGGCCGACACGCTGTGTATCGTACTTCACGGTCACAGTACCATGTCCCCCGGGTTTGATCGGTTCCGTATCGCACTTGGGTACCGTGCAACTGCACGACCCTTTGCAATTCGTCAGGATCAAGGGTGCATTCCCGGAGTTGGTTACCGTGAACGTACACTCCCCGTTCGCACCTTGTTGGATCGTACCGTAATCGTGTACGGTCTTGTCCACTTGGATCATCGCGCCACTGTTCTGGGCCACCAACGTGGTTGCACTAATGCCGATCAGGAAGGCGGCGATGGGTCGATACATGTGGATGTGTTGAACTGTGCGGAGCAAGTCGATGATCAATGCTTCTCAACCGGGGCCATTGGGCTGGCCTCCTTCACCGGTGAGGTCGGCGTGGCTGCTGATGCTTCGATCGTGCCGCGGATCGTGATCACCTTGCTTGGCGTGTTCGTCGCGTTGCTGGTGATGGTCACGCTCTTGTTGATCGGCCCGACACGATTGCTATCATACTTCACGGTGATGGTGCTCTTCTCGCCCGGCTTGATCGGGTTGGTGTCGCACTTCGGAACCGTGCAACCGCAGCTACCTTGGCATTGGGTGATGATCAAAGGGGCGTCGCCCGTGTTGGTCACAATGAATTCGCAGGTACCGTTCGCACCTTGTGTGATCGTACCGTAGTCATGCGATTCCTTGTCGATGGACATCATGGGTCCGCTGCCGCCGACTGGCTTCGCTGGGGTTTGGGCACTGGCAGTGAATACTGCGAGACCGAGGCCGAGGGAAAGGAGTACTTTTTTCATGGTCGTATGGTTGTGTTTTGCGATTTGGTACGACGAAAGTAGAAGGGTGTTTTCCCGACCGCAGGTCCTTAACAGGACATTAACAGCCGGTTTGCCGGATCCGGCTGGATCTTGCATTCAGCAACCTAGGTGGCGGCCGATGCCGATGGCTTGGTCGGGATCTCCACCTCCGTCACCACAAGGCCATTCCGGTTCTCTATCCGGATGTGCGCATCCGATCCGTAGATCAACTCCAATCGCCGCCGCGTGTTGCGCAGCCCGATCCCCGTGCCGTTCACCTTTCCGGGTTCGTAGTGCCCACTGTTGGACACCGTGAGGATCACATGATCCCGGCCCCGATGCACACCGATGTGCAGATCACCTCCGCGGGGAAGTTTCGCTACACCATGGCGCACCGCATTCTCCACCAACGTTTGCAGGAGCATAGGCGGGATGGGGACGCGGTCCAGCCCTTCCTCCAGGAAGAAGCGTGTGCGCAAACGTTCCTCGTAGCGGATGGCTTCCAAGGCGAGATAGGCCCTGACGATATCCAACTCCTCACCGAGCGGTACCGTCTTGCGCTTCACGGACGACATGGCATTGCGCAGGATCGCGCTCAACTGCGTGATGGATCGCTTGGCTTGTTCCGGGTTCTCATCCACCAGTGCGCGGATGCTGTTCAGCGCGTTGAACATGAAGTGCGGATTCAGCTGCGCGCGCAACGTGCTCAATTGGTTCTCCCGGTTCGCGGTCTCCAACCGCAGGTTCCGGATCTCCTCCCGTCGGTGCCGGATGAAGTACACATAGGCGGAATAGATGAAGCTCCAGATCGAGAGCAGCAAGGTCCAGTTGATGATCCGGCCCAGGTATTCCAATGGCGCCCACTGGAACAATGCAAGACTTCCGATGATCAGGACATCGAGCGCGGTCTCGATGACGAACGCAAGTGACCCAAGGACCAAAGAGCCCAGGATCAATCGCGGCAGGGTATAGCCGATCCCCTTGTCCAACCAACGGCGACCGAGGATCAATCCGCGAAGGCCATGGCTTACACCGATCCCGAGGATCCATTGGACCAATACCACTTGTATGGTCATCCGGGATCGTTCACCCTCCGGTGGAATGAACTGGAAGAGCAACAGGTACGCGCCCCACCCGATGATCTGCGTGCCCCAATACAACACCCATTGCGGCGGGCGGAACGGATTCCGTTGACGGGTTGGTGCCATTGCGCTCGAAAGGTACCTGCGCCATGCCTTCTGCGCAGGGCGATCACAGGAGAGGCTTGCATGGCGGATAGCGCGGATGGGCGTGGGGCTACCTTGCGGCACTTCCGTGAATTATCTAGGCCATCTCTTCCTGAGCGGTACGGATCCGCTGGTGACCACCGGCAATTTCATGGCCGATGAGGTGAAGGGTCGTGACCTTTCGCGCTTTTCCGAACCGCTGCAACAGGGCATCCGTTTGCATCGATCCATCGACACCTTCATGGATCAGCATCCTTCCGTTCGTGAAGGCCGGGCGCGCGTTCGCGCGCATGCCGGCCGCTACGCGGGAGTGGTCATGGATCTCTTCTACGACCACTTGCTTGCGCGCGAATGGTCGCGCTGGAGTGCGGAACCGCTTCCGGATTACGCACAACGCATGTATGCGCTATTGCAGGATCATGAAGCGCTCTTGCCGGACCGCATCCGCTACATGCTCGGGTTCATGATCCGCAGGGATTGGCTTACGAACTATGCGACCATCAGCGGCATCGGACGCTCGATCCAAGGGCTTTCCGAGCGCGTGCCCCGTGGTGATGTCATGTCCGGATCGGAGAAGATCCTGGCCGAGCACATCGAGGTGTACCAACAGGAGTTCACCGTCTTTCTTCCAGCCATTCTGGAGCATACCCGGGGAATGCGATGAGCAAAGGCATTCGGGTCTCAGCCATCATCGCTTCGTCGGTCGCCATTGCCGTGGCCATGCTCTACTTCCGGGTCCGGCACGAGGCGATGAAGGAGAGCATGTCGTGGTCCGGACCGCCGGTTCATCATGATCTGGACAAGTTCACGGACGATACGCTGAGGGTACTCATGTTGCGGGATCCGTTGGTGTGGGAGGAGCATCCGCGTGGTACATCAGGACTCGAATTCGAATTGCTACAACGATTCGCCAAGCGCAGGAAAATGACGTTGGCTGTCGTGCCGTTCGATCATCCGGATAGCCTGTTGAAGGCCTTGTGGCAGGGCCGTGGTGATCTGGGTGCAGCGCAGTTCGTGCAGCGCAAGGAATGGCAGGGGCACTTCAGTATCAGTGGGTCCTACATGGCCGTTGCACCGATCCTCGCCAACCCAAGGGAACGACCTTCCAATGATCCCAAGTTCACCGCAACGGACACTGCATACTTCAGTGAGGCTTCGCCATTCGCGGTCATGCGCAAGAAAATAGGAAGACAACTCAATGGAACTGATCTTCTCCAGTCGGAAGGAACGGAGGACGACCTGTTGATCGATCTTGTCCTTGGAAAGAGGCGTGGCATCGTCCTATCGGATCTCCGGGCGAAGCACGAGGCGGTGCGTTTCCCGACCATTGAATTCAGAGAGGTCAGTGGTCCTTCACAAGCGCTCTGCTTCGTCACGCGTTCTTCATCGCCGCAGCTATTGAAGGCCGTGAATGAATGGTTGATGGATGAAGACGAAAGAGTGGTGATCGAACATCTCGCCCGGGCCTATGAGAATTCCGTGCCCACAGCGGGTCCGTTGCACGCAAGACGGATCAAAGGCGCAAGGGCCGATAGCATCTCTCCATTCGACGACCACTTCCGTGCGCATACCTCCACGGGCAGTTGGCGCTGGGAGTTGCTTGCCGCCATGGCATGGAAGGAAACGCGCTTCGACAGTACGGTGTCGAGCCATCGCGGCGCCATGGGGATCATGCAGTTCATGCCACGAACCGCTGAACGCCTAGGGCTCGATTCCACTTCCACCATGGATGATCACATCAAGGCGGCGGTCCAGTACCTCGATCGGTTGGACATGATCTGGCTACGCGCCGTGCCGGACAAGGAGCAACGCCTGAAGTTCGTATTGGCCTCCTACAACGCAGGACCAGGCCATATCATTGATGGGCAACGCTTGGCTGAACAACTTGGTCTCGACCCGAAGGTGTGGGAAGGCAACGTGGAAGCCGCGGTGTTGCTCCTGGCCAAGCCACGTTTCTTCCTTCGGCCGGAAATGAAGAACGGTTACTGCAAGGGCAGCCAGGTGTTCCACTACGTACACGGGGTGCTCACGGTCTATGATCAGCTATGTGCGCGACCCGGTGGGAAAACGCGCAGAGGGGCCATTGCCACAGCGGAGCAGCGCCCGTGAGCCGGTTGCGGCAGAATTCCATCGATCAGCATTCCGACCTTGGCCCCATGCTGGACGGCCTTGGTCGGTTGAGTGTTCTTCCTTTGTTCGATTCACGCCTTCTTTGCATTCGACCAACCCCTCTCCTATGAATCGTTTTACCACGACAGTCGCGCTCGTACTTGGCAGTTTGACCATGATGGGCCAGACCCGGCAGGATCTTCCGCATACCCTCGCCCCGGATGAGGTGCCGTTGATCCCGGCCTATCGCGATAGCCGGGCGAATGCAGGTCGTGGGATCGTTACCCCGCCCACCTTCACGCCGCGCACCATGGCGGAATGGGAGGAGATACAGACCCTGGTGATCACGTGGACGACGTACCCCGGTATCCTGAAGCAGATCGTACGCGCAGCAAAGGAGGAATGCGAGGTGCTGATCGTGTGCAGCGATCAGAACAGTGTGACAAGCTACCTGCAGAATGCGAGCAACGGTGGTCCGATCACGGACCTGGACAACATCACCTTCCTTGAAGGACCTTACAACAGTGTGTGGACGCGGGATTTCGGCCCGGAGTGCATCTACGAGAACGAGGTGGATTCGCTCTACCTGCTGGATTGGATCTACAATCGTCCGCGCCCGCAGGACGATGCGATGAGCGACATCATCGGTACGGCCAAGGGGATCAATGTGTACAGTTCCTCACAGGCGCCGTATGACCTCGTTCACACCGGGGGCAATTTCATGGCGGATGGTTTCGGTACCGCCTTCAGCAGTGAACTGGTGTTGGATGAGAATGGCCCGAACGGCCAGTACAACCAGACCGTGAAGACCACCGCGCAAGTGAAGACCCTGATGGACCAATGGATGGGGATCACCCCGGATCGCTATGTGCTCATGAACACGTTGCCGTACGATGTCATCCACCACATCGACATGCACATGAAGCTCATTGATGAGGAAACGCTGCTCATCGGTGAGTTCCCCGTGGGCCAGAGCGATGGTCCGCAAATGGAGAGCAACCTCCAAGCGATCCTGGCCGATCACAACTCCGTCTTCGGTACACCGTACCGCATCGTTCGTGTGCCGATGCCGAGCGGTACCGGTGCGTCCTATCCACCCAGCGCCAGCTACCGCACATACGCGAACAACGTCTTCGTGAACAAGACCGTGATCGTACCCACCTATCGGGAGGAGTATGACACCACCGGGTTGCGGATCCTCGCCGAGTCACTTCCCGGTTACACGATCGTACCGATCGATTGCGACAACAGCCCGGAGAATATCATCAGCGCGAGCGGCGCGATCCATTGCATCACCAAGGGCATCGGCGTGAACGATCCGTTGCTGATCCGGCACCAGCGCCTCACGGATACATACGAGACCGTGGTGCCTTACCAAGTGGAGGCCTACATCCGACATCGCAGCGGGATCGCTTCAGCGGAAATGTTCTGGACCACGGATCTCGCATCCGCCTTCAACAGTGTACCGATGGTGGCCGGAGCGAATGACAACTGGAGCGCCGCGATCCCTGCCCAAGCGGCCGGAACCGTGGTGTACTACTACATCCATGCGACCGCGAACAGCGGCAAGCAACAGGTGCGCCCGATCGTGGCACCGGATGGATGGTGGAAATTCCGCGTGCTGGACATCGGCTCCGGCATCGTCGATGCAGGCGGTCCGGTGATCACGGAGGTCTTCCCGAACCCCAGCAGCAGCATCCTCGCCATCACCGTGGCCGACACCGGTGGCGAGCGTGTCCTCATCACACTGCGCGATGCACTCGGTCGTGAGGTGATGCGGATCCAGAACGGACCGATGCATCAGGATCAGCGCGCGTTCGCGGATCTCACCGCACTCGCTGAAGGCGCGTACATGTTAGTGGTGGAGAGTGCGAAGGGAAGGAGTACCACCAAGGTGTTGAAGAACTGATCGGAACAGTCCGACAACCAAGAAGCCCCGGTGATCCCGGGGCTTCTTCGTTCATCAGTACTCAGGAGCGATCACTCCTTGATGAAGCGGCCGATCGCGCGACCGTCGCCCAGCAACACATAACTACCCGGTGCAAGGCCAGCAAGATCCAGTTGTGCGCTGGTGGCACCTTGCGTATTCGTGATCATCATGGTACGACCTTGAAGATCCACCACGGTGAGCGTGGAGATCCCCGCCAAAGGTTGAACGGTCGATCGGTCATGCGCCGGTACCGGGGAAATGTGCGTGGTGCTCACCTCTTCCATCGGTGGTATGCCCAGTGAGAAATCACCCTCCAAGCAAATGGTATAGGTCCCGGCAACCGGTCCACCACCATTCCAGATCCGCAAAAGGAGATCGGTGTTCGGCGGTACCATGTCCAGTTGGATCGGGGCGCTGACATTATTCCAACAGGCGACGTATGCCGGTGCATCGCAGGCGGTGTAGATGGCCGCATTGATGGTTCCTGCGGTGATGGCCTCCAGGATGAGCGTGAGGTTCTGCGTCCACCCGCTGTTGAAGGCGTACCAAGTATCCACGATGTTGCCGAACGGGTCACACGGTGGATTCCCGAAGGCGGGAGCGAACACGCATTCGGTGGTGCCGGTGCTCGCCTCGCAGCCGCCCGTGGGTTGTACGGTCAGCAGCGTAGCACCCGGACAATCATCGTTCTCCACGGCTACGCAGGCGACACTGCACGTCATGGTCAAGCTGAATGGTCCTTGGTTCTGGCCGTAGCCATGCACCAGCACCAGGTATTCCGTTCCGCTGGTGGTCTGCAGATCCACCCGGCTTGCATTGGCTGCGCAACCCGGGGCATCATCCCCGCCCACCACGCATACCGGTGCGGAACAACCGCCGCTGAACACGCTGATCTTGGTGTCATACGCGTTACCGCCGCATGTGCTCAAGGAAACAACCTGGCCATCACCGGTGAACGTGTACCACACGCCGCTCGTGGTCACATTGGCCGCACCACATGCAGGTAAGGCGGTGAAGGATCCATTGGTCGTGTTCCCCGGAACACTCGCTCCGCAAGCGATCGGGAGCGCGCCGCCGCAGAGTGCGTTCACCGCTGGGGGCGTCGCCAAGGTGGTGAAGGCCACGGGTCCCACCGTTGTGCTCACATCGCCTCCGCCGCAATCCTCCGTGATCAGGATCTCATAGTCGGTGGCGAGGGTCAGGCCGGTGATCACCACAGGAGGGCCGTCCACCCCAACGATGCCGGTGATCACCGTACCGGTTCCCGGCGTGAAACCCGTCGGGCCGTATTCAATGCTGTACGTGGAACTCGTGTTGTCCGAGGACCACGTTACGGTGGCGCTCACATCCAACGGTGAGATGATGATGTTCTGCGGCACCCCACAACTCACGCAACTCACACTCAATTCGAAATCACCCGTTTGGCCATCATAGCCCTGCACAAGCACATGATAAGTGGTTCCGGATGTGCCATTGAACACCACGTTGCTGCACAACACGCCACCGACGATATCGTCGTTGCCCGTCACGCATACCAGTGCATCACACGCCCCGCTGTACACGTTCAGCCGGGTGTCGTACGCACTGTTCGGGCAGGTGCTCACCGTGATCTGCGCATCCTCCCCTTCGAATGTGTACCACACACCCGGCGCTGTGATGTCCGTGCCACAGGCCGGAGCGGTATCCCCGGTCGCGCCGACCGTTGTGCCCGATACGGTCTGGCCGCAGGTCATGGGCAGCGCACCGTTGCATACGTCGAAGGTCATCGGTGTGCAGGTCACGGCCAGGTCGAAAGTGCCCGTGGCCCCGTTGTAGCCCTGCACAAGGATGTAGTACGTAGTGCCTTCCATCGCTGCGAATCCGAAGCTGCTGCACAACCCGACACCTGCGGTATCGTCGTTCCCACCCACGCAGGTGATCACCCCGCAGAAGCCTTGGTACACATTCAACTTCGTGTCGTAGCTGTTGTTCGGACAGGTGGTCACGATCACTTGTGCGTTCGTTCCCTCCAACACGTACCACACACCCGGCGCCGTGATCGTGACGCCACAGGCCAGGGCCTCGTCCGGGAATGCCGATGCGGTACTTCCGCTCAGTGTCTGTCCGCAGGAGATCGTGATCGCTGAGGCGCATTCATCGTTGGGTGCTTGAGCCCTACTGGAAATTGAAGAGAGAAGCAAGGCAGCTACAGCAGCCGTGGAAAGTCGGAGCATGTGTGATGGGATGGTCGGTGAAGATATCCGTCGCCTTCCGACCGCACGGATGGCTTTGAAAAGACCCAAGCGGCCGCAGATGGCGTAGATGGCGCGGATGTAATGCAGGTGGGTTCGGACCGTATGCAGTGTGCTGGATCCTATCCGCGTCATCTGCGCCATCTGCGGCTAGGCATTCATCCATGTTATCCTGCGCTCGGGCTCACTTCGTCCGTGGGGCTTTGCGCCGCGCCGGATCCTCATGGAAGTAATACCGCAGATCCACGGTGAGGTAGCTGCCGTTCAACGTGGTACGCACGGTATGCGTGCTGATGGCGGGTGGCCCGCGATAGGTCCAGGTCATGTCCGCGACCGCCATATCATTGAACGGGCGGTGGTAAGTAGCGCCGAGGTAGAAGGTGCCTGACTTGTAGGTACGGTACTCCACGCCGATGTTCCCGATCACACCGCCCTGCGCCCAGTTCTTCCGGAAGATCCGCGCACGTCCGGCCGCATCGGCCATGAAGCCCTCCGCATCGCTTGGATAGAAATCCATGGACGCTCCCAATGCCGTGTTCATCCATGCGCGCTCTCCGAGCCGGATGAACACAAGACCCATGATCGGCATTTCATACCCCACGTACTTCATGGTGCCCGTGGCATCGAAGCCGCTCGTATCATTCACGATGCGGAACGAATAGCGCCGTTGGATCTGCCCGATCCCTGTCTCGAACGAGATCATGTTCGTGACCCCCACGCGCACGTTCATCCCGAAGGCGATACCGCCCTGGAGGTTCATGGTGTACCGCACATGGTCGATCTCCTCTGCGGTGTTCCGGTCGAAGTAGTCCAAGGCGATCACCGGTTTCACCTGTAAGCCCAAGGTCGTGACGCCGCGCTGGGCCACTGCGGACGGTACCATGGCAATGAGTCCAGTGGCCAGAACGATGGCGGATCGGGATCTCCTTAGGAGGAACATGGTGCGCTCAAAGATGCCTACGAGTGGCTTGGCGTGAGGACCGCGCAAAGACGAACGGTCCATTCCGCACAAGGAACGTACAGGCTCGGCCATTATTCCGTCAACCACGTGCTCACTTGATCCAGCGGCTTGCGCTGCCCTTTGGGCCATTCACCCTCCGGGTAACCGATGAAGAGCAGCCCCAATGCTTGGTCGTTCGGGCCGAGGCCGAGGAAGTCGCGCATTTCCGATCCCATGGCTACGCCGCTGGTGGCCCAGAATGCACCAAGACCATATGCCGCGCAGGTCAGTTGCATGTTCTGCACGGCACAGGCCACGGCCAATTGTTCGTCGCGTTCACTGATCTTGCCGTTCGGATCGCGCACCATGCCCAACCCGATCACCACCGTGCTTTGCAATGGACGTTGGGTGATATTGTCGAATTTCCGTTGCAGGAATTTCTCCGGAGCGGTCGTGCGGCGATACGTTTCGCCGAGGAAGGAGGAAAGCCGTGTACGCGCAGTGCCGGTGAACACGGTGAACCGCCATGGCTGCGTCATGCCATGCGTGGGCGCCCACGTGCCGTTGGTGAGAATGCGCTCCACCAGTTCGCGATGGACCTCACGCGGTGAATAGTCCTTCGGATGGATCGTCCGTCGTTGGCGGATGAGTTCGCTGATCTCGCTGATACTGAATTTCATGTGGCTGCAAAGAGAAGGGATCCGGAGGATACCGCGTTGGGGGCAGGTTGCGTACTGGACTTCCACAGGATTTGTTGGTCGGAGCACCTGTTCGGGCAACTCCTGATGACACGTGCAGTCCATGGGTGAGTGATCCACATCAGGAGATCAACTACTGTCCGCCGCGCGATGGAACCTGCTGGCAGGAGAGCGGACGAGGTAACGCGCTGGGTTGGGAGGTGGAACGCGAATAGCGGTGGCTTACACCCCGGACTATTTCTTCGCCTTCACCTTCACCGCCGTGGCGGAGAACACCATGTAGATGTCCAGGTAGGGTCGGATGCCGAGCGGTGCCTTGCGGTTCGCTTCAACGGGGATCACCAACAATTCCTTGTCGCCCCAATGTGCCAACCGATAGGCCTTGTACTTCTTGAATAGCGCCAGCTTGGGGTAGCGGTCCTGGAAGCTATCGATGCCATCGGGCCAGTTGCGTTCGTGGCTGCGGAAGATCACCGCTTCGATCTCGGCCTTGCTCAGTCCTTGCTTCTCCAGCGCTACGAGTGCTTCCGGGTCATCCGAGAGGTCGTAGGTGGCGAAAACATCATCCGCCTTCAGGATCTGCGCGCTGGGCAGACCGCGCCACGCTGGTCCCTTGCTCGCGCGGGCCTTCGCAGGTATGTTATCGATCACTTCCACACCCCCGCTGCGGAACACCAGGTGGATGTCCTCCACGCTGCGCAGGTCGTCGGGCATGTGGAAATTGCCGATGGCGGGCAGGCTCACCAGAACAAAAGCACCTTCGTCCGTGGCGTACTCGCACATCAGGTAGGCCGTGTAATTCGCGAGGGCTGCGCGGTTCGCCATGCGGGCGCTATCGGTCCGCAATCCTATTGGCCAATGATCCTCGGTACTGTTGTGCTGGGCCTTGGCCATCACTTCGCTGTTCAGGCCAGCGGCCTGCATACCGGCTTGCGCCGCAGTGTTGCCCAGATCGGGCTTCAACACCAGCATGGTTGGATCCACGATGCGAACCGGCGTTTGGGCGGTGCCGATGAACGGTAGAAGGACGATGCTGAGGAGAAGTGAACGGAACATGGGCGCGTTGTACGGTTGAAGCGCGCAAAAGGTAACATCACGACCCAAGGGATCCTGATGGTCAAAGCGGATCGAGCGCGCGTGTCAGTTGTTCACCGGACAATGCGGAACTTCGCCGACCCGTGCCACAACGAACCATGTACCATATGCTCCTATTCTCCTTCCTCGGTCTGTTCGGCTGTTTCAAAGGAGCGCGCACACCCGACCCGGGTGCGGTCGCGCCCACGGCCAGCTTCCATGCGCTCGCCGCGACGGACATCCACGGCAAACCGTTCGACTTCTCCACACTGAAAGGCAAGAAGGTGATCGTGGTGAACACCGCGAGCGAATGTGGCTACACCCCACAATATGCGCAGTTGCAGGAACTGTACGACACCTACAAGGAGAAGGGCTTGGTGATCATCGGCTTTCCGTGCGATCAGTTCGGCGGGCAGGAACCGGGCACTGAGGTGGAGATCGAAGCCTTCTGCCAGAAGAATTACAAGGTGACCTTTCCGATGATGAGCAAGGTGAAGGTGAAAGGCGATGGCCAGCACGCGGTGTATCAATGGCTCACATCGAAGGCATTGAACGGAGCCATGGACGCCACGGTGAAGTGGAACTTCCACAAGTTCCTCGTGGATGAGGAGGGCCATTTGGTGATGTCCCTTGAAAGCGGTGTAAGTCCGTTGGATGAGCGTGTGTTGAATTGGCTCGACGGCAAATGACCGAGCACGTCGATATCCTGTGCATCACGGCACATCCGGATGATGTGGAGATCAGCATGGCCGGAACGGTGCTTCACCATATAGCGCTGGGTCATTCGGTCGGCTTGGTGGAACTGACCGCCGGTGAATTGGGAACGCGCGGTACACCGGAATTGCGACGGACCGAAGCAGAGGCTGCGCGTCGTGTTCTTGGTGCAGCGTTCCGTTACCAACTCGGGTTGCCCGATGGTTTCCTCCGCGCGGATCGTGAAAGCCTGATCACCGTCGTGAAAACCATCCGGCGTCATCGCCCGCGTGTGGTGTTGACGAACGCCATCCGCGATCGTCATCCGGACCACGGTCGCGCCGCGGAATTGGTGGCGGAGGCCTGTTTCCTCAGTGGTCTCCGGCGCATCGATACCACGCACGAAGGCGTTGCGCAAGAAGCATGGCGGCCAACCACATTGCTGCATGCGATCCAGGACCGCTACATCGATCCCGACATCGTCTTCGACATCACCCCGCATTGGGAGAAGAAGTTGGAAGCCCTGCTGTGTTTCAAGTCGCAGTTCCATGATCCGGCGAGTACGGAACCCACAAGCCCGATCGCTCGTCCGGATTTCCTTCCCTTCCTCGAAGGCCGTACCCGCGAGATGGGGCGTTCGATCATGGTCGGGTTCGGTGAAGGCTTCACCACGAGTCGGCCATTCGGCGTGAAGAACGTGTTGGATCTGATCTGATCCACCGATCACCGACCCACCATCCGGATCCACAGGGTGCGGAGGCGCTCCACATCATCCGCATTGGGCAGGTAGTGCCGCATGTGCGCACGGGTGATGCGATTGAAAATGAAGATCTGGTAGAGTACTGCGGAACAGTACGCGAGACTCGTGGTGATGGCCGCACCGGTCAGGCCCATGGAAGGGATCACCTGATAGCCCACTATAAGGGTGATCACCAACCCGATCCCGGAACCGATCGTGTTGTGATGGACGCGGCCGCTTCCGCTGAGGTAATGACTCAAGGCTTGCGATGCGCTCATTGCCACGAGTCCCGGGGACATCCATGCGATCAACGGGGCAATGCCCACAACCTCGGGACCGAAGACCAGTTGATACACGGTGTCGGGAAGAAGCAGCAGGATGATCACCGTACACAAGGCGATCAACGTGGCGATCTTCAGGACCGTGAGGCTCAGGTCCCGTTGGCGTTCGAGGTCCGCGGTATTGCTCACACGGGCATACAGGACCGTGCCCAGGCTCTTCGGTACCAGCCAAGCGCTTTCCGCGAGTTGGGTGGTGACGGAGTACAGGCCGAGCAGTGCGGATCCCTGCATGCGGTCGATCAACAAGTACACGAACCGGTAGTTGAGCAGCTGCAATCCGTTGGCGAGCTGCGACAGCGCGCCCAACCGGAAGAGTTCCACCAGTGGATGACCGACGGCAGTGATGCGCGAACCTCCATCCGTGAGAAGAAGGCCGCCGATCAATGCGATGACACCATCCGCGACGAAGCCCGCATGGATATAATCCATTACGGTCGCGCCATCATACTGGACAAGGATCGTGAACGCAGCGAGCAGCAGGATCGATTGCACAAGCAGAAGGGAATTGTGCGCGCCATAGCGTTCGCGACCCAACAACAGGTTGCTGTGGATCCCCGTGATGGAACGCAGCCACGCCAGAAGGACGGTCGGTAGCACGTACTCCGTGGGCACCATCGGAAGCCACCGCATGATCACCCACGCAACAGTGGCCGTGATGATGGCCCAGCCGTACGAGGGCCATCGCAGTGTGGAGGTCGCATAGCGTGCAGCGAGGTAGACCAACCCACCGCCACCGACGATATTGTTGAAGAGAAGGATGAAGGTGATGCCGAGGATGATGAGCGCGATGGTGCCCACACCATCCATCCCCAAGGTCCGCGCGGACACGGCGACCAGCAACAGGTTCGCGACGGCGATGAGCACCCGCGTACCGATCGTGCCGATGACAGGAAGGATCATGCGCCCTCGTCCTTCTTGCGTGAATGGCGTCGTTTGCTGCGGCTCGCGTTCGCCTTCTTGCCTGAAACAACAGGGCTTCGTAGGCCATCCACCAGCGTCACATCGCCCATGCCCGATACGGTCCGGACACCGAGTCCATAGGACGTGGCCCGAAAGCCCTCGATCCGCTGGACCTCCTCCTCGGCAAAGCCGTGTTCGTCCAAACGCGTGATCCGGTTCAACACCACAATGGATGCGTGCGGATCGGAGGCATCGAGGGCAGGCCGGTAGAGCGCGCCTTCATGTTCGAACGGCACACCGGCTGGTCGCGCGGAACGCACGTCCCATTTCACAGGCCCGGACCCGACCTGCACGAACGGCCCGAATGGCGAAGCGGAATGATGGATGACCAGGTCCGTATCGCCATCCGCATCCTCGGTGCCCATGAGCCACCATCGATGGCGGAATTGAAAGAGAGTTGGTGCATGCACGCCGAACTCAGCGATGGTCGAACCTTTCTCCAGACCGTCGTTGGTCGTGTTCAGTTGATACAACTCGATCCTGTCGTCATCGATCGAACCCTGCAGGACATGGACCTTGCCTTCGATCAGGAGCGTGAACGGATACTCATGGCGCCCATCGATGTCCAACATCGTGCGTGATCGTTTCAGGATGTTATCGGGTTTTGGTCTCACGCGTGAGATCAGCGAATGGCCATCCTCAATGGTCAACTTGCGATAGAGCACGTTCAATTCACCTTCATCATCCATGTACCCGAAGGGTTCCAGACGCGCCTTCCCTTTGGATGTTGCGGGCATCCACCGGACGTTCATGCTCGCATTTTCCCGCAGCAACGCATGAACCGGTTGGTGCAGGATCCCGATGTTCCATTCGCCGATGGATGGGGAGGATGACCCACGACCGGTGCTTCCGAGGAGTTTCCTGAAACGATGGGAGAGAAGGGTGAAGAAACCCGGGAAGGGGATCGCGATCAGTTCATCCTCCGATGGTGGCGGCACCGATACGCCGGTGGCGATGCGTTCCTGCATCACTGCGGCCGGCCAACCCATGATGCTTTCCAGGATCTGGTCCGCGCAGGCAGCAGGATCCTCCGGCCGGGACCGGAAGCAACCGTTCAGCAGGACACCACCACTGGTGCTCTCCAGAAGGTCAGCGTGGACCGTGGGCCACCCAAGGAAGGATTCACGCATTCCGGTCGGCACCGATCGCGGGGAGGAGTTGTCCGCGTTGCGGAACTCCCACACTTCCTGCCCCGTTCTTCCTCGGTAGGTGGATCCATCGGCGCCACCCACGCACAACACCACGTCCGCTTGGTGTGAGATCGGATCATTCACGGAGAATTCCGGTCCGAGGTCCTGGGCGTTCTCCGGTTCGCCCAACGCGCCGAACCCCTGCATGGCTTGCACAACGTATCGATCGAACATCGCTCCGCCGCGCGGTGCATCGCGCACATCGGTAACCGCGATGGATCCGATCCATTCCACTCCCTTCACCGCACGCAATTTCTCCAACGCCATGTGCTCCCAATGGCGCAAGGGCAGGGGCCCGATCAACGCGGCCAGCTTCACACGATCAATGGCCATGCGTGAGGATGCGTTCGTAGATCGCGTGGAAGGCATTGCCCACCGCGGTGGGACTGAAGTCGCTTGCCACGCTGTTGCGGATGGCGGCGGGATCGTAGCGCCCGGCGTTGCGCGTGAGGTCGATCATCGCATCGGCCAATGCCTTGTCGTCGCCGGGTCCGATCAGCATTCCGTTCACCGGTTTGATGAACGCGATCGGTCCACCGCATCGTGTGGCGATCACCGGCTTTCCTTGGGCCAATGCTTCACCAGTGACCACACTGAAGGTTTCCACATAACTGTTCACGATCACGGCGAAGGTGCGACCCATCTGATCAAGGACTTCAGCGTTCGGCATGCGGCCAAGGAATCGGACCCGGTCACCAAGTTCCAATTCCTTCACGAGATCCACCAACATCCGGCGATCAGGCCCATCACCGATGATGGATAAACGATGCCCTGGTTCCGCTGCACGGGTTGCCGCCAATGCCCTGAGCACACCGCTCACGTTCTTCGTCTTGTCCACCAGATCGGCCACCATCAGGAATTCACCAGGTGTTCCCGCCGATGGCAGCCGCCGGTCCAATCCCGGCACCACGTTGGGGACCACATCGTACCCCGCACAGAGGTCGAACCGGACCAATTGCTCACCCAACCAGTTCGAAACGGCGGTGATCGCCGACGCTCCATGGAACAACCGGCGGTTGATGAACTTGAAGAGCGCACTCTTGGCGGCGAACGTTCCATCAAGGTACTCGCTGCTCTGTTCACTGATGAGGTAGGGCGTTCCGTGTCGGAAACGGATCCAACGCGCGAAGAGTACGGGTCGAACGAGGATGTACGCGTGGATCAGGTCGGGTCGGCCTCGTTCCTGCACGACCCTGTGCCAGCCTCGGGTGGCTGCCATCCAGTACCGGACGGCATTCACGGCCTTTCGATACGCCGTCCATCGGGATGTATTCGCCGGATATCTGAGAACGAGTTCCCATAGACCATCGGTCTCCCTTAACTGTTCACGTGCGACATGTTCCCCAGCGGCGTAACTCTCCACATGCACCACGCTCATTTGCGCGAAGGCCGCTGTTGCTTGGGCTTGCTTCCTCAGGAAATCACCCAATTGCGGGTCCTTGCGGCCGGGGTACCACTTGGGCAGGAAGAGCACATGCATGGACCTGCGCAAAGTACATCGCTGCTGATGTTCACTTCGTGATCCGCTCGGATGTGTCACGCTATATTTGCCGCCCGCCGGAGCGATCCGGCTTCGTGGTGGATGTAGCTCAGTTGGTTAGAGCGCCGGATTGTGGTTCCGGAGGTCGCCGGTTCAAGCCCGGTCTTCCACCCAAGGAAGAAGCCCCGTTGAGGGGCTTTTTCTGTTGGGGTGGTCTTGTCACTTCGGATCGGCCG
Source organism: Flavobacteriales bacterium (assembly GCA_016721005.1). GTDB lineage: Bacteria > Bacteroidota > Bacteroidia > Flavobacteriales_F > PHOS-HE28 > PHOS-HE28. Next base: position 93,396 of record JADKJM010000003.1, read on the forward strand.
AGTGCTTTGCATTACCGAGTACCGTCTCCTTGGTCCAAGTGATGCGTTCGCGGAATGGCGATCTGCGTTGCGGACACTCATCCAACCGGCAAATGCTGCAGCTGGCTGGTATGCAAGGGTCCATGTGAATGAAGAGTTCCACCTCGCCGGCCTGCTGATCATTCACCAGTCGCTCCATGGTCGCGATCTCGCTATGGGCTTGCTCCAAAGTGTAATACCATGGCAGCGTCACATGGCAATCGATGTGCAGGACCGGTCCGTACTTGATCATCCGGAAGTTGTGCATGTCCACCCATTGCGGAACACGGGCGTCCTCCAATCGGGCGATCACCGATGACGCGAGATCCAGGTCCGCCTCATCCATGATCCCGGCAACGGACCTGCGGAAAATGCGCAAGCCAGTGTAGATGATATACAGTGCGAAGACCATGGCGAAGACCTGATCCAGCCAGAGGATCCCTGTGATCCGGATGAGGATCAACCCGACGACCATGGCGGCCGTGCTCCATGCATCGCTGAGCAGGTGTGCCCCACCGGCTTCCATGGTGATGGACCGCGACCGTTTGCCGCGCCGTTGCAAGGCGATCCCCATGACCAGATTGACCGCGCCTGCGAAGCCGGTTAGAAGGATCCCGACGTCAAGATCATGCAAATGCTGGCCGGCAAGTAGCGCCGCGATCGCCCGCCAAATGATGAGCCCTCCGGCCAGGACCACAAGACCACCTTCGATCCCTGCACTGATGAATTCCACCTTGCCATGACCATACGGATGTTCGCGGTCACGCGGTTTTGCGGAAAGGATGAGACTGTACAAAGCGAATCCGCCGGCCACTACGTTGACGATGCTCTCCAGCGCATCGCTCAGGATGGTATTGCTGTGTGTCGTCCGCCACGCCACGAACTTCACGCCGGCCAGTACGATGCCCACCACCAGGACGACCGTCTGCAAACGGATGTTGGACGAAGCCTTCATGCGGCAAGTTTATACAGAAGAACCTGTGAGCCTCGGTTGGTTCATCGTCCTGCGGCTTAATCTTGCCGCATGTATTTCGCTATCGCCGTCGTGTTCGTGATCGGCTACTTGGGCATCGCTTTGGAGCACCCATTGCGGATCAACAAGGCGGCCACCGCATTGCTCACGGGTGTGTTTGTGTGGGTGCTGCTGTCCATGGAGCCGCATGGTGTACCGCAACAACTCGGGGTCGAACAAACGCTCTCGGACCGGTTGGTGGAACATTTGGGTGATATCGCGGCGATCCTGTTCTTCCTCCTCGGGGCCATGACCATTGTTGAATTGGTGGATGCACATGGCGGCTTTTCGGTGATCACCGACAGGATCGGCGGTACGGACAAGGTCCGGCTGATGTGGATCCTCGGTCTCATCACGTTCTTCCTGAGCGCGGCCTTGGATAACATGACCACCGCGATCGTGATGAGTGCCCTCTTGCGGAAGATCGTCAAGAATAAGCAGGACCTCTGGACCTTCGCCGGCATGGTGATCATCGCGGCGAATGCGGGCGGGGCTTGGTCGCCGATCGGCGACGTCACCACGATCATGCTCTGGATCGCCGGCCAATTGACCACCTGGAACATCATCCTGAAGCTCTTGGCGCCGAGCTTGACCTGCTTTGATCCTTCCATTGGTATGGTTCACCTTCACCTTTCGTGGCAAGATCGAGCGATCGGCGAAGGTGGAAACCACCCCAGGCCAAGCGGGCCTTTCACGCGCGAAGCGGATGTTGGTGCTCATCCTTGGGCTCACTGCGCTACTTGCAGTACCCCTGTTCAAGACCGTCACACATCTGCCGCCTTACATGGGCATCCTGCTCGGCCTGAGCATGCTGTGGATCGTCACCGAACTCATGCACACGCGATCCACCGATACCGCTGCCGGCCAGTTGCGTGTTACCGCCGTCCTGCGCCGCGTGGATGTGCCCAGCGTCCTCTTCTTCCTCGGGATACTCACGGCCGTGGCCGGATTGGAAGAGGCGGGACACTTGACGGACATGGCGCAATTCCTCGATGGCCACTTGGGGAACATCTACGCCGTGAACACATCCATCGGATTGTTGAGCGCCGTGGTGGACAACGTTCCCTTGGTCGCAGCGGCCATGGGCATGTACCCCATGACGCAATACCCTGTGGACCACTCCTTCTGGGAATTGCTGGCCTATTGCGCTGGAACAGGAGGGAGCATCCTCATCATCGGTTCCGCAGCTGGAGTGGCGACCATGGGCATCCTAGGGATCGATTTCCTCTGGTACCTGCGACGGATCGCGTTCCCTGCTGCACTCGGGTTCTTCGGTGGGGTCGTCGTCTTCTGGTTGATGTGGCACTAGCCACAGCGATCCTCAGATCGTGCGTACGCCGTGCAATTTGCACAGCCAACCGAGGTGCCCCACATGCGAACCTTCGTGACGGATCGCGTGGGTGATCACATCACGCACCGTTGTTCCGATAAGCGGGATCCCGGTGGGATCCGGGGCTTCCAGCGCTGTTGATGTCAACGTCGGCAGATGTGCCATGGCCTTGGCGTGAACCAAGTGGAACATCTCCATGACCGCTTCAATGGGCGGGCATTCCTCCTGTGGCAACCCAGCGCTACCGACTGTGAAGTGCTTGGCCCAGGAGAATTTATCGAAGGGTCCGCCGGTGGCCATCAGTAGCAGTCCGTTCTCGCTGGCGGTGAGGTGGGCCATGATCCAGAAGACTGAATTCAAGATCTTCCCATCGCATTCGAAGCGTCGGTGCAGGTCGTGGTCCTTCAAGCGGTCGAAGTAGGACAACGTGTATTGCCGTGTGCGATCCATGACGTGCGCGAGGACTTGTGCTTCGGTGGTCATGCGTGCAAAGCAAGGAAAGAGTGCGGAAGCACACGAAAAGGCGAGGCGGACTTCGGGGGATCAGCCGCTACTCGCTTCGATAATTCAGCGAGTGGTCGGGACCGCCCGAAGCGGGCTTTTCCGCCGAACGGCGGAGAGGGATTCGATGCAATGGCCGCTTCGCTTGTTCGGTGAAACGTCGGGATTGCCCGAGACGGGCTATCCTTTGTAGAGGAGGCATCAATGCGAAGGCCGCATCGCTTGTTCGGTGAATCGTCGGGATTGCCCGAGACGGGCTATCCCTTGAAGGGGGGCATCAACGCGAAGGCCGCATCGCTTCGCTCTGCGCTTTCTTGTTCACCTCGCTCATCGGAGCTAGCTCCGATCGCTCGTTGAACAAGAAAGCCGCCTATCGGCGGCCTTCGCGTTGGCGGAGAGGGAGGGATTCGAACCCCCGGTACCCGTGAAGGCACATCTGTTTTCGAGACAGACCCGATCGACCACTCTGGCACCTCTCCGAAAGGGGCGGCGAAGATAGACCCGCACTTCGCATGCGAAAATGGTCGGATCTGCGTTCCATCCAGCGGCCCGTCGAACAGAAGTGCGAACAGCTGTTCATACTGAAGCTGAGGGAATTCATTCTACATTTGCGGCCCCTTTCGGGAAGCCCGGTACGACGCGCCGGGTACACACACAAACCCTTTCGGACAGCGTCCTCGGTCCGGGATACAAGTAGAACAGGATGTCAACAGTCGAGAATAACAAGGTCACCTTCGCCGAACCACCCGCCGATTTCGATTGGGCAGGGATCGAGGATGACAAGAAGACCCTCACCGCCGAGGCGCGTGAGAAGATGGAATCCGCCTACGAGAACACCTTGAGCAGCATCCAGGAAAAGGAAGTGCTCATGGGTACGGTCGTGGGGATGAACAAGAAGGAAGTGGTGATCAACATCGGCTACAAGAGCGAAGGTGTTGTTCCCATCAGCGAGTTCCGCTACAAGGCCGACCTGGCCATTGGCGACCAAGTAGAGGTGTACATCGAGAAGCAGGAGGACAAGGGCGGCCAGATGGTGGTGAGCCACAAGACCGCACGTGTACACAACGCATGGGGCAAGGTGAACAGCGCCATGGAGACCAACGAGATCATCACCGGCTTCGTGAAGTGCCGTACCAAGGGTGGCCTCATCGTGGACGTGTTCGGTATCGAAGCCTTCTTGCCCGGTAGCCAGATCGACGTGAAGCCTATTCGTGACTACGACCAGTTCGTAGGCAAGAATATGGAGTTCAAAGTGGTGAAGATCAACCAGGAGTTCAAGAACGTGGTGGTGAGCCACAAGGCGCTGATCGAAGCTGAACTCGAAGCACAGAAGAAGCAGATCATCGGTGGCCTGGAGAAAGGTCAGGTCCTCGAGGGAACCGTCAAGAACATCACCAGCTACGGGGTGTTCGTGGACCTCGGTGGCGTGGATGGCCTCATTCACATCACCGACCTCAGCTATGGCCGCGTAAGCCATCCGGAGGAAGTGGTGAAGCTCGACGACAAGATCAACGTCGTGATCCTGGACTTCGATGACGAGAAGCGTCGCATCGCGCTCGGCCTGAAGCAACTGCAGCCGCACCCATGGGACGCCCTGAGCGCCGACATGAACGCTGGCGACAAAGTGAAAGGCAAGGTGATGGTGATCACCGATTACGGCGCGTTCGTGGAAGTGGCCCCCGGCGTGGAAGGTCTGCTGCACGTGAGCGAGATGAGCTGGAGCCAGCACTTGCGCAGCCCGAAGGACTTCCTGAAGGAAGGTCAGGAGATCGATTGCGTGGTGTTGAACATCGACCGCGAAGAGCGCAAGATGAGCCTCGGCATGAAGCAACTGAGCACCGATCCTTGGGCCGATATCGAGTTCAAGTACCCGGTGCGCAGCAAGCACACCGCCAAGGTCCGCAACTTCACCCACTTCGGCATCTTCGCCGAGTTGGAGGAGGGCGTGGATGGCCTCATCCACATCAGCGACCTCAGCTGGACCAAGCGCATCAAGCACCCGAGCGAGTTCTGCAACGTGGACGACACCGTGGAAGTGATGGTGTTGGAAGTGGACAAGGAGAACCGTCGCCTCAGCCTCGGCCACAAGCAAGTGGAAGAGAACCCGTGGGAGGTGTTCGCCACCGTGTTCACGCCAGGTAGCGTACACGAGGGTACCATCACCGGTCGTGCCGGACAGAACTTCGTGGTGAGCCTTGCATACGGTGTGGAAGGCAGCGTGACCGCCAAGAACCTGAAGAAGGCCGATGGCAGCAAAGCCGATGTGGAGGAGAAACTTCCGTTCTACGTCCTCGAGTTCAACGCCGAAGCCCGTCGCATCGTCCTCAGCCACACCCGCACCTTCGAGGAAGGGGAGGAGCCCGTGGAAACCGCAGCCCCAGGCAAGCGCGCCCCGCGCAAGGAAGCCGCCGGTGGCGGATCCGCAGCGGTGAAGAGCGTGAACGACAAGGTGGAGAAGAGCACCCTCGGCGACCTCAGCGTGCTGAGCGACTTGAAGAGCAGCATGGAGAACACCGAGCGGTCCAACAAAGGCAAGAAGAAGGACAAGTTCGAAGAGGAGGACGGCGAAGAAGGGTAGTCCTGATAGAATATGAAGCATCGAAGCCCCGGCGTGAGCCGGGGCTTCGTCGTTCAAGGGCGTGTTCCTAACAAGGTCCACTCACGGAGCGCAACGTACGTTGATGACCCGCCGTGGGACACCTTGACCCAACAGCGGAGAGCAAACGCTGGCCTGCTGGACTGCCGATGTGCTCTGGCCTGCGGTCCCGCAGTGTGCTGGGTGAACGGTTCAGCGTGATCCGTTCAATTTCCCGCCCCGGACCACGCGATCCCCCGCCTTGGGCATTCACGCTTTCCCCAGGACCATTTGAAGCCCCGGCCGGGTGTTGAAGGTTTCCCCATGACCATTGAAAGTCCCACCCGGACCATTTGAAGTCTCCCCAAAACCTTCAAAGGTTTTCCCCAGACTATTTGAAGTCTCCCCAAAACCTTCAAAGGTTTTCCCCGGACTATTTGAAGTTTCCCCGAAACCTTCAAAGGTTTTCGCCAGACTATTTGAAGTTTCGCCGAAACCTTCAAAGGTTTTCCCCGGACTATTTGAAGTTTCGCCGAAACCTTCAAAGGTTTTCGCCGGACTATTTGAAGTTTCCCCAAAACCTTTCATTGTTTTCACCAGACTATTTGAAGTCCCGGCAGAACCGTGAATGGTTTCCGCTCCACATGCACCGCGTCACGCCGGAGGATCCGCGGAGCGGTCCATCCGGCGTCTCACAAAAGACCACGCATTGCCAATAAGCGACCAACGGCATCATCCACCGGAGGAAAGGTGGCTAAAGACCCTGTCCACGGCCATTTTCCGAAGGCAGCACCCCGGAAAGTAGTGTTAATACAGGATAATCCAGGCAACCCTCTTCGCAACCGCGCGTTATTGCTGATGAAAGCCGACTTGTCATCGGCACGCGACAACCGCTACGCAACCAGCGATGGAAGGTCCGGGGAGCCGATCAGCGACCCGGCCAGGAAGCCCTAAGGCCTCCGGACCTTGCCACCGCGCAACGCAACAACCAAATGCGTCAAGCAAGAGCCGGAATAACCGGGTTGAGCCCCACCGACAAGGTGGCCAAGGCGCTGCTGGTGGAGAGCAGGATGAACGGGAACGCAGATTTCCCCACGCCCACCCCGACGCTCACAGAGCTGAAGAACGGGCGCGAGGCACTCGAGACCGCCATCACGGAAGCCGCCGGTGGCGACCACGCCAAGGTGTTCGCACGCCAAAAGGCCGAAGCAGCCGTGGACGATCTGCTCGTACGCATGGCCCTGTATGTTTCCAATACAGCGGGTAGGCGACGAGCTGAAGATCCTCAGCACGGGATTCGAGCTGCGCAAGCAGCCCGAGCCCATCGGTCCGCTGCATGCGCCCACCGACTTCGAGGCCCGCACTGGTGCATTGCCCGGAACGATAGACCTGCGGTGTAAGCCCGTAAAAGGTGCTTACTACTACCAGTTCTTCGTGAATCCGACGGACCCCGATGTGGAGGGCCAATGGACGCTGCTCGCGCTCACTTCGCGCGCCAGCTTCGAGGCCACCGCGTTGGATCCAGCAAAGCACTATTGGTTCCGCGTGAACGCGCTCGGCGCCGCAGGCGCCAGCCCGTTCAGCGATCCAGCCAAGGGTTTCAGTACACCGCTGCCGTAAGGCCGCGTATACCACCACGTAGAACACCGCCCCGGTCGAAAGGCCGGGGCGGTGTGGTTTTCGGGTGGTAGGGCGCACGACAACTTATCAACCGCGCGCACCAACCCTCGGGGATCCGGATATTTTCAACCCACCTTAACCTAAGCCTCATGAATTACCCCCCCCAATAAGTGGCTGTTGATCGTGGCTGCGACCGTTTGTGCGCCTTTGATAGGCATTGCACAATTGCAGATCACACTGACCCCGAGCGACTACAACGGCTTCAACGTATCGTGTTTCGGGTTGAAGGATGGAACACTGAGTGCAGCGGTTACGGGGGGTACGCCGCCCTATACCTATACGTGGTCCACGGCGGAGACCACACAGAGCATTAGTGGCTTGGCGGCGGGCTATTACCACCTCAGTGTAAAGGACGCCTTAAGTGCAAAGGATGATGCCGAGATCACGCTGACCGAACCGAACACCATGCGCGTGGCCGCAAACCCACATGTGTTCAGCAATGACTACAACATCAGTTGCTACGAGTGCTCCAACGGCAGCATACAGGTAACCGTAGCCGATGGGGTTGCACCGTATACCTTCCTGTGGGACGATGGACCCACCAACCAGAACCGCTGGGGATTGGACCAAGGCTTCTACCAAGTGACGGTGTCGGACGCGAATAGCTGCGAAGCATTGCAGGTAGGGACGTACATCTCGCGACCGGATCGCAGCGATTGGACCATGGGCGGCAATACCGGTTCGGACCCGGAAACGGATTACATCGGTACCGCGGATGAGCAGGATGTGGTGTTGAAGAGCAATGCCACGGAGAGGTTGCGGATAAAGAGCAATGGCGATGTGGAAGTGGGTTCGCTCACCGGCACCGTGCCCGGCCTGCTTGTTACGGATGAGAATGGCGTGCTGAAGCGGTTCTCCGATTCGGACATTCCGGTGTTGGAGGACGTGTGCCCGGGCCACGCTTATCCATGGACCCGTTGCGGGAATTCCATCGTCTATGCGGAGTACCTCGGCACCAACAACGCGATGCCGCTGTTCATCAAAACGAACAACGTGCTGCGCATGACGGTCAGCAAGGACGGGAAAGTGGGAATAGGGACGGTGCCGCCTGTGGGCGCGGTGGATGGTTACCGACTTTATGTGGAAGATGGCATCCAGACCCGCGATGTGATGGTGAAACTCGGCACATGGGACGATTATGTCTTTGATGAGGGTTACCACTTGATGCCCTTGGATGAATTGCGGGAGTACCTGCGATCCAACCACCACATGCCAGCGATCCCGAGTGCTGGTGAACTCGAAAGCCGAGGTGGACTGGAGTTGGGCGCGATCGCGCACGCTCTAACGCGTACCGTGGAGGAACAAGCGCTTTACATCCTCCAATTGGAGGAGCGATTGGCGAAGATGGAACAGCGGATGGTGATGCTTGAAACCGCGAAGTGATGCGCGCGGCTGCCACCCTTGGTGTAGCGCTCGCTGCCACATTGTTAGCCTTGCCGAAGGTGTGGGCTCAAACACCCTACCCGGACCTGACCATACAGGATGTGACGTGGACCGATGGCACCCACCACATTGCCGTAACGCAACCCATCCTTTCGCCTAGCACGCCGGATCTCCCGGTTGAGGTCAGCGGAACGGTGGACGCGGAGTTCGTATCAGGAACGCAGGTGCGGTTGCGACCCGGCTTTCACGCAGGTGGGTTAACCGGCGCGGGGCGGTTCCATGCCTACATCGATAACAACTTAGGAAGCGCTGGCGACGTGGTGGTGGTGAGTCCGGATCCTGCAACCGCAGTGGTTGACAATGTGTTGCATGTGAACAAATGGGAGAAGTTGGAGATCGGGTTCGAGTTGCCGCAGGAGTACACGGACGCGATCGAGCGGTTCTTTGACCACTATTACCCCAATGCTCCGGTGATCTACAGCGCTAACCCGAGCAATACGGATGCAGTGCATGACCTCAACCCCTACGCCGATGACTCGCTCCGGTTGGTACTGACACTGACCAGCCCGTCCGGTGTGCAACGAATGAAGTGGGGCTATTACATGCGGGAGAGCATGTGGGAGAATGCACCGGATCCCGACTTAGCACTGCTTACAGAGGACACAGGCAGTACGCTGTTCCCGTACCACGTCCGGTTCCGGTTCGCACCGGACGAAGAAGGTCCTTGGCAATTCGCACTCTCCATCCAAGCACCCCATACGGCCACCATGGCCAACAACGTACTCCAGCCCCTGGTCCATTCAGGCTATTCCTTCGTTTGTGACCCGCCTTTGCCCGATAATCATGGTCCTTTGGCTGTTGATACCCTCAATCGCCGCATGTTGCGCTTCGCGGACGGCACGCCCTTCTTCGGTTTGGGTACGAACATGGGACCCTACCATGGGAATTTCGGATCCGCCACTTATCCAAGTTCCGCCCCGTACCTCTTTTTCCAGCGCGACTTCGATGTGATGAAGCAGACCATGGAACAACTGGATTCCGTTGGTGGCAACTTCATGCGCATATTCATGATGCGTTTCGTCTTTGCTCCGGAATGGGTGAACCTGGGCGTCTATGACAATTACCGGGCTGTGGACCCATGCACCAATGGATCAGGCATGCCTACGATCCAAGGCAATTGCCAGTACCAGTGTTGGGCTTTCGACGAAATGCTGGACCATGCGAGAGCGGAGAACATCTACCTCCAGCTCTGCGTCGATCCCTACCCACCCATCATCAGCTACGAGAGCTTCATTTGGGGTTGCCATCCCTATATGATCCATTTCCTGGAACCTCACAGACAGGACCCGCCGGACAACGCCTATGACCTGAAGGAGTTCTTCTATACCCATGACTCCTCGGGTCTGGATCTGTTGGATAGTGGCGTATTCTATTATTGGAAGCGGAAGTACAAGTACATCATGAGCCGCTGGGGCTATTCGGTGAATCTGGCGGCCATCGAGCCGTTCAACGAGATCGACCAGATGCTGTCCTACCAAACGGTTACCACCGATGAGAACTGCTTGGAGAACCACGGAACGTGGGTGGAGGATCCCGAACTACCTGCTACCATCAGCAATTGGATCACGGACATTGCGGAATACGTGCGGGGAGATGTGGTCCCGGATGAACCTGCGTCTTCACCGTTGGGCGAATCGAACAAGCTGTTCTTGATGAGTTACGCACGCGATGTGGTGACGGACACGGCCTTTTACCTGCCCTTCACCAACCCCAATGTGGACTTGTTGGGTGTGCACATCGGCCTGCAATGGGAGTGGACCGTGCGCAACGGCTTTGATGCCTCACAAGCCTATCGTAACACTTATGTGAGCGGTGGCCTGAAGAAGCCCTTCCACCAAGGAGAATACACCACATATGGGAACAAGGACATTGTCATGGTCCCGGATACCACTGAACGCGCGACCTATCAATACTTCGCCAACTACGGCATCTCCTTCCATAACGAGCTATGGGCCAGCGCATTCTCGGGCAACTTCGCAGCCGGAACCAGTTGGGGCTGGGAGCGTGTGTTCTTTTGGCCGGATGCGGTGAAGAAGCCGCTACCGGATGATTTGAACCCAGCTCAAGTGCAATTTCCGCCGTCCAATTTTCTGAATGACACAAACGCAGTGGAACTAGGATGGCCGATTACCATCAAGGTTCCGAACAAGCCTGTCCATCATCATTTCAAGCCGCTAGCAGACCTGCTGAACCATCCGAACTGGCAGGCGAATGGGTTCTTCGATGGCCCCTTCAGCGCACACCGTCATACGATAGGAACCAACTCGGATGAGACGCGGAAGATCGAATGCTATTGGCTGCTTCGTGAGCCCTCGAAGGATCTCGCCATCGGCTGGGTGCATAACCTGAACGCCTATTGGGAGAAAAGCTGGTACATGACCGCGCAGAACCAGAACTTGTTGGGTTGTACCTCTCCGGCCACACAGAGCATTACGCTCCCGGGCTTCGCTGCGGGGGATACTCTTTACGTCACCTTTATACCCACTTGGATGAACGATACCATTCGACCGGCGAACGATACGGTCGCTGCGGTTAACGGCAATGTGATCCTCGACCTTTCTACTGCTGAGCTCCATGGCCAGGTCGGCACACTGCTGGACACCCTGCATTCGGATTACGCCTTCATTATCGCGACCGTGCCTTTTGTGAAGAGCCGGACCATGGCACCCATTTCGGACCCGGTCGCAACTGGCGAGGGCTGGGACTTCATCGTTTATCCCAACCCGGCGGAGAATGAGGTTCACCTCCGCATGCCGGATGATGCACTGAGAGACATTATGCTGCACGACCTCCTTGGCAGGCAGGTCGGGGTATGGCGAAGGATGAAGGGTCCTGTGCTCACGTTACCCCTATCTCAACTTGCCCGAGGGACCTATTGGATCCGTGCCACGAATGGCGAAAGCAGCAGAACGAAGAAGCTCATTGTCCAATGAACATGAAAAGGTCTATTCTTTTCCTTTTGGCATTGGGCTGCTTTCTTAAGATGCTGGCGCAAACCTCGTACGAGAAGCTATGGGACTGTCAGGGGGCCGCACCACTGGCCATGACCGAATTAGCGAACGGTAATGTGCTCGTGAACTTCCAGTATAGTCGGGGCGCATCGGTATTCGATACCCAAGGGAATTTGGTGCAAAGCACGCACTACTGGAATAGCCAGGTGGGGGGACCCTTTGCAATAAGACGACGATCGGCCAACGAGTTCGTTTTTGTTACCACCTATGAGCGCTTAGACTCCTGCTCTTCTTTCATGTCGCAGACCATTCCCCCACTTTACCCTGCCGCAGGCACGATGGACTCTCTGGGGAACGTGGAAACCCTCCGGTGCTACAGCATGAATGCCGCAAATTGCAGGAATTTTCCGCGAGATCTGGAGGTGACGGCGGATGGAGGCGTGGTGGTTTGGGGTAGGGATAAGTTCTTCTTCGCGCTGAGAACAAATGCCAACGGAGAGCCGCTATGGTCAAGACATTTCGGTTATGATGGGGTTGACCAGGCCTTCGGCCACCATGGCAGCTTCCAGTTCATCCACGAACTACCCGGCGGCGATCTGCTGGCTGGGATCAATATGGACACTGCGGGTGTGGTGGTGGCCCGAATGGATGCGGACGGCAACTTCCTCTGGTGCAAGAGCTACATCCGCCCAAGCGGAATGGTACACGATTGCCTGATCGAGTCAGATGATTCCTTCATTATCACGGGTGCCACGGACACCATCGCCTCCACAAATTCGCTCATTCCCTTGCCGCCTGACTATCACCCCCAGCTCTTTATGATGAAATTGGATGGTGGAGGGGAAGTGCAATGGTGCAAGGGTTATGATAGCACGCCGAATATCTGGTACTCACGGCGGGCCTCACGGATCGTCCGGGCTCATGATGGCAACTATATGGTGCTCTCAAACCTTGGCGTACAGGGTTACAATCTTGAATACCGACCACTGCTGTTGAAGACAGACCTGAATGGGGATACGCTGTGGACACGGTCGGTAGGCCGAAATGGATATCGCCATAGCATTGGTGACTTGCTGCCATACTCAGATGGTGGTTACATCTACAACGGCGTCATCATTGGCGATGTGGGCCCCTCAAGTGGCGCCTACTACATCTTCAAAACAGATTCGCTGGGCCATTTGCCGTGCTACGAGCGCTGGCACCCGATCACCATCACCGATCTATTTCCGGTAGATAGCAGTTTCACGCTCACTTCCACGGATGGCGCCATGATGTATGAGGTTACGGTTACCGATACGACTTATGCTCCGATCGTGGTTTACGACGGATGCACCTTCACTACGGGTATGCCGCCGTCCATCGTGAAGGGTCGAACGATGAGCATCCGCCCCAACCCCAACACCGGCCGTTTCACCATCGCGTTCCAAGATCCGCTCATGGCCGAGACCTATTACAGCGTGTACGATGCATTGGGCAAGTTGCTGTACCAGCGCCCGCTGGCCCCCGGCAAGACCACGGAGGAGGTGGATCTTTCGCGGTTCGGTGCGGGCACGTATGTGATCCGGTGTACGGACCCCGGTGGGGTGAGCTATGAACGAGTGGTGGTGGAGTAGGATGCGGAAAGCTGAAAGAGGAAAGCTGAAAATTGAAGGCTGAAACCTGAAACGGAAGGCTAAAGGCGAAAGGCCAAGGAGGAAGGTTGAAGGAGAAAGAGGAAAGAATGTCTCGTCCTGAAATAGGTTGACGGGTTAATTGCGTTGGTCCTGTGTTAGGGTTACAAGTTCGGGTTTGTCCTGAACCGGGTTTACAGAGGTGTAGTAGTTGCGCCATCGTTTGGGAAGGCTGTGATCGAACTCGTGCGCTACGGAGGGCACCTTCCAATCGATGCTCATGTGCAGGCGTTCGTTGTTGTAGGTCGCCACCGCCTTCTCCAGCTCACCATCATTTCCCACTGCACCTGAACGCGGTGGATCTGGCCGCTGAGCTCATGACGGCTTTCCCTGATGGCCATGCGCAAGGCTTTGATCGCGTGGATGCCATCGAGGCTTTGCGCCAGATAATGGCCCATGATCTTGTGCGAACAAACGTCCGTGATCAGGAACACATAGTAGAACCCTTCGGGCACCGCCCAGTAGGTGATGTCGCTGACCAAGGCCTGACCTGGGGCGGTGTGAGGTGGTCGACCCGTTCAGGACAGGTTCTGATCAAATGTATGTGAGTGTTGATGGTGTTTTTTGAGGGGTCTGGGGAGACTCAAAACTCGACTGGTTTGTTCATTGTTCATGCGGCCATCCGGTAACGTACGGCTGGCGTGACTTTCCCGATGCTGGAGTGCTTGCGCTTCTCGTTGTAAAAGTGGACAAAGCGTTTGCATGTCGTGTACAACTCCACACCGTCGGTGGGTGGTGCCAGGTAGAGGTGCTCGTGTTTGAGGGTGCGCCAGAAGCGTTCGATGAACACGTTGTCGATCGCGCGGCCCTTTCCGTCCATACTGATTTTCACGCCTTCGGCCGCGCCGTCCTTGCGGAACAAGGCGGTGTAAGCCTCGCTGGTGAACTGGCATCCTTGATCGCTGTTGATGATCTCGGGCTTGCCGTGCATGGCGATGGCTTCCTTGATCATGCCCACCACCCATTCCGCGTCCATGCTGTTGGAGATGCTCCAGTTCAGGATGTACCGGCTGTACAGGTCGATCACCGCCACCATGTACATGAAGCCGCCGCGTATGGGTACGTAGGTGATGTCCACGGCCCACACCTGGCCAGGGCGCACGATCTTCAGGTCGCGCAACAGGTAGGGGAACTTGTACTTGGTGGCGTCGGCCACGGTGGTCCTGGGCACGCAGTACACCGCCTTGATGCGCATGGCCTGCATCAAGCGCCGCACCTTGTCGCGGCCGATCATCACGCCCTTCTCCACGAGCTCATCAACCAAGCGACGCGTGCCTCTGCATGGGTCTTCCAAGTGCAGTTCGTCCATCAAGCGCATGATCCGCAAGTCCTCCTGGCACATCGGCCGTGGCGTGTAGTAGAACCCGCTGCGATGGATCTCCAGAACATCGCATTGCTGCACGATGCTCATCCCCTGCAGGGTCGGCTCGATCAATGCTCTCCGCTGCTCCAAGGTCATCACAGCAGTTTTTTTTTGAGCCAGTTCACCGTCACGGTCAGCTCGCCGATCTGCTGGTGCAGTTGGGCCTTCTCCTGCTCATGGGCCTTGGCATCCACCACCGGTCCATCACCGAACACCTGTTCAGCGCCCTCTAGGAATTCCTTCTTCCAAGTGGAGATCTGCGTGGGGTGGAGCTGGAACCGCTGGGCCAGTTCACTGAGTGTTTCGCGCTCCTTGAGCGCTTCAAGCACGACTCGGGTCTTGAACGCGGCCGTGTGCTTCCTGTAGTTCTTTTTCGTGGTCATGGTTTGGCGAAGTTCCGATCTTCGCCTGTCCTGATTTCTCCGACCACCTCAGTGATCACCGCGCGTTTCAACAGGTCCGGATAGACCGGCATGCCGTGCTTGCTCATGGTGGTGCGTACGCGCCTTCTCCGCTTGCGCACCAGTAGTCCCTCCTCCCGCAGGAACTCGAAGAACCCGTCACGGCCCATGGGCACCTTCAAGCTTTGGATCGGCCCACACAACATGCGATAGAGCTTACGTCCACCCACCTTGCGCTGCTGCTGGCGGATCTCCGTGATCATCGCCATCAACGCTTCCCGCCCCATCACCACCCGCGCCGTTCGCGCGCTGCTCTTGTGATGGGCCTGCCTGCTCACTCCAAGTGATCGACACAGCTCCTGCTGGCTATAGCTGGGATGTAGCATCTTCATTTCGCGGATCACTTGGTGACGGACTTTTTTCGGATCGCCACCTTCAACTCCCGCTCGGCGATGTCGATCATCAAGGAGTAGGCCTCGGCCCGCAACTCGGCGGCCCGCAAGTCCTTCTTCAATCTGGCCACTTCTCCTCGCAACTCCTCCGTCTCGGGAATTTCAACCTTAACAGCCTCTTTCTTCTTTCTGGTCCCCATCTGCTCAAGCAGTTCTTTATGCTCGCTCAAGATACCGTGGCCGTAACGCTCGATCCATCGGTCCAGGCTGCCCGAACCCCGGATCCCGAATTCCTTCATCGCATCGCTCTTGCGCAGCTCCCCGCTGAGCACCTTGAATACCGCTTGCTTCTTGCTCTCCTCGCTGTATGTCCTGTTCACTCTGAACTCCTTTGAAAGTCCCATCTTGTGTTAGTTGTTTGTGTCAACCTATTTCAGGACAAGACAGCGATCGTGGGAGCGCGGACTTCATGGTTCAAGGGATGCCCCGCTATCTTCGGCGGCGCATGAAGCCGGTCACCCTCCTCGCGAGCAAAGCCTTCGGGCTTACGGTGCAACGCCTTTGCCACCAGTTGATCGAGGACCACGGTGATCTGGAAGGCGTCGCGCTCATCGGCCTGCAACCACGCGGTGTGGTGCTTGCGCGGCGGATCCGCGAGGAGCTGAAGCGGATCATCGGCAAGGAACTGCTTGCTTATGGTGAATTGGACATCACCTTCCACCGCGATGATTTCCGGCACCGGTCCACACCCCCCACGCCGAGCATTACGGAGCTGGACTTCGACCTGAACGACCGCAAGGTGGTGCTGGTGGATGATGTGCTGTTCACCGGCCGTTCCATCCGCGCCGGGTTGGATGCGCTGCTCGCGTTCGGTCGCCCGGCGAGCGTGCAGCTTTTGGTGTTGATCGATCGTCGCTTCAGCCGTGAGTTACCGATCCAGCCGGATTACGTGGGCAAGTGGGTGGACAGCATCGGGGATCAACGCGTCACAGTGGAATGGAAGGAAAGTGATGGACAGGATCGTGTGCTCCTTCATTCCACGGAAGAGGATGCGCGATCAGCAGCAAGCAACGCAACCGGAACATCGGCCGCATCATGAGCCCGACCGCCACCAAGAACATCAGCGCACCGAGCGAACAACTCAGCGTGGAGCACTTGCTCGGCATCAAGGAACTGAGCACGGAGGACATTGAACTCATCTTCCGCACGGCAGATGGATTCAAGGAGGTATTGAACCGGCCGATCAAGAAGGTGCCGTCGTTGCGTGACATCACCGTGGCCAACCTCTTCTTCGAGAGCAGCACGCGGACACGCGTCAGTTTCGAACTTGCCGAGAAGCGCCTGAGCGCGGACGTGGTGAACTTCAGCAGCAGCGGCAGCAGTGTGAGCAAGGGTGAAACGCTGATCGACACCGTGAACAACATCCTCGCGATGAAGGTGGATGTGGTGGTGATGCGCCACCCGGATCCCGGTGCGGCACTCTTCCTCAGTCGGCATGTGGATGCGCGGATCATCAACGCTGGTGACGGCACGCACGAACACCCGACGCAAGCCCTCCTCGATGCGTACAGCATCCGCGAGAAGTTGGGCAAGGTGAAGGGAAAGAAGGTGCTGATCGTGGGGGACATCCTTCATTCACGCGTCGCGTTGAGCAACATCTTCTGTCTTCAGAAACTCGGCGCCGAGGTGATGCTCTGCGGTCCGACCACCTTGATGCCAAAGCACATCGTGTCCCTTGGGGTGAAGGTGGAACATGACCTCGACAAGGCACTGAGGTGGTGTGATGTAGCGAACATGTTGCGCATCCAGATGGAGCGCCAGGGCGGCGATGGGATCCCGAATTTCCCGAGCCTGCGCGAATATGCCATGCTCTATGGACTTGACCTGGACCGGTACAAGCGGATCGGCAAGGACGTGGTGATCATGCACCCCGGTCCGATCAACCGTGGGGTGGAGGTGACAAGCCAAGTGGCGGACCACGCGAACAGCATCATCCTGGACCAAGTGGAGAACGGAGTGGCCATCCGCATGGCGGTGCTTTACCTCCTTTCTGCGCGAATCCCACGAAGCCCTGTTTGAAACTGTCCCATACCCCGTTAGGGCAGGACTTCAAGGTGCCTGACTATATTTGACCGGAAGCCAGCACCATGAACTTCACCATCGAAGACAAAGGCCGTTACACACTGGTCACCAGTAACGTGGACAAACTGGACACGAGTTGTGCTCCGGAATTGAAGAGCGAACTCGTGTACCTGAACAAGACCGGCGTACGCAGCATCATCATTGACCTTACGGCCACGCGCTATTGTGATTCGTCCGGATTGAGCGCCCTGCTCGTCGCGAACCGCCTATGCAAGAGCGTGAACGGCAGCTTGGTCGTTTGCGGATTGCAAGAACCGGTACAGAAGCTGGTGCAGATCTCCCAATTGGAAAGTGTGCTTTCCATTACACCGACCCCGTCCGAGGCGGTGGACCTCCTGTACATGGAGGAGATCGAGAAGGACGTGAACAAAGAACCTTGACCTCATACTCCATGCAGATCCGTACCCTCTTTTCAATTGCCTTCGTGTGCAGTTCCATGCTGGTCATGGCACAGCCCTGCACGCCGAACCCGCTCTATGCGGACAGTGTCTTCGGTGTTTGGCCGGACACCACCGAGAACTTCATGCCTGCGATGATCAACCTGCCTTATGTGCAGGACCTCAACCTGATCATTCCGGTGAGCGCCCAGGACATCAGCCCCACATACCCTGCGGTGAACATCGACTCCGTGGTGTTCAACGGGATCACCGGGCTTCCGGCCGGACTGTCCGTGGCGTGTGCTTCGCAGACCCCGGCGTCTTGCACCTACCTGCCCACGGTGCTTGGTTGTGGTGTGATCACTGGTACGCCTACGGAGGCGGGCACTTTCCCACTCACGTTGGACGTGACCGGGTATTTCACACTCTTCGGAACCGCAGTTCCGTACCCGCTCACGTTCGGTGGTTACCGCATCGTGGTGGCCGAGGACAACACGGGCATCCACGGGATCGGTTCTACCGGGCTTTCCGGGGTGAAGAGCGTGCCGAATCCTTTCACCACAAGGACGAACCTGGAGTTCAGTCTTCAACGTGGTGGCGAAGTGAAACTGCATGTGTACAACCTTCTTGGTGAACAATTGTGGAGCCAGCGGACCGTCGGCAAGGCGGGGATGAACAAGATCCCATTCGAAGCAGGTGAACTACAGGAAGGGGTTTATCTCTTCAAGGTGGAGAGCGGTACGGAGTCCTTCACAGGCCGATTGATGGTGAGCCGTTGATCGATCCTTCATTCAACTATTCAGAAGGCCCCGCCGTACGGCGGGGCCTTCTTTCCTTATGGGCCATCGACGCTTCGAAGTGACCACCCTCGGGACAGGTGCCGCGCTGCCTGCGCGCGGACGCTATCCCACGTCGCAGTTGGTCAATGTGAACGAAGCACTTTACGTGATCGATTGCGGGGAAGGCGCGCAGGAACGATTGCGGACGCATGGTGCCAACTTCATGCGCATCGGACACGTGTTCATCAGCCACTTGCATGGCGATCATTACCTCGGGCTCATGGGTTTGATCAGCTCCATGCACCTGATGGGCCGTACCAACGCCCTGCACGTTCACGGCCCGGCCGACCTGAAGCCGATCATCGACCTGCAATTGCGTTGTTCACAGACGTACCTGCGGTACCCGTTGGAGTTCCATGCCTTGGAGCCGATCAGCGGTAGGAGCGCATGGACCGATGATCGCGTGGAAGTGACCTTGTTGGGGCTCCGCCATCGGTTGCCGTGTACGGGATTCGTGTTCACGGAGAAACGGACCCAGCGGCTTTTGCGCAAGGAGAAGCTCAACCTCATCCCGCAATTCATGCGTGACCGCGTGAAGCAAGGAGAGGACCTCGTCCTACCGGATGGGACGATCCACCCGAACCAGGAACTGACCACCGATCCCCCGGCGCCACGACGCTACGCTTATTGCTCCGACACAGCATACGCCCCAGAGCTCATCGACCATATACGCGGTGTCGATCTGCTCTATCACGAAGCGACCTTCACGGATCGATTGGCCAAGCGTGCGAAGGAGACCATGCACAGCACCGCAGCGCAGGCGGCCATGCTCGCGCGCGATGCCGATGTGGGGCAATTGCTCCTGGGGCACTTCAGTTCGCGGTACAAGAACACCGATGAGCTCATCGCGGAAGCGAAAGCGGTCTTTCCACGGTCAAGCGTGAGTGTGGATGGATGCACGTATCCGGTGAGCACGTGATCGTTCCTGTGGATTATCATTCGGCATTGATCCGTGGATCCTACATTAGCGGTCTATTTGGAACAATTCCAAATAAGCCATGCCCATCAAACTACTCCTTGCCGATCCCGGTGAACTCCCCCTGCTGGGCCTGCGCACGCTCTTCGCACAGGAGGACCGCGTGGAGGTCGTTGGCGAAGCAAGGGACCCCATCGTGCTCTCCGCTTTACTGGTCCGGCACAAACCCGATGTGGTACTGATCGATCATACGGCGGAAGGCTTCTCGGCGAAGGTGGTACGGGACAGCTTGAGGCGTTTGCCACGCGTGCGGTTCGTGG
This sequence comes from Flavobacteriales bacterium, assembly GCA_016721005.1. Classification (GTDB taxonomy): domain Bacteria; phylum Bacteroidota; class Bacteroidia; order Flavobacteriales_F; family PHOS-HE28; genus PHOS-HE28. The sequence continues at coordinate 113,326 of JADKJM010000003.1, forward strand.
GGATCACCACGGATCCATCGCCGCTGGCCTTGATGAGCGCCTTGAAGGCCGGTGTGACGAGCTATGTGAAGAAGGATTGCGACCTGCAGGAGATCCGGGATTCGGTATTGCGGACCGCTGAAGGGGGGCGGTTCTTCTGCGGGAAGATCCTGGAGACCCTGCGCAGGGCTTCCTTCGATGTCGATCGCTTCATTGCGGAACCGATGAGCTGCGACCCGGTGGTCCTGAGCAAGCGTGAATGCGAGGTGATCGGCCTGATCACCGAGGGACGCTCCTACACGCGGATCGCGGACCAGCTGTGCTTGAGTGCACACACGGTCACTACGCATCGGAGGAACATCATGCGCAAGCTGGGCGTGAACAGTACGGCCGCCGTGGTGCTTTATGCCGTGCGGAACGGTTTGACGAGTCCGAACAAATACCTCTTCGAGCAGGGCCGATAAAGCCCTCTACCTTGCGCCATGGCATTGCTCATCGGCGAGATCGGCGGGAGTTCGTCCCGCTGGGCCTGGGTGGATGATGAAGGATCCACATCGACCCTCCCGGTCCACGGGTCCACCCTTCCAGGGTACAACCCGCTCACTGGAGACGCGAAGCAATTCAGCAGCGGCATCCGGGAAGCCTTTTCCAACCACGCCCCAGCGGCGTTGGACGCACACGAAGTAGTGGTGTATGGTGCGGGATGCGGATCGTCGGAACGTGCGTCCGCCATGCGCGATGCGCTGGCCACGATCTGGACGAAGGCCCACCTCGATGTGAATACGGACCTGCTCGGTGCGGCGCGTGGCCTTTGTGGATCGGAGAGTGGCCTTGTCCTCATCCTCGGGACAGGTATGAACGTAGGCTGGTATGATGGATCCCGGTTGCATCAACCCATGCCCTCACTCGGATACATCCTTGGTGATGAAGGGAGCGGTGCGGACATCGGCCGGAACCTCTTGCAGGATGCGTTCTATCGAAGAATGCCCGAGTACATCCGGGTGGCGCTCTACGGCCCGGACGGCCCTGTGCTCTCGACGGTCCTGGAACAGGTGTACCGCTCACCCTTCCCGTCGCGGGAATTGGCTTCGCATACCGCTCCGATCGGGCCTTTGAAGGAAGAAGCCTACGTGCGCGAACTCGTCACAGCACGCTTCCATGCGCTCATCGAAGTGCTGAAAACATTCTTCCCTCCGGAACAACGGGAACCGGTGCGCGCCACTGGATCCGTGGCTTGGGGCTTCCGTGAATGGCTGGCCAATTGCCTGCTGGAACACGGCATGGAACTCACGGTCGTGGAGCGGGATCCACTGGAGGGCCTGGTGCGTTGGCATCAGGCGCTTGGCTCCCGGCCGTAAGCGCGGTCCGCAAACGCTGGAAGGCGCTGCTGTTCATGGGTGCGGAGATGGTCCGCAGAACGCGGGAACGCTCGAGCTTGGTGAGGTGCCAGCTCAGGGAGATCTGCTCATCCGTCCCGTGGCGCAAGTGGATATCGATCACCTCCAAGGGTGCTTGGGGTTGCCCGGTGAACAGCTTCAACATCAGGTCGTAGTCCTGGTCCTGCACGCGTACGAAGTTGTCGTACACGCTTCCCACCGGATCGAGCATGCGGCCGAAGAAGGAACCGCTTGCGCTCTTCACCTCGAGGTCCTTCTGGGTATCACGCAACTGCAGGATGATCACGCCGCTCGTATTCGCCGCGATCCAATCGCGGAAGGTGTACAGGAACATCAATGTGTTGCGGTACCCGTAATTATCCCGGATGCCGGCATCCATCACCCTCATGGCAGGTTCGGAGGGCAGGGTCGTTACCGGTGTGATGTACGGGAAGCTCGCATTCATGCGCAAGGCGCTGGACAACTTGAGGCTGTCCGGTTCATGATCCGCGAAGAGGCGGCGGAATTCGATCGCCTCCGGTTGGCTCGGCACGTTCAATCGGGCCTGCGGTGTGATGGCGGTCAGGAAGGCCGCTGGTTGCGCCGCGATCACCAACCGGCGACCATCATTGATCGAGACCGGAGAAACCACGAGCATGGGGATCTCGGCATTGCGCTCGGCGGCCGCCAATTCGCCCATCCGAACATCCAGGAAGCCGCGTGTGTTCTGGTTCAGCCGTCGTTCGAAGGCATAGGCGCGGTCCATGGTATACTCTCGCGGGCCATCATGCACCTTTCGATACCGGATGAACATATCGTTGGTCACGAAGCTGAACGCGACGGGGTTCAGGATATCGCCGGAGAGTTCGTCGAGCAACACCGCATCGGATCGTGAGTGTACGTGGTATCGCTCATCCTGCTGGTACAACTGCCGGAAGTACGCGGCACCGATCAACCCTCCGGAGGAACCGGTGACGAAGGCCGTGCGGTCCATGAGCGACCCGTCCAACAGGCTGTCCGCCACTTGTAGGCAGCGGAAGGTCCACAGCATGCTGCGCAGTCCGCCACCGCTGGTGTTGATCACCAGCATCTTCGGTTTGGCGCCGCCCACGGCATAGCGCGCATTGTCCGCTTTCCATTTCTCCAGGGTCGCGAGCATGGCCTGTGCATCGGCCTGCATGGCTGCTGTGTCATTCGCCAATGCGGCGATCGTGGCGCGATCATATTTCGCCGGTGGACCCTCGTAATCGACCCCATACGCGTTGGTGTCGTACAGGAAACTCTCGGTGTAGCGGCTCACGGTGTTCAGCACCAGCAGCACCACGATGATCACCGTCCCGGTCCATCCCTGCATCCAACTGAACAAGGCACTGATCACCATGAGCACGATGGTGAAGAGCAGGAAGGCACTGGCCCCGGCGGGGATCGCGAACAACGGCACTTCGCTGAAGGCACCCAGCAGGATGAAACTGAGGACGAGGCCGATCTCGAAGATGGAGCCGTTGATGTGGTTCTGCCACAGGACATCGCGCAGGATCTCCTTGTCGTAGTGCGCGCTGCTGCGCGCCAGCATGATGCGCATGCGTGGCGTGAGGTAGGTCTCCACGCGCCACTTCTCGGTGCGTTGTTGACGCCGCAGCCAGCGCATGGCCTTGCGGCGTTCCTCGGGTCTTCGAGGAATGGCCGTTGGTTCATGCACAGGCCCGAGGATGTCCATCAACGGCTCGGCCGGTCGGTATTCCTCGGGTGTCTTTCCCAGCATCTTCACGATGTCCGTATTCGTTCGGGTGAAGTAGAGCAGTGCGATGGCGAGGAAGAGCAGGACGCCGGAAACGAACCCGGAGAGGTGGATGGCGATGTCCGCGGCTGGTATCAGTTCCTTGGTGTATTGGAACCGGGCGGCATTCCACAGATAGGTGAGTACGAAGAGTCCCGGGATGATCCCATTATTCACGTTGAATTTGAGGAATGGGCGCGCGATGGTGGCGATGAACGGGAAACGATAACCGTGCATCACATAGCTGTACAGGTTGAAGGCCGTGATGAAGCCGCCCAGCGTGAAGCCCGTGATGGCGTATGAGAGGAAGCCCACTTGGCCGAAGTACTCGGGATACAGGAAGAGGTAGGGTACGCCGTACTTCACGCCCAGGCTCTCGGTAACAAAGCCGAAGAGCAGCAGCCATGCCAACAGCAGCATATGGTTCTTCTTCACGTGCAGCAACAGGAGCTGCAAGGGAAAGAAGTAAATGACGCGACGCCACCATTGGCGGAAGGTGAGGCGTGCGGTCATGGTTGGTTGGCGTTCACGCCAATGATACGCGCGCGAGGCCCCTTGTGTTGTGCCTCGAGGAGGCCGTCATCAACGGGGCAACGTGGATGGGGCGTGGTTGTTCGTGTTGAAGGTTGTTGAGCCTGCCCCGGGCATGACCCGGGGTTGTTCGGCTGATGGTAGGTCCGAGGTCCGAACAACCTTCACCACGACCAACGAACAACGCTCCTACACCTTCCCCAGGACCAAGGTCATCACCTCCGCTTCCAGCGCATCCACCTTGCTCTTCAATGCTTCCACCTCGGCGAGGACCTTGGTCTTGAAGTCGGCATCATCCAACCCCGCGCAGTTGATGCGCACGTTGAGGTAGGCGGCAAGTGCTCCGGTACGCGCACAAAGGGCACCCACACCGGCATCGCTCACGCTGGCGGGTAGTCCGTGCGTGGCCATGGCCATCATCAGGTCCATGCTCGTCACGCAGACCTGCATGGTGCGGAGGGGGGTATTGATCGCGCCCTTGGTGGCTTCGGTGATCGCTGCTTTGCGTGCTTTCTTCTCCTCATCGGATCCCTTCGGAAGGCCCAACGCCGCGAGGATACGATCGAAGGAGCGCGTGTCCTCGTCCACGAGGTAGAGCAATTCATGGCGAAGCTTCTCACCCTTCACCGCCCAGTCGCTGAATTCCTCCCAACGCGCGTCCCAGCCGCGTTTGTGCGCGCTCAGGTTGGCCACCATCGTACCGAGTGCAACGCCCAACACGCCCACATACGCCGCTACCGATCCGCCTCCGGGAGCAGGACTTTCCGCAGCGGTCTCCTCGCTGAAACGCTTCAGGTCCATGCGCACCAAGCGCTCGCTGTTCGCATCCTCCAGCATGTACTCGATCACCTTCTTCTGTGGATCGAAGGGTGCGAGATCATCCAGTCCGAGGCTCTTCACCGCGATCTTGATCTTCTCGCGCTCGGAGATCCCGAGGCTGCGCTCCTGACGCTTCAGGAAGAAGTCCGCTGCGTCGAGTAGCGATTGCTTCGGGATCAAGCCCACCACTTCGCTGCCGGTCACACGAATGCCGCGTTCCGCCGAACTCTTGCATGCTTCATCAAAGGCAATGTGTACCGGTGTGACCGTGATGTCGGTGAGGTTGAGCGAAAGTTGCGCGATGCCATATTCCTCGATGTACCAGCCGATGCCTTTCACCGCCTTCAACTTGCCGGGGACCTTCTTCTGTTCTCCGTTGGCATCGAGGATCGGCTTGCCGGTGAGCGGATCACCGTTGCGCAATACACGACCTGCTTCGCGAATGTCGAAGGCGATGGCATTCGCGCGACGCGTGCTGGTGGTGTTGAGGTTCACGTTGTACGCCACGAGGAAATTGCGCGCTCCGATGGCGGTGGCGCCACTCCGCGCTACGCTGTCGTTGAACTCGGCCGGGCCGAAGTCCGGCTTCCAAGCGGCATCCTTCAGTTTCTTCGGAAGGCCCTCGTACTCGCCGCTGCGATTGTTGGCGAGGTTCTTCCGCTTCTCCTCGGTTGCTGCGGCCTCATAGCAGTATACAGGGATCGACAATTCCTTGCCCACTCGTTCGGCGAGGGTGCGTGCATGCTTCGCCGTTTCCTCCATGGAAATGCCGCTGATGGGAACCAGTGGACACACATCCGTGGCCCCGAAACGTGGATGCTCACCCTTGTGCCCACGCATGTCGATGAGTTCCTGCGCTTTCTTGATCAAGCGGAAAGCCGCTTCGCAGACCGGTCCGGGTTCGCCGACGAAGGTGATCACCGTACGGTTCGTGGCCTTGCCGGGGTCCACGTCCAACAGACGCACACCTTCCACAGTCTCCACTACGGCGGCGATCGCATCGATCTTCACACGGTCCCGGCCCTCACTGATGTTGGGCACACATTCGATCAGCTGTCGTTGCATGGCTTTCTGGAATTGAAGGGCGCAAAGCTAGGGGGGCGTCGTTCGTGGTGAAGGATGCTGGTTGGTCGTGTTGAAGGTTGTTGAGCCTGCCCCGGGCATGACCCGGGGTTGTTCGGCGGGCTTGCTGCGTTCAAGCCGAACAACTCTCAACACGACCAACGAACAACCACCCTACGGCCACAGCACACTCAACCCATTGTTGGCCATGTGCAACAGCACAGGCACCCAGATGGAGCCGCTGCGCGCACGTGCGTAACCGAGCACCACGCCCATCGGGAGGATCAGCAGCATGATGGGGATGCTGTACTGCAGGTGCATGAGCGCGAAGACACCCGCAGTGAGCGCCACCGAAACGTTCTCATCCACGATGTGTCGCAAGGATCCGTAGAGCAGACCGCGCAGCAGGAATTCCTCGAAGAGCGGACCAAGGATCACCACACCGAGGATGAGCAGCGGGAAATTGGTGGTGCTTCCAACGACCTGCTCCATGAAGTCGGTATCGAATACCGGGAACACGCGCGCAATGCCTTCAATGGCGAGCAGCATGAGCATGAAGAGGCCGCCCCACTTCAGGATGTGCTTGATCGGCGGAACGCGCAAGCCCAGCAGGTCGGTTTGACGATCGCGCTTCCACAGCCATGTGACCAGCAGGATCAGTGCGGTACAGATCCCCCCGCTCCACGCCGATTCCATACCGACGAGGTCGCCGTTGAAACCGAGGTCCTTGAGCCGTTGTTGAAAGAGCGGATCCTCGAACCAACTGAAGGAGAAACTTGCATCCGCGAGCTCGGGCGTGCGTGCCGCAATGCCATGCACCAGTGCGATCGCTTGCACCAGAAAGAAAACAATGATGACCATCGCGAAGAGCGCAACGCCCATGGAGAACTCCAGCGCAGGTGGTCTTGAAGGGTCGTGGACGGGTGGGTCAACGGAGGACTTCTCCGGAGCGGACGGGCTTTCCATCAATGAGTACGGTGTCGAGGTGATCCGTGCCGAAGGCGTACGGCAGATAAGCGAGCGAAGGTACCTCGCGGGTGATGAGCAAACTGGCGCGTTTGCCGATGGTGAGGCCACCAAGTTCGCCTTCGAGTTGCATCGCGGCAGCAGCGTTCATGGTGAGTGCGGTGATCGCTTCCTCCGGCAACATGCGCAGTTGGATGCACGCCAGTGAAAGCACGAAATTCAAGTTGCCGCTGGGTGTGCTGCCCGGATTGTGATCGCTGGCAAGCGCGACCGGCAGACCGCTATCGATGAGTTGCCGCGCGGGAGCGTATGGGATGCGGAGAAAGAAGGAGCAGGAGGGGAGGAGTGTCGGGATCGCTTCGCTTCGCTCGCGATGACCGGTGGAAGGTAATGATGCAAGAGCGGTGATGTCGGCTTCGGTCATGACCTCCAAGTGATCCACGCTGAGTGCGCCTTGTTTCACAGCGGCTTGGATGGCACCGATGCTGGTGAACTGGTTCACGTGGACCTTGCCGGGTAGCCCGTGCGCCGCGCCAGCCTCCAACACGCGCTCCATTTCCGGCACGGTGAAGTAGTTGGTCTCGCAGAACACATCCACGAAATCGGCGAGGCCTTCCGCCACGACCTGCGGGATCATCGTGTTGCAGATCAGGTCGAGGTAGCCCGCGCGGTCCTCTTTGAACTCGGGCGGCAATGCGTGTGCGGCAAGCAAGGTGGTCTTCACCTGTAGCGGCAGTTCGGCTTTCAGCCGCTTCGCCACGCGCAGCATCTTCAATTCACTTTCGAGCGTAAGGCCGTACCCGCTCTTGATCTCCACGGCCACAGTGCCCTGGTGCATCATCACCAACAAACGTTCGCGTGCTTGGGCGAAGAGATCCTCTTCGCTCATCGCGCGCAATTTCATCGCGCTGTTCAGGATACCACCGCCGCGCGCGGCGATCTCCTGGTAGGTCAGTCCGTTGATCTTGTCCACGAACTCCTCCTCACGCGGCGCAGCGAAGACGGTGTGCGTGTGTGGATCACACCAGCCGGGCAGCACATAGCGTCCCGTTGCGTCGATCACTGTGAGGTCGCTCCAGTCGGCGATCCCGGGGAAGTCGTTCATGGACCCGAGCGCGGTGATGCGACCGTCCTCGGCCATCAGCCAGCCGTTCTCGATCACGGGCAATTGCGCCATCGCTGGTCCTGCCACACGGGAAACGCCAGCGGGAAAAGTCCCTACGAGGGCTTTGGCGTTCTTGATCAGGAGGCGGCGCATCGGCGTAAAGAAACAGCGGAGCGAAGGAACCCGGGAATGTTGATCCACTTCCCTTCGATCTATCGGCTCTTATGACCATTCCGATCGCGGTGGGCGCTACTGCTGCGACCCTGCCGTACGGCAGGTCGGTACATGCGCTGATCGTATCTGCTACATGCTATGACCCCTCCGGGGTCGGAGCGCCGCAGTGCTGACCCCGAAGGGGTCGCAGCATGTAGCTATCGTTGTCCAGCCGTTCGCAACGACCCCGAAGAGGTCGCAGCAATTCCGGTGTTCAAAACCCGATCGTTGTCAGATCGCCGATCCATCCACCGACAGCAACCCCAAGCCCCACTTGCTCTGCTCGGCGCCGTGCTTGATGAACTCGCGGTGTGTGTAGCGTTGCTTCACTTCATTCCAGAACACGGAAACGAAATGGTTCGGCACGGGTGCTCGATCCGGCGCGATGTCATGGAAGGCGATGAGGCCGTGTGCATCCACCAGCGCGCTGTAGGTCTCGAAATCCTGCTTCACACCATCGTAAGTGTGGTCGCCATCGATGAAGAGGTAATCGATGCGCCGATCGGCCAGAACACCGGTGATCTGCTGGTGTACATCCCGTGAATGCGAATCGCCGCGGATCAGGTGGATGCGCTGGCCCGGTTTCGCGAACGCGTTGTAGAGCGGCAGTTTCCACGCCGGGTAGCCGCCACCGAAATCGCCCTCGGGCAGATCCACGGAGATCAAGGTCGCATCATCGGCGGCGAGCAAGCAGGAGAGGAGCAGGGTGCCGCCGGTCGCGGTGCCGATCTCCATCACCACCTTCGGACGTTGCGCTTCGATGCGCGTGGCGAGCGCCAATAATTCCTCCTTGAATTGCCAGGGCATCACCAGTTCGCACTCCTTTTCAAACAGCAGATCGATGGTGGCGGCCAGCCCATTCTTGGCATAGCACGCATGCACCAACTTGATGGACCTACGGATGGCCTTGCTGATCAAGTAGCGGCTGATCGCCGAGCGGATGGGGTTGGCGGACATGTCGGGGGCAAAGAAAGGGTGAGCGCAATGGGGATGCTAGAACAAGACAAGTGGTCGCTCTTGGATCCCGGAACCGATCGCGGATCAGTCCGCAAGGCGTGGTGCCATTTGTTGAACCGTGTAGTACACGCTCATCAGCCCACCCAGCAGCGTAGCAGGCCCTGTCATGTACGTGTCGTCCAGCGTGTTCAACTCCACGTTCGCATAGGGAACCAGCCCCAACAGGAAACGCTCGCCGACCTTGTAGTTGATCGCTGCTTCGACGTGGATCATGAACTGCGGTTCGTCGATGTTCAACGGGTGGAATGTTGTTCGACGTTCCGAGCCATCCTCGAACACACTCCGTTCTCGTGTGTTCAACAGGACATCCAAGTGGAGTCCAGCGCTCGGCACGAATTCGAACTTGCCCACACCGATCCTGTAGCCCAATTGAAGCGGGATGCGCAAGGCACTTGCGGTCACCGTGGTCTCATTCGGGATGAAGGGATCATACAGGTGCAGCGGCCGATAGTTGAATGTCACGTGGTAGCGCGTGGTGGTGTGCAACACCCCGGTACCGAACACCCAATGCTTGCCCAGGTCGGCACGTAGCAGGAGCCCGCCGCCGTACCGCGCACTATTCGCAAGTTCCGCATCCGGGTTATAGCGGTCGGCCTCGTACATGTACGGGCAGTTCTCCACCGAAGCACCCACGCCCAACCGGAGTCCACTCTCCTGCGCGTGCATGACCAAGCATGTGGGAAGCGCAGCAAGCGCGAGCAGGGATCGCATGGTGCTGGTTCCCGGGTTCGTGTCAAGGGCCGGTGGCGACAAGCACCTACCGGTACACGACTACTGTTTTACAACCACCGTTCTGTACCGCTCGCCTTCCGTCCGGAGTTCCAGCAGGTAGGTCCCTTGCACGAGACCGCCCAGGTCAATGGTCAACCGTTCGGATCCGGAGGTGCGTACAGCAGGCACGATCACTTGCTTGCCGGTCACATCCGTGATGATCACGGTGGAAGTGCCGCTCACTGTGGGCAACTGCACCGTGACCAGATCGGTTGCGGGGTTCGGGAAAACGTGGAGAATATCCTTTTCCGCAACACCGACGAAAGTCATCAACTGGCAGAACCGGACCGTGGGGGCCACCGTGCCCACGTTGTAGTCCACTACCGGGAAGCCCAACTGCAACGGGGTCAGGTCGCAGAACTGGAATGTACCGGTCATGCTCCCGGCATTGACCGATGAATCCTGGACGCTCCAGTACCCCGTGGTATCCCCGGTCACCAGGTCGAAATTGTACCAACTATCCCCTATGGTCACCGTCCCATCGTTCGTGAAGATGGCCGTAGGCGAAGGTGGTACGGGCAGCGGCGCATTCAGGAAGCTCACCGCCAGGGTCACCGTCCCGTCCGGGTGGTTGAAGAAGTCCTCGGCATTGGTCATGCTGCCCATGCCCGTGAGGGATCCGTGGTTGTGGAAGACCCCCGCGAGATTGATCATGTCATTGAACAGGACCAACCCATGATTGGTGTAGGTGCCCGCATTGGTGAAGGCCACATGGTCCATGGTGCCGTCGTTCGTCAACTCACCCGCGTTGTACAGGCTATCGGCTTCAATGAACGCCGATGGCCCGTTGGTCAGGGTGCCCGCGTTGTACAAGCTGTCCACCCCGGTCACGGTGCCGGTGCCTTGGTTGGTGAAGGTCTGCCCGGTGTAGATCACGGCATGCACCAGGTCTCCACTGTTGGTGTAGTCCCCCATGTTGAACAGCGTGTCGGTACCGCTGATCGTGCCGGTGTTCATGAAGGTGGCCTCGTTGGAATAGGCCCTGATCTGCGCGGTCCCTTGGTTCGTGAACGTGCCTCCTTGCACCGCCATGCGGTCCATGCCGAAGGTTCCGCTGTTGGAAAAGATGCCCCCGGTCATGAGCATGCTACGCGGCACGGCGTCCTGCACCAGCGCGCCCGGAGCATTGATCGTGATCGACCCGGAAACAAGGCCCAGGTTGTTGTTCAAGGTTACCTGGTGGTTGATGGTGATGTTCATGGTCTGGTTCGGGATGCAGAAGCAATCCCAAGTGGTAGGCATGTAGTACAGGCCATTGGCCACACTGGCAATGTTCTGCGCCCACGAGGCAACGCTGCACAGCAGCACCAGCGTGATAGCGGTAATGGATCTCTTCATTTCGTGTCCGGGGTTGAATGGTTGCGGTGCTTCAAAGATCGTTACACGCCGCCGTCATTCAATATGATGCCGTCGCCGTTCAACTTGATGACGCCGCCGTTCAGCTTGATGACCTCGCCGTTCGGCTTGATGACGCCTCCATTCAATGTGATGAAGCCATCGTGCAGCTTGATGACCTCGCCGTTCAGCTTGATGACGTCGCCGTTCAGCTTGATTCCGCCGTCGTTCGACTTGATGACGCCGCCGTTCAGCGTGATGCCGTCGCCGTTCAACTTGATGACGCCGTCGTTCAACTTGACGCCGCCCTTGTTCGACTTGATGCCGTCGCCGTTCGATTCGATGCCGCCGTCGTTCAACTGGACGCCGCCCTTGTTCCACTTCGCAACGGACCCGTAGCACGGTACGCCGAATGCGTACACTCCATGCCGATCGTGTCCTTCGGGAACCCGCGGTCCACAAGGCTTTTCGTCGCCCCGTGAGGTGATATCCCCGGGGGGGCCGGGGAAAAGAATTCCGGGCCTTCATCCAATATCCGGGTGGGATCCAACGCTATTGCATCATCACCAACATCGGGCATACACGCCCCTGAACACCATGGCAACCATCCTCTATTTCGTCAAACTGGCGCTCGCCCGCCTCACCCCCGCGCAACTCATCGAGCGTGCCCGGGCCATTGTACTGGCCATGACGGCCAACATCAACTTCACCACGCCCAACCCGGCGCTGCCCGCCGTAACGGCCGCCACCGATGCGCTGGAATTGGCGGATGCCGCTGTGCTCAACAACGGCGGGCGGCAGGACTACCTGGCCCGCAACCAGCGCATGCGTGAACTGCGCGACCTGCTCACGTTGCTTGGGGCCTATGTGCAAGTGACCAGCGGCGGCGATCCGGAGAAGATCCTGAGCGCCGGTATGCAAACGCGTGCGTCGGCTTCGCCCGTCGGCCTGCTGCCTGCGCCGGGTAACCTGCGTGCGCTCACCAGTTCCTTGTCCGGTGTGATCGACCTGCGCTGGGACCGCGTGAAGGGCCGCTTGGTGTACGAGGCCATCATCGGCGAAGGCGACCCGCAGCTGCCCGAGAACTGGAAGCCTCTGGTGGTGCTGGGCCGCAACAGCTACAAGGCCACGGGCCTCAAGAGCGGCATGACCTACTACTTCATGGTACGCGCCATCGGTGCCGCTGGCCCCGGCCCGTTCAGCGACCCCGCCACCGAGAAACCGAAGTAGCCGAAGAACCCCGGAACGGTGCCGCTGCCACGAACGGTCCGGCACCGTTCCACATTTCGGACCCGCCGCACACAATGATCCAACACATTCCGCGTATTCCACAAAAGCACGACCCATGGCCACTGCCCCACAACCCCATCCGCAACTCCTGCGCCTGTTGCAACGCCTGCTCCGTGAGAGCGCGCGCCTCCATGACCTGATCGAAACGATACACCGCGCGCTCCAGCCATCGCCGGACACCGCATCGCCGGATACGGTACCCGAGCTCACCCCCACGGAAGAGCGCGTACTCCTTGCCATTGTGAACAGCAACGACAAATTCTCCGCGATCTGGTCCGACCTGCGCATGGGCAAGCGCACCTTCGAGGGGCACTTGAACAACCTGTACGAGAAGTTCGGTGTGCGCAAGCGGTCATCGTTGGTGCGTGAAGCGGTGAGGAGGGGAGCGGTGTGAGGGGGGGTGAGCACGTTTCCGATCGGTATGCACTAATTGGTAGTGGAATGCACAAGCCTAGACTCGTTTTCACAGGCCGACGCACTGCGAGGCCATGCCCATCAGCATGCTGGGGCGGCATTGCGCCCAAAGCACTCCCTCTATTCCCGAATGAACCGTTGCGAATAGGTCCGACCATCCACAACGACCCGTACCACATACAATCCTACCTCGTGGATGTTGACCAGCACTTCACGACACTGTGGTGATGATTGATACACGACCCTTCCAAGCGGATCGAAAACGGTTACCTCTGCGATCGCTTCGCTGCCATTCCACCGGATCATTCCATCGGCATTCCAGGTCACCGCGTTCGATATCGTCCCCGCCTCTGGTACCGACACCGAAAGGTCGATCAATTCGACCGCATCGATCAGGTAGTAGGCCGAATGAGTCGATGTTCCGCTGATCTCCACGAGCTCCACCTGGGCGCTCGGTTCGAACGATCCGATGGTCAAGAATGCCTCACCACCTTGGGCCACAAAGTCCCCCTGAAGGAAACCCCAATCGTCGAACATGTCCAAGAAGGGCTCGCCTTCGAAGATGATCTGTGGTGTTTCCATGAGTTCCCCACCGGTGTTCCCGATCACCTGGTCTTCAGTGAACAAGGCTCCGAGTCGGCTCACCGCATATCTGAAATAGGAATGGGCGCGGTAGCGGAAGGTTAGTCGGTAAGCATGCCCTGCGAGTAAAGGACCAACGGGTACGGCACAATAATCCTTGGACGTACTGAGGTTGATAAAAGCGTAGAATCCGGCGAACCGGTTGCCGTCATAGGCCTCACGATAATACCAAGGTTCCGCTGGGTTCATGTATTCGCCACACGCCGAGCTGTTCTCCATGGTGTAGAGGTCCGGAGTGGCGATGTTGGCGGAGTACCACGGAGTGGCAAGTTCCAAGGAAACGGTCCAAGGCGTTCCTACGCACGAGGCGGGTTCTTCAAAACTGCCATTGGGTACGAGGTTCTGGGCTGTCGCCGTCGCGGCGAGAGCAAGAGTCAATAAGGGAAGAAGGAGTGCTTTGGGCATGTTGTTTCTCCTTTCAAATTGTTGCCACTTATACACCTTCAAGGACAACGGCACCTGAGTGCGCGCTGCCTCTACTTGCTTCCGGCACGCTTGCGCGCCGGGTGCTTACCGCCCCACCCGGTTGCGGCGTGCTCCGGGTGGGGTCGGTATCTTTGCCTAGCTTGTGTTCATCTTCTTACCTGAGTTGGTGGGACATGAGCGACCAAGGCCTATACCCGAATTGCTGGGCGTACACTGTAGGGGCTGTTCCGGAAACGGCGGGATCCACCAAATGCAAGCGAGAGAATGGCGCTACACAACCAGCGTTGGTGAATGCATCCGCAGTACCACTCAACAGCAGGAACCCATCCCGGTTCACCCCCAATGTCATCAAGTTAAGGGAAGGTTGCTCGGCCCCCACTGGTCCGTGTTGGTGTATAGGGAGGAATGAGGACAGGCTTGGATCCAAGTTTGATCGGCGGGGTCCATGCAAAAGACCAGAAAACCCAATGCGTGGATCCTTGCCAAACTCAACGAATGTTTGGTCGGTGAGCACTTGAAGGAGACCTTTCGGATCCGGAAGGAGGACTTCACCCGGCAACGCAAGATGTCATTCGACAAGGTGGTGCTGTTCATGATGAACCTGAGCAGGCGCAGCATACAGGTGGATCTGACCAAGTTCATGCGCTCCTTCCGCGATGGGGTCCAGAACGTGACCAAGAGCGCGTTCAACCAGAGCCGCAAAAAGATACGTCCGGAAGTGTTCCGCAAGTTGTTGGAGGTGACCACCGGGGAGTTCTATTCCGACAACGAGCAGCGCGTGAAACTGTGGCGAGGCATGCGTTTGCTGGCCATCGATGGTTCGGTGTTCCGATTGCCGGAAGACCCGGGGTTGAAGGCGATCATGGCGGTGTTTCCACGCATACGCCCACGGACATCGTGAACGCGCGCGGGTCCGTGCTGTACGATGTGCTGAACGGATTGGTCCTTCACGGGGTGCTGGCCCCATTCGCCGTGGGCGAACGGGTCTTGGCGCAACAGCAAAGGGTATTGCGGGCAAGGGGATATGGTGATCCATGACCGGGGTATCCGAGCTATGGGTTGATGCATGAAGTAGCCGCTACGGGCGCACATTTCCTGATGAGGTGCAAGCATTCGTTCAATCAACTTGTGCTTGATTTCGTCGCATCGGACCAACGAACCGCTCTGGTGAACATGGCCGCAGGAAAGACTTCCCCGCACGGAAAGGGGGCGAACAAGGGGCACCGTATCCAAGTGCGCTTGGTGAAGGTGGCTTTGGACAACGGTGAGGTCGAAACACTGATCACCCTCATTGCTCGATCAGAAGGGTACCCGACGGAACTGTTCAAGGAGTTGTACTACAATCGCTGGGGAGTGGAACAGTTCTACGATGTGGTCAAGAACATCGTATGCGTGGAGAACTTCACCGGGCATACCGACCGGGTCATCCAGCAGGACTTCCACAGCGCACTGCTGATGTGCAACATACACTCCCTGTTGGTGAGCGAGGCCGAGGACGAAATGCCGAAGAACGGTGGCAAGAGAAAATACGATCGCAAGATCAACAAGACCGTGTCCTTCGGGTTCATGAAGGAGGCGATGGTCGAACTGCTTGCGCAGCCGGACCCACAGGCCAGGATCGATGGGCTCAAAGAATTGTTCCTGAACAACACCATACCGATACGACCGGGCAGGTCATTCCCAAGAGACCGCAACAAGCACAAGGCGCGGACCAAGCCCAAATACTTCCAGAACTCCCGCTCTGCTTGGTGAACCCCCTTAACTTGATGACATTGGGTTCACCCCAGCGAAGGTGTTGATCGTGGCGGTATTGGTGGGCATCAGGCGCAAACGCAGCAGATTGCTCGTGCTGAAGTCGATGGAGAGGTCTGGGACGGTCTTCAACAGAAGGGGTACGGTGCTGGTCGCGTTTGCACCCAAGTACTCCGTTGAATTAATCGCGTTGCCCGTTCCCGGAAAGGCAAGCCAATCCTGAGCGATAACGCCCGTGCTCACCGCTATTGCGAAGAGTGTAGAAATGATATGTCGATGTTGCATGGTCTTCGTAATTGGAAGACCGATCAGATGCTATTGCATGACGACGAACTTTGAACTTACAGATACTCCCCCTTTGGTTGCCCATGCCACATATATCCCACTTCTCCACGACCCTGTTGACACAACAAGTTGATCCACTTGAGCCTTGCCACCATACACCAGTTCTCCGAGTGCATCGAATATCTCGACCGTGTACTGGAAAAATCCCGGCCAGTGCGTCGTTAGCGTCATCGCCGCAGCATCCTGCATCCATCTCATTGATCCAACTCCGACGTTCTGAACAATACCGACCAGATCGCAGCCCTCCGGATTTGTGGACACACACACATTATCCACCAGAAAATATGCTGAGGTCTCCACTGCACCGGGAATGAATGACAGGGTATCGGTCAATGCATTCGAGAAAAAGTTTCCAATGACGAGGTGTCGGTAGGCACTATCCGCTGTGAATATTCCACTCACCAAAGTCCAGCCAACCGTATCTACAATGATCTCAGTGCTGTACACATGAGCGTAGTTCCGGATTGGAAAATCCGGACCCGGTGGCCATGGAAAGGGGGCGGTCCAAGCGTTGGAATTGATCGTGAACAATATTCCTAGATCGTTGCACGCACCGCTGGTATTCCAATAAGTACCGCCCCAAGCTGCATTCGCCCTGAAACTTACGTAGTAAGTTGTGCCGATCTGAAGTGGGTTGATAAGCTCGGTGCCGATGTACTCACGATAATCCGAGTTGGTGGCATAGGCGAGTCCACCTCCGTAAGCCACGCCATCCCAAGCTGATTGATGTGCCCAGCCATTCATGGGAACGCCAACAAGTGTATCGGCTCCATTCACCGCCTGTGCACAAGCATTGAAGTAATCCGGACTGTTCAGCCAGCTAAACCAACCTAGTGGTCGATCACCTTCTTGCCAGCCGATCGTGTACGGGCAGACATCCAGTTCCTCAAAGCTTGGGTTCGGTACCAGATTCTGCGCTTCACAGCGCTGAGCGGCAATGAGCAACAGGCAGCCAAGCACAAGCACTTGTGCCTCGCCGGGCCACCTGTTGTTCATCATATAGGGAAGCATCGTTTGTTCGTGTTCGTTCCGTCACTCCGGCTTTGCTCCGGAGTTGCATTGGTCCGGCCTCAAAACAACCGCTGGAGATAGTGCCTTCGTCCGTCACGGTTTGCGGCAAGGCACCCCAAAGTACCGCGTGGGTTGCGGGAACACTGCCCGGCGCTGCCGGGGAGGGTCCTACTTTTGTGCTGCTCTGTTTCGTTTACCTATACCAGTGGGTTGGTGGGACATGAGCGACCAAGGCCCTCGGTGTTCTAGCACCGGGGGCTTCTTTTTGTTCGATGAAACCAACTACGGAAAGCGAGAACCGGAGGGCTTCGTCAGCGCTGGTCTGTTCTTCGATCGCTATGTGGGTATGCTCCAATACCATCACTTACAGGAATACGTTCAACCCGTCGTTCGCGAACCTGGAGCCACGGCTCAAGCGATGGACAGTCCGAATATAGCAACTGAAATGTCATTTCCAAGAGCGGGTGGAAAGAAAATGGGATGGGCAAACGGACCTGTGATATCCCGCCTTGCCAATGCCCTCCATTCAATTCGCCCCATGCCCGGCAACACCATCGGCCACCTCTTCCGCCTCACCTCCTTCGTTGCGAGCCACCATGGCATCACGCTCATCCTCTCCTGCGCGGAACAACTGACCGACATACATCATGTCGTTGTTACCACTCATGTACACCCCATTACGCATCCATGGGCGATATGGTCCAGTGAGCGGTGGGAATATGCCGTCATCCAAATGCAGTCGACTATATGCACCAGGTCCTGTGGTCCAAAGGCCACCATTCGGGCTTAGCCCCAGAAAACCATCCTTAGCTGTCGCCCCGTAGCCATTGATCGTTGTGGTAACCGTATTGTTCAGCCGCATGTGGTTCAGTGCAGCAGTGTACCACTCGATCGGCTGGTTCGCATCGTGCCGGATCTGTAGCGGTATCGTACTGCCTACATCGGCGCCCAGCCATTCGTTGGCAGTAATGACGTTACCACCAGGAAGCCGCGTCCAATCCTGCGCGAGCGTTCCCTGCATCGCAGCCAAGGCTGCAATGGCCAATCCAGATCTTATCTTTCTCATGGTCGTTCTGTTCGTTATGAACGACCGGACCACTCCTACATCACCACGAACTTGAACACGAACATTTGCTCCTGAGCCTTCACTTTCAATAAATAAGCCCCTGCGACGCGCGGACAGGGCATCACCAGTCTTCCTCCGCTGCTCATCGCTTCCGGCCCCACCGGCCTGCCAGCGATGTCCGTGATAGAAGCTAGGGATCGCGAGCGGTCCCAGACCAGTTCAATGTCATGGTCGCTCCATCGCACCCTAGGCTTGTCAGTGGCCTCCGCTTCGCTCAATCCGACACCATGGCATGTGGCGTTAACAGGTGAAACGGACACGCTATCGATCAGGTAGTACGTGATGTCCGTCCACGAACCAGCATTGGCGTAGCCTGTAGTAAGCGCATCGCTGAAGAAGTTACCCAAGACGACATACGCATAGGCGCTGTCCGCTAAGAAGGTCCCTTCCACCAGGGTCCATGCCACCGTGTCCGTGATCACCGCACTAGAATAAGAATGCGCGTAGTTCCGAAGCCCGAAAGCCGGACCAGAAAGGCCGCTCCATGCGTTGGAGGTGGTCGTGAAGAGGAGGCCAATGTTGTTGCACACACCACCACCACCAAGCAACCAATAACTGCCATTGAAGGCCGGGTTGGTCCTGAAGCGCACTTGGTAAGCACAGCCGATCACCAAGGGTTCCACCAGTTCTGCTCCCACATATTCACGGTACTCGTCCAGACCGCCATCGTAGGCATATATCCCTACATAAGCATTCCCTTCCCATGCGTACTGGAATGTCCAGCCATTCTGAGGCACGTCGACCAGGGTATCGATGTTCTGTAGAGCGCCAGCACAGGAATGGAAATATTCAGGGCTGTTGTACCAACTGAACCAGCCTTGGGGCCGGTCCCCTTCCTGAAAACCAACGGTGTACGGGCAGGTATCGAGCAATTCGAAGCTCGGGTTGGGCACTAGGTTCTGCGCCGAACAGCGAAGGGCGGCAAAGAACAACAAGCAGCATGCAAGCAGCGTTCGTGCCACCGCATACCACCTGTTGTTCTGCGCCCCGAGAAGCATTGATCGTTCTTCGTTCGTAATGACCGTAGGCAAAGTCCGGTCTCTTCCGCTGGTCATAATGCCTTCGTCCGTCGCGGTTTGCGGCGAGGCACCCCAAAGGACCGCATGGGTTGCGGGAACGCTGCCCGGCGCTGCCGGGGAGGGTCCTACTTTTGTGCTGCTCTGTTTCGTTTACCTATACCAGTGGGTTGGTGGGACATGAGCGACCAAGGCCCTCGGTGTTCTAGCACCGGGGGCTTCTTTTTGTTCGATGAAACCAACTACGGAAAGCGAGAACCGGAGGGCTTCGTCAGCGCTGGTCTGTTCTTCGATCGCTATGTGGGTATGCTCCAATACCATCACTTACAGGAAAACGTTCAACCCGTCGTTCACGAACCTGGAGCCACGGCTCAAGCGAAGGACAGCCCGAAAATAACGCCGGAAATGACATTCCCAAGAGCGGGCGGACCTACGGTATCCCGGGCTTGGCAATGCCTCCCCGCAATTCACCCATGCCCAGCAATACCATCGGCCACCTCTTCCGCCTTACCTCTTTCGGAGAGAGCCACCACGGCATCATGCTCATCCTCTCCAGCGTGGAACAGTTTGCCGACATGCATCATGTCGTTGTTCCCGCTCATACTACACCCCGTTGCGCATCCATGGCCGGTAGCCCAGCGATCGGGCGTTGGTTGATGGGGAGCCCCGTCCGTTGCACCGATCGGTTGCCGGTTGCTGAAGGAGGATCGATCAGCGGCCCAATGGACCGAAGTTTGCCTTGTCGTATGCACTATGCGATCCCCCCGCATCGTTCTTGGACAAACCCGCACGGCCATGAAGCAGATCCTGTTGCCCGTTCTCCTGTGTGCCGCCTTGCTCGCAAGCGGTCAAGAGACCTCCAAGCTGAGCAAGGTGGACATCGACTACATGATGCGCGGATACTTCTACGCTTCATCCAAGGGTCCTTCCGAATTGAATGGACGCGGCGGTTGGGGTGAGTCGAGCAATGGAGCGCGCTCCTTCACACCTCCGGCCGGTGGGTCAGGACTCCAGATCCTCGTGGATACCATGATCGTGGTTGCTGTGGATGGGAAATTCCGCGGTCAGTGCGTGGTGGTTCGCAACAATGGTCCGGACACGCTCTACTTCCCGGCGCAGGACAGCCGCTTGTACATGAAGACACAAGCCCTGCGTGCGGATTCCTTCGCCGATATCGAGTACCTGCCCAGTTCGTGGTGTGGCAACAGCTACCATACGCTCTTCCTCGCGCCCGGGGAACAATGGGAGTTCATCATGCCGAGGTATGAGGGTGCGCTCACCACCCGATCGCGGATCGAACTGAGGTACAACGCCACATTGGATGAACGGAAGAATGCCCGCGTGGCGTACAGCCACACCTTCCCCGTTGGGGTGAACGAGGAGCAGTTCTCCAATAAGGTGGAGTATTGTCGAGGGGAGTTGATGGATCCGTATGAGGATTGAGTCGCCATGGAGCATTCGCTGTTCGGTGAGCCCGGAGAAGGAATTGTAGCCTTCGACGGTGGCGGGGCGAAGGCGAACTTCGATAGGACCTAGCACGCCACCTGAGTGTTCCTCTGCCTCCCCGCTACTTTCGTCCCATGCCCGGCAACACCATCGGCCACCTCTTCCGCCTCACCTCCTTCGGTGAAAGCCACGGCGCGGCCATCGGTGGGGTGGTGGACGGATGCCCTGCGGGATTGGAGTTGGACCTGGATGCGGTGCAGTGTGAGTTGGATCGGCGAAGGCCGGGGAGCACGCCGCTGGGCACTGCAAGGGATGAAGCGGATCGGGTGGAATGGTTGAGTGGGCTGATCACCCCGGTCATTGATCCCGCCCTTCGACTCCGCTCAGGGCAGGCGATCACCCTCGGCACACCCATCGCCTTCCTCATCCGCAATGCCGATGCGAAACCCAGCGAGTACGATGCGCTGAAGGACGTGTACCGTCCCGGCCATGCCGACAAGACCTGGGAGGACAAGTACGGCCTGCGTGATCATCGCGGCGGCGGACGCAGCAGCGCACGCACCACGGCAGCAAGTGTGGTGGGCGGTGCGATCGCGCGGCAGTTACTGACGCGTGAAGGCGTGCAAGTGCATGCGTGCGTGCTTTCGGTCGGCGAGGTGATCGCCAAGCGGATCACGGATGTGCCGGATCTGGAAAGCGTTTGGAACAACGCAGTGCGTTGCGCCGATCCCGAAGCGGTGCTACGCATGACGGAATTGATCGAGCGCGTGCGGGCCGAAGGTGACAGTATCGGCGGTGTGGTATCGTGCTTTGTTCGCGGCCTACCAGCCGGACTCGGCGAACCGGTCTTCGACAAGTTGGATGCGGACCTCGCCAAGGCCATGCTCTCGATCAATGCCGTGAAAGGCTTCCAGATAGGAATGGGCTTTCACGCAAGCACCATGCGCGGGTCGGAACACAATAAGTCGTTCCAAGGTGGTGTCCTCGGTGGGATCAGCAACGGCGAGGAGATCCATTTCGATGTCGCCTTCAAACCACCCTCCACCATCGCGCAAGCGCAGCAGACCACCGACCGCAGTGGCAATGCCGTCACCCTCGAAGCCAAGGGCCGCCATGATCCTTGCGTGGTTCCCCGCGCCGTGCCCATCGTGGAAGCCATGACCTGCCTCGTCCTCGCCGATCACCTTCTCCGCCAACGCAGCGCGCGTGTTTGATCCATGCGCAACGCGGTCAAGCTTCCACTCGAGTCCAGCTATCTTCTTGACGCGCCATGGCATTCGATCCGCTTCAGCGGATCCTCTGCGGCATTTCCCCGGGCCACCATCGCTCTTCCTCTGCCTCTCTGCGCCTGTCCTCGCGAGGCTTTGCGAAGCGATGCGGTGATCTTGCATTCCTCCACGCCGTCGTCTTCGTCTCCGCATTCATCCGCGCCCATCCGCTAGATCCGCGTCATCCGCGTTCCATCCCGCATCCGCGTTCCATTCCCCCTCATGGATCAACCGAAGAAGAAAGGCCTCTCCCTCCCCGTCAAGATCATCATCGGCTTGGTCGCGGGCACCGCGTGGGCCGTGGCTTCCAGCATGCTCGGTTGGAGCAGGATCACCATGGATTGGATCGCTCCCTTCGGCGACATCTTCATCAACCTGCTCAAGCTCATCGCCATTCCGTTGGTGCTCTTCAGCATCATCAGCGGCGTAAGTGGCTTGAGCGACCTCGCCAAACTCGGCCGCACCGGTTTGGGCATGTTGGCGCTGTACCTCGGCACCACGTTCATCGCGGTAAGCATCGGCCTGCTCGTGGTGAATGTGATCCAGCCGGGAAAGCTCGCGGACGATGGACAGCGGCTGCGCAACCGCATCACGTACGAGTTGTGGGTGAACAACACTCCGAGCGTGGAGAAGCCCAAGGACGGCCGCTGCTTCAGTTGCGATCCCGCGAACAAGGCCGTGGTGGATGAGGTCCTCGCTGCGCAACAACAGACCGCGCCCGATGCGTGGGTGAGCGGCAAGGTGGAGCAAGCGCGGAGCACCACGCAGGTCGGTCCGTTGCAGTTCCTGGTGGATATGGTGCCGAGCAACATCTTCCTCAGTTTCAACAACGCGTTGATGCTGCAAGTGATCTTCTTCGCGATCTTCTTCGGCATCGTGCTGCTGATGATCCCGGCCACCACGGCCGCGCCGGTGATCGCATTGATGAACGGACTGAACGAGGTCTTCATGAAGATGGTGGATGTGGTGATGAAGGCCGCACCCTGGTTCGTCTTCGCCCTCATGGCCGGTGTGGTCTCGCGCATTGCGGGGGATGATCCGGTGGCGGTGGTGGAACTCTTCAAATCACTTGCTGGCTATAGCATCTCGGTGGTCCTCGGTCTGGCCTTGGTGGTCTTCGTCATCTATCCTTCTGTGATGACCCTGTTGATGCGGCGCAACGTCTTCCGCCGTTTCCTCAAGGCCATCAGCCCGGCGCAATTGCTCGCCTTCAGCACCAGCAGCAGCGCGGCCACGCTGCCCGTCACCTTGGAATGCGTGGAGGACAACATCGGCGTGAGCAAGAGCACGGCCAGTTTCGTGCTGCCCATCGGCGCCACGGTGAACATGGATGGCACGAGCCTCTACCAAGCGGTGGCCGTGGTCTTCCTTGCGCAATACCACATGGTGGATCTCACCTTCCTGCAGCAGATCAGCATCGTTCTTACCGCCACCCTCGCCAGCATCGGTGCGGCCGCAGTGCCCAGCGCGGGATTGGTCACGCTCTTCGTGGTCCTTACCTCGGTTGGGCTGGATCCCGCGTGGATCGCGATCATCCTCCCGGTGGACCGCATCCTGGATATGTGCCGCACGGTGGTGAACGTGACCGGCGATGCCGCCTGTTGCAGCGTGGTGGCGCACATGCAGGGCGAGAAGCTCTTCAACGATGAGGCGTGAAGAAGGCCCCGGTCGGGGTGTCGAGCGACCTTTGTAGCGGAACGATCTTTGTTCCGGGGCGTGACCATTGTTCGCGGTGCGCGTTGTTCGAGAGAACAACCAGCCGAACAACGATCAACCGGGTCATGCCCGGGGCAAGCCTTCAACACGAACAACGAACCACGCCAACACGAACAACCGCACGCAATGCGCAAGTGGACCAAACGCATCCTCATCTCCTTCGGGATCCTCATCTTCCTACTGCTCGCCGCGATCATCCTCATCCCGATCCTGTTCTCTGACAAGATCGAAGCGGCGGTGAAGGAGCAGGTGAACAACAACATCAACGCGACGGTGGATTGGGGCGATTGGGACATCACGCTCCTGCGCAACTTCCCCAACCTCACGGTGGACATCGCCGATGTGAAAGTGGCGAACCGAGCGCCCTTCGAAGGGATCGAACTCGCCAACATCGGATCGCTCACCGCCACGATCGACATCATGAGCCTCTTCGGGGATAGGATCGGGATCAAGCGCATCGGCCTGGTGAAACCGCGCTTCCATGTGAAGGTGCTGGAGGACGGTCGCGCCAATTGGGACATCGCACTCGCGGATACCACCGCAGCGGTGGAAACGCCTGCCGATACCGCCGCATCGAAATTCAATGTGCAGTTGAGCGAATACTGGATCGAGGACGGCCGCGTGATCTACGATGACGCATCACTCGGTTACTACATGGAACTTTTCGGATTGGACCATAAGGGCAGCGGCGATCTCACGCAAGACCTCTTCGTGCTGAAGACCACCACGCACGCCGACACGGCGAACGTGATCTTCGATGGCGTGAAGTACCTGCGCAATGTGAAGGCCGACATCACGGCGGATATCGACATGGACATGCCGAACATGAAGTTCGTGTTCAAGGACAACGAAGCAACCATCAACCAACTCGTGCTCGGTTTCGATGGCTGGATCGCCATGCCGGGTGATGACATCGACATGGACATCACCTGGAACGCGAAGAAGACCGACTTCGGAACGCTGCTCTCCTTGGTCCCTGCGGAGTTCGCCACCGACCTCACCGGCGTGACCATGAGCGGCAAGGCGGGCTTCAGTGGCACGGTGAAAGGGAAGTACAACGACACCTCGATGCCCGGCTTCAGCTTGGTGGTGGATGTGGACAAGGGGCGCTTCAAATACCCCGACCTGCCCAGCAGCGTGGAGGACATCTATGTGGACCTGAAGATCAACAGTCCGGGCGGTGCGGACATGGACAGGATGGTCGTGGACCTGAAGCGCTTCGCCTTGAAGATGGCAGGTAATCCACTGGAAGCGCGCATGTACCTGACACATCCGATCAGCGATCCGAACGTGGATGCGGAGTTGAAGGCGAACCTCGATCTCGCGACGATCAAGACCGTGGTGCCGATGAAGGGCCAGGACCTTCAAGGCAACTTCACCGCCGACGTGCGGATGAAGGGCGCCATGAGCGATGTGGAAGCGCAGCGCTACGAGAAGTTCACCGCCGATGGCAAGATGATCCTGCTGGGCATGAAATTCCGCAGCGATTCATTGCCGTATCCCTTGGACATCAACAGCCTCTACTTCGATTTCAGCCCGCGCTTCCTTTCGCTCACCAGCTTCGATGGTGCGGTGGGATCAAGTAGCATCCAAGCCAAGGGCCGAATGGACAACTACCTCCAGTGGTGGTTGCGGGACAGCACGCTCACCGGCTCCTTCGATCTTGCCGCGAACAAGTTCGACCTGAACGAACTGATGGGACCACCCGCGCCAGAAGGCGCTGCTGCTGCGGCTCCCGTGGATAGCACGCCGATGAGCGTGATCGAAGTGCCGCACAATATCGACTTCCGCATGGCCCTCGCGGTGAAGGAGGTGATCTACGACCAGTTGCACTTGA
>JADKJM010000004.1 GCA_016721005.1 Flavobacteriales bacterium
CATGCTGCCTCACGGAAGTGTTGTTCGTCACGTTGGAGTTCAGCGCACCGAGGCTAGTGCCGTAGCGCACGCGTGCGGTGGAAGGCACATCCGTGTTCCAGCACACGGTGATCCCATTCGCCGATGCGGCCATGATGTATGGCCCGCGGAAGACCGATGGGTTGTTGTCGAGCCCGATCAGTTCAAGGTCGAAGCTGACGTCGCTGCTGGTCGCCACGCTCTGGTGGATCTCCACCGCGATGGTGTTGCTGCCGTTCGCAAAGACGGAAGGCGCCAGTACGTGTTCCAGGATCTGGCCTTCCTCCGAAGTGGCCACCGCTTGGTAGGACAACGTGGTGTACCCGATCGTGCCTTCACCGAAATTCTGCCGAAGGACCTCAGCGCCGTTCACGTATACCACGATGCCATCATCGCGGATCAGCCGCAAGCGATAGCCCGCGTATGCACCCGCACTCGGTAGGGTGATCGTCCTCCGGAAGTAGGTCGTGATGTATTTCGCCGATGAACTCGGGCCGTAGCTCACCACCGTGGCTTCATCGCCATCGCCGTATCCGAGCTGGCCGGGACCACTAGCCCATGCCGCATCGTTGAACCCGGAAGCGCGCCATGCCGTGCCTTGGTCGCTGCCGCTGTCCAGGTATTTCCACACCGATCCGAAGGGTACGAGTGCGACGTCCTGCGCCAATGCAGCATGGGAGAGGAACAGGCACAGGGCCGGGAGGAGGAATGGGCGCATGGTCGGGCAGTGGATGGCCCACGAGCAAGGTATCTCGGAGGTGAGCCTCCGGTGATGGTGTCGCTCACCCTTTCGACAAGACCCCATTGACCTGCCGCTGGACGGCCTGCATTGCGTGACCTGTCGAACAGGATACCCTTGAAAGGAAAAGGAGCGACCACCTGCCGCCCCTTTTCCAGATCGAGAAATGTTGCTTAGTGTACGATACTCATGCGACGCTGCTCCATCATGCTGCCCTGCGCATCGAGGATCACAGCGACGTAGTTCCCCTCTGGCAAATGACCGACGTTGATGCGGTCATTCCCTGTCAAGCGCTGACGCAGGACCTGTCGGCCTTGCACATCCATGAGCGCGATGGCCGATGCCTTGCTTGGATCACTGGTCACGGTGAAGTCCTGGTTCGCAGGGTTGGGGGATATCGTGAGATCCAGCGTCGCTTCGCCTTCGTTCAACCCTGTATTCGCTTCTACGATGATCTTCCCCTTCATCCCGGAGTTGATATGTGTAACGCACACATACCAATAGGTCCCCGGGACATCCAGCGTGAGCGTGTGCGTGCCGGTTGAATATTCGAAACCTCCATTGGAGGTGGTGCCATTGGCGTTCCAGGTATCCTCGCTCACCTCGCGCATGATGTGGTTGCCCGTCACCGTGACGGTGATCGGCGTGCCTGCGGTCACGGTGAGTTCGGCTGGAACCCAATTGAAGCCCGAGGAGGTGATGGTCTGCGCGCAGAGCGTGGAACCGACGAGAAGCAATGGAAGCGTAAGTGTTCTAAGCATCGAAATGGTTGATCGGTTCATCATAGGACGCACTTCAAGAACGAGACGCTGTCCCGAGGGTCACATCACCGATCACCTTTGATCACGGGTCACCTGCTAACGCACCTTCAAGAGGTTGCGCACTTGCTGGGCGCCTTCGTTCTGCAACCGCGCGTAGTACACGCCGGGGGTACGATCGCCCAGATCCACATCCACCTTGTAGGTGCCAGCCGGTACGGGTTGGTTCAACACGGTTTGTACCAGTTGCCCCTGCTCATCGAAGACCTGGATCAGCACCCGTCCTCCTGCGCTGGTGTATTCAAAGGTGGTCCGTTCGGTGAACGGGTTGGGATAGTTGCTCAGGAGGTTGGTCCCGGCTTGTTGGTTGATCTCATGCACCGCGTTGCCCAAGCAACCGCTGGGGTCGATGATCTGGAGTGGCTGGTAGGTATCGAGCAGGACGGTATCGATGTCCGTTTCCTCCAGGCAGAACCAATCCTTCAGCACGCTGGCGTATACCGAGCGGAAGTCGTACTGCATCGCCAGGTTGGTCTGGTAGGTGGCGCTGCTCGGAATGTCCGGGTTCGTGCCCGTGATCGTGTTGATCACCTGCGAACCGAAGAAGAACATCGGTTGCGCACTGCCGTGGTCCGTGCCGCCACTGGCATTGTCCACGATGCGTCGGCCGAACTCGGAGAACGTCATACCCATCACGCGGTCCTCGAAGCCCAACAAGGAGATATCATCCTGGAAGGCGCGGACCGCATCGCTCACCCCTTGCAACAGGTTGGCGTGGGCACCGATGGTGTGATCGGCGGAGTCCACTTGTTGTGCGTGCGTGTCGAATCCGGTCTCGCTCACCCAGTAGATCTTCGTCTTCAATCCGCCGCAGATCAATTGCGCCACGATCTTCAGGGCTTGCGCCAGCTTCGCCCCGGGCTGGTTGCCGGTGGGGTAGAGGGGACTCTGGTTACAGCCGGGCACGGCTGCTGCTTGGATCACATCGCCGTAAAGATCGGTCTGGCGTTGCACTTGGCGCACAAGACCCAACTTTCCGCCACTGCACGCAGGTGATGTTGGATCCAGGTAGATGTTGCCCGTGAGGTTCAGCGGATCGGTGGTGTTGTTGATGGCCACACCCATGCTCACGCCCATGTACTGCAAGCCGGAACCCACCGCACCACCGATGCGGATCGCCAGCGGATCGGGCATGTCGATGTTCGGATAACCCGCCGGGTAGTTCGGGTATTCGAAGTTGAGGTAGCGACCGGTCCAGCCGCTGCTGAGTAATTGGTTCGCGCTTGCGCCGGTCTCATAGATGTCCGTGGCGCGGAAGTGCGAGTAGTTCGGTTGGGGATAACTCACGCCCTGCACGATACCGAGCTTGCCCATCTCCCACAGTTCACGCATGCCATCCATGGCCGGGTGAAGTCCGGTGGCACCCACTTGATCCAACGGAAGTACGAGTCCTTGCGGGATCAGCACGTTCGGTCGCTTCACCGCGAGTACGCCGTATTGGTCCAGCGGGATCACGGTGTTCAAGCCGTCATTGCCACCAAAAAGCTGGATCACCACCAGCACGCGGTCCTCGGCCGCGCGGTTCCAGAGTGGGCCCAACAACGGACTGCTGAACCCTTGTACCGTGAGGCCGCCCAACGTAGCGGCGGAGGAGTTGCGAAGGAATGATCGACGATCCATGTGCGCGGGTTTGTCGGGGTTCAGTGCATTTGGATTTCGGCGGCGCCGGCCATGTTCACGAAGAGCCCGACCAGGATCGTCGGGACCAATTGCGCGGTCATGTTCGTGGTGTTCGGGTCTGCCACGTACATCTCGTACGCATCCGTCCAATAGACATCATTCGTTTGGCCGAGCAAGAGGTAGTTGGTCTTCAGTTGGGCCTTCACCCCGTTGCTCACCGGGATGGCGAAGAGCAGGGACGTGGCTTCGGAGACCAGGATGTTCGGATCCGTGGCGTCCGTGAATTCCGCGACCACCCCGAGCAGGTCCGCCTTGAACACCAGGTTGCGGCTCTCCGGTTGGTACAGGCCATCGCCCGTGGCGAAGCCGTTGTAGGTGATGGCGAGGACCGTATTGTTGCGCGCAGGGTAGGTCGCCGTGTCCATCCAGATGTTGTCGAAGGAGGGCGTCTGGTAGTACGCCGGCCATCCGGCCACGTTCGGTGGGTTCAGGATCTCCTGCCCGCTGTATGAAAGCAGGTAGTACACATCGCGCCACACGCTGTACTGCGCTTCGAATTGCGCGGGTGTCGGCATGGGCACCTTCAGTTTGCGGAGTGTTCCGATGACCAGATCGGCCGGTGCCATGATCATGCACGCGCGGATCTCCGCGCTGAAGAAATGATCGCTCGTGAGCAAGGCGCGGATCACGGTGCGCAATTGGTCCGGCGCAGCGGCGTTGTCACGGAAGATCACCGCGAGCGGTTCGATCACATTCGCCTCCGTGGCCGCATCGATCTCACCATGCACGAAGAAGCGATAGATGTTGCGGCACATGAAGCGCGCGCACTCCTCGTTCGCGGTGATCATGTCCAGCAACGCGTTCAACTCCGTTTCACCTGCATCGATCCCGCTCTGTCCTTGGATCAGCGTGTTGTTGAAGAAGGAGCTGAACTGCTTGTTCGTGGTATCGTGCTGCGAAGCCCGGAAGATCACGAACGGGAGGACGGGATCGCCCAAGGCATCGGCTTCACGCACGGTCCATCCGGTGAGCACGCGCGCTGCGGTCTGCACATCGGTCTCCGTGTATCCGCTTCCCTCCCCGAGGGTGAAGAGTTCCATGAGCTCACGACCGTAGTTCTCGTCCGGCGCGGTCACCGTGTTCAGGTAGCCGTTCAGGTAGAGGAGCATGGCGCCGCTGGTGCTCACATCATGGATCAGCTGCCGGAAGTTGCCCAATGCTTGGTTGCGGAGAAGTTGATCGTACTCATAGCTTACCCGTGGGTTGAAGACCTGGAAGACCTGCGTAGGCATGTGGTTGAACCAGAACAACACGAGTTTCTCCCGCAGGTTCCGCTCCTGTTGTACCATCAGCCCGGTCTTCCACCAGGCGAAGCTTTGTAGCCGTGCGCCGGTGAGATCGGTGACCTCCTGCTGGGTGTTGCCGTAGCGGATGGTATCCACCCATGTGCTTCCGAAGGGCACCTGCGGATCCAGTGCGTTCGGGTCCGGGTTGCCACCCACTAGGCCCCAGTAGGCCTTGATCGGCGGTGTGGTGTTGTTCGCGAACGTGAGCAGTTCATCGATCGCCTGATCCAACGACTGGCCGTTGAAATGCGCGAGGTCGGCATTGGTGCAACCGAAGAGCGTACGCCGGAGCAGGTGGGTCAGTTCAGGGGTGTTGAACGGACCGGTGTAGGGTGTTAGCGGCATGCCGGAAGGATATCGGTGAATGCGTATGACGAATGTGCAGGACCGAAGTTAGATCGTGGGTTATTCAAATGTCCATCGATCTTGGATGAAGTTCCACCAGCTCGCCGCTGATCACGTGCTGGAGATCGATGGATCGCAACACCGCACTTACCGTTGTCGATGGCGGCGACAGGGGTATCGAACGCCAACCTCAGAGCCGTCTTCCTCCGCTTTCCGCATACCCCAATAGGCGGTGTACGTATTGTTCGTGTTCAATTTCCAAGGGATGAATGCAAGGGACCGGCACCGTACGTTCAACTGGCGATGCCCTGTACGATCAAGATCGACCAAGCAAGAATGACCAGCAGTGGCAGTCCGTGGCTCGTCATTCTGCCCATCGTACTTGCTGTAGGATTGCCGAAAGCAGGTGGTTTCACTGATGGCTTGTGTTCCACTTCGTAGTCCAGTAGGAACTTCTTGATCGTATTGATCGATATGTAACCTGCTCGCACACCAATGAAGGCCAATCCAGCCGAAGCCAAGGCAAGCCACGGAATGACCCCTCGCAACAATGCGCCAAGCCTGTGATCAACATTGCTGTTCGCAGAAAGCACGATCGCAGCGAATAGGAATCCTTGGAAAGTGAGCATCCATGTGATCCGGTTATGGATCAACCCTTCTTCCTTGGTGATCTGATCGGATGCGCGCTTGTGGGCTTCCAAGTAATCCATAGGGCTGGATGATCGCATGGACAAAGGTAGCGGTTGACCTGATGTAGGCTATGCCGCCATCATCGCCCTCACCATCGGTGCCACCTTGGTCCCGTAGAGTTCAATGCTGCGCATCTGCTTCTCATGCGGAAGTGTTCCCGCACTGTACTTCATGTCGAAGCGTGCGAGGTCGAGTGCCTTCACAACGCGCACGATCTTGCGCGCCACGGTGTCCGGGGAACCGACGCACAACGCACCGTTCGGTCCGGAAAGTTGATCGTATCCTGCGCGGGACATCGGCGACCAACCGCGCTCACGTCCGATGCGTGCGTGCATCGCCGCGAAGTGCGGCCACAATTCCTCTTTCGCTTGGTCATCGGTATCGGCGACATAACCGGGGGAGTGCGCACCGATCGGTAGCGGTGCGTGCCCGAACTGTTCGAGCGACCTACGATACAGATCCGCGAAAGGAGCGAAGGCCAGTGGATCACCACCAATGATCGCGATCATGAGAGGTAACCCGTACTGCGCAGCGCGCACCACGGAAGCCGGTGTGCCGCCCACGCCGATCCATGTCGGCAACCGTCCGCTTTCCATCGGCGGGTACACCAGTTGATCATTCAACCCGGACCGTGTGCGCCCGCTCCAGGTCACTGGCTTTTCCTTCAGCAGTTCCGTGAACAGATGAAGCCGCTCGTTGAAGAGTTCATCGTATTGCTCCAGCTTCAACCCGAAGAGGGGGAAGGATTCCGTGAAGGAACCACGGCCGATGATGATCTCTGCGCGGCCGTTGCTCAATGCATGAAGCGTGGAGAAGCGCTCATACACCCGCACCGGGTCATCGCTGCTGAGTACGGTCACCGCAGTTCCTAGGTGGATCTGCTTCGTTCTGCCGGCGATCGCGGCCAGCACCACCTCGGGCGCGCTCACGGCGAAGTCGTCGCGGTGGTGTTCGCCCACACCGAAGAAGTGAAGCCCCAGTTGGTCCGCCAGTTCGGCCTCCTTCACCACATTGCGCAGGACCTGCGCGTGGTGCATCATTCCCCCGTTCGCGTCCAAGGTGACATCGCCGAAAGTGTCCAGTCCGAGTTCAAGTGCCATGCGGGCGAAAGTAGGGGGGCGATCGCTGGGGTCCATCCATCACAAGTGGTCATCACGAGCGGAGCGAAGTGACGAACTTCACCGCATGAAACTGATCTCGTTCAACGTCAACGGCATTCGTGCCAGTGTGGGCAAGGGCCTGCACGACACCCTTGCGTCGCTCAAGCCCGACATCATCTGTTTCCAGGAGACCAAGGCCACGCCGGAGCAAGTGGCAGAAGCGTTGAAGGGTGTGAACGGCTACCATGTGAATGCCTACGGCGCGGTGAAGCTGGGATACAGTGGTACCGCGATCGTGAGCAAGGAGAAGCCTGTTAGCGTTGCGTTCGGCATCGGGATGAAGGGGCACGACGATGAGGGGCGCGTGGTCACATGCACCTTCAAGGAACATGTGGTGGTCTGTGTGTACACGCCCAACAGCGGCGAAGGCATGAAGCGCTTGGACTACCGCGGCGAATGGGACTCGGCCTTCAAAGCGTACGTGAGCAAATTGGCCAAGGGCAAGTTGCCGGTCATCATCACCGGGGATCTCAATGTGGCCTTCCAGCCCATCGACATCGCACGACCCAAGGACAACTACAACAAGACCAGTGGCTATACGCAGAAGGAGATCGACGGCATGGCCGCACTACAAGGCGCAGGCTTCGTGGACACCTTTCGGCACTTCCACCCGGAAGTGGTGAAGTATAGCTGGTGGAGCCAACGCTTCGGTGCGCGCGCACGGAACGTTGGGTGGCGCATCGACTATGTGCTCGTGAGCAAGGGCTTCGAGAAGAAGGTGAAGAAGGCGTTCATCCTGAATGAGGTGATGGGGAGTGATCACTGTCCTGTGGGGATCGAATGGTAGGTCGATCAGACAGTCAGAAAATGAAGAACCTGCTGAGACTGGAGGAACTGGCGCAGTTACTCATCTGCGTAGTAGCGTTGATCATCAATGATGTTCCGTGGTGGGTGTACCCGATCCTACTTCTGGGACCGGATATCGGAATGCTGGGTTACCTCGTCAACTCGCGTTTCGGAGCGATCAGCTACAATGCACTGCACCACAAAGGACTTGCGTTGCTCCTGATTTGTGTTGGACAATACATGGGCTTGATGAGCTTCGCTGATGTTGCTGATCCTTCACCTCTCTGGCACGTGTTGATCATCGCAGGCATCATCCTCTACGGCCACGCCTCCATGGACCGCATCTTCGGCTATGGCCTCAAGTTCGGCGACAACTTCCACCACACGCACTTGGGGTGGATCGGGAAGTTGAAAGGGAAGGACGGAGCGGAGTAGGGAACCTCTCACCCATGCGCATCCTCCTCCTCGACAACTACGACAGCTTCACTTGGAACCTGCATCACCAGTTGGTGGTGCATGCGGAGGTGGATGTGGTGCGCAACGATGCGATCACGGTTGAGGAAGCAGCGCGATATGATCGCATCATCCTTTCACCGGGACCTGGTCTTCCATCGGAAGCAGGTATCATGATGGAACTCATCACGAAGCTGATGCCGACGCATCCGATCCTCGGCGTATGCCTCGGCTTGCAAGGGATCGTGGAAGCATGCGGCGGCAAGTTGTTCAATCAACCACGGGTCATGCACGGTGTTGCGGTGAGTTGTTCGCCCACCGGTCCGTGCGATCGGCTCTTTGCTGGCCTGCCCGCCAAATTCGATGTCGGGCTATACCACAGTTGGGCAGCTGATCCGCATGCGCTGCCACCTGAACTCCGCGTGACGGCACTGAGCGACCAAGGTGTGATCATGGCGATCCGGCACACCCGCTATGATGTTCGCGGCGTACAGTTCCACCCGGAGAGCGTGCTCACACCACTCGGAGGAACGATCATCAAGAACTGGTTGTCGGACTGATCGTCCTCAGCGCATCGCGATGCCGCTGATCTCCACGTTCACGCCACGCGGCAATTCCTTCACGCCGACCATTTCGCGTGCCGGCACATCGCCCTTGAAGTAGGTCTGGTAGATCCGGCTGATCTCCGCGTAGTACTGCATCTTGGTGGTGTACACCGTACACTTCACCAAATGGTCATAGGTCAATCCAGCGGCTTCGAGGATGCGGCCGAGGTTCTCCATGACGAGGGTGGTCTCTTCGACGATGTTCTCAATGCGGAGCGTTCGTGTACCAGGGATCTGCGCGATCTGCCCGCTGATGAAGATGTAGGGCCCTGCTTCGACCGCAGGTGTATAAGGAACGGGATCTTTCGGCGCTTCGCCAATATGGATGGTCTTCTTCATGAGCTACGGATGTCCGTGCGCCTGA
This sequence comes from Flavobacteriales bacterium, assembly GCA_016721005.1. Lineage (GTDB taxonomy): Bacteria > Bacteroidota > Bacteroidia > Flavobacteriales_F > PHOS-HE28 > PHOS-HE28. The sequence continues at coordinate 8,945 of JADKJM010000004.1, forward strand.
ATGCACACGCAGGGCGAAGATGCACAGGAACGGACGCACGTACAAATGGATCCATGAATGAGTGCGATCATCACACGCATTCAGCGTGTGGTGATCGCACATCGGCTCACCGCAATGATCGCGAGGAGTGAATTCGGCTCAAGACCTTCCTTCAAATTTTCGTACCTTGCGCTTCAAGTTCAATTGTGTCGCTCTTGGGGCCGTTCGGTCCAACCTGATGTGGTTAGTGGCGCATCCGTATTCACCTCTTAATCCCTGAGCACATGAATATTTTCGTGGGTCATTTGAATAATGCCATCACCGAACTGCATCTCGAACTCCTTTTCGGCCACTTCGGCGAAGTGGAACGTGCCACAGTGATCCGTGATCGGGTGACCGGTGACACCAAGAAGTTCGGATTCGTTGAAATGGAGGACTCCAATGCCGCTCACCTGGCCATCAGCAAATTGAACGGCGCGCAATTGGAGGGCGCACGCCTCTTGGTGAAGCCTTCGAATACGGAGCGCAACTAGCTCCTCAGGGTTCGGTGCGCAAGCCGGCATCCTGCCAGCCCACGATCCCTGCCAGCATGTAATACACCTTGGTGAAGCCCAGCGCTACCGCGCTTTTGGCGGCCATGAGGCTTGCCGGGCACTCCGGACTATAACAGTAGAAGACCAAGGTGGTGCTGGGATCCGTCGGTAGTTTCTTGGCGCTCACCTCGTCGTATGCGATCAGGATCGCACCCGGGACGTGTGCTTCGTCGTGCATGTAATCCTCGTTGCAGTCGTACACCACCACATCCGGTTTCCCGATCAGTTCCTGCACCTGCGCAGGTGTGAGGTCCTGGACCGGATCCCCTGCCTTGCCCACGGTGAGGACCTTATTGACCTCCGCTTGCGCCAAGCAAGTACCGGCGGTAAGCACCAGAGTCGTTAATAATACGGTGGATCGCATGTGGTGAAGGTCGGAAAGATCGCTCGCCACACGGGTGTTCTGGTTACGGAATGGGCTTTTTCGGGAAGTGTCAGCGTAGCAGCGAGCGACCGTTCACATCGGTGGTGAGTACCTCGCTCATGTGGTCGAACCAAGGGCGCACGCGCTTGAACAGGGCATCCACTTGGTCCACGAAACCGGGTGCAAGAACGTCCTTGTCGGTGAACGCATGGCGAAGGATGAATTGCTTGCGCCGCAAGAGATCCAGCGCGGGGTGGTCCTTCGCGTAGCCGCGCGGTGCCGAACCCAGTTGGGCGCCATCGAGCCCACCGAAATGGCTCATGATCGCCTTGGAACCGAGCAATTTCCTCCATGCGCCATGGTCCTGGTCGATGTCCGCACGGATGCGCTTCAGGTCGTCGGGTTCCGGCCCGAAGAAGCCGCACGCAATGGCGCTGTTCCCGGGTTGTATCCTGAAGAAGTAGCCGCCACGTAACCCCGGTTTCACGCGGCTCAGGCTGCCCCTGAAGTTGGACTTGTAGGGCGGCCTGTCCTTGTGGAAGCGCTGATCGTTGTAGATGCGCATCAGGCATTCCTTGCCGGACTCCGTGGCGATCCTGTCATGGCGCTTCATGCGCACGATCAGCGCATCCGCGAACGCTTCCACCTTCTCCTTCGCCACCAGGTAGCGCGGCTTGTTCGCGTTGAACCAGTCGCGATCGTTGTGCTTTTCCAGATCGGAGAGGAAGGCGAGTGTGGCGCGATCGATGGTGGACTTGGACGCGGTTGCCATGGAACGAAGATCGTGATCACGTCCGTCTTCAGGCGTCAAGGGACCCGCCTCAGGTACTAGCCCACCCACACGATCCCTGCTTCCTCGATACGTACCACGCGTTCCTTGTAGAGCGCACCCAAGGCTTTCTTGAAGGCCTTCTTGCTGATGCCGAACTCCGCGTAGATCTCTTCTGCGGAACTCTTGTCCGTGAGCGGAAGGAAGCCACCACCACTTTGAAGACGCTTGGCCAGCAACGCCATGTGGCCATCGATGTACTGCCGGTACCCGATCGGCTGCAAGGTGATGTCCAACTTGTTGTCCTCGCGCACGGTCTTCACGTAACCGATGATCCGATCGCCGATGGACACGGGCTTGAAGATCTCGTTCGTGTGGATCAACCCTTGGTGCTTGTGGTTGACGATGACCGACATGCCGAGTTCACTCTTGCTGAAGACCAATAGATCGACCTTGTCACCACGCGCTACGGTAAGCTCCGTGTTGTCCAGATGATCCTCCACACGCGTGCTACCGAAAAGGCGATCCTCCTCTTCATCATATCCCACATGAACGATGTACCACCTCCCTTCCTCCATCGCCTTGCGCTGTTCCTCGTGCGGTACCAACAGCGTTGGCTCGATCCCCCATTCCATGTGCGCACCCGCACCACGAATGGCCTTCACCTTCATCAAGGCGAACTCACCCACCTCCGCTTTCGGTGGTGTGGTGGTGGCGATCGGCTTTCCGTCCTTATCGGGATGCACGAACACATGCACGCGGCCGCCTTCATTGGCATCCTTTGGACATTCGTCCCTGGGAAGGAGTACCTCCACCGCATCGTCATCGCCAAGGACCGATCCGTCCTTGGTGAGGCGCAGGATGCGTAAGGTCTGGGTGCGTCCGATCTTAATCACAAGGCCGCCAAGGTAGACCCGGCGTGCCCGATGAGCTTTTCGGATCCTCTCCGTGCGGGCTGTGCTTCACGCTCACCGGAACACCATCACCGCCAATACCACAATACCCAGCGCGGTGAGCAGGATCAGTCGGCCCAACGGTACCATGGCTTTCATGTGCGTTTCGGCATCACCCTTCCGGGCCTTCCGGGCCTTGCTCGAGAGCACACCGAGCAGTCCGCTGAGGACAATGAAGAGGATCAGTTTCGTGATCAGTAAGGGTTGCTCTCCCAGTGAGGCCCAATAGGGCGTCATCAAATAGAGCCCTGTGATCAACAGGACGACAATGCCGATCTGTCCCATGCGTAGGACCGCTGTGGCATTCAACATGAACTCGCGTCCCTTTGCCGGTTCCAGTTTCGAGCCGGCGATGCCCAGGAAGAGCATCGCGAAACTGGTGCCCAGCCCCATGGCGAGGCCGATGAAATGCAGAATGAGCATGGATTCCCTCATGGTCGTTCGGGTTGGTTAGTGATCAGCAAGCTACCAAACCGCCAAGAAATGAAAGCGGATCACCACGTACCCGCGTAGTCCATCGGTACGGTACTGATGGATGTGAGGTATCCGTACCGCAGATTGTTCAATTGCCGGATGTGATGCAGGTCATGCGCCACCCGGTTCGTGAGCAACAGGTCGCAATTCACAGGGCCCACTTTCGGGTGCAGGTACGCATTGCTCCACGGTGGATCCTTCAATCCGCTCAACCACGTTACAGAGGACTCGCGCTCTGTGAGGAATCTCTTCAGGATTCCTTCGAAATCCTGTGTCATGTACTTCCGCTCGCTCACCCACGCCGGTGGGTCGATCTTCACGAATGGGAGTTCCGGTGTTTCCAACACGCTCTTAAGCCGCGCGCGAAAATCCTCGCGCTCCTCGTCGTACAGGTGACAGATGATCTCCAGCGCGCACCATTTCTCCGGGGCGGGTTTCCAACGGAACTGGTCCGGCGTGAGTCCGCTTAGCATGGCGCGGAACACATCGCCTTGCACAGCGAGTTGGGTGGTGAGGTGGATGCGGTCCATGTGTCGAAGATCGTCGATCAGCGGTGGTCATGCCACCGCTTTCACGAACAGGTAGTCCCCACCGTCATGCTCCGCCGCTTGCCTGATCGTTTGCCATTCGCCGCTGGCGATGTCCTGCGCCAATCTTTCGAGCCCACATCGCAGCTCGTCTTCATCGGATAGCGCCGCGAACGTGGAGATGCCACTGCGGAAGGCAGGATCCAAGTAGCGTGATGGGTCATCCTTGGCGGAGTAGAGGAAGAGGTCCTGAAGATCGGGGCGCACGCTGTATGGCTCGTGTGCGATGTCGGTGAACCCGGCGGTAGTGAGTGCCGCATCGGTGGTGCGGGCATCCGGCATCACGGTGCACGAACGCGCCATGATGGTGGGGAAGTAGTAGCAGAGCCAGTAGCGCTGCATCTGTTCCGGTGTGGAGGTGAGGATCACGATCGGCGCGCCGGGTCTGAGCACGCGGTGGGCCTCACGAAAACCTTGGGTCATGTCCGCCCAATGGTGCGTGGTCAGGGTAGCGACGGCGCCATCGAAGTAGGCGTCATGGAAAGGTAGGGCTTCGGCTTTTCCATGGACCCACCCGATCCCTTCCGCCTTTGCGCGTGCTTCCGCGAGCATACGATCCGCAGGATCCACGCCGGTGAGACGAAGGCCCTGCGCGTGAAGAGCGATGGTGTAGTTGCCGGTGCCGCAACCGATGTCCAATACATGCGCACCTTCGGGAAGTCCAAGCAACGCATGGATGCGTCCCGTCAGGAAGGGATCCGCGCGGCGCGTATGGTCATACCCCTTGCCGATGGTATCGTAGCTGGTATAGCCCATGGATGCACGAAGATCCGCGTTCACGCCATTACCACAACCGGAAAGTCAAGGTGAATTCGGACTCCAGGGACCATCACACCACGACGACACACAATTGTTCATCACGCCAACCCGATCGATGTCGTCCGCCCATCCGATGCACGGACTTCGCGGATCGAAGCGCACGCTAGGTGTTTCCTCCGAGCACGATCAGATCCCGGAAACGCTCCTCGAGATCGAGCAGGTACCCCACATCATTCCGGTCGTCCTTCTGCGGAAGGTGGGGACCTTGAATTGAGTAGTCGCTGTAGCGAAGATCGGATGCTTCGTAGTTCGACAAGCACCCGGCGTCCACCAGAACGATGCCCTTACCGGAACGTGCCGCCCAGTCATTCACAACCGTGGGCAGTACCCGGCCTTGAGGCAGCATGACCAGGATGGCCTTCTGCGCGTACTGGAACGCGCCGGTGAACAAGGCTTCCATCCAGCCGATCGCCCCTCGAACCTCTTTCTCCTCCAGATCACGGAGCACCGGATCCTTCAGGCGCCTGATCGGTACACGGTTCCTCATCTCATCCCCCGAGCAATAGGACTCCTTCAAGCGATCCAAGTGGAGGAGCGGATCGCAGAACACGACCATACCGAGGTTGAAATGCTGGCGGACCAGATAGCCGTTCTGCACACGGCGGTCAGAACTCGTGCAGTACTGCCAGACCCCGGTGTATTGCTCAGACCCACGGGTCTGGCCGACCCAGGTGGAACAGAATTGCGCGTGCCGTGGATCCAGATCGCGCTGCGGGAAAAGCATCACGATCGGTTCGTTGTCGTCCACCACCTGTGTTGTACGATCGTGTGCGCGAACGCGCAAACGATCATCGCCAAGGAATGCAGCGCGCATCGTCGCACGCACATCAATGCCCTTCTCCAGTGAACCCCGCATCACGTGGGATCGCCGCTCCATGACCGGTTGTTCATCCACGAGCTTGTGGATCCGACGACGAAGCCGGCTCATCAGGAATTTGTGGGGCGGCCATGCGATGTTATCGAACCGGAGGTTCTTGCGCTCCTCCTCGGTGAAGTGTATGATCACGCGGGGCGCTGACTCCCGGTATGTGAGCAACTGACGATGCAAGCGATCGGAGAACGGCTTCCCATAAGCGAGGCACGAAAGCTCCAGCACTTCCGCTAGGCTCAACTGTGTAACTCCTTTCGTGGCGAGTGTGCGATCGATCAAGAGCTGGAACGTTCGATGCGCTTCAATGGGTGTGCGCAATTCGGGATCGCGCTCCACCATGTTCATCGCTGTACGGACCAAGGCCGTGTGTGGATCATACTCCGCCGCGCGACCCGCCGCGCGCATCTCCTCGTAGAGCGAAGAGAGACCGGGCATCGGACCCATGTAGTGCGGGTACAACTCCGTTCCCTTTGGATCGGCGACGGAGATCGAGTACGGTTGTCCAGATCGATCGAAGGGGTGATCGGAGGGAAGCGAAAGAAGATCATCGAGCAGGGACTTGAGCTGATCGAGATCCTGCACATGCACAGGCATCACCACGCGATCGAAGGCCTTGCACAACTCCGCTGTCCGCGAGAGGTCGTACCGATCACGGACGTCGTACGCGGGTTCACGCAACCACGGGCGGATGATGTCCATCCAAGGCTTCACACCGATCACGCCGAGCAGACCCGCCTCGACAGGCAGTTCGTAACGGATCTCCTCCTCGCTGGTCATTGGTACATGGCCACCGGTGTACGCGATCTCCACACCCCGTTCCATCGCGTAGCGCGCCGCTTCGACCGGCGGTTCATGCACGAATACCGGAACCAAGCACCGTCGGCCTTCGGCATCCTCGCTCACCATGGCGGTGGGATGATCCGGCAACTCGGCAAGCCTTTCCATGAAGAGTTGCTTCACATTCTCCGGATAGGGCAGCGCGACCACATCATGCATCGAACCCGGTCGGATATGCTCCAGCGCGCGGCGCACGAACACCGTGGACGCCAGCGAAAGCGGCTGGTACGGCAGGACGTACAGGTTCCGGTACTGCAGCAGTTCCATGATCAGGGATTTCCGTCGGACATGAACGACCGGGCCAGATCATCCATCGATGTTTCCGTATCCCGCTTCGCCATCTCGAGGAGTAGCAAGCATTGCCGGACGGACGCGGTGCGATCGGCGCCCTTCGCGACGTACCATGTGATGAAGCGGTCCATCAAGGCATCATCGGTTGCACATGCCGCTTGGATGATCGCCATCATTTCCTCCATGGATGGACGACCGACAGTGATCGTCGGCAACAAGCGTTGATCGATGTACTCGGGCAACGCGCGTGCGCCGTCCTTGTTCAACGCTGCACAGAAAATGAAGTCGCCGGGGTTCCGTGTGGCTGCCTCGAACCATTTGCTCACCAGTCCGGAATACATCGCACGCCGATGATCCAACAGTGAGGACAACATGCTGAGGCTTCGCTCCGGCACGCGGTTGATCTCATCGAAGAAGAAGATGGACCGCGGCGTGAGCAACGCGGTGAGCAGGGGCGATGCGTGCAACTCGAAACGCTTATCGGCATCCAACGAGGGCACGATGGAGAGGATCAGGTCCTCCGGTTCCAACTGCTCATGACCGGCGATCGAGTAGAACTTGTAGCCCTGCAACTTGCTCGCGCAGTGTTCGATGAGCGCGTTCTTGCCCATGCCGGGTGCGCCTTCCAACTTGATCGACATCGGTGCATGGCCAGGAAGGATCTGCCAAACCTCCTCCGTGGCGACGTTCACATCCCACGCCAGCTTGATCAATGCGGTCTCCTTCGCTCGCCCGATCAAGCGCTTTGGCCGCAACGGATGGTCCGGCGCCAACCGGATGCGTAGGCCTTGGTGCTCGATCACGAGCGGATCATGGATGGGTTCTTTGGTGGGGAGGTCGAGAGAGGTGGGCATGGCGGGTAGGGGTGAGTCCGAAGATAGGATGGTGTGGAAACGATCTCTACATTCGTTTTGGCCATTGGAAACTGTAGGATCCTATGGTGTTGTCGACCAAGCCATCGTGTGAGGTGTTGTTCGTGCCGATGGTATCAGGTGCTTGGTCGACGTCGAGTATGTGAGGGATCGATCGCATTGGGATGCGATGCTTCCATAGGTGAGACCCGATCCTACAATGGGCTGCACAGTTACAATACCTGCGTACCAATGATGCCCAAAGAAGTGTTTGTGAGCTACGGCCGCTCGGACGCAGCAAAGTTTGCTGATGCACTATGCGCGAGGTTGACGGCGGAAGGGCATACGGTCTGGCGGGATATCGATATGATAAGATATGGTGATAGCTGGATGGAGACCATCATTCGTAGTATCGGTTCATGTGATGAATTCATCGCGGTCCTTTCGAACTGGGCGATGCGCAACCCGAACTCGACATGCATGTATGAGATCAACGAAGCCGCAAGCGTCGGTCGACCGATCATTCCGGTACGGATCGATGAATGCCAGACACACTTCCGTGTAAGGTCGAGGCCCATCATCGATATGCACAACTGGAACTCGGAGAAACAATTAACGGAAGGACTCGACCTGATCCTGCATGTGATCAGTACCATGGAATTCCCTAGCAACGCGCCCCGTAGAGAGTAGATCAGGCACTATTGAACCTTAAAGCATGCCCATGAAATCCAAGGAGGTATTTGTCAGCTACGGACGCAAGGACGCTGAGTCGTTCACGGATGCGCTGTGCGAACGCTTGGTTGCGGAAGGCTTCAAGATCTGGCGCGATATCGACGAGATCCACTGCGGAGACAATTGGACGGAACTCATCGTCAAGGGTATCGGCGAGAGCGAAGTGTTCATCGCGATCCTTTCGCAATGGGCGATGCGCAACCCGCATTCACCATGCAACAACGAGATCCACGAAGCGGCCAGTGCTGGCCGCCCGATCATTCCCGTCAAGATCAATGAGTGCGTCACGCATTTTCATGTCAGATCGCGGCATATTATCGAGATGCACAACTGGGATGTCGAGAGGCAGCTTACTGATGGGTTGGACGAGATCATGCATGTGATCAAGACCAAGGATTATCCCAGGAACGAACTCCTGGACTTGAAGAACCGGATCCATCCGAGTGACTTCACCCCTGAGATCGAGGTCCTGTTGAGATCATTCATCGGCCGAGAACAACTCATACGATCGATCGAGGAGGCGCTTGCTGGTGACCACCGGATCGTGCTCATTGAGGGGGATCCGGGAATGGGCAAGTCCGCCATTTGGGCTGATCTCGTGAATCGCGGCGTGGCCAATGCGTTCTACAGATGCAAATTCGGCGATGCCAAGCGTTCGGAACCTGAATTGTTCATCCGCACGATCGCCTACCAATTGGCCACGGATATCGATTGGTATCGCAAATGCATCCGGAAGGAACAGGACCTACCCAAGGCGGTCACGGATCTTGCGAATGTCTTGCTCGTCTCCCCGTTCACCGGATATTCCGAGAAGGCACCCTGCGTGATCGCAATCGATGCACTGGATGAAGGGCTTGACGCACAGGAGAAGATACCCATTGTGACCCTCCTGCGTGAACTTTCAACGACACTACCACCCAACATCCGCTTCGTGATCACCTGCAGGCCTGACCCGAAGGTTCGCGGCCTATTGCCCAATCCGAAAGTGATCAGGCTCAAGGCTGAGGATCCGCAGAACATCGCCGACATCGACCGTTACCTCGTGATGCGGACCCATGGGGTGCGTTTCGGGGAGAAGGTGAAGGACATCGTGGGCATGAGGGCTACCGTGGCCAGGAAGTCCAAGGGGAATTTCCTCTTCGCGGTCAGCATGATGAACGCCATCGAGTCCGGGGACCTGGATCCCCTTGCGGTCCCGGATGACATGAAGACCTATTTCAACACCCTGTTCAACCGGTCGTTCCCCGATGAGCGTTCGTGGGATGCTGCGGCCCCGATCCTGGGTTTGATCTGCGCCTCCTTCAAGCCTTTGGGATCGGAAGCCATCGCGGCGATCCTTGATATCGATCCGGATGATGTGGTCAGCACCCTTGCGCGCCTGCCGAATATGCTGCACCTGGAGCACGGAGCGTATGTTCCGTTCCACAAATCGCTCATCGATTGGATGCTCGCGCCCGACGACGGTCAGCGCATTTACCATGTGAAAGCGAACAAGGGCCACCGGGCCATCATTGCCTATTGCCAAAGGCAGTTGAAGAGTGGTAGACCCGCCACACACTATGAACTTTCACGGTTGCCGGATCATTTGATGGCCGTGCAAGACGATGACGGGTTAGCCACCCTGCTTTCGGATTCGAACATGCTCGACCATAGTGAACTGGGTGACCCAGTACGCGTGCGGTCCCTGTGGGCATTGGCATTCCCTCTTCAGGGAAAGAGTGAGTACGAGATGCTCATTGAACGATTCAGCGCATTGGTGGGCCCCGAAGTTCCGGCTCCTTCGGAAGAGGTGCGTCTGGCGAGGCTGCACAAGGTGGCGCTCCTATTCGACCGACTTGAATTGCACGCAGCCAGCAAGCCCTTGTATGAACGTATGATCGACATGGTCGAGAGAGGCACAAAGCACGATCCGGTTGACCCCGGCATGCTTCATCTCAACCTGGCCATTGCTTTAAGGAATCTGAAGGAGTTCGAACGATCCGATGCGGAATTCATCAACGCCGGTGAGATGATCAAGGCCGCACATGGGGAAAAGAGCCCGGCACATGCGCTATGGAGCTACCGGTATGCGACGCTGCTTTGGCAGGCAGGCAAGGAGCATCCGGAGAAAGAGACGATGTGGAAGCGTTCCAATGAATTGTACAAGCATGCCGCCAGTATGCTGAAGGATGGTCCGGACCCGCTGCTGGTGCCCGAACTGCTTAATGACCACAGCGTTCTCCTGGACGGTATGGGCGATCACGAAGGATCGGTAAGGGCCTGCGAACAAGGTCTGGCGCTCCTCGAGACGAGCGGTCATGATCAGGGCGTTACGGCGGCGGAGCTCCATTTCAACCTGGGCGTTCATCGACACGCCCTCTATGTGAAGGATTTCACGAAGAGTTTGAGGTCCCGCGATCCCTTGGAGGAGATAATGGGTCACTATATCATCAGCAAGGACCTGTTCGCGAAAGTCCTAGGCCCGGAAAGCGAACGTGTCAAGGCACCGACAGACATGGTAGCATTGATCGCATCATGCCAAGCAGTGGTTGATCGATTCAAGAACCTCGTTGCCGGTCAGCAGGATGAAATGATTAAGATGGCGATCCAGCCGGATACCATGAATCAACTGGTTCGTGCATTGATCCTTCCGCGCGATCTTACGGGTAGTTTCATCGATCTCTACGGAAAGACGAAGTCCGTTGCATTTCTTCGGTCCATAGTGGATCTTGAATGCGCCATACTCCATTTCCGCAACGGGGAACGTGAAAAGCTCATGGAACGGTTCGACCCCCTGCTTGCGGGGTGGAAGTCGCTTGGCGTTCAGGTCATCACAAGCCGGTTGATGATCGATTATTACATCATGCTCGACCAGTTGAGTGCCCATGATCGTGCAAAGGAGGTTCTGAAGGAGTTGCTTGACCTGATCTATTCGGGTGATGAGCCTGATCGTAGCGACCATATGCTTATGGTCTATCTGGGATACCTGAAGACGCACGGAACCGCAGCCGACACCGTGGAAGTGATCGATCGGATACAAAGCGGAAGGTTGTATCCGCAGTTCAGAGCATTGTCGGGGCTTTCCCGGCTCAAGGCCTCGATCCTTTATACAGAAGGCGATTTCACCAAGGCAGCAGAACAACAAGAGAAGTTCATCAAAGAGTGCTTCGACGATCTGGAAGGGGGCGGTGCACCGGTCGTTTACGCCATCCATGCACTAGGGCTCTACCAGAAGAGCGCTGGTCGGTTCGACGACGCGTTGGCCACCTATCAGAAAGCACTGGCCATTGCGAAGGATGAATGCTCGGACGACCGCCTCATGGAACCGTTCATTCTGGGGAATATTGCAAGTCTTTACCGCGACCGTGGACAACTTGGACCGGCCAGGGAGAATATGAACCACGTTGTGGAGGTTGTGCGTGACGTTCACGGCGGTGATCACGAGAAATGTGCGGAGGAATTGATGAAACGTGCCAGCATTCTGATCCTTTCCGGTGACTACCCCCAAGCCCGGAATGATCTTGCCCAGGCCATGTTGACCTTTGAAACCCGCTATGGAGCCCAAGTGGCCAACTGGAATACCGCCCGGAGTTGGGAACTCCTAGGTGGCTTGCAACATGCAGAGGGCCGATTCGATGACTCCGCATCATCGTTCGAGCTGGCGCTCGTGCAATATGAGGGCTCTTTCACGTCCAACCGACCCATCGAACGTGAAAAGGTCGAAACACTGATCGCTCACGGTCGAATGCTTCGCGATCGTGGCTCGGCGGATGCAACCGATCGGTTCAAGCGTGCATGGACTTCCGGTAGGAAACTTTTCGGGGATGATCACTACCTCACCTTGATCTCGCGATGTTGGAGGCGATTGACCCCCAATGGGGAGACGCCCGATGAGGATGCAACGGAACTGGTGGGGTTGATCGAGGCCGTGGAGGCGATCAGTGGTCCGGCGCATCCCCAGTCATTGGAATTGAGGCTTGAGAAAGCCTACATGGAAGGGGACATCGATGGGGTGAAAAGAGCCATCGACATGATCTTCGAACACGACCGGCCCCTGTTCCATTTGAAGGCGAAAGCGTATGCCGCCTTAGGTCGTCTATTGATCCGGGCCTCCCGATTGCCTGAAGCGGATATGGTCCTGACCTCGGCGATCGAGTTCTTTGAGCGGATCCGACCTGGACATCCCGGTAGTGCCGAATGTCGCACGTTGATGCGCGACCATCGGATCGAATAGTGATCGGAGTCTTTGGGTCCCGGGTCTTGTACTGTAGTGTCATGCTACGATTGGTTGGCGGTCCGGCCACCGAGAACAAAGGACCTATCCCATTCGAACAGCATGGCACTACTCCGTTCGCATTTCGTTCACATACAACACCTCCTCCTTCACACCGGGCATCCTCAACCTCGGTGCCTCTAAGAACCGCGCCCCATACAGCTCATTGAAAAGCAGCGCATAGAACGCGGCAGGCAGGTGCAGTTCCTCGTCGCGGTTGATCGTCCACACCAGTTCCTTGCTGATCGATCCATCGTCCCAAGCCTTTAGTGAACGGTAGCTCTCGCCATAGCCAAGCGCCGTGAGGATCGCCGTGAACGTATGGCATCCGCTTACGGCCATATCCTCGGCTTCCTCCTGCGCCTGTTTGAACCGCTCTTCATTCATACCCATGTGCATCAATCCGCCAAGAGTGTATGGGTCGTCCTGGAAAATGCGGACGTAGCGCATGCGGTTGATCTGCTGCATCCTGCGCGGGTAGGTGAAGTACGGCGAGGCCAGCGTGAGCCGGTACACCGCTGCCGCGAACTGTACCGTCCCGTCGGCCTTCGGCTTGAGGATCGTATCGTAGATCTCGCTGGCCGGGTCCACGCCAAGATCCACCCGCGCGTGGAACCGCAGCAATTCAATGGGGTCGTCCAATAGTTGCACGGCTTGATGGTACTTGAGGAAGACCCGGATCAGTCGGGTGAGGCTCGGCGCATGCACGCTCCTGCGCACAGAAGCCTCTCCGGCCCGCACGGGATGCAGGATGGCGCGTTCATAGAGATCTTCAGCTGTATTCACACCATTCAGGTGGTCCTTCAAGAAGAGTTCCGCCGTTGGTAGGAAGTAGTCTTCGAGGGCCCTCCGGAACCATGTATCAAGGAACGCGCGCTTGATGCCCGTGATCTTCTCCCACTCGATAAGCACCGGAACGAAGGGCGTATCCTTCTTGTGGACCGCAGGATCGTAGAGGTCCTCTTTGGTCAGTTCGCCTTGCTCCGTTTTCACATAAGCCCTGGCCAGGCGAAGCAGTTTCTGTTGGCCTTCTTCATTCAGATCCGGGATGGGGGTGAAGTCGCCGTGCTTCTTGAAGAATTCGAGGAAGTCGTTGGTGTTCTGAATACCGACGGTGCGCAATGCTTGGCCTTCTTCATAGGTCAAGAGGCCGAGCTCGGTGAGTTCGGGGAGGGTGTGGTTGAGGAGGGGGGGCTGTGACACAGTGCTAAGAATAACAAGCGTTCAGCGATCCGCTCGCGGCGATCCGGTCAGAACATTGCCACGGATCATCCGCGATGACGATCATGACGGACCCAAGGGTTCAGCATGCGCCTCACGCCATAGAGAGAAGCGGTCCAATTCGGGCATCTTCGCGCGCTCACCTAACGCGTCGATGAGAGCGGAAAGCAGTTCCCAGTTCTGAATTCCGCTTTCTGATGAGGACATTCCGTCTTTGAGGTGCAGCAGTACTGGCTCCATGGTCCATTCCATGAACGATCCGTCATTTTGTAGAGCGGTCTTCAATTGGCCCAGGATCCGTCCTATTTGCAGACTTGCATTACTCGAGTCCTCTTCAGGTTCTAACATTTCCAGCGCAACTTGGAACCAGAGCAGGCGAGGGATGAGATAGGGTTTGGCGGTTGCGCGGACAGCCCAGCCCTCGGCGACATGCTCACGCGCTTCTGCGAGACGATCAGTGATCAGGCACAACCGGGCCAGATGATGGCGCGTGCCAGAAGGCTCGAATCCAGATTTGAGCAGGTGCCTGAGTAGTTCCTCCGCCTTGGCGAACTCTCCCTTGTTGAAGAACTCAAGGGCTTTGCCCCTGATCCGTTCCGGTGGTTGTTGCTGCTGGCTCTGGGTTGATGACGCTCCCTCAAACGGTAAGAATTCCGGTGCCAACTCGTGCAGCTTGGCATGGATCTCCTCTTGGCTGTGCCCCATCTTATCCAGCAATCCAGAATAGTTCTTGAGCGCCGCCTGTAAGCGCTGATGCCGATGGCCAGTGGTCCGGGAGAATTTGAGGTAGATCGCCAAATGGCGCCGCATCATCGGTTCGGCTCCTGCTAGACGGTTGGTGGCTTGGAGCAAATGCGCCAGATTGTTCAGATCTCTGGCGACACTGGGGTGATCTGATCCGTAGCTCTTCTCGTCGATGCCTAAGGCACGGAGCATCAGCGGTTCCGCCTCTGCCAGTCGGTTGGTGGCTTGGAGCAATTGTGCCAAGTTGTTCAGACGAACTGCGACACTCGGGTGTTCTGTTCCGTAGCTCTTCTCGTCGATGTCCAAGGCACGGAGCATCAGCGGTTCCGCCTCCGCCAGTCGGTTCATGTCTTGAAGCAATCCTGCCAGATTGCTCAAGCCAACGGCGGCATTAGGGTGGTCTGGTCCGTAGCTCTCCTCGTAGATATCCAAGGCACGGCGCATCAGCGGTTCGGCCTCTATAAGTCGGTTGGTGGCTTGAAGCAATGCGGCCAGATTGTTCAGATCTCTAGCGACACTGGGGTGATCTGGTCCGTGGCTCTTTTCGTCGATATCCAAGGCACGGCGCATCAGCGGTTCCGCCTCCGCCAGTTGGTTGGTGGCTTGAAGCAATTGGGCCTGGTTGTTCAGACGAATCGCGACACTGGGGTGATCTGATCCGTAGCTCTTCTCGTCGATGACCAGGGCACGGCGCATCAGTGGTTCTGCTTCAGCCAGTCGGTTGGTGGCTTTAAGCAATTGTGCCAAGTTGTTCAGATCTTTGGCAACCAATGGGTGATTTGATCCGTAGCTCTTCTCGTCTATGTCCAAGGCACGGCGCATCATCGGTTCCGCCTCTGCAAATCGGTTGGTGGCTAGAAGCAATCCGGCCAGGTTGCTCAGACGAATTGCGACTCTGGGGTGATCTGTTCCGGAGCTTTTCTCGTCGATATCCAAGGCGCGACGCATCAACGGTTCCGCCCGCTTCCATTCGGCAACATCATACCAGAGCAGCCCGGTTTGATTGCACAGCCAGGCTGCGTCAGTACGTTGGTTCGCCGCCCAAACTTCAGCAAGAGCTTCCAGCGGTTCGAATTCCCAACGAGCAGCTACCCACTCGGTCGTCGTTTCCAGCTTTGCATTGCGGAATCGAATATGCTCGGCAAGCTTCTCTTCCAATCCCGTACGCCCCTCCCGAAGCTGTGTTTCAAGCACACGATGTAGCACACGATGAATGCTTACCACCTTCGGTTCAGGCATGGGCAGAAAAATTCGCATACCGATCATGGTCCGGATCAATTGTGTCCACGGATCGCTTTGCCCGACGGGCGCATCAACCGCCAGTTCCGGATGCCGCTGCCCGGCAATAGCACGCAGCCAAGGCAGCGCCACAGCATCAGCTCCAACCAGTGCGGAGAGCTGCAATGCGGTACGCGCCACATCATCCAGTCGCGCTAACGTCGGTCGCAAAGTGGCTGTTACCTCCCGCAGTTGGGAACTAACACCTTCGATACCACCTTGTCGGAGATCTTCTCGCAACGACGGCACATAGGCGCGCATGTCCACCGCATGTTCCGGAGGAGCAACGCGCGCATCGCTTTGCCCCAAGTAAACCGCCGCTGTTTCAACGGCGAGCGTGAGGCCAGCGAGAAGCTGAACGATCTCCAGAGCAGCGTCGGCATATTCAGGCGAGATGAAGGACTGTTCGGGCTGGTAGCGGCGGATAAGATCGATGGCTTGGTCATCGGGTAACCGGTCCACACTCAACTGGCGTACTTCGGCACCGGCACGTTCAAAATCATCCGGAGCGAGCCGTGTGGTGTAGAGCAGCCGCGCCCAGGGCTGGTCCTTCAGGAAATCCATTTGCTCGGGGGCCAGCAAAGCGGGCTTGTCCACGTTGTCGAGCAAGAACAAGGCCGGGCCGCGCGGACGCAAGAGATCGAATACGCGCCCCACGGCCAAGGCGTCATCGAGTTTCTCCGCCTCGGTGAGTTTGTCGCTCAGACCCAGATCGTACACAAGTGTGCGGAACACACCGACAAGATCCTCGCGGCCTTCGCACCGCAAGAGCCAGCAGCCACCGGGAAAGTCGTCGACCGCATGATGCGCGAAGGCCAGCGCCAGGGCCGTCTTGCCCATGCCGCCGAAGCCGTGCAATCCGGCAGGTGCTGGCGAGGGGGCATCGATCAGTGCGGTGCGCAATTGTGCCAACTCGGGTTCGCGCCCGACGAAGTTGGTGTTCGGCCAGGGCAGATTGCCGTTCCGCGCGCGGTCCACTGCCAAGAGCCGAAGCCGCTGGGCCACGTGCTCGGTGAGTTGTGCCAATTCAGCTCGGGCGCTGGCATCGAGGAAAGCGGCAGGATCGTCGTGCCGCCACTCGTGACATTGGATGTGGAACCGTTGGAGCAGGTCGCCTTTCCAGCGGCGCAACAACTCGGCGTCCTCGGGCGCGTCAAGCGCCTCCACTTGAACGAACCACAGCGATGCCGCACCTTGCCCCACCAGACCATGCTGCACTTCATGGCGACACCACTCCTCCCATTCCCAGCGGCAGGCATCGCTGCGCAAATAGGAGCGCGAGAGGCAGGCAATGAAGAACCGCGAAGAGCGCAGAGCGCGGTGGCAACGCACCTGCCAGTGGTCGAAATCCTTGATGTCCTCCTTGTCGAAGAAGATCTCCAGATCGCGTTGGAAGCGCTGGCGGAAGTCGGCCTCCAGTTCATCGTGCAGCTTCCCGACCAAAGCCGCTACGGCTTCCCGCGAGGAATTGTCGCCTTGGTGGGCGTAGGAGATGAAGAGGTCGTACTCGCTGGAGGGGATGGTGGTGGTCATGGCGCATTGAGTCACTGCAATTCGAATCAACGAACAAACCATTTCAATGAGTTCTGGGCTCTCCTTGCGCAGTCATGATCCCATAGCCTAGACTCAGTAATTCAGTTTCAGCGTTGCTCCAATCTTCACGTCGGATAAGATCCTCCAATCGATCACTGCTCGTGGCAAGCAGAGCCTCGATCTTGATGTCGATAGCATCTTGGCTTCTGGACCTTTGCAGAGCAAGCTCTTTCGAGATGCCGACAACCAACCAGACAAGTAGTACGCTCAAGCACAATTGTGCAGCCGTTGTACTGATGAAATGGCGTATTGCCAACGAACCTATTACGAAAACACTTGCGCCAACGGAATACAGTAGAAGCGGCGCACGGAATCTCCTTGAGCGGATGATAATTTTCTTCCGATGAAACTCACGATACGGTTCTATCCAATGTTCCATGATGAGCCGCATCAGTTCACACCGAGCTTCCGGTCCAATATTCTCGGGCTGCGGGACTATTGATTCTGGATCGTTTCGTGAAGCATTGATCGCCTTTCTGATCCAATCGTTCTTGCGTGGTTGCGATGACATGAACAAGTCCATCGTCGAATCCGAAATGCCGTAAAGTCTCCAGTACAAAAGCACTCGCAGTGCTTCGGAATTGTTCGAGAATCTCCGCCATTGACGATATGCCCGATTTCTACGCCTGGTGAAAGTCCGTTCGATCCAAAACAGAAGCAAGCCAAGGAGCAGAATCCAGATGGACGGGCAATGCTTCAGAAACAGCACTATAGCACCACCCAGAGAAATGAATCCGAAAAGCATCCCCCGAATAGCCTGATTGCGTACCCATGTTTCTCTGTATCGCTTTGCCAATACACCGTTTCGTAGAATATTGGTCTTCTGATGTTGTAGAAACTCAGGGATTGGCCCGAGCCAACTGGCAGCCTGCAAACGCTCGAGTGGAACATCATCGAGTCGTTTCCATTGCTGGTACATACTCTCTAGTTTGTCGAGACCTTTCGAGTCACCCGGCCATGTCTCAATAGCAGCAGCATAGTCAGATCCGCATTGTTTCGAGTAACCTGATAGGATCCTTTCCTCCAAGTAGTCACGGTTAATCAAGACGTCAAGAAGGTCCGTCCATCGTCGTTCCGGAAGCAAGTGGGTTGGCAAGTACGCCAGCGCATACAACGACATTCCGCTAATGGCTTCGGTCATCTCTCCTAAGCAGTAATCCGCTAGGAGGTTGTTCCCTTCGTGCAAACTGACGCAGTAGTCTCCAGCCCTGTCCTTATCCGTCAACCAGTCGGCAAGTGACTTGTGGTATGGCTTGATGACTTCGCCGTTCACCTCTTTCCTGACCTGGAATAATGTGCTGAGCGTCCGAGTGAAATCGCGGAATTCTTCATCCTGCCAGTTGAACAGGCCTTGGAGGATTTTCACAGGTAGCGGTTCGCGGGCAGCTAGTATGGCACGAAGCGCAGGACGTACATCTTTCCGGAACTTTTCGAGATTGGGGAACTGCCTCTGGAAGTATTGGAAGAAGATCCCGCCAAGTCCTTGGGGGAACTGTTCCGGATGGTCCAGGGAGACGTGGCCGAGGCGGACGTCCTCGCAAAAGCGCTCCACGTAGAGGAACACGCCTTCGCTCTTGTCCAGGATTTTATCGACGACCGAATTCCTAGTAGTGTGTGCTTGGAGTCGGTCGGCTAGTTCATGGTTAACGAAATCGCGGAGGTCGGAACGGTTGGCTTCGGTGCGCGTGTCGAGAACGATCGGGATCAACTCTTGCAATGGTGTCGTGACCGCACTCTCCGGCCGGCTTGTAACGACAAGACCGACCCAATCGGGCAGCCGAGCGGCATTTCGAGCGAGCATATCCACGAGCGGATTCCACACGGGATCGCCCGCTTCGTCCAGCGCGTCGATCACGATCAGATAACGCTCCCTCCCTCCGCCGATGACAGACTGAAGCGGCTTGGTGAGGAGATAGTCGAACAGATCAGCTGGATCCTTCTTGTCCAGATCCGAGATCTCGGGCAACGTGAGCAGGAGCTTGCGGTAGTCGGGCAATCGCGTGGCGATCTGGAAAGCGAGACTGCGGACGACACGTTGTGCATCGCGGTGATCGGGCTTGTCCCATTCGACGAACTGCGCGGCGATGACCTTGTCGCGTCCGAAGTGGGTCAGGTTGGCAGCAAAGGCGCTCTTGCCGACACCGGGGTCGCCTGTGATCCAGAAGAGTCGGGAAGTGCGATCCGACGCATTGCGCCATTCTTCAATAGCCTCGAACAACCATGTACGTCCCACAAAGCCCTTGCGCAACAGCGTGGAGATACGCGTGTCCGACGAGATCGGTTTGAGGTGGCCGCTGAGCGTTTCGATCTCGCCCGCGAACCGTCGGCTTTCGTCGCTTTCCACGACGCGAACGATCTCGGCGAGTTTGCTTTGGTACCATGCCTCCCATGCCTCCTCACCCCCTGCGCGCTGCTCTTTCCAATCACGCATATCGAGCCATTGGATGTGGCCGATGCTCGGCGGCGGCTTCACCTCCGTCTCGCTTTCCACGAGGATGGTCTGGATGTTCCCGCCTTTGACACCGATCGCGATGGCCAGTTCATCGAGACAGACGCCTGGGTCGCGCGTGGAATGCTTCGAGAGGAAGGAGACCACCCGGTTGCTACCAACGATACCGTCGGTTATTTTCCGTCGCCAGTCATCACCAGCCTTGATATTGCTCTGGTCGAACCAGACATCGTGCTTGCGACTCTTCAGATCGGTTTTGATACAGCGAACGAGTTCTTCGTTGGCATCATGCCCATAACTGAGGAAGATCCGAAGCGGGCCGATCGAACCTTCCGCTTCCGATACCGGCCACTCATGCGCGCAATCCTCGCAGACATGGACATTCCGCTTCCGGCTGAACATGATGTTCCCCGAATTGCATTCAGGGCACCGTGTCATCTTCTCCGGATTCATCGCGATCAGTCTTTCACCGGACCTGTAGCTTCTCCACCACCCGATACCCCACCTTCATCAGATCACCCGGAATATTCCGCACCGGTTCACGGTCCATCTCCTTCTCCGGTTCGCTTAGCGCATCGTATGGTCGCAGCATCGTATGGATGCGTAGATCATTATCGCGTTCCGGTCCATAGACCCATCCGGCGGCGAGCTTCTCCTTCATCCAGCGGTCGTGTTCCAATCGGGCCATGGCCTCCACTTCGTCGGGAGTGAACGCGATCGGTGTGCCTGCCGGTCCGTCCAGCTTCTCATAGCCGTAACCCATGATCTCGAGTTTCCGGATCATGTCCATGGCCTGGTGGCGGTTGCTTGCGCGGTATTCCTCGGGTAGGACATCCCAGGGCACATTGGCGGACTTCGTATCGGCAGGGTCCTGCTGCGTGCGCCACCGTTCGTGGATCATCTCCGCCAGCTCATCATACACGTCGTCGAAAGCATCATAGGTCTCCATAAGGGTGGTGAACTGGTGTGGGTCAACGTAATTGTCAAGCGAATGCGTCGACGGGATCCGCGCCCGCGTCAGCTTCCCGGCGCTTCCGGGATCACACGCGGCAATGAGTTTCTGGAGCGAACGTGTGTTGCCCCTGAAGGTTGGCACGTTGAGCAGCGCGAAGAGGACATCACCGGCAATGGGGATGTGTACCGGCTTGCCCTTTTCCTCCTTCAACCCGAACGCGCGGAGCAAGAGGCTGCGCAGCACCACGGCCCTTCGCGCCACGTGCAGACCGTCCGGCTCGTCCGGCCGATGGGATACGCCCTTCACATCGATGTGCTCCTCCAGTCGACTGGCCATGTCGGGTAGCTTCCGCTCGCGTGCTTTTTCGGCCTGCTCTGGTAGGGGTGGGTCACCGCCTTTGCTGTGGGCGCGGAATTCGGCGAAGGAGGAGGATGTGCCACCGGTGAAGACCAGGACGGCTGGCCCAAGGGGATGTTCGATGTCGCCATCCTTGAATACGCCATCGTTCAATGGCGCGAGCCAATGCCGGAACCACCCGTACGGTTCACCTTGAAGCGTGGAATCGAACTCATCGATGAGGACGAAGGGGGTGGATCCGCGGATGCTGACATCGCGCAAGGCATGTAGCGCGCGGACCATGTCCTCCTTGGTCACGTACTCACTGAAATTCTTCACGGTCCACTTCACGGCGGGTCCAAGGGAATCGGCGATCTGCTCCACACCGAATGATTTGCCGGACCCGGGTGCTCCGAACACGCCGAAGCTCAAGGGCTTCTTGCCGGGCTTTGACAGGTATGCGCGCACGTTCCGGTGCAGGTCACGGTACTGTTCGATCTCGTCACGGTCCACGGTGAGCAGCGCGCCGAAAGCGACCATGGGCGTACCGCCCAGCATGCCGGTGTTGCCCCGGCGCACATAGTCCATGGCCCACACGTCCAGTGTGCGCGCGTGACCGTGCATCACGAGGTTCAGCAGCGAATGATGTTCCGGGAGTCGGGTGATGTCCACCGCAGGGATCGGATCCATTGAGGAAGATGCAGCGTCGAAGGCGGAGGTGTTGCGTGCAAGCCGATCGCCCTCCAGATGCCAGCCCGCCTGCCGGATGCGATGCACCGTGGTCATCGCTTGTTTGATGGCGAAGAGGATCCGATCGGAGGCGGATGCGCCGGAGCGCGCAAGGTCGATGATCAACGCGGCGAGGAAGGCTTCCGCCTGACCATGGTCGGCATCGGTGTGCGCAGCATCGTCCGCTGAAGCAGGTTCATAGTGGGCTGTTACCCTCGGTCCATCCGCTGCTTCCCGCTCGAAGTGGACCACGGCATCGCATCCGAACCGTACGAGGACATGACCGAATGCGCTGAAGATGCGTTTTCCGGATCCTTGTGCATGCGCCAACAGCTGGCCGAATGTGCGGTCCCAGGAGCGGCCCCGTTCGATCCGCGCATCCAGTTCCTGTAGATCACGGGCGTCGATCACCAGCACGCTGTTCGGTCCGAAAGGGTGCTGCGCGCCCTTCAGGAAAAATCCGGGATCACCGGAATCCAACACGAGCCCCGCGTCCACACCCAGTTCGTGCAACACGCCCTTCAATTCCTCCCGATCCTTTCGTTGTGTATTTCGATCAACGACCACAAGCAGGTCGGATCCGGCGCGGGCTGGAACGGGTTGCTCCTCGCCATCCGGACCCAGGCCACCCACGCGTTCTTTCAATCGGATCGTGTCGTGATCCCGCACAGCCATCCGGATGCTCCTGGCAGGGGAGCCGACGACGGCCAGTGAGGCCGTGTATCCAAC
Source organism: Flavobacteriales bacterium (assembly GCA_016721005.1). GTDB lineage: Bacteria > Bacteroidota > Bacteroidia > Flavobacteriales_F > PHOS-HE28 > PHOS-HE28. Next base: position 31,351 of record JADKJM010000004.1, read on the forward strand.
GTCGGATCTCCCGGTGGCATATGCAACGAGCAGTTCGTGTACGAGCGCAGAACCACCGTTCACGTAGGAGGTCTGCAACCGATCGCTCTTCAACTCTTTGATCAGGACCTGATCGGTGCTTGATGAACCTGTAACAAGGATCTTCTTCATGTGATCACGGCATGAGTTCAACATCGTTATCCACCAGCAGTCCCAACCACTCTTCGCTCTCGCGCATCAACGTGCGATCGATCTTGAGCAGAGCATTCCGCAGCCCAGTGACATCCTGGACCGACGCCAGTTCAACTTTCAGGATCGATAGCTCCGCGACCATCCGCTTGTTCACTCTTGCGGTACGGCCGTACTCGCGTTGCTTACGGACGCCTTCGAATGCACCGGCGACAACAGGCAGCAGGATCGCGAACACCGTCAATGTGCCGTTCGTGAGATCCGCCAAGAGTCCATCCGGCAACGCGAAGCCAGCCCAGATGTGTCCGACGGCCAGTATCACGGCCAGGTAAAAGGCCGCTTGGCCAAGGTGCTCCAAGCGGTTGCTCTTCCGGCTGTTCTTCTTTCCCGTCCGCTTGTGAAAATCGATCTGGCCATCCAGCAAGCGCTCGTCGATCAGCTGCTTTACCGACTTAAGCCAAGCGCCATCTTCTTGGCCATCGCCCGTCTGTGCCGCGCGCAATACGGTACGGGATACCTCCTCGAACAGCCGGACCACCCACGCATCATCAACGCCTTCTTTCAATGACCCGATCGGGCGCGTGATGGAAGGCCGGATCCCGAAGAGGAAGAAGTAGACCGCTGTGCGGCACCGTTCTGCCAAGTAGCGATGCTGGAGCCACCGTTGATGCGTTCGTGACCGACGTGCGATCCCGATCACTAGCAGGATGCCCAAAAGCATGATCAGGTCCACGATGTAGCCAATGATGTGCAACGGACCTATGAGGGTCGCCAGGACCACAGCCAATACTGCGCATGCGGACAGCGTGTAGACCATGGCGCCGGTCCACTCGTATGTGTCCTTGCATCGAGCCGCGAAGGCTGAGGCGCGTGCGCGCATCGGCCAGAAGAGGTCATCCATCGCTTGGAGCACCTCCGGTCCGGCGATCGGATCACTTGACCCGTCCGTACCGATCTGCTTCTGCTTCGCTTCAGACAATTCTTTGATGTCAACGGGCTCCGCATTAAAGCGGTCGTGACGCATCAATCCCGTGCAGGACAAACCTTCGCCGCGCTCCACCTCGAGTCTTGGCGTTCCATCCGTGCGAATGATGAGGATCGGACGCTTGATCGAACGGGCATGCTCCACTACCTCGGCGGTGCCGCCCTTTCCTGCGGCCGCTTCCCCGTTCCATACCGCGATCAGTACTTCGCACTCCTTCACCACCTCCTTGCCTGCATCGAAATAGGCGGCGTGGCGTTCTTCCCTGCTGGTCGGTGGTGCAGCGATGATGCGCGGTGTCGGGTCAAGTGCCAACATCGAACGGAATTCTGTGATCGCCTCCGGATTCCCGAAGGTCTGTTCATACACCTGCGCTTCGAAAGGCAGGACGGCTTGGAGCCATCCGCCCTCTGTTGCGCAGATCACCTTGGCCACGGCGCGATCAGCACCTTCAGCTAAGGAGGTATGGATGCTGAATCGGATCGGAGTGGAACGAAGGGAATGCAGAGCCTTCAGGGTCTCTTCGTCGAACAACCCGAATACGGAGTCGGGCAGAACGCGCTTGCCGTTGGACCATGCATCCCAACCTAGAGCATGCTTGATCAGGCGATCCAACACATCGGGATCCGGCAATCCCTTGCGGTGTCCTGTAACACCAATGCGTATGCGATAGGGGATGGGTTCCATGGGGATAGGCCGATGAAATTAGCAGAAGTCCTGATCCGGGTGCACTATGTTCTGATCCAGAAGCACTTTGTTCGAATGTGTCGCCTTCACCTTCCCCAAGGTCCTGAGTAAGCACGGATCCCGGGTTGCACATTCGTCCTTCTTCGTGTCCAAGGCCGTGGTCACACCCGATGCGTATGCACGGAAGTCGTTCGCGGCGACACCCTCGCATGCTACCTGTGCGATCCGCCACCATGGGCTTGCATTGAAAGGATCTGCTCTTGCAGGATGATCCGGTGCATGAGCTTCTTGGTCAGGTGCGAGCACGATCCGGAGCATAGCGGGTGCAATACGGAGAAATGCGTCTGTATGACCACCCGATGCGCATGCACTGGCCTACGGCGCAGCTGCATGAAAGGGGAATGCACCAGCGTTCGGTACATATGCATGTGCTGGGTGTAGCAATGCATGGGCACCGTGCAACGCGGCGCATGCACGAGGAAAGTATGAGTGTGCAGAGGTGCGTGGTGCAATCGCCTGTCCGGTGCATGCATTCGCAACAACCGCATCGGCTTTCGCGGTCGGGTGGGTTGCCGCTGCCCCGTGGTCCTATGCTTGTGCGGGCGATGCTATTGTATACACACCATGTGCTGGTGAAGAGGCACTGAAAGCCTGTGCGCATTCAGGGCGACGGGAGGCGTCAGCGATATGTCCCTTTGCGATCGCAACCTGAAAGCATGGCCCGCCGTAGAAAGCCGCCAAAGCACCATGAACATGGCCAAGGCTAAAGCAGGATTACGCGGATTGAGCGCATTGAAGAAGGAGGAACGCGCCTCGATCATTCACACGCAGATGAACGGGAACCCCGCTTTCCCCGACCCCACGCCAAGCATGGCGGAGTTCGGGCAGGCCATAGAGGAATTCAAGGAAGCCAATATGGCTGCAATGGATCGCGGCCACCGGGCTATTCAGTTCCGGAATATCGCTGAGCAGAGGATCAGCGATATGATCACCCGTCTAGCCGGTTACGTGAACAGCGTTTGTCTGGGTGACAGTGCCAAGATCCTTTCCGCTGGTTTCGATACCGCGAAGGAATCCACCCCGATCACGTTCCTGAACCCACCGCGCAACGCACGCGTGCGCGCTACTTCGGCTGTGGCACAGTTGGTCTTGCGGTGGGGCAGCGTACCGGGAGTGCGCATTTACGAGGTTCAAGAAATGGTTGGCGGGACACACGGAAACCCGGTTTGGGGTGCGTTGGCATTCACTTCCAACACGCGCCTGATCCTGGATGGACGTAGGAAGGACGAACCACATGTGTTCCAAGTGCGCGCGCTGGGTGCACGGACGGAGAGCACGTTCACAATGGCCATCTATTCCAAGATCGCCTGACCCCACCACCATGCTCACCCCCTTAATATCCCTTCCCGAATTGGTGGCCGATGCCCGTAAGGACCACAAGGCTCTGTGGAGCACCGTGAACAGATTGCTGCCCCGCCTGCGCCGTGTGCAAGGTCGCGATGGCGCAGAGACCATCCCGCACATGGAGCCGTGGACTTCACCGCGCGGGAACAACTGGTTGCTGCATTTCAGCACGCGTAGCACCGGTCCGGCGATGCACCCCTTGGTGTGGTGTTCGGATGGGAACGGCAGCATCATCGCCCTTCTGATCACACCCACCGGCACCACCTACCACTTGGAAGGCGGCATGATCCAGCACTACGGCGCGCACGTCGAAGGCACGGCGGACCTGCTGGAGGCCTTGCAGAGCTTCTTCTTCGAGAACCACTACTACACCACCGAGACGCTGCACGAATTCAGCCCCGGAATATGGGATGTGCGCGTGACCATGGACCAGGGCCTCGGCCTCGGGGAATGGGATCGCACTACCGACATCATACACGTGCGTAGCTACGTGAGCTACGTGCAACTCTTCCCGGAACAACGCGAACACTTGGTCGCCCTTGACGCACGACGCGCGTGGGATGAACTCGCCATCGGCCAGCAGGCCGAACGCCTTGACCGCGCACTGCGCAAGAACGAAACGAAACTCAGAGTGGCTTGAATCGGACAACACGGCCAGCAAAGCCCCGGAGCGGTCCAGGGCTTTTACGTCGGGGCTCGGGAAGGTCACGCACCGCAGCTTGCCTCGGCGGGAGGCTAAAGGACCCGATAAGCGAGCCTACCTCAGGGATCTACAGACCAACCGGCTGGCTCGGCTGTACTACCGAGGTAGGCAGGTGTCGGCTTCTTCGCTGCCTGTCCTTACGCCCGGTGTACATGAAATAGATCACAAAGAAGATGAGCAGGCCAAGCAGCAGGCTGTTCTCCAACCAATGCTCCTTGGGGTGAACCCATATCTCCTTGAAAATGTCCCAGCGGCCCATCACCTCAATGAAGTTCCAGAAGATGACCACGGTGGGTATGGCATAACGGACCGCGTGATCGAAGGCCTTGATACGCACCAGTTTCATGATCAGGTGTATGCTCCAGAACAAGGAGCCGAAGGCCACTACCCAGGTGATCGGGTGCCGGTCGCCAGCGATGGCCTCGTCATAGCACAGGAGCAGGACCAAGTAGAAGGTCCAGATGATGATCACCATTTCCAGAAAGGCGATCACGGCGAGTGGACGTGGGAGTGCTTTATCCGAAGCGGCAACCAAGGCATCGCGTGTGCCCATCCGTTTCTGGAGCCACACAAAGAAGGTGCATCGGGTTTGCATGAATAGGAACATGAGCAGCATGCTACCCAACAGCCCCAGCGAGCTCACCATCACTAGGTACTCGGGCTTGGTGGCCACTTCGCCATCCACCATCAGCGGTGCCACGCTCAGTTTCCGAGCCACCCAAACGAAGCTGAACTCCACCCAGCCGGTCCACACCAGCACGCCACCGATAGCACCCAGAAGCGTTGCGTACAGATCACGGAGGGGCCGCGCCACGCCCCACCATAGCATCGCAAACCCGATGGTGCCAACAAGGAGCGCACTGGTGAATACCTCAGCGCCGAAACCGCTCTCCAACAATACCATCAGGGTGTGTCCCAGTGGCATCATCAGCAGCACGATCACAAAGGCCAGCACGCCGGTTCCGTATTGCTTTATAATTCCCCGCAGGCGACCAGATCCCATGGTGCGAAGAAAGTAGGACGCGCTTCGGCTGACAATACCTCGATCATGGTAATGTAGGAGCAAGGACATATTATCGCAGGCTGGTACAACACGAAAGACGGCCGGGCGGGGGGAACGTAGGCGATGGCAGTTTCCGCCAAAAGAGGCGACCCGGATCGAAAGGATAATTTTGGCTCCATGACCGACACCCCACCCTGCCCCCAATGCAAGTCCGCATTCGCCTACCCCACGGGGCAAAGCATGATGTGCCCGGAGTGCGGCCACGAATGGAACCCGGATGAGATCGATGCGGAGAACGCACCGACCGTCGTGAAGGACGCCAACGGCAATGTGTTGCACGATGGCGATGACGTGGTGATGGTGAAGGACCTCGCGGTGAAGGGTGCGCCCAAGGCCTTGAAGGCCGGGACCAAAGTGCGCAACATCAAACTCGTGGATGGCGATCACAACATCGATTGCCGCATCGAAGGATTCGGGGCGATGGCGTTGAAGAGCGAGTTCGTGAAGAAGGCGTGATAGGAGAGGTCCGGTGTGCTTACCTTATGGGTTGCCGAAGGATCGTGCGCAGTTTCTCCGGTGCCACACGTCGCACGTCATTGAGGTAGATCTCGTGGTGCGTGCCGCGCAGTCCCTTTCCTTGTTCCGTAATGAACGCGTGCAGCTTCGTGATGGTCGGGGTCTCGTTGTCCCAAGGGCCGAGGTGCATGATCTGCGCACACGACCCTTCGGCCAGGTCCTCCAAGCGGACATCCTTCAGCATCGGTTGGGCCTTCTTCTTCCTTTCCAACTCCGCTCGTGCTGCTTTCATTAGGGTCTTGTTCACCACTGCGGGTTGCATGATGATGGATGCCGTGCGCTTTGTGCTGAAGGTTGAACAGGAACCTCGAATTGGATTCGGTGTGGTACAGGAACCGATGGACCATGTATTCGGCAAATGTCCAGAACACGAATCCGCACACGACCAGAAGAAGCGCCCTTGGAACCGGGATCCCGTAGTTCGACAGCCCATACCAGAACAGGAATGAACTGATGGCCAGATGCATGATGATAGGGGCCTGGATGCCGGTGCGGGTCAGCTTCTCCATGAACTTGTTCTCGAACAAAGCCCCGGTCGGTTCTTTGCGCAAAGCGAGGTGGTCCGGCATTTTGATCTCACCCCTTCTGAAGGCTTCGTATTGCTCTACGTTCTTTTCCATGGCCAAGGAATTTCCGTCGTGGATCCGGGGTCGCAGTTCAACACGACCATGAACGACCCGGAGGACGACATGAACAACGAATCTACAATGGCACCTCGGTTATATTGGTTGTCCGTATCATGCTGTTCTCACCCCCCGTTCGGCAGAGCGCGTCAGGGACGGAGCAGCAACAGGACGCATCCAACACACGACACGAAGAGCGGTCATGAACGGTGCCACTCCTTGTGATGAACGTCAACCTGTAGCCCTGTAGCACGCTCTACTTTGCCCGGCCGGAATGAGCTACTGCGGCAATCGAACATGAGCGACCCCGTCCACCTTCCCCAAGAACTCGACGTGCGTGTGATGGTGCCCATCGACCGGCACCGCACCCTGCTGAAACTGTTCAAGGAACTGCCCGTGGGCGAACGCTTCATCTTCATCAACGACCACGACCCCCTGCCGTTGTACTACGAGTTCCGCTCCATCCACGGCGACGTGGTGGGCTGGGAATACCTGAAGCGGGGCGGACACGATTGGAAGGTGATGGTGACCCGCCAAGAGGATTCCGTGGGGCGCGAATTCACCGACATCTCCACGCTGATGGACCTGCGCAAGATGGACCCGAAGGACCTGCGGCACGTGGTCTTCCACCGCTACGGCATGATGGAGGAGGGCCACATCATGGAGCTCATCGCAGCGACGGATCCCACCGAGCTCCACAACATCTTCCGCGACAGTTTCGAAGGGCAATACAGCTGGACGTACCGCAAGCAGGAACCCGGCGAGTACGTGGTGCATATCCGCAAGGAGGTTGGGAAGAAGCCCGCGGAAGTCGCAACGAGCATGGTGGTGAACACCTTCGATGTGCGCCCCTTCCACCCGGCCAAGCGCCACGACATGGTCTTCGATTCATTCGCTGAACTGAAGCCCGGCGAGGCCTTCATCTTTACGAACGACCACGACCCCAAGCCGCTCTACTACCAGATCGAGGCGGAGAACAAGTTGCCTTTCACTTGGGAATACCTGCAGGCCGGGCCGGAGGTGTGGCAGGTGAAGGTGGCCAAGACGAAAGGGTGAAGCGGAGCTGGCCGCAGCAAGTGTTTTTCACTTCTCAAGGCGCGTTGCCTGAAGGCCGTCAGTCGGTCCTTGCGCCTCACGCACGATAAAAGCATTGAAATACTTTTATCGACATCTTCGTCCTACCTTTGCGCCAGCTATCCGATCAATAAGCAGAACCATGGAAACAACGACCGAGAACATCCTGGACGTGACCCAGCTGGCGCCGCCGGTGAAGCACTCCACCATCTTCGCACGCATCGCCGAACTGAAGGAAGGCGATAGCCTCATCCTCCACGTCGATCACGACCCCACACCGCTGCGCCATCAATTGGGGCACACCCACCAAGACACCATTGGCTGGGAATACTTGGAAAAAGGCCCCCGGTCGTGGAAGGTGAAACTGACCAGGCAACAGCCCCGCAACAACGAGGCGGGCCGGAACATCCTGGACGTGACCAAACTGCCGCCGGCGATCAAGCACTCCACCATTTTCGGGCGCCTTGACGCGCTGCAAAGTGGCGAGAGCCTGACCATCCACAACGACCACGATCCCGCTCCGTTGCGCTACCACCTGCAGGCCGAGCACGGCGACGCCTTCGGCTGGGAGTACTTGGAGCAAGGACCCGAATGGTGGAAAGTGAAGATCACCAAGCGCATCGAGGAGCAGAATGCCACCGGCGAGAACAATCTGGACGTCACCAAGCTGGCGCCCCGGGAAAAGCACAGCACCATCTTCACACGCTACCATGCCCTGAAAGAAGGGGAGAGCCTCACCATCCACAACGACCATGACCCCAAGCCGCTCTACTACCAGATGCAGGGGGAGATGGGCGACGTATTCACGTGGGAGTACATGGAGCAGGGCCCGGCATGGTGGAAGGTGAAGATCACCAAGCGGCCGAGTGGCGAAGGGGCCGAAACGCTGGCGGAGATCGTGACCAAGGACATGGGAAAGGCGGAGGTCTTCAAGAAGTACGGCCTTGACTTCTGCTGCAACGGCCACCTCACCGTGCGCGAAGCCTGCGCTGCAAAGGGTCTGGATGTGGTCCGGATAGAACAGGAACTGCGCGAGGGGAACCACGCGAGCACTTCAGCGGCACTGCCCTACAACGATTGGGGGATCGACTTTCTGGCGGACTTCATCGTGAACACCCACCACGCCTACCTGCGTAAGAACCTGCCCGACCTACAGAAATATGCCGCCAAGGTGGAGGAAGTACACGGGATGAACCACCCCGAACTGCACCTCGTGCGCCGCTATGTGGACGAGGTGGCTGCGGAATTCAACGCACACCTGCCCGAGGAGGAGCGCAACATGTTCCCCTACATCAAGCAAATGGTGGCCGCCAAGAACAGCGGACAACCCTTGCCCGCCAGCACCATGGGGCGTTTCAAGGACAACATGGACGCTTTGATGAAAGAGCACGCGCTTGTCGGCAGAAAGCTGGACCAGATCAACGAGGTGACCGAAGGCTACGGTCTGCCGGGCGATGCCTGCGCCAGCTATACCCTGCTCTACCGCATGCTGCACGAACTGGAGGACGATACCCACGTGCATATCCACTTGGAGAACAACATCCTCTTCCCCAAGGCGACGGAACTGGAGAAGTCGTTCAAATAGGACGGCAACTTGATGATGGTGGAAAGCGGGACCGGTGGAACCAAGCGATCGGCTTGGGGATGCCGACCCTACTTTTCCATGGACTTTTGACCACCCATGATCACGATCAACGCGAACACCAAGATCTCCGCCCTGCTGCGCGAGAACCCGGAGGCCTTGGAGGCCATCATCAGCCTCTCGCCCAAGTTCACCAAGTTGCGCAACCCGCTGCTGCGCAAACTGATGGCCTCGCGCGCCACCATCCGCATGGCCAGCAAGATCGGCGGCGTTACGCCGGAGGACTTCTTCGCCAAGCTGGAACCGCTGGGCTTCGTCATCGACAAGGCGGAGGCCGCGGAAGAAGCTGAAACGCGCGCACCCATGCCGGAATTCATGAAGCACATCACGCCGGAGAACGTGTTGGAACTGGACGTGCGGCCCATCCTGAACGAAGGCAAGGACCCCTTCAACCTGATCCTCGGAAAGGTGAAGGCCTTGGAGCCTCTGCAAACGCTGAAGATCATCAACGATTTCGAGCCGATCCCGTTGATCATGTTGTTGGAAAAGCAAGGCTTCAAGACGTACACGGAAGTGGTGGACGGTGGCACGTACCACACGTGGTTCTTCAAGGCGGAGGCCAGCACCATCCCGAGCGCCACGGTGAAGGGCAATGCCGATGACTTCGAAACTTGGGTGAAGAAATTCGAGGGGCGCACCACAACGATCGACGTGCGCCACTTGGAGATGCCATTGCCCATGCTCACCATCCTGGACGAGTTGGACAAACTCCCCGAGGGGCAAGCGCTCTTCGTGGACCACAAGCGGATCCCCGTGTTCCTGCTGCCCGAACTGGAAGAACGGCAATTCGAGTACCGCGCCAAGGAGATCAGCGAGGGCAACGTGAAACTGTTCATCTTCAAGCCCTGAATGTTCGGCCCGGCCTTGAGCAGTCCCGTGGCCCGCACCACATCGCACAAGGTGGTGATCCCCTTCTATGTCTATGCGGCGTTCTCGTTCCTGGTGGCCACCGTTCTGCTGCTCATCTCCGGCGGTGCCTTCACGGGCCATTACTTCCAGCCGCACATCCTGGCCATCACCCATGTGATGGCGTTGGGCTGGGCCACCATGATCATCTTGGGCGCCAGCCACCAACTGGTGCCGGTGCTGATCGAGAGCGACCTCTACAGCACCAAGTTGGGACATCTGTCCTTCGGCTTGGCCGCCGTGGGCATCCCGTTGTTGGTGTACGGCTTCTACACGTTCGACCTGGGGGTGGTGGCCCAATTGGGCGGCTCGTTGGTTACGGCTGCCGTGCTCGCCTACTGCGTCAACATCGCCCTCAGCATTTCCGAGAGCAAGCGGAAGAACGTCCACGCGGTGTTCGTCTTCACGGCCACCCTCTGGTTGCTGCTCACCGTATCGCTCGGGCTGGCGATGCTCTTCAACTTCACTGCGTTCGTGTTGCCCCAGGACTCCTTGTACTTCCTCTCCCTGCATGCCCACCTCGGTCTGGTGGGTTGGTTCCTGTTGCTGGTGATGGGTGTGGGCTCGCGGCTGATCCCCATGTTCCTGATCTCCAAATACAGCGCCCCCCGGCTGCTGTGGGTGGTGTTCGCGCTGGTGAACACGGGACTGGTCCTGTATGGCCTGCTGTTCCTCTTCCATGCGGCGCCGGGCCTCAGCTTCGTACCCGCAGGCATGGTACTGTTGGCCTTGCTGCTCTTCGCGTACTACTGCAGGCAGGCCTACGCCCAACGCATCCGGAAGAAGGTGGACGACCAGATGAAGATCTCGTTGCTGGCCGTGGTGCTACTGCTGCTACCCACGGTGGTGCTGCTGGCACTGATCGGCGTGCTGCTGGCCTCATCCAGCGCACATGCCAATGTGGTGCTCCTCTACGGCTTCACCATCTTCTTCGGTTGGCTCACGGCGATCATTCTGGGCATGACCTTCAAGACCCTGCCATTCATTGTCTGGAACAAACTGTACAGCCACCGCGCCTCACTGGGTAAGATGCCCAGCCCGAAGGACCTGTTCAGCGAGCGGGTGTACCGGGCCATGGCGCTGGCCTACCTGTTGGGCTTTGTCCTCTTCGGCTGCGGCATCCTCTTCGCTTTCCCGATCCTGCTGGTGACAGGCAGCATCGCTCTGCTGATCACTGCGGTGCTCTACAACTGGAACGTCATGCGTTTGGTGAACCACAAGCCTTTCCGAAAATGAACATCAAGACCAACAACGACGAAAAGTGCGAAACCGGCTTAGCCGCATTGCGCTTCGTGGACGACCCCGAGATCGGTCTGAACATCGTGGACCTGGGCCTGGTTTACGGGCTGGAGTTCGGTGAGGAGGACGAGCGGAAGGTGGCCTGTACCATGACCCTCACCACGGAGTTCTGCCCCATGGGCGAATCCATCCAAAGCAACACCACGGAAGCCTTGAAGATGGCGTTCCCCGGCTATGACGTGACGGTGCTCATCACCTTCGAGCCGCACTGGAGCCAGGAGAAGATCACGGAGGCCGGGCGCTTATTCCTTGGCGGCTAGTACACGATGCTCAGCCTCAGCTGCAAAGCCGCCATCAAGGCCGTGGTCTTCCTCGGCTCCAAGCTGTCCTCCGGGGAAAGGATGAGCCTGAAAGAAGTGGCCGTGTTCATCGGTGAGAACGAACACACCGTGGGCAAGTTGCTGCAACGGCTGGTGAAGGAAGGTCTGATCTGCAGCGTAAAAGGGCCAGGTGGCGGATTCCACCTCACGCCCAAACAGGCGGACATGCGGGTGATCCGGATCGTGCGCGCCATCGATGGGGAGGACGTCTTCCAGCAATGCGGCCTGGGGCTGAGCCAATGCAGCGACAGCCACCCCTGCCCTTTCCACGACGGCTTCAAGCCCATCCGCGAGGAGTTCCGCCAATTATGCGAGGCGCACCGGGTGCGCGACCTTTACGAAGGCGTGAACGATGGGCTGACGCATCTGGTGGGGTGAACGTCCACACCGGAACACATGCCGATGGTGGTGTGTGATGCGTTCGTGGTGATGCCGAACCACATGCATGGGATCGTGGTGATCACCGATGCGGCCGTTGGTCGCGGCACGGTAGGGGCGGCGAATTCGCCGCCCCTACGAAATGCCGGACCGGCCGACTACCCCGTTGGTACGCCGCCACCCGGTGTTCCCCGCCGACCATCCGTGGCGATCATGGTCCCGAATTCATTGGGCCACATCATGCAAACGTTCAAGGCCGCCCCCCGGTCTGCGAACCGGGGTCACGGCAGGCCGTGCGTGATGGGTTGATGCCACGCGGCGTTGTCACGCCGAGCGGAGCCGAGGTGTGGCAACGCGGGTATTACGAACACATCATCCGCGACGACGCCGAATATGACCGCATCGCGCGTTATATCGCCGACAACCAAAGGAATTGGAATAACGATCGGTTCAACCCGTGATGCCGATATTCGAATTGCCATGGCCGAACGGTATCACCGCCGATCCATCCGTTTACGCGGATACGATTACGCCCGGGCCGGTGCGTATTACGTGACGGTTTGCACGCATGAACGCGGGCATATTTTCGGGCACATCGCCGATGGCGTGATGATGCCGAACACGATGGGCGAATTGGCACAACGGTGTTGGGATGCGATACCGGAACACATGCCGCATGTGGACGTCGGTGAATTCGTGGTGATGCCGAACCACGTTCATGGGATCGTTGTGATACGGGAACGGTTGGTGGACGTGCATGGGGGCGCAACGGACGGCGCGGTGGGTGGCGTGTCGGACGGTGTGATGGGGGTAGGGGCGCGTCATGACGCGCCCAATACGAACGCGACGGCACCGGATGCCAACGCACCCAATGTGATCCCGCGCCCGGATCCACCGACGGAATATGACGACGATCCCAATACACCGGGCCCACACACAGGGGCGCGTCATGACGCGCCCCTACCGAATACCCCACCCACCGACCCACGCGCCAAACCACCGGGGATACCATCCGGTGCGTTGGGACAAATTGTGGCATCGTTCAAATCGTCGGTTACGCGCATCGCGTACCGGGATGGGTTATTACCACGCGGCACACCCATTTGGCAACGCGGGTATTACGAACACATCATCCGCGACGACGCGGAACATGACCGCATTGCGCGGTATATCGCAGACAACCTAAGGAATTGGAAAGGGGATAGGTTCAACCGATGAACCGCATTTCGCGTTAGGGACAGCAGCGGGTAGCCCGCAGACGGCTGAGGAACGAAGACGGCGAGGACTACAAGCGAATGGCCCGACGGCGCGTCTTCGAGCCGGAACGCCCAATGAAGGCTCAGCGAACCACCGCGAACGGAAAATCCCAAAAGGACGTCGTCATATCCAACGAGTCTGTATTCGGTAGATCAATGAAACCATAGATGACAGCGTGCATAACAAAGCTCCCGGTGTCAGTTGGCGTCTCCTCGAAAATGAACCAGTCGAAGCTACCAGTTTCATAGCGCCGTTGTTTGACGTTTTTGACATCGCTCTCCTCACCCGGACGTTGAACCAAGGTCCCGACGTAGAACGAATGAATGGCTTTAGGATGGTGGTAGTTGAACTTGGCGCTGAACGCTGATCCAAGCCTGATTGTATCCGACGCCTCGTAGGAGATCCAAGTACTCTGGTCGAACAGAGTATCACCATTCGCGTCGATGTGAATGATCTGGTCACTGTTCTCGTCGTAAGTCCCTTCGACAGTGTCCTCAAGAACTGTGATGTGGACGCGGGTCACTCCACTATCAGAATAGAAAGTCTGCCAGTCTCGACGAAAGAGCGGGTGCCCGAGTGAGTCAATATGAAAGACACCCATGCTGATGGTGTCACCTCTCTCATCGAGTTCGTAGCATCGACAGTCGTTTGTCTTGCCAGAGTCTTTGCGCGCGATCCTGCATTGCAAACCGCTCTTGTCAGCAAACGGTTCATCCGCAGGGGGGCGAACATTGTCACAGCCCAGAAGGAACAACGCAATGGGCAACACAGCGATGGAAGCTCTCCAATTCATGTCTGCAACACCCCCATATTGAATTCCCGCGTCGCCGGGCTCTGGCTCGCCGCTTCGATCCCCATGCTCACCCAAGTCCGCGTCTCCAGCGGATCGATCACCGCATCCAGCCAAAGCCGTGATGCCGCGTAGTACGGCGAGGTCGTCGCCTCGTAGTGCCCGCGGATCTTGTCGAGGAGTTCTTTCTCCTTCTCCGGTGTGATCGTTTCGCCGCGGCCTTTCAGCGCGCTCACCTCGATCTGTAGCATCACCTTGCTCGCCTGCTCGCCGCCCATCACGGCCACTTGGGCGCTGGGCCAACCCACGATCAGGCGCGGGTCGTAGGCCTTGCCGCACATGGCGTAGTTGCCGGCGCCGTAACTGTTGCCGATGATGATGGTGAACTTGGGCACCACGCTGTTGCTTACGGCGTTCACCATTTTCGCGCCGTCCTTGATGATGCCGCCGTGCTCGCTGCGGCTGCCGACCATGAAGCCGGTGACGTCCTGCAAGAAGACCAGCGGAATGTTCTTCTGGTTGCAGTTGGCGATGAAGCGCGTGGCCTTGTCGGCGCTGTCGCTGTAGATGACGCCGCCGAAACGCATTTCGCCCTTGGCGGTCTTTACGATCTGCCGCTGGTTGGCCACGATGCCCACGGCCCAGCCGTCGATGCGCGCGTAGGCGGTGATGATGCTCTTGCCGTACCCGGCCTTGTACTCGGTGTACGCGCTGCCGTCCACCAGGCGTGCGATCACCTCTTTCATGTCGTAGGGCTTGTTGCGCTCCACGGGGAGGATGCCGTAGATCTCCTTCGGGTCTTCCTTGGGTGCGGCGGCTTTCTCTCTGCTGAAGCCCGCGTCCTTCGGCTTGCCGAGCTTGTCCATCAGACTGCGGATGGTCTTCAGGCATTCCGCATCGTCCTTGCACTGGTAGTCGGTCACGCCGCTGATCTGGCTGTGCGTGGTGGCGCCGCCGAGGGTCTCATTGTCGATGTCCTCACCCACAGCGGCCTTTACCAGATAACTGCCCGCGAGGAAGATGCTGCCGGTGCCCTCCACGATCAAGGCTTCATCGCTCATGATCGGCAAATAGGCGCCACCGGCCACGCAGCTGCCCATCACCGCGCTGATCTGCGTGATGCCCATGCTGCTCATCACGGCGTTGTTGCGGAAGATCCGGCCGAAGTGCTCCTTGTCGGGGAAGATCTCGTCCTGCATCGGCAGGAACACGCCGGCGCTGTCCACCAGGTAGATGATCGGCAGGCGGTTCTCCATGGCGATCTCCTGCGCGCGCAGGTTCTTCTTGCCCGTCATGGGGAACCACGCGCCGGCCTTCACCGTGGCGTCGTTGGCCACCACGATGCACTGGCGCTTGCTCACGTAGCCGATCATCACCACCACACCGGCCGCAGGAGCACCGCCGTGCTCTTTGTACATGCCGTCGGCGGCGAAGGCACCGATCTCGATGCGCGGGCTCTTGGGGTCCAGTAACGTGTCGATGCGTTCACGCGCGGTGAGCTTGCCTTGCTCGTGCTGCTTGGCAATGCGCTTCTCGCCACCGCCGAGGTGGATCTTCTTCAAGCGCTGGTTCAGTTCACCAACGGCGAGCTTGTTGTGGTCCTCGTTCTTGGAGGCTTCGATGTCGATCTTCTCTGGCATGGCTACGAAAGTAGGAGCGGGGGCTTTCACCGCAACGGCGCAACGAACGCAACGAATGCGCAACGTGAAGTTGATAGGGTGTTTGGGCGTGCCCCCTCGCAAAGCCTCGGGGTCGGGCCAACGCTTCAAGTCCGCACTCGTAGTTCCTCCTCGCTTGCGGGCTTTCCGCTCATGTCCCTCACGCGGAATGCAGAGCCTACGAACATGCGTCGATCAGTGGCTCACAACGAAGCGCTGCGTACGAAACGTTCCGCCAACATTGGCGCTGGCGATATAGATGCCGTCAGGGAGTGTGGTGCCAGTGACCTCCCGGCCACCGAGGTCACGGATGTGCAGATCATTGATCCGCTCGCTTGAAACGATGATCAGCGAACCTGTGGTGGGATCGAAGCGGAAAGGAAGTGCCGCTGGAATTTCGACCACGGAGGTGGTGATCCAGTTCACGGATATCAAGAGTTGCTGGATGCTCACACCGCAAGGCCCGTTGTCGCAGTACCACTGGAAAACATTCACTCCGTTACCCAAGTCCGTAGCATAGGTGGTGTAGGCGTTCGGCTGGAAGATGTAGGCAGATCCTGAAACAATGTACCAGTTGCAGAACTGCGGATAGGCGAATGGACTCGCGAAGAGCATGATGTTGAAAGGAGGCCCGGTGATGGCGGTATCGCCCATGGTGTACACCGGAGTAACCGATGGGTCGTACGCCACAACCACAACCGTGTCGGTGGTTGTCGCAAAGCCGTCCGTCACGGTCCATACGAGTTCGTTATCGCCGTAGGTCAATCCAGTGACCTGTGTACTTCCGTAAGCTGCGTCGGCGAACATTCCGGATCCTGTGTAAACGCTCCAAGTTCCCGTGAACCCGATGCCGGGGAAGTTGCCTTGCATATAGGCCGAGTCCCCGCAAACCCATTGATCCGGTCCTGCATCGGCCACTTGCCCGAACAAGTTCAGCGACGAAAAGAGGATCGACAACAATGAGAGGAACTTTGGATGCGGCATGGGACTTAACGTTGATCGAATGTAGTCCGCACGACAGCGCGATGAACTAGTCGCGCAGGAACGAACCAACCATCGATTGTGCGATCAACGGTCGTAAATGCGCTTCTATCACTTCTCCCCCCCAACAAAAGGCATGGTAGCAGCTTGCTTCATCCACACCACCACTTGACGTTCGTCCAGATCCTTCACGGGCTCAGTAAGACATTCGCGATTGGGCTTCGTATTATCACTTGAAGTTCTCTTCACCCGCGCAGGTGTTCCTCCGCGAAGGTGCGGGCGTTCACGATGCGCGTGCGGCCATATTTCTCCAACACGAGCAGGTCCTTATCGCCAGTGATCAGGATGTCGGCCTTGCCTGCTTTGGCCAACGCAAGCAAGTAGTCATCATCCGGGTCGCGTGAGATCGCGGGTATCGCTCTCGGCAGCGAAACATGGATCGCGTTGCGGCTCAGCCCATCGATCAGGATCTCCACGGCATCTGCTGCGAAGTACTTCACGAGGTACGGCCGTGAGGCCACCTCGGTGATCTCCTGTAACAACTTGTCGCCGATGACGAATTGGAATTGACCTTCGGCAATGCCCGACTGAAGCGCCTTCAGCTGCTTGCCGATAAGGAAGCTGATGAAGATGTTCGTGTCAACGACCAGTCGAAGTGGCCGTCCGCTTCTTCGTGCCATTGCGCCGCGCGCGGACTTCCTTGACCGCTTTGTTGATGGTGCGTTGATCGAGCTTGGATGCACGGAAGGCCTGGAAGATCGCTTCCCAGTCGCCCTTCACACCAGCCTTCTTCAAGCGTTCGGCGAGCTTCAACTTCTCACTGTCCGGCATGCTCAATGCCAGATCGGTGATCTCTGAATAGCTCAGGTCCCGGCGGTCGCTCCTGAAGGTCATGGTCAAGGTTTCCTTCTCCAAATGTAATGTAGCCTCACTTCTTCCCCGCCGATGCGGGACGAGGACGCCTCGCCGCGCTGACGAAGGGCATCGTAGCGGCCTGCTTCATCCACACCGCCACCAGACGTTCATCGAGATCCTTCACGGATGCCAGCTCGATGCCCCGCGTGGCCTTGCCCATCGCGACGGGCGTCACCGGCGGTTCCGGCTTCAGGTCCGTGCCGCGTATGAACATCAGTTTCACATGGCCGACGAAGGCGCCGGATGCGAAGCACCAACCGCCGTCCACACCGTAGTACGCCATGCCCCACTTCACGCCGCGCTGGAGGCCCGGCAAGGTCTTGGCCGCAAGGGCATCGATGCGCTCGGCGATGCCGCGTTGCGGCTGCGGCAAGCTGGCGATGTAGGCGAACACGGGCGCGTCGCCGTCCGCGGCCTTCGTGGGGCTGGCTTTGCCAGCCATGGCGGCCTTCAGCTTCGTGGTGGTCCTGGCCGGAGCGGTTTTCTTGGCCATGCGATGAAAGTAGCTGCGCGGCATTTCACCGCAGCAGCGCGAGGACAGACCCTATAGGTGGAAGCGGAAGGGCAGGTTGTAGCGTACGCGCACCACCTTGCCGTTCTGTTTTCCGGGGATCCAATTCGGCATGCTCTTCATCACGCGAAGCGCTTCTTCATCGCACCCGCCGCCAATGCCACGCAACACCTTCACCTCACTCAAGCGGCCATCCCTCTCCACCACATAGCTGACGTACACCGTACCTCCGATGCCATTTTCCACTGCTTCCTCCGGATACTTGATCTGTGCACTCAGGTACTTCATCATTGCATCATTCCCGCCGGGGAATTCGGGCATCTCTTCTACGATGACGAGGGGCTCGTTGGGGTCGGTGGGCGTTGGCTGAGGGTCCCCCTCCATGCTGATGTATAGATCACGCTCCGGCTCGCGGTATTGCCACAGCACTGTGCCGCGCTGCGTGGCGGGTGACTTCACTGTGTTGAACTTCCGTTCGCGCACCGCTTGCACGGCCTTGTCCTGCACATCCTTGTCCACACAGGTACTCACCTTCCGGTCCACTTCCGCTGACAGGACATTTCCCGCTCGGTCAACGGTAATGGCGATCATCAGCGAGCACGGACGTTCTACATCCACATAGACCAATGCGCCGGCTACCTCGGTGCGGCTCGTATCACCGGGGAAGACCGCATTCGCGCCGTAGATGTATTGGGCGCGGGTGGCCATGGGCATTGCGAGCAGGGCAATGCAGGGAAGGAGGTGCCGGAGCTTCATGGGGCGAAGGTCGCGCTTGGTAAAGAGCGTGTCATGAAAGCGGTGCGTGCGCGATCCAGCACAGGGGCTGAAACATGCCGATCCACTTTTCCCCACCGCCGAAGTGGATCTTCCTCGATCCATTGAGGAGGTCGGAGAGCCTGTGCTTGTTGAAGTCCTCGTTCTTGGAGACTTCGATGTCGATCTTTTGGGGCATGGGGTGCTGATCAGGGAACTAGCGGACGCACCGATCAGCGAATGGGATGGTGTGACGAAAGTGGGAGGGAGGTGCGTCAACGGCTCAGCACGAAACGCAACGCCTGCTGAAATGCTCCAGACCCGTCACGCGCCAGGTACACTCCGTTAGAAAGCCCCGATAGATCCCACACCCCGGATCCCGCTGGTGCATTCAATTGATCCACCACGCGGCCCTGCTCATCGTAGAGGGTGATCGATCGGGAAGTGCTTCCTGATCCGAACACCAAGCGCTGGCCGATGGCATCATAACGTATGTCCAATGCCTTGTGACCCGCTTCTTCAATTCCGATGACCTCGGATACCTGAATGGCCACTTGGTCCGAACTGGTACCACATGGCCCGTTGTCGCAACTCCAACTGAATACGTTCTGGCCCACGCCGAGACTGCTCACCATCGTGTTCGGGTCGGTCGGGTCAGTGATGCTAGCTGGTCCGGAGACCACGAGCCAGAAGCAGGTGCCGGGCGCGATGGGCGTGGAGCCGCTAAGTTGCGCGGTGCCGGGCGGAACGCTCACCACTTGATCCGGTCCCGCGTTCGCCAGTGGCATCGCGCTGTTGTAGCACCAGATGGAGACCTGGTCCGAGACCGGCCCGCCCGGTGCAAGAATGGTCCATTGCAGCACATTCTCGCCGTAGCTCAACCCGGTCACCGGTGTATTCGGCGCGTTCGCGTTGAAGAAGTCCGCGGTGCCATTGAGCACGGTCCAGAAACCGCTTTCACCGGTCCCGAGTGCATTCGCCCCCATGATGGTGGAAGTGCCGCAGATGAACTGGTTGGGTCCGGCGAAATCAGCCGAAAGCACCTGCGCGTGCAGCAGCAATGCGAAAGCAGGAAGTAGAAAGAACCGTTGCATCATGGCAACACGAAGGTATCGGCTCGGTGTTCGGGTCGATCAGACCTTCTTCACCCGCACGGCGTTCATGCCTTTGGGGCCGCGCTCCAATTCGAAGCTCACCTTGTTGCCTTCGATCACATCATCCATCAGTCCGCTGACGTGTACGAAGAAGCGCTCCTGTGTGCCGTCCTCCTTGATGAAGCCGAAGCCTTTCGACGTATCGAAGAAATCGATCTTGCCCACGCGTTCGGCAGGCATTTCATCCTCGGCCGTCCGACGGGGAACACCCAGTTCGATCTCCGAGATGTCGATGGGTTTGCGTTTCGCGGGATCAGGAGGCGTGTCGGTGATCCGACCGTTCTCGTCCACGTACGCCATCATGTTCTCCAATCCTCCTCCCGGTGCATTCGCCTTGCGCTCTTCCTTGCGGCGCTTCTTCTCCTCCTGTTTCTGTTGCCGCTTCTTTTCCTTTTCGCGCTTCTCGAATGTTGCCATGTAAGGGGTTGGTGAGGTTCGTAGGGCCCCGGTGATCATGAACGATCCACCGGAACTGGATCTGCCGCCGAAGATACGCGTTGGTGCGCGAGTGCGCGTTGGATCACTGTCCCGCACCGGCCGCCACCGGGTCGATGAGGCCGATGGTGATGTCGCTTACGGCCTGCATGGCGCCCGAGGTGTTGGACAGCACCACGATGCTGATGCCACGATCAGGTAGCAACATCAAGTAGGTGGAAGCTCCGGTCTGCGATCCGTTGTGTCCGAACACAGGTCCGTGTTTCGGGTTCTTGCCGTACAAGTACCAGCCCAGCCCGTAGCCGTTGCCCTGCTTTTTCAGTCCGGGATCCTTCAACATCTCCATCAGGCTCGCCGTGCTGATCAATGTCCCATTCAATACCGCGTCACCGAACCTGAGCATGTCCGTGAGGCAGGAGTAGAGCCCGCCGCCGGGCACGCGATCGCTCAGATCGGTGGGTTGCTCAATGGAGATCCGGCCTTTGCTGTTGATGTGGTACAGCGTGGCGTGATCACCGCCAGCCATACCGGGTTCCTCCACACCGGTGTTCGTCATGCCTGCTTTCTCCCGGATGTGCGTGCGCATGTACGCCGCGTAGGACATGCCCGAAACGCGTTCCACCACCACGCCGAGGATCACATAGCCATAGGTGGTATAGTGGAAGGCTGTGCCCGGCGTGTCGATCGGATCGCGGCCCTGGAAGATCGCCATCGCTTCGTTCAAGGAAGGGTAGTGGTGCTGGTTCTCTCGCTCCTTGTTCGATACGTACTCACCGATCCCTGCGCTGTGTTGCAACAGTTGTCGCACGGTGATGGTACCCAGTGCCTTCTTCGGGAATTCCGGAACGTAGGTCTGGATGGGGGCATCGAGGTCGATCCGTCCCTGCTCCACCAATTGCATGATCGCGATGGCGGTCATCGGTTTCGCGATGGAAGCGATGCGCGTGCGCGTGGTCGGTGCGAAAGGGATCTTCTTCTCCTCATTCGCGTACCCATCTGAACGCGTCCAGCGGATCGTGCCATGAACGCTTGCCCCCGCAGCGATCCCCATGAACGCACCGGATCGATAGTGCGCTTCCACCAACGAATCGGCACGCGGAAGCTGCCAAGCCGTATCGGGTTGCGCGGCTGCAGAGAATGAAAGGAGAAGAAGTGCGACCGGGAGAAGAGGAGCGCGTGGGAGGATCATCATTGCGTCGCGCACCGCGCAAGAGTCGTTCCGTTCAACATCGAACGCGGTGTCGGGTCAGTTCTTCACCGGGTGCAGGAGCAATGCGCGCTTGTTGAAGTCAGCCGCAGCGTTGATCACCGCGCGGTACGCTTCGAACTGTTCCAAGGGCACATGGTTGGTGCGGTAGTATTCGATCGCTTGCACGGTGATGTTATCACCCGAACGGGCGGCCGTCGACTTGAACTCCGCGACCACTTTTCCATCAAGCTCCAGCGTCTTGTGGATCTCCAACGATGTGATGTCGTCGCAGCTCCATCCTTCGGGGATCCTCACCGTGATGCGCCGATCGTAGTACCGGTTGAAGTCCTCATCCACCGGAAGCTTGCGCTGCTTCTCCACGTACATCTCCATCTGCGGTCCGATGAGTTCGCCGACGAGCAGCAACACGTCCTCACCTGCGCGGTTGTTGAAGGCAGCGGTCGTCACCTTTCCTTTCAGGGTGAAGGGCTTCACACCGAAGAGGCGTTGCTCCGCATTCTCCACGTCCACTTGGTGCGTGGTGGATCCTTCCATGAAGTGCTTCAACTGCGCGTCCAGGAATTCGGACTGCTGCTCCTCCTTCATGTACGTGTAGAAGTTCTGGATGAAGCGCGCGTAGTACCCGGTGAGCTGGTTCTCGAATTCCACCGTGCTCTCGGATCCATCGGCGCTCGGCGTGATGGTCACTTCCAGGTCGTGCCGCGTGGATTCCGCAGGCAATTCTGCAATGCGCTTCACCGTGCCGACGCCCGTCCAGATCCCGTTCACATCCAGGTTCCGGATGAAGAGGCCATGCGTGCCCATGTTCTCCGGCGCCATGTAGCCGAGGCCGAGACCGAATTCAACAGGATCGATGTACTTGTCGATGCCCGGGAAATAGAAGCTCACATTGCGCAGGTAGTTGTGCGCCTCGAAGGATGGATCGAAAGGCGAATCGGTGCGATCACTGGTGACCACCACTTGGTGTTCGATCCCCGCTTCGCGCAGCAGGTTGGCGTACAGCTTCTGGAATCCGAATTTGCTGCAGTTGCCCGTCTTCAGGATCTCATCGAGATCGCTCAATTTGCCGCCACCCACTTCCGCCATGCGGTAGTTGCCGCGGATGTGGTGATCCAGCGTGCGGATGCGGTCCTCCTCATCACGTGCATAGGCGAGGCCCATTTCCTTCAACGCTTTCTGGAGGCTCTTCTTCGTCTTGTTCTCCAGTTCAGGGTAGAGGGAACGGTGGTAATTGCGCGTGGCGCTCACATAACTGCTGATGTCGCGCAGGCCACGATCCGGGATCGCATCGATGCGCGCCACGATGTACATGCGGTAGCGAGCGGCCTCCGCGCTTCGCTCGTCCTCGATCCCCGAAAGGTTATTGAGTTCGATGTGGTAGCGCGTGACCCCGGTGAGCGTCGAATCGACCTCCGGCATCGGGCAGCCGTTGTATCCTTTGAAGGAGAATTTCCAACCGCGCGGCACCAGCAATTCATAGCGTTCGTGCGCCACCGGGATCCCGAATTGCAAGCGGGTGAGGTCGCCTTGGATATCACCCTGTTGCTGGCTGAGCATGATGTATTCGATCATGCTGCCGGGCTTCAGGTTCTCGAACGCGAAGCGCACGCCAGCACTGCCATCACGTTCATCGCTGCTGTTCTTGAAGGCATCGGGACCGAGCTCGTGTACAGTGCCGTCCGGATCGATGGAGCGCGCTTTCAAGCGGATCATCTTCTCGATGTGTCCGGTACCCAGTTCGATGGTCTTGCTCGCGTCCACGGCTGCATCGTCGTGCAGGAAGCGCTGCAAATGGAAGAGCTCGTAGTAGGCGAGGTCGCCACCGGTATCGTCGAACTGCGCGATCACATGGCGCTGCGTCAGCACGTCCTCCTTGGCGCCGGTGCGAAGGCTATCCGCCAGCACGGGCTTGGCCTCCCAATCGTATTCGCGCATGCTCACGTGTTGCGCATGCGAAGCGGTGAGGATCAGGGTGCCGAGCAGCGCAAGAAAGGAACGTGTGGACATGGTCACGGGGTTTCGATGACGAGGGTGCGGCCGAGTTCCTTCATCAACGCGATGTTAGCGCGCCGCCAGTCGGAGAGTTCCTCGTCGAGCATGAGTTCGTTGATGGAGTACGTGGCGCTCGATCGGATAAGACCGCCATCCTGCGCCACATGCACGATGTAACTGAATGCAGGGTTCGAGAACGCGTCGGTGCTCGCGCTCTCTTTGAAGGTGCATCCCACAGGGAGTTCCAGTTCCACCACATGCTGTTCCTGGATGCAGTGTTCCAGTTCGATCGGCAATTTGCGGTCATCGCGGAAGCGCAATCCCTTCCACGGATCGTTCAATGTGATCGGCACATACATGCGGCCTGTCGTGCGTCGCACATGATCCGGTACCCTGAACTTGTACCGGATGGTCAACGGTCCGGAAGGATCCTCCATCCCCGAAACGGAGCAACTGTCCAAAAGGAATTTGTTCGATCCCTTCATCAAGGTGCGCCGCAGGGCTTCGGTGAGTTTGTCGGCTTGAACGCTACGCAGTCCGTAGGCAAGGTCGTAGCGCTCGTAGCCGGTGTAGCGCACCACGCCGGTACCCACCAATCCATCGTTCTCGATCCGCACATGCACCGAATCGATGATCATGTTGTCCTCGGCTTTCATCACCGGGATCTGCTTCACCACGTAGTTCTTCGGATCCAGAGCCACAAGGGTCTGCTTGCCTTGCGTGAATTCACTCGGTACACCGAACGCATTGTAAGAGGAAGTGGCGTCGAGGAAGAGCGCGGTGTCCGGCAGGAAAAGCGTCACGATCATGTGGTTGTCCACGGATCCGGTCGGCAGTTCGGAATAGTTGTAGGGAAGCATGCGCGTACCCACCCACGAGAGGTGCGCATCGAGACCACGCGCACGCAACAAGGTGTGAAGCAGATTGCTCATGCCTTTGCAATCGCCGTAGCGCGTCCGGCACACCTCCGAAGCCGCAGCGGGGACCAGCCCGTTCATGCCATCCTCGAAGGCCACGTAGTGAATGCGTTGCTGTACCCAACGGTAGATGATCGTGGCTTGTTGGCGCGGATCGGTCACGGTACCGACCAACGAATCCGCGAGCGCCTTCAACTCAGGAGCCGGTGGATCGAAGGTGTCCTTGATGTGATCGGCGTACCAACGGTAGAGCCGATCGATGTCCGTGGCGGCCGCATCCTTGTCCGGAAGCCGGACGACCAGTTGGGCGTGCGGGGTGTAGTAGCGGATCGAGGGTGCATTGTCCTCGAAGCTCATCGCGGGCACTTGGTGCATGGTGAAGCGTTGTACACGTCGCCCTTTCTCGATCGATACCGTGCGCGTGACCAGACTGTCCGGAAGGTGGAAGGTCCGCACGTCCACATCGATGTCCTGGTCGCTGATCACCGTGAGCGTGCTCGATTCCGTGGGATACACGCCGGCGAAGAAGTGACCTGAGACCAAGCGGGCATCCGGGTAAGCGATGGTATGCTCCACGTGCGCGACAGCGCCGGAGATCAGTGAGGGCATGACGAAACTGGCCACCTTGCTGTCGTCGTGGAAGATGTAGTCCTCGCGTTCATCGCGACGATCGATGTTGTTCACCGGTACCCGTTTGGTGCCGCGACCGTTCGGCACAAGGGTGTACGCTTCCAACCGTTCCAAGGGGATCAGGTCGCTGTAGTGGATCTCCTCTTCCCGTGCGGTTCCGGTGCGATCCTTCAGTAACAATTCGTCCTCTTCCATGTCGCGGTGCGCGATCACACCGGTGGAGGTCCGTTCGATCCGATAGGTGGTGTTCCGTTTCAAATAGACCGCGGACTGGTCCTGGTACGCGCGGCGCATGTTCACCAGCAATTCGCTCGGTGGTTGGCACACCGCGACGAGCGCAGGGATCATCAGACCCGCGGTCACGCCGGAGCGCAAAGTGCTATTTGCCGATCTCCACCACATCGTCGTTGCGTGCGCGGTAACGGGCCACCACTTTACCGGTGCGGTCATGCACCGTCCATGGGCCTTGTCGTTCACCATTAACGTAGGTGATGCGCTCGCGCACCATTCCGTTGTCCCAGTTGATCACGCGTTCGCCATGGATGTAGCCATCCACATACGGCGTGATCTCGGAAACCTTGCCGTTCGGATAATATTCCATGTTCGTTCCCTCCACTTCGCCCACCCGGTGCGTGGTCTCTTCCATCAACTGGCCGTTCGGGTGGTACTCCTGGAACGTGCCATCGATCTCGCCATTGCGGTAGGTCATCTTTCGTGAGAGCGTGCCGCTCGGGTAATGTGTTTCCAATCGCATCACACCGGGTGTCAACCGGAGGGTGTCCTTCACACTGCCATCCGCAGCCGGTGATCCGTAGGCGACCAACGCGCCCTTGAAATAGAAGCGCACCATTTGCGGAACACCTTCATAGGAATAGCTGATCACACGACCATGCAATTCGCCGTTCTCGTATTCGCGGAGGAAGGAGCGCTTGCCGTTCATGTGGTTCTCCGTGGCGCCGCCATGTCGCTGTCCGTCCACGAACAGGATCTCGTTCTCCGGCGTGCCGTCCAGGAACCAACGCTTGGAAGAGCCTTTCACTTTCCCCAAGTGGTATTCCTCCTCCAACCGCTTCTTCCCGTTGGGGTGGAAACTCGTCCACGTGCCGTGACGATCACCGTTGAGGAAACCTCCACTCACTTCCGGACCTCCATCCGGGTAAAGCCAATTCGCCGTGCCGTGCAGGTAGCCATTCATCAAGTGCAGGCGTGCCATCACCTTACCATCGGGGTAGTGGGTCACCATTTCGAATGCCCCGGGCTTCACCACGATGTGTTCGTACTCGACGCCTTCGTCATCATAGCTCACGCGATCGGCGATCGCGCCGTGCAGGATCCGTTCGGCGTAGACCTTCTTGCCTAGCGCATCGAAATACTCCTGCCAACCATCGCGTGATCCACCGACGTAGTACTCCACGCTGATCCGTGTGCCATCCGGGTTGAAGCGCCGCACCACGCCTTCGGCTTCATCATTCCGCATCTGTCCTTGTTCGCGCACTTTGCCGGATCGGAAAAAGCGCGTGTAGGATCGGTAGGTGATGCCGTCCTGATCATACACTTCATCCTGCCGCGCTAGAGTGCCGTCCTCGCGGAAGTATTTCTGCGTGCCGGTGATCTTTCCTTTCACGTAGTTCTCCTCACTGTCCGGTGTGCCATCCGCGTGGTAGTATTTCCACGGGCCGTCCTTCGCACCTTCGTCGAGGTAGAGTCCTTCCACGCGCAAGGTGCCGTTCGGGTGGTATCCCTTCAACTGGAACTTGCCTTTGGACCGCGTGCCTTCACCGAGGGTCTTGCCATCGGAGCTGTAGTACGTGTAGCGTATCAGCAGGTCGCGGTTGTACTCCATGTCCAACAAGCGCGAACCGTCCGCATTGAATTCCTCGCGCAGTCCTTGTTGGCGGCCTTGCTCCCCGAAGCGCTCGATCATGCGCAGGGTTCCCCACTCATCGTACCGGCGTCGCTCGCCGATGTTCGAGCCCGCCTTCATGGTGCCTTCCAAGGAAAGCCGGCCGTTGGCGTGCCATTCCTTGAATGGACCTTCCGACTTGCCGGCTGCGAACACATACTCCTCGGACTTGGTGCCGTTGGGATGGTATTGCTGGAAGGTGCCTGTGCGTTCGTCGTTCTTGAAGATGCCGGTGAACCGTGTCGATCCGTCCGCGTAGGTCTGCGTCGCCGAACCCTCGGTGTTGCCGTTCACCAACTCGTAGCTCCATTGCACGGGGCCGCTCGGGAAGTATTCCCATGTGGGGCCGGTCCATTCGCCAACCTTCGCGGTCTTGCACGTGCGGCGCCCGCCCAGTTCATAGTAGCTGCACGCCAAGCCTTCGCGTTTGCCGGATCTGATCGTGGTGGAGTCCATCAAGCATCCACTGGGTTGGTAGTTCAGGATCACGCCTTCCACTTTCCCATTCTGGAAATTCCCTTCGCTATCCAGGTTGCCCATGCTATCCCAGTAGGTCCACTTGCCGGTACGGTCACCTGCATCGTTGAAAGCCCCTTGCCCGCTGATCCGGCCGTTGCTATGGTACACGGTCCACATGCCGGTACTGAGGCCGGTCTTTGCATCGCCGGGCCCGAAGCCGAGCAGATCGTTGTCATCGTTGTAGTGATGCAACAGGTCTGGTCCGCCCTCGGTCTCCGGGAACATGAGGTGGTTCTGCTGCATGTACGTGCCGAGCCACGTGCGGAATTCGAGCACCTTGCTCTTGTTCTTCTCCACCATGCCGGTGATCGTGCGGTCGGAACTGGCGCTGAGGCAGTGGTACACGAAGCCTTCGAATTTTCCATCGTCCATGATGGCCTTCGCGATCGGACCATAAGTGGTGGTGTAGAATCCTTTCCACTTGCCCTTGCGATCCGCGATGGTCTGCATCATCAGGTGCGATTGCCGACACATCGGATAAGTGAGGTCCGGCTTCAACTTGTACTTCTTATCCATAGCCACCTTGCTGCGGATCAACAGGTCGATGTCCTCGAGGTCATCGCCCGTGACGGAGAGATCATATCCATCCGACTTCGGTTCCAGCGTGCTGCCCAACAAACCGTCGTAGTAGGAGAGGAGTTGCTCGGCCTTGCGATCACCGAAGCGGACCAGCTGGGCCATCATGAATGCCAACCCTGCTTCCGCGGTGAGGCCTTCGCTCTGTGCGATGGTTCCCATCATGATGTGCGCATCGCGTTGGTAAGGGAAGCGACGCACGTTCTTCATCGCCTGCTCCAATGCGGCCTTGTTGTCCTTGTTACCCGCAAGCGCTAACGCACGCAAGTGGTACGGGCGGAAACTCCCGGGATACACCGCGATGGCGGAATCGCACGCCGCAAGTGCATCGGCGAAGCGTTCCATATCCACCAGAACCGCAGCGCGGATCATGGTGAAGGCCCCGTTGAGGTTGCCGCGTTCGGCGATGCCTTGGCGACAAAGTTCCTCCACTGTTCCATACGCGTCCTGATCCAGCAGGATCTGCACACGTTGCATCAGCACGCGTTCGTAGAGCGAGTCGCTGCGGTGTACCGTGGCCAGTTCCACCAAGGCTTCATCGCTGCGCTCCTGGCCGACGAGTTTGCTTGCCTCCTGCATCATGGCGGCGCCGTAGCCCATGTGTTCCTTTTTCTGCGCGGACAGCACGGTGGCGAGCCCGAGGAGGGCCGAGAGGGTGATGGTCCTTTTCATTGAACTAGTTGCAATTCGTCTTGCGCATCTCCTGCATTTCCTTGCCATAGCGTTCGGTGAAGCCGAGTTCCATGGCGCGTTCCATCGCGGTACACGCAGCGTCCTTGTTCCCCGCCGCGATCTCCAGATGTGCGAGATTCCGGTACGCATAGGAATTGCGAGCGTCCATTTCCAAAGAACGTTCGATGTCCTTCCGAGCACCCTTCATATCGCCAGCACCCAAGCGTGAGAACCCGCGGTTGTTGAAGAATCGCGCATCCTTGCGACCAAGCTTTTCCGCTTCATCATAGTACACCAACGCTTCCTTGTGCCGACCCAGTGTGCCGAGGAAGAAGCCGGTGTTCAGCCACGCCACATCATCCTTCGGGTCCAGGCGCACCATGGCTTTGAGGCACCGGAACGTGGTGGCCGTGTCGCCCAGGTCATTGCACGCCAGGCCGAGATTGTTCAACGCAGCGCGGTTGGTGCTGTCCATCAGCAGCACGCGTTCGCAATCGGCTTTCGCGCTTTGGAACTTGCGTAGGTCCATGCTGTTCCAGGCGCGACGGTTCAATGCTTCGATCAGGCCGGGACTATCGGGCGCGAGTGTCACTGCATCGTTCAGGTCGGACTCCGCGCGGTCGAACATATCCCAGTCGTTGTACAGGTCCCCGCGGAACAATTTCACGCGGAAGTGTTCCGGTTCGATGTCCAACGCACGTTGCAGATCGGCCATGCCCTCTTGCGGCTTTCCTTCATGATAGATCCGGCACTTCGCACGGATCAACAAGGCATCCGGCTTCGGTGCGCTTTCCGTCAGCATGGGCGCCAACACCCGGTTGACGTCCTTGCACTTCTTGGCCTGGAGGTAGTCCTTGGCTTTGCGCAACGTGGTGGTGTCGGCATCCTGCGCTTGCACGGCAATGCCGCACAGCAGGATCAGAAGGAGCAGCAGGATTGTTCTCATCGGCAATATTCCTTTCGCCATTGTTCCACTTCCGGTCCGTACTGCGCAGTGAAGCCCAATTGCAACGCGCGTTCAAAGGATGAACAGGCCTTGTCCATTTCCTTCTTCTCCTTCCAGATCAGGCCGAGGTTGCGGTGTGCGTAGCTGTTGGCCGGATAAAGCTTGATGCTGCGTTCCACATTGCGCTGGGCATCGTTCAGCGCACCGGTCTTGAGTTGGGCATAGCCCAGATTATTGAGGACCACGGGATCGTCGGGCGCGAGTCGCTGGGCTTCGCTGAACCAACGCAAGGCCTCCGCGTGATCATTGCGTCCGCTGGCCTGGAAACCGAGGTTGTTCAGGATCACGATCTCATCGGGCTTCTCCTCGTGCAACTTCAGGTAGATCGCCTTGGCTTCATCGGCGCGGTCCATCTCATCGAGGATCGCGGCCTTGTTGGAGCGCGTGCCCCAGTCCATGGAGTCGATGGCCAGCGCGCGGTCATAGGCGAACAGTGCTTCCTTGAAGCGCCGCACCATGGTGAGAGCCGATCCTCTGTTCAGGAATACCGTGATGCTGTCCTGCGCTTCCCGTGCGCGCTTCAAGGCTTGATCCAGATCCTCCAAGGCGCGGTCCGGCATTCCGCTCTCGAGGTAGAAGGAACTACGGTTGATGTACGGATCGATGCTATCCGGTTCCAAGGACATCGCCAAGCCGATCTCCGAGAACGCATCCTGGTAACGCTCCAAGTGCTCGAAGTATTGGTGTGCCCGCATCATGTGCGCCCGATAGGCCCATGCCGGCTTGTCCACCAGACCGTCCAGGATCTTCATGACCTGCACATGTTTGCCCGCGCTGTCCAGCTTGGCCGCGCGGTCCCATTCGCGCTGCGCGGCATCACTCTGCCCATAACAAACCGGACCACCTGTGACCAGCAACGCGGCAAGAAGAAAAGTTTCACGCATTCGGCCGCAAAATAGCGGTGAGGATCCATCCGAGGAACCGATCTCCTGTCCCGAAGGACCACTTGAAGTCAAGCGCCGTGAGATCGGATGATCCGTTTCGCATCCGGACCGCAATTGCAAACGAGGTCGATGACGCTCATGCGCGGAACGAAGGCATGCCGGTCAGCGAAGACCTGTGGATAGGGACGGATCGGCGAAAGCGCCGGTGGAAGCGGCTTCTTGGGGTGAAGGGTGGAGCGGATATCCAGCAAGGGCTTGCGCTCATCCAACGGCGCGCTTGGGTCCACGGGTCCGCAACCGGCTTCGGTGATCCGGTATTCGTCCCCTTCGACATAGTGCGTCGACACGAAAGGCATGGAGGTCAGACCGAGCCACTTGAGGCCCAACGCGATGGTGGCCATGTTCAGATCCACGAGGCGGTCGTACTTCTTCAAGAGCACAGCTTCGATCTCATCGATGTAATGAATGAACCACGGCGTTTGTCCGTATGCGCTGCGGATGGCGTGCAGGTGCTGTTGTGGCCAGGACTCGGCGTAACTCAGGCCGACCGAATGCATCGGCATCTTCTCGCCACTGCGTCTTTCTATCTGCACGATCAGGTCGTTCGTTCCATTCGGCCCTACGATGCTTGTCCGCGTGCGGTAGCTCTGCCGCTCGTAGTGTTCGCCGATGTCGATGATCACGCGATCGTGCCGGGCGAGCAAACGGTAATGCTCCACGCTGCCGAAGTAGAAGGAGGAGAGGAGCGGGATCATGATAGGAACTGGCGCTTGGGCTTGTGCCAGAAGCGGTTCTCGAGCCATAGACGGAACAATGGGTCGAGCCAGATGGTATGTGTGCCTTGATGATCCAGGATGTCCTTCTTCTCCAACGCGGTGCGAATACGGCCTACCAATGCCGAGGATCCGAATTCATAGCGGGCCAACACCTCGCTGGTGGTGAAGCGTTCCACCCCGTCGGACATGGCCTCCAGGTATCGAAGTTGTGGTGTGGTGAGATCGTCCACGATACGCTGGTAGAGGATGGTGTATTGGTCCATGAGATCCTCCAAGCCCTGATCAAGTGCGGCCTGGGTTGCTGTTCCGGATGTGTGTTGCCAGGTGGCGTTGGCCAGCATTTGCACGGAGTAGGGATGGTCCTCCATGGTCCCGGCAATGGCGTTTGCGAGTGCGGGACCGATCTTCTTCTTCGTTTTGCGGAAGCGGTCGGTGATGTACTTCACCCAGTCTGGTCGTGCAATGCGTTCCAGGAAGAGCAGGTCACCGAATTTGTAGAATGGCATGTTGCTCTTTGTGAAAATGTCCAGCATCATATGTCGCTTGCTTCCGTAAAGCAGATGCGTCACATGCTGTTGTCGCTGCCAAGCCGCACGCAGCAACTTCTGCGTGGCCTTCGGGTCCGGGAAGTGCCCGATGTTCTGGAACTCATCAATGCAGAGAACCAACTGGATCTTCTTGGCCTTGGCCAGTTTCTCGGGTAGTTCCAACAGTTCGTGTCGCGAACGTTCCACGTCCTCCCAGGAAAGCCCGACAGTGAGTTCCTGTGTAGGGTCCGAACCGATGCCCACTTGCGGAACGATGGTCTGCACGAAGCGCTTGAGGTCGCGTAACCGGTCCTCTAGTGTGCTGGAGGTGGCGGAGATCACCGCAGAGGTGATCCGCTCCAGCATCTCGCGCTCGTTGCGCACCTCGAACAGGTCCACCTGTGCAAAGCGCGTCCTGCGATCCTTGCCCATTTCCTCCGCGACCTGTTGCACCAAAGAACTCTTGCCATAGCGGCGGGGCGAGATCAGGATGGTGTTCACCCCGGAAGTGATGTTGGCGCGCAGGCGTTTTCGTTCCTTCTCCCTGTTGGTGAAATGCACGCCGATGGCCAGTTTGCCGAACTTGAACGGGTGACGATCCATGGAGCGAAACTAGGTAACAATGATGTTAGTAACAAAAGTGTTACAAACAAATGTGTTATAAGCGATCGGCCTGCTCTACGCTACATGAACGGAACGAAGAGAGCACAAGGGTCATCACTTCCCGATGCAGAACCGTCCGAAAATGCTACCCAACAGATCGTCGGTGGTGATCTGCCCGGTGATCTCGCCGAGCTGGTCCTGCGCGCGGCGCAGATCGATGGCGAGCAGTTCGCCGCCAAGACCCTCATCGATCGCTGTCCGGGCATTCTGAACGGACTCCCTTGCCCGCGTGAGCGCATCAACGTGTCGGGCGTTCGTGACCACCAGATCAGCGGTACCATGAAGGGCGTTCACATGGTCCGTGAATCGTTTCTTCAATGCATCCAGCCCGGCGCCGGTCTTAGCGCTGATGGTCAGTGTGCTGGTGATCGCTGAAGGAGCCACATCCACCTTGTTCAGGACCGGGATCACCACCGGGCCTTCACCGATCCGTTCCTCGAGCAAGCGGGCATCCAGCACGAACGCTTGTTCGTTCATCACAGCGGCATCCCCGAGCAGGACCACGATGCTCGCCTCCTTCGCCTTTTTGTAGCTGCGATCGATACCCAACTGTTCCACCACATCGGTGGTCTTGCGGATACCCGCCGTGTCGATGAAGCGGAAAAGGACACCGCCAATGGTCATGGTCTCCTCCACGGTATCGCGGGTGGTACCCGGTACGTCGCTCACGATCGCGCGGTCATCCTGCAACAAAGCATTGAGCAGGGTGCTCTTGCCGCTGTTCGGCGCCCCGATGATGGCCACGGGAACGCCTTGCCGCACGGCGTTGCCGTAGCGGAAGGAGTCGATCAATTCGGTGCAGAGGACGACGATCCCATCGATCAACGCCAAGAGTTCGGGTCGTTTGGCGAATTCCACGTCCTCTTCACTGAAATCCAGTTCCAGTTCGATCAGCGCTGCGAAGTCGATGAGCTGCTGCCGTAATTCTCCGATGCGTTTGCCGAAGCCGCCCCGTATCTGGTCCAGCGCGAGCTTGTGTTGCGCCGCGCTCTGGCTCGCGATCAGGTCGGCTACGGCCTCGGCCTGGCTCAGGTCCAACTTGCGGTTCAGGAAGGCGCGCTGGGTGAACTCTCCTGGCTGGGCCATTCGGGCACCTGCGGTCAATAGCGCCTCCAACGAGCGCTGTTGCACATAGGAACTCGCGTGTACGCTGAATTCCACCACATCCTCGCCGGTGAAAGAGCGCGGCCCGTGGAAGATCGTGATCAACCCTTCATCGATCCGGCCAGCACCGTCATGCAACGGACTGAAGTAGGCGTAGCGCTCGGTAAGGTGGCCCGGAAGTGCCGATGCCACAATGCGTGCGATCGCAACGGCCTTGGGTCCTGTGAGTCGCAACAGCGCGATGGCGCCGACGCCGGCAGGAGAAGAGATCGCAGCGATAGTGTCCGGTTGGTACATGGCGCGCAAAGATCCGGATCTTTGGCCCCCGCAGCCACCCATCATGTCCCATCAAGAGAAATTCGAGTACGACAACCTGCCCTTTCCTGTGGTGGTGGTCATCGGCGGCGGCTTCGCTGGGCTGGAAGTGGTTCGCGGTCTAGCGGGCAAGCCGTACAAGATCCTGCTCCTCGATAAGCAGAACCACCACTGCTTCCAGCCGCTGCTCTACCAAGTAGCCACGGCGAGCCTGAGCGCGGACAGTATCGCCCATCCTTTTCGTCGAACGATCGCACCCGTTCCGAACATCACCTTCCGCATGACGTGCGTGAACTCGGTGCGTCCTGCGGATAACGTGGTGGTGACCGATGATGGCGAGGTGAAGTACGATCACTTGATCATCGCCACGGGTACGACCACCAACTTCTTCGGCAATAGCGAGGTGGAGGAGCAGGCGATGCAGCTGAAGACCATCAGCCAGGCGCTGGATATCCGAAGCGACTTCCTACAGGACTTCGAGGCCGCGCTGAAGTTGAATGATGAGGAAGGTCAACGCCGTCGGCTGAATTTCGTGATCGTGGGTGGCGGCCCGACCGGCGTGGAACTGGCGGGTGCGATGGCCGAGATCCGCACCACCGTATTGAAGCACGAATACCGTGAGCTGGACAGCGACAAGATGATGATCCACCTGATCGACAGCGGTGACCGGCTGTTGAGATCGTTCTCGGAGAAGAGCAGTGCGAAAGCCCTGATGTACCTGCAAGACATGGGGGTGCATGTGAACTTCGGTGTACGTGTGACCGGGATGGATGGCGATCGCGTGACCTTCATGGATGGAAGCACCATGGAAACGAACACCGTGATCTGGGCTGCTGGTGTGCGCGGCGTCTGTTTCCCGGGGCTGGATGAGTTCTTCCATCCACAAGCGAACCGGTACAACGTGGATGGGTTCAACAAGGTGATCGGAACCGCGAACGTGTACGCCGTGGGCGACGTGGCACTGATGACCAGCGACACCGCTTGGCCGAATGGACATCCGCAAGTGGCGCCTGCGGCGAAACAACAAGCGAAACAACTGGTGCGCAATCTTCTGCGCAGGCCCGGTGAACGCATGCCATTCCGGTACAAGGATGGAGGAAGCATGGCCACCATCGGACGCTACAAAGCGGTGCTGGACGTGGGCACCTTCCATCTGGGCGGTCCCATCGCATGGTCCGGTTGGATCTTCATCCACCTGATGAGTTTGGTCGGCTTCCGGAACCGTTTCGCTGTGCTCTTCAACTGGGCGTGGAAGTACATGAGCTGGAAGAACACCATCCGCTTGATCATCCGCCCGTACGTGCGCACCACCACCGTGACCGAGCCGCACACGCCCGTGGCTTCCTGAGCGCGCCTAGATTCGCCGCCCATGGATCGTCGGCTGCTCATTCTCTGGTTCACCATCTTCATCGACCTGATCGGCTTCACGCTGTTCATTCCGGTGGTGCCCTACTTCGCCCGAGCCATCGGTGCCAGCGATGCGGTGGTGATGCTTTCCGCAGCGCTCTTCTCCATCATGGTCTTCATGTGTTCGCCGATCTGGGGTTCGGTGAGCGATCGCTACGGCCGTCGTCCGGTGATCATGGTCTCCATCCTCATCAGCTTGCTCTCGTACGTGGTATTCGCGCATGCGACCACGATATTCCTGCTCTTCCTCTCACGCTTCCTCACCGGTATCGGCTCCGGCAACATCGCCGCTGCACAGGCCTACATCAGTGACATCACACCGCCGAAGGATCGCGCGAAACGCATCGGGCTCATCGTGGGTGCGTCGTTCGGGATGTCCTTCGCGGTCGGTCCGGCCATAG
Organism: Flavobacteriales bacterium; assembly: GCA_016721005.1. Taxonomy (GTDB): domain Bacteria; phylum Bacteroidota; class Bacteroidia; order Flavobacteriales_F; family PHOS-HE28; genus PHOS-HE28. The sequence continues at coordinate 67,072 of JADKJM010000004.1, forward strand.
GTGGCTACATCTTCCATCACTTCGGCGGGATCGGGTCCGTGGGCTACTTCGCCGTAGGCCTTTGTTTGTTGAATCTCCTCGGCGTGGTCTTCGTGCTGCCGGAATCCAACACTTCCCCGGATACCACACGGGCCATCAACTTCAAGCCATTCTCCAGCACCTTCAAGTCGCTACGGGATCTGCGCTTCCGCGACATCTTCCTCATCGGCTTCGTGTACATCACCGCCTTCAGCATGATGAACGTGAGCATCACCTTCCTCTGGATGCAGCGCTATCACCTCACCGTGGACCAGACCGGCTTGATGTTCTCAGCGGTCGGCTTGCTTTCGACATTCTCCCAAGGGGCGCTGGTGCATGTTTTCAACCGGCTGTGGGGCGAGCGGCGCATGCTTGTTCGTGGCTGCGTGATGGTGGGGCTCGGCCTCGCCGTGATGCCCTTCGTGCCCGTGGGTGACCGTGCGACTGTGGCCTACGATGCCGCGGGGCGGATGATCTCGCTCGATCTCAGCCTCGCCTTCGTGCTGATGAGTTTGGTGCCGATGATCCTGCTCTCCATGGGCAACGCGTGTTTGAATCCCAGCTTGGTCTCGATCCTCAGCCGCAAAGCGGACGCCAAGGAACAAGGAGCTGTCATGGGCCAGAACCAGGGCTTCGGATCGCTCGGGCGCGTGGTGGGGCCGGTGATGGCCGGACCACTCTATGCGATGGGGCAGTCCTTGCCTTTCGTGATCGGTGGCGCCATCATGCTCGGCACATTGTGGCTCATCTTCAACTACCTCCGCACCAATTACACACCCTTGGAGGCGGCTCCGGCAGGTGCTGATTAGTTTCGCCGCCCGGAATAGGATCCGTTCAATGTTGTTCCGCTTTCATCGAACAACACGAACAACGACCAACGAACAACGAACAACATGAGCGTACTCGTCAACAAGAACAGCAAGATCCTCGTGCAGGGTTTCACCGGAAGTGAAGGGAGCTTCCACGCCACCCAGATGATCGAGTACGGCACCAACGTGGTGGGCGGGGTAACACCGGGAAAGGGCGGACAGACGCACCTGGATCGTCCCGTGTTCGAGACCATGACCGATGCGGTGAAGGCAACGAGCGCTGATGTGAGCATCATTTTCGTTCCACCGGCTTTCGCGGCCGATGCGATCATGGAAGCGGCCGATGCTGGCATCAAGGTGGTCGTGTGCATCACGGAAGGAATTCCCGTGAAGGACATGGTCACCGCGCGCGAATACCTGCGTGGTAAGGACTGCAGGCTCATCGGCCCCAACTGTCCGGGTGTGATCACTGCGGATGAATGCAAAGTGGGGATCATGCCCGGCTTCGTGTTCAAGAAGGGAAGCGTGGGTATCGTGAGCAAGAGCGGCACGCTCACTTACGAAGCAGCGGATCAAGTGGTGAAGGCCGGGCTCGGCATCACCACCGCGATCGGGATCGGTGGCGATCCGATCATCGGAACCACCACGCTCGAAGCCATTCAACTCTTCACGAACGACCCCGAAACGAAAGCCATCGTGATGATCGGCGAGATCGGCGGTGATCTGGAGATCCGCGCTGCGGAATGGATCAAGGCGAACTGCAAAAAGCCGGTGATCGGGTTCATCGCCGGTGAGACGGCTCCCGTTGGCCGGACCATGGGCCATGCCGGTGCCATCGTTTCCGGTGCTGATGAGAGCGCCGCCGCGAAGAAGAAAGTGATGCGGGCATGTGGCATCCATGTGGTGGACAGCCCGGCGAGCATCGGCGCGAAGGTGAGGGAGGTGTTGGGTTGAGCGCTGAAGCCGCAGCCAGGATCCCAGTACCTGCAGGCCGAGTGAGAGAACGGCTCACCATGACGATGGTCTATTCGAGGTATTTCAATTTCGACCTCCCGGTGCGGGTGTTCGGCCATGCCGCAGCCGAAGAAGCAAAGGTTTGGCTCCGTGCCCACCTTTCCTGACCGCGAACTTCGTCAGTACAGCAGGTTGTTCTGGTTCCCGTACGGCCTGCGTTGCTCGAACTTCAGGTCGCGCAGCAAACTCGCCTTCACGTTGATCCGGAACATGAAGCTCTTCCGCACGCCGATGGGGATGATGTTGAAGTTGAACTCCCAGCAGTGCAGGTCCCAATAGAGGTTCAGTGAGGTGGGCGTGAATTCCTTGGCCACGATGTCATAGCCGCTGCTCCAACCAAGCTTCCAGTATTTCATCACGGTCACGTCCCCGTTGAAGAGCACGCTTTGTCGCTCGGTATCCGTGCTGGAACCACCGAAGTACGCGCGGCTGAGATCGTAACTGTAGTTCACGCCGAGTCGCCACGGCAGACTGAAATTCACCCGCGCACCTTTGCCGGGATCGCTGTCCTGCACCACTTCATGGTCATTGGTATTGGCCTTCGGCGCCTGGCCGTATCGCTTGCTCTTCAGGTCGAAACCAGCTGCCACGTTGGTGTATAGCATCCGTGCCAACGCGCCGCTCACGCTCCGTTCGCTTCGATCGATGCGTTGGCCGAGGCCATCCACCGCGTAGGGATCCCAGGTGGAGTTCAGGTTGATGTTGATGGTGTTGAACAGCGCCGTGCGCGCCGCGATACTGATCGGCGACCAGTGTACACTGTCCTTCAAGAGGTCGTAGCTCGTGTTGATGCCGAGGAAGTCGATCAGCTTGATCTTTTTGTAGACGATCTCTTCGGATCGTCCGGTGCTGTCCGCTGGAGCCTTGCGGTCGCGCACTTTCGCTTCCACGTTCTGGATAAGGCCGAGGTTCAGCGATCCGCTCTCACCCACGCTCGGTTCGCCGTAGATCCCGATCTGGTAAGGCGAATATGTGGAGAGGGCACCATTCACGCCGAAAGGACCTTCGATGCGCGTGCTGTTGTCCGGTCTATAGCTGAGCCCGGCGGTGGGGGTGATGGTGTGACGGATCGCCTTCAGCCCGTTCCCGCGGAAGGAATACATGCCGTACAACTTGCTCGTGAACGTTACGCCCATGCTGTACTCCGGTGGTGCGGCGAACTTCGGAATGGTATCAGTGATGGTGTACGTGGTGTCCACGGTGCTGATCACGCGCTTCCGCAATTGATCGAAGTACATGCGGTCCGTGAAGCGGAACTCGGGGTTCACGCTGAAGAAGCGATTCTTGAGCGTAGTGGTCAGCGCGGCGGTATGGCGAAGACCGTTGCGGGCTTGCCCGGCCAATGCAGGAACGTTCTCCACGTACAAGTGCTCCTCGGTGGTGCTGAGGCGATTGTCGAAGTTGGTGGTCCAGTTCACGGCGAGTTGGTCGTACCACCGGCTTGCCGACCCCGCTGGACGCAGCATCTGGATCGGCAGGATCCGCTGAACGTTGAAGGTGATCGCAGGCAGTGTGATGTCAAAGGTGCGGTTGATGGTGTTCTGCCGGTGCAGCGCATTCACACTGAGCGTGTAGGGCTTGCCCGGCCACAAGTGCGTCCATGCGATGTTGCTCTGGAACGTATTGCTCAGGTAGTCGCTGACGCTGCTGTTGAAGTTGTTCGTGTAGTTCCTGCTCGTGCCCACGTTCACGCTGGCGCTGAAGCGGTCGGTGAGGCTGGCGCGCGGATCCACGGTGTGGTTCCAGTTGATGAAGAAGTTGCGCTGGCGACTGAAGTCCGGGAACTCCGGATCGCTGTTCAACAAGGTGCTGTGGCTTACCTGAAGGCCGCCGTTGTACCGATAGCGTGAACGATAGCGTGCGGTGCCCTTCAAGGCCCAACTGCCCCGGCTGTAGATGTCGCCTGTGAGTTGCAGGTCGGCACGATCGCCAAGGGGCTGATACCAACCGCCGTTCAACAGGTAGTAGCCCAAGGATTGATTCACGCCCCAGACCGGAATGAGCACCCCGCTACTTCCACCTTTCTTGTTGGGAAAGAACCCAAAGGGAACGGCGAGCGGCAGGGGCACCTTGCGCACCTTCAAGTACGCCGGCCCGGTGATGATCTTGTCGTCGGGGATCACCATCATGCGGCCTACCTGGAAGTGGTAGTGCGGGTTCGGACGATCGCAGGTGGTGAGCTTGCCGCCAAGGCTGTGTACCTCACCGTTCGCCAGTCGTTTGCTCAGGCTGGCATGCACCCATGCTTCCTGTTCCTGTGTGCGCACCTCGCGGATCAACCCTTGTTTCGTCCGGAAACTGTACCGGATGCTGTCCGCATCGATGGTGTGCCCGCCCTGTGTGAAACTGGGTTTGCCGCCAATTTTCCCCGTGCTGTCCAACGCACCAAAGGCCTGTGCTTCCTCGTTCTTGAAGTTGAATGCAATGCGGTCCGCGCTGAGCTGGATATCCTGGTAATGCACCGAGGCGGCACCGAAGAGGTACACGGTTTGCCCGTCCAGGTCGTAACGGATGCTGTCGCGGGCCTGATAGCGGACCTCCTCCTCCAACTTCTGCGCGTGCAGGCCGGACGCTACACACATCAACATGAACGTGATGAAAACTGGAACCCAGATCGACCTCCCTGCGCAGGAGCGGCCCCTAGTTTCGCGCCACGAGGGCCGGATGCGTCGCGCTACCGTCATTGCTGCAAATTCCTCACGGAAAAGCGGGCCGAAAAGTACGCATCGCCCTTCGCGCACCATGGAACGCCAACTTGGCTTGTATCGTATCCTCCTTTGCTTCATCGCATCTGTTGTGATCCTTGGAGGTGCCTTTGCGCAGGGCCGCGATCCCTACCTGATCAGGACCGTGGTGCTTGATGCGGGACACGGAGGAAAGGATCCGGGCAATCTGGGTACCGGGCGGTACAAGACCACGGAGAAGGCCGTTTCACTGAACGTCGCACGCCTTGTCGGGAAGTACATCAACGAGAACTTCCCCGATGTGAAGGTGATCTATACTCGCGAGGATGATCGCTTCGTGGAGTTGATGGAGCGCACGCAGATCGCCAACCGCGCGAAGGCCGACGTGTTCATCAGCATCCATTGCAACGCGAACGACAGTCACGACCCGAACGGCTGCGAGACCTACGTGATGGGCTTGCACAAGACCGAGGCGAACATGCGCGTGGCGCAGAAGGAGAACGCGGCGATCCTGATGGAAGAGGGCCATGAGTTGAAGTACGATGGTTATGATCCGAAGGATCCCGAGAGCCAGATCGCGCTCAGCCTTCGTCAGAATGTCCACCTCGGCCAAAGCCTGAGGTTGAGCGACCTCATCCAGAAACAGTTCAAGGATCGTGTGGGGCGGCCGGACCGTGGCGTGAAACAGGCGGGCTTTTTGGTGATCAGCTACACCACCATGCCAGCAGTACTTGTGGAATTGGGCTTCCTCACCAACGTGCCCGAGGAGGACTACCTCCAAAGCGAAGACGGGCAGGACTATATGGCCAGCGCCATCTACCGCGCCTTCAAGGAATATCGTTCGGAAGTGGAAGGCGGCATGGCCACGCCGACGAATGAGGCAAAGCCGGATAGCACACTGGTGGCATCCCGCACGGGCATCGGCACATTGCCGAAGGACGCTGTACGATTCAAGGTGCAGATCGCGACCAGCACCAAGCGCATCGACACGAAGCCGAAGAACTTCAACGGGTTGGAAGGAGTGGAGGAGCACCGAGGCCAAGGACTTTACAAGTACACCGTGGGAAGCGAACCCACCTTGGATGAGGCACGGGTGATCCAGAAGCAATGCCGCGAGAAGGGATTCGACGGTGCGTTCATCGTGGCCTTCCGGAATGGTGAACGCATCGATCTACAGGAAGCGGTTAATTTGGCCCGTGGCCGATAGCCGTTCAGCGCACCCATGAAGATCAAACGGGAGTACAGCATTGCAGCCGTGGTGCTCGGCGGCATCGTGCTGCTGATCTTCGGGATGAACTTCCTCAAGGGTCTGGACCTCTTGCAGAAGAGCAATGTGTACCATGTCGTCTACCGGGATGTTTCCGGGGTCACCAGCGCGAGTCCGGTGTTCTTCAACGGATTGAAGGTGGGCCAGGTGATCGGTACGGAAATGTTGCCGGATGGCTCCGGCCTTATCGCCATCAGCTTCCAGTTGAACGAGCGTAAGCTGCCCTTGCCGCAGGACAGCAAAGTGGAGATCTACAGCGCCGATCTGTTCTCCAGAGCGTTGCGTATCGTCCTTGGCGATGACAAACTGCACAGCGCGCATCCCGGGGATACGCTTCAAGGCAACACCCAACTCAGTCTCTCGGACGCGGTGAGCGAACAGATCGACCCACTGAAAGCGAAGGCCGAGTCCATGCTCGCGAATGTGGACAGCCTGCTCAGTTCCATGCAGCAGCTGATCAACCCGCAAACGATAGGGGACATCGACAGCAGTTTCAGCAACATCCGGCGTGCGTTGGAGATCCTCAGCACCACGGCGCTCCGGTTGGACCAACTCGTGGCAACGCAAAGTGCATCGCTCAGTGCCACCATGCGCAATATGGAAAAGGTGAGTGGCACACTCGCATCCAACAGTGATGAACTGGACCGCACCTTCCACAACCTCGATACGCTCAGTGCGGAATTGGCCCGGGGCCGCTTCAAGCAGATCCTCGACGAGATGGCGCAGACCAGTACCGAACTGCGCAAGATCACTGTGGGGATCAATAGCGGGGAAGGCACCATGGGCAAGCTGATGAAGAACGACAGCCTATACGTGAACCTCAATGCGGCGAGCGCGGAACTGGATCTGTTGTTGGAGGACCTGCGACTGAACCCGAACCGTTACTTCAGTCTGTTCGGGAAAAAGGATCGCCTGCCGAAGCTGAGTGACAGCGATGTGCAGCGCATCAAGGATGCCATGAAGAAGCCATGATGGAACGGATCCTCTTCGCGCTGTTGCTGGTGGGGGCCACCGTGCTCTTTTCGCGGAACATCCTTAGGATCACACGCAACATCAAGCTCGGCAAGGACGTCGACCGTACCGATCGTAAAGGCGAGCGGTGGTCCTTGATGACACGCGTGGCACTCGGACAGAGCAAGATGGTGGTGCGACCGGTGGCGGGCATTCTGCACGTGATCGTCTACGCGGGCTTTGTCATCATCAACATCGAAGTGCTGGAGATCCTCATCGACGGCCTCTTCGGAACGCACCGCGTCCTCAGCTTCATGGGTGGCCTGTACGACTTCCTCATCGGCAGCTTCGAGTGGCTTGCGCTCGGCGTGTGGGTGGCCTGCGCCATCTTCCTCGTGCGCCGGAACATCATTAAGCTGAAGCGCCTCGCGATGAAGGAACTCGATGGTTGGCCGAAGACCGATGCGAATCTGATCCTGATCACCGAGATCTTTTTGATGACCGCGTTCCTTGTCATGAATGCCGCGGATTACAAGTTGATGGAAAGGGGTGAAGTTGAGATGCATGGAGCGTTTCCGATCAGCGCAGAATTGTTCCGATGGCTCTTCTACAGTTGGGAGAATAGCACATTGCATTTCGTGGAGCGTGTCTGCTGGTGGGCGCACATTATCGGCATCCTCGCCTTCCTGAACTACCTCGTGGTGAGCAAGCACCTGCACATCCTGCTCGCCTTCCCGAATGTGTGGTACAGCAAGCTCGCGCCGAAGACTGAAATGACGAACATGCCGCGCATCACCGGTGAAGTGAGGAGCATGATGGATCCTTCCGTTCAACCCCCGGTTCCTGTTGCGCGCACCATTGCTGGTATGGACATGACCGAGCGCTTCGGAGCGAAGGATGTGTTCGACCTGAGTTGGAAGAGCCTGATGGATGCGTACAGTTGCACGGAGTGCGGCCGTTGCACCAGTGAGTGCCCAGCGAACCTTACAGGCAAATTGCTCAGTCCGCGCAAGATCATGATGGACACGCGCGACCGCGTGGCGGAAGTGGGCAAGGTGATCGACGCGAAGGGGAAGTGGGAGGATGATGGCAAGAGCTTGCACTCAAGGGTCAGCGAAGAAGAATTGTGGGCTTGTACCACTTGCAACGCTTGCACACAGGCTTGTCCGGTGAACATCGATCCGGTGGAGATCATCCTGGAGATGCGCCGCTACCTGGTGATGGAGGAGAGCAGGACGCGGCCTGCCCTTACCACCATGTTCAACAACGTGGAGAACAACGGTGCCGCGTGGGCTTTCGGTCCAGATCGCAGAATGGAGTGGGCGGAAGAAATGAACCGATGAGCGAACCGATCAACATACCCACCATGGCCGAGTTCGCGGCCAAAGGCGAAGCCCCCGAAGTGCTCTTCTGGGTGGGCTGCATGGGCGCCTTCGACGATCGTGCCCGCAAGATCACCAAGGCGTTCGTGCGGATCCTCAACGCTGCCAAGGTGAAGTTCGCCGTGCTCGGCCAGGAGGAATCCTGCACCGGCGACCCGGCGCGCCGCGCAGGCAATGAGTTCCTTTTCCAGATGCAGGCATTGCAGAACGTGACCACCTTGAACGGTTACGGTGTGAAGCGCATCGTCACCGCCTGTCCGCATTGCTTCAACACGCTGAAGAACGAATACCCGGCGCTCGGTGGGAGTTACGAGGTGCTGCACCACACGCAGTTCATCAACGCCTTGATCAAGGAGGGCCGCATCAAGATCGAAGGCGGAAGCTTCGCTGGCAAACGCATCACCTTCCACGACCCGTGTTACCTCGGTCGTGGCAATGGCGAGTACGAAGCACCGCGTGAGGTCTTGTTGAAGCTCGATGCCGCCCTGGTGGAGATGAAGCGCAGCAAACAGAACGGATTCTGCTGCGGAGCTGGTGGCGCGCAGATGTTCAAGGAGGCCGAGCCCGGCGACAAGGAGGTGAACATCGAACGGAGCGAGGAAGCGTTGGCCGCATCACCCGATATCATCGCGGCCGGTTGCCCGTTCTGCAACACCATGCTCACCGATGGCGTGAAACACTTCAACAAGGAAGGCGAAGTGGTGGTGAAGGATGTGGCGGAGTTGATCGCCGAGGCGGGGGATCTGTAGATAGGACAGGGATCAGCTCCGTACTTCACTCCCGTATTTACATTGGGGCCGATCCATTCAGGCATCGGAACCGTAAGAAGAAGCGTCACCATGAACGAGCTAGCGATGAACACCGAAGCACCTTCCCCCATCCGCACGATCGATACCATGCCTGCCTACGCGCGGGTATGGGTGTACAAGGCCGCGCGCTCGCTCAGCCATGCCGAGCAGAAGTTGGTGCGTGAGCGCGGCGTGGCATTCACTTCGACATGGGCTGCGCATGGCAGTCAGCTGGATGCCTGTGTGGATGTGCTACATGACCGTTTCGTGGTGGTGGGGGTGGATGAGGCACAGGCCGAGGCCAGCGGTTGTAGCGTGGATAAGAGCGTGGGATTCATCAAGCAGTTGGAACACGACCTCAACCTCATGCTCACGGACCGCATGGTGGTGGTGTATGAGCGCGATGGTGAAGCAGCAAGCTGCCGGTTGCAGGAACTTCCCGATCTGCTCAAAGAAGCCGTGATCACACCGGACACCATCGTCTTCGATGACCTCGTGGGGACCGTCGCCGACCTGCGCGCACGGTTCCGCGTTCCGCTGAAGAGCAGTTGGATGCAGCGCTTCCTCTGAGCGCCTTTCCCGATCGCATCTTGATAACTCGCGCAGTCCCGTAACGGGATCCGCATCCGCACGTCGGACCTTCGGGCTCAACCTCGAACACGCATGCGGACCGAAGCCGATCGCTGGCTGGGCGCCCTCTTCCACGGATGGGTGGAGTTGCTCACGCTTTTCCTGATGCTCCTTGTCGCACTGGCCATCATCGGCTGGTGTTGGAACCGCGGCTTCCGTCCAGCTGATCGTGGCCCTGTGGTGCCGGTGATGTTGTTGTTGGTCGGCTATGGACTCATCCTGTTGTTGCGCGCGTTCAAGCATGATCATTGGGCGGCGATCACCATCGGCGTGGCGGTGTTGCTTTCAGGCTTCATCGGTCGCGGATCACATCCGCGCGGACTGTGGACCCCGGCGATCATCATCGCGGCGCTACTCGGCCTCGGACTCAACTTGAGTGCAGCAGCCTTGGTAGTGGTCGTTGCCTTGGCGCTTTTGCTCAGTGCGCGCAGTGGACGATGAAAGGCCCGCGCTCCATCGCCGGTTTGATCACGGCCATCGTGGCGGGTGCGGTGTTGGTGTCATTGATCGTGTTCGCGATCATCCTCGGGCCTTCGCGGGCCATGCACATCGCAGCTGCGGCTGCGCTGAACATTGCGGTGGATGGTTTCGCAGAGGATCCAGACCCGCATCACATTCCTGTGCTGGATCTCGCCGTTGATGCGCACCTGCTGGATTCCTTGCAGGCCGATCTTCCTTGGAGCGGAGGCGATAACGTCCGTGCGATCCTCACCGACAATGGTGTGGCGCACAAGGTGAAGTTCCGGTATCGCGGGGTGGTCACGCCTTCGCACTTCCTCGGTGGCAAGAAGTCGTTCCGGCTTTCCATGAAGGGGAGCAACCCGTGGTTGCCGTACCGCAAGGTGAATGTGATCAACCCCAAAGCGCACAACCTCGTGAACGATCACATGGCCTCGTGGGTCGCGGGTAACATGGGTGTGCCGGTGCCGATGAACGAAATGGTCTTCGTGCGCATGAACAACGCCGACTATGGCGTGATGGAGATGTACGAGCAAGTGGATGGTGACTTCGAGCGGAACCGACACCTCGGTTCGCACGAGATCCCCGTGCTCAAAGGCGATTACCCTTCGGTGAGTGATCGCACGGTGCCGCGTGGAAGGACGCTATGGTTGGATGCGGCGTATTGGGAGGATGCCGGTGCGAAGGACACGAGCGAAGCACGCGCGATGCTGCGCAAACTGATCAGCGTACTTGTACCGGACACGCTGCCGGTGGAAACGCATCGTGACAGCATCGCGCAGCTGATCGATGTGGACACCTGGTTGCGCTACGAAGCTGCTTTACTCGTGCTGAACACGATCCATGTGGACCAGTACCACAACCAATGGCTAGTGCTCAACCCGCGCACCAAGAAATTCTACCCGGTGTTGTGGGATGCCCTGCTGATGTTCGCGCCACCCGATGAACCGCTCTACTACGTGAACGATGCGATGAGCTGGTGGACCTATCACATCCCGGAATGGCGACTGCAGCGCGACCGTGTGGCGTACGAGGCCTTGGTGCGTTTGCAACGCGAAGGAGAGTTCAATGCGCGGTTGGATGAAGTGATCGAGCGGATGAAACCTTCGGTTCTTGCTGATCGGAACAAGTACGGCAACGTCACGCTGCTCGCGGAGGATGTCCATCGTGTATCCGTGTTGCATGTGATCGGATCACTGGCAGGCTTGCGCAGCAGTGTCGCCACGCACTGGGAACGCACCTTGCGCCGGTTGGAGGCGAACGATGTGCAGGTGAAGCGGGATAGCGTGCTACACATCACCGCGCGAAGTGAAGCGCCGATCCGCCTCACATGGAGCGGCCCTGAGCAAGCGGTCGCCGTGAATGGGCAAGCGGTGGTCGTGGAACCGCATCCGATGGGTTGGTCGTACGTGCTGTATCGCACGCTCAAACCGCCACCCGGTGGCAAGGACCATCCATTGGCCGATCATCAGCGACTGGACGTGGAGCCACTGAACGCGACGGTACACTTCGAGGATGGGATCCCCGCATCGCTTGTCATCACCAACGCCATCACCGATGCGGCGGTCGAATAGCACACGGCGGATCGGGCTGGTGCCGTGGCTCATTGCCATGGTGATCACCGCCGCGCTGCTCGTGGTCCTGTTCAGCTGGCTGGAACCGGTGCGTAGTGCAAGCGTCGGTCGCTTCGGGATCGGGACGATGGAACTCGATCTCTATTCCAAGTGGTTCGATATCGCGGATACGGGATCAGCTACGGCGATACCGGATACGTTCAAGCTTACGGGGACCACCTGTATCACCAACGAGATCGGACCTGGTTGGGATGCGCAGTTCTTCGTGGCAAGTGACTACTCGGACTCCGTGAAAGTGCGCCGGTTGCGCTCCACGGATGGCGGTTGGGTGGTCAAGTTCGAACGCGAACGGCCGTTCCACGCGCAACGGCATATCGTCTTGATGCCAGCCGATGTTGCCAGCATCCGGGCGAAGTACCTCGAGATCCTTGCGCACGAACTGGGACTCGTTACGCCGGAGATCTCCTTCGTCCGTGTGATCGCCTGCGGGCGGGACCTCGGGATCCATTTGAAGGAGGAACGGATCGATGCGGACTTTCTGGAGAAGCAAGGACTGGCAGGTGCAAGCCTCTTCGAGCAAGGTCATGATCCCGCGCGTCCGGATCATCTGTTCCCAGCGTTCGAGGATGATACGCTTGCTGGTCCGGTCTTGCGCAATTCACTGCGGATGGCCTACGCGGATCTGGCGGAGGGCGCGGCACCGTTGTCCTACATCGTTGATCGCAAGGCGGGCATCGGCCGTTTGCTGATGCTCTGGCTTGAACACGGCCCTGCCGCCTTCGAAGGTGAACAGGTCTTCGCATACGACTGGTCCAAGGGCCGGGTCGTTCCCTTATACCGGCACACGAGATCCACATTGGTCGAAGGAGCGAATGGTGCGCCGGTGATGATGGATCCACTTTCGGGGATGATGCTGGAGTCCGACGTTCGCGAGGACTTCAACAAGCGCCGCGAACAATTGCTGGAGGAACGTTGGCGGTTGAAGGAAGGCTTCGAGGCGATGGATCACGCCTGGTTGCCGATCCTGGCCAATGGCGGGTCCCTTTCACGTGCGCGATCCATCGCGCGAGGGATCCAGGATGCGTTACTGAATGATCGCCTCGATGATCCACATGCATGGAATTCCTTGCAACGAAAGCTCGTGCGCTACGCAGGTGCAGAGGCTTTTGATGACGGAGCAGGGGAGGTGCGCTATTGGCCCACGCGTGACGATGCACGGATCCTGGATCGGATCGCGGCCCGAACGAAGGCGCGGGTTGAGGGCGATACGCTCGTCTTCCCACGCGGACGGTACATCATAGAAGAGGACCTGACCATTCCATACGGCCATCCGGTGGTGATCGAGCAAGGTGCGCGTTTCGAGATCGCGGCAGGAAGGAGCGTGGTGATCCAAGGCCCGCTGGATGTGCGCGGCACGACGCGCAACCCGGTCTTCGTACGTCCCAAGGATGACAATGCGCCGTTCGGAACATTTGCTGTGGTCGGTGATGGAACCACGCGGTGTTCCATCACCGGACTTCAGTTGAGCGGTGGGAGCGAGGCGCGCGTGAATGGCGTGTACTTCTCCGGCCAGTTCGCGATCCACAACGGCGCGCGGACGGTGCTGAAGGATTGCATCATCGCGGAGTCGTATGGAGAGGATCTGTTGAATATCAAGGGCGGGTCGGTCCTGCTTGAACGATGCGTGTTCGAGGATGGCTTCGCCGATCTGGTGGATCTGGACCGTTGCACGGGAAGCGTGGACGGCTGCGTGTTCCGGAGTGGGCGCCGGGATTCCAACGGAGATGGTCTGGACGTGAGCGGTTCACGGATCCTGGTAACGAATTGCGCGTTCATCCGGATGATGGACAAAGGGATCAGTGTGGGGGAGGCCAGCCAGTTGCTCGTTCGTGGATCCCGCTTCGAGGACAATCGACTTGCGCTGGCCGCCAAGGATCTTAGCATCGCGTACGTGGAAGGAAATGTCTTCACAGGGAATCGCATCGTCTTCGGGGCCTATCGGAAGAAGCCGATCTATGGCGGCGCACGCGTGATGCGCTATGCGAACGAGTACATCGGCAACGAGAAGGAGCAGGAGCTCGATAGCCTTTCCGCAGTGGTGCCGAAGGAAGTACTGGGCGCGGACGTGATCGGGATCTTCGCCAAGGAGTGATCAGCGGAAGATGTCCGCGCGACCCACAGGGCGTTCCTCGCCGCGATACTGAGCGCCCTTCATCAGCAGTTCGTCCGGAGGCGCTTTCGCGAGCGGGTACAACACTGCGTCGGGCCGCTCCAGGAAATTCACCGCAGCGATACGGCCCTCCTGCATGTCCACGCGGATGCGGCTGCAATCAGCGCGGTTCACGCCGAAGATCTCCTCCACATCGCCCTTCTTCTCGCGAGCGAAGTACACCGTGCGTGCGTTGCCTTCCACATCGAGGCGATACAACGCATTCTCCCGGAAGTAACCGGTCATGTTCGTCCCCGTGACCTGATCGAAATGGACACTATCCACCTTGGAGAGCAGGAAGGCATCGCGCTCCACATAGAGGCGGTTGGCGGTGCCGTTGCGTAGCTCGATGCGGATGTGTTGGCCGGTGATCTGATCACTGCCACTCCACAGGACCGGCAGGTGGAACATGCGGATCAGGCTATCGGCATCACTGTACACCAAGGTGTCACACACGCCTTGCAGGTCGTTCTTGAAGAAGCGCACGTGACGGCGTGCGATGATCCGGCGTGCATCCGGAATGCCGAGGATCGCTTCTTCCGGTTGCGTGAAGAGCGTATCCCCGTGCAGATGGAGCGTGTCCTCGCCCATGCGCATTTTCAACTCCGCATGACCGGTGATCATGCTATGGTCATCGAACTCGTTGTACCGACCCACATCACCCATTACGCGCATCTCACCACTGCTATCCGAGACGACCACATGGCCCCACGCGAGTCCCTGACCTGACTTGCGGTCATAGTGCAGGCTGTCGCCTTCCAACAACCGGCCTTGGCTCAGCACGCTGGAGCGCCTCGTGAAGCGCGCGTGTTCCGTCCGCGTGTTGTACTCGCCGCGCAACGTGTTGATCACCGTCCTTCCCTGCGTGATCGTTGTGGGTCCGAAGAACTCGCTCACTCCGCTGGAAGTGATGTAGTGCATGGTGTCGCTCACGATCGTATGGTCCGGATGATCCAAGCGCACGTTGCGACTGAAGATGAACCGCTTGGTGTCCGCGAAATAGGAACCGGCTTGGCTGGTGAGCGTATTGCCTTCCTTCTGGCTCACGATCCGGCCACCGTTGGCATAGATCGCCTGTCGCGTGCGGAGGTTGTATTCCAGTGATGGGGTGCTCAATTCCATGGAGCGGTCACGCATGCGGACATTGCCTTCCAGCCGGGCAAGGCGCTCTTTGCCGTTGTACTTCAACCGATCAGCATCCACATGCAGCGAGTCTCCTTGATCAATGGTCACGTGCCCGTACGCATCCACGCGCTCATCCTCGAAGAGGTAGGCGCTGTCACATTGCATCAAGGCATCGGCGTGCTTGAAGCGGACGTTGCCCTTCAAGCGTTGCGCGCCGGAATTGCCTTGATCGTAGCGCCACTCATCGGCGTTCAGGATCTCCACACGACCGCCTTGCACATTCGATTGCGCAGCGCCGAGCACTGGAGCAAGGATCAGGAAGGACAACGGGATCAGGTAGCGCACGGAAGGCGTGATCCCCAAAGGGTGTACCACGGCCATGCGTGATCGATCGGACATCAGTTCATGGATACGCCCGGCAGTCGTCGCATCTGGCGGTAGTGCTTGCTCAGTGCCTCCAAGAGGTTCCGGATGTGCTCTTCGGAACGCAAGGTCTCCTCACCGATCTCCTTGTTCTGTGCGCGCAATACCATTACGCCATAGACCGCCGTGAAGCAGGACTCCACCACGCCTGCTGGATCACCGCCCGCATGCTGTTGCACCGCACGGATCCCCGGTTCGGCCTTGGCCACGAGCGCATCGTACTCCTGGTCATCCAATACTTCCGTCAAGGTCCGGTGCAGGAACTCCAGTTCGGTCATCACCTCTTCCACCTCGCTCAAATGTCCGTAGCGTTCAATGCCCTGTTCACGCATGGAGGTGATGATGCTTGCGTACCAATCGCGCATTCCGATACGTGTATCCTCGTCCGCCTCCATGGGTGCGATGAGTTGCTTCTCCACCTTCCTCATGTCGAGGTCGGCGGCACGCATCAGGTCCTCCAAGTGCCACATGCCGATGACATACCCGGCGATGTTCTCCTCGCGTCGCTTCTGCAGTGGATCCATACCTGCTACTTCTTTGTGGCCTTCCCTGCGCGATGCCGGGCGTTCAATCCGTTCACCAGATCGCGTGTGATGTCCAGGCCCTTGTTGCCCACCCAGATCTGCCCACCGCTCTGGATGCTGAGGATGTAATCGTAGCCTGCGGTGGTATTGTACGTACTCAGGAAATCCTCCAACTCCTTGCTGATCTCCTTCAACATATCGTTCTCCAGACGGGCCATGCGCTCCTCGCCTTCCGCCTGCATGCCTTGCAGGTCGGCCATCAACTTGCGCACCTCCGCTTCATCCTTCTCGATCTCTGCTTGGGTGCTGTAAGTGCGGTCCTTCTGGCTCAGTTCCTGGTACCGTCGTTGGGCCTTTTCCTGCTTGTCCTGCAATTCGGTCTCCACCCGGCGCGCCTCGCTGGTGAACCGGCCGTTCTTCTCCTTGATCAGTTCATAACCGGCCCGCAGGCTGTCCATGTGGAAGTACGCGATGCGGGCTTCCTTCAAGGCGCCGGTGTCGCGATCGGCCATGGTCACTTCGGTCCCCAGCGACGTGCTGTCCTCGTCGGGGATCACAGCGGTTGCCGGGCCGTTTGGCGTGCGGAGGAGTCCCCACGCCACAAGGGCTGTTAGTACAACGTTCCAGAGGACAAGTGCGATCGTGCTGTTCTTGGGCATGGTGCTGAATGTGCGCGGCCCTTCCGGTGAAGGAAGGGCCGCGCGAAGGTAGCCGTTCAGGAAAATGCGTCAGTGCCGCACCACGAAGCGGGAACGGTAGGCTTTGTTGTCCTGCCGCACGATCAGGTGGTACACCCCATCACTGAGTTGCTCCACCGGCCACATCAGTGGTCCATTGATCGCGATGCTGCTTTCATGCTGCACCGATCGGCCGGTGGCATCCATCATTTCAATATCCCACCTCCCCGCAGGCAATCCTTGGATCACAAGATGATCACGCGCCGGGTTCGGGGAAAGGATGACATCGATCCGTTCAAGGTCATCGATCCCCACATAGGTATGGATGCTCACGCAGGCGGTGTCGTTCGTGGCAGTGGCATCGTCCACCATGCTCGTCCACGCACACAGTTCATTGGTCATGTCGGCCGTCGGGACGAAGTAGCTGCCGAAGGTGACGAGCGTTTGTTGTCCGGGGTTCACCGCCGTGCCGCTGTAATTCTGTGTGGTGATCGGACCGTTGCCGTAACGGTACTTCACGCTGAAGCTGCTCACGGGTTGGTTGCCGAAATTGGTGACCCAGGCGCGCACTGCGGTCTGCCCGCCGATGTCCTGTCCGTCGGCCAGCCCGAAGAAGCCGGTGCAGCCCACATCATACACAGGTAATTGCGCAAGGCGAAGGCCGAGGAAGAAGTCCTGGTTCTCGCGGTCGCGGTATTCGGCCCACACGCCATCGATCACCTCGTAGCTCCGCAAGGAGAACGGTGGGGTGATGTCCACGGCGATGTTGATGTTCGCACCGATCATGTACCACTGCACGTACACGCCACCGGTGGTGATGTGGATCGGGTTGGTCAAGGGGATCACCTGATCGCCAGTGAGTACTTGCGCGGCGGGGATCATCACGGAATCCAGCAAGGTCCCGGGAAGTCCGTTCGGGCCATCATCATCATACACCTTCATGGTATAGCTAGCGAGGCCGGTGTTGGACACGATGCGCACCGTGGTGGCCGTAGCGTAAGCCGGATAGTAGGGTGGTTTGATGTACATCGCCACGCCGCCATTACCGCCGTTCCAGCTCAAGCCCACGAGGTCGTCCTGCGCGCCGGTGAATTTCAGGTCGTGCGTGGGGGTGCTCGTGTCCACCACGACGAGCTCCTGGGTACGTGTATTGTTGGTGGTGACCAGCTCGTTGGCAATGCCGCTCACCGTAGAGACGAATCGATAGGTCCCGGCCGGGTTCGGTGTCCACAACGGCGGGAAGTTCACGACCGTGTCCAAGCCGGGAATGATGTTACCGATGACCTGCTGCGCGGTGATCATTGTCGCACCGGTGCTGTTGAACAGATCGCCGTTTAGGGTGATCCCGGTGAGGTTCGTATTACCGATGTTCGCCGCCGCCGCGATCATCTGGTACGATGCCCCGTTGCGAGGCCAGAAGATGCCACCGCTCGTCGGATCGGTGTTCCAGAGCGGAATACCATCCAGCACGACCAATGAACTTGAAGGCGGGGGCGTGTACTGGAGTGCGTAGTTCGCTACCGGATAGACGTCGTTGGAGTGCTGCAGTCCGATGCTGCCGGCCACGCTCTCGATGCCCATGACCAGATCGTTGTTCTGCGTAAGACCTGTCTGTTCCTGGATCTGCACGGTGATGACGCCGTTCGACTTGTCCAGGATGATCTGGAAACTGTTGCTTCCGGTGTACGTGGGAGCCAGTGGCGACCAGAACGGGACGCCCACCCAGGAGATGACCGTGGAGTCCGGCACATCATACACATAGCACCGACCCTGGTTGCCTGTTCCGAGGAAGGTCATGTCCGCCGCCATGCCTGCTATGAAGTCGTTCACACCACCGCTCGTCGGGATCGCCGGGAACGGCGAGGCGATGTTGCCCCCGTTGAATGCGATGTAGCCGTTGCTGCCGACCCAGATGTTCTTGCGGCCGTACCAATAGAACGGCATATCCGTCGCCATCACGAAAGGCCCAACGACATTGTCGTCGCCCAAGCCCAGGACCATGGTCCCGGTGGTGGTGATATCGATCCAGTTGTACACCGGACCGTCCGGTTCGAGGTGGTCCTTCCACGTATAGCCGTAAGTATCAGGACCGCCGCTGGCAGCGATCGCACTTGTTCCAACGAGAAGGGATACGAGAAGGGTAGGGAGTTTGACCATGGTGAAGGGCTTGATGATGGCACCAAGATATCCGTTCAGCCCATCCGAACGGAACTCAGTTGGCCATGCTGCTCTCACCCCATAGGAAGCTATGGGCAGGATCGACCCATGCGCGGTGGTCCGGCGACTGGATCACCCAATGGTGTTCCTCGGTCGGGGATTCAAGCAGGATATCGCGCTCCCATGCGTCGTGCAGCGCGAGCACGAGGGTGAAAAGGACGCTCCGGAGTGATGGCATCAGGCGGTCTTCGATCGCTCCCAGTACGCATCCATTTCCGGCAAGGTCATCTCGCCAAGCACGCGGCCATCCTTCCGGCTTTCGCGTTCGAGGTATTGGAAGCGCTGGATGAATTTCCGGTTGGTGCGCTCCAGTGCTTCGTCGGGGTCGATGTTCAAAAAGCGCGCATAGTTCACCAGACTGAAGAGCACATCGCCGAGTTCCTCGGCTTGCTTGTCGGATCCGCTGTCCACCTCGTGCTTCAGTTCCTCCAGTTCCTCCTGCACTTTCTCCCACACCTGTTCCCGGCGTTCCCAATCGAAGCCGACCCCACGCGCCTTGTCCTGGATGCGGATCGCCTTCACCATGCTCGGCAGCCCGCGCGGTACACCTCCCAACACGCTCTTCTCACTGCCGCCATCCTTTCCCTTCTCCGCCAACTTGATCCTCTCCCAATTCGCTTTCACCTCGTCTGCGCTGATCGGAGCCGAAGCGTCCTTCACCTTCGCATCACCATAGATATGCGGATGCCGGTGGATGAGTTTTTCGCAGATCCCGTTCAGTACATCGGTGATGTCGAACGCGCCCTTCTCCTTGCCGATGCGCGCATAGAAGACCATGTGCAGCATCAGGTCGCCGAGTTCCTTCTTCACCCCATCCACGTCGTTCTCCAGGATCGCATCGCCGAGTTCGTAGGTCTCCTCGATCGTGAGCGGGCGCAGGGTCTCCATGGTCTGCTTCCTGTCCCACGGACATTGCTCGCGCAGTTCATCCATGATGGTGAGCAAGCGTAGGAAGGCGGTAGCGCGGGGGTCCATGGGGTGCAAAGGTGCATGACACCGGGGAAGACAGGACGGCTTCACACGGGATTACCTTCGGGGCCTCGAACCATTCACAATGAGCAGGATCGGCGTTCTCGGTACAGGCATGGTCGGCAAGGTGCTGGCAAGTGGTTTCCTCAAGCACGGACACGAAGTGATGATCGCCACGCGCGATCCGAACAAGGTGGCCGATTGGTTGGAAATGAACCCGAAAGGCCGTGTGGGTAGCCATAAGGAAATGGGCGCTTGGGCGGACCTGGTCATTCTCTCAAGTAAGGGCACTGCGGCCGAGGATGCGATCGGCCTTTGTCGTGCGTTGGATCTGGAAGGCAAGACCATCATCGATACCACCAACCCGATCGCGGATGCGGCACCGACCAACGGTGTGCTGCACTACTTCACCGATTTGGAGGAGAGCTTGATGGAGCGCTTACAACGCGCATTGCCGGGATCACACTTCGTGAAAGCCTTCAACAGTGTGGGCAACGCATACATGGTGAACCCGGATTTCAAGGGTGTGAAGCCCACCATGTTCATCTGCGGGAACAACGACGAAGCAAAGCAGGAAGTGCGCGTGATCCTGGACCAGTTCGGTTGGGAGACGGAGGATGTAGGTGGAGTGGAAGGCGCGCGAGCGATCGAACCACTCTGCATCCTCTGGTGCATGCCCGGGTTCAACCGGAACCAGTGGACACACGCGTTCAAACTATTGAAGGCCTAGTGCCATTACGAACAACCAGCAACAACCAACGAACATGGCCATCAATCGCAGAGCGACCGCGAACTGGAAAGGAACGGGCAAGGAGGGATCCGGAACCGTGAGCACCACCAGCGGCGCACTCAAGAACACACCGCATTCATTTCACACCCGCTTCATAAGCGAGGACGGTACAGCGGGAACGAACCCGGAGGAACTTGTCGCCGCTGCACACGCGAGTTGCTTCACCATGAAAATGAGCTTTGTGTTGGGCGCTGCCGGTTTCACGGCGGACCTCTTGGAGTGCACCGCCACCGTCACGATGGATAAGGTGGGCGATGGCAATGGCGTGGTCGGCATCCACTTGGAGTTGAAGGGAAGCGTTCCGAACATCTCCGCCGAGCAGTTCAAGACCTGCGCAGAGGAGGCGAAACTGAATTGCCCCATCAGCCAGTTGTTGAAGAGCGTGCCGATCACGCTCTCCGCAGCGCTCGTGTGATCAGTTCGGCGATGGGTCCTATATTGTGGCTCATGACCGGGATCATCCTCTTCCTCGGGAGCAATCCCAGCATACTGGCGCTGGCGCAGTACCACATCAGCCGTGCGGGCTATCAAGCCGAAGGCTTCCTTGGAGAAGATGCGGTGATCCAGCGCTTGAACGCGGGTGGTGTGATGCTGTTGATCCTCGGACCCGGAGTGGAGGACGATGCACGGGTCCACATGCGCACCTATTGCCACGAGCACGCGATCAAGTTGTTGGAGCACTATGGTGGGCCCGGTGCATTGCTGGAAAGTGTGGAGACCGTGCTGAACTGAGCACTGGTCCGCATACCAAGGCAGCAACGCCTCCGTTACATTGCCGCCCCTCCATGCGAGTCCTCCTTTCATTCGTTGCTGTTCTCCCGTTCCTGTCAGCCTTCGCGCAGACCACCGGTGTGGTGCGGGGAACGGTGCGCGATGAGGCAGGTGCCACGCTCCCCAACGCCAACGTGCTCGTGGTGGAGACCCGCACAGGTGTGGTCGCCGATGAGCATGGTCGTTACCGGTTGGAAGTACCCGATGGCCGTGGCTACACCATCCGCTGGAGCTATTCCGGCATGCTGGCGTACGAGGAGGAGGTGATCCTGGAACGCGGCGAGGAGCGCGTGATCGATGTGAAGTTGCGCAGCACCACCTTGGGAACGGTGAACGTGGAAGCGCAACGTACGCAACGCGAGACCGGCGTGGAGCGCATCGACCCGCGCAATGCACGGTTCAATCCATCTCCGCTCGGCGGGATCGAAAGCCTGCTCACCGGACAGATGGGTGTGGTGATGCGCAACGAACTGAGCAGCGGCTACAGCGTGCGCGGCGGCAATTTCGATGAGAACCTGGTGTATGTGAACGACATCGAGGTCTACCGTCCCTTTCTGGTGCGCGCAGGCCAACAGGAAGGCCTCAGCTTCCCGAACCCGGACATGATCGAGCGCATCCAGTTCAGCGCGGGAGGCTTCGAGGCGAAGTACGGCGATAAGATGAGCAGTGTGCTGGACATCCACTACAAGCGGCCCACCACCTTCGCTGGTACGGCCATGGCCAGCTTGCTCGGTGGCTCGGTCCAACTGGAAAGCGCCATGCTGAAGAAGCGCCTGCGGCAGAATACCGGCTTCCGTTACCGGACGAATCAACTCCTGCTCGGCGGCGGCGATACCAAGGGCGAGTACCGCCCGGTGTACACCGATCTACAGACCTACTGGACCTACGACCTGAAGGACAATGTGGAGGTCGGCTTCCTCGGCCTCTATTCGCAGAACCGGTACAGTGTGACCCCGCAGAACCGCACCACCGAATTCGGGCCATTCAATCAAGCCTTGCAATTCACCGTGTACTTCGATGGCCAGGAGAAGACCGCTTTCGATACCTACTTCGGCGCGCTGAACGTGAATGTACACTCCGGCAAGGACCTGCTATTGAAGTTCCAGTCCAGCGCGTACCGCACCACGGAGACCGAGCGCTTCACCATCCAGGGCCAATACCGTTTGGGTGAATTGGAACGCGACATCAGTAGCGACCAGTTCGGTGAAGTGGTGCGCGACCTCGGTGTGGGCACCTTCCTGAACCACGCGCGCAACCAGCTCGAAGCGACCGTCTTCACGGTGGCACACAAGGGCTATTTGCAATTGCCCAACAGCTATTTGCAATGGGGTGTGGATGCGAAGTCGGAGACGATCAAGGACAAGCTGAATGAATGGTCCCTGGTGGACAGCGCCGATTTCAGCGTGCCGCTGAATACCGGCGAGAACCTCGCGCTCAGCTACGCGCTGAAGAGCACGTTGTCCATGGAAAGCATACGGGCCAGCGCCTACGTGCAGAACACGTGGCGGTGGGAGCTGGGCAACGATCGTTGGTGGTCGGTGGTGGCCGGTGCCCGTGCGCAGCACTGGACCTACAACGGACAAACGGTCGCCAGTCCGCGCGCGCGCCTCACCTTCCATCCGGGTTGGAAGAAGGTCCTGCCATCGGGTACCGTCATTGATCGCGACTACAGCTTCTGGCTCGCGGGCGGACTGTACTACCAGCCGCCATTCTACCGCGAGGTGCGCAAGTTCGATGGCACCTTGAATCCGGACATCAAGGCGCAGCGCAGCATCCACGTGCTGTTGGGCATGGACCGATGGTTCGAGATCTGGGAGCGCCCATTCAAGTTCAGCACGGAGGCCTACTACAAGAAGATGGATGACCTGATCCCCTACGAAGTGGACAACATCCGCATCCGCTACTACGGCACCAACAACGCGTACGGCTATGCGGCCGGCATGGATGCGAAACTCGCCGGGCAGTTCATTGAGGGTGTGGATAGCTGGATGAGCATCGGTGTGATGAGCGCGCGGGAGAACCTGAAGGACGATTTCTACTACTGGCGTTTCAACGCGGCAGGGGATACCATCTATCCGGGCTTCACCCGCGACCAAGTGGCGGTGGACAGTTCACGCGTGGAACCGGGCTTCATTCCACGTCCTACGGATCAGCGCGTGAACGTGGCCATGTTCTTCCAGGACGAAATGCCGCGCTGGCCCACTTTCAAAGTACACTTGAACCTCGTCTTCGGCACCGGACTTCCTTTCGGTCCGCCGAACTTCAACCGTTACGCCGATACGTTGCGCACGCAGATCTATCGCCGCGTGGACATCGGTTTCAGCAAGCAGTTCCTCGGCGCCAAGGACCAGAGCACAAGGGGCTGGCGCAAACGCATCGATAAGTTGTGGCTCACAGCGGAGGTCTTCAACCTGCTCAACATCAACAACACGATCTCCCACACCTGGGTCACCGATGTCACCGGCCGCCAGTACTCCATCCCGGACTACCTCACGCCGCGACGGTACAATTTGAAGTTGATCGCGTGGTTCTGACGACCGTGATGCGTTGAAATGCAGCCGCGGATGACGCGGATCACGCAGATGAACTCAGCGGTGGGTCCATCCGCAGATCTCGCAGATGGACCTGCCTACCGGCAGGTAGTCCCAAACCGGAACTCGCGAGCGGTAGCTCGCGTTCTCTGCGAGATCTGCGGATCGGTTGCGTTCCTGTGGGTTCGGTGCTATCCGCGACATCTGCGCCATCTGCGGCTCAGTTCCTATTCATCCGCGGCTTGATCCCTCTTCCGATTATCCTTGCTGCATGGATCCGTTCGAACTCCGCCCGTTCCGCATGGAGGATCTGCCCTCCTTCGTGAAGTACGCCAACGACCCCTTCGTCGCTGATCGCCTCACCGATGCCTTTCCGCATCCCTACACAGAGGCGCACGGACGCGCTTTCCTGGAACGGGTGATCGGCGCTTCACCCACGACACACAGGCCGATCGTGGTGAATGGAGAGGCTTGCGGGGCGGTTGGCTTGCATGCCCAAACCGATGTGTGGAAGCGCAACTTGGAAATAGGCTACTGGTTGGCACGGAAGTGCAGCGGCCAAGGCATCATGACGGACGCGATCAATGGGATGGTCGAGTTCGGTTTCGCGCAATACCCTGAGGTCGATCGGATCTTCGCTAGGCCCTTCGGCAGCAACATCGCTTCGCAACGCGTGTTGGAGAAAGCAGGCTTCACCTTGGAAGCCAAGCTCATCGGCACCATGGTGAAGAAGGGCAGGGTGGAGGACGAGTTGATCTACGCCGTGCGGCGCTCCTAGACCTTCATGAACCGGATGGTTCGCGTGTTCGAGCCACCTTCGATCCGGAGGAGGTAGGTCCCGGGCAGGAGATCCGCGATCGCGAGCGAGGTGCTTTTCAACGCGAGGCGCTCGCTGCGGATGATCCTGCCGCTGAGGTCCAGAATGCTCACCGAGCAGATCGAGCAGTCGACGCCACGGATCGTGATGCGGTCGCTCGCCGGGTTGGGGGTGATCGTGATCGATCCAGGAAGCGGGTGATCCACGATCGTGGTACTGATGTCCCCGAAGATCCGTTCGTAGTTCTCCGCGTAACTGTTCGCACCGTTGCACGCGCTGGCGGCATCCCAGTTGATGCTCCACGTCATCATGCCACGCAACATGGGATAGCCGCCGGGTTGCCCGAGCGTGTACGAACCCGGTTGCGGTCCGGTGCCGAGCAGGTACTCCACTGCCGCCCGCACGATGGTCGTGTCCGTGTATCCGCCACCGGCCGCGCTGGCGCAAGCGGGCAAACCGACTGCTACGTGCTGCGCTTCAAGCCCGATGAAGTTCCCTCCGCTGGTCGGAAATCCCTGGATCACTGCTTCCACCTGGCTCACGATGAAATCCGCTGTGCCTTGTGCGTAGATCCCGCCATCGATCCCGTACATGCTGCCGCTGTTGTACAACTGCACTTGCAGGATGTCGATGCGATCGCGCAGCGCGTGGATGAGCGGCAAATACGCGCCCCAGATCCCGCCGAATGCGCTTTGCCCGCCTTGCACGAAGGCCGTCTCCGGAGCCATGGTCAACGTCATCGGCACACCGTGCGTGAGTTCGAAGTCATCCGCCATCCCTTCGATCGCGTCGATCAGTCGCAGGAGCGGCGCATCCACCGGTGCAGAGATGGTCCCGCCGGTGATGCTGACCGACGCACCCTCCAGATCGATGTCCACGCCATCGAAGCCGTAAGTGGCGATGATCGCCAGCATGCTCGCACGGAATTGGTCGCGCTCCGTATCGCTGTTCAAGTGTACCGTGGCATTCGCGCCGCCGATGCTGATCAGGACCTTCCTGCCGGATGCGTGCAACGCCGCGACCTGCGCAATGAAGGTGCCTTGTGGCGTTCCGCTCGGGGTGAAGACCATGTCATAGGTGGTGCCCGCCGCAGGTTCCGCGAAAGCGATCCCGATCACGTTGTAGCGCGGATCGATCTGGTCGAGCTCGAGATAGGGGGCGCTGGCGTCGTTCCAGTTCTGCCAGTAGCCGACCAATGCGGGGGATTGGGCGTCTGCGAAACCGATGAAGAGCATCGGGATGAGGAGGACCGGAACGCGCATGTGGGCAAGATATGCGGGGTGGATCCCACCACCGAACGGCTCTTCCCCGGACAACACCGTCTATTCCTTCATCACCTTGAAGGTCCGACTTTCTTGTTCTCCGATCCGGATCAAATAGGCACCTGTCGCTAGTGCGCTCAGATCGATCGGGGTGTTTTCACGCAGGAGTTTACCCGACTGCACTTGTCTGCCTGCCTGGTCCGTGATCATGTACGTGGAACCGAGAAGGTTGCTGTGGGTCCGGATCGTGATCAGGTCAGTGGCTGGATTCGGGTACACGGAGAATGCGCGTTCGTTGGGACCAAGCTCGGTAGGACCGGTGCTCAGGTCTTCCGCGACCAGGAGGGTGGACGTGTAGACAGTGTCACCGTTCATGGTGAAATTCGAATTGGTCACATTGAACGCACCATAGAAGGTCGCGCTGCCCGTTCCTTGCGGCGGAGCGGTCCAATTGAATGTCCAGGTCTTCGAACCCGTCCCGCTGGTTCCGTCAAAAGCATGGGTGATGTAAGTGTTCCCCGAACCGGTCAACTGTGTTTCCGGATCGGTGTTCACCAATGTTCCGATGAACGCCCCACTTGCATTCTGTGGGGAGATCCCGAATCCGAACCTGCTGTGGCCTGCTCTGGTGATGGTAGCCGTTATGGTGTAGGTGGTATTGGGCGTATAACCACCAAGTGGAATATCGGAAGTGATCAGCCCGCTGATGGGTGTTGCAGGCGGTCCGGAATGACACACGGTGCAGGTAAGGGATCCACCCGCCGGGTCTCCGCAATAGCCTGAGACCGCGCCCCCCGCATTCTTGAACGTATGCCTGCCGGGGTCATTGAATGCCACCAACGCCACGGTTGCGATGATCAGGGTGATGATCGGTATCGTCTTCTTCATGGGGTTCTGTTTGCCTGACCTATGCGAGCGGGAAACGCGCGAAGCTCCATGGGATCACGGATCCGTCATGTGATGATCATCACCAACCCGGTGATGAACAGCTGGCGTGTGCTCACCGCGCTGGAACCGCCCTAGGGTGCCTTGCGCTCGAAGTACCACCGTGTGAACCGCGGCAAGCTCGTGGGCTCATCCTGCATCACCATGGCGTAGCGATCCCCGAAATACACCGCCTCGTGCATCTGGATCAGCGGCGACCACGGGGAGGAGCGCATCCGGTCCAGTTGGAATTTCTCTAGGGTGATGCCGCTGCCCGGGAAGTGCATGAGTGCGCCACCCGCAGCCTTTTCCTGCCACACCATGACGTACTCCGCAGGATCAAGCACGATCGCCGATCCGCGCGGCAATGCATGCAGGGCTTTCATGAAGGCTTCAAAGGTTTCCGGTTCCTGCGCGCGTGAAGCCGAGCAGAGGAGTACGAGGAGAAGGATGGCGATCAGGCGGTGCATGGAGAGCAGTACACTCGGCAAAAGAACAGGTTCAGCGGCGAACAACCGGGGAGCGAAGTTCAACCTCGATAGGGTCTCCCGCTTCGGGGACCCTGTCGTGCCCGGCATCACTTCACCTTCCTGAACGTGTACTTCCCGAAGATCACGAACGAAATAGCGGCCTTGTCCTTCGCATCGAACGCCAACGTGGCACCGTCATCCGGGTTCACGAAGACGTCGTTCCCTTGGAGCACCAGCCGGTAACGGTACGTGCCGTCCGTGCCGCGCAGCAGACCATCCATCACGTCGATCACGATGGTCCACTTCCCGTTCTTGTCAGCCGGTGGATCGATGGCTTCGTATTCACCCGCCAGGAGTTGCATGTGTTCCATGGGCACGGTGATGATCAACGCATCCGTGTCCACACCGAGATTCTTCAATACGCCGATGCCATTCTCGTTGGATGGGTTCAATTCGATGGATCGCTTGTAGTTCGCGATGCCCTGCGCGGTATCGCCCAGCGCCAGCAGCCCTTCGCCGTAACTATCATACGGATTGAACGAGGTCGGATTGTCCTCCACGTTCATTTTGAAGATCGCCACCGCGTCCTTCACATGCTTCTTCCAAAGCAGTTCGTAGCCGAAGAGGTTCACTTCGCTCTCCGAGAACCCATGCTCCACGGTCTCCGCGTCCTTCACCGTGCGATACGCCGCGATCGCCGCATCCACCCCGTCCTTCTGGTAGGCGTGGATCATTTGCGGTAGCAGCGACTTCCGGCACCGGAACCCGAGCGGCATTCCGTATTTCCACAAGACCCAGTCGCAGTACGCCTGATCGATGACCTCGTCCCCCGAGGCGCCATTGGTGATCACCACGAAGCCGTTGCCCGACTTCCGGTCCACCCTGAAATTCGCTTTCCACCCGGCGTTGGATCCGCCGTGGCCCACCATGAAGGTGGTGGTGTTCATGATCGTCTCCACGTTATAGCCCAAGCCGTAGTTCCCGTTGGCGGCAGGCGCAGGGGTGGTCATCAACTCCAAGCTGCTGGCTTGCAAGAGGGGTGATGCTCCTTTTTCCGGAGCGGGTACTCGGATGCTCGCGAGAGCGAAGCGCGCGAAGTCCTCGATGGTGGTGTGCAACCCGGCTGCAGCCTGTGCGGTGAAGCGCTCGAAAGGGATCACCTCGCCGAAGGCGTTGTACTCCAATGACGATGTGTTGCGTGTCTTCTCATCGAACACGAAACTGCTGTGCATCATGCCCAGCGGTTCCAGCACCTCGGTGCGCATGTAATCCGCGAACGGCCGACCGCTCACTTCCTCGATGATGAGTTGCAGCAGCGTGTAGCCGCCGCCGGAATAGCGCCACTCCGCGCCCGGCTCCGAGATCGACCGCACATCACCGCCTCCATTGGTCTTGCCGGATAACGATGCTTCGATCGTGGGCAGGGTATCGCTCGGCGCAAAGCCCGGATAGCCGTGCAGTGAGAGCCCGGCGGTGTGGCTCAACAACCGGCGGATGGTGACACCCTTCGCGTTGAACTCCGATGCCGGTAGGTGCCAGCGCGTGAGGTAGTTCTCCGCAGGACTGTCCAGATCCAGTTTGCCCTGCTCCACCAACTTCATCACACCCCACGCCGTCACGGTCTTGGAGATGGACGCGATGTTGAAGCCGGTACTCCCATCCACCGGGATCTTCTGCTGTGCATCCGCGAAGCCGAAGCCTTTCTGCATGATGATCTCCATTGTCGATGATCGCGATCGCCGCGCCGGGCACCACGAACTCATCCAGCCATGCGGGCATCTTCGTATCCAATGCGCGCACGTAGTCGGCGCTGGGGGAGGTGGGTGGTTGCGCGCAACCGGAGAGACCGAGAACGCAGATGGTGGCGAGAACGAGTGTGAACTTGGCGGAGGCGTGCATCATCATGTGCGGGTGCTGGAGGCCGAAGCCTGTGAGAGCGGAGCAGCGGACCAATGGAAGCCACGCTGCACGTGAGGGACCGTGAGCGCGGACAAGGTACCCGCGACCAGAAGCGGAGCGGGGAAGGGGCTGTTGATCTTTGATAAAGGACGGGATCATCGGCGGCCTACCGTTGGTTCGTCCTTCTGGACCGTTCCTCGTGAATGTGGCGGTGGTGGGTCACCGGCGACTACATTCGAACAAACCCATCACCATGCGTGCTACACTCCTGCTTGTATCGCTGTTAACGGTTCACTTCGCCAACGCACAGACCGATAGCATTGCGCATCGTCACCGACATGAGGTCGGTGCGGACATGAGCGCCTTTGTACGTGTCTTCATCTCTCACTACGCATCGCTGGAGCCGGATCTCCTGGCACAGCCGGATCATCTATTGTCCTATCGTTACCACTTCAGGCATTTCAATGTGCGCTTCGGGGTGGGAGGCGCTGCCGATGATGAGGAACGGGACGCCTCCTGGACCAATTCACAACCGGGCGAGACCTACCACATAAAGACATCCAAGGTGGCCTTCCGGATCGGCGTGGAGGGCTTCCAGGAACTCAACAGGCGCTGGCAGGTATTCTATGGTCTCGATCTGCGGCCTTCCTGGGATCGGTATGATAACGGCTTCACCAGTAGTAATCAAGGATACAACAATGCGCGCCACACGCGTGAGCAGCATCTGGCCGCTGCACCGGTTCTGGGTATCCGCTATCGCATCACCCCGCGTTTCAGCGTACTCACGGAAACGAGCATCGCCTTCATGACCACCCAGTACGGATCAACGGTGGTCTTCACGCCGCAGACCGATGCATATCCGGCAAGGGAGGACGAGGTGGTAAAGACAACCAGCTTCGCCACGGTCTATCAAGCGCCCATCTTGTTGATCGCCGCTTTCGATCTCTGAAACAACCACAAGCGCATTCGTTCACGAGATCATTGGATGCGCAATGAGCAAGTGGAGCTCCGCCCTAGTCCTGCATCTTCCCTTCGCCCCAATCCTTCAGCAGTTGGATCTCTGCTGCGGTCAGGGGTTCCTTCTTGCCCTTGAAAGGCATGAAGTCCTCGTGATCCGTGGGGAGTTGCACGCGGACGAGGATCTCCTTGTAATTGTCCCGCACGGCCAGGTAGGTATTCAGCTTCTTCTTCTTGCCCGTTTCCGGAAAATGGCACGGGGTACACTTCGCGGCCATGATGGGCTGGATGTCCTTGGCATAGGACACTACGAGTGCGGCCACGGGCTCGGGCTTCGTGGTGGTGCGGCTGGTGCTGCAGAACTGCAAGGTGGTGGAGATCAGCAACAGGATGGTGATGGTGATGAGGCCGTGGTGCTTCGTGTTCGGTATTCCCATGGGTGGGGTGTTTCCGGGTTCAGGTCAGGTGGGGTGGTTGGCCAAACGTAGGCAGCTTCTGCGCTTGCTCAACTGGTGTTCGCGGTGCAAGGCATTCCCTTGCCACTTGCTCATAGCACATTACGCATTGCGCCTTTCTTCCAGCCGGGCAAGTGAATGAGCAATGCGGAATGCGCACCGCGCAATGAGCCGTCGGTGATCACGCCTCCGCCTTCACCCCATTCCCCACCGGGATGGTCTTCTCCACTTCCGCAATGGCCTTGATCGTCTTCAACAACGAATCCGGCGTAACGCTGATGGAATCGATGCCAAGCTCCACCAGGAATTGCGCGAAGTCGGGGTAGTCGCTGGGGCCTTGGCCGCAGATGCCCACCTTGGTCTTCGTCTTCTTCGCGCTGGTGATGAGCATGCGCAGCATGCGCTTCACGGCTTCGTTGCGTTCGTCGTACAGATGCGCCACCAAGGAGCTGTCGCGGTCCAGGCCGAGGGTGAGCTGGGTGAGGTCGTTGCTGCCGATGGAGAAGCCATCGATGTATTGCGCGAACTCATCGGCCATGATGATGTTGCTCGGGATCTCCGCCATGAGGTAGAGCTCCAATCCTTCCTTGCCGCGCTCGAGCCCGTACTGCTTCATCACCACCATCACCTTCTTCAACTCGGTCACCGTGCGACAGAAGGGCACCATCACCACCACGTTCTTCAGGCCCATCTTCTCACGCACGCGGCGGATGGCCTTGCACTCCAGCCCGAAGGCTTCCTTGTACGCTTCGCTGTAGTAGCGACTTGCGCCGCGCCAGCCGATCATCGGGTTCTCCTCGTGCGGCTCGAAGTGCTCGCCGCCCAACAGGTTCTTGTATTCGTTGCTCTTGAAATCCGAGAACCGCACGATGACCTTGTTGGGGTAGAAGGCGCTGGCAATTTTCGCGATGCCATAGCTCAACTTCTTCACGAAGAAGGTCTCCTCGTCCTCGTAGCCGTTGATCAGGTAACTGATGCGACCGCTCAGCGCCACATCGCCGATCTCCTTGTGCTGCAAGAGCGCCAGCGGGTGCGCCTGGATGTAGTTGTTGATGATGAACTCCTCGCGTGCAAGGCCCACACCGGCGTTCGGCAGGCTCGCGAATTTGAAGGCGAGGTCCGGGCTGGCCACGTTGAGCATGATGGGCGTGCGCACGTGCGGGATCTCGCTCAGCAGCGTCTCCACGGTCTCGTACGGTACGTGGCCCGCGTAGATCACTCCGGTGTCGCCCTCGCAGCAACTGATGGTGATCTCATCACCGTTCTCCACTTTCTCGGTGGCATCGCCGCAACCCACGATCGCGGGCACGCCCATTTCCCGCGCGACGATCGCCGCGTGGCAGGTGCGTCCGCCTTTGTTGGTGACGATCGCTGCGGCCTTCTTCATGATCGGCTCCCAATCCGGGTCGGTCATGTCGGTCACGAGCACATCGCCTTTTTGGAAGTCCTTGCCATCGGTGCCGCCGCCGCGACCATCGAGGCTGTACATGATGCGCACCTTGCCCGTGCCCACCTTGGCGCCGATGGCGATGCCCTTGGCGATGATCTTCTCATCACCGGTCAACTTGATCTTGTGGTCCACGACCTTGTCGGCATCGCCACGGCTGTGGATCGTCTCGGGTCGCGCTTGCAGGATGAAGAGCTGCTTGCTCAAGCCGTCCACGGCCCACTCCACGTCCATGGGGCACCACGCTCCCTTCTTCTCGCTGTAGTAGTTCTCGATGGCCACCACGCTCTTCGCCAACTCCAGCGCTTGCTCGTCGGTGATGCAGAAGCGGTTGCGCATCGGACGTTCCACCGGTACCACCAGCACGGATTCGCCGGGCTCCACGCCGTAGATCATCTTGCGGTCCTTGTGGCCGAGCTTCTTCTCGATGATGCTGCTGAAGCCCTCGTTGAGTGTGGGCTTGAACACCAGGAATTCATCGGGGCTCACACTGCCCTGCACCACCATTTCACCCAGGCCGTAGCTGCCGTTGATCAGCACCACGTCCTTGAAGCCGCTCTCGGTGTCGAGCGAAAAGGCCACGCCGCTGGAGGCGAGGTCGGAGCGCACCATCTTCTGCACCCCGACGCTGAGGCCGATGTTGAAGTGGTCATAGCCCAAATTGTGGCGGTACACGATCGCGCGGTCGGTGAAGAGCGAAGCGAAGCAGTTCCGCACCGCCACCAGCAGTTCCTCGGGGCCGCGCACGTTCAGGTAGGTCTCCTGTTGTCCGGCGAAGGAGGCATCGGGAAGATCTTCCGCAGTGGCGGATGAACGCACGGCGACGTCCGTGGCGTCCTGTCCGTATTGCTTGCTCATCTCCAGGTAGCGGTCCACGATGTCGTTGCTGATCGCTTCGGGGAACTTGCCGTTCTTCACCAAAGCCCGCACGGCAAGGCCCGCGCGACGGATGCTTTCCACATCCTCCGGGTCCATCCCGCCCACGAGGTCGCGGATCTTCTGGTCCAGTTCGTTGAAGGTGATGAAGGCCTCGTAGCTCGCCACCGTTACCACGAATCCGCCCGGCACTGTCACCCCGAGCTTGCTCAGGTGTTGGATCATCTCTCCGAGGCTGGCGTTCTTGCCGCCCACGGTGGGGATGTCGCTCAGTTCAACTTCGTGGAGCCACTTCAGGTAGGGGGCGGTGCTCATGGATGGTCGGGTGGAGGGGAATGGATGGTGTGCAGTGGAAAGTCGAAGCAAAGGTGACGAACCGCGCCGCCGATGGCAAGGATGCGTCAAGGAACACGATCCTTCGGGAAGATGGAATGAGTACGATCAGTCGGCCGCACCGCCGAAGACGTACTGCACGATGTTCGCGCCCATGCGCAGGGCCTTGGTGCGCAACTCATCGCTGTCGCCATGCACCTCCGGGTCCTCCCAGCCGTCGCCGAGATCGCACTCATAGTCATAGAAGCAGACCACGCGTCCTTCCCAGATCAGCGCGTAGCCGCGTGGGGGCTTGCCATCGTGCTCGTGGATCTTCGGCAGTCCTTGCGCGAAGTCGAACTTCTGGTGATAGATCCGGTGCGCGAAAGGCAGTTCAACGAATTGCAATCCGGGAAAGACCCGTTGCATCATGGGGCGGATGAATTGGTCCAACCCGTAGTTGTCGCTGATGTGGAGGAAGCCACCGCCAACGAGGTAGCTCCGCAGGTTCTGCGCTTCCTGCATGCTGAAGACCACGTTGCCGTGACCGGTCATGTCCACGAAGGGGTAGTTGAAGAGATCGGCGCTGCCCACCTCCACGGTCGGTACATCCGGGGACATGGTGGTGCCCAGTTGCGCGTTGCAGAACTTCACCAGGTTCGGCACGGCAGTCGGGTTGGCGTACCAATCGCCGCCGCCGTTGTACTTCAGCACCGCGATGCTGAAAGAGCCCTGCGCGAAGAGCATCGCCGGGAGG
This sequence comes from Flavobacteriales bacterium, assembly GCA_016721005.1. Classification (GTDB taxonomy): domain Bacteria; phylum Bacteroidota; class Bacteroidia; order Flavobacteriales_F; family PHOS-HE28; genus PHOS-HE28. The sequence goes on from JADKJM010000004.1 coordinate 101,060, forward strand.
AACGAACAGAGGAAAGCGAACAACAACGATCTCATGGTGCAAAGGTGGGTCTTCGATCGCGTTCACCGATCGGGGCTATCCGGACTGTTGGTCAGGACTATCGGGTCTTATGGCCGGATCGGTCGCGCTGTTCGCGCCTGCTGCGACCCTGCTGTACGGCAGGTCGGGGCCCACACACTTGCTCTTTTGCATGCTGTGACACCTCCGGGTCTGGACACTTACGAGACCTGATCCTTGGAGGGGCGCAGCAAGTCGGGCCTTAACACCCGATGGCCACACCGCTCGAATGGACCCGTTGCGCCAAGGACCTCAGAACGTCGCGATCGTCTCGCTCTTGTACGCTCCGGCGAGCAGCTTCTCGTTCACCATCTTGAAGCGCTCCACGGTGTAGTTCACATCCTCGATGCTGTGCGCTGCCGTGGGGATGAGGCGCAGCAGGATGACATCCTTCGGGATCACGGGATAGATGACGATGCTGCAGAAGATGCTGTGGTTCTCACGCAGGTCCACGATCACATTCGTGGCCTCCGGGATGCCGCCCTTCATGTACACCGGCGTCACGCAGCTGTTGCTGTTGCCGATGCTCATGCCGGCATCCTTCAAGCCGCTCTGTAGCGCGTTGGTGATGCTCCAGAGCTTCTGGCTCAACTCCGGCATGGTGCGGATCATGTCCAGGCGCTTCAACGCACCGATCACGATCGGCATCGGAAGGCTCTTCGCGTAGACCTGGCTGCGCATGTTGTAGCGCATGTAGAGCATCACATCCTCCGGGCCGCTGATGAAGGCGCCGATGCTGGCCATGGCCTTGGCGAAGGTGCCGAAGTAGACATCCACATCATCCTGCACGCCTTGGGCATCCGCGGTGCCGCGGCCATCACGGCCCATCATGCCGAAGCCATGCGCATCGTCCACGAAGAGGCGGAAGTTGTACTTCGCCTTGCGCTCCACGATCTCCTTCAACTTGCCTTGGTCGCCGGCCATGCCGAAGACGCCTTCGGTCATCACCAGGATGCCGCCGCCGGTCTCCTTGGTGATCCGGGCCGCGTTCTCCAATTGTTTGTCCAGGCTGTCCATGTCGTTGTGCTGGAACACGAAACGCTTGCCCATGTGCAGGCGCGCACCATCGATCATGCAGGCGTGGCACTCGCTGTCGTACACAAGCACATCGTGGCGGGAGAGGAGCGCTTCGATGGCGCTCATGCAGCCTTGGTAGCCGTAGTTCAGGAGGAAGGTGTCCTCCTTGCCCATGAAGTCGCTCAACTCATCCTCCAACTGTTCGTGGTACTTGGTCTGTCCGCTCATCATGCGGGCACCCATGGGGTAGGCCAAGCCCCAGTCCTTGGCGGCCTGGGCATCCACTGCGCGCACATCGGGGTGGTTGGCCAGGCCGAGGTAGTTGTTCAGGCTCCATACCAGCACGGGCTTGTTGCGGAAGGTCATGTGTGCCCCGAGTTCGCCTTCGAGTTTGGGGAAACTGAAATAACCGTGGCTGTGCTTGGCGTATTGGCCCAAGGGGCCGAGGTCCTTGCGGATCTTGTCGAAGATGTCGTTCATGAGGTGGTGATGAGTGGGCCGTTGGTCCCGGATCCGGGGCGAACGGCTGGCCAAATGTAACGGCGCTGGAATTCATGGTTCTTGGACCGTGGATCCTGTTGCGAACAGCGCGGGCTGGTACATTCGCCGGCCATGTACCGGTTGCTGCGCCCCTTGCTCTTTTTGCTGAACCCGGAGAGGGCACACCGGCTCACGTTCCGTGTGTTGGACGTGGCCGCACACCTACCCGGAGTGCTGGCGTTGGTAGGTGGACGAAGGCCGCCGAAGGGAGCCGAAGTGGTGGTGATGGGCTTGCGTTTTCCCGGTCCGGTAGGGCTTGCGGCCGGGATGGACAAGGACGCGAAGCATGTGCGTGCCATGGCGGCGTTGGGCTTCGGGCACGTGGAGGTGGGCACGCTCACGCCACGCGCGCAACCCGGCAATCCGCGGCCACGACTTTTCCGGTTGCTTGCTGATGAGGCGTTGATCAACCGGATGGGCTTCAATAACGGTGGTGTGGAAGCCGCTGTGGACCGATTGCGTCACCGCGAACCGGGCGTGATCGTGGGAGGGAACATCGGGAAGAACAAGGAGACGCCGAACGAACGCGCGGCGGAGGATTACGTGGCGTGCTTCACCGCGCTGTATGAGGTGGTGGACTATTTCGTGGTGAACGTGAGCAGTCCGAACACCCCGGGCTTGCGGGAATTGCAGGACAAGGGACCGTTGCTGGCGTTGTTGCAACAGCTGGTATCCATCAGGGATGAACGCACCGAGAAGGGCGCTCCGCATCGCCCGATCCTGTTGAAGATCGCGCCGGATCTGAGTGACGCACAATTGGTGGAGGTGTGTGAGGTGGTCCGTACGAGTGGCATTGAAGGCGTGGTGGCCACGAACACGACGATCGCGCGTGATGGACTGCGCACCCCTGCGGAGGAAGTGACCGCGATGGGTGCCGGGGGGTTGAGCGGTGCGCCGTTGCGGGCACGGAGTACGGAGGTGGTGCGTTTCCTGCGTGGGCACTTGCCGCGACCATTCGTGATCATCGGCGTGGGCGGCATTGATAGCGCGGATGCGGCGCAGGAGAAATTGGATGCAGGCGCCGATCTGGTGCAGGTGTACACCGGCCTGATCTATCGCGGTCCGGCACTGATCAACGCGATCAACACACGCTACGCTTCGCGGCGCCGATAGCGCACGGTCACGCGATCGTGATCGGCACGCCGATCCGCCCTGCTTCCGCTGCGGTGCAGATGAGGTAATTGAAGCCGTGTCCGGGGCGCAACTCATACACGATGTGCGGGAGTTGCTCCACGCCGCTTGATTCATCGATGCGGAAGAAGAGGTATCCCCGTCCGGTCACGGCGGCTTCCACGGCTTGGGCCACGGCGGTGGACAGGACCTCCACGAAGAGGGTCGGCTTCTGGTCGAGGAAGGGTCCCATTCCGCGTAGCACGGCCGGCTCGTGGCGTTCCACGTCGATCTTCACCAGATCCACGTGTTCCACACCCTGAAGTTGTAAGAGTTCATCCAATCGTTCGGTGGCTACTTCGAAGCTTCCGGCTTCATAGCTCAGTGGTTCTTGCTCCAAGGAGGCGAGGTAGCCGTGGTCGCTGACATCGTGGTGCATCTGCGCGGTGCCTTTGCGATCGCTGATGGCGATGCCATGGACCAGGATGTCCATTCCGTTCAACGCGACGTTCTCCACGAGCCGTTGTCGCACACGGGGGATCGGTTCGAAGCAATGCACACGCGCGGTGGGGGAGATGGCCTTGGCCGAGAGCGCGAACACACCGGTATTGGCACCCACATCGAGCACGCACCGCGCACCTACGCACGCCTTCGCCCACAGTGCCATGGTGCGGTGCTCCCAACCGCCGAACAGTCCGGACCAGAAGATCATGGTCTCCAAGGGATGACCGTGATTCACCATGGTGAACCGGGCGCCATTGCCTGCATCCACGGTGAAGGGCCCGAAGAACCACAGGCGATGACGGATCGCATCCGGCACGCGGACGATGCGGCGCAGAACGCTGAACACGACCAGCTTGAAGGGGATGAGCCGGTAGATGCCGGTGCTTATGGAGGCGATCAGTTTCTTCACGTTACTCTATGGACGACCGATCCGGTACGGGGTGGTTCGGGGGGCGCAATGATAGTTCCTTGGTTCAAAGCTAGGGACGGGGGGCGCGCCGGCCCCCCCGGGGCGGCGGCCCCCCCCCCCCGGCCCCCCCCGGGGCGCGCCCCCCGCCCCCCGGCCCCCCCGGGCCGGGGGGGGGGGGGGGGGGGGCGCCCGGCGGCCCGCGGGGGGGGGGGGGGGGGGGGGGGGCGGCGGGGGGGGGGCGCGGGGGGGGGGGGGGGGGGGGCAGGGTGATGTTGATGGTCCGGAAGGTCTTCGGACCTTTGCCGCACCGGAACATGATGACGAACCCTTCTTCGATCAAGCTTGTGGAATGCCCGCGCGATGCGATGCAAGGGATCGGCCCCTTCATTCCCACCGCGGTGAAGGTGGAGTACTTGAATGCGCTGTTGAAGGTCGGCTTCGACACGATCGACATCGGGAGTTTCGTGAGCCCGAAGGCCATTCCGCAGTTGGCGGATACGGCGGAGATGTTGGCGCGGATCGATCGCAGCGGAAGTACGAGCAAGTTGTTGGTGATCGTGGCGAATGAGCGCGGCGCGGAGGATGCGGTGAAGCAGGAGAGCGTGCGCTACCTCGGTTATCCGTTCAGCATCAGCGAGACCTTTCAACAGCGGAACACGAACACGAGTATTGAAGGTTCGTGGGGTCGTGTGGCGCGGATCGCGGAGATCGCTCGGGCGGCAGGGAAGGAGCTCGTGGTGTACATCAGCATGGCCTTCGGGAATCCGTACGGCGATCCGTGGAACGCGGAGGTGGCGTTGCATTGGGTGGATCGGCTGGTGAAGGAACTCGGGGTGCGCATCATCGCGTTGAGCGATACGGTGGGTGTGGCCGCACCGGAGGACATCACGGGCATGTTCAGCGCGCTGATCCCCGTGCTACCGGAGGTGGAATTCGGCGCGCACCTGCACTGTCGTCCGGACAATTGGCGGATCAAGACCGATGCGGCGTGGAACGCGGGATGTCGTCGTTTCGATGGCGCGATAAAAGGCTATGGCGGTTGCCCGATGGCCGAGGACGACCTCGTAGGCAATTTGCAAATGGAGTGGTTCGTGGAAGGGATGGAGGAGCGCGGCGTGCGCACCGGTGTGGATCGGGAGCAGTTGAAGAGGTGTGTGGAGATGGCGGCGAGGGTGTTTCCGCTTTAGGCGCTCAGGCCTTTCTCAATTCCAAGACCGTGATCTCCGGCGGCATGCCCACACGACCGGGGAAGCCGATGAAGCCGAAGCCGCGGTTCACGTAGAGTTGTTGTTCGCCTTCGCTGTACAGCCCTGCCCAGTGCTTGTACACCCATTGCGCCGGGCTGTATGTGGTGCCTCCGATCTTCACGCCGAACTGCGCGCCGTGCGTGTGACCACTCAGGGTGAGGTCGATCCCGGTGCCGAGCACTTTGCGATCCCAGTGCGTGGGATCGTGGCTCATCAGGATGCGATAGGGGTATTGTTCGCTACCGGCCATGGCCTTGTCGAGGTCGCCATATTGCTGGAAACGGAATCCCCAATTCTGCACGCCCAGTAGGCCGATGCGCTCTCCACCCACTTCGATGGGAAGGTGCTCATCGAGCAACAGACGGAATCCGGCTTCCTTGTGGATCGCTTTCAAGCGGTCCAGGTTGGCGGCCTTCGCCTTGGGGTCATCCCACGTGGCATAGTCGCTGTAGTCGTGGTTGCCGAGGATGGAGTACTTGCCGATGCGCGCATGTAGTCGTGACAATTCCGCAATGAAGGGTTCGGCCTCCTCCGCGTAGTTGTTCACCAGATCACCGGTGAAGAGGATGAGGTCCGGTTCCTCTGCATTCACCAGGTCGATACCGTTGCGTACAATGGACAGGTCGCCGCCATAACTGCCCAAGTGCATATCACTGATCTGCACGATCCGAAGGCCATTGAAGGCACCGGGGATCCTTCCGCTCTTCACCGGAACATGCGCCACGTTGAAGGTGCGTCGACCTTTCGTTACACCGTAGAGCACGGCCGAGAACGGTACGGTGGCGAGGATCAATCCAAGCTGGCTGAGGAAGCGCGCGCGGTCCACACCTTCACCGGAAACATCCACCGGACCCGGAGCCAGCTTGTTCCATCCCCAGCGCAGTACGAAGAGAATGTCATCCAACAGGTGGAAGACGGCGATGACGACCTTGGGCAGGAAGAAGAGCAGGAAGAGCGCGACCAAGGAGAAGACATAGCTGAGGTCGCGCCTGTTCTCCGGCTCGCGGAAGCCGATGGCGGTCCACACCATAAGGCCGAGGATGCCGATGGAAATGATCCAGTACAGAAAACGAACGATGCGCCGCAGGGTGATGCTGTGGTTGGCCAGCGCGGTATTCACACCTTTGTACGCATACAGGTCGATGAGCACGAGCACCACGAGCAGGAAAAGGAAGTTGCGAATGGCGGCCGGGGACATGGGGGCGTGCGCGGGTCGGGTGTTCGATCACGGATAACCTCGCGATCCGTCGCCAAAGATCGTCACGCGACCCAGCCTCCCGATGTGAACCGGAGGTAGAAGAACACCTGTATCACGAATGTGATGGAAGCCCATACCCAGAAAGCCGGTCCGCGATGCTTTGACATTCCCGGTATGACGAGGCAGAAGGTCAGATAGGCAGCGATCAGCGCGTACGCGAGGAACGTTTGAATGTGAACGTAGGACCCGAACACCAGAAAACCAGCGAGGATCATGAGGAACACCATCACGATCCGTTCGGCCTTGAACGATCGTTTGCTGACGATGTGGTGGTTGATCACTACAAGAAAGAAGGGGCACGCGAATACGAACCGGTTAAGGCTGAACAATTCGCCACCGCGGAACAGAAGGACAAGTAGGCTTATCCCGCTGATGTACGCCAGTGACAGCGCCAGAACGGGATCGGTGCTGGTGCCTTTGACGATCCTTGCGCGGATCCTGGCCAGAAGATCCACACCTGATGCGACCCCGACCAGAAAGGCAACCGCGTCCAACCGTGTGGACGCTGCGCCGCCCCAGGAAGTGAGCGGGAATGCCGGCAGCCTCAACGAATTTCCCCATCCCTTTTGTTGGGAGATGTATCCCATCCAGTCGCCTGTGTCCTGATATTGAATGAATGAGACGAGCGCAAGACCGGCGACGGCGGTGAGCGCATACACAGTGCATTCGATCAACGCTCGGCGGGTCGGCCCATGCCGGAATAGCACGGCAATGGCCACGGCAGGGAGGAGCACCGCGAACGCCGGCCGCGACAAGCTGCACACCATGATCCCTGCAATGCCCCAAAGGATCGACCCGCGCCGAACACCGATCAGGAGGGTCGTTGCGCCCACGAAGAACGTTGCTTCGCTATAGGGAAGGAAATAGAAGATCGTGCCCGGTACGACCAACCAAGCGATGAATGAAGCCCAACTGACCCGCAGTTCCTTGGCAAGGAGAAGAGCGGAGCCAAGGAAGAAGAACGCATTCAGGACTGTGATCCCGACGGCATCAAGTCCGGAGATCCTCCAGATCAATGGGAACAGTGGAAAGAACGCCATCCTGAATCCGACATAACCATCCTCGGCGATCGCGCGGTAATGATCCGCATCGAAATTCAAGAGACCACCCAAGCCAATGGGCTCCGGCCAAAGCGCGCGACCAACGGCAACGCCGAACGCTGAAAGCATGCAATACGCGAGCATGACCCCGATGGCCTCCTTGGTCCTGATCTCCATATCCGGACCCCACGGTGCAGCGTCGGTCAGTGCGGTATTCGGCGATCTTCTGTCGGACATCGGTCGGCCTATCTTTCGGCCAATGATCTCGCCAAAGTACTGGGCACTTCGCTATCGATCGCTCACGGTCCTGGCACTACTGGTTCTGTTCGTGCAAGTTGATGCGCAAACAACGTGGAGGCGGACCTATGGCGGATCCGATTCCGACCAACTCCGTGATGTCAGGTTGGTGGATGATGACGGTTATGTCATGGTCGGTTCAACCGGTAGTTTCGGGAACGGCAGTGGGGACATGTACCTCCTTCGGGTCAATAACGTCGGCGAGTTGGTCTGGTCAAGGACTTTTGGTGATGTAGCCGTGCAGGTTGGTGTGGGGGTAGTGCGAACGGATAACGGCTTCGTGGTATCGGGCACCACCGGGAACGGTGAGGTCGGCGGTTATGACATCCGGTTGATCGGGGTCGACGATCAGGGTTCGGAGCAATGGAGAAGTGACCTCGGAACCAGCGATTGGGATCTCTGCGGAGATATCGATGGGGATGCGATCGGATTCGCCGTTGCAGGAACCACGTATGGGCGTGGTGCAGGATCCGGCGATGCGTTGATCATCCGAACGGATCTGTTCGGCGATACGATCTGGACCAGGACGTTCGGTACGGTGGGTGAGGATATCGGACTTGGTGTGGACTTGATGGCCAATGGGAGATCCTTCAGGGTGGTAGGCACGGAGCAGGAGAATGCTTTCGTTGCGGCGTTCGATATGAATGGGTCCCCTCTATGGTCCACGATCCTCGGCGGGGACAGTGCCGACTATCTATCAAGCGTTATCGAATTACCAGGTTCCGGATACGCATGTGTTGGAGGTACGAGGAGTTACAGCAATGTCCTTCAGGTGTGGTTGGTCGGACTGGAAGAGGATGGCGGTTTCAGTTGGGATCAACGATTCGGTAGTGGTGGTGATACGCGAATGGAGCGTATTGAAAGACGGCCCGATGGTGGGATCGCCATGGTCGGGTACAACTCAGCTTTCAATGCCGGAGGGAAGGACATGTTCCTGATCCTGACGGATGCCAGTGGAGGATTCCAGCTTGGCAAGAACTACGGAGGATCCGATGATGAGGTCGGCTTCGGATTCAGGTGTACACCCGATGGTGGGTTCATCATGGTGGGATCGACAAATACATATGGCCCCGTGATATGTCGCGCCGGTTCGATGCGCCGAGATAACGGTCGTTGAGACGTGATCACCGGTGTCCGCCGATCAGCATTGACCGTTCTCCCCATCCACCCCAATCCCTCCACCGGCTCGGTCTTCCTCCCTGCGCAAACCGTTGCGGGTAGGGTGGAAGTCTTCGATCAAGCCGGACGGCTGGTGCATGGTGAGCGGTTCCCAGCTGGATCCACATCGCTTCACTTGGATCTTCCCGATGGAGCCTATGTCGTGCAGCTTACCTCGAGCGATGGGCGCGGTTCCCGTTCGCGGTTGATGATCCTGCATCCCTGATGCGCTTTTCCGGGATCGCCCCGGTGCGGGCCTATGTGGCGCTGGGCCATGTGTTGTTCGCGGCGCTTACCGTAGTGGCGTGGTTGCATTGGCGGGAGCGCACGCTGCAGTTGGACAGCGCTTGTCAGATCTTCAAATGGATCCAGAACGACGGCCTACAGATCGAAGCGCACCGTTACACAGCCGTGCTTCCGCAATTGCTGGTGAAGCTCTTTGCCAGCGCGGGCGCTTCGCTGAAGACCCTGTTGCTGACAGCATCGCTTGCACACGTCCTGGTTCCGTGGATGATCTACGGCGTGATCGTCCATGTGTTGCGCAGGCCGTGGATCGGGATCGCGATGGCGGTAGCCGCGGTGCTCTGCACGCGGCTCGCGTTCTACGGCGTCGTGTTGGAAGTGAATTATCTCTTGAGCTATCCCTTCCTGTTCGCGGCGTTCCTCGCGGCGCATGCGGAGGATCCGGATCGTCGTTGGCCCAAGTGGCTTGGGCTCGGTTCATTGATCCTGGTGTTGTTGGTGCATCCGATCGGTTCCATCATCGCGCTGTTCATCATCGCGTTATTCGTGATCGGAGCGAACAGACGTGCTTGGTCACTTGCACTTGCGGTGATCACCATCGGGTGGGCATTGCTCGGTCGCATCATCCTTCCGCCCACGGGCTACGAGCAAGGCTTGTACAGCGCGGTGTGGGAAGGCATCGGATCCCTGCGCAGCGGCGCGGATCAACCCGCCTTGGATTTTCTTATCGGCCACACATGGGTGTACACCACGCACTACGTGGCGTTGTGGGCGATGCTCGCGGTGTTGACCATCATCCTTGCACGCAAGCGCTCATGGGCGAAGCTTGCGCTGGTGTGGGTGAGCATCATCGGTTTCATCCTGCTGAATGTCACGGCGTACCACATGGGTGAAACAGCCATGATGATGGAGAAGAATTTTCTGCCCTTGGCGGTGATGGTCGCGCTACCGTTGGCCATGGAGGTGGCGCAATGGAGCATCCGATCGCAACGTCTTTCATGGATCCCCTTCGCACTGATCCTCTTTCTCCAGTTCCGTGGGATCTCCTTCGCATCACGCGAAGTACACGAGCGGTTGTTCCTGTTGGAGGAGTTGGTTTCGAATGCGCGTTCCGCTGGTGGAGGGAAAGCGCTGGTGGATACGCATGAGCTGGATGCGATGGGTTTGCATATCCACTGGGCCTTGGGCTACGAGACGTTGCTACTGAGTGTGGTGGATGATCCCGAACGGGCCACGGTGGTCCTTGCCACCGACAAGCAACTACCCGGCTCACCGATCGTCAGCCATGCGTTCCCGATCGAGGACCTCGACCCACAATGGTTCCGGGTGCCGGTCGGAGAGGAACGTGTACTTTCATTGCAACCAATTCCTTGATCGAACGCATGACGGGCCTTGGAGTCGTATTGGGCATACACGCTACTGCTGGCTTCTTCGCGTTGTGCGTGGCACCCGTGGCAATGGCGGTGAAGAAGGGCGGCGATCAGCACCGGCGGTGGGGCAAGTTCTTCTTCTACGCGATGTCCGTAGTGGCCTTCACGGCGATCATCCTCGGCGTGGCGCGTACGAATTGGCTGATGGCGATGGTGGCGGTGTTCAGTTTCCAGATGATCGCCTCGGGGTACCGCGCACTCTTCTTGAAGCGGTTGAACGAAGGTCAACCACCGACGACGATCGACAAGACCATGCTCGGCTCGGCCATCCTTGTGAACGGTGGACTCTTCATGTGGGGCGCCATCAACATCTTCCTCGGACATCGCGAAAGCGGCCCCATTATCTTCCTCGTCTTCGGCAGCATCGGCCTGGTCTTCATGTGGCGCGATCTACAGCGTTTCTACAAGACGAGCCACGACAAACGCGAGTGGCTCTACGCGCACATGACGGGCTTCCTCGGCGGATACATCGCAACAGTGTCGGCGTTCAGTGCCGTGAACCTGGACATGATCGAACCGTCGTGGCTGCGCTGGCTGTGGCCTACGATCATCGGGTCGCCATTGATCGCCGTCTGGGTGCGCTACTACAAGAAGAAGTTCACTGGCGGCCGCCGGTCACGTGATCTCTTCGACATCCGGATCCGACAGTCGCGTACAGGGAAGCAGCATCGCACCTGATCGAGGAATAGCTTTGGCCGCCTTCCTTCAGGGAGTGCCATGACGGATCCCGGAACCACATCCCGCGAGAATGTACTCGTGCTCTACACGGAGTTAGCGCCCTACGTTCTGGCCTGTTTCGCAGCGTGGTCCGCGCAACACAACGTGAACATACACCTCGTTCACTGGCCGGTGAACACCGAGGCGCCTTTCGCGCTGGAGTTCGCTCCGGGGGTCATGGCGTACGATCGCGCCACGTTGGATGACAAGGCCCTGCTCGAACTCGCGCTTCGCCTTTCACCGCGCGTGGTGATGGCCAGCGGCTGGGTGGACAAAGGCTACCTCAAGGCCTGCCGAGCGCTCAAGAAGAAGGGCGTACACAGCGTGATGAGCTTCGATACGGCATGGCGCGGTACCCTGAAGCAATGGGCCAATGTGATCCTTTCGCGGTTCACCCTGTCGCGCACCTTCTCACATGCATGGGTGACGGGTGCGTTGCAGCAGTCCTACGCAAGGCGACTCGGCTTTCGCTCCGAACGCATCAAGACCGGGTTCTATTCGGCGGATACCGCGCGGTTCCTGCCTTTAGGTGAACGGTTGCTTGCCAAGCGTTCGACCGCTTGGCCGAAGCGCTTCCTCTGTGTTGCGCGCTACATCCCCAGTAAAGGTCATCAGCTGCTATGTGATGCGTTCGCAGAGTTGTGCGATGCGGGGGAGGCGGGGGATTGGGAGTTGTGGATGACGGGTGCGGGTGAACTGCAAGAGCAGGTGATGAGTTCTTCCTCCGGGAAGCATGAACGCATCACGCATCTCGGTTTCAAACAGGCGAATGAAATGCAGGACGTGGTGGAGCAATGCGGTGTTCTTGTTCTGCCCAGCACCTTTGAGCCGTGGGGAGTGGTGGTACATGAACATGCATGCGCCGGACTTCCGATGATCCTTAGCTCCGAGGTCGGCGCTGCGGACCGCTTCCTCGTGGAAGGGGGGAACGGTCATCGGTTCATCGCGGGTGATATGGCATCGTTGAAAGGCGTGTTGCGAATGATGATGCGGAGCAGTTCCTCCGAATTGCATGCGATGGGCGTGAAGAGCGCTGCGCTCGGTTGCGCGTGGACGCCAAGTGACTGGGCGCGGACCGCGTCGGAATTGATGACCCGCAACGCATGACCAGCAAACCCCGGGTCCTCGCCTTCATCGACTGGTACAAGCCTTTCTACAAGGCGGGCGGTCCGGTGCGCAGCATGGTGAACCTCGTGGATCACTTGAGCGACCGCGTGGACTTCCACATCGTGACCGGCGATCGGGATTACACGGCCTCCTTGTCGCCGTCCGATCTGCGCCGCGATCAGTGGGTCACTTCCGATCGCGGCGAACAGGTTTGGTATGCGGCCTTGAAGGGCAGGACGATGGGCCGGTTGAAACAACTGATCACCGAGCGGAAGTGGGATGTGGTGTACATCAACGGGCTGTATTCGAAGTGGAGCACCATCGCGCCGCTATGGATCCTTCGCCGGACCAAGCAGCGCCGGATCGTGGCGGTGCGCGGCATGCTCGCGGCGGGTCCGATGAAGCAGAGCGCCGCGAAGAAACGCGCCTTCCTGCTCGCCATGAAGACGACGGGTTGTTTCAAGGGCGTGGAGTTCCAAGCCACCAACGCGGAAGAGATGGAGGACATCCGGAAGTGGATCGGCAAGGATGTGAAGATCCACCTCGTGCCGAACCTCGGACGGAAGATCGATAGCACCGGCCCCGTTCAGATCGAGAAGAAAGCCGGTGAATTGCGTTTGGTGAGCGTGGCGCGGATCGCACCGGAGAAGAACACGCACTTCGCGATCGATCGTTTGCGCGAAGTCAAGGGCGATGTGCGCTTCGATCTCTACGGCACCGTGTATGATCAGGCGTATTGGAAGCGTTGCCAGGAAGCCGTCGCGAAGTTGCCCGCGAACATCACGGTGAAGTGGCACGGACACATTGAGCAGGACCAGGTCGCCCGCGCATTGTCCGATGCGCACGCGTTGTACATGCCAAGCGTTGGCGAGAATTTCGGGCACACGATGTTGGAAGCGCTGGTCGTCGGAAGGCCGCTACTGATCAGTGACCGCACACCGTGGAAGGGCCTCGAGCAACGACAGGCCGGATGGGATCTGCCGCTGGAGGAGCCGGAGCGGTTCACCACCACCCTTCAGCAGCTTGTGGATATGAATGCGAGCGACTTCGACGCATTCGTTCGCGGCGCAAGCGAGTTGGGAAGGCGATATTTGAACGATCCGGAACGTGTGGAGCGCTGCTTCACCTTATTCACCCGATGAACCAGCCCCGTCCACAGGTCGACCTCAGTCGCTTCGACAACTCGAAGACCTTCGATCCCGGCGCCGGTTTCGTGAAGCGCACGCTGTGGTACTTCACCAACGCGCTGTTCTTCCTCAATCCGTGCTTCCCGTTCCGTTCGCCGAAACCCGGCTTGCTGCGTTTGTTCGGCGCGCGTGTGGGGAAGGGTGTGGTGATCCATCCGGGGGTGAACATCAAATTCCCGTGGAAGCTTTCGATCGGTGATCACAGTTGGATCGGCCAGCGCGTGTGGCTCGATAACCTCGACACGCTCACCATAGGAAGCAACGTCGTCATCAGCCAGGGCGCCATGATCATCCAAGGCAGTCACGATTACAAGAAGACCGATTACCCGACCTACAGCAAGCCGGTGGTGTTGGAGGATGGCAGTTGGGTAGGAGCAGGGGCGATCGTCACCTTGGGCGTGACGATGAAGAGCCATAGCGTACTCGCCGTGGGTAGCGTGGCCACGAAGGATCTGGAAGCGTACACGATCTATCAAGGGAATCCGGCGGTTCCGGTGCGAGAGCGTGTGATCGAATGAAAGTCACCCTCATCACCGTCTGTCGCAACGTGGCGTCCGTGATCGCGGAGACGCTGGATAGCATCCTCGCGCAAACACACCCGGATATCGAACTCATCGTGATCGATGGCGCGAGCACCGATGGCACGGTGGAGATCCTGGAACGCTACCGACCCAAGCTAGGGGCACTGGTGAGCGAACCCGATAAGGGCATCTACGACGCCATGAACAAGGGCCTTCGACTCGCCACCGGTGATGTGATCGGATTCGTGAATGCGGGTGATCTGTTGATGACCCCGGAAGTGATCGCGCACATCGCGAACGCATTCCAACGCGCGCACGTGGAAGCGGTGTACGGCGATATCATCATGGTGGACGCGCACGACATCCACAAGGTGCATCGCACGTGGTTAAGCGGTACGTACCACCGCGCCAACTTCCAGAAAGGCTGGATGCCGCCGCATGTGGGCACCTTCATCAAGCGGAGCGTGTACGATCGCTTCGGGCACTTCAACACCGACCTGCGCATCGGTGCGGACTACGAGATCCTCTTGCGCTTCCTGTTCAAACACGCCATCCCGACGCTCCACGTTCGCGAGGTCCTTGTGCGCTTTCGCCTAGGCGGCATGAGCAACGGCAACGTAAAGCAGATCCTGCAAGCCAACCGGGAAGTACGTCGGTCGTGGAAGCTCAACGGGCTTCAAGCACCGCCCTTGCTGATCACGCGCAAGCTGTGGAGCAAGGTGATGCAGTTCTTCCACTGAGTGATCAGTGCCTCGCGAAGTCCGAGGGCGCATCCGTTTGCAAGCGGTCGGGTGCTTTGCCCAGCGCATCCCGGTGCCCCAGTGCTCCGCTCACTCCGAAGAGCGCCACCGATAACCCAGCCGCGTGCGCCTCGGCGACCTGGGCTTGGGTGATCAACGCATTGTCGATGGTGATGCCGTTGTAGCCTTTGGCCTTCGCCGTGGCGATGCCTGTGTTCGCTTCCGTGGCGTACAGGTACACTTGGATCCCCGGTCGTTTGCGCTTCACCAGATCCAGGAATTCCACGATCTGGCATTCCACGATCAAGCGTCCGGTCAAGTGCGGTTGCTGGTCCAACGCCGCGACGGCATCGGAGAAGCTCTCCAGGTAGCTCCACCAATCCCCAGCGGCGAAGAGCTTGCAATCCATCGTGAAGTCAACTGCTGGATAGCGGCTGGCGATCGCGCCAATCGTGCTGTCCAAGCGGACCATCCGGAAGGTGTCCCCATCTCCCCACACCGGACAGTGCGCGATCTCATCCCAAGGAAGCACATTGACCTTGCCGACGCAATCGGTCAATACATTCAGGTCCGCAGGGTGATAGGCCACCAGGATGCTGTCCGCAGTGAGCTGGGCATCGAGTTCGATCCCATCGATCCCGAGTTCCGCTCCGCGCAGCAACGCCGCTCCGCTGTTCATCGGCAGGTCGGACTCTGTCCCTGAGCCTCCGTGGCCGATGATGCGAACCGCGCCTTTGTCAGGCGCGGCGCAGCCGATCAATAGGTAGGAGAGGAGAATTGCCGACCAGCGCATCGCCCCGAAGCTAGCAGGTGGTGGCACTTGCCATCAGGAGCGAAGGGCGTTCAACGGGTGAATGAGAGAACGTAACTGGCCGCATTGCCCCGGTCATCTGTTACAACCAACTTGAATTCCTTCTTCCCCGGTGTGCGCGTGTGCTTGTCGAAGGTGTGCGTGAGCGTCTTGTCCTTCGGCTCGTACTCCATCAGGATCCATGCTCCGTCCAGTGTGGCTTTCCAGGTATCGATGCCCGCGAGGTTGTCCGCGATCTTGATCGTGAATTTGGAACGGCCATGCATGTCGGTGCGGAGATCCACGTTGGTGATCACCGGAGGCACGGTGTCCAACATCACGGTGTAGCTCCCGAAGACCTTTACAGACGCGGAGATCCACCCATCGGCATAGCGCCCACCCACCGCGCTGGCGACCGCACCCTTCTCATCCAACCGGACGATCAAGGTCTTGCCGGGCTTCGCGTGCTTGATCGCGATCGCCAACTCGCCCGGTGTCTGCAGCGGGATCAGTGGGTCGCCGATACTGTGGATCGCAGTCAACGCGCGACCGGTCCCGGGCTTGGTCGCGTAGCGGACATAGGCATCGTCATAAAGCGAATTCTCGGGAAGGTTGAAACGCACGCCTTCTTCCGAAAGGCTGTTCGCTGCATCGTACCGGAACAGGCTTCCATCCACTTCGGCACCGGGCCATGCGATAGAGGCTGCGGCTGTTGCCCCGGTCAAGGTGAAGCGTAATGTGCTGGTATTGCCATGGCTGTCCGTGATCAGGAAACGGACCTTGCGCTGCTGTCCGGGCTTCAGCTCGATCCGTCCTTGGGCTTCCTCCTTCCCATAGATCCGCAGCTTGTTGTTCGGCAAGCGGTAGCACCGATGGTATTCCAGCTTGTTCCCCTTGAACTGCGCGTAGTCCATGTGGGCGTTGCAGTAGCGGTTCACCCCGAAATCGAGGTCGTCGAAGCGGGTGCTGAACACGGGGACACTATCCACGAAGAGTTCGATGGAACGCACGCCGCACTTCGCACCGTCGGCATCATACCGATCGATGGTGTGGATCCCCAATCCCACGGTTCCATAGGCCGAAAGGGCCACACCGTCCTTCAGGGTGTATGAGCCGTTGATCCCTTGGGTCGTGAATCCGACGGCTTTGGCCGGGTAGGGCATGGTGCGGGAAGTATCCGTGAGCGGATAGAGCCGGATGCCGTTGATCTCCGGGGCTTTGCCATCCGGGATGCGAATGCCGAGCGACTCAGGGTCGATCCCATGTTGGTCCTTGGTGGAACGCAGTTCGAAGTGCAGGTGCGGGCCACTGCTTCCACCGGTATTGCCGCTGAGTGCGATCACATCGCCCTGCTTCACCGGTATTGCGCCTTTCTCCACCGTCCAATCAATGCTGAAGTCCTGTTGCCGGTACTGTTGGTCCTCGCAGGCTTGGGCGATCACCCCTTTCAGCGCCTGCAAGTGACCGTACACGGAGGTGTGGCCGTCCGGATGATCGATGTACAGTGCCTTGCCAAAACCCCACGGACTTATCTTGATCCGGGACACCCAGCCATCCGCCACCGCCTTCACCGGAATGCCCTCTCTGCCTTGGGTCCGGATGTCCAGACCGGAGTGGAAATGGTCCGAGCGGGGCTCCATGAAGTTGCCGGCCAACTCCAAGGGGATGTCCATTGGGGCGATGAACCGGGGGGGCGTTGCGGGGGCTTGAGCGTCGGATGTCATCGGCAACAACAAGCTGACCATCAATGCGGTAATGGTGACTTCTTGGAGCATAGGCTCACGCTTCCGGGTTGTCATTTTCAACACGCCCGCAAGCTAGAACCACGCCAATGGCCCCTTTTGGAGTGCGGTGTTCCAGCATCAACACCGCTGCGTTCAAACTCGAACCGGTCCGGCTTGGGGTGGTCGGCTATCTTTGGCCACGGACCGAGCAGGTCTCCCCTCCAGTGACAGCCTCATTAACGGATCGTTTGCACAAGGTGCAGGAACAAGTGGAACGCTTGGTGCGTGACCACAAGAGCCTGCGCGAGCGTGCGGCGGTACTTGAAGCGGCAGGTCATGACCACCAGCGCACCAGCGAAGTGCTGACCGCGCGAGTGGCGGAACTGGAACGGGAGAACGAGGTCCTTCGGAAAGCAAAGCCCGCCCCAAGCGTGCCGAGCGTACCGGGAACGAAGGAACGGATCGACGAACTTGTCAATGAGATCGATCGCTGCCTGGAACTCATCCAGGACTAGCATCGAAGAGAACCATGGACGAACGATCGATAAGAGTCGAACTCGCAGGACGAGCCTACCCGCTGACCATTCATCAGGCGGAAGAGGAGAATGTGCGTCGTGCGGTGGACGAGATCAATGAGAGCATCACCCGCTTGAAGGAGCACTATCCGCTCACCGACAAGCAGGACATGTTGGCCATGGCCGCGATGGAAGTCGCCGTACGCGCCATGAACACCAACGCCCCCAAGCAGGAAGCCGAAGCATTGGCCGTCCTGACGGGGATCGAGAAGTTGCTCGCCGAGATCACGCCCTGACCATCCGCTTTCGCTCCCGGACATCCGGAGGCCATGCCCGGTCCACTTAACAACGTGGACCCATGGAGATCGACATCATCAGCATTTTGATCGGAGTACTGGCCGGCCTGGTAGGCGGCGGTGCCATTGTGTATGCCGTGCTCAACAGCGCGGCGAAGAGACGAAGCATAGGCATCCTCAAGGAAGCCGAAGTGGAAGGTGAAGCCCTGAAAAAGGAGAAGATCCTGCAGGCGAAGGAGAAATTCCTTCAGTTGAAGGAACAGCACGAGAAGGAAGTGCGCGAACGCGAGCGCAACGTGCAGCAATCCCAGGAGAAGGCGAAACAGCGTGAACAGCAACTGAGTCGCCAGCAGCAGGACCTTTCCAACAAGGAGAAGCAGACCGATCAGCTCCGGCAGGAGTTGACCCAGAAGATGGAGGGCTTGGAGCGGCGGAAAGAGGAGACCGAGAAGATGCACGCCAAGCAGGTGACGCAGCTGGAGAACATCAGCGGTTTGAGTGCCGATGAGGCCAAAAAGCAATTGGTGGATAACCTGAAGGATGAGGCACGCACAGCGGCCATGTCGCACATCAAGGATGCGCAGGAGGAAGCGAAACTCACCGCGAACAAGGAGGCCAAGCGCATCGTGATCCAGACCATCCAACGGACGGCCACCGAGCACGCCATCGAGAACAGCGTAAGCGTGTTCCACATCGACAACGACGATGTGAAGGGCCGTGTGATCGGTCGCGAGGGAAGGAACATCCGGACCTTGGAGGAACTCACCGGCGTGGAGATCATCGTGGATGATACCCCCGGCGCCATCATCCTCAGCTGCTTCGATGCGGTGCGTCGCGAGATCGCTCGCCTTGCACTACACCAACTGGTGAAGGACGGCCGCATTCACCCGGCCCGCATCGAAGAGATCGTGGCCAAGACCAAGAAGCACTTGGACGAAGAGATCATGGAAGTGGGCAAGCGCACCTGCATCGATCTCGGCATCCACGGCCTGCACAACGAGCTCATCCGCATGGTGGGCCGCATGAAGTATCGTAGCAGCTACGGCCAGAACCTGCTCATGCACAGCCGCGAGGTGGCCAACATGAGCGCCATCATGGCTGCCGAACTCGGCCTGAACCCTAAGGCGGCCAAACGCGCTGGTCTCCTACACGACATCGGCAAGGTGCCCGATGAGGAGCCGGAATTGCCGCACGCCTTGTTGGGTATGAAGCTCGCCGAGAAGTACGGTGAGAAGCCCGACGTGTGCAACGCGATCGGTGCCCACCACGACGAGATCGAGATGACCACCTTGCTATCGCCGATCGTGCAAGCATGTGATGCGATCAGCGGTGCGCGTCCCGGTGCACGTCGAGAAGCAACGGAAGCCTACATCCAGCGCCTGAAGGATCTGGAGAGCTTGGCCATGAGCTACAACGGCGTCACCAAGGCCTTCGCCATACAAGCCGGTCGCGAGTTGCGCGTGATGGTGGAAAGCGAGCGCATCACCGATCAGCAGAGCGATGAACTGAGCATGAGCATCGCCGATCGCATCATGAACGAGATGACCTATCCGGGTCAGGTGAAGATCACCGTGATCCGCGAGAAGCGTTCGGTCGCCGTCGCGAAGTAGGGGTCGGACATGTCCGACCCGACGAGCCATTGCATGTCCAACCCGACGAGCAACAACATTTCCGAGCGTACGTGCCGATCCATGTCCGTCCGTTCGAGCCGTCAGGTGTTCGATACATTCGTTTCCCAATGACAGCCGAGGAGATCAAGGAGATCATCAAGCAGGAGATCCAGAACGTGGCCTTCGTGGAAGTGAAGGATGAGGATCTCCTTGTGGAGCAGAACATCCTGGACAGCGTGGGTACTGTGGATCTGGCGGTCGCATTGGAAGGTGCCTTCGGGATCCAGGTCCCCTTCGTGGATATCAACGGGCAGCACTTCAGGGACCTCGGTAGCTTGGTAGCGTATGTGCAGCTCAGGCGCTCATGATCCGCAACGGACCAGGCAACGGTAGCATCCACTTGGTCTCCGTAGTTCTGGCTGCGGTCCTGGTCAGCATTGGCGCTCGATCCATTCCGGCGGTCGGGACGATCCTCCGAGGTCCCAAGCCTGTTGTGATGGATCCATTGGATCTGCCCCTCCATGGCTACTACGGCAACTACAAGAACCACCCGGATCTATCCGCTGCATTGGGCAATGCGCTGCGATCCGGTTCGAGTGTGGTGTTGTTCGGTTCATCTGAACTGACCTCCAAGGATGATCCGGCGAAACCAGTGGGTTTCTTCGGACAGGAATCGAAGGTCCCGATGATCGCGATCGGACATGCGGGGAACCAGAGCTTCAGCATTCACGCCCAATTGATCTCCGCCAACGCGCCATTGGAGAATGCCAAGCTGGTGATCCTTCTCTCGCCGGGTTGGTTCGCTGGCAGTAGCGCAACCGATGGAACCAGCTTGGAAGCCTTCCTTGAATACCAACCGAGTCCATCGCTTGCTGGTATCGCCGAAAGGCTGCGATCCGGCGATAGTACAGCGCTCCCGATCGCGACCTACTTGATCCAGCACCGAAGCGAGTTGAGCGGTGCACAACCCGTGGTGAAGTGGATCGCGCGCAACACGGACCCTTTGGACCGGATCCGTTACGCGTTCAGTCAGCCTTGGGCGTGGTACGGTGTCAAGGCGATCGCTGAAATGACCCCGGCATCGAGTAGCTCGGCCGATGCGCCTACGCTGACGGTGCCCGCAATTGAAGCAGCGGAGTGGGCTCGCTTGATGGGCGAAGGCACGGCGCGGCACTTGGCGTTGTGTACGAACAATCATGCATTCGTCAACGACGAGTACTATTCCACCTATGTGAACGGCGCGACGCGTGAAGTGGAAGCGGTTCCGTTGGATCACTCCAGGGAACTCCGGGACCTTCAGGCCTTGCTCCACTATATGAAACAGGCCAACGCCGATCCCCTGTTCGTGATCCAGCCGCTCAATCCGTTCGTGTACACCAACCTCCGCGCCTTGGATCCGACCATCAACTCGATCCGAGAGGCTTTGGATCGGAGTGGGTTCGACTACCTCGACATGTGGCGCAGCGACACGACCGGTTATCGCCCAGGCACACTTACCGACATCATGCACCTCGGACCCGTGGGCTGGTACCGGGTCGATAGCGCCGTGGTGGCACACTTCCAATGAACAAGCGGCAAACCCTCCAGCGCATTCTGAAGTGGACGGTCATCTATGTGGTGCTGGCGCTTGGCATGTTGTGGCTGCATGACCCACGGCTTGTGAGCATGGATGCGGCCATGAGCTCGGTGAAATTCGTGTACCAGCAATTCTGAAGCATGCTGCCCTTCGCGGACATCGACTTCTACTTGCTCTTCCTGCTCCTTGTGCCGCTGCTGTACGTGGCCAAATTGGTCTTGCGCGGTTCGGTCGCCTTCGGATCCGCGATCACGTTCATCAGCTTGTTCTACGTGGTCGTGTACTATCCCAAGCCGGTGCAACTGCTTACGTTCACCGCGTACCAGTGCCTCTTCACATGGTTGCTGTTGTTCAAGTGGCGCAAGCTGCACGGGTTGTTGGGCAGTCTGCTGCTCGCGCTTCCCATGGTGCTCGTAAAGCTCAAATGGGAGGTGGATGTGATCGGCTTCGCGGGGATCAGCTACATCACCTTCCGGTGCATCCAAGTGTATCTCGATCGCGAGCAGCTGCGTGATCGGTTCCGGTTCTCCGAATTCATCAGCTTCCTGCTCTTCACACCAAGCCTGCTCGCTGGCCCCATCGATCGCTATGAGCGGTTCAAGTCCGATCTCGATCAGGGTTGGTCGCGGTTGAATGGTGCAGCACTCTTGGCGGGTTGGGAATTCTTCATCCTCGGTCTCTTGCACAAGTTCGTCGGTGCCGAGATCGTGGATCGCTACTGGCTCGCGCGCTTTCCACAGGAGAGCACCGCACTCGCTGACATGTCCGCGACGATGTACGACTACTCGGTGTACCTGTATCTGGATTTCGCGGGCTACTCGTTGTTGGCCATCGGCTTGGGCCGTATGCTCGGGATCGAACTGCCTAAGAACTTCGATCGCCCGTGGCTCACGGACACCGCACCCGATTTCTGGAAACGTTGGCACATCAGTTTGGGCGACTGGCTACGCGACTATTTCTTCCGGCCGATCTACAAGAGCTTGAGCGGTGTGCAGCGCTTGCGCACGTGGCCGTTGTTGAAGCAGAACATCGCCCTCTTCAGCACCTTCCTGCTCATGGGTTTGTGGAACGGTCTTGAAGCACACTACATCATCAGCGGTTCGTTGTTCGGCGTGTACTCGGTGGTGTACAACAGCCACCAACACCGCATTCGCAAGCACAAGCGCGATCTCTGGGGAAGCACACCAGCTTGGGCCGTGAAGGAGATCTCCATCTTCATCATGTTCAACCTCGCGTGCTTCGCGCTCTATATCTTCAGCGGAAGGTTCCCATTCCTGCACTGATCATGCGCTTCAACATTGTCAGCGGACGCTTTGAAGAGACGGATGGATCACCGGAGAGAGCCGCCGTGATCGGCAGTGATGGCGCACTCACGTGGTCGGCATTCAAGACCCGTTGCGAGGCATTGGCCGCTATGATCAGCGCACTCGATTTGCCCGCGGGACATCCCGTCATGGTGCGTGGGCACAAGGAGGCCGAGATGGTCTGCGCGATGACGGCGTGCATGATGCTCGGTCATCCGTACATCCCCTTGGATGTGGTGGTGCCCATGGATCGGGTGATGCGGATCCGCGCGATCACCGGTGCTGCACTGATCATTGATCAGACGGATGAACGATTCGTGGATCACGTTCCATTCGTCCTACAGAATGGGAAGGTTCGTCGCAACCCGGAAGTGTTGATCGAAGCGGGCGTACCGGATCGGCCAGCGGACCCGATCCGCTACATCATCTTCACCAGTGGAAGTACCGGCGAACCGAAAGGTGTGCGGATCACGCGCGAAGCGGCCGGGGCTTTCCTTGAATGGATGGTGAACGACTTCGGGTTCACACCCGATGATGTGTTCATCAATCAAGCTCCGTTCAGTTTCGACCTCAGCGTGTACGAACTCTTCACCAGCCTTCATTCGGGAGCGACGTTGCTCCTGAACGATGCGGGCACGGCCAAGGATTCGCGCCGATTCCTTGATCGTGTGAATGAGTATGGTGGCTCGGTGTGGGTGAGCACGCCTACGTTCGCCTACTTGTACCTGACCGAACCGTCCTTCACGGGCGGGGAATTGCCGACCATACATTCCTTCCTCTTCTGCGGTGAAGCCTTGCCGAAGATGACCGCACAACGGTTGCTGGACCGCTTCCCGGCTGCACGCGTGCTGAATACCTATGGACCCACGGAAGCCACCGTGGCGACCTCGTTGATCGACGTGACACTGGACATGCTTGCGAAGTATGCCGACATGCCCGTGGGTCGGCCGAAGCGCGATTCCATCATCCGGACGCGGACCGACGATGGTAGCGTCGCCACCAAGGAAGCACCCGGCGAGATCGAGATCATCGGTTCGCATGTGAGTATCGGCTACTTGAACAACGATGAATTGAACGCGGAGAAGTTCTTCGTGGATGAAGGACAGCGCGGCTTCCGTACCGGCGATTACGGTTGGTTCCAGGATGGGATCCTCTTCTTCAATGGCCGACGTGATGAACAGGTGAAGCTGAATGGCTTCCGCATCGAGTTGGGCGACATCGGCGCACAAATGCTCTTGGTGCCCGGCGTGGCGGATGCCATCGCGGTTCCGTTGAAGAGTGGTGATGTGGTCAAGCGGATCGTGGGCTTCATTCGACCCGCACCGGGCGCCGAGGCCACCGCGTTACGAGGCCATGTTGCCACTCACTTGGAGCGGTCGCTTCCGGCCTACATGATACCGGCCGACCTGATGTTCGTGGATGCTTTTCCAGTGAACAGCAGCCACAAGACCGACCGCATGGCCCTGATCGATCTTTACATCAAGCGCCCTCGCGCGTAAGGCAAGCCGCTCCGTCGGCCCCCCCCCCCCCCCCCCCCCCCCCCCCCCCCCCCCGCCCCCCTCCCCCCCCCCCCCCCCCCCCCCCCCTCCCCCCCCCCCCCCGCCGTGCCCCCCCCCCCGCCCCCCCCCCCCCCCCCCCCCCCCCCCCTCCCCCCCCGGGGGGGGGGCCCCCCCCCCCCCCGCCCGGCCCGGCGCCCCGCCGCGGGCGCCCCCCCCCCCCCCCCCCCCCCCCCTCGGGGGCCCCCCCCCCCCCCCCCCCCCCCCCCCCCCCCCCCCCCCCCCCCCCCCCCCCCCCCCCCCCGCGGCCCCCCCCCCCCCCCCCCCCCCGCCCCCCCCCCCCCCCCGCCCCCCCCCCCCCCCCCCCCCACCCCCCCCCCCCGTCCGGGGCCCCCCCCCCCCCCCCCCCCCCGCCCCCCCCCCCTCGCCCGCGACGCCGCCCCCCCCCACCCCCCCCCCCCCCCCCCCCCCCCCCCCGCTCCGGATATCTTCGCCGCCCATATGGTTCAGCGTACCATCCTTGTCACCGGCGGCGCAGGCTTCATCGGAAGTCACGTATGTGATGCATTGCTGGCCGCAGGGCATCGCGTCCGTTGCATGGACAATTTCGCCACGAGCAAGCGGACGAACCTGGATCACTTGATCGGTGTGGAAGCCTTCGATCCGATGGAAGGCGACATCCGCGAAACCGCGGATTGCGAACGCGCGATGAAGGGCGTGAACGTCGTAGTGCATCTGGCCGCGTTGGGATCCGTTCCGCGCTCCATCGCCGATCCGATCTCATCACATGCGGTGAACCTCGGCGGATTCCTCAATGTGTTGCAGGCTGCGCGGACGGCTGGGGTGCAGCGCTTCGTCTTCGCGAGCAGCAGCAGCGTGTACGGCGATTCCACGGAACTTCCGAAGCGCGAGGAGAACATCGGCAAGCCGCTCTCGCCCTATGCCATCACCAAGTATGGCAACGAGGTCTATGCCCGGCTCTTCCACCGACTGCACGGCATGCGCACCATCGGCCTGCGGTTCTTCAATGTCTTCGGCGAGCGCCAGGATCCCGAGGGACCCTATGCGGCGGCGATCCCGCGTTTCATCAAAGCCTTCTTGGCCCACTCATCTCCACAGATCTACGGGGACGGCTTGCAATCGCGGGATTTCACGTACGTCGCCAATGCGGTTGAAGCGGTTCAGAAGGCCGTTGTCTGTGCGGATGAGCGCGCGTTCGGGCAGGTCTTCAACGTGGCCTACGGATCGCGTGTCACCCTGCTGGAACTCGTGGACGCCTTGCGCAACGCCCTTGTATCCATCGATCCTGCCGTCGCCGGTGTGAAAGCTGAACATGCGCCCGAACGGGGAGGAGATATCAGGGACTCCTTGGCGGACATCACCAAAGCGCGCGACGTGCTGGGCTTCGGCCCGAAGGTCGACCTCCAACAAGGATTGGATCGGGCGATCCCATGGTACGTGGCGAACTGGGGTTGATCGGCGCACTGCATTCTCCGGATATTCGTTGATCCTATGAACCCATCATTGCCGCGCCATCTCCCGTTACTTCGCAGCCGTAGATCATGAGCCCCAACGAATGGATCGTCCTCGCTGTCCTCATCGGCGCGCTGATCCTCTTCGTCAGTGAGAAGCTGAGCATCGACCTGGTGGCGTTGATGATCGCCGCCGCGTTGGTCCTGAGCGGTGTGATCACTCCGGCGGAAGGAGTTGCAGGCTTCAGCGACGCTGCCACACTAACGGTCGCTTTCATGTTCGTACTCAGTGCGGCGCTGATGAAGACGGGGGTGTTCAGCACGCTAGGACCGCGCTTGAGCGAGCGTTTCAGGAAGAACGAGCGCTGGGGCCTCCTTGTGTTCATGGCCATGGTGGGAACCGTAAGCGGCTTCGTGAACAACACGCCGATCGTAGCGGTCTTCATCCCGATCGCCGTGCAGATGGCACGCTCGGCGAACATGCATCCCGGCAAACTCCTCATCCCGCTCAGCTTCGGAACCATCTTCGGCGGCACGGTCACCCTCATCGGCACGAGCACGAACATCGTCGTGAGCGGACTGAGCATCAAGTTGGGCGGCCCCGAGATCGGCATGTTCCAAATGGCGCCCATGGGATTGGTCTTCCTCGTGGTGGGCATCCTGTACATGGTCTTCATCGGTCGGCACCTGCTACCCGGCGGCAAGGACCAGAAGGATCTGAAGGAGAAGTTCGGCATGGGAGGCTACCTCACCGAGATCGAATTGATGCCCGGAACCCGCTTCGTGGGCAAGCGCATCATGGATAGCGCCTTGGTCCGTGAACTTGAAATGGACATCATCGAGATCATGCGCGATGGCCAGCGCTTCTCCTTGCCTCCGGGCGATATGGTACTGGAAGCGGGTGATGTACTGAAAGTGCGTTGCGATGTGGACAAGATCCGCGCGCTGAAGGACCGCGCCAACATCACCGTGAAGCCCACGGTGCAAATGGCGGGAGACGATCTGCGCACGCGCGGCACCACCATGGTGGAATTGGTGATCACGGCCAGCAGTCCGCTGGATGGGATGACCTTGGGGGAGGCTGATCTCATCCGAAGTTATCGAGCTGTGCCCTTGGCGGTGCGCCACCGCGAGGATGTGGTGCGCGAACGGTTGCACGACACGGTGCTTCGTGCGGGTGATGTGATCCTTGCCGAAGTGAAGAACCACTACGTACGTTCACTAAAAGAACTCGAAGGCCAACCCGACGCGCCCTTCGCGATCCTTGGTGAACAAGAAGGCATGGCCGATTTCGACCGGAAGCGCTTCGCGTTGGTGGCGTTGGTGATCTTTGGTGTCGTCATCACCAGTAGCCTCAACATCCTTCCGGTAATGATGGCGGCGTTGTTGGGAGTCCTTCTCATCGTGCTTACCGGCGGTCTCACGATGAAGCAGGTCTATGAATCCATCGAGTGGAAGGTGATCTTCCTGATGGCCGGTGCCTTCAGCCTTGGCGCGGCCATGCACAACAGTGGGCTCGATCTCCGCATGGCGGGAAAACTCGTAGCCGTGCTCGGACCCTGGGGCCCGGTGGCGGTGATCAGCGGGCTCTACATCTTCACCAGTGCCATGACGGAGATGATGAGCAACACCGCCACGGCTGCACTGATCACACCCATTGCCCTCAGCATGGCAGCAGAAGCCGGGTTGGATCCGACGCCCTTCATCATGACCGTTTGTTTCGCGGCCAGCGCTAGTTTCATGACGCCCATCGGCTACCAGACCAACGCCATGGTGTACACCGCCGGCCAATACAAGTACCGCGATTTCATGCGCGTGGGTTTCCCATTGCACATCCTGTTCTGGTTGCTCGCGACGCTGCTGATCCCGATCTTCTACCCGTTCTGATCAGCGCACGGTCCAACGGATCGATCGCCGGTCGTCGCCCGCCGTGTAGAGATCCGTTCCGTTCCACGCGAGTGCGTTCACACTGTGCGAGTGCCCACCTGCTTTGATATCCAAGCGTTGCACGGACTCGAGGTCCTTTGCGCTCCAGAGTTTCACGGTCTTGTCGCGGGATGCTGTCGCGAGCAATGCTCCATCAGGGCTGAAGGCCATGTGATAGATGGTGGAGCGGTGTGCAGCGATCCGCAGCAACGACTTGAAGTCATTGCGAACGTCCCACACCGCCACTTCGCCATCCTTGCCACCACTGAGCAGCACCGGCTTGTCCGGATGCCATACCAACGCACTCGCACCTGGCTCATGCGCGGTGATCGTGGCGATCTCGTTCATGCTTCCCGCTTCGAGGACATGCACCGGACCATCTCCACACGCAACAGCCAGTTGATCACCGTGGATCGCGATCGCGCGCAATTTGGCCTCGCCAAGCGGAATGCGCCGGATGAGTTCTAGGCGATCAACGGACCCATTCGACCATTGCCACACGCCGAGGGTCCCATCACCACCGGCCGAGTACAAGTGGCCCGCGCGATCCATCGCGAGTGAGAAGATCCCGAGCCCATGCGCTTGGATCCGTTGGACCTCCCGTCGTTCAACAAGATCCAGTACGAATAATTCGCCTGCGGAGGTTCCAACGACCAAGCGTTGTCCACGGTCATCCTGCCAAACGCAATAGATAGGGGTGGGCAAACTGGCGATCACACGGACCTGTTCCGGTTCCGCAGGATCCCATGCCATCACCTTCCCGTCCGCACCCGCGCTGAGGATCGCTCCACTACCGGGTTCGATGCCGAGCCAATGGATCGCGGAGCGATGGGCGTTATGTGCGACCGTACCACGCATGTGCGGACGAAGTTCCGGATCCGTTCCGGCTCCTGTCACGCGAACCGCAAAGTGAAGTGCTCTCCGTAGTGTGCTTCCACCGTAGGTTGAAGTGGTCCATGCGTGCCTACCACGCGATACTGTGAACCATCACTTCCCAGCCCTGAAATGCTGAATGCGTGTCCGCTCAGTTCATTCGCTCCGATGCGGTCGAAGGCAATGCCGTCAGCATTGAAGGTGATGGTGTGTTCGTCGCGATCAATGGTGATGTGATCACGCAGGATCAGGTAGTCCAACATTCGGGAAATAGGGGAGAGCATGATCTCCCCTTCGCGGTAGCGACGGGCCAGGTCGTGTAGCGCGGTTTGCGTGTGCGGTGGAATGTGCTGCGCATCCTTCATCGCATCGGGACGACGCTTTCCCAAATGTGTGTAAATGATCGTGGTGCCGCCACGTTGCGTCAGGAGATCGAGCTTCTCCCCAGCGAGCAATTCACCTACGCCGTGTATATCCGCAAGTTGCGGTTCGCCGTAGCGGGGAAAGACGTAGAGCGCTGTGCCATCCGGAAAGCGCAGCGCCCTGCACGTATCGTTGCCGATGAATTGCGCCCGGAATCCAGCGCCAAGCCCGAAGGTCGCACCGAAGCGATGCAGCAGGATATTCTTCTGCGCCTTGGTAAAGGAACCTGCGCGTTCGCGGTGCTCCGCCCATAGACTTTGCGGACGATCCTGCCCGAGCACGTTCGTCACGGCACCGTCCCAGATGTAACGGATGCCGCTGCGGTGGATGATGTCCAGGCTGTATAACGGATTCGGATAACTGTGTCCCGAGAAATCCTTGAACGCTGGGATCCCACCGTATTGGTGTCGGTGCATGAGGTTGCCGGGGAACATGCTGTGGTCCACCCACACCCGTGGTACGAATCCACGGTCCAGCAGGATGGCCGCATGCACCTCGGCATCCGGACGGTGGAAGGCGCGCGCACCGGCGAACATGAAATCGCCCCAAGTGTGTATGGTGTCGTGCGGATGCGCATCGAGGATCTGCGGATACCGGTGCAGGTCCACCTGGTCCGGCAGGAGTTCGTTGTAGGAACGTATGAAGAGCGAATCCGCGAAGGGAAGTTCGAGTTCCTTCCAGATCAACGCGTGCAGTTGTTCCCAATCGCCGATGAGGGTATTGTCCGGATCGCTGCTGATGGTGAGCCACGCCTTGTACGGAAAGGGGTACGGCCGCAACGCGGGATCACGCTTGCGCAGGGGTTGCGCGATCGGGGTGGGCGAGGGGAGCATTGGGAAGCGCGGCCAAATTAGGCGACCAATGTCTTAACAACTGTCCACTTCCACGGGCGAACCTGAAAGCAAGTCGCCATCCGAGAGGATGGCGAGATCCCTTCAGACCTTCATGCCAGTCGGCATGGCCTGGTCCTCCCGTGTGGGCACGTAGCCGAACAAACGGTTGTCCTTGATCATGTTGTCCACGTACGGCGGAACCATGCCCTCCCAACCGTGCTGGCCCGCGCGGATCATATCCAGCACGGCCTTGCTGAAGATGTGCAGCACATTGGGATCGTAGTTGTCGATGTCCACCATGCGCTTGTTGAAGAGCAGGTAGTCATACAATGGTCGCAGGCGCGGGTGTACCGGCATGTTGCTCAGGGTCATGATCTCCGCTGTTGCTGTGGTCCGGCTCGGGTACACATAGATCTTCAGGTCCCGGTGGAAGAGGATGCCGAAGGCCTCCAGCACACCACCGTTCAAGTGGCGGTAGTACTTCTCATCGAATACATCCACCAGGTTGTTCACGCCCATGATCAGGCCCATGCGCGCCTTGGTGTAGCGGCTGAAGTACTCCACCAGCTTGTAGTACTCCTGGTAATTGCTGATCAGCACGGTCTGGCCGAGTGAGCAAAGGATGTCCGCGCGGTCAATGAAGTCCTTCTCGTCCACATCGCCGGTGTCGGACCGGAGGTTGCTCAACGTGATCTCGAAAAGCACCTGCAGGTTCTGACGGTCCACACGCTGTTCCTTGATGAACATGTTGTAGCCGTTCATGATCATGTCGATGTTCACCTTCGTCACCGGGCGGAAGCTGCCGCGGATGGTGAGGATGTTGCGCTTGTACAGCGCATCGCTGGCCTGCAGGTTCTGGCCATCGGGCCCGAAGAGCACCGCATCGGTGAAGCCGCGCTTCACCAGTTGCAGGCTCAACAAGCGGTTGTCCACTTGCGTGAACGCCGGCCCGTTCATCTGGATCATGTCGATCTCCATGACGTGACGGCTCACGTTGTCATAGAGTTCCTCCATGATCTGGTCCGGGTTGTCGAAGTGCATCAAGCACCCGAAGAGCAGATTCACACCCAGCACACCGATGGCTTCCTGCTGCAAGCTGATGTCCGGCTCATGCAAGCGCACGTGGAGGATCACATCATTGGTGGGTTGATCCGGAGCGGTCTGGAAACGGACGCCGACCCAACCATGCCCGCTGTGCGGGTTCTCCATGGTACTGGAGGCGACGGTGTTCGCGAAGGTGAAGAAGCGTTCGGTCGGGTGGTCGTTGCGGTCCAGGCGATCGATGATCAACCCGTACTCATGCCGCAACATGTTCTTCAAGCGGCTCTCGCACACGAACCGGTTGCCGGGTTCCGGTCCGTAGATCGCATTGCTGAAGTCCTTGTCGTAAGCGCTCATCGCTTTCGCGATGGTCTGCGAAGCCCCGCCCACGCGGAAGAAATGGCGCACTGTTTCCTGCCCGGCGCCGATCTCGGCGAAGGTCCCGTACAGGTCGGAATCAGCGTTGATGCGTCGCGCTTTCTGGGCCGGGCTAAGTACTGCGCGGTTGGGATCCTGGATGATCATAACTCTAGGAGCGGAGGTCGATTACGCGCAAAGGTAGCCCCCATGCAGGAACGGAGTAAAGGGCCGCACGGCGGTCCGGCGAACGATCACGTCCTTATGCCGCGTCCGTGAATCCGTTTGTGCGATGGGTACCATCGCAATAAGGCTTGTTTGCTGAAGCTCCGCAGCGACAGAACGCGGTGGTGCGTGTGCGTTCCTCGGTGCGACCGTCGCTGTGTTGCACGGTACATCGGTCCTTCACCATCAATGGGCCGTTCGGCATCAGTTCCACGGCGGCAACTGTTGTAGTTGTCTCTCGCTCCGGCTCCGCTTCCCCATGGTTCATGCGAAAGCTCAACGCTCCGCTCGGACACTGTTTGATCTGCGCGACGATGGCCTCGGTGGTGGCCCCTTCCGGCTTGATCCACGGCTTTTTCCCCGGCTGGAATACTGCTCCAAGTCCTGTCCAGCACTTCCGGCTGTGGGTGCATACATCCGGCTTCCACACAATGGTGACCTCGCCGTTGGTATAGGTGTGTTCCTTGCTCATGCTTCCAGACTCATGGAGATGGCGATCGGGCTCTGCAAGGTGCGGTGGACCGGACACAAGCCTGCGATCTGCAACAGGCGTTCGCGTTGGTCGGCCGGCATCGCATTGGAAACACCCAAGGTGAGCGCGATGTTCGTTTCCACCTCCCGGCCTTCCTGCTTGCGGTCCATAGTGGCGGTCACGCGGATAGGTCCGACATCCCATTGCTTGCGGTCCGCGTACATGCGCACGGTAATGGCCGTGCAACTCGCCAACGCGCCTAGCAGGATCTCATGCGGTCGCATGCCGAGGTCCGCGCCACCGTGGTCGCCCGGTTCATCGGCAACGAGTTCCAATCCGCGCGAGGTGATGCGCGTGGTATAGGGCGCGCCGGAAAGTTCCGCGGTCACGCTGCGTTGTGTGCTCTCCATGGGACAAAGGTGCGAACATGAGGGGAAGAGGGCTCACCGCAAAGGCGCGGAGAGCGCAGGGAATACAAGTGGACCGCAGAGGTGCAGAGGGCGCGAGAGGAATACGAGACACTGAAGGTGAAGCAAGATCGCTCGAAGTGCGACCACATTGAACTCCTGCGGCCTTTGCGACTTCGCGCCTCCGCGTTGAGGCATTCTACGGCTCTTACGCCGCGATGCCCTTCAACCCTTCCAGCAAGCTGGCGAGAAGTGCATTGGCATCGGTGGTGATGGGCAACTCCAAGCTAGCGTGCCGTGCATCACTGAACTGCTGTCCGTTGCGGAAGCCCTTGCTGATGTTCAGGAAGAGCGAGCGCGGATACTCACCGGTGAAGTGCAGTTGCACCAGATCGCCACCGGCCATACGCAGCACGTAGCGCGGGTAGTGGTTCACCACATCCTTCCAACCATGGTCCTCCTCAAGCACGTGGCCCTGTTCCTTCAGGTCCGCGGTCCACTGGTCCATCACGTAGAGCAAGGTGTCCTCCACGAACACCTCGGGGTCCCGAGGAAGTTGGTTCTGGAAAGGATCCACCGGGGCCAGAATGCGCGCACGGGTGAGGCGCAGGGCGGTGGTGAGGTCGTCTATCTGTGCGGTGAAGGTCATCGTTCTGTCTGCTCCGGGCTCATCCCCGGATTTCGTTCTGTCCGGGGAGCAAAGTAGTCGGGTAGTGGTTCGCATCCCAGTGAATGGCCGATCGGTTATGCACGATCGATCCCACGATCCCCGAACCTTGCGTGGATCCACGATCGACTTGCACAACTTCCATCCTTTTCCATCCTTCGCGATGCCGATGGACTTCACCCTCTCCATAGAACCCCTACAACGCGCCGATCTCGACACGGTATACGCCCTACTGCCCGATGAGCCGGAGATGCAGGGTGCCGTGCTCTGGCATTTCTTCACACCGTACGCGCACGTGCTGAAGGCCACGATGGACGGCGAGTTCGCGGGATACATCTGCGCGATCGTACATGGCGACACCGGGTGGATCCGTGAGCTCTTCGTGAACCCGCTCTGGATGGATCTGGGTGTGGGCAAGGCGCTTACCACCGCTATGGTGGAATGGATGGAAGGGCAGGGGACCACCGGCCAATTGCTCATTGCACGCGAGGACACTGAAGGCTTCTGGGAAAAGTTCGGCTTCGAGGCGGATGGCGGATTGCTCCGGTACGAGGACGGCCTCTTCATCAACGCGAGCAAGGACGAGGTGACGAACATGGAACCCGAGCACATGATGGCCGTGCTACACATGGACCGGCAAGCCAGCGGCGAGGATCGCGGTGACCTGCTTCGGGAACACAGTTACCTCGGCAGCGTGTATGTGGAAGGTTCGCGCGTGCGTGGTTTCTCTTTACCGCTGTTGGGCCATGGACTCATCGTCGCCGATTCACCGGAGGTGGGTCTTGAATTGCAACGCTGGTTGTTGCCGATACAGCCTTACGTGATCCTGCCCGTAGGGCACTTGGCCGCGCATGCGCACATGATCCAACGCAAGTACGTGGCTGAACCGGCGGGCACCCGCATGGTGCGTGGCGTGCGGCCAGCCTTCAAGCTGCAGATGTTCTACGCGCATCCGTGAATGTGAATGAGGCCGCAGATGACGCGGATAACGCAGATGAATGCGGACTCACTTTCTACGACAATGGAGGGGAGGCATCGCAACCTACTGCTTCACATTCCTGAGCCTGCTTGATATTCCATCTGCGCTATCTGCGTCATCTGCGGCTAGCGCATTGCATTCCTCCGCGCCCTCTGCTTCTCTGCGGTTCCTGCATTCAGCGGTTATGCCCCTGCCTTCGCCTTCCGCTTCGCGCTCCCGTTCTTCTCCTTCTCGTCGATCGGTTTGCGGATGACGATGCGGCCGTCGAAGACATCGATCACCTGCTCGACGCCGGTCTCCAAGGTGCCCGCGATGATCTGGCGGCTCAGTTCGTTGAGCAGCTCGCGCTGGATCATGCGCTTGATGGGGCGTGCGCCGAATTGCGGATCGAAGCCGGTCTCGGAGATGTGGTCGATCAACTCTTCGCTCGGTACCAGGTTGATGTCCTTCTCCTTCAGCTTCACCATGAGCTGGTGCAGTTGCAGCTTCACGATCTTGTGGACATCCTCGCGGCCCAGCGGACGGAACATCACGATCTCGTCCACGCGGTTCAGGAACTCGGGGCGCACGGTGGCGCGGAGCAAGGTCATCACCTCGACTTTCGTGTTCTCGATGATCTCCTCGCGGTTGCCGCGTTCGATCTTCTCGAAACGTTCCTGGATGATCTGCGAGCCGATGTTGCTCGTCATGATGATGATGGTGTTCTTGAAGTTGACCACGCGGCCTTTGTTGTCCGTCAGTCGGCCATCGTCGAGCACTTGCAGCAACACGTTCCACACGTCGGGGTGCGCCTTCTCGATCTCGTCCAACAACACCACGCTGTACGGCTTGCGGCGCACGGCTTCGGTGAGTTGTCCGCCTTCATCATAGCCCACATAGCCCGGAGGCGCACCCACCAAGCGCGATACGCTGTGCCGCTCTTGGTACTCGCTCATGTCGATACGCGTCATGGCGTGCTCATCATTGAAAAGCACTTCGCTGAGTGCCTTGGCGAGTTCGGTCTTGCCCACGCCGGTGGTACCGAGGAAGATGAACGAGCCGATGGGACGGCGTTCATCACCCATGCCCGCGCGGCTGCGGCGCACGGCGTCGGCCACAGCGTGTACGGCCTCGTCCTGACCGATCACGCGCTTGTGCAACTCGTCCTCCAGTTGTAAGAGCTTGGTGCGTTCGGCCTCCATCATGCGCGTAACGGGGATGCCGGTCCAGCGGCTCACCACGGCAGCGATCTCCTCCACATCCACTTCCTCCTTGATCAGTTTGCTGTTCTCCTGCATGGTGAGCAGGTCGTCCTTGGCCTTCTTCAATTCGGCCTCGGTCTCTTGGATGCGGCCGTAGCGGATCTCGGCCACCTTTCCGAAGTCACCTTCGCGCTCGGCCTGTTGCGCATCGAACTTCAATTGCTCGATGCGGTCCTTGGCACTGTTGATCGCTTCCACCAGTTGGCGCTCGCTTTCCCAACGGGCCTTGAGGCCATCGCGTTCGTTGCTCAGTTCCGCGAGTTCCTTGTTCAACTCGGCGAGTTTCGGCTCGTCGTTCTCTCGCTTGATCGCTTCGCGTTCGATCTCCAACTGCATGATGCGGCGATCGATCTCGTCCAGTTCCTCGGGCTTCGAGTTGATCTCCATGCGCAACTTGCTCGCGGCCTCATCGATGAGGTCGATGGCCTTGTCAGGGAGGAAGCGATCGGCGATGTAGCGCGTGCTGAGTTCCACGGCAGCGATGATGGCGGCGTCCTTGATGAGCACCTTGTGGTGGCTCTCGTACTTCTCCTTCAGGCCGCGCAGGATGCTGATGGCGTCCTCGCGTGAAGGCTCTTCGATCATCACCTTCTGGAAGCGACGCTCCAGCGCTTTGTCCTTCTCGAAGTACTTCTGGTATTCGTTCAGCGTGGTGGCACCGATGGCGCGCAATTCACCGCGTGCGAGTGCGGGTTTCAGGATGTTCGCGGCGTCCATAGCGCCTTCGCCACCGCCCGCGCCCACCAGCGTGTGGATCTCATCAATGAAGAGGACGATGTTGCCTTCCGCAGCGATCACCTCCTTCACCACGGCCTTCAACCTCTCCTCGAATTCGCCCTTGTACTTCGCACCAGCGATGAGTGCGCCCATGTCCAAACTGAAGACCTGCTTGTTCTTCAGATCATCCGGGATGTCGCCGCTGACAATGCGTTGCGCGATGCCTTCGGCGATGGCCGTCTTGCCCACGCCGGGTTCGCCGATGAGGATCGGGTTGTTCTTCGTGCGCCGGCTGAGGATCTGCAACACGCGGCGGATCTCCTCATCGCGCCCGATGACGGGATCGAGCTTGTTCGCCTTCGCGAGTTGATTCAGGTTCTTGGCGTACTTGTTCAGCGCGTTGTAGGTTTCCTCCTGGCTCTGGCTGGTCACCGTGGCGCCCTTGCGCAGTTCCTTGATCGCGGCCACGAGGTCCTTGCGGTTCACGCCGTTGTCCTTCAGCAATTGCGAAACGGTGTCTCCGCTTTCCAACACGCCGATGAGCAAGTGCTCGACGCTCGCGTACTCATCACCGAATTCCTTCAGCGCGGCAAGTGCTTTCGTGAGCGTGGTACTCGCGTTCCGCGAAAGCGTGATCTGCCCTCCGCTTTGTTTCGGATAGGTGCCGATGATGCGATCCAATGCCTGTTGCATCGCGTCCACATTCACGTTCAGCTTCTTCAGGAGGAAGGGCGTCACATCGGCGTCCACTTCCAGGATGCCTTTGAGGATGTGGCCGTTCTCCAATATCTGTTGACCATTCCCACTGGCGATGGTCTGCGCCTGTTGGATGGCTTGCTGGGAACGGATGGTGAATTGGTTCAGGTCCATGAGGTGTGGGTATAGGTGCGGCGGTCGTCAAGCACCGGACCATGAAGGTAGTGCGGCAGTTCTGGCAGCGGAAGTGAGGGTGCGCACGACATAACGACGAACGGAGCGGGACGGGGCGGAAGTATTGGCGGATGATCACCGCTTGGCCGACCTCGTCCGATCGTTCTCGCGGTTCAAGTACCGGTGTTGTGGCCGATCGCGTGGAGCATCATGGCCATTCCGTAACTGGTGTTGTTGTCAGTGATGCAGTACTCGATGGGATCCTACGCAATGATCGGAGATCCCTCGAAGTGATAGCTGGGTTGCTGGATGCGGATGCGAGATCGCTTGCGCATGATGCGGACTTCCTGAATGCGGAGGGGAGTTTCCTCGATGTGGAAGCTAGGTTGCTGGATGCGGAAGCGTACTTCCTGAATGCGGATGCCTGTTTCCAAGATGCGGATGCGAGATCGCTGGAGCAGGAGGCGTACTTCCTCGATGCGGGTGGGCGTTTCCTGAGTGCGGAAGGGAGATCACTAATGCATGGTGCGTGGTTCCTCGGTGTGGGTGTTGGTTCGCTAAAGCAGGACGCCCGTTCGCTGAGTGCGGACGAGCGTCCTGTTGTGGCGGGGAGGACATTTGTGAGATCCCGGGTCAAGCCCGGGATGACGCTCGCGCAGCGCGGTGGTGCGGTCGCTTAGTTGGTGCGAGCGGCTGGGTGAGGACGTGCGTTCGTTTTGAGACGGTGGGTGGCCCTTATGAGATCCCGGGTCAAGCCCGGGATGACGGCCGCTCCGTCACGATGACGGCGTTGGGGGGGATGATAGCCCGGGATGACGCTCGCGCAGCGCGGTGTTGCGGTCGCTTAGTTGGTGCGAGTGGCTGGGTGTGGACGCGTGTTTGTTACGAGACGGTGGGTGGCCCTTACGAGATCCCGGGTCAAGCCCGGGATGACGGCGCTGGGGGGATGACAGCCCGGGATGACGGCCCGTGCTCCTAGAGCTTGACGCGGATGAACTTGAGCTTGCTGATCTGCTTGAACTCGGGGCTGGTGGCGCCGAAGAGGCTTTTGACGTAGGCCTTGACATCGGCGGCGACGGTGACGAGGCCGCTGATGAGATCATAGAGATCCTTGTTGCGGGTGATGCGGGCGTTGCTCACAACGGTGTAGGCGTTGATGACCGTGAGGTTGGCGGCCTTCATGCTGGCGAGGAGCGCGGTGAGCGTGACGAGCTTGAGGTCGGTCTCGTTGGGGGTGTAGCCTGCTTGTGCGGTGAGCAACTGGATGAGCTTGTCGAAGTTCTCGATGCGGGAATCGAAGCTGAGTTGCGATGCGGAGATGCTGTGGTGGCTTTCGTCCTCCGGTGTGGCGGGATCATCGGGGACATCGGGACCTTTGGGTTTGGCGCGCTTGCCTTGGAGCTTGCGTGCGATGGAACGAACGTCGTCGATGACCTCGGGCGGAACGTCGGAGGCTTGCACGGCATTGACGATGCGGGTGACGCGCTTGGAGAAGGGGGAGAAGATGGCATCGCGGGAGTTGACGGCGGTGACCCACGGTGCGTTTGCGGCGTTGACGGCGGCGAGGTTGGCGACGGCTTGGGTGTACCGTGTGTTCAGCGTGGCCAGTTGGATGCTGATCTTGCTGGGGTTGTAATCCGGTCCGTAGCCGGTGACGAAGGAGATGACATCCTGGATGTTGGCGACGGTCTTGGCGTGGCCGGTCTCATGAATGGTTGCCATGGCGTTGTTGTGTTTTGTTGTATAACTGCAATGAAGGCGCGTTATTGTGCGTGTGGAAACATGGCACGAGGAACGGTAGCGTTCCGCTAGGCAACGGCAGGTTGGTATGGCCCTAAGGCTTGTGGTGGGCTTGGGTTAATGGCCTTTTGGTTTGGGCGGTGTTGGGTGTTAGGCTGGGTTTGGGCTATTGGGCTAAAGGTGGCCGGAGGCCAAGGGCCACATGCGGAGTTTGCGTGCCGATGGGGGTGTCATCGGGGTCGCAGGGTTTCCGAGGATTGCAGAGTGCTGCGGAGGTGCGGGGCGGGTGGTGATTGGTGGAAAGACTGCGGAGGCTTAAGTTGCATGGGCGCAGCGGGCGGCGTTTCTGGCACGCTATTCCATTTGGCACATGTCGGTCCCTCATTCGGATCATTCCTCCAACTACATTCGACAATCCCAATCCATCACCATGGCGATTTACTTTATCCACAACGGCAACGACAAGGAAGGCCCGTTTGACAAGGACGCCCTTCGAGCCAAGATCATCAAAGCGAACACTCAGGTATGGTGCGAGGGTATGGCCGATTGGGTAGATGCAGGGAGTGTTGAGGAACTCAAGGATCTATTCACCGAACCACCGCCCATTCGCACGGCCTCAAAAGCACCGCCTCGGATCCGAGAGGAGTCTGCAGCCGTAACGCCACCAGATACAGGCAAAAGCGGG
This sequence comes from Flavobacteriales bacterium, assembly GCA_016721005.1. Classification (GTDB taxonomy): domain Bacteria; phylum Bacteroidota; class Bacteroidia; order Flavobacteriales_F; family PHOS-HE28; genus PHOS-HE28. Next base: position 139,881 of record JADKJM010000004.1, read on the forward strand.
ATGTCATTGATAGCCAAGGTCGCGCTAGGCGTTATCGTCGTAGTTGGTGGCTTGTTTACGTGGAACTACTTCTTCACGGTGCCTTCCTCGCGTGGTTCGAGCTACGAGGAGAAGGTCATGACCGTTGAGGAAATTGAACGTGCGGATCCGGTCAGGTTCCTGGACGCCTCTGGAAAATGGAATGAGAACTTCTGGGGTAACAAGTTGAAGGTCCATGGACGCGTCACAAGTTCGGCGACTGTAGCGAGCTACAAGGATGTAGTTATTCAGGTTACTTACTACAGCGAGACGAAAACAGTGCTCGGTACGGAGCAGTATGTGTTGTACAAGTTCGTGCGGCCAAATCAAGGCATTGAGTTCGAATGGACGCTCAATCGACCTGATGCATGCAAGAAGCTTGGTTGGGATGTGGTGAGCGCGACACCTGTGTACTGATAGGTTAGCAGATGAACTTCCTCCCCGCTCTCACGAATTCTTTCGCGCTGTTTCGAATCTGCGACCCGGACCAATTCACTTGACCAGAGCAGTTGAAGTGTAACCACGGATCGGAGGTCCGTGGTAGCCAAGGAACCCATCCACAAAGTGGATCTCATCGCTCCAGTTCATCCGAGATGAAATCCAGGAGTTCGATGCAGGCTTCGACGTAAGCCTTGTTCAAGTTGTTCTTCGCGGTGGCGAATCCTCCTGCATTGAAGAACTTCTTCTCCTTGCTGATATCACGTGAATTCTCGCGTTGTTCTCCCCGGTGATCAACAAGTTTCACAGAAAAGCCGGCCATTGCGAACCACGATGGTGAAGTAAATGTTGCATGGTAGGATGTAATGCGCACCTCCAACATCACCTTACCTTCTTCGGCTCGCCGCTCACCTTCTGGCAGCACCGTGATCCTTGCGGCAGGGTAGGCTCCCTTGATCAAGCGGACCACTCCATCGATCAGTTCTTGCGATGAGCATTTGTCCCGGACCTTCTCGCTGACGATCCGTGCATCGGTCACCATCAGGTTGATCTCCACGTCCCGGAGTTGATCGGTACGTGGGGTGGCCTTCAGTTCATCAGGGCACCACATGTACATCTTCTGGGCTTCGGCTTCGAGCGTATATCCGAAGAGGAGTACGGCGGTGAATGCAAAGATCCTGATCGAATGCTTGATCGTTGTGCGGCTTACCCTATTCATGACAATGGACCCAGTGGTTTCTCTGCTGGCCACACAATACTAGGCATTCAGTGGGTCATACGGTCTGCCGCCTTCGACTATCCTGAGGCCAAAGGGACATTGCACTCACAACACCCTCCGCACCATCCGCAGCTTGTGCGTGTAGCGGCCTTCCTCGGCGTTGTAGATCCCTTGCTGGTCCAGCTTGTCGATGCGCACGCGGCCGCTGGCGTGGGCCACTTGCAGGTCGTCGTCCTCGTTGCGGGTGAGCACCATGCCCACATGTACGATCCTGCCTTCCTCGTTGTCGAAGAAGACGAGGTCGCCGGGTTCGCTCAGATCGAGGAGATCCACGTTGTCGCCTTCGGTGGCTTGGGCGGAGGCATCACGTGGGAGGTAGATGCCCATGAGGATGAAGACCATTTGCACGAGTCCGCTGCAATCCACGCCCCACGGCGTGCGACCGCCCCATAGGTATGGTGCGCCCAGGAAGGGGTGGAGGTAGAGTTCGAGCAGGTCGGCGCGTTCGAGTTCGGGCCGGTGGTTGGTCACGGCTTGCACCGGCACGCGGTGGCCTTGCCAGAGGATGTGGTCATCGGCATAGAAAGGAAGCACGGCACCGTAGGTGAGCGGAATGGGACGATCGCCAAGGTCCACGATCGTGTTCTGGTCGATCACGCGCAGGTCCGGATCGAAGTTCGGCGAGGTGCAGGGGAGGATCTGCTTGTGGTCCACCCAACCCTCGTAGCCGTCGTGATCGAAACGCAGTTTGGACCAATTGCCTTTCGTGTCCACCACATCGGCGGTCTCTCCGAAGAGCCACTGTGAAACCAATTCAGCGCGGTCGTTCGGCTCGGAACGGACCGGAACGATGGAGAGGGGGCAGATGACCTTGGACATAGGAGGATCGGTTGATCAGAAGATCAGATGATCAGAAAATGAAAACCCGTTAGTCGTGAACTCATTTGAGGATGATCTCTGCATCGACCGATCACAGTGCTTCGATCACCATGGCGCTGGCACCGCCGCCGCCGTTGCAGATCCCAGCAGCGCCGTATTTCGCACCGTTCTGTTTCAGCACGTTGATGAGCGTGACGATGATCCGCGCGCCGCTGCATCCGAGCGGGTGCCCGAGTGATACCGCGCCGCCGTTCACATTCACCTTCGCGGGATCGAGTTCCATCAGGCGTGTGTTCACAATGCCGACCACGGAGAAGGCCTCGTTCAGTTCGAAGTAGGCGATGTCGCTCATCTTCAGTCCGGCCTTTTCCACAGCGCGGGGCAACGCCTTCGCGGGTGTGGTGGTGAACCACTCGGGCGCTTGCTCGGCATCGGCATAGCCCAGCACCTTGGCGATGGGCTTCAACCCGAGGGCCTTGGCCTTCTCGGCGCTCATGAGCACCACGGCCGCTGCACCATCGTTGATCGTGCTCGCATTCGCGGCTGTCACGGTGCCGTCCTTGCTGAACACCGGCTTCAAGGTGGGCACCTTGTCGAACTTCACGGCCTTGTACTCCTCGTCCTCGCTCACGACCACATCACCCTTGCGGGTCTGCACGGTCACGGGCACCACCTCATCCTTGAACTTGCCCGCAGCCCAAGCGGCTGCACTGCGCTTGTAGCTCTCAATGGCGAAAGCGTCCTGCTCCTCACGGGTGATCTTGTGCTCCTTCGCGGTGTTGTCGGCGCTCACGCCCATGGCGTTCTGGTGGTACACGTCGGTAAGGCCGTCCTTGCCGATGCCATCGATCAGTTGCCCGTTGCCGAACCGTTGACCGTAGCGCGCAGTCTCCACATAGTAAGGGGTGCGGCTCATGTTCTCCATGCCACCGGCCACCACCACATCGGCATCGCCGAGCAGGATGTCCTGCGCGCCCATCATGATCGCCTTCATGCCGCTGGCGCACACCTTGTTCACCGTGGTGCAGGCCACTTCGTCCGGCAGGCCGGCGAACTTGGCCGCCTGCCGTGCGGGCGCTTGGCCGAGGTTCGCTTGCAGCACGCTGCCCATGATCACCTCATTCACTTCGGAAGGTGCGACCCCCGCTCTTTCCAAGGCAGCCTGCACGGCCGTAGCGCCGAGCTTGGTGGCGGGCACTTCGGACAAACTGCCGCCGAAACTGCCAATGGGAGTACGCACTGCGGAAACGATGACGACTTCACGAGCCATGGGTCTGGTTTGGGGTTAGGTCGGCAAAGGTATTCCCCTCGTCCTGGCGAACGAGTGAGTGCCTCAGTTTGCCCCTCACCCCCTGGCCCCTCTCCCAAGGAGAGGGGGGAATGCCCGCGCGCGTAGCCTGCCGCAAGCACGCACATGGGCTTGTTTGCGGCGGGTGATCCGGTAGACCACGACATAGCCCATCCCATGGGACACGCGAGATGCTGAATGTGTGCGGCACCCGGTTAGCGCAGTTCAAACTGATGCACTGCGCGAATGAGTGAGCCGTCTATATTTGCGACCCCTTAACGGGGAATGTTCTTTCAGATCCCATTCGGAGAGGTGGGTGAGTGGCTGAAACCAGTAGTTTGCTAAACTGCCGTACGGGTTAAACTGTACCGGGGGTTCGAATCCCCCCCTCTCCGCCGAAGAAGAAGCCGACCGCCGGAATGGTGGTCGGCTTTTTCGTTCGGATCGAGACAGTTGACCTCTTTCCTAATTCAGTCACGCCCCTTTGCACCTCATCCTTTATCCTTCTCCCTCGCTTCGCTTTGCTCGCGATGACGAGAAGGAGTGGATGAATTAGGAAAGAGGTCTAGTGATCAGGTGGTAATGGACGCAGGAAGTCGTTGATGGGATGGGTTTCTCACACTTCCTTCCTGTTCGTGTGTTGAACGAAGGGTCAATTGTCCTTCCTTTGCGGCCCCTTGTTCGGGGCGTAGCGTAGCCCGGTATCGCGCCTGCTTTGGGAGCAGGAGGTCGTCAGTTCGAATCTGGCCGCCCCGACAATAGAGAAGGTCAGCAACTGCTGGCCTTCTTTCATTTTGAATGGTGCCCGGTATCGTGTCTCTGCCGTACGGCAGACGGGAAGGTCGTCAGTGGATCTGGCCGCCCCGACAAGAAGAGAACGCCGTCACGATCGTGGCGGCGTTCTGCGTTCCGTGCATCTTTGTCCCGTTCACGGCCCCGTAGCTCAGCGGATAGAGCACGTGCCTTCTAAGCTCGTGGTCGCAGGTTCGATTCCTGCCGGGGTCGCCGTAGTTCACGGATAGGGTATCCCGCTTATCAGCGGGACGGCCGCAGGTTCGTTCCCTGTTGGGGTCGCAATGGATCGCAGCGCGGGTGCGGGCTACAGGAGCGCCCGCCGCGAAGCCGGAACGGAGTTATCAACACCGGTTTTGAGGGGTTAGCGCCGGGTTGAACCCGGTAGATCACCGGGTGGTTCCTGAGGTGGGGGACTCCATCGGGCAAGCTGCCGGGCTGGTCGAATTGTTCAATTCCATTGGCCCTCAGCCCCGTACAGATGGATGGTCTTGGCGCAATTTCGCCGCGGCTTAAGAACCAGGGCCACACTGAACGATGAGATATTTCCTCCTCCTTCTTGCCGTAGTGATGAGTGCGACGCTCAACGCAACCGTCTACTACGTTTCGTCAACCGGTAGCGACACCAACAACGGGACCTCCACTTCCACCCCTTGGAAGACGATCACGCGTGTGAACCAGTTGGGCAGTGCGTTGGTGGCGGGTGACCAGATCCTCTTCCAACGTGGCGGGACGTTCCGTGGACGGGTGGATATGTCCCGGAGCGGAACGACCACCAACAAGATCACGGTCGGTGCGTATGGGACAGGAGAAGCACCGGTCATCAGCGGGAGCGACCTCGTGACGAATTGGACGGTACATAGCGGCAACATCTGGAAGGCCAGCGTACCCGGCACGGTGCGTATGGTGTATTTCAACGGTGCGATGATGACGACAGCGCGCTACCCGAACACGGGATGGTTGCGCACGGATAATGCATCAAGCACTTCATTGACGGACGCGGCACTTACCCAAGGCAGCGGCTACTTCACGGGATCGCGGTTGGTGATCCGCACCACGAATTGGAGCTACGACACGGCGTTCGTGTCGGCGCAGAACAACACTACGCTCACCCACACATCAACCGGGAACAATCTGGGAACGGAACAATGGGGCTACTTCCTCACGAACAAGTTGTCGTTACTTGATACCCCCGGTGAGTGGTTCCATGACCGGGCCACGGGCACCTTGTATGTATGGTGCCCGAACAATGCGGTACCTGCGAGCAACACCATCGAAGCAAGCGTTCGTGATTTCGGTGTGTACACCTCCTACCAGCGGAATAACATCATCATCAAGGACCTGACGATCCAGCACCAGTATGATTGCTCCATCCGGTTAACGGGGACCTATAACATCGAGATCACGAATTGTACGATCCAGGATTCCTTCCGCGCGATCTATAGCACGGGGTACAACCAGAACATCCACGACAATACGTTCCGTCGCCTGTACCAGACCGGTGTTTACTTGCTGGATACAGGTACTTCCATCACGAACAACAACTTCAGCGACATCGCTCTTTGGCCCGGCTTGGGGGAGAAGGATTGGGGCTACATCGGGTTGCGCTGCAACGCAGGTGGACTGACGATCTCCAACAACCGCTTTACGAACATCGGCTACATCGGAATGGTGGTGGCCGGGAACAGTTTGGTGGAACGCAACGTGTTGGAGAACTGCATGATGATCCTGAATGACGGCGGATGCATCGCCTTCGACTTCGCGGATGGATTGATCGTGCGCGAGAACATCGTCCGGAACATCATCGGGAATGTGGAGAGCGTGGCTCCGGAGGCTACAGTGAACTATCCAATGACCCATGGCATCTACTTCGGTAACACCACCATCAAGAACACCACGATCGAGCGGAACACGGCATACAACTGTTCGGGAAGCGGGATCCATGTGGATCACACCATGGTGAGTTCGGGGAACCAGATCAAGGACAATGTCCTGTTCAATAACCTGATGGGGATCTCCATCTCGGACTATTCGAACTACAACACACCGGGTGCAACGCCGCCTTATCACGTGTCGTCCTACAACACGGTGTATTCGGGGAATATCATGTACAGCTTGCGGAAGGACCAGTTCACCATGCAGCAGATCCATTTGTATAGCGCGCAGATGGTGGACTTCGGGACCTTTTCGAACAACAAGTACTTCAACCCCTTCAACGAGATGAGCATCGAGGTGTGGAACCCGAATGCGACAATAAGGGAGGTGTACAACCTGGAACGCTTCAAGGCGATCTACGGGGAGGATCCGAGCGCCACACGGAGCCCGTTGCGGCAGGATGCATACAGCACCGCTTCTGAACTCAGTGGGAACCTGGTGTTGAACGGCACCTTCGCCAGCAACGTGACCGGATGGGGCGGCTGGCCGAGCAATGCGGTGATCACACGCGACCTGACCTACCTCGATGGCGGTGCGCTGAAGGCCTATCTGCCGAATGCGAACCTCTCTCCGCAGCTTACCATGCGGAACCCGGATCAATTCAACCTACAGACCGGGCAGTGGTACCGGATGCGCTTCAGCATTCAGTCCAATGCGCTGGGCAAACTCAATGCAGGCGTGAAGGGAGCAAGCCAATTGACCAATGCCAATACGATCTTCGACAGGGACGTTCCGTTCGATACCGAGCGTCGCGATGTGGAATGGTACTTCCAGGGAGGGCTCACGGATCAGGCGATGGCCCAATTCACCAACAACTACACGGAGCCCACCTATTGGTTGGACAATGTGGAGTTGCATCGGGTGACCGTTACGCCCGTGGATCCCTTGCAGAACCATTTGATCTACGCGAACGACCAGACCACGGCACAGAGCTACACGCTACCGGCTGGCTGCTGGAAGAATGTGGATGGTGTTCTGCAAGGCGCTACGATCACCGTGCAGCCGTTCCGTTCCACGATCGTGTACCGGGTGACCGGTGCAGGATGCAACAGCCCCACGGTGGATTGCCAAGGCGCTGCCGGTGGAACCGCCTTGCCGGGTACTGCGTGCAATGACAACAATCCATGCACGGTGAATGATGTGTGGTCGGCGGGTTGCCAGTGCATTGGCACGGCTTCGGGACTGTCCGCGAGCATCACCGCAGGCGGCGCGACCAGTTTCTGCTCGGGCGGAAGTGTGGTACTGAGTGCTACGACGGGTTCAGGTTATGCCTATGTATGGAAGCGCAACGGCACGGCGATCAGTGGCGCAACAGGCGCGAGCTATGCGGCCACGCTCGCAGGGACCTATACGGTGGTTGTGACCAGCAGTGGTTGTACAAGCACGTCATCCGGCGTTGTTGTCACCGTGGGAACCGCACCTTCAGCAACGATCACCGCTGGTGGCGCAACGACGTTCTGTAGCGGGAGTAGTGTAACATTCAGTGCCAACACCGGTACGGGCCTTACCTATCAGTGGCGAAAGAACGGAGCCTCGATCAGCGGCGCGACCGCAAGCACGTATTCCGCGACGCAGGCCGGCAGCTACAGCGTTGTGGTAACGAGCAGCGGGTGTAGCGCCACCTCGTCCGCAACCACGGTGGTTGTGAATGCAGCGCCTACTGCGACCCTCACGGCGGGTGGTGCCACCGGTTTCTGCACTGGCGGTAGCGTGGTGTTGAGCGCGAACACAGGAACAGGTCTTACCTATTCATGGCGGAAGAATGGCACCACGATCAGCGGTGCGACCGCTTCCTCATACACCGCCACGCTCGCGGGCAGTTACACCGTGGTGGTCGCCAGTGGCGGATGCAGCACGACGTCGAGCATTGTTCCTGTTACCGTGAACACGACGCCGAGCGCTACGATCACTGCTGGTGGAGCAACCACCTTCTGCGGCGGTAGTAGTGTTACACTGACGGCGAATAGCGGGACGGGGTACACCTACCAATGGAAGAAGAACGGTACGAACGTGAGCGGAGCTACTGCGGTCAGTTACGCTGCGACCACTGCCGGCAGCTACACGGTCCAAGTGTCCAATGGCGGATGTAGCACCACCTCAGCCGCGAAGACGGTGACGGTCACTGCCGCGCCGACGGCGGTGATCTCAGCAGGTGGATCATTGAGTTTCTGCACGGGTGGAAGTGTGGCGCTGAGTGCTACGACAGGCAGTGGGTATGCGTTCGTTTGGAAGAAGAACGGGACCACGATCAGCGGTGCCACGGCGAGTACGTACACCGCCACCACGAGCGGAACCTATACCGTGGTCATCACTTCCGGTGGATGCTCCACCACTTCCGCAGGAGCAGTCGTTACCGCCAGCACCGTGCCGACCGCGACGATCACGGCCGGAGGCGCTACGGCGTTCTGCGCGGGCAACAGCGTCCTGCTCAGCGCGAATACGGGTATCGGGCTCACCTACCAATGGCGCAAGGATGGCGTCTCCATCAGCGGAGCAACGGCGAGCACTTACTCCGCGACCACCGGTGGTGCGTATTCGGTGGTGGTCGCGAGTGGTTCGTGCAGTAGCACATCGGCATCGACCACCGTTTCCGTGAAGCCAGCGCCGACGGTGAATTGCTCCTCCAGTGCGAGCAGCAGCACGGTGAGTGTGACCGCCACCGGTGGACAATCCCCTTACACGTACTCCTGGAACACGAGTCCTGTCCAGACATCCGCCACTGCTTCGGTGAGTGTATCCGGAACCTACACGGCCACCGTGACCGGTGGAAACGGATGTTCGGCTTCGTGTTCAACCACGATCTCGTTGTCGTCGTCGAGTTCGAATTGCGCTGGTCTGCACACGGAAGCCCAAGGGACATGGGGTGCAACGGCCACGCAATACAACATGGCTGGATACATGAGTACGCGTTGGGCCACGGCCTTCCCGGCTCCGAACTACCTGACCATCGGTTGCGGCACGCGACTCATGCGCTTCACCACGGCGAACGCGGTGATCGTGTCCCTGCCGACATACGGCACACCGGCCCTGTTGGCGAATGCGACCGTGGTGGACCCGGGTACGACCGTTGCCAATACGCTCGTTGGCCAGCTCGTTTCTCTTCGGATCAACGTGCGCATGGATGAATTGGAACCCACGTTCGGTGCGCCGACCGGACTGTTGAAGGATATGACCGTGGCATCCGGCACATTCGCTGGCTGGACCGTTCAGCAATTGCTGGATCACACGAACCAAGCGATCGGCGGCTGTGTTTCGCAGTATTCCCTCGCCTCGATCAGTTCAGCGATCACCACATTGAACAACGGATACCAAGCTGGCAACATGAACAACGGCTACCTGTTGTGCCCCTCGCAATTCCGATCGCTGGAGGACACCAGCGACGACGCGGTCGAAGTGGGGACCGGAATGCAAACTGCGGTCTATCCGAATCCGTTCACGACCACGACCACCATTGCCTTCTCCGGGCTGGATGTGTTCGAACGATTGACGGTGCAGGTGTTCGCGGTGGACGGCCGCTTGGTGGACACTCCGTTCGATGCCAACGTGCCGCTGGATGGAACGCTCAAGTTGGAGTGGCACGCAGCAGGTCGGTCGGTCGGTTTGTACCACTATCGTGCGACCAACGGAACGAACGCCGTGAGCGGTAAGCTGATGGTGGAGTAGGAGGGATCATCAGATCCGCTCCAACGAACCGGTCGGCATCCAGCCGACGATCCCGCTCGGCAACCGCACCTCGGTCCACCCTTCTGCGTCCTGGTCAACGGCCACCTTGGTGCCCTTGTGAAGGACGAACAACACCTTGGTGCCTGTGCGTGGTTCGCTGCGCACTTCCACTTTCGGTTCCATGATGATCGCGTGTTCACTACGGATCAACTCGTCGTGGCGCATCGATGCGAAGCCGATGCAGATGAGCAGGGCGATGAAGGCCCCTGAAGCAAGGATCCACGAGGCACGACGTGGTGTGCGACCCTTGATCAGCATAGCGGCACAGAGCAATGCGAAGAAGAGGAGGGAAGCGAAAAGTGCTCGCCGTGACCATTGATCGGGGTCGTCGCCACCGCGGAAGCGTGCCCACGTCGCGCCGAGCACGGGTCCGCCATCGCTTGCCAAGCGATCCTTCACTTGGTCGTTGGCCAAGGCCAGGTTGGCGAGCAGGTCGGCATCTCCTGGTTGCAAGAGCAGGCCACGCTCATAGTGCAGGATCGCGCGTGACACATCGCCGAGCTTGAACCAACAGTTGCCGAGATCGAATTGCAAGGCCGCTGAATTGAACACATGAGCTACCGAGTCCAACGCGACCTGTGCTGCGGCATGATCGCCAGCGGCATAAGCCCGAAGCCCGGAAGCAACCAAAGAATCCGCTTCCACACGGGACATTGCGCTGCTGGATATCCCAGCAACGATAGTGGCGAATGCGATCGCAAGTGTGATCCTCATGATCGGTGATCTCGCTCCAGACGCTGGATCAGTGATGCTGCTTCGTCGTACATGTCCTTTCGTGGCTTGTCCTCTACGGGTGCGAAGCGTGCCATGTCGCAAGTGGCCAGGATCCGGGCGCACGACTCCGCAAGTTCCTCTGATCCTTCATGGTCGGTGATACGCGTGCGCAGATCGGCAGCGGTAACCTCCGCCACGCCCAGGCCGAACTTATCCGCGAGATAGCCATGCAATGCTTTGGACAGCGCCGTATGGAATTGGGCCGATGATCCCTGCTGTAATGCACTCTCCGCTTCGCGCAAGCGCTGCTTGGCGGTGCGCTCCGCGCGTAGTTTGCGCAAGGCCTCGGGATCACCGAGCAATCGTTGACGGCGCCGATGGACCAACGCGAAGAGCAGGAATGCCACGCCGGGTGCCGACATGCCAGCGACCCACGGCCATGATCCGAAGAGGAAATGTCCGGTTGGGCGCAACTCGAGATCACCGGTGTGGATGTAGCGGATATCGTGTTCGAGCGGAACGACATCCGTTCGTGAGGGTCGGGAGATCGATGCGGAAGGCCCGCTATCCCCCGGGGATACTTCGATCACGAGCGGCTCGGTGCGGAGTTCCTTGTACGATCCACTGCGCAGATCGAAGTAGCTCATCGTGATCGGATCCAGTTCGAAGCGCCCTTCATTGCGCGGGATCACGGTGTATTGGAAACCGCGGGTGCCGCTCATGCCTGCTGAGGAAACGTTGATCTTGTCGATGGACTTGGGCTCATACGTTTCCAGATCGGATGGGAAGTCGATCCGGGGAGCGTCGATGAGCTTCAAGTTGCTTCTTCCGCTGATGCGAAGCTCCACTTCGATCGCCTCGTTCTCCTTCACCTTCGTCCGGTCGGCAAGTACCTGCAATTGCAATTCGCCCACGGCCCCGTTGAAGTTCGCAGGCGCACCGGCGGGTAGAGGTGTGGCGGTGAACTCGGCCGCGTTGCTGCTCGCCTCCACCGAGGTCCCCCGGTTGAAGAAGCTCCGGTTCACGAGGCAGGTGAGCGCCATGGGTTCGATGCGCAACTTGCCGCTGCGCTGGGGGATGAGCAATTGCTGCTTGATGATCCCGACGCGATAGGCAAGCCCGTTCACCACGCGCTCTTCCCAGCGTGTTCCGCCCACGTCGATCTCCTCGGTCCAGAAGCCCGTGAGTTTCGGCGGTTGGAAGTTGGCATCCTCCACGCTCGCGTACCGGTTGTACAGGTAGTAGGTGGCAAGGATCTGTTCACCCACGTAAGCCTTGCTCTTGCTGAGCGTAACTGTGATGAACAGGTTCGGGTCCTTGTGTTGCCCTTGTGCCGCGCTTGCATCACTCGGCGGCGCATTCCCCTTCGTCACTTCGATGGTGATCGGATCGGTCTCGATCACCCCCTTGGCCACTTTCACACGGGCAGGACCGATGGTGTACTTGCCGGGTTGCGTCGCCGTGAGGATCCAGATGCGGCTCACTGAACTGCTCATCCGTCCGTTCATGATGTTCACGCTGCTGCTTTCGTGCGGGCCTTGCATGACCACCAAGCCAACCATGCTCGGTGTACTGTAGGGTTCCTGTGCGTTGGTCAAGGTGATGGTCAGCCGGAACTGGTCCCCCGCCGCGATGGTGTTGCGATCAACCGCTGCCGTAAAGGAGATCTCCTGCGCGCTGGCGCCTAACGCCACGATGAGGGCGAAGGCGAGTGATGTGATGGATCGCTTGAGGGGTTCCATATCACCAATCCTTATCGATAGCCGCCTGACGTGATGGATGCATTTTCGATCGCACGCGTTCCTGCACATCCTGTTCCTTCCGCTCCAACGCGTCCAACATACGCTCCGCATCCTGCTTCGTCATCTCATCCGTGCGCTGCTCCTGACGTTCTTCGCCCTGCTGCTCTTGTTGCTTTTGTTCCTGTCCCTGCTCCTCCTTCTGTTTCTCCTGCTGCTGTTCTTGCTGCTGCTGTTGCTGCTGCTGTTGTTGGTCCTTCAACAACTCATCGGCGAGTTTGAGCATCCGCGCATCACCGGGGTATTGCCGAAGCCCTAGGTCCAAGGTCTTCAGGGCCGCGAGTTTGTCCTCCTTCACATACAGTTTGGCGGCGCGGTTGAAGTAATCATCGGCAGTTCCGGTCTGGGCGAGGCCGATGACCGGACCGAGCAAGCCGAGCGAAAGCACTATGGGAAGACGGATCCTCATGTCGCGGCGGCGGCTTTGGTCACCAGATCGAGTTTCTCCATGTATTCCTTCTTCGACTTCAACGTGGGATCCTGTTGCAAACCTTTCTGCAACATATCCAATGCATCCTTGAAACGGTAGATCTCCACCAAGGAATCCGCGTGCTGCATCAGGACAAGGGCGCGATCGCTCAACGCTTTGTCCTTGTCGGAGTCGTTCTTCCCATCACCACGGTCCTTCTTCGCCGCTGCGCGCAGACCGGCTTCGCGTTGCGCGAGGACCAGGTTCCATCGCAAGGAATCATCTCCCGGCGAATGCCTGAGCGCTTGCTTGTAGATCGTGATCGCGGCGGTGAGGGAGGAGTCGATCAGTGCATCCAAGCGGACCACTTCCCGACCGAGCGAATCGCGCTGCACGTAGGACGAGACCTTTTGTGCGATGTCATCGCCTTCCACACGAATACCCGCGAGTGTGCGTTGGATCCTCGGGATGGTGGTATCCGCATCGCGGGCTTGCGCATAATGCGTGTTCCCGAGTGCGAAGCGGATCAGGGCGAGCTCGTTCGGCGTGGTATCCATGGCCGCTGCGGAGCGATAGTGTTCGATCGCTGCCGTCCAATCGCTCATGCGGAAAGCGGCATTGCCCCGGTTGAATACACAACGCTCGTCCGCTGGCGCAGTGGCGTACGCGCTATCCGCGACGAAGTAGAGACTGTCCGCGTAGAACGCCGCTCCTGCGCGCAACGCGCGATGCGCCTGCCGCTGTTCCGGGGAACCGCAGCCCAGGATCGCCAATGCGCCGATGTAGAGCAATCGCTTCATGCCATGATCCTTTTCCATATCGGATCCGGATTACGCCGCTCACCGAGCAGCAAGTGGAACAGGAAGCAAACCAGGGCCGCCGCCAGCGGATACTGGAATCGATCGTCGTGCGCGGTGTATTGGACCGTTCCTGTTTCGGCCCCCTCCATGCCTTTGATGCGATCCACCAATTCCACGATACCGGTGGAGGATCCCGTTGATCGCACGAACAGTCCGTTGCCCGCTGCTGCGATCTGTATCAACAACGCTTCATCCAACCGACTGACCACGGTGTTCCCCGCGCGGTCCTTGCGGAAGCCCTGGATCTGCCCATTCCTGCGGATCGGGATCGGCCCGCCTTGTGGGGTGCCGATGCCCACGGTATGCACCACAATGCCATCCGCAGCTGCGCTCAGGGCCGCTGTCACGGCATCATCCTCGTGGTTCTCTCCATCGGTGATGACGATGATCGCCTTACCCGTTGAACTCTCCGGCGAGAAGGAGCGGTGTGCCAGATCGATGGCCGCACCGATCGCTGTGCCTTGTGTAGCGATGGTTCCCGTGTTGATGGTCCGGATGAACATGCGGGCAGCCGACCGATCGGAGGTGAGGGGCAATTGAACGAAGGCATCACCTGCGAAGACGACGACTCCGAGCCGATCGCCTTTCAAACGGTCCACCAACTGTTCAAGAGCACGCTTCCCCGCCAACATGCGACTGGTTCCAAGATCCTCGCAATCCATGCTGTTGCTCACGTCCATGGCCACCACCAGATCGATGCCCTTGGACTTCACCTCCTCCGGATGCGAACCGAATTGCGGCGCGGCCAGGGCGATCACGGCGAATCCAAGACCTGATCGCAGGGTCAGGTAACGCAACGCAGGCCTGAGCGTGGAGATCCCCGGGACCATGCGCGCGCGCGTGGCGGTATCCGCGAAACGGCGCAATGCGCGATCGCGCCACGCGAGTTCGATGATGAAGATCAACAGAAGCACCGGTCCGGCCAGGAGGCCCCATAGCATGTCCGGACGATCGAAGCGGAAGGCCGGCACTTCGTGATCAACGGTCCACCAAAGCACGCCGAATACTGCAGCGACCAACACCTCGATCGCGATCAGCGCAAGAGCGGCGATCCCCCAGCGGTATGTGGTGCGCGCACTCATGCCATTCCGCGTAATAGGGTGCGGTCCAAGACGAAACCGGCCAGAAGGAGAATGGAACCCCACATCAAAAGGTCGTGGAACTCCTCCACCTTGAAACTGAACTGTTGCACTTCGAAGCGCGTCTTCTCCATGCGGTCGATCTCCTTGTAGATGTCGCGCAGTTTCACCTCATCCGTGGCGCGGAAGTACTGGCCGCCGGTGGTGGTCGCGATCTTCTGCAAGGTCGCCTCGTCGAGGTCCACATCCACGTAGTCGAACTTGTACTGGCCGTTCGGATAGAGCGCGACGGGGGAAAGGGCTTTCCCACGCGTGCCCACGCCGATGGTGTACACGCGGATCCCCAACTTCTCGGCGATGATGCCCGCATCGATCGGTTGCACCGCGCCCGTGTTGTTCACCCCATCGGTGAGCAGGATCACCACCTTGCTTTTGGCGGTGCTTTCACGCAACCGGTTCAGCGCCGTCGCCAATCCCATGCCCACCGCCGTGCCGCGCTCGATCAGGACCCGAACGTGCGTTGTTGAACAATTCCTTCAGTACACGGTGGTCGGTGGTGAGCGGACATTGGGTGAATGCTTCGCCTTCATACACCACAAGACCGATGCGATCATTCGGGCGACCGTCGATGAAATCCATCGCGACGCGCTTCGAGGCTTCGAGCCGGTCCGGACGAAGGTCCTTGGCGAGCATGCTCGCGGAGATGTCCAGCGCTACCATGATGTCGATGCCTTCGCGGTGGATGTTCTCTTCGCTGTCGTGGCTCTGTGGTCTCGCCAAGGCGATGAGCAACAGGCAACAGCCGGTGATGGCGGCCGCGAATGGTAACGGACGAAGAATAGCGCGAACCCTGATGCGGTCGGGCACATGGCGTGCGAGTACGCTGAGGCGCGATGAACTGCCCCGGCGTTGTTCGCGCCACCAGTAAAGCGCGATCACCGGTACCAGCAGCAGTGCGGCCCAGAGGAATTTGGGTTGCGCGAATTCGAATCGCTCTTTGGTGATATACCATACAACCACACCGGCCGCTACCGCAGCGACCGACCAAGCGATCATCACCCAAGTATCAAGCCCGCGCTTCATGGATGATGGTCGGTGTTGTTCCCATCACGAATCGCCTAGCGCTCGTGATCATTTGTTCGTTCTCCTCGGGCGCAGGTAGGGCTTTGGCGAACTTCACCATGTCCGCCAGCCGCAGCATGTTGCCAAGCAAACCCTGTTGTTCACCGGTGAGCGGACTCACGCGCAGTTCGTGCATCAATTCATCCGTGGTGCTTTCCAGCGCAGGGATGTTGTAACGCTCTTCGATGTAGCCGCGCAACAGATCAGTGAGGCGCGATTGGTAGGCCTTGTGATCGCCGTGTTGCCAGAGGCGTTCGCGTTCCAGCGTATCGAATGCTGCCAGCACGCGTTCGTGCAAGGGAGGAGGAGCAACGGTTTCCACGGCTACCACCTTCACCATCCTTCTCCGTAACAGGATCACGATGGCTGCGCCGATCGCGCCGAGCAACAATATGCCAGCCACCCAGGTCCAATGGTCGGCAAGCCACATCAACGGATCCGGGTTGGTCTTGTGGATCGGTGGGATGTCGGCAGGGCGCGCGCCTTTCGGCACCGCCATCCCGGTGACATGCAGGAGCAAAGGCTCTGTCTCCACGGTACGCGCGCCGACCTGAATGCGGAAAGGTGGGATCGCCCAATACCCCGTATCGAAGGCCGTGAGCGTGAGCGAGCGAACCATTCGTGGCCCGTTGTTTCCGGATGCTTGCAGCGTATCGACCCCGTGATCCTTCACCACTTCAATGTGCCGTGTGATCGTATCCCCGATGATGGGCCACACGATCCCTGAAGTGTTGGCATCCGCATGGATCGAAAGCAGCGTCTGCTCCCCTATGCGGATGGACTGCTGATCCAATTGCACGTGAACTCCTTTGGAACCGTCCTGCGCGAACAAGAGCGCCGGAACATAAAGGGAAATGAAGGACAATGCTCTCATCGTGCGCCTTCCCGTTGTTTGAACAACCGCATGAGCGGCCGCACATACCCTTCGTTGGTGGAGATCGTCACGTGATCCACGCCGGAGCGCTTGAGGATCTCGCGCGTGTTCTGCTGGTGCTTCAGCGCTGCAGCCCGGTAGCTGTTGCGCACCGATCGACTGCCAGTATCGACCCAACGCAACTCGCACGTTTCCGGATCCTCGAACCGCACCAAGCCCACATTCGGAAGTTCCTGCTCACGTGGATCCGAGGTGCGAAGCACGACCAGGTCGTGTCTGCGGTTCGCGATCTTCAATGCGTCCTCGTACGCAGAGGCCATCAGGTCACTGACGAGGAAGGAGATGCTCCGCTTCTTGATCACGTTGTTCAGGTAGCGCAACGCTCCTGCGATGTCCGTGTCGCGCCCCTCAGGCCTGAATTCAATGAGTTCGCGGATGATCCGGAGGATGTGGCTACGACCCTTCTTCGGCGGAATGAATTTCTCCACGCGACCGGTGAAGAGGATCAATCCCACCTTGTCATTGTTCTTGATCGCGCTGAACGCGATGGTTGCGCAGACCTCGGTGATCAGTTCGCGCTTCAGGAGGTTGCTCGTCCCGAAATCACCGCTGCCGCTCAGATCCGCCAAGAGCATCACCGTGAGTTCGCGTTCCTCCTCGAACACTTTCACGAAGGGATGCCCGAAACGTGCCGTCACATTCCAATCGATCGTGCGCACTTCATCGCCGGGTGTGTACTCACGCACTTCGCTGAAGGTCATGCCGCGCCCCTTGAACGCACTGTGGTACTCCCCACTGAAGATGTGCTCGCTCAACCCGCGGGTCTTCAACTCCACGAGTCGCACCTTCTTCAGGAGCTCCTTGGTATGTTGTGCTGTGTCCATCCGGGGAAGGCGCAGGCGCAGGAGCAGGTGCAAGTACGTTGCTCCTGTCCCTGCGCCTGCCCCTGGTTTCAGGGTACCTCTACAGTGTTGAGCACGCGCTCGATGATCTCGCGCACGGAGATGTTCTCGGCTTCTGCTTCGTAGGTGAGTCCGATGCGGTGGCGAAGGACATCCGGGCACACGGCACGGACGTCCTCGGGGATCACATAACCGCGACGTTTCGTGAACGCGAAAGCCTTCGCAGCGATCGCCATGTTGATACTGGCGCGTGGGCTTCCACCGAATTGGATCATGCTTGTGAGATCACCCAAGCGGTATTGATCCGGGCGACGCGTGGCGTAAACGATATCCACGATGTACTGCTCGATCTTCTCATCCATGTACACTTCGCGCACGAGTTTGCGGGCGTGCAGGATCTCAGAAGCCTTCACCACGGTCTGCGCTTCGGGCATTCCACCCGGCCGTGTATTCTGGCGGATGATGAGCTTCTCTTCTTCGCGACGTGGATAGTCCAACACCACCTTCAACATGAAGCGGTCCGTTTGCGCTTCCGGTAGGGGATAGGTTCCTTCCTGCTCGATCGGATTCATGGTGGCCATCACGAGGAAGGGCTCCGGAAGCGGGTAGGTCTGCACGCCGATCGTGACCTGGCGCTCCTGCATGGCTTCGAGCAAGGCACTTTGCACTTTGGCGGGTGCGCGGTTGATCTCATCGGCCAGCACGAAATTGCTGAAGATGGGACCCTTCTTCACGCTGAATTCCTCGTTGCGCTGGCTGTAGATCAGGGTGCCGATCAGATCCGCAGGTAAGAGGTCCGGCGTGAACTGGATCCGGCTGAATCCGACATCCACCGTGCGCGCCAGCGTCTTGATCGCCATGGTCTTCGCAAGGCCGGGAACACCCTCCAGCAGGACGTGGCCATCGGCGAGGAGCGCGACGACCAGTTTTTGGATCATGTCCTTCTGGCCCACGATCACTTTTTCCATTTCGTGATCGATCAGATCAACGAAGGCGCTGGCCTGTTGAATACGATCATTCAATTCGCGAATGCTATCCGATGTGATCGGCGGAGCGGTGGTCGATCGCGCGGCTGCTGAGAGTGTGGGTTCCATGGTCGATGTATTCACTTACACGATTGACTTCGAGATGCACGCAAAGGTCTACGGGGGTGTCACATCTCATTGGTTAAACGCCGGTTAAAGAGTGTTAACCTGTTAGCTCAAGGCGCAGGGGCAGGAACAGGGGCAAGTGATCAAGGTGGGTGGAACGATCTTCTATTCCTGATCGAAGTCGGGATCGTTCATTTCAAGGACGACATACTTGCTCCTGTTCCTGCCCCTGCGCCTGATTACTTTCGACCGCATGGAAACCGCCACCGAAGCCCTCACCCTTGCTGAAGCGACCGAACACGTTCGCACTTTTCACGACGCCTTCGGGATACCGAACGCCGATGAACCGACCGGTGCCATTGGTGATCGCGATGCGCTGCTCCGCTACAAGCTGATCAGGGAAGAGAACGAGGAATACCTCGATGCCGCCATGCGCGGTGATCTCGTGGAAGTTGCCGATGCGTTGGGCGACATCCTCTATATCCTTTGCGGCACGTTGTTGAAGCACGGCTTGGAGCACAAGATCGATGAGGTCTTCCGCGAGATCCAGCGCAGTAACATGAGCAAGCTCGATGCGAACGGGAAACCGATCTATCGGGACGATGGGAAGGTGTTGAAGAGCGATCAGTACTTCAGGCCCGATATCGCCGGGATATTAAAGGATGTTGACCGAATACTAGGATGAAGGAGTAAGGATAGAGAGGAAGGAATGAGAAGAAGGATGAAGGAATAAGAAGCAAGAGTCGGGAAGAAGCAAGAGACCACAACGTCGATCACCTGCGCTATGGAGAAGAAATATGAGGATCTCGAACAACGCCTTGAACGCTTTGCGATCACCGGGGTGAAGGTCACGGAGAAGATGCCATCAATTCCGGCTGGCAGGTATTACGCGGACCAATTGCTTCGGGCCAGCGGTTCTGCCGCATTGAATTATGCGGAGAGCCAGGGCGGGGCGTCGCACCGGGACTTTTCGAACAAACTGAAGATCGTGTTCAAGGAATTGCGGGAATCCCACATGGCATTGCGCATCATCCAAGGGGCCAACCTGCATTCCGAGCCTTCATGGTTGCTGACGGTAGTGAACGAGGCCAAGGAACTGGTGGCCATTCTGGCTGCGTCGGTCCGAACAGCAGAACAACGCAGCGCAAGGAAGAATTGAACGGAAGGACTCTTTTCTTCTCTTCTGTTCTCTTCCTCCTTCCTTCTTCAACCTTGACCCTTCACTTTCCCTCATGCATCTTCCAACCCTCCTCGCCAGATCCCGCACCTCGTCCTTCTCGCGTTGGTGGGCGAATTTCCTGTTGCCTTGGTTGATCCCGTTCAACCGTCCGCATGGCTTCAAGGTGATCCCGTTGAAGGAGGGCGGCATCAGTGTGCGGATCCCGTATTGGCGCATCAATCACAATCACATCAAGGGCATTCATGCATGTGCATTGGCCACGGCGGCTGAGATGTGCAGCGGTCTGTCGGTGCTGGAGCGATTGGATCCGAAGGAATACCGGATGATCATGCGCACGTTGCGGATGGACTATCACTACCAAGCCAAGAAGGTGACCACAGCGGTCTGCGTGCCCACGCCGAAGGAGATTGAAGTGCAAGTAGTGGAACCGTTGAAAGCCGCTGATGCCGTGGACTACACGAGTACGGTGGAATTGCACGACGTCGCCGGGAATCACATCGCGACCGGTATGGTCACGTGGCAGGTGAAGCCTTGGAGCAAGGTGCGGACGAAATTGTGATCGTAGGCTACCGGGAGACCATTTCGTTCCGAAGCAGCGCTTCCGCGTGCCGTTGGATCGCCGCTTGGATCGTTCTCGACATGGATGCTGCACGTTCTGGATCGGAGGAGCGTAGATCGCGCGCACAAGCAGTGTCGCTCGAATAATCATACAGTCCTGTTGCACGTTCACCAGCGAATAGCAACAGATGATCATCCTCAATGAAGCGATATTGGCCGCCAAGTTGGATGTATGCACGGTTCGGGCGGTCTCGCTTGAAAACGCTCTGACCGAAACTTTCGATCGTTCCCTGATAACCGACCATGTCCAACACACTTGGAACGATGTCCAAGTGCTGTGCGACGCGATCATCACTGCCGCTGAACCGGCCATCGGGTGCGTAGAAGATGATGGGCACCGAAAAGCGGCCGGCTGGATTCGTGTACCACGGAGGGTGTTCGTTGTATTGGAAGGTGTGGTCGCCGGTGAGTACGAACACCGTGTTCGCGAACCACGGTTGCTGTCGTGCCTTCGCGAAGAATCGCCGCACTGACATGTCCGTGTATCCAAGGCTTTCATGGATATCTGAACCGGCACTAGGGAATTTGCCTTTGTACCGATCGGGGATCACGAACGGATCATGCGAACTCAGGGTGAACATCGCCGAGCAAAAGGGTTGCGGCAGTTCGTTGATCCGGTCCGCGCTCCACTGCAGGAACTCCTCATCGTAGATGCCCCAGTGGTCATCATAGAACGTGTCGTCACCGAATTCGTCCTTGCCGAAGTAGCGATCGAAACCACAGGCCTTCGTGAACGAATCGAACTTGTATTCTCCATTGATCCCGCCGTGGAAGAAGGCCGTGCTGTACCCGATCTCCTTCATCCGTGTGCCAAGGCCTTCCACGGCATTGCCCGCGTACGCAGTGTTCATGAAGGCATCATCGGTGAACGACGGGATGCCCGCGAGGATCGCGCACATGCTCTTGTTGCTGCGTTCCCCGTTGGCGAACGCGTTCGAGAGTACCAATCCATGCGCACACAGCGAATCCACGAAGGGGAAGTAACCGCTGTTGCCATTAAGCGAACCGAGGTATTCGCGTCCCATGCTTTCCACGATCAGCAGGACCACGTTCGGTTTGTTGGTCTGTGCTTCACCATGGATCTCGTAGCGCAATGGCATCACACGATCGAGTTCGGCTTCCGTGAACCAATTGCGCGCGCGCAGCGGTGGTTCGGTGAGCGAGTACCCCAAGGTGAAGGCGGAATTCGTTACGATTGGCGCCCACACCGGGCCGACATGGTCATTCGCATGCGCGGGGGAAAGGCCTTGATATTGCCATCCGCCGCGACCGATGAAGAAGAGCACGACCAGTGAACCGATGAACACGCCGGTTCGCGTGATCCATGGACCATTGTCTCGCACAGCCTTGGTCCTCGTGGACCGCACAAGGAGCACCGTTGTGATGACGAAGACCAACGCGGCCCACCAGTACCGCACGAGCATCGTCGGTAATTCGCGTAGCCCAGCTCCGACCTGGCCCAACACATCGCTCGAGAGCCGCTTGCCATTGAATCCGTAATAGGGGAGGTCGAGGCAGCAAACCAGAAGGAGGCCGATGTTCACTGTAAGGAAGAGGATGCGAAGGACAGAACGCCATCTGTTGTTGCCACTCCAAGGGATCGGTAATAGCGACAACAGGATCCACGGGCCGTTGGCGATCACGATGGTCATCGCATCGAAGCGAAGACCTTGGATCGTCAACCATAGGAAAGTACTCGCTTCCGGATCAGGGAAGGAATTCCGGTATGTGAAGAAGAAGACCCAACGCAGCGCGGTGAAAAGGAGCAATACGGCCCCTAGGTTCCTGAGCAATTGGAGCGGAGCATTGGCCAGCGAACGCATCACGTCTTCAAACCTTCGATAGTACCCGCTTCAAGGAACTCGCAAGGAGCATGGACAGCACCGCGCCGCTGAAGGCCAGCCCCATGTCCTTCTGCGCATCCCAGACATCGCCTTGCGAACCGAGGTAGGCTGCACCTTGCGCGGGGAAGAACACATCCGCCACCGCCCATTCGATCAGTTCGTACGCCGCACTGAAACTCATGGTGATCTCCACAGGCAGCACCCAGCACACCCAACGCGGCCAGCGAAAGTGGTTCAGGAAGTAGTCACGCAGCGGATAGGCGAGGAGGAAGCCGAAACTGAAATGGACGATGCGGTCGTAGTGATTGCGTTCACCATTGAACAGATCCTGGAGCCAATACCCCAAAGGGTTCTCGGCGTAGGTGTACATGGCGCCGTAGATGTGCAACAGGATGTAGACGAACATGAGCGTATAGCTCGCGTCGCTGAACTTGAATCGCCGATGGGAGATCGCCAACCCACCGATGAAGACCATGGTCAGCGTGTTCTCCGTGATCCAATTCGCGCGATCCGTGGTGCCCATGAAGGTGATCGCCCACGCAACGAAGAACAGCACAAGGAAGATCTTCAGCATCGTGTGCTGGCGGAACGGAATGCGGATCGCGTCGGATGCGGTGGAGATGGGCATGATCAATCTTCTTGCTGCACGACCAGCGGTCTTCCACCCATGCGGTAGGAGAAGGTGAGGGCGTACACCACGTTCTGCACACGGATCAGCCGCTCAAAAGGAGTGACACTCGTTTGCGCGCGCACATCGAAGCCCCATTTCGGCCCTTCCATACCCATGCCCAACACCGCACTGAACTGGAAGCGATTATTGTTCGACCCCAGGTCGTATTTCACATCGGTGTTGAGCTGGCCATTGAGCCATTGCTGATAGCGCCCGCTGAGGAAGTAGCCCATGCTCGGCCCACCGATGAGGTACATGCCATCGGGCTGTTTGTCGGTGGAGATCTTCAGCAACAGTGGCACCTCCAGGTAGCGGAATGTACTTCGCGAGCGAACGCCTTGGGCGGGATTCCGGATCACGAAACCCTTGGTCATCCACAGGACTTCAGGTTGAAGGATGACCTGCGGGTGTAACGGTATTTCAAAGTGCCATCCGATGATCGGGCCCAGAAGCAGGTCGTTCGTGTTCTGGAACAAACCACCGGTGCTTTGCGTGGCCATGCCCAGTCCGATGCGCGGACCATGGTGGCCGTACAGTGGTTCCTTTTTCGGCGGCTCCTGTGCCCACGCGAATTGACCGATCAGGAAGGCGGACCATAGAAGGAGGCAACGCATGATCACGAATGTCGGTGATCGGCGGTCGGGTTCAACCTCGATCGCGCAACTCGGCCAACTTCAACACCGCCACCGCGCAGTCCACGCCTTTGTTGCCGTGCTTGCCCCCGCTGCGATCCTTGGCTTGTTGGAGTGTATCGTCCGTGAGCACACCGAAGATCACCGGCACGCTGAACTTCAGGCCAACGCTCATGATGCCCTGGGTGGTGCCGTGGCACACGTAATCGAAATGTGGCGTCTCACCACGCACGATGCTGCCCAGGCAGATCACGCCATCCAGGCCGCCGCGTTCAAGAAGGAATTGTGCGCCAGCCGCCAATTCAAAACTGCCGGGTACCCAGCGTTCGATCAGATCGGCTTCGGCAACGCCGTGCTTGAGCAGTGTTTCGCGTGCGCCTTTCCGCAAGGCATCGGTCACCTCCATATTCCACTCGCTCACCACCAACGCAAAACGACGACCGGCGCCACTGGGGACGCCGGACGGGTCGTAATGCGAGAGATGATGGTCCGCGGTGGACATGGCGAACTATCCGCCCATGGCAGTGGCATGCCCGGCGTACTTGCGCGCTTGGCTGGCCTCGGTGCTCAGTGGGAACTCGTCGGCCACGCGGCGGAATGCCTTGGCGGCATTGCTCCAGTTGCCCGCTTGCTGGTGAAGGATACCGGCCTTCATCAGATACATCGGGGTGGTCATGTCGTTCTTGGTCATCGCCGCCGCCTTTTCGAACAGTTTCACGGCTTCGTCGGTACGGCCCAATTCCACCAACGCATCACCTTGGTTGCCCACGGCCATGGTGCCTAGCACATCATCCTCCAGGTCGGCTTCCTTATAGTAGGAGAGGGCGGCCTCGTAATCGCCTTTCTGCATGTAGATGGCGCCGAGGTAATAGTTGGCCAACTCACCGCTCGGGGTTCCACCGAAGTCACTCGCGATGCTGAGGAAGCCCGGCCACTGGTCATCGCCGTTCAGCGCCTTGTCCAAGGAGTCGATCTCGAAATAGTACTGGGCCTTCCAAATGACCTCAGCGGCCTCATTGGCCTTGGGCTCCTGCACGAATTTGCGGTAACCCAGGATGGCGCCCACCACGACCACGAGGCCTATGGCACCTATGGTGATAGCCTTCTTGTTCTTGTCCAAGAACATCTCGGTTCGTGTGTAGACCGCACCGAGGTCGACGTCTTCGGAACCGGTTTCTTTCTTCTTGCTCATGTTCGATGTTCGCGTTCTCCGCGAGGTGGTCGCGGTGGTTAGCGGGCCGCAAATGTAGGAGTTCGAGGCACTTACGAAAGTCCCGATCATCCTGCCCGTAGCTTCGCGCCGCTATGGCCTTCCACCTTGCCCGGTTAAGCGTCCTGAATTTCCGCAATCATGGCGAGATCGGAGTGGATCTGGGTCCGGAGGTGAATTGTTTCACCGGCCCTAATGGTACGGGCAAGACGAATTTGCTGGATGCCGTCCACTACTTGGCCCTCGGTAAAAGTTATTTCGACCCGGTGGATCAGCACAATGTCCGGCTGGGGGAGGAGTTGTTCGTCCTGCAAGGGACGATTGCCGTGGGCGAGGAGGAGGATGTGATCCTGTGTTCCGTCCGTAAGGGTCTTCGGAAGGTCCTCAGCCGCAACCGCAAGGAGTACGACCGGCTTGCGGATCACGTCGGGCGGTACCCGGTGGTGATGATCACCCCGTATGATGGCCAGATCGTGCAGGATGGGAGTGAGGTCCGGCGTCGGTTCCTCGATGGCCTCATCGCCCAGTTCGACAAGGGGTATCTGGAAGCATTGATCCGCTACAACCGTGCACTGGCCCAACGGAATGCCTTGTTGAAGCAAATGGAGGAGCATCCCGGGATGGATAAGTCCTCGTTCGATCCTTGGGATGAGCAATTGGCCACGCACGGCACATCCATCCATGCCACGCGGGCCGGATTCATGAAGGAACTGACCCCCTTGCTGGAGGAGCATTACACCGGGATCTCCTCAGGACCCGAGCGCGTTGCGTTGGAATACCGGTCGCCGCTGGTTGAGGAAACGATGGATGTCCTACTCAACCGGACCTGGGAACGCGACCGGGCCGTACAATACACCACCACCGGCATCCACAAGGACGATCTGCTCTTCACCATTGATGGGCAACCGCTGAAACGCTTCGGATCACAGGGCCAGCAGAAGACCTATTTGATCGCCCTGAAGCTGGCGCAGTTCGAACTGACCGCAAGCCGGACAGGTTCGAAGCCTGTCCTGCTCTTGGATGACATCTTCGACAAGATCGATCCGCAGCGGATGCGGCATTTGTTGAAGCTATTGAGCGGTCATCGCTTCGGGCAGGTCCTCATCACCGATACGGATCCGAAACGATTGCATGCAGCCATTGACGGCCTCGATCTCGACACGCGTTTCTTCCACCTCGATCACCAAGGCATCACCCGTGAAAAGAAGGAACGAACGATCGCTGGGTGAAGCGCTGGCCTATCTCATCGATGCCGGTGGCATGCGGGAGAAGATGGACGAGCTCGACATTGCCTCTTGGTGGGACGAGGCCGTGGGCGGCATGATCGCGCGGCACACCATAGGCATCACGTTGAAACGCGGCAAGCTGGCCGTGCGCGTGGATAGCGCCCCGTTGCGACAGGAGCTCACCTACATGAGGGCCACGATAATCGAACTCCTCAACAAGCGCATGGGCCGTGAGGTGGTGAAGGAGATCGTGCTGCTCTGAGTGCTCAGAAACGCTCGCGACCGCTGAAGAAGAAGTCGCCTTCCAGGGCGGCATTCTCATCGCTGTCGCTGCCATGCACCGCGTTCTTCGCCTTGCTCTCCGCGAAGTTCTTGCGGATGGTGCCCTCGGCTGCCTGTGCTGGATCCGTGGCCCCGATGAGCTTGCGGAAATCCTCCATGGCATTGTCCTTCTCCAGGATCGCAGCCACGATGGGGCCGCTGGCCATGTAATCCACGAGCTCGCCATAGAAAGGGCGCTCTTTGTGGACCTCATAGAAGCTGCCCGCTTCCTGCCGCGAGAGCCGGGTGTATTTGAGCGCGATCACCTTGAAACCGCTGTTGATGATCATGTCGAGGATCTTACCCATGTTGCCTGCGGCCACCGCCTCGGGCTTGATCATCGTGAACGTTCTGTTACCTGCCATGTGCTGTTGTTGAAAAAGCGGCGCAAAAGTAATCGGAAGCGTGTTCCGGGCGGAGCGTGCATGGTCCTTCCTTCGTGCTGTCGTCCGGTTCGGGCGATCGCAACACCCCTATTCGAGCACGCATGTATCGATCACGGATCATTCCCCTCATCGCCCTGGCCCTGTTCGCAGGCTGCGGAGGAGGGAGCAACTCGGACCAACCCACCGATGAGGCCACCAACCTGGTGATCGGCGGCAACGAGAACGTTGTGGCATCACTTTACCAGATGCCCACGCCGAACGAACTCTTCGGTCTCGTGCGGGACATGGCGGGTGAGGGCCACAAGCGCATGCTGAGCCCGGCATCGCAAGTGGACAAATACGTGAGCCGGCGGGCACGAGCCATCAACTTCGGGGTGTATGCCACGGATCTCGTGTACGCCAGCAGTTTCAAACTGAACGTTGAAGTGGCACGGTACTACCTCACCACCAAGAAACTCGCGGATGAGTTGGGGATCAACGCCGCATTCACGGACGCGGACTTCGTGCGGTTGGAGTCGAACCTCACACGAGGGGATTCCTTGGAGGTGATCAGCAACCAAGCGTACCAGCGTGCCTACGAGAAGATGCAGCAGGAGTCCATGGGACCTGTGCTGGCTATGGTGCTGGCGGGAGGCTGGTTGGAGAGCATGCACCTGGTCATGCGCCAGATCGATGCATTCGGGAAGAACGAAGCGCTCACTGCGCGGGTAGCCGAGCAGAAAGTGACGCTGGAGCACTTGATCAGCATGATGACCGAGTTCAAGGATGATCCCGATGTGGCGCCTGTGTACACCGAACTCGTGTCCTTGCGGGACATCTACGACCAACTGAACGTCGTGCGTGCGCCGCACCAAGGCGCCTCGTCCTCGGGCCGCATGGTCCTTGGTGATGACATCACGGTGGAGATGACCGATGCGAAGTATGAGGACCTGAAACAGGCGGTGAGCCGGTTGCGGGCCGCGTGGACCAAGCCGGAGGACCAGACCAATTCCTGAATCGAGCCATGAATCGAATGCATCGATCCCTTATCACACTTGCGCTCGTACTGCTCCTTCCGGGGATCCGGATCCAGGCGCAGACCGGTTGCATGGAATATCACAAGTTCAACTGTGAGCGATCCAGCGATAGTCGCTTTTCGCTGAATGGACAGAGCCGAAGTGCACCGGTGAAGGTGGGTGAGGAGACGGAATTGAACATCATCGTCTACCGTTCCCAGGATTATCGGATCACGGTCTGTCATGATGAGAAGATCCTCGGTCCATCGGTCGCCATACGCTTGGTGGAGAAAGTGCGTATGCCCAAAGGAGAGCCCAGCCCGAACGGGCAGCAGCAATACGTGGAGGTGGAGAAGGTGCTATGGGACAATACCGAGCACGACATGGCAACCTCGATCGAATTCTCCTGCACCGCCACCAAGCGCATCGCTGTGGAAGTGAATGCTCCTGGCGCGGCCGAGCGTAAAGGCAAGAAGGCCGATCTGGATATCGGCTGTGTCGGTATCCTCATCGAGCACATGCCCACACCAGGCATCGGGTTCTGATCCGGACGATACACGGCATGGGGCGGCTAACTTGGCCGCCCCATGCATTTCCCATCGGCCGCTCCCGGTCCCACGGAACAACTCCGGGCGTTGTTGTCATCGCCCAAGTGTTGCACCATTGTCACCCATTACAACCCGGATGGTGATGCTGTGGGATCCAGTCTGGGCCTTTGGCATGTGCTGCGTGCAGCGGGGCACAGTGCCATCGTCGTGTTCCCGAACAAGCCCCCGGGCTTCCTGAACTGGATGCCCGGGATCGATCAAGCACTTTCGTTCGACACGAAGCCTGCGGAGGCGCGCGCTGCAATGACGGAATGCGATGTCCTGTTCTGCTTGGACTTCAATCGTACTGATCGTGTGGCAGGATTGGAGGACGCGCTGAAGGCGGTGCCGATGAAGGTGCTGATCGATCATCACCAGGAACCGGAAGCATTCGCCAACATCATCTTCTCGGACACCTCGGCCTGTGCAACCTGCCAGATGGTGGTGGACATCGCGCGGGCCTTGGGCTGGGATGAACACATCCAACGCGATTGTGCTACTTGCTTGTATACCGGGATCGTCACGGACTCCGGATCCTTCCGGTTCGGCAGTACCACGGCGCACACCATGCGCACCGCTGCATACTTGATGGAACGTGGTGTGATCATCACCCGGATACACGAGTCCATTCTCGACGATAACCGCGCGGAGCGGTTGAAGTTGCTCGGCTTCATGTTGAATGAACGCATGGAGGTCCTGCCGGAACTGGGAACGGCCATCATCCACCTCAGCATGTCCGATCTGAAACGCTTCCACTACCAGCCGGGCGATACGGAGGGCTTCGTGAATTACGGACTCTCGATCAAGGGGATCCGCTTGGCTGCGTTCTTCGTGGAGCGCCCCGATATGGTGAAGATCAGCCTGCGCTCCAAGGGCGAAGTGGCGGTGGACCGGTTCGTGAAGGAGCATTTCGATGGTGGCGGTCATCGCAATGCGGCAGGTGGTCGTTCGTTGGAAAGCTTGAGCGCGACCGTGGATCGGTTCCGGTCATTGCTTCCTTCCTTCATCGCCGACCAGCGAAAATGAAAACCCCTGTCCTAGCGATCGTGCTATTGGCTGCGTGCGGAGGTGATGGTGTGGTTCCGGTAGTGACCAAGGTTCCGACAACCCAGGAACAGTTGAACGGAAATCGTGATGCTGTGCGGTTGGAGGATCGCGACATCGATCTGTATGCGAACCGGTTCGATCTGGACCTGCGAAAGAGCGGAACGGGCGTTCGGTATTTACTGCTCCGTGATCTTCCGGGCGATACCATCCGGCCGGACCAATGGGCAGCGGTGAACTACCGCATGGAATTGTTGAACGGCGACACGGCCTATTCAAGTGAGAAAGGAGAACCGGAGCATTTCCATGTGGAGATGGATGACGTGGAGAGCGGATTGCACGAAGCCATCCAACATCTCTCACCGGGTGATAGTGCGATCATTGTGATCCCCTCTTACCGGGCGTATGGATTGATCGGCGACATGGACAAAGTGCCACCGCGCAGTAGTGTGGTGTACCGCATCGGATTGGTGAACGTCACCGTTGGAAGATGAGAGTCGTGCGCGTGTTGCCGTTGGCCCTGCTATTGGTCATTGGATGCGGCGATCCCCGATACCCGGGTTACAAGGAGGTGGGCCCCGAAGTCTACATGCGTTACATCACCTTGGGTGAAGGGGAGATCGTGCCTGCCGATAGCGATAGTGTCCTGTTCCGTTTCCGCGCGTGCAAACCCGGGGAGGAGGCGGGGTCGTACATGAGTACGGAGCAGTGGTACCTCGCTCGTGATCTCCGCAGCGGTGCTCTGGTGCCGATACTACGCCGCATGCACGTCGGGGACAGTATGAGTGTGATCGCAACGGGCGGTGCCTGGCCATGGAGGCTCGTGACATTCGGTACGCTGGAGGAACCGCCGGACACGATGATGCTCGCGACGGAAGTGTCCTTGCTCGGGATCCGAACGCCTGCGCAGGTCCGCACTCGGCTTGCGGAACTACGTCGCATCGATCCATTGGCATATGAACGCCGATCGATCAACGCCTTCATAGGTCCGGACACCGCGCGATGGACACGTTGGGGAACCAGCGATCTCCGGTATCGGATAGAAGGCACTGCTTCGGATACGGCACGCGTTCACTTCGGTGACGTGGTCCATGTGGAGTGGACGGGAAAACGCTTGGAGGATGGAGTGGTCTTCGATGCCGTGGCCGAAGAAGGATTCCCATGGCGGGTAGGAGAGCAGGATCAATTGATCAAAGGCCTTGAGACCGCGGTGAGCCTCCTGCGTCCCGGACAGAAGGGCATCTTCGTGTTGCCTTCGGAACTGGCTTACGGTACGCGCGGGATCCCGGGCACATTGGAAGGTGGAACCGTGGTGGTCTATGAAGTGCGGTTGGTGCGTGTTGAGCGCGGCTCCTAGAACCATCCAGCAGATCCTGCGTAGGAACGCGCCATGCGCGCAATTCTTACCGTCGTCCTTTGTTCCGCTCTTCTTCCACTTCGATCACAGGAACGCTTCGGACTTCTGCACAGCAACTACGCCGGAACGGATATGGCCTATTTGAATCCGGCCCGTACCGCTGGGCAATGGCCGTATGCGGACATCCGCTTCGTGGGCGTTGACCTGAACGTGTGGAACAGTTTGGTGGCGTGGTCCGGTCGCGAGCAACGCTTGGTAGGTGAACTGCGCAGCGGGGTCGCAGGCAATACCTCAGGAGATGTGGTGATGCGCGGATCACCGCTCGGTGGGATCCATCGCGGGTTCGCACAGGTGAACGTGTTGGGGCCGGCATTCTCACTTTCACTTGGTCGCGGCACCATCGGTGCAGGTATCCGCTTGCGCACATACACAAGCGTGACCGGCTCTTCACAAGCGCTCGGCAACTTCATCTTCCATGGTCTTGGCTTCCGTCCACAACAGGGCATCCGCTACAACGAGGAAGGCGTTCGCGCGCTCACTGCGGCATGGACCGAGTTCTCCGTGAACTACGCACACATCCTGAAGGCCGAGGGATTCGGGATGTTGAGCGCGGGCACCAACCTGCGTTACCAGATCGCGCAAGCAGGCGGTGCCTTGCAGTTCGACGGGCTTGACTACACCGTGGTGGATTCGGCACAACTGATCGTCCACGCGGCCACGGCCTCTTACGGTTTCGCGATGCCTACAGCGAATGCCGGGCACGGTTTCGGCGCAGACGTGGGTATGGTGTACGAACGAACGCTTGAAGAAGCGGACGGGTACATGCCGCACCGATCATCGGGAGGTTGTGACCCGCTGCGCTATCGGTACCGGATCGGGGTGTCGTTGCTCGACCTCGGTGGCTTGCGCTTCAGGAATGGTGAAGCGGGAAGTATCCACACCGGATCGACCAACATCGCGGACTACACGGATCTCCGCATCAATGACCAACAGGACCTGGACAGCCTTCTTTCCACCGTGACGCAATGGTCGCGTGAAGAGAGTTTCCGCATCGGGATGCCGACAGCGCTGGCACTACAGTATGATCAACGGGTGATCGACCACGGGTATATCGGCTTCGCCGCCGTCCAGCAACTCAGCGGTCGATCCTCCACACGGCTACGCCGAATGAACGCACTGGCGGTGACGCCACGATTCGAAACGCGCTATGTCGAAGCAGCACTTCCGATCACCGTTCAAGAATACGATCTCCTTCGCCCGGTGGTGGGCCTTATGCTGCGCTTTGATGGCGTCGTCATCGGGACGGACAATCTGCTCCCTTTCGTGACCACCCGCGACGTGTACTCAGTGGACTTCTACTTGCGCCTGCGATGGATGATCCACCGCAGCCCATTCTGCAAGGGAAAGCGGAAGTCGAATACCGTTCACCGAGCGGGAACCACGGAGGCCCTGCCTTGCGCCACCCCGAACGATTGATCAACGAGCGCGCACGCCGATGATGAATATCGCCGGACGCTTGCCGAGTTCCGGCACGGTCCTTCTCCACTGATCGATCTCCCTTGTTCGGACGTTGCCGCCCGGTTGGGTCAGGTCGATGGCGATCGTGAGCAAGGTCCGCGCAGCACACGCCTCCAACACATCGGCCAGCAGAGTGTCGTTCCGATAAGGTGTCTCCATGAAGAGCTGTGCCCCGCCACTTCGAATTGCATCCTGTTCGATCCGTTTGATGCTCGCTTTGCGTTCGTTCGGCTTTACCGGCAGGTATCCGTGGAAGGTGAACTGTTGTCCGTTCAGTCCGGAAGCGGCGAGCGAAAGAAAGAGGGAACTCGGACCGATCAATGGAACCACCGTGATGCCGCTGGCATGTGCAGCAAGTACCAAGCGCGCGCCGGGATCCGCGATCCCCGGCATACCGGCTTCGCTGATGATCGCGGCTTCGCGACCGTTCTTCATCAACCCCAACAAGGCATTCGCATCATGCGCGCTGCTGTCCTTGTCGAAGCGATGCATATCCAGTTTCGGTAGATCGATGTCCGGCACCATGCGCCGCAACATCCGTCGAGCGGTCTTCTCGTTCTCGCAGAACCACAGATCCACGCGTGCGGCGATCGCAACATTCTCCGGTGGAAGTTGTTCCACACCACCCGCGTCCCCGAGCCATACCGGCATCAGGTACAGCGCACCATATCCTTCATCGTTCGATCCCATCGAGCAATAAGTTGATTGCTTCATCCAACATCGCGAATACCCCGTCGAATCCGTCATCGCCGCCGTAGTAGGGGTCGGGCACTTCGCGTAACGGATGTTCAGGTGCGAAGTCCATCATCAAACAAGCCTTCGCGGCCAAGGTGGGATCCGGGGCTAGGCGCGTCATGTTCCGAAGGTTGTCGGCATCCATCGCCAACAGGATGTCAAAGTGCTCGAAGTCCTTTGCCGTGAATTGCCGCGCGCGCAGATCACTGATCTCCATGCCTTGTTTACGCATGGCTGCTTGTGCGCGTGGATCCGGTGCTTCCCCAACGTGGTAGTCGCCGGTTCCTGCGG
Organism: Flavobacteriales bacterium; assembly: GCA_016721005.1. Classification (GTDB taxonomy): domain Bacteria; phylum Bacteroidota; class Bacteroidia; order Flavobacteriales_F; family PHOS-HE28; genus PHOS-HE28. The sequence continues at coordinate 173,136 of JADKJM010000004.1, forward strand.
AGTCCGTCGCTATGGCGATGCCACGCTCCTTCGCGCGCTGGCGCAGCACGCCCTCGGCCATCGGTGATCGACAGATGTTACCCAAGCAGACCAACAGGATCCTCATGCTGCGAATGTGGCGAAAAGCAAAGGGGCCCCGAACGGAGCCCCTCGCTTGGTCTTGGTCCAAGGGATCAATGCAAACTCAACTTCTTCTCGAGGTCCTCCAGGTAACCGCGGAATTGCTTGTCGGTCTCCTGCAGGTTGTTCACCGTGCGGCATGCGTGCAATACGGTAGCGTGATCCTTTCCACCGCAATGCGCACCGATGTTCGCCAGTGAACTCTTGGTCATCTTCTTCGCGAAGTACATGGCGATCTGGCGCGCCTGCACCACTTCGCGCTTCCGCGTCTTGCTCTTCAGCAGTTCGATCGGGAGGTCGAAGTAATCGCACACCACTTTCTGGATGTAGTCGATGCTCACTTCGCGCGCCGTGTTCTTCACGAACTTGTCGATCATCTGCTTCGCCAGATCGAGGTTCACGGCCTTCTTGTTCAAGGAGCTTTGCGCGATCAAACTGATCATCGCACCTTCCAGTTCACGGATGTTGGTGGTGATGCTGTACGCGAGGTATTCCACCACCTCCTTGGGCAGGTCGATGCCCTCGGCGTACATCTTCTTCTCCAGGATCGCGATCCGCGTCTCCAGTCCGGGAGTTTGAAGATCCGCACTAAGACCCCACTTGAAGCGGGAGAGGAGACGCTGCTCCATGCCTGCCATTTCCACCGGTGCCTTGTCGCTGGTGATCACCAGTTGCTTGCCGGCCTGGTGCAGCGCGTTGAAGACATGGAAGAACACATCCTGCGTCTTCTCCTTGCCTGCGAGGAATTGCACATCATCGATGATGAGCACGTCCATCATCTGGTAGAACTGGGAGAAGTCGCCAACCGTGTTGTTCTTCACCGCCTCGATGAACTGCTGCGTGAATTTTTCCGCAGGGACATAGAGGATGGTCTTGTCCGGATGATGTTTCTTGATCTCGATGCCGATGGCATGTGCAAGGTGTGTCTTGCCCAGGCCGACCCCACCATAGATCAACAACGGATTGAAGGCGGTACCACCCGGCTTTTGCGCAACGGCATACCCTGCACTTCGCGCCAAGCGATTGCAATCGCCCTCGATGAAGTTGTCGAAGGAGTAGTTCGCGTTGAGGTGGCTCTCCACCTTGATCTTCCGGAGACCGGGGATCACGAACGGATTCTTGATCGGGCTGTTGGCCACGTCGATCGGCAGTGACACCGGCGGGTTCTTCGTTTCCCGCGCATTGCTCGTTGGCATCTTCACCGTGTACGGATGCGCGCTTTGGAATCCATTCTCCATGATGATGGAGTATTCCAGTCGCCCATCGGTACCCAGCTCCTTGCGGATGATCTTCTTCAACAAGCCGATGTAATGCTCTTCAAGCCATTCGTAGAAGAACTGCGAAGGCACTTGGATGGTCAGGACATTGTCCAACAACTTCAAAGCCTTGATCGGTTCGAACCAGGTCTTGAAACTTTGCGGGTTCACATTGTCCCTGATCACCGCCAGGCACCGTTCCCATGTCTTCTCGGGATCCTTCTTCATGGATGGTGTTGCGCGTGTTAGGGTTGGGGGTGAAAGAGGTCCGTTGCTTCCGTCATTGATCGGTGATGATCATCGACATCCGTAACGGGGGGCAAATATGGATCGAAGAAAGTGAAAAAAAAACGGCGCACGTCGGATAACCGACGGGAAAATTGCGCAAAGACGTTCGCAAGGTCGGGTCGTTCTGAATCGCTTGGTGGGCGCGGGTTTGCAGAAATCGCGATCGTGTCGTATTTGTGCAGGGTGCAATGCATCGACCAGGGGATCGAAATCGTCCTGTCGTCGTTCCGACCGGGATCGATGCAACACTGATCGAGCGCATGCGGTGAAGGTAGGGCACGGTGCATGCCGAAGGCAAATGCATTCGAGGGTGATCGCCGGCCAGTAACTTTCCCGCATGTTCGTGCAGGAAACGAAGCTCAGGATCCGATACGCGGAGACCGATCGGATGGGATATGTGTACTACGGTCGATATGCCGAGCTCTTCGAGGTGGGCCGCGTGGAAGCCTTGCGCAACGTGGGTTTCAGGTATCGCGACCTGGAGGATGCGGGAGTGATGTTACCGGTGCGCGACCTGCGCATCACGTATCATAAGCCTGCGCGATACGATGATGAATTGACCATCCGGACAACGATCACCGCGTTGCCTTCGGTGCGCATCGACTTCGCATATGAGGTCATCGATCACGACGGAACGCTCCTAACGGATGGAAGCACGACGCTGATCTTCGTTGATGGTTCAACGATGCGACCGCGTCGCGCGCCGGAGGAATTGGTGAAGGCCCTTGCGCCCTACTTCGCTTGATCGGTCCGTAGCACGTCGATGCCCGATGCGATCCAGCGATCGCTGATCGTGTGCAACGATCCGACCGGAAGCGCAACGACACCTTCGCATCGTTCATTGAACGTGCATTCGCCGAGCACGCCGTCGATCTGGGCAAGTTCCTTCTTGAGACGATCGAACTGCGCGTGATCGCACGCGAAGTGTACATTCTCCCGAACGACGTGTTCCACGATGATCGCTTCAGCAAGAGCCGATCGGGCCGCTTCGCCGTAGGCTTTCACCAAACCCGCTTTGCCAAGAAGTGTTCCCCCGAAATACCGAACGACGACCACGGCTGTATTGGTGAGTTCCATGGATCGTATCGCGCGAAGGATCGGGCGTCCTGCCGTTCCGGATGGTTCACCTGCATCGTTGACGCGATGAACCGTGGCGTCGGGGCCGAGAACGAACGCGTAGCAGAAGTGGTTCGCGCCGTGATGTGATCGCGAGATGCGTCCGAGCGCGATGCGGAATTCTTCTTCGTCACGGATCGGGAATGCGATCCCGATGAAGCGACTGGCCCTCTCACGCAGTGTCGCTTCGCATGCATTCGAAATGCTGCGGTAACGATCAATGGTCATTCGTCACAAAGGATGAGTCCCATGGCGATCACGGCAAGGATGATCCCCGACCATTGCATTCGCAACAAGCGTTCGTTGAAGAGGATCAGGCTCAGCGCCGTGCTGAAAAGGATCACGCCGATGTTCATCAACGGGAAGACAGTGCTTGCCTGGAATCCGCTTCGTGCCAATGCGCCTATGACGAAGTAGAGGCTTGCGTAGTTCACGGTACCGAGAACCACACCACCGATCAACGCACGAGGAGCAAGCAATGCGCGTTGCTTTCGTTGACCGATCAGCACGAGCGCGCCGATCATACCGGCCACGCCGAATGCCATCATCGGGAAGACGCCCTCGGTAGCGATCGTCAGCATGGTGCGTTGGACGTAGCTCAGGGTGATGTCGATCGCGGCACTGCCGAAGAAGAGGAGCACTGGTAACAACCAAACACCCCGCGCGCCCTTGCCACCGGAACCGAAAGAAGCGGAGGCGACGGAAATGATCGCCAGCAGGATGCCGATCCAACCCATGACACCGGGCCGATCGTGGAGGACGACGACCGCGAAGAGCACGGTGAGCACCAAGCTGGTCTTGCTCGCTACGGAAGTGGTTGCCACTCCCGCGCGCACCGTGCTGAGCGCCGATAGGTAGAACAGGCCGATGAAGAGGATCCCCAATCCGAGAGCCGGAGTGAAGAGCGTTCGCGGGATGGGAACGTCCCACGGTCCCACGACGACCGCACCGATCGCCATAGCGGTGAAATAGTTGATCACGATCGCCGGAAGCACCGGCACATTCCGCAATTCGAACACCTTGAAGACCATGAAGAGGAGCGCCGCGAAGAGCGCCGCGAGCATCACCAGGAGCATGAAGGTCCGGGATAGCCGCGATGCATCGTGTTCACATACAGATCGACCTGATCGTTCGCTGAACGAAAAGAAGTGGTCCGCTCCATACCGATCGATGGCGCCTTCGTTCCCGATCCGAACAATAGTGTTCCAGTGATCACGCGTGCTTCATCCCAAAGGGAACGATGGATGAAATGGCCGAGCAGTTCGGCGCCACCTTCCACCAGCACGGATCGCACGCTCCGGCCATGTAGTTCGGTGAGTAGACGATCGATCGGATCCTCATTCATCGCCACTATCACTTGCTCCGTGTTGATCTCCGCTCGTACCGAACCGGTGAACAACAAGGTCGGGTGGGAGCCGTCGAAAACCCTCGAACCCGCTGGAGTACGATGCTCGCGATCGATGACGATGCGCATCGGTGAACGACCCGACACGTGCCGAACATCGAGCGATGGGTCATCATTCATCACCGTTCGGCTACCGACAAGGATCGCTTGTTCCTCACTCCGCCAGCGATGTACGAGCACGTCGGTATCCTGTGCGCTGATCCGTTGCACACCACGATCGCCGCGCGGATGCCGATCCAGGTAGCCATCCGCACTTTGCGCCCACTTCAACACGATGTACGGTCGGGATCTCTCCGTCGATGTGAGGAAGCGTCGGTTCATCCAACGGGCTTCGTCCTCAAGCACTCCTTCGGTCACGCTGATCCCGGCTGTACGTAGTCGTTCGATGCCTCTGCCGGAAACCGCGGGGTTCGGATCGCGATGCGCAACCACCACGAGCTTCACGCCACGTTCGATCAGATGCAACGAGCACGGAGGTGTCCTTCCGAAGTGATCACAAGGCTCGAGGTTGACGTACAGCACGGCGCCCGGGGGAATGGCGCCTTCACCGAAGTTGCGCAGGCACTCCACTTCAGCGTGCGGCCTACCCACTTGCTTATGCCAACCTTCCGCCAGCAGCACATCGTCCTTGACGAGTACTGCGCCGACCATCGGATTGGGCGCCACGGTTCCAGCACCAAGCCGTGCCAGGTCCAGACAGCGATGCATCCAGCGGGTGTGGTCGTTCATTACAGAGGTCGGCAAAGTTGGTCGATCACGCGTCGGTCAGGCGCACAGTCACATTCTACTTTTGCGGCCTATGGACATTTCCGCGTTCGACGCTCCTGTATCATCGGTACTTGCCGCTTTTCGCGAACGGCTCGGCGCGCGGTACGATGCAGGGGAAGTGAATGCGATGACACGGGTGGTGTTCAAGGAACACTTCGGATGGGATCCAGCCATGATCGAGATCCGGAAGGCCGATATCCTGCCGGGATCCGACCGCTCTCACTTGTTGGGGATCCTGGATCGATTGACGGAAGGCGAACCCTTGCAGTACATCCTTGGTGCGGTGGAGTTCCAAGGCATGCCCCTGAAGGTCGATCGGCGAGTGCTGATCCCGCGTCCGGAGACAGAGGAGTTGGTGGCGGCGATCAAGGAGGAGCGGATCATTCCTGCGCGTGCGTTGGATGTCGGCACGGGGAGCGGTTGCATCGCACTGTCCATGAAGAAGTGTTACCCGATGGCAGAGGTTTTCGGGATCGATGTTTCCCAGGACGCGCTGGACGTTGCGCGCATGAACAGCGAGGACCTTGCACTGCCTGTGAATTGGATCTTGGGAAATGTGCTTTCGAACGCATTCGTCCTTCCGGATCGGATCGACCTGCTGGTGAGCAATCCGCCGTATGTGCCGAGGGAGGAGGAGGAGTCGTTGGCTGTGCATGTGCGTTCACGCGAACCGCATGTAGCGCTATTCGCACCGGCGAACGATCCATTGGCGTTCTACAGGGCGATCGCGACGAAGGCAATGGACGCTCTTATTCCTGGTGGACGCATCCGGTTCGAGGGACACTGGAAGTACAGCGCTGAAGTGGCCGATCTACTTCGCTCCATGAACTACAAGGACGTTCGCTTGGTGAAGGACATGAGCGGGCAGCCACGTTTCATCCACGGCACGCGATGATGGTCAGGCTTATTCCCTGCTCCGCGTTCTTGCTATTGGTTTCGGCATCGTTGGCGCAGGAACCTGTTCCAGCCGAGCGTCACTCCGCGTACCGTGTGATCTTCAACTTCGATTTCCGGCGCACGTACGTGAATGCGGATCCTGTGCATTTCTATGGATTCCGTATCGGCGCGCAACGCGATCGGGACATCATCGCCGTAGGGTTCTATGGGATCGGAGATGCGTACATCCAACCGGCGGTGGATCTGCCCGGGATCGGAACGCGGGAACTCCGCACCAATTTCGACTACGCAGCACTCACCTATGAGCGTCTGCTGATCGATTCCAAAAGGTGGCAGGTCGGCATACCCGTCAGCATCGGTCTGGGGAATTATCGCAAGAGTTATGTAGGCGATGATCGACGCATCGTTCCGTACTCCACGAATGAGTTGGTTCCATTGGAAGCAACCCTGCATGCGGACTATGACCTGTTCTGGTGGATCTTCGTCGGCGCAGGCGGCGGGTACCGGTATGTGCTGGCTGCGGACCCGGATGCCACACGGGCCTTGAGCGATCGGACCTACTACCTCAAGGTCGGGTTAAGGGTGGGTGAAGTGGTGAAACGAGCACGGAAGAAGTTGAAGGACTGACATGGAACGGAAGGAAATGAAGGAGCGGATCGGGAAGTTGAGCGAGGAACTCGCACAGCACAACCACCGGTACTATGTGTTGGCCGCTCCGGCCATCAGCGATCATGAGTTCGACCTGAAATTGAAGGAGCTCGAACGGTTGGAAAAGGAGTTCCCGGAATTCGCATCACCCAATAGCCCGACGCAGCGCGTGGGTGGGGACATCACCAAAGGCTTCCCGACGGTCGCACATAAGTACCCGATGCTTTCGCTGGGGAACACCTACTCGCGGGAAGAAGTGGCGGACTTCGTTGCACGGGTGGAGAAGTCGGTGGGCACCACGACCTATTCCATGGAGTTGAAGTATGACGGCGTGGCCATCAGCCTCACCTATATGAATGGTGAATTGGTGCGTGGCGTGACCCGGGGCGACGGTGAGAAAGGCGAGGAGATCACCGCGAACATCCGCACGATCAAGACCATTCCATTAAAGCTGCAAGGGACTGGATGGCCTGAAGAAATGGAGGTGCGCGGCGAAGTGATCTTCACCAAGGACCGCTTTGATGAGTTGAATCGGCAGCGTGCGGAGGAAGGAGAGGACCTTTACGCGAATCCACGGAATACCGCTGCGGGTAGTTTGAAGCAACAGGACCCGAAGGAGGTGGCCAAGCGCGGTCTGGACAACTTCATCTACTCCGTGCAGTCCGATGCATCGATCACCCGCAGCCATTTCGAGAACCTCGCGCATTGTCGGAGTTGGGGATTCAAGACACCGGATCCCGATCGTCGATTCATTGAGCGCGCCGCGAGTGTCGAAAGCATCATGGCCTTCATTGATCACTGGGAGAAACACCGGAACGACTTGGAGATGATCATTGACGGTGTGGTGATCAAAGTCGATGATCTATTGGTGCAGGAGGAATTGGGCAACACCGCCAAAGGCCCACGGTGGGCAGTGGCGTACAAGTACGCGCCCGAGCAGGCGCTCACACGTTTGCTCGGTGTCACTTTCCAGATCGGTCGTACGGGTGCGGTCACACCGGTGGCCGAGTTGGATCCGGTGGTGCTTGCCGGTACCACGGTGAAGCGCGCCTCGCTCTTCAACGCCGACCAGTTGGAACGGCTTGACCTCCACGAAGGGGACATGGTGATAGTGGAGAAAGCGGGCGAGATCATACCACAGGTCGTGGGTGTGGATCCAACGAAGCGACCTGTTGGTGCGAAGCGCGTCGTCCTTCCGGAAACCTGTCCCGAATGTGGCACTGTGCTTCAACGCGTGGAAGGTGAAGCCCAGCACTACTGCCCGAACGAGAACGGGTGTCCGCCGCAGATCACCCGACGCATCGAGCACTTCGTATCACGGCGTGCAATGAACATTGATGGACTGGGCGCTGAGACCGTAGAGGAATTCTTTCGCGCCGGACTGATCCGCGACGCCGCGGACCTCTACGACCTCACCGAAAAGCAGATCCTTGACCTGGGGAAGGGCTGGAAGGAGAAGAGCGCCAAGAAGGTGATCGATGGATTGATCGCCAGCAAGCAGGTTCCGTTCGAACAGGTGCTCTTCGCGCTGGGGATCCGGCACGTGGGCGAGACGGTAGCGAAGAAGATCGCGCGGACCACCGGTGGCTTGGACCGTATCCTATCAATGTCACGCGAGGAACTCACGGCCATTGATGAAGTGGGGGAGGTGATCGCAGGTAGTATCATGGATTTCCTGGCTGTGGAGGCCAACAGGTCCATGGTGGAACGGTTGCGCAGCCACGGAATTTCGATGGTCGCGGAAGATACCGGGAAGCCCGCGTTGAGCGAACGGCTGAAAGGCCTTTCCTTCGTGGTGTCGGGTGTTTTCCGCAATTTCAGCCGCGATGGCATCAAGGAGGCGATCGAGCGCAATGGCGGAAAGGTTTCCGGTTCCATCAGCAGCAAGACCAGTTACTTGGTGGCCGGTTCGGACATGGGACCTGCCAAACGAGCGAAAGCAGAGGACCTGAAAGTGCCGGTGATCGATGAGGATGAACTTACGCGGATGATCCAGGAATGAAACTGTTCGATCGGCTCAAGGAATGGATGGGTATCCGCAAATTGTTGCGGGATCTTCCTGTTGGTCGCAAGCCGATCGCACGCAACCTCGGCATGGCTCGCAAGGTGGCGATCGTCTATGTGGTGGAGGACGAGGCCGCGCACAACCACGTGCGGAACTACGTGAAGCGGATCAAGGAGGAATTGGGCCTCAGCAACATCATGGCCTTGGGGTATTCGGACCAGAAGGTGATGCCGCATTATCTGCACGCCAAGTTGAACTTCAACGCCATCTGCCAGAAGGACCTCAATTGGTACCGCATCCCGCAGGGCAACACCGTGCAGAACTTCATGGCGGAGGAATTCGAGATCATCATCGACCTCACCATGCAGGACCGCTTGCCGATCCAGTACATCATGGCCAAGAGCCGGGCGCGCTTCAAAGTGGGGCGTTGGAGTGAGAGCAACAAGAAGATCCTGGACATGATGATCGACATGGCCGGATCGCAAAGCCTGCCGCAACTCATTCAGCAGATCCATCACTACCTGTTGATGGTGAATGCCAAACCAGAACCCTCACTGAACTGATGGACGAACGTTTCCGTGGCCTCGGAGTAGCGATGGTCACCCCATTCCGAGATCCTTCGACCGGCTCAGGAGGCCTGATCGATTACGCTGGACTGGAACGCCTGATCGAGCACATGATCACCGGCGGTGTGGATTACCTGGTGAGCATGGGTACCACTGGTGAGAGTGTTACGCTGACCAAAGCGGAGAAGCACGAACTGCTGGCCCAAACGATCGGCTTCGTGCATAACCGCGTTCCGATCGTATTGGGTGTCGGTGGGAACAACACCGCCGAGGTCATCGAGACGTTGAACGGTTTCGAGATGGATGGCGTGGATGCGATCCTGAGCGTAAGTCCTTACTACAACAAGCCCACGCAGGAAGGCATCTACCAGCACTACAAGGCGATCGCGCAAACGAGCTTGCGGCCCATCATCCTCTACAATGTTCCGGGCCGGACCGGAAGCAACATCACTGCCGAGACCACCGTGCGGCTCGCGCGCGACTTCGCCAATATCATCGGCATCAAGGAGGCCAGCGCGAACCTGGATCAGATGGGTTCGATCCTCAAACACAAGCCTGCGGACTTCATGCTCATCAGCGGCGATGATGCACTCACGCTTCCCATCATCGCCATGGGCGGTGTGGGGGTGATCAGCGTGGCGGGCAATGCGCTGCCGCAGGAATGCAGCCTCTTGGTGGACGCCGCTTTGAAAGGTGATCTGGAGACTGCGCGCAAGGAACATCTTCGGTTGATCGAGGTGATCAACCTGCTCTTCGCTGAAGGAAATCCCGGCGGCATCAAAGAGGTGTTGAAAGTGCTTGGTGTTTGCGGCGATACTATGCGACTGCCGCTGGTGAACATCAGCGAGGCGACAGCGAAGAAGATCTACCACGCGCTGGCAGACGCGGATGTGGTGAGGCTTTGAGCTAATGTCCGATGTGATAGTCGGATAAGCGCAGCATCTGCAGTGTATCGTTCCCGATCCGACAGTCCATACGGATCAATCCGATGTCCTTCGCGAAGTAGGACCAAGCGAGCTTGATGCCATATCCTTCGCCGATAACGAGCACGTGCGAATAGCTGACTCCGAGGACCTCCACGATCGTATCCCTAGCGACAACGCAGCGCTCTATGATGTGCCCGGGTGACTCGTACCACCAACACGTTCCCACCGATTCATCCTTCAATATGGCGAATAGAGTGGGCCCTATGGAAACATGATCACTGTAGATCGGATACGTGTAGCCATACCAATATTGATCATCCCAATACGGTACACATGCAATATGGGTCTTGCACGTACCTCTATCGATCTGGTGTTGCACATAGGTGGCGCTTACGCTCTTGGTCACGGTCATGTTTGCCGTATCCAGATAATTCCAATGGGAGCCCGGAAAGAGGGGCAGGTAGGGCTGAGGCTCCATGACAGTGCCCGACGACCAGCCCTCGCAATAATTCGTTCCTTCCTTCTTGCAGCCTATCAGCAGGACCAGTGAGGTCGAGGCAGTAAGTATGATGGCCCGCATGTGTACGAAGTTAGACTGCATCTTCGCGCCGGAATGGACTTCCTCGCCCTCGATTTCGAAACCGCAACCACTGCTGCCGATAGCCCGTGTGAGTTGGGTATTGCTATCGTACGTGGTGGCGTTGTTCGAGAAGTCCGGAACTGGTTGATCAAACCACCGCAGTGGCCGTATTTCAGTCCATGGAACATCGCGGTACACGGCATCCGAGCGCAGGACGTGGCCGATGCTCCGCGTTGGACGGAGATCTGGGAGGAAGTGCGTTCCTTGTTGTTGGGTGCAACGGTGGTCGCGCACAATGCCGCTTTCGACATGGGTGTGTTGCGGGCCACCTTGGCTGCACATGGTCTGGTGCATCCCAGCTTTCAATACTTCTGCAGCGTGACAATGGCGCGCAAGGTGTGGCCCGGCCACGCAACGTATGGATTGAAGGCTCTTTGCGATCGGCACGGCATTCCGCTGAAACACCACCGCGCTGGAAACGATGCCGAAGCAACGGCTGAGGTCGTCCTTCGCGCCTTGATCGATGGGGATACGATCGATTCGTTCCAACGGCGTTCACGCTTCAACCTCGGCGCGTTCTATCCGGGTGGTCATCGAACGCCGGGAGGGAAGGTCACGATGATAAGATCGTGACCACGGATCACGGGTAGCGCCTAATTTCAACCCGTGGACCTCGACAGCCTTCATCTGATCGGACGCTTGGGAAAGCCTTGGGGGCACCAAGGCGAGCTCACCGTACACTTGGATTCCGTGGATCTGGAGGACATCATTCACGCGGGTTCACTGTTCGTGGACATCGAGGGTCAGAAGGTGCCATTCTTCTTCAGTCGCTTGCATGACAAGGGTCGCGACATCCTGGTGAAGTTCGATGACTTCGATGATCCGCAGAGCGCATCGGTGCTGGTGGGTCGGGATATCTACGCGCCGCCGGGTCTGCTCGCCGACGGCAGTGATGAGAGCTGGGATCCGGAAGAGTTCATCGGGATGTTGGTGCGTGATGAAGAACACGGCGAACTCGGCGAGGTGACCGGCATTGATGGCACGGACAAGAACCCGGTGCTCGTGGTCCTCGGTGGTGGCCGGGAGATCATGATCCCGGTTGCGGATGAAATGATCCTGAACATGGATCCGGAGGAGAACGTCCTCCTCGTCCGCACGCCACCCGGACTCATCGACCTCTACCGGGCGGATTGAGGGAATGCCCGAGCAGCGGTTCCGGTTCAAGCAATTCTTCATCGAGCAGGATCGGTGTGCCATGAAAGTGGGCACCGATGGAGTGGTACTCGGTGCGTGGACGGAGACCCTTGGTGCGAAGCGGATCCTTGATATTGGAACAGGTACGGGTCTTCTGGCGCTGATGATGGCGCAACGCGTTCCGGAGGCGATGATCGATGCGGTGGAGATCGATGAGGCCGCAGCAGAGCAGGCGTCAGTGAATGTCACGGCGAGTCCTTGGGCCGAACGCATCCGCGTGCATTGGATGGATGCGCGGCGCTTGCACACCAAGGAGCCCTACGATCTGATCATCTGCAACCCACCATACTACATGGGTGAGATGGCCGCACCGGATCCGCGATTGACCGTTGCCAAACACGGAGCGGAACTGACCTTCGATCAGCTTGTCGATGTGGTTGAAAAATTGCTGACCGACCACGGCCGGTTCGCGGTGATCGTGCCTTCCGATCGTGAGCATCGCTTGCGGTTGGCTGGGGAACGCGTGGGTCTATCCGTGTTCCGGCGCGGCCCACTACGGTATCTGGAAGGTCGGCCGTTCAAACGCGTGCTGCTCGAACTCTGGCGTGGCGCGCCACAGGATCCGCATGATCCGGTGATCGTGGAACGCGCGCCCGGTGAATACACCGAAGCGTACAAACAATTGCTCGCTCCCTTCCTGCTGAAGTTCTGAAGCGTTCAGACCTCGACCTCCTCCTCGATAAAGGAGATCCCCATGTGATCCAATTCGTTCAGGATCGGATCATACAGCATGGGAGTGATGGGAAGCAGTACACCACGTTCATTGATCTTGCCGTTCAGCACCAGCTTGCAGGCCATGGCAATAGGAAGTCCTACCGTGCGGGACATCGCCGTGTGGCGTTGATCCTGCCCGATCACCGTCAGCGACGCGTTGATCTGCTGATGTGCCCCGGCGCTCGTGTACCGGAAACGGTGCCACATCACCACCATGTCCTTGTCATCGGGCATCAACTTCCACTTATCCTCCAGCAGACGCTGCAGTGTTGCCGCCGGTGAAAGACCGGCTACCCCGATCGTCCGGCCGCCGAAGAGTTCCAGCCAATCCATCTTGCGCATGGCCTCACCTTGGGGATCAAGGCCCAGTGTCGCGGCCATGGCAGCGCGTGTATCGCCATTCGCCACATGCGGAAGGAACGCATCGATATAATCCTTGAACGTGGCATCGGCGCCTAGCTCCATGGCGAATGAATCGTCCGTGCAGCCGAGGGCAACGAACGCGTCCCAGGCTTCACAATACCCGGCTTTCCGAAGTGTCCCGCGCAAAAGCGTCGGGATCCCATCCAACCCATAGGTCTTGCGGTACTTCAACGAGTCGCGGTTCGCGTAGCCATCGAAACCACCCACACCGGCCACATCGATCCGCACTGTTTCCTTGAACAGCCGGTGGTAGGGGATGTACTTCACCTTGCCATCACGGATGTAGCGCGCCGCTCCGCCTTGTCCGGCCAGCAACACGTTCCGCGGATTCCAACTGAACTTGTAGCCCCACGGATTGTCATCGCTTTGCGGGGCCACCAGACCACCGGTGTAGGACTCGAATGCTTCCATGCGGCCTCCTTCGCGACGTATCCGATCAAGGATCCTCATCGCGCTCATGTGATCGATCCCGGGGTCGAGCCCCATTTCATTCAGGACGATCAGGCCCGCTGATGCGAACTCAGGGGACACCTTCCACAACTCGTCCGGCACATAGCTGGGTGTGATCACATGTTTCTTCAGCCGCAGGCAATCCTTCAGGACATCCATGTGCATGAACGCTGGCAGCATACTGATCACCAGGTCATGGTCTCCGATGAGCTTTGCCCGGGCCTCGGCCTCCACGGCGTCAAGGGCCACCCCTTTGGCCACTTCGGGTCCTTCTCGCACCATGGAGTGCGCATGCGTCGCATCCTTATCCGCAACCGTTATCCGCCATTCCTGTTGGTCCGCGTGTTGGATCAGGTAATGGATCAAGGATGCCGCGCTGCGGCCCGCACCAAGTATGAGGATCTTTCGCATCCGATGATATTCTATCCGGGTTCGATCGGTCCGCGAAGATGCGATTCACATGCCGAGGGCGCTGATCCGTCGAAGCATCACGGCGATTCCTTTGGCACATGCCTTGCCTCCGGAGGACGCGATCTACATTCGCGAACCCACACCACAACCCATGAAAAAGATCTCCGCTTCCGTTCTTCTTGTTCTCTGTTTGATCGCCTCAGCTGCGGCACAAACGAACGACCTTGTATTCTTCTCGGATGATGGCAGCAAGTTCACCCTCATAATAGACGGCGATGTGAAGAACGCCGAACCGGCCACACGCGTGGTGGCGACCGGGATCCGGAACGAATCGACCATGGTCATGGTCCGGTTCGAGGATGCGACGATCCCGCAAATGAAGAAGCCTTTGTACATGGAGTTGGGGAAGGAGTACACGATCATGATCACCACCAACAAGAAGGGTGAACGCGTGCTCCGCCCGACCGGTGAAGCCGCGCTCGGAACCGCTGCGAAAGAGGAACCGGCCAAACCCCGTCCATCGACTTTCGTGGATGATCCGTCCCCGAGGACGGACACGCAGGAGACCACGGTCGTGCAAACGAAGCCTACCGAGGAACTCCAGCAGGTCACGACGATCACGGTGGTGGATGAGGGGTCAGGTGGTGGCACTACCGATGGTGTGAACATGAGCATCGGGGTGAACGGTGTCGGGATCAACATGAATGTGGGCGTCACTGAAGGGACGGGCGGCACCAACACCACCACGCGTACTACACAGACCGTTACCACCACCACCACCACTACCGGTTCAGCTAGCGCTAAACCTGCATCGAAGCCGACCGCCGTTGTTGCTGCAAAGCCCGTTGAGGAACCGTACCGCATGCCCGGCTACACCGGTGCCATCGGTTGTGCCATGCCGCTGGGCGGTGGTGAATTCGAGGATCTGAAGAAGAGCCTGAGCACAAAATCCTTCGAGGAGACCAAACTGAACATGGCCAAACAAGTGGTCGCTGATCGATGCTTGAGCGTCGAGCAGGTGAAAGCGATCATGGGACTCTTCAGCTTCGAGGCTTCGAAGCTCGAGTTCGCCAAGCTGGCCTATGACCATACCCATGACATCGGCAATTATTACAAGGTGAACGATGCCTTCACCTTCGAGAGCTCCATCGAGGAGTTGAACGAATACATCCGCTCACGCTAACGAACGATCGATCAGCCGACCAACACCAAATCCATGTACCGCCAAGCACATAGCGCGCTTTGCCTTCTCGCCGCCATCCTCGTTGGTTGCAGTGGCTCCAAGTCGTTCTCCAAGAAGGGAACGAAGTTGGACGAAGCCGGGCTGTACGCCGAGGCAGCGGTGATGTTCGAGCAGTCGGCACAGCGCAGCGCGAAGAACGTGGATGCCAAGATCGGCCTGAAGAAGACCGGCCAAATGGTGCTGAACGACAAGCTTTCCTCGTTCTTCAAATCCGTCGCGATGGGCTCGGCCAAAGGGGACGCGGTGTCCACGTATTTGGAAGCGCGTGCCTACCAGGATCGCGTCCAACGATTGGGTGTGGTGTTGGAGATCCCGGACCACTACAAGGAGGACTTCGAGCGCGTGAAGGGTGAATACCTCGTTGAGTTGTACAACGAGGGGCAGGGCTTGATGGAAAAGCAGGAGTTCAAGTCCGCAGAAGTGGTCTTCGCCAAGATCGCGCGACTCGAACCCAACTATAAGGACGCGAGCAGCCTTCAATCCATCGCCTTCCTGGAGCCGCTGTATCGTGCCGGCAAGGCGGATCTCACTGCCGGTGCATACCGCAAGGCCTATGGTTCATTGGATCAAGTGGTGAGCAAGGACGCCGGCTACAAGGACGCATCCGCCCTGAGACAGGAGTGCCTTACCAAAGGGCAATACACCATTGCGGTCATGCCGTTCACGGGGAATGTGAAGCGAACGGACATTCCGCAGAAGGCACAAGCGCAGGCCATCACTGCACTCACCGAGATGCGTGATCCCTTCTTGCGCGTGGTGGATCGTGAGAACATGGAGCGCATCCTACAGGAACAGCGCCTGAGCCTGAGCGGGGTAGTGGATGAGCAGACCGCCGTGCGCGCTGGGAACCTGATCGGTGCGCAGGCCATCCTGCTCGGCACAGTGGCTGATTACCGTGAAGAGCCCGGTGAACTGCGCAGGAGCACGAAGGATGGCTTCGAAGCGTACCGTGTGGAACAGATCAACAAGGAAACGGGGGAGAAGTCCTTCATCACCAAGTACCGACCTGTGCGCTACAGCGAGTACTTCCAAGAGAACAAAGCGATCATCTCCTTGAATTTCCGACTGGTCTCTTTGGAAACAGGGGAGGTGCTGGCCAGCAAGGTGGTGGACCGTGAAGTGAAGGACCACATGTACTACGCCACGTACGATGGGAATCGTGATCAATTGTTCCCGGCACAGAATGGTGTCGTTCATCAGAACAATGCCGCGCGCAATGAGTTGCGTGGACTCTTGAACGCCCCGAAGGAGGTGAAGTCCTCTGCCACCTTGGGAGGCGAACTGGTGCGCACAGCCACGGCGCAGGTCGCGTCGGTGGTGCAAGCTGAACTGAACTCCAAGTTGCCATGAAGCGCTTGCTTCCCTTGATCGTCCTGGTCGCCATTGTAGCGTGCAAGGGCCGGCAACGAACGCCGACCGGTCCTGTTCCTGTGGAGACTACAGAGGCTCCGCGCCCGGAGTGGGTGCGGTCGCGGCCGGTGAGCAGCGCGTACTACATCGGTATCGGCTTGGCCAGCAAGGCACGCCCAGATGTCATGGAGACCGCCAAGAAGAACGCGCTGAATGATCTGGCCAGTGAGATCAGCGTGACGGTCGAAGGCAATAGCCTGCTCTACACCTTGGACCGCAAGACCCAGTTCGATGAGTCCTTTACGAGCACTATCCGGACACGGACCAGTGAGCAGATCGAGGGATTCGAACTGATGGACACATGGGAGAACGGCACGGAGTACTGGACCTACTACCGCTTGTCCCGCTCTGAGCATGCACGCTTGAAAGCCGAACGGAAGCACCGTGCCGTGGTCAATGCCACTGACCTCTTCACCCGCGCTCGCACGAGCATCAGTGCTGGTGATCTCCGGTCCGCCATCGACAGCGATCTGCGGGCACTCATCGCCATGAAGTCCTATTGGGGCGAGAACGATGTGGTGGAGATCGATGGCAAACAAGTTCCATTGGTCAATGAGGTGTACGGTCACCTTCAGCAGATCACCTCTTCCGTTCGCATCGCGGTACTTCCGGAGCGTTGTGTCCTGGAATATGGGAACCACTTCCGCCGTGAAATGCTCATCACCGCAACCCACGTCATGGACGGTCGGACGCGCGAACTCCCCCAATTGCCCTTACGCATTGCATACCCGGGTAGCACGGGCCCTGTGAAGGAAATGAAGAGCACCGACACGGAAGGGCGAACACGATCCACCGTACAACGCGTGGAGTTCGGTAAGGCGGGTATGGAGATGATCGTCGAGCCCGACCTGGCGGCCTTGGTCAGTTCCGAATTGGACAAGGACCTTGTGAAGCTCCTGCTCGCAGGACTCACGATCCCGGCAACGCGGACCCCGATCGATGTGCGCATGCCGCGCGTGTCCATGAAAAGCCAGGAGAACAACTTGGGCCGGCCGGTTGGCGATGCAGGCCTTTCCGCAGTGCTTCGTGAGGAACTGACCGGTCGTGGTTTCCGGTTCGTGGAAAAGGACGCGGATGCCGATGTGCTGCTCACGCTCAATTGCAGCACGCGCGCCGGTGGGGAGTCGAGCGGATTCTACACGACCTATTTGGATGTGACCTATGTGTTCCGTGACCGCAAGACCCAGGAGGTGGTCCATGAAGGCACACGGCAAGGCGTAAAGGGTGTGCAATTGAATTTCGAGAAGGCGGGCCTGGATGCATACAAGAAAGCCGCGCAGGACTTGAGGAAGGACCTCGTTCCGGCCATACTTGATGCCATGCAATGACTGCGGCAAGCGATCACCGGTTAAGTTTGGCACGCGATCGGCAAATCCACCTGCAACAGGGAACAACCCTGTGAATGAAACAAACGCCAACGCCTGGCTAAGGCGCAACACATGAAAACCTTGATGACCCCCCGTTCACTTTCGATCCTGATGACCGCTGCGATGCTCGCGGTAGCAGTGACCGGTTGCAAGAGCAAGAAGAAGGCTGCTGAAGCCGCCCCTCCTCCTTCCGGTGAGGTCGAGGTGAAAGTCGAGTGCTCCGGCCCGGAGTTCTTCACCGATAACAAAGTGTTCCGTGCCAACGCCCTGGGTGAAAGCATGGACCAAGCGACGGCCAAGAAGAAAGCGATGAGCAACGCTCGCGCTGACCTGGCCGCTGCGATCAACACGCGTGTGAAGGCCGTCGTGGATAACTACGTGAACAGCCGCGAGATGCAGAACCGGGAGGAAGTGGGCGAGCGGTACGAGTCCTTGGCCCGCGAAGTGGTCGACCAACAGCTCACCGGTGTGAAGACCATCTGCGAGAAGACCATGCGGGTTAGCGCGACCGGCAACTACAAGACCTACGTGGCCATCGAACTCAGCGCTCAGGAACTGCTCTCGGCATACAATGAGCGCCTGAGCAGCGACGAACGCCTCCGCGTCGATTACGACTACGAGAAGTTCAAGGAGACCTTCGAGAAGGAAATGGAGCAGATGAAGAAGTAAGGTCCACACGGGATCCGAATGAAGCCCTCGGCGCAAGCTGGGGGCTTCACGTTCCACGGCACACCTTTGCACCCATGAAGGATCGTTCATTGGTCATTGGATCGGGTGCCTTGCTCACGGCTGTGGTCCTGGGCGCATTCGGGGCACATGCACTGAAGAGCCGCCTTGATGTGGATGATCTGGCGGTCTGGCGCACCGGGGTGGAGTACCAGTTCTATCACGGGATCGGCCTCCTGCTGATCGGCGGGCTGCGAGAGCGCATCGGGGCCTCTGCTGTCCAGTGGGCAGGACGGTGCCTCTTGTTCGGGATCGTGCTGTTCAGCGGCTCCCTCTATTTGTTGAGTACCAAGGATTTGATGGGGACCACGGAGTGGATCCGATGGATAGGGCCGATCACCCCATTGGGCGGAGCGTTGTTCATTGCCGGATGGGCGATCGTTCTTCGATCAGCACTGCGTCGTTGATGATCGACAGGTTCCTGCTTGACCGAAGACCCTACTTTTGGCGTCCAATTCCAATCCACAGGAACATGAAAGAGTTCGGTAACAAACCGAAGAAGGCGGACCTTTCCAGCATCGGACTGGGCCGTGTAGGAGACATCTACTGGAACCTTGAACCAGCCGAGCTGGTGGAGCACACCATCGTGAACGGCCAAGGTGCGCTCGCCGATTCAGGTGCGCTCGCCATCGAGACCGGTGAGTTCACTGGCAGGAGCCCCAAGGACAAGTTCACGGTGAAGGATGCCAAGACGGAGAACACCGTGTGGTGGGGTGATGTGAACATCCCGATCGGTGCGTCAGAGTTCGATCGACTGCATGAATTGATGGCCGCGTACTTGATCGGTCGAGAGGTCTATGTGAAGGATGCGTACGCCTGCGCCGACCCCGTTTACCGGATGAACATCCGCGTGGTGGCCGAGTTCCCGTACAGCGCGATGTTCGCCGGGAACATGTTCCTGCGCCCGACCTCAGCGGAACTCGATGAGTTCACGCCGGAGTGGACGATCATCTGTGCGCCGGACTTCATGGCCAACGGAAAGAAGGATGGCGTGCGCCAGCACAATTTCGCGGCGATCGACTTCAGCAGGAAGATGATCCTGATCGGTGGCACCGGATATACCGGGGAGATCAAGAAGGGCATTTTCACCGTACTGAACTACGTACTGCCACAGGAGAGGGGAGTGTTGAGCATGCACTGTAGCGCGAACATCGGGGAAGGCGGTGACACGGCTGTATTCTTCGGGCTGAGCGGCACAGGCAAGACCACACTGAGTGCCGATCCGGACCGTCGCCTCATCGGTGACGATGAACACGGCTGGAGTGATATGGGGGTATTCAACTTCGAAGGAGGATGCTATGCGAAGTGCATCGACCTGAGTGCCGAGAAGGAGCCCCAGATCTGGCAAGCCATCAAGTTCGGCGCGATCCTGGAGAATATCGTCTTCAAAGGGGAAACCTCCGAGGTGGATTTCGCGGACAGCAGCAAGACGGAGAACACGCGAGTGAGCTACCCCATCGACTACATCGATAACATCGCCGTGCCCAGCACAGGCGGGCACCCGAAGAACATCTTCTTCCTTACCTGCGATGCGTATGGTGTGCTTCCGCCGATCAGCAAGCTCACGCCGGGTCAGGCGATGTATCATTTCATCAGTGGTTACACAGCCAAGGTGGCCGGTACGGAGGCTGGTGTGACGGAGCCGCAAAGCACGTTCTCCGCGTGTTTCGGCAAAGCCTTTCTTGCCTTGCATCCCGCCAAGTACGCGGACATGCTCGGCGAGCGGATGAGAAAGCACAACGTGCGCGTGTGGTTGGTGAATACCGGCTGGAGCGGCGGTGCTTACGGAACCGGTGAGCGGATGAAGTTGAAGTTCACGCGTGCCATGATCGGTGCGGCCCTGCGCGGCGAACTTGACAAGGTGGAGTACATGGAGCACCCGGTGTTCGGGGTGAGCTACCCGGCCTCGTGCCCGGAAGTGCCGAACGGGATCCTGGATCCGCGCAGCACATGGACGGACAAGAACGCATACGACGCGACTGCGGACAAGCTGGCGAAACAATTCAACGACAATTTCGCCAAGTATGCCGAAGGTTGCAGCGCTGAAACACTTGCTGCCGCGCCTCGTTCCGCAGTGAAAGCTTGATCGGAAGGGATCATATGTACGTGACAAGTCCTCTCCGAACTTGGAGGGGGCTTGCTCTTTGCAATGTTCGCGGATGATGGGTCATTGAATGAATAGCAGCAGGTTCTCTTCGATCGGTGCATTGCTGTGCGGCGTCCTGTTCGCTATCGTCACTGTTGGACAGAACGGGCAAGGTTCGGCATTGATCTACCCGGAACGATTGCGTGCCGATGTGGAATACTTCCGCAAAGTCATCCATCGGACGCACCCGGATCCGTACAGGTATTGTACGAAAGAGGAGTTGGATCAAGTCTTCATGGCCGTCTTGGATTCCGTTTCGCGGCCGATGACGCGAGAACAATTCCTGTTCACGCTCCTGCCCGTCTTCCATCGGATCGGTGACGCGCGCTTGGCCCCTCGCTTGGATGAGGCTACGGAGGATCTGCTGAAACGGCATGTATCCCTTCTTCCGTTGCGTGTCAGGGTACTTGATGAGGGCCTATATCTGGACGAGGAATTGAAGGGGTTCCAAAGTTTCAGTCCCGGCAGCCGGATCCTTTCCGTGAACGGGATCGAAGCGGAACAGCTGCTAGCTGACCTCGGTCGCTGGGTCATGACGGATGGAGCCAATGAGAGCCTCCGGACACGACTGGTGGAACGGGATTTCCAGGTGCTGTTCGCAATGACGTATGGAGCCTCGGAGAGCTATGTGGTGGAGGTGATGACACCGGATCGGGAACGAGCGAAGGTGACGATCACAGGGCTGACCGGAGAGGAGATCGAGCGCTCGCGGAAACCTGTCGGACCCGAATTGCAGCCCTGGCGATCGAAATGGGAGAATGACAATTCCACGTTGTGGTTTGTCATGCGCTCGTTGACGCGGGCCGATCTCGGCCGCTCGAAACGGTCCGTGTCAAAGGCCATCGACCGCATGCTGGCTGAATTGGAACAGGAAGGTGCCAAGACCCTGGTGATCGACCTCCGCAGGACACAAGGTGGGGACCCGGAAGTGGCCGCGCAGGTCTTCGCCGCCATCGCCAAGGCCCCGTTCAAGTTGTTCCAAGCAATGACAACAAGGCACGTCACGGCTACCAATGGGGAGTTCGCCATTGTCGCACCCGACGATCATTATGCCTCCGTGAAGGACTTCGAGTTCCCGAGATCCGAGGACGTAGCCGCGCTTCGTCCTGGTGATGACCGGCTTCGGTTGGTCCAACCTCATGCAAAGGCTTTTCAGGGCAAGGTCTATGTGGTCTGTGATGGCGCCACACGGGATGTCGCGGCGGCCTTCGTGATGCTCGGTCGCCGGCAGGGACGTGTGCGTGTGGTGGGAGAGGAGACGGGAAGCAATGCCGCGAGTTTCACGAGCGGTGAGGAATTGCATGTGGTCGCCGCCAATTCAGGGCTTCGGTTGGACATTCCCTTGGTCCGATCGGTTCCAGCGGGAGAACCGTCGGGGCCATCGGACAGGGGTGAGATGCCACATCACAGGGCTACCGAGCGACCGTGGGGGATCGCCAAGGGGAAGGACACGATACGATCGGCCCTTCTTGAGATGATCCGTGAGTTGCAATGAGGACAGTTGCTGTGCTGATCGTATCGGCCTGCATCGGTGCATGTACCGAGCGGCCAGCGATGACTGCGGAGAAGTGGATCGCAACCGATAATGATCACGCCGAACATTTCGCGATCCTTCGTCGCGGCGATGAACGGATGTTGCTGGTCTTCGGCCCGGGTGGTCGTCAGGATACCATCGGGCGCTATCATCTGCGAGGGCATGACAAGGCAACTGACGATGCGACGTTCACAGCATTACCGGATCCGGATCGGATCGCAGTAATGAGTTCGACGCACTTGGTCTACATCAGGGCGCTTGATCTTGTGAATAGGGTTGTCGGTGTGAGCGGAACCGATCGCGTGCGCGATCCTGTGGTTCGCGGCTTCATCCGGGACGGATCGATCCGCGAGGTCGGCTCTGCGGATGGCGTGGATCGTGAGAAGCTGTTGGCTGTTCATGCTCAAGTTGTCCTCGACCATCCTTTCGGACGCGCTTCGCGCAGCGCGGCCATGGAGGGGGTCGTACACGTGGAGATCACGGAATACTTGGAGGAGCACTCACTCGGACGCGCGGAATGGATCCGCTTCTTCGGTGTGTTATTCGATCGGGAGCGGACGGCGGACAGCCTGTACGAAGCCATTGCAACGCGGTACGTGAATGCGTTGATCAGCGACACCGGTGCGACGCGTCCGAGGGTCTTCTTCGGCAGCCATTGGCAGGGGCAATGGCATGTGCCACCGGGGAACAGCTACATGGCCCGACTGATCGAAGACGCGGGAGGGATCTATGCCTTCGCGGACAGGAAGGAGGCGGGGAACATTGCTGTGGATGTGGAGACCGTGATCACCGAAGGGCGCAAAGCGGATCGCTTCGGCGTGATCATCGGCAACGGTGGGAAGCCCACAGCGGACTTGATCGCCGGTGGCGACCAACGGATCGCGTCACTTCCGTCCGTTCAGAAGGGCAGCTTCGTGCTCGACTCCGAGATCTCGGACATTTTCGGCCAAGCCCTGCTAGAGCCGGATATCCTACTCCATGATCTTGCGTGTGTGATCAACCCGGATCGCTGCGGCGATCATCCGCTTCGCTACGTCCAGCGCACTGTTCAGTAAGGGATCCCCAGTCGGCGATAGATGAATCCCATCAACCAAGCCGGCCCGATCATGAGGAATTGCAGGTCGTGAAGGAAGCTCGGCTTCTTGCCTTCCACATGGTGCCCGATGAACTGGCCGATCCACGCCGCGACGAACAACACGGTGCAGATGGCCCACAATGGCCACGGCGCGTGATCCTGCAAGTACTTGCTCAGTGCGAGGCAGGCGTAGGACCAGATGGCCATTCCCAATGTGAGCGTGAGGGAACGTGGAAGATAGAAGCCCACGAGGGCGATCGCGATCACCAGCTTCGCCCAAGGCACCCTGCCTATGTAAGGCAGTTCATACGGAGGAATGCTTGCCAGCAGGCCTACTACACAGAAGAAGATCGTCGGCACGCAGATCCAATGGATCAACTTGTTCGTGGCGTTCCGGTGGCTTTCACCATACCGATCGAACCACTGTTGGATGCTACGTGTTGCCATGGTCGAGGTAGCGTTCGTTGATGATGCGAACATGATGCAGCTCATGACCGGCGATGGCCCATCCGAGTGTGCGCACGCTGAAAGGATTGCCACTCGCAGTGCCGATCCGGATGGCATCCTTCGGTACAAGTCCTTTGAACAAGGCCACGGTGGACCTCCGAAGGAGTCCCATCTCTTCCACGACATCATTCAACCTCCGCGTAGTACCGGATGCGATCTCTGCATAGGCGTTCTCATCAAAGCCAGGGAGGGGAGTGCCATCGCCGCGCGCGATCCGCATCGCGCGGTACGCGAAGACCCGCTCGCAATCGATCAAGTGCTGGAGCACATCGACCAGTCGCCACTTTCCCGGCCCGTAGCTGAACAACGCGAGTTCATCGGTAATGAGCCGTGTGATCTTGGATCGTTCACGCTCGGCCCCTTCCAATGCAGCGAACACATCATCACCAGAACACTGATCGATGTAAGTCTTGTAATACGGCGCGAATTCTTTCGCTTCAGGACGTCCCCATGCGTTCATGACCACAAGATAGACGCGGATCCTCCGTCAATCGTCCTCTTCGAGGGTGGCCTTCAACGCAAGGAGTTCTGCGCGGGTCTTTCGATCCTCCGTCATGATGCATCGAAGCGCACCAGCATCGCACGCCGAGATCGCTTCCGCCGTCCGACCTGCTTCCGCGTACATGACCGCGAGTTGGTAGTACGTGGGGATGTGTTCCGGCCGATCGGTGAGCAGTTGTTCCAACCAGGTCATGGCTTCGGGCGCGCGGCCGAGGCGTTTCAATTCCAACGCCACGGCATAGCGCAGGAAGGAGTCGCCCGGTTCGTCAGCGAGCAGGGCTTGCAATTGGGAGAGGCGGTCGGTGTTCATGAGGTGAATGGATCCGCAGCAGGTTCATGGCGCATGGTGGTGGCATCGCTGTTCCGGACCATCCGGCGGTGTTCCATCAAGTGCTCCGGCTCGGGGATCGGCGCTACTTCGCAAAGTACGGTTCGCACCGCCGGTCGTGCGACTTCCCGGAGCGACCAGTTCCATGGGCGGCGATCGATCGTGGTGTTCGGGCCCTACCGCATCAACGCCCCAAGTCGTCATCCACGCCCAGCGCCGTGATGATCCGCTCGACTGAAGCCGTATCACTTTGGATCATGTGGAGTTCGATGCTCCGGTCACCAATACGTTCGATGCCTGCATGTTCGGCCTCCGCTCTGGCCCATGCATTCGGGTCACCGCCTACGAAGAGGACACGCCCCGGTGCCGAACCGCCATAGGTGTTGCGTAGCCATGTGCGCCTGTCGTATCCCGCGCCGTACACAGGTGGGAAGCCGGTGAGCACCGGACAGGCGTAACATGTGAAGTGTGCTTGGAAGTGCGCGCGATGATCCTCTCGGATCCCCGGCCAACGGATCGGGACGATCAGATCCGCGTGATGATCCTCGGCGAGTTCGCTCACAAGCGCGCAGCGTTCACGGAGAAGCGCGATCGGTTCCTCGCGCACATATGCACAGTCCTGTTCCGCGATCTCGCGTTGGATCACGGAGTCGATGGGTATCACCTTGAACACCGTCGAAGCCGCGAGGACGACCACGCATGCAAGCATCCATGTGGATCGGATCCGGATGTCTTTCGCAACCATTGCTGCGAGCACGCCAAGGATCAACGGAAGGGCCAAGAACATTCGAGACTTCGGGAAGAAGACACTGGTGCAGCCCTCATGCACCTTCAGGATCCCCAAGGCCAGGATCATGCAGATCGCGATCGTAAAGAGTGAAAGTACCTCGAGTGTGCGACCGCGACGGATCAGGAACGCCAGACCGAGAACCAATAGGACCGGAAGAGTGCCTGCGGCAATAGATGCGAACGGGATCACATGCAGAACGTGTTGGTCGAAATGCCTCAAACCGTCCAGGATCCGGTCCGCGCTGAAGGCGAGATCCGATGTCGTAAGCGGATGGATCAGGCGCTCGGGGTGATCAGCGTAATACGTCTGGGACCATTGATGCAGGATGAATAACAACCCTAAGCCTGCGATCCCTGTGATCCAGAATTCCTTCGACCGGAAGTTGTTCCCGATCAACCAGACCACGATGCCGACCACTGCTGGTGCTGCATTCGGATTGCACCAGATGGCCAGCGCTAGCACCACACTCGTGAGCAAGTGCTTCGGCAATACTGATCGGATCCCTTGGATCCACGGAAGGAAACCCAGCAATGCGATGCCATGCACGAAGCCGCGCGATTGGGTGGTGATGAGTTCCCATTCCAACGGGAGCAGCAAGGGCACTGCGGCGAACATCAGGGCAGATGTTCCGAACCTCTGTCGTCGGCACCAAAGGGCGCACGACCAGAACGGCCACAAGGCGAGGAGTGATGTGACGATGGGCAGCACGATCCACGGATCCGCGCCGATGCGAACGAACGGCGCAGCGAGTAACGCCTCCAGCATCGGGTTGTAGTTCTGGCCGTAGAGGAATGGCTCGCGAAAGATCCCGTTGCCATAGTCGATGGCGACCTGCTGGATCAGCGCGTCATCGATGCCGATGTAGCGCGTGCCGAAGCGGAGCAGGATCACCACGCGCTCCGTGAAGCCTAGGACCAGCAGGACCCAAAGTCCGAGTCGCGTGGCGCGTTCAGGGGGCATTCTCCACATGGGCGATCCGCCGTTCATGGTCCGCAGCCGCGATCCAGGTCCAGGACGCATCACGCCGCAGCCAGGTCATCTGGCGCTTGGCGTAGTTGCGTGTGTGTTGCTTGATCAACGCGATCGCTTCGTCCAGGTCGAACGTGCCATCGAAATGGTCGAACAGCTCGCGATAGCCCACCGTGCGCAAGGCATTCTGCTCGCGATGGGGAATGAGACCACGCGCTTCCTCGATTAGACCTTCCGTGATCATCCGGTCCACCCGCGCCTCGATCCGCTGGTACAATTGCTCGCGCGGGATTTCCATCGCCAGGTGAATGAGGCGTAGATCGGTGCGGTCACTTGGATCAGTGCGCTGGTCGCTGTACCGCTTGCCAGTGAGGAGGCAGACCTCCAGCGCGCGTAGGATGCGGTGCGGATTGTTCCGATCGATGCGTTCATGCGTCGCGGGATCCAGAGCGTACAACTCCTTCAGCAAGGGTTCCAAGCCATGTTGATCCAAGCGGCGCCGAAGGGTTTCGCGCAAGCGTGGGTCGCTCAAGGGCAAAGGATCCAAGCCTTTGGTCAAGGCATCGATGTAGAGCCCGCTTCCACCGACCAGAACGGCGATCCCCTTCTCCGCGATGATCCGTTGAAGAACAGTTTCGGCCTCACGCGCGAAACGTCCGGCGCTCCACGTCTCGGTGATCTCCAGATGTCCAAGGAAATGGTGCGGCACGCCGAGCAGTTCCGCTTCCTGTGGACGTGCTGTCCCGATGCGCATGGCCCGGTAGAACTGTCGTGAATCGGCACTGATCACGTCGGTACCGAAGTGCAGGGCCAACTGCACCGCCGCGTCGGTCTTTCCCGAAGCGGTTGCGCCGCCGATCACGATCAAGGTCCCTTTGTCCATATCCGGTCACGGAAGGGACGAAAGGAACGCACTCCGGGCCGAACCAGCGGGCGCCTTCGTCCATCTGCTATTTTGCGCGCTCATGGACCACCTGGAGATCGAGACCGCGCAGAATGTGGTGGTGCATCACGAGGTGGCCAGCATCGGTGACCGTATCGTGGCGTGGATCATCGACCGATTGGTGGTCATCGCCTGGATCATCGTATGGATCGTCATCGCGGCGATCAGTGACTCCAACACCGGAACAGCCTTGGTGGTCATCATCATCATCGCGCTTCTGCCGCTTGCATTCTACAACCTTGTTTGCGAATTGGTCATGGACGGCCAGAGCATCGGGAAAGCCGCGCAGAAGATCAAGGTGGCGCGGAAGGACGGTGGCCATCCGGGCTTGGGGCAGTACCTGCTGCGCTGGGTCCTGCGGCCTATCGACCAATTCTATGGATTGGGGCTTTTGGTGATCCTGATCAACGGCAAGGGCCAACGTTTAGGCGATCTGGCCGCAGGCACCACGGTGGTCTCCTTGAAGCAGCGCGTGCAACTGAAGGACACCTTGATGACAGACGTGAGCGAAACGCACCAAGTGCGATTTCCAAGTGCCAACCGGTTGACAGATGCGCAGGCTGCCATGATCAAGGAAGTGATGAACAACTTCCGGGTGGGCAACCGGTGGGCGCTGATCGAGGAGATGGCGGAGAAGGTGCGCACGGCGATCGGTGACCGTGGCGAGGAATTGAAGCCACTGGACTTTTTGCGAACGGTGCTGAAGGATTACGTCCACATCACCGGACAACAGGGTGCCGGTACCGGGCACTTCAGAGGAGAACGGCCGAAGACCTGAGCGCGGCTCCGCTCACCGCATATCGTTCACCTCCACGCCAGGGTATTTCGCCTTATCGAAGACGAAGAGTGCGTCAGCCAACGTAGGATCGGCGGTGAACTTCTTCAGCGTGTACGTGACCACATTGCCATCCTTGTAAAGGACCTGCACGCTGCGCGGCTCGCCCTTGGCCTTGTCCACCGTGAGCACCACCGTGTGGTAGGCTTTCTTGGTGGCATCCAACGGGAAAAGCTTGATCACTTGCGTCATCACCCCATCGGCACCGGCCTTCTCTTCCACGAACTGGCTCTTGAAGCCCTTCTCGTACTGCGTGAAGATCTTGCTCGGATCGAGTTCCTGATCCATCTCCGCGGGATCGCTCAACGTCACCTCGTTCGTTGCCGTGCTGTATGTGTGCAGGATCGCACCGTCGTTGATGATGATGTTCTTGTCCAGCACCAAGCGGAATTTCTTGCCCTTCACCTTCATGTTGCCCTCTTGCTTGATGTCCAGCTTGTCCTTCGTGCTCTGCAAGCGGCTGGAGAAATCGGCTTCGAAGCTGGTCCACGCCTTCGCTTGGGTCATCAAGCGGTCCACAATGGCCTTGCTCTTGGGGTCGTCCTGTGCGACACTATTGAAAGTGAGCAACAGGGAAGCAGCGAGTACGAGTGTGGACTTGATCATGGTGCGAAGGTATCGGCGGCCGCAGTAGTCAAACGCCATGCCACCGGAATTGAATGGCGAGGATCAGGACCGACCTATTTCCCCTTTTGCCAGTTGGGGTGGGCCTTCATCACCTCCTTCACTTTCTTTCCCTTCAGCATGGTGCCGGTGCATTTGGGTGAACCACAATGGCAAGCCCATGTGCGCAGGAGTTTTGGCGTGTACTTCACATCGAAGTTGAAGCCGTAGTCGTAGATGATCTCCTCGCCGGGCTTGATGCTGCGCTTCGCTTCGATGAGCACGCGGTCCTTCTTCGGATCGGGCTTCTTCTTGTTCTCGCTGTGGATGAACGCCTCCGCATTGGGTTCGCAACCGGTGTTGATCCAGCGCGCCACATTGCCGCGCACGTTGGCATTCACGATCCAGTGTTCGTTCAGGGTGAACAGGAAGGTGTGCCCCGAATCGGTGCCTTCCTTGTACTTCTCATCGGCCTCAGCGTGTGTGAGGAGTTGTCCCAGATATTCCACGATGTGCTCTCCTTTTCGGATGGGGGCGGTGGCGAACACGCCATTGCCATGGATCTTCGAGCGACGACGTGCGATCTTCAATTTCTTCTTCGACATGAATAGTGTGCTGCTTAGCGGGGCGCAAAGAAAGGCGGAAGATCCGTGCGGGGGATGGGGTGCTCTGGGAGTTATGAATACAGCCGCCGATGACGCGGATGGCGCGGATGAAGAAAGATGAATTACAGCGGATGGACGCCTCTGCGAGGCGCGATCACTCCTCGGAATAGCCGCAAGGAGGGGGGCGCGGGGCCACGCCTCCCCGTCGGCAGCCCCGGCGCGTTCGACTCGCGCCTGTTGCCTTCCAGCGCCCAAGCCGTGTGCCTTCCATGGCGGTGATGATGCGTTTGTGCTCCCGGAAGCCGACACAGTTAGCGGCCCTCAGCCTTTGACCACCGCCAACCATCAGAAAATCTGCGCTATCCGCGCCATCTGCGGCTGTATTTATCCGACTCCTAGAAATAGAGATGCACCACGAACACCGCCGTGATCACACACACCAGGTCAGCCGTTAGCATGATCCCTAAGGTGTAGCGGCTGTCCTTCACATTCACGCTGCCGAAGTAGAGCGCCACCACATAGAAGGTGGTCTCGGCGGCCCCTTGGAACAAGCAACTGAGCTGGCCCGCCACGCTATCCGGCCCATAGGTCTTCATCGCATCGAGCATGAAGCCACGTGAGCCACCAGCGCTGAACGGACGCATGAGTGCCACGGGGATCGCGTCGATCACTTCCTTGTCCACACCGGCACCGCTCATCACCCAAGCGAGGCCATCCATGACCAGGCCCATGAGGCCGCTGTTGCGGAAGATGCTGAGTGCGGCAAGCATAGCCAGCATGTAGGGAAGCACGCGCAGGCCAGTGGTGAATCCATCCTTTGCGCCATGCACGAAGCTGTCGAACATGTTCGTGCCCTTCTCCCGAAAGTAGCGCTCCACGATGAACGCGTAGCCGACGATGAGGCCGATGATCCCCAGCAGCATGCCGTTGCTGAGGTTGTCCGTGAAGTGGAACTTATCCGAGCCGGACAATCCACCGATGTAGGCCATGAGTACCCCGATGATGGTGCTGATCAACAACACGCTCAACATCACCGGCAGGTTGAAGAGGTTGATGCGCTGCTTGGCCGCAACCAGGAAAAGCGCGGCCAGCGTTCCCACGAAGCTGGTGATGATGCACGGGATCATGATGTCCGCTGGATTGGCGGCGCCCTGCGCAGCGCGGTACCCGATGATGCTTGTGGGCAGGAGCGTAAGGCCTGCCGCGTGCAAACACAGGAACATGATCTGGCTGTTCGTCGCCTTGTCCTTGTTCGGATTGTCCTCCTGCATACTTTCCATCGCCTTCAAGCCGAAAGGAGTGGCAGCACTATCAAGACCAAGGAAGTTCGCTGCGAAATTCAAGGTCATGAAGCCATAGGCCGGATGATCCCTGCGCAGATCAGGAAAAATGCGGTGGAAGACCGGTGAGAGGAAGAGCGCGACCTTCTCCATGGCGCGCGAATCGATAAGCAGGTTAAGCAAGCCGCAGAAGAACGTGAGGTAGCCGATCAGCGGAAGCCACAGGTCCATGATGGTATTGCGGCACGTTGCGAAGAGACCATCGGCGGGTTGTTTGCCGCGCGTCAGCTTCACGGTGCCGGTGCTGCTAAGGACATAGCGGTCGTCGCCGGAAGTCACGCCGACAGCGCCCGCCTTGCGCAGTTGTGCCATCATGGCCGTGCCGTGGATCGCAGCGGTGTCCAACTCCGCGACCACGAGTGCTTCACCCTGAACGCCGTTGATGAGTGTGCCGAGGCTGTACTGCCTACCCGCCGCGAGCATGACCAACACATACCCGATGCTGAGCAGAAGAATGAAGGTCCAGAAGCGACTGAGGGCCATGCTGCAAAGAAGGGGAGGGCTATCCCCGACACGGCACGCGATCCTCGCGCTCGGCGAACAGCCCGCTGTGGACGATGCCTACGAAGGAGCAGATGCACTCAGCCCATACACCATCGGCAACTTGCCTTCCATGCTTTTGATCCGGAACATGAACGTCCCGCTTGGCTCCGCTGCTTCGACGGCACTTCGTTCGTCAATCGCAACGGATCTACGGCAACTGCAGCTCCCGCATATCACCCTTGTCCGTGATCCAGATGTACTTCACCAGTTGCTTCACATCCTTCGGGGTGAAGGCCGGTGGCAACTGGCATTGCAGCACAAGGTTGTAGGTGTACTGCACGGGCGGTTCGGTGATGTCCGGGTGCAGGACGATATCGAAGCGTCCGTAAGGCACCTTGTTGTAGAACATGGTTTTTGGCTTCCGGATGTCGTTCACCTGCTGTCCACGGCGCTTGCTGTTCAGGCTCATGCTGCTGTGCGCTTGGTAGTCGCGGTAGCGCTCGAGCGGGAAGAAGGCGGCGTTCTGTTCGGCCGCATTGCGGTGGCTCTCCTCCAGCTTCATGCCCAGCTTGCCGAAGGCATCCAGCTTCTTCTGCATGGCCCGGAACGCAATGGTGCGCAAGGTGTCCAGACAAGCGCCTTGGTCGCGGACGCTGTAATCCACCTTCACCAGATCATAGATCTCCTCCTTGGCCGCGGCGGTCACGATGCGGTCCAACACCTTGGCATCGCTGAAACGCACGTGGATGTTCTTCTGGATCTCGAAGCCTGCTGGGATCTCCTGGTAGTACTTGCTCCAGCCCTTGCGAAGGGTCTCGTACTCGAAGACCGGCACGAAACTGAGCATGTCGATGAAGACGTCATCCACTTTCAACTTGTCTCTTTTCAACCTTGCTTGCATCCCATCGATGCGCTCATTGATCAAACTATCGGCCTCTTCGGCGGTTTGGCCCACTTGGCTCACGTGGAAGATGGCGAGGTAGCTGTCCGCCCGCGCATTCATCATCGCGTTCACCTCCAACACCAGCATGTTGCCTTGGATGGTCGCCCTTACGGGTTGTTCGGCTTGCTGGAAGAAGACGCGCGTGTTGGCGTCGTAGAGCAGGTTACCGGCGATCTGCGCCGATGCGGAAAGACCAAGTGCGAATGCGAAAAGGGCGAACAGTGATCGGGTCTGATGGTGCATGGTGCGTTGGATTTGCACCAGCGGTACACCGCGAATGGATCGAAGTTCATTCGATCACCGAACGGCCAGGACAAGTGCGCTACTCGTAGTGCTTGCCCACCATGCGCTGGAACATCCGGCCGGGCAAGAGCTTCTTCGCCAATACACTGATGCGTTGCATGCCTTGCGCCACGATGTAGGTGGTCCTCGGATGTTCGGAGGCGATCACCTTTGCCACCACACGCGCGAGTTCATCCGGGTCACGGCTGTAGTGCAAACTGCCACCGAGCACCTCCATGGCTTTGTTGTAACCGGGTGCATGTGCCTCGGAGATCTTCTCCGGACGCAATCGCCCGGTAGCGATGTTGGTCTTGAATTCACCGGGTTGGATCGAAACCACTTGGATGCCGAAGCGCTTCATCTCGATGGACAGCGCCTCGCCGTACCGATCCAACGCTGCCTTGCTGGCACTATAGAAACTGCGGTAGGGTAAGCCGAAGTTGGAAGCGATGCTGCTGATGTTGATGATGAGGCCGCGGCCTTGGGTGCGCATCGTGGGTAACACCGCGCGACACACCCGGTGTGGGCCGATCACATTCGTATCCATGACCTGTTGGGCCATCTCCGGTGTGATGTCCTCCGCCGGACCTTGGATCCCGATGCCCGCGTTGTTCACCACCACATCGATCCTTCGTTCGCGAGCGAGGATCTGATCAACCGCGCGCTGCACACTGGCGCTGTCGGTCACATCCATGGCGACCAAATTGTAGCCCAGCACCTCGTTCGTACTCGGACTTCGCCCTGTGCCGTAAACCTTGTGGCCAAGCGCCGCGAGGCGCTCACAGATGGCCTTGCCCAAGCCGCTGCTGCCGCCGGTGACCAGCACCACCTTTACGAATTCCGACATGGCGCCAAGGTAGCGGGAGGGTTGGTCGTGGGAGGGCGTTGTTCGTTGGTCGTGTGGAACGTTGTTCGGCTGGATGGGAAGAAGAACCGATCACTTGTCTCGAGCCTGCCGGACAACCATCAACCTTCACCACGAATAACGACCAACGAATTACCCCCAAAAAAGAGGGGCAAGCGACCCGTATCGCTCCGCATCGACCGCCTACCCTTGCTGCCTTCCGGCCCTGGGGGGTTAAGCGGGAGCTGGACGTACAGAACTTGCCCCGGCGCAAATGTAGGGCGGGGAGGAGGAAGATCGGAGAGAGCGAACACAGTCTCACGCGGAGGCGCGGTGGGAACGGGGGAATACAATTACAGGTTCACGCAGAGGCGCAGGGAACGCAGAGGATGAGCACGCGGTTCTTTCCCCAGAAAGATGGAAGTCTGAGGTTGACGAACGCATCTGCTTTGAGCGCCCTCTGCGTTCTCTGCGCCTCTGCGTGATGTATTTCTTCCAGTCTCTCTGCAGTACCTCCGCGTCCTCTGCGCCTCTGCGTGAGGTATTCCTCTTTCTGCTCCTACTGCTTCACGAACCGCGCGATCCGCCGCTCTCCATTCACATCCGACGTGATCACATACACTCCGGCGCTGAGTATGCCCACGTCAATCGTGATCCCGTTGACACCCACGGAAACATCCGGCGTGTAACGCACGAGCACGCGGCCGCGCATATCGGTGATGCGCACATCGGCCTGTCCAGCGGAACGCGCATCGAGTCCGATCGTCAGGTCGTTCTTCGCGGGGTTGGGGTACACCGACAACTCGCCGGAGGCGGGTTTGAAGTAGGCGATCACCTTGCCGTCACTCGCGAAGGAATGTTTCCAATATGCCGACGTTGAGACTTCCGCATCCTCGCTGTAGCCCCAGTGATCGAAGACGAAGCCATCGGTCGGTTGCACCGTGAGGTCGATGGCGTTGCCGTTGAAGTAATAGCCGGCGAAAGGCAGCTCGGGCGTGATGGTGTTGATGAGGATGGAGCCGGCGGCAGGAGGGAAGACCTCGAAGCGCAGCAGTGGTGCGTTCGGGAACGCGTAATAGTCCAGCACGCTTTGCCGGACATACGCATCCCGTGCCGCCGCGAAATGCGGAATGATCCCGAACGCGTGATCGAGGTACACTTGGTACCAGCAATCCCAGCGCGCGTAGTGGCGTTCGATCTCGCTGCTGAAGGTGTTCGTGATGCGATCGATCTCCGCTTGGAAGTTCTCCGGGTTCACGGCGGTATTCATCAGGTCGGCCAAGCGGTTCAGGAAGGTGCGCTTGAACTCTTCGTTGGTCATCAACCCACGGAAGATCTCCGCGTGGACGAACCCTGCGCGGTGCTCGAAGACCCAGAGGAACATGTCCAGGTCCTCGTGGATCCAGCCGTAGAGTTGCATGGTCGCATCCAGGTCGTACATCACGTAGCGCCACTTCCCTTGGGTGATGGAGGGCTTCCAGTACTTCAGGTTGTTGCTTGGCCAATCCACGTTGCCGGCCTGCATCTCCAGCGCGAAGTAGTCCTTGCAACTGTGCAGGTCCAGCAGGCTGTCCACATGCGCCCAGTTCGCCGGATCGGTAAGGTCCTGCGTGTAGATGAATTGCATCAAGTTCCAGAAGTGGATCGTATCGCCTTGCACGCTCCAGTTCTCCTCCTCCATGATCAGGACCGAGTCCGGGTTCTGGCCGTAGTTGTGTTCCAAGTGGTGCGCGTCGATGCGTTCGCGGATCTCCACCATGCCCCAGTACTCGCCGTTGATGTACAAGGCCGCAGGCCGGAACGCGAGCTCATCGATGTCCAGGTCGTTGTGCAAGCTGATCTCGTGGAAGAGCGCATCGCGGAAGTTGGCCAGGCAGAAATCGCCACCGGCGTTGCGCAGGATCAATGTGCTGTAATCGGCCACGTCGGGTCGTTCGGGGAAGAAGGGATAGTGCATCACGTCCTTGCCGTACTTCCCCTTGGCGGAGATCCGCAGCGGGCGTTGCGGATTGTTCCGCGAGCGGCGACCGCCGTGCATCTTCACATCCACCTGCTGCACGAAGCCACGCACACCGTTCGGTTCGAAGAACTCGAAATGCACGGGCAAGGAACGTTCGCTCCAGAAGTTGGCGCCGTAGTGCGGGTACTCCGGATCGGCGTTCGGGCCAAGCATGTACAAGCCCAGATCCTCGTTGAACATGCTGTCGGGATCCACCGACAACGAGACGACGGGCAGTTCATGATGCACACCGGTGAGGTAGGTCGCGGTCACCACATCGCTTGGCAACCAACCATCGCGGTACGTGCGTGCAAGCACGACCGTTGGACTTGTGAACTCGACAGGACTCGAAGCGATCGCCGAGCCTTGGTCCGGTTCCCGCCCGGAAAAGGTCCAGTGGACATCCCCCGCCGAAGCGCTCGCCGAAACACTTACGCTGCCCACGTAGTACCCCGGAGCGCGATCGAGCACCGGCTTCGGCGCATAGCCCGGATACGAAGTGGTGGTGTTCGCTGCATCCGGAGTGGGCACGGCGAAGAAATGCGCACCCAGGCCGCTGGCATCACCGCCGAACGAATGATCCAAGCCCAGTTCCGGCACATCCATGATCTGCAAGGGTTGCAATGCAAGATCCGAGAGCACGATCCGCTCGCCTTGGCGATCGATGCCGAAGGGGAAGCGACCGGCTTCACTCCCCGCGAAGAGGACGACGTATGCGTCCGGGTCCAGCACCATCAGCGGCAAGCGCCACAGCGCCGGTTCCGAGAGTTTGTCCGAGAAGTAGTAGTCGTGCAATTGGACGGGCGATGCCCCCGCGTTGTGCAACTCCACCCAATCCGGATGATCGCCCTCCGGGGCTTGCAGTACCGCGTTGTTGCCGGAGCAGACCTCGTTGATCACCAACTGTGCGCGCAGGTCCGTGGCGCAAAAGCCGATCCACCCGATCATCAGGAACAGAACCAGGATCCGGAAGAGCTGACGCGCTATCATCAACACAAGGACACGAAAATACTGTCGGACGTGCGCTGGGTCACATGAGGATGCGTCGTTACCAACGATCACCTGTTGCGCGAAAAGGGCTGACTGTGTGGCAGCTTCCTAGAACTTCGGACACGGAATGATCCGCGGCTTCCGGCTCTTGGGCTTCCTGGGCCACTCGTAGATCAAACTGATCTCGTGGGCGCCGCCGCTGCGCATGCTCAGCTTGCTGATGGTGACATCGTAGCTGTACATGAAGCGCAATTGGCTATCGGTCTGGTAGCCCGCCATCACCACCATGGCTTCGTTGTTCCCGTAGCCCGGTTGGTACGCTTTCACGATGGGCAGGCCGCGGTACCACAAACCGCCGGTAAGTTGGCCGTGATCGATGTACCACCCGATGTCGAGCTGGTCCCACTTGCCTTGCATCTTGTACAGGGTTGTGATCGTCATGCGCGTATTGCTTTTGCTCAAGTGCCTACCATCCGTGGCGAAGCGGTAACCCGCATGCACGCTCACGCGGCGTTCCAACGGCGCATCGCCATCGATCATCAAACTCATGTTCGGACGGTTCAGGTGGTTCACGCTCACACCAGCCCAGAACGTTTCGCTGTAGTACATGGTACCTGCCGCCACGTCCAGGTAGTTCACGCGCTCGATCAGGTTCGGCTCGATGGTCTGTGCCGCGTTGTCGCGGATCACCTGGTCGGCGAAGAGGTAGCCGCTGGGATCCACGCCGCGCATGGTATAGCCCAAACGCAAGCCGCCACGGATGGCGCGCTTGTAATTGATCCGCGCCTCGTAGCTGTACGCCACGCCCACGGTGGTGCTGGTGAGTCCGGTGGTACCGGCCTTGTCGCGCAGGACCATGCCGCCAATGCCCGCGTTCACCGTGCTGAAGCGGTGATCATACGCAGCCATGTATGTTTCGTACCCCGGCCCCACACCCGGCCACTGCAAGCGGTAATTCAGGGCGATGCGGTCCTGGTGCGTGTTGCCCGTCAGTGCGGGATTGAGGTATTGCGCCGCCGCGTACCACTGGGAGAACTGCGGATCCTGCGCACGCACGACGGCGATCTGCACGAAGGCCAACAGCAGGACGAGGAGTCGTGCTGTCCTCATCGGAAGAGGGTGAGATCCGTGAGTTTCTGCACTTCCTTGCCATCCACGAAGCGGACATAGGTCTGCACCGCGTACACATCCTGCGGACTCAGTTGGTCGCGGTAATAGCCGTCCCATCCGCGCATCACATCGTTGCTTTCGAAGATCAATTCACCCCAGCGATTGAACACCCGCATGCGGAAGTCCTTCACGAAGCGGACGAAGGCGTAGAACACATCGTTGTGGAGGTCGTTCGGATCGTAGCTGCCACCGTTCCCACCGTTCCCGTTCGGCGTGAACGCGGTCGGGATGGTGATGTCATAGACCGGCGTGATGGTGATGTTCGTGTAGGCATCGTCCGTGCAACCGTGGACATCGGTGACGGTCAGACCCACCTCGAATGTTCCGACCTCGATGAAGCCGTGCGTGGGGTGTACGGCGCTGCTCGTGCCGCCATCACCGAAGATCCAGCTCCAGCTGTTGATGTTGCCGCTGCTCACGTCGGTGAATGCGATGCTCGCGTTGTCCGCCGAGGTGTTGTAAGTGCTTGCGGTGAAGCCTGCGACCGGTGGCTGCCACGCGATCACTTGTCCGGTGGTCGGGCTGGTGCTGGTGCAACCCAGTGCGGTCGCCACAGTAAGTCCGATGTTGAAGTTGCCCGCTTGATAGACCACGGTTGGTGCGGACGCCGGACTCGTGTTCCCGTTCCCCAGATCCCACAGGTAGGTGATGCCTGCGCCGAGTTGCAGATCGGGAAAGATGACCGTGAGCGGTGCGCAGCCTTGTGCGAATTGTGTGGGCAATTGCACCAATGGCGGTGTTTGCACGCGAAGCGCGACGGTGCGCGTCAACGTGTTGCCGCATTGATCGGTGACGATGGCGTGCAGGTCCTGGTCGTTGCTGAACGGCACGGTGAACGGACCGGTGCCGGTGGTATTCAGTTCAGGCCAGGTGATGGTGTACGTGCCCGCATACCCGCCGAATTGCGCGCCGACCGTGGCCGGGTTTTCGCCGGGACAGATCGTCGTATCGCCATGGGTCGTGAAGGAAGCCGTGTTCAAATTCAACACATACACCGGGAAGGACTGCGCCGGTGCGGAGCATCCCATTTGATCACTGACGCTGAGCATGACCGTCTGCGATGCGGTGAAGGACACCGTGATCGGATTGCCGGTACCGAGCGGACCCCAGTTGTAGTTGATCGTGCCCGTGCCGCCCGTCACTTGCGCGGAAAGCGTGGTCGGCACATTCACGCAAATGGTATCGGGCACGGAGGCTATTACGCTGAAGGGCGCGGGTTGCGTGATCACCCCGGAGCCCTGCACCGTGCATCCGTTCGCATCGGTCACGGTTACTGCCACGTTGCCCGCAGGTACAGAGGTGATGGTGGCACCGAACTGGCCGGTGCTCCATGCGTAGCTGTACGCCGTGGTGCCGCCGCTCACTTGCACGTTCGCGGTGCCGTTGTTACCACCGTTGCAGGTGACGTTCGTGGTGTTCACACCGGTGATCACCAGCATGGTGGGTTGGGTGATCGCGGAACTCAATGTGGTGGTGCATCCCAAGGCATCCGTGACCAACACCGAGTACGTTCCGGGACCGAGGTTGGTGGCCGTCGCTGTTGTTTGCGCTTGTGGATCGCTCCACTGGTAACTGTTGCCGGTGAGCGCAGGACTCATGGCGATGCTGCCGTTCGCGGCACCGTTGCACATCACGTTGTTCGGCGTAAGCGCCGCGTTGATGAAACTGTTCGACAACGCCAAGTACACCGCATCGTTCACCGGAGGACACGTGGTGTTCCCCGTGGTGGTGATCGTCAACGTCACACCGCCGGAAAGGATCTCCGTCGTCGTCGGCATGTAGGATCCGTTCACGCCCTGTTGCGTGAAGGTGCCGCTGCCACCGCTCCAGACCGCGCCGGTGGCATTCACCACGGAGCCTTGCAACGCGATGGGATAGTTCCCGCCGCAGATCACTTGGTCCGGTCCCGCACTCACTTGGTTCGGTTGGCCCGTGGCGTTGATCGTCGCCGTTCCGGTCACTGGCGCGCATCCGTTCGCATCGGTGACGGAGAGGGTATAGGTGCCCGCTCCGGCGGTTATCGAAGGGGTGGTCGCGCCGTTGCTCCACGTGTAGGTGTACGGAGTGGTGCCGCCGGTGACGGTACTGGTGATCGCACCATTGGCCATTCCGGCACACGTTTCATTGGTCGGGTTCAAACCCACGAGCACAAGTGTGGCGGGTTGCCCCACGGTCGTACTCAATGATGCGGTACATCCAAATGCATCTGTTATGGTCACGCTCCATGTTCCCGCAGGAAGTGCAGTCGCGTTGGCGGTGGATTGCGATGCGGGATCGTTCCATGCGTAGGTGAACGTCGGATCGTTCGGTGTGACGCTGGCCGTTCCAGTCGTCGATCCGGTACAGAGTGCATTCGTGCTGCTGATGGCCAGGTTGGTAAAGCTGTTCGGAAGTGCGAGGATGATCTGATCGCTCGCGGGCGGACAGTTCGTGTTGCCGGTGGTCGTGAGTGTGAGCGTCACCGTTCCGCTGCTGATGTCCGATGCGCTCGGGTTGTAGCTCATGTTCGGCCAGGTCCCGGTGAAGGATCCATTGCCACCCGACCACGACCCGCCTGTTGCGTTCACCACACTTCCGCCGAGTGCGACCGGGTAACTGCCCGCGCAGCCGATCAGGTCCGGACCTGCATTCGCTTGGTTCGGTTGTGCCGCCGCATTGATCGTGGCCGATCCCGCAGCGGGTGCACAGCCGTTCGCATCCGTCACACTCACGGAATAGGTGCCGGCACCGGCGGTGAGGACGTTGCCCGTCGCGCCGTTGCTCCATGTATAGGTGTAGGGTGCGGTACCTCCGGCAGCGTTCGCGGTGATGGTACCATTCCCCATACCTGCGCACGCTTCATTCACGACAACGAGGTTCGGCAAGGTGATCCCGGCCGGTTGTCCGATCGTGGTCGCGAATGCCGCGAAGCAGCCATAGCTGTCCGTGACCGTCACGTTGTAATTCCCGGCGAGCAGGTTCGAGGCTGTCGCGTTGGTCTGCACAGGTGTGGTGGACCATGCGTAGGTGAAGCCCGCTTGCGTCGGTGCGTAGGTCGCCGTTCCGGTCGCGGTGTTGTTGCACAGCGCACTGGTGCTGTTCACCGCACCATTCGCGAAGCTGTTCGGGATCTGGATGAGGACCTGGTCCGTGGCCTGCGGGCAGCCTGTATTGCCCACCGACGTCAGCGTCAACGTCACACCATTGGTCTGGATCTCACTCGCGCTCGGGTTGTAGTTCACGTTCGGCCACGTTCCTGCGAAGGATCCGGCGCCACCGCTCCA
Source organism: Flavobacteriales bacterium (assembly GCA_016721005.1). Taxonomy (GTDB): domain Bacteria; phylum Bacteroidota; class Bacteroidia; order Flavobacteriales_F; family PHOS-HE28; genus PHOS-HE28. Next base: position 213,859 of record JADKJM010000004.1, read on the forward strand.
TGCGCCGCTGGTGGCATTGGTCACGCTTCCGTTCAGTGGGACGGGGAAGGATCCCACGCATCCCACTTGATCGGGTCCGGCATTCACTTGGTTGGGTTGCGCACCGGCGGTCACGGTCGTTGTTCCTACAGCGGGTGCGCATCCATTCGCATCCACAATGGTCACGGTGTAATTGCCAGCGCCCACATTGATCGTGGCACCGTTTCCGCCATTGCTCCATGAATAGGTGTAGGGTGAAGTACCACCGCTGCCACTCGCGGTCACGCTGCCATTGCCAAGGCCTGCACATGTTTCATTCGTGGCGGTGAGGCTGCCCACGGTCACCGCTGTCGGTTGCGTGATCGTCGTGTTCAAGGTCGTCGAGCATCCGCTGCCATCCGAAATGGTCACGGTGTACGTCCCGGCGGGTAGCCCGGTCGCTGATGGCGTATTCTGCACCGGTGTCGAATTCCAGCTATAGGAGAAGGAAGGGTTCGATGGACTGACCGACACCGTTCCATTCGCACCGCCTGCACAACTCACGTTCGTTCCGCTCACGGTGATGTTCGCGAAGCTGTTCACCAGCGTCAGTACCATTTGGTCGGATGCGGGCGGACAGCCCGTGTTTCCGGTAGTGTTCAGGGTCAGCGTCACACTTCCTGCACTGATCTCGGCAACGGTCGGGGTGTAGGTGATGTTCGGCCACGTTCCGGAGAAGCCGCCCGAACCGCCGCTCCATGATCCACCGGTAGCGTTCACCACACTACCGTTCAAGGGGATGGGTGCATTGTTCACGCACGCCGATGCATCGGGTCCAGCGTTCGCTTGGTTCGGAAGTCCGTTGGAACTGATGACCCCGGTGAGGACCGGCGACACGCAGTTGTTCGCATCCGTCATCGTCACCGTGTAGCTGCCAGGGCCACCGGCAATGCTCGGCGTGCTCGCACCGGTGCTCCATGCATAAGTGAAGGGCGCAGTACCGGTTGTCACCGATGCCGTGGCGGTTCCATCGGTATTGCCGATGCACGAAGCATTGGTGGTCGCAATGTTCCCGTAAAGACCGGGGATCACGGTTACCTGATACACGTAGGTCTGGAATGCGGGGATCGGGCAAGCGCCGTCATTCACATTCACAATGAAGGGGAAGTAACCGGAGGTTCCAGCGGTGGCGTTCCAACAAACCGTACACGTGATCGGATTGAAGCCATTGAAGGTGAAGGTGGCGCCCGGCAGATTCTGCTGGATATTGCTGAACGCATCCAGTACGTTCGGCAGGTTGGGGTCGCTGATCACGAAGTCGAAACAGAAGTTGCCGGATTCGCACACTTGGATCGAGCGTGGTCCGAGTTGAACGGCGGTGCCACTCAGGTTCTGGATCAAGCCGGTCGCCGCATCGGGAGGATCGTTGGTGCAGGGGTACGCGACGAACTGCATGTCGCGCATGATGCTGCCCACCAGCACGCCATTCACCCAATGATTCACCTGCACCACCACGACCCAGTTGCCTTGCGTGGCCAAGGTGAAGTTCACTTGGCCGGTAACGGGATCAAGGGTCAGGCCGGGGATCGGCTGGGCACCGGTATTCGGATTCACGTAAGGGATGGGCGCGCCGTTCAAGCCCATCGCGTCGATCAGGACGTAGCTCAACGAATCACCCTCTGGATCGAACGCACCGAAACTGTAGGAGATAGGATAGCCGAGACAGACGAAGGGGATCGCGGTGTTCGAGAACTGGGGCGAATCGTTGCAAGGCGATACGGTGGTGTTCAACACCGCGCGGATGTAGGTGCGCTGCGTCCCCGGGTTCTGCAGGTTCACGATCGCATTGTTCCGGTAGATGTTCGTATAGGAGATCGTCCACGAATCACACGGCGCCAAGGTGATCGTGCCGGTGTAGATGTATTGCTGGATCCCCGGCAGCGACCCGCCGTTGCAGGTGCTGTTCGGAAGTTCCAGGTCGCAGAGCTGAGAGATCTCCACGCCGTTCGGGGTGCTCACCACCAGGCTTGTGTTCCCGCAAGGACTCTGGAACGCCAGCGTCACATTCGGGTCCACGTTGATCCCCGCGCAGTCGCGGTACACCACCATGGTGATCTCGTACTGGTTGTTCCCTAGGCAATGCCAGTAGATCTCCCCACCGGAGAAGTGCGTGGCCGAAGCGGACACGGACAGCACCGTGGTGAGACTGAGCAGGAACTTCCGGAGCATGCGGGGGGTAGGGATCAAACCACCCGTTCCTACGGCCCATGCTTGTTTCGGTTACTGTTTCGTGAGGCGGGCTGCCCCTCGGGGTCCTGCCTCAGCGGCCTGATCACGCCATTGGACCGCGCGATCACCAAGCCGTGTCCTGTTCACGGGTCGATTGGTCGAATGGGGGAAAGTCCATTCACATCCGGGTGTTCCGGACGCTGCGGATCGGAATACACGAAGGGATCAGATGTCCTTGCGGTCCAAGTCCTCGAAGTTCACATCGGTGAACGGAGGCGGAGGGTCGGCGGAAGGCTGGTCGTTGTTGCCTTGCTCAACGTGGTGCACGAATTCACCGGTGGACCGCAAACGATCGATCTCATCGTACACATCCTTCAAGCCATCAATGAACTTGTCGAAGTCCTCCTTGTAGAGGAAGATCTTGTGCTTGTCGTAATGCGCCGAGCCGTCCTCATGCGTGTGTTTCTTGCTCTCCGTTATGGTGAGATAGAGGTCGCGCCCGCGGGTGCTCTTCACATCGAAGAAGTAGGTCCGCTTTCCGGCGCGGACCGCTTTGGAGTACACGTCCTCACGATCGTCTCGCATGGTTGTACGCCCAAAAGGGGTGCTGGGCGCACCCAAATATAGAAGTGTTCCCCGTTCAAGCAAGCACAAGGGGCTGGAAGTGAAGGGGTGGGACCTGATCGAGTGCATGAACCATTGATCCTGGATCCGTGGGTCGGAGCCGCACACCTATTCCAAGGTCTCGCGTGCTTCCTCGAGCAATTGCTCTTCGTGCATACTGGCGTACACACCACCACGATCGACCAATTCCCCGTGCTTTCCTTCTTCGATCACGCGACCATGATCGAGGACAAGGATGTGATCGGCATCCCGCACCGCGCTGATCCGATGGCTGATGATAATCGTGGTCCGCCCCTTCATCACCTCACGGATCCCTCGCAGGATGGCCTCCTCCGTTGCAGTGTCCACCGCGCTCAGCGCATCATCAAAGACCAGGATCCGTGGCCGACCGATGACCGCGCGCGCAATGCTCACGCGCTGCTTCTGTCCGCCACTTAATGTGATGCCGCGTTCCCCGAGGATCGTATCATACCCTTTCGGGAATTCCGCAATATCCGCGTGGACCTGGGCCACTCGCGCAGCCGCGATCACACGTTCATCCACGTTCTCCGACGGATCCAACCGGAAAGCGATGTTGTTCCGGATCGAATCGCTGAAGAGGAAGACATCCTGCGTTACGAAGCCGAGCTCGCCGCGCAACCGTTCCAACTTGACCCGCCGGATCGGCACGCCATCCACGAGCACTTCCCCGGCATCCGGATCGTAGGTCCGTCCGATCAGATCCACCAAGGTGCTTTTGCCACTGCCCGTATGGCCCACAACGGCGAGGGTTCCCCCGGCTGGAACATGGAAGGAGACGCGGTCCAACGCCTTGATCCCTGTGTCCGGATAGGTAAAGGACACCTCTTTGAATGTGATCGCGCCGTGAACCTCCTTCAACGCGTCCGTTTCATTCACGATGGCGGGCTTGGTGTCCAGGAACTCATTGATCCTCACCATGCTGGCCGAGGCTTGTTGAACCAGTGATGTGACCCAGCCCACCGATGCGAAAGGCCAGGTGAGCATGTTCACGTAGATCACGAACTCCGCGATGTTGCCGACGCTCACGGTCGGGTCACCTTGGATCAACTTGATGCCGCCGACGAGGATGGTGAGCACGGTGCTGAACCCGATCAGCAATTGGATGGCCGGCATGAAGAGCGCATCGACCTTCGCCTGCGAAAGGCTGCGCGTGCGGTACTCCGCCGCTGCTTCCCGAAAGCGACCCACGGCCATCGGTTCCTTGGAGTAGGCCTTCAGCACGCGGATCCCACTGAAGCTCTCTTGCGCCAATGTGCTCAAGCGACTCTGCTGCTTCTGCACGTCGGTGCTTTTCCGGTTGATCACATCGCTCACATAGTAGATGAGCACGCTCATGATCGGCAGTGGGGCGAGCGTCCACAAGGTGAGTTCGGTGTTCACGTGCAACATGAAGCCGATACACATCACGAAGAGCACCACGAGGTTGATGGTGTACATGACCGCTGGCCCGAGGTACATCCGCACCTTGCCCACGTCCTCGCTGATCCGGTTCATCAGGTCGCCGGTGCTGTTGCGCTTGTAGAAAGCGCGATCCAGTTGCTGGTAGTGATCGAACACATCGTTCTTCAGGTCGAATTCGATCAGGCGGCTCACCACGATGATCGTTTGCCGCATGAGGAACATGAAGAAGCCACGGAGCAGTGCGAACACCAGATAGAGGATGGCCAACACACCAGCGACTTTCACGATCGCGATCCCAAGGCCCGCGTTGCTCAGGTCCGAGAACCAGCCCTGCAGATCGAGACCCGTCCAGCCGGTCCAAAGCCCGAGCAATTCTGGAACGGCCATCTCCCGCTCGGAGAGGGGCAGGTCGCGCTGCGTGAACCCGGCCGTGACCATGTCGATGGCCTCACGCACCACCTGCGGCGCGTACACCGCGAACAGGTTGCTCAGCACGATGAACACCGTGCCCAGGACCAGATGCCACGTGTACTTGGCGAAGTACTTGTTCAGCTTGAGCAACGGTCGCATCGGCCCGGGAGGGAACTTCCTACTTTTGCGCGGCCTTGCAAATGGCGCTGCGGTTCGGAAGCGCGCCAAATGTAGGCTGGAGGAGTAGGAGGGTCGGGGTGCGTTGACCGGTTGGCTTAGGCGGACAGCGGCGTTTCCCGATCGAACAGGACCGAACGAACGCCGAACAAAAGCAGCCACACAAATGCTCAGTACCAGTTCCAAACCCGCCCAAGCCGAGGTCGTGCTGGGGCGCATGGAGAAGCACGATCATGAAGAGGTCCTCTTCTGTTACGATCGCCCCACGGGCCTGAAGGCCATCATCGCGGTTCACAACACCACCTTGGGTCCTGCCTTGGGTGGTACGCGGATGTGGCCTTATGCTAGCGAGGCCGAAGCTCTGAACGATGTCCTGCGGCTCAGCCGGGGGATGACCTACAAGAGTTCACTCGCGGGGCTTGACCTGGGTGGTGGCAAGGCCGTGATCATCGGCGATTCAAGAACGCAGAAGACCGAGGCCATGTTCCGCCGCTTCGGCCAATTCGTACACAGCCTCAACGGCCGGTACATCACCGCAGAGGATGTGGGCATGAGTGTCACCGAGATGGTGAACATCAAGAAGGAGACGAAGTATGTTGCTGGCCTTCCGGAGGAAATGGGAGGCAGTGGCGATCCCAGCCCGGTCACCTCGTACGGTGTCTACTGTGGCATGAAGGCAGCTGCGAAGACCGCCTTCGGCAGCGATGACCTCAGTGGAAGGAAGGTCTCCATTCAAGGTGCCGGGAACGTGGGCAAAGGATTGGTCGCGCTGCTGGTGAAGGAAGGCGCGAGCGTGTTCCTCACCGACATCCATGACGAGAAGTTGGCGGCGATCAAAGCGGAGTTCCCGACGATCACGCTGGTGAAACCGGAGGTGATCCATGACCTGGATGTGGACATCCATTCACCGTGCGCACTGGGCGCCACGATCAATGACGAGACGTTGGAGCGGCTCAAATGCAGTGTGATAGCCGGTGCGGCCAACAACCAACTCGCCGATGAGACCATCCACGGCAAGGCGGTCATGAAGAAGGGGATCCTGTACGCGCCCGACTTCCTCATCAACGCCGGGGGCATCATCAACTGCGCATGGGAGATGAAGGGGTACAACCGGAAGGCCGCGCTGAAACAGACGGAGGGGATCTATGACACGGCCCTGCGCATCTTCAAGGCAAGTGCCGACCTGGATATTCCTACCTACCTCGCAGCGAACCAAGCAGCCGAGCATCGCATCACGAGTATCCGCGAGGCTGGCCTTCGCTACGCTTCCCCATGGTGAACCGCCGTTATCTGAGGATCAAGGTCTATCAATCGCTCTACGCCCATTGGCAGGGCGATCGCACGAGTTCGACCCGCTTGGGGAAGGAACTGGTCCAAGGGATCGACCGCACCAACGATATGTACTTGGGTCTGCTGCTCGTGTTCGGGGAGTTGCGTCATGTGGCCGAACAGCGCATGGAGGAGCGGCGGAAGAAGCACCTGCCTACCGAAGGCGACCTGAACCCGGATCGGCGCTTCGTGGACAACGTATTGATCGCCGGTATCGCCACCAGCGATCGCCTTCAACAGGAATGCGACAAGCGCCGGATCAGCTGGGTCGGCTTCAGAGAAGTGTTCACCGCGTTGTACAAGAGTGTCGAGGACAGTGAGGAGTTCAAGGCGTACATGCAGGCACCCACGCCAACCTTCAGCCAACAACGTGAATTGGTGGTCCGCCTCTTCAGTGAGCTGATCGCCAATGATGAGCATCTGCAGGAGGTCTTTGAATCGCGCAGCATCTTCTGGATGGAGGATCTGGACCTTGCGGCCACCATGGTGAAGCGCGGCCTGGAGAACTGGAAGGAAAAGGGAAGTGCCGATGAACTTCTCGAAGGCCTTTCCCTGGATCCGACGGAGGAGAAAAGCTTTGTGGGCGACCTCTTCCGTCGCACGATCGAGTTGGGTGATGAGCATGAAGCGCTCATCGCTGAACGCGCCAGCAATTGGGAAGCGGACCGCATCGCGCTGAGCGATATGATCCTGATGAAGATGGCACTTACCGAAGTGCGCATCTTCGAGCAGATCCCGATCAAGGTGACGATGAACGAGTACATCGAGATCGCGAAAGCATACAGCACCCCGAAGAGCAAGAATTTCATCAACGGCGTGCTGGACAAGATCTTCATCGAGATGAAGGCGGATGGTCGCATCAGCAAGGTGGGGCGTGGATTATTGGAAAGTTGAGATGATGCGCACCACGTCATTCCTCTTCATGATCGCGGTCCTCTTCGTAGGCTGCCGCCTCACGGACCACAGCGAGAACGAGGGTGTGACCACGGATGATCTCACCTTCCCCGTATCCGGCTATGAGAAAGTGGATGCGGCGGACCTTCCGAAGATCGTGTTCGACCGGACCGAAGTGGAGATGGGCAGGATCACCCAAGGCCAGCGCGTGGAAGAACAATTCACATTCACGAATGAAGGGGGCAGCCCGTTGGTGATCACCGATGTCCGCAGCACCTGCGGATGTACCGTGGGCAAGGATTGGCCGAAAGGTGCGATCCCACCGGGCGGCACAGGATCCATCACCGTGACCTTCGATAGTGAAGGCCGCGAAGGCATGCAGCACAAGACCGTGACCGTTCTAGCGAATTCATCCCCACCCAGCACCGTGCTGACATTGACCGGCGACGTGGTGGGACCCAAACCAACCAATTGATCAATCCCGTTCGAACCGAATGACCGCTTCCATTCTACTTCAAGCCGCTGCTCCCGAGGGACAGAGTTCAACCAGTTTCTTCATCATGATGGGCCTCCTTATGGTGGTCTTCTGGTTCTTCATGATCCGTCCTCAGCAGAAGAAGGCGAAGGACGCACGCAAATTCAGGGAGTCGCTGGAGAAGGGGACGCGCATCGTCACCATCGGTGGCATCCATGGCAAGATCCTGGAGGTGGCGGACACCACCGTATTGGTGGATGTGGACAGCAACGTGAAGCTGCGCTTTGAGAAGAGCGCCATCGCCATGGACAACTCGCAGCAGTTGAACGAGACGACCGCGAAGGGCTGATCCATCCGTTCGCGAGGAGCAACCGCTTGGTTCCACGATCATGTTGAAGGTCGGATTGACCGGTGGGATAGGGGCGGGCAAGAGCACCGTGGCCCGGATGTTCTCCGTCCTCGGGGTGCCCGTGTTCCATGCCGACGAAGAGGCGAAGGATCTCATGAACGCGGATCCGGAGCTACGGTCGGCGATCACCGAACGCTTCGGGGTGAAGGTGTACGCCGACAACGTTCTTGACCGGCGCGCATTGGCCGCCATTGTATTCAATGACGTGCGTGCGCTCGCCGATCTCAATGCAATGGTGCATCCCGCAGTACGTCGTGCATTCAACCGATGGAGCGGTGAGCAGACCGGTTCTTATGTGGTCATGGAAGCGGCGATCCTTGCAGAACACGACGGCTATAAGGCGTTCGACCGTGTGATCACCGTCACCTGTCCGGAGGCAATGCGCATTGAGCGCGTCGTTCAGCGCGATGGTGTGTCGGTGGAAGAAGTCCGCGCGCGCTTGGCGAACCAAGCCACGGACGAGGAGCGCCTCCGGATCGCGGACTTCGTGGTCGCGAATGACGACACACAACTCGTGATCCCGCGGGTGTTGGCGATACACGAAGAACTTTTGAGGACGGCCAGCGCATGAAGCAGGTTGAACGCCGCCTGCCGTTGAGTACCGTCACGCTGGTCTTCGGCGCGCTGAGCATTCCCTTGGCCTTTGCGCGACACCTGTGTTCGTTGGCAGTTGTCCTCGGCGTCTATGCATTGATCTTCGGGTGGTGGGGTCAGCGCCGAGCAGCTGGACACCTATTGCGCTACACGGCGGCAAGTGTGAAGCGCTCCCGCATCGGTGCGCGTTTGGCGATGGTAGGAACCGTCTGCGCTGTGATCATGTGGGTACTGTGGGCCACGAATTGGCTATTGACCTAGCTTTTCGGCCACAGGAGAATCTGGAAGTGGGTCGAGGTCAGGCCCGGAGCGCCCTCTGAACGGGCACCACGCTGGACTGCACGTTCTCTTCCCCGAACGCATCGATGTAGCAAGCCAGCAAACTCGCGGTGGCTGCGGCATCGGCGAGCGCGCGGTGCGCCGAGTTGAACGTGATCCCGAAATAGCGACACAAGCTTCCGAGGTTGTAATGGTCCAACGAAGGGACCAATCGCCGACCCAATCGCTCGGTGCATAACGTCGGTCGCTCGAACGGCATACCCGTGCGCGCGAACTCATGTGCCAGCGCGGTCATATCGAAGCGCACATTGTGCGCGACCACGATGCGATCCTGTGTGAGCGTTTCCAACGTGCGGACCACCTCACTGAAGATCGGCGCGCCACGCAACAACTCGTCATCGATCCCGGTGAGCTTCTTCGTGAACCAGGGGACGCGGCACCGCGGATGCACCAAACTGTCCCAGCGCAGCCGCTCATCTCGACCGTTCATGGCCAGCACAGCCACCTCCATCACTCGTCCATTGGTGGGATCGCCTTCGGTCGTCTCCACATCCAGCACAGCATAGTACGATCCACTCATGGCGCCGTCATACGCGAAGGGTACGAGCGGGGTTGCCAGCGGCTGAACGAAAGCCGATGACCGGTGGATGACGCGGGAATGCACGGGGAGCGTAATGATGATCGGTGCGAAAGCTAGTGTCATAACCCATTAGTTCATTAACTAAACGACGCGGATTTTTCCAGCATAGGTCCATTTGAAGGGTGCCGCCCGTTGCTCGTTGTAGGTTCTGATGTACTCCATGATCTGGTCGACGAGTTGTTTGGTGGACTTCCAGACGCCGTTCTTCAAGACGTCCTTGGCCAGCATGTTGAACCAGATCTCGATCTGATTGAGCCAAGATGAGTAGGTGGGCGGAAGTGCAGGTGATCTTCCGTTTGGGTTTCACCAGCCTTCACCTCCTGGATTTATGCACGGCCAGATTGTCCGTGATGAGTGCAGATGGTTGTTGCGGAAGGTGCGGTCGAGCTTCTTGAGGAAGGTCAGGAAGGTGGTTGCGTTGTTGGCTTTGACCGGTGTTGCGGTTATCATTCCGGTATGCACGGCAAGGGCGGCCATGAGGGCCACGGTACCATTGCGCTTGTAGGTTGCCGTCATGCGCTTGGGCGTGCCCGCCCGAAGTGGGAGTATCGGCTGTGTGCGGTCCAGTGCCTGTATCTGGGTTTTCTCGTCCACGCTCAACACGATGGCGTTCGCTGGCGGGTCCATATACAGACCGATGATGGTGAGCATCTTGGACTCGAATTCAGGGTCAGGACTTTTCCCGCACCAGTACTCGGTCTTGTGCGGTTTCAGATCAGCGTGCTTGAGGATCAGATGAACGGCGCTCTGACTGATGCCCACTTCTGATGCGATGCGCTCCTGAGACCAATTGGTATAGCCGCCCGTAGGCTTCTCGCACGCTTTCTGGACCACGCGTGCCTTCTGCTGAGGCGCGTCATAGCTTGCCCGGACGAGGGGCGTCCTTCAACCCGGCTACGCCCAGTTTTCTGAACCGGTTGCGCCACTTGTTCACCGTAGGGCGGGTCATCCCGGTGCGCTTGATGATCCCATCCAGACTGTGACCATCATGGCTCAACACGATCACCTGCGCACGCAGACCGTATCGACGCTCCAACTGTGGAGCGGACCATCGCCTCAAGTTCCATGCGTTGCTCTTCGCTTACAGGGATCGGTTTTGCAGTTCGTGCCATGCCGCGAATATAGCACTATTAGTTTATCTATTACATGGTTATAACACTAGGGAATGGGATCCATCATGATCGGCGTGATCCGGTGTTCGTAGCGGGAAGTTCGGTCCGCAACGTCACCATTTTCAAAAAGCATCGTTGAAATGACCGGAACCCGGAAGCATGGCGCTGAACGTATCCTTCAAACCAGGCATGAAGCAGTCGCTGCTCGCAGCGCGCTATTTCAACACCACTGCGGAAGAGGCGATGGATGGCTTGATCGCTTCGGCGACACCGAGACAGTACCTGATCTCCGTGCAGGATGGTACCTCACTGCGCGTTCGGATATGGTCCGAGATCGGGCTGGAAGAAGCGCAGATGGGTGAATTGCTCGATTGGCTTCGTGGTGTCCAGGGCGATATCCGGAGCATCCAGTCGGGTTCCACGAATGCGCACGATCACGCAAGCGTCGTGGAGAAGTGGGTGGCTGAAAGGCACGGTATCGCCGATCTCTTCCTTGAACAACTGGATCCGACCACGAGCAGCAAAGCCGACATGGAACCCGAACTCTCCTTGGGTGTTCTTGGTGGCCGCACAGTGATGATCTCCACGAATACCTTGATGTTCAGCCGGCTCCAGGAAGGGGTCTTCGGACTCTCCATCGCACAACGCGGGAGCTATTTGATCGAGCAGCTCCGGCGCGCTTGATCCATTCAACCCAAGCGAAGTAGGAATGGTTCACCCGTGGTACACACGGCTGGCGATGATCACTCCATCGCGCAATTCCAGGACCTCACCGACGCGCAGGTCCGCTTCCCCATCCACGTGACGGATGTATTCCATGAAGACCGTCCGCTCATCGGCCACGAGCTTCTTCAACTCATACCGCAAGGAGGGAAGGCGCTCGAAGGCATCGGCCCACCAGTCTCGCAAGGCGCTCTTCCCCTTGATCAGTCCTTTGGTCTCCGGTTGCCTCACTTGCAACTTCGGACTGAAATGTTCAGCATCCTCGGCATAGAGGTCAAGCAACGACTCGAGGTCGTGCTCGTTGAATGCCTCGAACCAGAGGTACGCGATGCCTTTGTTCGCCTGCGCGATCATGGGTGCTAAAGTGGGACGATCCGGGATCAGGGCGATTACCCACAAAGGATGATTTTGAGCAATGGTCCGCGAAGTCCCGGAAGAAGGGATCCGGGCACGGTCAGCGCAGCATGTGGCGGATCCTTGCGCAATTCGGTTCTGCGAGCGGCACGCGCAGATGGTCCTCCGTGACTTGGTATCATTGTGTACTCATTCATCGACCATGCGCTTCTCCACACTCATCGTCCTTACGACATTCCCTTCCCTACTTCTCGCTCAGCAGATGGTGCCCGAAACCAACGAGTTCCGCGTGAACCAGAACGTTCCGAGCGACCAGTACCTGCCGCAGGTTGCCATCGGACCCAGTGATGATTACGTGGTGGTGTGGAAAAGCTGGCAGCAGGATGGAAACACGGCGAGCATCTACTTCCGCCGGTACAACAGCGCCCACATCGCGCTAAGTGGCGAACTGCTCGTGGCCACCGGCGCCAGCAACCAGGAAAGCCATGTGGTGAAGATCATCTACTGGACAGCGGGCAAGTTCATCATCTCCTGGAACGATGGGACCAACCTGAACATGCGTGTGCTGAACACGGACAACACCATGAGCGCTACCGTGCCCCTGGCAGGGAACGGCCAGTGGGACATCGCCGTGCGTGGCAGCACGCTTGCCGTGCTCTATGGCAGCGGCAGCGCGCAACTGTACATCCGAGGCTACGATCTGGGTACCAACAATTTCATTGCGCCAGCGGTGCTCGCCACCGAGAACGCCGGGAACAACTACGATCTGCCCAACATCCGCTTCAAGGCGGACGGGAGCATGGTCGCCATTTTCGGCCGTGGCAACTACCCCAATCGCATCTTCCGCAAGACCTTCGACAGTGACTTCCTGGCGCAGATCAACGAAGCGCTGGTGTACGAGCAGAACAGCTCGCTGAACTGCATCGACGTGAGCACCAACGCCAGCGACGAGATCCTGATCAGTACCAAATGGGGCGTGAACGGTACTGACGTGTACAAGGCCTGGGTGCTGGAAGCGAACGGCGTGGCCATCGTGAACAACCTAGGCGTTTTCAGTTGCGCCTATGCTTACTACACGGCGGAGTGCGCGCTCTTCGATAACGGTGATTTCGTCATCGTCATGGGCAATTGGCTTAGCCTGAGTGACCTCGACGACTACCAGGTCCGGGGCATCTACTACAAGAACTACAACTTCCAGAACACCGGCGTGCAGGTGATGAACACCACCACCGCTGGGCGACAGACATACCCGGCCGTGGAAAAACGCAGCGATGGCAGCTTCGTGGTGGTGTGGGAGGGCAACGGTTTCCAGGGCGATACACAGGGCATCAACGCGCGGGTGTGGTCCGGGGCCACATTCCCCGGCGTGCAAGCCACGAGTTTGGCAACGCTTGTTGTTGCCGAGACGGGGACCTCGCAGACCCTTGACCTGCGGCTCGGCACACAGCCCGCCAGCGATGTGGTCGTTGACCTTAGTGTGAGCGATGCCACCGAAGGCAGCATCGACGTGATGCAAATGACCTTCACCAGCGCCAACTGGGACCAGCCCCAACAGGTGGTCGTCACGGGTGTTGATGATCCGATCGATGATGGTAACATCAACTTCAATGTGGTGGCTGCGATCAACGCCAGCACCGTGGACCCGATCTATTCCGTTATGGGTCCTAAGTACTTCCTCGTAACGAACCTCGATGACGACGCGCTCATCACCTTACCCCTTGAACAGAGCTTCTGCCGCGCCGATGGCATGGCGGCCGTGAATGTGCTCGTGAACAACAACGGATCCCCGGTCAGCAATCCGGTGGGGACCAGCGACGACCAAAGCGTGGTGGACAATGCGGACATCAACGTGGTGCAGTTGAACGCGACCACGTTCCAGGTCACCATCGCCAATTTGGAGAACAACGTGCCGGGCGTGGCGACCATCACCATTACCGTGAGCGATGCCTACTTCTCGTACAGCGGTTCTTTTCAGGTGACCACCTTGGGTAGCACACCGGTGATCATGCAGAACGGAGGTGAACTGAGCACTGCACCGGGTGTGAGCTACCAGTGGTTCCTTAATGGTGGCTTCATCGGCACCGGCACGCAGCAGACCTACACGCCCGCGCAGAACGGCACCTACTCCGTGCTTGTGGTGGATGCCGACGGTTGCTACAACACCTCGGCGGACTTCGTCTTCAATTCCACCGGTATCACCGATGCATCGTCCGATGCGTTTTGGCTGGGGCCGCTCACTGAAGTGTTGCCCATCCGCGCACCTGAAGCCGGTACGTTTCGCGTGCTGGATGCCACGGGCAAAGTGGTGGCCACGGAGCGTATTCTCGCGGGCATGCAAACCATTGCATTGCCAGGACTGGCACCGGGTGCATATGTGGTGATGCTCGGCACGCATGCAACAAGGGTTGTGAAGGAATAACCCTATTCGCGAATACGTATTTCGGTGCAGCCGGTCGTCGGCCAGATACAACCGATATCCTTGCACAGTGAACTCCGCGCAGAACAACACCGAACGCGTACGCGCCCACAAGGCGCTGGTTGATCTGCTTCAAATGGCATACTCGGCGGAAAAGGCAGCGGCCTTCGCCTATCAGGGCCACGCAGGATCCATCAAGCTGGAAGTAGACAAGGCAGCGATCCATCAGATCGAACTGGACGAGTGGGGCCACCGTCACGAGGTGCTCACGATCATGCAGCAATACGGCATCCCGGTCTCGAAGTATTACGAGGTCCGATTTCACCTCATCGGCAAGGTGATCTCGGGTTCCTGCTACGTCATCGGTTGGTTCATGCCGTTCTATTTCGCCGGGCGATTGGAGAGCGGCAACGTCTGCGAGTACTTCCGCATGATGCACTACTTCCACGAGTTGGGCATCACGGAGCACGACCAAGTGCTGTACAACATGGGCATCAAGGAGAAGGAGCACGAGGTCTATTTCCTCGGCCGGATCAAGAACAAGAAGCTATTGCCGTTCTTCGAACGGATCTTCAATTGGGGTGCACGGAAGAGCTTCAATGATGTGGATCTGGACACGAAGTATCCGGTGGAAACCTCCGAGGCGTATTGCAAGAACTAGAACGCAACAACGCCTGAGCGGAGCGATCACTCATCGGCATCCGGCCAGCGGATCTCAAGTACATCCAATTCCTGCGTTGTCGGCCCCAGTTGAAAGCGGGCACGTTCGCCCACGCGCCTGCCCATCAGCGCTCGTACGATCGGTGCGGTGAAGGCGAATCGTTCTTCCGCTACTGACGCTTCATCCACGCCAACAACGGTGAATCTGCGCACCGTGCCTTGCTGCGGTCCGTTCAAGTAGGCCACTTTCACCAACGCACCGAACAATATTTCCGTGGGAGCTTCTTCGCTGTGCTCCACGGGCCTCGCTGTGACTATGCGTTCGTTCAAGAGCGCAAGACGCCCATCGATCCCGGCCTTGGTGCGGCGGCGTTCATCATCACTGCCCGTTGCATTGGCACGATCCTGCTCCAGTTGTTCACGCTCCTCCACTAGCAACTGCATGCCGCGCGCCGTCACGTAGTTCGTCACCCCATCGGGCAACGCGGCACGAGGAGGTATGAAGGGCGCTTCCTCCTGATCATCCTCTTTGACGAAGCCGCGGCTCATGGGGTAAAGGTGCGCAGGAGGACGAGGAAGCCGAGCGCGCTGCGCTCACTTCGGCGCCAACCGGCCATACACCACCGTATCGCGGAACTCGCCTCCCCAGAAGATGTTCTCCGAAAAGCGGGCCTCGCGTTTGACCCCGTTCTTCTCCAAGGCAAACACCAATGACATCGTGCCCGGCAGCTACCAGCTCACGCTATCCACAACGCACGGCGATGTTGCGCGTGTGAAGGTGATGAAGGAGTAAGGGCGATACCGCAGTTGCGCAATGCACGAACACCCTCGGTTCCTGCGAATGCTATTCTCGTCTTGTACGATCCGGCACTAACGGCTCACAACCCGGATAAGCGCTTTGTCGGATCCACGTAGTCCCGCACGAAGGCATCGATCGCGTTGTGGTCGATCTCCGGGAATGCCACATACGCCTTTTCCTGCATGCGGCCGATCGCTGTTCGGATGTCGACGGACCCCGCGCGTTCACTGCGGGCGGCACCGAGCTTGTGGTCCTTCATCTCGAGGTTCTGTAGCCAACTCATCACGGCATCCTGGTCGGTCATCTCTCTACGTGCCATAGGTCTGCGGAATTGTATGAAGGTAGGCTTTCGCTATTGGTCACAAGCCGAACGCTCGATGTGCAAGGGTGCATCACGTCGACGTCGCTTACGTGAATGGGATAGGAAGGAGGGCGTTACCGAAGGGCGATGACACAATTGCTGCGGACCACTCTTCCATTGGAAGGATACGCCGGATCACTTCGCCGCCAACCTGCCATACACCACCGTATCGCAGAACTCACCGTCCCAGAAGATATTCTCCTTATAGTAGGCCTCGCGCACGAAGCCGTTCTTTTCCAGTGCGCGTACGGAGGCCACGTTGCGTGGTTCGGTCCAAGCCTCCACGCTGTGCAGCTTGAAGACGTTG
The DNA here is from genome assembly GCA_016721005.1 of Flavobacteriales bacterium. GTDB lineage: Bacteria > Bacteroidota > Bacteroidia > Flavobacteriales_F > PHOS-HE28 > PHOS-HE28. Next base: position 230,032 of record JADKJM010000004.1, read on the forward strand.
AATGCCTGTTCCATCACCGTCGCGATGGCTTCGCTCATCAGGCCTTGGCCCCAGTGGTCGCGAGCAAGCGTGTAACCCAACTCACCGCGATGGTGCTCCAGGTCGATGCGCCACGTTCCGATCACGCCGATCATCTCCCCGGCTTCCGCGCCGGAGTCGCGCTCCTTCAAGGTCATGGCCCACTGCGCGCAGGTGTTGGCGCGCTGACCCTCTTGCACGCGCGTGATGAAGGCGATCGCGTCATCCATGGTCTTGGCCATCGGCCGGTGTACATAGCGCATCACTTCGGGGTCGCTGCGCATGGCGAAGAACGCAGGAGCATCATCCATGTGCACTTCACGAAGCACGAGGCGGGGCGTGGTGAGGGTCGGGAGGCGGGTGAGGTCGAGGGAGAGCATGTGGTACGCAAAGGTGATGGAAGACACAGCTCGCAATTGAACGACAAGTCGTCCCTATCGCGAAGGCGATCCGACGCACATCAGGCTACTTGATGGTGCAGGTCGGGGTACTTGATGGTGCAGGTCGGGGTACTTGATGGTGCGGGTCGGGCTACTTGGTGGTGCAGGTCGGGATACTTTCAAACCCGCAGGGTGGTCGTCATCGCTTCGCAACAGCCTCGCGAGCGCGACAGACCTGGCGGAGGTGGGGAACACCCTGCGGAGGTCCAGGATGACGGCGCCTCACGATAGGATGACGGCGCCTCACGATAGGATGACGCCGCCTCGTGATAGGATGACGCCGCCTCGTGATAGTGAGCCGTCGCCTCACGATAGGATGGCGCCGCCTCACGATAGGATGACGCCGCCTCGTGATAGGATGACGCCGCCTCGTGATAGTGAGCCGCCGCCTCGTGATAGTGAGCCGCCGCCTGGTGATAGTGAGCCGCCGCCTGGTGATAGTGAGCCGCCGCTTCGTGATAGTGAGCCGGCGCCTCGCGATAGTGAGCCGTCGCCTCGTGATAGTGAGCCGTCGCCTCGTGATAGTGAGCCGTCGCCTCGTGATAGTGAGCCGTCGCCTCGTGATAGTGAGATGCCGCCTCGCGATAGTGAGCCGCATCCGCGGCAGCACGGACTTGTGCTCCAATCGCAGGGTCGTCCGCCAAGTGCGCGGACAGACCCTGCGAGGGTGGCGAGGTCTATTGGAGCACCACGTGCTAGGCAGCGGGGCACCCGGTGCCAGGCAGCGGGGCACCCGGTGCCAGGCAGCGGGGCACCCGGTGCCGGGTGGTGGAGCACCCAGTGCTAAGTGGTGGAGCACCCAGTGCTAAGTGATGGAGCACCTAGTGCTAAGTGGTGGAGCACCCAGTGCTAAGTGGTGGAGCACCCAGTGCTGAGTTGTGGAGCACCTCGTGCTAGTGTCATAACCCATTAGTTCATTAACTAAACGACGCGGATTTTTCCAGCATAGGTCCATTTGAAGGGTGCCGCCCGTTGCTCGTTGTAGGTTCTGATGTACTCCATGATCTGGTCGACGAGTTGTTTGGTGGACTTCCAGACGCCGTTCTTCAAGACGTCCTTGGCCAGCATGTTGAACCAGATCTCATCTGATTGAGCCAAGATGAGTAGGTGGGCGTGAAGTGCATGGTGATCTTCCGTTTGGGTTTCAACCAGGCCTTCACCTCCTTGATTTATGCACGGCCAGATTGTCCGTGATGATGTGCAGATGGTTGTTGCGGAAGGTGCGGTCGAGCTTCTTGAGGAAGGTCAGGAAGGTGGTTGCGTTGTTGGCTTTGACCGGTGTTGCGGTTATCATTCCGGTATGCACGGCAAGGGCGGCCATGAGGGCCACGGTACCATTGCGCTTGTAGGTTGCCGTCATGCGCTTGGGCGTGCCCGCCCGAAGTGGGAGTATCGGCTGTGTGCGGTCCAGTGCCTGTATCTGGGTTTTCTCGTCCACGCTCAACACGATGGCGTTCGCTGGCGGGTCCATATACAGACCGATGATGGTGAGCATCTTGGACTCGAATTCAGGGTCAGGACTTTTCCCGCACCAGTACTCGGTCTTGTGCGGTTTCGGATCAGCGTGCTTGAGGATCAGATGAACGGCGCTCTGACTGATGCCCACTTCTGATGCGATGCGCTCCTGAGACCAATTGGTATAGCCGCCCGTAGGCTTCTCGCACGCTTTCTGACCACGCGTGCCTTCTGCTGAGCAGTGATCGTTCCTGGCTTGCCCGGACGAGGGGCGTCCTTCAACCCGGCTACGCCCAGTTTTCTGAACCGGTTGCGCCACTTGTTCACCGTAGGGCGGGTCATCCCGGTGCGCTTGACGATCCCATCCAGACTGTGACCATCATGGCTCAACACGCATCACCTGCGCACGCAGACCGTATCGACGCTCCAACTTGTGGGAGCGGACCATCGCCTCAAGTTCCATGCGTTGCTCTTCGCTTACAGGGATCGGTTTTGCAGTTCGTGCCATGCCGCGAATATAGCACTATTAGTTTATCTATTACATGGTTATAACACTAGGCAGCGGGGCACCCGGTGCCGGGTGGTGGAGCACTTGGTGCTAGGCAGCGGGGCATCCGGTGCTGGCTGGTGCTGGCTGGTGCAGCACCTGGTGCCGGGTGGAAGGGGGCTTGGGGTCTCGTGGTGCTTTAATGAAGTTGTCGCAGCGTGTTCAGCGGCTACGTTTCCACCTTTTCCTTGATGCAAGGCATGAACGTGTGCGCCGTGGCGACCGCCCAATTTCCGGTTCGATGCTTTTCACTGCAGGGTACTCGTCAAATGCACGACAGACCCTACATAGGTGGGTGGGGAAACCCTGCGCAGGTCTAGATCCTGAGCGGTGGGTGGGACGTGGTGAAGAAGCCGGAGCACGGCGAAAAGCCCGCCGTGCCTACCAACTTCAAGTCACTGCGCACCGCGTATGATGGCAACGTGAAGCTCCGTTGGAAAGGCGACCGGCTCACCATCTACTACCAGCTGGAAATGCTGGACGGCGGGGGCAAGTGGATCGTGGTGGCTACCACCTCCAAGTGCCTGCACGCGGTAGTGGGCCTGGAGTCCGGCAAAGCCTACACCTTCCGTGTGTTCGCTATGGGCGCCGCAGGTGCAAGCGCCCTCAGCGACAGCGTGACGGCCAAGGCCGCCTAAGCCACGATCAGCCTCGGAGAGCACCTTCTTCTCCACACGAAAAGCCCGGCGATGAGCCGGGGTTTTTCGCGTGGGGGGGGTACTGGGGCAGGGTGCTCGAAGAGGTGATACCATTTGGAATATGATTGTCCTCCAATGTTGATATCATTTTCCTGAAGCTCTTGATCGTTTGATCGGTGGTTCGGATCCTTGTGGCGAAAAACACAGGGCAGATGGCCAATCCCAAACGGTTCGATATCAAAGAGGACATGGTGACGTTGCGCCGGGAGCTCAGGCGCGTCAATACCGAGACCATGCGTAGTCGGGTCCGAGTATTGATCCTCTACAAAGAGCATGAACAGGAAGGTATCTCCAAGCATGCTGTTGCCAAGGCGCTGGGCGTGGATGCGGGCAGCGCCATGAAATGGCGCAACGCATATATCCAAGGAGGGCTGGCCGGGTTGCTTTCGCACAACTGGAAGGGAACCGGCCCAGCGTGATCAAACCTGATCAGCGTGAGGCCTTGCGTTTGAAGTTGCGTGAACCGGGCAACGGTCTGCGGGGCTTCACTGAATTGTTGGCGTGGTTCAACAAGCGGTTCAATGAAGAGGTCAACTACTCCACGATGAACAAGTTCGTCAAGCGCAACTATGGAGCCCAGTGTAAGGTCGCCCGCAAGTCACATGTGAAGAAGGATCCGGAGGCCATCACGGCTTTAAAAAAACTTCGAGCAACTCTGTTCCGGAGTTGACCACCGCCCTCCGCCGGGCTGCTCCAGTGTGAACCTGTATTGCCAGGATGAGAGCCGCTTCGGCCTTTTCACCCGTGCTGGTAAGGGGATCACGGCCAAAGGGGTCAAGCCGGTATGTGCTTTCCAACAGGTCTTCCAATACACCTATGTCTTCGGCGCGTACTCGCCTATATCGGGCGATAATTTCCAATTGGAACTACCCTGTTGTTCTGGCTACACCTTCCAGATCTTCCTCGATCACTTTGCAACGCATCGACCCGAAGAGCTCAAGATCATGATCTTGGACAACGGTGCTTTCCACAAAACCAAGCACCTCAGTTGGCCGCTCAACGTGCGCCCATTGTTCCTCCCGCCATACGCACCGGAACTCAATCCTGCCGAGAAGGTCTGGTGGCGCTTCAAACGCGCCTACACCAACATGACCTTCGAAACGCTCGATCAACTCAGCGACTTCATCGCTAAGCAGGTCCACTCACTAAGCCCCACTGAGGTAAAGTCCATCTGCAACTTCGACTACTTCAACATCGCACGGCACCTTTGGGCGATCTCTTAGAACCTGTTTGCATAGTGTGGTGTTGAGAACTGATGGAGCTGGGATCTTGACTTGTTGCTGAATGATCGATCCATTCGTAGCGGTGTAGAAAAGCACCGTTCACCATGGGATACAGAAGCGATCTGACGCGCGCGCAATGGGAATTGCTGGAACCCTTGCTGCTGGGATCCAAGAAGAAGCTTACCGCCCCTTGAAGCATGAGCTACGGCAGGTGGTGAACGGGATCCTGTATGTGAACAAGACCGGTTGTCAATGGCGTCAGGTACCTGAAGAGTTCGGGAACTGGATCACGTTGTACTTCCAGTTCAAGCGCATGCGTGAGCGCGGTGTTTGGGACCATGCTCACCACGCTGCGCGAACGAGCACGGGAACGCGCCGGGAAGCGGGCCACGCCCACTGTGGCGATCATTGACTCCCAGAGCGTGAAGACCACGCTAAAAGGGGGCACCGGGGGTATGACGCGGGCAAGAGGACCAAAGGCCGTAAGCGCCACATAGCCGTGGATACGATGGGCAACCTGTTGACCGTGGTGGTGCATTCAGCGGGCATACAGGATCGCGCAGGCTCGTGCGGTGTTGATCCGTTTGCACTGCGCCTTCACCACGATCAAGACCGTGTTCGTGGATGGTGGATACTCCGGCGTGCTGATCGACTGGACCTTGGCCATGTTCGGCTGGACCATGCAAGTGGTGAAGCGGACCGAGCAACACAAGTTCGTGGTACTTCCCAAACGCTGGATCGTGGAGCGAACACCTCGTGGTTGGGCTGGTCCCGCAGGCTATCCAAGGACTATGAGGTGCTGCCCTGCAACGCCGAGGCCTTTGTCCAGATCGCCATGATACACTTGTTGCTCAGGCGCGCAACTCGATAATGCAAACAGGTTCTTAGTTCCAAATGGTATGAGATCATGCGGAGGTGCAATGACCAATGCACGCGCGATCATGGCTACGAGGGCGCAGGGTCCGCACGCACCGCACGAAAGCCACGCACGTGCGAGACCCGGCGGAGGTTTTCGCACGGGGGCCATGATCGCGAACCGCTTACGGTGGGGGTGGACACCCTGCCGAGGTTTAGAGGTTTGGGTGGACACCCTGCGATGGTCTAATGCGGTGATCTGGCCCTGCGAGCAAGGCCCCGAAGACGTCGGAACGTTCGTAGGCTTTGGCCCCGTAGGCTTAAGATCAGCTCACACCCTGTCAAAGCTTAAGAAGGAGGTATCCTGTGCGGGGCTGGTCAATAACATTCAGCGTTTGGTTCGAAATATTCCAGCCAGCCTTGTAGCGACTTGTAGACGTAGAGTTCACGACGTCTGTTGTGCATGATCGCATAGCGCCCATCGTCCAGCAAGAGAGGCGTGTAGCCATATTCGATCTTCTCAAAGCACTGCTCCATTCGTTCGTCCACTGTACCATGGATATGTATGTACAGGACCAAACTGTCATACTCAGGTGTTAGATCGGCGTTAGGCTCATAATACGACACCTCCCGCACTTCGTCCACCGAGACCCATTTGTCGAAGGATGTGATACGAGCGTCCACCGCAGTTGGGGCCATCTCAAGCGCATAGACTTGGATCAACAGGTCATGGAATTGACCCAAGAGATTCGAAAGACACTTGTCCTGGTATGTCTTTGACGAGGAAAGGGCGCGGTTGACCCATTCTTTCATCCGCTGATTGGAAAGCCATACGCGCCGAACAAGTGAATCATTCTCAAACACACGAACGAACCATGGGACTTGTGCAGAGGGGAGTGAGTCACTCCCATAAGTGGAAAAGCCATGGGACATGGAAAGGTCGCCCAAGAGTGCTGGGTACACAACCTTGCCCAGGTCACAATGTTGATTCTCGAATAAAGGGTAGGGGCAGACCGGAGTTCCCCAGACCTCTTGGCAAACAAAGGACTCTGACAGTGTTCTGTCCGAAAAGACAATTGGCAACGATGCGATGATCGAAGGATATCCCTGTTCAATAACCAGAGCATTCAGACCCGTCTGTGCCCAAGAAGAAGTTACAATGGCAAGTGCCATTGCGAGAATGGCTATTGTTCTGACCATGAAGTGAATGCTCTTTGTCTTGGTGTATTGATCGGGTCCTTGAGTAGATCTTGGAAGAAAGACTTCGGGGGCTCATGCGTGGTCGGTGTTAGAACAAGGCTGCCATTTGCTTGTGAAATTGCCCCAAACTGGACTGTTAGAACGATTTGGTACAGTCCGCCGTTGGAATTCAACCGGATCAAAGAAAGTTGGCGCTCGGTTCGGACAAAAGGCATTGGACTGCCTTAGACCTGCGCAGGGTCTCCACCCATCGCCACCCTTGACGACAACCTCCGAAGGGTCTCCCGCCTCGGGGACCCTGCGGCACAAAGACGATCTGGAGTTGTTCACCATGCTGCACTCTTGCTACCAAGGTAACCGTACTCCTGATACGCCAACACGGGCACCCCATGTGCATCGCCCTGGACGTTACGATGTCGCAGGGGTCCGCCTTGCCCGCGCGCTGTTCACTGCGCGGCGAGACCCGGCGGAGGTTTGGGCGCGGGGGCCATGATCGCGAACCGCTTTCGGTGGGGGTGGACAGCCTGCCATGGTCTGATCTAAAAGGTCTTGCCAACGCCTTAACCTGGGTCAGAATGCATGTTCCGATGCATAGTGTCCACATTCGTAACCATTCCTATATGTACCACAAACCGCAGGTGTAGTGCTGTTATGATATTGATCACAACCACATCTATCGTAGTGGTCACATTTGCCCGTACCCTCAGGCCTGTCCTGCCCTTGATGTGCAAGGAGGATCTGTTCCGCTTCCAATTGAAGTTTCTTGATCTCCTCACGGATCTCGGAGAATCGCTTCTGGGCGTCTTGGAAATTGAGGTCTGTCATTGGTGGTTGGTAGTTGTTACGGTTTGTCCAATGGCCTCCGCCGGTTTACGGAGAACCAGCCGGAAGTTAGAAATAGAATTCAGACCAGCGCAGGCTCTCCACCCATCGCCACCCTTGCCGAAAACCCATTTCAGGACGAGCCATGATGAAGATGGTGATGCTCATGCCGGGACTGTCAGGCGAGGTAGCAGGATCACATCGCGCGGAAGTTCAAAGGCCAAACCGGGCCGCGCGAGATCCAACGATACTTCTTCATATCCATCGGGGAACTCCTCCCACCCAGTGCAGAACAGCCTCAGCGGTGCTACCTGCAATTGCTCCATCAGGTAGTCGAGCAAAGCATGGACATCCTTCACAGCCTTTGTATGCTCATCAACTTTTCAGGTCGCGTTCTCTCCAAGTGCGAACTATCGTAAGCGATAGAACACGCACATCCCATCCACCCACCGGCCTGATAGATGAGCGATGTTCCAAGCACACCCATGACCTGCGCATATTCGGCAGGGGTAGCGGCCAGTAGTTCTACATGGAAACCGGGGGCCTCCTTTTGAAAGGTGACTTCGCGCAACTTCGCGTTCGTCCCGATGTGGATGTGTTGACACATAAGACGTTGATGTGCTTAGCCCCTCATCATCCCCAACACCTTCTCCACCGCATCCACCCCGCTTCGTTCGCTAAAGTAGCTGCCTCCTCCACACTACAAGCTGGTACACATACCCGCCTGCGAAGAGCAGCCGCAAGGCCACGGAGGCCCATGCCAGTGGCTTCAGTATTCCGGTGAGGATCCAGTGGATATCGCAGCCGGTAGTGAAGAGCAGGTAGAAGAGCGTGCCCACAAGCACGGCCGTGAGCGCAGGGTTCGCCGGGCTGTTGCGGGCGATCAGGTTCATCAGTCCGAAGGCGAAGCAAATGCCGCTTAGGCCTTTCACGATCACCAGTGCCGCTTGTCCGGGTGTCTCTATGAAGAGGTACACCGCAAAGCCGGTGAAGAAAAAGAAAAGCGCGCCAATGAGGACGTGAAAGGCGCCGACGAAAAGCATGAAGCGGTTGCGGGGCATTTGAGGTGAGCCAGCTTTCAACTAAGGTAGCTCCCCGAACAGATCCATCCATTCCGGGTTCAGACCTTCTATCAAGGCGACCTTGTTCCGTCGTGGCCCGCCCTTCAGTTGCTTCTCGCGTTCGATCGCTTTCACCATGCCATCGATCTTCTCGTAGTACACGAGCTTGTCCAGGTTGTATTGCGCGGTGAAGCTGCCTGCGTAGTGCTTGCTCTTGTGTTTGGCTATTCGGCCCTTGATGTCGGAGGTCACACCGATGTACAGCACGCCGTCGCGGCGGTTGGTGGTGATGTACACCCAAGCGGTCTTTGCCATCGTTCGCGGTCGTCAGGTGGCAAGATCGCTTCAGGCGGGTTACCGCCTTCGCGATGACCGGCTTCGGCAATATTACCGAAGCCGGTCATCGCGAGGGCCGTAGGCCCGAAGCGATCTCGCAGGCGCGAAGCGCAACCGCACACGCTGGAAGCAGTAGGCGCGAAGCGCAACCGCTCATGCTGTTAACCGCAGGCCCGAAGCGATCTCGTAGGCGCGAAGCGCAACCGCACATGCTGTTAACCGCAGGCCCGAAGCGATCTCGTAGGCGCGAAGCGCAACCGCACACGCTGGAAGCAGTAGGCGCGCAGCGCAACCGCTCGTCCTGGTGACGCATGGCGGATCCGGGGTCTTGTCGTTTACGGATGCTACCACCCTGTGAAACCGCTCGGGGGCGGTAGCGCTTTCGAGGTGTGCGGAGACAGCCCTGAAGAATTGTCGGCGTGATGTCCCGGATCCTCCTAGGTTTGACGGATCGGACCAACGAACCCACCATGATGCGTAACCTCCCAATGATCACCCTCATGCTGAGCATGGCGGTGGGTACCTCCACGAACGCGCAGAACTGCGCATTGAACCTCCACGATGGTGCGAAGAGCACCTTGAGCATACGGACCTTCAGCACGCCGATGTTCGTGGACCCGAAGTTCATGAAGATGAATGACGATAAGAAGGACGAGGCCGTGGCCGCCTTCAACGCCGGTGTGGCCGCAGGCACGGTACCCGCGGCCTCCGCCTCGGATATGGTCTTCACCTTGAAGAAGTCCGTGACCGATGCCGGTGATGAGTACGCGATCGGCTACAACGTGGCCGGCGTGGATTACTTCAGCTACGTGGTGTGCCGCAACGATACGCTCTTCATCGCCCGCAACCGCGGCGTGGTGTTGGTGGGCCCGCCGGAGAACCCGATCGGTTTCACCATCCAGGGCGTGCAACGGATCCCCTTGCACATGAAGGTGGGCGATGTGCTGCCGTCCTATGAGGATGTGAGCATGCTCTTCCCCACCAAAGCGGATGTGAAACTGAAGAAGAAGGTGTTCTCACACATGACCACCAATACCAGCCATGAGTTCGGCTGGGCCACCGATTCGCAGACCGGCGAGACCGGCTTCGGCAACTACACGCGCACCACCACCAAGGCGGTGTACGACGACATCGATGTGGACGCGCGGCAGACGCTGCAGTTCAGCAGCCACAGCCTGCAAGGCATGAACGCCGTGGTGACCGGTGAGGAGGACGTGACCGTGGATGGAAAGACGTACAAGGCCTACATCATCGAATCGGAATCGTGGACCAAGGGAGAGATGAAGACCACCTACGAAAGCGCCGATGCCGCAGTGGCCAAGGCAGCGGATGCTGCGGCTGCGAAGTTGCAGGAGAAAGGGGAGCGCAAAATGGTGAAGCGGTCGTTGACCAACGAACTGGGCTACGTGGTCATGTACAGCAAGATGTGGTTCGTGCCCGAAATGGGCGGCGCGGTGCTCACCGAGAGCTACGACCCCAGCGGTGGCATCACCACCTTGGTGCGGTTGGTGAAGTTCGAATAGCGCGGCGCCCGGGCGGAGGTTGAACGCACCGTTGTGGTGTAAGGAGCAAGGAGGATCGCGAAGTGAGTTCCGTCATGGCGCGTCACCGGCCGAAGTATTTCCTTGTGGTATCCGATGTGATCACACCAAGGTGCTCGCGTTCACACTAACAACACATTTCCATCATGGCGAACTTCGAAGTGTACACCGACAAGGCGGGCCAGACCCGTTTCCGTTTGAAGGCCGGCAACGGCGAGATCATCCTCAAGAGCGAGGGCTATACCACGCGCCGCTCGGCGCTGAACGGCGTGGCCAGCGTGAAGAAGAACGCGCTCGTGGCGATGCGCTTCGAGCGCAAGGAGACCAAGGCCGGTTCCTCCTTCAACCTGAAAGCCACCAACGGCCAGGTGGTGGGCACCAGTGAGGTTTACAACAGCGCGCAGGCGCGAGACAAGGGCATTGCCAGCGTGCAGGCCAACGCACCGAAGGCGGAGGTGAAAGGGTAGGAGCGGACTTCTTGTTCGAGGAAGCCCTCACTTCTTCTCGAACACCAGCCACTCGCTCTTGGCTCCCAGTTGCAGGAGCAAGTTGTTGATGTCGTGTACGAAGGCATCATCGCCGCAGACATAGAAGTGCTGATCGAAATTCCCGACCAGCGTTACCAGCAGGTCGCGGTCGATGCGGCGTTCGTGGAAACCGATCACATGTTCGCGCGTGAAGACCATGAGGAAACGCTTGCCGAGCAATTTGATGAACTCCTCGTCCAGGATCACATCGGAGGCGGTGCGGTTGGTGACGAGCAGGGTGTTGTCCGCCAGTTCCCCTTTGCGCGCCAGGTCCCGCAGGATGGCCACGAAGGGCGTTACGCCCGCGCCACCGGCAATGAAGAAGCCGGGTCCTTGGTAGGTGATGGCGCCGAAGACCTCGTGCAACAAGAGCTCATCGCCGGCGTGCAGTAGGGCCATGCGCGCCGTCACGCCCTCACGGTCCGGATAGATCTTGATGATGAACTCCAGCCGCTTCGCCGTGGGCAGGTTGGTGAAGGTGAAGGGTCGGCGCTTCTCGGTCCAGCCCGGTTGGTTGATGGCGACCTTGGTGGCTTGGCCGGGCTTGAAGATGTACTTCCGTGGGCGCTCCACCACGAAGCGTTTCACGTTCGGGGTGATGTACTCCGTGCGGATGATCTTCACCACATGCGGTCCTGCGGCACTTGGCACCGGCTCTCCTTTTTTCGTCTGTGCTCCCTCCTCCATGGTTCAAAGATGGCGATAGGGGATGGGCGGCCCAACGCGCACCGCCCATGTCAAGGTCCCGCACGCCGCGCACGCCACGCGAGTCCGTAGAGCACTGCGAGCACGAGGAGCGGACCGCCGATCACCTCGAACCAGCACGGGTACATAGTGGTCTACCAAGCCTGAATGACGAAGAGCACGAAGGCCAGTCGCCGATCCATTCGCGCCGCCATGTTCGGACCCGTGCGGAATACCCGGAGAACCGTGCGCGCCCGGCACACTTCAACCGGCAAGCCAGCCATAGGGGCTTCCCCCTAACTTCGGCGCCCTTCGTTCATTCCTACTCCATTCCGGATCGTCCCAGCCCATGAGGACCATTGCCATCGCTCTCCCCGCCATGCTCACTGCCAACGCTTTTGCGCAATCCGCCGCCATCGCCTACACCGAGTTCGACCTGGACAACGGGTTGCACGTGATCCTGCATGAGGACCACAGCACGCCCATCGTGGCCGTGAGCGTGATGTACCACGTGGGCAGCAAGAACGAGGAGAAGGACCGCCGCGGTTTCGCGCACTTCTTCGAGCACCTGCTCTTCGAGGGATCGGAGAACATCGCACGCGGCGAGTTCAGCAAGTACGTGGAGAAGGCCGGCGGAGTGCTGAATGCCAACACCAGCAGCGATCGCACCTATTACTACGAGGTGTTGCCCAGCGATCAATTGGAACTGGGCCTGTGGCTGGAAAGTGAACGCATGCTGCACGCCCGCGTGGACCAGAAGGGGATCGATACGCAACGCGAAGTGGTGAATGAGGAACGCAAGCAACGCTATGAGAACCAACCCTACGGCACCATCCTACCGGAATTGCTGTCGCGCGCGTACAGCGTACACCCGTACCAGTGGCCCACCATCGGCTTCATGGAGGACCTGAACGCAGCGAGCGAAGCGGACTACAAGGCCTTCTACAAGAAGTTCTACATCCCCAACAACGCCGTGCTGGTGGTAGCGGGTGACATCACCCCGGCGAAGGCGCACGAACTCGTGGCCAAGTATTTCTCGGAGATCCCGAAGGGAGCACCCGTGGTGCAACCGACGATCGTGGAGCCGCCGCTGGAGAAGGAAGTGCGGGATGTGGTGTATGACCGCATCCAATTGCCCGCCGTGGTCATGGCCTACCGCATCCCACCCGCGGGATCCACCGATTTCTATGCGGTGGACCTTCTGAACAACCTCTTGAGCCACGGCAACAGCAGCCGCTTGAACAAGGCGCTGAAGGACGACAGGCACATGGCCGTCTACACGGGCGCCTTCAGCCTGCCCTTCGAGCAAGGCGGACTTGCGATCATGTACGCCATCGCCAACGCAGGGGTGGAGGTGGATGCCCTGGAGCAGGGGATGGAGAGCCAGATCACGCTGATCCAGGAACGCGGCGTTTCCGAAGCGGACATGACGAAGCTGGTGGCGCAGTTGGAGACCGAGGCCGTGCAGGACAAGAGCCGCATCGCGGGCATCGCGAACAACCTCGCGACGGCGTACCTCCTCCTGGGCGACACCAAATTGGTGAACACGGAACTCGAACGCTATCTGCAACTCACGAGCGCGGACCTACAGCGCGCGGCCAAGACCTACTTCAACCCGAAGGCGCGCGTGGTGTTGCACTATCTGCCCGCCGGACAACAACAACCTTGAACCCGACCTCATGAACGCACGCACGATCCACGCGGGTCTCTGCCTCGGCGGGTTGATCCTGCCCCTCCTGATGAACGCACAACTCGATCGGAGCCATCCACCGGCGCCCGGCCCCACACCCAAGGTCTCCCTCGGGGCGCACACCACCTTCAAACTGCCGAACGGTTTCCAGGTGATCGTGGTGGAGAACCACAAGCTGCCCTTGGTGGGCGTACAGGTCCGTTTCGATATCCCACCCATCACGCAAGGACAGGCCGTCGGCTACATCGATATGATGGGTGATCTGCTCGCTGCGGGTACGGCCAAGCGCGACAAGGCCACGTTGGATGCCGATGTGGACCGCATGGGTGCCACCTTCTTCACCAACAGCGAGGGCGCGTACGCCAGCGGGTTGAAGCGCCACCTGCCCGAGTTGTTGGACCTGCTCACGGAGGTGGTGACCAGCCCGACCTTCCCGGAGGCGGAGATCGAGAAGGCGAGAAAGCGGGAAATGAGTTCGGTGCAACAACGCAAGGATGATGCGTCGGCCATCGCTGATGTGGTGGGCCGCTCGGTCACCTTCGGGCGCGGGCACCCGTACGGTGAAGTGGTCACGGCCACGAGCTTGAGCCGGATCTCCGTCAAGCAACTCAATGCATACCACCACACGTTCTTCCGGCCGGAGAAGGGCTACCTCGTCTTCGTGGGTGACATCACGGAAAAGGAAGTGCGCGCCCTGTTGAAAGGCGAGTTGTCCAAATGGAAACCCGATGCGGTCCGTTCAACGCTGAACGAGAACGGTATGGAGCACATTGAAGGACTGGGTGATGTGCGCTACCTCGACAAGCCTGCCCTTCCGCGTGGAGCGCGGCGTGTGCTGATCGTGGATCGGCCCGGGGCGGGGCAGAGTGTGATCCGGGTGAGCTTCCCCCTGAACCTGCAACCAAAGGATGAACGCGCGCTCAGTGCCCAAGTGATGAACACCATTCTGGGGGGCGGTGTCTTCAACGCGCGGTTGATGCAGAATCTGCGCGAGGACAAGGGCTGGACCTATGGGATCTACTCCACCATGGAATCGGATCGCTTCAACGGGCACTTCCACATCACGGCCAATGTGGGGACTGATGTGACCGATAGCGCAATTGTGGAAACGCTCAAGGAAATGGAGTTGATCCGCGCCAAGGGTGTCACGGCAGAGGAACTGGACCTCGCCAAGCGGTATATGGCCGGCAGTTTCGCAAGGAGCCTGGAGGATCCCCGGACCATTGCACGCTTCGAACTGAACAAGCACCTGAACGGATTGGCCGATGACCACTATGCCACCTACCTCAAGCGTCTGGATGCGGTGACCATCGCCGATGTCCAAGCTGCTGCGGAAGCCTTCATTTATCCGGACAACGCCGTGATCCTGGTGGTGGGCGACAAGAAGAAGCTGATGTCCAAGTTGGGTTCCTTCAGTTGGTCCACCGGCCAAGGTGTGACGGAATTGGATCACAACGGTGCGTTCTGGGTGGAGGAGTTCGAACCCGTTCCCGGCCTCACCGCCGATCAGGTGATCGAGGATCACTTGAAGGCCATCGGCGGGAGGGAGGCCATCGCCCGGATCAAGAACATGCGCATGGAACTCACCACGGAGATGAATGGCCGACCCGTGACCGTGGTGCAGTGGTATGGACCAGACGGCCAATTCAAGTCCGTGACCAAAGCAGCTGATCTGGTGATGCAGGAGGATGTGTTCGATGGAACGAGAGGGGTGCGCTTGAGTCCTGCGGGCGATCGGGAGATCGAGGACATGGAACTGGGTGAATTGATGTTCAATGGCCATGCGATCCCGGAACTCCATTATCCGCGGACGACGGAGCGCGTCATTCTTTCTGGAATGATCAACGTCGGTGGCAAGCCGATGCACAAGCTCTTCATCCAACTCAACACCGGTGGTACCGTGGGCGATTACTACGATGCGAAGACCGGCCTGAAGCAACAACGCGTGGATCGGAAGATCGCGGATGGCCGGACCTGGACCATCACGACCGAGTACAGCAACTACCAAGCTGCCGGTGGCGTGCTGTTCCCACGGACCATCGTGCAGACCGGTGGGCCGGGTGGTGATCTTACGCTCACGGTAAAGGCCATTGATGTGAACCTGGACCTCAAGCCCGCGTTCTTCGCCATCACCTTGCCGCCGCCCGTTGTGCCGGTCATCATTCCGTCGTCGGAGGAGCAACCGTCGATGGACATCACCCCGGCGGAGGATTAGGGTCCGGAGTAGCGTGGCCCGATCGCGATACGTCGATGGATACGGCCTTCCGTTGGTACCTTCGTCAGCCTCATAAGGACGGTATTGCTGACAGCGCTCATAGGTGCAATGGATCATGAACGTGACCTTCGGGATGGACACTCGTTCTCTCCACGACCATGATCATTCCTGGAAGTGAAGGAAGCGTGAATGGTATGGCGTAGGGGTCGGGTCATCAGGTTGAATTGAACAAGACATCACATGGAAAAGAACACACATCACGACACAACGGAAGGCGCTACGAGCCATAAGAGCAACGGTGAAGGAAAGTGCCCGGTGGTCCACGGCGCCATGCGCAACCCGGTCGCCGGGCGCGGCACGGGGAACCGCGAATGGTGGCCGGACCAATTGAACCTCGGCATCCTGCACCAGCACGCGCCTGCATCGAATCCCTTGGGCGCTGATTTCAACTACGCTGAAGCCTTTTCGAAACTCGACTTCAAGGCGCTGAAGGCGGATCTCACCAAGGTGATGACCGACTCGCAGGAGTGGTGGCCTGCGGACTGGGGCCACTACGGCGGACTCTTCGTCCGCATGACCTGGCACAGCGCCGGAACGTACCGCACTGCGGATGGTCGCGCAGGGGGTGGCACCGGCAACCAGCGCTTCGCGCCGGTGAACAGCTGGCCGGACAACGGCAACTTGGACAAGGCGCGGCGCTTGCTCTGGCCCATCAAACAGAAGTACGGCAACCACATCTCCTGGGCCGATCTCCTGGTCCTTGCGGGCAACGTGGCCATGGAGAGCATGGGCTTTAAGACCTTCGGTTTCGCAGGAGGTCGCGCGGACATCTGGCAACCTGAGGAGGACATCTATTGGGGTGCGGAATACGAGTGGCTCGCCACCAGCGACAAACCCAACAGCCGCTACTCGGGCAACCGCGAATTGGAGAACCCGCTAGCGGCCGTGCAGATGGGTTTGATCTACGTGAACCCGCAAGGCCCGGACGGCAACCCCGATCCGTTGGCGAGCGGTCGTGATGTGCGCGAGACCTTCAAGCGCATGGCCATGAACGATGAAGAGACCGTGGCCCTCACGGCAGGCGGTCATACGTTCGGCAAGATGCACGGCGCGGGCGATGCCGCACTGGTAGGACCCGAGCCCGAGGCCGCACCGCTGGAAGCGCAAGGCTTCGGATGGCTCAGCACGCATGGCAGCGGCAAAGGCGCAGACACCATTACCAGCGGACTCGAAGGCGCGTGGAAACCGAACCCGACGAAGTGGGACAACGGCTATTTCGATATGCTCTTCGGCTACGAATGGGAACTGACCAAGAGCCCCGCCGGTGCGCACCAGTGGGTGGCCAAGGACTGCAAGCCGGAGCACATGATCCCGGATGCGCACATCGCGGGGAAGAAGCATCCGCCGATGATGACCACGGCCGATCTCTCACTGCGCTTCGATCCGATCTACGAACCGATCTCGCGTCGCTTCCACAAGGATCCGCAGGCCTTCGCTGATGCGTTCGCACGCGCGTGGTTCAAACTCACGCACCGCGACATGGGACCCAAGGCGCTCTACCTCGGACCCGAAGTGCCGAAGGAGGAATTGATCTGGCAGGATCCAATACCCGCTGTTGATCACAAGCTGATCGACGCGAAGGACATCGCGGACCTCAAGGGTAAGCTCCTCGCCTCAGGTCTCAGTGTGTCGCAGCTCGTTGCCACGGCATGGGCCTCGGCCTCTACGTTCCGCGGCAGCGACAAGCGGGGCGGTGCGAACGGTGCGCGCATTCGTTTGGCCCCACAGAAATTCTGGGCCGTGAACGATCCGGCCGAACTCGGCAAAGTGCTCAGCGCATTGGAGAGCATCCAGAAGGAATTCAATGCGTCGGCCAAGGATGGAAAGAAAGTCTCCCTAGCCGATCTGATCGTGCTCGGCGGTTGCGCAGCTGTGGAAAAAGCAGCGAAGGATGGCGGACAGAGCATTGCGGTACCCTTCACGCCAGGTCGCATGGATGCATCACCCGAGCAGACCGACGTGGAGAGCTTCTCCGTGATGGAGCCGCAGGCCGATGGCTTCCGCAACTGGCAGAAGAAGACCTACAGCGTACCCGCCGAAGAGATGCTGATCGATCGCGCGCAGTTGCTCACGTTGAGCGCGCCGGAGATGACGGTGCTCGTCGGTGGATTGCGTGTGCTCGGTGCCAACACCGGCGGCTCGAAGCACGGCGTGTTCACCGATCGCCCGGGCCAGCTCACCAACGACTTCTTCGTACACCTGCTGGACATGAAGCATGCGTGGGCGCCGAAGAGCGGTGAGGAAGGGATCTACGGATCACACGATCGCAAGACCGGCGATCGGAAATGGACCGGCACGCGCGTGGATCTCGTCTTCGGTTCCAATTCGCAATTACGTGCGATCTCGGAAGTGTACGCGCAGAGCGATGCCAAGGAGAAGTTCGTGAAGGACTTCGTAGCGGCGTGGAGCAAGGTGATGGAGTTGGATAGGTTCGATGTGAAGTGATCGAACAACTGATAAGAATGAAAAAGCCCCCGGCGGATCCGGGGGCTTTTCATATGGGGAATGCACAGCTACTTCCCGCCTGTGAGCTTCCAGCCCAGCCAACCCATGGGGAGGTAGGCACCCACAAGGTCAAGTATGTTGAACCACATCGGGGAGGGCAACATCATGATGTTCGCGATGCCCCCGACGAGGAAGAAGACCGCAACGATGATGGCCAATGTGAGCTTCCGCCCCACGCCGAGCCCGGCTGCGATCATGGCGCCCACGAGTGTTCCCAACGCATGCGCGAGGAAGGGTGCGATGAAGTGTTTGGCGGTCATCACGGACATCGCTGCGGTAAGACCTTCCATGGTGGTGAGGTCCGCACCTTCGGGCGGAGGGATGATCATCGGGCCGATGGTGATGATCCCCATGTTCACCACGCTGCCGACCACGAGGCCGAGGATGACGACGAGGATGTTGCGGAGAATGGGGTTCATGAGGGATCGTATTTGAAGGGGCGACGAAAGTACAGGAAGCCCGGAGGGGTGTTGCGGCGGGTAGGAGGAGGTCTGTTGGCAGTAGGCGGTTTGCAGTCGGCAGTTGCCAGTTTGCAGAACGCAGTAGGCAGTTTGAAGAATGCAGTAGGCAGTTTGCAGTAGGCAGTTGCCAGTTTGCAGAACGCGGGCGCTAGGTTGAAGAACGCGGGTGCGAGAACGAAGAATGCGGGCACGAGAACGAGGAATGCGGGTGCTAGGTTGAAGAGTGCGGGCGCGAGAATGAAGAATGCGGGAGGGAGAATGAAGAACGCGGGCGCGAGAACGAGGAATGCGGGAGGGAGAATGAAGAACGCGGGCGCGAGAACGAAGAATGCAGGAGGGAGAACAAAGAATGCGGGTGTGAGAACGAAGAATGCGGACGCGAGAACGAAGAATGCGGCTGCTTGTTCGAAGCTCAGGCCTTTGGGCGGGTGAAGCGAAGACCGCTGGCCTGCTTGTACTCTAGGCTGGTGGCACCGAATGGACATGA
Source organism: Flavobacteriales bacterium (assembly GCA_016721005.1). Classification (GTDB taxonomy): domain Bacteria; phylum Bacteroidota; class Bacteroidia; order Flavobacteriales_F; family PHOS-HE28; genus PHOS-HE28. The sequence continues at coordinate 248,857 of JADKJM010000004.1, forward strand.
ATTGTCGGGGCGGCGGCGGCGGTGGGCGGGGTGGTGGACGGACTGGACAGGGATCGTTCGTTACGTGTTGAGGATCAACCGGAGGGAGTGGGCGGAACAGGGCTGATCGACCTACTTTTATCGCCATGGGCAGCGTGCTACGGAAGAATTCATCCACCGATCATGCGGGGTTGAAGTCCAAGCCGTCCCTTTGCAGTGGGAAGAACGATCCTCCTAGCATGGTAACGCTGACGATCATCCGCAGTGTGGTGTTGAGTGCCGCGATGGTGGTGATGGTGGTTGGTGTGCGTGCTCAGGTCGCCGGAGATTACGTGAGCAACAGCACTGGCCCTTGGGGAGCAGCCGGTACGTGGAAGGTGTATGATGGCGTGAGCATGGCATCCTCACCTTTGGCCATTGCGATACCTAATGCGAACAAGACCGTTTGGATCAGATCCGGCCATACCATCACCGCGATAACGGGCCCTTACGCCTGCGCCAACCTCACTGTGGAGGCGGGTGGCAAACTGTTCAATGATGATCCTCTTAACGTAAATTCCTTGGTCTACATCGGCATTTACGACACTTACCTGAACAACTATGGCGAGATAGGCAATGGGGGCATCTACGATGGGATCAGTTTCAACATCGAAGGCGCCAATGTCACCATCAACGGCAACGGGATCTTCAACGCGGCCCGGCTGAACAAGCGCGGGAACTTCCATGTGATGACGGCGGCGAGCCAGATCACGACCAACCTGACCATCAATACCAACATCAACCTGATCTTTGATGGCACGGCCCTGTTCAACTACGGTGATTTCATTTCATCCGGCGGGTCCACCTTCAACGTCACGATCAGCCCAGGGTATGTTGTTGCCTTGTTAGCGGCCAATGGAAGCGTTGCGATCGATGGATCGGCCGGTGCCGATGCGAGGGCCCTGCGTGGAGCATTCACGGTGAAAGGCACGCTAACGATAGGAGGCACGTTATACCTCACCACGAACAACTCAACGGGCAACAGCTGCAGATTCGCTATCGACCCTGGTGGAATGGTGGTAACGCGCACCATCAATGCCACTGGGTCCGGACTAGGCAAGGACACGCTTCTGCTGAACGCTGGTAGTACCATGGAGATCACCGGAACACCGGCGGCTTGGACGGCCTATTCCACCATGAGCAACACCTACTTGCTGAACGCAGCCAGCCAAGTGATCTACTCCGGGGCGGGCAACCAGGACGTGCGGAACCTGACCGGTGGGTATGGTCATTTGCGTGTGACCGGCACGGGCACGAAAGACTTGCGTGGCGTCACCTCCGTGAAGGGCAACCTCACGATCGACAATGTGTCCGGAACCCCTGATCTGGATGTGACGGCGTCGAACCATACGTTATCGGTCTTCGGGAACTGGACGAACTATTCGGCAACAGGTTTCAACGAGCGCAACGGGGTGGTGAACTTCAACGGGACCAACAACGTCCAGACCATTGCGACTGCGGGCGGTGAGAACTTCTACACTTGGCGCTTCTCCAAGAGTACAGCGTTCCCACTGGTAACCATGAACTGCAATGTGCAGGTTGCGAATGCGCTGGAGTTGAACACGGCGATCCTTGACCTGAACGGGAACGAATTGGCGATCCTGAATCCCGCCGCAACGGCGATCACGTCCTTGTTCGTATTCAGCAATCAACGCCACATCATCAGTGAGCGCACGGACAATCTTTCGCGGGTCCGTTGGGACATCGGCGCCACCACTGGCGCACACTTGGTTCCGTTCGGAACGGGGATCGGTGGGGACTATATCCCGTTCACCTTCAACCTCGCAGCTGGTAATGCGGGCAGCGTGACCATGGCCACGTACGGCACACCGCAGAACAACCTGCCATGGCCGGTCACACCCATCGCCGTCACGAACCTCACTAGTTCCGTTACCGGCCTTGATAACTCGGCAGCCACAGTGGACCGCTTCTGGGAAGTGGACGTGACCGGCACACCCACGGCGGGATTGACCTTCACGTACGCACCAGGTGAGTTGCCGATATCGCCGTACGATGATCCGCTTTCGTTGCGTGCGCAACGCTGGAACAGCGGGGGACCCCTGTGGGAAACGCAGATCGCAGGGAGTTCAGCGGCATATTCCGCCACGACCGATCCAGTGGTGAATGCCTTCGGCCCGTTCACCCTCACGCCGATCGTTTCACCGCTTCCCATCGAGTTGTTGTCCTTCACCGCACGGCTGGTTGAAGAACACGTGCAGTTGGATTGGACCACGGCGAGCGAGCGGAACAATGCATACTTCACCGTGTATCGGAGTGATGATGGCGAGCGGTTCGAGGAAGTGATGCGCGAGGCCGCTGTGGGTAACAGCTTCGGGGCGCGAGCCTACACGGCCATCGATCCACGACCCTTGAACGGCCGCTCGTACTACAAATTGAGGCAGACCGATCTGGATGGCCGTTGGTCGGAGAGTGCGATGGTGCCGATCCTCAACGAGCAGGGCGGGGGGCAATTGCTCCTTTTCCCGAACCCGGTCGTGGATCAGTTGACCGTACTTGGACTATCGGCAGCGGCCGGAGAGATCGTGATCATGGATGCGACCGGACGTGTGGTGATCCGGATGCGCAAGCTGGAGGATGTGGACCGGATGACCATCCCTGTGGGAAGCTTGCCCCAAGGGAGCTATGTGCTCCGCACCGTGGGTGGCACCGGCGTTCCCGCCGCCCGCTTCATCAAGCCGTAGCGCTGGCTTTTCCGATCCGGATCGCAAGGAATCATGGCGATCACTTGGAAGATCGAATTCCGGGGATAACTTCGGGCTGCCTGCGACCCCCCCTGATTCGCATGTGATTCTTCGTTAACCCCCAAAACCCGGATCATGAAACGACTTCTTCCACGCTGGACCTACCTATTGCTTGGTGGCCTGCTTTCCTTGGTGCAGAGCAACATCTCCGCACAATTCAGCTACTCGACCATCGGATCGACCTACACGCAGGATTTCACCTCGCTCGGCACGGCGAGCATCACCATTGCCGGGGGGGACCTCGGAGCATTCAATGCAGGTGTTACTGGTTGGTATTTCTCGGAGACGGGGACAGCCGCGAACACGACCATGACGGTCGGTACCGGATCGAGTGCGACCGGGGACTCCTATCACTTCGGCCCGGCTGCGTCAACAGAGCGCGCGATCGGTGGGCTCTTTTCTGGTTCATTGACCCCCAGATTCGGATTCTATCTCACGAACAACACCGGGCAGACGATCAGTTCGTTGCAGATCGCCTACACCGGTGAGACGTGGAGGATCGGCGCAACCGGTCGGTTCGATAAGCTCGATTTCCAGTACAGTACGGATGCGACTTCGCTCACGACCGGGACATGGACGGATGTGGACAACTTGGACTATGCCAATGTTGCGGCGGTATCGACCGGTAGTGGGTCCATGTTGCAAAGCGCGCCCATCGGGTTCACGATGACCGGCCTGAGCATCACCAATGGCACAACGGTGTTTCTGCGTTGGAACGACTTCAATGCAACGGGGTCCGATGATGGCATGGCCGTGGACGACTTCTCCTTGATCGGTACCGCAGCGGCGAGCATCGTGGTGGACGAGACCGGGTTCACGGGTGCCTTCGGCAACGAGATCGTCGGGAACAGCACGACGTCATCATCATTCACAGTGAGCGGCACGAACCTCACCAACCCGCTCTTGGTGACGCCTCCGACCGGTTTCGAGATCCGCACCGGGGTGGATCCGTTCTCCACGAGCGCGATCGATCTGGGAAGTGGCAACGTAGCGGTCACCACGATCGATGTGCGTTTCACGCCGTTGGCGGGGATCGCCTATTCGGACAACGTGGTGTGTTCCAGTTCACCGGCCACTTCACAGAACGTGGCCGTGAGCGGGACGGGGATCGCACCTGCTGCGCCCACGCAATTGGTGATCACAAGCATCAACGGAGGGAACAACGTGGTGGAGAACCTGCCGTTCAGCATCACGGTGGAAGCGCAGGATGGCGGCAACATCGCACAGAACGTATCAGCCAATACCGGTGTGCAGGTCAATTTGATCACCGGCTTCGGGAACCTCGGAGGAACCGTGACAGGTACGATCCTCGCTGGCACGAACAACGTGGTGATCAGCGGGATCACCTACGACCTCGCCGACTTCGGCGTGGAGGTGGAGGCAGCACGCACTTCGGGTGATGTGCTCACCAGCGGAACATCCGCACCCTTCGACGTATTGGGTGCAGCGCAGGACCTCGGTTTCGCGAACGTTCCGATATCCGGCGTGGTCGGTGTGAACCTTGCCGCGTTCCAAGTGCAAGCCTTGCGCGGTGATGCGAGTGTGGCGGATGAATTCGCCGGGCTGGTCACGATCAGCATCCAAAGTGGGCCGGGTAATATCGCCGGGACACTGGCGGTGAATGCTTTGAACGGTATCGCCACCTTCAACGACATCAACTTCGACGCGCCGGGTGGGTACATCCTTACGGCGGTGGCCAGCGGATTGAATCCCGGCAACAGTCCGTCGCTCCCGATCACGAACATGCCGACGATGACGGAACTGGTGGTGCCACGATACATGGGAAGCAAGAGCGCTTCTTCGACCAATGCCAACCGCACTCCCTTCGCACTTTGTGTCCAGTTCGACAACTTGGTACCCAATACCCTGTATGACGTGCGGGCGGGTCTTGGACTGACGAGTGATGCGGCCACGACCTATGGCGCGGGGAATGTCTGGAACGGCACTACGTACGGGACTTCGAACCTTTCCGGAACATTCACCTCCGATGGATCCGGAAGCAGCGGACCGTATTGGCTCTTTGTGCAGCCCACCGGCAACGGTACCCGATTCGATGGCGGCCAGGTACACAACCTGCGGATCTCCACCATGATCAACGGCAACCCATCGCCGTCGAGTCCGCAGTTCATCAGTGCGAAAACGATCACGGCGTTGGATATCGCTACCACGGCACGTACCCCGGCCACTACCGATGATGGTGCGTATGTGCATGGAAGTGCAGGCGTTTGCCTCACCGGTAAGTTCATCCTGGTCTATGACAACGTTGCGGGAACGGGCGATCCATTGTCCTCTTTCCAAGCCATGACGACCACACCCTCGGACAACACGGTTGGCAGTTACAGCGGCCATCCTACCTCGATCGGGGATATCTATAAGCAGGGCGGAACCAGCGCGATCGGCGACTATCCTGCCGTGGTGCCCATCGGTGCGAACAATACCAATGGTGTGCGGCGGATTGAAGCGAGGGAACAGGACAACTCCATCTTCGGTGCCATCACGGATGCCGATGGGATCTGGCCGGGCGGTGCGAATTTCACCACGATCACCCGACGCTCCGTTGGAACGATCGGCATCGCCGATCCGCTCTTCCTGCCGGATGCGGACCTTGACGGAGTCTGCGACGACGAGGACAATTGCCCAGCCGACGCGAATCCGGCACAGACCGACACCGACCTCGATGGCTTGGGGGATGCCTGTGATGTGTGCCCGACGGTATTCAACGGCACGCCAGGTGATGCCTGCAATGACGGCATCCCGAACACGGTGTATGATATCCTCGGGGCTGCCCCGGCCTGCGGTTGTGCCGGAACGCCATGTACCGAGACCGTGACCATAGAAACAGGAACCGATGGCGGTGGCTACCGATGGACCTTGCGGAGTTCGTTGAACAATGCCATTGTGCAGAGTTCAACTGGTTACCCGTTGTACGAATACCCAGTCGCGAGCCCGGACTACACCGAGACCACCTGCCTGCCCGATGGCGAGTTCTACTTCGTGTTCGAGGATGAGGATTGCAACGGCATCGCGAATGGTGGATACATCGTGCGTGTTTCCGGCAAGCGCGTGATCGATAACCGCACCAACCTCAACAACGGTTGCACGAGCGAGATCGCGGGGAACACGGGCGTGAATGTCCCGGTGGGCAACGACCGATTGATCAGCGTAAGCTGTGACCGCCTCGATCTGCGCCGGAACGTGAACGGCTGCTCGGACAAGCTCACAGCGGATAACATCAACGGGAACGGATCCATTTACCAGTTCTGGATCTATGAGCCCAATGGTGGCCTGAGCATCCGCTACCCTGCCAACGGTCCTGGATCCAATCAGGTGAGCATGGCCAACCTGCCTTCACTGGTGAGTGGCACGATGTACAATGTGCGTGTGCGCACCCGGATCAGCCCGGGCGTATGGCGCGCATGGGGCAGCGCGTGCCGCATGATGATCGACAATACCGTGGGCCAATGCAAGAAGACGGCCCTGTACGACGACGTGAGCAGCCCCAACTGGTCCTGCGGAAGGAACATCACGCTGCCCGTGGGCAACCAGGGCAACAACCAAGGGAACAAGTTGGTGGCATGGCCGGTGACCCGCTACAACAACAACTGCGTGAACGTGAGTGCCACCAAGTACCAGTGGCGCTTCCGGATCCCCGCTGAGAATGTGGTGCTTGTGCGCAACAGCAATACCTACAGCACCTTCATGGCCAATGCGGCCATCATCCCCACCACATTGCCTAACCCGGGTGGCACCTTCCAGGCTTGCAAGACCTACCAGGTGGAAGTGCGTGCCAGCTTCGACGGCGGTTTCAATTGGTGCGTCGGTGGTGCTGATCCTTATGGAGACCTGACCCTCTGGGGCGATGTCTGCCAAGTGTACACGGATGGGTGTGATGAAGAGATCGTTGGCAACACGCGCGTATCTGCGGATGCCGGAAAGACGCATCTGTACCCCAACCCGAACCACGGGGACCACCTCTTCCTGAACCTCGATGCGATCGAGGAGGGCGTGCAGACGGTGAGCGTGGACATCTATGATGCCTTCGGCAAGCGCGTAAGCACGCGCACGATCATTGTCAACGATGGCTTCATCAACACCGTGCTTGAACTGAATGGTGCACTGGCAACAGGCTTGTACATGGTACACATCACTGCGGGTGATGCCATCCACACCGAGCGACTGGTGATCCAGCCGTAAGCATCACCGGGATAACCGGGATCGAACGGCCCTCACCACTTGGTGGGGGCCGTTCTGATCCAGGCAACCCATGCCATACGCCGGCCCGACTTATCAACAAGCGCTTCCTTGTTCGATAATTGTGCGCTAACCTTGGATTCGCGTTCCAGAGTGATCGAGGGGAAGGAGAACCTCAATCGGTATCGAGATGGAACTGATGCGCTTCCTCCATGCAGGGCATTCGCGCTGCAGAAGGAGAATTGAATGGCCGCCGTTGGCAGCTATTGCTTCCTTGGGTTTCCGAGGAGATCGGGATACGGCCTTCCCTATGAACCTTGAACACGCCGACCAGGCGCGCCTGGTCCATGCATGGCCCATCCTAGCACGACTTCACCTACTCCAGCGCAGGAACGGTGAGCAACCCACCCTGTCCATCCTTCACTGATCCACATCCCCATGAAACAACGAAGACCACTGCCCCCGATGCTGCTGTTGTGCGCGCTGCTCGTAGCACACGTTTCACTGGCTGGCCACTTCCCAACCCAATCCTCCGGCCCATCGCCGCTTCTCGTTGACTGTCCGGGCTTGGGCCTGAACTTCGGCGACCCCTGTGACGACGGCGATCCTTGCACCATCGGCACCACGGTCGATGGATCCTGCCAATGCTCCGGCGGGATACCGGCATGCGACGACAGCGACCCCTGCACCACGGACCTGTGCGTCGTGCCCGGGGCCTGCACGGTGCCGGACAACGGCAGCGGTTCGGCCGATCTGCCCGCTGCTTCCTGCCCATACGCCTGTGCGCCTGGTGAAGCCATGCAGATCATCAGCGGCCTGCCGGTGGGAACCACGATCGACATCCCCAGCACGATCCAGAATCTGGTGTGCTCCCCTTCGGGCGTGTGCAGCTTCGCCTCGCCCACATGCATGCAGCCCCAGGGCCTCGGCTATAGCTCCTGCCGCAGCGGCATGGTACTGATGCCCATGACCGGCACGGGCAGCTTGGCCGGCTTCAACCGCAACATCCCCGTGCCCATCGACATCGAGATGATCCAATTGTCGCTCACCTCGGGTCCCGTGCAAGTGGGGGACGCCGATCTCTTCCGGCTCTTCGGGCAGATCACCGGTGATCCCGACTTCGACCTGCTGCGCATCACAGGCGGCACGGACTTCGGGTTGCCCAGTCCGGGCCATACCACCTTGGTGCAACTCCCCGGAGGCAATTGGGCGGTCGATAGTTTCTTCGACATCACCTACCGCATCGACTTCGTGGGCGCTGCGGGTGGACCCTTGGCGGGCATGAGCGGCAGCACCACCGGCACTGTCCGCATGCAGACCCCCGCTGGAGCGGGCCCTCCCGTGTGCATTTCCACACCGCTTGATTGCGACGACAGCGACCCCTGCACCACGGACCTGTGCATCGTGCCCGGGGCCTGCACGGTACCGGACAACGGTAGCGGCTCGGCCGATCTGCCCGCTGCTTCCTGCCCTTACCTCAGTGGGCCCGGTGAAGCCATGTACATCATTGATGGGCTGCCGCCGGGCACCACCATCGACATCCCCAGCACGATCCAGAACTTGGCATGCACCCCTTCTAGCGCATGCAGCTTCTCCTCGCCCACCTGCATGCAAAGCGAGGCCCTCGGCTATCGCTCCTGCCGCAGCGGCATGGTACTTATGCCCATGACCGGCACGGGCGCCTTGGCGGGCTTCAGCCGCAACATCCCCGTTCCCATCGACATCGAGATGGTCCAATTGACGCTCACCTCGGGTCCCGTGCAAGTGGGGGACGCCGATCTCTTCCGGCTCTTCGGGCAGATCACCGGTGATCCCGACTTCGACCTACTGCGCATCACAGGCGGCACGGACTTCGGGTTGCCCAGTCCGGGCCATACCACCTTGGTGCAACTGCCCGGAGGCAATTGGGCGGTCGATAGTTTCTTCGACATCACCTACCGCATCGACTTCGTGGGCGCTGCGGGTGGACCCTTGGCGGGCATGAGCGGCAGCACCACCGGCACCTTGCGAATGGGAACCCCGCCGGGCAGTGGGCCGAGCATCTGCGTGCATACCCCGATCGTGTGCGACGACGACGATCCTTGCACAAGCGATGCTTGCGTGGCTGGTGTTTGCGTGTTCACGCCCAGCGCGTGCTGCACATCAACAACCATCGAGATGGGCACTGACGGCGGTGGCCTGCGCTGGGCCTTGCACGATGCGGGTACCAACGTGGTGGTCGCCAGCTCACCGGGCTACCCGGCATACGAATACCCAGTCGCGAGCCCGGACTACACCGAGACCACCTGCCTGCCCGATGGCGAGTTCTACTTCGTGTTCGAGGATGAGGATTGCAACGGCATCGCGAATGGTGGATACATCGTGCGTGTTTCCGGCAAGCGCGTGATCGATAACCGCACCAACCTCAACAACGGTTGCACGAGCGAGATCGCGGGGAACACGGGCGTGAACGTCCCGGTGGGCAACGACCGATTGATCAGTGCGAGTTGCGATCGGTTGGAACTGCGGCGCGGCGTCAATGCGAACTGCTCGGACCGGCTCACGGCGGACGACACCCCGAACGGCACCAGCGGCAATGTGTACCAGTTCTGGATCTATGAGCCGAATGGTGGCCTGAGCATCCGCTACCCGGCGAATGGCCCGGGATCCAACCAAGTGAGCATGGCCAACCTGCCTTCACTGGTGAGTGGCACGATGTACAATGTGCGTGTGCGCACCCGGATCAGCCCGGGCGTATGGCGCGCATGGGGCAGCGCGTGCCGCATGAAGATCGACAACATGCTGGGCCAGTGTGGTGCGGCTGGCTTGGTGGATGATCCGAGCAACGCCAACCACAGCTGCGGAAAGACCGTGACGCTACCGCCGAACAACAGTTCGAGTGCGGCCAACCGTGTGGTATGCATGCCAGTGACACGCTACAACAACAACTGCGTGAACGTGCAGGCGAACAAGTACCAGTTCCGCTTCCGCCTCCCGGCGGAGAACGTGGTGATCGTGCGTAACAGCACCACCAACTTCACGCACATGTTCACCAGCAGTGGGTTCGCGCCGTGCAGGACCTATGAGGTGGAGGTGCGTGCCAGCTTCGACGGAGGTGCCAACTGGTGCCGTGGTAACAGCGATCCCTATGCAGAGGATGCCATGCGTTGGGGTCCCGTATGCGAAGTGTACACCGCTGGCTGCGATGAGGAGTTCGCTGGCAACACACGGATAGCTACGGATGCCGGAACGACGCATCTGTACCCCAACCCGAACCGTGGCGACCAGCTCTACCTGAGCCTCGACGCGATCCAAGAGGGCGTGCAGACGGTGAGCGTGGACATCTATGATGCCTTCGGCAAGCGCGTGAGCGCGCGCACGATCATTGTCAACGATGGGTTTGTGAACACCGTGCTTGAACTGAATGGTGAACTGGCAACAGGCTTGTACATGGTACACATCACTGCGGGTGATGCCATCTACACCGAGCGACTGGTGATCCAGCCGTAACGGGTCCATCGGGACTCCGGTCCCGACGAAGTTTGGAGGGCCGCCCATCGGGTGGCCCTCTTTCCTTTCCGACCTTCGCCGCATGCTCGGATTACAAATGGCAACCGATCGGCGTTGGTCGGAACTCGTCCATGCGGACCTACCGGCACTGCTCACGGATCACGCGTGGTGTGAGCAGAAGGCGGCTAGCAATGCCATTAGCATGATCGTGCGCTACCCGGAACTGAATGACCTGGTCCAGGAACTGATCCGCATCGCCCAAGAGGAACTCGATCATTTCGGCCAAGTGGTGGAGCGGATCCACGCACGCGGTTGGACGCTCGGCCCGGAACGCAAGGACGACTACGTGAACGAACTCGCCCGCTTCATGCAGAAGGATGGCTCCCGCGAGGAACGGCTGGTGGATCGCTTGCTGTTCAGCGCCATGATCGAGGCACGGAGCTGCGAGCGGTTCAAGCTCTTGGCGGAGGAATGCGCGGATCCGGAGCTGCGCATCTTCTACCGCGACCTCATGATCAGCGAAGCGGGACACTACTCCACATTCATCGGCTATGCACGCCGGTACGGCGGCCGCGTGGATGTGGATGCCCGGTGGGCGGCCTACCTCGCGTACGAAACGGAAGTGATCACGCGATACGGGAACGCTCCCACCATGCACGGCTGAAGCACATGGCGAAATTGGATCACCGCGAGATCACGGCCGAGATCATCTCCATCGGGGATGAATTGCTCATCGGCCAGACCGTGAACACGAATGCGGGCTGGATGGGCGAGCAGTTGGGCTTGATCGGGATCCGGCCCAAACGCGTTCTGACGATCAGCGATGACCTTCCGGAGATCCTGTCCGCGCTTGCCACTGCCAAGGCCGACATCGTGCTGATCACCGGTGGACTTGGGCCGACGAATGATGATATCACCAAGCATGCCCTCTGTGAATTCTTCGGCACACGCCTCATCCGCCATCCGGAGGTCGAAGTGCGGATCGAGGAAATGTTCGCACGAATGGGCCGCTCACCCAAGGACCTGCTGGAGATGAATAGGGCACAAGCGGACCTACCGGAGCATTGCACGGTGATCCCCAATGATCGGGGAACCGCCAGCGGCATGTGGTTCGAGCGGGACAGCAGGGTTTTCGTGAGCATGCCCGGCGTTCCATATGAAATGAAGGCGATGATGTCCGGACGATTGCTTCCGATGTTCACTGAACGATTCGCTCCGCCCACGATCATCCATCGCACGGTGCTCACCACAGGGCTGGGCGAAAGTGCGCTTGCCCAGCGCATCGCGGATTGGGAGGACGACCTCGCAGCGGACGACATCAAGCTGGCCTACCTGCCGAGCCCCGGCCTTGTGAAGTTGAGGTTGAGCACCTATGCGAATGAGGACCCTGGATCCGCGCGGTCCAGTATCGATGACCAGGTATTGCAGCTATACGCACTGATCCCCGAGTTGATCTTCGGAACAGGGGAGGAACGACTGGAGCAAGTGGTCGGCACCCTGTTGCGGGAACGAGGGCAGATACTTTCGCTCGCGGAGAGTTGCACCGGCGGCTACCTCAGCCACCTGATCACCTCCATCCCGGGCAGTTCAGCTTACTACATCGGGGGAGTGGTGAGTTATACCAACTCGGTGAAAATGGAGGAACTCGGGATCCCCGGCGACATGCTTGAACTGAACGGCGCTGTGAGCCAACCCGTAGTGGAGCGCATGGCGCTGGGTGTACGAGCGGCGCTTCACTCCGATTGGAGCGTGGCGATCAGTGGCGTAGCCGGCCCTGACGGTGGTACGGAGGAAAAGCCGGTGGGAACGGTCTGGATAGCGGTAGCAGGTCCGGATGGTGTGCGTTCCGTGCGCGGTGCATTCCCCGGTACGCGCGATCTGGTGATCAAGCGCAGTGCGGTGGCCGCGTTGGATCAACTGCGCAAGCGGCTCTTGTGAATCCCTAGGGCTTTTGAAGGATGCAGACGTACCCAAGGGCGTAGCGGTCCTTGGTCCTTCTCCTGTTCCGTTCAAGCCAGCCTGTTGCGCGGACCAGTGAGGCGAACACGCGGAAGATCCGGTTCGACAGGCCGCTGGAAGCGAATTTGTTGAGCGTATCCATCAACACGTCCGCATGTCCTCCATAGGACTCCATGTGAATGATCTTCAACTTCGCTTGTTCCGCCATGTAGGATACCCCCGCTGCGGATGGGTGGTTGAATTCATGGGGATATTCGCTGAGCCAATAGGTCAACGGCCAACTCAGGAACACCCGGCCGCCCGGCTTCAACACCCGGAAGAACTCCTTCAAAAGGTCATGCGGCGCCTGTACATACATGATCATGTCCGAGGCCACAATGGAATCGAATTCCGACTCCGCGAAGGGAAGTGGGGTGCCGTCGTTCAGGTCCACGAAACGGTCCAGCAATTCGGTCCCATGCGCGCCGCTTTCCCAGTCCACGCAGATGTTCTCGGTCATCCTCGGTTTGTACACTTCATAGTACGGCACCGGCCCGCATCCCACATCCAAGACACGTCCGTGAATGTGTTCTTGGATGAGCGGGATGTAACGGTCGTGCTGGAGTTCAGCGACATGGATCGACCCGCCGTAAACCTTGCGGCGATTGGTCACGAACTTCCCGGTCCCAGGGTCGAGGACAACGCGGATCGGGATCCAATTCTCGGGATTTCGCATGGCCGTCGGCAGGGGTGAAAGATATCGGGGTGTGGCTGCCCAACGCAGGGTTCACCACAGAGCACACGGAGAAATGCCGATCACTGGACCGGGGTCTTTCGGACGGTCGTCCGGTGTCCATTGGCCCGGCCAGCATGGGGGACCTACGAGACCGAACCGTCCTGCGCTTACTCCGAGTACTCTGTGCCTCTGTGGTGATAACACCCGACCATTCATGGAACCGATCCGTTTCCTACATTTGCGGCCCGCAATAAGGAAAGCCATGTCCAAAGTCTGTCAGATCACCGGGAGGAAGGTCGTTACCGGTCACCAGGTGTCCCACTCGAACATCAAGACCAAGCGCACCTTCGCGCCGAACCTCCAGGACCGTAAGTATTTTCTCGTGGAGGAGAAGAAATGGGTGAACCTGCGGGTGAGCACCGCCGGCATGCGCACCATCAACAAGATCGGCCTGGCCGAAGCCCTGAAGCGCGCGCGCGCCAAGGGATACCTGTCCGCCTAGTAAGACCCCAACGAGATACCGGGTCGAGCCCGGCATGACAACCGAACAACAATGGCCAAGAAAGGGAACCGCGTCCAAGTGATCCTGGAGTGTACCGAGCACAAGACCTCGGGGCAGCCGGGCACCAGCCGCTACGTCACGACCAAGAACCGGAAGAACACCTCCGAGCGCATCGAGTTGAAGAAATTCAACCCGATCCTCCGGAAGATGACCGTTCACAAAGAGATCAAGTAAGCCATGGCAAAGAAGACCGTTGCAACCCTGAAAAAGGCGGACGCCAAGACCTTCACCAAGGTCATCCGCATGATCAAGAAGGAATCCGGTGGATATGCCTTCGTAGAGCAAGTGGTCCCCTCGGACGAGGCGGACAAGCTCATCGCTGGTAAGTAAGCCCGAACACACTTCATGAAAAGGTCTTCCTGGCGAGCCGGGTGGACCTTTTCAAGTATCTGGACGAACCATGGCCCTATTCGGACTATTTGGAAAGCGCAAGGAAGCCGCTGTTGAGGCGGAAGAAAAGCGCGTGCTCGATTCGGGGCTGGAGAAGTCCCGCGAGGGATTCCTTGGTCGGATCGCGCGCGCTGTCGCGGGCAAGAGTGCGGTGGATGATGAGGTACTGGACCACTTGGAGGAAGTTCTGGTGGGCAGTGATGTCGGGGTGGAGACCACCCTTCGGATCATCGAGCGGATCCAGCAGCGTGTGAAGCGGGACAAGTACGTGGGGACAGGCGAGTTGAATGGTATCCTTCGGGAGGAGATCGCGGCCTTGATGAAGGATCCGGTGCCGATGGACCCTTCAACAAAGCCCTACGTGATCATGGTCGTTGGCGTGAATGGCGTGGGCAAGACCACGACGATCGGCAAACTCGCCCACGCCTTCAAGAAGGAAGGCAAACAAGTTGTTCTTGGAGCGGCGGATACATTCCGAGCGGCGGCCGTGGACCAATTGCGGATCTGGAGCGAACGGGTCGGGGTCACGCTGGTGCAGCAAGGCATGAATGCCGACCCTGCAGCTGTGGCCTATGATGCCGTGGAGAGCGCGAAAGCGAAGGGGGCCGATGTGGTCATCATCGACACTGCTGGTCGCCTGCACAACAAGGTGAACTTGATGAACGAACTCACCAAGGTGCGCAACGTGATGCGTAAGGTGATCCCCGATGCGCCACACGAGGTTCTGTTGGTCCTGGATGCCAGTACCGGGCAGAACGCCATTGAGCAAGCCAAGCAATTCACCAAGGCCACCGACGTCACGGCGTTGGCGCTTACCAAGCTGGATGGCACTGCGAAAGGCGGCGTGGCCATCGGCATCAGCGACCAGTTCAGCATCCCGATCAAATACCTCGGGGTCGGTGAGGGGGTGGACCATTTACAGATCTTCGACAAGCACGCGTTCGTCGAGGCGTTGTTCAAGGGCTGAATGGCATGGTGCCCCGGTGGGATGGGCCGCCTATATTCGTCGCCACCAACAACCTACCCATGGAACAGAATCAACCCGTTGTGCCTCCTCCAGCTGGAGAGGACAAGACCGTGGCCATTGTGGCCTACCTCACCATCGTGGGGTTCATCATCGCCATTGTCCTGCATGGACAAAAGAAGACCGCTCTGGGAACCTACCATCTCCGGCAGATGTTGGGGATCATCATCACAGGCTTCTGCCTTTGGGTTGTTACCATGCTACTCGCCGTGGTCACCCTCGGCTTCGGACTGCTTCTTTATCCGCTCGTGGGGATCTTGATGCTTATCCTGTGGATCATGGGCTTGATCGCTGCCGCGAACGGGGAGAGGAAGCCTGTCCCGATCCTGGGCGACAAATACCAGGAGTGGTTCAAGAGCGCGTTCAACTAGATCGACACTCGTTAAAGGAGCGCCCCGCGACGAACATCGCGGGGCGTTCCATTTCATCCCCGTCCCGGTCGTCTAGCTTTGCCGCCCCGATGAAAGCCCGCACCCTCAAGCGCACCAAGGTGAACGTCGTTACGTTGGGCTGTTCGAAGAACACCTTCGACAGCGAGGTGATGATGGCGCAGTTGAAGGCGAACGGGATCGCCGTGGACCACGAATCGGAGAGCGGGGACCACAACGTGGTGGTGATCAACACCTGCGGCTTCATCGAGAATGCGAAGCAGGAGAGCATCGATACGATCCTCTCCTGGGCCAAGGCCAAGGATGAAGGGGCCGTGGAGAAGGTGTATGTCTCCGGATGCCTCAGCCAGCGCTATGCTCCGGAACTCATGGAAGGCATTCCGCAAGTGGATGCGTGGTTCGGTACGCGCGATCTGCCACGACTGCTGAAGACCTTGAAGGCGGACTACAAGCACGAGTTGGTGGGCGAACGACTGCTGACCACACCAGCGCACTACGCCTACTTCAAGATCAGTGAGGGCTGTGACCGCAAGTGTTCTTTCTGCGCCATCCCGTTGATGCGCGGCAAGCACCTGAGCACGCCCCTGGAACAATTGGTGACCAACGCCAAAGGATTGGCCACACAAGGGGTGAAGGAGTTGATCCTCATCGCACAGGACCTCACGTACTACGGGCTTGATATCTACAAAAAGCGGAACCTCAGTGAACTGCTCGCGCAGCTCAGCGACGTGGAAGGGATCGATTGGATCCGCCTGCACTATGCCTTCCCGAGCGGTTTTCCGATGGATGTGTTGGACGTGATGCGCGAACGCAGCAACGTGTGCAACTACCTCGACATGCCTTTGCAACACGGCAGCACGAAGATGCTCACCCGCATGCGTCGTGGTATTACGCAGGAGAAGACCGAAGCGCTCGTGAACACCATCCGCGAGAAGGTGCCGGGTATCGCCATCCGCACCACGTTGATCGCCGGTTTCCCGGGTGAAACGCAAGCGGATCACGACAGCAATCTGCAATGGATCGAACGGATGCGCTTTGACCGACTGGGTGCCTTCACCTACAGCCATGAAGAGGACACGCATGCATTCGGAATGGCGGATGATGTGGCTGCGGAAGTGAAGGAGGAGCGCGCCCAGGAGATCATGGAACTACAAGGCGGCATCAGCTTGGAGTTGAACCAGGCCAAGGTGGGCAAGGTCTTCAAGGTGCTGGTGGATAAGGCCGAGAGCGGACATTACATCGCGCGCACCGAGTTCGATTCACCGGAAGTGGACAACGAGGTGCTGATCCCGACCGAGGGGAACCACCTCCGCATAGGCGACTTCGCGGATGTCCGGATCACCGAAGCCCGGGAGCATGAGTTGATGGCGGTGGTTCTCTGACCGCCTCCTCTTCGGCGTACATGCCACCGTGCCGATCGATGCATTGCCAGAACAATGTGCGCGGTCGTCCCGGTGGAAGGCGGGCGGGATCCACGGAAGGAATGGAAAGCGAATGGGGACCTGTTGTTCGTCATGGCCGTGTGGCGCGAATGGCGTGAACTTGGTCCTATCATTCCCACAGCCATGATCAACACACTTCTTCTCCTGTTCGCATTCCACCAGCCTTTCATGTCAACTGCATCAGTCCCGGTCCTCACGGGCGGGAACGATGTAGCCGTCGTGGTGCATATCAAAGGACTCGATGATGCCATGTACGGCCGTTTGGCGAAGGTGATCGCTAGCGAACCTTCCGCATCGTTGGAGTACGGGTGCGTCTGGTCCGGTATCGTGGTATTCAAGTTCAACGATACGGCCTTCGCAGAGCGGGCTGATGTGGTGAGCCACGTGAGCCGGATCATGGACGATGCGCGAATTTCCGCACCGGTGGAAGTGCTGCATGTCCACATGGAAGCCCGCGGACCGGGGAAGTGTTGAGCGCGGTCCAGGAGTGGGACGCGGCTACCTTCGGCGCCTCATGCCTGCGCACCGGATCCTGTACGCTGCCACACACCGGTTCTCCAAGCTCGTGGAGGATCACGCCGCAGGTGATCCGTTCTTGGATGACTTCAGGTCGTTCCCGTCCACACATGCTGGACTGGAACAAGCCGCTTCCGCGCGTGCGTTCTCTGCGGAACATCGATCCGTATTGGTGAAAGCACTTCACCGGCAGTATGAAGGCATCGACATCGAAGGTCCGGTCCGGGAGAACATCGACCGGTTGTCTCAACCTGATGCGCTTACGGTCACCACAGGTCACCAGCTCTGCCTGTTCACCGGACCGCTCTACTTTCCGTTCAAACTGCTCAATACCATTCGGCTGGCACGAACGCTGTCGGGGGAATTGAAGCGTCCTGTGGTCCCGATCTTCTGGATGGCCTCGGAGGATCATGATCGCGCAGAGATCGATCATGCGTGGTTGGCAGGGAAGAAGATCCAATGGCCGGGCGCTTCGGGTGGCGCGGTCGGTCGTCTCACCTTGAAAGGGATCGAAGCGGTTCTTGCCGAGGTGGATGACATACTTGGCGCGGGCATGGATGCCGATCGCGTGCGCGTAGAACTCCGCCGTTGTTACACACCCGGTTCGACACTTGCGGAAGCGACACGGCGTTTCGTGCATGCCTTGTTCGGTCGCTTCGGACTAGTGATCCTCGACGGCGACGACCGTGAGTTGAAGAAGCTCTTCATGCCGGTGATGCGCGAGGAGCTGCTGAACGGGATCACGCAACGCAGTGTGTCCTACGCCGATGAGCGGCTGAAGGAGCGGTACCCGAGCCAGGCCCATGCGCGCACCATCAACGTGTTCCACTTGCGACCGGGATATCGGTCGCGCATTGAGGCTGATGGCGATCACTATCAGGTCCTGGACGGTGGGCCGCGCTTCACCTTGGATGAACTACTGCTCGATCTGGAAGTGCGACCACAGGACTATTCACCCAATGTGCTCCTCCGTCCGGTTTACCAGGAAGTGGTCCTGCCGAACATCGCTTACATCGGTGGGGGTGGTGAGTTGGCGTACTGGATGCAATTGAAATGGCTCTTCCAAGCGGTTCAAGCGCCGATGCCAGTGGTGTTGCTGCGGACATCGGCCGCGTTCCTTTCGGCAAAGCAGGGAAAGCAGCGCGGTGAGTTGGGCCTGTCGATCGAGGACCTGTTCAAACCCGCTCATGAACTGCGCGACCGTGTGGCGCACCATTTCTCGGTGTTGGACACCGATGTGGTGGACGAGCAACAGGAGTTGGACGCTTTCTTCCAACGGTTGCGAACGCGGACGGCGGCGGTTGATGCTACGTTGGGTGCCAGCACGGATGCCGCACAGGTACGCGCGCAACGACTGCTGATGAATTTGCAAGGCAAGATGGACCGTGCGCTACGGAGGAAGGAGAAGGTGCATATCGATCGGTTGGACGGGGTGTTGGAAGCACTCTTTCCAGCTGGTGGACTGCAAGAGCGCCGGGACAATCTCCTGCCAATGCTCGCCGCTCATGGTCCGGAGCTGCTGGATCGGCTGCTGGAAACGCTGGATCCGTTGAACATGCATTTCACGGTCATTTCCGAGGACTAGGGACGCTACAACGAGGCATATCCCTGCTGGCTACCTTCGCCGCCTGCCGCAACAACCATGGCGCGGTGTACTCCTTTGCCGGACAGCATCCTCATTCTCGACCACGGTTCCCAATACACGCAACTGATCGCGCGTCGCGTGCGCGAGTTGAATGTGTATTGCGAGATCCATCCCTTCTCCAAGGCGCAACAATTCGCCAACGACCCGAACATCAAAGGGGTCATCCTCAGTGGTAGTCCCAGCAGCGTACACGAACCGAACGCACCGGACACGGATCTCACGGGGATCCTCGGAAAGCTCCCGGTCCTCGCGGTCTGCTATGGCGCACAGCTCATCGCCAAACGGGCAGGGGCGATCGTGGAGCGCAGCAAGATCCGCGAATACGGGCGTGCGCACTTGAGCACGATCAGTGATCACCGCTTGTTCGATGGGATCGAGGCTGGTTCGCAGGTCTGGATGAGCCACGGCGATTCCATCACGGCGCCGAGCGAGGCGATGGAAGTGTTGGCCAGCACCAAGGATGTGCCGGTCGCGGCCTTCGCGTTGAACGATCAACTCACGTTCGCGGTGCAGTTCCATCCGGAGGTGTATCACACCACGGATGGCGCGCAACTGCTCCACAACTTCGTGATCGGCATTTGCGGATGCGCAGGCGATTGGACACCGCATGGTTTCGTGCAGATGACCGTGGATCGGCTACGCGCGGATCTCGGAAGTGATCAAGTTGTACTCGCCCTTAGCGGCGGTGTGGACAGTTCCGTGGCAGCACTCTTGTTGGATCGCGCCATCGGCGATCAGCTCCATTGCATTTTCGTGGACAACGGCTTGTTACGGAAGGATGAATATGCGCGCGTGCTGGAGAGTTACCGGCACTTGGGCTTGAACATCACCGGCGTGGATGCCCGCGAGGATTTCATCACCGCACTGAAAGGGTTGGAGGACCCGGAGACCAAACGCAAGGCCGTCGGTCGGACCTTCATCGAGGTGTTCGATCGTGAAGCGCATCGGATCACCGATGTGAAGTGGTTGGCCCAAGGAACCATCTATCCGGATGTGATCGAAAGCGTGAGCGTGAACGGGCCGAGTGTGACGATCAAGAGCCACCACAATGTGGGCGGCTTACCGGACCGCATGAAGTTGAAAGTGGTGGAACCATTGCGCCTGCTCTTCAAGGATGAGGTTCGCCGCGTGGGCAAGGAGTTGGGCTTGGACCCGAACATCCTCGGTCGCCATCCATTCCCGGGTCCTGGCCTTTCCATCCGCATCCTTGGTGAAGTGACGGCTGAACGGGTCGCGCTCCTGCAAGAGGTCGATCACATCTTCATCCAAGGACTGCGTGATGAAGGATTGTATGATCAGGTGTGGCAAGCGGGCGCGATCCTGCTACCGGTAAAGAGCGTAGGTGTGATGGGTGATGAGCGCACGTACGAGAACGCGGTCGCGCTGCGCGCGGTGACCAGCACGGATGGGATGACCGCCGATTGGTGTCACCTCCCGTACGAGTTCCTGGCACGGATATCGAACAGCATCATCAACCGCGTGAAAGGCGTGAACCGCGTGGTCTACGACATCAGTTCAAAGCCACCTGCTACCATCGAGTGGGAATGATCCAACTGCGAAGCATCCTGGTCGCGATCCTGATCGCTGCGCAAACCGTGGCGGTCGGACAGGATACGCGCACCATCGATGGCCGGAAGTACTTGGTACACATCGTGGAGGTCGGCCAAACGCTGTACGCGATCTCCCGCAGCTATGCGGTGCCGGTGGATGCGTTGGTGGCGGCGAACCCGGGTAGCGTGGATGGATTGCGCATCGGACAGGAACTACTGATCCCGAAGGATGCCGTGATGCGCAAGGAGGCGCGCATGGCCCCGACGCTGGAGAGTGGTGGCGAGCTGCGCCATACGGTGGCACGGAAGGAAACCGTCTTCGGCATCGCACGCAAGTACGGCGTGGATGTGAACGATCTCCTGGCGCGCAACCCCGGCATTCAAACCGGATTGCAGGAGGGAACGGAACTGATCATCCCCACCACGAAAGTGATCGGCGTCAGCGAGCCGGCTCTTCGCCCTGCGAATGGATCCATTGCCGTTGATCATGTGGTGCAGCAAGGTGAAACCCTTTACTCGCTCGGGCTGCGCTATCGCGTGAAGCCCGAGGAGATCCTGGACGCCAACGGTGGTCTTCCATCAGGTCTTCAAGCGGGATCCACGATCCGCATTCCCAAGCCGCTCGAGGTGTCCCGGACCGATACCGCGATGGTGGGAACAGCGCCTGTCCGGGAGAAGTACCATGTGGCCTTCCTGTTGCCGTTCGCCGTCGGACGCAATGACAGCACGCTGGAGAGCACGGCTCTTGCGGAAGGCGGTCCACGCTTCTATGAACCCACGCGGATCGCGGCGCAGTTCTACGCTGGCGCTCAATTGGCCTTGGATTCACTGGTGGAACTGGGATTCAATGCCGATGTGGATGTGATGGATGTGGGCGATGACCAAAGCCAATGGGGACCAGTGCTGAAGAGTGACGCGTTGAACGATGTGGACCTCTTCATCGGCCCGTTCCATCGTACGGCCATCGAGCAACTGACCCGCGCCCATCCGAAAGCACAAGTGATCTGCCCGGTGCCGCAGACAAGCAAGGTGATCCTCGGCCAACCGCAGGTGAGCAAGGTGGCACCCGTTCGCAGCGACCTCTTGAAACATGGCTGCCGGTATGTCGCGAACCGGTTCGCGCGGGAGAACATCCTCCTGCTCCAGCCGGATATCCAAGCGGAGAAGGAGATGCAAGGCCAAGCACTTTCGGCGATCAACGGTTCGCTCGCCTTGCAATCATTGCGCTACCGCGATTCCGTCCTGGTCGTTCGCACCGGACGCCGTGATATCGGGGATCTCGCTGCGCGCTTGGAGACCGGCCGTACGAACGTGGTGGTGGTGCCGAGCGAGGACGTGGAGTACGTGACCACCGTGGTGAACCGCTTGAAACCGCTTGCTGCCAAGCAGGCCATCGTGCTGGTGGGTATGGAAGCGTGGTTGGACATGCAAACTGTCGCAGCCCAGGATCTTGATCTCCTGAACTTCCATTTCGCCGCAGCATCCTTCATCGACCCCACGGCCAGCAAAGTGATCCGCTTCACCCGTGCGTTCCGTGAGCGATTCCACACGGACATCGATGAATATGCCTTGCTCGGTTTCGATGTCACCTTCCACTTCCTTCACGAGTTGATGGAGAATGGACCGAACGACACAGAGGCGGCACAACGGCCGGTCCCGGAACAGTTGCACATGGGCTTTCGCATGAGCCGCACCGGACCGGAGAACGGATCCCGGAACGACTATGCCGTGATGCTCCGGCAGAAGGACCTGAAGTTGGAGAAAGCGCCGTGATCGGCGATCAACCTATAGCGTCGTTCACACCCGGAAGGCCTAGGCGGTGCAGCATCGCATAGTGCGAACGCAATGCAGAGATCAACGTCGGATTCTCCTTGTAGGCCACGCCGAATTCCTCTGCCGTGCGCTTTACGATGGGTGCGATCGCAGGATAGTGGACATGGGCAACGCGCGGGAACAGATGGTGTTCGATCTGGAAATTCAATCCACCCACGTACCAGCCGATCCACTTGTTGTCCCGACTGAAATTCATGGTGGTCTCCAACTGATGCACGGCCCAGTCGTTCCGGATCGTGCCGTGTTCATCCGGCAACGGATGCGTGGTTCCTTCCACCGTGTGCGCGAGTTGGAACACCAGGGTGAGGATCATGCCCGCAATGAAGTGCATGACCAGGAAACCCGTGATCACTTGCCACCACGCCACGCCGAGTGCGATCGGTAACCCGATGATCGCCGCGAAGTAGACGACCTTCATCGCAATGATCCGGGCCAAGGACATGCGCCGTTCTTGTCCATTGCCTGGATCCACACCATCCCGAGCGAACTGCGCGAACTGAATGAGGTCCTTCGCAAGAACCCAGTACAAGGTGAGCAAGCCGTAGAACAAGGTGGCATAGATCCACTGGATGCGATGGAACCAACGGCGTTCCGTGTGGGGAGAGAACTTCAACACGAGCCGGTCCTCGATGTCCTCATCCACATGCGTGACATTGGTGTAGGTGTGATGGAGGATGTTGTGCTGGAGTTTCCAATTGTGCGCACTTCCGCCACAGAGGTTCAACGTGTGCCCCAGCCACCAATTCACGCGCTCGCTCTTCGAGAAAGCGCCATGATTCGCATCGTGCATCACACTCATCCCGATCCCTGCAAGGCCAAAGCCCATGAGCGCCCAGAGGACGAGACCGAAGCCATACGAAGGCTGAAGAAGGAGCAGGATGAAAAAGGGAACCATGTACAAGGAGATCAGGATCACCGCCTTGGTGATCAACGTCGCATTCGCGTGGCGGCTCAAACCGTGCTCCTTGAAGTAGGCTTCCACACGCGCTTTAAGGGTGGGGTAGAAGGCACTGCGTTCCGGTGGAACGAACTTCACATGATCCTTCCTTCCCATTGTGCGTTGCCGATGCTCCTGCGGAACGAAGTCCCTCGGATGCGCCGCGAATCTAGGTCTTCATGAAAGGTGCCCTGCCACCAGCGCCACGGCAAACGCATCTACTTCACCTATAGGTCCGGGCCTTCAGCCCTTGAATACCACATGCATCATCCCAGCCAATGGCGTGGCCATCGGCTGGGATGATGCCGGTCCGTTGGCCCTCGACGTGTTAAGAGAAGGGTGGCATTGGCGCGATCCACCGGTTGAGGAAGGACTGAAGGCCCGACCTGATGCCTGCCCCGTGGCGAAGCCATGGGGCAAGCGGTGCCGAATGAGCCGGAGGGCTGAAGGTCCGACCACATGACCATGGCCTGGGATCTTGATGCGGTTGCCCTGCCACCAGCGCCACGGATCGAGCGATCGACACCCCTGTGTATCCCGAGCGATGGCCGATGTCCTAGTTCCCCAACAGCACTTTCACCGCAGCTTCCAATTGCTGATCGCGTCCTTGGCTCACCACGCCGGGGTCCAGCGACTGCTTCACATCGGGCTCCAGTTGATGGTTCTCCAGGTAGTTGCCGTTGTTATCCACCATGCCCACTTGCGGGATGCCGAACCACATGCCGTTCTGGAGGCTTTCCCACCAGACGGCTGTGCCAGTACCCGGTACCGGCATGCCGACCAATTTGCCGATGCCCATCGCCCGATAGGTCACGGGGAACATGTGCGCGTCGCTGTAGTTGCTCTCGCTCATCACCACGCAACTCTTCCGTTGGTACTTGGCCGCCGGCTCGGTGCCCAGCTTCTGTCCGCGCGGAAGGAAGGTCATGTAGGTCTTGCCGTTCAGGAAGGTGGCGAGGTCATCATGCAGCCAACCTCCGCCGTTGAACCGCGTGTCCACGATCAGACCCTTCTTGTTGTAGTAGCGGCCGAGCGCTTCTTCATACACCGTGCGGAAGCTCCCATCATCCATGCCCTGTACGTGTACATAGCCGAGTTGTCCACCACTCAAACTGTCCACGATTTGGCGGCAACGTTCCACCCAACGGTGGTAGAGGAGGTCGTTGTCCCCGCCTTCCGGCAGCGGTTTCACGGTCTCGTCCCAGCGGGTATTCGTCTTCGGGTCGAACATGCCCAACAACATGGGACGGTCGCCTTTGCGGTTGAAGTACTTCGCCCAGTCCACGTCCGCCGCGATCACCTCACCATCGATCTTCTCGATCACTTGGCCCGCCTTGATCTTCGATCCCTTCTGGATCAACGGGCTCTTGTCCATGATCTCCGTGATCCGCAAACCCGGTCCGGGTTCGTTCGCATAGAAGCAGCCGAGGCTTGCCGTCTCATCCCCATTCGGATCGTTCGGCCGGTAGCCACTGCCGGTGTGCGATGCGTTCAGCTCGCCGAGCATCTCGCTGCACAACTCGGCCATGTCGTAGTTGTTGTTGATGAAAGGCAGGTAGCGCTGGTACTCGACCTTGTACTTGTCCCAATCCACGCCTTGCAGGTCCACGCGGTAGAATTTCTTCTTCACCTGCCGCCAGATGTGCTCGAAGAGATAGGCACGCTCGGCGTTCTCGTTCAACGCCATCTCACCACTGATGCCAACGCCTTTCTGCTCGCTTTTCTCGATCTCCACCTTGGTAATACCGCCACTGCTCAGGAAGAAGAGGTTCTTGCCCTCTTTGTCCATTTGCAGATCCCCGATACCGTCGGCCCCCAGCTTCACCAGGATCTTGGTCTCGCGTGTGCGCACTTCGGTCTGCCAGAGGTCCCAGCCTTTCTCATTGTGGGCGAGGTAGTACAGCTTCTCACCATCGCTGCTGAGCACCGCACCACCAAGCTGAGATGACACGGTGGTCAAGCGCACCAGCCTGTCGTGGATGCCGGAGAACTCAATGGTGATCGGATCCACCTTCTTGTCCTTGGCTTCCTCTTTCTTCTTCTTGTCCTTCTTCTCATCCTTGTCTTTTCCGTCGCCTTCCTCCTTCTTCTTGTCCTCGTCCTCCTTCGCTAGCGCGGCCTCCTCCTTCGTCATCTTGTATTTGTCAAAAGCCTCCTGCGTGAGGAAGATGGCGTAGGCATCCGATTGGCCACCCCAACTGGCGTGGTTCTTCATGCCATCGCGATCGCTGTAGAAGAGGATCGCCTTGCCGTCCATCGCCCACGTGGAATGATAGCCGCCATAGCCGCTGCGCGTCAGGTCGAAGATCTCCTTGCCACCCTCGGCACTCACGATCCCCACTTGTCCGATCCACTGTTCGGCGTGCAGGAAATCCACTGCGAACCATTTGCTGTCCGGGCTCCATTGGTACCATTGGTCGCCATCGCTGTAACTGTAGTTCTTGTCGCCAGGGACGATCAAGCGCGTCAATTTGCTCGCAATGTTCAGCACCTTCAAGGTGGTGCGTTCTTCCAAGTAGGCCACCTCCTTTCCATCCGGTGAATAGTTCGGTTGGAATTCCTCGGCCGGTGTATTCAACAAAGCCTCCTCCTTCAGGACGGTCGCATTGAAGAAATACTTCTCCTCTTTGCGTGTGATCGTGGTGGTGTACAGATCCCAACTTCCGTTGCGCTCCGTGGCGTAGAGCAGCGTGCGGCCATCGGGGCTGAAGCTCACGTTGCGCTCCTGTTCGGGTGTGTTGGTGATCCGCCGCGTGGTGCCTTCCGCCACGGAGGTCACGAAGACCTCGCCGCGGTGGATGAAGGCCACTTCCTTGCCGTTGCTGGAAACCGCGAGTTCCTCGGCCTTGTTCACGGGAACCGTGCGCTCCGGCAAGTAGCGGCCATCGGTCACGGCGTGGATCATCACTTTCTTCGGCTCGCCGCCATCGGTCATCGTGTACAATTCACCGCGATAGCCGAAACAGAGAACTCCGTTATCGCTCATGCTGAGGAAACGGACCGGGTTGTCCACGAAGCGGCTGACCTGAGTATTCGGTCCTCCGGCCGCGGGCATCTTGTGGATGTTGTACGATCCCTTCTCCTCGGTGAGGTAGTAGAGTGTGTTGCCGTCCTTGCTCCACACCGGATCACGATCCTCGCCAGCGAATGTGGTCAACTGCTTGTATTCCTTGGTGCTGGGGTTGAAGGTCCAGATGTCGCGGGTCACGGAGGAGGTGTGGTGCTTGCGCCAATTGTCCTCGTAGCCCTTACGGTCGTGGTACGCGATCAAGGAACCGCTCGGGTTGTATCGCGCGTTCTGCATCGCCATCGTGCTCAACTGCATCGGTCGTCCACCTTTGGAGGGCACGGTGTAGAGTTCCCCTAGACCGCCCACTGGGAAGAGTTGGTTCTTCACATCATCCTGTCGGTTGGCATAGAAGATCACCTGCGAATCATCGGCGTTGAAATCGGAGGCCACTTCGCCGTTGCCGTGATAAGTGAGCCGCGTGGGTATGCCGCCGTTCGCCGACATCACGAACACATCATTGCTGCCGTACCGCGTGCTGGTGAAGGCGATGCGCGTCCCATCGTGGCTCCACACAGGCGTGTGATCGTACGCTTCGTTGGTGGTGAGCGGAATGGCATTCCCGCCACCGACCGGTACGCGCCAGATATCACCCTGATAGCAGAAGGCGATGGTGCTGCCATCCGGCGAGATCGCGGGCTCACGGAGCCACAAGGTCTCGTCCTGAGCGAAGGAACCGATGGCGAGGATGCAAGCGAGAAAAGCGGATGAAGTACGAAGCATGGGTTGAGAGATGAGCGGCCAAAGCTATCCGGACAAGCGGTTCGACAATGAAATGCGTCCGCGCCGCGTTGTGATCCTGCGGGATGGACGGTTGGAGGAAGGCTCAACGACGCGTTGCATCCAGGATCAGGATCGCGCTGGTACTTTCACGACCTTATCCACCCGGACATGGGCTACATGACCATGTTCAAGGACGGTGAAGTGAAGGTGACGGCAGTGCATAACCAGGAGTAGATGAAGACCATCGGACCGATCACATGCTATGTGTTGTTGATCGCGGGTTGTAACGCAGGACAACCGACTGCTGCGGACCCGACAACCGTTGAACCCTTCATCTTCGGCGAGGTCAGAACATTGCACTCTGATGTTCTCGTTCAGGACCGCACGCTGAATGTCTATCTCCCCGCTGGCTATCGCGACAGCACGTACTCCTATCCGGTGGTCTACCTGCTCGACGGTTCCGCGAACGAGGACTTCCCGCACATCGCCGGTCTTGTTCAGTTCATGAACATGTACAACCTGTATCCCAAGAGCATCGTGGTCGGCATCGCCAACGTGGACCGGAAGCACGACTTCACGCACGTGACCCAAGGGGACAGTGATCTGGTCTGGTTGCCCACGGCCGGAGGTTCAGCGGCGTTCATGGAATTCATGGCAAAGGAGATGCAGCCGTTCATGAAGGAGCACTATCGGACGACCGATCATCGCACCCTCATCGGCCAATCGCTAGGTGGCTTGCTCGCTACCGAGGTGCTGTTCAAGAAACCTGAACTCTTTGATGACTATGTGATCGTGAGCCCGAGTTTGTGGTGGGACAATGGATCGCTATCCACGCAAGCGGAAACTTGGGCGAAGACGCACGCAGGTTCACCCAAACGCGTGTTCGTGGCCATGGCCAATAACGACGACTGGTCGCAGGTGCAAGTGGATTCGGTGATCGCCTCGTTCAAGAGGCATACGCATCCTCCCTTCCGTTGGTCGTATGAATTGTTCCCGCACGAGACGCACGCGACGATCCTGCATCGGGCGGTGTACCGGGCCTTTGAATTCCTTGGTACCGAGCAGTGATCCGTTGCTGCTGCGTTCCTTTGGGATCGAACATCAGTTCCTATGAACCTCTTCCGCAACTTCAAGTCCGTTACCAAGACCTGCTACGGCCGGGGCAGCTTCGATAAGCTCGGTGAGATCCTTGAACCCCACCGCAGCGCGGGCAAGGGCTATATGGTCTTCGTGGTGGACGACTACTTCGCCGACAAGCCCGACTTCAAGTCGCGCATTCCGAACAAGAAGGAGGACGAGGTCTTCTACATCAGCACACTGAAGGAGCCATACACCGAACAGATCGACGCGCTGCGCGATGACATCCTCAAGGGGCGTGGCCTGCCAGCGGGGATCATCGGCATCGGCGGCGGCACGGTGATGGACATCGCGAAGGCCACTTCACTGATGTTCACCAACGAAGGCAGCAGCGTGCAGTACCAAGGCCTCAACCTGATCAAGAAGCCCGGCATCTACCATTGCGGCGTGCCCACGATCAGTGGCACCGGCGCGGAGGTGAGCATGACCGCCGTGCTCACGGGCCCAGTGAAGAAGCTCGGCCTGAAGTGCGATTGGACGGTCTTCGACCAGATCGTGCTGGATCCGGACCTCATCGCCAGCGTGCCCACGGATCAATGGTTCTACACGGGCATGGACACTTACATCCACAGCGTGGAGGCGATCACCGGCACGAAGAAGAACACCTTCGCCGAAGCGTACAGCGAGAAGAGCTTGGAGATGTGTTGCGAGGTCTTTCTGAAGATGGACCGCAGCAATGTGAAGAGCGACGAGTTCCTGATGGTGGCCAGTTACATGGGCGGACTAAGCCTCACGTACAGTGAGGTCGGCGTGTGTCACGCGCTCAGCTACGGCCTGGGCAAGGTGCTGGAGATCCACCACTGCCTCGCCAACTGCATCGCGTTCGACAAGTTGGAGGACGTCTATGGCGACTACGTGCAGGAATTCAAGGGCATGGTGAAGCACAACAAGGTGCATGTGCCACAAGGCCTCGCGAAGGACTGGAGCGAAGAGACCATCAGCGCCATGGCCGAAGTGGCCTACAACCTGCCGCACATGTGGGACCACGCCTTCGGACCCGATTGGGAGAAGGTGCTGGACCGGGAGCGGATCAAGGGGTGGTATAGGAGGATGTGAGGTCGAAACCGGTCACGATCTGTGACCAGTTCCATATCACTTCAAGAATCCGCCATCCACCATCAGCAATTTCACCGGCCCCACGGTGCGTGAGCGGTGCGAACTCAACCCATCCGAGACCAC
Organism: Flavobacteriales bacterium; assembly: GCA_016721005.1. GTDB lineage: Bacteria > Bacteroidota > Bacteroidia > Flavobacteriales_F > PHOS-HE28 > PHOS-HE28. The sequence continues at coordinate 278,385 of JADKJM010000004.1, forward strand.
GTAGTATGATCCGGCCTTCATCACCGTCGTCACGCCGTTCTGCAACTCGTTGATCAATTCGCCTTCGAGCACGAACACCAAGTGGCCGAGCTCGCACCAATGATCGGCGAGGTAGTTCGCGCTGTACTCGACCATGCGGATGCGCAGGTCGCCGTGTTGTTGGATGCGCATGGTAGCAGTGCCCGAGGCGCCATTCAAAACGGTGGTGGGAACCTGCGTCCAATCGGTGATCAGGAAAGGGATGTGGAGGCTCATGGTGGGTGCGAGGATAGTGGAGATTGCAATTGTACTCCCGATCCGTAAGCATCCGAATGGGTGAAGCGCCCGAGAGCCTTCCGCGTAAGTTCGCCCTCGCATGAAGTCCTTTCGGCCATATGTCGCACTTGGCCTGCTCACCGTTCTCTTGTTCGTGCTGGAACTCGTCACGGGATCCACGGCACTGGGCGTGCGCGAAGTGTGGGCCGCGCTGGTGGATGCGCCCTCCACCGATCCGGGCGTAGAAGCCGTGGTGCGCGAAGTGCGAATACCACAAGCGATCACGGCGTTGCTTGCAGGTATGGGCCTTGCGATCGGCGGCTTGTTCATGCAGACCATCTTTCGCAATCCACTGGCAGGTCCGTCGGTGATGGGTGTCAGTTCGGGCGCAAGTCTCGGCGTGGCGATCGTCATGCTAGCGCATCCGCTCTGGGCGTCGCTGCCGATCCCACCCGACGCGGCCTTGATGGTGGCTGCGATGGGCGGTGCGTTGGCCGTGCTCGCGCTGGTGATGTTCGCTGATCGCCGTTTGGGTGATGGCGTGACCCTACTGATAGTCGGGCTGCTCATCAGCTATCTCTGTTCTGCACTGGTCAGCGTGTTGCAAGCCACGTCCAGTGCCCAAGCCCTGCAAGGGTTCGTGTTCTGGGGAATGGGATCCTTCGGAGGTGTTTCCTCGGATCGGCTCCTTTGGCTCGCCATCCCCGTAGCGACCACGTTGGTGGTGGCGGTGTTCTCCCCGAAGACATTGAATGCACTGCTGTTAGGCGATGATCATGCGACCACACTCGGCGTGGACACGCGAAGAAGTCGCCGGCGATTGTTGTGGATCACGGGTATTGTCGCTGGCGCGGTCACGGCCTGTTGCGGCCCCATCGCCTTCATCGGAATGGTCACACCGCATCTTGCGCGAGGCATGTTCCGCACGAACGATCACAGGAAACTTATTCCAGCCACAGTGCTGTGCGGGGGCTCGTTGGCGCTGTTGTGCGATCTGATCGCTCGATCCGATTTCATGGGTGGATCACTGCCGCTCAATGCGGTCACATCCTTATTGGGCGCACCGATGGTCGCTTGGGTGCTGTTCAGTGGTAAACGATGGTCAAGCTCCGCATGAACCAACTGCTTGCCATAGAAGGTTTGATCGTCGGACACCCGGGTGTGGTCCTGGTGAAGGATGTGTCGTTCACGCTGAAAGCCGGTGAGGTTGCGGCGATCGTGGGCGTGAATGGGAGCGGGAAGAGCACCTTGCTTCGAACTGTTCTTGGGTTGTATCCACCACTAGCCGGATCGATCACGATAATGGATGAGGATCTCGCATCATTGAGCGTCAAGGCACGTTCGCGATCGATCGGCGCGGTGCTCACCGGGCGTCCGCGCATTGGTGCGATCGATGTGCGGACCGTGGTAGCACTTGGCCGACATCCATGGACGGGCCACATGGGCCGTCTATCCGCCGTGGATCATGAAAGGGTGGAGAATGCCCTGACCTCGACCGGAACACATGACCTCGCCAACCGGACCTTTGATTCTTTGAGCGATGGAGAAGCCCAGAAAGTGCAACTCGCTCGGGCGGTTGCGCAGGACACACCGGTGCTGGTGTTGGATGAACCGACGGCGCACTTGGATGTCGTGAATCGAGTGGTGCTCGTCACACTCTTGCACGAGATCGCACGGTCGCTTCAACGCGGTGTCTTGCTTTCCACGCACGATCTGGCCACAGCCATGGATCTCTGCGATCGGATCCTGGTGATCCATGACCGGACCTTGTGGTCCGGCACGCCATCCGAAGCACGCGCATCGGGCATTCTGTCCAGGGCGTTCGCTGCGGATGGATTGCGTTTCGATCCAAGCACCTCAACCTTGCGCGGCACATCGCCTTGAACGAAAAGACCCCGACCAATGGCCGGAGTCCTTTGCTCAATTCTGATCGATCCTACTTCTTCAGCGCGTCACGGATCTCCATGAGGAGCTTCTCCTCGTTCGAAGGTCCGGCCGGGGCAGGAGCGGGTTCGGCTTTCTTCATCTTGTTCACGGACTTCACGACCATGAAGATCACGAATGCGACCACAATGAAGTTCAAAACCGCCGTGATGAACGCGCCATAGGCGATGGCTACCTCTGGAGTGGTGATAACGCCCGCTGCATCCTTCACTTCGGCTTGCATCACGTATTTCAATGTGGTGAAGTCAACACCGCTGGTGATGCGGCCCACGACCGGCATGACCATGCCATCAATGAATGACGACACGAGCTTGCCAAAGGCGGCACCCATTACGAAACCGACCGCGATATCGATGAGGTTGCCCTTCATCGCGAAGTCCTTGAATTCTTTCATCATACCCATGTTCTTGGTGGTGTTGGTTCTACATCAATGATAGGCAGTGTGCTGGAACCGATCAGCGCGGCCGGAAGGTGAATTCCTCCGAGCGGTCCTTTCCCAGTTCGGTACCGGTAACCCTAACGTTCCAGGTACCTGTTCGGTCACGGATATAGGTGATGCATTGCGGGAAATCGTGTTCACTGTTCTCGAACATCAAAGTGTCCGCACCCGTCGTCTCTGCGGTGAATGGCACCCAATTGCCATTGTTCTGTGTGCCGACACGAGCAGAATAGACCACGCGATCGTTCACCATGCTCAGTCGTAGATCCTCGATGAAGACCGTATCTCCATTGGCGATCACGTGCCCGAAGCCTTGCATCGCTGTGTCCCCTTCGGCGGTCCAGCGCTCGTAGCTCGTATAGTGCGGCGAGGAGGTGCTATCCACCCACTCCCCGATCAGTGTCCTGTACTTCCCGAGTGGATCGGTGGTTACCGTGGCAGTGGGTCGTTCAGGCGAACCGCAGGCCCAAAACGAAAGCGGTAGCAGGATAAGGAAGCCGCGTTTGCTCATGGTCGAAGGGACTTGGTGATCGCGTTCCGGATGGCGTCCGGGATCGTCACTTTGTGTCTGTTGTTGTAGTCGTACATCACTTGCACGCTGGTACCGCTCGCCACGACCTCGCCCGCCGCATCGTTGATCACATACTCCATTGTGAAGCTTGTGTTCCCCAGATGGCTGCAGCCGGTACGGACGGTCAATTGTGCGGGCCAGTGTACGGGCTTCTTGAAATCGCACGTGGTACTTGCCAGGATCACGCCGATGCCCCTGATCGAGGTGGGATCCCAGTATCCCCGTCCGTTCCAGGAAATGCATACGCGCACTTTCCATGTAGCGGAAGTAGACCACATTGTTCAAGTGGCCGAAGGCATCCTGCTCGCCCCAAGCCACGATGATCTCGTGTCGCAGGGTCAGGTGATCCATAGGTGCGCTCACCGCAGTTCCTTCAGCAATTCCTTGTGCTGGCCCTTCAAGCGGTCCACGTCCTTGGCCAGCTTCTCGATCTTCTTCTCCATCTCCTTCTTCATCTCCATGCCGCTCGCGCTCTTGAAGTTGAACATGCCCATGCTCCGCTCCATCTGCTTCATCTCGCCCTCGAGTTCCTCGATCTTCCGTTTGATGAAGCGGCCTTCGCGTTCCAGGTTGGAAGGACCATCCGGGCCGGACCTCAGCTCCTCCACATGGCCTTGGAAGCGCATGCGCTGCTTCTCACCGGCTTCCATCTTCATCGATTCGTAGTGCTTGTCCAGCACAGCGCGGTAGCGGACGTTCAGCTCATCGAATTGGCGTGGTGATACGCGACCCGAATTCATCCAGCGAAGTGAGAAGGCTTTCAGCACTTCGATATCGGTGTTCCGGTTGCCGGTGTGGGTATAGGCTTGGATCTCGGCGATCAATGCTTCCTTGTCCTTTGCATTCGTCGCTTGCTCCGCGTCCTGCTGCGCGAAGGTTTCCTTGCGCGACCGGAAGAATGCATCACAAGTCTCACGGAATTTGTTCCACAGTTTGTTCTCGTCGCGCGGACCTGCGCTGCCTGCTTCCTTCCATTTCTGTTGGAGGTTCTTCAACCGATCGGCGGTGCTGCGCCATTCCGTGCTGTCCTTCAGAGCCAGCGCTTCATTCAGCAAAGCCTGCTTCCGCTCACGGGCCGCTTTGTATTGGTCCTTCAATTGGTCGAACCAGCCATTCTTCGCATCGAAGAAGCCGTTGCACACATTGCGGAACTCCTTCCAGATCTTCTCGTTGTCCTTCCGCGTTGCGAAGCCGACGCTCTTCCAAGCCTGTTGTAATTCGATCACCTGATCGGAATAGGCCTTCCATTCCTTGGAGGAGGATGCCTGGACCGAGGCCACCAATTCGGTGACCTTCTCCACCAGCGCGTGCTTGGCTGCGAGGTTGGCCTCGTGCTCGGCCCGGCGCGCCTTGTAGTGTTCGTTGATCTTGTCGTACACCGCCCGTGTGGCGGCCTGAAAACCATCACGGATCGCTTCCCATTCCTCCTTCTGGACCGGTCCGATGTGGTGCCACTTGTCCTGGTAGTCCCGGACCAAGGTCTCCAGTTCCTTCATGTTGTCCTTGGCGGCCAAGGATTCCATGTCGCTGATCAGCGCTGACTTCAGCGCGGTATTCTTCCGCAGGTCGTGGTCGCGGAGTTCCTTGTAGATCCGGATGTGGTAGAAGAACTCATCCAGCAGGTGGCTGTAGTCGACCTGGAGGTCGCGGTAGGCGTGCTGCGGCACCGCACCGATGGACTTCCATCGCTCTTGTAATTCCTTGAACCGCTGGAAGGCGGTGCCGATGTTCTCTTCACCAGCGATCAGGGCCTTCAATTCCTCCATCACGCCCTGCTTCGCGGCAAGGTTGTCGGCTTCCTCCTTGACCTTCTTGCGGCGAATGTCATTCACCCGCTGGTTGAACTGATCAAGCAATTGCTTGAACCGCTTGTCCTCCTGATCGACAAGTTGCGCGGACTCAATGGGTTGTGGACCATCCGCAGAAGGTGCCGTACCCGCGTCCTCTTCCGAGGATCCTTCACTGACCTGTTGTTGGGCAAGGTTGGCCACCAAGGCCTCGTAAGCCTCTTTGGTGCTTTCGACCGCATCAGCGGCAGCTTCCACATCCTCCTGGCCGATCAATTCCTCGAGCCTGCCAAGCAGCTCTTGCTTCGTAACCATGCGTTCTATCGGACAACATGGGCCCGAGCGACCAAATATAGCAGGATGATAACTGTTGGCAGGTCAGACCGCCAGTCCAAGGAGGCAGACATCATCCACTTGGTCCTCGGAACCCTTCCAGGAAAGGAAGGCCTCATCCAGCAATGTGGCCTGTCGCTCCATTGGAAGGTGATGGATGCTGTTGAGAAGATCCGTCAACCGGGCGGTCATGAACCGCTCGCGTTCCGGCCCACCGAATTGGTCCACATAGCCGTCGCTGAAGAGATAGATGCGGTCGCCCGGGTGGTAGGCCAAACGGTGGCAGGTGAACTTGCGCTCCAGATCATAGTGTGCGCCACCGATCGGCCTGCGATCGCCATTGATCACCGTGAGCTGGCCCTGATGCAACCAATACAACGGCCGGAAGGCCCCGGCGAAGAGGATCTCCCGTTGGTGCCGGTCGATCCGGCAGAGAGCGATGTCCATGCCATCGCCGCCGCCTTTCTTCCGGCCTTGCTGGTGTAAGGTGGCGACCAACCGGGTGTTGATCATGGTGAGGAGCTCGGCGGGGTCCTTGTCCGCATTGGCGGGTACGATCTCGTTCAGCAACGAACATCCGATCGCCGCCATCATGGCACCGGGAAGTCCGTGGCCCGTGCAATCCGCTGCAGCCACGAAGCACTCGTCCGCGCCTATGGGGTGGCACCAGTGAAAGTCGCCGCTCACCATGTCCTTTGGCCGGTCGATGATGAAGGAGTCGGTGAACAGGGCTGCGTACGCGCTCGGCGGCGGGACCAATGCGCGTTGGATCTTGCCCGCGTATGCGATGCTGTCGGTGATATCGAGATTCCGGGTGGTAAGAGCGAACCGGTCCGCCTCGTTCTGCTGTACCCACTTGCCCACATAGCGGAAGAGCACGAACCCAGCGACGGCGAAGAGGACAAGCGCGATGAGGATGTTGCGAAGGAGAGCCGCCATGGCAGAGGCGGTCGCTTCCGAACCCGGGGTTCGAATGAGAATGATCCCCGCAGGATGCCCTTCGTCGTTCAGCAGCGGCTTGAACGCGAGGAGTTCATCTGTGGATGATGTGACGTGGCCTCCTGTCGCGTAAGCCTGGAGAATGGCTCGCCCGTCACCGGTGAACGTGGACCTGAAGTCCGGCTGTTCTAGCGAAGTGGCTACGTGTTGCAGTTCCTGTTTCACACTATCGTAGGCCAGTACTTGAATGGGTAGTTCGATGCTGTTCCGCTCCGCTGCCTTGCGCAGGTGCTCATGCATCACATAGTACCAGGCGTCCTGCGTGTTCTTGATCAGCATGCCTCGGCCATCGTACTTGGCCAGCAGGTTCTCCACATGCTTCGCGGGGATCTGGTCCGCAAGTCCGGAAACAATACTCTCCAAGCGACTGAACGTTTCCTCGCGCTGGTTCTTCAATTCATACCAATGCGCCACGCCGATGAGCGATGCGCAGAGCACGAACAAAGTGCCGTAGAGGATCAGCAGGATCCGGCGCGAAGTCCGATTTGGAGTGGGGTTCAAAGCCGATGCACCGGGCAACAAGGCGCCGGCCACCGTTCCTACGCGAAAAACGCCGAAAGGTGACAAGCGCAATGCAGCGTGGATCCATGACGGGACAGGATCTTGGCAGGCCTTCGCACAGCGTTACCTTGGGACGACCCATTCATGATGCCCACACGCATGAAGCACGTCCTTGTCTGCCTGGCCTTTGCTTTTGGGGGCACCGCCCGGGCTCAGACCACGACGAGTGTGCAGAACGGAGATTGGGATGATCCGGCGACCTGGGACTGCAACTGCATTCCGGATGTTGTTGATGCCGTGGTCGTGCATGAGGTGCGGATCGCAGGGAATACCTTCTTCTACCAGCGGGTGCATGTGATGTCCGGAGGCAGCTTGGTGATGGACGCGTTCTTCTCCGTCGTGATCGGAGATACCGTGATCAACGATGGCTTCATGGACCTCAAGGGCGATATCGACGTGGACTGGGCGCTTTTCAACAATGCCACCATTCATATCGAAGGAGTCATTCACAACGATGCATTGCTGGTGATGGGCGGGCCTGATGCACTGCTCAGCACGGACAACATCGGCAACTACGGTACGATCGAAGGGGAGGGCCGCATCTGCGTGGCTGGCTTTTCCGAGAACACCGGAACCATACAAGGGCAGATCGATGTTTGCGACCTGACACCGACCGTTTCTTCGCCGCCGTTCCTGGATGTGAACTCGGGTACCGTGGCGGGCTCGGTCAGTTTCTGCGTTGGGGAGAGCTGCGGACCAATGGCCATCGCTGATCGCAATGTGCTGGCCGATGCGCGATTGTGGCCGTTCCCGGCGCAGCATGAGTTGTACGTCGAAGCACCGGTTGGTTCAAGTTTGACCATCATTGATGCGATCGGCAGAACGGTGCTGGCACTGACCAAACTCAACGCGGCACGAGTGACCGTCGACATCTCATCGTTGCCTCCCGGTACCTACATCGCTTTGCTTCGAGCGGGAGAGGAGCAACGGACGTTCGCTGTTGTGCTGGCGCGCTGAGATCCGCTCACCCCAAGAACGGATACTTGTGATCCGTCGCTGGTACCAAGGTCTGCCTGAGCGAGGTGGTTCCAGGAGCGTTGAAAGCAACTACTTCGTCCCGCTCGACTGAGCAGGACGGACAACACGGAAGTAGTAGATGTAGGCGCCAATGATCGTCATGAAGATCAGCAACAGAAGATATCCTGCTCGGTTGTCGCGCTTAATCCAACAACGAATAGTCCATATCCAGAATGCGAAGACGACCGCCCCCGCCAAAACGTGCAGTATTCCCCAAGGCAGCAATGCAATCGGTTCGAATCGACCTTGTTGAATGCCCTGGAGAGCATGCACCACTTGGTGCGAGAGCGTGAAGACGATGGCCGCCAACGATGCGCCGAAGAAGTAGTCGGTTCGTCTCATATGCTTTGGTTCGAAGATCAGGCAGAGGTTTGAATCTCACCCCAAGAACGGATACTTGTGATCCGTTGGCGGAACAAAAGTCTCCTTGATGGTGCGCGGGCTCACCCACCGGATGAGATTGAGGTAACTGCCGGCCTTGTCATTGGTGCCACTACCGCGCGCACCACCGAATGGCTGCTGGCCCACCACGGCTCCCGTAGGCTTGTCGTTGATGTAGAAGTTGCCTGCCGCGTGGCGTAGCACGTGCATAGCCTGTTCAACACTCGCCCGGTCGTTGCTGATCACTGCACCGGTGAGGGCGTATTCACCTGTGGCGTCAACCAACTTCAAGGTGTCCATCCATCGGTTGGCGCTGTACACGTAGATCGTGAGCACCGGTCCGAAGATCTCCTCGCACATCGTGGTGCTCTTTGGATCCTTGGTCACCAGAACGGTGGGCTCGATGAAGTAGCCGGTCTTCTTGTCGTACTTCCCACCGGCGATGACCTGGATATTCTTCTTGTCCTTTTTCGCGGCATCGATGTAGCCGCTGATCTTGTCGAATGACTTCTCGTCGATGACCGCGCCGATGAAGTTCGAGAAGTCGCGCGGGTCGCCCATCTTCATATCGGCCAGATCAGCCAACAGTTCCTTCTTCACTGCTGGCCAAATGCTATCCGGGATGTAGGCGCGGCTCGCAGCGCTACACTTCTGTCCTTGAAATTCGAAGGCGCCCCGGCTCAATGCCGTAGCCACCACTTTCGGGTCGGCGCTTGCATGCGCGATCACGAAATCCTTGCCGCCCGTTTCGCCAACGATGCGCGGGTAGCTGCGATAATTCGGTAGGTTGTTGCCGATGGTCTGCCAGATGTGGCGGAAGACCTTGGTGCTACCCGTGAAGTGGATCCCGGCGAAATCCTTGTGCTTGAAGATGATGTCGCCAGCAGTCGGGCCATCCACGTGGATCAGGTTGATCACTCCCGCGGGCAGTCCTGCAGCCATGAAGACCTCCATGAGCACCTGTGCGCTGTAGCACTGGGTGTCGGCGCACTTCCACACCACGGTGTTGCCCATCAGGGCGCAGCTACTCGGCAAATTGCCGGCGATCGCCGTGAAGTTGAACGGGGTGAGTGCGAACACGAAGCCTTCGAGCGCGCGGTATTCCAACCGGTTCCAAACGCCGGGTGAACTCACCGGTTGGTCGCGGTAGATCTGCTGTGCGTAGGCCACGTTGAAGCGAATGAAATCGATGAACTCGCAGGCCGCATCGATCTCCGCTTGGTAGCAGTTCTTGCCTTGACCAAGCATCGTCGCTGCGTTGATGCTGGCGCGATACGGACCGCTGAGCAGATCCGCAGCGCGCAGGAAGATCGCCGCGCGTTCCTCGAAGGGCATGTTCTCCCAATCACGCTTGGCCTTGAGTGCTGCATCGATCGCCGCCCGCACATGCTTGCCTTCTCCCAAGTGTGCCGACCCCAAGTTGTGTGCGTGCTTGTGCGGGGGGCCCATCTGCCGCAGGTCCTTGGTCTCGATCGCATGTCCCGCGATCCACATCGGCGAATCGATCCGCGCGCGAAGACGGCGATCCAATTCGGCTTGGAGTTCATCACGCTCCGGCGAACCGGGTGCGTACGACTTCACGGATTCGTTCTTCGGTTCGGGGACGGTGAACTGGCTCATGGGCTAAGGATTATCGAGGCTGGGGCGTGCCTCCGCCATGTGGTAACGTTGGGCGAATTTACCAGCGCGACGTTGAAGGGGTGCTGTAGGCCTGAAATGGCAGCAGAACGATCCATCGGTCACCCACAGGGAATGCCACTACCTGCCTAGTTCACCAGGAATGGCGAGGCCAACTGCATGGTCGGGATCTGCACATGGAACATCAGGCCATCCCGAGCACGCAACATGCGGTAGTTCCCTTCCATGCGTCCGAAACCACTGCGCAGATCGCACGCGCTGCTGTAGCTGAATTCCTCACCGGGCGCCAACACAGGGGTTTCTCCCACCACACCCGGGCCGTCCACTTCACGCACCGGTGCAAGGCTGTCGTGGATGGTCCAATGGCGATGGAGCAATTGGACGGTCTCCTCACTCCGGTTGCTGATGGTGATGCGGTAGCTGAAGATGAACCGGCCGGCCTTCGCGTCACTGTGCGCCTCCTCGTACCGCGCCCGTGCGGTTATGCGAATGCCGTGTGTCACTGCCGTAGCCATGGTGCAAGATTAACGCGCGGCGTTGAGGATGTGCATGCCGATACCCAACTTCTCGTTGGCGATGGCCGGAACTCCGCGTGATGGATCCGGGATCTCCCAGAGCTTCATCGGGTCATCCCTATTCCACATCACGCCTGTGTACAAGTTCGTCGGATCCAGCCGGATAGGTTCTTCCAACCGCCCTACCGTTGCAATTCCGAAAGAACACACATGCGCCATTTTCCACTGCTCGTTGCTTGCTTTTCCGCACTCGCATCCATGGCCCAATACAATGGTCCGGAGAGCGTGGAGTATGATCCGGTGGGCGATCGGTATTTCGTGAGCAACACGAATGCCTCCATGATCAAGGTCCGCTCACAAGCCGGCGTGGTCACGGATTTCGTGGCGGTGAGTCCCGCGCCGTACGGGCTGGAGATCATGGGCGACACGTTGTTCGCCTGTAGTGGTGGAACCGTGAAGGGCTACCTGCTCAGCGATGCGTCCTTGGTCTTCAACAGGAATCTAGGAGGCACCTTCCTCAATGGCATCACAACGGATGGCCAGTATCTCTACGTCACGGATTTCAGTGGTACGCGGATCTACAAGGTCGATGTGGCGAACAACAGCCACACGACGCTGGTGGCCAACACGGCAGGCACCCCGAATGGAATTGTTTGGGATGAGACCGGCCAGCGGCTCGTAGTGGTGTTCTGGGGCAGCAATGCCCCCATAAAAGCCTATGATCGCGTTTCCGGTGCGAGCACAACGCTTGTTGCCGGTACGGGTGTTACGAACATCGATGGTGTGACCATGGATTGCTTCGGGAACTTCCTGATCGCTTCATGGAGTCCGGCTCGCATCACGCGTTATGGTCCCACCTTCACGGGTGCCGGAGTGGATGTTGGCGTCCCCGGATTGAACAACCCGGCGGACATCGATTTCGACTTCGTGAACCAGCGCATCTGCATTCCGAATGCGGGAAATAACACGGTCACGTTGCATGTGGTGTCCTGCATGATGGGTGTACCGGAAGTGCCCAAGGTGCTCGAACTGCGCGCCATTCCGAACCCGACGACCGGACTGATCCGGATCGAACCAGCGTTGACACAGAACGAGGGCTACCTGCTGCTCGATGCGCGCGGCCTGCTCATCGGTGGTGGAAGCCTTCGGGCCGGTGCAATGTTGGACATCAGTTCCTTGCCCGCCGGGTTGTATACCATCGAATTCCCGCGCACACGGCAGCGTCTGCGCGTGGTGCTCGGCCGCGACTGAACAAGGCCGAGACGATCCTGATCACGTAACACCGGCTGCGAAATACCGACCGCGCCTTCGCATCTTCGCCCACCAACCCAAGCACCGTGGCGAGCAAGACCCGATCGATCAAGAAAATTCTCGTGGCCAATCGCGGGGAGATCGCCCTACGCGTGATGCGCTCCGCCAGGGAGATGGGGATCGCTACCGTAGCGGTGTACTCCGAAGCCGATCGCAATGCGCCCTTCGTGCGTTTCGCCGATGAAGCGGTTTGCATTGGTCCGGCGCCGAGCAAGGAGAGCTACCTCGTCGTGGAGAAGGTGATCCAGGTCTGCAAGGACCTGAATGTGGATGCGGTCCACCCGGGATATGGATTCCTGAGCGAGAATGGCGAATTCTGTCAAGCCTTGGAGAAAGCCGGGATGATCTTCATCGGGCCCACTGCGCATGCCATGTTGGTCATGGGCGATAAGCTCGCAGCGAAAGCAGCGGTGAAGGATCACGGTGTCCCGTTGGTTCCCGGAACCGAGGGTGCAGTGAACGGGTTGGATGAAGCGATGAAGGTGGCGGAACAGATCACCTTCCCGATCCTGATCAAAGCGGCGGCCGGTGGCGGCGGCAAGGGCATGCGCATCGTGGAGAAGGAAAGCGAGTTGAAGGAAGGCCTTGAGCGCGCGATCAGTGAAGCGCAGAATGCGTTCGGTGATGGAAGTGTGTTCATCGAGAAGTATGTGGCAGGTCCACGGCACATCGAAGTGCAGATCATGGCGGATACGCATGGCAACACGTGCTACCTGTTCGAGCGCGAATGCAGCGTGCAACGGCGACACCAGAAGGTGATCGAGGAGGCACCGAGCGCCGTGCTGACCCCCGAACTGCGCAAGCGTATGGGAGAGGCCGCCGTGGCTGTGGCGAAGAGCGTGGACTATCGCGGCGCTGGCACGGTGGAGTTCCTTTTGGACGAGAAGATGAACTTCTACTTCATGGAGATGAACACCCGCTTGCAGGTGGAGCATCCCGTGACGGAAATGATAACCGGTCTGGATCTGGTAAAGCTCCAGATCCGCGTGGCGGAAGGAGAGCATTTGCCCTTCAAGCAAGAGGATCTGGAGATCCTGGGCCATGCCATTGAAGTGCGGGTCTACGCGGAAGATCCGGGCAACAACTTCCTGCCGGATATCGGCAGGCTCACCACCTACCGCCCTCCTCAGGGACCGGGGATCCGCGTCGACGATGGATTCGAGGAGGGGATGGAGATCCCGATCCATTACGACCCGATGATCGCGAAGCTGATCACGCACGGTGCCACCCGCGAAGAGGCGATCGATCGTATGGCCCGCGCCATCGACGACTACGCCATCAGCGGTGTGGAGACCACCTTGCCGTTCTGCCGCTTCGTCATGGGGCACCCGGCGTTCCGGAGCGGGAATTACGACACGCACTTCATCCGGGATCATTTCACCCCGGATGTATTGGAAGGCAAGGACCCCGAAGAACGCAAGGCTGCGGTCCTGGTTGCTGCACATCTGATGCAGTTCCGCCAAGTGGGCAAACCGCGGGAGGCCGGACCGGTGCAAGGCGCAAGTGCTTGGAAACTAAAGCGTCGTTGAGCGGGTAGAAAGGACTAATGTGGTCCGACCCGCGTTGTAGCTTCACAGGCGGGAACGCCATGAGCATGCTACGCGCTTTCCTTCTTTCAGCTTTTTTACTGGCCACCGCCTTCGTGACCCGGGTGCGGGCGCAAAGCGCGGGACCGAACACGGTCTTCAAGGCTGTGGTCATGGATGGGGATACGATACCGAGCGTGGACCTGCACGAGGCTGTGGTGGAAGGACGATGGACCCCCAAGGACCGACGTGAAGCAGCACGTTACGACCGTCTTACGCGGAATGTCCTGAAGGTCTATCCCTATGCCCATGTCACCCGCGAACTCCTCAGTGAGTACCAACGGGATCTCACCCTCATCCGGCGCACCGGGGACCAGGACCTCTATGTGAAACTTGCCGAAGCAGAGCTTCGAGCCGAATTCGAGGCGGAGGTGAAGGACCTCACCGGTAGCCAAGGGCGGGTATTGGTGAAGCTCATCGATCGTGAAACGGGCCGAACCTCTTACGACCTGGTGAAACAACTGCGGGGTGGGTTCACGGCCTTTATATGGCAGGGCATGGCCCGGCTCTTCGGGCAGGATCTTCGAAGCACGTATGATGCGGATGGCGAGGACCGTATGATCGAGGTGGTGGTGCAGCGGATCGAACGCGGAGACCTGGTCGCTGCGGTGCGTGCTGCACGAACGGCCAGTGCGCAGGCCCGCCTTACCAAACGGAAGGCGCGCTTGTACAAGCGGTACGGCATTGAATCGCCCCAAGCGGATCTTTGATCTTGTGGCCAAGAGGGTCGTCTAGAACGACAACTCCATCACATGATCATCCATCACGTAGCCTTGTCCGATGTCGATCACGTCGTCACGAACGACACGGAATCCTTGGCGCTGATACCAATGCCGTGTAGGGTTGTATCGGTTCACGTTCAGTTCGATCGCGGTATTCCCCGCGTTCTTCGCCGCTTCGATCACCGCATTCAGGAGTGCATACCCGGCGCCCGAGCCATGCAGTTCGGGTAGGACGTAGAGCTTGTGTAATCGCGTCGATCGAGAAGTTCCGTAGTGATGCTCGAAACCCGCGAAGCCGATCGGGCGATCATCCTTCGTGCAGATGAGAAATTGATGTCCTTGACGTAGCTGCTCATGCAGGACCGGGATCGAATACATACCGTCGAGCATGTATGCGAGCTGGTCAGTGGAAAGTATGCTCGCATACACGACGGGCCATGTCCGGTGCGCGATTTCGTGGATCACGCCGAGTTCATCCGCTGAGCATTCCTTGATGATCATTCCTCTGGCCCGATCGGCATAGCAACGACACGTTCACTTCGGCCATGCATCACCTCTTCTCCTTGTACACCACGAACACGTTCTCATGCATGGTCTCCCAGATGTTCAGGACGGTGATCCTATCCTCGTGGAAGCCGATCCGCTGGAATTCGACCATATCGTCCAAATAGCCCACCGCATAGTTCGTTGTGGTGTCCTCGATCGCCATGCGTTCCAATACCGGCCATTGATCATTGTAGCCTCCAGGTAACACATAGGGGTTCAGTCTCGGAACGATGTCGTTGTACGTGCGGAAGCCCATGGATGCCGCACCTATGAACACCGCGCCGTCATAGCTCCGTAGCGAGTGCATGAAGTCCGCGTAAGCATACTCTCTTTCAATGATCATGGATCGCACGGAGTTCCACGTTCCGGGGACAAGCAGGAAGCACAAGACCCATCGCGCATTCCACCACGACGCTGGCTCCATCGCCCGCCGGAAAAGCAATAGCGCCACGACCACGAGTGCGATCACGATCCCGGGAAGGAGCGCTGGACTGACTTGTGCCGAAAGGAAACTCGCGTTCTTGTGGTACAACAGGATCTGTCCGAGGAGCCCGGTGATCAGGATCAGGGCCAAGGTCCATCCGATCCATCGACCACGGACCGACCGGGGATCCGCCTCTAATGAATGTTCGAAACTCCCGGCGATGACCAAGAGCGCAAGGGGAAGAAGGATGACCAGCTTGCGGGTGGGATAGTCGTTGATGAACGCGGTTTGTGCGAAGAATACGATCGTGAACGCGGCAACAATGATCAACGCTGGCGACCACCTGCGAACCGGCCGACGGAACAGAAAGAATGCGCTTCCGAGGAAGATCAGCAACAACGCCGGGTTCAGCCGGAAGATATTGGCCTGTACCATGCTGTACAGATCCAGGAAGAGACCCGAAGGTGAAAGGCTCACGCGGTGTTCGAAATTCTTCCCGGTCACTGCGGTCTGTGCGAGTTCATTGTACCCCAGCAACCAAATGAGTCCGAGCAGGAGTGTGATCCCCGAGACAACGCCGACCACATGGCTGGATACCGCCCTCAAGGATCTTTTGTAACCACCTTCGGCCTGGAACGTGATCATGGCGATCGCCAACCAACAGGCTGGTAACACGAATGCGTTCGTCGGGTAGGTGAGCAGGACGAGAAGAGCGCTACCTGCGCCGTGCATGAATAAGCCTATTGTGTTGGGTGTAGGTCGCAATATCCGATCCAGCCAGAGCATGGTGACCAGCATCATGGCCATACGCGCGATCGTTGGTTCCACCAGGATGCTGGCAAAGCCGAAGGAGAGGTCGCTCACCATGATCAGTGGCAGGATGTTCAACAAGAGCCGGTCGGTGGTGATCCTCGCAAGCAGCGAATGGAAACACAACAGGGAGATGAGCGCGAAGAGGACGGAACCGAAGCGTAGACCGAGGTAATTGTCTCCGAACACCACGAGTCCTAGGTACGCGCCAACGTTGGTGATCGTGGGTATCCCCGTGAGCCGGAATGGGTGATCCACGAATGCGTCGCCGCGCTCGTACAGGTCGTAGGCGGGGAAGACATAGAAGCCTTCGTCCTTCGGGAGGTAGTCGGTGAGGTCCCGAACAGGCGGGTCGATGTCGATCACGAGCAGGCGCAAGAGCGTGATCAGCACTGCAAGCAGAAGTCCGGGTGGTGTGGACCGGAGCCAACTCATGGCATCACCACATCGATCACGTCACAGATCCGGTCCACGTCCTGGTCGGTAAGATCCGCGAAGAGCGGAAGCCGGACCAACCGGTCGGAAAGCGCATCACAGTATTGGAGCACACGACCATCGTGTTTGGCGCTGTAGAACGGACTACGGTGCAGTCCCTGATAGTGGAACACCGCCATGATATCCCTTGCCTTCAACCCTTCGATCAACCGTGTTCGGGTAGCTAGATCACGGCAAACCAGGTAGTAGACGTGTGCATTGTTCGTCGCATCGGCAGGGATGACCGGTGTGGTGAAATTCCCACGCGCCTGAAGCGGTTGCAATCGTCGGTGATAGATATCCCAGATCGCGCAGCGCCTCGCTTGGATCGTATCCAAGGCTTCTAATTGCGCAAAGAGGAACGCAGCCGTGATCTCACTGGGCAGGAAGGAACTGCCCACATCCACCCAGCCGTACTTGTCCACTTGTCCGCGGAAGAAGGCGGACCGGTTCGTGCCCTTCTCCCAAATGATCTCGGCGCGTTGCACGAAACGCTCATCGTTGATCACCAGCATGCCGCCTTCGCCGGAGATGATGTTCTTGGTCTCGTGGAAAGAGAACGCGGAAAGATGGCCGATGCGACCGAGCGGAACGGGGTCCTTGCCCTTGGGCCGGTACATGGCATCCACCGCGTGTGCTGCATCCTCCACCACGAACAGGCCGTGACGATCCGCAAGGGACATGATCGTCTCCATGTCGCAGGCCACACCGCCGTAGTGTACCACCACGATCGCTTTCGTGCGCGGTGTGATCAGTGCCTCGATCGCTGCGGCATCCATGTTCGGATGGTCAGGCAGACTGTCCACGAACACGATGCGCGCACCGCGCAAGACGAAGGCATTCGCAGTGGACACGAATGTGAAAGCCGGCATGATCACCTCATCACCTTCCTTGATGTCCAGCAGTAGCGCAGCCATTTCCAATGCATCCGTGCAGCTATGCGTGAGCAAGCATGAGCGGAATCCATAGCGCTTTTGGAAGAACGCATGGCACAAGGCCGTGTACTTGCCGTTGCCGGAGATCTTGCCGGTGGCCACCGCATCCTGTATGAAGCCGATCTCCTTGCCGGTGAGATGTGGTCGGTTGAAGGGGATCATCAGGAGCGAAATTGGGAACAATAACAGGATGGTGGATCAAGCGCACCAAGGACCGGTGAAGGACCCGGATGGCACGATACATACGCGCGTGGTCGGTCGGTCATGCCGAAGCATGGCCGCTCTTGGGCCGGAAATGATGGATACAGGTTCGCTCGATCACTTGGAATCCGGCTCTGGCGTACAATACCATCGCGGCTTCGTTCGCTTCCTGTGTCACCACGGTGATACGTTTCTTGCTGGCCTCGCGCACTGCCACGAATGATGCATCCAGCAACGCACTGCCAACGCCCTTTCCCCTGGCACGAGCATCCACTGCGATCAACCCGATGCTCGAACTCGCATCACCGTGTGCTAGGCTCACGAAACCGGTAAGGCCGAGTTCATCCTGCGTGACGAGTACAAGTTCACCGGGGCGCTCCAAGGAATTATCCAACCACCGCATGTACAGCCGCTCGAATTCTCCATTGGTGAAGGCAGGGTCCACGCGGAACCGGGAATGGATCCCGCTTTCCAACGCGAGCCGCTTCAGTTGATCATTCGCCTTTCCTTGGAAACGTTCGACCGGGATCCGAGGTGCGGAAGGGGACTCTGGAATTTCGCGATCCAGCACAATCTTCACGTCCACCAGAGCCAAACCCGGTAATGGGTCGGAGGAGAGCACATGGATGAGATCGAACCCTGAACCTTCCACTTGCAGGTTCTCAATGCTGAACGCGTCCGGGGCGATCCTTGCCCGGCCCACCTCGTACCCGAAGAAGTCCGAATCCCAGGCCAACCGCTCGATCATTCGGTGGTCCGTTCAATGATGTAGAGTGGGCGGTCCTTCACGCCTTCGAAGGTCTTGCCAACGTAAAGCCCAACCACGCCGAGGGTGATCATCATGCAACCGGAAAGGAACCAGATGCTGGTGATCAAGCTCGCATAACCGAGGACGGTGATATCCCCCAAGGCCCACTGCACCAACGTGTACACGACCAATACCAGCGATAGCACGGCGACAATGACCCCGAACTTCACCAACAAGCGCAGCGGTTTATCACTGTACGCGAGGATGATGTCCATGGCAAGCCGAAGCATCCTGTTCAGGTTGTAGCTGCTCTTCCCCACGGTACGTCCTGCATGTTCAACATCGAGCTTGGTGGTCCGGAATCCGACCCACTTCACCATGGTGGGGAAGTAACGTATGCTCTCACGCAACCGACGGACTTCCGTGATCACTGCTGCTGAGTAGATCCCGAAGTTACCCACGGTCTCGTCCTGTTCCGACCCCGTGAGGTAGCCGAGGGTGCGATAGAAAAGTCGCGAGAAGAGCTTTTTGAAGAAGCCGTCCTTGCGGTCCACTCGCCGAGCAAGCACCACATCGTACCCCTTCCGCATTTCCTCCAGAAGACGTGGTATCTCCTCCGGACGATCCTGGAGGTCGCAATCCATCACCACAACAGCATCTCCTGTTACTCGGTCAAGTCCGGCAGTAATGGCATAGTGCTGACCGAAGTTCCTGCTGAGCTTGAGCCCTATCACATGTTGATCGGACTTCGCCTCCGCCACGATCACATCCCAACTGCCTTCGGGGCAGGCATCGTCCACGAGGATCAATTCCCAATCGACCCCGAGCGGGATCATCACCGCGCGGATCCGCGCCACCAACTCCGGCACCAATGCTTTGCTCCGATAGACCGGACTGACCACGGAGACCTTCATGTGCTGCGTGCGGGCTGTGTTGTTTGCGCTGGCAATGTAGCCAAGCCAGCGCTGGGTGTTGCTCGATCGAAAAGGGGATCCGCTGCCGATCCCGAAGACCCGAACGGATCATCGGGGTACACCTATCCCTTCATCCGGAAGCGGACCAGGAAACGGAAATACTCCAAGGTGGTGCGCGCCAGTTTCATGTTCGACTTTCCGATCCGCTTGCCGGAAGCCAGGATCATCGGGACCTCGATCACACGCGCCTCCACGCGGATCATCTTCAGCAATAATTCCAGCATGCAGATGAAGCCGGGCTCGGTGATCAATCCCGTCCAGCGTTCCTTCACCTTGCGCAATGCGGGAACCCGGTACACGCGGTAGAAGCTGCTGAGGGTGCTCACCTTCAGGTCGAAGATGGACCGGAAAAGAAAGTTGGCCGCAGCGGAGAGCAGCTTGCGCAGCACGGTGGTCTTCTGGAAGCCGCCGCCTTGTGCGTACACGGATGCCAGAACGAGGTCATAACCCAAGCCAGCGATCGCGAGCATATCCGGCAGGATGGTGATGTCCGACGTACGATCGGCCTCCATCGTCACCACCAGATCGTCGTCGTTCGCTTGTTGAAGGATGTGTTCAAAGCCCACCGCGAATGCGTGCCCGGGACCGCGATTGGTTCCATCGCCCAGGACGGTCGTGCGCTCCATCGGGAAACAGGTCGTGATCACATCGCGTGTGCGATCGTGCGAACCGTCATCGGAGAGGATGATGCGGACATCGGCCCGCGCGATGTATGGCGCGAGTTCGAGCGCGAGTTTCGGGATGTTCTCCTCCTCGTTGTAGGTAGGGATCAGGAGGAAGATCATCTACGGCGCAGGTTGCAAGCGTTGCCATTCGATCGCGAGCCGCAAGCCTTCCTCCAGGCCGTACCGTGGCTTGAACCCGAGCATCTTCGAGATCTTGGAGATATCCGGCACCCGGCGTAGGACATCCTCATAACCACCGCCGAAGGTGGAGTAGGGGATGAGGGTGAGCTTGGGCTCCGCATCCTCCGGACGGATCAGTTTCCAGATCAAGCGGGCCAGTCCTTCAATGGTCACCTCGGTGGAAGGATCCGAACCAACATTGAAGATCTCATTCTCCGCTTCGGCCTTTGCGATACAAAGCTGAAATCCCTGGATCGTATCCTCCACATAGGTGAAGGTCCGCGTCTGCTGGCCGGTGCCGTGCAATTCAATGGTCTCGTTGCGCAGAGCCTTGCCAATGAACACGGATTGTGGGCCGCCCCACCAGGTCATGTTCTGGTTCGGGCCATAGGAGCCGAAGAGCCGCAGAATGGTGTACTTCAACCCCTTCTCCTCACCCGTTGCAATGAGCTTGTGTTCGCTGTGGATCTTGGATGCAGCATAGGCCCAACGCTTCACCTTGGTGGGACCCAGGACCAGGTCGCTCTCTTCGCTGAACGGGATGCTCGGATTCTTCCCATACACGTCGGAGGTGGATGCGAAGACCAATCGCGCGCCGAGCTCAAGTGATCGCGCGATCGCATTGGAGGTCATCGTATTGTTCTCTTCGATGGTCCGATAACTGTTCGTGTAGCGCGGGATCTTCTGGCTTGCCAGATGAACGATCGTATCCCCTTCCATGCCCTTCAATGCACCCGGGTCGCAGAGATCCGCTTCCATGAACGTGAATCGCTCGTGGCCCATGATCGCCTTGATGTTGCTACGACTACCATAACTGAAATTGTCGATACCGATGACCTCATGATCAGCACCTAGAAGCCTGCTTGTCAGATTCGAGCCGACGAAACCAGCTGCGCCGGTGATGATGATCTTGCGAGGCATAGGTGGAATTTCCGCTTACGATGGCGGTCGGTAAATGTATCGGCGACGGACGAATGGGTTCGATGCGGTGGTTACTCGGGATGGTGATCAATGCCACGTGACATCATCGATCGGATCCTTGGGCTCAGATCGGGTATAAAGTCCATCATGCGCAACGATCACGATCGGACTGAAAGAACAAGCACCCATGGATCCTACCTCGGTGTACGAATCCGACTCGGGTTCCACACGCTGCGGGATCATGTTCCATTCCTCATCCCACGCCACTAGGTTCAACAGGAATGCAGAAGTGAATGAACCATGTATGAGTTCCGGTTCGCACCTCGATGTAGCCGCCAGCGCCGCGTCAAGAATGATCCGTTGCTGGCTGTATCGGTCCGGTCCTACGATCGACCGTGATGAAGGATCCAAGGAAATGATGGCTGACCAGATCCCGATGGCCAGTGTGAGTGCTCCGAAAGTCGGCCCTAACCAACTGAATGTCGGCCTATCGGGTCGCGCAGATGCGCCGACCGCCATCGCCATGCACCAGAACGGTAAGGAGAACAACGCGTAGCGCGAAAAAAAGGAAATGGTGTGCCCCGAGTTCAACGCAAGGACCACAGCAAAGGCCATTGACATGACGGCCATGATCAGTAACGCAAGCATCAACCGGCGCCGCCTTCCTCGCTCCGCATTCCGCAAAGCCCAAAGCATGAGCGCTGCGGGCAGGAACAGAAGCAACATGATATACCGGAGTTGCGGACCGATGTATTGGAGCCCGTTGCCGGACGCCCAAAGGGATTGCACTGCTATTCCTTCCACCAAGGTGGAGGGCCGAGTGG
The DNA here is from genome assembly GCA_016721005.1 of Flavobacteriales bacterium. Classification (GTDB taxonomy): domain Bacteria; phylum Bacteroidota; class Bacteroidia; order Flavobacteriales_F; family PHOS-HE28; genus PHOS-HE28. Next base: position 300,146 of record JADKJM010000004.1, read on the forward strand.
CTTGGAAGAACGTATTGATGTCCGGGTCGGCTTTCACTTGAGCGATGTATTGGTCGTTGCGGGCCGCAAGCACAGCGTAGCCGTCAAGCCCGCCATTCGCCAGCCAGACCGCGACGAGGACGATCACCACGGACCCACCGATCATCAACCCTGCCCAGATTTTCCGATCCCGCGCCAAGAGCAAGGCGACAAGTAGGTGACCTATGAAGATGTACACAGTGGTGTAGTGGGAGAGGAGGGCCAATGCCGCGAAACCCGCGTGTGAGATATACATCCATCTTCCGCCACTCTTCAGGAGGATCCTGAACAGGCACCATGTGCTGGCCAGCGCCAGCGCCGCAGCCAGCGTATAACCCCGGAGGTCGATCGAACCTTGCAATAAGAGCACACTCCACGAACAGAATACTCCTGCTACCAGACTCATCCGGCGATCACCGAACAGGTCGTGGGTCATTGCGATCACGAGCAGGATCACGATCACGCCAAGGATGGCGGAAGGAAGCCTCAACCATGTGGTAGTGTGCGGTGCGATCAGCATCCAGTAATGAAGGACCACACTATGGAAGAACCCATTCCCCCCGTCATTGACCAAACACGCATCGATCACATGCGGGAGGTCGTTCCTTGCCACCAGGTCATTATGATCGAATGTTGATCCGTACACCTGACCGTATGCGGTCAGTCCGGATGCATTGAAGAGGGAATAGGTCTCGTCGTGCCAGAATTCCTTCGTGCCGAGGTGGATGAACCGGATGACGATCCCGGAAAGGATCAGCGCGATCAGGATGATGTTGATCGGGGACCGAAGGGTACCGGTTCTCATCAATGTTGGGCGATCCTTAGGCTGCTGCGCGGAGCGTCAGGTGAAGTATTACTTCCGGAAAGCGAGTGCCACCACCAGGTCCTTGCTCCCTGCTGTATACGCATAGAAGCCTTCGCCACTCTTCACGCCGAGTTTGCCAGCAGCGACCATTTGCACGAGCAATGGGCACGGTGCGTATTTCGGGTCACCCAATCCTTCGTGCAACACACGGAGGATCGCCACGCACGTATCCAGCCCGATGAAGTCGGCCAATTGCAGCGGACCCATCGGATGGGCCATGCCGAGTTTCATGATGGTATCGATCTCCGACACGCCACCCACGCCCTGCCACAAAGTCTGCACGGCTTCGTTGATCATGGGCATCAGGATCCGATTCGCGACGAAGCCCGCATAGTCGTTCACAGTCACCGGCACTTTGCCGATCGCGGAGCTGAGGTCCACCACGGTCTTTGTCACCGCATCGGACGTGTTGTACCCACGGATCACTTCCACGAGTTTCATCACCGGCACCGGGTTCATGAAGTGCATCCCGATCACTTGTTCCGGGCGCTTGGTCACTGCTGCGATCCGCGTGATACTGATGCTGCTCGTGTTCGTAGCAAGAATGCACGACGCGGGTGCTGCTGCGTCGAGATCACGGAAGATCTTCAGCTTCAGGTCCACGTTCTCAGTAGCTGCTTCCACCACGAGTTCGGCGTTCTTCACACCGGAAGCCATATCTGTTTGCGTGGTGATGTTGCCCAAGGTGGTGGCCTTCTGCTCCTCGGTGAGCGTTCCCTTGGCCACTTGGCGGTCCAGGTTCTTGGTGATGGTGGTAAGTCCCTTGTCGAGACCGGCCTGCGCAATGTCGATGAGGACCACCGTGTGCCCGTTCTGGGCGAAGACGTGGGCGATGCCGTTGCCCATCTGGCCGGCACCGATAACCGAGATGTTCATGCTGCGAAGGAATGGACGGCGAATGTAGGCGCGAGGGCACGGCCGATCATTTCCCGTCGCCCTTCAGGATGATGAGCACGGTGTACGCCAGGATCTTCAGATCCACGGCAAGGCTCATGTTCTCGATGTAGAGGATGTCATACTTCAAGTCTTCGGATCATCTGCTCCACGTTCTCGGCGTAGCCGAATTTCACTTGGCCCCAACTGGTGATGCCTGGTCGCACTTTGTGCAGGTGCCGGTAGTGCGGAGCCATCTCTGTGATCGCATCGATGAAGAACTGGCGCTCCGGCCGTGGTCCCACCAAACTCATTTCACCTTTGAGCACATTCCAGAATTGGGGCAATTCATCCATGCGCGTACGGCGCATCCAGCGGCCGATCGGCGTGATCCGCGGGTCCGATGCGCTGCTCAGTTGCGGGCCGTTCGATTCCGCACCACAGACCATGCTGCGGAACTTGATGATCCAGAATGGGCGCCCGTGCCAGCCGATGCGTTCCTGTTGGAAGAAGACGGGGCCTTTGCTGCTCCATTTCACCAGCAGGCCAAGCACCAGGAAGAGCGGAGAAAGGATGATCAGTGCGATAGTGCTCACTGTGACATCGGTCATCCGCTTCAGGGAGAATTGCCACGCTGGCATGATCTCCGGGTTCACCGCGATCAGCGGCGTGCCGAAGATGCTCGTCATCTTCACCGAGCCTGATAGGATATCATACATGTCCGGTATCACCTTGATCCGGACACCGCTCCCTTCCAGTTCGTTCATGATCCTGCTCATGTGTTCGTGTTCCCCTGAATCCACGGCGATGATCACCTCCTCCACGGAGTGGGTGATGATGATCTGCCGCAACTCGTGCCATTTACCCAAGCGCGGTTGGCCCACCGTTGCCAGCAACTGATCACCACCATTCACATTCACGAAGCCGATGAAGCGGTTGCCGGGCGACTTCTTCATCCCTTCGATCTCGTGATAGATCGCCAGCGCTTGTTCGTTCCCGCCGACCAGGATGGTGTTGAAGCCGATACGCCGGTCGTGGACCTTGCGCACCGTGGCACTGGTGATCAGGAAGCGCAGCGGGAAGGTGATCCCGAATTGCAGGATGAACAATGCGATGAACGACCGGTAGTGGTACTTCGTGCTCGGGACCTCATCATCCAACAGCAGGACAAAGAAGATCACCAACACGCCAAAGAGTGAGACCAGCAATGTCTGGCCGAGTTCCTTCGTTCGGAAGCGGCGGTAGACCTCACTGTAGCCGCCTACGAGGGTATAGAGCCCGAACCAGAACAACGGGACCAGAACCAGACCCTTGAAGTAATTGCCATCCCAGGTCAACGGTACTTCGTAGCCCGCCTTGATGGGATCCAGATACAGCTTGCGATAGGCGAAGAAGAGCGTCCAAGCGGCCGCGCTGCCGAGCACGTCGGCGATCACGTATTTGGCCACTTGGGTCCTTCGGCCGTTCATGGTTGCAAGCGAAGGAGTTTCACATTGTCCAGATAGACCTCCGCAGAACCGGACCCTTCCGGCAATTCGGCCTCGATATAGATGTCCCGCTCCGCGATCGGGCTGTTGAAGAACGAGCTCAGGTCCACATACAATTTGTTCCAGGGCATGGACCCATCCGAACGCATGGTCGCAGGCACATACAAATAGGGCTCGGAGCGCCCTGAACCATTGTAGGTATAGAGCAGGCCGATGGTGATGAGTACGCTGTTCCGGTGCTCGATCTCCAGGAACGCCGGTCCTCCGTAGCTATCGAAATCCTCATCGGTGTACACGCGTACACGGCGGTGTTCCGGGTCAAGGCGGAACCCGGCACATGGGCTGTTCTCCACATAGAGCAGTTCCGGATGCTCTGCGGGCAGATAGCGTGTAAGGAGCGTATCGCTGTCCGTGGTGGTGTTCAATTGGAAGAAGGTGTCCTCGAACCCTTCGATCCATAGATCCGCTTGCGGGATGTACTCGACCACCGGGTTCGCCGTCGTGGTCACTTCCTTGTTCAGGGGGATGTTCGAAGTCCACGTGGTATAGAAAGGATAGCGAAGCCGGTCATCGAAGGTGCCGTTCCGCTTGATCGCCGGTACCACATCGATCCGGTGTTGTCCTTCGGAAAGAATGGGTACATGGGCAGGCAATTCCCACACGCCGACAAAGCTTTCGTCGATGCTCACCCACACATCCGTGATCTTCGTGGTGGCCGATCCCTGGGCGGTGGTGGTGGTCAGGGATACCGCAGGGATCTCCAGATACGCGGGGACCTTGTCCCCCTTGTTGCACGCCGCAAGGAGAATCAGGAAAGGAGCCAATACCGAGTACCGTAGAGTCATACTATCAAGCAGGCAACGCAAAGTCCGATCGAATAGTATGTATGGCTCATGAATTTCGAACAACCATGCCGGCGAGCACTTGGTGCGCGGTCTCCAAAGCGGCCGAGGCCTGCTCGATCGTCACCACCGGCGTTGAGCCATCCTGGATCGCCTTGGCGAAGGCGGTCAATTCCTCCCGGATCGCGTTGGTCTTGGGGATCTCGGGCTTTTCAAAGGCGATCTCGCGGCTGCCCTTTCCCTCACCGAGGTCGATGGTCACTGCGAACGGATCCGGTTCGCCATGAACCGTCCGCATCCTGACCACCTCGGTTTCCTTGGTGAGCATGTCCACCGAGATGTAGGCGTCCCGCTGGAAGAAGCGGCACTTGCGCATGTTCTTCAAGCTGATCCTGCTGGCCGTGAGGTTGGCCACGCAGCCGTTCGCGAATTCGATCCGTGCATTGGCGATGTCCGGCGTATCGCTTACCACGGCCACCCCGCTGGCACTTACCTGCGCCACAGGACTTTGTACCACGCTTTGTATGATGTCGATGTCGTGGATCATCAGGTCCAGCACCACGCTCACATCGGTGCCGCGAGGATTGAATTGCGCCAAGCGGTGCGACTCGATGAACATCGGATCCTTGAAGTAAGGCAGCGCGGCTTGAAATGCTGGGTTGAACCGTTCCACATGTCCCACCTGCACCACACGTTCCACCTTCTTGGCCAAGGCCACCAATTCGCGTGCTTCCTCCACCGTGTTCGTCACCGGTTTCTCTATGAAGACATGCGACCCGCGCTCCAAAGCCGCCTTTGCCAGCTTGAAGTGTGAAAGGGTGGGGGTGACGATATCCACAACATCCACTTGCGCTAGAAGATCCTCCGCATTCGGGAAGACCGTGGCACCGAACTCCTTGTGGAGCGCCTCACACTTCTCGGGATGCGGATCATGAAAGCCCACCAATTCGAAGGCGGGCACCTCGAGCAATTGTTGGACGTGGATGCGACCCAGATGGCCAGCACCCAATACCCCTATTCGAATTCGTTCGTTCATCGATCCGTTCGTCACACCATTCCGGAAAGGCCGGCAAAAGTAGCCGTCAAAGTCTGGCCGACGCATCGCCTACTTTTGGCGCCGTGGGATCGAATAGCGCGGACAATTACCGCCACCAAGGCATGCGCCGCAAGCTGGTGGAACATTTACAGGGGAAGGGGATCACGGATGCAACGGTGCTGGAAGCCATCGGAAGGGTTCCTCGACACTTGTTCATAGACGATACGGCCTTCCTCAACAAGGCATACGACGACCACGCATTCCCCATCGGCTGCGGACAGACCATCTCCCAGCCTTACACGGTCGCGTTCCAGTCGGAATTGCTCCGGTCCTCCAAGGGAATGAAGGTGCTGGAGGTTGGTACGGGAAGCGGATACCAATGTGCTGTGCTGTGTGAACTCGGCCTCAAGGTCGTCAGCATCGAGCGGCACCGTCCACTGTACTTATTGACCAAGTCGCGCATGCGCGACCTGGGTTACAAAGCAAGCCTGCACCATGGCGACGGCTATAAGGGAGTGGAACGGGAGGCCCCGTTCGATCGGATCATTGTAACGTGCGGAGCACCGGAAGTGCCTACGGCATTGCTTGTTCAATTGAAACCGGGCGGCCGTGCGGTCATACCGGTGGGACTGGGGGAGGTACAGCGCATGGTGGTGATCGAAAAGGACATGAGCGGTCATTGCAAGGAAATGGACAAAGGCGCCTTCCGGTTCGTGCCGATGCTTGCGGATAAGGCGTGATCCGCCTTGCCCGAATTGTTCACATGATGTTCACAACGATGGGTTTGGCGCTTCACTACCACGCGTCAACAAAGTCCCGGTCAAGTATTTTTCGATCGCTCCATTCGGACATGAGTAGTTGGTCTTCAACGGATTCATGGTACTGGAGCAATGCGGCTCTACTTCATGTTGATCACATCGGTATTGACTTTCGTCATCAACGATCCATCGTTGACAATGCAACTGACGGTGCATATGTTTGCCCCCCTCAAGACCAGACTTTTGGTCGAGTTAGATAAAAGGAAACCAAACCAAACCCAATGAAAAAGACGATACTGTCCTTTGCACTGCTGGGGGTCTGCTCGATCGCGAGTGCCCAGCTCTCCACCCGGGAGAACCAGGATACCCGGTACAAGTTCGGTGGACGACCTGTGGCAGGCGATATGGCGCTGACCTTCGGGATCACCATCAACAACACCGAGATCGGTGGCAAGACCGTTCCGGCCTGGAACCTCTTCAGCCGCGGCAACCTGATCACCGCGAAGAAATACATCCGGGACGATGTGGCCATTCGTGCGGGTATCGCACTGTACCGCGATTCGCGGTCCATCAAGGGTGACGTGGATTCCATCCCCGGCCAGCCTTGGACGAACTCGGCTTACGAGTTCAAGTCCGCCCAGCGTCAGTACATGTTCGTGCCCGGTATCGAGAAGCACTTCAGCAGCTCGAACATCTTCGACGTGTACACGGCAGGTGACCTGTTCCTCGGTTTCGGTCGCGACAAGTCGATCGACAGTCAGACCAACACGGACAGCCAGACATCTTCCATGACCAAGACCACCCCCTACACCATCGTTGGTCTGGGCGGCGTGATCGGTGTGAACGTGTTCGTGCTCGACCTCCCCATCAGCGTTGGTGTGGAGTACGGTATGAGCGCTTTCTGGATGATGGGCAACAAGACCAAGGTTGAAGTGGAGGAGTTCAACGGAACTTCCTACGAGTACTTCACGGTGGAGGATGCCAACAACCTCGATGGCTCTGCGTTCAGCGGAAACGGTGCACAGTACAGCAGCGTGAAGCAGAAGTACATGCGCATGGACAGCAACGACCAGGTGCGTATGGTGGTGAATATCTACTTCAACTAAGAACCACTACGTAACCACACAGCAGCAATGAAGAAGATCAAAGCGATAATCCTGCTGCCACTGGCCGTAGTAGTCATGTTCTCTTCCTGCACGATCTATTCGAAGTCCATCGCGGGCACTTCGGTGGAGACGCAGATCCAATTCCGGATGGAGGACCTGGAATACATCGGTGATGTGAGCGGTACCGCTACGCAATCATTCCTGTTCGGAGTGTTGCCTATCGGCGGTCGCCGTTTCCATGTGGCCAATATCGGCGGCGGGGGTCTCATCCCCCAAGACCGTATGACGAACAATGCCTTGTACGACGCGTTGATGCAGCGTGAGGACGCCGATTTCGTCCTGCCGCTCTCCAGCAGCTCCGTACGCGACCAGATGTTCATGGGCAACCGCACCACGCTCACTGTGCGTGCAAAAGCCTTCCGCATCAAGTCCAAGTAAGGTTCTCAACGACCGATAGTGCAGAGGCCGCGAGCGATCGCGGCCTCTGTTCATTTGGTCCCGGCCCTACCTTTGGCACCACCCATTCCATGATGACATCACGATCGATCCTAGGGACGTTGGTCCTCGTTGCCGCACTCACGGCCTGCAAGCGGGAGAGCACCATCCCCATCCTCACGATCTCTCCGGCGAACCATGACATCGCCGCGACTTCCGGCGACGTGGTGGGTTTCGTGATCGGTGGACGATCGGAGAATTCGACGCTTGCGCGCATCCTGATCCAGTCCAAGCGAGGCAACGGATTCACCACCACGGTGAAGGACTCCAGCCTGAGTGGTACCCGGTTCGTTTGGAATTGGGAGTACCTGGTCGCCCACGCCACCGATCCCTACAACGAACTACTCACCTTCACGCTCTTCGATGCCAACGGTGATCAGATGTCCACCACGCGGAAGTTGTATGTGAGCTTGAGCCAGACCGTGCTACAGGAGACTTCGGGTCATTTGTTCTACACCCGGAGTTCGGCGCTGCATCCCGAAGCCGCGTTCGATGTACAGGAGCGGGTGCAGGTACTGTACACGGTGGATAGCGCGCGCCGCGATGTGCAGGACAACACCATGGGGGGGGCGGATGACCTTAGCCGCTCTTGGATCTCCCCAGCAGGTGGACGCTTTGTCCGCTTCAATGGATTCGACTACGCCAATGCAACTGACGTTTCCCTGCGGAATGCATTCAACTCAGGTATTCCCTCGGAGCAATTGGACAACTTGACCACGGGCGATCTGATCATCACCCGGTTGGGCAGCTTGGCACCGAACAATGGGTACTATGCCGTCCTCAGGATCACCGATGTGATCGACGAAAGTGGTTCGGACAACGATCGCTACACCTTCAACCTGAAGTGGGCCTCCTTCGTGGAGTGATGTGTTACTCCGTGGGGTAGGCTCGAACGAGTCCCATGCGACCTGTCCTGACCTCCGACGATCTGCGCAAGGGGGATGCGTGGACGATCGCGAATGAGCCGATCTCCAGCATCGCGCTGATGGAACGTGCAGCGACCGCTTGCACCGGGCGGATCCTTGAATACTTCGCAAGTCATCAGGACGGCAAGCCGCCAGTCGTCGTCTTCGCTGGCATGGGCAATAACGGCGGCGATGGGCTTGTGATCGCCCGTCAATTGAAGGCCGCTGGGATCGCGGTTCGTGTAGTTCGAGTGAAGCAACGAGCGACCGCGAGTGCGGACAACGAAGCGAATTGGAGTGCCGCAAGCGAAGCCGGAGTTCCGTGTGCGGAGATCGAAGCACTTGCGGAAACACCGCTCGTTCTTCCCGGCGAAGTGGTGATCGATGCGCTGTTCGGCACCGGCTTGCGCGGACCATTGACCGGTCTTGCCACCGATGTGGTGCGCGCGATCAACGCCTCCGGGCAACCGGTGATCGCCATTGATGTGCCTTCCGGCTTGATGACCGAGGACAACGCGGACCGCGATCCATCGGCCATCATCCGTGCTGTCATCACTCTCACTTTTCAAGTCCCGAAGCTGGCCTTCCTTCTCGCGGATAGCGCGCAGTATGTCGGTGAATGGGAAGTGTTGCCGATCGGTTTGGATGAAGGATTCATTACCGGGATCGCCGCGCCCTATCACGTGACCGAGGGGGCGGACATCGCTTCCTTGTTGCCAGCACGAGAACATTTCGCGCACAAAGGCAGCTTTGGCCACGCGATGCTGATCACCGGCAGCACCGGGAAGATGGGCGCAGCGATCCTTTCAGCTCGCGCGGCCACGCGAAGTGGCGTTGGCCTCGTTACGGTGCATGTTCCGGGTGGCGGTCTTCCGATCCTTCAATCAGCGGTGCCCGAGGCGATGGGATCCGCTGACCCTGATCCGGATCGCATCACCTCACTTCCCGTCCTCAGCGGAATGACCGCCGTCGGGATCGGTCCAGGCCTAGGAACCGCCGAGGACAGTCAGCAGGTGGTGAAGAAGGTCTTGCAGTTCGCGGTGTGTCCGATAGTGGTCGATGCGGATGGATTGAACGCGATCGCGGCCAACCCGACCTGGGGCGCTTTTCTTCCGACCGGAACGATCCTCACGCCGCATCCAAAGGAGTTCGATCGACTTGCAGGCAAGCCATCCACCTCGAGCTACGATCGACTTCTGCGCTGCAGAGAACTCGCGCAGCGCTGGCGTTGCCACATCGTGCTGAAAGGCGCGTGGACGGCGATCTGCGATCCCAACGGAAAAGTCTTCTTCAACCCGGCAGGAAACCCCGGCATGGCGAAAGGAGGATCCGGCGATGCGCTCACTGGACTGCTCGCTGGCTTGTTGGCGCAAGGGCTTGATCCGCTGCGCGCGTGCTTGGTCGGTGCGTACGTACACGGCCTCGCCGGTGATCTCGCTGCCGAGCGCCAAGGCATGGACGGCATGACGGTGAGCGACCTCATCGAATCGCTACCAGCAGCTTGGCAACAGCTGCGGGATCTCTAGAACAGATCGTCCACCGGGCCTTTGCCTTCGCGCAGGATCACCGGCGCACCATCGCTCACGTCGATGATGGTGCTGCCTTCCAAACCACACACGCCCGCATCCAACACGAATTCCACTTGGTGGCCGAGGTGCTCATCGATGCGCTCCGGGTCGGCGGTGTAATCCAGCAATTGGTCGGGGTCGTGGACGCTGGCCGCAACAAGTGCGTGTCCCAATTCATTTACCAAGGCCATGGGCACTGGATGATCCGGCACGCGGATCCCCACCGTGCGGCGGTTGTTCTTGAACAACTTCGGGATGGCGGCGCTGGCCTGCAGGATGAAGGTGTACGGTCCGGGCAGTGCGCGCTTCATCAAGCGGAAGGTGGCCGTGTCGACGCTACGTGCGTAAGTGCTGAGTTGGCTGAGGTCCGCGCAGATCAATGACAGCTCCGCCTTGTGCGGCTTCACGCCTTTCAATTGCGCCACTTCCTCGATCGCACGCGCGTTCTCGGAACTGCACACGTACGCGTAGACGGTATCGGTGGGGCAAATGATCACCGCGCCGCTGCGCAGGGCTTCCACCGCCGTGCGGATCTTGCGCGTCTCGGGATGCGTAGGGTGCAGCGTGATCAGCATGCCGCGATCACGCCTTCGCCATTGCGGCGGCCGCCTTCTTGTGGTCGGCGAGGAATTTCTCCAGGCCGATGGTGGTGAGCGGATGATCGAAGAGGGCCACGATGGCGCTCAGCGGACAGGTGGCCACATCGGCACCGACCTCCGCGCACTGGATGATGTGCATGGGGTGGCGGATGCTCGCCGCGAGGATCTCCGTGGTGTAGCCGTAGTTGTCGTAGATGGTCCGGATGGTATCGATCAGTGCGACGCCGTCGGTGCTCACATCATCCAAGCGACCGATGAAGGGCGAAACGTAAGTGGCGCCCGCCTTCGCGGCCAACAGCGCTTGTCCGGCGGAGAAGATCAGCGTGCAATTGGTCTTGATGCCTTTGTTGCTGAAGTACTTCAGCGCTTTCACGCCATCGCGGATCATGGGCACCTTCACCACGATGTTCTTGTGCAACGCAGCGAGGCTCTCGCCCTCGCGGATGATGCCGTCGTAGTCCGTGGCGATCACCTCGGCGCTCACGGGACCATCCACGATGTTGCAGATGTCCACGTAATGTTTGCGCACGCGCTCCTCGCCGCTGATGCCCTCCTTGGCCATGAGCGAAGGGTTGGTGGTCACGCCGTCCAGCACGCCGAGGTCCTGGGCCTCCTTGATCTGGGCCAGGCTGGCCGTATCGATGAAGAATTTCATGCGGCGAAGGTACTCTAGGCTTGTACGCTGAACTTTGAATTGGAAGCACACTGAAGGAAGCCGAGCGATGCGGGAGGTGAACCGGGCGAAGGTTCAGGTTGAAAGACCTGTGCGTCTATTGGGACCTCTCGCATCCACGGTGTCCAAGGCTCGGATAGAAAATGAGGCTTTGGGCCTGTTAGAGTTCTGAAGCGAAGGACACCTTGCTCAGCCCCCTCAGTGAGTAAAGAACACAACCCAAAAGTACCATGAGAACAATAGGAATTGATGTGAGCAAGGCGACATTGGATGTGGCCTTGCGGAATGAAGAAGGCACCTTGGCCAAGGAAGAGCGGATCAAGAACAGCGCAACGGCCTTGCGCTCCTGTTGCGCAAATGGCGCAAGCAAGGGCTTTGCGACACCACCACCCTGGTGTGCCTGGAACCCACCGGGCACTACAGCCACGGAGTGGTGAAAACCCTGCTGGACCTGGGCCAGCCCACCTGGATGGCACATGCCACGGACATCCGACTGAGCATCGGCATGCAACGGGGCAAGAGCGACCGGGTGGATGCGCGTCGCATCGCCGAATATGCGCAGCGCTTCGGCGACAAGGCGCGCCTGTTGCAGCATTCCTGCTTGGACTTCACCGAACTGAAGACCCTGCTGGCCCTGCGCGAGCGCTTGGTGAAGGAGCGTGGCAAGGACCGGGCGCGATCAAGGACAACGTACTGTACATGACAGGGGGCGCCAAGCAACTGGTGAAAGCCGAACTGGAGCGCCAGCTCAAAGCCCTGGAGCGCTCGATCGCCAACCTGGAGAAAGCCATCAAGGCCATCGTGAACAAGGATCGTGAGCTCTCCCGCAAGAACCGCTTGGCCCAAACCGTAAGTGGCATAGGCCCCGTGCTTTCCAGCGAACTGATCGCGCATACCGATGGCTTCACGCGCTTCAATACGCCACGGCAACTGGTCTGTTATGTGGGGGCCGCTCCCTTCGAGAAGACCTCCGGCTCCAGTGTGCGCGGCAAGACCAGCACCTCATCCTTCGCCAACAAACGCCTCAAAAGCCTGCTGCGCCTAGCGGCACTCAGCGCCGTGAGGGTTCAAGGTGATCTGCGAGACTATTACCTACGAAAGATCGCAGAAGGCAAAAGACCGATCGTAGTGCTCAACAATGTCGCCGGTAAGATCATCCATCACCTCTGGGCCGTGATCGCATCAGGAAAACCTTACAAGCCGCATTTGCACTTGTCATAGAAATAGGCGGCGGCTTCAATGGAGCACTTGCCTTCAGGTGCGCCCCCATGCTAAGCGCCAGTACCTTTACCGCGCATGCTCCTGCTTCTTCCCGTGTTCTTCCTCAGCCTGCTGGTTTCGGCCCAGCCGAAGTAGAAGCAGACCACGTCGGCCTCGGGACCGCCCAATGCGCCGTCAGGCAGCGTTGCACTCCCGAGGCCCGTCATACCTTCCGCCACCAAACCAGGCCAGAACCATGATCCCACGGTACGCATCACTCATTCTCGCATCGGCCATTTCCACGGGCCTGCTCGCACAGCCCACCCTCACGGTGGCTACCAGTGTCCCCATCGGCGGGCAGACTTTCGCCACCAATACGGCCAATGACTTCGTGGGCGTGGGCACACCGGGGGCCAACTTGAGCATGGGCTATTGGAACCTGCTCGCCCCGAGCACGGGCATCCAGAACATCTCTTACTTGGCACCATCGGTCACGCCGACCTCGGCACAGATCCCTACGGCCACGCTGCTTTCCACGGATGGTGGCACGGATACGCTCTTTTGGCAAGTAACCGCAGCGGGACTGGAGATGGTGGGATCGCGCACCGCGCTGGAGGGTGTCCTGGATTTCAATGACCCGAGCCTTGAATTGAAGCTGCCATGCACCTTCGGCACCACCTGGTCCGATGTGATCGGGGATACTTATACGGTGAGCGGCTTTCCGGTGACGCGCGTGGGTACAGTGACAGGAACGGCCGATGCGTGGGGTTCGCTCTCGATGCCGCTTGGGGGGCAATTGACGGACGTGTTGCGCGTGCATGTGCGCCGCGATGTCCAGGACAACTCCGCGATCGTGAACACCTCGCGGATCTCGAACATGTACTACTTCTTCACCACCAACCTCGAATTTCCCTCCATCAAGTTGATCGAGGATTCCACACGGATCGGCACGGGGGCCTGGGCGGTGACGAAGCGCCAGCATTCCATCGGCAACCCGGCGGTGGTGGGCATTGATGAAGCGGATGCGAATGCGGTATCCTTCGTCGCCTACCCGAACCCGACGTCCGGTCTCTTGAACGTGAACATCGGCGAGGCACTGGTCAGCACGCGTGTGGAAGTGTTGGATCCCGCCGGTCGCTTGGTGAAGACCACCACGATCCTCGGTGGAAGCGGTCAGATGGAGCTGGGTTCATTGCCCGCAGGGCTTTACTCCATGCGTGTCTTCTCCGGAGCGCAGTTGCTCGGCGTGCGCCGGATCACCGTGCTGTAAGCGAACACGACTTTTCAATGGAACCCTTCCTTCGCGGGAAGGGTTTCTTTTTGGAACATGGAGGAAGCGATCGAACCCGCAACGCCGCCACCCGGCCCGAAGCTGGCCTTGGGCCTTGCCCTGTTCACGGTGGTGGTCCTCGGCGGGGGCGGCGCTTGGCTGATCGTGTCGGTGCAGGAGCGGTCGTTGGTGGATCTGCTGATCGGGAGTTCGCCTTGGTATGTGCAAACGATCATCGGGATCATCGGCGGATGGCTGATCGCCATCGGCGGTTGGTGGATCATCACGCGAACATGGCTCGAACCCGTTCGCGTGCGCTATACGAACCTCATCGGACCGCTCCTGACCGGCCGATGGATCCAGATCATCGTTTCGATCTGCGCGGGAGTGGGAGAGGAGATCCTCTTCCGCGGATGCCTGCAGCATTGGCTGGGGATCACGCTCACCGCATTCGGATTCGTAGCGCTGCACGGATACCTGAACCCCCGGGACCTTCGCGTATCAGCTTATGGTCTGTACATGAGCGCGGCGATGATCGCCCTCGGCGTAGTAGCGGATCACTTCGGCCTCATCGCGCCGATCGTCGCGCACACCGTCATCGATATCGTCCTAATTGATCGGCTGGTGAAGGATTGGAGGAAGCGCGCGGTGTGATCCGTTCGATCACTCCTGCGCATACTTGTGCGGGTCGGTGAAATCATCATCCATCTGTCGTTTCACGCGGTGCATCTTTTGGCCGATCATCGCCAATTCGCGGTGGCCGTTCTTCACCAACCACTTCAACGCCTCCTCATCACCATCGCCGGTGAGCGCAAGTTGTTTGAGGACATGCATGCCGTGTCGCTCCAGCCACTCCAAGGCACCTTTATCGCCTTCGATCCCGCTGATCACGGCCATCAGGTGTGGATGACCATGGTCCAGCAACCACTTGCGCGCGTCCTGTTTGTTCCGTAGCGCGTAAGTGAAAAGTCCGAGTTCCGGATAGCCGTTCTTCACCAACCAATCGCGCAGCGACGCGTTCCCACTTATCGCCTCGCCCCATGCAAGGAGGATCTTGGCGGGGTATTCAGTGCGCATGGGTCTTGTGGAACGGATAGGCAGCGAAGTTATTCGTGATGGAGCCGGGTATCTTGGGCCCTGAACCGATAGACCATCACTCGCATGAGCCTGAAGACCATGTTACGGGAGGACGCATTGAAGGACCACGTCATCGTGATCACCGGTGGTGGTACCGGACTCGGTAGGGCCATGGCCGAACACTGCCTTCGGCTGGGAGCTCGCGTGTGCATCACCGGCAGGAAACTCGACGTGCTTGAAAGGACGGCGGCGGAGATGTCCGCCTTGGGCGGAGAGGTCTTCCCATTCTCCTGCGATGTGCGCGAGGTGGAACGCGTGGAGGCGCTGCGCGATGCGGTCCTCGCCAAGTGGGGCCGGGTGGATGCACTGGTGAACAATGCGGCCGGCAATTTCATTAGTCCCACGGAGCGCTTGGGAAGCAAGGCCTTCCAGACCATCATCGACATCGTGCTGATGGGCACGGTGAATTGCACCTTGGCCTTCGGCAAGCAGTGGATCAAGGCGGGGGAAAAGGACAAGTGCATCCTCAACATCGTTACCACCTATGCATGGACAGGCTCGGGCTATGTGGCGCCCAGTGCGTGCGCGAAGGCAGGTGTGTTGGCGCTCACCCGTTCTCTGGCGGCGGAATGGGGGAAATACGGCATCCGGAACAACGCGATCGCGCCCGGGCCATTTCCCACCAAGGGAGCATGGAGCCGCTTACTCCCCGGTGAACTCGTGGAAAAGTTCGACATGACGAAGAAAGTGCCATTGGCGCGACTGGGCAGGCCGGAGGAATTGGCCGATCTGGCCACCTACTTGATCTCCCCGTACAGTGGCTACATAAACGGCGAGGTGATCACCATTGACGGGGGTGAATGGTTAAAGGGTGCTGGGCAGTTCAACCTGTTGGACCAGATCGAACCGGGCATGTGGGACGCCATCGAACAATTGGTCCGCGGCACCAAAGGGAGCTAAGAAGACCGGGCCTCCTGTATATTCGCAGCCCAAGCAACAACAACCATGAAAAGGATCCTGATCAATTCGTGCTTCCTCCTGCTTACTGCCGGAGCCATGGCACAAACCGCACTTTCCACTATTGCCACCGAGTCCGCCAAGAAGGATTCCCGCGCCCAGCAACGCGCCGAAGCCTACGCTACAGCGCTCGGCTTGGACGATGCGCAGACCGCGAAGTTGACCAGCATGTACTCCGAGGTGAACGAGAAGGTCGAGGGCATGTACAAGGAAAAGGAAGCGATGCAAACGCGCATCGACGAGATGTACGCCCCCTATGACGCGAAGGTGGAATCCATGCTGACCAAGGAGCAACTCGTGAAGTTGGAAGAGATGAAGAAGGCAGGCTGGACGGCCGGCTGCTGTGCACCCAAGGAAGGCGCCGCTTCGGGCTGTGCAGGGCACGCCAAGCAGGCGGGTGGTGCGGGATGTTGCGCCGGCAAGGCCGCAGCAGGAGAGAAGAAGAAGTAGTCCCGAACATTCGGGTACGATTAAGAAGGGGTGGCCGACGGCCACCCCTTCTTATTTTCCGTGCGATGTGGCCTAATCCGTAACCACGACCAGGTATTTGCTCACACTCCAGAACGCGTTCGGATCGGTGATCACCAATTTCTCGAAACCGGCCTCCCATCGATAGCTCCCATCCGGATGGCTGGTGGCCAATTTCGCTTTCTTGGCCATCACCGGCACTTCCAGGGTCCTGGTCACATCCACTTGCATGAAATAGTCCTTCGGCAGGTTCGCCGTATTCAGCTTGTTCACGGCACCAAGACCAGCAACGCCACCTTCCTTGGTCAACACCCCGTTGGCACGTAATTCCTTCGCCGTTCCCACGGCGTACCACGCCACGTTCATTTCATTGCGCTGCATATCCGCCAGTTGGGACTTGTCCCGGTACATGGCGATCAGGGTGGCCAAAGAGGCATTCGTGCTGGCCAGTTGTTCCTTCAGGGTCCCGATCTCCGCATCCTTCTCAGCAAGGCTGCGCTCCAGATCGTCCACGGTCCGTTCCAATTCGGCGATGGCGGCTGTGGAGGTCTTGGCCTGTTTGCGCATCCGCGCAAGCAGGTCCTTGTTCTCCGCGAGCAGGCCATCTATGCTGGCGATGTCGTCCATGATCCGCTTCTCCATGTCTGGCTGACCTTCGCCATCGGGCGCCACCATCATTTGCCCTTGCTTGTTGCGGATGGTGCGCAAATTCTCGCTGATCCGGTTCATGGTACCGAAAAGTGCGTTGATGGTGGAGTCGCGCTCGGTCACCAGTGCGGCGTTCCGGCCGGCATCCTCCTGTAGCTGTTGGTATTGGGGGCTCTCCTTCGGGTCGGATCCGCACGCATTCAACAGAACGGTGAGGATCATCAGGCAAAGTGCGGTTCTCATGGGTTGTGTTTCGGGTGGATAACGTGCAGGTCGCTCCGGAACGTACGCGCAGGAGGATCCCGGGCGGAAGTTATCGCCGTGCTGCGAACGTGAGTGCATGAATAGGCGTAGAACGGTTGGATGTCCCTCCAACACAGGATATTGAATGACCGGTCCAGCCGGTGGTCTATTTTCGGCGTGCCTATGAAACCCGTGCTATCACTTGTACTCGGTTTCGCGGTGGTCCTTTCTGGATCATCCGCGCTTGCGCAATCGGACACCAGCCTGACAAGGGAATTCAAGAACCTCAGCGCCAAGGAGCGGGCGCGCATCGCGAAGAAGGAGCAAGTGGAGGCGGCGGCCGATCCGCGCTACCAAGCGGTGATGGCGGAATCGGAAAGTCGGTTCCAAGCGAAGCAGTACGATGAGGCCTTGGAAAGCTTCAAGGAAGCCAGAACGCTCAGGCCTCTGAACGTGTATCCCAAGGTGAAGATCCAGGATCTGCAGGCCTTGATCGCCAAGCGTGATCAAGCGCTGTCCGAGCCGGTCCCACCATCCGTTATGGGCGTCACTCCACTTCAGGGCACATCGGATGTGGTGCGCAGCGATCCGCATCAGACGGCGGTTGTTGAATCCCATGGACCGGACACAACGCAACCGCGAATGACACCACCGTCGCACGAGACCCGAAAGGATCCGGTAGCGCGCAATACGACCGTTGCGCCCCAAAAGGATCCGGTAGGTATTCAGGGAAGTAGGGAGCCCCCACTTCCGGATGGAATGGAGGAGCGTACTTACGTGGAAGGGCGGGCCGTGGTACTGGAGCGGAGGCTTGTGAGCAATGGACGGCTGGAGGTCTACCGAAAGGTCACTCATCCCTGGGGTCAAGTGGTCCATTTTCGCGACGGCATTGCCATTTCGGAACGCGAGTGGTCCGAGGTCTTCCACTGAGCAGCCCTAGAGGCCCTTCTCCACCAGTTTCACCGGGAATTCCAGCAGGGCCCTGTAATCCCGCCCGGCCTCGGCCATGTCCAGATCGCGTGGGGAATGGTGCCACTCCAAGAGCAATTTCGAGGTGCCGGCGGCATGCATATCCTCCAAGCGCTTCAAGAGGTCCAACAAGTATTTCGCGCTGCTTGTGTTGAAGTAGTTGAGCGATATGACCACCGTGGTGCGCGAAGCGGGTTGGGCACAGTAGCGCTCCACGGCGTCGAAAACAGGGGTGTAGAACCGATCCGCATTCTCCGGGATGGAGGACCCCGAGATCGTCAATAGACCTTGCGTGGGATCCAAGTGGACCGTTGGGGTCTTCTGGGTCCCTTCCAGTCGGAAACCGTTTCCATCTCCGGGCATCGCGGCGAATGTAGTGGGCGGAACATTGCGTTCGGGTTTGGAGGACCGGCTGAGGCTTGTAACTTTCAGCGGCCCACCGAACAGAACCCCATGTCCCTGAACACCATCATCGTTCCTTATGATTTCTCCGATTGTGCGACCGATGCGCTCCGTGTAGCGGCCTCGATCGCGCGCGGCACCGGTGCCTGCATTGACATCGTCCATCTCTATGAGCAGATGACCGATTTCCACACGGAGAACCAGAAACTGCGCGAGGAGATCGAGGCACGGCTCGAGAAAGTGCCGCAACTGCCGTTCCTGGAAGGACTCGAGTTGAGGAAGTTCATGCTCCGGCAACTCTCGTTGACGGAGATGTTCAAGAACGAGCGTATCGCGCAAGCTGACCTGATCGTCATGGGGTCGCATGGGGCCACAGGTCTTCGGGGTATTGTGGGGTCGAACACACAACGGATCGTGCGGACGGCACCCATGCCCGTCCTGGTGATCAAGCATCATGTCCAGGAACTCCAAGTGAATGATCTGGTCTTCGCATCGAATTTCTCCGAACTGGATGTGGAGAAATTCGAGGCCTTCCGGCCCGTCATCGACCTGTGGGACCCCCGGATCCACCTGCTCAAGGTGAACACGCCGAAGAGTTTCGAAAGGAGCGCGGATAGCAGCAAGGCCATCGATGGCTTTCTACAGCGTCATGAACTGCGCAAGTTCACCGCCACCATTTACAATGACCTGAGTGTGGAGGAAGGCATCCTCAATTTCGCACGGGAGATCGATGCGGACATGATCGCGATGGCCACTCACGGTCGCAAGGGCTTCTTCCACGTGGTGAACGGGAGCCTGACCGAGGACATCGTGAACCATACGACCTTCCCGGTATTGAGCGTGAAGTTGTAGCCTTGCGCACCCCCTTATCTTTGTCCAATAAGCCGATCCATGAAATTCCTGCATAAGACGTTCGAATTGAAAAGGAGGGAGATCATCGAGGTCAACATCGATGTCCCGACCAAAGTGAAATTCCTCACCGGGCAGGATATGAAGGCCTATAAACGGGGGAAGACCCATTCATACTACGGTGGGCTCTTCGAGGAGTCGCCGGTACGCTTCGTGGTGCCCTTCGAGGCGGTATGGAACGTGGTGGTGGAGAAGGGGTCGTACCGTGAACCGATCGAGGTGCATGCGAAATGTGGCGTGATCGCTCCCAACAGCACGGTGCGATCGAGCATCGCCACGGACGCGCCAGCGCATGTGCGTGAGGCGGAGGAGATGAATGCGGAAGCCTTGGACCGCACAGCAGCCGGAACGGATACGACAGGTACGAGCGAGGACTGACGTACCGATCGATCGGAAGCACCGTTTGTAGAGCGATGGCCGCGCGCACCGAACACGAACGATTGGAGGAAGTCCTATTGGGACAGTCAACCTTGTTGTTCGAGGTGCATGGGTGGTTGGAGGATGAGCAGAAGCGCGATGATGTGATCCGCGCCGTGGTGCGCTCTTCCCGGAAGCAAGCTTCGGTGCGGCTGGCTTACCCCGACCCGGCCCGGGTCTTCAGCTTGGCATCGATCAGGAGCCTGTGCATCCGATACCGGTTGCGCTTTCTGGAGGGAGCTTATTTCAAAGGGGAGATCCCCGGTACAGCAGTGCGGGCCATTCGTGCGTTGGAGGAACGGACGACGACCCCGATCACGAGTTACATGGTCATGGCACCTGCGAGCCGCTTCAAGTTGTGCGACAGCGAAGTTGATCCGTTGCTCTTCGTTCCACTCGGGAACGACCTGTACTATCTGGTACACAAGTGGGGTGGGGACTTGGCGCCGTGGCGGCCATACGCCTATTGGACGGTACGCGGCCCGCTACAGTTGATCACGACGATCGTTCTATTCGCATTGGTGCTCACGCTCTTGATCCCCACCGGATCGATCACACCGGACCGGACCGTGTTCTTCAGCGGCCCGCGTGGGATCATGTTCGCTTACACGGTGATCGTCATGGGGGCCTTCACCGCCTTCGGCTGGTTCGCCTTCTTCGGCCAGTTCAGCTCACAAGCATGGAACAGTCGGTATTTCAATAGCTGAGTGCTATTGCGACGTGCGGGCGGGCACGGGGTCGACCTGTTGGTTCGGCCTGCAAATGCAGGCACTCCTGAACCATCGCTTCAACTCTTCCCGTTGTTCAGGGAGCAATCGCCGGAACGCCTTGCGCAGTTCCTTCCGGAAAGTCCGTGCATCGGCGTGACTGATCTTGTCCAGCACTTGCTGGTAGTATGAAACGGGAACGTGGTTCATGTGCTTGGTGGTACTTGGAAGCACGGAACGGGATCATGCCCGGCCGGGTTACATCCGTCGCGCTACAGGGCCGGCACAGGTAGCGTGCCTATTGTGGGAGGAAGAGGAAATACACGGTCCCGGTCTGCGGGTCGGGTGCGGAACTTCGGGCGTTGAACGGCGTGCTCTTGGCGGACCGGATGGCCTGTTCAAGCATGCAATCATCCACGTTGAAACTCTGTGCCGCATCCAATTCGGCCTTGCGTACTTGCCCGGAGCGATCCACCTGCACGCGGATGGCCACCCGTCCACGATCCTTGCACAGGTATCCGGGGATCCCATTCCCACGCACACGATCCTTGAGATCATACCACACCGTGGTGGCGCCTTCCACCCGCGCGGGTGCCACCGCCTTGTCCATGTATTGTTCCTTGTTCCACTTGCTTGGATCGAGTTCCGGTATCGTGATCTCCTCGCCGCGCTCTTTGCGTTCCTGCTCCAAGCGTTCGAACTCGGCACGTTCCATTTCGCGGAGTTCGGTCTCCACTTTTTCCGATAATCGTGCTTGAGAAAATTGCGGCTTGATCTCCGCCGTGATGTTGCTGCTGAGGTTGGTGACCTTCTCCGGTACTCCGGTCTCTTTGTTGATGATCCGCTCCACCATCGCATCCGCCTCCTCCACGTTCATCACATCGATCCGCATTTCACTGATCTCATCCTCGGTCGGTGTGGATCGTAATTGAGCGAACGTGAGTGCGAACAGGATCACAGAATGCAGGGTGAGCGTGCCGATGATACCGACCTTGTGTTCTTCGAACCAATCGAGCAGGGCAGAGATCATGGGGCACTATATCCGGATCATTTGGGTTCCATTCACCTCAACGGTCCCCTCCGATCCCTACTGCCAAGATACGCGGGGCGCGCCCGATCGTTGTGTGCGAATACGCCATGGCGCAGGCCAGCGGTTGTTCCAGCGCTTCCCTGCACCATGGACCCAGCCCAGCGGAAGGCCACGGTGCGTAACAAGCGCCGGATCTCTTGCATTCGTGCCGGGCAGTGCTGCGCCGCTGAGATAGGCCAGCGCTTGCTCAAGGGGTAGTTCAAGTTCAGGATGGACGGACCGATCCAGCAAGCAAGAGGTCGCCGCTGCAGCGTGGGGAACCCAAGCATCTCCCTTGCGTTCAGCGAATGGCGTGCCCGGTGCGTGGGTTGCCATGGCCGCATTGATCGCGTCCACCTCTTTTCTCCATTGTGCCGGAACAGCGTGCAGCACCGCATTTTGCTCCATGGTGGATGCTCCCGCGATCCCGAGTAGCCAAGGGATCTCGGCAGGCGGGGTGGTGGCAATGAGTTCACGCCCCGGATGTTCTTCACCGGCCTTCCGCACCACGGCGATGAAAAAGCCCTCACCACGCACACGATCAGGATAGCATCGATAGCCGACCACACCATCCTTTCATAACGGGCCACACCCCACGATCCGTCGAGATGTAAGTCCAGACAGGTACCGCTGTCTTCCAGCAGTGGTCGTAGTTGCGCTTCATTCTCCGACGGCTCCCACGTGCATGTGCTGTAGATCAAGGTGCCACCCGGCGCGAGCGCATGCCACGCGTGAGGTACGACTTGCTGCTGCACGGATGCACATTGCTCCACCAACAAGGGCGACCACTGGCGGCGTGCGAACGGATCTTTCCGGAACATTCCTTCACCGGAACAGGGCGCATCCACGAGTATGAGATCGAAGAGATCCGGTAGTGACCGAAGGGCGTCCGCATTGCTACCCGTGATCATGGAGTGGCCTGCTCCGAACTTCCAGATGTTCTCTGCGAGCACCAGCTTGCGCTGATGGTCCCGCTCGTTCGCCACCAACAACGCACCATCGCCGAGCAATGAAAGAAGATGCGTGCTCTTTCCGCCGGGTGCTGCGCAAAGATCCAACGCGAGGATGTTCTTGGAAAGAAGCCCGGCTGCCGCAACCGCTTTTTCCAGAAGCATCGATGAAGCCTCCTGCACGTAGTACGCTCCGCCGTGGAAGAATGGATCCAATGTGAAGGCGGGGCGCTCAACCACGTATCGACCGGTCGTACACCACGGAACAGGATCGAGATCCGCTTCGAATGGCTTCTTCGGGTTCAGCCGGATCGAGGTAGGTGCGGGCGCATTCAGCGCTGCTTCGAGTCCCGGAAACGACTCACCGAGAACGGTGCCCAAATGATCGATGAAGCCGACTGGAAGCTGTTCATCACCGGAGGTCTTCCTGTAGGAGGACCGATGGCTACGCCGCCGCATGGCCACGATCAACCCGCGTGTGCCACTTCCCGGAGGATGGTCTCCTTGCGATCCGGTCCGAGCGATACGATCGTGATCGGTACGCCGACCGCCGCTTCGATCGTTCCGATGTAGCGCTGGAGTTGAACTGGCAGTTCTTCGTCCGAACTGGTGTTCCCCCAACCCGCCATATCCATGTACTCCGGTTCGATACCCTCCGTGATATCGAAGGGCATACGATCCACGCTGTGACCGTCGATCCGATAGTGGGTGCAAACGCGGATCGTATCGATGCCGTTCAGTACATCCGCTTTCATCATGGCGAGCTCCGTGATGCCGTTCACCATGACCGCGTAGCGCAATGCGGGTAGATCCAACCAACCGCAGCGGCGCGGACGACCGGTGGTGCTCCCGAATTCATTCCCCGCAGTGCGGATGCGTTCGCCGGTGGCATCGTTCAACTCGGTGGGGAAGGGGCCGCTGCCCACACGGGTACAATACGCCTTGAAGATCCCGGTGACCTTCCCGATCCTGTTCGGTGCCACACCCAATCCGGTACACGCTCCGGCGCTGATCGTGTTGCTGCTCGTAACGAATGGGTAGGTGCCGAAGTCGATGTCCAATAAGGTTCCCTGTGCGCCCTCTGCGAGAACGTGCTTGCCTTCCCGAAGCGCCTGATCGAGGTAATGTTCGCAATCAACGGTGTTGAAGGTGCGCAATTGGGCCACGGCGTCGAGCCATTCCTTCTCGGCTTCCGCAGTCGCTCCCGGATGATCGTACAAGGCGAGAAGACGTTCGTGTTTGCGAACCAACGCCTGATAGCGTTCCAACAGATCCGATCGCACAAGGTCGCCCACACGCAACCCATTGCGCCCGGTCTTGTCCATGTAGGTGGGGCCGATACCCTTGAGCGTGCTGCCGATCTTGCCCTTGCCTTTGTCCAATTCGCTCGCAGCATCCAACGCGCGGTGGGTGGGCAGGATCAAATGCGCGCGCCGCGAGATCGACAAAGAGGACCGCACATCCACGCCAGCGGCTTCCAGGTTGCGCACTTCCTTGAGGAAGATCACCGGATCGATCACGACCCCATTGCCCACAAGGTTCACGGTCCCTGCGCGGAACACACCACTAGGAATGGTGTGCAGCACGTGCTTCTGTCCTTCGAAGATCAAGGTGTGCCCGGCGTTGGGACCACCTTGAAAACGGGCGATCACCTCATAGCGCGGGGCGATCACATCCACGACCTTCCCCTTGCCCTCATCACCCCATTGGGCGCCGAGCAGCACATCCATTCTTCCGGCCTTCACGGGTCAGCCTTTCAGTTTGGAAACAGCTTCCTCCACCGTTGCGGTGATGATGAAGACCGAATCCAATTTGGTAACGACGAAGAGTTGGCGCACGCTGGAACTCACCCGCGCGATCAACGAATCACCACCCGCATTCCGCGTACGCGTGAGCACGTTGATCAGGATGTTCAATCCGGTGCTGTTCATGTACTGGAGGTCGCCCATGTCCAGGACCACGGAACTGTGCCCGGCATCCACCTCCTTGTTCAGGGCGGTCATCAAGCGGTCCGCTTGCTGTTGGTCCATCAGGCGGCCTTTCAAATGGAATACGACTATGCCCTCCTGTTGACTGATCTCAAGATCGAAAGTGGGGCGTTCGGTAACGGTCATGATCGCTGGAGTTTGGCACTGCATGAAGCGCAGGTGCCGTGGAAATGGAGTGTGTGATGATGGATCCGGAAACCCATCGCTTCGGTCACGCTGTTCCGGATCTGCTGGATGCGCGGGTCGCAGAATTCGAAGACCTCGCCGCACGCATCACAGATCACGTGGTCGTGCTGGCGATAGGCATGGGCCTTTTCGAACCAGCTCTGTGCGCCGGTGAAGCGATGCCGCCGCACCAGGTCGCATTCCAACAGGAGGTCCATCGTGTTGTACAGGGTGGCCCGGCTCACGCGGTACTTCTTGCTCTTCATGCGCCCATAGAGGCGCTCGATGTCGAAATGCCCCTCCTGGGCATAGACCTCGCTGAGGATCGCGAACCGTTCGGGGGTCTTGCGATGCCCCTTGCGCTCCAAGTATTCCTTGAAGATGCGTTGCACGTTGTCCTGAACCTCGGTCATTACCATCGATGGGCGAAATTAGGTCGTATTGCGGGAGTGGTTGATGATGCGGTGTGGTAAGGCGCTGAAGCGCACGCTGATCAACGATCCACCCGTTCCACGCTCCTTACACCACGCACACGCTTCAACTTCTCGATCAGCGATCGGAGGTGGTCCGTATCGTGGACGTAGGCCATGACCTTTCCTTCGAAGATGCCGTCGTGGCTTTCGAAACTGATGGAACGCATGTTCACGTTGTGCTCATGGCTGATGATGTTGGTGATCTTGTTCACCAGCCCCACATCATCGATCCCGCTGAAGGTGATCCCGGCCAGGAACTCCACCGTCTCCTTGCCCTTCCAGCGCGCTTTCACGATGCTGTACGCGAAGTTGCTCATGAGTTGCACCGCGTTCGGGCAGTTCACGCGGTGGATCTTGATGCCTTCACTCAGTGTGATGAAGCCGAAGACGTCATCCCCCGCGATGGGATTGCAGCACGAGGAGAGCTGGTAGTCGATCTTCTGGAGATCGTCCCCGATGAGGAGGGCGCCGGGCGTGGCCCCACGGATCTCCGCCACCACTTCTTCCAACGTGCGTTCATCGACTGGCCGCTTCAGTTTGGGCAATTGCAAGCGACCATTGCGAACCGTAGCGTCGGTGATGTCCTCCAGCACATGTTTGCCCCGTGCGATCTGGTAGTACAGGTCCATTGCGGAGCGCGACCCGTACCGTTCGATGAGCGCGTTGATGTTCGTGGCATCCACCTTGGCACCCCATTTCCGCAACTGCCGCTGCATGGCTTCCCGGCCCACCACGGCGAGCTTTTTCTTCTGGTCGCGCAGGGCCTGTTTGATCCTGTGCTTGGCTTTTGCGGTCTTCACGAAGCCGAGCCAATCCTCCTTCGGTTGTTGCTTCTTGCTGGTGATCACCTCGATCTGGTCTCCGCTCCTCAACGTGTGGCTCAAGGCCACCAACTTGTGGTTCACCTTGGCGCCGATGCATTGGCGGCCGACCTGGCTGTGGATGTGGAACGCGAAGTCGAGTGCGGTGCTCCCAACGGGCAGGTTACGCATCTCGCCCTTCGGAGTGAAGACGGTGATCTCATCGCTGAACAGGTTCAGCTTGAAGTCGTTCACGAAATCCACCGCATTGCTGCTGGTGTCCTCCAGCACATCACGGATCTGGTTCAGCCAAGCATCCAACGCGGAAGCGTTATCGCCCTCATCCTTGTATTTGTAATGTGCGGCAAGGCCCATCTCCGCGATCTCGTCCATGCGGCGGCTGCGGATCTGCACTTCCACCCAACGGCCTCCGGGACTCATCACCGTGGTGTGGAGGCTTTCGTACCCGTTGGCCTTCGGCAGGCTGATCCAATCTCGTAACCGGTCCGGGTTCGGCTGATAGAAATCGGTCACGATGCTGTACACTTTCCAGCAATCCGCCTTTTCCAATTCCTGCTTGGTGTCGATGATGACCCGGATGGCGAAGACGTCATACACCTCCTCGAAGGTCACATGCTTCTTGAGCATCTTGTTGTAGATGCTGTGAACGCTTTTGGGCCGCCCTTTCACTTCGTAATTGAATTCCTCCCGGTCCAAGGCTTGCTTGATGGGCAGGATGAAGCGGCTGATGAAGCGCTTGCGCACGGCTTCACCCTTCTTCAGTTTCTGGCTGATCTCCGCGTAGGTCTCCGGTTCCTTGAAGCGCAACGCGTGATCCTCCAGTTCGCTCTTGATGTTGTACAACCCGAGCCGGTGCGCGAGCGGTGCGTACAGGTAAAGCGTTTCGCTGGCGATCTTCAACTGTTTGTCGCGCGGCTGGTGGTCCAGCGTGCGCATGTTGTGCAAGCGATCGGCGAGCTTCACCAGGATCACGCGAACATCCTGCGCGAGGGTGAGCAGCACCTTCCGGAAGTTCTCAGCCTGGATGCTGTCGGTCCCGAATTGCAGCCCGCTGATCTTCGTCAAGCCGTCTATGATGGTGGTTACCGTTGGACCGAACAGGTCTTTCACATCATCGAGCGTGATGTCGGTGTCCTCCACGGTGTCGTGCAACAGTGCAGCCACCACGCTGGTGGTCCCCAATCCGATCTCTTCGGCACAGATGCGTGCCACGGCGATCGGGTGATAGATGTACGGTTCTCCGCTCCTGCGGCGCTGGTCCTTGTGCGCCTCCACCGCGATGTTGAACGCCTTGCGGATCAAGCGCGTGTCCTCCGCGCTGCGTTGTCCTTTCACTGAGCGTAGCAGTCCGCGGTACCGGCGCAGGATCTCTCCGCGCTCGGTCGCCTCATCGACCCGCGGCACTGCGGCCAAGGCCTTGGTCGTGGTAGGTCCGGAAGGACTGCTCATGCTGCGAAAGTTAGGCAGGCCGTGATCACCGCGCGGGAAGGATGGTGCCTTCCACCGCGCCGAATCCGATGCGAACGCCGTCCTTTTCGCAGTGTCCGCGGATCACCACGCTGTCTCCATCAAGGATGAATTTGCGTTCAGTGCCGTCCGCAAGCTTCATCGGCTTGGTTCCTTTCCACGCCAGTTCCAACAAGCTGCCGTAGCTCTCCGGGGTGTCCCCGCTGATGGTGCCACTGGCCATGAGATCGCCTGCGCGGACGTTGCAGCCGTTCACGGTGTGGTGCGCCAACTGCTGGGCCATGCTCCAGTACATGTTCTTGAAGTTGGTGTTGCAGATCACCGTTTCCTTTCCGTTAGCCGGAGTAATACCCGCCTCTAGTTGGATGTCGAAATGATGTTCTCCGCTCTGTTGCAAATAGGGGAGCACCGCTGGTTCCTGCACAGGTGAGGGGATCCGGAAAGGCTCCAAGGCATCCAGTGTAACGACCCACGCGCTCATGCTGCTCCCGAAATTCTTTCCGAGGAAGGGTCCGAGCGGAACGTATTCCCACGCTTGGATATCGCGCGCGCTCCAATCGTTGAACAGTACCGATCCGAAGATCCTGTCCTCGGCTTCCGCCGTGGTGATCCGTTCGCCCAGCTCATTGCCATCGAAGGTGATGAAGCCGACCTCGAGTTCCAGGTCGAGCTGGCGTGATGCCCCGAACTCCGGCGCCGCCTCCGGCGATGGTTTGTACTGTCCCATCGGTCTGCGGATCGGTGTGCCGCTCACGACAATGCTGCTGGCCCGGCCGTGATAACCCACGGGCAAATGGAGCCAGTTCGGCATGAGCGCATTGGCCGGATCACGGAACATGCACCCCACGTTGTATGCGTGCTGCCGACTGCTGTAGAAGTCGGTGTAATCGCCGATCTGAACTGGGAGATGCATCGTTACCGATCCGATCGGAACCAATGCACGCTCGCGGAGTGTGGCGTTGTCCTTGAGCTCAGCGTTCTCGGTTCTGAGCAATTCGCTAAGCCGACCGCGCAACCGACGGATCCCTTCCTTGCCCGACTTGAGCATCGCATTCAACGTGGCCGACTTCAGTGCTGTGCGCTCGATGCCCATGTGATCCAGAAACCCATAGTCTGCGAGTTCGGCGAGATCGACGACCATTTCACCGATCCGGGTACACGGGCGTGGACCACGATCCGCCGTGGAACAGATGCCGAATGGAAGGTTCTGGATCGGGAAATCACTGTGGTGGGGAACAGGGACCCAAGAGCGAAGCGTGGGATCGTTTGCGGGAATATGCATGGGGCAAAGGTGGCGAGCCGCCCCGATGTGCAACGGATCACCATCTTCACAGCGGGGATATGGAAGTGAACAAGAGAGCAATGGTCATTGGCATCGTGTCGCTGCACATGGTGCTTCTCGCGTGCTACACCTTCCCCGGAAGCATGATCCCGGAACGACTCCGGGTCATCGGCCAGCTCTACGCGCGCCCGCTGTTCCACCAGCAGTGGCGGCTCTTCTCGCCGGATCCTCCGCGGTGCTCCTGCCAAGTGCAAGCGCGTTGGGGCACTCGATCCTGGGGACGCATTGAACGAGCGGAGGATGGGTACTTGCAACGTCGGGTAGCGCAGGCGATCGCGCGGCACGTGCAAGCCGAAGTGGCGATGGGGGATACCGTTCCAGCCGTGGAGTTGGTCCGTGCGATGAACTCCATGGCCCTGTACAGCGAATTCGATCCCGGGGAGGGGAGGATACCGACGCGGATCGAATTCCGCTTGGTGGAGCAATGCGTTACGGATCCGAAGCGACCAGCGCATCGCACGGAACGGATCACGAACCTCCGGACCCGATGAAGCCGCAGCCTTGGACGGTTCGACTCTTCCAGCGCGCGCTCATGGTGTGGGTGATCGGCTTCACCCTAAGTGCATATTGGGGCTGGGATGCCATGTACACCATGGGCCGTTCGCCGGTCTACGCGCCACCGGGGTTGCTGAAGTATGTAGCGCACGGCTTGGCTTTGTTGCCGAACGGGATCGGTGATGTCCTTGTGCTCGCGTTGGTCCCGTTGCTTGTTCTGTTGTGCTTGTTCGTTCTTTTCCGTGGATCGAGCTGGTGGGTCGGCCTTTTGATCTGGATCATTCACCTGAACCTGATGAACCGGGCTTGGTTGGCGGGGAGCGGAGGCCAGCAACTCATCGCGAACCTGCTGTTCTGGAACATTTTCCTGCCGAGCAAAGAGGACGCGTTCGGTGTGGCCGCCACGAGTGCCTTCTGGATCATCCGCTTACAGTTGTTGCTGGCCTACCTCGCCACCGGCCTGCACAAACTCACGGGCACACATTGGTTGGATGGCACGGCGGTGGGGATCGCGGCCTCGGATCCCGCCTTCGGTCCGCTGTGGATCGCGGATCATCCTACGCTCGCCATGGTGGCAACGTGGTGCGTACTGCTCTTCCAGTTGACCTTTCCCATCGCGGTCTGGTTCCGAAGCACACGCCTCATCTGGATGGGTATCGGCGTGTTGTTCCATCTGGGCACGGCCATCTGGATGGACATCCCGGAGATGGGCTTGGCCTTCATCGCCGCGTATGCCATCTGGCTTGATGAGGACACGTTCGCTCGCTTCAAGTTGAAGCGACCTTCGACCATGGAAGCAGGATCAATGGTCGGCTGATCCGCCGCCACCGATCCGGAAGCTGGCGCCCACCACGATCGCATGCTGCACGAACCAGAAATGCTGGCTCGCATGATCGGCATCGTTGCCGGTGGTCAGCACATGGGTCAGGTCGATCCATCCGGCTTTGAGCGTGTTGCGGATATAGACGTGCTTTCCCAACCACACGTGGAATCCGGCTTGCGCGCCGACGCCCACACCCGCCACATTGAACCGGTTGTTGAGCCCTTGTCCGAAAAGCCGCACATCGCTGCGTGGGATCACCGGGCCGGCATGCACGCCCTCGTAAGCGTTCAAGCGGAAGGTGTTGTTCCGGCTGGCCCAGAGTTGGTCGTAGTGATCAAGGTCAACGCTTAGCAGGTTGAGCCCATCGGTGTGTTCGTACTTCAGGAAGTCCTGGGTCAGTCGCACGTCACGTGATCCTTCCGCGGTGGCATGCTGGATCGAACGCGTACCGTTCACATAACCATCCATACGCACCGTCTGGTCCTGCACCATCACATACTTCATGTGATCGAGCCCCAAGGAAACGCTCCAGCGATCGTGGAAGAACCAGCCCGCCCTGTAGTTGTACTGGGGGATCCAGATGTTCTTCGGGTTGAAGTAGTCCTTGCCGAAGGGCATCGGGCGGTCCTTCGCCTCCACATGGCGTAACGTGAAATCGTAATCGGGTCCATCAAAGTGGATGTCACTCCAGCTGTACCACGCACGGTTATAACCCCAATGCACGAAGGAGGTGCGTTGCTTGGTCCACAAATCGCCGGTGTGCTGCCGTGGACAGTCGAGTGCGGCTTCCGGCAACGATACCGGAGCACGAGCATTCCGATGCGTCGTATCCGTTATCTCGCGGAGTGTGTACCGATCCGTAACGGTGACATCAGGCCATCCGCATGCCACACCACCCCGGGTGCCCAAGTGACCAAGCCCGAGGTCCGTTCACGGTTGACCAATCCACATTGTAGGTCCTCGGGACTGGTACCGCCCAACCGTACAACGGCTTCAAGCGCATCATACCGCCCACTTGGAAACGCACGCGCTCCAATTCACCGTTGTCACCTCCACTGCACAACGCGGTATCGATCAATTCCACGATCTGTTTGCATTCGCTCTCCCGCACGCCTCGTGTGGTGATCGCTGCCGTGCCCACACGAATGCCGCTGGTCACGAAGGGGCTCTTGTCATCGAAGGGCACCATGTTCTTGTTCACGGTGATGTGCGCTTGCACGAGGAGGTTCTCCGCGTCCTTCCCGGTGATGTTCTTGTTGCGCAGGTCGATGAGCATGCAGTGGTTGTCCGTTCCACCGCTCACGATGTTGTATCCTTTCTCCAGGAATGCGGTGGCCAGTGCCTTTGCATTCGTGATCACCTGCTCTCCGTAGGTCCTGAACTCCGGATCCAGCGCTTCCGCGAAGGCCACGGCCTTGGCGGCGATCACATGCTCCAACGGTCCGCCTTGCGTGCCGGGGAAGACCGCGCTGTCCAGGATCGCACTGAGTGGACGCACTTCACCCTTCGGGGTCTTCAGTCCCCATGGGTTCGGGATGTCCTTGCCGATCATGATCAGCCCGCCGCGTGGGCCGCGAAGTGTCTTGTGTGTGGTGGTCGTTACCACATGGCAATGCGGCAACGGGTCGTTCAACAGCTTCGTGGCGATGAGCCCGGCCGGGTGGCTGATGTCCGCCATCAGGATGGCACCCACTTCATCGGCGATGGCCCGGAACGCAGCATAGTCCCAATCCCGGCTGTACGCACTGGCTCCGCAGATGATGAGCTTGGGTTTTTCACGCAGCGCCACCTCACGGACCATGTTCATGTCCACACGGCCGGTGGACTTGTCCACGCCATAGAACGTGGGGCGATAGAGCTTCCCACTGAAGTTCACCGGGCTTCCGTGGGTCAGGTGGCCGCCGTGGCTCAGGTCGAACCCGAGGATCGTATCGCCGGGCTTGATGCACCCGAGCATCACCGCAGCATTAGCCTGTGCGCCACTGTGCGGCTGCACGTTGGCCCACGCCGCACCGAAGAGCTCCTTCACCCGATCGATGGCGAGTTGTTCCACTTGGTCCACGATCTCGCAGCCGCCGTAGTAACGCCTACCGGGCAAACCTTCGGCGTACTTGTTCGTCAGTACCGAACCCATCGCTTCCATCACCTGGTCGCTCACGTAGTTCTCACTGGCGATGAGTTCCAGACCAACGGTCTGGCGCCATTTCTCCTTCTCGATCAATTCGAAGATCCGGTTGTCACGCTCCATGGGTCAAAGGTTCGGTGATGTTGGGTTGGTACTCGGGGGAAGCGGCTGTGATTGAAGCGTCGCTGCGCCAGCGACCAAATGTAACGGGCGCTTGGTCTCAGGCTGTTCTTCGCCAGGACGCAGCCCAGACCACGAGCAATGGTACCGGATACTGTAGCGCATGAAGCAATTTGATGGATACCGCCTCCAACGGTGGGGACCAACCGGCCAAGGCATGGAAGAGGAGGGCGAGGGATCCGATGACCAGGAAGGTCAAGACAATGGGCCGACATACTGATGATGCCCGAACCGGACCCGTGCAACTGCGATCGTCAGGCTCAGGATCGCAGCCATGAAGCCAAGGGAAAGCAGCCATTTGCACAAGCGCAGATCCGAAGCATCCCATCCATGCACCCAACCGCGGAACATGCTATGTGCATAGGTCCGGTCGCGATGGTGCTCAAGGAAGTCGAGTTCATAGTTCAGGTTGACGAACAGGAATTCCCGGACAGCGCCCAGCGCCACGGCCATCGCTAGGAAAAGCCCGCTCAGGAGGTCTGCCCGCTTCATGCCGAACGGGCCTTCTTCAACCCGCTGAACCGCGTGACCCACAGGTACCACAAGAGGAAGACCCCGCCGTACACCACCACATAGAAGGTGTAATCATGGTTGAAGTTGAGCAGGTCGTAGCTTCTGGTCACCACGATACAGAGCACGGCGACGCGGATCGCGTTCATCAAGTGGATCAGAAGAATGCCGCCCGGTATGAACCAGGCTTTGTGCCGCCATGGTCCGGGGAACGCGAAGATGAAGATGGCAAAGACAGCGAATAGTGATACCCCGTTGCAGGGATCACCGATCCAGAGATGTGATCCTCCTTGCACGCCGACATAGCGCTCCAGATCCACGCGCGGTTCGGGAAGCATCTCGTAACCCAGACCCTCCAACATCAAAGTGGCTGCCCAGACCAGACCATTGATCACCGTGCGGTCGAGTTGTCCCCATGGATGAAGGATCTGCTCGTAGAAAAGTTGCCAGATCAGGTATGATCCGATGGCAACGACCAGAAAACGAAGAAGCGGGTCATTCCACGTCCGTGCCAAGCCGGAACGCAGCGCACTCATGACCGTTAGCGCGACTTGCCGCGCACGTTGCGCATCCGAGCGGCTTTGCCGCCGCCATATACCAGACCGGCCACGATAAGAGCGGTCAGGCCACCATCTATCGGGATACATGGTGGAGGCCAACAAGGAGGAGGGCCACCCACGGGCTGGGCCATCAGGACAGCCGCCATCGGCGATACCATCGCAATGAACAGCAGGGCGAAGCGTAACATTCTGTACATGGAGCCTATTGGAACAAGGTTGCCAAAAGTAGGGAATGGGTCGGGACTACGCACGGGCTTCTTCCAACATTCATCCACAGTGCTTGTTAGCGGCCCTATCCGGAAACTCCTTCGCCTATATTTGCCCGCATTCCATGGGCCTTTCATGGGTCATGGTGACCACTTGGCAGATGGTGGTCGAAATCTCCGGATGGCATCCCCAAAGTCTCAGCAGCGCGGCAACATCATCGATGCCAAGGACCTGCGCTATTTCATCCGGATAGCGTCCAAGAACTGGTATTTCGTCGCCGTGGCCATGGTGTTGGCCAGTGTACTGTCCTACCTGTACAGTTACAAGCTGCCCGATGTGTACGGTGCGCGGACCCAGATCCTGCTGAAGGACCGCGAGACCTACGGTTACCAGAACGAGATGTATAAGAGTTTGGGGTATGCCGGGGTCTATGGGGATCTCGTGAACCAGAAGCGCGTTCTTACCTCCTTTGACATTGTTGACCATACGTTGGACCGGTTGGACTTCGACGTCTCCTACTTCATCGTAGGGCGCTTCAAGACCACGCAGCATTACGGAACGGTGCCCTTCACGGTCCACTTGCAACCGATCAACCAGCGGTTGTATGACAAGCCGATCGATATCCACATCATCGATGTCGAGCATTACGAATTGAGCTTTGACAAGGGTGGCGAAGTGGTGAAGAAGAAGTTCCGGTTCGACCAGGAGGAGCGCGACCCGGAGTTCATCATCAAGGTGGATCGATCGCCGTACATCACCGAGAGGACCGTTGTCGACCTAGCGAGCATTGACTACCAGTTCGAGCGACACGAGAGGTCCAAGCTTGTGAACCAGTATGTGAGGGCCATCACCGTGGAGAATGCCGATTTCACCACCATCCTGGATATCACGGTGGAGGATGAGGTGGCCGTACGGGCCAAGATGTTCCTGGACAGTCTCTCGCGCCAGTACATCACCTATACCCTGCAAAGTGAGTTCGACATCAACGAGAACACCCTCAATTACATCGACAAGCAACTGGCCGAGGTCACGGTGATCCTGGAACAACACGAGGACGAACTACAGAACTACAAGGAGACCAAGAACGTGCTGGACCTCGACCGGGAGGAAACCCAGTTCTTCGCGGAGATGGTCGGCTACGATAAGATGCGCCGGGGGATGGAACTGGAGGTGCAATCGTTGAACGCGCTGGAATCCTACGTGCTCAGCAGCGAGGACGAGCGCTTGTTGCCGCCGGCCACCTATATCATCGAGGATCAGTTCCTGCAGGAGACCCTGAGCCAACTGTACAAGACCCAGATGAAACGCAACGAGATGCTCTATGAGGGCACCTCGAACAACCTGGCCATCGCGCGGATCGATTCCGGATTGCAGCTGACCCGGCTCAACCTCCTGACCTATATCAAGAACACGCGGCAAGCGAAGCTCGGCAGGATCAGTGATGTGAGCGCGCAGGTGAGCGACTATGAACGCATGATCCGTGCCTTGCCCAAGAGCCAGCGCGACATCCTGAACATCCAACGACGGTTGCAAGTGAACGAGAAGATGTACCTCTTCCTGTTGGAGAAGCGCGCCACTACGGTCATCGCACGCGCCGGTATCGTGCCGCAGACCAAGGTCATCGAGTCCGCGCGAAGTCTCGGGGTCGTTCGGCCGGACAAGGTGAAGATCTTCTACACCTTCATGTTGGGTGGGATCGTGGTCGCGCTCCTGGTCGTGTTCGTTCGGGTCATGTTCTATGACCGCATCGAGAACGCTGACCAGTTGAAGGAACTCACCCCCTTGCCGGTGTTCGGGGAGATCATCGCGAGTGAAAAGGCCGAGCAGAACTACGTGGTGGTGGACAGCGATCCGAAGGCGGCCATTACGGAAAGCTTCCGAACGGTGCGGACCAATTTGGAATACATCCCGGCCCCTGAAGGCGCGGGCAAGGTGGTCATGGTCACCAGTTACCGGCCGAACGAGGGGAAGACCTTCTGCTCCGTGAATCTCAGTGCCATTCTGGCCAAGGCGGGGAAGAAGGTGCTCCTGTTGGAATTGGACCTGCACAAACCGAAAGTGGCCATCAGCCTGGGTATGAACAGCACCATCGGCCTGAGCAACGTGCTGATCGGAAAGGCCGCATGGAGGGATGTGGTCATGCCCACGCAGTTCGAGAACTTCAGCGTGATGTTGAGCGGTCCCACACCGCCGAACGCCTCGGAACTCGTGCTTAGCAAACACCTCGAAACCTTGTTCGCAGAGGCGCGGCTGGAATACGACTACGTCATGGTGGACACACCGCCGGTGGGGCTCATCACGGATGCGTTGTTGATGATGCGTTACATGGATGCCACGCTCTTCGTGTTGAACACCCGCTTCGCGAGCAAGGACCATGTGAACAACGCGCTGGAGGTCCTGCAGGGGAACCCGATGAAGAATACCGGCTTCATCCTGAACGGTGTTCGGATGAAGAAGAGCAAGTATTACTACAACACCAACTACGGCTATGGCTATCGCTATGCCTATGGCTATGGCAGCGGGTACGGCTACGGCTACGGCTATGGTCGAAAGCGGAAGGGCAAGGATGATGGAAAGCAGACGGATGCATGAAGAAGGAGGGGGCCATGACGCCTGAAGGGGGTGCGCATGCGGCAGAAGGGCATTGGGATGTGGTGATCGAACCCTCCACCCCGTGGTGGCGCCTGAACCTGGGGGAGATCTGGAGGTACCGCGACCTGTTGGCCGAGATGGTGAAGCGCGACCTCACCGCCATTTACAAGCAGACCATCCTAGGCCCGATCTGGGTGCTCCTGCAACCCTTGATCACCTCCCTCATGTTCGCGGTGATCTTCGGCTTAATGGCCCGCATGGCCCTGCCGGGCATCCCACCCGTGCTCTTCTACATGTCCGCCGTGATGCCCTGGTCCTTCTTCGCCGGGGTGATCAACAAGACCGCCGCCACGCTGATCACCAACGCCCCCTTGATGACCAAGGTGTATTTCCCCCGGCTGATCCCGCCGCTCTCCTCCATGGCCTCCTCCGCCTTCACCTTCCTGGTGCAGTTGGCCTTCTTCTTTGTCTTTGCCGCCGTGTACCGCATTTCCGGCAGTTACGCGTGGGCACCGGGCATCGCCCTGCTAACGCTCCCCTTGTTGATCATCCTGGAGATGCTACTGGCCTTGGGAACGGGGCTGATCGTGGCCGCGCTCACCACCAAGTACAAGGACCTGAACTTCCTCATCGGCTTCGCTGTGCAGCTACTGATGTATATGAGCCCGGTGATCTTCCCCTTGGCCAAGGTGGCACCGGACAGCCCCGTGCGCCCCCTCCTGGAGGCCAACCCCATCACCCCGGTGATCGAAGGCTTCCGCGGGGCCTTGTTGGGCACGGCCATGGACTGGAGCACCCTGTGGTACTCCGCCATCTGCGCATCGGTCCTCCTCCTTGCCGGCCTCGCTCTTTTTCAACGGGCGGAACGGTCTTACGCGGATGTGGTGTAGAACGCTGAAAGATGAAACGAGGCAACAGGATCGCAGTTCCGATCACCCCCCACCGTCATCGCCAGCATGCGGCCGCAGGCTTGGGCTCTTGCGAAGCGATCTCGTCAACCGTGCCTGTGGCGGATCCCGATCATGTGTCAACAAATGATCCGGTCGGGGTCAAGATGCCATTCGGGAGCCGGTTCATCATCCGATCCTCCGATCACCAGTAGCCTAATTTCGTCCCGGATGGAACAGGAACCCTTGATGGTGCAGGTGCAAGGCGTGGGCAAGCGCTATCGCTTGGGCACCACCAACCGCCAGCAGCTCACGGATGATGTGAAGGCCTGGACCGCCAAGCTGCTGGGCCGCCCGGACCCCACGCTCCCCGTGGGCGCGGCGGTGGACCCACAGCGTATCGGGGAGGATTTCTGGGCGTTGCGCGACGTCTCCTTCGAGGTGCGCCGGGGCGAAGTGGTGGGCATCGTGGGCCATAACGGTGCCGGCAAGAGCACCATGCTCAAGCTCCTCTCCCGCATCACCCTCCCCACCGAAGGCACCATCAAGATGCGCGGCAAGGTCTCCAGCCTCCTGGAGGTGGGCACCGGCTTCCATCCCGAACTCACCGGACGCGACAACATCTACCTCAACGGTGCCATCCTCGGCATGCGCAAGGCCGAAGTGAACGCCAAACTGGACGAGATCATCGCCTTCAGCGGCATCCAGCATCATATTGACACACCTGTGAAGCGGTACAGCAGCGGCATGCGCGTGCGGCTCGGCTTCGCCATAGCAGCGCACTTGGAGCCGGAGATCCTTATTGTGGATGAGGTGCTCTCCGTGGGCGATGCCGATTTCCAGCGCAAGAGCATGGGCAAGATGAAGGACAGCGCCGCCAGCGGCCGCACCGTCCTCTTTGTCAGCCACAACATGACCGCCATGCGGTCGCTCTGCTCCCGCGTGATCTGGCTGGATAACGGGCGCGTACGCATGCAGGGTCCCACGGAGGACGTGGTTGGTGCGTACCTATCGAACTTCACCTCGGACCAATCCGAAATGGTATGGACCGAACTTGATACAGCTCCTGGGAATGACGTAGTCAGGTTGAGGTCCGCACGGGTGAGGCCGGATCCCGACAATGGGACCTTCAGTTGGGATACGGACGTTCTGTTCGAAGTGTGCATCGAGAATTTGAAGGCGGACGACGGGCGGCACTTGAACATCAACGTCCAAGTGCTGAACAATGACCAATTGGTACTCTTTGCCACGAACTTGCGTGAAAATACGCCGGATGCGGATCTTGGTCCGGGCATCCACAAGGTGAGGTTCGCGATACCGGGTAAATTGTTGAACCCGGGCGATTTCCGGTTCAACCTGATGGTCCATTACCAGGGGAAGCTCCAGTTCCAAACCCACAGTATCATCGGCTTTACCCTGCCCGAACCCGTCAGAAAGGGCGCATGGCATGGCAAGCGGGCCGGCCTGTTCCGGTTTCCCGTGGCGTGGCAACATGAACGGACCTCGGCTGGTGATCAATGATTCCCATGGACGACCTTTCGTCAAAGCAATTCCTGTTCATAGTGGGAGCACCGCGGAGCGGAACGACCTGGTTGTTTGAAATGCTATCGGAGCATCCTTCGGTCGTTTCGTTGAAAAAGGAACTGACCCTGTTCTCCAGCTATCTCGCCGCACCTGCGAAGCGCTTTGAGGACGAGGTCCAGCGGTATGAAAAGCACAATTGGAGGCAAGGTCTGTCGCTGCTTTATGACCGAGCGGATTTTGAACGCGGCATGAGGTCGATCGTGAACGATGTCTATTCGCGTGTGCTTGACCTGAAACCGCAAGCCACGCACATACTCGACAAGCATCCGGGGTATGCCCAGCACTTACTGCTCATGGACCGGCTAGTGCCGAATTGCCGGTTCATCCACATCATTCGTGATGGTCGTGAAGTGGCCGTGAGCATGATGCGGGCCAAGCGGACCATGAATTTCGGGGCCGGGGAGGTGAAGGGGGCCGCAACGGATTGGGCCACCCATGTAAGGGCGGCCATGCAAACGGGTAAAAAGCTCGGTGCCGATCGGTATCATGAGGTCCGTTATGAGGACCTTATGTCGGGTACAAGTGAACATCTGGAAGAGATCTTCCGGTTTGCCGGCCTCCCGGTGGAGCACGAACAGGTC
This sequence comes from Flavobacteriales bacterium, assembly GCA_016721005.1. Lineage (GTDB taxonomy): Bacteria > Bacteroidota > Bacteroidia > Flavobacteriales_F > PHOS-HE28 > PHOS-HE28. The sequence goes on from JADKJM010000004.1 coordinate 339,517, forward strand.
AACGCCATTGCTTCAGAGAACCAGGCGTCGAAAAAACTCGTGAGCCGCGGGGATCCGTCCTTGAAGGCCTTGCGGAACGTGCCGGGCGGTATCTGGAAGAACAAACTTGCCTTGGAAGAGCGTTATCTCTTGGACCGGTACGTGGGCGACCTACTGTGTGAACTGGGATACGCCGAACAGGGGTGGTGGGCCCTTGGTCCCTTGGACAAATTATCCATGGCGATGTATCCTTTCCGGGTCCGCATGCGCCGCACATACCGGTCGCTGCTTCAGATCTGGAGGCAGCCCATCGCATCCCGGATATCCTGACAGGAATGGAACCCGAACCGCTGCACGTTACGCGCAGCTTCCTGCCGCCACGTGCCGCGCCACTTTCCACCATCCGCTTCCAGTGCATTGCATTGGACCCTACTTGGTGAAGAACGGCCGTTCCAAGGTTGATGAAGCGCTCAGCAGAGGGCCGACGTAAGCACTTCTTGGAGCATGGCTTCGATCAGGTCGAGCGCCACTTCAAGGATCGATCGACACATTCGGAATAGCAGACCCTTGCCTAAGGTTCAAGCAACCTTGCCTGAGTTCTGAGCAACCTTGCCTGAGTTTTCGCGGACCTTGCCTGAGTTCTCGCAGACCTTGCCTGAGTTCTCGCAGACCTTGCCTGAGTTCTCGCAGACCTTGCCTGAGTTCTCGCAGACCTTGCCTGAGTTCTCGCAGACCTTGCCTAAGTTCTCGCAGACCTTGCCTGACTTCTCGCAGACCTTGCCTAAGTTCTCGCAGACCTTGCCTAAGTTCTCGCAGACCTTGCCTGAGTTCTCGCAGACCTTGCCTGAGTTTTCGCAGACCTTGCCTGAGTTCTCGCAGACCTTGCCTGAGTTTTCGCGGACCTTGCCTGAGTTCTCGCAGACCTTGCCTGAGTTTTCGCGGATCTTGCCTGAGTTTTCGCGGACCTTGCCTGAGTTCTGCGAAAACTTGCCTAAGGTCTGGGAAACCTTGCCTGAGTTCTGAGCAAACTTGCCTGAGGTTCGAGCAACCAAGGCCAAGGTCTCGCGGACTTTGGTTGAACTCGCGCGGGTCTTGGTTGAAGAAGATCATCCTGACCAACCGGACACACTTATCCTAACAGTCTCAAAAGCCATGGACCCTGCCCGGTAGGACATCCTTTCCGGGCCAAGGCCGGTGAGACCGTACGGACCGTGCTGCGGGTCCGGCCCTCGCCGATCGCTGGACCTCCGCAGAGGTGCCGCATCGGACCCACCGGGGTATCTTGCCGCCCGCATAAGCCGGAGCATTCCGCCGTAGGCGCTCCTCCATGAACCACGCACCGATCCACGTTACCCGGACCTTCCTGCCACCACGGGAGGAGTACCTCCACTGGCTGGACAAGGCCTACAGCAGCCATGTGCTCACGAACAACGGCCCCATCCACCGGGAGTTGGAAGAAACCCTGCGTGCCCGTTTCGATGTGCCGCATTTGCGCCTGATGGCCAACGGCACCTTGGCCCTGCAATTGGCGATCCGTGCCTTGGGTATCACCGGCAAGGTGATCACCACGCCGTTCAGCTACGTGGCCACCACCAGCGCCATCCTCTGGGAAGGCTGCACACCGGTCTTCGTGGACATCGACCCGAAGACCTGCTGCATCGATCCGAACTTGATCGAAGCCGCCATCACACCGGATACCTCAGCGATCCTGGCCACGCACGTCTATGGCATTCCCTGCGATGTGGAGGCCATCGATGCCATTGCCAAGAAGCACGGGTTGAAGGTGATCTACGATGCCGCCCATGCCTTCGATGTGGAATACAAGGGCAAGAGCATCCTTGCATGGGGCGATGCCAGTACCCTCAGCTTCCACGCCACCAAGCTCTTCCACACCGTGGAGGGTGGCGCGGTGGTCCTGCACGACGAAGAGGCGGATAAGCGACTACAGCTTTTGCGCAGCTTTGGCCATATCGCCGATGAGCACTTCACCTTGGGCATCAATGCCAAGTTGAGCGAGGTGCATGCGGCAATGGGCATGGCTGTGCTGCCGCACGTGGCCCGGCTGATCGAAAGCAGGCGGAACGTGGCTAAGCGGTATGACCAGCTATTGAACGGGCGCTACGCACGGCCTATGTTGCCAACCGGTGCTTTATCCAATGAGGCCTATTATCCCATATTACTCCCTGATGGGGCTTCACGCAAAAGGGTGATGGACCATCTTTCCGTGAACGGTATTTACACGCGCCGTTATTTCTATCCAGCCTTGAACAAATTGCCCTATGTCAGTTCCCCTGCGATGCCGAGGGCGGAATGGGCTGCGGATGTCGTGCTGGCACTTCCGACCTACTTCGAGCTCGAACCGGAGGATGTGGAGCGTATTGCACGAAAGATCCTTGAGGTGGGATAGTACGGATCCCGGAGTATTCAGGACAGGAACTGCTCCAGTCTCGTGCTCCTTAGATCAGCCTTGATCTCCTCGATGATGTATGGGTCGAGTTCCTTACGCCATTTATCGACCACGCTCTTATCCTTGAATACACTGTAGTAGCGATCTTCCACCGATGTGCTGGAGGATCTGTCCTTGGAACTCTCCAATAGAAAATCTTCCGTCTGCTGCGTATAGGGTATCCCGCAGAATGAGAATAGACCGGGGAACACTTGCAACGGGTCATGCACAGCATCCTCATACCGTAGGACCCTGAAACGGTCGGGGTATTGTTCTTCCAAGTCCACATACAGATGGGCCACTTCTTTCCACTTGTAGTAGCCGAAATAATCCGGGCTTCCGGAATTCTTGCAATTCCCAAAACGCCATTCCCTCATGATGTCTGATCCAGGCGGGAACTCTTTTGCATTCTTTCGCCAGCTATTCAGCACGGCTCGCGGATCGCGGACCAGCCCTAGGGCCTTCAATCCGGGGACCCGGCGAAGCATCGGCTCCAACACGCTTTGGTACCGTGCTTCCTTGAACACCAAGGTGTCCGGGGCCGCCGACTTCCGAAAGTTCGGATAAATACCGCTCTCCTGCTTCTCCCTTTGGGTGAGAAAAGGCGTGTCCGCGACGGCCATGTCCTCAAAGACCCGCTCGTACTCGGCTCGCGTGCTGTCCTCGTCCACGCGTCCCTTGAATTCAAAAGCAAAAAGCGGCTGGAAGCGGAATACCACATCCGGCGAGCTGTTGAACACTTGACCCAACCAACTGGTGCCGCTGCGTGCGACGCCGAATAACGCGACGGTTCTCATCGGGTCAGGAGCATATCGAACCTGAAGTGTGCATATATCAGGTCAGGATGTTGGGATAGCATCTCGATCTTGGTGAAACCGCAATATGCGGAGAGGTTGCTCAGCCAAACAGGCTCGAACCATGTCCCTACCACCTCCCGGCCGGCAGCGAGGTTCTCGAAATAGAGGGAGCGGCGTTCCTCCGTGTTGTAGAATGCCCACATACGTGTGCGGTCAGGGACATCACCGATGAACAACAGTCCCCCCGGCCTTAACCAGCGGGCCATCCGCTTAACCAATTCGATGCTTTCCTGTTCGTCGATGTATTGCAACGCTGCATAGAGCAATATGCGGGAGAAACTACCGTCCTGGAATTCAGCCGCCCGCATGTCCGAGCACAGTGTGGTCACATTGGGCAGGTTGCGCTGTTTCAGCACCTGCAACAGGTCCGGGGAGACGTCCACGGAGGTCACCGTGCGGGAGCGGGAAGCGAAATAGGCCGTGAACAGGCCATTCCCACAACAGAGGTCCAATACATCATCGTCCCGATCCACGGGGAAAGCGCGCTCCAGTTCCTCAAGAGTGAATTCCCATCGGTCCGCATCGATCGGGGCCTTGTTGAAGGTGCGCAGCACTTGGGTCTGTTCGTCGGCGGACCGGGACTTGCGGCCATGGTCCCGCCAAAATTGAAGCCAACGATCGTCGCTCATTGTTGCTGTAGTATATGATGGACCAATGGCATCAGGTCTTCCGGTGTGTAGCGGTGGTCGACCGGCAAAGGAAGGAGGTCCGCACCCAAGCGCCTCTCCACTTCAAACCCCGTCGTGTTCCTTCGCTCCGCATCCGGCCAATACCGGGGAATGAAGAATCCTTTGGTGTAGAGCGCAGCGCGGTCCATAGGGCTCTCCGGCAGGAACGGAAAACAGAACGGCACCGCGTCGGACGCGAGGTGGAGCTTCAGATGATCAAGATGTCCTATCCGTTCCGCAAAGAATTCAAAATTCAACCGCCTACGGGCCTTGGTAGCTTCCAGATCAACGCCGCGCAACAACCCCTCGCTTACCGTGCTGATCCGGTTGACGGCACAGGGCAAGCAAGCCTCATAACGCTGGTAGGCCGCAAAGGCCTCCTGCTGAAGCCCCATCGCCCGCAACATGCCGTGGTCCATGCTGATGGCAGTGAACCGGGGTGCCTCCACTTCGATGGGCCGCGGGGTGAACAGATAGGCGCCATCGGGTACGCCAAAGTATTTCCGGGCTGACGTGAATGACCAGTGACCGGGATGGATACCCTGAAAGAAAGCATGGGTGTCATCGATGATCAAACGGTCCGCATAATGTTGTTTCAGCCGGTCGGTCAGGTCACCACAAAGGCCGTAATAATTGGTCCAAAGGAAATATTCGCCGATCCCAAGGATGGGAAGGGATGCAGGTTCCAAATTCTCCTTCAAGGCATAGAACCGGGTCTCGATCTTCAGTTGCTTGAACGGTTCCAAGGTGGCATCGCAGGTGTGGAACGGCACGTGGACCATCGAGGGCCTGATCACGTCCAGGATCACCATAAGGCAAGCCCGACCGGTTGAAAGGGCTATGGCCTCCGGATGCGGGGATCTGCCCTTGAGCGGAAGCTCCAGTTCGAAAAAGCCACCGATCGTCTTCATGAACGAAGGAGCGTCAATTCCTTTTCCATGGTATCACACAGAGCGCGTAGATCATTCTCACCGGTATCCTGATGGACCGGCAGGTTCAAGATGCTCGTTGAGAGCGCGTAACTGTTGGGATGATCCTGCACGGTGATCTCATCGATCATGCGGTAGTACAAGGCTGTGGTTGGCAAGGCCTTTTCCATCAGTGCGAAATACAATTTCTCGCGCAGGCCGTCCTTTACACGGATGGGAAAGTCGTGCGGCACCCATTCGCCGATGGATGGATACAACACTTCCACACCTTCAACATCCTTGAGCCGCTCAGCCAGGAACGCGTAGTTGCGTTTGCGATCGGCCTTGATGGCAGGGAGGTCGGAACGAAGGACGTGTTCCATGGTGGATGCCGCACAGGCTTCGCCGGATGCAAGTGTGCCGCGATGCACGGATGGGTCGTTGATCCGCAACACACCGCCATCCGGAACGGCCAGTATCTTGTGAAGGGAGTGGAATGCGGCACCACCGTAGGTGCCCAATCCGGCGTCAGTGGTCAGCGGTACATGCGCGCAATCCTCCACCAAGATCACCTTGTATCGGCTACAGAGTTCCTGCATCGCAGCCATGTCCACATGTGCCAAGCCGAAATAATGGATCACCAGGATCATCGGGTGGTTGCCGGTCGCCAGCAGCGCTTCGATCCTTTCGAGGTCCACCTGAAGCCGTTCACCGATAGGGTAGAAGGTGAATGGCGTGCCTGTGTTCCGCACCGGATCGAACACACCGGAACCCTCGCGATCGGTGAACCCGATGTAGCCGGGCATCAGGAGAGAGGAGCCGCTTGGCCATGAACGGCCGCGCAATAGGACCTCGAACGCCGTGCGCGCCGAATTGGTGAAGGTCCAGTCCCGCACATGCTTCGTGACATCCGCCGCGTCCTTCTGGATCATGCGCTCACCAACTTGTGCTGAGCCAGCATCGCCCGGATGGTCGCTGGTTCATTGAACATCATCACGTCGATGATCGACAATCCCGGTTCGAACTCCGGGGTCCGTTGCTTGTAGGGTGGAAGCTCCTGCTCCAAATAGAGCAACTGGACACCGGCATTGCTGAATGCACGGGGATCAAAGATGTCCCGCCCCCCCGGCGGATTGATGTAAGTAGCGGCCTTGAGGGCTCTGGAGATGTTCAACGCCCAATCACCGGGACCATGGGCGGGCTCATGGACCAGCCCCATTTCGGAATAGATCTCCTGGTGGAACGGGACCCCGATGTGCGCGCACGTCAGTTCCAAGCACCTTGTAAGAAAGTGGACCAGCCGCTGCTCGCCGGGTGCGAAGCACGCTTCCAGCAAGGCCACCACCTCCGCATAGTACGGGGCGCGCACGTTCTTGTAGTAGTCCAGGTTGCGGACCACTTGTTCCAAATGATCCACCCCATCGGCCAAGCGCATCTGATGGATCAGCGTATCCCGCGCGTGCGGGGCCATGGTGATGCCGACATACTTCACCCCGCCACCCTGCTTCAACACCCGGTTGCGGTTCATCCAGCCCTTGCGGATGTACTGGACCGGATCGAACACGATCCAACGATCGGTGTTCGCGATCAGGCCAAAGTAACCGAGGTACGGGAAGAAGTAGGGCTGCATGATGCCCAAGCGCTTCTCCGCATAAATGGATGGTAGGGAAGCGAATGGCTGCGCTGGATCGGAATGCATGGAAGGCAGCAAAGCTACCCGGATCACCGCAAGGATCAGGGCATATGGCCTCGCCGCTTTCCATTGGACGGCTGGGCCGGAAATGCTTCACCAAGGAAAGGTGATCTTTGGCCTTTGCGTGGCACAAGGATGTTCATGCGCAAATGCCGCAGGTCAATGAACGGATATGCTACCAAAAGGAAAGCCCTCCTTCACATCGGTTGGCCAAAGACGGGTACTACCACGCTCCAGAACCATGTGTTCAAGACGGTAACGGGGTATCGCTATTTGACCAAGGTATCGTTTGATGCGGAAAAGGAGAGGCACTTCTGGGAGTTGGTCTATCATGTGTGCTATGCGAGTGCTGAAAAGTTCGAATCGATGAATGGTCGGATATTCGAAGACCATCTCAAATTTGAAAGAGGGCTCTTCGGCGATGTGGACGAGTCGGTGCCCTTCATCCTCTCTGAAGAAGGATTCCTATCGTCACTCTTGAAGCCATCGATCCATCAGCATCATGGCTATTCCACGGCTTCATTGCGGCAGTTGGTCGATCGGCTCCTGAAGTTGGAGGAGTATTGGAACGTTTCGTTCGATATCCTGATCACCGAGCGTGAGCCACTCGAACTGCTGCATGCGTACTATGCCCAGATGTACCACATCCTAAGCAATGTGAGCGGACTATCGACCTTCAAGGACTACATCCAAGCTGGCGTTTCCAACGAGCCAAGCAAGGATCTCGGATTCCGGTATTTGAAACCCGGAGTGGTCACGAAAGCCTTTGTGGATGGCTTTGGTGCCGACCGGGTTTTCACCATCCCGATGAAGAAGTTGTTCGAACCGGGGTGCGTGCGGCTTGGCTTGTGGCATCCTTCCTTAAGCGATGTGCCCACCGGGACGCAAGAGCGCGAGAACAGCCGTTCCGTGGGGAAGGATACCAAGATCACCCACCGAAGGCCCATCTGGGTGAAGAGGAAGCCGTTCAAGCTCCGTCCTTTCCTGTGGGGGTCAAGAACATGTACATGGTCCGGCACGCAACGCATGAGAAGTTGGAGGTCATGGTGAAGATGACGCCGGAGGATAGGCAGCACCTCGAAGACTTTTTCTCGGGCAACCGGTGAGCGCGGGAAGTGGGCCAGGGAAACCGTGCGCACACCTTGGGAGACCGCGCTCCCGACCTCATCGCCCGCACGAGCAGGGGGCTTGTTGCAAGCGGCGCGCGAACATGGCGATGGGTGGATAAGCCCGATATTCGCGGTTGAAATGTCCGATCAACCTGTTGTGAGCCAACCACTGGTCAGTGTGGTGGTGGTCACGTATCAGCACGCCCGCTGCATAGCCCAATGCCTGGATGGGATCCTGATGCAGAAGACCGCCTTCCCGGTAGAGATCCTGGTCGGCGAGGATGAAAGCACGGACGGCACGCGGGAGATCTGCGCACGATATGCGGCCGAACATCCGGACCGGATCCGGCTCTTCCTGCGTTCCCGGAAGGACGTGATCCAGATCCTCGGTCGCCCGACGGGCCGCGCCAACTTCATGCACCTGCTCAGTGAAGCCAACGGCAAATACATTGCCCTGTGCGAAGGAGACGACTTCTGGACCGACCCGCAGAAGTTGCAAAAGCAAGTGGACTTCTTGGAGGCGCATCCGGATTTCGAGCTTTGCTTTCATCGGGTCCTTGCGCGATCCAGGATCCAAGGCAGGCCCGACCGCCTGCTTCCCGACAAGGTGACCAAGGAGGAATTCACCACTGAGGATCTGATCGGGCCGTATTTCATGCACACCTCGAGTTTGGTCTTCCGCCGATTCGAACCATCGGAATTTCCGGATTGGTTCAAAACCACCATGAGCGGGGATATCCCGCTGCTCTTTCTGCTTTCATTAAGGGGCAAGTTCAAGCTTATCGATGGGGTGATGTCCGTTTGGCGCCAACACAACGAGAGCGTTTCCGCCCATCACTTGGGTTATGATCGCGTGCGCGGGATGATCCATATGTACGAGCTTCTCAACGCACACACCAACTTCAGGTACAACGACCTATTTCGATCCGCCTTCATCCTGGAGCTTGGTCAGTTACCTGAAATGGCAGAGTTGAAGGAACTGCGTCACCAGGTCATGCCGTTCTCGAAGAAGATCCGGTATTTCGTCCGGAACCGCTTCTCTTGGCTACGATCATTCAAGACCTCATAGCCCACCGGATCCCCTGTCATTCATCACTTGATCCACCAGCCCAAGCACCGTCTTCGCTCAAGACAAATGGTCATGCATCCAAAGGTTTCCATTGTCGTCACATGCTATAACCTGGGGTCCTATCTCCCAGAGGCCTTGGAGAGCATTGAGGCCTACTCACCCCGGACCGACATCGAGGTGATCATCGTGGATGATGGGTCCACGGACGAGGCTACGAACCGTGTGCTGGATGCCTTGGATACGGAGCGGTACAGGGTCATCCGCCAGCAGAATACCGGCTTGGGCAAGGCAAGGAATAATGGGATCCGCGTGGCACGGGGCGCATACATCATCCCCTTGGATGCGGACAATCAACTGTTCAGCGCCCAGATAAGCCGGACGATCGAGCTGCTGGACAGCGATCCAGGGATCGACGTGGTCTATGGTGACCTTCAATGGTTTGGTGAACAGTCCGGCCGGATCCTGGTAGGACCTTTCGATTTCGCACGGATGTATCGAAAGAACTACATCGATGCGTGCGCCGGCTTTCGGAAAAGCCTGTGGGAACGCTTGGGCGGTTATGATGAGCACATGCCGGTGATGGGCTTTGAGGATTGGGACTTTTGGTTGAGGGCGTCCGTGTCCGGCGCCCGATTCCGCTATGTGCCAGAAGTATTCTTCAATTACCGTGTGCGCAATGGTTCGATGCTCTCGCATGCGAACGTCGAGAGATCGCGCTTGGTGGAATACATCTTCAACAAGCCGGAATTACGCTTCCTGCATGACCTTCGCTTGGAGCACATGCGCTTGTTGGAGATCGCGAGCAAGCCGCCATTGACAGGCAGGGAACATCTGGCCATGGCGAAGGCCTTGTTGTGGGAACGCCTGAGGAAGCGCTGACCGATCCTCTTAACAGCGAAATGGAACGGCCGATAAGGAAGAGATCCGCATGACGCACATTCGCATCGCCATCGCCACGGCCACACCGCACGAGAAGACCGAGACGTTCATCGCCGCGCACATCGAACGTTTGAAGGAGGTGGTCCTTGTGCTTACCGGCGGTTCATTGCCGGAATCCAATGGCGCAGGCGATCCGTTGCTCGGTAGCTCGAAGTGGGCTGTCCTCTCGTTCCAGTTCAAGCATTACGTTCTGCGGCAGGATAGGGCCACACAGTTGCGCCGCAGGATCATCAAACGACTCCGCGAACAGCGGGTGGAACTGGTGCTCGCGGAATACGGGGTGACGGCCATGGGCATCCTGCCGTGTTGCCAGGAACTCGGGATCCCACTCGTGACCTATTTCCTCGGGTTCGATGCGTACGAACAGGAGGTGCTGAAGAGGATGGGCCACTACCAACGCCTGTTCGCCATGACGAGCGGATCCATCGTGGTGAGCCACGCCATGGAGCGGCAGCTGCTCGCACTTGGATCACCTGCCGATCGGACCGTGGTGATCCCCTGCGGCGTGGACCTTGACCGGTTCAAGGCGACCGACCCATCGCTTGCGGATCCGACCTTTCTTGCCGCTGGCCGGTTCGTGCATTCGAAGGCCCCGAACCTGTTGCTGTCCGCCTTCAAGCGCGTCATGGTTGCTCGCCCGCAGGCCAAGCTCATCATGGTGGGCGATGGCCCGCTTTGGGAGAGCTGTCACCATTTCGCCAAATCCGAAGGCATGCTCGGGAACGTGGAACTGGTCGGTCGTGTGGATCATGTGGAACTGGCCCGGTTGATGGCCGGTTCTCGTGCGTTCGTGCAACACAGCATCAGCGCCTTGACCGGTGATGCGGAAGGCATGCCCGTGGCCGTGATCGAAGCCATGTCCACCGGCCTTCCGGTGATCGCCACGCGCCACATGGGTATCGCGGAAAGTGTGGTGCATGGCGAAACCGGCCTGCTCTGTGAAGAGCACGACGTGGAGACCATGGCCCGCCACATGATCGCCGTGGTGGATGATCCAGCACTGGCCGGGCGGATGGGCGCTGCCGGAAGGAAACGTGCGCAGGAACTGTACGGGATGGACAAGAGCATCGGCCACGTGCAGGAATTCCTGGAGAAAGCCGCGCACCGAGCGGGGCGTACCTCGTGATCATGAGCGCCAACAACGACATCCGTATCGCCATCGCCACGCCCAGTGCGAACGCGTGGAGCGAGACCTTCATCGCCGCACACATCAAGCGCTTGCAGGGCGTGCGTGTGGTGCTGGTGGATGGCGACCTGCCGAACCGGGTGCTGGATGGACCCATGTTGCTGCATCGCCATGGACCACGTCGCATCCTGGACCATGTGCAAGCCCGGCTCATGGGCGGCAACACGCAGGACCTGCTGCGTAAGCGTATCGCCGCATTGCTCCGTCGTGAACGGATCGACGTGCTCCTGGCCGAATACGGCATCTGCGCCGATGCGCTCGTGGATCCATGTGCGCGCGCCGGGGTTCCGCTGGTCGCACACTTCCACGGGTACGATGCGCACAAGACGAGCAAGATCGTGGAGATGGGCCACTACCGGCGATTGTTCGCCCACGCCGCAGCGGTGGTGGCGGTAAGCCGCGCCATGGAACGGCAGCTGCTGGCGCTCGGCGCACCGCGCGAAAAGCTCTTCTACAACTGCTATGGGGTGGACGTGGACCTGTTCACTGCCGGTGATCCCGGCAAGGCCCCGCCGCACTTCGTGGCCGTAGGACGATTCGTGGAGAAGAAAGCGCCGGACCTCACGCTCACCGCGTTCGGGATCCTGTTGGCGAGGTTCCCGGATGCGCGATTGACCATGGTCGGGCAAGGGCCGCTATGGGAAGCGTGCAATGCGCGTGTGCAAACCTCCGCGTTGCGCGATCGTGTGTCCTTGCCCGGCGTGATGAGTGCTGCGGAGATCGCGGAACTCCTGCGCGGTGCGCGCGCCTTCGTGCAACACAGCGTGCGCGCCGCGAGCGGGGATAGCGAAGGCACCCCTTTGGCGGTGTTGGAGGCCATGGCCTCGGGGTTGCCGGTGATCGCCACGCGGCACGCGGGTATTCCCGATGTGGTGGTGCATGGCGAGCACGGTCTGCTCTGCCCGGAATTCGACGTGGCCGGGATGGCCGCCAATATGGAACAACTCGCTTCCGATGCAGGACTTGCCGGTCGCATGGGAAAGGCTGCACGCGAACATGTGGAGCGGAACTACCGCGTGGAGGATAGTGTGGCGGCGCTTCAAGTGATCCTTCAGCGAGCCGCGTCCGACCCGAGGACGTAAGTTCACGGCCCGTTTATCCAGCCTGATCCGAATGAGTCGCGCCGAGCGAAAGCAGTTCATCGATATCCCGTTCAATGCGGACACGCAGGACCTGTACCATGTGCGCACCTCCATCCAGCGTGCGCTCACGGCGGTGCTTCCGAAGTTGCAAGGCACTTTCCTCGATGTGGGTTGCGGTGTGCAGCCATACCGCCCCATGATCATGGCCGCTCCATCGCGCGTGCAACAATACCTCGGCATGGACTTCAAGGTGGACGACGATTCCAAGTACAGTACCGCGAAGCCCGATCTCTTTTGGGATGGCGTGACCATTCCCTTGGCGGATACCAGCGTGGATTGCGCCATGGCGACCGAGGTCCTGGAACATTGCCCTGATCCGTTGGCCGTGCTGCGTGAGTTGTACCGCGTGATACGGCCGGGTGGCCATGTGCTGATCACCGTTCCCTTCCTATGGCCGCTTCACGATGCGCCTTACGATGAGCATCGGTACACGCCCTTCGCCCTTCAGCGCCTGTTGGCCGGAGCGGGTTTCAGCGAAGTGGAAGTGAAGGCCGCAGGTGGTTGGGATGCAAGCCTGGGCCAGATGATCGGGCTCTGGGTCATGCGCCGGCCCTTACCGCTACGATTGCGCGCGGTCCTCAAATACATGACCGCTCCTGTGGTCCGGTATCTGATCAAGAGGGACAAGGTGCCCGAGGACCTGGATTGGTTGATGATCACCGCACTATCCGCCGTCGCGCGCAAGCCGTTGTAGGAGAGTGGTTCATGTTGCCGCGCATCTATCATCACACCCAGGTACCAACAGTCCGGTTACATCGAGGAATGCATCAGTTCCGGGCTGGGCCAAGGCTATCCTGATCCGGAGTACGTCGTTGTGGATGGCGGAAGTTCCGATGGTTCGCGCGAGCTGATGGAGCGCCACGCGGACCGGATCACCAGGTGGTGCATTGAGAAGGACAGCGGACACGATCGGGCAAGCGGCCCGGCAGCGTATCGTGGATCGCTATCGCATGGAGGACCGTATTTCCATGCTACAATAGGTGTGGGATCAAGCTGCTGTTCGCGCACTGGTCCCGTCCCGGACCTACAGCGTATTTTCGCGGATCAATGAACATTGCGGGAGTGCGCGTGCCGAGGGTTTCCGTTCTGATGACCTTGTACAACAAGGGGAGCTTCGTGGAGGAAGCCGCCCGTAGCGTATTGAAAAGCACCTACGAGGATCTTGAACTTATCGTCGTGGACGATGCGAGCACCGATGATGGGCCCCAGCACATCCAACGGATGGAGGATCCGCGGATCCGCCTTCTGATGATCGAGCGGAATAGCGGCCGACCGGCCGCAGCGAACAAGGGCTATGATGCCGCAACGGGCGAGTTCATTGCGGTGTTGGATGCCGATGACCGCATGCACGAGGATCGCATTGCGCGGCAAGTGGCTTATTTGGATGCTCATCCGGACGTGGGTGCTGTAGGCACAGGATTGAGTGTGTTCGGGAGTAAGAAGGAGCTTTGGAACTGGCCGGAGCAGGACGAGGAAGGCAGGGGCAAAATGCTCTTCGGTGATCCGGTCTGTTACGGCACCGCGATGTTCCGGCGGGCGATCATCGAGCAACATCACCTGCGCTGCGATGAAACGTGGCGTACCCCGGGAATGGATTTCCTCTTCCTGCTGACGATCGCTCCTCATTTGAAGTTTGCGAACATCCTCGAGCCCCTGACCTACTACCGGGTGGGGGATCAGAATATGCGTCATGGTCGCGACCCCTTGGAGGATCGGGCGCTGGTGTATCGACGCGAGTTCGAGATGTTCGGCATCCTGGCCTCTGATCAGGACCTGCGATCACAACTCATGCTTCATCGGCTGTTCCGGCACATACCGGACAAGCATGACATCGTTGCGCTGGCTGATTGGATCGAACGCCTTAGCGCGATGAACAGGGAGAAGAGGCTCTTCCCCGTACGGATATTCGAAGCAGAACTGCATCGGCGCTTTCGTGGGTTGTTCTATCTCGTGGCCGATCACGACCTCAGCGCCGCGTACGCCCATTTACGTTGCACCGGCATCCTGAACTTCACGAACTGGCGCTATCTCGCTCTGGTCACGCTGCGCCGATTGTCCGGTTGGCGGCCTGAGGATCTCACCACCCCGGAACCGATACGCTCATGAGCAGGGCACACCGCAGAGTGCGCATCGACAGGCCCTTCTTCCGGGACACGCAGGACCTGTACCATGTTCGTTCGACGATCCTGCGCGCGCTCACCAGCGTGTTGTCCACATGGCATGGCATTCTTCCGAGCGTGGCTTGCCGTGTAAAGCCATGCCGACCGCTGACCATGGCTCCACCAGCACGCGGCGAACGATGCATCGGCTTGGATTTCAAAGTGGATGATGATCCCAAGGACAATTGTGTGAGGCCGGATCCGGTCCGCGGAGATGTGACCATTCCTCTTGCCGATACCCGTGTGGATCGCGCATTCGCCGCAATAGTCCTGGAGCATTGCCCCGATCCACTTGCCCTGCTGCGTGAGCGGAACCGTGTTATGCGGCCGGGTGCTCTGGTCTTGATCACCGTCCCTTTCCTTTGGCTCTTGCAGGATGCTCCGTATGATGAACGCCGGTACACGCCATTCGCCATTCGCCGCTTGTTGCAGAGTGCTGGATCCGTGGACGCGCAGGTGCATGCGACCGGTGGATGGGACGCCAGCCTTGGGCGGATGATCGGCTTGTGGTTGATCAGGTGGCCACTGCCTAGGCCGTTGCGTGCGGTGTTGAAGGTCCTATCGTATCCGGTCGTGCGCTTATTCGTTCGGGGAGACCGGGTGGCGGAGGAAGTCGATAGGTTGATGATCACCGCCCTTTGGGCCACGGCCCGCAGATCCTGATCCGGACAATGAGGACGATGTTGCCACGGATAACGCTCATAACTCCGAGCTACCAGCAAGCCCCCTACTTGGAGGAGTGCCTGCTTTCGGTGCACTCCCAAGACTATCCGGAGTTGGAGCATATGGTGGTGGATGGCGGTAGTACCGACGGTTCCGTCGCCGTGATCGAACGTCACGCGAAGCAATTGACCTGGTGGTGTTCGGAGCGGGATCGTGGACAGAGCCATGCTCTGAACAAAGGCCTCGAGCGGGCGACCGGTGAGATATTCGGGTGGATCAACAGTGATGACCTGCTCTTGCCCGGTGCCTTGGAGCGCGTGGGAAAGGCCTTCGCCAGCGATCCCGGATTGGTCGTCCTTACAGCCACGCGTCGCTTGCGCCATCCGGATGGTACCGAAGTGCCTATGGCCATGGATGACGCCGGTGATCCCGAACGCCTGTTCATCGCACCGCGGATCAACCAGCAATGCACGTTCATCCGGATGGATGCGGTGAAGGAGGCTGGTGGACTTGACGAGGCCTTGCATTGCGTGATGGATTATGAGTTGTGGTTGCAAGTGTTGTTGCGGCGTGGTACCGACGGCGTGCGCGTGGAGCCTTGGGAACTGGCCATTTTCCGCGCGCATGCGACCAGTAAAACTTCGACCATGCGGCAGGCCTTCTTGGATGAACAGGCCAGCGTCCTGCACGGATTGGCCATGGCCGCCGGACTGGAGCGGTACGCGGAAGTCCTTGCGATCGGCCACCCGGTCACACCTGGCCTTCGTGGCTACCCCGTTGATGATCGTGACCGCGATCGGATCCGGGCCATGGTCGTCGCCTTTCTGTTGAAGTGCCATTACACGATCTTCTCCAGAGCCGAACTGCGGATGATGCACACCTTTCGCCGCTTGGACCTCCCGCTGGGAACGCTAGAGTCCGACCAACAGGTCCAGTTGGCGCTTTTGGATGATCAACTGCGCGCGGGGTCCTGGTTGTCCTTCCGGGCCCGGCGTAAATGGAGGCACCTGTTCGGATGAAGGTCAGTGTGGTGGTCCCCGTGTTCAACAAGGCACCCTTTCTCCGGGAGTGCTTCGAGAGCATCCTGTCGCAGTCCTTCGCTGATTTCGAGTTGATCGTGGTCGATGACCAAAGCACTGACACGAGCATGGAGGTGGTGGCTTCCTTCCGTGACGATCGGATCCGTACGCTGCGGACGGAAAGGAATGTCGGTCCGGCCGGTGCGGCGCAACGCGCCATGGATGTTGCGCAAGGCGAGTACATCATACGCGTGGATGCGGACGACATCAACATGCCGGATCGGTTCGCACGGCAGATCGCCTACATGGATCGCAATCCGGGCCTGGGCGCGAGCGGTGGCCACTTGGCTTGCTTCGGTACGGAGACCGGTACATGGCGCTTTCCGGTCGGTACGGACAAGTGTCGCGCAGAAGTACTGTTCGGTAACCCCATTGCACAACCAACCGCGATCATGCGCGCAAGCGTACTCCGGAAGGGCGGCCTCCGTTTCGGGGATGATTGGCCGCGCATCGGAGAGGATTGGATGCTCTGGGCACGTGTGCTCCAACATGCGGATATGGACAATATGGATGTGCCCCTGGTCCATTATCGGCGGGGTGAGCAGAACAGCACTTTCGGTTCACGCCGATCCGGCTACCGCGAAGTGATCCTGCACGACGTATTCCGTGTTTTCGGCATTCCGTTGAGTGATACGCAAGCCGATCTTCAACTCGTGGGCCTTCGTTCGTTCAAGGAGCCTCCAACGCGCGCTACGGTGCGATCATTCAGGGAATGGCTGGATCTGATGAGGGAGATGAACAAGGCACGCGGACTCTTTCAACCGGCAGCGTTCGAGAAGCGTTTGAAGGATGCGTGGGACCAACTCTTTTTCGCGTTGCCGCCGTACGGCGTCGGACCTGCACTAGCGCACTACCGCTTGAGCGATGTACGTGATCCGGCTCGACTGACCTACCTCGCCAAGTACACCATGAACCGTTGGCTGGGCCGTTTGCCATGAGCGCATGAAAGTGAGCGTCGTCATACCGGTGTACAACAAGGCGGCCTTCATCAAGAATTGTCTGGCGAGTGTGTTCGCGCAAGGCTTTCCGGATATGGAGGTGATCGCTGTGGATGATCGCAGCACCGATACAAGTCTTGATCTGCTTCGTTCGATCCGAGACCCGCGACTACGGATCATCGCACTCGAAAAGAACCTGGGTCCGGCCGGTTGCGCACAACGCGGGTTCGATGCGGCCACCGGTGAGTACATCGTACGGATGGACGCGGACGATGTGATGTTCCCCGATCGTATCGCGAAGCAGGTCGCGTTCATGGATGCGCATCCCGAACTTGGCGCGAGCGGTTCGCACATGGAACTGTTGCAGCAACCGGGTGTGGTGCGGAAAGCAGCGCTCACCGACGCGGAATGCCGTGCAGGCGTGCTATTCCGAATTCCGATGTTCCAACCGACGACGATCTATCGTCGCGATGTGTTGATCGAGCACGCCATTCGTTTCGACGATGGGTGGCCGCGGTATGGAGAGGACTGGTTGCTGCAACTGCGACTTCTGCGCGTCACGCGGATCGCGAACATGGACGAAGCGCTGGTGCGATACCGCGTCGCTCCACAGAACTTGGCATCACATCGCGGGGATCTGACGGATCAGCGCACGCTCTTCTCTGCAATACTTGAATGGTACGGCCTACCCTATGATGAGGCCCACTTGCGCCAGCACCTGCACGCCGTGAAGTACTACCGTGAAGCATTGACGCCGAAGGATGTCGCTGACCTGAAGACATACCTGGCCGAGCTTCGCAGGATCGTTGATGCGCGCGCACTGTTCGACAGCACGGACTTCGATGGCCAACTGGATCGCGTGTGGAACGACCTCGCATTTCAGCTGCCGCGTTTCGGCAGGGCTAGCATCATGGCCTACCTGCGGTTGGACCACCGCCGGTCTTGGCCGAAGCTTCGCTACCTGCTCTCTTCCTTCATCAAGGGTCGTGTCTATCTGCCGGAAGTAGGGGAGGCCTGACCATCCAGTACTTTGCGGCGCAAGCCGGTTCCCGTGAAGGTCAGCGTCATCATTCCGTGTTACAACGTGGCCCAACACGTCGAGGCAGCAGTGCACTCGGCATTGGATCAGTCGTATGCGGATCTGGAGATCGTGGCCGTGGATGACGGGAGCACGGATGGTACGTTGGAGGTCCTCAAGCGTTTGGAGTTGGCATCCGAAGGAAGGCTCAGGGTCATCAAGCAGGCCAACGCAGGTGCATGCTCGGCGCGGAACGTAGGCCTAGCCAACACCACTGGAGAGTGGATCCAATTCCTCGATGCGGATGACGTCTTGTTCCCCGAAAAGATCGAGCGGCAGATCGCCCTTGCCATGGATCAGCGTGCGGCTGTGATCATCGGGTCCTATCGCAACCGGTACGACGGGTCGCGATCACCGGAAACCGTTACGCCGTTGATCGGAGATCCGTGGGAAGCCCTGATCCGCACGCGCATGGGCACCACCAGCGCGAACCTGTTCCGTCGCGATGCCATAGTGAATGCCGGAGGCTGGGATGCATCGCTCCGGAGTAGCCAGGACTATGAGTTGCTGTTCCGCATCCTGAAGTCGGGTGCGACCGTGGCGTGGGATGAAGTGATCGGTTGTGAGGTGCTCAAGCGGGAGACTGGATCAATCAGCCGGACCAATGAGCGGGAGAACTGGTTGCGCTACTTGGACCTGCGTTGCGCCATGCGCGATCACTTGTGGCAGGTCGATCCGAAGCGCTATGTGGATACCATCGCCATCGCCGATCAATACCTGTTCATGGCCATCCGCGTACTTTCGAAGCATGATCGCCAAGCCGCTTTCGATGCTTTCCAATGCATGCTTCCGGAGGGATTCATACCGGAGCGGAACGTGGCCACGACAAGCAGCTATCAACTCGCCTATCGCCTCTTCGGTTTCCGCAATGCGGAACGATTGGCAGGTCTCATGAGCGGAACGAGGACGACATGATCCGCAACCGGCAGGACCTTCAACACTACCTCGAGGCCGATCGACTCGGCTTGCGACGCGGCACCACATCACCAACGCGGTATGACGAGGTGTGGATCTACCAACGCCTGCTGCGCCGCGTGGAATACTTGACGAATACGAGCGGGGGCATGTTCCATGACCTCGTGCGGAAGTACTGGTCGTGGCGGTTGCACGAACAAAGCGTGCGCTGTGGCTTCGAGATCCCGTTGAACACCTTCGGGCCCGGACTTTCCATCGCGCACCGCGGTACCATCATCGTTCATCCGGATGCACGCATCGGCATCAATTGCCGGATCCATATCGATGTGGTCATCGGCACGCGACCCGGACCACCACCGGAACCCGTACCGCGTATCGGGAACAACTGCTACATCGGGCCGGGGGCGAAGATCTTCGGCGATGTGGTGCTCGGCGATAACCTCGTGGTCGGCGCCAACGCGGTGGTGGACCGGTCATTCCCCGAAGGACACATGACCATCGCCGGTGTACCCGCCCGGAAGATCAGTGACACCCCGAGCGATGAATACATCATCGCTACCCGAACGCGATCCAACGCATGAAGAAACTGCTCGTGGTGGTGGGCACCCGCCCCAATTTCATGAAGGTCACGCGCTTCCGGAATGTGGCGCGTGCGCAAGGCGGGTTCACCGTGGAACTGGTGCATACCGGACAGCACACCGATGATCGGATGAGCACGGTCTTCTTCGAACAATTCGGCTTGGTGCCCGATCGTTTCCTCACGCTCCCGGATGGCACACCGGCTGCGCGGATGGGACACATCATCATTGAACTGGAGCAGGTGATGCGCGCCAGCCGACCAACGGCCGTGGTGGTGGTGGGCGATGTGGACAGCACGTTGGCCGCGGCCATCGCAGCGAACAAGCTCGGGTTGCCGATCGTGCATCTGGAAAGTGGCTTGCGCAGCAGGGACATGGGCATGCCGGAGGAAGTGAACCGCATCCTCACCGACCGCATCGCTGCGCATTGCCTCGTGACCGAACCGAGCGGCAAGGAGAACCTGATCGCCGAAGGCGTTGTGCCCGAACGGATCCACATGGTGGGCAACACCATGATCGATACACTGGTCGCATTCGAACCGGGCATCCAAGCCTCCACGGTCCTCGATGATCTCGGGATCCCGGATGGAGGCCATGTGCTCATGACCATCCACCGCCCCAATAATGTGGACGAACCGGCGCCGCTGGAACGCCTCGTGGACCTCATCGCGTTGCTCGTTGCCGATCACAAGGTGATCTTCCCCGTGCATCCGCGCACCACGCGCAACCTGGAGCGGTTCGGGTTGATGGAGCGGGTACGTGCCTTGCGTGGCGTGGTGCTCGTTGAACCGCAGGATTATTTCGCCTTCCAGAAGTTGATCGCCACCAGCGCCTTCGTGATCACGGATAGCGGCGGCATACAAGAAGAGACCACCTATCGCGGTGTGCCCTGTCTAACGCTGCGCCCGAGCACCGAGCGACCGATCACCGTGACGGAGGGCACGAACACGCTGATCACGTTCGACCTGGAGCAACTTGAAATGGCCGTCGCGTCCATCCGTGCGGGATCGTACAAGAAGGGGCGGATCCCCGCCCTGTGGGATGGACACGCCACCGAACGGGTCTTCCAAGCCTTGGATAACGCGCTGTGATCCTCTACGTCACGTACAACGATCAACCCTCCGGTGTGTACTGGAGCCAGGTCACCGATGTGGTGGACCACCTGAATACGCTTGGTCCGGATCATGTGCAGCTGGTGGCCTTGATCTCCTTGCGGAACTACTTCCGTTCGCGAAAGGCCATCCGTTCGCGACATCCCCGAGCGATCGTGCTGCCGATGGTGCCGCGCGCACACAACTGGCGTGTGAACTGGATCTGGTTGTGGTTGTTGTGCAGGATCAAGCACCCGTCCGGGATCATCGGTCGCGGCATCTTCGCTTCGGCGCTGGGCCTGCGTATGCGCGACCGCGGACTGGTGGACCAGGTCTGTTTCGATGCCCGTGCCGCGTACGGCGCCGAGTGGCAGGAATACCGCGTGGTGGATGATGATCGGTTGATCGCCGAATGCGTTGCGCTGGAGAAGGAGGTGGTATCGCAGGTGGATGTGCGGATGGCCGTGAGCAACGCGTTGGTGGATCATTGGAGAAAGGAATTCGGCTATCGCGCGCAGCGGCAAGTGGTGATCCCATGCACCTTGGGTCGAAGCCTGCAAGTGGAAGTGGAGCCGGAAACTCATGGCCTCCGGGCCGGGTTGGGCTGGGGCGCAAGCGATACGGTACTGGTCTACTCCGGTACCTCCGTCGGTTGGCAATCACTCGAGTTGGCAGAGGTTGTGGTACGGCCGTGGCTCGCAGCCGACCGGACCCACCGCATGCTGTTCCTCAGTCCGGAACACGCCGTGATCGATACGTTGTGCTCGACCTTCCCGGACCAAGTGGCCCGCCGCTGGGTGGCTCACCAAGAGGTGAGCGCGCTTCTTCGGGAGTGCGATATCGGCCTGCTCCTTCGCGAGCCGCGCGTTACGAACCGGGTCGCCTCACCCACCAAGTTCGCCGAGTATTTGAGCGCCGGTCTCTCCGTGGCCATCAGCGAGGATGTGGGTGACTTCAGTGCCATGGTGCGCGATCGTGGCCTGGGCCAAGTGGTGCAAGGCGCGAGTGGCTTGATGATGGCCCGCCCCGATCCCAATACGCGCGCCCGTTTGGCGAAAATGGCGCGGCTGCAATTCACGAAAGAGTCCTTCGATCCCCAGTACAGGACGATCCTTGGTTGCCTGCTCACCGAACCCGTGGTCGCCCCGCCCTCGCCATTCATGGGAGCCGGTGACGATGTGCTCGTCTCGATCATCGTACCCTCGTTCAACAAGCGCGGCTTCATCGGGGATATGATGCGATCCGTGTTCGCCCAGACCGATGAGCGCTGGGAACTGATCCTCGTGGACGACGCCTCCACCGACGGCAGTCCGGCCTATTTGAGGGAGTTCGCCGCGAAGGATGCGCGGGTCACCGTGATCGCGCTGGAGACGAATCAGGGCGCGAACCATTGCCGGAATCTGGGGATCGAACGGGCCACCGGGCGCTACATCATCTTCCTCGACGCGGATGATCTCCTCGCACCGCGTTGCGTGGAACGTCGTCTCGCAGTGATGGAAGGCAGTGGCTTGGATCTTTCGGTGTCCACAATGGAGGTCTTCCGCGAGCGCCCCGGTGATCATGGCCAACGCTGGATCCCGCTCTCGATGCAACCGCTCTTCGATTTCTTCCGCCATGATCTCCCATGGCAGACCATGCAACCGATCTGGGATCGCGCGTTCCTGCAACGTTTGGGCGGGTTCGATGCCGCCTTCAGCCGCCACCAGGATGTGGAGTTGCACACGCGTGCGTTGTTGGTCCCGGGCGTTCATTTCCGGATGCGCGATACCGGGCCCGATTGCCACTACCGCATTGCGGAGGAACGCAAGGTCATCGACCCGCGCCGGTTGTTGAAAAGCTTCGCCGAATCCGCGGTGCTCTACCGCAACAAGTTCCTACCGGATGCCAAGCGACTTGGCCGATCCGCACTGCTGCTCGGGATCATCCACCGGACCTATTTGCAGATCCTGTTGCACACCAAGAGCGGGCGTATCGATCGGGTAGCCTTGGCGGAGTTGGAAGCGATCCTGTTCAGCCCCGATCAGGGTATGCCCATACCGGCATTCAAGCGCTGGCTGTTCAAACTCGCGCGCTGGTACAACCTGCTACGGGTGCGTGTGCCCGGTGTGAACATGCTGGTGTACAAGCTGCTCACTGCGGGTCGCGACAGGACCGATGCTTGAAGCCACTGTTGACGCGATCACTGCTGCCATACCGGCTGGCATCCCGAATTTCATGGACCGTTGAAGGGTCCGTTCCATTGCACCGCTCAACGCGAATAGCAACATCGGGAGACGGCGAACACCGCATCCGTGGCCAACCGTGTTCCGCTGGTGGTGCAGCTCAGGTATCCCACCACGCGCACACTCTGGTCCTCATTGGCAGAACTGTTGGTCCACTCCCAATTCCCCACCATTGTATAGAGATCGAGTTCCACTCGCCGGGTGCAGGCGGCTGCCCACTCACCCCATGTGCAGAGCCGTCGGTTCTCCAGTGCACAATTCACCGCGGCTGTGAAGAAGTCGGTAGTGATCCGTTCGGTCTGCTCAATACAGAATTGGTCACCCACCGCCACCATGCCCGCCGGGCACGTCCTGCGCACATGCGTCGGGCCGTTCAACAATTGAAAGTGGTTTCCCTCGAACACCAAGCTGGCCATGGTGCCTTCGGTCAATTGGTCCCCGAGTAGCGGTACGCCGGGCGAGATCTCCACGGCATAAGGCCCGAAGCCGTTCACCGTCACACTCACATCGCCCGGTGCTATGGTCGGTGTGCGCACGTTCAATTCGGTCCCGGCGGAAGGCTCTCCGCTCAACCCGGGCAATTGCACATTCCACTGGATGCCGGTCACGGTAGTGGCGAACCGGTGTCCACCACCTTGTTCAGTGGCTGCGTCCAAAGCATCTCCCGGATCGCTTGCTGGTGCCAGACCAAGCACCTGACGCTGGGTACCCGAGCTACCCACGAGTTCCACCGGACGGTCCACGCGCACTTGGGCCTGTAACGCGAATGCACAGAGCGCTTGCGCGATCACGATGAGCGTACTGGGTGTTTTCATCGGGGATGGAAGCAACAGCGGGTATCTCCAATTGCGGTCGCGGGCACCCCGGCGGAGCGTTGGCTCTTGCACGAGGTGCGACCCACCTGGTCCACGGTCTGGGTGTGGTTGGAGGTGTCGTCCATCCATTCCCATTGATCGAACATGCCGGTGAGCTGGGGCAACACAAGCACGCATGCGGCGTAGTATTCATCCCAGGTACACAGCTTTCCGCCACGCATCGCACAACGGTCCGAAGCGGTAAAGAAGAGCAGGTTGGACACGGAGGATCGCTCGATGCAGAACCGCTCGGTCACCGCTACGGTATTTGGCGGACAGCCGCGTTCGGCCGCGCTCAAGAGAACGAAATGCCCCGCCACGTACATCACCTCACATACACTTCCCTGAACGATCTGCCCAACGACCGGCGGCAGCCCATCCGGGCGCTCGAGGGGTAGCGATGCGAGGCCATCAACGGATACCAGCAGGTTGCCGTCCATGTTCGCATCAGCCAAGAACCGCAACAGCATACCATCCCGGTACACGGTTGCTGCCGGGGCAGCGGTGAGCGAAATGGTGTTACCCAGTAGTTGTGCCGTGGTCCAGTGCCATCCTGTGCGCACCGCGCCGTCAAGCGTCACCAAGGCCGTGTTGTTCAACGGGGCACCAAGCCCAACAACCTGTTGTTCGGAAGCCGGTCCACTGAGCCTGAGGGGCACGTCCAACGTCACTTGCGCACATACTTCACCGGCCAGAGCCAGGACGAGTGCTATGGTCAAGATCATTCTCATCGCGACATGCAACACCGATATCGTGTAGGCGTGGTGGGCGCTGTATGATGCCCATGCCGACAACCGAAACCAACATTCCCCGAGCCATCATCACCGTAACCTACCCGCTTGGCGTTGCCGGTGTTGTTCGCAGCACAGTCCACCCACTCATAGTCGGAAACGGTGCCGATGAACCCGGTCTGTGCCTCGCAGCCATGCACCCATTCCGCGAAGGAGCAAAGCCGTCCGCCGTGGTTGATGCAGTCGTTCATGGCAACAACGAATGAAAGTGGCGAACGGCTGGAGTCTTCGATGCAATACTCACGCCCACCCACATGGAAGCCCGCAGGGCAGGGGAGCGTGGATGCCCCGATCAATTGGAAATCCAGTCCATCGTACATCAAGCGCACCGGTTCACCCGCGTGCAGGTCGGCACTATCCAGCGGCAGGGTACCGTTCTTCAGGATCGATCGCGGACCGATTCCGTTGAGATCGAGGGTGGGACCGGCGGAACACGTCGAATCAGGCACCAAGGTGATCACCATCCCGGCGGTGTAACCCGAAGGAGCAGGCGTCAGGTTGGCGATCAGGTTTTGGCTGCCACTGCTCATCGCGAAGGTGGTAGCATTCGCGCGCATGGCGTCCACGCTCATGCCGGCGCCGGGTTCCGTGGGGTCAGCTAGGCCGGTCACCTGCCGCTGGGCATCCACCGGACCGTTCAATTGCAGGTGTACCGGAACGTCCAATTGCGCTTGTGCGCCGCCGGCAAGGCAAAATCCGGCCGCAAGGATCGCGCTCCTCATGGTCGGTACGGATCGATCCGGCGGCTATCATTTTCGAGTACGGAACTGTCCGAAGCCAGGTCCGGCAGTTCAACTACCGACCCACCGAACGGCCACATGAGCGGCCCGACCCGTGCGCACGCTGTGCCAGCCCCTGCGTGGAGGGTTCTGCGGGGAAGCGACATCGGGTGCGCCACCAGCGTGGTACACGACCAAGAAAGGGCAAGGCCAGAGGCGGAGCGCCGGAACATCGCAGACCAAATTTACCGTTTCATCGTGATCCCCGCTCCAGCACAGTGAAGGCGGGATGGGAGCGCTCCGTTCCAAGAAGCATGGGATACCGATCATGGCCAACGACTCCTCGAACAGCGGGTGGACTTTCCCCGAGTTTGCGGGCGATCATCGCCGTTACTCTGGCACCATCCGCCGTGTACAAGTGGTGAAGGTCCGTGTAGGTCCACGCATCACCGTTCGCACTCAGGTCCAGCTGGTCCACCTGCTCGTGTCGGGCGATCAGGTCGATCAACCGGTTGAAGTGAGGCATCAGTTCGTTCTCCATTTCGAGCATGGCATCGGACACGGGCAAGCGCACCAGGAGCACCCGGCCGTGTGGCTTCAAGAGATCGATCGTCATCAGCAAAGCCCCGATCCGCGCATTGGATGGTACCGCGTTCGGCAACCGCTCGTTCCGGTACTCCGCGAGTTTTTCGGTCCGCCGATGCGCCACGGATGCGGGGTCCATCGGAACGCTCACTTCCAACCAACCGTCCTCATGGAGCAAGAGTCGTTTGTCGTTCGCCCTCGGATCGGGCACCAAGATGCCCAACAATGGCTTCGGATACACCGTGAGCAGATACTCGATGTTGGGGTGCATGTTCACGAGATCCATTTTCGCAAGGAAGTTCGCGGACTCCTCGAATTCGATGCGGCCCCGTACACGGGTAGCGCTCAGGCTCCATGGATCCACGGCCAGCACGAATACCCCATTCCTTGCCGAGGGTGCCAGCTTCTTCCGGACACTGTTCAGGTAGGTAGGTCCGTATTGCGACAGCCCCATGGAGAAGGCATAGTTCATGGTCTGCACATGGATGCCGGCTTCGGCAAGGACACTGTCCAGGACGTGCGGCTGGATCCCCTGTGCGGCCCGGGACGTGCCTAACACGAGGCTTGTTGCGGGTGGCGTGGTGAATCGCAGGTAGTATTCGTCCGTGCTGCCGTCCGCACGGAACAGGATGGCTAGCAAGGCCGCGATAGGGATCACGAGGAAGAGGGCCAACCGGCGGAGGAAGGGCAATGTCTTCATCAGAATTGGAAGTAGATGAATTCATGGCCCTGGCCCGTGAAGCGGAAGATCAGGAACAGGACGCCGTAATACAGGGTCCATCGGGCCCATGACCGCCACCTGGCACCGATGTGTTGCAAACCATAGCTGCCATGCCGCCCGCTCCATTCCACCACCAAGAAGAAAATGAGCAGGGTGATGTACTGCTTGGAGAATTGGTCCGGGACGGAGAACAGCGAAGGTGAGCACATGCGCACCAGGAGATCGATCGCCTCCTCCACGTTCGCCGAGCGGAAAAACACCCATGCGATCACCACACAACCGAAGGTGAAGAGCATTCCCACCAGCTCACGGGCCGATGGCAGCCCCGAGTTGCCCACTGGGGCCGCCACATGCCGCCGGTTGCGTCCGCTGATCAATAGCGGAAGGAAGAACAGGGCGTGCAGTGCTCCCCATGCCACGAAGGTCCAGTTGGCACCGTGCCAGAACCCACTGACAAGGAAGACGATGAGGGTGTTACGAATGCTAAGTGCCAGACCACCGCGGCTTCCACCCAAGGGGATGTACAAGTAGTCCCGGAACCACGTGGAAAGCGAAATGTGCCAGCGCCTCCAGAATTCGGCGATGTCACGGCTGAAATAGGGGAAGGCGAAGTTCTGCATCAGGTCGAACCCGAAGAGCCGCGCGGTGCCCAAGGCGATATCCGAGTACCCCGAGAAATCGCAGTAGATCTGGAAGCTGAACAGGACCGCCGCGAACAACAACGTACTTCCACCATGCAGTTCGTAATGGTCGAAGATCGGATCGGCAAGGGTGGCCGCATTGTCCGCGATCACCACCTTCTTGAACAGGCCCCAGAGGATCTGCCGGAGGCCATCAACGGCCTTGGCCCTGTCGAAAGAACGGTCCCTTTGGAATTGGGGAAGGAGGTTGATCGCCCGTTCGATGGGACCGGCGACGAGCTGCGGGAAAAAGCTCACATAGGCGAAGAACTCCACGATATCCTTCGCGGGTTCCAACTGTCGGCGATACACATCGATGGTGTAGCTCATGGTCTGGAACGTGTAGAAGCTGATGCCTACCGGCAGCACGATATCCAAGTGGGTGAGCGCTAACGGACGGCCGAAGAGCGAGAACAGTCCCTCCAGGTTGCCGGCGAAGAAATTGAAGTACTTGAAAGTGCCGAGGATACCCAGGTTCGCGATGATGCTGGTCCAAAGCAACCCTCGGCGGATCCGGGCCGATCCTGTAGCATGCAACCGAAGGCCCACGATATAGTCCACCAGTGAGCTCAGTACGATCAGCCCTAGGAAACGCGGGTCCCACCAACCATAGAAAACATAACTCGCAACAAGGAGGAATACGTTCTGTGATCGCCGACGGCGGAACACGAACCAATACCCCAGGAAGACCAGGGGAAGGAAGATCGCGAAATCGAGCGAATTGAAAAGCATTGCGATCTATTCCGCTAGGCTGGTCGACATTGGCACCATACCTGGCCTAGCGCACGGCCTGCAGGATCCATGCGCGATCCTGTTCCTGTTGATCAATTGTGGTCGAAGGCATGCGAGCGGCCGCAAAGATGCTCCGGAAAAGGTTATGGCGACGAAGGGTCGGCTACATCAACCGCGTCGGTTCAAGCCATGCGAAATGCGCGGGGGGTGCGGATCCATTGACAAGGTTCCGGAGGTTGTCCGTGGTTCAACGGCCGAACCACTGCCGCACACGGTTCGCCTTCGCGAAACCGAGCACCCGGTGTAATACGATGTACATCCTGCCCGTAGCGGGTGAAAGTTGGGGGGCGAACCCTTCGGGGAAGATCCTGCGGTAAAGGTCCGTCGCGTGCTTCGGTGCATACGGATAGAGGGTCCGCAGACTGTCGAAGAGGACTTGCAGGAAGGGGCGCAGATCGCGATCCGGCATGGTGCGCGCCACGTGGTCGATGATCCGTTCGCGCAGTGCGATGAACCGGATCCATGTCGCATCCATCTGGCTTGTGGAAACGCTTCCGGATGCTTGCAGGTGGATGTGCGTACCCACTTCGGGATCGAAGGCCACCTGCACTCCCTGTTGCAACAGGCGGAACATCAGGTCGTACTCCTGGCTGCTCTTCATCGCCGCATCCCAGCCACCCACGGATACAAGCGCGTCGCGCTCCCACAGGTTGGTGGGTGTACCACCGAGTTCGTGGCGCATGAGGTCCAACCACGGATCCCTGTTGTCGGTCACTTGCACATCAATGCGCTTCAAGCTTCCATCGGCAGCGTAAGTGTGTGCGCTGCCCACGATCAAACCCGGAAGGTCTTGCTTCTCCAACAGCGCCACTTGGTGCGCGATCTTACCCGGGAGCAATTCATCATCCGCGTCCATGAACTGGATGTAACGCCCGGTGGCCACCTTCCAACCCGCATTGCGCGCGGCGCATGCACCGGCGTTCGCTTGGTGGATCACACGGAAGGGGAAGGGCGATCGTGCAGCGGCGGCTTCCAAGAGCACACGGGTGCCGTCCGTGCTGCCGTCATCCACGGCGATCAGTTCCAATTCCGGATGGGTCTGCGCGAACAGCGAGTCCAAGCAACGGTCCAGAAAGCGCTCCGCGTTGTGGCAGGGGAGTACGATAGAGACTTGCATGGGCATCGGGGGAGGCCCGCGAATGTAGCCGCACCGGGGAAAGGCATCGAGCGCGGGACTCCGCGCGTTGGCAAGAATTAAGACGCTGTTGTGCGCCCCGATCCAGCCCGTACAAACACGGCTTCCTACATTCGCCGCCCATCATTCAACCGCACATGACCATACGCATTGCCACCGCCGTGATCGCCACCACCTTCATCGTGGGTTGCTCACAGGGCCAGAAGGAACGAGTCGCACTGATCAACGAGGTCGATTCCGTGAGCTACGCCATCGGTGCCGACATCGGTGCCAATTTCAAACGCAGCAAGCTCGACAACGTGAACCTCGAGGCGTTGTCCATGGGCTTGCGGGACGGGATCGACAGCATGACCACCTTGACCCCGGAGGAAGTGGAGGCGGTGATAAAGGGCTACATGATGAAGATGCAGGAGGAGAAGATGGCCGAGGAACGCATCAAGGGTGAGGCGAACCGCGTAGCCGGTGAGACCTTCCTCGCCGAGAACGGCAAGAAGAATGGCGTGACCACCACGCCGAGCGGCTTGCAGTATGAAGTGATCAAGACCGGCACCGGCCCCAAGCCCTTGACCACGGACATGGTGAACGTACACTACAGCGGCACGCTCATCGGCGACTCCATTCCGTTCGATAGCTCGATAGAGCGCGGTACACCCGCCACCTTCGCCTTGGACGGCGGCCCCCGCAGCGTGATCCCCGGCATGATCGAAGCCCTCACCATGATGCCCGTGGGCAGCAAGTGGAGGGTCTTCATCCCCAGCGACCTGGCCTACGGCTCACAAGCACGCCCCGGTAGCCCGATCCCGGCGAACAGCGTCCTCATCTTCGAATTGGACCTGCTGGAGATCGCGAAGAAGTAGGAAGAAGGTTGTTGAGCCTGCCCCGGGCGTGACCCGGGGTTGTCCGTTGTTCGTTGGTCGTGAAGTGACCGAGGGACAACGGACAACTTCTTTTCAGGGCTCCCCCGGCAACGCCATCCAGTGCGTCACCTCTAGGAAGAACCGGTTGCTCGTGCCCTCACCGAGCCAGAAGTGCGGTGGACCATTGTATCCGGTCTTGCTCACGTTCTTCACGAAGAAGTCATGTGCGAACCGCATCACCACCACCGGCCGTGTTTCCGTGGCGCCGGTCTTGCCCGGCAAGTACACGGTGTTGTTGGGCAGATAGCACAGCACGCGCTGGCCATCATCCGGCAATCGGTCCTGAACGGAGTTCCAAGGAGAGGACATGGGTGGCCTGCGTGATCGGCCGGGCAAGATAGCCCGCGTTCAGACCTGCGGTTCCAACGGAACATTCTCGGAGAGGACCGAATCCAGCGTGAGCTGCACGGCCCGCTTCGCCAACGTCTTGGTGTGGTCATCGGCATCGGCGTACATCTTGTCCGCTTCCTTCTTCACCAGGTAGCGCAGCAGGGCCTCGTGGATCTCCAGTTTCGTGGCAGTCACCACGCCGTGGCGGCTGTGGTTCCATTGCCAGAGCAGGCGCAACGCCAATCTCAAGGAAGACCGGTCGTGTGAACGACCACCTTGCACCACATGTGCATTCCCTTGGGCGCGTTGCACCAGCGAACGGATAATGGTGCGGATGCAGGAAACCAGGCTCTCCACGGTGATGACGCCGGTGGGTCGTTCGATCAGATCCACCGGACGGATGTCGTCCTCGCGGAGGTAATCCATCTGGTGCGCGCGCGGCATCACCTTGTTGAACTCCGCCATCGCGGCGTTGATGGTGCCCGCGTGGATCACGAGCGTGCCGTCGCAACCATCCAATGCTTCACGTTCCTTGTCGGCCAACATCTCCAGATATTCCTTCTTCAGCATCAGCGGATCGCGGGAGGGAAGGATGAAGGACGCCGGCCCGATGGCGTGGCACCCGCGCTTGTGCGCAATGCCGATCGAATGCAGCGACAGCGCACGCAGGAAGGAGGCGTTCAATCCGATGGTCTCCCGATCCGGGAACACCGGCACATCCGGTCCGTGGAAGAGTGCGATGTGATCCGCAGCGTAGGCCTGTGGATCGATGGAGATCCCGGCGGCGTGATGCATCAACTCGAAAAGGATCTCGTCCATCTCCAACGCACCGGCAATGGAATCGATCATCACCGTGGCGCGAATGCTCCCGCGCGGTAGATCGGCGTCCTGTTCAAGGGCATCGAAGAGTTGGGACCACAACCGCGCCTCCAAATGGCCGTGGACATCGCGCAGCACGAGGTAGAGTCCTCCTTGCCGCTCCTTCAACGCAGGCAGCACATGTACGCGAAGCATGGCCAGATCGAAGAAAGAGGCAGGCACGGGTTCATCCCCCTCCAGCACGCTGCTCTCCAACACCCACAACGGGCGTGGCGCCACCATCAGGCGGGTAGGGGAGTTCGGGTTGGCGCGCACCCGGCCTTCTACCGGATCGAGGTACGCGAGATCCATCCGCGCGGCACGCTCCAATGCGCGGTGGGCGCGGACGATGCTCCAAGTGTCGTTGGTGGTGAAGTTCCAGAGGTCGGCGATGTAGCTCTTGGCTCCTGCGTTCAACCCGTGGATCAGATCGCTGCGCAAACTGCCGCCAAGGAATTCCACGCGGCGCTCCATCAGTTCCGGCGGCAACGGATCCACGCGCCACGCGGTGCGGCGCACGTGCTCCGTATCCGCCAGCAGATCCACATCACCGGCTTGCAGTTGCTTGCGACGCGCCGTGCGCAACGCGAGCACATCCACCCGCCGCCGATCGAAGCGGTCCACCAGATCGTGCAGGAGTTGTTGCACACGCGGTCCCAGCGTGCGTTCGGTCGGAGGAGGGATCATGTTCTAGTCCAAGGGCCGAACGTTCTACGCCGATGCGACCGGTGCGGTTATGGGATCGATGGAGCTCACGCTTCCTGCACATGATCACTTTCCTCCATCGCGAGCCGCAGATCCGGATCCACCGCCGCCAACGCCTTTATCCGCGGGTGCATCACCGCGAAGAAGAGCGGCGGGATCGTGCTCAGGATCATCATACCCGGATAGCCCGTGGGCAATTGCGGCGCGCGGTCCACACTGCGCAACACGTGGTACGGTCGGCTCGCCTTCCAGTGGTGATCGCTGTGCCGCGTGAGTTCGAAAAGGGTAAGCCGACCCAACCGATGATCGCTGTTCCACGAATGCACATGCTGCACGCGGCGGTATTGTCCTTTCCCGTCGCGCGTGCGTCGCAGGCCGTAGTGCTCGATGTAGTTCACCGTCTCCAGCAACCCGATGCCGATCAGCGCAGCACCCACAAAGGCGAGCACCGTGAACGGGCCGAAGATCAACCCGATGCCCACCAGCAACACGCCTTGCCATGCCAGTGCCTGGAGCATCTCATTGCGCAGGCCGTAAGGTGCGTGTCCTTCCTTGCGCATGCGTTCCGCTTCGATCCGCCACGCGCTCACGAAACCGAACACGATGCTGCGGAACCAGAACGCATACAGCCACTCGCCATACCGCGCCGACGCCGGATCATCCGGTGTGGCCACGCGACGGTGATGCCCGCGGTTGTGCTCAATGATGAAGTGCATGTACAAGCTCGTCAGCAGCAACGCCCGCCCGAGGTCGCGCTCCCACCGCTTCGCGCGGTGCCCGAGTTCATGCGCCACGTTGATGCCGTAGATCCCGCACAGGATCCCCATGCTCGCCACGCGCCCGGCCACCTCCCACGCGCTCAACCCCACCTCGCTCACTTGGAACAGGAAGAGTACGAGGACTCCCCACTGCAGCGGCACCAGCACATACAGCAAGGCATCGAAGAGCGGATCGGCCAGCGCCGCGCGTTCCTCTTCGTCGTTCAGGTTGTCCGGCGGGTGCGGCAGCAGGGCCTCCAGCAGCGGCACCAGAAGGAACGCGTGCAGCGGCAGCGCCCACGTCCACCAGCCATGACCCAGCAACCCCACAATGCCCCACGCCGGTGCCACGAAGGTGATCAGGTAGCGCAGCGCCCGGAACCGGATGCGACGCCGCAGCAACGGATCGAGGACGGGGGAGGGGAACTCCATCTTCTCAAAAGTAGGGGGTGGCTCGGCGCGGAGCAGAACGTTCGACAGGACGACCGTGAACGGTGCGGGATGTCGCAAACGATGCTTTGCGTGGCGCGAACGCCGCTCGAGTTGGTGCGATCAACGCTCAACCTCGAACAATTGACGATTGACCTCGTGCGATCGCGTCTCGAGTTCGCGCAACCCGCGCTCGAGTCCAGTACGATCCACGCTCGAGTTGGTGCGAACGGTGCTTGAGTTGGTGCGATCAGCGCTCGAGTTGGTACGAACGGCGCTTGAGTTGGTGCGATCAGCACTTGACCTGATGCGAACGGCGCTTGAGTTGATGCAAGAGCGGCTCAACATGGCGCAAACGCCGCTTGACCTCGTGCGATCGATGCTCCACTTGGAACAGACGCGGCACGAGTTGAAGCAAAGGGCGCTCAACCTGGAGCAAAAGGTGGTTGAGTTGGCGCAAACGAGAGACTGTTAATCTAAGTGTGTCAATCGGTCTTTGAAGAGTATCTCGATGCTCAAGTATATGGTGCGCCAGTTGAGCAGGGGGTTGGCCCATTGCTCGTTGGCGATGCGTTGCTGCACCAGGTATAGGAGCTTGAGCAATGCCTTGTCGCCATCGAAGACGCGCTTGGTCTTGGTGACCTTGCGGAGTTGGGCGTGGTAACCCTCGATGATATAGGCGAAGCCGGGTGGTGTACATCATGCGGCGGATGGGTTCGGGGTAGCGCAGGAAGCTGCTCAGGCGGGGCCAGTTGCTGCGCCAACTCTCCACCACGCGCGGGTAGCGCTTTTCCTAGGCTATGGCGAAGGTCTCCAGTGCTGCTTCGGCCTCTTGCATATTGGGCGCCTTGTAGATCGTGCGCATGCTTACCACCAGTTCCTGATCTCCTTGTAGCTCACATGGCGCATGGAGTTGCGCACCTGGTGCACGATGCAGCCCTGCACATCGGTACGAGGGTAGATCGCCTCGATCGCTTCGGGGAAGCCCTTGAGGTTATCCGTGCAGCTGATCAGGATATCCTGCACGCCTCGTTGCTGTAGATCGCTGAGCACGCCCAGCCAGAAGCGCGCGCCCTCGGTCTCTTCGATGTACGTGCCCAGTACGTCCTTGCGCCCTTGCATGTCCACGCCCAGCACAGTGTACAGCACGGTTGTGGACAGATCCTCGTGCTGATCTTGAAGAAGGCTGCGTCCATCCACACCAGCACGTACAGGCGGTCCAAGGGGCGGCTCTCGCCCGCAGGTCTTCCACCACCAACTCGGTCACGGCGTTGATCGTGGCCTCGTTGGTCTCCACACCATAGATCTCCCGCAGGTGGCGGCTGATGTCCCGGTAGCTCATACCTAGGCTGTACAGTCCTAGGATCTTCTGGTCCAGCTCCGCGTTCAGCACGCGCTGTCGCTTGCCCACCAACTGCGGCTCGAAGGTGCCCGCCCGATCACGCGGGGTGGCGATGTCCACCTCGCCAACACTGGTCTTCAAGCGCTTGGCCGTGTATCCGTTGCGCCGGTTGCTCGTCTCTGCGGGCTGTGCAAGATGTGCTTGCACCTCACCGCTCAGGCTGGCCTGTACGATCCGCTGGACCATCGCGCTCAACACGCCATCCGCGCCCAGCAAAGGCTTGCCAGCATACAAACCCTTAACAGCCTCTTGCTCGTAGGCCGTCAACTCCACATCGTGCTTGCCCTTCCGGGGCTTCCTTGTCCTTGGTGTTTTCATCATCGGTGTCTGGTTGGTTGAAGAAAATCATTCGAACCCAATTGACACACTTATCCTAACAGTCTCGCAAACGATGCTGGAGTTGGGACAAAGCCCTCACCCCCGGCCCCTCTCCCAAGGAGAGGGGTGGAATGCGCCTCACCTCGGGCCGAAGAGGTTGCTTCGCTACGCAATGACGGTGGAATGCACCTCACCCCCGGCCCCTCTCCCAAGGAGAGGGGAGGAATGCGCCTCACCTCGGCCCCTCTCGGGTTGCGTCGCTTCGCTCGCAATGACGGAGGGGGAATGCACCTCACCCCCGGCCCCTCTCCCAAGGAGAGGGGAGGAATGCCGTGCTGTGACAGTTATCAGGAACGAGTGGAGGTGGACGGGGTTGACGGGGTTGCGTCGCTTCGCTCGCAATGACAGAGGATCGTGGTGGCTGCGCGTGACGAGGTTGCTTCGCTCCGCTCGCAACGACAGGGCTGCACGCTGCGCCGCAGCTTTGTTAAAAGGTACCGCTGTTGGGATAGGGAACCTTGGATATACTGATCGGCAGAGTGATCGCGTTGTATAGGCAGACCGCAGCCTGAGCGCATGGATACCCCAAGACCGGGACGCGGATAACGAAAACGAAGTGTCATGAATCAGTTCCAAGAAAACAGGCTTTCGATGTTCTATGTGGTGCAACGCACGATGGACGAGAACAATGCGATCTGGGTGGGTACGGCCGCGATCGTGGCGGCGAAGACCGCGTTCGATGGGAAGATCAAGTCGTTGGAGGATGTGCTGGAGATCCAGTTGCGTGATATCCGGGGTCACGCCAAGGATAAGGTGAACGCGGAGGAGGCGATGATCGAACTGACGTTGGATGTGGCGGGCAAGGTGATGTCGTACGCCGTGGCGAGCAACAACGAGGCGCTGGCCGAGGCGATGAACATCAGTCCTTCCGAGCTACGCCGGTACCGCGACAGCGTGGTAGCTCAACGCTGCCAAGGTGTGCATGATGCCGCGACTGCGGAGTTGGCGAGCTTGGTGGGCTACGATGTGGATGCCGCCAAGTTGACGGCGTTGCAGGCGTTGATCGATGGGTACCTCGCGCAGAACACGGCGCCGCGGGTGGCGCTCACGGGGCGGAAGAACGCGACGGCGGAGATGGCGCTGCTGGTGGAGGACACGTTGGAGCTGCTGCACCGGCGGATGGACCCGCTGATGCAGGGGTACGCGATCACGGAACCGGTCTTCTTCCGGTTGTACACCGATGCGCGGATCGTGGTGGATCTGCGGGGTGGGTCGGAACCCGAGCCGCCGCCGCCGACGCCGTAGGGTTGGCAGTGTGGCACGCGATACCCGCCAAGGGATCGTGTGCGACGGGGCCTTCAGGCCGCAACGCAACACCACTTGATACACCGCCTCGGTCTCCCGGTTCGTAGACCGGGATGACAAGCCGGGGCGGTGTTGTTCGGGAGGTCCGGACCCGGAACTACCTTTCCGGAGGTTCACATGCCGAGTGAACAGGACGAAGCTCATCGCCACACCTGTTGAATGACCATGAATACCACTTCTGCTTCGCGCCACAGGGTCCGCACTTGCCACGCACAAGTCCAACGCGCGTGCGAGACCAACTGCGGAGGTTTTCTTCAAGGGTGGCGATCGGCGAACACCCTGCGCGGGTCTAAATTCCTTATCCCGTGGTTGTTTGCCATGACCTGTGCAAGCTTACAGGCCCAGCCCACATTTGAGAAGTTGTGGCTGTGCGTAGGCTCTTATCCATTGGCGATGACCGAATTGGCGAGCGGTAATGTGCTCCTGAATTACCAGTGGAGCAGGGGTGCATCGGTATTCGATCCCAACGGGAACTTAGTGCAAAGCTCGCATTACTGGAACGCCCAGCTAGGCGGGCCTTTAGCGATCCGTCAACGATCTGCCAACGAATTCTACTTTGCCACTTGGTTCATCACTCCCGACTCCTGCTATGCCTTTTTCAATCAGCAGTATCCGGCCATTGGCCGCATGGATTCGTTGGGCCGTGTGCAGGAGGTGCATTATTACGTAATGAGCACGCAAGGCTGTGAGAACTATCCTAGGGACCTGGAGGTGACCAACGATGGGGGCGTGATCCTATGGGGGCGGGACAAGAACTTCTTCGCACTGCGAACGGATGAGAACGGCACACCCACTTGGGCAAAGTATTTCGGCTATAACATCGGCTTCCAGATCTACGGTCACAGCGGCAGCTTCGAGTTCATCCGGGAACTACCGGGTGGTGATCTGCTGGCGGGGATCAACATGGACACCGCCGGGGTGGTAGTGGCCCGCATGGATGCGGGTGGCAACTTCCTCTGGTGCAAGAGCTATATCCGCCCAGGCGGAATGGTACACGATTGCCTGATCGAATCCGACGATTCGTTTATCATCACAGGTGCCACGGACACCATCGCTTCCACGAATTCGCTCATTCCCCTGCCACCGGACTATCACCCCAAACTCTTCATGATGAAATTGGACGGTGGAGGGGATGTACAATGGTGCAAGGGGTATGATAGCGCGCCGAACTTCTGGTATTCACGCGATGCGTCACGCATCGTCCGGGCACAAGACGGCAATTTCATGGTGCTGGCCGATCTTGGGGTGCAGGGGTACAATCTTGAGTATCGCCCTTTCCTGATGAAGACCGATGTGAACGGGGATACCTTGTGGACACGCTCGATGGGACGAAACGGATATCGGTATGACACCGCTGACCTTCTACCCTATTCCGATGGCGGCTTCATTTACAATGGAGGCATGGTCGGCGATGTTGGGGCATGGAGCGGGGCCGGATACATTTTCAAAACGGATTCGCTCGGCCATTTGCCATGCTACGAACGCCGGCACCCCATCACCATCACCGACCTATTCCCTATGGACAGCAGCTTCACGCTCACTTCCACAGATGGGGCCACGATGTATGAGGTTCCGGTTACGGATACCTCCTATGCACCCATTGTGGTGTATGACGGCTGCACCTTCACCACGGGCCTGAATGATATGCAAGTACGCAAGGGGCAGCACATGCAAGTCCGCCCCAACCCGAACACCGGCCATTTCACCATCGCGTTCCAGGACCCGCTGATGGCCGAGACCTACTACAGCGTGTACGATGCCCTGGGCAAGTTGCTCTACCAGCGCCCGCTGGCCCCCGGCAAGACCACGGAGGAGGTGGATCTTTCGCGCTTCGGCGCGGGCACGTATGTGATCCGGTGTACGGACCCCGGTGGGGTGAGCTATGAGCGGGTGGTGGTGGAGTAGGAGGTGAAACTGGAAAGCGGAAAGCAGAAAGAGGAAACGGAAAGCGGCGCTGGACGGAGTTTTCCAACTATTGATGTGTTCGTCGAGCAGTTGGACACGCGGCACTCTGAGTAGGCCGTCAGCATAACAGCGGAGCTGCTGGTGAAGTGCCTAAGCCTGTCTTCGCTCCCCGAGCCGCCACCGTGGCACTGGCTGCGCTCATTCACCATGTCCGGCTTGCGGAAGATCCGATAGTCTTGCAGCGTTGAAAGGGTAGAGGGCGTGGTGGGAACGCCAGCCCGATATCTTCACGCCTTCCATCCGGGTAAGAGCACTCCTCCATGGCCAACCATTCGTTCCGCCTCAACGACCTGATAGAGCAATACTGCGCCCCGGAGTGGCGGGAGCTGATGAATGCCCGGAACACCCGGAACACCTACCGCAAGGGGGAGGCGATCTTCAAGCAAGGAGAGGTGGCGGACAAGATGTACATGATCGAGCAGGGCCGGATCAAAGTGGTGGCCAGCTATGTCGAAGGCCGGGACCGGATCGTGCGTTTGGCTGCCGATGGTGAAGTGCTCGGCCACCGCGGTATCGGCACGAACCTGATCTACACCGCCAACGTGATCGCCCTCTCCGAGACCGAGGTCAATATCATCCCCATGTCGCTCTTCCTCAGCGTGCTCAAAGCGAACAACCTGTTCTGCTATCATTTCCTGCTCTTCTTCGTGGATGAGTTGCGCGTATTGGACCAGCAGGCCCGGGACATCCTGAACATGACCGTGACGCAGCGCGTGGTGAAGGCCCTGCGGATGAACATGGACGCGTTCGGCTTCGATGATCGCGACAAGAAGCGGTTGGCGTTCACCATATCACGCAAGGAGATCGCGCAGATCGCGGATACGACCTATGAATCGGTGATCCGATCGCTGGCCGAACTGCAACAGCAAGGCCTCATCGTGTTAACAGGGAAGCAGATCAGGATCCTGAAGAAGAAAGAACTTCTCGCCTTGTTGGCCGGTTGACCTGTAGGTCTAGCCAAGCGAGGCGCCATCGGGCCAACGCCCATCACCGACCACCCCGTAGCGGCGCCCCGGAATACCAAGGCCGCCTGGATCCAGCAGGGATCAGTGGTTCATCCCTTTCTTTCCCGGGAAGTAGCTCCCTGAGGAACGAATGGCCTTCCGGCTCCAATTCCAGATCACCACTTGGTACCCGCGCCAGATGTAATCGATCGGCGCCACCAGGAAGTGGATGAAACGGGTGAAGGGGATGATGGCGATGATGAAGAACGCGGAGAACATGTGCATCTTCACCGTCCATGGCAACGCGCTTACCGCAGCCACATCGGGGTTGAACGCGAAGATGGAGCGCATGTAGGGCGTGATCGCGGAGGCGAACCAGGAGGTGCCCCAGTTGTTGGCCACGGCGACGATCAGTCCGCTCAGGATCTGCACGAGCAGGACCACATACACCAACATGTCCATGCGGTTGGTCACCATCATCACCTTCCGGCTACCGAGGCGACGACGGATCAAGAGCACCAAGCCGAGCAAGGTGGCAAGACCGAAGGCGAAGGCGCTCATCTCCAGGATCAGCAGCCGCACAGGCTCCCCATTCCAAGCCAGTACGCTTCGTGGAAAGAGGAAGGCCGTCAAGTGGCCGAAGAAAAGCCACATCAGCCCGTAGTGGAAAGGTTGGCTTCCCCAGAACAGCTTCTTGCGCTCCAGGAATTCAGAGGAGAGCGAGGAGACCTGGAACCCCCGGTTGATGTACCGGTAGATCGATCCGATCAGGAAGATGAACAGGGCGATGTAAGGGAACGCGACCAGCGTCAAGGTGTTGACGACCGCAGCACCGGAATCCCAAGCGAGTTTGAGCCCCCATGCCACCGCCACCGCCACTGCGACCATGACGAGGAACACCAAGGCATAACTCGGTCTACGGGTCCGTGGTGCGATCCCGAGTTCGAGCATCGTTCGCTGTGCTTTCAGGTACGTGGTGATGGCCAAGTACAGCACCACTGCCGCTACCAATAGTCCCACTGGCAGGTAATAGCTTCCTAAGTTCGCGGTGAGCATCAACATGTTCAGGTCGTTTTGAGGGTCTTGGGATGTGGGGTACTGCACGTTCCGCAGGTAGCAGCGCCGTGGATGAATGCTTGCGAGGCCGGGAGTTCGTTCACGTGGTTCTCGACTTCGATATGTTCGCTCAACAGGAGGGTGAGCAAGGCGTTCAGCGCGTTCCCGTACACGTTCCCGTCCTCGCAACCTTGCAGCACGATGGCGTTGTGCTTGCGCAGGAGCATCTTCTCCCGCATCGCCATGCGCGCTGTCTCGAATTCCTTGAGCATGATGCGAAGGGCCGGCATCACGATGCGCACGCAGAGCTCGTCGCGAATGGCATGGTCCTTCATCAAGGGCAACAGGGTCAGCACGTTCACCAGGTTGTCCGGTAGTTCACCTCCGCAATCGTTCTGCGCTTCGGCCTGTTCCCGCTTCATGTTCACCAGGAACTCGCCACGTTTGTAATCCTCACCGAAGATCACATAGCCCAGATCGGGGTAGCAGATGGCTTGCACGTGGAAGGTCCGGGTATAGATCTCTTCCTGGTCGTAGATCGCGGTATTCACCACCCAAGTAGCGAAGCGCTCCAGATCGGGCACGGCCTCCGGACAGGTGGCCATCAACATGTCACGGCATGCCTGCACGGCCCCGGGCAATTCAGGGCTCGGATACCGGAACAATCCGGCCATCAGGGCATAGCGTTCGGCTTGCATGATCACAGGCCGCGTGCGGGCTTCATTTTGAACCCGAATCCGGTCTCGCCTTTCGCATCAGCGGTCGCTTCGATCATCTCGATGCTCTCCTCGCGGTGTGCGGGCGGGATCACGAAACGCTCATTGAAGGTGGCCAATGAGGTCAGCCGGAAAATGGCGTCCGCTTCGCCGGGGTTGGTCCTGCCGATCTGTAGTGCTTCCTCCACTTCCTCCTTGGTCAGGTCGCCCACGGTGGCATCCCGGCGGTGGATCTTCACCGCGAGCAATTTGCGCAACACGTTCCTCACCTTCTCCTCATCACCGGCGGTGAAGAGGCTGGCGAGGTACTTCATGGGCAGGCGGGAGGTTTCCACCCCGCCCCACAAGGATTTGGTGGTGGAATCATACACGCCATCGCTATCCACACTGGCCATTGCGGGCAGCATGGGCGGCACGTAGAACAGGTTCGGGAGGGTGCGGTACTCCGGGTGCAAAGGCAGCGCGATACCCCACTCCTTCACGAATTGATACACCGGTGACAGTTGAGCGGAACGGATGGTGGAGTCCGCGATACCGTTGGCTTTCGCCGCTGCGATCACCTGGGGATCGTTCGGATCGAGGTAGATCGCCAACTGGCGGTCCACGAGTTCATTCTCCGGGCAGGAGGCCACGGCCTCGATCATGTCGGCATCGTAAAGCATCACGCCGAGGTAGCGGATGCGGCCCACGCAGGAGTGCATGCAGGCGGGCGCCTGTCCCGACTCAAGGCGCGGGTAGCACAGGATGCACTTCTCGGATTTGCCGGTGTTCCAATTGTAGTAGCTCTTCTTGTACGGGCAGGCTGTTACGCACATGCGCCATGCACGGCAACGCTCCTGGTTGATCAGCACGATGCCGTCCTCACCACGCTTGTATAGGGCGCCGGAAGGGCAGGAACCCACGCAGGCCGGGTTGAGGCAATGGTTGCAGATGCGCGGCAGGTAGAACATCATCATCCGCTCCAACTGGAACAGGCTCTCCTGCTCGGCCGGTGAGAGCTCCTTGAAGTTCACATCCTTGCGGGCGTAGTCCTGTGATCCACCCAGATCATCGTCCCAGTTCGGCCCGGCCTTCACATCGATGTGCTCACCGGTCACCAAGGAAACGGGACGCGCCGTGGGCTGGTCATCACCCTCCGGTGCGGTGAACAGGTCCGAGTACTTGTAGGTCCACGGCTCGTAGTAGTCCTCCAGCACGGGCATGTTCGGGTTGTGGAAGATGTTCTTGAGTCCCTTCCACTTGCCGGCCCCGCGCAGCGATACGGAGTTGCCGTCCTTCACCCAGCCGCCCTTATAGACGTCCTGGTCCTCCCATTTGGTGGGGTAACCTGTGCCGGGTTTGGTCTCCACGTTGTTCCACCACATGTATTCCGCACCCCGGCGATCGGTCCAGATGTTCTTGCAGGCGATCGAACAGGTATGGCACCCGATACACTTATCGAGGTGGAACACCATTGAGATCTGTGATCTGACGTTCATGGTCTTGGCTTTATCGTTGTTCAGAATACGACCTTGTCCATTTTGCGCACCAGCACGTGGGTGTCACGGTTGGCGCCTACCGGCCCCCAATAATTGAAGTGGTAGGAGAACTGGCCATAGCCCCCCATCAGCAGGTTGGGCTTCAGGTGTACGCGTGTGAAACTGTTGTGACCACCGGCCCGCCTGTTGCCCCGCACTTGGGACTTCGGCACCGAGTAGGTCCGCTCCGGTGAGTGGTACACGATGCATACCCCGCGTGGGATCCGCGAGCTGACGCAGGACCTCGTGCAGTAGACCCCGTGGTCATTGTAGACCTCCACCCAGTCGTTGTCCTTGATGCCCAGTTCCTCCGCATCCTTCTCGTTGATCCAGCACGGTTCCATGCCGCGGGAGAGGGTGAGCATCCGCAACGTATCCCCGTAGGTGGAGTGGATGTGCCACTTGCCGTGCGGTGTGAGGCAGTTGAGCATCTTGGCCTTGCCGTCGTTCACCGTCTTGCGCAGGTCGCCATAGACCTGTGGTGTGGGAGAGGGCTTGTAGGTGGTGAAGTGCTCACCGAACATGATGTAGCCATCATGGTCCAAGTAGGTGTGCTGCCGCCCGGTCATCGTGCGCCATGGCATCAAGCGGTCCACGTTGTAGGTGTACGCGGCGTAGGCACGGCCTTCGTTCATGAGGCCGGACCACAACGGTGAGGTGTTGTACCGACGGGGCTGGGCCTGTAGGTCCTTGTAATCGATCCGCACGTCCTTGCTGCCTTCGCCCAGATCGGCCAGCACCATGCCGGCTTTCAC
Source organism: Flavobacteriales bacterium (assembly GCA_016721005.1). Classification (GTDB taxonomy): domain Bacteria; phylum Bacteroidota; class Bacteroidia; order Flavobacteriales_F; family PHOS-HE28; genus PHOS-HE28. Next base: position 382,548 of record JADKJM010000004.1, read on the forward strand.
CTCCATGTTCTTGTAGGCGCGGTCGTTCAGCATCCCGTTGGTGAGGGTGGAGAGCTTCAACACGGCGTTCACGGCCTCCACATCCTCCTTCAAGGAAGGCAGGTCATGGCCGTCGATCCGCTGCACATGCCGCTTGTCCTCCTTCATCTCCGCATACACGTCATCGGCCATGTACGAGTTGCCGTGCGCGCCCAGCGACTTGGTCTTCATGTTCCCGCCGAGCGAGATGTACTTGTCGTAGATCTTGGTGTAGTCCCGCTCCACGGTAACGATCTTGTGCATCGTCTTGCCGGGGATGGGTTCGCATTCGCCCTTGCTCCAGTCCTGGATGTTGGTCTGCGTGATCTCGTCCGCACTGTCATGTTGCAGCGGCACGTTCACGATGTCCGTCAGGGGCGTTGGCAGGTGGTGCTTGGCCATTTCGCTCACCTTCTGCGCGATGATCTGGAAGATCTGCCAGTCCGTCTTCGCTTCCCACACCGGTGGCACCGCCTCGGAGAGCGGGTGGATGAAGGAGTGCATGTCCGTGCTGTTGATGTCCGCCTTCTCATACCAGGAGGCGGTGGACAGCACGATGTCCGAATACAGCGCGGAGGTGTCCATCCGGAAGTTGATGTCCACTACCAGGTCCATCTTGCCCGATGGGGACTTGTCGCGGTACACGATGTCCTTGACCATAGGGCCCGCGACCTCATCAGCAATGTCGTTGTGGTGCGTGCCGAGGTAATGGTTCAGCATGTACTCATGGCCCTTGGCGCTTGACATCAGAGCGTTGCCGCGCCAGATGAACCAGTTGCGGGGGAAGTTCACCGGATCGTCCGGGTCGGCCACGGAATGCAGCAGATCCCCGGACTTCAGGCGGGCTACTACATGGTCCGCGATCTCCTTGTCCGATGTCGCACCGGCGGCCTTGGCCTCCTTGGCGATCTCCAGATTGCTCTTGTTGTATTGCGGGTAGAAGGGCATCCATCCGTTGCGCACGGACTTCACGATCCAGTCCGCAGAGTGCATCCGCGCCAACGGGTTGGCATCATCGGGGATGCTGTTGTAATCGGCCTGGCAGCCATCATAACGCCATTGGCTGGAATTGATGTAGTGCCAGATGGGCCCTTGTTGAAGCCTGTTGGCACCGACCCAGTCCTTGGCCGCCATGATGGTGCCCCACGAATCCACGGGCGCCAGTTTCTCCTGACCCACGTAGTGGTTCATGCCACCACCGTTCTTTCCGTTGCATCCGGTGAGCATCTGCGCCATGATGGACGCGCGGTACATAAGGTTGCCATGGAACCAGTGGTTGATGGCCGCACCTACGATCACCATGCACTTGCCCTCGGTGGCCTCGGCGGTGGAGGCCCACTCACGGGCGAACTTGATCACCGTCTTCTTGCCGATGCCGGTGAAGATCTCCTGCCATGCGGGCGTGTAGGCCTGCTCCTTGTCGTCGTAATCCTTCGGGTATTCGCCTGCAAGACCGCGGCCCACGCCGTACTGGCCCATGGTGAGGTCGTAGATCGTGGCGACGGGGATGCGCTTTCCATCCGCACCGGTGAGGTATTTCACCGGGATGCCGCGGAGGACCTTCTTCTTCAGGCCGTATTCCACGAACTCCACTTGGAGCACTTCCTCGGATTTCTCCAGGAAGGTCAACTCGGGATCGTACGGCTTGCTGTCCGGACCGTTCTCGTACTTCAGGTTCCAGTTGCCCGGCTCCTTGTCCCAACGGTAGCCCATGGTGCCCTTGGGGGTCACCGGCTGGCCGGTCTCTGAATCGAGGCAGAGGAACTTCCAGTCGCCGTTGCTGATGTCCTTGAACTTCTCCAAGCGGTTGGCACGCACCATCTTCATGGGCTTGAAGTGCGAACCGTTGGGTTCGAGTTCCACCAGGAAGGGGCAGTCCGTGTAGCGCTTCACATACTCATGGAAGTAGGGCGTGCGCTTGTCCGAGTGCCACTCCTTCAGGATCACGTGGGTGACGGCCATCCAGAACGCGCCATCACTGCCGGCGTGGCAGGGGATCCACTGGTCGGCGTGCTTGGCCACCATGCTGAAGTCCGGCGACATCACCACGGTCTTCGTGCCGTTGTGCCGTGCCTCGGAGAAGAAGTGGATATCGGGCGTGCGGGTCATGCCGAGGTTGGCGCCCATGCTCACGCAGAACTTCGAGTTGAACCAATCGGCGCTTTCACAGACATCGGTCTGTTCGCCCCACACTTCGGGGAACGCGCACGGCAGGTCGCAGTACCAATCGTAGAAGCTGAGGTTCACACCGCCCATGAGCTGCAGGTAGCGTGCGCCGGAAGCGTAGCTCATCATGGACATGGCCGGGATCGGCGAGAAGCCGATGATCCGGTCCGGTCCGTACTTCTGTACGGTGTGGATGTTGGCCGCAGCGATGAGCTCGAGCACTTCGTCCCAATGCGCCCGGCGGAAACCGCCCTTGCCACGGGCGCGTTGATAGCGTTGGCGCTTCACCGGATCGTTCTGGATGTTCGCCCACGCCTGCACGGGATCATTTCCCGTCAGTTCCTTCTCCTTGCGGAAGAGGTCCATCAACGCACCGCGCATCAACGGATACTTCACGCGGATGGGGCTGTACAGGTACCAGGAGTAGGAGATACCCCGTTGGCAACCGCGTGGTTCGTAGGGCGGCAAGCCCTCCTCCAGAAGCGGGTAATCAAGGGCCTGCATCTCCCACACGACGATGCCGTCCTTCACGTGGATGTTCCAGGAACATCCGCCGGTGCAGTTCACGCCGTGGGTGCTGCGCACCACCTTGTCATACTGCCAGCGGTTGCGGTAGAACTCCTCCCACTGTCGGGACTTGGGCGAAATGATGTCTTCTATCCAGCTCATGGTGTTCCGTTTTTCTTCAGATGGATCGCAGTTGCCGATCGTAGATGTCGTGTTTCACTCCTTTCTTCATGCGCCCACGCCAGTGGAAGCCGATCAACGCCAGCAGCGCGATCAACCCACCGCCTCCGTATACCATGAAGGGCATGTACGCCGACTTCGGGGCCTGTTGTGCGCTCACCTTATCCGCATTCTCCAAGAAGGCCACCAGCGAATGGATCTCGACCTCGGTGAGCGGCGAGTTGGCATAGGTGGTGGCCATGGCCGGGAAGGGTGGTGCACCCAGGATGCCGGCCACACCGGCATTCCCCATGCGCCCGAACACACCGGTGAGGTCCTTCGCGAACCCACCGCCCAACATCACTTGGTCATTGGTCACATTGTGGCAGGAGATGCATGCGGCACCCCTGTTCGCAAAGCGTGTACGACCAACGAACAAGGCTTGGCCCGTTTCGCGGTCCGCATCCGTGTACTCCACAGGCACTTCCGCTGTAGCGGCTACTTCGGTGGTCCCGGCCGGTGCCGTTGCGCTGAAGGTCTGGAAATAGGCGATGATCTGGTCCACATCCCCAGCGCTGAGACTCTGGTCGGGCATGATCATGCCGTTGAACTCAGTGGATAGGGCCACCGCATCCGCATCACCGGACTTGATCACGGTCTGTGAGGACTTGACGAAAGCGTGGATCCACTCCTTCGTTCGCCGCTCGGTGACACCGGTAAGATCCGGCCCCACCAACCGACGGCCCATTTGGTGACAGGCTGAACAGGTCTGTTTGAACAACTGTTCGCCATTCTGTGCCGCTGCAGGGAGATGGACGAGCGGTGTGATCAGAAGGAACCCAAGGATCTTGGTCAGGTGTCGCATTAGTGGAAATGATTGGTGGTCGGTTGCACGGTGCATTCGGGTCTTCACGGTGACAATGTTCAGGGGTGTGAGGCAATGCGAATATGACAGGCGTCATATTGTAATTTGAAAGTGATGGTGGATCATGATGGAGGATCACGGCGGATCGGATCTCCCTGCTTAGGGACGCGGCCGTGGACCGTCCGATCCGGATGCGGTGCAGCGATCCCGGGATCCGCTTGAAAGCTTGAACCCATGCGGCATGTGTGCGGATCATCCGTGATGGAGGAATACCTTCCTGCCTGACCAACCTCAGGGAATACCGCGACCCCTGAAGCTAGATTGCGCCGTTATTCCCGATCGGCCATGACGCCCCCTCGTAAAGCATCCGCATCGACCTATGCCGTCATGGGCAGCATTTGGATCGTCCGTGATGGCCAAGCCTTCCTCGGTAGGGGCAGGGTGGCCTTGCTCGAGGAGATCGATTCCACGGGGTCCATCAGCGAAGCTGCCAGGCACATGGGCATGTCCTATAAGAAAGCGTGGAGGTTGGTGGAAGCCATGAACACGTTGGCGGCGGTCCCCCTTGTGGTCCGCACCAGTGGAGGATCCGGCGGTGGTGGCACGACGCTTACGGACAAAGGCCGACAACTTGTTCATTCGTTCCGCTCGATCGAGAGCGAGTACCGGGTCTTTCTCGATGATGTCCTGCTTCGGAACAAGTTGTAAGAACGAAATGGAACCGAGGATCATGCACCAGGGATCACAACCACCCGTACGACAGGAAATGCACACGACCGACACGACCATCACAGTGCGCTACTTCGGCCTGCTTGCGGAACACATCGGCATTGGTGAAGAGCGCTTGCAATTCCCCACAGGCACCACGGTGCAACAAGTTCGCGGATCGCTCTGCGAACGGCACCCCGCGCTTCGCAACCTCAAGTATCGCATCGCGGTGGATACATCTCTGCCCGCTGATGGCGCGATCATCGATGGCTGTGCTGAACTTGCCCTGTTGCCGCCCTTCGCTGGTGGTTGAAGAACGAAGAGAATGGGACGCTACGATCGACAGATCACACTTGAACAAGTTGGACTTGGAGGGCAGGCACGCCTTCAGCATGCCGCCGTGCTCGTGGTGGGCGCCGGTGGTTTGGGCTGCCCCGCGCTACAGTATTTGGTGGCTGCCGGTGTGGGCCGCATCGGGATCATGGATGGCGACACCGTGGCGATCACCAACCTGCATCGCCAAACATTGTTCAACGCTGGCGATGTGGGGCGCAAGAAGGCGGTCGTAGCGGTGGAACGCTTGAACGCACAGAACCCCGATCCGGAACTACTCGCTCTTCCTTTTCATCTTTCCACGGCCAACGCGCTCGATACCATCAGCGGCTACGACCTGGTGTTGGACTGCACCGACGATATCCCGACACGCTATCTAGTGAACGACGTGTGCGTCCAAGCGGGCAAGCCCTTCATTCACGGGTCCATCCATCGCTTCGAAGGACAGGTCTCCGTGTTCAATCACCTGAACGGGCCTACTTACAGATGCCTCTTTCCTGATCAGCCGGAGCGCGACCAAGTGCCGAGCTGTGCGGCAACGGGCGTGCTCGGTGTGGTGCCCGGAACGATCGGATGCATGCAGGCCACCGAAGCGCTCAAGGTGATCCTTGGGATGCAAGGGGTGCTCAGTGGCAAGCTCTTGATCCAGGACTTCATCAGCCAGACCCTGCGCGCCATCTCCTTCCAGCGGGATCCGGCACAAGTATGCGTTGCCATGCAACGCGATATTTCTGCGGAGCAAGATGAACGACGCGCATGCGCCACCCAGGAACACGACGGCATCTCTGGTGAAGAATTGCAGCACGCCTTGGACCGCAACGAACGTTGGCAGTTCCTTGATGTGCGCGAGCTGCACGAGGAGCCGCAAGTGGATCGTCTCCAAGGCCATCGCATTCCTCTGCACGAATTGTCGACCCGCATCGGGGAACTCGATCTTGCGCTGCCCACCTTGGTCTATTGCCAAAGCGGTGTGCGCAGCAAACTGGCGGTGAAGCTGCTCCGGGAGCACGGCGTGGCCGAAGTATCTTCTCTTGAAGGTGGTGTGCTCGCCTGGATCACTGAAGTGAATGAACTGAACACGTGAAGCATGTCAACGACTGAAAAGACCACCAAGCTGAAGAACATCTTCATCGATGGAGCGATCACACCCGAGCGCATTGCGACGTCCATCGCCAACCACCAGACGAAGACCGGGATCGGCGCGCACGACATCTTTCTAGGGCAGGTGCGTGCGGACACCATCGGCACATCCACTGTATCGGCGATCGACTACACGGCCCACACGGAAATGGCCAACACGGAAATGCAGAAGATCCGTGAAGAAGCGTTCTCGCGTTTCGACCTCACCTGCATGCACGTGTACCACAGCCTCGGTGCGGTGAGCGCTGGCGGGATCTGCTTGTTCGTGTTCGTGTCATCGCCACACCGACAGGCCGCTTTCGATGCATGCAGGTACGTGGTCGAGAACATCAAGGAACGCCTGCCCGTCTTCGGCAAGGAGTTGTTCGCGGGAGGAGGACACCAGTGGAAGGAGAACCGGTGAGTGTGAGGAAAGGATACACCATTACGAGCGGGAACGAGCACCCATGATCGACATCACACATAAGGCCAGCACCTTGCGGGAGGCCACCGCCCAAGCCATTGTACGCACCAGCGCCGAGGCGACCATTGAGGCGATCCGGAACCGGACCGTGCCCAAGGGCGACGTGTTCGAAATGGGCAAGGCCGCCGGGTTGTTGGGCGTGAAGAAGACCGCAGACCTGCTGCCGGACTGCCACCCGATGCCGGTGGAATGCGCACGGGTGGAGTATGCTATCGAAGGTCTGGATGTGATCATCACCATGTACGTGAAGACCATCTACAAGACCGGCGTGGAAGTGGAAGCGATGCACGGCGCTTCGGTGGTGGCGCTCACCCTGTACGACATGCTCAAGCCCATTGATAAGGGCATCGAGATCCACAGCATCAAACTGCTGGAGAAGAAAGGCGGCAAGAGCGATTACACCGATTGCTTCCGGCGCGACCTCAAGGCCGTGGTGGTGGTGTGCTCGGACACCATCGCTGCAGGGAAGAAGGAGGACCGTGCAGGCAAGGCGATCGTAGCGAAGCTGGAGCAAAGCGCAGTGGCGATCGATGAATACGTGGTGATCCCCGATGAGGTGGAACGCATTCAGGCCAAGGTGAAGGAGGCGGTGGCGCGCGGCGCGGACATGGTCATCTTCACTGGAGGTACCGGACTGTCCGTACGCGATGTGACGCCGGAAGCCCTCAAGCCCTTGATCGAACGCGAGATCCCCGGCGTGAGCGAGGCCATCCGAGCGTACGGCCAGCAACGCACGCCGTACTCCATGCTCTCGCGCTGCGTGTCGGGTGTGATCGGTGGTACGCTCGTGCTTGCGCTGCCCGGTTCCACGCGCGGGGCTTCGGAATCCATGGACGCCGTGTTCCCTCACCTGCTCCATATCTTCAACATCCTCATCGGCGCACGCCACGATTGATCACGGTTTTCCGGGTCGGCCATGTTCCAGTACAACAGTTCGCATAAGATCATCACCGGGATCATCATCATCCTGTGGGCGGCCTTCCACTTCACCGCGCGGGACAGTGATGCTGCACGCTACGACAATGGCCAGATCAAATACAGCGGCAGCGTGGTGAACGACCTGAACCACGGCCGATGGACCTAGACTACGAGAACGGCAAACGTCGCATGGAAGGCCAGTTCGACAAGGGCAAACGCCAAGGCATCTGGACCACTTGGGGAAGCGATGGCACCAAGCTCACCGAAGGCATGTACGTGAACGACCGGCTCAATGGGGAGTATACCCAGTGGAATGCGGAAGGGAAAGAGGTCTCACGCATCCATTACGTGAACGATGTGCCGGTGGACCGGGACACGACGATGGTACCGCGACAACCGTAGCGTCGCTTCCGCCTGTACCGATCCTTTTGGATCCGGAGCGATGGTGTTCGGCTCCTGAATATGCGGAGCATTGATCCACAGCCTGAGCCGCAACGATCGGATCAATGACAGGTGGGATGTGGAGCATGAACGACGCGAACACGCCGCATGCATGCATTTCCTGGATCGGATCATCCGCCACTCTTGCATGGATAGGGATCGGCGATCGGCCAGGATCGGGACCATGCATTCCGCGTTCGATCCCGTAATACCTTGGCCGACCGGAATGCGCCGTTCCTCTCTATTCTCCAAAAAGCTCCGCGTGATCGCGGGGATAGGCACGTTGGTCCTGTTGCTTGCGGGCTGGACGGCCGCGACCACACCTATCAAGGGTCCACACAGTCCGTTGGAATTGTCCATTCTTCGCAGCGGGATCGAAGGGCTGGAGGTGCAGGCCGGTACATACTTCGTCACGGCAGGACGCTGCGCAGGTTGTCATGGTCACGATTCGCTCGGCGTTGCCATGGTGGCCGGTGATGGCGAGGACGTGAACGTGGTGGACGATTGGCGCAGCAGCATGATGGCGAACAGCGCACGCGATCCCTTCTTCCTTGCCAAGGTGGAGCATGAGGGCCTGGAATATCCCGGGCATAAGGAGCAGATCGAACACAACTGCATGAAGTGCCACGCCCCGTTGGCGGTCTTCGAGCAGCAGATGCTGGGCAACCCTCCGTTCACCTTGGCACAATATGATACCAGCGTGATGGCGCAGGACGGGGTTTCCTGTCTGGCCTGTCACATGCAGAACCCGGATTCCGCCGGGCGCTTCTTCTCCGGGAACCTGCGCTACGACAGCGCTCGCGTCTGGGGGCCGTACGGCCAGGACCAGATCAATCCGGACATCATGCAGTACTTCGTGGGCTACACACCGGACCAGGGCTCGCACATCCTGGACGGCCGGGTCTGTGCCGGATGCCATACGGCCATCAACAGTACACTGGATCTGGATGGCAACTTCACAGGAGGCTATTTCTACGAGCAGACCATGTGGCAGGAGTATGAGAATTCCATCTATTTCGGGACGGAGCAGAACTGCCGTAGCTGCCACATGCCGCGGATCCAGGGCCCCGTCGTGCTGGCGTCGGAATACCTCTTCCTGGCCGGCCAGTCACCCTTTGGCAAACACCACCTTGCGGGCGGCGGCACGTTCATGCTGAAAATGCTGAAGGATCACATCGAACCCTTGGGTATCCCCGCCACGGCGGCGCAATTCGACAGTACCATCGCACGTACACAATACCAGCTTGAACACTCCGTGGAATTGCATACCGGGGTCGCGACCCGCACGGACGACTCCCTCTTCGTGGACGTACACCTCACCAACATCATCGGCCACAAGTTCCCCAGCGGCTTCCCGAACCGGCGCGCGTTCGTGCAAGTGATCGCGCTCACCGCCACAGGCGACACGCTCTTCCAAAGCGGTCGATGGGATGGAACCTATGAGCTGTACGGACATGACGCGGACTATGAGCCGCACCATGATGTGATCACGCAGGGCGACCAGGTGCAGATCTATGAGTTCGTGATGGGGGATGTGAACGGTGATGTGACCCGGACCTTGCAGCGCGCGGCGATACGGCTGAAGGACAACCGCCTCGTGCCGATAGGCTACAGCACCTCGCACCCCAGCTACGACACCACGGCGATCGCCGGATCCGCGCTGACCGACCCGGACTTCAACCACGACGCGGTTGGTGTGGAGGGCAACGGTGGCGACATCGTCCATTACCACATCGCGACGAACGGATATGCCGGCGCGGTACAGGTGAAGACCAAGGTGTACTACCAGCTTGCCCCGCCGTTGTGGAATTCGGAAATGTTCGGCCATAACGCACCGCGCATCGACACCTTCCGAACGATGTACGAGAATGCCGATGGCACTCCCGATCTGGTGGCGGCGGATTCATTGACGGACATCGGGACAGGCATCCATGCGGCACGCAACATCGCTCCGCAGGTCTTCCCGAATCCCACGCGTGACGGCATCGTAATCGTCACCGTTCCGGAAGCCGTGATGATCATCGCTTATGATGCCGCAGGCCAGCGTGTGCCGATGAGAGCTACACGGCGTGGCGCGGATTGGCGTTGCGAACTTCCGGAACAGGTGGGTGTGTACCACTTGATGATCACGACCCCGCAGGGAGATCGCATGGTCCGCGTGGTGCGGACTGCGCCATGATGCGTTGTGCCGACCGCTCCTAGCGCACCACGCGGACCGTCCGTGTGCCTTCATCGGTGCGCACTACCACCGTGTACCATCCGGCCGCAAGAGCTTGCGCTGCGGCGAGCGGCACGGAGTGTAGGCCGGGCGACAATTCCGCGCTGCGCAGGAGCGGCAACACCACCCTGCCCTGCGCATCAACCAGTTCAACGCTCACGGCCGAAGCGCGATGCAGGGTGAAGACCACTTGCGACCGATCGCTGAGGGGCGACGGCAGCACGCGCATTTCCAACGGATCCGGTGCAAGGTCTTCGATACCGGTATTGATGCCGACATCGTAGCGCGCCAGCGCTACATCAATGTCCGAAGTGGTCACGGCAAAACCCGCAAGCACCGCCTTGCCATCGGACTGTAGCAGCAGCGCCTGCGCACGGTCGGTGGAGGAACCGAAGGCCGTGGTGACGATGCCGCCGTTGCCGAAGGTCGCATCAAGCACACCGATGGCGGTGTAGCGCAGCAGCATGAAGTCATCATCCAAGCCATTGTTGGTGTAGCCGCCCACTAGGAATGTACCATCCGGCTGTAGGACCAACCCGAAAGCCTCTTCATTCGTACCCGCCCAGATCGGTGATCCGCACCCCGGCGTGACCATCAGCTACTTCATCGTTCAACACCCATTGGCGGGTCCTTCTGGTAATACTTGGCCCAGCCGTTGTTCAACGAAAAGACCAGCTGCTTTCCGAGAAATCGTTCCATCCAAAGCGGGATCAAGAAGTCCCTATCGGGCCGGAAATATTCGTAGCACATGTGATCCGTGCAACCGGCATCATCAAAGGCATGGCGTGCCGCAAAGTCGCCACAAAGAGTTGCCCACGGTAGTCCAACGCATCCCAGCACGAAGTGAACATGCGGTGCCTTTGGATCGATCGCGACTGTTGGGATCAAGTCCCGTGTCGTATCGATCCTGCCCGGCCAATACTGCATGAATTCCAGGTGGTGCAACTGCGGGAACTTCGCTTTGAATTTCTTGATCACGCTGTTCATCACGCTCGGGGAGGTCACATCATTCCGGGAGAATGTGGTGAGCATGCTTCCGCCCCCGAGCAGCAATCTGTTGTCACCCGTCAACCGGAAGTACGAATACACCAGGTCGCTGTCCCAGCATTGGAAATTTCCGTTCGGGAAAAGGCTCTGTACATCTTCCGGTTCCAGGATCTCGCTGATGGAAAGAAAGGTCTGGGCGTGGTAGATGTTCCTTGCGAAGTGCGAAAGGTCCTTCTTGATCTTGTCCACACAGAAAATGATCTTCGCCGCTTTCACGGAACCCAAGTGCGTCTTCACCGTGTTGCCTTTGAGTTCTTTGACCTCGGAGCCTTCATAGATGGATACCCCATGATCCAGCAGGACGCGCTTCATGCCCTGGGCATAGAGCAGCGGGTTGATGCCATAGGTCCCTGCATACCGGACACCGCCGGAATAGGTCGATGAACCGATCAAACTCTTGATCGCATCCTTGTCGTACAGTGTCTGGGTATAGCCGAGCGATGTGCGCGCCTCGGATTCGGCGATGATCTCTTTGTAGCCGCTTGCATTGTTCCCCAGGTACAGGCTTTCCTGCTCTTGGAGGTCACATTGGATCCCGTGTTTTTTGATGATCCCAGCAATATCCTGCGAAGCTTTCGCCGCAAGGCCCCAGAGGTTCTTGGCATCCGTGTTACCGAACCGCCGGATCAACTGGGACAATTCCAACTCACTATCCGGGGTGAGGAAGCCCGCGCTTTTTCCGGTGGAACTTCCTCCGCAGATATTCCTTTCCAGTAGCACCACCCTGATCCCCTTGCCCATGACCGCATAGGCAGCAGCCAGGCCGGCGGCACCTCCACCAACGATGAGAATGTCCGCTTCGATGTCGGTGGTCAAAGGAGGCTGTATCGGATCCTTGAGCCCCATCAGGGTGGTGAACCAATAGTTCTGGAGGATCATATCGTTTTCTTGTTGTGTTGGTCTACAGAGGTAGATGCTTTGAGGTGGCTAGGTCTCGAGGCCCTCCATGATGCATCAGGTCGTGATCCAGTGTCGGACCTTACTATCCACTTCCATGGGCGGAATATCCGGATGGCATCGGGGCCGTATCCCGCACTTCTCCTATGCCAAGCAGCCGACGACCCGGTAGGCGCGGGTGGATAAATGCGTTTCCCGGATCAATGGCAGCACAGTTCCAACTACCGTGAACGATGAAATGGACAGAACACCACCAAGTGTTCCGCTCGACATTCCACCCCGGTACGCCTATCACCTTCGGCTAAGCCTTGGCGCCGAAGGGTTCTTAGCCCTCAACAACAACTCGATCCCGGCTCCACTTGCTTCGGCGGGCATGGTACGGTCCCATAGCTGCAATACACACAACAGTCTCCCGCCTTCGGCTTGATCACCTGCTGGCACTTCATGCATTGGTAGAAGTACTGGCAGGCATCGGGCCGTTTCGCCTGCTTCAGGAGCGGCGCTCGAACGGTGGGTTCGATCACCAATTATTTAAGTATTTGCTTAAATGGTGTCAGGCCTCAACTATGCCCTCGACTGAACGATACCCATGAGCAAGACACCTCCCTGCATTCGTGCATGCGCCGATCCAAAGTACATCGCAGCATGCACCAAGAAGCTGCGAGCACGATCCGGCGCGGTCGCCAAATTGAGCGGGCTGCTGGCTCTGGCCGGGAATGAGGTGCGGCTGAGCATTCTCTTCCTGCTCCACGAAGAAGGGGAGTTGTGCCCCTGCGATCTGGCCGACATGCTGGGCGTATCCGTTCCAGCTATCTCACAACACCTTCGAAAACTGAAGGACGGCGGAGTGGTGCAGTCCCGCAGGGCTGGACTGACCCTGCAATACGGGCTGCGCGTCGAGGGCACCCCGGTGCTGAAACCGCTGTTGCTCCAACTTTCTCGCAACACACGAACACTCCAGAACGCATGAAAACCACGACATCCCGAAACCGCTGGGCAGGCGCTAGCCTCCTGAGCGCGGTGGCTGCTTCACTCTGTTGCATCACGCCGGTACTGGCGCTTATTTCCGGTGCTTCCGGTATGGCCTCCACCTTCTCATGGTTGGAACCGGTCCGGCCCTATCTCATCGCGATCACCGTGCTGGTATTGGCGTTCGCCTGGTACCAGAAACTCAAGCCGCGACCTGCGGTCGAAGTGGATTGCGCGTGCGAGACCGATGAGCGAACGCCCTTTATGCAGACCAAGACCTTCCTGGGCATTGTCACCGTGTTCGCGGCGCTCATGTTGGCCTTTCCCCACTATGCGCACGTTTTCTATCCGCAGCAGAAGCACGATACGGTGGTCGTGGATGCTTCGCATGTGCGCGCGCTACGCATGGAAGTGAGCGGGATGACCTGCGCCGGCTGCGAGGAGCATGTAAAGCACGCGGTGAACGAACTTGATGGCATCATTTCAGTGAGCGCCGATCACAAGGCCGGAACCGCAGAGGTCTCCTTCGATGAGAGCCGCACCGATGCCGAAGCCGTGATCGCCGCGATCAACGCCACGGGTTACACGGTTTCTAGTACCAGTGAACCGGCACATTGAACTACACTCAACTGCAATGCACATGAGCAAGCAACTGTTGAACATCGCAGGCATCGCCGTGCGCATCACTACGGTCACGATCATCAAGGCCATTTCCAGAACAGGAGACAAAGCGACTGTTATCCTTTGAGCCATCATCCCCATGAAAAACCAAAAAGTCGAACTCGCGATAACCGGAATGACCTGTGACCATTGCGCCACAGGGATAGAGAACCGATTGCTGAAGACGCCCGGTGTGCGAGCGGCACAGGCCAGCTTCGCAGATGGTCGTTGCAAGGTTGAGTATGACCCCGAGGTCACTTCGGAGCAGGCCATGGCCGATGCGGTGCAGCACAACACAGCATATCGCGTAACGGGTTTGAAGGCTGCGGATCCTGTGGACCAGAAGGCTGATGGAACAGCGCCGTACGATCTGCTGATCATCGGTGGTGGTTCCGCTGCGTTCTCGGCTGCCATCACCGCCGAAGGACTTGGGTTGCGCACTTTGATGGTGAACGGCGGCCTCGACTTCGGTGGAACATGCGTGAACGTGGGTTGCGTACCCTCCAAGAACCTGATCCGCGCGGCGGAAACGGTACATCGCGCATCGCATTCCCACTTCCCCGGCATCAAACCCAAAGGGGCCGACATCGACTTCGCCGCCGTGATCCGCGGAAAGAAGGAACTCGTGGCCACCTTGCAGCAGGAGAAGTACATGGACGTGGTGAGTGATTTCCAAGGGCTGACCCTGGTGAAGGGTACGGCCACCTTGGTGAGCGACCGCACCATTGAGGTGGACAGGAAGCAACGCTATAAGGGGCTGAAGATCCTGATCGCCACTGGTGCCACCACGCATGTGCCCGCCATCGAGGGCCTTGACAAGATCGCCTACCTCACCACGGAGAGTCTCTTCGATCTGGAAGAGAAGCCGGCCGGACTGACCATCCTGGGTGCGGGCTACATCGGCTCGGAAGTGGCCATGGCCTACGTGCGATTGGGTGTGCGTGTGCGCATGATCGAATTCACCGACCGCGTAATGCGCACACAGACCACCGACATCAGCGCGGCGATCATGGAGGCCATGACCGACGAAGGGATCGAAGTATTGCCGAACATGCGTGTGCAGCGCGTGGAGATGCACGGCACCAATACGGTCCTGCATTGCGTGGATGCGGAGGGCTCGGCTCATCAGTTGGTGGAGCCGGGCAAGGTGCTGGTGGCAACGGGCATTAAGCCGAACACCGCCGGGCTGGGCTTGGAGCAGGTAGGGGTGCAGCTCGACCGGACCGGTCATGTGCAGGTGGATGCGGGCATGGCCACCAACATTCCCGGCATTTACGCTGTGGGTGATGTGGCCAATACACCACCGTTCGTGTACACTGCCGCATACGAAGGCCGCATCGCCGTGCAGAACGCTTTCACCGGGCAGCACACCGAAGCTGATTACACTGCAATGCCCTGGGTGATCTTCACCGATCCGCAAGTGGCAGGTGTCGGACTCGACGAAGCGCAGGCGGAGGCGGCCGGACTACCCTTCGAGGTTTCCAAGCTACCGATGACCGCCGTGCCCCGCGCCCTTGCCGCGCAGGACACGCGCGGTTTCATCAAGCTCTTTCGCCACACCGGCACGGACCACTTGCTGGGTGCGCGCGTGGTGGCCCCCGAAGGCGGAGAGCTGATCCAACTGCTGAGCATGGCCATGACACACGGCATCACCGTGGCACAACTGGCGCAGAGCATGTACCCCTATCTGACGCTCTCGGAAAGCATCAAGCTCGCGGCGATCTCATTCGGCAAGGATGTGAGCAAGTTGAGCTGTTGCGCGAGCTGAGGAAGGAATGACCTAGGTGGAGCTGCGATCCTTCTCCAAAGCGGTCAATACCCGCTCCTCGAGGCCGGTCGTATCCAACGAGGTTTCGGGCTGATCCCGCACCTCCATCATCTCATCGATCCGCGCGTTCTGTTTCTGGAACGCGCGGCATCCATCACACACGCGCAAGTGCATCCACAACTGCATCCGGTCCAACGTGCCGAGGGCTTCCATGGTACGGCGCTCCATAAGCTCGGTAGCCTTGCGGCACGAAAGCATCAAGGTGTTCATCAAACTCATCTCAGTGCGGGAGTTGTCGCAGGCTTGTTTCCATGCATGATCGCAGACGAAGTTTGGCGCGGTGGATCTGTTGCCAATAATGAGTTGCCGAAAGCCCCAATTCCTTACAAATGGCCTTCGCATCGCGCTCCTTCAAGTACTTCATCTCCACCGCCGCACGCCAGTTCTCCGGCAGCTTATCCAAGCAGCGGGCAAGGACAGCGAACATCGCTTCCTTGTCCTCAACTTCGTCCGTTTGCCAGTCCGTGGGCCTGTGCTCCGGTAACCAGCGGCCATCGCTATCGAAGCGTTCCACCATCCCGGGGTCCATGGTCGTCCGGACCGGGTCCCGGTATTGCTTGCGGTAGTGGTCGGCGATCTTGTTCTTGAGAATGCTGAACAACCAGGTCCGCGGGCTGCTGTTGCCAGCGAAGCGGGTGCGGCCCTCCCATGCCGCAATGAAGGTCTGCTGCACCAGATCACCGGCGAGGCCAGGGTCGTTCAGCCGGGCACGGGCAAAGCCAACCAGCAACCGGGTATGCTGTTTCACCAGGTGGGCCATTTCGGCGGTGCCCCATTGCGCTGGGATCCCAGATCCCGGCTCTCTGTCGATGATGGCTTCCTTCATGACTGAAAAGTACACCATCCGGCTGGAGGCCATCCTTCTCTATCGATGTCCAGATAAGGAGCGCGGCACACAGTTCATCCTATATCTCGAGGGAGCCGGGGATCAAGCGTCCTTCACCACCAAGGCTACTACGATGCCGAAGACCACGTGCCCGACGATCCCGCCAATGGCCATGAGCATCATGCTCCCTTCCATGGGTGGCATTCCACCCAATATGGCGCCCATTGCTCCCATGGCCATCTGCGCGAAGACGAACGCGGCCAAGCCGAACAGCACGCCCTTCAGGACGGGGCTGTTCACCTTGCGCACCACCTTCATGAAGAGCAGGGCGTAGGCCAGCGCGAACACGATCCCGATCATGAAGTGCATGATCCAACCGATCGCGATCGGCATGCCCATCATCATGGACAACATGGCTGGTGGGTTCATCTTGGGCATCCCCATCATCGGGGCAATCATCATGACCAAGGTCATTACAGCGGTGCCTGCTACGCCGGCAACAATGGCTTTCAGAAGTTTCGGGTTCATGATCGTAAGGGGTGTTCGTGAAAGTTTCCTCGGTAGTAGTTGGAGGTGCTGTCGGCTTTGCTGCGGCAGCCTTACACATCACTGTAAGGTTTCATTCTCAGACCCGACAATACGCTTGGCAATTCCATGGACCTGATACGTATACACCTGAGATCCATCGCGATCGGCTGCATGATCTTCCTCGGGGGGCTGGCGCATGCACAGGAGCATCCGTTCATTGAGGCCTATACCCTGTCAGAATTGGAAGGCAGCATACGTATCGACTGGACCATGCACGGCGGAAGCACCTGCAATGGACAGGATGTGGAACGATCCTCCGACGGCGTCACCTTCGTAGCCGTTCATCGCATCGAAGGCATCTGCGGTGATCCCTCTTTCTCTGTTCCGTTCAACTGGCTGGACGAGGCACCGCCTGAGTTCAGTACGGTATTCTACCGCATCAAGCTCGGGTTCGATGGGTACAGTTCCGTGAAGTCCGTGACCTTCGCTCAGCTCACCACCAGCTTGCAGCGCTTTTTCCCTTCGCCGGTGCGCGATCAGGCCACGTTGGCCCTGAACGCAGGGTCGGGCGACCTTGTGGATCTGCGTATCGTGGATGCAAGTGGTCGCCTCGTGATCGAGCAACTTGGAGTTGCGGGTCCCGTCATCGTGCTCCAACTGTCCGGTCTGCCACAGGGGCTGTACACCTACTTGGCGATCAGCTCGGGCAGGCGCTTCGCGGGGCGTTTCGTGAAGGTAAAGCCTCGAAGTACGACCCGGGCTTAGCCGTGAGTTCTCTATTCATGGGCACGCGAAAGTTGGTCGTTCTGCTGTCCTCATTGGTGTCGGCGATCAACAACATAGCCAGTGCATTGTGGGGGAGATAGTTCTGCACACGGCTACCTTCACCCCTCGGATGAAGCCCGCCTCGCACATTCTCCTCGTCATCGTTCTCGGCCTTTGCATGCCGTGGAAGCTGATCGACTTCTGCGTAGCGCATCCGCTGGGTGAGCCGGACCATCATGGACCAAGCACTTGCGAGTTGCGCACAGCATGGAAAGGCGGCCCGGCTGTCTGGCCGCCCATGCACTGCCATGAATTCTCCATGAACACGGACAAATACGTGGGCATGGACCGGGTGACGGTGGAACGGCCACAGACCGAACTGACCGTTCCCCTACCGTTGGTTCTGGTAGCGGTGGAGACCACTGATGAGCAAGCGTTCATCGAGCCGCCGGTACCGCGATGTCGATCGCATCCGTTGATCGCCGCGCATGCCCTGCGTGGCCCGCCGTTCCTCGCTTGAGCGATCGGAACGGACAGCTATTGCATTGTCTTCCTCTCGGTGATCGCGCCTGCGCGCTGATCGTCTGAGCGTTCCGATCGCGGTCCTCGCGCGTCGTCCGCCGTACGGCGGATACGCGTGTTTCACTCAACCCGATCGAACGCACATGATCAAGACCGTTTTCAAGAACCCCTATCTCGCCATTGTCGCGGCCATCGCAGTGGTGGTGCTCGCTGGCGTGGCCATTCCGCGCATGCCGGTGGATATTCTACCAGCATTCAAGAAGAGCGCCATGCAGATCCTTACGCTCTACCCCGGTATGCCCGCCGAGGTGGTGGAAAAGGACATCACCAGCCGCATGGAGCGCTGGACCGGCCAAAGCCCCGGTATCGAAAAGCAGATCAGCAAGAGCATCATGGGCGTAAGCCTGGTGACGAATTTCTACGGTGAGGACATCGATCCCGCAGAAGCCATGGCCAACGCCAGCAGCTATGCGATGAGCGACATGTACTACCAGCCGCCGGGCACCATGCCGCCCATGATCCAGCCCTTCGATCCCACGGCGAGCAAGCCGCTGCTGCTGCTCACCGTAAGCAGTGACGTGAAGAGCGGAAAGGAACTATACGATGTGGCCTACTATGCCCTCCGCCAGATGCTCAGCGGCACCAAGGGCATCATCGCACCGGCCGCATACGGCGGATCGCTGCGCCGCATCCACATCTACGTGGATCCTGCGCGGCTAGAGGCGCTCGGCATTTCGCAGACCGAGGTGAACGACGCGGTGCAACGCAACACCACGATGATCCCCAGCGGCATCGCGCAGATCGGACCGCTCAACTGGAGCATCGATGCGCGTGGCATGTTGGAACACGTGGAGGAGTTCAACGACATCGTGGTGGCGCAACGTGATGGGAGACCGATCTACATCCGCGACATCGGTACCACCATGGATGCCAGCGCGGTGCAGACGAACATCGCGCGCGTGGACGGCCGCGAACAGGTATACCTGCCGGTATTCAAGCGAAGCAATGCCAATACCATCGCTGCCGTGGAAGCCGTAAAGGCCGCGCCGCCCAGCTTGCAGGAGCGCCTTCCGGAGGATGTGCGCCTCAACGTGGTCTTCGACCAGAGCGAATACGTGCGCGATGCGATCGGTGGGCTGGCATGGGCCGGTGCCGGTGGTCTTGTCCTCGTGGTATTGGTGCTGCTGCTCTTCCTCGGCGACGTACGCTCGTCGCTCATCGCGGTGCTGGTGCTCCCACTTTCAGTGCTCTCCGGTGTGCTCATGCTCATGGCGACCGGCCAGAGCATCAACAGCATCACGCTCGGGGGGATCGCTCTGGTGCTTGGCCTGTTGGTGGACAATACCATCGTGGTGCTGGAGAACATCGACCGGCACCGGCGCATGGGGAAGAACTCATTCAATGCCGCGCGCGATGCTGCGATCGAAGTGTCGCTGCCCGTGCTCGCTTCCACCTTGGTGATCATCGCCGTCTTCTTCCCCGTGACCTTCCTTACCGGCATCGCGAAGGACCTGTTCTCGCCGCTCGCGATCACCGTGGCGGGCTGCATGCTCGGCGCCTACTTCTTCTCGCTCACGCTGGTGCCGCTCATGGCCGCTTTCCTCTTCCGCAACAAGCCGCTCAAAGAAGAAGGCACAGGGCGGATGCAGCGCACCATTGCCCATTGGAATGATCGCTATGGGCGCGGACTGCAATGGGTGCTCTCACGACGGCGCATGGTGCTCATCGGCACACTTATCCTCTTCGCAGGATCGGCATGGACGCTCGGTAAGTTGGGCTTCGAACTCTTTCCATCCAGCGATGTAGGCCAGATGGAGATCAGTGTTCGGCGCGCAAGCGGCACCACCTTGCGTGATACGGAAAGTACCATCGCAGGCATGGAAACCGTGATCCGCGAAGAATTGGGTGCCGACCTCGAACAGCTCGTTAGCAACATCGGTGTATTCTACGATCTGCCTGCTGCCTACACGCCCAACAGTGGAACGCAGGATGCCTTCATCGGTGTTCAGTTGAAGGACGATCACCACGTCGCAACCAATGAATATGCTGCTCGTTTGCGTGAACGATTCCGGAAAGAATTCCCCGGTGTGGAGATCGCCTTCGATACCGGTGGGCTCATCACCGCAGCGCTCAACGAAGGCAAGCCATCACCCATCGACATTCAGATCAAAGGCAACGACCTCGGTGAACTGCGCCGCATCGCGGAGCGGGTGCGCGATACGATCGCGCATGTGAAAGGCGTGGCCGACACTCGGATCCTACAACGCATTGATGCGCCCGCCAAAGTGGTGGATGTGGACCGTGAGCGCGCCGCACTGCTGGGTGTGGAACCGGTGGATGCGATCAAGAACCTCGTCTCGGCGCTCAACTCATCGGCCACGTACGACAAGGCTTTCTGGATCGATGAGAAGAACGGCAACCACTACTTCGTCGGCGTTACCTATCCCGAAGCCCTGATCGACGATATCCATGTGCTGGAGAACGTGACCGTTCAAGGAACACACGGCACAGTGCCCTACCGATCGTTCGCGACCATTCAAGAGACCTCGCACCCGGTGGAGGTCAATCACCACAACCTGGGCCGTGAGATGAACGTGTATGCCAACGTGGTGGGCACCGATGTCGGAAGTACTTCAGCCAGCATCCAGCAACTCACTGACAACATGCCGTTGCCCAAGGGCTACAGCATCACCTTCCAAGGTGAAGTGGCGACCATGCAGCGCTCCTTTGGCGATCTCGGCTTGGGTGTGGTTCTCGCGCTGGTGCTCACATTCCTCATCATCGTTCCGCTCTTTCGCTCCTTCAAGCTGCCCATCATCATCCTGCTCACCTTCCCGCTGGGCATCATCGGTGTGGCGCTGCTGATGTGGATCACCGGCACACGGTTGAACATCCAGAGCCTCATGGGCATCATCATGATGGTGGGCATCGCGGTGAGCTACGGAAACATCCTCGTGGATCGCATGAACGGGTTGCTGAAGGAGGGTCTCCCCGTGTACGATGCCATCCTTCAAGGCACGCGCGACCGCTTCCGGCCCGTGCTGATGACGGCAGGAACCACCGTGCTCGGCTTGTTGCCCACGGCGCTCGCGTTGGGCACTGGTGGCGAAGTGAATGCCCCGCTCGCCATCGCCGTGATCGGAGGCACCATCGCTGCTACCGTGCTCACTCTTTTCATTATCCCCATTCTCTTTTCCCTGCTGGTGAAGCAGGTCAACACGACCGAACAATGAAGCACCCTATCAACTTCCTCCTGTGCGCTTGCGCGACCACACTGCTGGTGGCTTGTTCCAGCGAAGGATCCACAACAGCCGAGCCGGACAAGGCGATACTGCCCACCGTGAGGGTGGTGAATCCCGCGCTGCACGCCATCGGCGGGGAGATCACCATCACCGGCCGGGTCGAACCGAACGAACAAGTGCGGGTGCATGCGCGCGAAGGCGGTTACGTGAAGCGTGTCCTCAAGGACATCGGCGATCGCGTTCAGTCCGGTGATGCGTTGGCCGAACTCGACGCGCCCGATCTGCTTCAACAGCTTCGGCAGTTCGAAGCGGAGGCCACCGCGAAACGAAGTATCCGCGATCGCATCGTTTCCGCGCGTGCGTCATCACCTGCGATCACACCTGCTCAGTTGGCGGAGGATGCCGAGGCCGATCTCGTCATGGCCGAAGCCAAGCTTGCCACCACGCGTGAACGGATCAGCTTCCTCACTGTGCGCGCGCCGATCACCGGTGTCATCACCCGGCGCATGGTGGATCCGGGTGCCTTGGTGCAGACCGGCACCACCGATCCTTCTGCCATGGCGCTGTTCGAATTGCAGGCCATCGACCCCGTCCGCATCGTGGTACCAGTGCCCGCCCGCGATGCGGTGCATGCCGCCATGGGAACAAAGGCCACCATACGCTTTCCGGACATGGGCGGCGCGGAAGTCGAAGCCGCTATTTCACGCACCTCTCACTCGTTGGATGCCGCTACCGGCAACATGGAAGTTCAACTCGATGTACCCAACCCGGATGCGCGGATACAGCCCGGAATGTTCGCTACCGTGGTGATCCGATCATCCTCTGCGGACAGCGCTCTGACCCTCCCGACAGCCACGTCTTTCGCACAGGGTGGCGAACACTTTCTCATGCTCGTGCGCGATGGTCGCGTGGTGCAGGTGCCGATGAAAAAGGGCGTCGCGGATAAGGACCGGTTCCAGGTAATGGAACCTGCTCTTACGGTACACGATCAGGTGATCATCGAGGGCCGCAACCTCGTTCGCGAGGGAGATGCGGTGGAACCCATAAACCAGGACTGACATGCGCTACGGACCATTCAACCTCTCGCTCTTCGCATTGAGCATTGTATTGTGCACCGCGACAGCGGATGCGCAGCAACCAGAGCTGACCATCGATCTGGCCACCGCTCTTGAATTCGGCGGTGCACGAAACCTCACCGTGCAGGAGCAACGCGCATTGCAGGATGCCGCCGAAGCAGACCTCGCAAAGGCCAGCGAATGGTGGCTGCCCGAATTGAGCGTAGGCACTAGTATCAACACCCTCAATGGCACGGCCATGAACGCGGACGGACGCTTCTTCCTGGACGTGGATCGGCAGAACTTCTCCGCTGGAGGTGGCGTGCTTGCCTCGTGGGACTTCCGCAATGGCCCTGCCGATGTGAAAGCAGCGCGCTTGCGTGGAGCGGCCCAGGAACTCGCCGGTAAACAGAACCGCAACGAAGCCTTGCTCGCTGTGGTGCAGACGTACTATGCGCTGGCCACGGCTGATGCCGAAACGCGTGCCCTCGAACACCTATCGAAGCTTGCGGATAGTGTGGCCATGCAGTTGGGTCTGCTCGTGGAAATCGGTTCTGCATACACCTCGGACCATCTGCTGGCGCGTAGCAACCATGCGCAGCTGCGCATCAGGGTGCAACGCTCAAGGAGCGATCGCGCTGAGGCATCCGCACGATTGGCCGCCCTGCTCGACCTGGATCCCTTAATACGGTTCACCGTCACCGACACAGTGCTTGCGCCCATCGATCTTCCCGGAACGGATCAGCCCGCCGCAGTTAGTGACAGCCTCCAGTTGATGAGGCCCGACCTGATGGCGATGCGATTGGAACTCGATGCATTAAGCGCCGAACGCAAACGCACCACCACTGGCTTGCTCATGCCCCAACTGCGCGTTGGTGCCGGTTACTCCGCCTTCGGCGATGTGTTCCAACCGCTGTGGCCTACCGGCGAAGTGAACGCTGCACTCCTGTGGCGTATCCCTTTGGGTCGCATCTTCCAGGCCGGTGACCTCAAGCAGGCCAACGCGCGCCTTGAGTTGCAACAATTGTCCTTGCGGCGATCGGTCGCCATTGCCAGTGCCGATGTGGAAGCTGCACGGCAACAAGTAGAGATCGCTCGCGTGCGCCTTGAACTCGCCCGTGCAGGTGCATCGGATGCTGAGGAGGCCTTCGCGCAGACCATGACTCGCCAACGTCTCGGGCTGGTGCGTCCCATGGAAACACTGCAAGCGCAGGAGACTGCTGCGGAAATGCTGGTGGAACGAATACGCGCTACGGCGGAATTGAATGCACTGCAATACCGGTTGAAGGTTGCGCTGGGCGGTGAGTTGTAGCGGGGAGAGGACCGTTCGTTGATAAGGGTTACGCGCGGTCGCGCACAGCCTCCTCATGCTTCGCGCCGCAGTGCGGACAGGTCAGGGTGGATCCGAGCATTGGATCTGCCTGGCTCATGACCTGTGTGGCTTGTACCTATACCAGAGTCCTGCTCGGCCTCCGGGTATTAGGCCCTTGCTCAGGTCACTTTAGTGTCGATCGTCCTCAGGATCGGCTTTTCCAGAGCTGCGCTCTCGGCAGGGCCTTCCCCAACAACACCGGCAGCAACCAAAGAGCAGCCAGCGCCGGAGCGTCAGCGGGGACGGCCCAAAACCACCACGTCCGCCCCCGCCGGTCATCCCTCCAATGCGGAAAGGATGGCCTTCACGCTCATGCGTTCCTTGTAGTTCTCGTCGAAGTGCAGGGCCTTGATCCGCCCATCACGCCCGATGATGAAGGTGGCCGGCACCGGCAACACGCCTTCCTCGTTGCCGTTGGCCTTGTCCACGTTCAAGCCCATCAACTTCAGTTTGCTGCGCTGTGCCTTGGGCATTTCGAAGGCGGTGCCGTAAGCGCACATGATGGTGTACGCGGGATCATGGATCACGCTGAAGGTGGCGCCACTCTTCTTCACGATGTCCTCCGCGCTCTCGGGCACTTCGGGCGATATGGCCAACACCACGGCGTTCTTCGCCGTGATCAGCGACAAGCTGTCCTGTAGATGGCTCATGTGCTTGTTGCAGTAGGGGCACCATGCACCGCGGTAGAACACGACCACCACTTCGTGTTTCTGGGTAAGTGCTGAAAGGTCCACGGTGGCCCCATGGATATCGGTGGCCATGAATGCCGGAGCGGCGTCGCCCACCTTGAGCGTGTTCAGTTCGCCACAGTGTGGTTTCGATGGATCCTGCGCGCAGCCTGGAACGGTAGCAGCGAGGGACAGGGTGATCAGGAAGTGCTTGAACATTGCTGTTTCAATTTGGTATGAGTTCGGTTGGAATTGGGATAAGTGTGAATACATGGCCGGGTGCCATGGCGCGCGGTGCCTTCATCGCGGTTGCTGGTGATCACGTGGCCACCACCGCGCAAGGGGGCGTAGCTTACCGTACACATTTGTTGCGGTCGCGGATGGTGCTCGGCGCCACGCCGAAATTCGGATCGAGGGTGATGCCGGGATGTTGTTGTGCAATAGCGATACGCAGCAGCGCCATATGGTGGATCGCATGATCGAAGGCATAGGCGAGTTCACGGAAAAGCGAGGTGCCCATGCGTTCGCATGAGGAGCCATCGTAGCTGTGGTCGGCGATCAGGACCAGGGCCTCGTCGCTTGTCAGGTCACCTGTCCAACTGCGCAGTTGCGCCAGTTTGCCAAGTGCGATCACGCGCTCGTTCTCCAGTGACTTGTCGCGTTTGCGTGCATCGTAATCAAGCGTGCCGTCCGTAGCTTCCATCAGGCAGATGTAGAACTCCAGGATATGCCGCACGTGTTGGCCGATGCTGGAATCGCTGAGTATGGGCACCGGTGCCGCATAGTCCATCTGTCCCAAGCGTTCCACCAGAACGTGCAATTCATCGAACTGCAATTGGGCATGAACGACCAACGTGCGGGGCTTGCGCGATCCGGGTAGGACCGGATGCTCCTCGATCGCGATCTCCTCAACAACCGAGGCTATTGTTGGCCAGCTCATTATTCAGTGGCAAACTCGGCTTTCACTGTTACCTCCACGGTCTTGGCCACGTTCGTACTTGGCTTGCCACTCTCGAATGAGACTCCGTACTCAGCAAGTACCAACGGGAACTTGCTCTCGATGCCCACCTTACCGCTCTTGACGGTTATCGTGCCCGTGGTGCTCACCGGGTTCGTCTTGTCCTTGATCGTCATCTCACCGCGCACGTTGGCGGTGTAGCTACCATCCTTGGTGAAGTCGATGCCGGAGAGGTCCGTGATCGTTCCTTTGAACTTCGCTTTCGGATACTTCTGCGTATCGAGGAACTTGTTGCTGTTGAAGTGCTTTTGCATCAACGCCTTTTCGAACTCGAAACCTTGCATGGGGATACTGAACACCACATCACCGGTCTTGGGGTCGATGGTTCCGGTACCGGTGTTGTTGGTCGCGCGGATATCCTCGGCAGGAGTCGAACTGAAGAACTCTGTTTGAACTGCGCGGCTTACGTATTTGCCATCAGGCAATGGAGCAAAGGCCAGTGTGGCTGGGAGCAGAGCAACGATAAGAAGATGTTTGATGTTCATGGTCGTTAGGTGTTCGTTGTTTCGTTTCTAGTTCCATTCAAGGGATGAGGGCACATTTCTCGAGCACCACATGCTCGTAGAGCTCCAGATCGGGGTCAAATGCCGCACCGGCCCGGATCACGCCTTTGATCGTCACGGCATCACCGACGTTGAGCCCGGCGGCTTGTGCGTTCGTGCTGGCCAGGAAGGTGCATCGCACACCGGCCGGGGCATCTCCGCTTTCAAGCAACACCACGTTCTGTCCGCTCAGGTCGGTATCAAGGCTCTTCACGGTACCACTTACTTCGAGCACCTTGCTTTCACCTTCGGCGTCCAGATATTTGGCATTCGCGGTCTGCGTGTTATCCAGAAACTCCTGGGCCAATGCTCCTGCCTCGATGCGTGCATCAGTGGAGGTGGCCTGCACATCACGCTTGGGCATGTTGTAGAGATAGATGCCGTAGGTGGCTCCAGCCAGGATCAGGACGAGCCCGCCCAAGAGACCTTTGCGGATCAAGCCGCGGCGGGTGCTGCGCTCTTTGGTGGACATGGGTTTCGACATGGTGCGTTGCGGATCTCTCGTGTTTTCGAGTCCTCAGTCGCAGCTGAATTTGGAACCTTACACCTGTCACAGGGCGGCTCGTGTTCAGACAACGGCAACGGCGTTGGGGCATTAGTGGGATCAAGGTCCATTGCTTGGCAGCGCGTGGCTACAAGCCGACGGCCTCCATGTCAGCATCAATCAGGCATCCACAGGCTTCTTGCCGTCTGGATCCGCGTGCGTGAAAACAGTTGGAGCGTGTCAGGCCTACGCGGCCCGATGTACCGTGGATCCTCCGTGCAGGTTCAGGAGGTCGCGACCCGCTCGGTCGTAAGCACCTCCACCTCGCCTTGCAGGGTGCGGTGTACGGGACATTTATCCGCGATCTCCAGCAAGCGTGTCCGTTGCTCGGGATCCAAGGCACCCACCAATTCGATCTCGCGTTGGAAGCGATCCACCTTGTTCGTGTTGCTCTTGTCGCATGCTTCGCAGTCCTGCACGTGGATCTTGTCATGGTCCACACGGACATAAGCGCCTTGCAGGTCCCAACCCTTCCGTTCGGCGTACATCTTCATCGTCATGGCCGTACAGGCACCCAACGCCGCGGAGAGTAGATCGTACGGTGTAGGACCCAGGTCGTTGCCACCCACTTGCGTCGGTTCATCGGCGGTGAGCGCGTGCCGACCGGCCTGGAGTTGGGTGGTGTACCCCTCGTTGCCGATATGGGCCACCACGGAAAAGGTGGACTCCGGTCCCGCCGCTGGCTCCGATACAGGTAAGTAGCGTGTCGCCCAGGCCGCGATCATGTGCCCGGCATAGAGCGAATCCGCGTGTGTTGAAAGCAAGTGATCGGCGCCGTCCAGGGAAAGAAAGCTCTTGGGGTGCCGCGCCGCGTGGAAGAGCTTGGCCGCGTTGTCGATACCCACCACATTGTCCTGCGGACTGTGCGCGATCAACAACGGCTTGCGCAGGTTCTCCAGGATCTCCGCCAGGTCCTGTCGTTCGAGGTCCTCAATGAATTCCTTGCGGATGGTGAACGGACGGCCACCGATAGAGACTTCGGCCTGACCTTCCTCCGCAATGCGATCCAGTTTGCCGGAGAACAGGTGGCGGATATGGCCGATATCTCCCGGCGCACCGATGGTGGCCACGGCCTTGATGTGATCGGCACTGGCGGCGGCCACCAGCGCTGCGGCACCGCCAAGGGAGTGCCCGATGAGGAGGACCGGGGCCTCATGCGCTTCGGCCATGTACCGCATGGCCGCGTGCAGGTCGGCTACGTTATGACTGAACGTCGTCTTGTCAAATTCCCCTTCACTGTCCCCCAGCCCGGTGAAGTCGAATCGAAGCACTCCGAAACCCCGATCGGTGAGTGCACGGCTGATGTTGCGCACAGCAGAGAGGTCCTTGCTGCACGTGAAGCAATGCGCGAAGATGGCATACTGTAGCGGCGCCCGATCTGCCGGAAGATCAATACGCGCACTCAGTTGTGCTCCGCTGTCGTTGGTGAAGTTGATCTTCGTACTGCGCATGTTCCGTGGGCTTGTTGGTGGTGTTCAGTAGCGACGCAAGTCTTGCAATCAACATCATCGCGAACCTATCCCAGATCCGGTCGACTCGTGGGTACTGGTCGGAATTATCGGCAAACCTGACCGTTCGTGTGCGACATCCGGTGGCACTCCGTGCTAAACGCCGAAACAGGCACACCGATGCGGAAGGATGTGGATCCTACCTTTCCGGAGACATACGCGGACTTTTGCTTGCAGTGGCGTCAGGTAGTTCAGCAGCGTCCGACCCTACACCACTTGGATCACACACCAATCTCACGCATACCCTTCATATCAGCCCTTGTGGTCGCCGCGTCCCTGACGGGATGCGCACATACAGATTTTCTGGGCTATGCCTTGGACCAGCCCGCCGAGCGGATCGAGCTGCCAAAGGAATTGCGGGAGGTTTCCGGGCTGGCTTGGTGGGACAAGGACCACATCGCCATGGTCCAGGACGAACAAGGAGATCTCTTTGTGTACGACATCAGTCGGAAGAAGATGATCCACGATAAGGACTTCGGCAAGCGGGGTGATCACGAGGGTGTGGCCAGTGATGGCGAGCAGCTTTACATCGTGCGTAGCGATGGCCGGATCTACCGAACGCAGGGTGTTTCCGGCAAGGATGTGGAACACTGGGATACACCGCTGAAAGCCCAAAATGATGTGGAGGGAATATGTTGGGATCCGGTTCGGCAGCGACTGTTGCTTGCGTGCAAGGCAGATCCCGGCGCAGGCCTCGACCCGAAGAACCAACGCGCGGTGTATGCCTTCGACCCGGCATCCGGTGAAATGGATGATGCACCTGTTCTGGTCCTCGCCTTGGACAGCATCGCACCGGCCCTTGCGCGACGCGGACAACGGTCCGTCGGTTTCCACTTTGCCCCTTCCGCGATCGCCATCCATCCGGGCACAGGTCAGGTGTGGGTCCTTTCTGCGAAAGACCCCATGATCGTTGTCGTGGACGCAACCGCTAGGGTGATCGATGCCACACACTTGGACCCCTTGCTCTTCCCGCAACCCGAAGGACTCACCTTCGATCCGGACGGATCACTCTACATCTCCAGCGAGGACAAGGGACACGGTCGCTTGCTGGTATTTCAACATCGCACCGCCCGATGAAGCGCGATCGGTTCCTGCTGCTCGCGCTTCTGTTCGCCTCAAGCGTGGGTTGGGCGCAAACCACGGATAGCACCGCGTATTGCGATCCATCGTGCATCGGACAGCCACGCCCAAAAGGGTTCGAGCTGAACTATGAACGCATGCTCGACTACGGGATCACCGGAGTGCGGAACGACATTACACCAGGCGATTATGCTGCGGAGGTCCGGCGCAATGCGCGGTGGAAATTGAAGGTGCGCGTCCCCGTGTACAACACCAAGGCCTGGAAGGTGAACTTGGGAGTTGGGTATTCCAGCGAGAACTATTCCTTGGAACGTGAGAGCGGACAAGCGGAACAAGTGCTCGACCTCCTTGAGGACATCCGCCTGCGCTCCCTTTCGGCCGGTGTGTACGTCGTCAAACCTTTCATCGGGAAGCACTACATGGTCCTGCGCACCAACTCAAGCCTCAATGATGATGGGGGAGCCATCGTGGACAAGGGCAATATCATGAAGCATGAAGTGGCGCTGGCCTTCGGTGTCAAGCGCGACCCGTACACGGCATACGGTGTGGGCGTGGCGTTCAGCTATACGTTGGGGCGCGCCAGGATCCTGCCGCTCATCGCCTACGACCACAGCTTCGACCCGCATTGGGGGCTGGAGATCCTGCTCCCCTCGCACATCCGTGCGCGCTATGCCTTCGGCCAGGGCAACCTCCTGCTGTTCGGCGCCAAGGTGGACGGTGCCAACTACAATATCCGCCTCCAGGGCCAAGGGCTTGATGGCATCTACTTCCTCGAACGTTCAGATGTGCGGGGTTTTGTGCGCTACGAACGCGAGATCCACGACTGGCTCTGGTTCGGTGCGGACCTGGGGTACAATATGAACATCGATCTTTCCCTGGTGACGGACCACGGCGCCCGGCGCGGTGATGTGATCCTCTCCAACACCGTGGCCAGTGCGATCTATTTCGGTGCCGGGATCTTCGTGGTACCTCCCAGAAGCATGTGGCAATGAAACAGGGTCGAACCCTACTCGCAGCACTCGCCCTTCTGCTCCTAACGATGGGTAGCAAGGCGCAAGTGCCCGCTGCCACACATGTCCTCTATGCAATTGGAGATGCAGGTGAGAGCGGCGAGGACTACAGCGCACCGGTGCTGCGGCTGTTGGATAGCTTGGTGCAAGCGGATGCGCCCACCGAACGCACCATCCTCTTTCTCGGGGACAACATCTATCCGCTGGGCCTCCACAGCAAGGATCACAAACTGCGCGCTGCGGATGAAGCCCGTCTCGATGCGCAGTTGAACGCGGTGAAAGACCTCGACGCGCGCGTGATCTTCATCCCCGGCAATCACGACTGGCAACAGGGCGGCGATCACGGAATGAAGTTCGTCCGTCGGCAGGAGGAGTATGTAGAGAAGGCCCTCGGGAAAAAGGCCTTTCTGCCGGACGATGGCTGTCCGGGTCCCGTTCTGCTGAAGTTGGGAAAGGATGCCGTGTTACTGATCCTGGATACGCAATGGTGGCTTCATCACCATCGCAAACCAGTGGGGGAGAAGGACGGATGCGAATTCGGATCGGAGGCGGATGTCATCGCAGCACTCAGCGAGGAACTGAAGGACGCGAAAGGCAAGCGCATCATCGTGGCCGGGCACCATCCGCTCTACACCCAAGGCGAGCATGGCGGGCACTTCCCACTGCGCGAACACCTCTTTCCGTTCACCGCTTTATCCCCCAAGGCCTATGTGCCATTGCCTGTTCTGGGCAGCCTTTACCCGCTGTACCGGAAACTCTTGGGAGATGTGCAGGACCTCGCGCACAGCGAGTATCAGGACATGCGCACCGCATTGCTGGGTCAGTTCAAACAAGTTCCTGGCTTGGTGTATTTGGCTGGGCACGAACATGGTCTGCAGTACCGAGAACAGGACGGCGTTCATCATGTAGTGAGCGGTTCCGGTTCGAAAGCAACGTACTTGAGACACTCCAAGGACGCGGCCTTCCTGCGTTCAGAACGTGGTCTGGTAAGGCTGGTGGTCCATGATGATGGCAGTTTGCGCATCGGCTATCATACGATCAGCGGAGGAACAATTCCAGCTTATGAAGTATCCATTCCAGCGCCTCCAAGTGGGATCCCCGTTGCCGCAATTCCCAAGGACACGACCACTGATCTCGCGGCAGGCATCGCACCCAATGCGGACTTGAAAGCGAGTTGGATGCACCGGATGTTCTTCGGCTCGCTGTACCGCGACCTGTGGACAACGCCGGTAAGCCCGCCTTTGATGTTGCTCGATACGTTGCACGGCGGGGCTGTTCCGAAGAAATTGGGCGGCGGAATGCAAACACGCTCGTTGCGTTTGAAGGCCGCTGATGATCGCGAGTACGTCCTGCGTGATGTACACAAGTATCCTGCGAACGCACTTCCGTTGGAGCTGCGCGGAACGATCGCCGAACAACTCGTGTCCGATGGCATTGCGGCCAGCAATCCGTATGCAGCCGTGGTGATGCCACCTCTTTCCCGCGCCGTGGGAGTACCTTTTCTGCGGAGTGAATTGGTACGCATACCACACCAAAGGGCGCTTGGTGAATACGATGCGCTCTTTGGTGGAACATTGGCGCTATTGGAGGAACGCCCGAAAGGCGATGTGGAGGAACGCGAGGATCTCGGTGGTGGCGAAGAGATCATCGGGTCGGGCGACTTGATCCATGCCTTGCACTCGCACCAGGACCATGTAGTGGACGATCGCGCAATGGTACGCGCACGGCTGTTCGATATGTTGATCGGTGATTGGGATCGGCACGATGATCAATGGCTTTGGAGCGTACACAAAGAGGGGAAGCGCACAGTGTACCGCCCGATCCCGCGCGATCGCGATCAGGCCTTCTTCACCCAGAACGGACTGCTCCCCAAGATCGTGAGCCGCAGGTGGGCCATGCGCAAGTTCCAGAGCTTCGGTCCGGACATCCGCGACATATCGGGACAGAACTTCAATGCGCGCTATTTGGACCGCGCCTACCTCGCCGGACTTGCATTAGAGGATTGGCTCGAGGTCGCCGACAGCATGCGCACGCAACTCACCGATGCGGACATCGACGCGGCCCTCGCGCTGTTCCCGGACACCGCACGCACCCTGCATGGAGCGCGTATCGAAGCTGGCCTTAAAGGTCGACGAGATCGACTTTCAGAGATCGCCGAACGCGCCTACCGCGAACAGGCACATACCGTGGATATCGTCGGCACCGACGAGGACGAATACATCGAAGTGATCCGCGAAGGAGATGAAGTGATCGTGCGCATGTACCCCTTGCACAAGGGTGAAAAGGTCAAGGATGAATTGATGTACGAACGCCGCTTCCATCGCTCGGAGACGCGCGAGATCCGGATCTACGGCCTGGAGGGTCACGACAAGTTCGAAATGACCGGCGAAGTACGGCGAAGCATCAAAGTGCGCGTCATCGGCGGCACCTCGAAGGATGTGATCCACGACCACTCGCTTGTGCGTGGGCCGTCCTGCCAGACCGTGGTGTACGAGACCCGGATCCCGGGGAAGAAGAAGAACAAGTTGAAGCTCGAGAAGGAGACGCGTCTGCGGATGCGCAAGGTGGAGCATGCATTGGAGTACGACCGCGAGTCCTTCGTACACGACCGCCTCATGCCCCTCGTCAACTTAGGCAGCAACCCCGATGATGGCTTTTTTTTCGGTGCGGGTTTCAACTACACACGACAAGGTTTCCGTGTGGAACCTTACAAATGGAGGCACCAGGCGATGGTATCCTTTGCCCCACGGACCGGAGCCTTTTTTGCACGTTACCGAGGCCAAGTGAACGAGGTGATGGGCCGCTGGGGATTGGGCATGGAATTGAATGCGCTTGCGCCCGACTTCAACCACAACTTCTTCGGCTTCGGCAACAACACACCCGACATCACGGACCGCGAAGACTACGCGTACCGTGTGGATATGATGCAGTGGTCGCCCTATGCAACCATCACATTACACAAGGTGCATACGTTCCGCATTGGAGGCTCATACCTCGGTGCGGGGCGTGAACGCTTGGGCACTGCGGATGACGATCCCGATGGTGGTGCCGTTCTCGATGTGGATTACGCCGGTGTGCGGCTCGGCTACGAATTGCTCAATGTGGACCGCACGTTCGACCCGGGTCGTGGTGTGCGTTTCAAAGCGGACCTGGCCTACGATCGCGAACTGAAGCGTGGCATCGACCTGCCGTCAGCAGGTGCTGAATTAACCCTGTACATTCCAATTGCACTACCCACCCGAACCGTCTTGGTATTGCGCGGCGGAGCGAACCGTCGTGATGGAGCGGTGGACCCCTTGATGGCCGAACACATCGGTGGGCGCAACACCGTACGCGGCATGCGACGGGCGCGTTTCACGGGCAACAGCAACGCCTACTTCAATGGCGAATTGCGCGTCGACCTCTTCAATTACCGCAACCAGGTAGCTCCATTCCGTGTAGGTGTGTTGGCCTTCGCTGATGCGGGCCGGGTGTGGGCGGATGGGCTTACCTCGCACAACTGGCACAGCGCCTTTGGGGGCGGCCTTTACATCAGCCCGTTCAACATGCTGGTGCTACAGGGTTCCTACGCCGTGAGCGATGTGGATGCGACCGTGGATGTGCGGTTGGGCTTCTTCTTTTGAATGCGAGGTCAAGTGTGGACGTGGCCGGTGGTTTCCATCACCCATACGGTGTAGAGAACGGCCGCGACAATGCCGAACATGAATACCAAATACGACACGCGCAAGAGCTTGTACTTATGTGATAGGACCTGGCCGAGAAAATACAGGTCGCGCACCATGGACCCGTACAGGTACTCCCGGTCCATCATCATTTCCTTCATCGCCATCTCGTATTGCTCGAGTCCCATGGCGTGGAAATTTCCGAAGTACAGCAGATTGCCCTCCTTCCGGTCGCACTCATCGCGGGTGGTGATGCCTTTCGTCACTTTCGGGACCGTGGAGAGGATCGCGAACACCATACTCACCAGACACACCCCGAGCAGGACGAACAGGGGTCCGCGTATTTCCGGATGCAGACCGAGTTGAGGCAGCAGTCCGGTGATGCACACCGAGATGATGAGCGCATTGATGCTGAGCATGATGTTCGCCTTGTTGTCGGCGATCTTGCTCAATTGGATGTGGTTCTTACCCGTAGAACGGAACATCGTCTCGATGCCCCGTTCCGGATTCTCCGCCTTGGCTTTGGCTTTCTCAATGGCTTTTTCCTCCGCTTCCGCCGCCTTCTTCTCGGCCTTGCGTTGCTTCTTCAATGCCTTCTTTTCGTCTTGGCTCAACGCAGTTTCCGATCCCTCTTCCGGGATCCCACCGGTGCCTTCGTTTTCCTCGTGTGCCATGGTGTGAAAGTTAGGTCCGATCACTTGCGTTCTTGGGCCAGTAGGGTGCGGATGCGGTCGATGCCCTTCTCCAGGTCGTTCAACGCCTTGGCCAATTCCACGTGGTTCAGGTCCGTAATGCGCAAGGGTTTGTCGGTGCCGGCGCCTTCCAAGAGATCCTTCAGCTTTTGCAGTTTCTTGGCGTCTTTCTTCACCTTCTTCTCGGCTTTGCGTGCCGCCTTCTGTTCGGGTGTTTCCGGTGTTGCTGTCTTTGCGGGTTGCTCGTTGGTCGTGCTCATGGTTCGGTAAGGACGTTGGTTACTATTTGGTTGGTTGTTGTGGTCCCTTGATCGGATCGGGAACTCTCTTTTTCGACAAGGGTCTTTAAGTGTTGAAGTGCTGCGGATTGCCATTTCCCCATGCGCCGTTCGGCGAATCCGAGCATCAAGCGGCCCATGATGGACCCTGGTACCAAATGGGTTGTGCTCGCCAATCGCGATCCCGTTCCTTCCGGAGCGATCACGTACTGAGTATAGGCCATGGAAATGAACGGCACCTTCAGGGTACGCTCCACGAACTCGAACCCTTCACCTGCCCGTCCGCCGCTCACCGTCTCCTGTACCACCTGCCCGACGGGAAGTACGCACGTGTGCCTTGAACCACGCCGGTTAACGTACTGATCGGTACGTTCGATGCGCGTCGCGACCGGGTCCCACTCGCTACGCCGTTCAATATCCGTGAGCGCGCGAAAAACCAACACCGGCGATGCATCAATGTTGATTGACCGCACGATCGGATCCGCAGCTTTCGGCAATGGTTCTGCAGCCTGGTCCGCTTCCTCCACGAGTTCATGGAGCTTGGATATATCCAATACATGGTAACGGACTGCCGGTAGATCCTCGTATTCCTCCAGCCCTTCCGCCGATCGCGTAATGCCGTCGTTCAACGGAATGGGATGGCCTTGGACAAGGGCATCCGTGAGCAGGATGTACTCATGACCGGCCACCTTGTTCTTCAACAACCGGTGCGCCATGATCACCTCTGCGCCGTAAGGTTTCGAGCGCCCCCCGACGGTGATCATCCGGATCGCGCCTGCATGCGCGACGAACTTGAGGGTGAGCCGCTCCGCAGTGCTGCACGCACCGCAATCACAGATCCGGTGCGTGGAATACCGGTGCAGATGCCGATGGAAGCGCACGAACATGCGTTGGCATTGTTCGAGCAGGGCATCGACCGTGGGCGGGGAACGGTCGGAATAGAAGAAGACCGCGTCGCCCTCGACCTCGGCTACTGTAAGGCCCAGCCTGTCCTCATCGATCAGGAGCTCGATCAATTCACTGATGATGTGCTGCCCGTGATCGATGTCGGTGCGCTCCACGAACCGCGTGAACCCACTGATGTCGGGCAGGAAGAGAAGCGCGTGGTTATTGGGCATGGTCTTGCGGTGGTCGGCCGTGTTCCGGGTTCCTGACCAAATGCAAGCGCTTGGGAAGGTACGGTGCCCTGTCCCAAGGCATGCTTATCCACGACCATAGTTCCTAGAGCAGCGATACCCCGTTGTCCTATCGCGCAACCTGCTCCTATCGGGTTCCGGCCGTCATACGCAGGTGTCACGCCTGATCACGCGGGTGTCGCGCCTGGACCCGATCGAGTTGAGCCCGGACTCGATCGAGCTGAGCCCGGACCCGATCGAGCTGAGCCCGGACCCGATCGAGCTGAGCCTGGACTCGATCGTGTTGAGCCCGGACTCGATCGAGTTGAGCCCGGACCCGATCGAGCTGAGCCCGGACCCGATCGAGCTGAGCCCGGACCCGATCGAGCTGAGCCCGGACTCGATCGAGTTGAGCCCGGACCCGATCGAGCTGAGCCCGGACCCGATCGAGCTGAGCCCGGACCCGATCGAGCTGAGCCTGGACTCGATCGTGTTGGAGCCCGGACTCGATCGAGTTGAGCCCGGACCCGATCGAGCTGAGCCCGGACCCGATCGAGCTGAGCCCGGACCCGATCGAGCTGAGCCCGGACCCGATCGAGCTGAGCCTGGACTCGATCGTGTTGAGCCCGGACTCGATCGAGTTGAGCCCGGACCCGATCGAGCTGAGCCCGGAGCCGATCGAGCTGAGCCCGGACCCGATCGAGCTGAGCCCGGACTCGATCGAGCTGAGCCTGGACCCGATCGAGCTGAGCCCGGGCTCGATCGTGTTGAGCCCGGGCTCGATCGTGTTGAGCCCGGACTCTTGATGGTAGCGCCAGAGCTCTTGATGGTTGAGCCGCGACTCTTGATGGTTGCCCCCGGACTCTCGTTGGTTGAGCGATCGATCCATCGCCTCGCGCCATCATTCGATCGCGTTGCACCATGATCCGATCGTTCTGCACCGGGACAATCCCTTCTCCACCCCCCGGAAAAAGCCCCTCCTTTCGGAAGGGGGTTCGGCGCCGACACGAAGCGTACGAAAGTGACAGCGGTGGATGTTGTCCCCTTCACGGCAACTGCCCCAACCTGTGATGCAAACCCGAAGGAGACTTGTCGAAGGTGCAGATCTACAGCCTGCGCAGGTTCTATGTGGTAAGGAAGTTTGAACCGATCTGAAGACCTTTGGACCAACCACGAGCAGGTCAGTCGTCATCATCATCACCGTGCTTGCCACCGTGGTGGCCCTCTTTCTTACCACCGCCCTCCTTGTCCTCCCCACTGCGGTGGCACTTGACGCACTCATCAATGTTCGTGATGCCCTCCTCGCGATGCTCGCTCATGATCTTGCTCGGCGTGTGTTCGTGGCAGCCGTAACAGGAATACTCAGCGTAGTCGTTCGCCCGGTGACAGGTCGCGCACGTCGCATTGTGGTCGCCATCAAGCCGGAAGTACTTGCCGTGATCGAAGGTGGACGGCTTCCAGGCGTTCGTGGTGTGGCAGCTCGCGCAGTTCTCCTTGTTGTTCCGGTGGAATTCATCGGTGGGTACGTTGTGGCAGGTCGCGCAGGCGTTCCGCTCCGCAACGGAAAGCGTGGCGTGATCGAATTGCGCGGGCCTCCATCCGCTGGTGCCATGGCAACTTGAGCAGTTCGCAACGGTGCGCTCATGCACTGCATCGGCCGGTTTGGTGTGGCAGCTGGCGCATGCATCACGGACATCGCGTGCCATAAGCGCATGATCGAATGCCCGCACGGGTTTCCATCCGCTGGTATCGTGACAGGCGGAACAGGAGGGCGGCAACTTCGCGTGCAACTCATCCGCAGGTGTTGCGTGGCAGCGCTTGCAATCATTTCGCACAGGAACGGGCAGCACCAGGTGATGGAAGCCGTCCATTGCGTTCCGGGCTTGCCGCCCCTGATGTTCACTGTGGCAATCGACGCAGGACATTTCCGCGAGCGCCTCGTGGAAAAGCGTTGGCTCGGTGCGGTGTACGGTATCACGTCCGATTTCGGCGACGGTATGGCAAGCGATGCAGCGCTCGTTGGGCAGACCGCCGAAGGGCTGGTGGCAGGCGAAGCAATCGTTACGGGTCACTTGGTGCGCCTCGGACAATTCGCCCGGCTCCATCATCCGGTGCGGAAAGAGGAACACCAGGGCGGTGCATAACCCGAACAAGGCAAGGACGATGAGCCACCTCATTTGATGAACATCCAGATGGACACCATGTGCATGAGCGAAAAGATGGCGACCAGCAAGGCGATGGGCACATGCACCACGCGCCACTGTTTCATCGCGCTCACCGCAACAAGGTCCAGGAACAACTCCTTCTCCACCTGGCCGGGATCGAGACCGGAGGCGATCAAGGCACTACGCCGATCGTCAACGGTGGCGCTCGCCCGCTTCAACAGGAACTTGCCCACCAACCCGCTGGCCACACTGATCAGCAGGAACACGGTGGCGATCCATGGAAGTTGCGCGTTGAAGTGGATGCCCGCATGCACCAGGATCATCACCGATCCGACCCAAGCCAAGTACTCGTGCAGTGCGAGCAACTTCTTCGGTGAGCCGGAGCGGATGATCTTCCGCTTGCGGAGCGAGTAGCCGAAGGAGGCGATGATGATCGCGGTGCCAATGGGGCCCAGATAGCGGCCCACACGGACCAGATGCAAGGCGTGCAAGGCGTAGTCGATGACAATGGTGATAAGGACCATCGTCGCGAACATGCCCAGGAACGGGATTACCTGCCCGATGAGCACAGGCATCCGAACTTGGGAAGGATCCGAGGCCGACATTGTGTAAAAATAGGTTTCACTTGGGTGTTGGAACTGAGACAAGTCAATGCATGCGCCATGAATGACTGCCCTTCCTGCGCTATCCCTTGATCGACCCGAACAGGTGCGCAATACCGCGACTACCGTAGCGGCTCTTCGAGGTGCCCTACACCCCCGAGAACTCCACCTTCTTCCCGATCGACGTAAGCCCCAGCATGGCATCCTTCGAAGAGAACACGGTCTGCAGGTGCGCGAGCTCGGAACTGGGTCCTTTGGCCTCGTCGATCAAGCGGTCGGCGAGGCGCAGTGCGATGGGCGCCTTGGTTGATAGGATCTTCTTGATGCGCACGATCTCTTCGAGGTTCAAGCCGTTCGGCGCATGGTCCATGGCCAGCAGTTCATCGACCCCGTGCTTTCCGAAGAATTCCGCGAGCGAACTCCACTTGGTCGTCAGCTCAGGGTCGC
Organism: Flavobacteriales bacterium; assembly: GCA_016721005.1. Classification (GTDB taxonomy): domain Bacteria; phylum Bacteroidota; class Bacteroidia; order Flavobacteriales_F; family PHOS-HE28; genus PHOS-HE28. The sequence continues at coordinate 421,526 of JADKJM010000004.1, forward strand.
AGCGTTGTGGCAAGGCTTCACGTCCGTCCATCAGATCCGCCAAGCGATCGCGGTCGATCACGCGGTCCGCCAAGCCGATCTCTTCCGCCTGCGTGGCGTCCAACATGCGGCCGGTGTGGATGAGGTACTTCGCCATGCCCTTGCCCACGCGGGCCACGCTGCGCTGGGTGCCGCCAAGGCCGGGGTAGATCCCGATCCCCGTTTCCGGGAACGCGAGCTTCGCCCCTGGCAGCGCTAGGATCAGATCGGCGCACAGGGCGAGTTCCAGACCGCCGCCCAAGGTGAGGCCATTGAGGACGGCCACGACCTTCTTCGCCGAGGAGTCGATCCGTGCGAACACTTCCTGGCCGTACTGTGTGAAGCGATCGATCCTTCCAGATCGCCCTTCTTCATGTGATCGACGAAGAACTTGATGTCGGCACCGGCCATGAAGGCCTTGCCGGAACCGATGAGGAAGATCGTATCGATCGAAGGGTCTTCATCCGCGGCCTTGAACTTCGCGTCCAACTGGCGCACCACGAGTTCGTTCAGCGCATTGCTGTCCTCCGGGCGGTCCAGTTCGATCACCGCGATGTTCTTCTTCTTCTTCCGCAACTTCACGAACTCCATGCTCCAATGCGCAGGGCCGATGGACTTGGGAACGGGAGTGCCGTGTCGCGCAGCCATGGCGGACAAGAGCCTCCGCACTTCTGCCTCGCCGTAGCGCTCCATCAGATCGATCGGACCCTTGCGCCAGCGCAGGCCGATCCGCGCGCCGCGGTTGATCTCCACAGCACCGCAAACCTGCTCATCGAGTAGTTGGGAACAGACCAGGAACACGGTGCCTAGCATGCGCTCCGAGATCACACGGGCCTTCGCCTCGTCCGTGTCGGCTTCACCTTCCAATACCCAAAGCTGCTTCGCTTCGGCCTGCTGCTTCAGGCGATCGCTCACGGCGTACAACGGACCGAAAACCTCCAGCGTGCGCTGTGCGTGATAGGCCACGGGGACACCGGTGGCGTTCATCAGCGCGAACGGTCCCATGCCGATCCCGAAGGTGCGCATGCACACGGCATCGATCGTGGGGATGTCGGCCACGCCTTCATCGAGCAAGCGCGCAGCCTCGTTGAGCCATGGGACGAAGTAGCGGTTCACCACGAAGCCGTTGGCATCCTTGCAGGTGATCGCGTCCTTTCCGGAACGCTCGCAGAACGCGCGCACGGCATCGAACACTTCGGGCGATGTGTGTGCTCCGGGGATGATCTCCACCAAGCGGTTCTTCGCTGCGTGGTAGAAGTAGTGCAGGCCGATGAAGCGTTCGGGATGCGATGCCGACGTGGCCAGGTCGGTGATCGAGAACGAAGAGGTGTTGGTAGCCAGGATGGTGGTCGATGGAACGACGCCGTCCAGCGTGCGGAACAGTTGCGCTTTCGCGTCGCGGTCCTCGAAGATGGCTTCCACCACGAGGTCGCAGCCTTTCATGTCCTGCAGGTCGGCGGTGCCGGTGATGCGTGCCAAGGCATCATTCATGAGCGCTTCGCTGAACACCTTGCGTTCGACGCCTTGGGCCAACATCGTGCGGATCTGCCCCATGCCTTTCTCCACGGAAGGTTGATCGCGGTCTGCCAGCAGGACAGTGAAGCCTTCCTGTGCAAATTTCTGCGCGATGGCCGCACCCATGGTGCCTGCACCGACCACGCCGACGGTCTTGATCGTTCTCATAGCTGGTCTTCGTTCAACGGTTGGTCCACTTCGCCGCGCGCTTCTCGATGAAGGCGGTGATGCCCTCGTTGGCGTCGGCGCTGTTCATCAATTGGTTCACATAGAGCTGTTCCAGCGCGGGCAGGAAATTGCCGAGCACATGGTTGAATTTGACGCGTGCGGCCTTCACCCCGAAGCGCAAAGAGGATGCGCTCTTGGGCAGGATCTGCGCAACGATGAAAGCTTCCACGTGCGCTTCGAGCGCGGCACGATCTGCTACGACCGCGTTCACTAATCCGATCGCATGTGCTTCCTGCGCATCGATGGTGCGCCCGGTGAGCAAGAGGTCCGTGGCGCGGGCCAGACCGATCTTCTCCGGCAGGATCACCGATGCCGGGGGCGGGAACACGCCGAGCACGATCTCCGGTTGCCCGAAGCGCGCGCTTTGGTCCGCGAATAGGAAGTCGCACATGATGGCCAGTTCCATTCCTCCGCCGAGGCATTGGCCGCTGATACGTGCCAGCGTCGGTATGGACAAGTCGCGAATGGTGAAGAACAGCGCGTGGAACGAACGCAGCATCGCGGGCGCCATGTCCTTCTGGTGCTCTTCCACGCTGGCTCCGAAGGAGAAGTGCTTGCCGTTGCCTTCGAAGGTGATGAGCTTGACGTCCGGCTTGTCCTTCAATCCGTCGAGGATCTGCTGCAAGCTCTCCATCATCACATGGTCAAGCACGTTCCCCTTTCCGTCATCGAGCACGATCCGCGCTACTGCGCCGTCGTGCTCCATCGTCAGTCGTGTCTTCTCCAATTGTTGCGTCGCCATCGTCGGTGTCATCGCTCGTGCTGTTGCTTTCTTAGTTCGTTGTGGTCATTGCTTCGCCGTTTGGTATTGGGGCGAGATCGCCTGGTCCAGTTCGTCGTTCCACGGATGCCCTTCCGCGAGCATGCGGCGCAGCTTGATGAAATCGACTTCGCGGTTCTCCTTGGGCCCATCGTTGAAGGCGCGGAATCCGGAGCGGGCCTCGGTCATCATGTTCAGCGCGAGCCATTCGCGGCTGCTCTCCTTGTTGCGGTCCCAGCGGTCCAGCTTCACCTTGCGCACCTCGCTGATGGTCTTGTTCATGCAGTTGGGGAAGGTGTGGAGCAGCTTGGCGATGAGCGTGTTCACCGCTGCATCCAACATCGATAGGTCCACTTCGCCCTTGGCCATGATCTCCTTGGCCTTCTCCAATTCCTCGCCGCTCTTCATCGTGCCGAAGACGATGCGACCATGGTCGTCCGTCACGCGGTCCAAGCGCACCAAGGGGTTCGCGATGAACTTCCCGTCCACGTTCAATGCCGGTGCGATGTCGCAGATCACGCCGTTCCAATAAGCTTGATGGGCGGTCCACGGTTCGCAGAGGGTGAGCGATACCATCGCCCGTTCGATCCCGGTGAACAACGGCAGGAAATCCGTGGCACCGCCGATGGGCGCGCTGCCGTGCTTGGGACCGGCCTGCCCAAAACGCGCCAGGTCGCTGGCTACGCTGAAGTCGCAGGCCATACCGATCTCCTGTCCGCCGCCGATGCGCATGCCGTTCACGCGGCACACCACGGGTTTCTCGCACATCAGGATCGCCGACACCATGTCGTTGAACAAGCGCATGTACTGGGAATACTCCTGCGGATTGCCCGCGTAGTATTCCGCGTATTCCTTGGTGTTGCCGCCGGTACAGAAGGCTTTGTCGCCCACGGCGGTGAACACTACGGCCACCACGCTGCGGTCGTTGGAAGCGGTGCGGAAGGCGAGGATCACCTCCTTCACTGCGGCAGTGGTGTACGAGTTGTACTGCTTGGGATTGTTGAGCATGATCCACGCGTTGAACAGGCCCTTCACGGGGCTGCCGTCGTGGTCTAAGCAGGGTCGCTTCTCATAGATGATCTCGGTGAACGTGTGTTCAACGATGTTGTGGCTGTGCAGTGCTTCCATGGCGTGCGGAGGGATCCGGTTTCAATTGGTATGATCGGGCACGAGTACGATGCGCTTCGTGTATTTGTGGGCGAGCGAGTTGCGGAAGACCTCGTTGATCCGCGACAGGGGGACGGCCTCCACGAAGTCGTGGATGTCGAGCTTGCCGCTGGCGATCAGGTCCACCACTTCGGGATAGAGCTCCGGCTTGCAGCCCCACGTGCCGATCAGTTTGGCATCGAAGGCCATCAGGTTGCTCAGGCGCACTTCGAGCTTGTCCATCGTGAAGCCCACGACGCTGAGGGTAGAGGTGAAAGTGATCAGGCTGAAGGCCAGTTCCTGCCCGGCGGTGGTGCCGGAATACTCGAAGATCTTCCAACCATGCTTGGGTGCGCCCAGTTCTGCGGCCAGCTCACGGACACGCGCCTTGATGTCCTTGCCGCTCATTCCTTTGGTGTTGAGCGTGGCTTGCACGCCGTGCGCCTTCGCCCGCTCCAGCTTCCCGTCGTCGATGTCCAGCGCGAGCACCTTCGCGCCCATGATCCCGGCGATCAAGGCACCGTACACGCCCACGCCGCCCACGCCGATCACGATGGCGAGGTCGCCCGCTTCGAGTTCGCTTTTCCGCACCACCTGGTAGGGCGTGGAGATCGCATCGGCGATCACTGCAAGCGTTTCCAACGGATAGCGTTGTAGCAGATCTTCAGGCAGCGGACAGAGGTAGCGGTGGGGCACCACCACGTGCGATGCGAAACCTCCGTGCAGATCGTTGCCGGGCATCAATTGCTTCTGGCACATGTTGCTGCGGCCCTTGCGGCACAGGTCGCACTCGCCACAGGGTAGCACAGCGGGCACGATCACGCGGCGGCCTTTGAGGTGCGCGGGGCCTTCCAGCACCGTGCCGCTGATCTCGTGGCCGAGCGTCAACGGCAGTTCCTTCTTCGTGCGCACTCCATCGTTCCAGAAGCCGAGGTCCGTATGGCACACGCCGCAGCCGGCGACTTTCACCAAGGCCTCATCGGCAGTGATCGCCGGCAGTTCACTTTCCACCCGCGCGAAGTCCGCCTTCAGCGCGGTCATCTGCCATTGTTCCATTGTTGCCATGTGATCAGTGCTCCGTGTTCTCGAAAAGGATGGCGTTGCCCTGCCCACCACCGATGCATGCGGAAGCGATGCCGTACCGCACCTTGCGCGCCTTCATCTCGCGGGCAAGTGTCAGCGAAAGGCGCAGGCCGGTGGCGGCCAACGGATGGCCCAACGCGATGGCGCCGCCGTTCACATTGCGCATCGAACGGTCCAGTCCCAGTTCGCGTTCGCAACCGATGAACTGCGCAGCGAACGCTTCGTTGATCTCGAACAGGCCGATGTCTGCGAGCTTCAGGCCGGTGAGTTCCAATAGCAATCGGATGGCGGGCACAGGGCCGAGGCCCATCGTCCGCGGATCGACACCGCTGGTTACCGATGCCACGATACGCGCAAGCGGTTGCAGCTTGCGGGCTTTCACGAATGCTTCGCCCGCCACCACGGCGGCCGCAGCACCATCCACGATGCCGCTGGAGTTGGCTGCGGTCTGCACGCCCTCCTTGTCGAATGCGGGTGGCAACTTCGCCATGCCCTCCAAGGTGGACGGCCGGATGTTCTCGTCCGTGACGAAGCCCTTCACGCCTTTGGGCAGGCCGACCTTGCGCGGCCGCAAGCCCTCGATCTCGAACACCGTCGCGTCGATCGGTACGACCTCCTCCTTGAACCAGCCCCGCTCCGTGGCGGCCACTGCGCGGTCCACGGAGAGCTTCCCGAAGAGATCCGTTTCAGCGCGGGTGATGCCGTGCAGACGCGCCACGTTCTCGGCCGTGTTGCCCATGGGCACCGCGGCGCTGTCGTTGAGCGCTTCCCACAGCAGGTCCTTGAATTCCACGCGGCCCAAGGGATAGCCCATGCGGTTGCCGAAGGATACCGTAGGCGCGAGCGACATGTTCTCCGTGCCGCCGCACAGGGCCACGCCGGCCTTGCCCAATGCGATCTGGTCCGCAGCGGCGGTGATGGTCTCGAAGCCGGATCCGCAGATCCGCTGAACCATCACGGCGGGCACCCCTTGGGGAACGCCGGCGTACAACCCGATGTGGCGCGGCAGGAAGTAGGCATCATAGGAACTCTGCCCGATGTTCGCCATGATCACCTGGTCCACTTCGTCCGGACGGATGCCCGACTTTTCCATGGCTGCTTTGCTTGCGAAAATGGCCAGGTCCGTCGGGGACACCTGCGCCAGCGTGCCGCCCAGTTTTCCGAATGCCGTGCGAGCTCCATGCACCAGGTACATGCCGTCGTACTGGATGCCGAATCCCTTCTGTTTGTCGTGTACTGCTTTCATGCGCGTTCCTTCTGCTCGTTGGTATCGGCCTTTGCCACGGTGTCCTGTTGCTTCGCATGCTTGCGCGCGAAGAGAGCGGCACCGAGCGAGACGATGAATTGGGGATGGTCCGGGATGATCACCTCCTGCCCGAAACGCTCGGAGAGAATGGTCTTGAAGTAGGGGTGATAAGCGATGACGCCGCCGACCAGGTAGATCGGGAGATCGGGTTCCATGCGGATCTTGTAGATGCGGTTGGCCACGCTCAGGTAGATGCCCTTGGCAATGTCCTCCACGGGCATCTCCTCGAAGATCCAGCTCATGATCTCGGTCTTCGCGAAGACGGTGCAGAAGCTGTTGAGCTCCTTCATCGCGCCCGAGCGGTTACCAGTTCGCTCATGTTGCGCAGGTCGATCTCGGCGCGTTCCGCCACTTCGGTGATGAACGCGCCGGTGCCCGCCGCGCACTTGTTGTTCATGTAGAAGTCCTCCACCTTTCCGCCGTCGGCCGCACGGATCAGCTTGATGTCCTCGGCGCCGATGTCCACGATGTTCTTGCGTCCCGGATACAGGGAATCGATCGCGAAGGCGGCGCAGCTCACTTCGGTCTTCGTGCTGTCGGCGTTCGGGAAGTGCTCGCGGCCGTAGCCCGATGCGCAGATCCCTTCCACGGTATAGCGACCTTCAATATCCTTGAGCGCGCTGTACAAGGCGTTCTTGTCGCGGTTCAGGGTGCGCAGCAGTTCGCGGTACACCACTTCACCGGCCTCATCGATCACGCTGATCTTGGTGTAATAGGATCCGATATCGACCCCTACGTAGTGCCCTCCGGCACTGGCTTCCTTGATCGCACCGGTGCCTTCTATCGCGAACATCCCGGCGAGGGCCAAGGGTTCCGGGGCATCCAGAGCGGCGCCTTTCTTCGTGTGCGACAGCACCATGTTGGTGAAGAGCAGGTTGAGCGGCGTGCGCACGTAATGCTTGCGGCCGTACTTGACGAACTGCCCGTTGAAGTGGTCGATCTCGGTCTGCTGGTTCTTCATCATGTCCACCGCCAGGGACGGGAAGTGGTTGCCGGCCTTGCGCAGGTAGCGCATGCACAGCTTGATGAAATTATCGCCGAAGCGGATGTCCTCCGCCTTCGCTACCTGTACGCTCTCCTCGATCACATGCTCGATGATCTCCGCCATGCCCGGCTGCTCCATGGCTTCGCGGATGGTGAGGCGCGAAAGGCCGCACAACGCGCTGAGCGAGGAGTTCAGGATCGTCTTTTCCCACACCTTGTCCACCAAGGAGAACGAGTCGACCACCACCGTGTCCAGGTGGACGGTGGAGAGCGTTCCGGCGAAGCGTTCCGCGAAAGCGCCCTGGGAATCGTCCACGGACGCGAGGAAGTTGGGCGCGTTGAAGAAGGTGACGTTGACCGCGTTGGGCCGCGCCAAGTTCCCGGCGAAATTGAGCACCATACGGAAGGTGCGCTGCTCGCCGAACATGTCGATCACGGGCTCCTCGACATCGATGCCGTTCTGCGCACAGATGATGTAGGGCTTGCCATCGCCCGCCGACAGCAACTCTTCGATCACCGCACGGGTGTGATAGACCTTGATGGCCAGAATGATGACGTCCGGTTTCAGCGCAGCGAGTTCGCGCGCCGTGTCGAAGGCCTCGTCCGGCATCGCCTGCTTAGCCATCTTGCCCTCCAAGTGAAGGCCCTCCTTCCGGATGAGTTCCACGCGCTCCTTGTTGCGGTCGCAGACGGTGACGTGGCAGCCCGCCTCCTTCAGGTGGACGGCAAGGATCTGGCCCACCGGCCCCATGCCGATCACGCCCACCCGCAAGGTCCCGTTCTGGTCTTCCATGGTGATCAGGTGAGTTGTTCGATGAACGCCTCGATCTTGGTGTGGCTCTGGCCTTCACTGTAGAAACGGAGGTCGCAGAGGTCGCCCTCCAGGATCAGCGTCTCCACGCCGGCCTCTTTCTTCAAGCGTTGCGGCATGCCGAAGCGCGCGTTGGAATTGTTGTGGCAGGTCTTCGCATCGTGGAAGATGACGCCATCGATCTTGTAATCCTTTACCATGCGGCCGAGGATCGCGGTCTTCGCTTTCTCGCTGCGGTTGATGAAGATCTCCGTGTAGGCCAGCGCGCTGGATGCGAAGGGGTCGCGCTCATCGAAGGCATCGAACACCCAGCTGTTGCAATAGGTGGAAGCCACCACCGCTGCTTGGTTCTTCGCGAAGAGGTCGCTGAGCGATCGGAGCTTTCCCCAGATCGGCATGCCGTCCCAATAGATGCGACACGCCTCGCGGGGGATGGCGCCTTCGCCCTTCGCTACCATGCCCTCAGGTTCCTTCAGCAACAGCGCGTAGTAGTCCTTCGCTTCCTGGGTGCCGCGCAGCACCACGATCGGGCCCATGTGTATCGTGGCATCGAAGAAGAGCATCGGTGCCGGGCTGTTGATCGCGGTGGCCAGTGCTTCCTTCCACAGGTCAGTGGCCTCGCGGCTGAGCCGGAGTGTTTCGCGGAAGCGGTCGATGTCGAAGCGCGTGCCGCTGATCTTCTCGCACACCGGCACCAGTTCCTTGAACTGTGCGACGACGTCCGCCACATGCGCCGGTGTCACCTCGTCCACGTGTCGCGGCGGCGTGATGCCGAACACGGGCACATCATATTCCTTGGCGAAGAAGCTGAACCAGTCCTGTACCTCGCGGCACTGGTTGGTGTTGTACACGATCAGGTCGGGTCGCGGCACCTCCTTCAATCCGTAGTGCTTCTTCAGGGGCGTCTCGCCGCTGAGGTGCGCTCCGATGTCGCTGGTGAGGTAGGAACAGATGTCGCCCGAATACCCCTCCTTCACCGCTGCCGGGATGTAGTCGCCCGCCGTTCGCGTGGCGCCGAGCAGGGCGCCGTGGTTTTCCGGGAAGTACACCTCGAAGCCGAAGGCGCGCAGCAGTTCCGCAGGGCCTACGCTGGTACACCAGGCCACCGGCTTCTTGATGCCCTGGAAGTACGCGCCCATCACGCGCTTCAGTTCGGTGGTGGCTTCTATCGTGCGCATCTCAAGCGATCTTTCGGCCCACGGTGTGGATGTCGTCGAGCTTGATGATGTACACTTCCTCATCCAGCGCGTTCTCGGCACCGTAGAGGTTCTCCAAGTGCGCACGGTAGGCCTCCACCACTTTGCGCGGGGCCACCTTCATGCTCGGTGTAAGGGTGTTGTTGGCCAAGGACAGTTCCCCGTCGATGATCATAGCGGCCTTGATCTTGGCGAACTTCTGGCCGATGCCGCAGTTCGCATCATGCAGGCAGCCGTGCAAACAGTTGCGCAATTCGTCCAGCTGCGCGGGCAGAAGCAGCCCTCCATCAGGCTGACCGCATAATCAGGCCGTTCAATTGTTTCTTGTTCGGGGAAGAGCAGCGCGATCGGATACTCCTGCCCGCTGCCCACCACCATGGCGAAGGAGATGTAGTGGCACTTGAACTCGATCAGCTTCTCGAGGTCCGAAGGGATGACCTTCTCGCCGTTGCTGAGCTTGAAGATCCGGTCCTTGCGCGTGATCAGCTTGAGGCCGTCGGGCGTCGCCTCACCGATGTCGCCAGTATGGAAGAAGCCATCATCGGTGAAGAGTCCTGCGTTGGCCTCGTCGTTCTTATAGTAGCCGCACATCACGTTGGGGCCTTTCACCAGCACCTCACCGTCCTCGGCGAAGCGGATGGTGATCCCGGGCAATGGGTTGCCGACCACGCCGGTGGCGCGTTTCCGGACCGGGTCGGTCAGTGTGCAACACGGCGATGTCTCCGTGAGGCCCCAGCCCTCGATCACCGGGACGCCTCGGCGCTCGAACTCCTCGCTGAGCTTTTGCGGAAGGGCCGCTGCCGCTGTGAAAATGAACTTGAGCCCCGCGTGGAAGAAGAGGCGCTCGACCTCCGGGTCCTGCCGGGTGAGTTCCACCAAGCTCTGGTACACCTTGGGCACGCTGAAGAAGACCGTGGGCCGCACCAGCTTCCAGTTCTCCATGATCTCCATCGGATCCTTGCCGTAGCCGGATTCCAGATACATGGTCGCACCTGTGCGCAACGCGGTGAACAATTCGAAGATGCCGCCGAAGCTGTGATGCCAAGGCAGGTAGCTGAGGAAGCGGTCGTCCGGACCAAGGTCCCAGAGCATCGCGAGGGCGGCCTGCTGGGAGAGGATGTTGCGGTGGCTCAGTTGGACGCACTTCGGTGTGCCCATCGTGCCGGACGTGTACATGTTCAGGCACAATGCGTCCGGGTCAGCGTCGAGATCGAGGACATCGGCACCATTGGCCGGTGGCGCCAGGAGTTCTTCGAAAGCGAATAAGGTTCTTTGCGCTCGGGGCGCGTAACGCGATCGGAAACAGAACACACGGTCCAATGGCAGATCGGGATCGAGCCGGTCCAGTTGCAGTTCACCGGCCACGGCGAGGAATCGCGCATCGCTGTGCCGATCAACAGCTCGGCGGTCTCTTGGTGGAAGAAGGCGAAAATGGGCACGGCGATACCGCCCGAGGCCATCACGGCCAGTTCGAGCCGCAGCATCTCGGAACGGTTCGGCGAGAAGATCACCAGCTTCTCTCCCGGCTTGAACCCGAAGCGCGTGCGCAGGTTGGACGCGATCGCGCGCACATCGGCGAACAATTCGTTCCAGGTGATGCATGCGTATGCGCCGTTCCGCTTTTCGCAGAACACAGGCCGGTTACCGAACAGCCCGACGTTCATCCGCAGCAGCGTGGCCACGTTGGGGATCAATGCACCGGGGGGTAGTTCGGGTCCGCTGAGTCGCATCGCTTTTCGGTTTGGTTACCGGCGGCCAGGGCCGCGTTGGAGGGATCGTTCTATCAGGCTTCCATGGCACGTTGGGCCTCCTTCTCGCGCAGCTTCGCATCGCGGTACCCGCCCCAGAGGCACGCACCGATGGCGCCCGCGTAGATCGCGTCGGGATGGGTGCGCACCTCGAAGCCCTTGCTGCTTTCCTCCAAGGCCTCGTTGATGGCCTGGATCATGCCTTTGTTGAGCGCCATGCCGCCGGTGAGCACGATGGGTGAAACGGCTTTCAAGGAGCTCATCAGCTTGATGATGCGCGAGGCGATGCTGATGTGGATGCCCTTGATGATGTCCGGCGTGGCGATGCCGCGCGACACCATGTTGATCACGTCCGTCTCGGCCAGCACCGCGCAGATGCCGGAGCTCACCTCGGGCTGGGTGCTCGTCAACGAGACGTCGCCCACTTCCTCGATGCTCAGTCCCAAGTAGCGCGAGATGTTCTCCAGGAACTGACCGGATCCCCGAAGCGCATTGCCCGGTCATCTTGTAGTCCTCCACGCGGGCCTCGGTAGAGATCCGCACCGCGCGGACATAGAGCGCGCCGAGGTCCACCACGGTGCGGGCCTCGGGGAAGAAGAAGTTACCGCCGCGCGCATGGGTGGTCATGCCGTAGAAGTGGCCGCGTTTGCGCTTCACCATGTCCCCTTCGCCCGTGCTGGCGAGGTAGGCGATGTCCTCGTACTTGAGCTTGTTGCGCTCCAGCATGGACTGCACCATCTCATCCCCCAGCGCCGAGGGGTCACGCTTGCGATCTTCTCGGTGCGCTTGTCCAGTATCTCAGGTTCGCCGTCGAAGCCCATGAGCACCAACTTGATGAAGTTGCCGCCCACGTCGATCCCCATGGTGCATGTGCTGTGCTCCATTGTTCCGTTCTAAGCTGTTCGCGGTTGTAATTCCATTTTCCGTTCCACGCAATTCACGTTGCGTTCCTTCAAGTAGTCCATCACGCCATCAAAGCAGGCGTCCTCCGCCCCGACCACCTCCGGCGGGCTGATCCCCTTGCGGGTGAACGTGCCTTGCAGCATCAGTTCAGCCACCGCGTTGCAGGTGTATCCCGTGCTGCGTGCCATCGAATGGGTGCCGCTGTCGCGATCGAAATGGTCGAGCAGGTCGTACGTGATGGTCCCTTTCCTGTTCTTCAGCGTCACGCGCATCACGGTGAGGTCCTCGTCCTGTGGCTTCATCTTCCACCGCGGAAAGAGCAGCGCGCTCGTTACGCTCAACGGCGATACCTGCGTCCCGCCCACGTCCACGGGTTCCGTGGAGAAGAGGCCGGTGGCGCGGAACACCCTCATCAATTCCGCATGCCCCGGATAGCGCAGCGTGCGCTCCACCATCTGCGGCACTTCGGGCATCGTGGTCAGCAGGGTGCGCAGGCCGTCAGTGTTGAAGGCTTCCAAGCGGCCCACGCCTTCCATGTCGACCGCTTCGATCGCGCTCAACGCCTCGCGCACCACGTTCTTCCCGCCCTCGCGCAGGTGTACCGGGCGGGTGTACTCCTCGATGACGTCGGCGGGTGAGAAGACGGCCTTGTAGCCGAAGGGCCATTCGGGTTCCACGGGCAGTCCGCCCACTAAGCATTCGTAGCTGGTGAGCGGGCTTTCCCGGTGGTGATGGTACGATGATGTTGCACAGGCCGGGCGCCACGCCACAGTCCACCACGGCGGTGACGTTCTTCTCACGGGCCAGCGCGTCCAACTTAGGGATCTTCCGGGAAGAAGGAGATGTCCACCACGTTGCGCCCGGCTTCGATCGCGTGCGCAGGGTGGCGAAGCCCAAGGCACCGGGCACCGCGCCGATCACCAGGTCGAAGGGAAGCACCGCCTTGGCCAATGCGCGTTGATCCGTGATGTCCAGGACGAGCGCGGCGACGGGATGATGGCGAGCGAGTTCTTAGCGCTTCGGGACTCCGATCGGCACTGGTCACGGCATGCCTGCGGCATAGATCGGCGGCGATCGCCTTTCCGGTCGGTAACACCAGGACCAATACCTTCTTCTGGCTCATCGTGTATCAGGCGACTTTCGCGCTCGTTCTTTTCTGGTCGGGCAGTTCCGCCTTCACGTTGCGCCGGGCGAACATGGCGCCACCGAGGGCGCCCATGAAGATGGAATCGGTGTGGATGTTGATCTTGATCCCTCGCCGTAGTTCTCGCGCACCAACTGGCCGAGGTACTTGATCACGGCCTGGTTCCGGGCGACGCCGCCGGTGAAGGTGAACTCGTTGAACACGCCGCCGGAGCGGGCGATCAGGGACATGGCGCGCATGATGATCGCCTTGTGCAGGCCGCCTAAGATGTCCTCGCGCTTCTCGCCGAGGTTGGTCAGCTCGCGCAGTTCGGCACCGGCGAAGACCGTGCAGGTGCTGCAGATGGTCACCTCCTTCTCGGCCTTCAGGGCCAGTGGCCCCAGCTCGTTCAGCGAGATGCTCATCTCATCGGCGATGTAGCCCAGGTAGCGCCCGCAGCCCGCCGCGCAGCGGTCGTTCATCTGGAAGCTCGTCACCAGCCCGTACTGGTCCACCTGGATGGCCTTGGTGTCCTGGCCGCCGATGTCGAGCACGGTGCGCGTGTCCGGGAAAACGGCATGCGCGCCGAAGGCATGGCAGAGGATCTCCGAGCGGATGCAGTCCTCCGGGAAGGGCAGCAGCGCGCGGCCGTACCCGGTGCCGGTCATGTTGGTGATGTGGAACTCCAGGCCGGCCACCTCATCGATGCGGTCGCGCAAGGAATCGGCCACGGCACCGAACTGCCCTTTCAGCACATACATCTCTTGATCGAAAGCGGGGCCGTCCTCGATGGGCGTCACTTGTGGCTCGTCGGGCAGGCCGGCGTACTTGTCCCTTCAGCAGTTCCATGGCCTCATGCATAAAGGTCTTGAAGTCGAACTTCACCACCTCGTTCTCCGCCGGGGTGATGCTCTTGTCCCAAAGGGTCATCAGCGGTTCGAAGAGATCGGGGCCGAGCTGGTTCACCTGCTCGTTGTACCGCTCCGAGACGATGTCGCGGAAGAACTGGTTCTTCGAGCCCAGGTCGTTGTACAGATAGGCGTGCTTGATCTTCGGCTTGAAGGCCCGGCGGATGGCGCGCAGGTGCCCGAGGTACTCCTCCTGCTTCTCCTTCTCGGGGAAGTATTCGGTGCAGGTCTTCACCAGTTCCTCGCCCAGCTTGTCCAAGCGCACCTTGAATTGCTCGTAGCGGAACACGTTCTCCAGGTCGTTGATGTACTTCCTGTAGGCGGGCTTGGCGTTGAGCTCAGCCTCGAGGTTCTTCTTCAGCACGGAGAAGCGCGCATCATAGACCGCCTCGTCGCGTGCGATGTCGGCCGCCACGGAATAGTTCGCGCGGGTGTTGGTGATGCCCCTTCCGATGATCTCATCCTTGTCGTTGATGATGATCGACTTGGAGGTGGTGGACCCGAGGTCTACGCCGAGATAGTACTTGCTCATGGCCGGTGTTTTATCGTTGCTCGTGGGTTTCAGGCTTCTTCAGTGGTGGGCTGCTGGGCCATGATGGTCTTGCGCTGGGCCAGCATCTGGAAGTAGGACTCGAGGCGGTTCTTGATGTTGGCGTAGCTGAAGTAGCGCGGGTCCACCAGGTCGCTCTCGATGAAGCCCACCGGGATGCTGCAGCGCTTCTCGATCTCGCGCATCATCAGCAGCTGGCCCGCGGAGAAGGAGTTGCAGCTCTTGATGGAGTTGATCAGGAAGCCGTCCGCCTTGTATTCCTTGATGTATTTCTCCAACAGGTCCACGCGCTGGGGCAGGCTCAGGTTCGTGTAGCAGCCCATGCAGTAGCGGCCGAGGCTCTCGATCGGGTTCTTCCGGATGCGTGGCGGAAACCCCTGTCATACACCCCACCGACCTTCGTGTAGGTGGAGGCCACGATCACTGCGCCCATGTCGTAGAAGATCTTCCAGAACTCGTGGAAGTTGGTCCAGTTCGGCGGCCCTTCCACCCACCAAGGCGGAAGCGCTCCTCCTTCATCTCCCCTTCCGGCGGATCGGCAGCAGGCCCTGTTCCTTGCGGGCCATGATCTCATCGTGCAGCTTCCAGGTAGTATTCCAAGGCGCGCTCGACCACGGAAAGCGGTGAACAACGGGCCCATGTAGATAGACCCGATAAGCGAAATAGGAGTCGATTGGCGAGGGCACGTTCTTGGCCGACTGCAGCACCTTCACCCAGAGGTCCTCCGCCTTGGAGGAATCCTCCAGCATCTTCGACAGGCGCGCACGGTCCAGCTTCTTTAACGACCTTCTCGATCTTGGGATACCTCCTCCTCCAGCTGCTTCACCATGTAGGCCACCTGGTCGTCGGTGATGCGTCCGTCCTCCTGGTAGGGCGTGTGCAGCATGGCGTCTCCCACGCCGGGGTATAGGCGCTCAGGTTCTCGAACCACTTCATGAAGGTGAAGCAGCCGGTGTAGCTCAGCAACAGCAGGTCGGGCTCCGGCAGCTTTTTCGCCGGTGGGCCCGATGTTCCCGTTGAGCATCATGCCGATGTCGCACTTCACGTAGGTGCAGACGTCCTCGCTGAAACCCGCCTTCTCCGCGTCCTTGATGTAGCCGGCGGACTTCTTCCGCATGCCGGACTGCAGGGCGTTGATCTCCGGGTACACCGGGAGCATGTCCATCGCCAGGATCAGCTCCGTGAGGTTCCCCGGCACGAAGGTGTAGACCACCTTGCGGCCCTTTTCCTTGGCGGTGCTCAGCTCCGTGAAGAGCTCCGCGAGCATCTCCTTCTGGATGAGCATGCTCTTTTCCTTGATCGCTTCGATCGCCTGTGCCATTGGGTGCTGGTGTTATGGGATTGTACTTGTGCGTTGGTGGGTCAGACCCAGAGCTTGATGGAATCGGAGAACGTACCGGCCTGTTCCTTGATCACCTTGAACTGGCCGGTGTTCTCGTGGAACTGGAAGTTGATGTGGGCCACGCCTTCCGCGTCGCAGGCCTTTTGCAGCTCGGGGCGGTCCAGCAGGGCGGGTCGCAGAAGCTGGCCGCGCAGAAGATCACGCCGTCGGCCTCACGGCGGCGCACGAGCTTCACCGGGCGCGCGCCCTTGGGGTTGCCCACGTCGTACACGGCGGAAGAGGCCGAAGCTCTTCGTGAGGAAGGCGTTGACGATGGCGCCCAAGGGGTCCGCCGTGTTCTCGTCCACGTCGCCCTGCGTCCAGCGCGAGCCGAGCATCAGGTCGTCGTCCACGATGTAGCAGCCGGCCATCTCGATGGACTTCCAGCATGCCGATGATGGGCGGCTGCTCGCAGAAGGAACCGGTGATCACCACGCGGATGTTGTCCATCGGCTCGCCGTGGTCCTCCTTGATCGGGTCCAGCACCTCTTCGAGGATCGCGTTGTGACTTTCCACCGGCATCGCCAGCCCCGCGGCGCAGGATATAATAGGTGTCGACGGCGGAAAGGCGCCACGGGTATTGCTGCCGGATGTCGTAGATCTCCTCGATCATCCGCCGGTTATGGTTGTACAGCGTGATCGCATGGTTGAGCCGCTCGGGAGTTACCTCCACGCCGTTCAGCTTGAACATGTCCTCCTGCACCGTCTGGATCAGCTCGCGGAAGAAGGTGCCGCCGATGTGCTCGGTGAAGTTCTGCGGATAGTCGAAGTAGCGGGTGAACTTCCCTTCTTCGCCAGCTTGAACATGCCGGAGAGGTTGCGGATGCAATCGCAGATCGCCGGGAAGAGGAAGCCGTCGAATCCCCACGAGGTTGCTGTCCAGCGCCATCTCGATGACCCCGCGCGGCAGGTGGCAGATGTACGATTGGTAGTAGGCGTCGCCCTTGATGATCTGCTTGCGGTCGCCCCGCCCATGATGCCACCGGCAGCGCATTGGCCGCGTGCAGCACCTCCCGCGGTATGTAGATCGGCAGGTAGCCCACGAGCAGGCGGTCCGGCGCCGCCTCCCGCCACTGCTTAGCACGTTTGAATTCCAGGTCGAAGGCGACCTCTTCACATTCTGCCAGGATCGTTCCGCGTGCGGGTTTCGTCAATAGTTCGACCATCAGCAGTGGTGTTGGCGTCCCGCCTTGGGACGGTCATTGCGGGCTCAAGGTAGATCAACTATCAAACAGTTATATGATTTATATCATATAATTTATCAACACCTGCTCCGACATTGGCGATCTGTCAGAACTTGCACAGCCCGATCGGCAGCATCCGCATCCGGCAGGAACGCATTCCGGATAAAGAACCCCGACACCCCGAGCAAGTGCCATGATCCTGCTGACATCACAGGCCATGAAGCGGCCGCCTGCATGACGCGGGCTGCGTGGTGCTGTCCGCCGGGCGCTCCGGACGAATGGGCGCGCACAAGGCGCTGCTGCCCTTTCCCAGCGGTGGCGTTTATGTCGCACATCATTGATTCATACGGCCTCCGGGATCCGCACCTTGGCCCCTAGTGGTGGCACCGACGATCCCCACGGACCTGTACAGAGCATCCCCGGCGTGCGCATCATATGCAACCCCGACCCCGATCTCGGGCGTGCCCATTCCCTGCGCTTGGGGCTGGCGGCGCTTCCCTCCGTCCGCTATTGTTTCGTCCAGAACATCGACAACCCCTTCGTGGACCCGGAGCTGATCGGCGCCCTTTACGCCGCACGCGAACAAGCACCGTACGTCACACCGGAGCACCTGGGGCCAAGGCGGCCATCCGGTGCTCATTGGCCGTCCACTCATCGAACTGGTCCCAGCGGATAGCGGCACGGACACGCCGCTCAACCTGCTCTTCTCCGGGTCCGCACGCCATCGCGTTCCCACCGCCGATCCCCGCGTGCTCGCGAACATCAACACGCCGGAGGAGCACTCCCGGCACTACACGACCGGCCCTGACCATGCCTACTGATGGACCTGTACGAGCGAACGATCCAGGTGCGGGACGGGAAGGAGGCCGCGGCCCTGTGCATCATTGTTTCCACGCGGGGATCACGCCCCGGCGGGGTGGGCGCCAAGATGTTGGTACTGGCATCCGGCACTATCCATGGCACGATCGGCGGTGGCGAATTGGAGCGCTCGGTGATCCAGCAGGCCTTGGAGGTGCGATCCGCAACGGACATCCCGCGCTGCGCCGACACGACCTTGGTGCAGCACCACGGCATGTGCTGCGGGGGCAGCGTGGACATCTACATCGAGCCGGTGATGAAGAAGAACAAACTCTACATATTCGGCTGGGCCACACGGGAACGGCCCTTGGCCAAGCTCGCCCATCGCACGGGCTTCGATGTCTTCGTGGTGGACGAGCGCAAGATGGGTTCCAGGACCTCGCCGACACGCCGATCAACCAGTTGCCGGTCGCGCACGACCATAGGTGCTGCCAGCCTTCCTTCGATGAACGCAGCTACATCGCCATCATGACCTACAGCCATCCGATGGACCGCGACATCCTCGCCTTCTGCCTGAAGAGGCCCTTCGCCTACCGGGTATGATCGGCAGCCAGCGCAAGGTGGAATGACGCGAAAGATGTTCCCAGAAGGCGGCATCGCCACGGCGGAAGAGCTGGCCAGGTGGACATGCCCATGGGCATCGACATCGGCGCGGAAGGGGCCGAGGAGATCGCCGTGAAAGCATCCTCGCGAAATCATCCGCGTGAAGAACCAGATCACCGCATCATGAGCAACGTACCCACCGCCATCGTCACCGGCGCCGCCATGGGCATCGGTCACGCCATCACCGAGCAACTCGTGGCGGAAGGCTTTACGTGGTCGCCGGACATCGATCACGCCGCAGGCCAAGAGCTGACGAGCCGATTCGGCAAGAACAAGATCACCTACATCGCCGTGGACATCCGGCAGGGGAGGAGGGCGTACGCGACCTGTTCGAGCAGGTGATGCGCCGCCTTCGCGGGCAGGTGACGCCGAAGAAACGCGGGGATCATCCGCGACCGGCCGATCCGGAAAATGCCGCTGGAGGATTTCCAAGCGGTGCTGGACGTGAACCTGCAAGGCACCTGACTGATGTGGCCGCGAGGCCGCCATCCGCATGCGCCAACAGAAGGCCGGGGCCATCGTGAACATCTCCTCCCGTGCCTTACTCGGCAATCCCGGCCGGAGACAACTTCGCCGCATCCAAGGTTTGCGTGGGTGGCGCTCTCACCCGCGTACTCGCGCTGGAGCTGGGCCTCCAACGTCCGCGCTCAACGCCGTGGCACCGGGCCTGACGGACACGCCGCTCACTCCAAAACCTCGATCCTGGTGCTCGACCGACCGACCGCCGCGCAGCCCACACGCACCATGGGCCAGCCGTGGACGTGGCGCACACTGTCGCCTTCCTGCTTTCGAAAAAGGCCCGCTTCATCACCGGACAGACCATCTATGTGGACGGCGGCAAAAGCATCGGCGTGGACTTTGACCAAAACGAACACCGCACGATGATCCCCTGTCACTCTTCATCCCACCGCAACCGCTGAACCCATGGAACAGGCCCGGTTCACGTCAATGGCAGGGAACACCTCACGTGCTGGTGGAACCGCATGACATGCTTTCGGAAGCGATCCGACGACAGTGGGGCTCACGGGCACCAAGATCGGCTGCTCAGGGCAGCGGGAGGCCTGCACCGTACTGGTGGACGGCGAACCGGTGCTCAGCTGCATCACGCCCGCCATGCGTTTCGTGGTGCCGCCATCACCACCGTCGAGGGACTTTCCACCAACGGGGAACTGCACCGCCTGCAACAGAAATTGGTGGGAAGGAGCCGTCCACTGCGGCTTCTGCACGCCCGGCAGGGTGCTCACCGCGCTGACCATGTGGGCCGCAAGCCGGACACCGACGTGGAGGGATCGGAGGCGCTCTCCGGGAACGTCTGCCGCTGCAGGTTACAAGAAGATCGTCGAGGCCGTGGCCGAATACGCCAAGGAGCAACACCACGGGGTCGTTCCACCCGTAGCTGCACCGGCGGGCATGGTGGCACGGGCCGCCCGTACATCGAGGCGGCTCGCAAGGCACAGGGCATCGCCGACTACGCCGACGACCTCTCCCGAAGAACGCCCTGTATGTGAAATTCTCCGCAGCCCGCATGCCCATGCGCACATCCTCGGCATTGATGCCAGCGAGGCGATGCGTTTGCCGGGCGTGCATTACGTGCTACCGGCACCGAGCTGCCCATCCCGTTCGGCGTGCTGCCGATCTTCGCAGGATGAGACCGCCATGGCGCTGGGGAAGACCCGCCATCGGCGAGATACGTCGCCGCAGTGGCCGCCGGACACGGAGGCCACCGCCACTAAGCCGCTTGCGCTTCTGGTCACGTGTCGTACAACCCCATCAGGCCTTCCTCACCATGGACGACAGCTTGGCGGATGTGGGGTCGGAGAGAAGATCCACGCGTACACGCGCCATGGCAACAACGCGCATAAGAAGGTGAGTTCCCGCGACAGCATCTCGGCAGGACTGAAGGACGCCGAGGTGGTGAGCGCGATGACCTTCAGTATGGAAGGCGTGAACTTTGGCTTCTCCGAGCCGCATGCCGCCAACGCGTTCTGGGACGAGAACGGATTGACGAGCACCACCGCCACGCAGGTGACCCTACCCTGCACCCGCGCCTTGGCGAAGAAGAAGTGCCGCTGCACCGGGTGCGCGTGATCAAGCCGCAAGTGGGCGGAGGCTTCGGCGGCAAGAGCGTTCCCCTCTCGCACGAGATCATCATCGCACCACATCGCACGGCGCACCGGGGCCTGGTACGGTGCGACTGAGCCAGCGAAGAAGTGTTCCTCACCAACCATGGGCGACATCCTTCGCGCATGACCATCCAACTGGGTGCGAAAAAACGACGGCACCCTGAAAGCGCTCGATGCCAACATCACCATCGACGGCGGTGTGTACGGCAGTTTTGTAGTGACCAGCTACTACAACGGGGTGCTACTACAGGCCCCGTACAAGCTCTAGACAACTTCGGATCACCACGCATCGTGTGTACACCAACAAGCCGCAAAGCGGTGCCATGCGCGGCCACGGCGCAGCGAATACGCCGCTTCGTGGTGGAATCGCTCATCGACGACATCGCGCACCGCATCGGCATGGACCCGGTGGAGATGCGCATGAAGACACCCTCGAGTCGAACACCCTTACCGTCGGTGAGTACCGCATCACTTAAACGGCAGCCGCGTCCATCCAGAGCGTGGCGCAGCGGTCGGATGGAGGCCAGGGGCAAGCTGCCCCCACGGCCATGGGCTGGGCGTGGGCTGCGGCTCTTCATCAGCGGAAGCGCGCTGCCCATCATCCGCAACGAGCTGCCGCAAAGCACCGTCCACCTCAAGCTGGATTTCGACGGCCGCGTGCGGAGACCTCCGGCGCCAACGATATCGGTCAGGGCAGCGACTACCATGCTCGCCGCATCTGGTGGGCGAAGTGCTGGGCCTCACATGGAGCACCTCTTCGTCTCGGCGCCGACACGCTCCTCACGCCAGTGGACTTGGGCAGCTATTCGAGACGCGTGACCTTCGCTGGTAGGCAATGCCGCCAAGGACGCGGCGGAGCAGTCTGCGTAACGCGCTCGCGGAAGCGGTGTCGCGCCGCCACGGAATCGCACCGGGGAGCTGCATTTCGAGCACCGCACGGGTCCGCAGCAACGACCGCACGGTGATCTTTGCATGGATCGAAGCGAGGACCTGATAAGCCGCCGGAAGGGCGCCGTGAACTACAGCGGCAAAAGTAACATCAGCCCGAAGCTCACGGCGATTTCAAAGGTGCAGGCGCGGGCCTCAGCCCGTCCTATTCCTTCGGCGCCTGCGCCGCAGAATCACCTGGACGGCGCACGGGCCGCGTGGAAGATCCTCGACGTATGGGGCGCGCGCACGACTGCGGCAGGGCCTGAACCCGCCTCGCCGTGGAAGGCCAGCTCACACCTAGCACATGGGCATC
>JADKJM010000005.1 GCA_016721005.1 Flavobacteriales bacterium
GCATGAGCTTCGATGCTCAATATGTGGCGCGCGCGCAGGTCTTCCGCTACAACCCCGACGGTTCGCGGGACACCAGCTTCGGGAACAACGGTGCCTTCACGTACGAACTGGATTTCGAGGCTGACATCTATTCCGCCGTGTTGACCGCGGATGGAAAGATCATCCTTGCCGGTAGCACCACCGACTACCAGACCTATCGCCTCCTGCTGATCCAACTCAACGCGGACGGCACCCTCGATGATTCCTTCGCGGACAATGGGGTTCTCGCACAAAGTGTGAGCATCGTGTCTCCCAATGATGAAGACATCTCCTACGACATGGCGCTGGACGCGGATGGCAACATCCTGGTGTGCGGAACCTCCTATGATGCCAACTACATCCGCCGCCCCATCGTGGTGCGCTTCACACCTGATGGGCAACTGGATGCCGGCTTCGGCACCGACGGCGTGGCCTCCATCCCGGCCGGTGTGGGCAGCAGCGGATTCAAAGGGATCCTGGTGCAGCCCGATGGGAAGATCGTGGCCACCGGCTCCTTCGGCACCGACCTGTTGTGGTATGAATTGCTTCTGGTACGCTTCGAAGCGGACGGCAGCCTCGATGCCGGCTTCGGCGATGCGGGCGTGGTGAAACACAACTACGGCAATGTGGACGATGAAGGCTATGACCTCACGCTGACCACGGACGGATCGTTCCTCGTGGCGGGCATGACCGCAACACAGACCTACAATTACAGCGCGCTGCTGATGAAATTCACACCGGACGGTGAAGTGGACAGCGCATTCGGTACCAACGGCGCCGTGGAAGAAGACCTTGACACCTTTGATTTCGCGGCCATGGTGAAGGTACTCTCCGATGGAACGATCGTGATGGCCGGTACGTCGGGTGTCGGACCTCCCAACGGCTTCGATATGGCCGTGTGGAAGTACCTCCCCGATGGCACGCGGGATAACAGCTTCGGCAGCAACGGGCTTGCCGCACCGGTGATCCCCGACCGCTACGCCATGATCTACGGTATGGATATACAAGCCGACGGGAAGATCCTTGTCGGTGGTCAAGCGCGCACCACGGTGAACGTGAACAATTTCCTCATTGCACGGTTGCAGAACGACATCAGCAACTCGGTGGCCGATCCGAGCGGCGTGGACCAAGCGGTCGCATTCCCGAACCCGGCATCGGCAGGGTCCTTCGTGAACCTGCCACTCACCGAAGCCATTCACCCCGGTGCGCGGATCGAGTTGTACACTGCGGATGGACGGCGCGTAAGCTCCTACCCTGCCCAACAACTCGCACGCACCGCGCAGGGTGTTTCCATCCAACTGCCCACTGATGTCGCGCCGGGCATTTACCAACTCGCCATCGAGCAACGCGACCACCGTTCAGCAACCACGATCATCATTACGCAGTGAAACCTATCACAACCATGACCATGAAACAGATCTACCTCACTCTTGCGTTCGTTCTGCTGGCCACAGCCGGTGCGTTCGCGCAATTCAACGCCACCATCACGGTAACCGAACTTGGATCCGGCCTTCCTGTACCAAATGCGATCGTCGAGTTGGACGGGAACTTTCTGGCGACCGATCCAACCGGCCAGGTCGTGTTCGCGGGGCTCGCGGACAACTCCTATGACTACTTCGTCTCCGCGACGTGTTACAACTCCGGTCCGGGATCCATCACCATCGCCGGTGCTGATGCAACCTCATCGGTCGCGCTGGACCCTATTGGAATCAACAATGTCTTCTTCTTCGTCGGTTCACCACTGACCATCCCCGGTGCCACGGTGCAGTTGTGGGATGCCGGGACCTTCAATGAGACCATCATCACCGGTGCGATACTGGGCGATCTCTTCGAGAACGTTCCCTTCGGTGAGTACAGCTACAGCATCACGCTTCCTTGCTACGAACCCGTGAGCGGCACTGTGATGGTGGATTGCAACAACGGCGACGGTATCGCGGTCTTCGCAGAGCCGGTGGAAGCGACCACCAACGGTGTGTTCTTCTTCGTCGGTTCGCCGTTGGCCATCACCGGCGCCACGGTGCAACTATGGGATGCCGGGACCTACAACACGACCATCGTGACCAGCGATCCTTTCGGTGGCGACATGATCGCCGATGTTCCCTTCGGTGAATACAGCTACAGCATCACGCTTCCTTGCTACGAACCCGTGAGCGGCACTGTGATGGTGGATTGCAACAACGGCGACGGCATCGCGGTCTTCGCAGAGCCGGTGGAAGCGACCACGAACGGTGTGTTCTTCTTCGTCGGTTCGCCGTTGGCGATCACCGGTGCCACGGTGCAACTATGGGATGCCGGGACCTACAACACGACCATCGTCACTAGCGATCCTTTCGGTGGCGACATGATCGCCGATGTTCCCTTCGGTGAATACAGCTACAGCATCACCCTTCCTTGCTACGAACCCGTGAGCGGCACTGTGATGGTGGATTGCAACAACGGCGACGGCATCGCGGTCTTCGCAGAGCCGGTGGAAGCGACCACGAACGGTGTGTTCTTCTTCGTCGGTTCGCCGTTGGCGATCACCGGTGCCACGGTGCAACTTTGGGATGCCGGGACCTACAACACGACCATCGTGACCAGCGATCCTTTCGGTGGCGATATGATCGCCGATGTTCCTTTCGGTGAATACAGTTACAGCATTACACTGCCTTGCTACGAACCCGTGAGCGGCACCGTGATCGTGGACTGCAACAACGGCGACGGTATAGCCGTGTTCGCAGAGCCGGTGGAAGTGGTGATCGACCTGACCGTGACCGCGGATGACGCCACACTGACGGCCACGGCATCCGGGATGGATTACCAGTGGGTCGATTGCAACAACAACAACGAACCGATCATCGGCGCGAACGACCAGAGCTTCACCGCGACGGAGAACGGCAGCTACGCGGTGATCATCACCAGTGGCGATTGTGCGCAGACCTCCGACTGCACGGCCATCACGATCCTGGGCACCAGCGACCTCACCAGTGGCAACACCTTCGTAGTGTATCCCAATCCCTTCGCTGAGGTCATCACCGTGCGCACCAACGGACAAGCCGGCCCGCTGCGCGTGGAATTGTTCAACCTGTCGGGCCAGCGCGTCATCGACGAGATGAAGAGCGCGGTGGAAACGATCACCGTACACACGGCCGATCTCACGCCGGGCAGCTATGTATTGCGACTGACCTCCGGCACGACTCGCACAACGATGCGGGTGGTGAAGTAAGGTTGGTCGCGGAACCCGGAAGGGTGCGGGGACAGCGCAGTGCTGGATCCGCACCCTTTCTCTTTTGGCGGATGCTGATCGCGCCAAGTTGCGAACGATCCATACTGCCGGGCAATGCATCGTCGGGCGATCGGCGATCTCCTATCCGAAGTCGTCATCAACACCATGCTTGAACTTTACGCCGAACCGTCCACCGGGCTGCACATGGTACACATCAGTGCAGCCGACCCGACAGGGAAGATGGGTGATGCGGTGTACACCCAACGACTGGTGATCCAGAAGTAAGGAGGACCTTTGTGAAGAAGCCCCGCGCTCCGATGGTGCGCGGGGCTTCCTGTTCCTGTGCATCGTACATTTTGACCCCGGTTCCTGGGTCACGGCCATAGCTTGGCCTCCCGGCAACCGTGATGGGCCGACCTTATATGACCCCGTATCGGAACCACATGAACGCCTTCGTATCCAACGCCCTGTTCACATTGACCCTCGGGTTACTGGCATCCTGCAACAACGCCCCGGAACCGGGAACGGCCACTTCCTCCACCGCGATCCGCGACAGCACCCGGGCCGCGCAGAACGACCGTGCGACCGGCCGCACCATCAAGAAGATCATTTACGGACCTGCACCATATGTTCCGGATGATGCCCTTGGCGCAGGATCCGATACGCTGGCGCTTTCGGAAGCCGACAGGGCCTTGATCGCACGCTTGAAGGGCGCAGATATCCCCACGATCAAAGCCTACATCCGCAGCGTGCTGGATGAGGACCTGCCCAAGGACTTCGTATTACCCGAGATCATGAAGACCGCCGGAAGCGCACAGGAAGCGGAGCTGATCTTCAAGGTCCGCTACCCGGAATTCTACGGCAAGCAGGGGCGGGAATACCTTCGGGCCGCAGCGGACCACCCGATCCGCTACCGGCAACTGATCCGCGAGACCCGGTTGGTGAGGCAATTCTACCAGAAGTCGAACAACTGACCGCAGGGTCGGCCCCAAAGGTTCCTTTCCGGAAGGGAGAAGCGGTCCTCGCCCACGTTCCGGATCCAG
This sequence comes from Flavobacteriales bacterium, assembly GCA_016721005.1. GTDB lineage: Bacteria > Bacteroidota > Bacteroidia > Flavobacteriales_F > PHOS-HE28 > PHOS-HE28. The sequence goes on from JADKJM010000005.1 coordinate 4,267, forward strand.
CCATCGTGCCCTAGCCCATCCGGGAACATTGGACCCTTATCGTTAAGGATCGATCTTTTCTCCACAATTTCCTTCCGTGCGGAACAGCGTGATCCGCTGGGAACCAGATTGCTAATGATCCACGATCCGGATGACCCTGGGTTTTCCACCACCAAATGGTGTGAATGCCAACATCCAATTGTTTGAAAAGATACTTTGGCTCCGTCGCTCACTGTGAACGACAACACTAGTCACGGGTCCTCGGACCACAGTCATTCACCAAAACCGATTGATCATGATGAAGAGACTACGATCCATTTCGATGTTGGCCGTTGCCTTCCTCGGTTGGCAGGCTGGCGCATACGCCCAGCCTTATTGCGATGCGGCCCAAGGCTCCCCTGGTTTCCCGAGCGATCCCGTATGCGAAGCTTCCGTCTGCGGCTATGACGGGTACTGCTGTTCCACCTCTTGGGATGGGTACTGCGCCGGAGAAGCTGCCACGGATGGCGCTTGCACCGGCTGCCTTGCTTCAGCACCTCCCAATGACGACTGTGCTTTAGCCACGGTGATCGGAGATGGTGCCAGCCCTTTCAACAATACCGGGGCGACGGGAACCGATATCACTAGCTGCACCTATTCGGACACGAAGGACATCTGGTATGAGTACGTGGCCAGCTGCACCGGTACCACCACCGTGACCACGGTAGGCGGAACCGCGATGGACACCGGCCTGAGCGCTTGGGATGCCTGCGGCGGATCGGAGTTGGCGTGCAACGATGATGATCTCGGATGCGGCTGTGGACAGAGCACCATCACCTTTGCGACCGTGAGCGGGACCTCCTACTGGATCCGCTTGGCCGGCTATTCCGACGGCACGGGTTCCGGGACCTTCACGGTGAGTTGTGCCGGTCCGGCCGTCTATTGCGATATGGCCCAAGGGAGCCCTGGTTTCCCGAGCGACCCCGCATGCGAGGCTTCCGTGTGCGGAGGTGACTCCTACTGCTGTTCCACGTTGTGGGATGCGACCTGCGCTGCAGAGGCGGCCATAGATGGCGCTTGCACCGGTTGCCTCTCTGCACCGCCGCCTGGCCCATGCATGGTGGACCTGTACGGCGAATACCCGTTCGGTGCGGTAACACCTGTCTGCGATGGACTCGCCAATAATGTGAGTGGCTGCGGTTATCCCGGTGAATACACCACCCTGAACCTGACATCCGGTACCACCTACACCTTCACCAGCAGCATCGGCACGGATTGGATCACGATCAGCGACAACACCGGCACCGTTGGCTTCGCCTTCGGTCTGGGTCCGGTGGTGTTCATGGCCCCCGCCACCGACACCTACCGGTTCTGGATACATTCCGATGCGGCTTGTGGTACAGCGGGCAGTTGCCGCGAGCGGCGTGTTGCTTGCCTAGGAGGTCCCCCTCCTCCTGCCAATGATGACTGTGCTTCAGCCACGGTGATCGGTGATGGCGTCAGCCCCTTCGACAATACCGGGGCGACGGGAACCGATATCTCCAGCTGCTGCTATTCGGACACCAAGGACATCTGGTATGAGTACGTGGCCAGCTGCACCGGTACCACCACCGTGACCACGGTAGGAGGAACCGCGATGGACACCGGGTTGAGCGCCTGGGATGCCTGCGGTGGATCGGAGATCGTGTGCAACGATGATGACGGTGGCTTGCAGAGCACCATCACTTTTGCGACCGTGAGCGGGACCTCCTACTGGATCCGCTTGGCCGGTTATAGCGGCAGCACGGGTTCCGGGACCTTCACGGTGAGTTGTGCGCCCGCCGTACCCTGCACCAATGATCTGGTGATGGAATTGCAGACGGATACTTGGGGAGGTGAGACCAGTTGGGAGGTGGTACCCGCCGGTGGCGGTGCCGCGCTTTGTGGTGGTGGCCCCGGTATTTATCCGGGCAATGCGATATACCCCATTGCCTGCTGCTTGCCCGATGGCTGCTACGAACTGCATGTGTATGACACCTTCGGTGATGGCATGTCCTACGGCGGCTTCACGGGTGGCTACACCTTGCGCATGCTCTCCGGACAGCGGATCATCGACAACCGGAACAACTACGGGGATTTCGCCGCTGGATCCAGCTACGAAAGCACCATGAGCGCAACCCCGGGCTTCTGCCTGCCGATGGGCAACGACCGCCTGATCTCCTTTAGCTGCGACCGCCTCGACCTGCGTCGTGGTGTGGGTCCGAACAGCTGCTCGGACAAGATCACGGCCGACAATACCCCCAACGGCACCAGCGGAAACGTGTACCAGTTCTGGTTCTACGACCCCAACGGTGGCCTGAGCTTCCGCTACCCTGCCAGTGGTCCGGGATCCAACCAGGTGAGCATGGCCAATCTGCCATCCTTGGTGGAAGGTACCCTGTACAATGTGCGGGTGCGCACCCGCATCAGTCCGGGCGTATGGCGCGAGTGGGGCAATGCCTGCCGCATGATGATCGACAACACCCGCGGCCAGTGCAAACTGTCCGGGCTTGTGGACGAAGTGGGCAACTCCAACTATTGCTGCGGCAAGACCATCACCCTGCCTGTGGGCAACCAAGGCAATGGGTTTGCGAACCATGTGGTCGCATGGCCGGCCGTGCGCTTCAACAACAACTGCGTGAACTCAACGGCCAACAAGTACCAGTTCCGCTTCCGCATCCCTGCCGAGGCGGTGACCATCGTGCTGAACAGCCCGACCAACGTCAAGTACATGACCGCAGGAGCCGGTTTCGCGAACTGCAAGACGTATACGGTGGAAGTGCGCGCCAGCTTCGACAACGGTTATTCGTGGTGCGTGGGTGGTGACCCGTATGGCGATCTGACCCCTTGGGGCAAGGTCTGCGAGGTATACACGTCCTGCCCGCCTCCTGCTGTAGGTGGCAACCAGAACATGGCGACTGACGATGGTGCGGCCATGCACATGTACCCCAACCCGAACCGTGGCGACCAGCTCTACCTGAGCCTCGACGCGATCCAAGAGGGTGTGCAGACCGTAAGCGTGGACATCTATGACACCTTCGGCAAGCGCGTGAGCGCACGTACGCTGGCGGTGCAGGATGGCTTCATCAACAGCGTGCTGGAACTCAATGGCGAACTGGCCGGTGGCTTGTACATGGTGAACATCACTGCGGGTGATGCCGTGTATACCGAACGACTGGTGATCCAGAAGTAGGACCTGAAGACACAACGAACACGAAGCCCCGGCCAGTTGGCCGGGGCTTCGTGTTTCCACCCCTACGGTCGACCTTCGCGCCAAGTGCGTACCCGCTTCCACCCGCTTCTTCTGCTCCTCGGTCCGTGTACTGCGCTCGCGCAGCAAGTGGAGGTGTCGCGCTACGACGTGGACCAGGGTCTGCCGCAGAGCATGGTGAACCACGTGGTGCAGGACCGCGATGGCTTCATCTGGCTGGGCACCGGTGATGGTCTGGCGCGTTTCGATGGGCAGCGCTTCGTGGTACACAAGCACGATGGCCGCGATAGCACCAGCCTCTCCAACAACCGCATCTGGGGCCTGGCGGTGGCCGATGCGAATCACTTGTGGGTGGGCACGCGATCCGGGCTGGACCGGTTGGACACGCGCACGGGGCGCTTCACGCACATGCGCATCGGCGAGCCGGATGGTTGCTGGAAGCCGCTCTTGGTGAATGCCGAGCAGGCGCTGTTCTATTCGCCGCTGCTGCGCGAGTTCCTGCGGATCGATGGTGAGGGCGCGCAACGTTGGCGATCACCGCACAACGGCTCCTACGTCATGCGGGTAGAAGATGAAGGCCGTACCGTGGTGCAATTCAACCGTTTCGATACGCTCTCCATTTCACATCCACCGGACAGGTCGTCCACGAGCACCGTACTGGTGATGGACACGGCTTCAGAGCCAACGGCGTTGATCCGACAAGACACGGGCTGGCTGCTGCTGGGGCAGCACTTCTCCTATCGGCTTGATGCGTCACTGCGTCCGGTGCCGTTGCCTGCCGACCTGCACCAGCTGCTACAGGATCACCCGGGTAAGAAACTCATCGAACGCGCACCCGACAGCACCTTGTGGCTGGGGATATCAGGCTACGGCGTGGTCACCCTCAATGAAGCATTGGAGGTGACGATGCGCTACCCGTTGTTGCCACCGGAACAGCGCCCGCTCAACATCACCGTGATCGCCTTCGACAGGCAAGGCAATACCTGGGTAGGAACTGACGGCAAGGGCGTGTTCACCATCGCGCCCCAACGGATCAAATTCGGGCGTGCGATGCCGGGGCAGGCGCTTTCCTGGGAACCACGCTCGTGGTTCACGCGTGGCTTCGCGCAATGGGATGAGCACCGGGTGCTGGTGAGTTTCCATCAAGGAGGACTCGCGCTGTTCGATGAGCGCACCGGTACGCTGGCCCCCATTCCTGTGGATGCGTTGCGAGCGGATACCGACCACGGCGTGCCGATGCGCGACAGGGATGGACGGCTCTGGGTGCAGGAAGGCGTGACGATCCGTTGCATCGACCCGTTGACGGAACGCGTGGTGTTCCGGTACACGGCCACCTGCGGTGATCGCATGATGCGCCTTGCCAGTGGAGAACTGCTCCGGATCTCCACATGCCATCCGCCGGAATTGCTTGTTCACAGCGGCGGGGCGGTCCGCTTCAGCACACGACCGAACGCTGCCGTGTTCCAAGCGATCAAGGAGCAGTTGAACATGCCACGGGTCATCGAACAGGATGGACAAGGTCGCTTCTGGATGTGCAGCGATGCGTTCCCGATCAGCATCTGGAACGATACGGAACGGATCCCCTCTCCCTTCGATCGCACCGTCGATCCGCAACAACTCATGCGTATGACCAGCCTCGTGCCCGACGGGGAATGGATCCGGCTCACGAGCAACGATGGCCTGTTCCAACTCGACGCGAAGGACCTGCGGATCATCCACCATCACACCGTACATGATGGACTTCCGGACCAGTTCCTCTATGGCATGCAGAAAGCCGGTGATGGCACCTGGTGGATCAGCACCAATAAAGGCCTGAGCCATTTCGACCCGGGTACGAGCACCTTCCGCAACTACACCACGGCGGATGGGTTACAGAGCAAGGAGTTCAATAGCAACGCATTCTTCCGCTCCGCGAGCGGACGGATGTACTTCGGCGGCGTGAACGGCTTCAACCATTTCGTTCCACAAGCCATTCAGGACGATAGCGACACGGCCCTGGTGCAGGTGGTCGCATTGCGAAGCGGGAACGATACGCTGGTGCTTCCCAGAACAATGGTCGAGCTTCCCTATCCGCGCAATACCATGCGCATCGAACTGGCCGTGCTCGAATTCTCCGCGCCGGAACGCAACACCTACCGATGGCGGATGATCGGCTACCGCGATGCATGGACCACGGCCGCTGCAACCATGCCCATCGAGTTGAACAACGTGCCCGCCGGCGAGTTCATGTTGGAGGTGATCGGGATCAACGGCGATGGCGTGGAAGGACTGATGAAGACGGTGTTGGAGATCCACGTGGACCGTCCCTTCTGGGCCAACTCGTGGTTCATCGTGATCGTGGTGGTGGTCGTCTTCGGATCGATCGCGTGGTTCTGGATGATGGCTTACCGAAAACGCATGCGCACACGATTGCGCATGGCGGAGGCGGAGATGAAGGAACTGCGGATGCGCACGCGGCTGGCCAAGGACATCCACGATGATGTGGGCAGTGGACTGGCGCGCGTGGCCGCCCTCTCGCGTTCACCGAAACGAGTGAGCGATGCGGATGAGCGCTTCGAGAAGGTCGGCGACATCAGCACCGAACTCTTGGACAACCTGCGTGATGTGGTGTGGATGAACGACCCGCAGAACGGAAGGCTCGATCATCTGCTGGTACGCATCCGCGCGTTCGCCAACGACCTCTTCGAGAACGAAGAGGTACAACTCGTGTTCGACTTCCCGGAGCCGCTCCCTGATCGCGGCATCGGTGGTTCATTCCGAAGGAACCTCTACTTGATCGCTCGCGAGGCCTTGCACAATGCGAAGAAGTACAGCGGCGCCCAGCGCATCACCGTGGGTTGGAGGATCGATGACGAAGGCTTCGCATTCAACGTATCCGACAATGGCGGCGGCATCACCACCACTGTTCCACAAGGCGGAGGGCACGGCACGGTGAACATGCGCGAACGTGCCGAAGAGATCCACGCCACCTATGCGCGCGAACCCGCACCGAATGGCGGTACCGAAGTGCGTGTGTTTGGTCGACCTTCGTGCCTGGATGAGTGAGGTGAAGAAGATCCGTGTGGCGATCGTGGAGGACGATGGCGTGCTGCGCGAAGCGTTCACGGATGCCCTGGCTGCGGATGATGCGTTGGAGACCTGCGGTGCCTTCGCCAACGCGGAGGACTTCATCGCCCAACTGCACACGATCGTACCCGATGCCGTGATCATGGACTTGAATCTGCCGGGCATGAACGGGATCGAGTGTACCCGAGTGATCAAGGAGAAGCACCCACGAACGCATGTGTTGGTGTGTACCGTGCAGGACGATGATGACAGCCTCTTCAACGCGCTCTGTGCCGGTGCCACGGGGTATTTGCTCAAGGATGCGCGACCCGCGCAAGTGGTGGATGCCGTGAAGGCCGTCCTCGCCGGTGGGTCGCCGATGAGCCCCGGCATCGCGCGGCGCGTGCTGGCCAGCTTCAGCGCACCGCGCAAGCAACCCAAGGAATTCGAACTGCTCACCGAGCGCGAGCGCCAGGTGCTGGACCAACTGGCCAGCGGGTACCGCTACAAGGAGATCGCGGATCGCTTGCAGATGAGCATCGACACCGTGCGCACCCACGTGCGCAACCTCTACGACAAACTCCACGTGAGCTCGCGCACCGATGCGCTGAACAAGCTCTACCCGCGCTAGTCAAGGCCTCCAGAGGAGGTCGCATGAAAGTGGTATTGTGTCGCTCTACCCTTCGGGGAACCTTTGGCCGCACACAACCATTCCACCATGCGCCGATCCATCATATTGCTCGCCCTGCTCCCCACCCTCCTCTTCGCCCAAAAGGAATTCCCGAAGGTGTGGGAGGCCAAATTCTCCGTGGAAGCCAAGTGGAAGATCCGTACTCCGGACAACGCCTACGTGATCGGTGGTAACATGGCCGAGATCGAGATGCTCGACGGCGCCACGGGGAAGTCGTTGTGGGTGTACAACTTCAAGGAGAAGAACGGTGTGACCAAGTGCGAGGACTGGATCACACAGCACGAGTCCGAGACCATTGAGGTGACCATCAGGAAGAAAGGCAAGGACTCCCCCATCGAGATGTTCCACTTGGACTACCGCACCGGCGAAGTGGTGGGTGAAAGCACCTTGACCGCCCGGGAGACCGCCCATAAGCAAGCCCGCGTGAAGACCCCACGGGTGAAGGGTATGCGCAAGCGCATGAGCGGGAGCAGCTGCTACGACGAGGCCACCAACACCACGATCGACCTGGGTTACGACCGGAAGAACTTGATGAGCGCTGGCAAGGGTTCCGACCTGAACATCACGGTCGATGCTTCTGGCGCGAACTCCTGGTCCACCAGCTTCACCGGCCGGGTGGTGCGCCACCTGTGCAGCAACATGCTCCCTGCGGACGATGGTGAAGTGATCCTGAAGGTGAGCTCCGGCTTCGGCAAAGTGTTCGTGGTGTATGAAGGAATCACCTGCATCGACATCGCCACAGGCAAGATCCTCTGGAACTCCACCTTCGACAATGTGGAGATCAGTTCGGGATTGCGTGTCACACAGGAGATCGGTCGCAGCGCCATGCCACTGCCCGCAGCGGATGGGGTCTACATCTGCGACTTCTCAAAAGGTGAACGCACGATCAAGAAACTGGACCTGAACACCGGTGCCGTAGTGTGGCAGGCCGACAAGCTCTCCAAGAACGACATCGTAAGTGAATTGCTCGTGGACGGCGGCAATCTCATCGCCCACTTCGGTGGTCTTATCCGGGTCGAGCGGTACATACCCGGTTCGAACGGAACCGCCGATACCTACAAGGTGGAGTACTCCTTCGAAGGATCCACTTCCGTCCGCGCCTACTCCGCAGCAACGGGCAAACCCGCTTGGAACACCGAGGACATGGACCTTCCGGACAACTTCAAGAAGAGCGAGTGCAGCATGATGAGCGTCACCGGTCAAGTGCTCGCATGCGGGGAGAAGAACCTCTACGTGTTCGAGGCCGCCACCGGCAAATTGCTGAAGCAGGCGGAGTACAATGCCAAAGTGCTCGGCAAGGCCAAGTCGCTCTATCCGTTCGATGGCAACTACATGATCGAAGGCGAGAAGGGCATCGGCTGCATGAAGCCCGATGGCACCATGATCTACGCCACGAACACAGGTAAATGCCTGATGACCGAAATGCGCGGTGATGCCTTCATCGTTTGGACCGGCAAGGACCTGGATGATCGCAAGGAATTCCTTCGGTTCGACCCCTTGACCGGCGCGATCACAGGCACGATGGAGGACTGCCCACACCCCTACTTCAATAACACCGGAGATCTCTTCCTGCGCTTCGATGGACAGAAGGTGATGCAGTACCGCACCAATTGATCGTGCTCCGCTGTGCCCTGTTCGTAGTACTTGGATCCGCGCGCATCGTGGCTCTTGCGCAGACGCAGACCGCGACGGTGTACGATGCTTCGAAATACATCCTCGTGGATGCGCGCCTCCTGCGCGGCTCGGTCGGCTACACCACCTTCGGGATCAGCAACGTGGATACGCTCCCCGATCGGTTGGGGCAAGGCGTGGACCTGCGGATCGAAGCGCGCTTGATCTCCGGCTTCAAGGACAACACCGAAGGATTTGTGATCGCCGATGCGTTCTTCCTGGACCTCACGTTGGGCCGCCTTTCCAGCGAACCACTGACCTACTACAATGATCCGGAAAGTCGCTTCTGCACGGTGATGACAACCGGCTACAGCTTCCTTGCCGGTTACAGCACCGAACGCTTCGGCATCCTTGGCGGCAAGGAGATCCTCGCGACCGTGGCCATGGTGGGCGGCACCGATCTGCCCGGTCCTTCCCTGCTCACCACCACTGCGCCGTGGATGGCGCGGCTGGAATTCCGGCCTGCGTTCTCGGAGGAGTTCCGCATCATGCTGACCGGCTGGGACAACTTCAACGATGCCAAGCGCACCAACGGATTCCGCGTGGACATACCCATCCTGCCGAAGAAGCGCTTCTTCCTCACCTACACCTTCACCCATGCCACGGACCAGGTGAGCTACGCCACATTCGATAACGACCAATACGCACCGGGCACTTTTTCGCAACACATGATCGGACTGCGCTTCGGGCCGATCTACTGAACTCAAGCACGAGCAACCCGTGCGCTGGAACATCCACCACATGGTCAATCTCCGGATAGCGATCGATGCTAGCACCCAATGCACGTCACCACCAACCCACCGCAAACCGATCCCATGTACGCCATGAATACCCGACGACCCCTCCTCATAAAGTTCATCTGTTCGATGATGATGCTGGTGATCATCGCCACTGCATTCCCCGGCATCGGTCTGGCGCAGGCCGGTGCGATCGACCCCTCGTTCAACCCGATCGACATCGGAAACAATAACGGCGATGGTGCGCAGAACACGACCTGTGCCGTGTTGCAACCGGATGGAAAAGTGGTGATCGCCGGTCTGTTCAATCAGTACAACGGAATGGATCGTGCGCGCATCGCCCGCACGCTTCCCGATGGAACCATCGACCTGTCCTTCGATCCCGGTACAGGGTTCAACTCCAACGTGAACAAAGTGATCCTACAGTCGGATGGCAAGATCATCGCTGTTGGGGATTTCACCAGCTTCAATGGAACACCATGTGGTCGCATCGCACGTTTGAACACCAACGGCACCTTGGACCCGTCCTTCAGTACGGGAACCGGATTCGCCTACACCGTGTATGACGTGGCCTTGCAGACCGATGGTCGGATCATTGCGGTCGGCAACTTCTGGGATTTCAACGGGGTCGCCAGGAAGAACATCGCCCGATTGAATACCGACGGCACGCTCGATCCCTCCTTGGCTCCCGGAACGGGGTTCAACTATTACGTGAACGCCGTAGCGATCCAGGCGGATGGAAAGATCATTGCTGCGGGCGACTTCGGATCCTTCAACGGAACACCACTGAACCGTATCGCACGGTTGAACGCGGATGGCACATTGGATGGGAGCTTCTCCATCGGAACCGGGTTCAATGCCAGCGTGTATGGCCTGACCATCCAACCCGACGGATCGGTACTGGTGGGAGGTGGTTTCACCGTCTACAACGGAACCACACGCAACGGGATCGCACGTCTCTCGACCAATGGAGTGCTGGACGGGTCGTTCAACCCCGGCACGGGTGTGAACGGTGCGGTGTACAAGATGGTGTTGAGGCCTGATGGCCGGGTATTGATCGGTGGTGGGTACACCATCTACAACGGAACACCGCGTTCCTCCATTGCACAGATCCTTGCCAACGCAACGCTGGATCCGTCCTTCGATCCGGGGATCGGAACGAACTCCGGCGTCGGTTATATGTTGCTGCAACCAGATGGGCGCGCTGTGATCGGAGACATCAACACCGAGTACGACGGCCACCCTATGCGCGGGCCATGCCGCATCCTTGCCAATGGGAATTTCGATCCCTCGTACAACAGCGGCACCGGTGCCAATGGCACCGTGAAAGCCATGGCCCGACAAGTCGATGGCAGGATCCTGATCGGTGGCCAGTTCACCAAGTGGAACGGCACCGTGCGCAGGCGTTTGGCCCGATTGAACGCGGATGGCACACTGGATCCCTCCTTCGGCGCCATGAACGGGTTGTCCTCATCCAACGATGAGGTCGGCGCCATCGCCGTTCTCCCGAGCGGCCGCATCCTCGTGGCCGGGCAATTCAATGCATACGACGGCACCAGCGTGGGTGGGATCGTGCGGTTGATGCCCGATGGCACGCTGGATCCGACCTTTAACCCCGGTGGCACCGGATTCGATAGCTACGACGTGCGGTGCTTCGCACTTCAACCCGATGGCAGGATCCTGGTGGGCGGGTACTTCTTCAACTACAATGGATCCAACGCGCCGCGTATCGTTCGTTTGAACGCCGACGGCAGCTATGACCCCACCTTCCTGCCGGGCACCGGACCCAACGGACACGTTATCGCGATGGTGCTGCAACCCGACGGGCGCATCATTGCGGGCGGCTGCTTCAATACGGTGAACGCGATACCGAGCAATTTCATCTGTCGCTTGAACGCGGACGGAAGTCTGGATCCCTCCTTCGTGGTAGGTAGCGGTTTCAACAGTTGCGTGTACGCATTGGATCCTGTGGGCAATGGCCAGGTGATCGCTGGTGGTTTCTTTGACACTTACAATGGAAGCGCTTGCCCGAGGATCGCTCGTTTGAACGCGAACGGCACGAACGACATCACCTATAACGTGGGTTCCGGATTCACCGGCGGCGCGGTGAACGCTCTGTTGAAACAGAGCGATGGCAAGCTCTTCGCTGCGGGGAATTTCACCGCCTTCAATGGCATTCCGCAGGCACGCCTCGCGCGCTTGCGAACGGATGGCATCTTGGACACGGAGTTCGATCCCGGAACAGGTTTCCCTACCCAAGCTGTGAACGCGTTGGCTTTGCAACCGGACTACAAACTGCTGGCGGCAGGTTCGTTCACGAGCTACAACGGCACCGGCCGCAATAGGGTCGCGCGCATATTCACTGGAATCCCTTGCACGCAAACCGTCACCATTGAAATGGGTACCGACGGCGGTGGCCTGCGCTGGGCCTTCCATGATGCGGGGACCGCTGCGGTGGTCGCCAGTTCACCGGGTTATCCTGCCTATGAATACCCAACTGCCAGCCCGGACTACGCAGAGACCACGTGTTTGCCCGATGGTGAATTCTACTTCGTCTTCGAGGATGAGGACTGCGACGGCATCGTGAACGGTGGTTACATCGTGCGCGTGGGCGGTAAGCGCGTGATCGACAACCGGAATAACCTCAACAACGGCTGCCCGAGTGCGATCGCAGGGAACACCGGTGTGAATGTTCCTGTAGGCAACGATCGCCTGATCTCCCAAAGCTGCGACCGCATGGAACTGCGGCGCGGGGTGAACGCTTCCTGCTCCGATAGGCTCACCGCGGATAATACCCCCAACGGCACCAGCGGTAACGTGTACCAGTTCTGGATCTACGAACCCAACGGCGGGTTGAGCATCCGCTACCCGGCCAATGGCCCGGGATCCAACCAGGTGAGCATGGCCGCGTTGCCTTCTTTGGCGGAAGGAACCATGTACAACGTGCGCGTGCGCACCCGCATCGCTCCGGGCCAATGGCGTGCCTGGGGCAGCGCCTGTCGTATGCGGATCGATAACACCCTGGGCCAATGCGGCGCGGCTGCGTTGGTGGATGACCTGAGCAATGCCAACCACAGCTGCGGCAAGAGCATTACGCTGCCAGCGGGCAATAGCTCCGGCGCGGCCAACCGCGTGGTGTGCATGCCGGTGACGCGCTACAACAACAACTGCGTGAATGTGCAGGCGAACAAATACCAGTTCCGCTTCCGCATCCCGGCGGAGAACGTGGTGATCGTGCGCAACAGCAACACCAACTTCACGCACATGCATACGAGCGATGGTTTCGCGGAGTGCAAGACCTATGAGGTGGAGGTGCGCGCGAGCTTCAACAGCGGCTCTACGTGGTGTCGCGGTGGTGTGGATCCGGTGGATGACCTCACGCCGTGGGGCAAGGTGTGCGAAGTGTACACCGGTGGTTGCGATGAGGAGTTCGTAGGTAACCATCACATGCTCGGAGCCGGTCAGTCCGAACAAAGTGAAGGGCTGAAGATCTATCCCAACCCGAACCGCGGCGACCAACTCTTCCTGAGCGTCGATGCGATCGCAGAAGGCGTGAATACGGTGAGCGTGGACATCTATGACACCTTCGGCAAACACGTGAGCGCGCGTACGATCGCGGTACAGTCCCTCGGCTCCGGCTCGGGAGGCTTCATCAACACGGTGCTTGAATTGAATGGCGAACTGGCCACGGGTCTGTACATGGTACACATCACTGCAGGGGATGCGGTGTACACCGAGCGGTTGGTGATCCAGCCGTAACGAACACGAAAGAACCCCGGCGGATCGCCGGGGTTCTTTCGTTCTGCGCGATCACTGAAAAGAATGTTCCGATCGCGGGAGTTATCACTTCGGATCGCCACCGCGCACCAAAACGTGCGTGCGACTTCCGGTGTGACGTCCGTTGGGGGCGACGGTCCACCAACAAGGGAGTAACACGGGATCCTGACATGTTGAAGCCCGGCTGTTCGCCGGGCTTCAACCGTGGGAATGCCCGCTCGGTCAGGCTTTCGCCTCAGCGGACTTGGTCTTCGGGGCCTTGGCCGGAGCTGCTACAGCAGCGGCCTTCAGGCGGGCGATCTTCCTGGTCGCCTTGCGTTTGCGGATGGCTTGCGCCTGTGGATCCTGTGCCATGATTCTGGAATGTTGGGCCGCGAATGTAGGGCGCCTCGGACAACCGTACCTATTCTCGGCCTACGCCGCCCGTCTCTGTCATGTCGAATAGACGAATTGCCGTCGGGGATTCCGCCTACCACCACTCCGCTAGGAACAGGATACGCGCGGATCACTCCTTACCGGACCGGACATTCACAGGCCCATCGCGCAATGTTGGTGATGGCCTTATAGAGATCAGGCGCCAAGTGCTACACAGCGATGCTCGAAATTCGAGCTAGAAGTCCCGGGAGCGCAATGTGCCTTGTCCTGGAACGGCTGCCACGGACCACCGTTCATCGATCCGCCAAGCCCGTTCCTCCAAGATCGGATCCACGAATGATCAGCAGAGGCATCCCAACGCTCTGTAGACACGTCTTGGTTGTGCATCACATGTCACGCTCCTACAAAATAGCGCTCATCCTCAAGAGCAAGAGCAGCCTGCCGGTCTATAAGGATCTGGCGAAGCTCAGCGACCACGAACTCGACCAGCAGGTGCATTCGCTCTTCCAGCAGATGCGGTGCAACGAGAGTTCCGTGATCGCGCGTATGGTGCTGCGGCAACCGACTTTCAGTTTGAACTGAGATCAGGATCCGATCCAACAGGCTGCTTCCCCACATTCCCTCTACAGGACGGCGTATATATTTGCCCGCGCCGCGCTATCAGGTGCGGCAAGACGATCATGAGCGATCAACACCACAGCGCACATTTCCCGGAGGAAGCTGAACAGAATGAGATCGCTGGGCCGGTACTGGTCAGCCTTATCATCCTCACCGCGATCATTCTCGTGATCTGGGCGATGAGCTAGCTCACGCTCCTCGTGGTATCCGGCCGCTGGTCCCCTGCCCGATCCAGATATTCGTCGCGCCGTACGAGCATGAACCAATTCTCGGTCAGTTCGAGGAAGCCCTGCTCGAAACAGAACACGTAGGTGTTCCCCGCCTTGGTGCGGTGCGTATTGGTGTGGTACATGAAGCTGTACCCGCGTTCAATGAGCTTCTCCCTATGCACCTTGGTCTTCCCCTCCGGCCCTGTGTTCAACTCGGCCATGATCCGGCGATTCCGCTTCAACGCGTTCACCACGTTGCGCACATAGTTGATGGGCGCATTATTGGTGTGGTAGTGAAAGAGGTTCCGGCAGGCATCGCTGCAAAAGCGCTTATCCGTACGGCCGAGAAGTTTCTCGCCGCACTCCAAGCACACGCGTTCCGTTGCTGGCATGGCCCGAATGTAGGGGGAAAGGGTATTCGGAACACCCTTCTGCGCAACCAGAAAAACCAAAATGGCCGACCGACGGCAGGTTATTCACCACGCCACATGGGCGAGGGCGAAGGAGACGATGGCTAGCAGTGCGAAGAGCAACATGCTGGTACGAATGAGCGCATTCCGGCTGGCCGAGCGTGTACGATCCATGGTGTTGTCTTGAGGAGCACTCCAATGACGGATCACTGTGGAATGGTTGCTTGCCATGGCCTAGAGTTTCGTCCAGGGCCGTGTGAACGTTCGACCATCGATGGTGGTTATGCCGACCAGATACACGCCGGCAACCAGCCTTGAAGTGGAAAGCGTTGCGCGATCCGAATGTCCTGTGGACCGGAGCACAACCCTTCCCGCCATATCCATGATCCGCACGGAGAAATTGCCGTCCACTTGCAGCGTGATCTGATCGAAGCCCGGGTTCGGGAACAGGCCTATCAGGCTTCCCCCGAACTGCTCGTGAACCGCAGTGCTGAACTCCGCCGTGAGCACGCTCGGCTCGGTGATCACCGGCGGGTTGAGGTCGAAGAAGATGTTGGCGGTGTTGCTGATCAATGTCCCCGGAACGATCGGGAGGTATGGCTTGATCCGGAAGCTGACGAACCCGTGGCTCCGCGATTCATTCGTGGTGCTATCCGGAAGCAGGATGTTCGGGAAGATGAAACGTAGCACACCATGCCCCCCCATCTCCACACTACCTGCATGCGAACGCGTGCCCATGTTGAACGTGGACGGATCCAACGTTGCCGGCAGCGAATCGGTGATCACCACGAAGAAGGCGGTATCCGTTCCTGTATTCTGGAACTGAATGGTATAATCGAGCCAGTTGTCCTGGTCGATGTAATAGAATTCGTTGCTCCAACCCGAGCTGGTGCTCACCTCCTTTGCGTTGGGATCAAGGCTCGCGGTGATCGTGCGCGTATCGCTGTTCGAATTATTGGCGAGGTTCGTCTCTGGCTGGGCGATCCCGACGGTGGCTGTGCTGATCAGATCGGTGCCGACCAAGCCGATGTTGGCCGGGATCTGGAACTGGCCTCCTACGTATCGATAACCGAACGAGGTGAGCTGCGCAAGGTTCCATGTGATCGTGTTCCCGACAACGCTTGCGGGTGCAGGTGATCCGCTCACGTACGAAAGGACGGGATCAAAGACCAGCGAGACGGTCATCGCTCCGGTCACGCCAGCGGTCAGGTGGTCCACGCCGATCGAATAGGACATCTGGGATCCGGGGCGCGCTGGTGAGGACGCCAGGTCGAGTTCCACATCACGCGGTATCAAGGTTGTATCAGGGAAATTGCGTGTTGCGGTCACGAGTCCTCCGGGAAGGTCGAAGGCTTGTGGAGCACCCGCGCAATGCTCAGCCACCAAAACGCTTTGCTGCTGCACCGTGTATGATCCGTACGGAAGGTTCTGGTGATAGTCCCCGGTCGCATTGGTCATCGTGAAGTACCCACCTGGTTGGATCTCCATCACCGTCGCGGGCACACGCGCTTCATTGTATTGTGCCGTGCAATTGAAGTTGTCATCCATGTACGCCGTGCCGATCAACGTGCCACAGGTGAAGCCAAGATCGGGCACCGTGAACCAGGTCGTATCGCCGCAGTAGTTCCCGAACGGAAAGAAATTCTGTTCCAACCAATCGTATGGATAGGGATAGCGCGTCCACACGACCATGGCATACTGTCCAGAAAGAAGGTCGTTGCGCTGGATGGTAAGCGGTGTCTCCCCGAACATCTGACCGGCGTTGTACTGATCCTGCAACAGCCCGTACGACGATCCGTCGTGAATGAGTTCGATATAATTGGGCCATGGGTTCTGCGCGGCCGGCACATGCACCAACGCGCCACCGTTGTATCCACCGGAACAGACGCCATCCACGGTGAGCACCTGTGGAACCGGATACGCGAACGGCTGCGGCACGGTCACTTCCATGGTACCTGGACATCCATTGTTGTCCGTAAAGGGCAATTGCAGGACGGTCCCCGGAGCGGGCCAACCATTCCAGTTGCTCAAGTAGATCGCGTGCTCCCACTCTTGAATACCGTTCAGGACATCCACTTGGTAATTGGGGTCCTGCATCGTAAGTGGCGGTATGCCCACATTCCAGATGCTCGCTTGGCCCAACATGCGGAAGGGGGGTCCCACGAGACCATCCGGGCAGCCTTGGAAACCACCGACGGTCGCCTGAAGTGGATAAGTGGCCATGGTGTAGTTCGCGGAAGCCTGCGTTCCCACATCGTCCGTGACCGTTACCGAATACATCCCGGCAGGGATATCGTTGATCAGGTATTCCGTGGCACCTGTATTCCAGAGGTAGGTGTAAGGCGGAACTCCTCCGGTGGCGCTCGCATAGATCCCCCCGGTGGAATACGTACACACCGCTGGGTAGTTGAAATTGATGATCACGGAAAGCGCCATTGCGCACTGCGCGAAGACGAATAATGCAAGTAGAAGGAGTGCTCTGGTCATTGGTGTCGCATTAGTCGTGAAGAACGATGAAGGGCACGCGCTGGGAACCTCCACTCTCCAGCGTGGTTCGCACTGTGTAAAGGCCGTTCGGAAGTCCTGACGTGTCAATGTAGGAGATCGTACTGCGAACGCTCCTTTCCGCAAGGATGCGACCATCCACAGCGATGATGCGGACGGAATTGATCAACACATCACTCGTAAGCTGGATCCTCTCATTCGCCGGATTCGGAGCAAGCATCAACTTCGGTGGTGCATTGTCCCGGATCCCGGTGCTGAACTCCGCCGTGAGCACGCTCGGCTCGGTGATCACCGGATCGTTGAAGTCGAAATAGATGTTCGCGGTGTTCTCGATCGACGTGCCGAGCAACAGCGGCAGCACCGGCTTGATACGAAAGCTCACCAGGCCGTGGCTCGCGGCCTCGTCCACGTTGCTGTCCGGCAGCAGGATGTTCGCGAAACGCCACTCGATCACGCGGCCGGGCTTGAACGAAACAGCGAACGGATGCGATGACGCGCCTTGCTCGAAGCTCAGTAGATCGAGTTCTCCACTCACTGTGTCCGTGACCACCACGGTGAACGCCGTATCGGTACCGGTGTTCTGAAAGCGGATGGTGTAATCGATCCATTCATCCTGATCGATGTAGTACAGCGCATCGCTCCACCCGCTGCTGGTGCGCGCGACCTTGTCGTTGGGATCGATGCTCCCTGTGACCACTTGCGTCACACTTTGCGAGACGCCGAAGCTGTTGTTGGAAAGCACTGCATCCGAAAGGGTGTTGGAAACCGTCCCACTGCACGCGAGCATCGTACCCAAGGCCGTGCCCACCGGCACATTTGCCTGAACGTGCATGTCCTGCTGCGCGAACGAATTCATCGCAGGAAAATCCCATGTCACGGTACTGCCGATAACGCTGGTGGGCGTCGGCCAAGCGCTCTGGAAGACGAGCAACGGATCGAAGGTGATGGTGGCCGTTACCGCACCGCTCAATTGCGGTGATAGGTTGCGCACCAGTGCATCGATCTGGGTGGTGAAACCCGGTCGCGCTTGGGCATGGGACCCGGCAATGGAAAGATCGAGCGGCACGGTGCTTCCGTTCGCCAGTGAAATGGTTTGAATGTTCGAGTTCACTGTGAAAGGAACGGGCTGCACGGCGGGACAGATCGGGATCAAGGTGGCATCGGACTGCTCGAGCGTGTAGGCACCGTTCGTCAGTGGAAAGTTGAAGCCACCACCGTAATTGGTGAGCGCCACTTGTCCGCCGGGCTCGATGAGCATGGGGCTGTACGGAATGCCCACTTCATTGGCATCGCGCACGCAGTCGCCATTCAGGTCATACCAACTGCTGCCTTGCACGGTGCCACAAAGGTTGCCGATATCCGGGACGGTGAATGGGATGAAGAGTGTATCGCACGGTGGTGTCCAGATGTAGGTCCACGTCTGTTTCAGCACATAGTCCCCCGCAGGCAAGCCGATGATCGTTCCTGCCGTGCTCGCGGTCGACGTCTGGTAATGCGGAACCCCGGCATCATCCACCACGGTGAGATCGATCATCCAAGGAAATGATGCGGACCACTGCACACTTCCCAAGGTGCCGATGCACTCCCCCATGATCGCATCGATGCCGATCGGCGTGGCATCCGGACCGAAGGCCACCTGGGTGATGGACCCCGTGCATCCCAGTGCATCCATCATTTCCACTTCGATCAGATCACCGTTCGCGAAGCCGTAATACATCGGATCATTCCAAGGTGTGGTCAAGCCAACGAAAGCGAGCGGAAGCCCGTTCGCCGTGACCGAGTGGGAATACGGCGGCAGCCCGTGCATGGTGCTCTCCGTAATGGCCAATGTCCCATTCGCTTCGCCCGGACAGGGCATACCACCAGCCTGCGTGAAGCCCCCGTAGAGTTGCGCATCGTTCAAGATGGTGAACGTGGCATCAACGGTTCCCCCTACAAAGTCGGTAACTGTCACCGTGTAGGAACCTGCGCTCAAATTCGTACGGTCCTCGCTCGTAGGTCCATCGCTCCACTGGTAGGTGTAGGGTTCGGTCCCGCCGCTCGCGGTGATCAACAACTCACCGATCGGGTTGCTGCACGATGTGAATTCGCGGCTCTCCGGATCCAATACGACACCTAACGGTGTTGCCACTGCGGATAGCTGGGCGAGGATCGGAATGAGCAGAAGGGAACGCATGGGGTCAGTTCTTTATGAATCGTTGTTGTACTACACCACCACTTGCAAGCCGCACTTGCGCGACATAGATGCCGGGAGTGAGATCCGCGACATCCAAGGTGCATCGGTTCGCATTGGATCGCTCCGAACGCATCAACCTTCCATCCGCGCTGAAAACGCGCACTCCGAGGATCGTGGTGTTGTTCGAGGTGAGCGTGATATGATCGCTCACCGGGTTCGGTAGCATGAGAACTTGTTCTGGTACCAGTTCGCTCACTGCCGTGCCCAACTCAGCGGTCAGCACCGCATCGTTGGTGCGGATCGGCGGGTTGAAGTCGAAGAAGATGTCCGCGTTGTTGTTGATGAGCGTTCCCGGAAGAAGGGGTTGGATGGGTTTGATCCGGAAGCCCACCAGACCATGGCTCGCAACTTCGTTGATGTTGCTGTCCGGCAAGAGGATGTTCGCGAAGCGCCACTCCACTACCCTGCCCGGCTTGAAACTCACCTCGAACGGATGCGTGGACGCGCCTTGCACGAAGGTGGCCATGTCCAATTCACTGGTGAGGGTATCGGTAACCACCACATCGATGGCCGACGCGGTACCGGTGTTCTGGAACCGGATGGTGTAATCGATCCATTCGTCCTGATCGATGTAATAGAGCGCGTTGCTCCAACCGCTGCTGGTTGCGGCCACTTTTTCATTCGGGTCATAGCTGCCGATCACCGTTGTAGAAAACGTTGCCGAGTTGTTCCCCATCGTGCTCTCAGCGAGGGTATTGCTCGCGCTCATGCTGCTAGTGAGCACGGTGCCCAAGGGTGTAGGGGCCGGTACGGAGAACGAAGCAAGGAAGCCGGTCTGCGCGAACGTGGTAAGCGCGCCCAAGGCTCCATGTGATGGTATTGCCCGATACATTGGATGGTGTTGGCGTCGCACTGATGTACACCAATGTGGGATCGAAGTCCGCGGTTACGGTAACCGGCCCGCTCACCTGCGGAGTATGGTTACGCACTGTTCCACCGAAAGAGTACGTGAACCCTGGGCGGGCAACGCCCTGCACGATATGCAGCGCAAGGTCCAGAGGCTCGTTGCTCCCATTGGCAAAGTCCACCGCCGGATCCGATGTGTTCACCACGAACGGAGCGGGCTGGGTAACCGGGCAATAGTGGATCAAGGTGGGATCCAGCTGCGCGATGGTGTATGATCCGTTCACCACGTTGAAACCGTAGCTGCCCGAACTGCCGGTAAGCACATACTGCCCGCCGGGTTGTATCTGCAATACGCTGAGCGGTATGCCCACCTCCCCCGCATCATGCACGCAATCCGCATCCACATCATACCAACTGGTGCCATGCACGTTGCCGCAGGTGGGGCTGAGGTCAGGCACCGTGAAGGTGCTGTAAATGGGCGTGCAGGAATTCACCATGGACCAGGTCCAGAACTGCATGATGTTGTAGTCGCCCGGGAGCAGGCCGGGAATGGGCTCCGCGGAGACCTGATCATACTGATAGACCACCTGCCCGCCCGAATTGGTGATCGTGATGTTCGCTGGCCAATCACCATTGTTATCCAGCACAACGCTTCCATTCGCACCATTGCACGCGGCCACGATGTTCGTCACGGCGATCGGTATCCCGAACGGACCGTACATCGCATCCGCATGCGATCCGGCGCATCCACCGGCATCACTCGCGCTCACCGAGAACTGATCACCAAGAGCAAGGCCGGAATAGATCGGGTCGCCCTGCCCATTGGTTCCGCTCGGGGAAGCTGGGGAGCCATTCACATAGACCGAGGTGCTATATGGCGGTGCCCCATTGAACAGGCTCTGCAGCACCACGAAACTTCCGTTGCTCTCTCCCGGACAAGCGAAACCACCAGCGAAGGTGGTCTCCACGAAGAGCGCTCCGTTGTCCACTGTCCAACCACCCGAACCCATAGCACCGAGATCGTCGGTAACGATCACCGAATAACTGCCGGCAGCCAGCCCGGTACGATCCTCCGTGGTCGGTCCATCGGCCCATGCGTAGGTATATGGCGGAGTACCTCCGAGTGGGGTGATGTCGATGGCGCCGGTATTGTTCGCGCAGGTGGTTGCGGTAGGAATACCCGAAACGGTGAACGCCGCTGACGACAATGGTGCTAAGAACAGTCCAAGTAGAAGAGGTCTCATACGATCAGTGTTTGGTTACGCGGGTTCGCAATTGCTTCCCGGCTGAAGTGATGACCGTAATGAAGTAAGCACCGGAACTCAATGCAGAAAGGTCGATGGTACACATGGCCGCACCATCGGCACCTGCTTGGAACAAACTCCTACCATCCGCAGCACAAAGCTGAAGCGAACGTATACCACCATCGTTGATCCGCACGGAAACGGATCCTTCCGCAGGATTCGGGAACACTTCCAAACCGTTCAAGGAGGAAATGGCCGGGATACTTGTACTGAACTCCGCTGTGAGCACACTCGGCTCCGTGATCACCGGCTCGTTGAAGTCGAAGAAGATGTTGGCGGTGTTCTCGATCGCGGTGCCCGCAAGAACTGGAAGTCGTGGTTTGATGCGGAAGCCAACGAAACCATGGCTCAACGGCTCACTGTAATTACTGTCCGGCAGCAGGATGTTCTGGAAGTAGAGCTTCAAGGTTCCTGCGTCGCGTAGTTCCCAAGTGAACGGGTGTGATGCCGCGCCCATCACCAATGTCGATGCATCGAGCGTGCTTGGTAGGGTGTCCGTTACTAGGATGTTGAAGGCCGTATCCGTTCCGGTGTTCTGAAAGCGGATGGTGTAGTCTATCCATTCGTCCTCATCAATGAAATAGAGCGCGTTGCTCAGTCCGCTGCTCGTTTGGGCGATCTTGTCGTTAGGGTCGTAGCTGCCCGTGATGATGCGGCTGTTGGTCGCGGTGTTGTTCGCCAGGTCACCATCGGTGTTGATGGAACTTACCTCGACGGTCGTGATGAGTTCAGTACCGATAAGTCCGGGGTTCACTGGAACATTGAACTGTGCGATGTACGTTTTCGCTTGCCAAGCCGCTAGCCCGGATTGGTCCCAGGTGATCGTATTGCCAACCACGCTGGAGGGAGTGGGGATCGCACTCGCGTACACAAGGAGCGGATCGAATGTGAGCGTGAAAGTGGTCGCACCGCTCGTTGTAGGTGTCAGGTTCCGCGCGATCGCTCCACATTCGAATTGAAAGCCCGGCCGGGCTGGTCCACTACTGATGCCAGCCTGTATGTCGAGCGCAACAACCGACGTATCCGGCAGAGGCCGCGAAACGTAGTTCCCGGCGGTGATCGTGAACGGGATCGGCCCACCCGTGCAATGTTCAACCAGAGCAGAGCTTTGTTGGGTGAGTGTGTAACTACCCGTGGGCAAACAAAGCAGGTAGTTGCCTGAGAGCGTAGTGTAATAAGGCCCTGGCAGCACTTCGATGATGCCATTCGGCACCAGGACCTCTCCAACATTCTGGAGACAGTTCAGGTTGGCGTCCACGAAGGCATTGCCATTCACGATCCCGCAATCGGGGCCAAGGCTTGGCACCGTCACAGGTAGCAGGTCCACGCAATCACCCGTGAAATTCTGGAACCGTCGCTCCACGAAATAATCGCCCGGCGCGCGGTTAGTGATGGTGGCCACATTCTGTCCCGCAATGGGCGTTGCCCCTATGTAGACACTGGGAACGGCGACCATGTTCGCGTCCAGCAAGGTGGAGTTCCACAACGGGGTGTACGCGCTGTTGTACTCGTAGCCCACGTTTATCGTGATCGATCCTCCGCTCATGGCCTCGCAGGAGGGAGCGACACTCACCACGCTCATGGGGTCTGGATCGCTGCCGTAGAATGAGAAATCGCTCCCTATCTGCGCCACGCAGCCTAGCCCATCCGTAAGGGTCGTGAAGAACTGTGCACCGTCGCACAGTCCGATCCATGCACCCTGATCGGGATCGAAAGGGTTGATCCCATAGACCGGCTCCGGGCTGAAGCTGAAGGGAGGCACAAGGTTCAGCGGCATGTACTCCTCGTAGTACCAAATACCATTATTGCAAAGTCCATGGCAACCGTGGAGGCTAGCAGCCGGCCACAGATCCTGAAAGACCGGAGCCGGGTCGTTCCAAAGCGTGATGTTCCCAACGACTTGATCGCTATTGGCATCCGTCACAGTCACCGAATAGCTTCCCGGAGCAAGGCCGGTGATCGTATCCGTAGTTGCGCTCGTGTTCCACGAATAGGTGTATGGCCACACGCCGCCCGATGGCTGGGCAACGGCGTAGCCAGTGCTGTTGCCACAGGTCGGGTTGCCGCCGGAGACGTACACGGATAATGCCGCCGCTAGTGACGATGCCACCAGCATCAAAGCCGTG
This sequence comes from Flavobacteriales bacterium, assembly GCA_016721005.1. Lineage (GTDB taxonomy): Bacteria > Bacteroidota > Bacteroidia > Flavobacteriales_F > PHOS-HE28 > PHOS-HE28. The sequence goes on from JADKJM010000005.1 coordinate 28,004, forward strand.
AAGATCAAGTACCTCATTCCGCTATGCATCGGTTCATTGTTTGATGAACGACTCGCGAACGACACTCCCATTGTTCAAGGTCGCGATGAGCAAGTACGCACCCACGTTCAAACCCGAGACGTTCAGATCGATCGTGGATGCCGTCACCCTCTGGCGGATCACTACCCTCCCATCGACAGACAGTACTGCGATGGCGTCGATCGGAACATTGCTTGAAACACGCAGGTGGTCGGTCGTGGGCACAGGCGAAAGAGCGACCCCTTCAATTTCCACGGCCGCTACCCCCGTACTGAACTCCGCTGTGAGCACACTCGGCTCCGTGATCACCGGCTCGTTGAAGTCGAAGAAGATGTTGGCGGTGTTCTCGATCGCGGTGCCGGGTAACAGAGGCAGGCGCGGCCGGATGCGGAACGACGCGAATCCATGGCTTGCCGCTTCGTTCACGTTGCTGTCCGGCAACAGGATAATCGGGAAGATGAACTTCACGATGCCCTGCCCGGTGAGCGAGCGCATGCAGCTGTGTGAGCTTGCCCCCCATTGAATGGATGCCGGATCCAATGAGGATGGCAACGTGTCGGTGACGATCACAGTGAACGCCGTGTCCGTGCCGGTGTTCTGGAACCGCAGAGCGTAGTCCACGTAATTGTCCACATCGATGTAATAGAGATCATTGCTCCATTGCGAACTGGTCAGCGCGACCTTGTCGTTCGGATCGTAGCTCGCGGTGACCGTCACGATCGTGCTCACGCTGTTGTTCGCAGGAACCGCGTCGGTGTTGGCCGTTGCGTGTGATACCGAGGCATTGAGGACGGTGCCGATCAGGCCCACGTTCGGTGGCACTTGCAAACGCACTTGGATAGTGCGGATCCCGAAAGCGCCAAGCGCGGACTGGTTCCACGTAAGCACATTGCCGTTCACACCGGTCGGTGCGGGCGAAGCACTGATGTAGGTCACTGCGGGATCGAAAGTGAATACGGTGGTGGTGTTGCCTGTACTCGCCGGGGTGAGGTTGCTCTGTTGGATCACGTAATGCAGTTCGAAGCCGGGTCTTGCCGCACCGCTGGAGATCATCACTTCCGCATCAAGCGGGACCAGCGCGGTGTCCGCGATGTTCACGGTTTGCACGCCGCTCACATTCACGGGCGCTGGGGGTGCAGGACAATGCTGCGCGATGTCCGCTGCGATCTGCTGCACGGTATACGCGCCGGAAGGAAGGTTGATGCTGTACCCGCCACTGCTATTCGCCGTAGCATAGAACGGCCCCGGCTGGAACTCCAGCATCGCACCGGGCACACGCGTTTCCGCGCCAGTACTGCCCATGATGCAGTCCGCATTGTAGTCCATATACACGATGCCATTCACGTTGCCACATGCCGGGCCGAGATCCGGAACCGTCACCATGATCGAATCGCCGCAGAAAGCGCGGATCTGCGCTCCGAGGGTGGCATTGCCGATGGACAGGATCCGCTGTACCACCCAGTAGTCTCCGGGGACCAAGGCGGAGAACTGTTTCAGTGCGGCCTGGTTTCCAGCCCCCTGCCTCTCCACCAGCGAATGGTCCGCACGCCTGAGTTCCAGATCGGTGTATTGTTGATGGCCTTCGGCGGTAAGCGCGAGTTGGATCACGCCATTGTTGCCGGAAGAACATGCACCCTGCACGTCCAGCACGCTCATCGTCGGCCATTCCACCTCATACCCATTGCGTAGATCGATCGTTCCGGGGCAGCCGGTGTTGTCCGTAAAGGAGACCTGGTAGGTGATACCTGGGACGGCACTGCCCATGATCAAGAAACTGGTGGAAGGGCCGAAGTCAAGGAATTCCTCAGCGACCACGAAGTCGAACACCAATGGTTCTTGAGGCCATGGAGCACCCTGGTTGTAATAATGCTCCTGGAGCCCGACCAATTCCACCACCGAATGCGCCGTTGCCGCTCCTCCGCCGGAGAGGCAATACGCCCGCTGATCAAAGAACGCGGCTGGGGGGAAGGACGCATATCCGTTCACGGTGGTCTGCTCGGTCACCTGCGTGCCCACGAAGTCCGTCACCGTCACCGAGTAGATCCCCGCCACCAGCGCGTACACATCCTCACTGGTATCGGCATTGCTCCACGCGAAGGTGTAGGGTGGCACACCGCCGCCTACCGTGCAATCGATCAAGCCGTTGGCATTGCCGCAGAACTCATGGTAAGGGGTGAGCGTGACCGTAAGCGCGTGAGCGGCGGCAGCGATCACTAGGACATGGGAAAGGATGATCCCGCGTAGGGTTCGCGTCATGGGTCCTGGTTCGGTGGTGGCCGGGCGGGCTCCCTGCCCCTTGGCAGACGCCCGCTCCGGATTTGGATGCCTGAAGCTAACGGCATCCTTTGAACACACCCCGGTTACCTTCGCCGCCCCTATGCGCCACGCACGCACCGTCGCCTTCCACACCTTGGGCTGCAAGCTCAACTTCAGCGAGACCAGCACCCTGGCCCGTTCGCTGGAGGAGGCGGGCTATGCGCGGGTGAAGGTGGAGGAGCGCCCGGATGTCTTCGTACTGAACACATGCAGCGTAACGGAGAACGCGGACAAGGAGTGCCGCCAATGGGTGCGCAAGTTCCAGCGGATCAACTCCGAGGCGTTCATCGCGGTGGTCGGTTGCTACGCACAACTTAAGCCCACGGAGATCGCCGAGATCCCCGGTGTGGACCTCGTCCTCGGCGCGAATGAGAAGTTCGATCTCGCGGAACACATCGACCGGCTTGCCATTCCTGGCGCAGCCGGTCATCGCGAACCGCGAGGAACGAAGCGGGAAGCGATCTTCTCCCCCATCAAGGACGTCAAGCGCTTCATCCCCTCCTACAACGCCAACGATAGAACGCGCACCTTTCTGAAAGTGCAGGATGGTTGCGATTACTTCTGCTCCTTCTGCACCATTCCGTTGGCGCGCGGAAGAAGCCGCAGCGGAACCATCGCCGATACTGTTGCGCAAGCCGAAGCGATCGCCGCATCGGGTGTGAAGGAGATCGTGCTCACCGGCGTGAACACAGGTGATTTCGGACGCCAACATGGACAGGACTTCCTTCAACTCATCCAAGCGCTTGATAAAGTCGAAGGCATCGAACGGTTCCGCATCAGCAGCATCGAACCGAACCTCTGCCATGATGGGGTGATCGACTTCGTGGCATCAAGCCAACGCTTCGCGCCGCATTTCCACATGCCCTTGCAAAGTGGCAGCGATGCGATCCTCGCACGCATGCGTCGTCGGTATGACACGTCCCTTTACGCTGAACGAGTACAGCTCATCAAGGAGCGCATGCCGCATGCGTGCATCGGCGTGGACGTGATCACCGGTACGCCGGGCGAAACGGACGAGGAGTTCTTGAGGACGCATGAATTCCTTCGTTCCATCCCTGTGGACTACCTGCATGTGTTCACGTACAGCGAACGTGCGAACACCACTGCGGTCCGCATGGAGGATGCTGTTCCAATGGAGATCCGTCGCGAACGCACCAGGCAATTACGGATCCTCAGCAGCAAATTGCAACGCGCGTTCTACGAGCGGCACACGGGTAGCGAGCGGCCTGTTCTATTTGAAGCCGGAGAAGGCGCAGGGTCCTCTCCTTCGTCGGGAGACCCGGCGGAGATGATGCACGGCTATACCGACAATTACATCCGCGTGGCACTCCCCTATTCCACTGATCTCGTGAACCGCATCGTTCCTGTTGAACTGGGCCGCATCAACGGCGATGGACACATCGTTGGAAAGGTGGTTGATACGTTAGCGCAAGAAACTGCCTCCCGCCAACTGGCAACTGCCACTTCAACCTGGCCACTGCCCACTGATCCATGTACCCTACCATCTACCACGTCTTCCTGGATCTCTTCGGCCTCGACTGGTCGCCACTGAAGTTCCTGAACAGTTTCGGCTTCTTTGTGGCGATCGCGTTCATACTGGCGAGTTGGACGCTTGGTCTCGAACTACGCAGGATGCAAGCGCTCGGCATCATGCGTCCATCCGCGCGAACGGTCACGGTTGGTCTTCCTGCTTCCGTCGGAGAACTGATCGGGCAATTCCTCCTCGGCTTCCTGTTGGGTTGGAAAGGACTTTACCTCGTGCTGAACCTCGCGGAGGTCACCGCGGATCCTCCTGGGTTTCTTCTGAGCGGCACCGGCAATTTCCTCGGCGGCATAGCTGTGGGTGGGCTGCTTGTGTACCTCCGCTGGCGCGAAAAGGACAAGGCGAAATTGCCCGAACCGAGGCAGGAGGAAGTGAAGGTGATGCCGCATGAACACGCGGGCAATATCACGATCATCGCCGCCATCTGGGGCTTCATCGGTGCCAAGACCTTCCACTGGCTGGAGAACCCGGACCAGTTCATGGCCTTCCTCGCCGACCCGATGGGCAAGGACATCATCAGCGGCCTGACGATGTACGGGGGGTTGATCATGGCCGGAGCGATGGTGATCCGCTATTTCATCAAGCACGGCATTCCTGCATGGAGCGGTGCCGATGCCGCTGCACCCGGCGTGATGCTCGCGTACGCTGTCGGGCGGATCGGTTGCCATGTGAGCGGTGATGGCGATTGGGGGATCGTGAACAACAGTCCGGCGCCGGGTTGGATCCCGAACTGGCTGTGGAGCTACGACTATCCGAACAACGTGAATGGCGTCGGTGTACCGATCCTGGACGGCACCTGCTACCCCGGTTATTGCACCGTATTGCCGCATCCGGTGTATCCTACTTCGGTGTATGAGACGATCATGTGCTTCGCGCTTTTCGCTGTGTTGTGGACGTTGCGAAAACGAATGAAGCCCGCGGGAACGATCTTCTTGCTCTTCCTCTTTTTGGATGGCCTCGAGCGTTTCTTCATCGAGAAGATCCGTGTGAATGTCCCGGTGTGGGGCACCATCACCCAAGCGGAGATCATCGCCACCTTGCTCATGATATTCAGTGCCGCGGGCCTCTTCTGGTTGCGCCGCCGATCGAACACGAATGGACCTCAAGAAACTCACTGACCAGGTCACCGCGCTCAGCGTGGACGTGGCCGCCTTCATCCGCAGCGAAGCCGGGCGGCTCACCGAAGCGCGCGTTAGCACGAAGAGCTTGAACAACCTCGTGACGCACGTGGATCACGTCGCCGAGGACCGCCTTGTGGAAGGGCTCGGTTTGTTGTTGCCGGATGCCGGCTTCATCGCCGAAGAAGGAAGTGGTGAAAAAGGTCTTGGGCTCAACTGGGTGATCGATCCGCTGGATGGCACCACCAACTTTGTTCATGGTGTACCGTGCTATTGCATCAGCATCGCGCTGGTGGACGGCACCGAACCGATCCTCGGGATCGTGCACGAGGTCACACGTGATGAACGCTTCACGGCGTGGAAAGGAGGTGGCGCGCATTTGAACGGGCTACCGATCCGCGTAAGCGAGCGCTCACAATTGCAGGACAGTTTGCTCGCCACCGGTTTCCCTTACGACGACTTCGGACACGAGGCCGAGTACATGGATCTCCTGCGCGAACTGATGCACCGCACGCGCGGCATTCGTCGTTTGGGTAGCGCCGCTGCGGATCTAGCATACGTCGCGTGTGGGCGCTTCGAAGCGTTCTACGAATACGGCCTGAACAGTTGGGATGTGGCGGCCGGTGTGTTGCTCGTGCGCGAAGCAGGTGGCAAGGTCAGTGGCTTCCGCCCAACGAAGGACCCGGTCTTCGATGAGGAGATCGTCGCCAGCAACAATGCGATCCACAACGAGCTGCTCGAGGTGATCGAGCGGAACTGGCAACGGCAGGATTGATCAGGCTGTGTGGCCCTGAAACGTCAACACCGTAGTGGGGCGAGCCATTTCTCTATGAGCGCGAAAAGCCTGCCAGGCGATCCACCGCGGCGAACGTCGCGAAGAGGCTGGTGACAGTACTTCCATCCGGAGCCTTGTTCTCCGTGCTCAGGAAAAGTCCTTTGCTCTTCGCAACGAAGTTGGTGAACGCAGGTCCGCTCAAGTGGGCCTTGAACGCGGCTTCGTCCTTGTACACTTCCACGAAGGTGACTTCGCCCGCGCTGGCCGGCGGCATGCTCACACCGATCGCATCGGACGTGTGGATCAGATAGAGCAGCGTATCCGGTTCATGGGCCTTCACATCCGCCGCGAGTTGTTTCAACAAGGCTTTCGCTGCGGTCTCCGCTCCCGGCAGGATGTACATCTGGCCGATGGTCGTGGTCATGGTCGTGGGGTTGGTGTGTAAGTGGACCGAATGTAGGTGTGGACCGGGCAGTGCATGATCTCACCTCCAGTTGGAATTCCGCCCGAGGTAGTTGAGAATGCAGGGCTTAGGGTAACAAGACCACGCTTCTTCATGGTCCGAAAAGCCGCAAGAACCTTTGAAGCCTCCCCTCGATCCGGTATCATTGTCTACACCCTATCCCCACACAACTCCATGCCTCCCGTAACCAAACAACCCGTTTTCCCGCCCGCCGATCCGGTATTCAAGATGCCGTTCTTCTACAGTTCGCTCTCGCTGATCTGGACCTATTACTGGGTGGACGAAAAGCTGGTGCTGCCCTTGATGAAGGACACCCGACTGAAGCCCGCACGCTTCACCGACCCGGAGTCAAAGGGCAAGGTGCTGATCTCGCTCAACTTCCAGAACTACTCCGCCTTTCTGGGCATGATGATCTCCACCGTGAACGAGATCGAATTCAACGTGCATTGCTATCCCGAGAAGCACGAGGCCGAGGTGCCGGTGATGTCGTTGCAGGATTACCTCTACGGACAGGACGCCACGAAGTTGATCGGGGAAATGCGATTGCACGTTCCTGCCGATAATGCCGTTGCTGTGCAGGCCGGCGTGAAGTGTTTCGGTGAGCGGAAGTTCCTCACCACCTTCGATTACATGGTGCCCACACCCGATGCACCCACCGTGGAGACCTGGGCCTACACCGTGTACGACCCCACCTTCGAAGGAGACAAGTCCAAGGCCTTGTACACCCTGACTGCGGATCTCTCCGTGATCCCGCGTCGTGTGGCGAATCCATCGCCACTCACGCTGTACAGCATGCTTCCCGGCGGCCCCAACCGCCCCGCTGGCGGCAAGGACATGGACCTCATCGGTTCACGCTGGAACATGTTGGGTGTGTATGACATGTACCTGGGCCTGACCCCAGCGCAGCAGAAGAGCTTCACATTGACCATCGGGAAAACGCAGCACCCCATGGCCGTGGATCTGCGCGCCACTCTGGGGAAAGGCGCCAAGGTGTGCGCAGTGCGCGTGTTCGTGTCGCCGCCCGCAGCCGCCGAGAACCGTCCGTATTATGTGGACCTCGGTAAAAAGAAGAAATAGGATCGGCGAGTGTAGCGGATGATCGTTCGATCGTCCGCTACGCGTTTCTGCACGTTCGCATCACTCATAAGCGCATCACGCCCATGTACTATCCGCCCGACCCCGAAGATCAATTCATCGCCCTCTCCGCAGCGCTCACGGCGTACTCCACAACGGAGATCACCGCCACGGGACAAGCAGCGGAATACTGGAACGTGCTGCTCGGCGTGGTGGATGGTGCCATCGCTGGTGACTTCCTCAGCGTGTGCGGTGTGGCCTTCGCCAAAAGCGATGACATCGATGCGTTGGAGAGGAACCTGGATCGGCTGGTAATGAAGGATCCGTGCTATGGCCCGATCGGACAACGCATCCTCGGCCTTTGGTATGTGTCCACGTGGAACCCGATGCCCGCAGCATGGTGCGATGCGTACGGGATCGGCGAGAACGACGTGATGTTCATCCCATCCGCCGCAGCGTACAAGGCCGGCTTGGTGTGGCCCACCTTCGGATCGCAACCGCCCGCAGCGAAAGCACCGGGCTACGGTTCGTGGGAATATCCACCGATCGACATCGTGAACACCGATCCCTACACCCCATGAGCAAGCGACCACAGTCCACGGAGGAAGAGTATGACGTGGTGATCGTCGGTGCCGGGATGTCCGGTGCCATCGTCGCCCTGGAACTTGCGAAGGCGGGCAAACGCGTGCTGATCCTTGAAGCCGGTCGCGCGTTAAGCGATGATGAGGAAGGCTGGCAAAGCGCGGTGGACTATTTCTACACGCAAGTGGCGAAGGTGCCCAACTCACCCTACCCACCGACGAGCTCCGCACCGCAGCCCGATGTGCTGCAATACCAGCGCATCAAGGACGGCATCCCGAACTCCTCGGGCTATTGGGTGCAACGCGGGCCGCAGAGCTTCGGCAGCGACTACACGCGCACCAAGGGCGGCACCACCTTGCACTGGCTCGCCTGCTCCCTGCGCATGCTGCCCAACGATTTCAAGATGAACACCAACTACGGTGTGGCCATGGATTGGCCGATCGAATACGAGGACCTGCGCCCCTACTACGAACTGGCGGAATACGAGATCGGCGTGGCTTGCGATGCGGACGCGTACTGGCTGCCGGGCGGGGATCCGAAGACCCACTGGAAAGGATACCAATACCCGATGAAGGCGATCCCCAGCAGCTACGTGGCAAAGCGGTTCGCGGAGAAAGCCAAGGGGTTGAAGGTGGATGTGTTGGGCAAGGACTACACGATCCGCGTAACGCCCACACCGCAGGGGCGCAACGGCATGCCCAACCCGGACTACGTGCCACCGGCCAAGATCAAGAAGGAATTGGAGGAAGCGCGCAAGTACACACCCTACAAACCGCAAGGGGCCTTCAACGATCCCATGCGCGGCGAGCGCTGCCAGGGAAACGCCAACTGTGTTCCCATCTGTCCGGTTCAGGCGAAGTATTCCGCGCTGCGCACGCTGCATCGCGCCGAGCGTTATCATCCATCCGGTGGATCGCGCTACGTGAACATCAAGACGCAGTCCGTGGCCACGCGCATCGTTCGCAATGCGGACAACTCGCGCATCGATCACATCGAATACCTCACCTACCAGCAGGACCTGGGGCCTACCGTTCCGGGGATCGCGAAAGGCAAGGTCTATGTGATCGCGGCCCACGCCGTGGAAACCGCCAAGCTCTGCCTGATGAGCGGCGTGGCAAACAGCAGCGACCAGATGGGCCGCAACCTGATGGACCATCCCACCATGCTCACCTGGGGCTTGATGGATGAACCGATCTGGCCTTTCCGCGGACCCGGCCAGACCAATGCCATCGCCAGCTTCCGCGATGGTCCTTTCCGATCGGATCACAGCGCTTGCGTGGTGCCGATCGACAATTGGGGATGGATCTGGGGAACCTTCGCACCGGGGAGCACCGTGGGCCAGATGATCGGCGAAGGGAAGATCGGTCGCGACCTCCGGCAGTCGTTGGCCAACAACGTCTCCAGGCAATTCACCTTGCAATGGGAACTGGAGCAATTGCCCGAAGCCCGCAACCGCGTGACGATCGACCCGAACTATTTGGATGCGCTCGGCCTGCCGCGTCCTGTGATCAACTACTCCATCAGCGATTATGTACGGAGGGGCATGGAGACCGCCTTCAATGTGAGCAAGAAGATCTTCAAGCACGTGGGCGTTGCGGACCAGACCTTCTACAACCCGGCGAACATGGGTTACCTGGAGTTCAACGGCAAGCCGTATGAGTTCAAAGGCTGCGGCCATTTGGTAGGTACGCACCGCCTGGGTTCCAACCCCGAGAACTCGGTCACGAATTCCTGGTTGCGCACCTGGGACCACGAGAACCTCTACCTCGTGGGTTGCGGCGCGATGCCCACATGGGGCACCTCGAACCCATCGCTCACCATGGCCGCGCTCGCGTACCGTGCAGCGGAATCCATCCTCCGCGACCTGAACAAGGAAAAGCCACTTCGCCTATGATGCTGCTCCACAAGCTTCAAGCTCTTGATACAGAGGTCCCCGATCTGGATTCGCTGAAGGCGCACTTACAGGTGGCCGTGGAACTGGAGATGACCACACTGCCACCGTACCTGTGTGCGCTCTATTCCATAACGGATGGCACCAACATCGAAGCAGCGGGTTTGATCCGCAGCGTGATGATGGAGGAAATGCTGCACATCATCCTCGCGGCGAACGTGCTCAACGCGATCGGCGGTTCACCTGTTCTCGCGAAAAAAGGCGTGGCACCCGAATACCCCACGACCCTTCCGCAGAGCGATGGCGCCTTCAGCATCAGTTTGCAACCGTTCAGCCGGGCGGCCATTACCAGTTTCATGCGCATTGAACTACCCACCCCGGTGGACACGCCGCCGGAAACGGATGACTACGATACCATCGGCCAGTTCTATGCGGCGATCAAGGATGCCCTCGTGCGCCTGCACAAGGCGAAGAAGATCCGCTTCGACCATCACCCCGAGCGGCAGGTGGATCCTGCGGATTACTACAACGGCCACGGCAAGGTGATCCAGGTCACCGATCTGGAAAGCGCGCTGCAAGCCATCAACGAGATCATGGACCAGGGTGAAGGCACCTCGAAGTCGATCTACGTGAAGGGCATGTCGAAGGATGACCTCGGCTATCACCTCGCGCACTACTACCGCTTCTGGGAGATCAATGCTGGCCGCCGTTTCAAAGCAGGCGATACCACCGCGAGCGGCCCTACGGGAAATCTCTTACCCGTGGACTGGAGCGCTTCGGCGAACATGATCAGCAACCCGCAAAGCGGATGGTACGCTCCGGGTGATCCGCGCCGCGACATGATGGACAAATGCAACGCGATGTGGAAGGAAATGCTGCGCGCATTGGAGGATGGCCTCAACGGGAAGAAGGACCGACTCGTGCGCGCCGTGCCGTTCATGCTTGAATTGAAGAAGCGTGCAAAGAGCCTGATGAACGTGCCGAGCGGGATCGCGGGAACCATGCTCGGGCCCAGCTTCGAGTGGCCGGAGGAGTAGTCAATCGATGATCGCTCGCGCGGCAAGTACCTCCTGGGTGCTCTGGCCTTCCGTCATGGTCGCCAGCACGTCTGCCAATTCTTTCAGCGCGCCGTTGCCATCGCCCAGTTCCTTCTCCAGGCGCGCAAGACTAATAGCCGCGCGCAACTCCAGTGACGTCGCACCCTGGCGTTTCGCGATCGCCTTCGCATCGCGAAAGCGGATGATCGCCTGTTTCGCATCGGTGCCCATCGCCAGTTCCGCATCACCGCTCATGCGCTGGCGCTCGGCCTCCCAGTAGCGTTCGTCCCGCTCGTACATGAAGGTGCGCGCCCGAGTGAGCAACTCCATCGCACGCACCGGTTCTCCCGCGCGTAAGTGAACGTCGGCGAGCAAGCTGTAGAAGTAGCCGCGACCCAGTTCGGAACCCTTCTCCTTCCACAGCGCCAACCCGTTGTTGATGTTCGCCACTTGTTCGGCGGGATCCGCACCCTGCATGGCCGAGGCCCAGCCGAGGAGCACCTGGTCCCAACCGATCCAAAAGCCGAAGCCGTGCGCCACGCAATGCACGATGGACTTGTTCGCCAATTCCTCCACGCGCGCCGCATTCCCCAGGAACTGTTCCAGCCAGGCGGCGAAGCTCAGCGCAAGCGCGATGGAGAACGGATGCTCCAGGCGTTCGGCGAGCGCAATGGCCCTGGCGCTTTCGGACTTCGCCTTCTCCGGAAAGCCCTGCATCCAAAGGATCCATGACAGGTAGCTACGACAGGTGACGCGAGGATCCACCACGTCATAGATGTCGCGGATCAAGGTGGCACCGTCCCCTTCTTCACCGGTCATGGCGATCACGCTTTCGCAGTGCTCTTTGGACCGTTCGAATTCGCCGCGATAGAACAAGGTGGATCCCAACGCGCGATGCGCTGCGATAAGGAAGGCATCGTTCTCCTGCCGTGAGGCGAGCTCCAGCAGGTTCTCCCCCTGCTTGGTGGCGATGTGGTATTCGGCGCGTAGCATGTGCAACCGCCAAAGCCCGTAGCTCGCCTGGAACAACTGGCCCGGCGTGCCGAACTGCTCGCAGAGGTCCCGTGCGTGGGAATAGGTCTGCTCGACGTCCTTGGCACCGTAACCATGGATCGCGGTCAGCGAAGCGCCCTGCCCGATGAGCAGCCTGATCTCCAGCTGCCAACGCTGTCCGCTGTCCGAGAGCGCTTGCACTTGTTCCAGCCCGCGTGAAAAGTGGGTGATCGCCTCGGCGTGCGCGGAACGTGCGGCGGCCTTCTCTCCGGCCCTTTGCAAGTACGGGATCGCCTGCCAGCCGAGGTTCGCCTTGCCGTAGTGCAGCGCCAGGATCTCGGGCTCCAACTCCGCGACCTCCGGAAAATGCTCTTCCAACGCGTGGGCGACCAACCGGTGATGGTGCTGCCTGCGGCTCTTGATCAGTGAACGGTAGGCCGCCTCCTGCACCAGGGCATGTTTGAAGCTGTACGTCGAGCGCGGTTCGGGATCGACTTGGTCGATGATCTCTGCATCCACGAGCTGTTCCAGGCTGTGCCGGAGAACCGCATCGTCCAACGGATGCACGTAATGGATCATCTCGTAGCTGAACTCACGCCCGATCACCGCGCCGATCTGCGCGATCTCCTTCACCGCCGACAAGCGGTCCAACCGCGCCATCAGCGAATCCTGCAACGTATTGGGAATGGCGAGCGGCGGCAATGGCCCATCGAGCACGTAGCGATCGCCGGACTCCGTCATCAGGCCCGACCCGATGATCATCTTGGTTAGTTCCTCCGCGAAGAGCGGGACGCCATCGGCACGTTCGATGATCTGCTCCACCACCTCTTCGGGCAACTGTTTCCTACGCGCCACATGCTTGCACAATTCACGCGTCTGGTCCGCATCAAGCCGGGGCAAGCGCATGGTATGCACCGAAGGATGCCCGTCCCACGGCGAGTTGAACTCCGGCCTGCAGGTGAAGAGCAGCAACATCCGATGCCGCTTGATGATCTCCACCAGTTCCTTGAAGGTCTCCAACGAGGTGGGGTCGGACCAGTGCAGGTCCTCCACCACGAAGAGGAGCGGCTGCCTGCGCGAGCGATCGTCCAGGATGCGCAACATGGCATCCATGTACTTGCGCCGTTGCTGCGCAGGATCCATGGCCGTGGGCGTGTAGCCGGCCTCCGGTGGCAGCGAGTGGAACGCGCCGAACACGGGGAGGATCTCCGGAATGTGGAAGCCGTACTGGACCAGCATCCCCTCGATCTTCTTCAACTTCTCACGCGGCGTCTCTTGCCGTTCGAATTTCAGCACCACGCGTTCGATCAGGTCGATGTACGGGTACATCGATGTGCTCTGGTGATAGGGTGAGCACTGGCACGGGGTGAGCCACGCGATGGACGACGCAGCGACATGCTCCTTGAGCATCTGCACCAAACGCGATTTGCCCATGCCGCCTTCAGCGGAGATCAGCACGGCACGGCCCTGCCCTGCGCTTGCTTTCTTCCATTCCTCGATCAGGATCCCCACCTCCGCATCTCGACCGGTCAACGGCGTGAGCGTGGCGCGGCCCGCCGCTTCCAGTCGCCCACGCGCTGTGCTTTCGTGCGTCACAGTGAACACTTCCATCGGTTGCGCCACGCCCTTCAGCGTATGTGTCCCGATGCTGCGCATGGTGAAGAAGCCTTCCACCATTTGCTTGGTGACCGTGCTCACCACCACGGTGTCCTCCTGCGCCACGCCTTGCACGCGCGCCGCGATGTTGAGCGTTTCGCCGAGCGCCATCTTCTGCCAGTCGCCCGCACGGTCATCGCCCACGATCATCGGCCCGGTATGGATCCCCACGCGCACGCTCAATCGCACCTTCATCTCGCGCTCCATGCGTTCGTTCAACGCCGCGATGCCTTCGATCACCGCCAGGCCGGTGCGCACCGCCCGGTGTGCATCGTCCTCGTGGGCTTTCGGGTACCCGAAATACATGAGCACGCCATCGCCGAGGTAGTTGGCCACATGGCCTTCGTAGCGTTCGCAAACCGCACGGCATACCTCGTAGTAGGCATGCACCACGGTATTCAGGTCCTCCGGGTCGAGTTGTTGGGAAAGTTGGGTGAAGGAGACCAGGTCGCAGAAGATCACGGAGAGCTGCCGCTGCTCCGCGTGGCTGGTTTCGAGCACGGCAAAAGGTTCTGCCGCATCCGGAAGTTGCGGTGCCGCATGGTTCCCAGCGGTACGTTCCCGCACGTCAAGCGATGTCCCGCATTCGTGGCAGAACTTGGCGGCCGGAAGCACCTCAACATGGCAAGCAGGGCACGTTCGCACCAACCCTGCGCCGCACTGGGCGCAGAATTTCGCATCCTTCGGATTTTCGCTATGGCACTGGCCGCACTGCATGTGGTCGGTACCGCGTTCTGGTGGCCGCGTGTTGCTCAAAGAGCCACGATCACCGCTTTCGATTCGGTGTAAAGCGCAAGCGCCTCGCCGCTCATTTCACGGCCCCAGCCGCTTTGTTTGTAACCACCGAACGGCAGGGCCGAATCGAAGACATTGTAGCAGTTCACCCATACGGTGCCTGCACGATAGGCCTTCGCTATGCGATGCGCACGAGCCGTGTCCTTGGTCCATACCGCAGCGGCAAGACCGTAGTTGGTGTCGTTCGCTCTGCGGATCAGGTCCTCTTCATCGCTGAAGGGTTCAGCAACGAGGACCGGCCCGAAGATCTCCTCCTGCACCACGCTCATGTGCGGCTTGGTGTTGGTGATGACAGTGGGTTCCACGAAATAGCCGCGGTCGCCGTGGCGCACGCCGCCGGTGACGAACTCAGCGCCATCACGCTTTCCCGCTTCGAGGTAACCGGTCACGCGCGCGAGTTGTTCCTCTGAAACGAGCGGTCCCATCTGCGTGTCCGCGTCCAGCCCAAAACCGAGCTTGATCTTCTTCGCTCGCGATGCGATACCGTCCACCACCTGATCGAACACCTCCTTCTCCGCGAAGAGGCGCGTACCGGCCACGCAGCACTGGCCGTGGTTGAAGAACACCGCGTTCGCCGCGCCGTTGATCGCGGCCTCCAGGTCGGCGGCGTCCTTGAAGATCACATTGGGCGATTTCCCGCCGAGCTCGAGGCTCACCTTCTTCAAGTTGCCCGCAGCGGCCTGCACGATGAGCTTGCCCACTTCGGTGCTGCCGGTGAAGGCCACCTTGTCCACGTCGTCATGCGCGGCGAGCGAGGCCCCGGCGGTTTCGCCATAGCCGGTCACGATGTTCACCACGCCGGGAGGAACGCCTGCTTCGATCATCAGTTCGCCGAGGCGAAGCGCGGTGAGCGGTGTTTGTTCGGCAGGCTTCAACACCACGGTACAACCTGCGGCCAGTGCGGGGGCCAACTTCCAAGCGGCCATCAGCAGCGGGAAATTCCAAGGGATGATCTGGCCTACCACACCCACCGGCTCGCGCAAACTCATGGCATGGAACTTCGATCCAGGCATGTAGGGCACCGAGATCGGAAAAGTCTGTCCGCAGATCTTGGTGGCCCAGCCGGCCATGTAATGGAAGGCATCGGCGGAGAGCGGGACATCCACATAGCGCGCTACGCCACGCGTCTTGCCATTGTCGTACGCCTCCAGCTCCGCGAGCTCATCGGCATGTTCCAGCATCAGGTCGCCGATCTTCCACACGATACGGCCACGTTCGCTGGCGGTGAGGTCCTTCCACGGGCCTTTTTCGAACGCCTGCCGGGCGGCCGCGACCGCACGGTTGATGTCCTCCTTGTCCCCTTCGGCGCAGCGCGTGATCACCTCGCCGGTCGCGGGATCGTACGTAGGGAAGGTCTTTCCGCTGGCCGATGGGACCCATTGCCCATCGATCAGCAACTTATTGGCGCGTTTGATGAACGCCTTGTTCGCGTCGGTCAATTGAACCTTGGTATCTGCGGGTGCGGTGAGGGTCGGCATTGTTGTGGGGTTTTGGAACAGGTACAGGTATGTATTACAATGATACGGATCCTGGAGTTGGGGAACCAGCCCATTCCGAAGCGATAGAACCGGATGGTGACCAATGCAAACCGGAAGCATTGTTCGAGGTGATCGAGCGGAACTGGCAGCGACAGGATCGATCAGGCCGCAGCCTCGCGCCGCAAAATCGCCAATCCCCCCATCGTGATCGCCGCTACCACCAACATTACTTCAAAACCCATCTGGTAGCCGAAGAGCAATTGCTTCGAGTACATCCGGATGAAGAACGTGATGATGGGCGCTGCGATGCAGACCAGCGGCACCCAACGCTCGGTGGGCTTCCCTTTGAAGAACAGACCGTACGCGAAGAGTCCGAGCAACGGGCCGTAGGTGAAACCGGCCACATCGAAGAGCGTCTTGATCACCGTGGGTGTGGCAAGCCAATGGAAGTAGAGCACGAAGGCCAGAAAGAGCACGGCCATGCCGAGGTGCACGCGCTGGCGGACCTGCTTCTGCCGCGCTTCATCCCACCCGCGATCGCGGATCCCAATGAGATCGATGCACGTGCTCGCTGTCAACGCGGTGAGGGCACCATCGGCACTGGGAAAGAGCGCGCTGATGAGTCCGATGATGAAGAGCAGGCCCAGCCACACCGGGAATTGCTTCAACGCAAGCGTGGGGAACACGTCATCCGATCGTTCGGGCAACGCGATGCCCACCTTCGATGCATAGAGGTAGAGTAGCGCACCGAGCAATAGGAAGAGCAGGTTTACTCCGAGCAGCGTAACGCTGAACACGCGCATATTCTTCTTCGCACCACCGACTGTCGCCACACTGAGGTTCTTCTGCATCATCTCCTGATCCAATCCGGTCATGGCAATGGTGATGAAGATCCCCGCGAGGATCTGCTTGAGGAAGAAACCATCGCTACGCCAGTCGGTGTTGATGACACCGGTCATTCCGCTTGACGATAGGAACGACCTCCACTCCATCATCTCCGCAGCATTGGTGATGAAGACGATCGTGCCGACCAACGCACCGAGCATGAAGAGCGTTTGCAAGGTGTCGGTCCACACGATCGTCTTCACGCCGCCCTTCAACGTGTACAACACGATCATGAGCAACACCACGAAGGCTGTAAGTTCGAAGGGCACGCCCATGGCATCGAGTACGAAGAGTTGGATCACATTCAGTACCACATAGATCCTGATCGTCGCACCGGCGAGACGGCTGAGGATGAAGAACGCCGCACCGGTACGGTAGCTCGTCATGCCGAAGCGCTCGCGCAGGTATCCATAGATGCTCGTGAGCTGCAAGCGGTAATACAGTGGGAGCAGCACACCCGCCACGATCCAATACCCGATCGCGAAGCCGATGACCAATTGGAAGTAGGTCCATCCCTTCGCCTGCACCATACCCGGCACACTGATGAACGTGACGCCGCTGAGCGATGTACCGATCATACCGAATGCCACGACGTACCACAGGCTCTTCCGCTCGCCGCTGTAGAAGGCGTGTTCGCCTGCACCTCGACTGGTGTACCACGCGATGCCCAACAACAACAGGAAGTACCCGAAGACGATGGAGAGAAGCAGGACGGGCGACATGGTGCGAAGGAAGCTGGATGAGGGCGTGACAGGTCGGTGTCTACGGAAGAGTTGTTCGTTGTCGGTTGTCAGTTATCCTCCATCCAAAAGGACCGGGTCGTAGCAGGTTTCTCCTTTCCGACCATATGACACGCGTACGACCAAGAATTCCGCAGTCGACTTTGTCCCTTCATTTGCAGCATGTCGGAACTCACCAGCGGGTTGATCGAACGGGACGGGATCCTCTTCGCTGCTACGGAGGCACCGGTGAGTTATCCGGAAGCAGGCAATGAGCTCTACTTCCGGATCGAAGAGAACAGCTTCTGGTTCAAGCATCGCAACGCGTGCATCCTGAGCGTCGTGCAGCGGTTCGCACCCCACGCGCATTTCTTCGATGTGGGCGGTGGCAACGGATTTGTGTCCCATGGTCTTCAGGAGAACGGGATCCGCACTACGCTCATCGAGCCCGGCCTTCAGGGATGTGTGAATGCACGCAAGCGAGGATTGAAACGCGTGGTCTGTACCACCTTGGAGAACGCTGGGCTGGGACAAGGAACGGTTCCGGCCATGGGGCTCTTCGACGTGGTGGAACACATCGATGACGACGTGTCCTTCCTGCGCAGTGCGTATGAGGTGCTCGAGGTCGGTGGCACCGTGTTCATCACCGTACCGGCGTACAATTTCCTGTGGTCGAACGAGGACGTGGACGCTGGACATTTCCGGCGGCACACGGTGCGAGGCCTGACGGGCAAATTGAAGGAAGTCGGATTCGAGGTGCTCTACGGAAGCTATTTCTTCTCCATCCTCACCCTTCCCATCCTCTTGTTCCGGTCCATCCCAAGCCGCCTTGGAATGAACAAGGGCTCCAATGATCCGGACAAGCACGTGCAGGAGCATGCGCCGAAGAAGGGGTTGATGGATTCCCTGATGAACCGTGTGTGGAGCGCGGAACTCGGCCGCGTGAAGAAGGGCGGAAGGATCCTCTTCGGCAGTAGTTGTTTGCTCGTGGCGCGGCGGGTGCGCTAAGTAATGACGTCGACGCGCCGATAACACACATCGTCCCATCGGTCGAAGCCATTTCTTTGCCCCATGTCCCTTTCCTCCTCCCTTCTGGAGAATGCCGTTGATCAACTCGCCTCGTTGCCGGGGATCGGTAGGCGCACGGCCATGCGGCTCGCGCTTGATCTCCTACGCCGCGAACCGCACGAGGTATCGCGCTTCAGCGAGGCGATCAAGCGTATGCGCGAAGAGGTGCGCTACTGCGAGGTGTGCTGCAACATCAGTGATGAACCCAAGTGCGCGATCTGCCGCGACCCGAACCGCGACGCTGGCCTGATCTGCGTGGTGGAGGACATCCGCGATGTGATCGCGATCGAGAACACCCGACAATTCCGGGGCGTGTACCACGTTCTGGGTGGCGTGATCAACCCCATGGATGGCATCGGCCCCGATGATCTGCACACGAACGAGTTGCAGGAGCGCGTGCGCCAAGGCGGCGTGCGAGAGGTGGTGCTCGCGCTCGGCGGCACCTTGGAAGGTGATACCACCGGCTTCTATTTGAACCGGAGACTAGCGGAAGCCGGTGTGATGGTGACCACGATCGCGCGCGGCATCAGTGTGGGTGCCGATCTGGACCAAGCGGATGAACTCACGTTGGGACGTAGTATCGCGGACCGCAAGCCATATGAGCAAAGCGTGAAGCGATGAAGGAGGCATGTGTCCATTCGACCATGTGGCCATGTGACCATGGAATGCATTGGCGCAGCGGAGCATGTTCGCATAAGGCCATATGGCGCGTTAGCATTGCGCGGGATCCAAATGGACACTTGGCCACATGAAGCTTTCCGTCATCATCGTCAACTACAACGTGCGCGCGTACTTGGAGCAGTGCCTCCGGACGGTGTTCACGGCGTTGGAGGGGATCGAGGGTGATGTCTTCGTGGTGGACAACCTGAGCACGGACGGCAGCGTGGAGATGGTGCGGGAGAAATTTCCCGCTGTGCGCTTGATCGCGAACAAGGAGAACGTCGGTTTCAGCCGAGCGAACAACCAAGCGATCAAGGCGAGCGATGCGGAGTATGTGGTGCTGCTGAACCCTGACACCGTGGTCGGCGAGGATGTGTTCCGCAAGGTGATCGGCTTCATGGACTCCCAACCGAAGGCGGGAGGTCTCGGGGTGAAGATGATCGATGGCACCGGCCATTTTCTACCGGAAAGCAAACGTGGTTTACCGACGCCGGCCGTAGCGTTCTTCAAGATCATCGGTCTCACGCGCTTGTTCCCACACAGCCGGAAGTTCGGGCGGTACCACCTCGGGCACATGGAGGAGAACGCCGCTGCGCCGATCGAGATCCTTTCCGGCGCATGCATGTTCCTGCGCAAGAAGACCTTGAATGAAGTGGGCCTGCTGGATGAAAGCTTCTTCATGTATGGCGAGGACATCGACCTGAGCTATCGCATCACGCTGGGTGGTTATGAGAACTGGTACTTCCCGGATGCACGGATCATCCACTACAAGGGCGAGAGCACGAAGAAAAGTAGTGTGAATTACGTCTTCGTGTTCTACAACGCGATGGCCATTTTCGCGCAGAAACACTTCACACAACGGCGAACCAACCTGTTGAGCCTGCTGATCAACGGCAGCATCTACCTCAGCGCAGCGGGTGCGATCGTGATGCGGTTCATCCGGCGTGCATTGCTTCCAATGTTGGATCTTCTGCTGACGATGTCGTTGGCCTACCTGGTCGTGATCTCTAGGAACGACGGCTTCACCATCACCAACAAGGGCTTGACGGTATTCTTCCTCTGGACCTGTGCCATCGCGCAATCCTTCCTGGCCTTGTTCGGTGGATACGATCTACCTGTCCGGCTCATCAACGTGTTGCGCGCCATGGGGGTGCTGGCCGTCGTCGCCGGGGTGATCAACGTGTTCACGGGTGCGCCGATGGACACCTATGTATGGATGGCCGAGGTCATCGTCTGCGCGACGGCCTGCTATTCGGCAACCCGCGTACTGCTTCACTTATTGCGCGTGCGGTCCTTCAGCCTGCGCATGCTCGACCGCAAGCGCGTGCTGTCCATCGGAAGTTCCGAGGAGAACAAACACGCCTTGGCCTTGCTCTGGCAAACGCACTTCGGCCTCGGAAGGCAGAAACAGATGAGCACCACGGACGCCGGATCCGCTGGTGCAGTGGAACTGATCCGCAAGAAGATCCGCAAGCACGACATCGATGAGGTGGTCTTCTGCGCGAAGGATCTTGCATGGGGACGCATCATCGAACTCATCGAGCAACTGCGCAACACGGAAGTGATGTTCAAGATCGCCCAGCCGGGAAGGGAATTCATCATCGGCCCGAACAGCATCGAGAGCATACAGGACTTGGACATCATGGAATTGCATTCGGTGAACAGCGCCGCCGGTCGACGTACGAAACGGCTGATGGATGTCACTACCGCATCCGTATTACTGCTGGCCATACCGATCACCGTCTGGTTCGTACACGACCGCGGCGGTTTCATCCGGAACGCATGGGATGTACTGCGCGGGAGGAAGAGTTGGGTGGGGTACCACCAGGGTCCGGAGCGTGCGTTGAAACTGCCAGGGATCAAGCCCGGGATCATCGATCCGCTCTTGAGCATGGAGAACGTTCGCGATGCGTGGGCCGTTCGTGCCAATGCGGCGTACGCCAAGGACTACAGCGCATGGAACGATGTGGTCTTGCTGGTCAAAGGATTCCGATCGCTGGGTCACGCCTGACCCGGTCGCCCTTGGAACGTGGTGGTTACCTTTGGCCACCAGCTAAAAAGAGCTTGGATCATGTCGCAGATCGAGATCCTGCTGCCCAAGATGGGCGAAAGTGTTGCGGAGGCCACCATCACCAAGTGGTTGAAGAAACCCGGTGATACCGTCGCTGCCGATGAACCCATCGTGGAGATCGCCACCGACAAGGTGGATAGCGAAGTGCCCGCTCCCGAAGCCGGCATCCTGAGCGAGCAATTGGTGAAGGAGGGTGATGTGGTGAAGGTGGGCCAACCCATCGCACGGATCGGAAGTTCCGTGGGCTCCCCCTCTTCCGCCCCGAAAGCACCGGAAGTCCCCAAACCGGTTCCTGCACCCGCCAGCAATGGACACCAGCCTGCCGCGACCGTTGCCGCTCATGCTCCCGCGACCACTGCCGTTGAACGCGTGGGAGCCAGTGGAAAATTCTACAGCCCGTTGGTGCGCACCATCGCCAAGAACGAGGGCGTATCCATGCAGGAGTTGGAAGCGATCGCAGGTAGCGGTCAAGGCGGTCGGGTGACCAAGAAGGACATCCTGGATTACCTGCCCGCTCGTGGTACCGGATCAGCAGCAGCACCTGTTGCGCAGGCAGCGGCACCATCAACCACCCTAGCACCGCCTCCTGCGCCTGCCATCACACCGATGGTCGGCGACGAGTTGATCGAAATGGACCGCATGCGCCGCCTCATTTCCGATCACATGGTGATGAGCAAGCGCACCAGCCCCCACGTGACCAGTTTCGTGGAAGCGGACGTGACCAACCTCGTGCGCTGGCGGGAAAAGGTCAAGGTGGCTTTCGAGAAGCGTGAAGGGGAGAAGCTCACCTTCACGCCGGTCTTCATCATGGCCATCGTGCAAGCGATCAAGGAGATGCCGATGATCAATATCCAGGTGGACGGTTACACGATCATCAAGAAGAAGGACATCAACATCGGCATGGCAGCGGCACTACCATCGGGCAACCTGATCGTACCGGTGATCAAGAACGCGGACCAGCTCAACCTGGTCGGGATGGCGAAGAAGGTGAATGACCTTGCCAACCGCGCCAGAACAGGCAAACTACTTCCTGATGAGGTTGCTGGCGGCACCTACACCGTGACCAACGTGGGCACCTTCGGGAATGTCCTTGGCACACCGGTCATCAATCAACCTCAAGTGGCGATCATGGCCACGGGTGCCATCCGCAAGAAACCTGCGGTGATCGAAACATCCGAAGGCGACCTGATCGGTATCCGGCACCTGATGTTCCTTTCACATGGTTATGACCACCGCGTGGTGGATGGCGCACTGGGCGGGCGTTTCGTGCGCCGCGTTGCGGACATTCTGGAGGCATGGTCCGTGGACCAACCTTACTAGGCGGGTGCAGGTGGGGAAAATCCTACATTAGCCGCCAATGCCGCCTGACCAGATCACTCAGAACGAATTGCCTCGATGAAGCACGGGTACATTATCTCTTTCCTGGCCGGAACCCTTCTCACGTTCCAGCCCCTCCTCGCGCAGAATGCTTCCAACACTTCCTTCAATTGGAAGTTCGAGGAAGGTAACAAGCTGATGGAGGAGAAACTCTTCAATCAGGCTGCGGAGATCTGGAAGGAGTTGCTTGCGACCGACCAGGAGAATGCCAACCTGAACTACAAGCTCGGCTTGAGCTATTTCAGTTCCTACAACCAGAAGGCCAAGGCCTTGCCATACTTGGAGAAAGCATCCCTGCTCCGGAAGTCCGGCAGCTACGGTGGCTTCAACCAGGCCGGTTACGATCCATTCGAACCGAGGGAGCGTAATGCGCCTGTGGAAGTGGACTACTACCTCGGACGTGCTTACCACCTCAACCAGCAATTCGACCTAGCCGACCAGTTCTACCAGAAGTTCATTGATGAGGCGGGCAAACACAGCTTGAGCCCTTCAGCGACCCGTGGGTTGCAACAGACCGCCAATGCACGTGAGTTGCAGAAGCATCCGGTGAACTTCGAAGTGTCCAACGTGGGTCCGGTGATCAATGGTGATCACCCTGACTTCAGCCCGGTGCTTTCCGTGGACGGCAATGCCTTGTTCTACACCTCACGCAGGATCCGCCCGGATAGTTCCAACAGCAACATCCTCGACCCCATCGCTGGGCAGCCATACGAGAACATCTATGTGAGCTACAAGGATCGTGACGGCAACTGGCAGACCCCTGAATTGCTGAACATCAACCCCGCTGGCGCCGGACACTTGGCATCGGTGAACGTGGCCGCCGATGGACAGACCCTGTACATCTACCGCGATGATGGTGGCGACGGCAACATCTACGAGAGCAAACTCGTGGGTGAGGTCTGGAGCGATCCGGTCCTCATGGGCAGCGATATCAATACGCGCTCCTGGGAGACACACGGTGCACTTTCTGCGGACGGGAACACCTTCTATTTCGTCAGCAACCGCGATGGAGGCCAAGGTGGCCGGGACATCTACCGTGTGGTGCGCCTCCCCAACGGACAATGGAGCAAGGCGCAGAACCTTGGCAATGTGGTGAATACGCCCTATGATGAGGATGGTGTGTTCATCCACCCGAATGGCCGAACGATGTACTTCGGTTCGGCTGGACACAATTCAATGGGTGGCTTCGACATTTTCAAGACCGAACTGCAGGATGATGGGACCTGGACCGTGCCGACCAACTTGGGTTACCCCTTGAACACGGTGGATGACGACGTCTTCTTCATCACCACCGCCGATGGTCGACGCGGGTACTTCAGCAGCGATCAGATCGGGGGATATGGTGAGAAGGATATCTACTTCGTGGACCTTGGTGCGGATGCGGAGAGTGAGGGCCTTACGGTGTTGAAAGGCTACATCATCCCCGCACCCGGCGAATCCTTGCCACCGAGTACCATCCTGTATGTAACGGACAAGAGCACGGGCGAAGTGAAGACCTACAAGCCCCGCCAACGCGATGGTGTGTATGTGGCCATCCTCCCCCCATGCCGGGAATACAACCTGGATTACCGGGTGAACGATAAAACGGTGCATACCGAGGACATCTTCGTGGAGTGCGAGAGCGCATACCAGGAGATCAACAAGGAGATCTACCTGTCCCCGGTCTCATTGGGTGGCCCTGCCAGCATTGTGGATCTGCCGAAGGGATCGCCTCCTGGCAAGAAGGAGAAGGGCGAGCCGGCTGTGAAACCCAAGCCGGACGGAACAGTACCTGGATCAGGCCCTGGCAAGGAAAAGCCGCTTACGGATGCGGAGATCAAGGAAAAGGCCGGAACGCACGTAGCACCTGATGCTTCCTACGCGGACGAATACGCCAAGTATTATGCGTACAACGTGAAGGACATCGACCTCAATGAGGATCGTTGGCGCCAGTTCATCGACGTGGTGGCGAAGCTCATCACCGAAAAGGGTGAAGCGCGTATCGTGATCGAGGGCAGCGCCTCCAAGGTGCCCACGAAGACGTACGGTAGTAACGAGAACCTGAGCCGCCAGCGGATGGAGGACGCGCGCAAGCGTCTTGTGGAAGCCATTCGTGCTCGCGGATTGGATGCCGACAAACTCCGCTTGGAAGCGGTGAACAATCTGGTGCAGGGCCCGAAGTATGCTGGCGACTACCTGAACACCGACAAATACGGCAAGTTCCAGTACGTGAAGCTGAAGGTGCGCTGACGGGAACGGTTGTGAAGAACTTGAAGCGCCCCGGCCCACCGCCGGGGTTCTTCTTTGGTGAACTTTGGAGCATGCTTCTCACCCTCGAACGTCCACTCGCCTTCTTCGATCTGGAAACCACCGGGATCAAGATCGGGCGCGACCGCATCGTGCAGATCGGGATCGTCCGGCTACAACCCGATGGAACCCGCGAACGCTACCAGACCCTCGTGAACCCCGGTATGCCGATCCCCGCTGAAACGACCGCGATCCACGGGATCACCGATCTCGATGTGGCCATGGCCCCTACCCTCGATGCGGTGGCCGCGGAGATCCTCGGGCATCTGGACGGCTGTGATCTAAGCGGATTCAATTGCCTGCGATTCGACGTTCCCTTCCTTGCGGAGGAGTTCCATCGTGTGGGCGTGGAGTGGGATAGTTCCCATTTGCGCATCGTGGATGTCGCGCGCATCTATCACCAGATGGAGCCACGGAATCTCAGTGCCGCTCTGAAGTACTACTGCGGCCGCGAGCACGAAGGGGCGCACGATGCCCTCGCCGACGTGGAAGCCACGGCCGATGTCCTTATCGCCCAACTGGAGCGTTACCCGGATCAACTCCAAGGCACCGTGGGTTTCCTTGGTGAACTGAGTGGCGACCGCAAACGCAGCCCGGATGCAGCGGGCAAGTTGAAGTTCGATGATCATGGTGCCGTGTGTCTGGCCTTCGGCAAGTACAATGGCTGGCCCTTGGAGCGGATCGGCAAGAACGACCCGGGTTATCTGCAATGGTTGATGACCAAGGCCGAATTGCCCGGCAGCACATTATCCATCATGAGAGCCGCGCTCGCCGACATCCAAGCCTGAGATGAAGCTGGTCTGCATCGGTCGCAATTACAGCGACCACGCGAAGGAGCTCGGCAATGCGATCCCCGGTGAACCCGTGGTCTTCCTGAAACCGGAAAGCGCATTGATCCCCATCGGCGGACCGATCGTGCTGCCGTCCTTCAGTTCGGATATCCACCACGAGATCGAACTGGTCTATTCCATCATCCGCAAGAATGGGAAGGCCCAAGCGGACAAGGTCTCGATCGGCTTGGACCTCACTGCGCGCAGCCTTCAACAGGCATTGAAGGATAGCGGCCTTCCGTGGGAAAAGGCCAAGGCCTTCGACGGGGCGGCTTATGTCGCTGACGCCTTTGTAGCGCTCGAGTCCTTCCCAAAGGGGCATCACATCGACTTCATGCTGAAGAAGAACGGACATGTGGCCCAGAGCGGACACAGCGGCCAAACGCTCTTTGATGTGGCCACGTTGATCGCCACTGTGGAGCGGTACATGACCCTTCAGCCGGACGACCTCCTATTCACTGGAACCCCTGCTTGGCGTTGGGCCGATCGCGGCTGGCGACCGACTGGAAGGTTATATGCTGGGCGAACTCCTCTTCGACTTGAAAGTGGAGAAGGCCCCTTCCAAGCGGTAGGATACCTTTGCCGACCATGACAAGGATCGTTCAAGTCGGCAATATCCCATGCGGTGCGGATGAGCTTTTCCTCATCAGCGGCCCCTGCGTGATCGAAACGGAGGATGTGATGCTGCGCACCGCCGAGAAGTTGAAGGAGGTGAGCGAGCGCATGAAGGTGCCGGTGATCTACAAGAGCAGCTTCACCAAGGACAACCGCAGCAGCGTCGATTTCTACCAAGGCCCCGGCCTCGATGAAGGGTTGAAGATGCTGGCACGGATCAAGAAGGACTTCGGTTTCCCGATCCTTACGGACATCCACTACCCAGGAGCCAGGCCGCGCCTGCCGCGGAAGTGTGCGATGTGCTCCAGATCCCGGCTTACCTGTGCATGCAGACCACCTTGGTCACAGAGGCGGCAAGGACGGGTGCGGTGATCAACATCAAGCACGGGCAGTTCCTCGCGCCGGACAACACTGATCAAGCCTGCGCAGAAATGCGAGAGCGTCGGCAACAGCAAGATCATCCTTACTGAACGCGGCTACACCTTCGGGTACAACGACATGGTGGTGGATCCCCGCTCCTTCTACCACTTGCGTAAGACCGGCTATCCTGTGGTATTCGACATCACGCACAGCATTCGCAAATACGGCATCCCCAGCGCCGATCCGAGAGGCGGCAACCGCGAGGTGATGCCCACGATCGCTCGCGCCGGTGTGGCTGCGGGCTGCGATGGCGTCTTCATCGAAACACATCCCGACCCGAGCAAAGCCTTGTGCGATGCCGCCAGCCAGCTCTGTGTGTACGACCTCGAAGAATTCCTGAAACCGCTCCTCGACCCTCCACGCCGTGGAGGTCCAGTATCGCCACCAACCCATCAACGCCTAACCTCTGCGTTCTCGGCGCCACTGCGCCTCGCGTTCTCACACCATGGAACTTTATCTCGATAGCGCTGACATCAAGGAGATCGACGAAGCCTTCAAACTCGGCTTCCTCACCGGCCTCACCACCACCCCCACCTTCATGCACCGCGGCGGTGTCACGAACATCGACAAGATGATCCTGGACCTCGCGAAGAAGGTCCCCATCCTACAAGTGGAAGCACTTGGCGAGACCGCGGAGGAAGTAGTGAAGGAGGCCAAGCGCCAATTGAAGATGGGCCTGAAGAAGGAGACCACCGTCTTCAAGATCCCCGTCAGCCTCGAAGGCCTTCGCGCATGTCGCATGCTGCGGAAGGACGGCATCATGGTGAACGTTCACCTGGTGTACACGCTGCAACAAGCGTACATGGCCATGCAGGCCGGTGCCAATTACGTGTGCCCGCTCGTCGGTCGTTTGCAGGACCAAGGACACGATGCACTTGCGTTGGTGCAGCAATGCGTGGAGGCCGTGAACTACTACGGCTACGATAGCAAGATCATGTTCAGCAGTATGCGCACGGTGGAGCATGTGCGCAACGCCGTGGAGATCGGCGTTCACACGATCACCGTTCCATGGAAGCTGATGAAGCAGCTCACCGACAACCACTTCACCGCGATCGGCACGCAGCAGTTCTACGTGGATACGCGCCTGATCACCATGAAGGTGAAGGACATCCTCACGCACAGCAACCCCATAGTGAAGGACAGCGCAACGGTGACCGAGGCCTTGGTGGCCATGACCAAGCACGGCTTCGGCGCCGTGATGGTGATGGATGGCAAAGGCAAGAATGTGGGTGTCTTCACCGACGGTGGCCTGCGCCGCGGCATCGAGAAGGAAGGCAACAAATTCCTCGCGAAGAAGATGAGCACGCTGAAGTTCAACGCGCCCTTCACCATCAGTCCGGAGGCCTTGCTCGATGACGCGCAGAAAGCCTTCAAGGAGCACAAGGTGGATACGCTGAGTGTGAGCGAGAACGGCAAGCAGCTCGGCATGCTCGACATCCAGGACCTGCTGAAGGCGATCGCTGGCTAAGCTGCGATGGACGACCTGAAGTCTTTCCGCGATCAAGGAACCTTGTTCCTGCATTCACCGGAAGCGCTTCGCGAGCGACTGCGCACGATCCGCGCGGTGATCTTTGATTGGGACGGCGTCTTCAACGACGGCTGGAAGGACATCGACGGCGGCAGTCCCTTCAGTGAAGTGGGCAGCATGGGCGTGAATATGCTGCGCTTCGGTCTTTGGCTTCAGAATGAGGAACACCTCCCCTACGCGGCGGTGATCACCGGCCAGCACAACGGACACGCGGAGCGTTTCGTGCAACGCGAACGGATGCACGGCCTCTACATGGGCTTCATCCACAAGCCCGAAGCCTTCGATGCTTTCCCTTGCAAAGCACCAACTGCGCGCGGAACAGGTCGCCTTCTTCTTTGATGATGCGATCGATCTCTGTGGCCGATCGATGTGGATTCCGCGTCCTCATGCGGCACCCGGCAGGCCAGGCGTTCGTGGAGCGCGTGATCGCGCGCGGCAGCGCCGATGTGGTCACCGCGTTCAGCGGCGGACTGAACGGATTGCGCGAAGCGACGGATGCACTGCTCCACATCATGGGGCGCTACGGCGAAACGATCGATCGCAGGGCGGCGTACAGCGCGGATTACCAGCGTTACCTTTCCGAGCGACAGGTCGTGGCTCCTGAGATCGTGCGTGCCCAACGCTAGCCCTTCATCCGGATACGGATCACCGCATTCGGGACACCGAATTCCACTGCCGCTTCCTTGAACCCCGGCGGGCCGAACGTCCCCATGGCATCGTTGCTGAATCCGTAAGGCTCCGTCGGGATACCGATCCAATTGGTGTCGAGCACGCCGTTGTCGTTCACGTCGTGAAAGATCTTGATGCCGTAAGTGCCCGTGGCGATGCCAGTGAGCGGCACCCGTACAACCGCTCCACTGGCAGACGCACTTCGCACAATGCATC
Source organism: Flavobacteriales bacterium (assembly GCA_016721005.1). Classification (GTDB taxonomy): domain Bacteria; phylum Bacteroidota; class Bacteroidia; order Flavobacteriales_F; family PHOS-HE28; genus PHOS-HE28. The sequence continues at coordinate 57,087 of JADKJM010000005.1, forward strand.
CCTTCTCCTTATCGTAGGAAGCTTCATCCGGACAGATCGCGATGCGCACGGTCCCACCGGCATCCGGGCGGCTCAGCACGATCTCCAGGATCGCGTTGGACTGCGCGTGTATCTCTGAAGCACATGCGACAAGCAACCCGATGAGCAGCACGCAACGCATCGCTCAGAAGTGCGCAGTCAATGAGAGCGCGTGATCCAATCGCTGTATGAAGTCAGCTTTCGGGATCTCGATCGCGCCCAAGCGCTGAGTGAACGGGTTGAGGTACTGGCTGTCGAACAGCACGAATCCTTGTTGTTGGATATGCTTCACCAGTGAATGGAACGCCACCTTGCCTGCATTGTTCACTCCGAACATGCTTTCGCCGAAGAAGGCACCGCCGAGCGCGACACCATGATCCCCCAATGAGCTTCTCTCCTTCCCGGACCTCCACTGAATGCGCATGCCCAGTTGCGTGCAATGCGACATAGCTCCCGATGATGCGCTCATCGATCCAGGTCTCTTCGCGAGTAGCACACGCGCGCACAACCGCTTCGAAATCGTGATCCAGGGTGATCGTGTACCGACCTGAACGCATCACACGCGCTGCGGTAGAGTCGGGTTTGATCGAGGGAAGATCGAAGACCGCGCGCGGATCCGGCTCATGCCAATACAATTCGCCATCCTCGTGCGCCATCGGAAAGATGCCGTGCGCGTACGCCTTCAACAGGACATCCACAGGAATGGTCCGACACCGGACGTGGCGGTCATTGCTTCACCACACGATGGTGCAGCACGACATCGCCATATTGAAGGCGCAAGAGGTAAACGCCGGGAAAAAGATCTTGAAGACCTGACAGGTTCACCTTCCCACCAGCCGCTCTTGCCGCGTTGGAATGAACCACGCGGCCTTGGACATCAAGGAATGAAACACTGACGGGCCCTCAGGAGCACCGAGACAGACACGTTAGAGCCGGTCACTGAACGGATTCGGCACCACGGATAGCGCAGTGGTTTCATGGATCTCATCGGTTACGAGCACGGACAACGCGTTGTGGGCCATGATGAAATCCGGGATGCCGTAGCCCATGGAATCGTTCGGTGCGAAATAGAGCGAAGCGCTTTTCGCGTACCGCCTGCACTGATGGCTTGCGCGCTCTGCTCCGGATGCAATTGCCACAGGCAAGCGACCAGTTTTGCGAGGATAGGTGCGGAGAAGGAAGTACCGCTGATCGGTGCGATGCTATCCCCTTCCACGCGCAAACCGATCGCTCCCCAGCCCATCGTACACACATCCGGCTTTACGCGGCCATCCGCACTCGGCCCGAACGAACTGAACGGTGCGTGCTGCCCGACGCCACCCACGGCACCCACCGCCAGGATGTCGATCGCATCCGCTGGCGCGCTGATAAAATGCCATGGTGCGTTCCCATTGTTCCCCGCACTGCACACCGGGATCATGCCTTTCTGCGAAGCCATGCCCGCCGCGATGCTGATGCGAGCGGTCTGGCCATCCATATCGGCGTAGGTGCGATCCCCGCACGCTGTCGTCGAACTCCGTGTAGCCGAGCGAGGAGTTGATCACATCGCATCCGATACTGTCCGCAAGTTCTGATCCCCGCCACCCAATTATCCTCTTCCACCACATACTCCGTCGCGGCCTCTTCGGTGCGAAGAAGCACGTAATCCGCCAGCGGTGCCGTGCCTTGCAAGTAGCCGGGCAGGATCCCGGCCATGCAACTCAGTACCGAGCGCCCGTGCCAATGATCCTCGTACACATCGCCATCGTGGTTCACCATGTCGCGTTCCAGCAGGATGCCTTCGCGCGCACGCAGATCCGCGAACGCAGGCAGTGAATCCGCTTGATCGAAGCCCGAGTCCAGCACACCGATGAGCATCCCCTGCCCTTTCGCTTCCATAGCATGGAGCAGATGTCCGTTGAGCATGTAGATCTGGTTCCATGAGGCACCATAATCGCTTGGCTCACCACCGCGCTGTTCCATCATCGGTGGTGCTGGCACGTCCTCCGGTAATGGATCGTTCGATACCATTCGCATCCGGCTCCGCACATGGCTCACGAACGACAACTGCTCGATCGCATCCAGCGCGCTCAGCTCCGTGATGCGGATGGTGATCGCGTTGAACCACTTGCTCCGGTTGATCAATTGCACATCACCGGTGGCCAGCACCGCTGCGATGTAGGCGGGATCCACCGGCAGGTCGCTCTCTTCAACCGCGATGCCTTGCGCTTGTCTACGCGCGATGGATCGTGCCGACAGGAATTGCTCCGGTTGCGTGATACTGTACGGCGTGTTCTCCTTATCGGTGAATTGTACCCAATAGGTGTCGGGTGCTGTTTGGGCCATTGCTCCGGTGAGCAAGCCACCGAGCAGGATCAAGGTGGAGTGATCGTCCTATTCCGTACCATAAGCGATAGCTGCCATGTTCAAACGCCAACCCACCACGCGCAAAATACCGGCGGTATCCGGCTGCGATTCCGTTTCCTCCCAATAGCGGCTCACCAACCCGATGTCCAGGGCGTAGCGCTCCTCGTGGTTCCGTTTGATGATGAAGTTCGGCCCCACCGTGTTCTTGATCAGCACCGTCCTCGGAAAGGTGATCACCGGACCAGCCCATGCTTGCCCCACTTCGCGGTAGGCCACCTCCAGTTCAGCCTCACTGTTGTACACGTTCAGGTCCCACTTGCGCCCGGAGCGCACCGGGAAGCTCAACTTCAATCGGCGCACATTCTCTTCGGCCACCTCCGCGTAGAAGTTGTCGCTTGTGCTGGTCCACACATCACGGATCACCCATTCGTCGTTCGCATTCAGGATGAATCGTGGATCCGCCACGACAGCCGACCGGCCGGATCATAATAGGCCTCCACCACCTTTTCCTTCAAGCGGTAGCTCACACTGTCGCGCACACCGGCCTGGTCATCGCGCCACATCGAATCCACCTGGTATTCGATCCACGCACCCACCTTCCGCGGGAAGTAGCCGTAGCCCAGGTCCTCGCCTTCCGCTTGGTCCTTGTTGCACGCGGCGCCGAACAGGGCCACGCCCATGATCAGGAGGAGGAAACGGAGCGGCTTTTCATGGCGTTGCGGTCGGACGATCGATGAACCCACCACCGAGCACATCGTCGCCCACGTAAAAGACGGCACTTTGCCCCGGTGCGATGCCTGTGACCGGTGCATGAAGATCAACACGCACCCGTGTACCGTCCATGGAAATGGTGCTCGGCGTGCCTTTGTCCTTGTACCTGATCCGCGTCACGGCCTCCATTTCCCCATCAAGCGCCTCCACCATCTGGAAGTTCGGACGGCGCACCCACATCGTGGTGCCTTGCAGGTCGTCCTTGCTGCCAAGCACCACGGTATTCGTTTGCGGCTTGATCTCCGTCACGTACATCGGTTCGCCCGTAGCGATGCCCAATCCCTTGCGCTGGCCGATGGTGAAGAAGGGATAGCCGTCGTGCTCGCCCAGCACCGCACCGGAGGTCGAGACCAACTGTCCGCCTGCCAATTTGCTTAAAAGCGGCAGGTTCCTTCCGTTTCAGGAAGCCGCGGTAGTCGTTGTCCGGGATGAAGCAGATCTCGTAGCTCTCGCTCTTCGTGGCCAGTTCCGGGAAGCCGCTGTCCATGGCCATCTTCCGGATCTCGCTCTTGTGGAAGTGCCCGATGGGAAAGCGCGTGCGGGCGAGGTTCTGCTGCTCCAGACCCCAAAGCACGTAGCTCTGGTCCTTGCCGGGATCCAGACCCTTGCTCACCACCCAGCGTCCGTCGTCGTTCTGGTGTGAACCGGCGTAGTGTCCGGTGGCGATCAACTCGCAGTCCATCATGTCGGCGCGCTTCAGCAGCGCTTCCCATTTGATGAAGGTGTTACACAGCACGCACGGGTTCGGCGTGCGGCCGGCCATGTACTCGCTGGTGAAGTTGCTGATGATCGCATCGCCGAACTCCTCGCGGATGTCGATGATCATATGGTGGAATCCGCGGCTCACCGCCATGTTCCGCGCGTCGTTGATGCTGTCCAGGTCGCAGCAACCGGTGATGCGCTTGCCACCGCTGTTGTCCGTGTAGTCCCACGTCTTCATCGTGACGCCGATCACCTCATAGCCTTGCTCATGCAGCATCAGCGCCGCCACGGAGCTATCCACTCCGCCGCTCATGGCTACCAGTATGCGCCCGTGCTTGCTCACTTGCTCTTCGTTGTTCGTATTGAACGTTGTTCGGTGTTCGGTTCTCGAAGATCGCTTACTCCCGCCCCTGCCTACTGCCAACTGGCTACTGCTAACTGCCTACCGCTCCTCCCCCCCCACATACTTCGTCACCTTCAGCACCTTCCCTTTCTCGTCGTACTCCTTCACCTCACCGTGTAGCAGGTCGTTCAAATAGGTGCCTTCGCGTTTCTTCATCTGTCCTTCCAGCACACGCTCCATGTCGCCGGGCGTACCGAACTCCGGATCCGGCGCCATGGGTTTCATCACCCACTTGCCGTTGTCGTGGTACTCCACGAAGCGGCCTTCGCGCATGCCCTTCTTGTAGGTTACCTCGCTTTTCAACTGCTCGTCGTCGTAGTACTCCTTGAACGTGCCGTTCTCCTTCCGCTCCTTCACCAACGTGCCTTTCGCGTACAGCGCTTGAAGTTGAATGCTGCCATCCTCATTGAAGTAGTACCAGGTCCCTTCGCGCGCGCCGTTCACCACGCCACCCTCGATCTCCTTGGTGCCGTTGGGGAAGTAGAAAACCATTCGACCCTCCGGTTCGCCGTGTACGTAGGTCGCCTCCGATTTCAACTTGCCGGTATCGAACCAGCTCTTGTTCTCGCCGTGCAACAGGCCGTCGGCGCGGGTTTCCTTCTCGGCCACTTGGCCACCGGGGAAATACGTCACCTGCTCGCCGTGCAATTTGCCGTTGAGGTAGCGTTCCACTTTGCGCAGTTCGCCACTCTCGGCGTAGTAGTTCCATGTGCTGTCCTTCTGCTGGCCCACATACTTTCCACGGGCCATCACCGCGCCCGATCCGTGGTAGTGCTCCGCGCGACTCGTCCTCCCATCACCGGCGTGGTGCTGGATGGTGGTCAGGTGCCCGTCCTCATCGAAGTGCGAAAAGTCGCCGATCGGACGGTCATCCTTGAACTGGCCCATGTACCGGATCGTGCCGTTCGGCCACGCCTTGCTCCAAATGCCTTGCTTGCGGCCCTGCGCATCGGTGGTATTGGTTGCGGGCACGGGAGGTTGGGCCAGTACCAGCAGGCCAAGGAAGAACACGGGAAGGAACACGGAAAGGCGCAGGAGCATGGGCGGTAAAGGTACGGGCGCCGAGCAAGGGGCGTGCCCTTGGCAAGGCCCGGTCCGTGAAGTTGGACTCAACTCTGAAAACAGCCGCCTGCTCCAGATCAAAGTTGGCATCCGCGAGATGGTGGTGGTGAAGCTCACGGTTCCCGTCCAGGAACCAACGGGATCAGTGAACGATCATCAGCGGTAAGCGCCACAAGCTGCTGCCATCCCTGATCACCATCACGTAAATGCCCGGGACGAGAGAGCTAGTGTCGATCGGTCCGTCGCCGTTGATGCGGAAGGAAGCGATCTCGCGTCCCGTGTGATCCACTATTCGAACAGACGTCGGTCCTCGTAGTCCGCTTATCCGCACTTCGCGATCCGCTGGTTGTGGGAACGTGCTAGGCCTCTCGCCGATCGACCCGCGATCCAATACGGTCTGCCCCACTTCCACCGACCACAACGAAGCAGGAAATGCCGCCGTCCACTCATTGCTGAGGATCCATTCATCTGGCGTCCGCCAAGCGATCCCCTCGGTCTGGTGATCGAAGAGGTCCACGTTCCGGCGAAGAGCGTTCGCACCGAAGAAGTCGTGGCCCTCGACATTGCTGAACAACCAGATGAAGGGCTGGCCGGGATCGTCCTCATGTCCCAGCAGAGCAAGGCGATCAACACCGTCCCATGATGCGGCGGTGATCACCCCGTTCGTGTCGAATATGCCGCGCGCTTCCGCCACATGATCACCGGGCGTTGCCGGAAGTGCGTACAGTCGCGTGCGTTCGTCGAGCCAACGCTTCGAAAAGAGGAAGAGGCTATCATCCACCGCGATCATCGCCTCCTGGTCGAAGTTCGTCGCGTTCCATGCGGGTGTGAAGTCGGTCTGGTCGCTGAAGGTGAAGTGGATCGTATCGACGGCTACCTCCGTGACGCCTTCGTCCTCCAGCGCTGAACGCGGGATGCGATAGATGCGGAGATCGGTGCGCGAGCCGAGGTTGTTGCCGAAGTCACCGATGTACACCCAGTTCGCATCGGCGGTGATCTCCTCGAAATCCACGTTGGTGGCGCCCGTGAGTTGCACGGTACGCAACACGCTTCCGTTGTCCGGAGCGACAGCGTAAAGCGCCGGCGGATTGCCGCTGTCGAGTATCGTCCAGATCGTACTGTTCACCACGATGAGACCGCTGGTCTCGTTCATCTGCGCCGGTAGCACGGTGAGCAGATCGGGAACCAATACCTGACCTACGAGCCGGAGCGGCAGGCAGAGCAGTAAGGTGAACCGGGTCCTCATGGTGCGAAGGTGGACCACTTCCGTGGAAGCATCAACGACAAGATGCGCCCGACCATGCACAACATTGCCTGTGAACGGGTGGATCGAACGCCGGGCGGGCCGTCGCGCATTGAAGTCGCCGATACCTTCGCCGACATGTTCAGGAAGGCTCTTGCTCTCAGTATGGTGCTGGTTGGTGCGGTGGCACACGCGCAATTGGGCGATGGGCAACAGACCTTCACGCACGCCGACACCTTGCGTGGATCCATCGGGCCATACCGTGCGTGGTGGAACGTGGTCGGCTATGATGTCACCGTGCGGCCGGACTTCGAAACGCGATCCATCGTGGGTCGTACCATCATCGCCTTCGATGCTGTTGAGGCCGGTGGGCGTATGCAGATCGATCTTCAACAGCCGCTCGTTGTGGACAGCATCGTGACGGATTTCGCGGAATTCAAGGACGGGGCGATCGCGGTGAGCTACAAGACCATTCCCTTCAACCGCGCGGAGAACGCGATGGGTGGATCGCCACAAGCCATGAAGAAGGGTGAAGCCACGACGATCACCATCTCCTACCATGGCGTTCCGCGCGCGGCGCGCAACCCACCCTGGGACGGCGGCTGGATCTGGAAGAAGGATGAGCAAGGAAACCCGTGGATGAGCGTGGCCTGCCAAGGACTCGGCGCCAGTGTGTGGTATCCGTGCAAGGACCACCAGAGCGACGAGCCGGAGTACGGCGCGAATCTGCACATCACCGTGCCGGACAGTTTGCAAGCCATCGGCAATGGTCGGCTCCGCAACAAACAGAAGAACAGCGACGGAACAACGACGTGGAACTGGCAGGTGAAGAACCCGATCAATACCTACAACCTCGTGCCGTACATCGGCAAGTACGCACACTTCCACGAGGACTTCGTTGGCGTGAAGGGTCCACTCGATCTCGACTACTGGGTCCTCGCATTCAACGAGGCGAAAGCGCGCGAGCACTTCAAGCAAGTACCGCTTATGTTGAAATGCTTGAGGAGTGGTTGGGCCATATCCTTTCTATGAGGACGGTTACAAATTGGCGGAGGCGCCGCACCTCGGTATGGAGCACCAGAGCGCGGTGGCCTACGGCAACAAGTACCAGAATGGCTACCTCGGCATGGACCTCAGCGGCACGGGTCGCGGGCTGTTGTGGGACTTCATCATCGTACACGAAAGCGGGCACGAGTGGTTCGGCAACAGCATCACCACAGCGGACATCGCCGACATGTGGGTGCATGAAGGCATCACGCAATACACCGAAGTGATCTACACCGAATGCCAGCAGGGCAAGGAAGCCGCGGAAGAGTACGTGATCGGACTGCGTGACAAGATCGGCAACCGATCACCGGTGATCGGACCATACGGCGTGAACCAGGAAGGCAATGGTGACATGTACCCGAAGGGCGCGAACCTGATGCACATGATCCGCCACATTATAGGCGACAGCACCTTCAAGGCGATGTTGTTGGAGATGAACCGGCGCTTCTACCATAAGGTGGTGACGAGCGCGGAGATCGAGGAGTTCATGGTCAACTTCAATGTACGAACGGGCCTCTTGGACAGATCCGTCTTTGATCAATACTTACGGACCACACAGATACCAGTACTCGAATGGGGCATACGAAAAGGGACTCTTTGGACAAGATGGACGAACTGCGTTCCAGATCTGATGCTACCCGTGATCCTTAATCAGAAAGGTGAGTTTCCGGTATTGATGCTTGCGACGAGTAACTGGGGGGCGTTTCCTTATGCAGACAAGAAGCAACCTCGGTTGGAAGCCGATCGGAATTGGTATATCGAATCAAAGCCACTTTCAAAACGTGAACTGCGGAGGAGGAAGCCACACATTGGCCGAGGCACTCCACTATTCTAATATTGGATCCGAACGTTCATCAATGAAACTCCTCGCCCTCCTCAACTCCGGTGGAAGCGCTGTCAGGATAGTTGTCGCCACACTCGCGGGCACCGTCGCGTACTTCCTGTTCGGTTGGTTGGTGTTCGAATGGATCCTCGGCGACTACATGGCCGGGCACACCACACAGATCCAAGGCTTCAAGAAGTCCGATGCGGAAGCAAGCATGCTGATGCTCGTGGTGTCCTGTGCGGCATATGCGCTGTTGTTGGCGATCGAGTTCGAACGCTGGGCGCACGTTCGGACAATGAAAGCAGGTATCACCCTCGGTGCGATCATCGGTACACTGGTGGCTCTGATGACGAACGCCTATTGGTACTCGACCTCGCATTTCTTCAATGACCTTGTCCCGCTCGTGGTCGATATTGCAGCGGCGGTCGTGACCGTGGGAATGATGGGTCGCGTGATCGGCTGGACGCTCGGCAACTTCAAGACAAGGACATGAAACCCCAACACCTCGCTCTCCTCACCTCCGGTGGTGATGCGCCCGGCATGAACGCCGCCATTCGCGCGGTGGTGCGCACCGCGCATTTCCACGGGATCAAAGCCATCGGCGTGATGGATGGGTACAACGGTTTGGTGAAAGGATCCTTCATCGAGCTCGGTCCGCGTGATGTGAAGAACATCGTGCAGCGTGGCGGCACCATGTTGCGCAGCGCGCGCAGCGAAGCATTCCGCACACCCGAGGGAAGGGCGACCGCTGCCAAGAACCTGCGCGATGCGGGCATCGATGCCTTGATCTGCATTGGAGGCGGTGGCACGCAGACCGGCGCGCACCAACTCGCTATCGAACATGATATTCGGGTGATGGGCGTGGCCAGCACCATCGACAATGACCTCGGCGCCAGCGACCGCACCATCGGTTTCGATACCGCATGCAACACGGCCTTGGAAGCGATCGATCGTTTGCGCGACACCGCGTCGAGCCATGGCCGCATCTTCTTCGTGGAGGTGATGGGACGCGACACGGGCTTCATCGCCATGCACACCGGTATCGCCGCCGGGGCGGAATATGTGATGATACCGGAACGGCGGGAAAGCGTTGATGAGTTGGTGAAGGTGTTGGAGAACCGGTCCAGCGAAAAAGGGAGCAGCGTGGTGGTGGTGGCAGAAGGCGATCAAGAGGGTGGTGCGTTCAAGCTCGCGGAACAAGTGAAGGCATGCTGCCCGCAGTTCGATATCCGTGTGAGTGTGCTTGGACACTTGCAGCGTGGCGGCAACCCGACCGTGGCGGATCGCTTGCTCGCAGCGCGGCTTGGCGCTGGCGCCGTGGAAGGCCTCATCGCAGGGAAGTCGAACTGTGTCGTGGGTGTGGTGAAGGGTGATCTCACCTACACGCCACATGCAGAAGCCATCTTGATGAAAAAGGCGATCGAACCCGATCTGTATCGCCTTCTACCCATGCTCGCGGTGTAAGTTCGTGGCATGCGGAAACTCTTCTCCCTGCTCTTCGTCGCATGCATGGCTGCGCCTTCATCGGCAGCGACCTTTTCCATCACGCACTTCGGCACACCGCCCGATGCGCAAGCCGCGATCCAGTATGCCGCCGATATCTGGGGCGGGATCCTGATAAGTGATGTGCCGATCAAGGTGAGCGTGAGTTGGTCCGCATTGGGTGGTGCGGCATTGGGCGTCACCTTCCCGAACGGCCGAAAGGATTTTCCGAGCGCTCCGTTCGCATCAACATGGTATGCGACAGCGCTGGCGAACAGCATCGCTGGCGCAGAGCTGAACGTTGGCGAGGACGACATCAACGTTTACCTGAACAGTGGTACCAACTGGTACTTGGGCACCGATGGCAACACGCCTGCTGGACAGTACGACCTGGTGAGCATCGCACTGCATGAGTTGGGGCATGGCCTCGGTTTCGTCGGGCTGGCCAAGAAAGTAGCGAATGAAGGCTCCTTCGGCTTGTTGCAAGCAAGTGACTTCGCACCGCTGATCACCACCTTCCCGTGGCCCGAACAGGACACGCTACCCGGGATCTTCGATCGTTTCCTCACGAGTACTGCCAATGGGCCATTGACCTTCCTGAACAATCCGAGCACAGTCCTCGGCACCGCCTTCACCAGCAACCAAGTGTACTTCAATGGTGCGAACGCGATGGCTGCGAATAGTGGACAGAACGCACGGATCTACGCACCCTCGGTCTTCGCCTTGGGCAGCAGTTGTGTCCACTTGAATGAAGCGACATTCCCGGCTGGGAACCCGAACGAGTTGATGACGCCCTTCAGTTCCGCAGGACAGAGCAACCACTGGCCAGGGCCAATATGCTTGGGCATCCTGCGCGATATCGGCTGGAATCTCGCCCCGGATGTCGGCATAGCCGAGCACCATCTTCCATCGGGGCATCTCTATCCCGATCCGGCGACCTCGGAGATCACCATCATCACCGGAACGCCCGGCCGGAAGGAGCCCTTTACCATTATGGATGCGTTCGGCCGCATAGCGCTCATAGGATCCATTTCCGGCCCGATCGACGTGAGCACCCTCGACGCCGGGGCCTACCTAGCGCGTGGTCAAACGGGCTGGGTCACCCGCTTCATCAAACAATAGCCGACCTGTGGCACGGGGCGTTCTCCTATTTTAGCGGACCATGCAACTGCGCCTCCTTCTGCTCGCCGGGTTCCTCGTTCTGCTCGCAAGCTGCTCCACCCACAAATACGTCGCTGCCAGCCACCCCAACGGCAAGCCCGAAGTGGTGGTGTACATGAAGGGCAAGGGCGAGGATGCGGTGAAGGTGATGGAGAAGGTGTACTACCCCAGTGGGCGCATGGAGTATGTAGGGCGATTCGAGAACGGTGTGGAGCACGGCGAGTGGGTGTACTACTACGAGTCAGGCACGAAGAAGTATGTAGAGCACTGGGAGAATGGTGTGGAGCACGGGATCCATTTGGACTATGGCCCGGATGGGAAGGTGTACCGCGAATTGTACTACGACCGTGGCCGCCTTGTGAAGGAGGTGGACCGTAGCAAACTCAACTAGCCATGTTCCCGGGCTGGAACAGGTTCCCCGGCCGTTTCGCGATCGTTCTGGTCCTTCTCACGTTGCTCCTGCTGGTGCTGGAGCATGTCAACGGACGGTTCTGGTTGAACGACTTCCGCGTTTACTACGGTGCCGCGCAGAGCCTCTTGCACGGCGATACACTATACGGCGTAGCGCACGGACTTGATTCCGGGACCTTCAAGTACGCGCCGATCATGGCGATGGCGTACGTCCCGCTCGCATTGCTCCCCTACTCCGTTGCAGCGACCATCCAGTACGTGCTGATCGTGGCAGCATTCATCTGGTCGGTCCTGTTGGCGGACCGGCTTGTTCGCACCCATGTCCTTGGCGGGAAGGTCGCTGGGTATGGCCCGGTCTTCCTGACCACGCTCGTGGTGGTGGTACACCTACATCGCGAACTGCACTTGGGGAACATCAATGTCCTGCTGTTATGGATCCTCCTACTTGGTCTCGACCGGATGCTGAGCGGACGCTCGGGAACGGCTGGTATCCTGATCGGCTTGGCCATCCTCGCGAAGCCGCATTTCGTGGTCCTGCTTCCGCTACTCCTATTGCGCGACCAGCGAAGGGCTTGCATCACGGCCGTTGTCACCGTGATCCTCGGCCTTGTCCTGCCCGCTGCGTTCCTAGGCGTTGAACACACCATTCAACTGCATCGTGATTGGTTCGCGGTGATGGCCGGACACAACGCCTCGCTCATCTACACCGGCGGTGATGCACACAACAGCGTGGACACGATCTATTCGTTCCTGCATCGCACGGTACTCCATCACTTCACCTCACCCAGCACTCTTGAAGTGGCGGTCATCCTCGGCTGTATCGCGTTGCTCTTTGCCGCGTATGTGCTGCGGAACAGGATGATCGAACGGAACAATGCCGGCATGGCGGGCCACATCGTGATCGAGTATTTCCTGCTGCTCGCATTGGTTCCGAGCATCACACTCACCGATACGAACCATTTCCTGTTCAGCCTTCCGGCGATCATGTTGCTCTGTCACCGTCTGATACCACGCCCACGATCCCGGTGGTTGTTGCTCGTCGCGTTGCTCTTGCTGTTCGCATACGGCGGCAATTGGGCTGATGCCTTGGGTGATCTATCGGATCGAATGGTCCATTTTGGCGTGCTCGGCATCGCGAACATCGGCCTTGTGCTGCTTGTCGCTCTGCATTTCTTCGTTGGTGGATCGAACCAAAAGGAGCGAACAGCGTCCACCTGAAAGATCCGACCTCATGCGTCTTCATTCCACCCTTTTCCTGCTCGTCTCCTTCACCACACTTTCGGCACAGGACATCTACTTCCCACCGAACCTCGGAAACACGTGGGAGACCGTGGATCCCGCCACGCTGGGTTGGTGTACGGATGAGATCCCTGTCTTGATCGACTACCTCGATGTGAACAACAGCAAGGCCTTCATGGTATTGAAGGATGGGCGGATCGTGATCGAGCACTACTTCGGGACCTTCACGCAGGACAGCTTGTGGTATTGGGCCAGCGCGGGCAAGTCGCTTACCTCGTTCCTCGTCGGGAAAGCACAAGAGGAAGGCTTCCTCAACATCAACGATCCGAGCAGCGACTACCTCGGTGCGGGTTGGACGAGTTGCACACCGCTGCAGGAAGCGGCGATCACCGTGCGCAACCAGTTGACCATGACCACGGGTCTTGATGACGGCACCGGCGATACGGACTGCACGGATCCCGCCTGTTTGCAATACCTCGCTGATCCCGGCACGCGCTGGGCCTATCACAACGCTCCTTACACAATGCTCGATGGCGTGATCAGCACGGCGACCGGGCAAACGCTGAACAGTTACGTCTTCAACAAACTCACGCTGACCACGGGCCTCACGGGCGCCTATGTGCAGGTTGGGGCGAACAATGTGTTCTTCAGCAAGGCGCGGCACTTCGCGCGATTCGGATTGCTTGCCATGGAACAAGGCATGTGGAACGGTTCGGTTGTGATGAACGATGCCGACTACTTCAATGCGATGGTCACACCATCACAATCGTTGAACAACTCCTACGGATACCTGTGGTGGCTGAATGGACAGAGCAATTACATGGTGCCGGGACTGCAAGTCGTGATCCCCGGCATGCTGATCCCGAACGAACCACCGGACGGCTACAATGCGTTGGGCAAGAATGGCCAGATCCTCTGTGTGGTGCCGTCCCAAGGGCTGGTGGTCGTACGCATGGGGAATGCGCCGGGCACCTCGGTCCCCGTACCGTACTTGCTCGCGGATGGCATCTGGGAGCGATTGAACACGGTGATGTGTTCCACCACATCGGTCCCGGAGATCAGCGCATCGCCTACACTATTCCCTATCCCAGCATCCGACTTCGTTCAAGTACCGTACTCACTCGGGTCCAACACACCTGCGCAAGTGGCGAGCGTGGATGGTCGCGTGATCGACGTCACGATCCGCAATGGGCAACTCGATGTCTCGGATCTGCCTGCCGGTTCCTACTGGCTGCGAACGCACGCCTCGAACGGAACGCTGGTCACGCAGCGTTTCCTCGTGGCACGATAGCCTATACGAACTGCTGTACGCTGGAGGCGATGATCCGGCAGCACTCCATCAACTCCTCTTCGCGGATCACCAATGGGGGAGCGAAGCGGATGATGTCGCCATGAGTTGGTTTGGCGAGCAATCCGTTGTCGCGCATCAGCAAGCAAAGTTCCCAGGCGCTCTTCGGTGATCCATCGGCAGCTGTGCGTTCCTCGATCACTACTGCATTCAACAAGCCTTTGCCGCGCACCAGTTTGATGAACGGGTGTTGATCCACGAGCTTCTGCATTTCCGCGCGGAAGACTTTCCCAAGCCGCTCGGAGTTCGCGGTCAGGTCCTCGTCCCTCACGATGGCCAATGCTTCCATCGCGACCCGCGCACCCATTGGATTTCCGCCGTATGTGCTACCGTGGGTGCCGGGCGTGAAGACGCTCATGATGGCATCGCTCGCCAGTACAGCGCTCACCGGGTACATGCCGCCACTCAATGCTTTCGCGAGGATCACGGCATCCGGTCGTTTCGCTGGATCCTGTTCCTCGTCCGGCACACTGCAAAGCAACCGTCCGGTGCGCGCGATCCCGGTCTGGATCTCATCGGCGATGAATAGGACGTTGTGCTTCTTGCACGCCGCGATCGCTTTCGGCATGTAGTCATCAGCCGGGGTGTACACACCGCGCTCCCCTTGAATGGGTTCCACGAGGAAAGCACAGACATTCGGATCCGCGAGCGCTTTCTCCAACGCAGGGATGTCGTCGTACGGGATCACCTCGAAGCCCGGGGTGAACGGTCCGAAGCCGATCTGGCAATCGGGATCGGTGCTCATGCCCACGATCGTGATGGTGCGACCGTGGAAGTTCCCTTCGCACACGAGGATCTTTGCTTGGCCGGCAGGGATGCCCTTATTCTGGTAGCCCCACTTGCGCGCCATCTTCAGCGCAGTTTCCACCGCTTCCGCACCGGTGTTCATCGGCAACATTTTCTCGTAGCCGAAGAACTCGCAAACCGTCCGCTCGTATTCGCCCAGCAGGCTGTTGTAGAACGCACGGGAAGTCAGCGTCATGCGCGCAGCTTGTTCCTGCATCACGGCTACCAATCGCGGATGGCAATGGCCTTGGTTCACCGCACTGTACGCACTGAGGAAGTCGTAGTACCGCTTGCCCTCCACATCCCACACGAAGACGCCTTTGCCACTATCCAGCACCACCGGCAACGGGTGGTAATTGTGTGCACCGTAACGCTCCTCGAGGTCGATGGCACGTTGGGTCTTCGAATGTTGTTGTGTCAGTTGGGGCATGGCGCTACGTTGATAAGCGCGTAAAAGTAGAACGACGGGGTGCTGGCGTGATCAGTGCGGAACCTTGGTCCCGGCCTGCTCTTGTGCGAACACCTGGCGGAGGATCGCTTCATCCAGCGCAGTCAACTGGACGTGCCTGCGCTCCATGACCAAGCGCGCTGTGCCAAGTGCACGTTCCACATCATGCACCACGATCCCTTCCGCGCCACCCCATGAAAATCCGGGGATGCGCTTGGGTTGGAATCCGCCCCCGAAGACGTTTGCTGCCACGCCCACGACCGTGCCCGTGTTGAACATGGTATTGATCCCGCTCTTGGCGTGATCGCCCATGATCAATCCGCAGAACTGCAAGCCCGAGTCCTCATCAAATCCGCTCGCATAGCTGAACACCTTCACGTTCCCATACGTGTTCTTCAGGTTGCTGTTGTTGGTGTCCGCTCCGAGGTTGCACCATTCGCCCAGCACGCTGTTCCCGAGGAAACCGTCATGCCCTTTGTTGCTGAAGCCGAGCAGGACGCTGTTGTTCACTTCACCTCCTACCCTGCACTCCGGTCCGAAGCTGGAAGGGCCGTAGATCTTCGCTCCCATCTTCACCTGCGCATGATCACCGAGCGCGAAGGGGCCACGGATCAAACTGCCCTCCATCACTTCCGCGTTCCGACCGATGTAGATCGGACCACCTCTGGTGTTCAGTGTGCAACCCTCCACGACAGCACCTTCTTCCAAAAAGATATGCTGCGGATCCCCTATGACGGTGTTGAGGCTGCTCAACGCTTGCGAACGTCGGCCTGCGGTGAGCAATGCATGATCAAGTGCGATGGCGCGGCCGCACTGCTGGAACACCTGCCAAGGCCGCTCGAAGCGAATGAGTTCGCCGACGAATTCGATCCGCTTCAAATACGCCGGTGGCGTGGTCCAGTCCACCTCGGAAGGGATCGCTTGTGCCTGAACGCCGAAGGCCAATGCACGTCCATCCTTCACCAGCACCTCACCCGCACGCAGGTCCATGACCGCCGCGACCAGATCCTCGGTCGGGAACAAGCTCCCGTCAACTTCGAAGTCCGCTGCTTCAGCAGGAAGGCGGAACGCTTCTGACAGATATGGCTCGGTCCGATATCCGACAGGAAGACCACTGCGCACGTACCATCCTTCGGACAAGCGCAGCACCCCTGGACGCAACTGGGCCACGGGCCGCGTGAAGGTCAACGGAAGTAAGTGCTTGTGCAGACCGGCGTCGGAAAGGATGATCGACATGCACGCGAAGGTATCGTGGACGGACCCTCAACCGGATACCGTTGAGCGATCACTCCAAACCGCCGAGGGTGCAGAGCCAATACGCGATCCCCGCAAGCGCACCGCTGACAGGGATCGTCAGGATCCACGCCCAGAGTAATTGGACCGTCACGCCCCAACGCACCGCACTCAACCGCTTCGTGGCACCCACGCCGATGATGGCGCCGGTGATGGTATGCGTGGTGCTCACCGGGATCCCCATCTGCTCGGTGAGGTAGAGCGTGATCGCGCCGGCCGACTCCGCGCATACACCTTCCAGCGGCGTCACCTTGGTGATCCGGGTGCCCATGGTCTTCACGATCTTCCATCCACCGCTCAACGTTCCCAAGCCGATGGCCGTGTAGCATGCAAGCGGCACCCAGTAGGGCATATCCTTGATGTCCGTGATGTCCCCATTGGCGATCATTGCCGCTGTAATGATCCCCATCACCTTTTGCGCATCATTCCCTCCGTGCCCGATACTGAGGGCTGCGGAGGTGAGCAATTGCAAACGCTTGAACATGTTGGACATGGAATACGCGTTCGGCGTCCTCACCTTCTCCACATACAGATAGGTAAGGATGAAGATCAGCGCACCCGCCATGATCCCGATCCTGATCACGGAATTGTCCGCACCATCCAGGGCCTTCGCCAACTTTGCGGAATCCATATCGGGGTCAACGTTGGCTTGGATATTCCGTGCGATCCCTTCACCTCCCTGTGAACTGAAACGGACCAGGTACGGCATGGCGGCGTCCACCTTCGCTTGCGCGGCTTCGAAGTCCGCGGTCCTTGAAGGATCCATGGCTGCGGCATTGCCCAGCACATCGGTCTGGTAGAACTTCCCGAGGTTATCCTCCAACTTCCCCTGCTGCAAATGGATGAAGAAGAACCATGTGGCCACTGAAGCCACCACGATGATCCCTACCCGCACCCATACTTTCCGGACTATGGTGACGAAGGTGATGAACATGCTGATGGCCATTCCCAACAAGGGCGCGAGGAAGATGAACATCAAGGTCTTGTTGATCTTGTCGTTCTCCACCACATCGCTGAACCCGAAGCCGTTCGTAGTGGCGAACGCGTGGGCGATGGCCGCGCCGGCGAATCCGCCGATCAGTGCGTGGGAACTACTGCTCGGAATGCCATACCACCATGTGATCAGGTTCCAGATAATGGCCGCGATGAGGCCGGACAGGATCACCTTGAGGGTGATGAACTCCACATGGACCGTCTTGCTGATGGTATTGGCCACCGCATGATCCTTGAAGATGAAGAACGCGACGAAATTGAAGAAGCCTGCCCATAGCACGGCTTGGAACGGGGTGAGCACCTTGGTGCTGACCACCGTGGCGATGGAGTTCGCCGCATCGTGGAAGCCGTTGATGTAATCGAACACCAACGCAAGAATGATGATGACCAGAAGAAGCGTCATGCACTCAAGCGTACTTCAACATGATGGATTCCATCACGTCGCTCACGTCCTCGCACTTATCCGTGGCGAGTTCCAATGTGCTGTAGATGTCCCGCATGCGAATGAGTTGTATGGGATCCTTCTCGGTCGCGAAGAGGCGTTGGATGGCCTTGTCGTACACCTCGTCGGCCTGGTTCTCCATGCTGTTGATCTGCACCACGAACTCGTTGTGCGCATTGCTCTTGTGCATATGCCGAAGGTTCTGGACCGCAAGCTGTACGATGTGCGCACCCTCGTTCACCAAGCGGGCCAGTTCACGGCAGGTCTCGTCCGGTTTGCCGATGCCGAAGAGCTCGAGGTTCTTTGCGCTGGCCAGGATGAAGTCGGCCACATCGTCCAAGCTGGAAGCCAAGCTGTGGATGTCCTCCCGGTCGATCGGCGTGATGAAGTTCCGCGCCAGATCCGTGAAGATGGTATGGGTCAGGTCGTCGTTCGCGCGCTCCTCGATCTCCATGCGTTCCAGCAACGCGGTTCGCTGCGAACCCGGTTCGGTGTTCATGATGGCGATCAGGTCCTCGCTCATCTTCAACACGTTCGCAGCGGACGCTTCGAAGTGGAAGAAGAACACGCGGTCCCGGGGTTTGAAGAAATTCAGAAGTGAATCGAGGGCCATGGGGTGCTGTTTCGGCGACAAATCTATCCGGGGCATCCACCCAACACCCATGTCCCCTACAACCTTAATGCAACCTTAACATGGACCACGTCCGGACCCATCGCACCTTTGCGGACATGATCTACGAATTCAACGGGTACAGGCCGGTGGTGCATGAAAGCTCCTTCATCCATCCCCAAGCAACGGTCACCGGCAATGTGGTCATCGGCCGTGATGTGTATATCGGCCCGGGCGCGGCCGTGCGCGGCGATTGGGGCGCCATTCTCATCGCCGACGGTTGCAACGTGCAGGAGAACTGCACCATCCACATGTTCCCGGGCATTACGGTACGGCTGGAGGAAGGCGCTCACATCGGCCATGGTGCGGTGATCCATGGAGCGCACATCGGGCGGAACTGCCTTGTGGGGATTAACGCAGTGCTGATGGACGACGTGGTGCTGGGCGAAGAATGCATCGTTGGAGCACTGGCCTTCCTTCAAACAGGAAGCGTTTGGGAGCGGCGAAAGGTGATCGTGGGCAACCCCGCCAAAGCGGTGAAGGATGTGAGCGACGAGATGATCGGGTGGAAGACCGAAGGCACGAAGCTCTACCAAGGGCTTCCTTCTGAACTGTACAGGACATTGAAGGTCTGCGAGCCGCTCAGGAAGTTCCCGAGTGAACGTGAACCGATAGCCGAACGATACGCCACTTGGCAGCGGACGCGCAAGGATTGATCAATTACCGCGCTTGTTGTCATCCAGATGCAGGATGTGCAGCATGCGATGAAGGACCGGTGTGAGGAAGACCGCGACCGCGCCGAGTAAGGTGATCCCACTGTACAAAGCATAGAACGCGGCGAAGTACTTCGCAGGATCGGTCGTCAACACATCCACCGGCCCCATGCCACCCAGGATCATCGACGCATTGAGGAAAGCATCCACGAAGCGCAAGTGCCCGAATTCCATGTACCCCCAAACACCCAAAGCCAGCGATAGGCCCACAAGAAGCAAGGCATAGCCCAAGTATTTCAACAACCGGCCAGCGAAGCGACGCTGACTGATGAGTGGGCGTGAGCGGTGTTCGAACATGGCGCCAATGTATCCCATTGACGGGCGCGCTATCCACGCGGGCGATCGGGACGATCGAACCTGACTGTTCGACCATCCCGATCATCGGACCAAACAACCATTTCCAATCTTTGACGCGCCACGAGCCGCCAAGTTCGAGATCAGGTCCTACGCAACGGCTACGGTCCGCTTTGCCGGCCGGATCAGGCAAGGAACCAGGATCAGCGCAGCGATCCACGCCACCATCGGCCACGACGGTGGGAACCCATCCCCTGGCCATTTGATATTCCAACCGAACGGCACGGCATTGTTGCGCCGCTCCGGAGAAAGTCGGCCGCGTACCTCGTTCACGTAGCCCTTGTGCTTCGCTACATCCCAACCGGTGAGCGCATTCAGTTCTCCCAACTCACGTTGGCGACGATACGCCAGGTTCTCCAGGTAGTCCTGTCCCTCGCTACAGGTCAGATCACCTTGCGCGGGATGCGTAAGGATGTAGCGGGCCTGGAAATTTTCCGTGTTCGGCGTCACTTGAAAGACCAGATCCTGCGGGAACATATCACGGCCATAGCGAACGTGCATGCGTGTGTAGAAGGTCGCTGCACCACCCCAATCGGCACCAGCCTCAGCGAATTCCCGGGGCATCGGTGGTGGTCCGACGCAGGGGTCGCACTTCATACCACTGAAGCTTGGCGTCACATTCCAGGCATACTCCAGGAACACCGTGTTGCGTCCTTCCCGGCGATGCGCGCGTGCGAAAAGATCCTTGTAGAACGCTCCGAATTGCTGCTTCACGAACAGCGGGATGTTGCGATCACTGGGCACTTTCACGGTGCGGTAGTTCACGCATTCCACGCGGCCTGTGCGTGTGAACGCATGCACGATCATGTCCTGTGATCCATTGCTGTTCGCCATGCCGAGCCGGATGGGCAACATGAACTTGTTGCTCTCGAAACGCACTTGGATCGGGCGCAGAAGTGTGTAGCCGCTTTGTTGGAACCGGGCCAGGTCCACCTTCACCACGAAGAATTTCATATTGGAACGGATGTAGGGATCGAGCACCTCATGTGCCGTCGCCGGGATCCGGTACCCATTCGCGATCAGCCAATCCTTCAAGCCCACGCTCTCCGTCGCACTGAGCAATAGAATGTCGTACTCACCCACGGTATAGCGCGCTTCGATGGTCACACCCATTTTGCGAGCGGTCTTTTCTTGCGCCATTCCCGTGCTCGTTGGCGCGCGACTCATTTCACTCTCCATCACGGAATCATACAGATCGAAGCGTACGCACGGGTTCTCATCGTAGTACTCCACGAGGCGCGGCGCGCTATACGCATCCAATGCATCGAACAATCGACGCTCGACAACGCGGATGTCCTCGCGGCGAAGCACTGTTGGCACAGGCACCACCATCGCGAAATCCTTCACATCACCCTTGAAGTCGTTGCTCATGGTGATGATGGTCCGCTGTCCATCGCGAACGAGGATCACCTCGCTGCGATCATTGAACAAGGTGGCATCGGCCTTGGCCACATAGAATCCACAGAACGCGGAGGCGTGCATGGAGGCCAGAAACGCCGCAAAGGGAAGAAGTGATCGGGTGTTCATGTGAGTTGATGTTGTTCGTGATGTGCAGGTTGTTCTGGTCGCTCGGTATTCCACCTGAATGCATCGCCGTGCTGAAGGTGATCGAGGATCGGCGTGATCGTGCTGATGATGAGCAAGGCCCAGATCGGTGCAGAATTGATCCAGAAGAACCAACCGAGCAGGAACGTAAGGACTGCGATCGCCACGCTCCAGATCACACGCATGCGTTGCGCGCGTGGGGTGGTCATGGGATCCGTGATCATGAAGAACGCGAAGAGCAAGAGCGACCCGTTGGAGAGGCGATGCAACCAGACATCCATCTCCCAGCCCAGGTACAGCACCGTGCGGAAGTACTCCAACACGGCAAGGGTGCCGAGGAAGGCGAGGCTCGTATCGATCCGGCCCACGCGAAGCACCACCATGCAACCCGCGGCGGTGACGAGGAAGAACAACGCCACACCACTCCCCCACTGTCCGGGACTCACCCACGCATCACCGGTGAGAAGCACGGCCGCCGCAATCCCCAGGTTTCCGGGATTGAAAACGTGTCGGCCATTCACGCGCAGCATGAATTTGCTCGCGATCGCGACTACTGCTCCAAGTACCAAGGCTCCAGGACCGGCCGCCTTCAACAACAGACACATTCCAAGGGCACTCACCGCAGCACTCTTGAGCGAACTCCAAGGCAAACTCTTCCACCGGATGAAGCACGCTTGCACACCAAGACAGGTCCCGAGCAGGAACACGTAGCGCGTTAGTTCCGCATCCCAATGCAATTGAAGTATCCCGAAAAGGAGAAAGCCCGCTAGGAACACGATCTGGAAATGACGGGCGTCCTGTTTGAGGAAAACGAGTGTAGCCGTAATGGGTTGGAGAAAGCGCATCTCTTGGAAGTACGATGCTGTACACACGACCGCGGATCGGGTTCGATCCATCCGAAACCTTCCGTGGGACATCGGCGTTGGAACCGCCGGTAGCAACGAAGACCAACGACAAACGACAACGAACGAATGATGGAGCTGAAAGAGGCGATGCATATCCTATTGGTCGACGACGAGGACGATTGCAACTTCGTGACGCGGATGGTATTGAAGAAGGCCGGCTTTTCCGGAAAGCTGACCACCTACACTTCCGCGACCGAGGCGTTGGCGCACATGCGCAGTGGCAACGACCTCCCGGACCTGATGTTCGTGGACATCAACATGCCAGCCGTGAACGGATTCGAATTCTTGGCCACGTGCGAAGCAGAAGGATTGTTGCCCAATGAACTCACCAGTGTGGTCATGTTCAGCAGCAGCAATCGGCCGTCCGATCTGGAACGTGCACTTGGTTTCCGATCCGTGATCGGCTACGTCGAGAAGGCGCTTTCCGTGGATAGCTTCGAGCGAGTATTGAACGATCACCTTCAGGCGCGTCGCGCTTGATCAACCGAACAAGGAAACATCCTGTTCACCATCATCACATGAAGAAGATCCTGATCATCGAGGACGAGACCATCATCTCATTCAGCTACAGGCTGCAATTGGAGCGCATGGGCTTCGATGTCATCGGCACTGCCCGCAGTTCGGAGGAGGCCGAGGAATTGTTGCGTGACCAACGCCCCGACCTCATCATCATGGACATCTACCTGAAGGGTGAGAAGAACGGGCTGGAACTGGCACAGCAGATCCACCAAAAGGACCCGATCCCGGTGCTCTTTCTCACCGCTAGCACGAAGCCGGAAGTGGTCACCGCCATCCGCGAACTGAAGGATTGCCAGTACCTCTCCAAACCGATCAATTCGGACAGCTTGGAGGATGTATTGCGGCGGTTCTCACGATCCTAGCGCAATGGCGGAGCACATGGACAAGAACCAAGGTGCCACACCGGAACAAGCCGAGCTTCTGCATCATTTCTCACACGATCTGCGCAACCGGCTTGCGGCCATCCAGCAAGTGCTTTCGCAGTTGAGTTCCACTCCTGCGGAAGAGCAGGCGGAACTGATCGGATTCGCCGAACAACAGTATTTCAAGGCGATGCGAAGCACGGAGGATCTGTTGGACGGCTTCCATGTTGAGCGCGGCATCGGAGCGCTCACGCGCTCTGCGGTCGATCTCACGGAACTCCTCCGCGCATCCATCGACCTGATGCAGCACCGGTTCACACGCAAGGGCCAGACCCTTCACATCGATGCTGGTTCCGGCCTGACGATCAAGGCCGACAAGCATTGGTTGAATGAATTGATCACTGTGCTATTGAGCAACGCCTCGAAATTCGGTACACCCGGCGGTGTTATCCGGATCCGCCTATCGAATGAAGACAATGCTGCGGTCCTGACCGTACAGGATGATGGCGCAGGGTTGGACGCGGAGGATCTCGAGAGGATCTTCGTGCGGTACGCATGGCTGAAAAGCCGATCCACGGCTGGCGAAGCCCAAGGTCGCGGCAATCTGGCGCGCGCCAAGCAATGGGCCGAAGCGCATGGCGGCGTGCTACAAGCGCGAAGCGCAGGTCCGGACAAGGGATCCACCTTCGAACTGCGACTTCCGATCGCACGCTGATCGCGATCGTTCGCGTACCGTTCCCTGTTTGCATGGAACCATATGTGGAAAGACCGCGGTGGTCCGGTCATCCGCACATCAGGAGCCGACTAACTTGCGTGCGATGCCCCGCGTCCATACGCTCCTCGCGTCCTTATTGGCCACCAGTACTCTTTTCGCGCAAGGACCCGCCGGAGGGTCGGCCGGAGCCATTACTTACATACGAAGCATTGCTGTTCCGTTGAATGCGGTCCTCCTTTTCGACAAAGCGACCGAGGCGTGGACCTGGACCTTCGGCAAGGAACCAGGAGGCAAACTCCTGCTGTCCGATCGCACCACGGGTACATTGGAAGCTACTGCTCGCGTGAATTATCGATCGGAACAATTGAGCATGCGCGAGGAGACCATGGGTGCCGTGCAATACAGGGTGGTGATGAACGTGCATGCAGGCGAATGCAGGATCACCATTTCCGAATGTGTCCACACAGGAAATCGGACCACTCCGCGCGGAGGTGTTCATTTGGGTCTCTTGGTGCGCGGCCCGGATCCCGTGGTGAAGGTTCGCGGGTTGGGTGGAAGTAACCTGCGCCGCATCTATGCGGAGGTGAAGGACACCACCAATGCGCGCATCACGGCTGTCCTGCAAGCATTCGAAGCACGATTGCGGGCCAGTGCCCAACCCTGAGCGCAACCCTCCGGACAGGAACCCGTTGAACGGCTGGCCTCATGCTAGCCTTCCAAACCCTTTCCCGCCGTCGCTGGCCCTTGGTTGCCGGCGTACTTGCCATTCTGTTCATCGGATATGGCATGAACCTGGTCTCGCGTTCGCGCGACCTACAGATGCGGATCAACCATGAAGTGGCCCTGTTGGATGAACTCAGCCATATCAATGACGACCTGCACCAGTTGTCGATCATCCACCGTGTGGACCTGAATGCGGGCCAGCACCGATGGTAAGCCGATCTCCATCGGTTCAAGGTTCGCATACAGAAGGCGAGCGAACGCTTCGTTTCCTCTCCCGTTGCACAAGAACTCGTCGCGGATCTCGAACCGGTCCTTCACCGTGCGGATTCACTCCATGCCCAAGCGATGCTTCGAGGCGACAACATCGCGGACCCCCGATCATTGGAAGCGGTCTTCCAACTCATGATGCAGCGTGCGCAGAAAGTGGTGGACCGATCGGCCCGCAGCGTTCATGAGCAAGGTTTGAGTAAGCACACCGCCACCTTGAGCGACCGATGGAACGAGGCACAGTTCCTTCTGATCACGGCCTGCCTGCTCGCCATCCTGATGGCGTGGCTCATGGGCGCCCGGAACAAGTTGCTCCAGGAAAGCCACCTGCGATCCGAGCAACTCGACATCGCGCGGCAGGATCTGGAGCGTTCCAACAAGGAACTGCGCGAAACGATGCTGAGCAAGGAGGAGAAGGAAGTGATGATCAAAGAGATCCACCACCGGGTGAAGAACAACCTGCAGATCGTGAAGAGCCTGATCCGATTCCAGATGGATCAGGTGAAGGATGAACACACCTTGGAACTCTTCAACGAATGCGTGAATCGCGTGAGCGCCATGGCCCTCGTACATGAGCAGACCTACCTCAGCAAGGACCTCGCGAACATCGATGTGAGCGCGTACCTCACACACCTTACACGCGATCTCTGTTACGCCTATACCATCGATACGAAGCTCGAGCTGGACATCAAGATCAACATCCCGACGCTTGGAGTGGATACCTTGATACCCTTGGGTTTGCTGATCAACGAAGTGATCTCGAACTCCTTGAAACACGCTTTCAAGGGGCGCGATAAGGGGACTATCATCGTACATCTCGACGGTGATGACAGCGGATTGCACCTCCGGATAGGCGATGATGGTGTTGGCCTTCCCGACAAAAGCAATTGGGACCGACCGAACAGCCTTGGCATGGACCTGATCCACACCTTGGCTGGACAATTGGGCAACACCGTCCATCTGCGTCCCGGCCCCGGCACCGTGTACGAGCTACTACCCGTGCAGGAGCAGCGTCGCAAACGCGCCTGACCCTTCCCCGTTCGTCACAAGTCATTCAGCGATCCAGCTAAGTGCTGACGGCTACTTTTGGGACCCTTCCGGAAAAATGCGGAAGCCAGCCCCATGTTGAAGCCTGCTTTACTTGCGCTCCCGCTACTCACGCTTGTTGCGTGCAATTCCGAAGAGAACCAGGTCGTGGAGAAGGTCACTTACCCCGAAACACGCAAGGACAGCACCGCCGGAGACACCCTGCACGGCACTTGGGTAGCCGATCCCTACCGGTGGCTGGAGAATGATACCACTGCGGAGACCGCTGCTTGGGTTACGGCACAGAACGAGGTGACCAACGCATATCTCGGGAAGATCCCCTACCGGAAGGATCTCGCGAAACGCTACGAGGAGTTGTACAACTTCCCCAAGGTTAGCGGGCCGATGCGCGTGGGCGACCTGTACTTCATCTGGAAGAACAGCGGCCTGCAGAACCAGAGCGTCATCAACGTGCGCAAAGGACTCGATGGCGAGGACAAGGTCTTCATCGACCCGAACGAACTGGATCCAGCGGGCACCACCACCTACAGCCCGATCGGCGTGAGCAAGGATGATCGGTACATGGCCGTCGGCGTTCAAAGAGCGGGGAGCGATTGGCAGGAGATCATGGTGTACGACCTCACGACCATGCAGCCCACCAACGACCTGCTCAAGTGGAGCAAATTCAGCGGTGCATCATTCTACAAGAACGGATTCTTCTACAGCCGTTACCCCACTCCCGCGAAGGGCACTGAACTCAGCGCGGCGAGCAAATTCCAGAAGGTTTACTACCACAAGCTGGGCGACGCGCAGGAGAAGGATGTGTTGGTGTGGGAGGACAAGGTGAACGGCGATCTATACGTGGGTGTCGGTGTGACGGAGGAGGAGGAATTCGCTACGCTGTATGTGAGCACGGGCACGGATGGCTTCGAGATGTACTTCCACGACCTGCGTAAAGGCGCACTACCCACCCCAACCACAGCATGGGTTGCGTTGCAGCAAGGCTTCGAGCACAAGACCAGCATCGTCGACTTCGTTCCGGGAACCGGCAAGTTCCTGGTGATGACCGAGGTGGATGCGCCGAACTATCGTTTGGTGGAAGTGGACCCCGCGAACCCGGCCAAGGAGAATTGGAAGGACATCATTCCGCAGAAGAAAGAGTTGTTGCAAGGCGTGAGCAGCGGCGGCGGAATTCTCTTCGCGGAGTACCTGAAGGATGCCACCAGCCGCTTCTACCGCTACAAGGAGGACGGTACCGGCGAACAGGAGATCACATTACCCGACATCGGTAGTGCGGGTGGCTTCGGCGGGAAGCGCAAGGACACCTTCGGATTCTACAACTTCACCTCGTTCACTGATCCCGGATCCATCTACAAGTATGAGTACGCCACAGGCAAGAGCGATGTGTTCTTCCGTCCGGAGCTGAAGTTCGATCCGTTGGAATACACGACCGAACAAGTGTTCTATCCCAGCAAGGACGGCACGAAGGTGCCCATGTTCATTGTACATCGGAAGGATGTGAAGCCCAACGGCTCGAACCCCGCGCTGCTCTACGCCTACGGCGGATTCAACATCAGCCTCTCCCCGAGTTTCAGCACCAGCCGTATGCTGTTGTTGGAGCAAGGTGGCGTGTTCGCGCTGGCCAATTTGCGCGGTGGTGGTGAGTATGGCGAGGACTGGCACAAGGCCGGCATGAAGGAGAAGAAGCAGAACGTATTCGATGATTTCATCGCCGCAGCGGAATACCTGATCGCGGAGAAGTGGACCGACAAGGCGCACCTCGGTGTGAACGGTGGTAGCAACGGCGGCTTGCTGATCGGCGCCGTAATGACACAGCGTCCCGATCTCTTCGCGGTCTGCTTCCCTGAAGTGGGTGTGCTCGACATGCTGCGCTACCAGAAGTTCACCGCGGGTTTCGGTTGGACGCCCGAGTATGGCAACGCCGACAACAGCAAGGAAGAGTTCGATTACCTGGTGAAGTACTCACCACTGCATAACGTGAAGCCAGCGAGCTACCCGGCCACGATGGTGATGACGGCCGATCACGATGACCGCGTGGTCCCCGCGCACAGCTTCAAATTCATCAGCACGCTTCAACGCGCTCAACAAGGCTCCGCGCCCGTATTGATCCGCGTGGATACGCAAGCTGGACACGGCGGAGGCAAGCCCACAAGCAAGGTCATCGAGGAGCAAGCAGACAAGTGGAGCTTCTTCTTCCATAACGTGGGCTTCACACCGACCTTCAAGACTGAGGTGCCCAAGCAGAACGGTACTGAGCCGGTGGAAAGGACCCGCACTCCGCTCTGACCGCCAGTAAGAGCTTGAAGAGTGCGAGCGAGGGCACCTCTTTCTCCTTGGCGCTCTCTCGCACCCTCGCACTTTCACCTGTCGGTGCTTATTCACCGGTCCATTAACTTTCCAATCCAACCCCAACCTCTCATGACACCACGATCCAATTATGCCAAGGACGCCCCCGGCATCTACAAGGCCATGGGAAGAGTGGAGGAATACCTCCACCAGTGCTCCATCGGGATCCCCTTGATCCACCTCATCAAACTGCGCGCATCACAGATCAACGGCTGCGTCTATTGCCTCGACATGCACTGGAAGGACCTCCGCGCGCTGGGCGAAAGTGAGCAACGGCTCTATTCCTTGGACGCCTGGCGCGAATGCACATGGTACACGGACCGGGAGCGCGCCGCGCTGGCATGGACCGAGGCCGTGACCCTAGTGACCGAAGGCAACGTCCCCGACGCCGTGTATGAAGAGGTGCGACCGCACTTCAGCCCCACTGAACTGGCCGACCTCACCTTCGCCATTTCCGTGATCAACGTCTGGAACAGGTTGAGCATCGCAAGCCGGTCGCCAGCGGGGACCTATCAGGTGAAACAGCACACTTGAATTTCTTTAGCCCGGCACAGCCACCACCATCGTCACCCGCCATCGCAAGCGCAGCGAAGCGATCTCGTCCCGCGCAGCCACCACCATCGCCAGCGAAGCCACCTCGGTCAGAATGGCGTCCTGCACCTTCAGATAGGCGTCCGCATCGGTCAGATAGGCATCCTCCAAGCCCAGGTAGCCATCGTGCAAGTTCAGATTCGCACCGTGCAATCCCACTTTCGCATCCGCCAATCCCACTTTCGAACCGTGCAAGCCCAGATAGCCATCGTGCAAGCCCGATATCGCACCGTGCAATCCCACTTTCGCATCCACCAAGCCCACTTTCGCCCCGTGCAAGCCCAGACAGCCATCCTGCAAGCCCGATATCGCACCGTGCAATCCCACTTTCGCATCCGCCAAGCCCACTTTCGCATCCGCCAAGGCGTCACTCCGGGCGATGGGAGGCTCTGCGACCGAGACCCGGAGTCTCACAGCTGCCGAGGAATTGAAGAGCGCAGGGTCTTGGCGACGGAAGAACGTGCGAAGGCCTAAGTTCGTGGCGGAACCGGTCAAGCATCAGAACGAAGATGGAACGCAGGATCAGATCCAAAACCATGAAGCCCAATAGAATCCTGTTGAGCATGCTAGCTCTTTCACTGCTGTACACGGGTTGTGAACAAACTCAAGAGGGCACTCCCTCAAGACAAGGAACCCAAGTTCTACCAGCACCTCATGTTGATGCGGTTGAGCCAAGTGCATTGCACAAAATGTCGGTGGTATTTCTCGGAAATCATTCTGAAGGCGCAATCAAGGAAAAATTGGACGCAGCAATGTTGGCGTACAACATCGAAAAAACAGAGCGCAATTATGAACGATGCTCAAGCGTTCTTGTGACTCTTCGAAAGCACAACAACGACTCCTATGCCGAAATGGAGTTGCTCGACCACATGATCAAACAGAACACAGGAGGAAGCGGAGTTTCTTTTCCCGATCAAGCTGCCCTTTCATCCGTGATGTTGTTGAGCGGGATTTGAGTACTGTCGATTCCCTCTGTGGAAAACTGATCCCCTCCCGCCCTCCCCTCACGGATAACTTCGTCGCCCGCTGATGAAGTTCTCGCACCTCCACGTTCACACCCAATTCTCACTACTCGACGGCGCGGCCAGCATCCCCGCACTGTACAAGAAAGCCGCTGCTGATGGGCAGCCCGCGCTCGCCATCACGGACCATGGCAACATGTTCGGCGTGTTCAAGTTCGTGGCGGAGGCCGGCAAGCACAAGAACGAGGACGGCACGCCGAAGGTGAAGCCGATCGTGGGCTGCGAGTTCTACGTGGTCACGGACCGGCACAAGAAGGCGTTCACACGCGAGGACAAGGACAAGCGCTTCCACCAGTTGATGCTGGCGAAGAACGCACAGGGCTACAAGAACCTCAGCAAACTCTGCTCGCTTGGTTACATCGAGGGCTTCTACAGCAAGTACGCGCGCATAGACAAGGAACTGATCGAGAAGTACCACGAAGGGCTGATCGCCACAACGTGCTGCTTGGGCGCGAGCGTACCGCAGGCCATCCTGCGCGGCGGCACCGATCTGTCCAAGGCGGAGGAGGAATTCAAGTGGTGGCTCAACCTGTTCGGCGAGGACTACTACGTGGAGATCCAACGCCACGGGATGCCGGAACAGGACCGCGTGAACGCCGTGCTGCTGGAATGGGCGAAGAAGTACAACGTGCCGGTGATCGCCAGCAACGACAGCCACTATGTGGACCAGGCGGACAGCAACGCGCACGACATCCTGTTGTGCATCAACACCGGCGAGAAGCAGAGCACGCCCAAAGCCGATGATGGCGATGACGAGGTGAGCCAGAAGGGCAAACGCTTCGCCTTCTACAACGACGAGTTCTACTTCAAGACCCAAGAGCAGATGCTGAAGTCCTTCAGCGACCTGCCCGAAGCCCTGGACAACACGAACCGCATCGTGGACAAGGTGGAACCCTTGAAGCTGAAGAAGGACATCCTGCTCCCCAACTACGAGATCCCCACCGGCTTTGCGGACCAGAGCGAATACCTGAAGCACCTCACCTACGAAGGAGCGATACGCCGCTATCTCGCAACGGATCCGGATCGAAGCGCCCGTACAGGCGACCCAATGGGTCGCCACAACGGCAGCTTCGACCAGGGGTCATCGGGTGGGATAGAAAGCCTCGACCCCAAGATCAAGGAGCGGATCGACTTCGAACTCTTCACCATCCGCACGATGGGCTTCAGCGGATACTTCCTGATCACGCAGGATTTCATCAATGCCGGCAAGGCCATGGGCGTGCTGATCGGCCCCGGTCGTGGCAGTGCAGCGGGAAGCGTGGTGGCCTATTGCATCGGCATCACGAACATCGACCCGATCAAGTACGACCTGCTGTTCGAGCGCTTCCTGAACCCGGACCGCAAGAGCATGCCCGATATCGACACCGACTTCGATGACGAGGGTCGGCAGAAGGTGATCGACTATGTGGTGAACAAGTACGGCAAGAACCAGGTGGCGCAGATCATCACCTACGGCAGCATGGCCGCCAAGAGCAGCATCCGCGACGTGAGCCGCGTGATGGACCTGCCGCTGCAGGAAGCCGATCGCCTCGCGAAGCTGGTCCCCGAACGACCGGGCATCGAACTGGGCCGCATCCTGAACGCACCGATCGAAGGCCCGGGCAGCTTGAAGGCGAAGGAGAACCTGAGCAGCGATGAACTTGCCAATGTGAAGGTATTACGCGAGATCCTTGCAAGCGGCGAGCTCACGTCGGACGTGCTGCGCGAAGCCGAGAAGCTGGAAGGCAGCGTGCGCGGCACTGGTGTTCACCCGGCGGGCATCATCATCGCCCCGAGCGACCTCACGGAGATCATCCCCGTTTGCACCTCGAAGGAATCCACCCTCCTGCTCACACAGTACGAAGGCAAGGTGATCGAGGACGTCGGTGTGATCAAGATGGACTTCCTGGGTTTGAAGACCCTCACCATCATCCGCGATGCACTGCGCATGATCAAGGCCAACCACGGCATCGACATCGCGATCGACGACATTCCGCTGGACGACGAGAAAACCTTCGGGATCTACCAGCGCGCCGAGACCAATGGCACCTTCCAGTTCGAAAGTCCGGCCATGCAGAAGCACCTGCGCGAACTGAAGGCGGACCAATTCGGCGACCTCATCGCCATGAACGCGCTGTACCGTCCGGGCCCGATGGAGTACATCCCGAACTTCATCAAGCGCAAGCGCGGGCTGGAGAAGATCGTGTACGACCTCCCCGAAATGGAGGAGTTGCTGAAGGAGACCTACGGCATCACGGTGTACCAGGAGCAGGTGATGTTGCTCAGCCAGAAGCTCGCGGGCTTCAGCAAAGGCGATGCGGATGTGCTGCGCAAAGCGATGGGCAAGAAGGACCGCGCCACGCTGGACCGGATGAAGGGCCAGTTCCTCTCGGGAACGAGCGAGCGCGGGTTCGACGAGAAAGTGTGTATGAAGATCTGGACCGACTGGGAAGCGTTCGCCCAGTACGCCTTCAACAAATCGCACAGCACCTGCTACGCCGTCGTGGCCTACCAAACGGCATGGTTGAAGGCGAACTACCCGAGCGAATACATGGCCAGCGTGCTCACGCATTCCGGCGGCCAGATCGACAAGATCACCTTCTTCATGGAGGAATGCCGGCGCATGGGGATCAAGGTGCTTGGGCCCGATGTGAACGAAAGCAGCTTCCAGTTCAGCGTGAACAAGGAGGGGCGGATCCGTTTCGGATTGGGCGCCGTGAAGGGCGTGGGCGAAGCCGCCGTGGAAACGATCGTGGCGGAACGCGGCAAGGACGGCCCCTACTCCACCATCTTCGATCTCGTTCGTCGCGTGAACCTGCGATCAGCGAACCGGAAGGCATTGGAAAGTCTCGCTTATGCAGGCGCCTTCGATTCGTTGAACGTGACGCGTGCACATTTCTTCCACTCCGCCGGCGAAGGCAAACCGACGTGGGTGGAAACCCTCACCCGTTTTGGGCAGCAACACCAGGACGGCGTTGATTCCGCGCAGGTGAGCATGTTCGATGGTGCGGTGGAAGGCGCTGGCATCCCCGAACCGACCTTACCACAGATCGAAGGATGGAGCGCGTTGGAGAAACTCCACTTCGAGAAGGAGGTGATCGGTTTCTACTTGAGCGGCCACCCACTGGATGATCACCGTTTGGAGATCAAGTACCTCTGCCACAACAATCTCGCACAACTCACCGACCTGAAAGCTTTGGAGGGCCGCGACATCTCCTTCGCAGGGATCGTCACGAAAGCCGAGCATCGCATCGCGAAGAGCGGCAAGCCCTTCGGAACGATGAGCCTGGAGGATCACCTCGGTTCGCACGACTTCATGCTCTTCAGTGAGGACTACTTGCGCTTCAAGCTGTACCTGCAACCGGGCGTGCTCCTTTTCGTGAAAGGCCGGGCGATGGCGCGCACATGGGGGCGCGATGAGGGCCAGATGGAATTCAAGATCGCGAGCATGGAACTCTTGAGCGATGTACGTGAGAAGCACCTGACCAAGTTGAACTTGACATTGGAGGCCGAGCGCGTCTCGGACGAACTGGTCCACGAACTTGGACAGCTACTCGCGGCGCATCCCGGCAAATGCAAAGTGAACTTCCAACTCGTCAGCCAGTCCGAGAACGTAGCCGTTGATGTGCCCAGTCGCAAGCATTTGGTGACGATCAGCGAGGATCTGGTGAATGCACTCGACGGCCTCATCGATGTTTCCTACGCGTTGAACTGACACATGGACAGGAGATCCAAAGTGGCAAGGAGATCGTTGACGCGGGATATCTTTGGCGGCCGGATCCATAGGTAAGGAAAAGCAAGCAGTAACGACCAGCACACGCAATCAACCAGCGCCACGGCGCAACTCAACAACATGGCACTCGAATTCACAGACAGCAACTTTGAAGAACTCGTCCTTAAGAGCGACAAACCCGTGGTGGTGGACTTTTGGGCGGAATGGTGCGGCCCCTGCCGCATGGTAGGCCCGGTGGTCCAGGAGATCGCCGCGGAATACGAGGGCAAGGCCGTCGTCGGCAAGCTCAACGTGGACCAGAACGCGCAGGTGAGCATGAAGTACGGCATCCGCAGCATCCCCACCATCCTGTTCTTCAAGAATGGTGAAGTGGTGGACCGCAGCGTGGGTGCTGTTCCCAAGTCGCAATTGACGCAGAAGCTGGACGGGCAGTTGGCCTGAATCCATTGACCTGACGTACCCCGCACATCGCATTGCGTTGTGCGGGGTTCTTCTTTCCGGTTCAACGGTAGTAGCTCGGGCACCGCGTTGTATCGTTGCAGCGTTCCGCGTGGTACCCACCGAACCAATAGGACATGGACGACACCGACAGCTATCGAAAGACTCCGCTCTTCAAGCAAGCGGAGGAGATCCGCAAGTTGGCCACGGCCATTGTGGAGAGCGCTCCTGACGAGATCAAGGGAGGGGACCCGAAGCGACGGGACTTCGATGATCACATGCTTGAACAGAGCAAGGACGACATCATGGCGAACGCCTACCTGATCGGAGCCAAGATCGCAGGAACAAGTAGCATGAACCTGTACGACCTCCAAATGGAATACGCGTGTTTGATCCGGCGGGCATGCCGAGAGATGGTCGTTGCCTTGCGTGGCCTGGAGATCGCCGGACACAGCGAACAAGCGCACTTCGACCTGTTGCGCAACGCAGTGGAGGAATTCCGCCCCTTGTTCGTTGAATGGGTGGCCACCTTCAAGGACTCCGATCGCATGTATGATGATTGGGGACTATTCAATCTGCCGGGCGACATTCCTGATGTGGATTGATCCTTGAACCCGTCTTGTCCGTCGAACCTCGACCTTTGCTCCGTGCCCATCGAACAGAACCAGATCCAAGCGTTAAGCGCCCTTGAATTCAAGGCCCGTCAAGTAGTGGAAGGATTTCTTGCAGGCCTACACAAGAGTCCGTTCCATGGCTTCAGTGTGGAGTTCGCGGAACACCGCGCATACAACCAAGGGGAAAGCACGAAGCACATCGATTGGAAACTCTTCGCACGCACGGACAAACTCTTTGTGAAGCGTTACGAGGAGGAGACCAATTTGCGGTGTGAGTTGGTATTGGACGCATCCAGTTCGATGTACTACCCGGCGAAGTCGGATGTGAAAGGCTTCAACAAGGCCGAATTCGCGATCCATGCGGCGGCGACCTTCATCCAACTCCTTCGGAAACAGCGCGACGCGGTGGGCCTTACCATCTTCAGTGATGTGGTGGCCGCTTCGGAAAAGGCGAAAAGCAGCGGAGCACACCTGCGGAACCTGATGAACCGTTTGGAGTCGCTGCTCGCTGACGACGCGCCGAGTCGGGGCCAGCGCACGGACATGGTGGCCGCACTGCATGACATCGCGCAACGCGCACACCGCCGCAGCCTCGTGGTGATCCTGAGCGATATGTTGGATAGCGCGGACCGGGAGGAGGAGATGTTCGATGCGTTGCAACACTTGCGGTTCAACAAGCACGACATCATCCTGTTCCATGTGGTGGATCGGAAGCGGGAACTGGAATTGGACGTGCAGGACCGCCCGTACACGTTCGTGGATGTGGAGACCGGCGAACAAGTGAAGGCGCACCCCGCTGAGGTGCGCGATGCGTATCGCACGGCCATGGCCGAACGTTGGCACCGCTTGAAGCTGAAGTGTGGCCAATACCGCATCGATCTAGTGGAAGCCGACATCAACGCAGGCTTCGAACCGATCCTGTTGGAATTCCTGAACAAGCGTGCGCGCTTGTACTGAACAGTCACTCCGCGCACGACCCGTTGTTGCCGGGGAACCGCGCCCATCGCGGGATGGCGGATAACATCAAGCACATGCCTTGCACATTCGCTGCACGCGCCTACATTTGCAGCCGCTTCGTTGGAAAACGAAGCAAATCGGACTGGTAGTTCAGCTGGTTAGAATGCCGCCCTGTCACGGCGGAGGTCGCGGGTTCGAGTCCCGTCCGGTCCGCAAGCCCACCCAGTGGGCTTTCTTCAAAACGTAAAGAACGCATGGAGTCCGCAACGAAAGCCCACCGCAAGTGGGCTTTCTTCATTTTGGACCACCGCGGTTGACTGTGATCTCAAAAGTTACCCGAACAGATCATGTCATCCTGCGGATGATATCCAAGGCTCGCCGAAAACCGTTCGCCCTGATCCGATCGATTCCAGTAACATCGCGTATGCGCTTTCCCGGAACATGGCCTGCAATCGCCGCCGTACTGCTTCTCTGCCCGCTCAGTACCACCGCGCAGACCCGGTCCGGCACCACGGCTTGGTGGTCCAACATCAGCGAACGTGATGTGATCGTCGCCGGTGAACGCCGGATCGTGCCGGACGCGTACCGCATTGTACGGATCAACGGTACGGCACTGAGCGATGTGCTCGATGGCGCCAACAGTGGCACCATCCCCGAAATGGCGGTCAAGGCCGACCGCACCATCGCCCTGCCCATGCCCGATGGCAGCATGGCGCGCTTCCGTTTCATGGAATCCTCGGTGATGCACCCCGATCTGCAGGCGCAATTGCCCATGATCCGCACCTATGCGGGATATGGGATGGATGATCCCGGTGCCACGGTACGCTTCGATCTGACGCCGCACGGCTTCCACGCCATGGTGCTCTCGGCACGGCACGAAGCATACTTCATCGACCCGTACGCGTATGGCAACACCACCGACCTGATCTGTTACCGCAAGGTCGATTTCCACAAGGAACTTGGTCACGGCTTCCGGTTCTGCGCGTTCGATGAAGTGAACGACGCGGAACACATCGCGCGCCGTGCGCAGGAGGTGATCGAGTCGCTCGAAGGCGCGCGCGCAGGCGATTGCCAGTTCCGCACGTACCGGCTGGCGCTGGCATGCACGGGCGAGTACGCCGCTTTCCATGGCGGAACGGTGCCACTCGTGGCGGCGGCAATGACCACGAGCTTGAATCGTGTGAACCAGATATACGAGCGCGATGCAACGCTCACCCTGCAACTGGTGGCGAACAACAACAGCCTCATCTACCTCAATTCCTCCACCGACCCGTACTCCAACGGAAGTGGCAACACGATGCTGGGCCAGAACATCAGCACATGCAACAGTGTGATCGGCTCCGCCAACTACGACATCGGCCATGTGTTCAGCACAGGCGGCGGTGGCGTAGCCTACCTGGCCAGCGTTTGCACCAGCAACAAGGCGGGCGGCGTCACGGGTTCCAGTTCCCCGGTGGGCGACCCCTTCGACATCGATTACGTGGCGCATGAGATGGGCCACCAGTTCGGCGGCAACCACACGCAGAACAACAACTGCAATCGTTCTTCCGCCGCGGCGGTGGAAGTGGGCAGCGGCATCACGATCATGGGCTACGCCGGCGTATGCTCCCCCGACGTGGCCCTGCACAGCGATGACATGTTCGGTGGATACAGTCTCGGTGAGATCCACACCTTCATCACCGGCGGCAGCCACACGTGCGATGCGGTGACGGCCCTGGGGAACTCGTCCCCTACCGCCGATGCCGGTGCCGATCGCGTGATCCCGAAAAGCACGCCCTTCGTGCTCACAGGTACGGGCACCGATGCCAACGGCGCTGATGTGCTCACCTATAGCTGGGAGCAGATGAATAGTACCGTGGCCACACAACCGCCGGTGAGCACCAATACGGGCGGACCCTGCTTCCGGCCCTTCCTGCCTACAACGAGCGACCAGCGCTTCTTCCCGGATCTGGGCGCGATCATCGCCAACACCACGCCCACGTGGGAAGTGCTGGCATCGGTGGGGCGCACGTACAACTTCAGGCTCACGGTTCGCGACAATGCCATCGGCGGCGGATGCAATGCGCAGGACAATATGGTGGTGACGGTGAACGGTACCGCTGGGCCGTTCTTGGTAACCGCCCCGAACACGGCAGTGACATGGCCCGGACAAAGCATGCAGACCGTCACATGGAACGTGGCCGGCACCACTGCATCACCGGTGAGTTGCGCGAACGTGGACATCCTGCTGAGCACAGATGGCGGCCTCACCTGGCCGGTGACCTTGTTGAGCGCAACGCCCAACGATGGCAGCGCAACGGTCGATGTACCGAGCATCGCCACCACCACCGCGCGTATCGTGGTGAAGGCGAGCGGCAACATCTTCTTCGACATGAGCAACACCGATTTCACGATCACCGCTGCGGCACAGGCACAAGCGAACGTGAAGCTCTGGCTTGATGGACCCTACGACAGCGGCACGGGCCTGATGACCGACAGCTTGCGCGTGAACAACCTGATCCCGCTGCAGGAACCTTACACCGCCATGAGCTTCGCGAATGCCGGTGGCGGTGGCGGCGAAACCATCGCGGCAGGCGTGCTGGCCACCGCAGGCAACAACGCCATCGTGGATTGGGTGCGCGTGGAACTGCGTTCCGCCAGCGATGCGACCAGCCTCGTGGCCTCGCGCCATGCGCTGGTGCAGCGCGATGGGGACGTGGTGGCCGCGAACGGTTCTTCCGTCTTGAGCTTTGATGCGGAGGCAGGTGATTATTTCGTGGTCGTGCGGCATCGCAACCACCTCGGGGCGATGACGCTGGGCACGGTGGACTTCACCGGTGCCACGCCCACGATCGACTTCCGCTCGGCAGCCACGAGCACCTTCGGCACCAATGCGCGCAAGGACATTCCAGGCGCGATGGCCTTGTGGGCGGGCAATGTGTTCCGCTCCGCGCCCGCGATGGAGGAACTCAAGTACACCGGCCAGTCCAACGATCGCGATCCCATCCTTGAAGCGATCGGCGGTTCGGTGCCGACCAATATCATCGCAGGTTACTCCGTGACGGATGTGAACATGGATGGCGTGACGAAGTACATCGGCGCCGGCAACGACCGCGACCCGATCCTCAGCAATATCGGCGGTTCGGTGCCGACGAACACGCTGGATGAACAGCTACCCTAGAGTGGTATCCTCCCGACCGGACCCGGAACGACCGTCTCTGCTCAGCATCGATCGTACCGTTCCGGTCGCGGCACGATCAACCAACAACTGAGGCCGCGTCGGATCCGGAAGCTGGACGCTGTGCTGCATTGGATCGATCAGGGCGCTCCCTTGCTCGATCCGTCTGTCGAGATGAGATGCGAATGGCGAAATTCAGCCCGTGTCGAAGAAGGTATTTAAGACTGCCCTCGCTGCGAAGTGTTCGCTCGCCTTGCTGTGCATGTGCTGCGCAGCGATACCACACGCCACGGCCCAACCCTTCAAGCAGGGCGAGACCTTCCGTCCGTATCCGCATCTCGCCGAACTGGCCGATCGCTGGATCTCGACGGTCACGGAGGATACCCAAGGCCGTGTTTGGCTTGGTGGTACGGAAGGGCTCTTCGTGACCAACGGCACCACGGTACAGCGCCTGCCCTTCGACCCGATGGACAGCACCGCGATCCCCGGACGAACCATCCTTGGCTCTGCTCTGCAAGGCGACTCCTTGCTTTGGCTGGCCACGGACAACGGGTTGTGCGCATGGCGGCTAGCGCGGCATTCGGCATGGCGTCCTGCCGTGCAGGGCTTGCCACGGAATGAACCGGTTCTTCATGTTCATCTGGCTGCCGATGGTGGACTTTGGGCGGTGGTGAAGAATGCGTTCGTGCGGGTGGATCCTTGGCGTGGCACGAGCGTGCGCTATGCTTTGCCCGACCGATACACCGATAAGCGGATCATCGCGATAACGGACCATCCCGGCCTTGGAAGGCGGTTGATCGTGACGACGAACGCGTTGGTCACCGAGTTCGATCCTGCGACCGGTGAATTCATGGACTACCTCGGGTCCGCTGGGGAAACGACCTATCGCACCGTGCCTGCCGTGGTGCATGCCGGCTGGATCTGGGTGGGCAGTTGGGGCGAGGGGGTACGCCGCTTCAAGCCGGACCATTCCAAGGCGGAGCACTTCCGGATCCGCCAAGGCAACGACGTGCTGGGCGGTTACACCACGTCCGTTTCGGCGAAGGACGACAGCACCCTGTGGGTGGCCTCGGAATACGGCATCCTGGAAATGGACGCACGCGATGGATCGATCCGCATGGCGCATCCGGTGGTGGACCCCATGCTGCCGCAACAACGTGCAGTGACGAACCAAGTGCTCACCTTGCATGATGGCGGTGCGTTGGCGACCACGGACAACGGGCTCTTCGTACTTCCTGCATCAACCTACCCGTACCGGCTGATCGATTTCCCGGATGATGGTGCGATCGGGAAGACGCCGCTCTGGGTAATGTCCATGGCCGAGGACCCGAAGACGGGAACGATCACCATCGGTACTTACGATGGAGCGGGGATCCTGCAACAAGGAACGGGCGGTGAATGGAAGGTGGTCCATGCACCTGCGGAGATCGACGGCACCACGGTGCGCGTGAACAACATCCTCTATGGCCGCGATGGAGCGCTTTGGGTCGCCACGCGCGACGGCCCAATGATGATGCCGCCGGGATCCGATCGATTGACGCCACTCTTTCCGGGTGAACGCTTCTGGTCCGCAGGTCTCTGTGAGGATGCGAAGGGCCGCATCTGGATCGGTACCGGTGGGTCCGGCGTGCGCGTGTGGGAACGTGGCAAGGGCACCGTGAAGGAATTGAAGCACGACACGGACGACGGCAATTCGCTCATCAGCAACACGGGCATTTGGGGGATCGCGCAGGACACGTTGGGACGGATCTGGATCACGACGAGCGAAGGACTGAGCGTGTACGACGAAGGGAAGGACCGCTTCTTCAACTTCGGCAAGGACCCCACAGGGCGGAACGGCTTCACGACCAGCAGGGTGTATAGCGTGGTGCGCGACAGCCAAGGGAGCATGTGGGTGAGCCTGCCCCACGGTGGCATTTGCCGCGTGGAGGTGAGCGCGGAGGGCGCGTTCCTCTCCCACCCCATTGATGCTCGGAACGGTCTGGAACGCGAACGCTGCCTGCGCATGACCATTGATGCGCAGGACCGGCTGTGGGCCGTGAACAAGGGCGTGCTGATGGTGGATACGCGCACGGGCAGGACGCGGCGCTTCGATCGCAACGACGGGCTGCTCACGTTGCCGGACGGCGAGGCCGGCATCCTGGTAACGCGTGATGGTCGCCTCATGGTCCATGTGGACGAGAAGCCGGTGTTGCAGGTCTTCCGCGTGGAGGATCTGTTGCGCGAGCCCGTTGCACCGGCCATCGAAGTGTTGATGATCCGCACGCGGAGCACC
This sequence comes from Flavobacteriales bacterium, assembly GCA_016721005.1. Lineage (GTDB taxonomy): Bacteria > Bacteroidota > Bacteroidia > Flavobacteriales_F > PHOS-HE28 > PHOS-HE28. The sequence continues at coordinate 98,040 of JADKJM010000005.1, forward strand.
ACGTACGCAACGGATCAGTTCGGAATGGTCGAAGGAACGATCCCGATCAAGGAGTCGGACCTTCCACTGCAGATCGAGTTCGCAGCCATCGATCTCTCGCATCCCTTCGCGCACCAGTTCGAGTACCGGATCCTGGGCGCCGACAGCGCATGGCACGCGCTGGGGCAGGAACGCAACGTCCAGTTCGCATCGCTGGAACCCGGCAACTACCGCGTGCAGGTGCGGTCGGTACGCGGCGGCCGACCGTTGGAGAATGCGCGCACCATCGGCTTCACCATCACACCGCCTTGGTACAAGACCACCTTCGCACGTGTGATCGGGCTGCTGCTGTTCGCGGGTGCGGTACTGCTGCTCTTCCGGAACCGATTGCGCACGGTGCGTCGCGAAGAACAACGCAAGGCCGCGTTCCAGAAGCAGCTCGCCGAAGTGGAGATGCACGCCCTGCGCGCACAGATGAACCCGCACTTCCTCTTCAACAGCCTGAACAGCATCAAGTACTACGCGATGACGAGGACACCGCGTGAAACGGCCGATTACCTGGGCACCTTCGCCATGCTCATCCGGCGCATCCTGCAGAACTCTCGGGAGGACCTGGTGTCGTTGAAGGATGAGTTGGAAGCCTTGCGTCTCTACATCGAGATCGAATCGCTGCGGTTGGAGCACAAGTTCGATCACCGCATCCATGTGGCGGAGGGCATCGACCAGGAACATCTCCGGCTGCCGCCCATGCTGGTGCAACCGTACGTGGAGAACGCCATCTGGCACGGGTTGATGAACAAGGAGGAACGCGGCTCGCTCACGGTGGACATCAGCACGGACAGCGAAGGGCTGCGGATCGTGATCGAGGACGACGGCGTGGGACGTGTGAAGGCCGAGGAGATCAAGAACACGATCGCCCATCGCGAACGATCGTTCGGCATGCGCATCACTGCCGAGCGGATGGAACTCGCCGCGCAGACCTTGGGCCTCGGGCTACGCTCCACGGTGGAGGACCTCGTTGATCCGAACGGAGCGCCATGCGGCACGCGTGTGGTACTTTTCATTCCCTTGATGCACGAGGCCATCACCTGACACATGACCATGGGCCACACCGCCATCATCGCCGACGACGAGAAGCACAGCCGTGAAACGCTGCGCATGGAATTGGAACAACACTGCCCCGAGGTGACCATTGTGGCCGTGTGCAGTTCCGGACCGGAAGCGATCGAAGCCGTGAAGCAGCACGCGCCGGACCTCATCTTCCTCGATGTGCAGATGCCGCGCATGGACGGCTTCCAAGTGTTGGAGAAGCTGGGCGACATCAAGGGCCAGGTGATCTTCGTCACGGCGTTCGATCAGTACGCCATCCGCGCGTTCCGGTTCAGCGCGGTGGACTACCTGCTGAAGCCCGTGCAGCCGAGCGAATTGAAACAGGCCGTGCAGCGCTCCCTGCTCCGGGGCGACATCGCCGCCGGCAAGCACATGCGGGTGCTCATGCACAACATGGGGACCGAAGGGGCAAGGCATCCGCGCATCGCGCTGCCCACCGGTGATGGCGTCGAGTTCTTCGGTGTGGAGGATATCGTGCGTTGCGAAGCGGACAGCAACTACACGCATGTGCATGTGAAGGACGGACGCAAGCTCCTGCTCTCCCGTACACTGAAGGACCTGGACGACATGCTCACTCCGCACGGGTTCTTCCGCAGCCACCAGTCGCACCTGATCAATCCGTTGCACCTCACGAAATACGTGCGCAGCGAAGGCGGATACCTCATGATGAGCGACGGCACCAGCGTGCCTCTGGCGAAGAGCAAACGCGATGCTTTCCATGAGAAGTTCCAGGTGTGAGGGATCCAAATACCGGATCGCACTAAGCCTAAGCGTCCGAATTCTCGATCGGAAGTGACCCACGCTTGATCAGGCCCGCAGGAGCAGATCTGCAACGGTAGTTTCAGGCGGTCATGCAAGGATGCTTGATACGCTTCTGGTCCGTCGTGGTCGCCCTTCTGGGTTGCACCGCGACGATCGCGCAGGACCTCGGACAGGTCGGCCATCAGAGTCCCGTGCAATTCAACGCCGGCCTCAGCGCGCAATTCGGCTTCTACCACGTGGACGGCATCGATCCGCGGCGTACGCCCACCTTCTGGGCGATCAGCGGAACGCCCACAGCGACCATAGAAGGCGTGCAGCTTCCCTTCATGTTGGTGGTGAGCGATCAGCACCGTTCGTTCCAGCAACCCTTCAACCAGTTCGGCCTGAGCCCCTACTACAAATGGGTGAAGGTGCATCTCGGCTACCGCGATGTCACCTTCTCCAAGTTCACCCTCGCAGGGCATCGCGCCTTGATGGCTGGTTTAGAGCTGAACCCCGGCAAGTTCCGCTTCGGCTTCGTGTACGGCCGCTTCCGCAAGGCGGTGGAAGAGGACACCTTGGCGATGTACGACCCGGACCGTTACATCAGCGAAGTGCCCGTGCCCTCCTACCAGCGCACCGGCTATGCCGTGAAGCTCGGCGTGGGCACGGAGGAGCAGCATGTGGACCTTGTGATGATGCGCGGCGCCGATGACGAAGGCTCGATCCACGACCCCGTGCTCACGCGGCTCACACCGGAGGAGAACCTCGTGATCGGGATGACGGGCCGGATCAAGCTCAACGAGAAATGGACCTGGGATTTCGACATGGCCGGCAGTGCCTTCACCCGCGATGTAAGGAGCAATGAATTGCTGGAGGATGGCGGGGCGGTGACCAACACATTGAACAGCCTGTTCATTCCCCGCACCAGTACGCAAGGCTTGATCGCCGTGGAAACCGGACTCGCGCTCAAGCGCAAGCGCGCCCGCTACAAACTGGTGTACCGCCGCGTGGACCCGGACTTCAAGAGCATGGGCGCCTACTACTTCCAGACCGATGTGGAACAGATCACCGGAACGGCGGCGAGCACCTTCTTCAAGAACAAGTTGAGCACCAACCTCACGCTGGGCTGGCAACGCAACAACCTGAAGGAGCTGCGCACCGCCACCGCGCGGCGCATCATCGGTAACCTGGGGTTGAACTACAACAGCGGCAAGGCCTTCGGCTTCCTGGTCAACTACACCAATTTCGGGATCACGCAGAACCCCGTGCGGCCCAGTTTGGGCGACACCGCCCTGTTGCAGCAGGTGAGCCAGAACCTCCTGTTGCAGCCCCGGCTCCAGTACAGCGTTGCGAACGGAACGCATTCGATCAGCTACACCTTCAACTTCTTCGCGCTGAGCGATCGCAGCGAGAACGCGTTCGCCAATGCCCAGCTCACTGGCATGCACAACGACCTGGCCTATACGCGCGGTTGGAAGCAGTACGGCCTTCGGATCGGCGGCGGGATCATCTACCGCAGCACCGAGACCGCCATCGGCCGCACGGACAGTCGCGGGGCGCACGTGGAAGCAGGCCGATCATGGTTGAAGGACAACAAGCTGGGCACGCAATTGCGCACCACCTTCCTCGCGAACGACCTGCCGGGCGGAGGCACCGGGAACACTGTGCAACTGAACCTCGACCTCAACTTCCGCGTGAGCAAACGCATCGGCCTTACCGCACAGATCATTCACCAGGACAACCGCAGCGACGATCCCTTCATTCCTGAATTCACCGAGGACACCGGCATCATCGGTGTCGATATCCGATTCTGACCATGCGCACCCGAACCCGCCTCCTCCTCGCCGCGCTCACGATCCCGTGCGCGCTGTTCGCACAGAACGAAATTTCCGTGACACCGGTGGTGATGCCGCCCTACAGCGTGTACCTGAGCGACTATCAGGGCGCGATGGTGGTGAACCTGGTGAACCAGACCAACACCACGCAGTCGCTCAAATTGGTCGGGTATGTTGAAGGGGACAACGGCTACAACGGTCGCACCCGCCCCGCTTACCAACCCGCGCAACCCATTACGCTGGCCCCGCTCGAAGTGCGCGTGCTGCAAGCCAATTCACCGGCGCTCGCCTTCATCGACCAGAACAATTTCCAGGTCAATGCACCGCAGCAGATCCAGGACGCGGTGGCGCAGACCGGGATCCTGCCCGAGGGGAACTACCAGCTCTGCATCCAAGCGTTGGACTACGCCACCTCGGCCCCGCTCTCCCCCGAAGCGCCGATCGGCTGCCTGTTCTTCACCATCAGTTACGCGCAGCCGCCGGTGCTCACCTTCCCATGGTGCAACGAGACGATCGCCACGCAATGGCCTGTTTTCACCTGGAGCCCGCCCATCGGCAACTTCAACCTCGCCAACATCCGCTACGACCTGTACATCCTGGAACTGCTCCCGGGGCAGAACCCCACAGCGGCACTATGGCTCGCGATCGATGGCGTTGCCGGCAATCCCATCACCCGCACCGACCTGATGGTGCCCACCTACCCGTGGCAACCGTACGACCCCTCGCTGAAAGTCAACACCACGTACGCCGTGGGCGTGGTAGCACGCGATGTCACCAACAGCATCATGATCGAGAACAAGGGACGGAGCGAGGTCTGCACCTTCCTGATCGAACCTCCCCCAACGGGACCGGCCACCAACACAATTGCCTCGACCATTCCCGCCTCCGCCTTCACGGCGTTGCCCATCGGCCCCATCAAGGACACGCACGTCAAGGGCCGGTTGGTGTACCGCTTCAAGAACAGCGGCCGCACGGGATGTGGCGAGTCGACGGGGGCTGTATCGATCGGCGACATGGTGATAAGCGCTGGGGGCATTTTCCAAGGGCCGATCCAAGGACCGACCGCTGGCACATCCACCGGCGGAAGTGCGACCCAGGCGGGATGGAATACAGGCAACTTGGTCATGGGTGCGTTCGATCTTCCCGGCGGATCATCGAACTCCGGTACGAGCAGCTATTTGGATGGAGGAATGTTGAACGCTGGGCAAGTCACCCAGGTAAGCCCCTTCCCAACGGACAAATGGATCGACCGTTTTCCCGTGAGCACATCAGGTGGCAAGCCGCTGAAGGACATCCCGATCAAACTGGTGGAACGCGTGGTGCTGGAAGGTGTGGTGTCCCGCAATATCCAAGGCCAAGTGACGGGTGAGGCCGATCGCGTGGTCCTCGGAGTGGATGATATACCCGGGGGCGGGTTCGGAGGTCTTGGGCAGGGCAATGAATGGCACATGGGTAAGGAGATCGCCACGGGCACCACCGGCCCCAACGGTGAGTTCGACCTGTTCTACCACCAGCCTTCCTACACCGGCGTTACCGTCCCGGGCCAGATCGACTATTTCATCCCCTTGGACATGACGTTTCCGGCCAGCACACCAATGGGATGGCAGCACCTCGGCATCACGGGCATACAAGGTCCTGATGATCGAGGTGGTATCACCTTACTACTGCAGCCCCGATCTGGAGATCTATGCGCAGCCCGGCGATGTGGTGGAACTGCCCGACCAGGCCTGCTACGTGCGCAGCTATGACCTGAAGTTGACGGTGACGCAGGGCGCATGCAATTACCAGATGGGCGGCTCTGGCGCACCGATGGGCAATGTGGAAGTGAGCGTATTGCGTCCCACGGACCATGCACCGCAAGCCGTTCCACCCGATGAAGGACAGAACATCGATGGGACCGTGACGATGCCCGGCCTCGGCGAGATCCCTTTGGTGTCGCGCTGTTCCTCCAAGAGCAGCGATGGCAGTGCGCTGTTCAACAACATGGTGTTCCACGACGCCTATTCGCCGGACGAGTACCTCCTGAAATGCAGCACGGACAAGGACCGCGGGCTGTACACCTACTTCACCTGGTCCGCGCCCTACCCGACGGGTCAGTCGAATGGACCCAACGTGGACGGGGACCATCGTTATCTGCGCAACAGCGGCTTCGAGGTACTGGAGTACGATGTGCCCGTGGCGCTGGTGCCCCGAAGTCCCCGCGTGATCGGCCGGGTGATGGTGAGCGTGACACAGCCCTTGGCCGATGCCACCGTGAAGCTTCGGCTGTACTACGACAAGGCCGTGGGCGCTGTACCTCCGGTGGTGGTGGGTTGTGACCACAACACGGAAACCGCCGACTTCCAGTACATGGAATTCAAGCGCACCACCGATGCGAACGGCCTTTTCGATTTCTCCAACATCGTGGTGAAGGGATCGAAGGACGGCATGTTCTTCCTCGGGCCGCACGCGAGCATCATCGTGAGCAAGCCCGGTTACCGCACCATGGTGAGACCCTTGCCGAGCGGTTCCAACGAAACAGGGTTCAAACCCGAGCAATTCAACAACAGCGATCCGGCGCACCCGAAGGTGGACCTGAAGATGGGCCTGCAATGGGACATGACCAGCGGGATCCTGCTGGAACCCTACGGACTGGTGATGGGCACGATCCAGGATGAGGATGGCAAGCCCGTGCGCTGCGATGTGCAAGTGGGCGATGGGCCGTGGGGCCGATCGGAGGCCGTGATGCAGTCGGCCGCGCCCTCCGGGAATAGTGGCGGCCAATGGATGCCATCGGGGGTTGTGCAGGTTCCGGGCAGCACCTTAGGTAGTGGTGTTCAGCAGGTCGCAGGACCGTGGATGATCCAGCTTCCGACAGGCACATCCGGTGGCGGTGGTGGACAGAACCAGCAGCCGGATTACACGCAGTTCCCGAACGGAGCCTCCGGCGCGGGCATCAGTACCACCGTCTATGCATCGTTCAGCGTCGTTGAACAATTCAAAGTGCCCGGCCCTCCGGGCTACCGGCAGATCCAACTGCTCCCCTTGAGCGACCAGTACTTCCCGTTGACGGTGACGCGCAACGTACCGGTCAATGTGGGCACGGAACCCAGTGATGCCGGCGTTTTCACAGTGAAGGAAAAGCGGCACCGGCTGCGCGTGGAGCTCAGTTCCTTCGCCGGACCCGTGGTGGGTGCTGTGGTGCGCCTAGATGATCGCCAGCAGACCTCCGATCAAGCGGGTGTGGCGTACTTTGAATTCCTCTCGCCCGAAACCGAGTTCCGATTGAAGGTGGATCCCCCTGGCGATCTGATGCCGGTGGACCGCATCATCACGAACCCGGTCTCACCGGATCCGATCATCCTGAAGCAATCGATCGAGAACGGCACCCGCTTGCTCGGCCGCGTGGAGACCGGCACAAGCCATGATCCAGTGCCGGGCGCACGCGTCTGGGTGGAGATCGGCGCGGACCAATACGGCCCACAGATGAACCAGACCACCACGGACGGGAACGGCAACTTCGTCCTTCCCGGTGTGCCCATGGGACCCTTCACGGTGCATGCCGCCAAGTCCGACAGCTTGGTCAGCTATATCGGCACTTCCCAGGCCGTCACCTATGGCATGGTGCCCGGTCCGCCGCCGGACTTCAAGATGATCCCCAAACTACCCGACGTCGTGCTGGTCCTTCAGCGCGTGGAGGACCTGGACCTCACCACCATCCATGGCTTCCCGGTGGAGGTGACCGCACGTGTGAAGAACAGCGATGGCAGTTCCACGATCAGCGGGGCGTTCGTACACCTACCGGGCAATGCCAACTTCCACCTGGAGGATCCCGCGCAACGCATCACCTTCAGCCAGATCAAGGTACACCCCGGACCGAAAAATGCGCAGGGCGTGCCGCACGCGGTACCGGTGAACGATCCGGTGGAAACGGACATGACCCATGTGCCGCTCAAGCTGTACACCGGCCTGGATGTCACGTTGCAGGGCATGCCGCTCGGGTTCTTCCCGGCCCGTGTACAGGTGCAGGGCACGCCACAGGGTGGTGAAGTGCGCGGTACGGTGAGCAGCGAGCTTTCCTCCTTCAACTTCTCCTATGATTTCACCGGACGTTTCTATCTCGGCGACGGGCCTGAACAGCCCTTGCTCGATGTGTTCCGCAGCAGCACGCCCTATCCGCAACGCAGCTTCAACCTCATGACGCTTGCGCTCGGGAACATGAGCCTGACCTGGAAACCTTCCAACGCGAACTTCTCCCTCCGCAGCTTTCCGGCCCGCAGCGACCGTGAGCATTCGTTCGTGGAACCGGACGTCTTCCGCATCGCCACGGTGGTCCAGGTGAAGGATGTGCCCGACCTCACCCCGCAAATGCTGGAATTGAACGTGGGTGATATCCGCGTAACGTCCACCGCCATCGAAGGCATCCAGGGCGGCGGCGCCAAGCTCAGCTTCAAGCTGAACAACTGGAGCTTCACCTCCACCACGCCGTGGACCTTCAGCAGTGAGCTGGCCGCCATCGTGATCCCCAAGGGAACGCTTGACATGCAATTGGCCAAAGCCGACATGACGCAGATCATGATCCGGCCGAACGCACTGGAGATGAACGCGCAGAACCTGGGCGAGGTGCGCCTTGGGGGTGTGGCGCCGCTGATCCCCGAAGCGAACGTGTCGTGGACCTTCGGCTATGATCCCGGCTATGTGTACCAAGGCAAGACCGGGGTATGGCGCTTCGGTACCCTCACGGCGGGCAACGGCACCGTGGCCACGGTCCAAGGCCCGCCGGAGCTCGTGCCGGGCAAATTGCAATTCTCCAGTTTCTCGTTGGTGAGCCGCGGCCAACCGCTCGCCGAAGTCCGTGCCCTCAACTACCGCTACTTCAACATCATGGACATGGTGCCGGTGGGCAGTATGCAGTTCACACCCGGCGGTGTGGACCTGTTGGTGAACTGCTCCATGGCGATCCATGGCCTGCCGCAGACCACGGGCTTCTTCAGCTTCTTCAAGGATGCCGGGAAGACCGTGAGCCGCCTGAAACCGCTCGGTGCCACGGTCACCACCGGACGCGGCAACGTGTACTTCAAGATGGATGAACGCATGGCCTCGCAGGAACTCAAGCCGGGGCAATTCACCTGCTACGGCAAGTTCCGCATCGATCCGGAGGATGGGGCTTCCGGCGATCCCGTTTATGCCTACGGCTGGCTCGATCACAAAGTAGGCAACACGTTCATGGACGTGATCCGCACGGATGATCAGCACTACAAGGGCAGCACGCGGCAGGAGATCCAATTCGGCGGTTCGCCTGACAAGAAGATGCTCGTGAACAGCGGCCGACAAACGATGGGCACGGCACAATGGGACGAGCTTGCCTTCAAGGGCAACCTGCTCAACATGGGCGGCATCGCGGACACTCCGGAGAACGAGCTCTCCTTCACAGTGAAGGGTGCCGTGGATCTGGATCAAGGCAAGCTTGCCATGAGCCAGTTGAGCACGCCTTTCGGTGACATGAACATGAGCTATGACTTCCAGAACGCAAGGCTCGTGGGCAGCATGGACCTTTCCAACAACAACTTCGGGGCGGTGAACATTGTGAGCGCGCAGCTTGGCTTGCTCGTGGACAAGGACGGCTTCTTAGTGAGCTGCTACGATTCGCATGTGATCGTTCCGCCCGCGCCCTGGCCGTTGCAGGACCACCATCCGGCCTTCATGATCGGTGCGCACAATGCCATCCCGGACACGCTGCTCTCCAACATGATGGCCGACTTCCGCCTGAAGTCACTGCCCAGCAACATGGCCGGCCATAAGATCAGCGGGATGTACCTGCAGGATAAATTGAGCCTGATCGACTTCTCCGTGCCCAGCATCGACCTGTTGCTGCTGGGGGTGGAAGGCCATGCGAGCTGTGCCGTGGAAGGACGTAACTGGGTGGACCTGAGCGGTGGCATGGGCCTGGGGGGCATGGCCTACGCCGATGTGGGCATGGAGTTCTGGTTGTTGAGCCCGCTCCCGAATTGCTCCAAGGTGAGCGTTTCCGCCGGTGTCGAAATGATGTTCGAGGCCGCCTACCAGAACGACGTCTTCACCATGACCGCCTGTGGTTCCGCTAAGGCCGGTGCCGAGATCTGCGGCTTCGGCGACACCGTCGGCCTTACCGTGAAAGGCTCCGTGAATTCACAAGGCAAGCTCACTTTGCAGCGCATCGACGGATCATGCGGAGATTAATTCCAACGACCATGAGAACGATCCTCCTTCCCCTCTTAGCGCTCGCGCTTCCCTGCATGGGCCAGCAAGTCGCGAAGCCCGCGCATGCAGCGGAGACCTGTGCATTATATCCGCTTTCCGCCGCAACGGATGGCGAACGCGTCCGGGTCGCCTGGGCATCGCCCGCGTGCGAACTGGCATCGGTGCGCGTGTATCGCCGTCGGCAGCATGTGGGCACTGAAGCGGAGATCCATCCGGTCATCTTCTTCGGCACGCGGCACGACACCACGATCGTGCAGTGCTGGGACACCCTGTTCACCGAACTGGGGATCTATGAGTACCGCCTGATGCCGGTGGACTCCGCCGGTCGCGAAGGGCCATCGTCCCCCTGGACCACCGCGAACAATCTGCACGAAGAGGCCCGGCCTTGGCTGCGTTCCATCCATGCCGAGGACGTGCCCGGCGCGCGGAGCATCCGCCTGCGATGGACCTTGGAGAACCCGCAACGTGCGCGCGGCATCGCGATCCACCGAGCCGAGAAGTTCGATGGCCCGTACCTCCGCCTCGCGGATGTGGACGCTGCCGACACGGTGTACACGGATCGTGTGCAACGCGTGAAAGAGACCTACTTCTACCGTGTGGAAGTGGTCGATGTGGTGGGGCGATCCACTGTGAGCATGCCCGTGCAAGGCTTGAGCAATACCGTACCGCCGGCAGCACCGCCCAGCGGCGTGTTCGCCAAAGCCGGGTCGAACGGTGTGACGCTTTCTTGGCCCCATAGCGGTCCGGATATCGCGCACTACCAAGTGGAGCGTGGAGCACCGAAGGATGAGAAGTACCTGCTCGTCGCCGATGGGATCCGTGCATCGTCCGCAGGACCCGTGCAGTGGACGGACAGTTCCGCGACCGATCGCGGCGTGATGAGCTATCGTGTGCGGGCCGTGGGCATCGGCGGAACGATCAGCGAGCCTTCGGAGAACGTCACGATCCAAGCGGTCGATGGCCGCACACCGACCACGCCCACGGACCTTGCCGTGCGTTGGTCGGGTGATACGGTCATGATCAGCTGGCGCGATCCATGGGCCGGGGCGCCTGGCGCTTTCCAGGCGAATGTGGAGCGCGCTGATGCGGGGAGCACCGAGTTCAAAGCGGTGAATACGCAGCCATTGGAGCCGGGCATCACGGTGTTCAAGGACCCGACCGCAACGGCGAACAGGTCCTACACTTATCGCGTGGTAGGCGTGTCGTTCACCGGTACACGGGGTGTTCCGTCCGCGTCCGTCGTTCTGGTGGGCGATGATCCGGCCGCCCAAGTGCCGCGCATGATGATGGCGCATCGCACAGCGAAAGGCATCGCATTGGAATGGGCCGCCCGGGAACGCCATGGCAAAGGCTTCAACCTGTACCGCGCCGTGGGTAACGGAGAACCCAAGCTCTTGAAATCCTTGCCGATCGATGCATCGGGGTACACCGACGGATCGACCGCTGCGGGTGCCCTGCACTTGTACGTGCTGCGCTTGGTGCTTCCCGACGGCACAGAGAGCGGAGCGAGTGAGCCGGTGAGCATGCGGTGGTGAGGTGAAGGTTCCGGGAAAGCCGGGCCGCCGCAGACCATAGGTGGATCGCCAACGCGTTCTCCCCGACCCGGCGAGTTCGAGGGGTCCTTCAACGGGGGTGGCCTTGGGCCGATATGGTTCCGGTCGGAATATTTTCGGGGAATTGAAGGTCGGATGCTGCCAACCGCTAGCTTTCGGGAAAGCCCCAGACCATGAACCACGGGATCCGATCGCTTGCGCTATTGATGCCACTTGGCGTCGCCTTGCTGAACTCAGGTTGCACCAACCCACCAAAGAGCCTCGGCGGTGAAGTCGGCTTCGTGGATGGCTACCTCGATGCCACGAAGCTGAACGGCTTGATGAGCGATCCGTCCTGTGCGTACATCCGGTTCTACAACGCGCGTCGCACTTCCGGCGATACCCAAGGCACCGTGATCGCCATCGCGACCAAGAGCAGCGGTGAAGAGATCTACAACGGCACCACCTTGAAGTACAAGATGTATGATCGGATAAGCAAAGGAACCACGCTCGTGGTGGATCTCACGCGGGCTGAGGCGATCACGCGGATCGGGTATGTGAAGGCTGCCAACGAAAAGAGCTACGCGGCGAATTTCACCCGCGCCGACGTAGCGAACTTGATCACCTCCGCCGGTTGTAATGGCGTAAAGCTCACTCCCGAGCGGTTGGCCACCTATTCCATGCGCATGGCACCGGTCAAACTTGCGGGGACGAGCGGGACGGTGAACCCTGCTCCACCGTCCATCGTGTGTACCGAGCCCTGCCCCACGTTCTGTGGCGGTACTCCGTCCTACTACATCAACCGCTAGCGGCTCCGACGCGCAGACGGTGCGCACAATTCAATAGGGTTGAACTGAATGTTTCAATACTATTTGGAACTTTAAGTATTCTGTCTACATTTGAGGCGTTCAACCATGGCAACCACCCCTACCGCGATGAATGCGGAACTGAAGGAAGCCCGCGCCAAGTTCATTGAAGCGTGGGGCGCTTTCGGTAGCGCGTGGGGGATCAATCGGAGCATGGCCCAAGTGCATGCGCTCCTGCTCATCAGCCACGAACCTCTATGCACGGAGGATGCAATGGAGGAGTTGAACATCAGCCGGGGCAACGCGAACATGAACCTGCGCGCGCTGATCGATTGGAGCTTGGTGCGGCGCGTGTTGAAGACCGGTGAGCGACGTGAATTCTTCGAAGCCGAGAAGGATGTCTGGAAGGTGGCCACCCACATCACACGCGAGCGAAAGAAGAGAGAGTTGGAGCCTTTGGTCCGCTTGCTGGATGAATTGGAGGATGTTCCAGGTACCAGCCCGGAAGCAAAGAGTTTCCGGAAGATGACGCATGATCTGCACGACCTCACCACCCGCTTGGACACGTTGCTTGATCACAGTACGCGCCGCGATGTGCAGTGGTTCGTGAAGGCGGCAAGTACGCTGCTGAAATGACGACCCTTTTTTTCGATACTATGTTTCACTACTTCCTGAAACTACAACCCGCTTATCGATGCCCCGCAAAGTGATCCTGGCCGGAGGTACCGGCACCATGGGGGTGATCCTCCAACAACACTTCGCAACACACGGTGATGAGGTGATCGTGCTGACACGCAGGCAGGATCACTACGGTCGAGGAGTTCGTTCCGTGAACTGGGATGCTCGCTCGGAGGGTCCATGGACGAAAGAACTCGACGACGCGGATGTGGTGATCAACCTCGTTGGTCACAGTGTGGATTGTCGCTACACGGCGAAGAACAAAGCCTTGATCCTGAACAGCCGCGTCCTGGCCACGCGTGCATTGGGGAACGCCCTATCAAAGTGTGCGAAGCCTCCTGCGCTATGGATCAACATGAGCAGTGCGACAGTCTATCGCCACGCCGAGGATCGCGCAATGGATGAGCAGACCGGTGAGTCGGGTAACGACTTCAGTCCCCAGGTAGTGCTAACGTGGGAAAAGGAATTCTTCTCGCACCAGCGCGCCGATATGCGGCAAGTGGCTGTGCGTTGCGCAATGGTGTTCAGCAATGGTGGTGGTGCATTCCCGCGCTTCGCGCAACTCACGCGCGTTGGTCTGGGCGGTCATCACGGAAGCGGGAAGCAATTCGTGAGTTGGGTGCATGAAACGGATGTCGCCCAGTTCTTCCAATGGCTCATCGACACACCAAACGCGGAAGGCATCATCAACCTCGCCGCACCAAACCCATTGCCGGAGGCGCAATTGATGACCGCCCTTCGTGAACGCATCCAACCGTTGTTCCTCATCAACACACCTGAGTGGCTTCTACAAATGGGAGCCTTCGTGCTACGAACAGAAACAGAATTGGTCCTGAAGAGCCGTCGCGTCATCCCGACACGCGCGTTGCAACTGGGCTTCACCTTTCAACATCCGACCATTCACACCGCACTGGACGCCTTATGCGAAGCGTCAGCACAAAACAGCTGATCACCATGAATGGCCTGACCCCTCTTTTGCACTGTGACGGACGCACGGACCGACTCACCTACCAACGCAACCTAGCCGCCTTGATCGCCGCAAAGCTTATTGCCGACAGCATCACCTTGGCGGTGGCCATACCTCAACCTGATATCGGCTTGATCGCCTACGGTTGGTTGAACCCCTTTACGCTGATCGAGCCGTGGCTCAACGGCGATCTCTCATCGGCGATCTGCGCCAGTACCTTCCTTTTCTTCACGGCGCTTGTTTGGAACAGCGTTCATCGCGCACGGGACGCAGGATGGAACCATTGGATCGGACTTCTCACAGCCGTGCCCTTCGCCAATGTTCCGGCCACGTTCCTCTTGAGCTTCGCACCGCGACGCAAGCACACCGTGTGGGATCTGGTCTAGGTCAATCCCCTCCCATTTCGTGCTCCTTCTTCTCCTCCTCCTTCTTCGCGCCCTTCAGTTCTGCTGCGGCATCGATCCCTGAGAGCACTTCGATGTTGAGCCCATCGCTGAGCCCGGTCTTGATGTAGGTACGCTTGTACGTTGCGCGATCGCCGGGCTGCTTCAATTGCACGAAGGCGCTATCGCCCTTCGCGTTGAACTCCACCACGCTTTCGGGTACGGTGAGCACACTGTCACGACGATCAAGCTCGATGTCCGCATTGCCACTGTAGCCGCTGCGCAGATGTTGGCCTTCCTTCACTTTCACCGCCGCGCGGATCTCGAACTGGATGGCACCATTCTCCTCCACACCTTTCGGAGCTATGTACTCCAGGTCCGCATCCCACTTGGCATCCTCGATCGCACCCACGGTAAGCACCACGGGCATTCCCAGCCTCACCTTGCCCACTTCGCTCTCATCCACTTTGCCTTGGAAGATCAGGTCGGTCATGTCGGCGATGGCCGCTATGGTCGTGCCTTCGTTGAAGTTGTTGCGCTCGATCACGCTGTTCCCCTCCTTCACCGGTACGTCGAGCACCATGCCGTCTATCGTGCTGCGCACCACCGTGTTGCCCGCACTGCTGCGACTGATCCCATCGCGCACCACTTGCAGCGCCTCCCTCGCGGCATCCAGTTCCTGCATCGCGTTGCGCAACGCGATGTCATAGGTCTGCATCTCCGCGGCAGCGATCACGCCCTTGTCCAACAGCGGCTTGTTCCGATCGAAATTCATCTGTGCGTTCTGCACCGCGATCTCCGCATTCTTCACGCGGTTCTCCGAATTGCTCAACGAGAGCATGTCCGGCACGATCTGGATCTTGGCCAAGGCCTGGTCCTTCTTCACGATGTCACCTGCCTCCACGTACAGTTCGCGGATGATGCCGCTCACGACGGGCTTGATCAGGATCTCCTTGCGCGGAACGATCTTGCCGTTGGCCACGGTCTTCTTGATGATGTTGTTCTTCGTCGGCTTCTCCGTCTTGAACTCATCCGCCGGTGGATTGCTCTTGGCATAGAGGAACCACATGGTCCAGAAGAATAGAACGACGAGGCCGATGAGAAGGAGGTACTTGAAGAACTTTTTCATGGGTTCACTCTGCTCTTAATGCGTCAACTGCTTTGATGGCCAAGGCCCTGCGGGCGGGTAGATAACCCGCGAAGAGCCCGGAGATGATGAGTACGGTGAAGGCCACCAACGCTACGTTGATGTCAACCCCTGGATTCTTGAAGAAGTCACTGTCGTCGCCCACCAGCGCACGCGTGCCTTCGAGCAGGCCGACCGCTGCGAGCAGCCCGAAATACCCGGCGATAAGGATGAGTGTGAGCGCCTCCTGCATGATCTGACCGGTGATGGCTCGTGGCGTGGCACCGATGCTGCGTCGGATACCGATCTCCTTCGTGCGCTCCTTGATGCTGATGAGCATGATGTTGCCGATGCCGATCACCCCCGCGATGAGCGAACAGATCCCGACGAACCAGCTGACCCCGGCGATGACCACGAACAACATGTTCATCATGGTGTAGATCTCCTGCAGGTTGAAGCTGCCGAAGGCGTTCTCATCGGCGGGATCCACATGGTGCCTGCGCGCCAGGAGGAGCTTGATCTCCTTCTCCATCTTGCTCACTTCCACACCGGGCTTGGCCACCACGTTGAACCAATGCACCTCGTTGAGGCTGTTGAAGGCCTTCTGGAAGGTGGTGAACGGCACGTAGATCTTGGCGTCTGGATTGTCGCCCATTTGAGCGCTGCCCTTCTTGGCCATCACACCCACCACTTTGAAGTACACACCGTTGATGCGGATGTACTTGCCCATGGGATCCTCCTTCCCGAACAACAGGTTCACCACTTCCTTACCGATCACGCAGATCTTGCGCTCCTCGTTGAGGTCCTGCTTGTTCAGGAAGCGGCCCTGTTTCACCAGCACCGCCTCCACCTGGATCACCTCCGGTTCGGCGCCATAGATGGAAAAAGCGGCTGTCTTGCCGTTGTAGTTCACGTTGTTGCCACCCCGCCAGCCGCCGAGCTGCAATTCCGGCGAGCACAGCTCCAACCCTTCAATGTGCTCGCGGATGATGCGCGTGTCCTCATTGTCGAAATTGAAACGTCGCCCGCTTTGGAAGCCGCCGTACGGCTTGGTGGTGGGCATGGTCCAGATGAAGGCGCAATTGCTCGCGAAACCATTGAACCCATCCATGACCGCATGCTTCAACCCGTTGCCCATGCCGAGCATGACCACGAGCATGAAGATGCCCCAGGCCACGCCAAGCATGGTGAGGAAGCTGCGCAGTTTGTTGCGCATCAGCGTCAGCATCACCTCATTCCAACGGTCCTTATCGAACATGGCGTGGCATCATCATTCGTCCCGTAATGCTTCAATAGGTCGTATCGCCGCAGCCCGGCGCGCCGGGAAATAACCCGCCAACGTGCCGGCCACCAGCATGGCAAGCAGTGAATACACCGCCGTGCTGAAACCGATCGTCGGGTCGCGGAAGAACTCACCGCCCGGCACCAGGCTCGCGATCACTTCCACCAATCCTACACCTGCCGCCAAGCCGAAGTATCCGAACAAGGTGGTGACGAAGAGCGCTTCGAGGATGATCTGGCCCACGACGTTCGCGGGCGTTGCGCCCAAGGCCTTGCGGATGCCGATCTCGCGCGTCCTGTCCTTCACCACGATGAGCATGATGTTGCCGATCCCTACGATGCCCGCGATCAAGCTGCCGATACCGATGACGACGATGAAGGCATTGATGAAACCGAAGATCATGTTGAACTGACCGACGTTCTCCACGTTGTTCTGCGTCCACAAGGCGCGTTCATCGGTCGGGTCGAAATTGTGGCGCCGTGCGATCGCACTCACCGCACGCTGCTCGGCCATGGTGGCGCCCACTGCACTGGCGTCGGAGAAACTGAACATGATCTCGTCCACATCGCGCTGCGCGTTGAAGACCTGTTGCGCCGCGCTCAACGGGATGTACACGGGACTGCGCCCCATCATGCCGTGGCGGCCCTCGTTCTCGAACCGGTACAAACCGACTACTTGAAAGGGGACCCCGTTCACGTTCAGCCATTCACCGAGGGGCTCTTCATCCTTCGCGAAGAGTTCCTTCCGCGCGTCCTCGGCGATCACGATCACCTTCCGCTTCTCCTGTTCGTCCACTTCGTTGATGAAGCGTCCGCGATCCATGATCTGCTTCTCCAACTGCTGGTGCTCGCTCACCACGCCGTGGATGTTGTAGCTGCCATACTTATCACCACGCTGCAACCGGCTGTTGCCCCGCCACACCCGGTAACTGCCGCTGATATTGATCACGCCCGGCACGGCGTTGCGCAGCGTTTCCACATCCTCCTCGTCCAGTTGGATCTGCCGGTTTGTGGGCAGGCCATTCCACGGTTTGCTCGTCTCACCGCCCCAGATGCTGATGCTGTTCTCGGCGGTGTTCCGGAAGTTGTACGCGAAGCCGTTCTTGAGTCCCGCTCCAAGACCGAGCAACAGGATGAGCATGAAGATGCCCCAGAACACGGCGAAGCCCGTGAGCACCGTCCGCAACTTGTTCTTGCCGATGCTCTGCAGGATCTCGCCCCAGGTCTCCCTACTGAACATCGGCGAGTAGTAAGGCAGGGTCCATGTGCGCGTCCTCGATCAGTCCGTCCTTGAGCCGGATGACGCGTTGCGTGTTGGCTGCCACGGCGCGCTCGTGCGTAACGATCACCACAGTGAGGCCCAGCTCCTTGTTCACGTCGGTCAACAGGTCCATCACCTCCTTGCTCGTGGTGCTATCCAGTGCTCCTGTGGGTTCATCGGCGAGGATGATCTTCGGGTTGCTGATGAGCGCCCGAGCGATGGCCACGCGCTGTTTCTGTCCGCCGCTCATCTCGTTGGGCATGTGCTTCGCCCAATCCTTCAAACCCACCTTTTCCAGCATGGCCAGCGCGAGGTCATTGCGCTTGCGGCGCGCAACACCTTGGTAGTAGAGGGGCAGCGCCACGTTCTCCACCGCGTTCTTGAAATTGATCAGGTTGAAGCTCTGGAACACGAAGCCGATGTACTTGCTCCGCAACAGGGCGTTCTCCGTTTCGCTCTGGCCTTTGATCAACAGGTTGTCGAGCTTGTACTCACCGCTATCGTAATTGTCCAGGATGCCGATGATGTTGAGCAAGGTGCTCTTTCCGGAACCGCTGGCGCCCATGATGCTTACCATTTCACCGGCACCGACATGAAGGTCGATGCCCTTGAGCACGGGCATGATGTTAGCGCCCATCCGGTAGGCCTTGCGGATCCCTTTCAGTTCGATCATGTTCCGGCGTTCAATGCGCGACGGCCCCGAAAGTACCGGGCACACCGCCGGTCACGGCCCTGCTTACATGAACGGTGCGCCCCATGGAGGAGCGGCCACGCCTTCTTCCACGGCCGTTGGTTACACTTGTTGCATGATCAAGCCACTCCCCTTCCGCCGTTCCTTGTTGTCACTGGCCATCGCGGTCTGCTTCCTTCCTGCGTTCGGTCAGGATCTGGAGAAACTGGATGCCTACATCGCCGATGCGGTGGTGAAGTTCGATCAACCCGGCCTCGCCGTGGGGATCGTGAAGGACGGTAAACTGATCTTCCAGAAGGGATACGGGAAGCTCGACCTCGCAAAAGCGGACCCGGTCACGCCGAACAGTGTCTTCTACTGCGCAAGTTTGAGCAAGGCCTTCACGGCGTGCGCCATCGGGCTGCTCGTGGACGAAGGCAAGGTGAGCTTCGATGATCCGGTGCGGAAATACCTACCGGAGTTCGAAACACCCAACCCCTATGTGACCGAACATTTCCTGGTGAAGGACCTGATGTGCCACCGCAGCGGATGGATCACCTTCGACGGAGACCTCTTGTGGTACGGCACGCATTACACCTCTGCGGAGATCCTCGCACGTCATTCCAAGGAACCCTTCACACATGAGTTCCGGACGGACTTCGGGTACAGCAACCTCATGCTCATCGCGGCGGCCCAACTGATCGAACGGGTGAGCGGCATGTCGTGGGACAAATTCATCACCACGCGGATCTTCACGCCGCTGGGCATGGACCGCAGTCGCGTGGAGACCTCGGACCTCGCATCCATGACGGATGTGGCGATGCCCCATGTGCGCAAAGGGCAGGACCCCGATGCGCCGCAGAAGAGCATGCCGTACCAGCCGTTGCAAGGTGCGGATGGCGCGTGCGGCGTGTTGAGCACGGTGGTGGACCTGGCGAAGTGGGACGCCATGTGGATGAACGAAGGAAAGCTCGGCGACAAGCCCTTCATCAGCGCGAAGACCTACGGCACGATCACGGAAATGCACCTGCCCATGGGTGGGCCGCGCGATGGCGCGGCGCTCGGTTGGTTCCTCGAGTCCGATCATGGCGAAACGGTGATCACCCACAGCGGTGGCATGCCGGGCTTCATCCTGAACCACGCCGTGGTACCGGACAAGGACCTGGCGGTGATCTGCTTGGGCAACGGCGAGAGCTATAGCGTGTTCGCGATCACGAACAAGATCATGGATATGTACCTCGGCGATGGCACGGCGGATCCGGTGGCCGACATGATCCCGCGCATCGCCAAGCGCACGGAGCGGGAGAAGAAGCGCGTGGCCGATCGCGTGGCGGCGCGCATTCCGAAGACCAAGCCTTCACTGGCAGCAGCGGCCTACGCCGGGATCTATTCGGACAAGATCTATGGCGATGCGGTGATCATGGAGAAGGAAGGCAAACTCTCCCTCTCCTTCCTCCCCGCGCCGGAACTATTCTCCGGCGCGCTGGATCACTGGCACTACGACACCTTCCAATGGTTGCACGCGGATCCTTTCCTGGAGCCGGGCTACATCACCTTCCAGTTCGATACCGATCACAAGGTGACCGGGTTCAATGTGGACCTGCACAGTCCGGACTTCCACTTTTTCAAATTGGACTTCAAGAAGCAGCCTTGATCCACCCGGGGTTCCGTTCCGCACCAGGTGCGCGGCAACCACGCGGCAGGCCTGTCCGCCTTAAGGATCACTGCTTCACGATCTGCGCGCGTTCCACCTCGCGGCCGTCCGGCAGCCTCAGCGAGAGGTTGTAGGTTCCTGCTTCCAACTGCCCCATGCCGATGTCGGCACTTCTTCCATCCATGAGCGGGGCAACGGCCACCAAGCGGCCCATGATGTCGCGGATCTCGATGTTGCCCGCTCCTGCTGAAGCGCTGTTGAGGACCACGCGTACGCCATCCACCGTGGGGTTGGGCGCCACGGTCATGCCCGCATGTGGCTGGCATCCTTGCACCTCCACCATGCGACTGATGGATCCCTCACCGGAGAAGTCCGATTGCTTGACCCGATAGAACATCAGGCCTTCCGACGCCGGTTCGGGATCCACGAAGAGATACTCCGTGACCTCTTGGGTATCGCCTTGGCCATTCACGCGGCCCGCCTCCTTCCAGTTGATGCCATCCGGGCTGCGCTCCACCGTGAAATGGCTGTTGTGCCACTCGCTCGCGGTGGCCCATTCCACCAAGGCACGACCATCGGCGCATTCCGCGTTCACGCGAAGCATTTCCACCGGCAACGTGCAGTTCAGCCCTGCTGTGCCGGTCCAGTCGAGCAGGAAGCCGTTCGATCCGGAAGTCGCGGACCAGCCGTTGATCATGATGTAATAGATCTGCCCTGCGATCGCATTGATGGGTGCCACCCACTGGTCCCCGTACACATCCTCCGAATTGTCCACCGCCCCGTTCCCAAGG
The DNA here is from genome assembly GCA_016721005.1 of Flavobacteriales bacterium. Lineage (GTDB taxonomy): Bacteria > Bacteroidota > Bacteroidia > Flavobacteriales_F > PHOS-HE28 > PHOS-HE28. The sequence goes on from JADKJM010000005.1 coordinate 119,076, forward strand.
CCCGTGTTCCCGTTGCCGGCACCGATGGCATAGGAGCAACGGATCGGTGCGCCCATCGCGGCGCAGCTCACATTGGGCCCGAAGACCACGGGGTCGAAATCATCGGCGTTGTTGTTCGGGTTGATCGTGAAGGCGAGGGTTCCGCTGGTCTGGATCTGCACCCGGTACCAATTCGTGTAATTCTCCGAGGTCACGCAACCCGCGCATCCCTCGGCGGTAATGCCCGGGCCGGTGCTGGCATCGTTCAGGTTCACGTCCGAGCACACGTTGGTGGCAAAAGCACAGTCGCTATTGGTGGTGCCGCTGGGTCCGATGCCGCACGGCACGCAGGAGAGCGTGGCGGTCCATCCGGCCAGCTGCACCGAGCCATCGGATACGAAACGGAAGGTGAGGCAGCCGCTCGCATTGTTCGCCGTGATGGTACCCGGAGAAGCAGTGCAGTTGCTCCACAGCGCAGGGCTGTTCTGCACCGGCCCGTTCAGGATGGAGAGGTAGTCACAGCAACTGTTCGGGCCGAAACACAGGAAATAGGTGTCGTTCATGGCGAACTGCGTGAATGTGGCGCGCACGCACATACCGGCCGCGTTCGGGCAGAAGGTCCGGAAGATGTTGTTCACGTTCGCGCCGTAGTTCCCCGCCGCTCCGCCGTTGTCATAGTAGGTGCCGGAACAGGTGGTGACCATGCAATTGCCCGTGTAGGTGCTTTGCATGCCGACCGTGGAATGGAAGTACGTCTGCGCGAACGCACCAATGGATATGGTCAGGCCAAGTACGAGGCCGTGGATCCGGCCGGTGATCGCGCTGTGCATGGCTACGGAAGTTTCAACTCCGGGTTTTTCTGCGCGGCCGCTTCATAGGCCAGGAACGCCGCGCGATCCGCTGCATCCGATCGAGCAAGGACCACGGACCTGAATTGCGCACGACCGAGGAGCAGGATCCCCTTCCCCAATTGCGCATCGTCCACCAGGATGTTCTCGTTCGGGCGACGCATGCCGTCATACTGGTGCAGGTCCACCAACGCGATCTCATTCTCCGTGGCCGCTCGGTACGTACCGTTCTCCAACACCTTGAACGAGGAATCATAGAAGAGCAACAGGCCCACGTACTTGTAATGGGTGTTCTCGCGCAATTCGTTCAACTGGTCCTCGGTGTATCGCTCGCGCAGCTTTTCCAACGCTGCGGGTCCTTGCGCATGGCCCACCACCACCAGGACCAACACGAGGATGCATGTCGCTATTGTTCGCTTCGGGTCCATGAGGAAAAGCAAGTTAGGGGAAGACGCGGGCCGATGCAAACAGGGAACGGCATATCGGATCGGGCTTGGGATGCTTTCCCCTAAGACGATGAGGACCGGCCTACGGATGCCTGCTGCGGATGGCGGGAATGCCTCCGGACCGATCCTGTCCCCGGAAGTGGTCACCTTTAGCCCCATGCCGACGCGGCGGGGTGGCACCCTGATCTTCTTCCTCATCACCCTTGCCTTGTGCAGTTGGCACTTGGACAACGGGCGCAATGCGAACACCATCAGTCGCGCGGCGATGGTGGCAGCCTTGGTGGAAAGCCACAGCCTTTGCATCGATCCGTACCAGGAACTCACGGCGGACAAGGCGCTGGTCGCTGGCCATTACTACTCCGAGAAGGCCCCGCTGCCCGCTTTGATCGTGTGGCCGTTCTGGTCCATGGCCAACGGGTTGCATTGGATCACGCCCGGTGATCACGGCCTGCTCACCGACGGGCTATTGCAGTTGGGTGGTTTCCTCTGCGGAAGTGTTCCACTCGCTTTGCTCATCCTCTTGCTGTACCGGGATCTGCGCCATTCGCCCGTGCCGCTGCCGCGCGGGTGGATCGCCCTGCTCCCTTTCATGGGATCCTTCCTCTTCGTGTACAGCGGCAGTTTCCACGGGCACTTGCTGGCCGCGCTCTTCCTGGTGTTGGCGTGGCGCATGCGGACCCGCGAAGCGAATGTGCTCGCTACCGCCTTGGCCAGCGCAGCGATCCTGTGCGAGTACAGCCTCTTCGTGTTCCCGTTGGTCTGGTTCCTACAGGATGCCTTCCAGCGCAAATGGAAAGTGATCGGCGCGCAGGTCTTCGGCGGACTGCCCGGCTTGCTCTTCCTCGGCTTCATGAACCTGATGATCACCGGGAAGCCGTGGACCTTGCCCTACGCCGATGTGGCCGAACATGTGGATCGCAGCGGCGGCATTCTCGGGCTTGGCATGCCGACACTCGCAGGCCTGTGGGGATTGCTCTTCAGCTCGTTCCGTGGCTTGTTCACGCATGCACCGGTCACGATCGTCTGCGCGATCGTGGCGCTCGTTGCCATCCGGCGCAACGGGTTGAAGTGGACCGCTTTGCATCCGCTCGTGATCCCTTCCCTCCTGCTGATCGCCATGATCTCCGGACACAGCATGTGGTGGGGCGGCTGGGCTTTTGGTCCGCGACATCTTACAGCGGTCGCCGCCCTGCTGCTCCTTGCCGCGTTGCCGAAACTGCCGGACAAGCCATGGGCCGATGGCGCCTTGGTGTGGTTGGGCGTGTGGGGTTTGGTGGTCTCCGTGTCCGCGAAGAGCACCGCGTGGTACTCGTTGCCCACCACGGTCCTGCATCCGTTCCGGGAGATGATCCTGCCGTACGTGTTGCAACGTGGCTTCACCGTGATGCAATGGCCCGTCGCCGTGGGTTTCTCGCCCATCATGGGCACCTTCTTCTTCGCGATCGCGTTGCTTCTTGCATTGAAGTACATGCGCCGGACCCCTCCTTCCACCTGATGCATCTCTTCCATTGCACCGACCTCGTGCCCGACCTCGTGCAACTGCCCGAGGAGGAAGCACATCACGCCACGCATGTGCTGCGGCTCGGCGTCGGCGATCGCATCGGCTTGTTGAACGGCAAGGGCGTGCGTGCCGAAGCTGAACTGGTGGAGGTGGGCAGGAAGGGGTGTACGGCACGGATCGTTTCGCGGGTCGAACATCCACGCGAACGCACCGCATTGATCCACATCGCCATCGCGCCGACGAAGAAGATGGACCGGATCGAATGGTTCGTGGAGAAGGCTGTGGAGATCGGCGTGGACCGCATCACCTTGTTGCGGACCGCACGCTCGGAACGCGTGCAGGTACGCATGGACCGCTTGGAGCGTGTGGCGGTCACGGCCATGAAACAAAGCCAGCGGACCTGGTTGCCCACGTTGGATCCGATCACTTCACTGGAGGACGTGTTGAAGGCTTCCACCTTCATCCAGCGCTACTTCGGTTGGTGCGAAGGCGAGCACCGCTCCTTCATGGAGGTGTACGATCCTGCGCATGATGGGTTGATCCTGATCGGCCCCGAGGGTGACTTCACCCCCGCCGAAGCGGATCGGATGAACGCACAGTTCGTGCAACCCATCACGATCGGGAGTGCGCGCTTGCGCACCGAGACCGCCGCCTTGGCCGCGTGTACGTGGATGAGCTTGGCGCAGCAGTCGAAGGCTATCGGATCGTAACGTCTTGTCGTTGCTGCGACCCGCCCGTACGGCGGCCCCCGGTCATAGGGTCTCCCTGCTGGCCAAGGTGATGGGATCCGCTGTCACTGAGCCGGGAGGCGCCTTGCATGCCTGAACCTACATTCGCTTCCGGATGCCCGGACGCTGCACATCCTTCCTGGTCGGTACACTCCTGCTCGGCAGTGGTGTGGCCATGGCCCAACGGAACACCGTGGCCGCAGGTGCCGAAGCCATCGGGACCGGCGGTACCATGAGCTACACCATCGGGCAGGTGGACCATATGGTGGTCACGAGCGCCGGCGGAACGGTGGCGCAGGGGGTCCAGCAACCGTACGAATTCCTGGTCCTGCCCGTGGAGGGGATCCATGCACCACCGGCGCTTTCCGTTTCGCCGAACCCCACCGTGGATGGCATCCTCCTGCAAATGGCTTCCACACCCACCGGCGATATGAGCTATCGGTTGCTGGGCCAGGACGGCGCATTGATCCGCAGCGCACGGCTCACGGATGAACGCACTGTAGTGCCCATGGCCGACCTGCCTGCGGCCGTGTACACCATCGTGGTCCTGGACATGGGCCGCCCCACCTCCACCATCAAGATCATCAAGCATTGACCATGAGGATCCCCTTCATCCTGTGCGCGCTCACCCTGCTCGCCGATCCGCTCTTCGCCCAAGCACCGCAGAAGATGAGTTTCCAAGCGGTGCTCCGCGACAACGCCGATGCGCTGATCGTGAATGGTGCCGTGGGCGTGCGTGCCAGTGTCCTGCAAGGGACCATCAACGGCGCTGCGGTGTTCGTGGAGACGCACACCACCACCACCAATGCCAACGGACTGGTAACCCTCGTCATCGGCGATGGCAACCCGGTGAGCGGAACGATGGATGCGATCGACTGGGCGGATGGACCCTACTTCCTGAAGACCGAGACCGACCCGAACGGGGGCAGTGCGTACACCATCAGCGGTACCAGCCAATTGCTCAGCGTGCCGTATGCGCTGCACGCGGCCAACAACATGCAAGGGCCTGCCGGTCCGCAAGGGCCGCAAGGCGAACCGGGGTGTAACATGGTCCGCACGGGGAACATGCTCTGCGTGTACACCAGCACCAATGCATACGGCCTCTACCAAGGCCAATCCAGCGGCAGCTTCAACAACGCCCAATGGACCACCATCGCGTTGAGCGGGACCGTGCTCGGTGTGGAGGCCTCGGAGAACACCATCGTGATCTACACCACCACCAATGCCTACGGCCTCTACCAAGCGCAGAGCTCCGGCAGTTTGAACAACGCCCAATGGACCACCATCAGTTTGGGCGGGAACGTGCTCGGCGCTGTGAGCAACACCAACCAGGTGGCCGTGTACACCACCACGAACGCGTACGGCCTGTTCCAAGGGCAAACGACCGGGGGGTTGAGCAATGCGCAGTGGAATACGATCTCAATGAGCGGCAATGTGTTGGGCGCCGCAGCCTCCCGGCACCAGTTGGTGATCTACACCAGCACCAACGCTTATGGCTTGTTCCAAGGCCAATCCAGCGGCAACTTCAACAACGCCCAATGGACCACCACCGCGTTGAGCGGCACGCCCATCGGGGCGGAAGCCGAGCGGTGATCCGATCGGGACCGACACGACCAACGACCCATCCGGACATGCGCATCGCCGTCTTCTGCGGAGCCAACACCGGCACCGATCCCGCCATCCTCGAAGCTGCGCGCGCAACGGGTCATGCTGTTGCGAATATCCTTCTCCAATGGATCTTCGATCCGTGGTCCCATTTCGCTGAACGGGTCTCCATGTTCACTATTCGGATCCATGACCGGACCATCAACTCCGGGGGTCGCGCTCCTTCCTTCTCCGGACCGAAGGCCTTCCGGAACAGGCTGCGGTCAGCACACACCGCGACATCGTCGCTAGATGCCGTCGCACTAGCTTTGCCCTATGGGGAAGAAGAACACCGCCATTCTGATCAGGCCGAAGTCGCCCAAAGAGCAAGCTTTCATTGAAGGTCTGCTGGAGCGGCTTGGTATGGTGAGCCAGTCCCTATCCGAGGATGAACTGCTCGATATGGGGCTATCCCGGATGATGCGTGACGTGGATCGCTCCAAGAAGGTCGACGCGAAGACCGCGATGAAGGTCCTTGCGAGCTGATGGAACTCGTCTTCCTCCGCTCCTTCATCCAGGACTTCAAAGCGATCAACGATGCTTCCGTGCGCCGGAAGATCGAACGGACAGTGAAGCAATTCGAAGCAGCGCGATCGATACACGAACTGGCGAACGTGAAGAAGTTGGTCGGCTTCCGGAATGCCTATCGTCTGCGGATCGGTGACTACCGGATCGGCTTCTTCCTCGTCGATGGGAAGGTCGAACTTGCCCGTATCGCGAACCGCCGGGACATCTATCGATCCTTCCCGTGATGACCATGCGCCGCATCGCCGTCTTCTGCGGAGCCAACAGCGGCACCGATCCCGCCATCCGCGAAGCTGCGCGTGCAACGGGTCGCACCATGGCGGAGCGCGGCATGGGCATCGTCTTCGGGGGCGGGCATGTGGGGTTGATGGGCGCCGTGGCGGATGCGGCCTTGGAAGCCGGCGGCGAGGTCATCGGCGTGATCCCCGGCTTCATGGTGGAGAAGGAACTCGCCCACCAAGGCCTTTCCGAACTGATCATCGTGCGCGACATGCACGAGCGGAAGATGCGCATGCACGAACTGAGCGAGGCGGTGATCGCCCTGCCCGGCGGCTTCGGCACCATGGATGAACTCTTCGAACTGCTCACCTGGCGGCAACTCGGCATCCACCACAAGCCGATGGGCCTGTTGAACGTGAACGGATTCTATGGTCCGCTCCTGCAACAGATCGACCGTATGCACCGCGACGGCTTCCTCCACGGCGAAACCCGCGTGATCACGGCCGCCACGGTCCACGAACTCCTGGACCGCCTGCTCGTCGCGGCTATCCCTGCGCCCTAACCACACGGTTCCAGCGCCCCGGAGTATTGATCCGCGGTAGCGGATCCATCTGAGTAATGCGCCCTCACCCCCAACCCCTCTCCCCCGGGTCATGCCCGGGGCAGGCCGAGAGGGGGGCGCTCCGTGCCAGTACGCATTGTCGCGTGCTTGGGGCTTGATCCGCGGTAACGGAACCATCTGCGAAATGCGCCCTCACCCCCAACCCCTCTCCCAAGGAGAGGGGTGTACTCCGTGCTTGAATTCGTTGTTGTGTGCTCCGCGCTTGATCCGCGGTAGCGGATCCATCTGCGAAATGTGCCCTCACCCCCAACCCCTCTCCCAAGGAGAGGGGTGTACTCCGTGCTTGAATTCGTTGTTGTGTGCTCCGCGCTTGATCCGCGGTAGCGGATCCATCTGAGTAATGCGCCCTCACCCCCAACCCCTCTCCCGAGGAGAGGGGAGCGCTCCGTGCTTGAATTCGTTGTTGTGTGCTCCGCGCTTGATCCGCGGTAGCGGATCCATCTGAGTAATGCGCCCTCACCCCCAACCCCTCTCCCCCGGGTCATGCCCGGGGCAGGCCGAGAGGGGGGCGCTCCGTGCCATTACGCATTGTCGCGTGCTTGGGGCTTGATCCGCGGTAGCGGATCCATCTGCGTAATGCGCCCTCACCCCCAACCCCTCTCCCCCGGGTCATGCCCGGGGCAGGCCGAGAGGGGGGCGCTCCGTGCTAATGCAAGTGGCCTCTTGCTCCGCGCTTGATCCGCGGTAGCGGATCCATCTGCGTGATCTGCGGATGCCCTCCTCGCATTCATCTGCGCCATCTGCGGATGCATTTCTCTTCCCTCGCATTCATCCGCGCTATCCGTGCCATCTGCGGCTGTATTCCTACCGTCATCGGCGGCCGCATTCATCCCCCGCTACCTTCGCCCCATGCGCATTCCCTTCGTCGCGGCGGTCGTTCTCCTTCCCGCGTTGCTCCTCGCCCAGATCCCGCCGGGCTACTACGACAGCGCGCAGGGCCTCACCGGGGAAGCGCTGCGCACTGCGCTCAACGGCATCATCAGTCCGCACACGGTATTACAATACAGCCAGCTCTGGGCGGCCTTCTACCGCACGGACCGCCGCACCAACAACACCGTGTGGGACATTTACAGCGACGTGCCGGGGGGGCCACTGCCATACAGCTACCAGTTCGTGACCGATCAGTGCGGCACGTACACCGGCGAAGGCGATTGCTTCAACCGGGAGCACAGTTTCCCGGTGGGTTGGTTCAACGATGTGCCGCCCATGAATACGGACCTCTTCCACATCTACCCGACGGATGGTTGGGTGAATGCCCAACGCGGGAGTTGGCCGTATGGTACGGTGAACGCACCGGCGTACACCAGCAACAACGGCAGCAAGCGCGGTCCATGCACATGGCCCGGTTGCACGGGTACCGTCTTCGAACCCATCAACGAATACAAGGGCGACCTCGCACGCGGCTACATGTACATGCTCACACGTTACCTGAACGAATCGCAATCGTGGACCACGCCCATCACCACCGGCAACGAATTCTTCGGCTGGACGGAAAGCCTCCTGGTGGCATGGTGTACGCAGGATCCCGTGAGCGCCAAGGAGATCGCGCGCAACGATTCCATCTATCGCATCCAAGGCAATCGCAACCCGTACATCGACAACCCGCAATGGGTCTACTCCATCTGGGGACCGCAAGCCGCGATCGATGAGGTGGTGGCCGATGACATCCGCGCGTGGTACGCGGAAGGCGTGCTCACCATCGACCTCGATGCCACCCTGCCTTCGCTGTCCTTGTCCGTGCTCGATGCCCTCGGACGCACCGTCCTCCAAGAGCGTTCCGGCACCGGACGTACTGCGCATCCCATCGACCTCGTACCCGGCACCTATTGCTTGGTCCTTGGTGATGTGGGACAGCATAAGGTCCTGCGGTTCGTGCGCTGAAGGCGGCTCCACTCCCACTGCGGTCACGCCTGAGGTCGGAAAGCGCAGCGCATCCCCGCGCACTTCATGCAGGAAAGCGGGCAGCGCGCATGCGCTGAGGACCCGCAGTCCTCCAGGCCCGTTATCCCGGTCCTGAGCCGGGACTGGACGGCATCTCACCAAAGCATCGGACCTCAGCGTAGCATGCCATTCATTGGCGAGACTCCGGATAGCCCTCCTCCGTCAGGCTTCCGGAGTGACCACACCGCGGTGGATCGCGCACACGGCGCAACGCGCCGTCATGCACGTCATGCACGTCATGCCGGAAAGCGGGCAGCGCGCATGCACTGGGGACCCGCTGTCCTCCAGGCCGTTATCCCGGTCCTGAGCCGGGACGGGACGGCATCTCACCAAAGCATCGGACCTCAGCGTAGCATGCCATTCATTGGCGAGACTCCGGATAGCCCTCCTCCGTCAGGCTTCCGGAGTGACCACACCGCGGTGGATCGCGCACACGGCGCAACGCGCCGTCATGCACGTCATGCACGTCATGCCGGAAAGCGGGCAGCGCGCATGCACTGGGGACCCGCTGTCCTCCAGGCCCGTTATCCCGGTCCTGAGCCGGGACGGGACGGCATCTCACCAAAGCATCGGACCTCAGCGTAGCATGCCATTCATTGGCGAGACTCCGGATAGCCCTCCTCCGTCAGGCTTCCGGAGTGACCACACCGCGGTGGATCGCGCACACGGCGCAACGCGCCGTCATGCACGTCATGCACGTCATGCCGGAAAGCGGGCAGCGCGCATGCACTGGGGACCCGCTTATCCGGCATCTCACAAATGATCACGCAACATTGGTGGGACGCAGCCCGAAGAACGGGGTGGACCGCCCCGCCCAAGGAGCCCCCCCTTGCGCCGTATCTCCCCAACCCGTTACTTTTCCCTAACGGTAGGCCCGGCCTGCGAAAGCGGGCTAGCGTGCAGCGGGGTGCCAACACACCACACTGCACGGAGGCTCCACGGGTCCACCGCCTTTATGCAACAGGGGATGATGCGCAAAAGCAGAACCTTGGCTGTGGTGGATGGGCAGGCCATCTACCGCAGAGGCCTGGTGGCCTTGCTCGAAGAGCTGGGCTACCGGGTGCCCATCGTGGCCGCCAGCTGGGAGGACCACATCGACCAGAGCTGCCGCACCCGCGTGGACCTGGTGGTGGTGAACCTCGTGAACCGCGACGAGGCCTTCGCCGCCATTGCGTGGATCCGCAAGGAACAGCGCCTGCCCGTGCTGGCCATCGGCCCCGCCAACGACCGCGAGGCCTGCTTCCGCTCCATCCGCGCCGGGGCACGCGCCCTGCTGGATACCGATGCCGATGAGCGCACCTTGCGCCCAGCCCTGGACGACCTGCTCACCAAAGGCATCCACTGCAACGGGTACATGGAAGCGTACTTCGATACGGCAGGCCGCGTGCCCGATCCGGCTCCCGCACCCGCACCCGCAGGGAATTTGCTCGACACCCTCACCGACCGCGAGCACCAGATATTCCGCTGGCTGCTGCATACGCCCCGGCTCACCTTGGTGCGCATCGGCAAGCTACTCGGGATCGATCGGTGTACGGTGGCGACCCACGTGCGGCACATCGCCGAGAAACTCGGCGTGCGCGGCCGCGACGGCATCCTGCATTTCGCTTGGCACCACAAGATCGCGCTGGGTGATCATAGGCCACCCGCCCCACGAACCGGGTAAGCGGCATCGCGATGGCCCCAACGCACTCTTCAGGTGGAGCCGTCACTGCGAACCATCATCCCGGCCTCGAGCCGTCCGGGAACCTGGATCGGGCGCGGTCTCCGCGCCCGATCCAGGTTCCTCCAAGCCGTCACTGCGGGCACGACCCGCAGTCTCGATAACCTGCCTCCGACGACACTGACGGATCCTCGAACCAATTGACCTCTTTCCTAATTCAGTCACGCCTCTTTGCACCTCATCCTTTATCCTTCTCCCAAGGAGAAGGAGTGGATGAATTAGGAAAGAGGTCCAATGAAGTCGCACCGCCAACTCACGAGGTTCCACCGCCAACTCATGAGGTGATATCCCGAACTCATGAGGTGACGCCACGAACTCATGAGGTGATGCCGCGAACTCATGAGGTGACGCCGTGACCTCATGAGGTGAAGCCGTGAACCCGTGACGTGACGCCGCGAACTCATGAGGTGATGCCACCAACTCATGAAGTGAACCCGTGAACTCATGACGTGAGGCCGTGAACTCAAGATGCGTCGCCGTGATCTCGTGAGGTGAACCCACGAACTCATGACGCGATGCCGCGAGCTCATGAGGTGATGCCACGAACTCATGAGGTGACGCCACGAACTCATGAGGTGATGCCACGAACTCATGAGGCGATGTTGCGAACTCTTGAGGTGATGCCCCGAACTCATGAGGTGATGCCACGAACTCATGACGCGGCGCCATCCCCTTACCGGGCCGGCCCCACATTTCTTGTGTACGCCTGCGGCCCTTGCCAGGCGAGGGGTTCACGCGGTCATATCATTCATGTGAAGGATGCCATCCACCTCCATCACAGAGTGGACAGAGTCTGGCGCTCAGGGCCTGCTTGCCCACACCTTGCTTGCTCACCAACGCTTGGGCACAGCATCGTAGGCCCCAACACAATGGCAACAATTGTTTTCACCGTACGCCTCGGTTTCTCGGGCGTCACCCCCACGGCCCTGGTGGAAAAGGGCCGGAACCACGTGACCATGCTCACGGGCAACATCGCCTTCCCCACGCCCACACCCACCCTGCTGGTGCTTGGCGCGGCGTGCGATACCCTCGACGTGGCCAACCAGGCCTTCGAATTCAACCGCGGCAAGGTGGAGAAGCAAACGCGCGACACCGCCTTCACCGCGCTGAAGGACCTGCTGCGCGAGCTCGGCGGCTACGTGCAAGCCAACTGCAACGGGAACAAGGACCTCATCCTCAGCACGGGCTTCAACACCCGCCGCCCAAACGACCCGGTGGGTCCGCTGAACGCCCCGCAGAACCTGCGCGTGCGGGTGGCGCCCTACCCCGGCCGACTGGACGTGAGCTGGAACGGCGTGCGCGGTCGCTTGATGTACCAGCTGTACTACACCAGCATGGATCCCCTGGATCCCGCCGGTTGGAAACTGCTGCTGCAGAGTTCCAAGAACCGCCACATCGTGGACGAACTGAAGAACGACACGGTGTACACGTTCCGTTGCGTCGCCCTCGGAACCGCCGGACCCAGCCCGGTGAGCGACATCGCCAGCGCGAAAGCGTCCTGAGCGAACGCACAAGCTTCCGCCCCGCTTCCCGCCACGTTGGTGGGGAGCGGGGTTGGGGCGGTGAACGCAAGACCAACACCCGCCATGGAACACCAACCCACTCCCCTGCCCGACTCCCAATTGCGCATGGTATGGCCCGAACCCGGCACCGCCCCGGACGAGTATCTGTCCAGTTTGCTGCGCGCTATGGAGGCCGACCCGTATCCCGCCTCGCGCTGGGAGGAGCGCTTCGACATCTGCCAGATGGACGCCATCCTCCACATGCTGCACCACCTCACGCACCGACTGCCCGGTTTCCTGCGCCGCTATGTGCTCCGCCGCGCCAGCCGCTTGCCCAAGCTCCACGGTCGCTTCGCGCCGTATAACGGCCACCTCGGTTTCCACGCCGAGGAAAGCGCGGAGGTGATCGGCATGAGCGAGTCGTGGCGGGTGAATGAAAAGGGGGAACAGGAGAGGTTGTGGTGAGGGGCAATGCGACGTACTTCTGAAGAGCCACTGCCAAGTACACTTTGGAGCAGGCGCGAGGTGCAGCGACGAAGTATGACCGGTCGTAGAAGTCGAGGATGAACCAGCTAGGCCTTTTCCAATAAGAACAGGAATTCCCGATTCGGTTCCTCTGTTTCCTTGATCCATTCGTTCGTCCACTTCATGCTGGACATCACGTTGCGCTTGTGATCGACCTCGACCAGTTGGATCATACGGCCGTTGCGATGCATGATGTCCGTTAGCTCCTCAGCGGTTGCACGACCACCGGAGTTGTACGAGAGGATGATCCACTTCGCATGGGTCTGCTGGATCATCCGTTCGATGGCCTCCATGGCCATGAAGTGGCCGCTGTCGCTCTTGCGGAACTCCTCGAAAACGGATGCTGCGACCTTGTCCGACGTGTCGGTCCTCCTCATGGCCTTGCCGAACAGTTCCGGCTTGTCGTTCAGGATCACCGTGGTCCAGAGGTGATAGTACGAGGCATAGCGCACCCGCGACGGCGGCATCTTGTCGTTGTTCGATCCGTAGGGCGGGTCCAAGTAGGCGAGATCCACCTCGACGTTCGGCAACAGGTCGAAGATGTCTTTCTGATGCACCTCGTGTTCCGCTTTGTTCGGGAAGAGCATCGGCACCTCCAAGACCAGTTCATTGTAGGATCTTGGCGACCAGTCCTGCAGATAGGACACGAAATGGCCCAAGGTGCTGTCCACCTTGTCGAGCGCACGGATCAGGCTCGTCAGCGCGACAGCCTTATCAACCGGTGACAGGTCCAGGCGGTCGATCTCGTCACGAATGGCATCCAGCTTCCGCGTGTTGTGCGTTTGCCACGGCTTTTTCAGGCCTTGGGGCGTGGAAGAAATTCCGCCATTCACTTCCCCACCATAGTGCTCGGTGAACCAGCCGTCGAGCGGGGCGATCGAATTCAAGTGGTCGATCAGTTCACGATACGCGCTTCTGGGCTTGGTGTTCTTCAGGTAGCAGGTGCCAAATACCTCGGACCACACTGCGGCGTCGTTGCTGATGACCCGATACCCACTTTGGGCAAGCGCTTGGGAGACCCTGGTCGAACCGGCGAACCCATCCAGCACGGTGTGGGCATCCACTTTCTTCGACAGTTCAAGAATGTGCCTCAACAGCTTCCGCTTGGAGCCCGCGTACTTGATGCCTTCCGTCTCCGGAGCCTCAACAATGATGTCGTCGAACAGTGAGAGTGTCTCCATCACTTCAGGTGTGAGCGCTTCTTCATTTCGAGGATGTCAGCCTTGATGTCCTTCAAGGCTGTTTCGTGGCCCTTGCTCGAGGACACGAGGGCGTGTGAGAACAGCTGCACCAGCACATGGTTGTGCGAGTAGTCGATCCAGCCGTTCGTCACGCTGTCGAAATAGGCAAGACCGTTCCTGGTATTGGTCCATAGACCGCGTTGAAGGGCATTGGCGGCAGCGCCACCGTAACGCACTTCGCAGATGTATGCACCCTGTGCATCGTAGAACCGATAGACCGGGTGCTTGCGTCCCTTGCCTTCGTCCTCCCGGCATATCCGTGCGGTGTTCGTCATCGCCTTCTCGTAGTCGAACACCATGATGTTGCAACGCTGCTTCTTCTCATCGTAGATGAGCGGAAGCACGTTGATGTTCTTGAAGTCCGCGAAGGCAGGGTCCTTGAAGATGCGCTTGATCACCGACTTGTCGTGGATATCGGTGGCTTCACGCTCCAACGCGGGGAACATGCGGGAGTACTTGTCGGTGGATAGCTGAAGCGGGCCGTCACCGTATGCCTTCAGGCTCACGGAGAACTCCGCCTTCGTGACCTCGTTGATGATCGTGATATCCTCTTCCCGCGACTTCGCGCGGTACAGGTCCTTGCCCACATGCACCGACCTGAAGTCGTACATGTACTGGTTGATGAACTCGGCGATCGCGATCTCCGCCAGATCACCATGCGTCTTGTTGCCGATGAGCCGCATCGTGAAGATGTTGCTCAGTGTGGTCGTGATCAGGTCGGGCTGCTTGCTGATGAACAGCTTGAACCGGCTGATGAAATCCTTGTAGCCTTCCATCGATGTTCCCTGCACCGACGAAGATCACGTCGGTTTCCGGTTGACAAGATAGAGTTGGACTTTGGCAGCACTGAAGGAGCTCATCCGCCGCACGGCGGGCCACGGATGCCGACCTGCCCGCCATTGCCGCCGAGCGCCGGGAAGCCCAGCCTTCGCAGGGCTACGGCTGGCCATGCATTGCCGAGGAGATCGCGGACGTTGCCATTCTATCGACCGCCGACCCGTATCCCGCCTCGCGCTGGGAGGAGCGCTTCGACATCTGCCAGATGGACGCCATCCTCCACATGCTGCACCACCTCACGCACCGCTTACCGGGCTTCCTGCGCCGCGCGTTGCTCCGCCGCGCCAGCCGCCTGCCCAAGCTCCACGGCCATTTCGCACCGTATAACGGCCACCTCGGTTTCCACGCCGAGGAAAGCGCGGAGGTGATCGGCATGAGCGAGACGTGGCGCGTGAATGAAAAGGGGGAACAGGAGAGGTTGTGGTGAGGAAGGATGTGAACTACAACTGTGGCGACCACCACGAGTATTCCAATCGAAGCCGTCGAACTGATCGAACGCATCCGCAGTAAGGTGGACCATCGATGCCAACCTACCCGCTATTGCCACCAAACGGCGCGAAGCCATTGCCGAGGAGTTCGAGGACATTGCCATTCTCCGACCTTACCCTGAGCCTGCCGAAGGGTACCGCGCCTACCCCGGCTCGGGCGCCGGGGCAGGCTGACCTGGATGTGGACATGGAAGGGGCCGCCTGCCTCCGGCACGTAAATGCGCCGGAAGCTGATGGAATGACAAGAAGTCTATATTGCACAAGGCTTCCGTGACGAATTCTCCGTCATTGCGGGTCTACCTTTGAACCATGCGCCAAGGCTTTCCCTATCGTAAAGCGACACAAGCCATCAATTTCTTCGCTGGTAAAGAGCAAGGCACTATCAGCAAGATCAAGGTGCTCAAGCTGATCTGGTTGGCGGACCGGTTCCACCTTCGCCAGTACGGGAGGCCGATCCTCAACGACGTGTACTTCGCGCTTCCTTATGGACCGGTCGCGTCGAACACGAAGAACCTGGCGGAGCAAAGCGAATTCCTTCCTGAATCGGAACAGGGCTATCGCGATGGTTGTCTCGATGTATCGGTGAAGAACACGATCCGATCGTTGCAGGCGTTCGAGGCCACGCCGTTCTCGCCAAGCGACATCGATGCGATGGAGAAAGTGTATGTCGTGTTCGGTGGCCTGAAGCCCATGGAACTCTCGGAAGTATCGCATCAATACCCTGAGTGGAAACGCTTTGAGAGCGATCTGAAGAATGGACCCTTCTCGCGCTTCTCTATGAGCTACACGGATTTCTTCCTTGATCCGGAGCAGCACAATGCTCCGGTCTTCGAGCAGCAGAAGCCGCTGCTGGAAGAGTCGCTCGAGGCCTTTGCCGAATACCGGCAGCCATGATCTTCCCACGGGAGGTCTTCGTGCAGCAACTGCGCGTAGGCTCCATCCTGTACTTCCTGAACCCTGATTTCGTTTCCGATGACCCGCATTTCCACGTGTGCATGGCCGAAGCACATGGCTCGCTTTACCTCACCTGTTGCACCAAGCAGTACGAGAAGCGGCGTCGGTTCATCGAGTCGCGCGGCCTGCCCTTCAGCACATTGGTGCGGCTGGTACCCTCCGGCATCAACGAGTTCACACTGGAGACCTTCGTGGACTGCGATCGCATCTTCCGCTACACCCACGATGACCTCTACGCCATCTACAAGACCGGCGGACTTCGCATACGCGGTGAGGTGAGTGAAGCCCAGCACGAGGAGATCCAGACAGGCTTGTTGGAGAGTCCGCTGATCGAAGAAGAGGTGAAGGCGGTGCTGCGATAAGACACTTGAGACGGCAATGGCTGAAAGCTCCATCGAGTGGACCGAACTGACCTGGACGCCATCCTCCACATGCTGCACCACCTCACGCACCGCCTGCCCGGTTTCCTGCGCCGCGCATTGCTCCGCCGCGCCAGCCAGCTGCCCAAGCTCCATGGACATTTCGCGCCGTACTGCGGCACGCTCGGCTTCCATGCCGAGGAAAGCGCGGAGGTGATCGGCATGAGCGAGTCGTGGCGGGTGAATGAGAAGGGGGAACGGGAGAGGTTGTGGTGAGGGCACGGCGCAATTCCTTCTTGATCAGAAAGTCCTCGGACCCCGGGTGCGCTACTGGCACACGCTACAGGCGCGGCCAATTTCTTGCCTCGATAGCGGCCGAAGTCGCCATGTGCCTAAAAGACCGCGACCCGCCTTTCGGCGGGCCGCGGAAACCATTGAAGGTTAGTTCTCACAACGGAATAATCCTTATTGTGAAAGACTTCAGGTCACTACAAGTGTAAGGTTTTTCCGGATAACTTCATCGCCGTTCGCTTGCCGTTGAGGTTTGCTCCGGCCACTGCTACAGGCGAACCCTAAACTATTTATTGACATGGAAAGCAAGAACGAGTTGATCGTTGGGTTGGATGTCGGCAGCAACAGCGTCGGCTGGGCCGTGGTGGAAATGAACGGCGAGAAGCTGGAGAAGATCCATGGCATGGGCTCACGCATCATCCCCATGGGCGATGAGAAGAAGGAATACGAGCAAGGTGCCAAGATCACCAAGAACAATGCGCGCCGACAGAAGCGCAGTATGCGCCGCAATCACCAACGCTACAAACTGCGCCGCGCGAACTTGGTAAGGGTGCTGAAGCTGATGGATGCATGGCCCGATGGCTTGGGAGAACAAGCCAAGCCTGATGAACCGGTGCTGACACCGTTACAGGTCTATGGCCTTCGCGCACTATCGGTCGACGATCCTGTTTCCTTGAAGGAACTGGGCCGCGTGCTCTACCACATGAACCAGCGGCGCGGATACAAGGACATCGGCGATCTGATGGATGAGCAGGATGGTGCCGCGCCAAGCGAAGCCAAAGACGATGGCAAGCGCATCGAGAAGGTCTTCATTGAAGCGGTGGAAGTGGACGACGATAAGGGGAAGAAGGTGAAGTACCTCGTGCGCTTGGGCGATGGGCGTGAGGGTACCTGCACGCTGGATATCATCAAGGGCATGATCGGAACGGAACAGGAACTGGAGATCACCACCCGGAAGAACAAAGACGGTGGACGCTTCGAGTTCCGCCTAGCGCAGAAAACCGATTGGCGCAAAGGCATGGAGAGCATCAATGCCGCCATTGATGAGAGCGGGCTCACACCTGGCCAGTTCTTCCATGGCAAGATCAAGCATGGTATCCATAACGGCGAGTTCTATCGGATCAAGGAACAGATCGTGTTGCGTGACACCTTCAAGAAGGAGTTCGATATCATCTGGGTTCGCCAAACCAAGGAGCACCCAGCGCTGAATAGCGATGAACTGCGCGACCGCGTGGTGAAGGCACTGGTCCCGAACAACCTCGCCGAGCAAGCCAAGTGGTTGAAGAAGAGTCTAGGCGCCTTCACTCGCGACTATGTGATCTACTACCAACGCCCACTGAAGTCCCAGGCCAAGGACAAGGGTCATTGCCGCTTCGAAGTGGGCAGCGCTGCGAAGGATGGCAGGAGTGCCATTCCTCCCAAGCAGGTGATGCCGGTGAGTTCGCCGATGTACCAGTTGTTCCGCATCTGGCAGCAGGTGAACAACATCCGCCTGATCGATCGATACTCCAAGGAAAGCGAGCTATCCGCGAGCGAGCGCATCCTTGTTGTGGAGTGCTTGCTGGAGCAACACGAATTGAAGCGCGAAAGCCTGCTGAAGGAGATTGGTCGCAAGGGGGAGGACATGGGCGACAACCTGCGCGCCAACCTGCCCGGCCACCAGACCTTGGACAAGCTGCGGCCAATGCTGAAAAAGACCGGAGTATGGAAGCGCTTGCAACAAGAGGCCGCGCAACTGAAGGACCCACAGAGCACTTTGCTCTTCCGCATCTGGCACATCCTGTATTCGGTGCCTATGGAGAAGGACCGCGTTGAGGCTTTGGCGAAGCTGAAGGACTTGCCAAGCGATGCGATATCCGGTTTGGCCAAAGTGCGCTATGAACGGAAACACGGGGCGGTATCGGCACGCGCCGCTTCGCGCATCTTAGCGTTGATGGTGTGTGGTAATGCATGGAGCGTCGCGAACATCCCTGAACGCGACCAGCGCCGCATACAAATGCTGATCGATGGCGAAGAGGTGCATGGCATCGAACCGGAGATGCGCGAACACTTGCGCAGCTTGGGTAGCATTGAGCACTTTCAAGGTTTGGCTTACTGGAAGGCGGCAACGGCGCTCTACGGCGACCACCGCGCCGCCACGGCCAAGCCCTTCGACAAGCCCGAAGAGATCAAGACCCTCTCGCGAGGCTTCTTGCGCAACCCCGTGGTGGAGCAGGTGGTGAACGAAACCCTGATGATCATGCGCGACATCTGGAGCACCTACGGGCGACCTACAAGTGTGCGTGTGGAACTGGCCCGTGAACTACGGCAGAACCAGAAAGAGCGCGAACGCACGTTCGACAACAACAAGAAGCGCGACAAGGTGCGCAAGTCGGTGGTGGATATCCTCGTGGAGGAATTCAACCGCCCCAAGCCAAGCCGCAAGGACATTGAACGCTATGACCTATGGATCCAGCAAGGCATGCGTTGCATGTATTCCGGAAAGCCGATCCAAAAGGAAGCGCTCTTCGACTCGCGCGATACCGATGTGGACCACATCATTCCCAAGGCGCTCTTTTACGATGACAGCATCCAGAACAAGGTGCTCTGCAGACGCGATGAGAATGCCGGGGCCAATGGAAAGAACCGGCAACTGGCTGCACCCTACATGAAGAGCAAGGGCGTGGGTGAATGGGAAGCCTACGTGGACCGGGTGAACGATCTGAAAGCCGGATGGGGAAAGAAGAAGTACCTGCTGGCCGTGGAAGTACCCGACAGCTTCATCAGCCGCCAGTTGCAGGAGACACGCTATATCGGCACCAAGGTCGCTGAGCTATTGCAACCCATCGTGCCGAAGGTGAACACTACGCTCGGCATCGTCACCGATGCGCTCAAGAACGAATGGGGCTTGGACAAGGTATTCAAGGAAATGCTCATCCCCCGTTTCGAGCGGCTGGAGAGCATCACCGGGCGGAAGCTCATTCAAGAGATACCGATCACCAACGGCAACAAACACAAGGACTGGAAGATCGAAGGCTTTGCCAAGCGCATCGACCATCGGCACCATGCGCTGGATGCACTGGTGGTGGCACTTACACGCCAAGGCTATATCCAACGCCTCAGCAATGTGAACCAGATCGTGGCCACCAAGGAAGAGAAGGAAGCGATGAAGCGGCCCACTTGGTATCCGTTACCACATCCCGACCTGCGCACGCTGGTGAAGTACCAACTCGATCGCACCATACCGAGCATCAAGAACCGGCAGCGCTTGTTGACGAAAACCACGAACCTCACGCGCTACCTGAAGGATCCGGAGTCGGGCAGGACCGATCTGCGCAAGCAGAAGAACGGCGACTTGCGGGCGGTGCGCGGGCCGTTGCACAATGAACAACCCATGGGCGAGGTGCGCGAACAGCGCAAATGGCTGTTGAAGGATGTGTTGGCGTCGCTCAGCGACAAGCGCGATCCGTTGGATGAACTAAAGCAGGTGGAGCGCGGAGACCCCGACTATGGCACACGCTTCCTCGCGCACGACCATGAGCGATCCCTGCTGCATGCGCACCTGACCAAGTACGCGGGCAACGTGGAGGCCATGAAGAAGGCACTGAAGAAGGACCCGCTGGTGAACGCGAAGAACGAGCGTGTGGAGCATCTGACAGTGCTTGCCGCCAACTACAGCATCACCCGGAAATTCTCGGCGCTCTTCACCGAGAAGATGGCGGGCAAGATCATTGATGTGCAGCTGCGCAAGCGGGTCCAAGCACACATGAAGGCCTACGGGAACGACTCCAAGAAGGCGTTCACAGCCGAAGCCATGCACGCCTTTAACAAGGATCAACGCACGTCAGTAATGTCAGTGCGTTGCCGCATGGACGACACCTTGGTGGGTGAAGCCATGGGCCGGGCACGCCTATCGCACAAGGGCGACCCCAACGGGAAGCAGTATGTGGAGAAAGGCGAGAATTACGCACTGGCCGTATTCGTGCATGAAGAGACAGGCGCTCGGGAGTTCGAGGTGGTGGCCTTCTTTGATGCTGTGCGGCGCAAACTCAAAGGACTTGACCTTGTCGATGAACGGCCGGGCTACAAGCACTTCCTGTTGCGAAAGAACGATGTGGTCTATGTGCCTAGGCCGGACGAGGAGGTGCGCAGTATCGATTGGAAGGATACCGAGGCCGTGGGTGATCGCGTGATGCGGCTTACACAGATGACGGGCAATCGGAATTACTTCTTGCGCACCCAGATATCCAGCGTTCTGTCCTTCGGCAAGGAGGAAATGGAGTTTGGCAGTCAGAATGCCGCAGAGTTTGAGGATCGAGACGAACCAAGAACTAAGATCGGCTCCGTGTGCATTCCAATAAGCGTTGATAGGATCGGACAGGTCAGGCCAGTTGTCTTTTGATCAAGCGTACCATCCATATCGGCAGTCCGTGTACCCTGCGCAGGCGGGAGCAACAACTCGTGCTCCAATACCCGAGGGACCTGGGCTTGCCGGAGAAGTCGGTACCCATTGAGGACATCGGCGTATTGATCATGGACCACCAGCAAGTGGTTGTCACCCACATGCTGCTTTCCGCTTTGCTGGAGAACAATGTGGCGCTGATCATCTGCAACGAGCAGCACATGCCCACGGGCTTGCTGTTGAACTTGGATGGGCACACCACGCAAACGGAGATCTTCAAACACCAGATCGAGGCCAGCGAGCCGCTCCGCAAGAACCTGTGGATGCAAACGGTGCAAGCCAAGCTGCGCAACCAAGCGAGTTTACTGGAGCAGGCGGGCATACCCGGCGATGTGATCCGTGAGTACGCGAAGGGCGTACGTAGCGGCGACCCCGATAACCTCGAAGCACGTGGCGCAGCGCACTACTGGCGGCATCTGTTCCCCAGCCATTTGCAATTCGTCCGCCACCGCTTCGGTGAGCCGCCGAACAACCTGCTCAACTACGGCTACGCGATCCTGCGGGCGGTGGTGGCCCGCAGCTTGGTGGGTAGCGGCTTGCTGCCCACGCTGGGCATACACCACCGCAACAAGTACAACGCCTATTGCCTGGCCGATGATGTGATGGAACCCTATCGCCCCTTCGTGGACGAATTGGTGCTGAAGATGGTGGTGCAGGATCGCATTGATGCCAAGGACCTGTCCACGGAGATCAAGGGCAAGCTGCTCGGCATACCCACGATCGATGTGACCATTGACGACAAGCGGAGCCCCTTGTTCGTGGCCGTGCAACGGAGCACCGCAACGCTGGCACAATGTTTCCAAGGCGAGCAGCGCAAGCCGCTCTACCCCGAAAGAACATGAACCGCCAGCATGGGCAGGCTAGATGAATACCGGATCATGTGGGTCTTCGTCTTCTTCGACCTTCCTACCGACAGCATCAAGCACCGACGCAACTATGCGCGCTTCCGGAAGCACATCAAAGCGGATGGCTTCACCATGATGCAGTTCAGCATCTACGTTCGCCACTGCAACAGCTTCGAGAACGCCGAGGTACACATCAGGCGGGTAAAGAGCATCCTGCCGCCCGAAGGCGATGTGATCGTGTTCACCCTTACTGACAAGCAGTTCGGGATGATCCAATTCTTCGAGGGTAAGAAGAAGGCCTTTGCTCCGGACACTCCCCAGCAACTGGAAATGTTCTGAAGACCAGAAAAGTGAAAGGCCACCCGGTATCGGATGGCCTTCGCTTGCTGTTCCATTTTCTGCGCCGCCTCCGTGGTCCGGAAACCACGTCCATCTGGCTGTTCCGGCGAAGCCTGGTGTAACAGCGTGTCAAAGATCTTGACCTGAAAGCCTTTCACAACCGGGGGGTGTAACAGCGTGTCAAGATCTTGACCTGAGCCTTTCACAACAGGGGACGGTGGGAGGTGTAACAGCGTGTCAAAGATCTTGACCTGAAAGCCTTTCACAACACGGCTGCGGTTGTCAGGTGGCGCGGTGGTGTAACAGCGTGTCAAAGATCTTGACCTGAAAGCCTTTCAACTTGACCTGAAAGCCTTTCACAACCACGCTGCTGCGTCGGGGTGTAACAGCGTGTCAAAGATCTTGACCTGAAAGCCTTCACAACCCAACCGATCTCCGTGAAGGTGTAACAGCGTGTCAAAGATCTTGACCTGAAAGCCTTTCACAACTCCGTGGCGTTCGTCGCCACTGGTTCATTCGGTGTAACAGCGTGTCAAAGATCTTGACCTGAAAGCCTTTCACAACACACTGTGCGATGTTGTTGTGTGTCCGGATGGTGTAACAGCGTGTCAAAGATCTTGACCTGAAAGCCTTTCACAACGGTCTCGGACATGAGGCCAGCGGCCTGCGCGGTGTAACAGCGTGTCAAAGATCTTGACCTGAAAGCCTTTCACAACCACCATCCGCCGCGTGAATGGCAAGCCGCGGGTGTAACAGCGTGTCAAAGATCTTGACCTGAAAGCCTTTCACAACATCGCGTTGGGCGCGATGCGGATGCGGTAGGGTGTAACAGCGTGTCAAAGATCTTGACCTGAAAGCCTTTCACAACTACATCGGCGAGGAAGCGATCGACCTGCGCGGTGTAACAGCGTGTCAAAGATCTTGACCTGAAAGCCTTTCACAACGCCATCGAATGACGTCCACGCAAAGTCGAAGGTGTAACAGCGTGTCAAAGATCTTGACCTGAAAGCCTTTCACAACCATGGCGCTTTCAATACGCGCTTGGCCACACGGGTGTAACAGCGTGTCAAAGATCTTGACCTGAAAGCCTTTCACAACTCGCCTGCGCGCGCTCCGTCATGCGCAGCGGGTGTAACAGCGTGTCAAAGATCTTGACCTGAAAGCCTTTCACAACGGTACCGTTGGCGTGGTTCAATTCGGGGAAGGTGTAACAGCGTGTCAAAGATCTTGACCTGAAAGCCTTTCACAACGATATCCACCACGGCCACAGTGGTCGCCTTGGTGTAACAGCGTGTCAAAGATCTTGACCTGAAAGCCTTTCACAACTGCCCAGCACGGTGTAATCCGCTGCGAAGGGGTGTAACAGCGTGTCAAAGATCTTGACCTGAAAGCCTTTCACAACCGTGCCAGCGCTGGGTTCCAGCACGCGATCCGTGTCAAAGATCTTGACCTGAAAGCCTTTCACAACGCGCCTCGGTATATTCTCGCTCCTTCGCGGGGTGTAACAGCGTGTCAAAGATCTTGACCTGAAAGCCTTTCACAACAACCGGCTTCACCTTGGCGACCTTCCGGGCGGTGTAACAGCGTGTCAAAGATCTTGACCTGAAAGCCTTTCACAACCATGGCGTTCATGAATACCTCGCGCATGGAGGTGTAACAGCGTGTCAAAGATCTTGACCTGAAAGCCTTTCACAACCAAACTGCGAAGCGTACGCATCGGCACGCCGGTGTAACAGCGTGTCAAAGATCTTGACCTGAAAGCCTTTCACAACGATCTCATGGTTCAGGTTGATGCAGGCCGTGGTGTAACAGCGTGTCAAAGATCTTGACCTGAAAGCCTTTCACAACATGGAGGAGGTGGGGCATCAAGTGGTGTGTGGTGTAACAGCGTGTCAAAGATCTTGACCTGAAAGCCTTTCACAACCTTGGTCTTCAACCAAAGCGCCGGACCCACGGTGTAACAGCGTGTCAAAGATCTTGACCTGAAAGCCTTTCACAACTCGATGGTTGCCATCCTGGTGAGTACAAAAGGTGTAACAGCGTGTCAAAGATCTTGACCTGAAAGCCTTTCACAACGGCCTGTGCATGAGCTGCGCATCATCCTACGGTGTAACAGCGTGTCAAAGATCTTGACCTGAAAGCCTTTCACAACCATCCTCGCGGCGAAGCCCGTGATCGCGGGGGTGTAACAGCGTGTCAAAGATCTTGACCTGAAAGCCTTTCACAACATTGCGTTGCAGCATTTAGAACACGAAGATGGTGTAACAGCGTGTCAAAGATCTTGACCTGAAAGCCTTTCACAACCTTCCGTCCGCAAGTGATCGACGCTCGGCGGGTGTAACAGCGTGTCAAAGATCTTGACCTGAAAGCCTTTCACAACAATACGCATGGTGCGAGCACGCTCATTCTGGGTGTAACAGCGTGTCAAAGATCTTGACCTGAAAGCCTTTCACAACGGAGCTGTGATGTAGCCGAAGTGCCGAGCGGGTGTAACAGCGTGTCAAAGATCTTGACCTGAAAGCCTTTCACAACTATCTCCGCGATGAGTTGGCGCGGCTGACTGGTGTAACAGCGTGTCAAAGATCTTGACCTGAAAGCCTTTCACAACGATGTCGGCGAAGATGTTCGACCCGGCGAAGGTGTAACAGCGTGTCAAAGATCTTGACCTGAAAGCCTTTCACAACCCGGAGGGAAGTGAAACGGCACTGGGATCCGGTGTAACAGCGTGTCAAAGATCTTGACCTGAAAGCCTTTCACAACCGTGGTGGGCTTGCGGAAACGCAGGATGTAGGTGTAACAGCGTGTCAAAGATCTTGACCTGAAAGCCTTTCACAACCGTAGTTCCCGCGTTCCTCGGTGCCGGTCGGGTGTAACAGCGTGTCAAAGATCTTGACCTGAAAGCCTTTCACAACTTTCCATTGGATCATAGGGGGGCCTTTCATGGTGTAACAGCGTGTCAAAGATCTTGACCTGAAAGCCTTTCACAACGGATGATGCGAAGGGGCATAATGACCGCATGGTGTAACAGCGTGTCAAAGATCTTGACCTGAAAGCCTTTCACAACTGTCTCGGCCACCTGCCATTCACGGCCGTGGGTGTAACAGCGTGTCAAAGATCTTGACCTGAAAGCCTTTCACAACGTAGCGCAGCACCACGTGATCACCACCGACGGTGTAACAGCGTGTCAAAGATCTTGACCTGAAAGCCTTTCACAACCTGGGCGCGGTTGCTTATGGCGCCATCGCGGGTGTAACAGCGTGTCAAAGATCTTGACCTGAAAGCCTTTCACAACAACATGGCAACGTGAAGAGATTCACAGAAGGGTGTAACAGCGTGTCAAAGATCTTGACCTGAAAGCCTTTCACAACTCGGACATGATGCTGATGTGGTTGGAGCTGGGTGTAACAGCGTGTCAAAGATCTTGACCTGAAAGCCTTTCACAACACGACTGACAGCTGGTGCGGTGGAGGGAATGGTGTAACAGCGTGTCAAAGATCTTGACCTGAAAGCCTTTCACAACCACCACGCGCGCCACCGTGTACGTGGGTGCGGTGTAACAGCGTGTCAAAGATCTTGACCTGAAAGCCTTTCACAACAACACTGCACAGTGAAGGGATCCACAGAAGGGTGTAACAGCGTGTCAAAGATCTTGACCTGAAAGCCTTTCACAACAAGCTCATAGACGCTCCGCGTGCTCCATCTGGTGTAACAGCGTGTCAAAGATCTTGACCTGAAAGCCTTTCACAACCCAAGGGCGCGCCGTACGCATCGAGGTCGAGGTGTAACAGCGTGTCAAAGATCTTGACCTGAAAGCCTTTCACAACCTTGGAGGAGGCAGTTCCACAGTGCGTTCTGGTGTAACAGCGTGTCAAAGATCTTGACCTGAAAGCCTTTCACAACAAGGGAGAGGTTCATGGTGCGTTGTTCTGAGGTGTAACAGCGTGTCAAAGATCTTGACCTGAAAGCCTTTCACAACGTGCGTGCCCGAGCTGCGTGAAGGCTTCCGGTGTAACAGCGTGTCAAAGATCTTGACCTGAAAGCCTTTCACAACCCGGATGGTAATGTGTTCATCAATGGCGTGGGTGTAACAGCGTGTCAAAGATCTTGACCTGAAAGCCTTTCACAACACTTCACCTGCTGGTTGCTCATGCCGGCACGGTGTAACAGCGTGTCAAAGATCTTGACCTGAAAGCCTTTCACAACTTCAGCGGCTTAGCTCACCACAGGTTGTTCGGTGTAACAGCGTGTCAAAGATCTTGACCTGAAAGCCTTTCACAACTATCCGCGTGCGATCGCCGATCACCGTATCGGTGTAACAGCGTGTCAAAGATCTTGACCTGAAAGCCTTTCACAACCGTGCATGATGTGCAGTTAGGACCACTCTGGGTGTAACAGCGTGTCAAAGATCTTGACCTGAAAGCCTTTCACAACTAACGGTTATTGATCTCCAACACCGCTGCGGTGTAACAGCGTGTCAAAGATCTTGACCTGAAAGCCTTTCACAACATCGTTATGCGCTTTCGCTTTCGTCCCCTTGGTGTAACAGCGTGTCAAAGATCTTGACCTGAAAGCCTTTCACAACCGTTGGCGGGCGGAGTGCGTGACACTTTGGGGTGTAACAGCGTGTCAAAGATCTTGACCTGAAAGCCTTTCACAACCTCTTGTGCGCTGGGGCTGCATTGTGGTTTGGTGTAACAGCGTGTCAAAGATCTTGACCTGAAAGCCTTTCACAACCACATTGAGGGCATGCGCACCGCGCGGCCCGGTGTAACAGCGTGTCAAAGATCTTGACCTGAAAGCCTTTCACAACTTCCATCAATTCGCGCTCATAGGCCAGGCGGGTGTAACAGCGTGTCAAAGATCTTGACCTGAAAGCCTTTCACAACACCCGGTCACGGGTTGCAATGCGGACCCAAGGTGTAACAGCGTGTCAAAGATCTTGACCTGAAAGCCTTTCACAACACCCGATTAGTAGGTGAAAAGCGATTGCAAGGTGTAACAGCGTGTCAAAGATCTTGACCTGAAAGCCTTTCACAACGTCTGTGGTGTCGGTGCGATCGCTATGTAAGGTGTAACAGCGTGTCAAAGATCTTGACCTGAAAGCCTTTCACAACCGCACCGTTGGCGTGGTTCAATTCGGGGAAGGTGTAACAGCGTGTCAAAGATCTTGACCTGAAAGCCTTTCACAACTTATCCATTACAGATGTCAATGGATGCCCAGGTGTAACAGCGTGTCAAAGATCTTGACCTGAAAGCCTTTCACAACTGCACTTCCGCTGTCGCTGCTGCTCTCCTCGGTGTAACAGCGTGTCAAAGATCTTGACCTGAAAGCCTTTCACAACCGCATCGCTTCACGCCTTCCGAATAGCACAGGTGTAACAGCGTGTCAAAGATCTTGACCTGAAAGCCTTTCACAACTAGAATGGAATCGTCCGGAAAAGGGATCGAGGTGTAACAGCGTGTCAAAGATCTTGACCTGAAAGCCTTTCACAACCCCATCCTTGCCCCAATACGCATCCGGCATGGTGTAACAGCGTGTCAAAGATCTTGACCTGAAAGCCTTTCACAACTGATAGTAGTATTGTACCGCCCAAGGGAACGGTGTAACAGCGTGTCAAAGATCTTGACCTGAAAGCCTTTCACAACCGAGGTTGGTGTCTGTCATTTGTACGCAGGGGTGTAACAGCGTGTCAAAGATCTTGACCTGAAAGCCTTTCACAACAACATTAGGTTAGCTGAAAAGTGGTGCGGCGGTGTAACAGCGTGTCAAAGATCTTGACCTGAAAGCCTTTCACAACGTGGCACAAAGCAGGGCCGCGAAAAGGATGGGTGTAACAGCGTGTCAAAGATCTTGACCTGAAAGCCTTTCACAACAAGGACGGGGGCACGGTGGATCGTTGCAAAGGTGTAACAGCGTGTCAAAGATCTTGACCTGAAAATTGAGTTGGATCATGGGCAGCGGAGACCGCGTGCCCATGATCCAACTCAGCCTTCGGCCTTTCGAACGTATGCTATTGAGGCGTACCATTCGCCGCGCTTCGCGCGGAAGAATATGCAAACGGTGCCCCCCTACTCCCCCTTCACCACCCGATAGCTCCCCACTTGCGCACCGCGCATTTGCACGGTATAGATCCCAGCAGGCATGCCGCTCAGATCCATCCACGCCGTGCCGGCCGTAGCGCGTTGGGTAAGTAGTACGCGACCGCTCACATCCAATACGGTGAGGGTAGCGGCGGCGGGCAAGTCCATCCGGAACAGGCCGGTGGTCGGGTTCGGTGCGGGAGCGGCTTCGCGCGTGGTCACTTCGGCCACGGCGGTGTTCAGGTCGCAGGTCACTTCTTGGCCGCAGACCACTTGGCCCAGGAACAAGGCGGTGTAGTTCATCGCCACCACATAGTCCGAGGTGAGGTAACCCACGTGGCCGGTGCCGGGGTAGCTCTTGAAGCAGTTCACCAGGCCCACATGGTTCGCGCGCTCGTGGATATCATGGCTTCCGCTGGCAATAAGGCCGGTGGGGATACCTGCCACGGAAACCTCCTGCGTGTAATAGGGCACCACGCCATCACCCACTTCATGCAAACTCACCAGCGGTTGGTCACCGCTATTGATCCACGCCGTATCGCCGATGCATCCGCTGAAGCTGTAGCACGCCAGGGGCACGCTGGAATAACCCGGATTGCCGCTGTTGCCTTCCAGTCCGCCCAAGCCGGGCATCTCCCCCGCGATCCACGTGGGGATCTCGCTGTCCTCGTTCAGGTACGTGGCATGCACCGCGCTGATGGCCCCGGCCGAGACCCCGCCGATGATGATCCGTGAGGTATCGATGCCGTACGGGTTGCCCAGTTCCGCCACGGACTTGCGCAGGTAGCGCACGCAGGCACGGGTATCGTGGGCACCACGCATCACCGCGCGGGTGGTGGTGGTCTGGTTCGGCAGGAAGAAACCCACGCGGTAATCGTAGCCCACGGCCACATAGCCGCGCTTCGCGAAGTCGGTGCAGATATCGGCCACATCAGCGCGTGTTCCGGTGATGAAGGAACCGCCGAAGGCCACCAGCACCGCAGGCCGCAACGCGAGGGCATCGCCGGTGGGTTCGTACACATCCATTTTCAGGATCTGGTTGCCACCGGCCACGGCGGTGTTGGCACCGAAGGGGACGGCCGAGGTGATCGTGACCGCACCGAAGTGGTTCGCATCGATGTAACGACCATCCGCACACTCCTGTGCGTGGGCGGTGATGGAGAAGAGCGCGAGGAAGGAAAGTGCGGAGAAGTGTTTCATGGGGTCCGGAAAAGGTGACGCAAGGTAGAGGGATGATCGATCCCTTCACCCCTATGCCCCAGCCTGATCGCATCTTTGGCACAGCGTTCGCAAAACGTTTCGACGAACCAAGTGGAACGAACCATGAAAAAGCAACTCCTCACCCTGTGTCTGGGCCTCTGCGCCGCCGGTGCCTTCGCGCAATTCCAGGTGAACCCCCAAGTGGGGCTGAACTTCCAACAACTCACCAGCCCGCTGGCCGGGGTGGAATACAAGGCCAACGTGGGCTGGATGCTCGGCGCCGACCTGCGCTTCGGCGACCGCCTCTACGTGCAGCCCGGTGCTTTCTTCGGCCGCAGCGCCACAGCGGTGAAGGTTTACAGCAACGACACGTTGCAGGTGGAGGACGACCTGGTGCGCACCAGCCTGAAGTTGAAGGCCATGGTGGGTTACCGCCTGATCGATACCTACCAGTTCAACCTGCGCTTCGCCATGGGCCCCACCTACGATGTACTGTTGAGCGTGGATGACCGCAACGACAACATCGGCTACAACAAAGGTGATTTCCGGGGCGGCTCCATGAACATCGATGCGGCCCTGGGCTTCGACATGGGCGTCTTCACCGTGGAACCCGGTGTGAGCTTCGGACTCAGCCGCGTGTTCAGCGACAACCCCACGGTGAAGGACATCGGCTCGAAGTACCTCACCTACGGGCTCACCATCGGCATCAACTTCGGGGATGACGACAAGTAGTTCCCAAGGGCGCACGAACATGGGAAACCCCTCCGATCGGAGGGGTTTTCTGCGTCGAAATGGGACCTGTCACGGAGAGCGGCCCACTTGCACATTGCGCCTTGCTCATTCCATCTTGCTCATTCACTTGCTGATCATGAAGAAAGGCGCAATTCGTATTGCGCAATAAGCACGGCGTAAGGAATGCCCTACTTCTTGGAATACACCAAGTCCTACTTGACGCTCGCCATCCCCGCCTTCTTCCAAGCGGCATAGCCACCGCCCAAATGCTGCGCCTTATAGCCATGTTCAATCAGGTATTCCAGCGCTTGCTCACTGCGGCCACCCGCCTGGCAATAGAGCAGCACGGGCTTGGTCTTGTCCAGTTTCGCGAAGGTCGTTTCGTAATCGTCCGCCGTCCAGTTCACATTCACACTGCCGATCAGGTGGCCTGCCGCATACTCCGGCGGCGTGCGCACGTCCACCAGTTGCACGTCCTTGGCGGTCATGGCTAGGCTGAAGGCTTTCACATCCAGTTCGGTGGGTTGCTTCGTGTTCTGTGCAGCGCTGCATCCGGCGAAGACGAGGAAGGCTGCGGAAAGGAAAAGGTTCAGGGTCGTTCTCATCGGTTCTTCAAGGTTTCTTGGACCTCCTGCCACGAGCCGCCATTGCTCACGTCGGGCAATCCCATTTGCTGAAGGTAACGCATGGCGCTATCGCTGCGTGCTCCACTGCGGCAGCA
This sequence comes from Flavobacteriales bacterium, assembly GCA_016721005.1. Lineage (GTDB taxonomy): Bacteria > Bacteroidota > Bacteroidia > Flavobacteriales_F > PHOS-HE28 > PHOS-HE28. The sequence goes on from JADKJM010000005.1 coordinate 149,805, forward strand.
GAGGATCAGCGGGGTGGGCAGGCCGCGCAATTCCTCGATGCGTTCCGGGATCTCGTTCAACGGGATGTTGACGGAACCCACCACGTGCCCCTCGCTGAATTCCTCCGGCGTGCGGACATCCACTACGGTGGGTTGCTGGTCGTTCATGGGCACAAGTGATCCATTTTGTGGAGCTGATGGGAGTCGAACCCACGACCTCGTCATTGCGAACGACGCGCTCTGGCCAGCTGAGCTACAGCCCCTATTGAGGGGCGGTAAAGTTGCGAAGTTCCGGGGAACGTTGGGTGAGCGCAGCCGAGGTTGATGGGGTAATGGGCGGAAGAGAATGGAAGAGGCTAGCGTGGGCGCGAGGGGCGCGGAAGAGGAGAACAGATGGAACGCGGGAAAAGAAGAGGTCTCACGCAGAGGCGCAGAGAACGCAGAGGACCGGGGCGATTGAAATGGCGGGCCTCACGCGTTGCTTCACTAAGGCTCGCAAGGACTGGCGCGGGGACCAAGAGGTATGAGGGCCGCAAAGACGCGAAGGCGCAAAGCACTTCCTGATGAAATGCCGCAACGGATGCCCACTGTGCATCCAATAGCGGCATTTTACCGGTTCCAAATGGCCTTGGCGTCTTTGCGCCTTTGCGGCCAAGCACCAACCAACTCCAATAGCGGCATTTGATCACCCCATCAACCTTGGCGTCTTTGCGCCTTTGCGGCCAACCACCAACTGAGCAACCGAACCACCGAATACGCGTAGAAGTGATGCATGCGAACGATCCTTCGTCTTTCCATGATCGCCGTGATGGTGTGCAGCGCCGTGCTGGTGCGCGCGCAATCGGAGGACATCGCCTACGTGCCGCGCGAGGCGCCGGAGCGCACGGCGGATGATGCCGGCATCGACCTGCGGAAGACCGATGAGGCGGGTGTGATGGACCTGGTGATCCCTGCCGGCACGCGCCAAGTGGACCTGATCAACGCCAGCGGCAACGTGGTGTGGAGCATGCCCGCCACCACCACTCCACAACTGGACCTGCGCGAACTGCGCACCGGCACCTGGACCATCCGCGCGCACACCGACCAAGGCGCGCGTGTGCGTCGCTTTCTTGTTCTTGGGAACAGCGGCACCATGTGGACGGACCAGGTGCGCCGACCTGCGCGCAAGCGCTAGCGCAACTTCACGGCCACTCCGCGATCCTGTAAGCGTCCGAGTCCCTGAGCGGCCGGTGTGAAGCCGGGATCCAATCGCAAGGCCTGCTGGTAATCGAGCAGCGCGCTGTCCAACTTGTTGTCCAACTCATAAGTGAGCCCGCGGTTGTAATAGGCGGCGGTGTAATCCGGCAGCAGTTGGATCGCGGTGTTGAATTCGCGACGCGCGTCGGCCACCCGCTTCTGGTGTTCCAAGTAGACATACCCTCGGTTGTAATACGCCAGCGGGTACTTGGGTTCCACGGCGATGATGCGCTCGTAGCACACCAGTGCAAGGCTGTCCCGCCCATGCTCCTGCGCGAAGATGGCCTTGTTGTACAGGGCCTCCACGCTTTCCGGCCGGATCTCCAACGCGGAGTTGTAGTACTCCAACGCAAGTGGATCCTGCCGCGCGGCGTGCAGGATGCCCAGCGAGATGTACGCATCGTAGAACTGCGGGTCACGCTCCACAGCGGTGTGGTAACTGCTGATGGCAAGGTTGGTGTCTCCGGCAGTGCGATGGATCCAGCCTTTCAGGTTGTACAGTGAGGCATCCTGCGGATCGATGCGCAACGCGTCATTGGCCACGGTCATCGCTTCGGGGTATCGCCCCTGCATCAGGTACACTTCGCTGAGCTTCGATCGGCCCTTGGTTCCGTTCGGTTCCAAGCGGATCGCCTCCTGGAAGCGTTGCTCGGCATCCATCAACCGGACCTTGCGGAAGTAGAGATCACCGAGTGCGATCCGCCAGCGCGTGTTGGTGCTGTCCAGGAGGATGGTCCTCTTCCAGTCGCTTTCGGCAAGAGCGGAGCTGTCCAAGCGCTCGTAATACAGGGCGCGATCGGCGTAAGCGTTCGGGTCGTTCGGACGATCGAGGATGTGTTGTTCGATCTGCTTCAGGTCGAGGGCGGCGCCGGGTCCACTTGTACTACTCCCCTGCTCGGTACCAGGAGGGGTGCATGCGAACAGGGTGGCCGAAGCGACGAGGGTGAAAAGGAGGTGGCGCATAAAGCGAAGGCCCCGGGAGCAGATCCCCGGGGCCTTCAAAAGTAGCGGCTCAACCCATCACACCTCGACCGGTTGTCCGGTCTTGGCTACCGCTTCTTTGATCTTCTTCTCCAATTCGTCGCATAATTCCATGTTGTCCTCCAACAACTGGCGCACCGCATCGCGGCCTTGGCCCAGTTTGTTGTCCGCATAGCTGAACCAGCTTCCGCTCTTCTTCACCAGGCCCAACTCCACGGCCAGATCGATGATCTCGCCGCTCTTGCTGATGCCCTTGCCGAACATGATGTCGAACTCCGCCTTGCGGAACGGCGGCGCTACCTTGTTCTTCACCACTTTCACCTTGGTGCGGTTGCCCACCACGACCTCTCCTTCCTTCAACTGCGTCATCCGTCGGATGTCCAAGCGCATGCTGGCGTAGAACTTCAGCGCGTGTCCGCCGGTGGTGGTCTCGGGGTTGCCGAACATCACACCGATCTTCTCCCGCAATTGGTTGATGAAGATGCAGCAGCAGCCGGTCTTGCTGATGGTGCCGGTGAGCTTGCGCAAGGCCTTGCTCATCAAGCGCGCCTGCATACCCACAGCACTGTCGCCCATCTCGCCTTCGATCTCCGCGCGCGGCGTTAGGGCGGCCACGCTATCGATCACGATGATGTCGATCGCGCCGGAACGGATGAGGTTGTCGGCGATCTCCAAGGCTTGCTCGCCGTTGTCCGGCTGGCTGATCAGCAGGTTCTCGGTATCCACACCGAGGCTCTCGGCATACGTGCGATCGAAGGCATGTTCCGCATCGATCATCGCCGCGATGCCGCCGCGCTTCTGGCATTCCGCAATGGCGTGGATCGCGAGGGTGGTCTTACCACTGCTCTCCGGTCCGTAGATCTCGATCACGCGGCCCTTGGGGTATCCGCCCACGCCCAGCGCGAGGTCCAGTCCGATGGATCCGGTGGGGATCACCTCCACCTGTTCCACCGCATCATCGCCCATCTTCATGACGGCGCCCTTCCCGAAGGTCTTCTCCAGCTTGTCCATTGTAAGCTGTAGCGCTTTCAATTTCTCCTTATTGATCTCGGTTGCCATGTGATTCGTGTTGGTTGTTGTTCGTGGTGGGTGGATCGTCGCGAGGGCTTCCGATCGAACTTCAAAGTTCGACGTCTTGGCCCCGCTTACGGGTCTTCTTCCTTTCTTTCCGCTTGACGGTTTTCTCGTCGGTTTGATGACGCACAATTAACCGCTCGGCTTTCTGATCGCCAAATTTTCCGGCAAGAAGTTTTGAACAGCGCGGGTTGATCCGATGGCGAATGCGTGAACCAGAGACAGGTGAACATGCGGGTCGGAGGCAGTCAAAGTGTCGATGAATTGATCATTTATCCAGATGAACACTTGACAGCCGGATAGTGATCCCGTTACGTTTGCCCCACTCTCGACGAAAAGGACGCTCTTCAGACCCTGCCTTTGGACCACTTGTTCAGCCAACTGAACAAGACGCATGAGACCCGAGCCTCCTACCCGGAAAGGGATCGCCCAAGTGGCGGACCACCCGGTTTCCCGAAAAACCCCATCGTCCTGTCACGGATCCATTCCGCGCCCTGACGGTTCCATCCCCCTTACACCGCATCAATAACAACAACAACCAACGGATCATGAAATCATTCCAACCCCAACGATCGACCTGGATGCGCGCGCTCTGCTCGCTCCTGTTGCTCATGATGGTCAGCGCCTCGCTGATGGCGCAATTGGCCAGCAAGCCGACCCGGACACATAGTGGCCATGACCACGACGAACTGGACGGCCTGCTGAACATGCACGACCAGGAGATCCACTTCGTGGAGAACAAAGGACAATTCGGTGCGACGGTGCTTTATCGTGCGGACTTCCCGCTCGGCCAGGCCGTCGCCACCCGCGAAGGCATGTTGATGAGCGCCTACGACCCGGCGGCGGTGGAAGCCCGTCAGCGCGAAGGGATCGCCATTGAAGAAGAGGTCGGGCGCGGCCTTCCCCAGCGCGACCTGAAATGGAACAAGAAGGGTCACGGCTGGCTCATGCACTTCCGGAATGCGTCACCAGCAATGCGTGTGGAGAGCAAGGAGGCACATGATGACCTGACCAACTATTTCCTGGGCACTCAGGAACACCACGCCATGGGCGTTCAGAATTTCCAGGAGGTATGGTACCGCGACGTGTACAAGGGAACGGATGTGCGCTACTATCCGGCAGCGGATGGTTCACTTGAGTATGACATCATCTGCAGGTCCGGTAGCGATCCGGCGCTGATCGCCTTGGAACTGAAAGGGATCGATCGTGTGCGCGTAACAGAGAACGGTGAACTGGTGATGAGCACCAGTTTGGGTGACATGAGCTACCCGGCTCCGGTCGTGTACCAACGCATCAATGGACGTGAAAGGAAAGTGGATGCAGCCTATGTGATCGAGGGCGCGAACGTCATTCGATTCAAACTCGGTGCGTATGACCCGAGCCAGCCCTTGGTGATCGACCCGATCGCCATGCGCTGGGCCACGTGGGTGAATACGAACAGCACCGGTGATAACCACGGCCACGCGATCTGGGTGGACCCGACCGATGGCGCCATCTATGTGGTGGCCCGTGTGGTGGGTACCACGGACAACATCACCGTAGGTGCCTTCGATGAATCGGCGAACGGCAACCTGGAGATGATCGTGGGTAAGTACCTCGAACCCGCTACGGTCGGCGGATCGGGAATGCGGGTGTGGCAGACCTACATCGGTGGAGCGGGCGATGACAACCCGTACGCCATGGAACAGGGACCTGACGGCAACCTGTACATCACCGGCCAGACCAGCAGCACCAACTTCCCGCTGATCGGTGGTCCTGCTTTCAGCGGAACCAGCATCGACCAACAGGCTCAAGCCGGTGTGGATGTATTCGTGCTGAAGATCACTCAGGACGGTCTTTCGATCAAAGCCGCCGTGCTGGGAGGCAATGGTACCGATGACAACTTCGATGTGCGCACGGCGCCGAACGGTGATGTCTTCGTATGCGGAAGTACCACGAGTACCAACCTGCTCACCTTGAACGCGGGTAGTGGCGCGAGCAATACCAACAATGGCGGCAGCGACGCTCTGGTGTTCCGCATCAACCAGGACCTCTCCTCCTTGGTGTGGATGCGCAATTACGGTGGCAGTGGTACCGATCGCGCCAGCATCATGTTGCACAACCCCGTGAGCGGCGACCTTTTCGTAGGCGGCAACACGAGCAGCACGAACTTCCCCACGACAAGCCCGCGCCAAAGCACACGCGGCGGATCGACGGCCGGATCCCTACAGCGCTTGACCGGTGCCGGTGCGACCACGTGGTCCTCCTACTACTCATCAGCTTCAGGCAGTGATGCCAACCTGTTGTGCATGTCGTTCAATACGGACCGTACCGAATTCTACTTCGGCGGGGTAACCACAGGACTGAACAGCGCGAACATCACCAGCGGCTCGTACGACACGAGCCACAACGGCAGCAACGACTTCTACGTGGGTCGGATGACGATAGACCAGACGCTCCTTGCTGGCACGTATGTGGGGGGCACCTTGAACGAGGTGAACATGATGGGCCTGAACACGGACCTGAACAACGACGTGTATGTGTTCGGCTACACCAACAGCACCAACTTCCCGGTGTCCTCCTCCCCGAACACCCCGTTGCAGAGCACCAACAATGGCAGCAACGACAAGGTGTTCCTGAAACTGAACAGCGCACTTTCTGCGCTGAACTTCAGCACCTATTACGGCGGTGCAGCAGATGATTATGACCCGGTGGGCGAACGCGGCATCAAGTTCAGCAACTGCCGGATCTACACCATCGTCACTGCGCAGAGCAACAATATCCCGTTGACGCAAGGCGCGATCAACACCACGAAGAACAGCCCGACCACCCGCTACGAACCCGGCCTCGTGGTGTGGGCCAATCCGCCCGATCTGCTCGGCAACATGATCAACTATCAAGGTGTGTCCGTCTGCCCGGGAGCAACTCCGGGGGACATCATCGGATCGGTACCGAGCTACACGTTGCCGACGATCGTTCGCAATAACGTGACGTCCGCATACCCATCCTTCCCAAGCGCAGCGACCTATCAGTGGCAGATCAGCAGCGACAGTTTGAACTGGACGAACATCGGTGGTGCTACGAGCCAGAACCTCGCGGGATCATCGATCGGTGCGGTATCACAGACCACCTACATCCGACGCATCATCGGCGGCGATGCCTGCATCCTCGCCGGCGCGGCGGACCAAGTGGTGACCGTGCGCCTGATGACCGTTACGGGAACCAGCACACCCGCGCTGTGCAATGGCGGAAGCACGGGCAGCATTTTCGCAACGGCAGATGGCCAATCCCCTTTCACCTATGCATGGAGCAATGGTCAGAGCACACAAACAGCGATCAACCTAGCGGCTGGCCCGTATAGCGTAACCGTCACGGACTTCAACGGATGCAGTGCGGTGGGCAACTTCAATGTGGGTCAACCAACGGCTGTTGGTGGAAGCGCACAAACGACCGGTGCCATGTGCTCGAACAACAACGGTAGCGCAACGGCTTCCGGTTCCGGTGGATCACCAGGCTACAGCTATTTGTGGAACACCGGCTTCGCGGGTCCGACCCTTTCCGGCGTTCCCAGCGGATCGTACAGTGTGACGATCACGGATAGCCACAACTGCGAATTCATCCTGCCGGTGAACATCGGTGGTACAGCCGTACCGGATGCTTCCGCGACCGGCGGAACGATCACGTGCAACACCCCGAACGGCATTGCCCTGAACGGTGGCAGCAGCGTTCAAGGAGCTACGTTCTCGTGGAGCGGCCCGGGAGGCTTCACCTCGCAGCTTGAAGACCCGACCGTGAATGCCACGGGTACCTATACGCTTACCGTGACCGCGCCGAGCGGCTGCACGAACACCGCCCAAGCGCAGGTCGATCAGGATCTGGCAACACCGGGCGCCAGTGCGACCGGTGGTACGTTGAACTGCAACGTCGCCAGCATCCAACTGATGGGCACCGGCAACGGCACCTACGCATGGACGGGTCCGAACGGATTCACAAGCGCATTGCAGAACCCGACCGCGACGGAAGCAGGTACCTACAACCTGACCGTCACCGGTAGCAACGGTTGCCAGAGCTTCGCTTCTGCCGAAGTGATCCTCGACAACGCAACCCCGGGTGCAAGCGCGACCGGTGGTACGTTGAACTGCAACGTGGCCAGCATCCAACTCACGGGTAGCGGCAACGGAACCTACGCATGGACGGGTCCGAACAGCTTCACCAGTGCATTGCAGAACCCGACCGCGACGGAAGCAGGTACCTACAACCTGACCGTCACCGGTAGCAACGGTTGCCAGAGCTTCGCTTCTGCCGAAGTGATCCTCGACAACGCAACCCCGGGTGCAAGCGCGACCGGTGGTACGCTGAACTGCAACGTGGCCAGCATCCAACTCACGGGTAGCGGCAACGGAACCTACGCATGGACGGGTCCGAACAACTTCACCAGTGCATTGCAGAACCCCACGGTTGGCGCAGCAGGTACCTACAACCTCACCGTCACCGGTAGCAACGGTTGCCAGAGCTTCGCTTCTGCCGAGGTGATCCTCGACAACGCAACCCCGGGCGCCAGTGCGACCGGTGGTACGTTGAACTGCAACGTGGCCAGCATCCAGCTCACGGGTAGCGGCAACGGAACCTACGCATGGACGGGTCCGAACAGCTTCACCAGTGCATTGCAGAACCCGACCGCAACGGAAGCAGGTACCTATAACCTGACTGTGACCGGTGCGAACGGTTGCCAGAGCTTCGCTTCTGCTGAAGTGATCCTCGACAACGCAACACCGGGCGCCAGTGCGACCGGTGGTACGTTGAACTGCAACGTCGCCAGCATCCAACTGATGGGCACCGGCAACGGCACCTACGCATGGACGGGTCCGAACGGATTCAACAGCGCATTGCAGAACCCGACCGTTACTGAGGCAGGTACCTATAACCTTACAGTGACCGGTGCGAACGGTTGCCAGAGCTTCGCTTCCGCCGAGGTGATCCTCGACAACGCAACCCCGGGCGCCAGTGCGACCGGTGGTACGTTGAACTGCAACGTCGCCAGCATCCAACTCACGGGTAGCGGCAACGGCACCTACGCGTGGACCGGTCCGAACGGATTCACCAGTGCGTTGCAGAACCCAACGGTTGGCGCAGCGGGTACCTACAACCTGACCGTCACCGGCGCGAACGGTTGCCAGAGCTTCGCTTCTGCCGAGGTGATCCTCGACAACGCAACCCCGGGCGCCAGTGCGACCGGTGGTACGTTGAACTGCAACGTCGCCAGCATCCAACTCACGGGTACCGGCAACGGCACCTACGCATGGACGGGTCCGAACGGATTCACCAGTGCGTTGCAGAACCCGACCGTGAACGAAGCAGGCACCTACAACCTGACTGTGACCGGTGCGAACGGTTGCCAGAGCTTCGCTTCTGCCGAGGTGATCCTCGATGACGCGACGCCGGGTGCAACTGCGACCGGCGGAACGCTGAACTGCAACGTGGCCAGCATCCAACTCACGGGTACCGGCAACGGCACCTACGCGTGGACGGGTCCGAACGGATTCACCAGCGCATTGCAGAACCCGACCGCGACGGAAGCAGGTACCTACAACCTGACCGTCACCGGTAGCAACGGCTGCCAGAGCTTCGCTTCTGCCGAAGTGATCCTCGACAACGCAACCCCGGGTGCCAGTGCGACCGGTGGTACGTTGAACTGCAACGTGGCCAGCATCCAACTCACGGGTACCGGCAACGGCACTTACGCATGGACGGGTCCGAACAGCTTCACCAGTGCATTGCAGAACCCGACCGCAACGGAAGCAGGTACCTATAACCTGACTGTGACCGGTGCGAACGGTTGCCAGAGCTTCGCTTCTGCTGAAGTGATCCTCGACAACGCAACACCGGGCGCCAGTGCGACCGGTGGTACGTTGAACTGCAACGTCGCCAGCATCCAACTCACGGGTAGCGGCAACGGCACCTACGCGTGGACCGGTCCGAACGGATTCACCAGTGCGTTGCAGAACCCAACGGTTGGCGCAGCGGGTACCTACAACCTGACCGTCACCGGCGCGAACGGTTGCCAGAGCTTCGCTTCTGCTGAAGTGATCCTCGACAACGCAACACCGGGTGCCAGTGCGACCGGTGGTACGTTGAACTGCAACGTCGCCAGCATCCAACTCACGGGTAGCGGCAACGGAACCTACGCGTGGACCGGACCGAACAGCTTCACCAGTGCATTGCAGAACCCGACCGTTGGCGCAGCAGGTACCTACAACCTCACCGTCACCGGTAGCAACGGTTGCACGAGCTTCGCTTCTGCTGAAGTGGGGCAGGACGATGCGATCCCCGGTGCATCTGCACAGGGCGGAACGTTGAACTGTAACGTCAGCGAGATCCAACTGATGGGTACCGGCAACGGCACCTACGCGTGGACGGGTCCGAACGGATTCACCAGCGCATTGCAGAACCCCACGGTCGGCATGGCAGGTACTTACAATCTCACCGTCACCGGTGCGAACGGTTGCCAGAGCTTCGCTTCTGCTGAAGTGGGGCAGGACGCTGACGTACCCGGTGCATCTGCACAGGGCGGAACGTTGAACTGTAACGTCAGCGAGATCCAACTGATGGGTACCGGCAACGGCACCTACGCATGGACGGGTCCGAACGGATTCACCAGCGCATTGCAGAACCCGACCGCAACGGAAGCAGGTACCTACAACCTGACCGTCACCGGTAGCAACGGTTGCCAGAGCTTCGCTTCTGCTGAAGTGATCCTCGACAACGCAACACCGGGTGCCAGTGCGACCGGTGGTACGTTGAACTGCAACGTCGCCAGCATCCAACTCACGGGTAGCGGCAACGGAACCTACGCGTGGACCGGACCGAACAGCTTCACCAGTGCATTGCAGAACCCGACCGCGACGGAAGCAGGTACCTATAACCTGACCGTCACTGGCACGAACGGCTGCCAGAGCTTCGCTTCTGCTGAAGTGGATAGCGATCACAATGTTCCGCAGATCAGCATCACCGTGAACGGCACGGTCACTTGCAACCCAAGCCCGGTGTTGTTGATCGCGAATGGTTTCGGCTCGGGCACGATCCAATGGACGCTACCAGGAGGCGGAACGAGTGACTCTGAATTCCTCCAGACCGTCGATCCGGGCACTTACGTCCTGACCGTGACCGGCCAGAACGGTTGCAGTGCCTCGACCTCCGCTGAAGTGATCGACAACTCCTCCACGATCGATGCAGAGGTCTTTGCAACCTTGATCGGCTGCAACGGTGAAGCTGCCGAACTCTCGTTCAGTACCAATGGCCAGCCGAACCATGTCAATTGGTTCGGTCCGGGTGGTCTGATCGCTACCACGAACACGGCATTCACGGACGTACCGGGCACTTATACCCTCCAACTCTGGACCCTCTACAACTGCGTATCCGAATTCACGGTGGAAGTGAGCGTCGATACCGATTGCGCGACTGACTGCGGTCCGCTGATCATCAGCTGCCCGGTGAACATCACGGTGCAGTGCGCGGATGACTTCTCGCCTTTCAGCATAGGTGGTTTTCCGGAGTTCCGCAAGGAGAAGAAATGCCCCGAGATCATCGACGTGGGTTGGAACGACGTGATCCTGAGCAACTGTCCCTACGTGATCCGCCGCACTTTCTGGGCGGAGGCCGAGGACGGAGCCTATGAGACCTGCGTGCAGTACATCACCTTGATCGATGAGGTGGCCCCGATCTTCCTCGAGGTGCCAGCGGACATCACCATGGCTTGCGACGCTGACCTGGATGCCATCGAAACACCCGATGTGTGGGCTTACGATGAGTGCTCCAAGAAGAACGTGTGTACCACCCACAGCGTCGCGGTGATCCCCGGAAAATGCGCCGGATCGTACACCATCGCGCATACGTGGACCGCGACCGACCAGTGCGGGAACACGGGGACGGCAACGTGGAACATCGAGGTGATCGACAACGTGGCCCCAGTACTCCAGTGCAAGATCGAGGACCTGGAGTTGAACTGCCAGAAGATCCCTGCACCGGTCGCTTGCACAGCAACCGACAATTGCGACGCCGATGTGGATGTGACGGTCGAGGAGTCGAAGGGTAAATACGACAAGGATGGCAAGTACGTGATCACGCGGATCTACACGGCCACGGATGACTGCGGCAACACCACTACCGTCATCCAGTTGATCACCGTCGGTTGCGATCCCGAACCGGTCATCGACAACGGGAATGGCAACGTGTTCAGCACGAACCTGAGCGCACAAGTGTGGCCCAATCCGTTCCGGACGAATGGCACGCTCATCGTGACCCCGAAGGAGAATGGCCGTGCGAGCGTGGACATCCTGGATATGAACGGTCGCAACGTGGCCAACCTCTTCACCGGTACGGTGAGCGCCGACCAGCCCCTGCGCCTTGAGTTCCAACCCACGAACAGCGAAGGCGGCCTCTACATCTACCGCATCATCCTCAACGGACAGGAGATCCATGGCAAACTGATGCACCAACCGTAAGCGGACACCCCTTGAACGCGAAACCCCTGCACACCGCAGGGGTTTCGTGTTTCCGGGTGGTACTACTTTCGGCGACCACGGACCATGGAGACCAGCGCCCCACTCGCCGAACGCATGCGCCCCCGCACCCTCGATGAGGTGGTGGGACAGCGCCACTTGGTGGGCCCTGATGGCGTGCTGCGCAAAGCCTTGGCCGGTGGCATGCTCCCGAGCATGATCCTCTGGGGGCCGCCGGGCGTGGGCAAGACGACAATGGCGCGGTTGATCGCCCAGGACCTGAAGCGGCCCTTCCACACGCTCAGCGCGATCAGCAGTGGGGTGAAGGATGTACGCGAGGTGATCGAACAAGCCGGTGGCTCCGGGCTCTTCTCACGCAGCGCGGTGCTCTTCATCGATGAGATCCATCGTTTCAGCAAAGCGCAACAGGATTCACTGTTGGGTGCAGTGGAGAAAGGAACGATCACGTTGATCGGAGCTACCACGGAGAATCCATCCTTCGAAGTGATCGGCGCGTTGCTCTCTCGTTGTCAGGTCTACATCCTTGAAGCACTGGCCGAGGAAGAGTTGATGGTCCTCCTGCACCGCGCGATGGAAAGCGATGCGGAACTGAAGGACCGTGCGATCGAGTTGAAGGAAACCGACGCGCTCATGCGCGCGAGCGGCGGCGATGCGCGGCGCTTGCTGAACACGTTTGAACTCTGCGTGAAGGCTTCCGGCACGGGACCGGTGACGATCACGAACGAATTGGTGAAAGAGGTGGTGCAGAACACCGCCGCGCGGTACGACAAGCAGGGTGAGCAACACTACGACATCGTCAGCGCCTTCATCAAGAGCATGCGGGGCAGCGATCCGAATGCGGCCGTGTATTGGTTGGCGCGCATGGTGGAAGGCGGTGAGGATCCACTCTTCATCGCGCGCCGCATGGTGATCCTGGCGAGTGAGGACATCGGCAACGCGAACCCGAACGCGCTGCTGATGGCCACCACCACGATGCAAGCCGTGCAGATGATCGGATGGCCGGAAGGAAGGATCATCCTTAGCCAATGCGCCATCTACCTCGCATGCTCGGCGAAGAGCAACGCGAGCTATGTGGCGATCGGCGCCGCACAAGCCGAAGTGAAGCGTTCCGGCGATCTACCGGTGCCTCTGCACCTGCGGAATGCCCCCACCAAGTTGATGAAGACGATCGGCTACGGGAAGGAGTACCAGTACAGTCATGAAGGCGAAGGCAACTTCGTGGATCAGGAGTTCCTGCCGGAAGCGATCAGCGGTAAGACCTTATATGTTCCGGGCGATAATCCGCGTGAAGCGGAATATGCGGAGTGGTTGCGGAAACGCTGGAAGGGGAAGTACGACGGTGCGTAGCGGATCAGCTCGCGCGCTCCTGTTCGAGGAAGCGTTGGTGCATATCGTAGATGATCCCGAGGCTCACCGCCAAGCCGCCCATTCCTTGCTCGAACATCTGCCACAGGACATCCACCACCATGTGCATGGCACCACCTTTCGCGAAGGTGATCCCGAGGACGAAGATCACGAGGTACACGAAGAAGCCCAAGGCTGCGGCGAGTAAGGTGGTCCACAATGGGAAAGCGCCTTTCAAGGAGATCCATTCATACTGCACTGCTTTGTGCGTGCCGATGGTGAGCACCAGTCCGAGCACGACGTACACCAGCCCGGCAAGCACCATGTACAACCACACCGGTATGCTGATCTCCTGTAGATCGGAAAGCAGCATTCCGTGCCACAGGTACGAGAAACCGTACATCGTCGCTGACGAAAGCAGCCAAGGCAATATGATGTACCGTCTTAATTCCACAGCACGGGTCCTGTTTGCAATGTTAGGGACATCATCGCAAGGAGCCCCTGACGCATCTGCCCCAACACGTACATTGCCTCCGCATGGATAACGCACGCACTGCGGGGCGGGTTGCCTGTGGGATGGCCCTCCTTTTTTCAACCGCTCTGGGCTCGTGCCGGAAGGAAGCGGACCGGGCCATGTGGGACGTGGACCTGCTGGTCCCGCTGATCCGCACCACCTTCACCATCGGCGATCTGGTGGCCGATTCGCTCATCCAGGCCGATGCACAAGGGCAACTGACCTTGGTGTACAGCAGCGACCTGTTCAACGTTGGTCTTGACACCTTGTTGATCGCGCCGGACACGAGCTTCGTGTACAGCTACGCGCTCCCCCTCTCCGACTCGATCAACTTCCCGGCGGGCTTCAACTTCTTCAGTGAGAACGATGTGCAACGCTTCGAGTTCGACGATCTGGAACTGCGCACCCTGATCCTACGCGAAGGCCGATTGGAGTTGCACTTGGACAACCGCGTGAACAGCACGGTGATCGGAAGCCTGGAATTACCGGGAGCGATCTTCCCGGATGGATCCACCACCATCACCGCCACGGTTGCCGCTGGCACACCGGCCAACCCGGGGTACGCCACTACAGTGCGTGATCTCACCGGTACATCCTTCGATCTGCGCGGACCATCGCACAACAGCGTGAACACGTTGCAAACCAACCTGGGAGCCGTACTCGATCCGAATGGCCCCGGCGCGTGGGTCACGAATGATGACAGCTTGTTGATCTCCGCCAACTACCTCGGGCTGGTGCCGCAGTACGCACGTGGCTACTTCGGCCAGCGAACGATCGATGTCGGACCCGACACCAACAGGCTCACGCTCTTCGACTCCTTCGTATCCGGCACCTTGGACCTCGATGTGGCCACATTGCGGCTGTCCGTCACCAACGGATTCGGCATGGACCTGCAAGCACACATGCGGCGCTTGACAGCGATCAATACACGGACCGGCAACAGCGTGGATCTCACGCACGCCATCTTCGATGGACCGATCAACATCAACCGCGCGATCGATCAGGGCAGTGGCTTCCTTTCGAGCTATTACACCCGGACGATCGACGTCACGAACAGCAATATCGATCTCTTCCTGGAGAACCTGCCGGATCGCGTGGCCTACGAGTTGGACCTCGCGTTGAACCCGCTGGGCGACATCAGCAGTGGGCACGATTTCCTGTACTACGAAAGCAAATTGAACACGCGGCTGGATCTGGAGGTTCCCTTGCGATTGATCACCAACGAGCTCACGCTGCGCACCACCAGCACACCGGATCTGCCCGGAACCGCCGCAGGACATGGCCTGCGCTACGGCACCTTGAAGCTTTTCGCCACGAACGGATTCCCGATGAACGCGCGGATCACCATGGAACTGGTGGATGCGAACGGCATTGTGCTCGCCACCATCCCGGTGCAAGGGCAGGTCGCCGCAGGGATCGTAGGAGCGAATGGTCTAGTGAGTGCTTCGGTGAACAGCACACTCGTCGCGGAGTTGGATGAGAACCTGGTGAACATCCTGTACAGCGGCGCGAAAGTGCGCAGCAGTGTGTCCTTCACCACGAGCGACCAGACGCAGCACTTGATGATCCTTGATCGGTATAGGATGGAATTGCAGGTGACGCTCGCGGCCAACTATGTGGTGAATGGTGATGAGTAGATCGTGGGCGTTCTCCGCTTTCCTCCTGCTCCTCCTCCCCGCTCGTGCGCAGGACACGTTGATGACCGTTCCGGGCGTGCGCTTTTATGCGGCGCATGATCACATCCTCATCGCGGAAGCATCGGCGGACTACAACGCGAATTCGATCCGCAACGAATTGGTCGCAGGTCTTTGGAAGGGGGGATTCATCGATCGCGATCTGCGCGAGCGATCACGCGATGCATTGCGTGAGCGGAACAGTGTCGGCTACGTCCTCTCAGCGCGCGTTTCCTACATCGGCCCTGGCACTGGGAAATGGCGGCAACTCACCAGCGTCTCGTACCAAGAGCACATGGGGGTACGCTTCCCGCGTGATCTGTACAACCTCACCTTCTTCGGCAATGCGAACTACGAAGGTCGTCGCGCGGACCTGGGTCCTGCAGCATTCACGCGCACGCAATACCAGACCATCGGTTTCGGCGCGCAGCGCGTGGACCTCGGGCACTACTTCCGCGCTGACCTCGTGCTGGGCCGATCCATTGATGCCGTGCAAACGCAATGGGCCGGACTCTACACCGGTGTGGATGGCCGCGTGCTTCGCGCCTCGGTGCTCGGCGATCATTGGCGCAGTGATACCGCATCCTCCGCCTTTGGTCAGTTGAACGGTTTGGGGCTTGCCGTTTCCGGGCGCTGGGGCATGCGCATCTCACGGCACAACCAAGCGCGCGTGGACTTCGAGGTACAGGATCTCGGCTTCGTGGGTTGGGGGCGAAAGAGCTTGCACTTGCACAAGGACACGATCCTCGAATACACCGGCTTGCGCGTGGCGAGCATTCTCGATCTGGACAACGTGCTGATCGGTGAGGACCAATTGCTCGACACCTTCGGCCTTCGCTACACGCAGGATCCGTTCACCAAGCCGCTCCCCTTCCTTCTTCGTGGGACATTGAGCGCGCCTTTGGGCGTGGGCTGGTCAGGCTCCATCATGTTGGATCAACGCTACCTACCGGGCTACATCCCGCAGTTGACTTTTGGCGCGCTGCGATCGATCGGTGCAAGTGGACGCGCCATCGCGGGAGGTCAGTTGAGCATGGGCGGCTTCGGCGGTATCCGCCTCGGCGCGTCGGCGCAGCGGCGTTTCGGCGAACGGGTTGTGGTGATGCTCTCTTCTCCACACCTTCCCGGATTCTTCCTCGGCGGAACGCACGGAGCAGGGTTGGCCTTCAGTGTAATGGTGGGCATTTGAACGGCCATGAACACCCAAGTGGACCGGGACCACTTTCCACCGCAACGAAGCAGCGAACGCGACGGTCACGCGGCGGATCCGATCATGGTGCGCATTGATCACATTCCACTGCACATATGAACTGGCTCCTTCTCATCATCGCTGGGTTCTTCGAAGTAGGCTTCGCCACATGCCTTGGCAAAGCGCGCGTTGCGGAAGGGAACGCGACGATCTGGTGGATGGCGGGCTTCTTCCTCTGCCTCGGCATCAGCATGGTCCTCTTGTATCTCGCCACACGCACGCTTCCCATCGGTACCGCTTACGCGGTGTGGACAGGCATCGGCGCCGCTGGCACGGCGATCGTCGGGATCATCCTCTTTAAGGAACCCACTGAGTTCTGGCGGTTGTTCTTCCTCTTTACGTTGATCGCGTCGATCATCGGACTGAAGGTCTTCTCGCGCTGAACCGGTGTCGGAGGACCCGGGATCCCGCGGATCACCACGCGCACCGCAGGATGTTCACAACTCGCCGATTTATCAACATGCGCAAGCGGTTACCGTGCCTGTTCTTTGTGCCGTCCGAAACGTTGACCCAACGCTTAGGATCAGTGCCCTCGAATGCGCATCACCAACTACGGCCACTCCTGCATGGGCGTTCGCACGGCCGGTCACGACCTGCTCTTCGATCCCTTCATCAGCGGCAATCCGTTGGCGAAAGCGGTGGATGCAGCGCACATCCCGGTAACGGAGATCCTGGTGACGCACGGACACGGCGATCACGTCCTCGATGCCGAAGCGATCGCGAAACGCAGTGAAGCAACGTTGATCAGCAATTACGAGATCGCGAGCTGGTTCGAGAAGAAGGGCGTGCAACGCACCATCGGCCTGAACCTCGGCGGCGGTGTCACCGTGGGCAAGTTGCGGGTGAAGTACGTGATCGCCTTGCACAGCAGTGAATTGCCGGATGGCAGCTACGGCGGCAATCCCGGCGGCTTCGTGGTGAGCGGTCCGGAAGGCGCATTCCTTCATGCGGGTGACACGGCCTTGACACAAGACATGCAGTTGCTCAAGCGCTTCAACCTGAAGTTCGCCATGCTGCCCATCGGTGATCACTTCACCATGGGCGTGGACGATGCGATCATCGCTGCGCAATACATGGGCGTGCAGAAGGTGATCGGCATCCACTACAACACCTTCCCTCCCATCACCATCGATACCGCCAAAGCGAAAGCGGCGTTCGCGGAGGCCGGACTTGAATTGCTGCTACCGGAAATAGGAACCACCATAGAGATCTGATCCGTACGGGCGCGAGATCTCGCGCCCCGACCACCATTACAACCACCAACCATGAGCAAGATCATCGCCATCGTGAACCAGAAAGGCGGCGTGGGCAAGACCACCACCGCGATCAACCTGGCCGCCAGCCTCGGCGCATTGGAACGTCGCACCCTGCTGGTGGACGCCGACCCGCAAGCGAACGCGACCAGCGGCGTGGGCTGCGAACTCCGCAGCGTGCAGGCGAGCATCTACGAGTGCATCATCAACGGCACACCGGCCACGGAAGTGATCGTCGGTACGGACAACCCGAACCTCGACCTGCTGCCCGGTCACATCGACCTGGTGGGCGCCGAGATCGAGATGATCGACATGCCCGACCGCGAGCGCCAGATGAAGAAGGTGCTGGAGCCGCTGCGCGATAAGTACGACCTCATCATCATCGACTGTTCGCCTTCACTCGGCCTGGTCACGGTGAATAGCCTCACCGCTGCGGACAGCGTGATCGTGCCCGTGCAGTGCGAGTACTTCGCGTTGGAAGGCTTGGGCAAATTGCTCAACACCATCAGATCGTGCAGCAGCGCTTGAATCCGGAGCTCACCATCGAAGGCATGCTGCTCACCATGTATGACAGCCGCCTGCGCCTGGCCAACCAAGTGGTGGAGGAAGTGAAGACGCACTTCCAGAACCTCGTGTTCGACACCGTGATCCACCGCAACGTGGCACTGGGCGAGGCACCGAGCCACGGCAAGTCCATCATCATGCACGACGCCAGCAGCAAGGGCGCCACCAATTACCTCAACCTCGCCCGCGAGATCCTCCAGAAGAACAGCCTCACCCGCATCCCGGACAGTGAGCGCATCATCCCCGTCGAAGAGACCATCCAATGAAGAAGAAAGGACTGGGCCGCGGCCTCAGCGCACTGCTGGACGAACCCGCTGCGGACATCACGGCACGTGACACGAGCATGGGGCATCACCGGCCGATGGGCGGCACCTCCATGCTGTTGATCGCGCACATCGAACCGAATCCGTTCCAACCGCGCACGCACTTCAGCGAGGAAGCGCTGGCCGAAATGGCAGCGAGCATCACGCAGTTGGGCATCATCCAACCCGTCACCGTGCGCCGCGTGGGCCACGACCGCTACCAGCTGATCAGCGGGGAGCGCCGTTACCGCGCTTCGCAGATCGCGGGGCTCACCGAGTTGCCCGCGTACGTGCGCGTAGCGAACGACGAGGCCATGCTGGAGATGGCGCTGGTGGAGAACATCCAGCGCGAGGAACTCGATGCCATTGAAGTGGCGGTGAGCTTCCAGCGCCTGATCGATGAAGTGAAACTCACGCAGGAAGAACTCAGCGAAAAAGTGGGCAAGGACCGCGCGACGGTCTCCAACTACCTGCGCCTCTTGAAGCTGCCGCCCGCGATCCAACTCGGATTGCGCCAAGGGCACATCGGCATGGGCCACGCGCGTGCGCTCATCACCATCACCGATACCGCATGGCAACTGGAACTCTACCACAAGATCGTGGAGAGCCAGATGAGCGTGCGCCAAGTGGAGGACCTGGCCCGCACGCGCAGCAAGAGCGCTTCATCCAAGGCCGCCACCAACCGCCCGCGCATGAACCGCGACCTCAGCAAGAAACTCAGCGAACGCCTGTTCAGCAAGGCCGTGGTGCGCCAGACCGCAGCCGGCACCGGCACCATCGAGATCGACTTCAGGAGCGAGGAGGAATTGCAAAGGTTGTTGGTGTCGATCGGGTAGGAAGGATAAGCGCTTGGGTTGGCAGATCCTAGGATGTGAGACCCTGCAAAGACTGAATTTCCGGGTTTGTCCATTAGGTTCGGGGTGTGGTTACATCAGAGGCGGCCAGAATCATTATGGAGGTATTGAGGACAGCAAGCCCAGCCGGTATGCTGGTGCCGCATCACGTGCGTCGAGCGGACGGGCCATCGGATAAGGATTTGGACGACACGGCCCGTGCTTTCATAGCGCGAGGCATAGCTCGGGAAAGCCACCAAACGATCCTTGCGGATGGTTTCCTTCTCAAGCGGACAGATCATACCGAATTGGAATTCTCAAGAGAAGGTTTCGACCCCTACGCTTTCATCATGGGGGAGCAACAACCAAACATTAAGGACATGTCGCACCCGATAATCATCGCATACCTGAAAAAGGAAGGCGCATTGGACAAGGACAATGCCCGCACTGTCGTACAGATAGCAGAAGCCGTAGGGTGGGAATTGGAGAATGTGGCTATGAACGTGCGCATTGCATTGGATCAGCAAGTGCTCAACGCCGATAACCGTCAGGCTGTTCGCCAGAATTGGCGCGCAATGGCTGTGCAGGGAAAGGAAGAGATCGAGAAGTGGAGGCGCGATACGTATGGACCCGTCAAAGTTTGGCTAGGTGATGCCGAAGTAGCAGCCATCAAGGATCAGGAACACCGGAACGCTATGCTGAAGGCGTTGCAGGACATCGCAATGACCCCGCGCGTGGCTTTCCGGGAGATAATAATGGATCGTGTCCACGGGAAATGAGAGCCAGATCGCACAAACGTCAGTTGCTGCGAATGAAAAGTCCCAAGTGGAAGTAAGCAACTTAGCCAAACCGATCACACAATCCACGAACAGCACGGCGCTTAGCAAGCCAAGAACATCCAATCTGCAAAACGTGTATTGGATCGTTGGAATAGTGGTTGCTGTGCTCGCGATTATAACGTGGATCAAGAGCTGTTAGTGAAAAGTATCTGCCATGACCGACAACGACCTGCAAGGCGGGATTATGCGAATGCTCCGATAAGAACGCATCGCCACTCGCTTTCCCGTTCCCGACCTTTGCGCCGTGTCGCCCCTCCGCTGTCTACTCATCACGCTCCTATTCGGAGCAACCCTCATTGTGCGCGCGCAATCGGATAGCACAGCCCGGATCATTCCGCACGCCGACACCTTGGATTGGCGCCAACGCCACTCCCCCACCAAAGCCAGCATCCTCAGCGCGGTGGTGCCCGGCGCGGGGCAGGTGTACAACAGGAAGTACTGGAAAGCGCCGATCGTGTTGGTGGGCCTGGGCACGAGCATCTACTTCATCCGGGAGAACAACAGCCAGTACCAGCGCTACAAGGATGCGTACATCGCGCTGACGGACAACGACCCGAACACGGTGGATGAATTCAACGGGCGGTTCGGTTCGCAGACCGTGCTGAACGTGGCCGATACCTACCGCCGCTGGCGCGACCTGAGCTACATCGCCTGCGGGCTGGTGTACGTGCTGAACATCGTGGATGCCAGCGTGGATGCACACTTCGTGCGCTTCGATGTGGGTTCGGACCTGTCGCTGCAGGTGTCCCCTTCCCTGCCCTTGGCGGCGCAGGGCGCGCCGGGTTTCTCGTTGGCGCTCACCCTTCGCTGAGGTCGGTTGCCGTTCACAATTCTTCAAGGTCCGGCCAATGGGGAGCCGGTTACCTTCGGCGCCATTGCCCGCAGAGCGGGAACGGACGCATGCGGATCGCACTCTACGGCTATGGGAAGATGGGCAAGGCCATCGAAGCAGCAGCGAACGCGCGTGGACACGAAGTGGTCTTGCGCGTGAATGCTGCGAACGCCGGAACACCGCCCACCGGCGCGGACATCGCGATCGAGTTCAGCACACCGGACCAAGCGCTGGCGAACATGCGGCTCTGCTTGGAGCACGGCGTTCCGGTGGTGGTCGGCACCACGGGTTGGTACGATCACTTGCACGAGATCAAGCGGCTCGTCGACGAGAAGCAGGGCAGCCTTCTTTGGGCCAGCAACTTCAGCATCGGCGTACACCTCTTCTTCCGCTTGAACAAAACGCTCGCCGGTCTGATGGACACGCGGTCGGAGTACCACGCGCACATCGACGAGATCCATCACATCCACAAGTTGGACGCGCCCAGTGGCACGGCGATCACGCTCGCACGGGACATTGATCTGAAGACGCAGCGGTACTCGGGGTTTGAACCTACGCGCAAGCAGGGACCGCCGTTCAACCCGGACACCTACAACGAACGTGCTCCTAAGCCCTTTCATTATCAGCGATCGCACCGGCGAAGTGATCGGCAAGCATTCGGTCACGTGGTCCGGAAGCAATGATCGGATCGTGATCACGCATGAGGCTTTTGATCGCAGCGGTTTCGCCATCGGGGCCGTGGTTGCCGCAGAGTGGCTGAAAGGACGCCGCGGTTTTTTCACGATGGATGACGTCCTCGACCTGAAGTTGAGATCGGTCGCTTTCATTCGCTTTCAACCTTCACACACGCACTAATGATCCCGTACATCTTCCTCTACGCCTACTTCGCCATTCTGCTGGCCAGCTTGTGGAAACTCTTCCAGAAGGCGGGTAAGCCGACGTGGGCGGCCTTCGTGCCGGGCTACAACATCCTGGTGTGGCTGAAGATCACCGGCAAGCCGTGGTGGTGGATCGTGCTCTTCATCGTGCCGGGCGTGAACCTGCTCATGTTCATCCTGATGAACGTGAACATCTCCATCGTCCTCGGCGAGCGCCGGTTCAAGGAGCATGTGCTGATGGCCTTTCTGCCGTGGTGGAAGGTACCGGCCACGGTGTTCGCGCAGAACAGCTACGTGGGTCCGATCCCGGCCGGTAGTCGTAAGCGCGGGCTGCTGGGCCAGTGGGGCGATGCGATCCTGTTCGCAGTGATCGTGGCGACGGTGTTCCGCACGTACACCTTCGAGGCGTTCACGATCCCCACACCTTCCATGGAGAAGAGCTTGCTCGTGGGCGATTACCTCTTCGTAAGCAAATTGAGCTACGGTCCGCGCCTGCCGATGACGCCGCTGACCTTCCCCTTCACGCACCACACCATTCCGGTGGTGAATTCGCAGTCGTTCGTTACCTGGTTCAGCCAACCGTACCGCAGACTTCCAGGATTCGGAACACCCCAACGCGGTGATGCCGTGGTCTTCAACTTCCCCGAAGGAGATACCGTGGTGGCGAATTTCCAGAACCAGAGCTACTACCAGTTGAAGCGCGAACACGGCTTCGCGAAATTGAACGACCCGAACTACCGGATGGCGGAACGCCAGCCCGACGGACGAGAGATCTTGAAGCCCGGCGGTGGCTTGCTGATCCGTCCGGTGGACAAGCAGGAGAACTACATCAAGCGGTGCATCGGTACGCCGGGGGATAGCCTGCGCGTGACGCATGGCCAGGTGTATGTGAACAGCGAACCACTGGCGCTGGCGAACACCGGCCAGTACAACTACGAGTTCGTGCTGTCGGCACCACTCAACACCGACCGCATCAAGACCCTCTTCGACATCTCGGCCAGTGATGTGTACCAAGGCCAGATGCAGGACGGCAGCTTCTACGCGCTGATCCCCACATCGCCCACCGTCGCAGCGAAACTGGAGAAGTTCGACAGCGTGGTGAGCATGAAACGCCAGGACCACGAGGCCGGTTTCTACAGCGATCCGCGTTACTTCCGCCCGATCTTTCCGAGCAACCCGGCGTACGATTGGAGCGAGGACAACTTCGGCCCGCTCTGGATCCCGAAAGCGGGTGCCACGTTGCAACTGGACCTGAAGATCCTGCCGCTGTACGAGCGCGCGATCCGCGTGTATGAAGGCCACGACCTGAAGGTGGATCCTTCGGCCAGCTCAGGACAACAGATCCTGATCGATGGATCACCGGTCACCAGCTACACCTTCGAACAGGACTACTACTGGATGATGGGCGACAACCGCCACCGTTCGCAGGACAGTCGCTTCTGGGGCTTCGTGCCCTTCGACCACGTCGTGGGCAAGGCCGTGCTGGTATGGTTCACCAAGGACCCGGATACGGGCATCCGTTGGAAGCGCTTGTTCACGGTGGTTAGATGAGTTGTTCGTGGTGAAGTAGGTTGTTCGTGGTGAAGTAGGTTGTTCGTGGTGGACGGTGTTCGTTGCTCGGCTGAATGGTGATTGAAATGGACACCCCGAACAACGAACAACCCTCCACACGAACAACGGCGTTCCTCCGCAACGAATGGTTCCGCGCGTTCCTCTTGGCGCTGGTGGTGCTCGTTGCCTTGCACGCTTTCGTGTTCCGTTTCGTGAGCGTGCAGAGCACGAGCATGTACGCCACGTTGAAACCGGGTGATCTGCTCCTGGTGCTGCGCTGGTGCGCATGGACGGGTCTGGATCGCGGGGATGTGGTGGTCTTCCGTGATCCGTTGAAGGACCGCGACCCGATGCGCAAGCGGCCGCTGTTGGTGAAGCGCGTAGCGGCCGGACCCGGCGATGTATTGCAGGTGAAGCGTGGTCACCTCGTGGTGAATGGTGAAGTGCAAGCCCCGCAACCGGGGATCACGATGAGCTACCTGATCCGGGTGAAGGATAGCGGCGAGGTGGTCGCGGATGAGATCCTGCGAAGTCTTCAACTTCCGAAGGAGTTGGCGATCCGCGATCGCGGAAACATCGAAGTGCCGCTGAACGCGGCGTTGGCGAAGGAGGTCGAAAAGGATCCGATGGTGATCAGCGCGGATCCCATGCGCTTGGCCACCGGTTCGCGCCGACACCTCTTCCCGTTCAGTCCGCGCTATGCATGGAATGGTGATGACTACGGTCCGATCACCGTGCCACGCGAGGGCGACACCTTGCACATCAACGTGGACAACTTCCCGCTCTACGACCGCTTGATGAGCGTGTACGAAGGCCACACGCTCGGCGTGAATGGCAACACGATGCTGTTGGACGGATCACCGCTCACGGACTATGTGGTGGAGCAGGACTACTACTTCGTGCTCGGTGATTGCCGCCACTACAGCGCGGATTCGCGGTATTGGGGCTTCCTTCCTGCCGATCATGTGGTGGGTCGCGGCGTGCTGATCCATGCGAGCAACGGCGGTGACTGAACCGGAAGCGGCGTGCTGCAAACCGCACGGGGGGGGGGGGGGGGGGGGGGGGGGGGGGGGGGGGGGGGGGGGGGGGGGGGGGGGGGGGGGGGGGGGCCGGTACCTTCGGCGCATCGCATCATGAACCTTCCTCGCTCCTTTCTTTAGGCCGTTGCGGTCGTGCTCCTTGTATCGTGCGACCAGCACCGAAGGGCACGCTGTGCGAACGCACCTTCGAACCATACATGGATCTCGTCAGTGACCAGGTGCGCACGATCCACAACGATGGTTATGTGGATGCGATGAAGCTGTACAAGGCCGGTGACTACGCGGGCACGGAGAAAGGCCTGTTGGTCTACTTGGAGCGCAAGGATGCCGCGAAGGGCGCGTGGCTCTACCTCGCGTGCAGCCAATTGGCGATCGGCAAACCCTTCGAGGCTGAACGGGCGATCGATCGTTTGGAGGGTTCCAACGAGAAGGGATTCGCGGACCAATGCGAGTGGTACACGGTGGTGTGCTGGTTGTGCAGCGACCAATCCCCGCGCGCATTGAAAGGTGCGAAGGCCATCGTGGCGAAAGGGAGGCACACCTACGCGAAGCAAGCGGAGCGATTGGTGAAGGCGCTCGAAGCAGAAGGGGTCGAATGACCATCACCGCGATCCGCGATCGGTTGCAACAACGGCTGCGCGAACCGCTTCCGGGACATGATGCGTTCCTGGAACTCTCGGGCTACAAACGCGAAGACCTCGAAGCCGCACGGCGCATTTCGCCACCACCACGCGAGAGCGCCGTTCTCGCCCTGATCTACGAACGACAGGCGGTGCCGCATCTGCTGCTGATGCTTCGGCCCACTTATGAAGGTGTACACAGCGGGCAAGTGGCCTTCCCCGGCGGTCGCATGGAACCGGAGGATGCGGATCTGCGGTCCACCGCATTGCGCGAATTCAGCGAGGAGACAGGCGCTGCCGTGAATGGCGTTGAGGTCCTGGGGATGCTCACACCGGTGTACATCCCGCCAAGCCGATCATTGGTCACGCCGTTCATCGGTATGTTGCCGGAACTCGGAGCGGTGGCACCTGATCCACGCGAAGTAGCTGCACTGATCGAAGCCCCGTTGGAACTCGTGCTGCGCGACGACATCCTCAAGCACCGGCAGCAACACCTCGTCATGCTGGGTCGATCGGTACAGGTACCCTACTTCGATATCGAAGGCCACGCCGTGTGGGGGGCCACCGCCATGATGATGGCCGAGCTACGCGAATTGCTCCGTCCCCACTTCCAGTCCAAGGCGTTTCAATAGTGCTTCATTCGGTCGCGTCCCGTTCTTGTCGGCACTGCACTCCGGCTTGATGCGCACCACGAAGTACATATCGATCTTCCCCTTGTTCTTCGCTTCGACCTGTCCACGGTGGGTGCATTCGAAACAGTCCTTCACCAATTCGTAGGTGTCGCCACTGATGTTCAGTTCACCGGGTTCGCCGCTGCTCTCCATGCGGCTGGCGGTGTTCACCGTATCACCCCAGATGTCGTAGGCGAACTTCCGCTTGCCCACCACCCCCGCCACGACGGGACCCGAGTGGATCCCGATCCGGAGCACCCACGGCACCTTGCCTTTCGCTTCGCGCTGGCGTTTCCACTCCGCCATGAGTTCTCGGATCTCCAAGCCTGCCAACACCGATTTGTGTGCGTGGAATTTATCGCTGCGCGGCACACCGCCTGCGCACATGTAACTATCACCGATGGTCTTGATCTTCTCCAACCCGTACTTCCCGATGATGTCATCGAAGTGGATGAAGCACTCGTCCAACTCGTTCACCAGTTCCTCCGGCGTCATCTTCTCCGCCGCCTTGGTGAAGCCTTTCATATCGGTGAACATCACCGACACCTCTTCGTGCCTACGTGCCGTGGCCTTGCCGTTCACCTTCAGTTCTTCACTGATCTCCTTCGGAAGGATGTTCAACAGCAGCCCTTCGATCTCCACCTTCTGTCCTTCGATCTCCTTGCTCTGCGCCACCACCTCTGCGGTGCGTTCATCCACCTTGCGCTCCAGGATCACGTTGCGCATGCGCAGTTGGCGTTCGCGCACCTTGATGTAACTGAAGAGCGTTATGGCGATGAAGAGCGCCAACGCGGTGTAGAACCACCACGAGCGGTACCATGGGGGTAGCATGGAGAAGCGGAACTCCGCCGGGGGATCGGTCCATTCACCGGTGCGATCCATTGCTTTCACCTTGAAGGTGTAATTGCCGGCGGGCAGTGCGGGGTAATGCGCCTCCGTGGTGGTGGTGATCGGTTGCCAAGCCTCGTCCAGTCCTTCGAGCCTGTACTGGTAGCGAACGGCGGCGGGGTCGCTCAAGGCCACGCTGCCGTAAACGATGCGCACGTTGCGCTCGGTGTGGTCCAAGGACATGTCCATGAGCAATGGGCGGTCCTCCAGGTTCACCTTCCACGCCCTGATGGTGACCAACGGCGGAACGCTGCGATCACTTTCCTGTTCGCTACCCACCCGCGTTGCACCGTTCACAGTACCGAACAGGATGCCTCCGTTCTCCAAGGTGCAGACCGCGTTGGGTTTCACTTCGATCCCGGTGAAGCCCGCGCGCTCCGTGAAGGCGATGAAGCCATCCTTCTTGTGCCGCCACTTGTTCAAGCCTTTGTTGGTACCGATCCACACGTGGCCACTTCCGTCCACGCCAAGCGCCTTGATGGTGTTGCTCAGCAATCCTTCCTCGGTGGTGAATCGCTGCACCTCCTTGCTGTTCTCCAGCACGATGATCCCTTGCCCTTCCGTACCCACCCACAAGCGGCCCTCCTTGTCCTGCGTGAAACAACTGGCCGCGAAGGACCGACCGAGGTCGACCCGGACCGCCTTGCCATTGTCGATACGCGTGATCCCGTTCACCGTGCTACCCACCCAGATCGTACCGTTGCGATCGCGATAGATCGACGTGACATTGTTCCCCGCAAGTCCTTCCTCCTCGGTGTACACGGTCGGGACCGTTCCTGAACCCGGGAGGTAACGACGCAAGCCGTTCAAGCCACCGACCCATATCTCGCCGGGCTGGCCGAGCTCCAATGCGGTCACTTTCAGATCGGCCAGACTGCCGGACACTTCCACCGCATCCACCGCCTTTCCGCCGGATCGTGGATCATAACGAAGCAATCCGCCATTCTCGGTTCCCACCCACACATAGCCTTTCTCATCCTCTTTCAAGCTGCGGATGAAGTTGGTGGTGAGTTGGCCCTTCTGTACCGTGATGAATTCGGGAGCACCGCTCTTGGAGAGGATCACGATCCCTGCGTTCGTTCCGAACCACGTGCGTCCGTTGCGATCCTCCATGACGGCGAAGACCTTGGGGTCGATTAGTCCATCCGCCTCATCATAACTCACGAAGCGGTCGCCTTTGAAAATATCCAGACCGCTATCACTGGTTCCGATGAGCAAATTGCCTTCGCGGTCGCGTACGACACACCGCACGAATCGACCATGCAAGCCATTGTTCAATCCGTAGGTCCGTACGCCGGAATTGCTCACCACCGACGCACCGCCATCGATCGTTCCGATCCACACATTGCCCACACCGTCCTCACCGAAGCAGATCACGGTGTTGCTGTTCATGCCATTGCCGATGTCGAAGCGATCGAACCTGTTCGTCTTCGGCTCCACGCGGAATGCACCACCGCCCTGCGTGCCCACCCAGATGTTGCCGTGCGAATCCTGGAACACGGATGTCGGGTTGAACAATCCCAATGCACCGGGTAAGGCCAGATCCGCTGTTCGGCCGTCCTTGATCGTGGGCAATCCGCCACCATCCTCGACGAAGCAGATCGTTCCATCCTGGAACTCGGTCATGCTGAGAAGCTTGTTCTTGATCCCGCTCGCTTCACCGTGTTGTTCAGCCGTGATCGCATTCCCCTCTTCGGGCAAGGTCCCGAGGGACCACGCAGCTTGTCCCGCTGTGCTCAACCAGATCTTCCCGGACCTGTCCTGGACGATGCCGGTGATGGCGCTGGTGATCCCGCTGCCCACCGTGAGCGTCCGGAACCTTCGACCATCGAAGTGGGTGAGTCCTCCTTCCAGGTGTCCCGCCCAGAGCCCGCCATCCTTGTCCACCAACAACGCACGCACACCACCGGAGGCCACACCGTCCGCAGTGCCGTGATTGTAAACGGTGATCCCATCGTAACTGGCCAGACCGGCCTCGGTCCCGATCCAGATCGTGCCATCATTCCCTGCGCAGCGCAGTACACTTTGCTCGCCGGAAGACCTTGTTGTACCGAAACGTTCTCGAAGAAATAGCGCTGGGCATTGCCGCCCATGGGCAGGAACAGCAGCAGAAGGAACACCCCTTTCGAAACGGCTGCTGCACAGGACCGATGGATCATGGATGGGTCGGATCAACGAGTGAGTTCATAGAACGACGCGTCGCCACCGGCGGCATTGGACACCACCACCGTGTTCCCGATGCTCTCGCTGTAGTTCTGCATCTGTGCCTTCAGGGAACCGTAGTTGTAGAAACTGTAGATGTCGTCCTTCTTGCCGTCGGCCGGGATCCAATAGGCCTTGCCGCTGACGGTCCGGCCATGCCCGGTGTACCACACGAGGACCGTGTTCACTTTGTTGGTCCGCACCAGATCGCGGAGTTCCACATTGAAGAAGCGCTCCAGTTGCTCCTTGGTCAGGTTCTTCTTGTTGATGGTGCGTTGGATGGTGTAGCTCGCAAATGCCTTCTGCATCTTGGCCGCATCGGCGGAAGAGGATTGCAGCGCCGGAAAGTTGCGGTAGTTGGTATTCTCGATGTAGATCACCCACGTGATCCCGGTGGAGCCCGAGTGGACCACTGATTCCGATGGAGGAGGCTTCACAACCGCAACAGGCTCGGCCTTGCGCGTGATCGTATAGACGAGATCACTCGCATTGCCGAATTGGTCCTCCGCCCTTATCGTGAACTGATCCTCTCCCTTCAGGTCCACCTTGATACTGAACTCCGGGTCCTTCTGATCCGGAGCATAACTGGCATTCACCCCGTTCACCGAGATCGTGCTGATCAAACTCTCATCCTTCACGATCCCTCCACGAAGACCTCCGACCTGCCTGCGGGCAGTTGAATGGTAGTGCCTTCCGCTTTGGGCGAGAGTATGCTGATCAATGGCGCAACACCCTCGCTGCGTTCGATCCGGAGGACCTCGCTGCTGAAGTTCTCGTAGATATCCGTGGCCTGGACCACCAGTTCGGTCACGTCCATCCCCAATGGAATACTGACGACGAATTCAGGATCCTTCTCATCGGTCGCGAAATCCGCAGGCTTTCCATTCACGGTGATGGACTTGAGCAAACTCTTGTCACGCACGTGTCCGCTGACCTCCACGAAACGGATCGAATTGGAGACCTGCGCGATATCCGCGACATGGAAGGGTTTGATGATCGTGATCGATGGCGCGTCGCTTTCCCGGTTCATTTCATAGACCTGGAGCGCGATCCGCTTCCGGGATCCCTCGATCAATTGTTGTTGGTCACCACTGAAGGTCCCTGTGGCCACGAGTTCCTTCTGCAGCGATTCAAGATCCTTCAACGCACCCTCGAGATCCAGATTCGATTCACGCAGATCAGCACGAAGCTGTAGCGCCTCCGTGTCCTTCATATCCGCAAGCACCAACTGGTTCGCGTCGTTGATGGCATTCTGGAACTGCCCATAGCCCTGGTAGTAACGGGCCCGCTGCAGATACACCGCGCGGTCGGTCCTGCCTAGGGCCATGCAGCGGCTGATGTCATCGATCGCCTTCGCATACTCCTTCTGGTGACCATAGGCCTTGCTCCGGCAGAAGAGTGCATCCGTACTCTGTGGATTCAGTTCCAACGCACGCGTGCAGTGCTCAATGGACTTCTCGAGGGTCCGCATCTTCATGGTAGGACCTGAATAGAGTTCGTACAAAGCGAGCTGGACCTCAGAAGCCGCCACATATGCGGGTTCGTAGAGGTGGTTCCATTCCAGCACCCGATCCAGGTCGAACTCCGCCGTTTTGTAGTCACGCGTCGCTGTTCTCACCACGCCGTGTATGAAATAGGTATCCGTGGTAGCCTTCACGGCGAGCGCTTCATCCGCTGCATTCGATGCACGATCCAACTCCCCTGTTCGCAGGCAGGCCTTCGCGAGCAGCATGAGCGCTTCCTGGTTCTTCGGCGAAACAAGGATCGCTTGATCACAGAATTCGGCCGCAACCGTAGCGCTGTCCATATCGAAGTACGCCCGTGCGGCAGCAACCGCATTGACCGGTTCTCCCTTATCCAAGCGTGCCGCTTGTGCTAGATCGCTTGCACGTTCCACAAGCTTCCCCAATGATCCATACACCTCGGCGCGCGCCTGATAGGCCTTGATCATCCCTGGTTCCGTGCGGATGGCGAAGGAGTATTTCTCCAAGGCCTGTTCGAACTCCTGCGCAGCCCTCAGCTTCTCCCCTTCCTTGAAGAACGCTTTGCCGGATTGTGCTTGTGAACCGGCAGCGGCAATGAACAGAATGATGGGTAGCAGACGGCGTAGCGTACAATGCATGGCGGTGGTTCCCAAATGTAGGCGGATCCGATCGTTGCGCCGTGCGCCTAGGTCCTCGCCATCCGATCACCTCCACCCGAACTCAAGGAAGTCGATCCTGCGCGATCACTCCGCTGACGTGAACCTGGCCATGATCTCCGGCGTGACGCCCGTGCTGCTGAAGCCCCCATCGTGGTAGAGGTTCTGCATGGTGACGAACTTGGTGTAATCGCTGAACAAGGCGAGGCAGAAGCGGGCGCAATCCTCCGCTGGTGCATTGCCGAGCGGACTCATTTCCTGTGCGAATCCGAAGAAGCCATCGAAGCCCTTCACCCCTGAACCCGCCGTGGTCATGGTCGGACTCTGGCTCACGGTGTTCACCCGAACGCTCTTCTCCTTGCCCAAGTGGTATCCCCAACTGCGTGCGATCGATTCCAACAAGGCCTTCGCGTCGGCCATGTCGCCATAGTTCGGGAAGACCCGTTGCGCTGCGATATAACTCAATGCGACCACGGACCCTCCTTCCGCCAGAGCATTCCCCTTATGCGCGGCCTGCAACATGCGGTGCAAACTCATCGCGCTCACATCCAGGGTCTGCTTGTACCATTCGTAATTCAGATCGTCATAAGGCCGCCCTTTGCGCACGTTCGGGCTCATGCCGATGCTGTGCAGGACGAAATCCATCGGTCCACCCAGTTTGGACTGCGCCTCGGCGAACAACTTCTCGAGGTCGTCATCATTCGTTGCATCCGCAGGAATGATAGCTGCACCGGTCGCTTCGGAGAGTTTGTTGATCTCGCCCATGCGCATCGCCACCGGTGCGTTGGTGAGCACGAAGGAAGCTCCCTCGGCATGCGCAAGCTCGGCCACCTTCCATGCGATGCTCATTTCGTTCAGTGCCCCGGAAATGATGCCTCGCTTGCCCTTCAGGATCCCGTTCGCCATGTGTTCTGTGATAGGCGGCGAAGATAGACGGAGACGCCGGAGAACAGGACCTTGGTTTGCACGCTAACCGTGAGCAGGGTACCTTGTCCTTTCAATCAGCCCTCATGTTCCGATCAAGTACCCTGTTCCTCGCCATTACGTTGCCTTTCGCCGTGGCATTCGGCCAATGTGTGACCACATTCCCCGCCAATGAACCGTTCACAAGTGGCACGGAGGGCACGCCCGGAACGCTTCCAACGAATTGGACGAACCTCACCGGGGACGATCTGGATTGGTGGGTGGATCGCAACGGAACCCCGACGGCGAACACCGGCCCCATTACGGACCACACGCTGAACAATACCACAACGACCGCGAATTACATGTATGTGAGCGCGGCTGCGGCGGGTGCCACGCCGGGCAAGACCGCCATCCTGCAATCACCATGTTACAACATCAATGGCATCGGTTCGCCGTACCTGACCTTCTGGTATCACATGCGTGGTGCGCAGATGGGCAGCTTGATCGTGGACATCAATGCGAACGGGACCGTTACGCAGAACGTCTGGACCGCTACTGGTGATAAAGGACTTTACTGGAAGCAAGGTTGGCTGAACCTGTCGCCCTGGGCTGGCCAGACGAACCTGCGGGTCCGGTTCCGTGCGATCACTGGCAGTGGTGCGTTGAGCGATCTGGCCATCGACGATGTATTCGTGGGGAACCTTGTGCCGGTATTCGGTTGCAACGAAGCAACGGCCAGCAATTACAGTGGAAGTGTGAATGTGAACAATGGTACCTGTTCATACACGTGCCCTGGTGGGCAATCCCGTGTCCGGATCGACATCTTCAATGATAGCTATCCGGGAGAGACCAGTTGGTCGCTGAAGAACGGATCCACAGGTGCAACATTGGCAAGCGGAACCTACCAAGGCACCACACTTTGTGTTCCCAGCAATACCTGCCTGGTCTTCCGGATCAACGATACAGCTGGTGATGGCATCTATCACAGCACCTATGGCTACGGGGCGTATTACGTCTGGCTGGACGGGGTGCTGGTCCGCCAAGGGGGAACATTCGGATCGTACGAAGAGACCACCTTCAATTGTCCTCCGGGCTTCAGTTGTGGAACGGCGCTTCCTCTTACGCTGGCACCGTTGACCGGGAGCTATCCGCAGACCTTGACCACCTTCACCACCACGGCCGTGGAGTCATGGTACGACTTCACACCACCACAGACCGGCCAGTACCGGGTCACCACCTGCGGGACCAACACCTGCGATACGCGGTTGTGGCTGTATGATCTCAATTGTTCGAGCATCGTCCTGAGCAATGGTGTGGAAGGCGCAACGTTCGCGGATGACAACCTGGGCGGCTGTGGGCTACAGGCCGTGGTGAGCGCCAACATGCCCGGCGGCACGCTCCATCACCTGCGCGTGGGAGACAATGCAGGTGCGTGCGGCAGTGCCATTACGGTGAGCATCATCTACGATGGTCCGGTGGTGGGCTGCATGAACGTGGCGTCGTGCAACTTCGAACCGTTGGCGACGATCCCGTGCGCGAACTGCTGCATTGCCTTCGGCGATCCCAACTGTCCGGAAGGCCCCGACCTGACCTTGGACCAGGCGCGCTTGCAGAGCACGCTTACCATGCAATCCGTTACGATCACGGATGTATGCGCACCGGCGGAAGGCTGTGTGAAAGCGCTCGGACAACGCTATGTTCTCCGCTTCGCGACACGGATCCACAATATCGGCACGACCGATTATTTCATCGGGAACCCGAGCAGCCAACCGATCATGTTCAATACCAACAATTGCCATGGTCACGCACACTATGCCGGCTATGCCGATTACCTGCTCTTCGACCAGGACAACAACTCCATTCCTGTGGGATTCAAGAACGGGTATTGCGTCATCGATGTCGGTTGCTCTCCAGGGTACTCGGGGCAGTTCGGTTGCAGCAACATGGGGATCAGCAAAGGGTGCTATGATGAGTACTCGTCCGGGACCACCTGCAACTGGGTGGATATGACGGATGTCGTGGACGGAACCTATACGCTGGTACTTCGCACCAACTGGCAGCATGCGCCCGATGCACTGGGCCGACAGGAAATGAGTTATGCGAACAACTATGCGCAGGTGTGCATCAACATCACGCACAATGCCCAGAACGTCCCCTCCTTCACGGTGGTCTCCCCTTGCCCCATCTGGACGGATTGCCTCGGGCAGGCCTATGGCGATGCGCGTGCGGATTGCAACGGCGTGTGCGCGGGCCCGACCAAGCGTGGCGACCTGAACAATGATGGTAACCAGACCCAACCCGATGCCATGGAATACGTGGCGGCCATCCTGGGCAACGACATCAGCCCTTCAAGCTGCAACGACCTGAACAATGATGGCTTGGTGACGGTGACCGATGCGGCCCTGATGGGCAACTGCTACAACCAGCAGGCCGTGCATGACGGCACCAGCCATGTGCTGCACTACCATCCGTGGTGCGATTTCCCGCGCGGCTGGCAGAGCACTTCGGATCATGTGGATCTGAGCCTCGGGAACCTTGACCCGGTCAACCATACCGTGGATGTGCTGGTGCGCAATCCGACCTGCCGAGTAGTCGGATATGAGTTCGAGATGAGCGGCATCACGATACAATCCGCAGAGAACCTCGTACCCAACCTGGAAGGAAGCCCGACGGATGAGATCACGGTGAGCACCACCTTGGGCGGCACCAAGGTCATCGGCCTTTCGTACCTCGACAGCACGATGGTGAAGAACGCCGACTTCGTTCCGCTGCTTCGCGTTCACTACCTCACACTCACCGGTGCCGATATCTGCATCACGCACATCACGGACATCGTGAACAAGGACGCTAACAATGTGAGCACGAGTATCGTGAACGGATGCTTGTCCGTTCCGAACACGGTCGCAGTGTATCCGAAGGTCTGGTTGGAAGGCCCCTATGTGGCATCCTTACCACCGTTGATGCGTGATGACCTCCGTGCAGCATTACTGCTACCGAGCACGGAACCCTACACCGCATTGGGCTTCACCCATGTGAATGGTGGCGGTGGCGAGCAAGTGAGCGCTGGTGTGTTCACCATCACCGGAGCGAACGCTATTGTCGATTGGGTCATGGTCGAGGCCCGGAGCACCACCCCACCATATGCGGTGTTGGCCACGCGTAGCGCCTTGTTACAGCGCGATGGTGATATCGTTGGAACGGATGGCGTGTCGCCGGTCCTGCTCCAGGTGGCACCGGGATCCTACCGCCTGTCCGTTCGGCATCGCAACCACTTCGGAGCCATGACCGCCAATGCGGTATCACTCGGCGCCGCGCCAATGACCGTTGACTTCCGCGCGGTGGAGACCGCGACCTATGGAACGGATGCCCGGAAGAACGATCTCGGCGCGTGGATGCTCTGGGCAGGGAATGCGCGCAAGGATGGGATCATGAAGTACATCGGGCAGGATAATGATCGTGATCCGATCCTGAACGTGGTGGGTGGGTCGATCCCCACGGCAACGATCACCGGATACTACATGGAGGACACGAACCTGAGCGGCGTGGTGAAATACACCGGCAGCTTGAATGATCGGGATGTGATCCTCTTGAATATCGGAGGAAGCATCCCCACGGCGACGCGAACGGAGCAATTGCCTTGAGCGCGTTACTGCTGCGATAGCAGGACGCGGGCGTTGTCCACGGCTTCGGCGGTAAGCTTGCGTCCGCTCAACATCCGCGCGATGGCTTGTACACGCTGCTCGTGATCCAACGGCGCTATGTGCGTGCGTACTCGCTCGCCTTCTGATGTCTTGGATACTTCCAGGTGATGCGCTGCCTTGCTGGCGATCTGTGGCAAATGCGTGATCGCGATGACCTGGCGCTCCTTCCCCATCGCAGCGAGCAATGCACCCACTCGATCAGCCACTTCACCGCTCACACCCGCATCGATCTCATCGAAAACGACGATCGGAAGGTCGCGTGATCCCGCTGTCAAGGAGATCAGCGCCAACATCACCCGGCTGAGTTCGCCACCGCTGGCCACCTTGTCCAATGGCGCCGGTGCGCGATCCTTGTTCGCTGTGAAGAGCGCGCGTACCTGATCAACGCCCAATGGACCTGGTTCGCCGACCTTGTGATCGAACTGGAACACCGCATGGGGCATCCCCAATTGGTGCAGGATCGTTTCCACCTTGTTGGCCAAGGGTTTCACCGACTTTGTTCTTGCCTTGGAGATCCGTTCGGCGCGCTCCTCATACGCACGCGCGGCCTTCTTCTCCACCTCGATCAAGGCCGTGATCCGATCGCTCATGGAATCCATGCGCTGCGTTCGCGCTTGCAAGCCTTCGAGCAAGGCGATCAATTCCTCCGTGGTGCGGACCCTGTGTTTTTGTTGAAGCCGGAGCAACAGGTCCAACCGCTCGCGCAGGAGGTCCATCCGTGCTGGATCGGATTCCACGCTGGCTGCTGCCAACGATGCTTCCGCGCCGATATCCTTCAACTCGATCGCGCAACTGTTGATGCGCTCGAGCAAGGATCCGATCGCGGGATCAACACCAGCAACCTTGGCCAGCAAGGTCTTCACCTTGATCAACGCCCCGAGTGCGCCACGGTCGCCTGCTACCCCTTCTTCCACTGCGCCGTATGCTTCGAGGCGCTCTCCCGCATGATCTGCGCGTTGAAGGTCCTCCTCGATCGCCCCTTGTTCACCCTCTTTCAACTCGGCCTGTTCCAATTCTGTTTGCTGGAAGCGCAGGAAATCAAGTTCAGCCTGTGCCCGTTGTTCCTCCTCTCGAAGTTGTATGAGCTCCGCTTGCAACTCCCGCCAGGTCCTGTATTTCCGGCCGAGATCATCGACCTCTGCCGCATGACCCGCCAGTTGGTCCACCAACCCGAGTTGGAACCGTGCATCGTTCAACAACAAAGTTTGGTGCTGGCTATGCACATGCACCAACCGGGATCCCAATTCACGAAGTTGCTCCAAGCGCACGGGCGTATCATTCACAAAAGCGCGAGATCGACCTCCAGGATCCAATTGGCGTCGCATAATCGTGCTGGCCTCGAAAGGGATCTCATTGCGCTGGAACCAATCGATCACCGGAAGATCGGACACATCCAGTTCCAGTTCGATCACGCAACGCTTGGCGGGATCGCGCAACAGCCCGGCATCGGCCCGACCGCCCATGGCCAGTTCCAATGCTCCGATGAGGATGCTCTTCCCGCTTCCGGTCTCACCAGTGATGGTGGTCAATCCTTCGGCCCAAGCCAGTTCCAAGCTCTCGATGAGCAGGTAGTTGGAAACGGTGATGCGGGTAAGCATGACGGGAAACCTGCCTGGGATGCGATCGCCAAGATGCGAGATCCCGACCGCTGTTGGACGTCGCGCCTAGGAGCCGCGCATCATGTTCTGGTACTGGCCGATGTGACCGGGGTCGATGATCTGCAGGGTATTGAACAACTTCGATTTCTCCGCTGGATCGGCGGGCTTGAAGATCTCCACCAGTTCCTGGTACTTGGCGTTGAAGAAGACCTGCAGATTGTAGCTCGCCGGCTTGGCCTGGTGAACGGTCTTGAGCTTTTCGATCCCAGCGGCGATGATCCGGCGCGCGGCGGCGGCATCCTCCGTCATGGCATCCATTCCGGTACGGTGGTATGTGTACAGCAATTCCCGGAATGGACGGAAGACCGCTTGCAATTGGTTATCCAACAACCAGTACCTGTTCCGCTGGCTCTCGAAGGCTTTCCAGCCGCTCTCGTTGGCGTTCTGGGCATTGTTCAGGACCTGCTGTGCTTGTGCGTAGAATTCGCTTCCGCCCAAGGGCGCGTAGCTATCTCCATCAAGCCCAAGGATGAAATACGCGTAGTAACCAAGCAGCGAGGACAGGTTGTTGAGGTAACGGTCCGGGGTGAACTCGATCTGCGTGTTCTCCAGGAATTGGAACTGCACTTGATCATCCACCAGATCAAGGATCGGCGTGTTGTAGTCCGTGCCATAGACCGGTCGTGCATAGATGATCTGCAAGGTGGCCTCGAACCGATCAGCGGCTGGCTGGCTGCTGATCGTGAGCAGGATGTTGAGGTCGATCCGTTCCGCCGGGGTGTAGTTGTAATTCGTGAAGCGACGGCTCTGGTAGAATTCCTTGATCGCGGTCTCCATGGATTGGAAGACCCGCGGTTGGGCCGTCGCGATCTGCGGCGCGATCACACTCACTTGGCAGTTGAACTCCTGTGCGGAACCCGCGAAGGCGAAGAAGAGCGGAAGCAAGGCAACGATCGATCGACGCATCATTCAGAG
This sequence comes from Flavobacteriales bacterium, assembly GCA_016721005.1. GTDB lineage: Bacteria > Bacteroidota > Bacteroidia > Flavobacteriales_F > PHOS-HE28 > PHOS-HE28. The sequence continues at coordinate 188,146 of JADKJM010000005.1, forward strand.
GAGTTCTTCGAGGCGGTCCAAGATAGCGCGTGCCACTTCGGCCTTGCTCATCAACGGCAGTTCGACCGGATCCGTGCCCGGAACGAGAAGAGTTACCTTATTGGTATCCGTTCCGAACCCGGCGCCCGGGTCGCGAAGGCTGTTCAGCACAAGTAGGTCGAGGTTCTTGCGCACCAGTTTCTCCTTGGCATGCGCCAACTCGTTGTCCGTCTCCAATGCGAAACCGACAAGGCGCTGGCCGCGTCGCTTGGCCGCACCCAGACCAGCGAGGATGTCCTCCGTTGGTTCCAAGGGGACCTCCAAGGAACCTCCACTCTTCTTCATCTTTTCATTGGCGGCTTGGGCGGGCCGATAGTCCGCGACCGCGGCGCTCATGATCACCACATCACACTCCGCAGCCAGCTGCTTACAGGCCGCAGCCATTTCCGCAGCGCTCACCACATCCGTTCGGGTGATCCCGGGCCGGTCGAGTTCAAGTACCACAGGTCCGGTGACCAATTGGACGTTCGCCCCGCGCAACGCAGCCTCCTCCGCCAATGCGAAACCCATCTTGCCGGTGCTTCGGTTGCCGATGTATCGGACCGGGTCGATCGCTTCCTGCGTAGGTCCTGCACTGATCAGTATCCTTCTACCTGACAGCTTACTGTTTCCGAGTAATCCGGATATCAATTCCTGAACGATGACCTCCGGCTCGCTCATGCGGCCTTCGCCGGTGAGACCGCTGGCCAATTCCCCGGCTTCCGGCCCGATCGTTCGGATGTTCCGCTCCTTGAGCAGATCGATATTCCGCCGGGTGCTCGGATCACGCCACATCTCCAGATCCATGGCCGGCGCCACGAAGACCGGGCACTCAGCACTCAAGAAACACGCGAGCAGGAGATTGTCACAGAGCCCGTGGACCATTTTGCCGATGGTATTCGCCGTGGCGGGTGCCACCACCACCACATCGGCCCAACGCGCGAGGTGGACATGGTCGTTCCACGTTCCCGTGCCGTTGCGGTCGATAAGCTCGGTGAGCACGGGCCGCTTGCTTAATGTGGCCAAGGTGAGCGGAGTGATGAAGTCATGTGCCCCGGGGGTCATCACCACCTGCACCTCGCAGCCCGCCTTCACCAGCAGCCGCACCAATTGCGCGGATTTATACGCAGCAATGCCACCGGTAACGCCCAAGAGCACGTTCCGGTTCAGGAGGGTTTGCACCGCTGATGGGTGATCGATCCCCGTGGATCAGTCCTGAATGGGTTCGGCAGCCACCACGCCACCACGGCGCCAGTACAGCTTGCCTTCCTGGAGCTCCTGCACCGCTAGGGCGCCGGGCTTGGGCATCCGCTCGTAATGCTTGCTCACTTCGATCTGCTCGCGGTTCTCATACACCTCCTCCAGGTTCTCACCGATAACCGCGAACTCCTCGAGTTTCCCGTAGAGCTCCTCTTTGATCTTCACGCTGATCTGGTTGGCCCGCTTGCTCAGGATGGCCACCGTCTCATAAACGTTCCCGATCCCCTCGTCCAATTTGGAGACATCGCGAGTAACGGTCGTCTTAGCGGCGCTAGTGTTCTTGGTGTTCATGGTCATTATTCCTTTGTGACTCGGTCCAGTTCGGACTTCAGTTCTTCGTTCAACCTATCCGCGACATCCCTTTCGACGCCCTGCGGGTAAGCGTCGGCGAAATTACGATATGATCGCATAGCCTCCTGCAACCGCTCCACTTTGCGCTTCTCCACGCTGTTCATGGCCACTTGGTGGTCGGCACGCAGGACCCTCATCATGGCATCCTCCCGGTAGTCGCTGTTGGGGTACGCGCGAAGGAAATCCTTGAAGGCCATGCTCGCTCCTTGGAAGTTGCGCATGTGGAAGTACTGCTCGGCGGCATGGTAGCTCTTCACTTCCAGCTTGATCCGCAGGCGCTCGATCAGCGTATTGCAACTGTCCTTCAGGATGGTGGTCGGGTAGCGGACCATGAAGAGCTGGAGCTGGTCGATGGCCGTGCGCGTATCAGCTTGGTCCAGCTCATAGGCCGGGCTGTTCTTGTAATAGCAGTAGGCATTCAGGAAGGTACACTCCTCGGTGTACTGGGCCGTCGGGAAGGTGCGGGCGTAGTTCTCCAAGTAGTACGCCGCCATGACGTAGTCCTTCATGAGGAAATGCGCCTTGGCGTGGAGGTAATTGATCCGTTCACTGGCCGCTGTGCCTCTTTTGAGCATGATCAACTCCTCCAACAGCGGGATCGCCCGATCGTAGCTTCCTTTGTCGTAGTACTTCTCGGCCACGGCCATCTTGTACTCCAAGCTGTCGCTCTTCAAGGCCCTGTTGAATTCGCTGCACGCCGTGAAGGTGCCCGCGCTGATCAGGCCGAGCAGCAACCAAATGACCGCAGTTGACGAGAGAAAAAGGAGCCCGCCTTTGGTGGCGCGAGTAGGTGCTGCTTGTTGGATCATTCCGAGCGGGGCGCGAAGATAGCCCGGTACCTTTGCCCACCATGCCGTTCGAACTCGTCTCCGAATTCGTCCCGACCGGGGACCAACCTGAAGCCATCCGGCAATTGGTGGATGGCTTGAACAACGGCATGCCCGCCCAGACATTGCTCGGGGTAACGGGTTCGGGCAAGACCTTCACCGTGGCGAATGTGATCGCGCAGGTGGATCGGCCCACGTTGGTCCTCAGCCACAACAAGACCTTGGCGGCGCAGCTCTACGGCGAATTCAAGCACTTCTTCCCGAATGACCGGGTGGAGTATTTCGTGAGCTACTACGACTACTACCAGCCCGAAGCCTACCTACCGACCACGAACACGTACATCGAGAAGGACCTCTCGGTGAACGACGAGATCGAGAAGTTGCGGTTGAGCGCTAGCAGCGCCTTGTTGAGCGGGCGCCGGAACGTGATCGTGGTGGCGAGCGTGAGCTGCATCTATGGTATCGGGAACCCGAAGGAATTCCGGAGCAGCATTGTGGAACTGCACACCGGTATGAAGGTCTCCCGGAATGCCCTGCTCCACCGCTTCGTGGAAGCCTTATACAGCCGAAGGGATGATGACCCGGTCCGCGGCAATTTCCGGGTCCGGGGTGATGTGGTGGAGGTCTATCTGGCGTATGCGGATGATGGGCTTCGCATCCACTTCTGGGGCGACGAGATCGAGCGGCTCGAACGGTTCAACCCGCAGGACTCGAAGACGCTTGAGCAATTGGAACGCACCACGGTCTACCCCGCGAACATCTTCGTGACCAGTCGGGATACGATGAAGGCCGCGTTGGAAAGCATCCATGCGGACATGACCAAGCAGGTCGAGTTCTTCCGCGAGATCGGCAAAGGCCTGGAGGCGAAACGGCTGGAAGAACGCGTGCTGCATGACCTGGAGATGATGCGTGAGCTCGGCTATTGTTCGGGGATCGAGAACTACAGCCGCTACTTCGATCAACGGGATACCGGGCAGCGGCCCTTCTGCTTGATCGACTACTTCCCGGACGATTTCCTGATGGTGGTGGACGAGAGCCACGTGACCATCAGCCAGGTGCAGGCCATGTACGGCGGCGACCGCAGTCGTAAGCGCAACCTCGTGGAATACGGCTTCCGCTTGCCAAGTGCCATGGACAATCGTCCGCTGAAATTCGAGGAGTTCGAGGACGTACTGGGGCAGGTGATCTTCGTGAGTGCTACCCCTGCGGATTACGAATTGCAGCGCAGCGAAGGCGTTATTGTGGAACAAGTGGTCAGGCCCACCGGATTGCTCGATCCCCCGATCGAAGTGCGGCGCAGTGCGGACCAGATCGATGACCTGTTGGAAGAGATCAGGCAACGCTCCAAGAAGCAGGAACGGGTGCTGGTGACCACCCTGACCAAGCGGATGGCGGAGGAGCTTAGCGAATTCCTCCTGAAGAGCGGCGTGAAGTGCAAGTACATCCACAGCGATGTGGAAACGCTGGAACGGATCGAGATCCTGCGCCAATTACGGCTCGGGCTATTCGATGTGCTCGTGGGTGTGAACCTGCTGCGTGAAGGGTTGGACCTTCCGGAAGTGAGCCTTGTGGCGGTGCTGGATGCGGACAAGGAAGGCTTCCTGCGCAGCAACCGCTCGTTGACCCAGACGGCCGGCCGTGCCGCTAGGAACGTGAATGGTTTGGTGATCTTCTATGCCGATAAGATCACCAAGAGCATGCAGAAAACCATTGAGGACACCGAACGCCGAAGAGCGAAGCAAATGGCCTACAATACCGAGCACGGCATCACCCCTACCCAGATCAAGCGGGTGCGCGAGGATGTGATGAAGCAGACGGCGGTCCTGGACATCAAGGGCGCACGGGCCTATGTGGAACCATCAGAGCCGTTGAACCTGGCGGCGGATCCGGTGATCCGGTACATGAGCCAGGACCAACTAGCGCGCAATGCCGATCTACTGGAGACGCAGATGTGCAAAGCGGCCAAGGAACTCGACTTCATTGCCGCGGCGCAATTGCGCGACGAACTCTTCGCGATGCGAAAACTGATGGAGGAGCGTTCTGCGGAGCCATCCAACACGCGCTGATCATTCCGGATCGGCCAACGGGCTTCCAACTTCAACGGCATCAACGTTCCAACCTTCCGTCACGATGGTTATTTTCGCCGGAGATCAGTTTCCTCATCGATCCCTCTGAACCAGAACCCCTTCCCATGAAAATAGCGTACTCCGCTCTATTCGGCGCATTGCTCCTCCTTCCTATCGGCCTTCGCGCCCAAGTCTCCTTCGGTGGTGAACCATATGGTCTCAAGACCGAAGCCCACCTTCCGGCAGCACCCACTGTGGTGATGCCGACCGTTGATGCCGCCGCATTGATGGTCGAGGACGATCAACGCGCCCTACAGGGCATCAAGGGACCTTATCGCTTCGGGTTCAACCATGTGGCGGATCTATCGACCGGCAACAGCGGGGTATGGACCAGCTTGCCGAATGGCGATGCCGTATGGCGCTTGGCGATCGAATGCCCTGGCGCCTTCAGCATCAACTTCGAGTTCAACGATTACATCGTGCCCGTTGGTGGACAGGTGTTCGTGTACAATGAGGCCGGGGAAGTGCTCGGTGCGTTCACGGCGGAGAGCAATCCCGGACACACCATCCTGGGTGTGACCCAATTGGCCGGCGATCGGATCACGGTCGAGTACGTGGAGCCTGCTGCGGTGCGGGGGGAAGGTTTCCTGCACATCCGGCAGGTCACACACGCGTACCGGGACATCATGCACATGAACACCGAGAAGGGATTGAACGAAAGCGGGAGTTGCAACAACAACGTGATCTGCCCCGTGGGCGATCCGTGGCGCGATCAGATCCGCAGCGTGGCCATGATCACCGTGGGCGGCTCGGGGATCTGCACCGGGCAATTGATCAACAACTGTGCGAACAACGGCACCCCCTATTTCCTCACCGCCAATCACTGCCTCGGAGGGAACAATAGCTGGATCTTCCGGTTCAACTGGAACAGCCCGACATGCACGCCCACGCAGAATGCGCCCACCAACCAGACGGTCTCCGGGTCCACGTTGAAGGCGAGCAGCGGAGGGAGCGATGTGGCGCTGCTCCAGTTGAACAGTACGCCACCGGCCAACTACAACGTGTTCTACAGCGGCTGGGACAAGAGCGGTACGACCCCGACGAACCAGACCTGCATCCACCACCCGAGCGGGGATATCAAGAAGATCTCCTTCGATTACAATGCCGCTTCCCAAGGCACCATGGGAGTTGCGGCATGTTGGCACATCTCCGCATGGGATGATGGTACCACCGAGCCCGGAAGTAGCGGAAGCGGCCTATGGAACCAGAATGGCTTGCTGATCGGCCAGCTCTATGGTGGCGAGGCCGATTGCTCCAATAACGTCAACGACTTCTTCGGTCGCTTCAATGTGAGCTACCCATTGCTCACCACGTGGTTGGGCACATGCGGTAACACCCTTCAAGGTTATCCGCTTTCAACCGGTATCGATGATGCCACTGAAGTGGCCTTCACCATCGCACCGAATCCCACCCAAGGTGCATTCACGGTGACGCTTCCTGCCGCCATGCGCAACAAGGGCCGCGTGACCGTGTACGATGCATTGGGCCAGCAGGTCCTCACGACCAATGTCCGGAATGGTGTGGAACGGATCAACCTCGATCTGTCCGACCGTACGGAAGGCATCTACTTGGTGGATGCCGTGGCGGAAGGCTTCCACGCCGTGCAGCGCCTAGTACTCACCCACTGATCGGTTCACGAGCGCTATTCAAAGGACCGCTGGCGTTCACCAGCGGTCCTTTGCTTTACGGCACTCGTCTATCTTCACACGACCAAACCCGGACCATGCTTCGATCCTTACGCGTAGGTGCGCTGATCGCCACTTCCCTCCTTCTCTCTCCGCTGATCGCTCAGGTATCCTTCGGTGGGCGGCCGATCGCGATGTTGCCACACGGACCCGCGCTACCGACCGCGCCGGTAACGGTACTCCCTGTTGTGGATGCGGCGGCCCTGCTCAACGAGGATCATGAACGCCAAGCGGCCGGGTACAAAGGCCCGTTCCGTTTCGGGTACAACCACGTTGTTGATCTGGGAACGGAGCAGTCCGGCATTTGGAGCGCGTTGCGCAACGGGGATCGCGTATGGCGGTTGAGCATCGAATGTCCGGAAGCGTTCAGCATCAATTTCCGGTTCGATCGGTATGTGATCCCTGATGGCGCGAAGGTCTTCGTGTACAACGATGCAGGGAAGTGGTTCGGCGCATTCACGGCCGCGAGCAGCCCGGGACACACCAGCATGGGTGTTTCGCAGATGCCGGGATCGCGGATCACGATCGAATATCACGAGCCCGCATCCGTTGTTGGACAGGGCGAATTGCACATCGACCGCGTGACACATGCGTACCGTGATGTGGTGAAGTTGGCACGGGACCTCGGCGAAAGCGGAGCGTGCAACATCAATGTGATCTGTCCGGAGGGCGATGACTGGCGCGACCAGATCCGCTCCGTGGCGATCATCACCACGGGAGGCAGCGGATTCTGCACGGGCACCTTGCTGAACAACTGTGCGCTGGACAGCACGCCGTACTTCCTCACCGCCAATCATTGTGTGGGAGCGGATGTTGCGGATTGGGTCTTCCGGTTCAACTGGGACAGCCCCACCTGTGATCCAACCGAGGATGGGCCGATAGACCAGACCGTCTCCGGTTGCACGTTGCTCGTGAACAGCGCCGGAACGGATGTGGCCTTTGTTGAATTGAGCAGCATTCCACCGGATGAGTACAATGTCTTCTATAGCGGCTGGGACAAGAGCGGCACGACACCCGATACGGTTTGCGGCATCCATCATCCTTCGGGCGACATCAAGAAGATCAGTCACTCGTATGGCCCGATGCTCCAGACCAACATCGATGTGGGGAATGGTGCTGCGGATTGCTGGCAGGTGACCGTGTGGGATGTGGGCACCACCGAACCCGGATCGAGCGGCAGCGGGTTGTGGAACCAGGACCACTTGCTCATCGGACAGCTGTACGGCGGTGCCGCGAACTGCGCCAATAGCGTGAATGACTACTACGGTCGCTTCGATGTGAGCTGGCCTTTGCTGGAGCAATACCTCGGCACCTGCGGCGATGTGCTTCCCGGCCTCGGTGATGAGTTGGAGGAACCGGTACACCAGGATGCCGCAGTGACCAGCATCGTGGGAATACCACCGCTGCTTTGTGGTGCCACGGAGATCGCTCCGCAGATCACGTTGAAGAACAACGGCGATGTCGTCCTCACCGCAGTGACGATCAGTTACGCGTTGAATGGAGGTGCGCTGAACGTGTACGCTTGGACCGGATCATTGCTACCCGTTCAGACGGTGAATGTGACACTGCCGGCGATCCCGGTAGCGCAGGGGTTCAATACGCTGGTGGTGTCCAGCAGTGCGCCGAACGGTTTGGCCGATGAAGTGATCGCGAACGATACGTGGCAGCTCGAATTCACCACGAGCACACCGCCGTGGAGCATGGCGTTGAACCTGACGCTGGACAACTACGGCAGCGATGTCACTTGGACCTTGGCCAGCGACCAGAACCCGGCGATCCTCTATTCCGGCGGGCCGTATCCCGATCTGCAGGAAGGCATGCTGATCGACGTGCCATGGTGCCTGACGAATGGCTGCTACATCTTCACGATCAACGATGCGTTCGGCGATGGGATCTGTTGCGCGGAAGGTGATGGTGGTTACGTGATCATGGATGCGGACTCCACCCTCTTCGTGGAGAGCGATGGACAGTACACGGACCAAGAAGTGAACATCTTCTGCATTGAAGGCGTCGGGATCGAGGAAGGGTTGAATACACCAACGATCCAGGTCTTCCCGAATCCGGTGGTTGATCAACTCACGATCCGTTCATCCGAACGGATGGAGGAGATCCGGTTGATGGATGCGGTCGGTCGTGTGGTGTACCAACGGTCAGTGGCGGCGCAGGGGACCGTGAGTACGGTTGATGTGCATCGGTTGGCGCCGGGTGTGTATACGTTGGCCGTGATGGTGAAGGGTCAGCGGGTTGCCACGCGGATCGTGGTGCAATGATGACTGATGATAGTGGGGGGTGACGCTGACGATCGCGGGGGCTGCGCCGGACGAGGCTGCGTCCCGGCTCATGGCCGGGATGACGGCCCGCGGTGACGGCCTGCGGTGACGGCCCGCAGTGACGGCCCGCAGTGACGGCCCGCAGTGACGGCTACGGGGGTGACGAGGTTGCTTCGCTGCGCTCGCAATGACGCTGCTGCGCTCGCAATGACGCTGCTGCGCTCGCAATGACGCTGCTGCGCTGGCAATGACGCTGCTGCGCTGGCAATGACGCTGCTGCGCTGGCAATGACGCTGCTGCGCTCGCAATGACGCTGCTGCGCTCGCAATGACGCTGCTGCGCTGGCAATGACGCTGCTGCGCTGGCAATGACGCGCTTGCAATGACGCACAAACCAACACCCCCTAACCGATGGCTTCCCACACAGAAACGGGTCATGCCGTGAACATCAGCAATTTCAAGTTGCTTATTGATCAGTGCGCTGCTTTCGGGGCGGCGTACAACCCGAGCAACGTGAACCTGAAGATCGTGCATATGACGGCGCTGTGGACGGCTGGTGATACGGCACACCGAACGCTAACGGCGGCTGTGCAGGCTGCGAAAGCACCGATCAATGATCGGCAGATCCTGTTCGAGCCCACTGAAAAACTAGTGACACGGACGCTGAACTATTTCAACAGTACGACGGCGAGTACCCAGATAAGGGCGGATGCGAAGGGAGTTGCGGACCGCTACCGGGGATACGGAGTTGGCGTGGGCAAACTCCAGGACGGGAGCCCTGATCCTGCGGATGTGAGCACGAGCCATAAGAGTTATGTGCAGAAGGCGGATACTTTCAAACAGCTGGTGGACCTGTATGGTGGCGATGCTGCTTATGGACCGAATGAACTTGCACTCAAGTTGGCTACGCTGGCCGCGCTGGCAGCCGCGATGAAGGCGGCGAACGACACGATCGGGACGATCATAGCGCCGGTGAACACGTTGCGTGTGGATAGAAATAAAGCCTTGTATGAGAAGGATATCGGCATGGTGGACCAAGCGCAGGGTTGTAAGAACTACGTGAAGGGTTTGTACGGAGCCACGGCACCTGAAACGAAGTTGGTTACCAAGCTGCGGTTCAGTAGGCCTTAGGCAGTGTGCAGTGTGCAGTAGGCAGTGGGCAGTAGGCAGTAGGCAGTGGGCTCAGAGGTGGGCTAAGCCAAGAAGAGGAATGTCGTTCGCCTTCCGGCGGACGGCTTTTTGGCTTTAGGCCCCTAGGTAACCAGGTTGTCCTTCGACAGGCTGAGGAGCCGCCATGGCGATCCGGGCTTGGAGGATGCGAAAGTGGGCTTGTCCTTCGACAGGCTGAGGAGCCGCCATGGCGATCCGGGCTTGGAGGATGCGAAAGTGGGCTTGCAGGATGCGAAAGTGGACTTGCGGGATGCGAAAGTGGGCTTGGAGGATGCGAAAGTGGGCTTGCAGGATGCCAAAGTGACCGATGCAGGATGCGAAAGTGGGCTTGCAGGATGCGAAAGTGGACTTGCGGGATGCGAAAGTGGGCTTGGAGGATGCGAAAGTGGGCTTGCAGGATGCGAAAGTGGACTTGCAGGATGCGAAAGTGGGCTTGCAGGATGCGAAAGTGGGCTTGCAGGATGCGAAAGTGGACTTGCAGGATGCGAAAGTGGGCTTGCAGGATGCGAAAGTGGGCTTGCAGGATGCGAAAGTGGGCTTGCAGGATGCGAAAGTGGGCTTGCAGGATGCGAAAGTGGGCTTGCAGGATGCGAAAGTGGGCTTGCAGGATGCGAAAGTGGGCTTGCAGGATGCGAAAGTGGGCTTGCAGGATGCGAAAGTGGGCTTGCAGGATGCGAAAGTGGGCTTGCAGGATGCCTATCTGACCGATGGGGATGGCTATCTGATGGTGGAGGATGACAACCTGACCGATGGCGGAGACGGTACGGCCCCACCCCGGCCTTCCCCGTTGCTTCGCTGCGCTCGCAATGACAGACGAACGCGGGGATGACGCCCCACCCTGCCCTCCCCGCAGGGGAGGGTCAGAGCGCTCCGTGCGGAGGCTGTGCGGTGGAGGGCTGGGTTAGGTGGACGGGGTGGACATGGTGGACGGGGTGGACGGGGTGCAGTGGACGGACGATCGCGGTGGCTGCGCTGGACGATCGCGGTGGCTGCAGCTGGACGAGGCTGCGGGTCAAGCCCGCAGTGACGGCCCGCAGTGACGGCCCGCGGTGACGGCCCGCAGTGACGGCTACGGGGGGTGACGAGGTTGCTTTGCTGCGCTCGCAATGACGGGTCAGTGGCTCACGATGAGCTTGCGGCATAGGCGGTGAGCGCCGGTGCCGAGTTGAATGAGGTAGAGGCCTTTGGTGGCATTGGGAAGTTGCACGGCGGCGGTTCCGTTCGCATTGGAGCGGCCGGTGTGGATGAGCCTGCCGGTTAGGTCGGTGATGGTAAAGGGTTCCATGGGCTGCGCACCGGAAAGCGTGAAGGCGCCATTGCTTGGGTTTGGAAAGATGGAAAGGGACGGATCCGGGTCTTCCAAGGAAAGGATGCCGATCGCGGGGCCTGCTTCGAATTTCACCAGAAAGGCATCGTACACTCCACCCCCATACGTGTTCTGATGACCGGCGGAGGCGATGGCGGTGGTAGAATTGGTAGCTCCCGTCAAATACACGTTGCCACTGGCATCCACCGCGCAGGATCGGCCATAGTCATATTCCGTTCCCCCGCAGTAGGTGCCCCATTGCCGCACACCGCTGGCGTTGAAGTTCACTAAGAATGCATCGTAGTTACCTCCCCCATAGGTGTCCTGATGACCGCCGGAGGCGATGGCGGTGGTGGAATTGGTAAATCCCGCCAGAAATACATTGCCGCTGGCATCCACCGCGCAGGACCGGCCATAGTCATATTCCGTTCCTCCGTAGTAGGTGCCCCATTGCCGCACGCCATTGGGGTTGAACTTCACCAAGAAGGCATCGTAGTTACCTCCCCCATACGTGTCCTGATGACCGCCGGAGGCGATGGCGGTGGTGGAATTGGTAGTTCCCGCCAGAAATACATTGCCGCTGGCATCCACCGCGCAGGACCGGCCATAGTCATATTCCGTTCCCCCGTAGTAGGTCCCCCAAAGCCGCACACCGCTGGCGTTGAACTTCACTAAGAAGGCATCGGGGTACGAACTTCCAACAATCGTGTCCTGCTGCCCCCCGGAGGCGATGGCGGTGGTGGAATTGGTCCATCCTGCCAGATATACGTTGTCACTGCCATCCACCGCGCAGGCCCGGCCTTCTTCAGATACCGGTCCCCCGTAGTAGGTGCCCCATTGCCGCACGCCACTGGCGTTGAACTTCACTAAGAATGCATCGTTCTGACCTCCCCCATACGTGTTCTGATGACCCCCGGAGGCGATGGCGGTGGAGGATTGGGTAGTACCCGATAGATACACATTGCCGCTGGCATCCACCGCGCAGGACCGGCCAGATTCGCCGTTCGTTCCCCCGTAGTAGGTGCCCCATTGTCGCACGCCGCTGGCGTTGAATTTCACCAAGAAGGCATCGTCCCCACCTCCAATCGTGTCCTGCTGCCCCCCGGAGGCGATGGCGGTGGTGGAGCGGGTCTCTCCCGCCAGATATACATTGCCGCTGGCATCCACCGCGCAGGAATAGCCAAAGTCAATTCCCGTTCCCCCGTAGTAGGTGCCCCATTGCCGCACGCCACTGGCGTTGAACTTCACCAAGAAGGCATCGTAGTTACCTCCTCCGTAGGTGTCCTGATGGCCGCCGGAGGCGATGGCGTCGGAGGAATAGGTAACTCCCGCCAGGTACACGTTGCCACTGCCATCCACCGAGCAGGATTCACCATATTCAGTACTCGTTCCCCCGTAGTAGGTGCCCCAGATGCGGGCGGGGTCGATGATGAGGGGTTGGTTTGGGTCGTAGGCGCCCAGTGCGAAGCTTAGGCGATCACCATCGAGCACAAAGCGGGTGGAAACTTCCTTGCCGTTCTGGAAGCTGACCGGCCTCGCTTCCGTGAAGCGGCCCATGCGGTTGCCGTGGATCAGCTGGCCTTGGGCGTCCACGAATAATTCCTCGTGGTCGGTGAAGCGGAGTTGGATATGGGCCGGGTCGGCACCGGGCTGTAACACGAAGTCGTACTTGAGGCCCTTCGCCGTGGTGTACACCACCCAGTTGATGCCGGGGTATACTTCACGGTAGGTGATGCGGGTGTATGTGTACACATCCAGCGCATCGTGGTTGTAGTACTGTGTGTAGTCCGCGCTGCGGCCTTCGGTGGTGATGCGCGCATTGGGGTTGGCGCCTTCGAGCAGCATGTCCATGCGGTAGGTTTCCAGCCGGACTTCCTTGCGCAGGGCATCCAGTTCCTGCTGCTTGGCGGGGTCTAGATGGGCGTCCTTTTCCAAGGCCGCGTAGCCCTCGGAGTAATGACTTCGGTTGAACTGGTAGGCGATGCCGTTGCCCAGGAGGAAGATGCTGGTGTTGCCTTGTGTGAGGCGATAGCGGACGAAGGGGGCCGGGGCGCCGGTGGTGGTGCGCACTTGGCCTTTGTTCTCTTCGAAGCCGGAAGGTGCGACGGTGAGGCCAGCGGTGTTGATGGCGGGTTCGTGCCCACCGGGTCCGTTGATCGGTTTGGCTTGTGCGCCGATCATGAAGAGGAGTGCGGCGGCGAAGGAGGTGAGGCGAGTGGACGTTGGGCTCATGGTTCCGCGGAAGAAGTTCATGATGGTTGCGTCCGGAAGGCGCGGGCTGTGGGTGTTGGGTAGCGCTCATGCGAATGTATCCGGAAGATGGGTACGGGGTGACGAGGTTGCTTCGCTGCGCTCGCAATGACAGGGCGGGGGGATGACGCCCCACCCTGCCCTCCCCGCAGGGGAGGGTCAGAGCGCTCCGTGCGGAGGCTGTGCGTTGGAGGGCTGGGTTAGGTGGACGGGGTGGACATGGTGGACGGGGTGGACGGGGTGCAGTGGACGGACGATCGCGGTGGCTGCGCTGGACGATCGCGGTGGCTGCGCTGGACGAGGCTGCGGGTCAAGCCCGCAGTGACGGCCCGCAGTGACGGCCCGCAGTGACGGCCCGCAGTGACGGCTACGGGGGGTGACGAGGTTGCTTCGCTGCGCTCGCAATGACGCGGCTGCGCTGCGCTCGCAATGACGCGGCTGCGCTGCGCTCGCAATGACGCGGCTGCGCTGCGCTCGCAATGACGCGGCTGCGCTCGCAATGACGCTGCGCGGGGGAGGTTCTTCGGACCGGTTTCAGTGTTTGATGGCGTAGTACATGAGCTTCATGTACTCGTTGTTCACCATGAGCAGGCCTTCTTCGCTGTGCCACCAATGATCGGCGTCGTAGTGCATGGAATGCGCTGCGTGGACGATCACGGTGATGCCGGAGCCGGTCATGGCCTTGCGGAACACCTGGCCCACGCGGCGGGTGTGGAATTCGGTGGTGACGACGATGATGGTATCCTGATGCAAGGCCAGTGTGCGATCGCGTACGGCTTCGGCTTCCTCGAAGGTGCTTGTGCCGCGCTTCAGGAGTTGGATCCGTGTGGTGTCGAAACCGGATAGCATGGCCACGCGTGCGCCCAGTGCTGCTTCGCTGCTGTCTATCGCGAAGAGTTGCAGGACCTCGTTCGGGCTTTCACCGGTGAAGGTGATGGACGATGCGTAGCCCGCGCGCACGAGTTCCATTCCTTCCAACGTGCGATCGATCGGTGAGCCGCCCAGGACGTACAGTGCATCGGCGTGGTGGAGCTGATCGGTCCGGATGAGGAGATCACCGACGGAACGCAGGATCGGACGACGGGCAGACCAGAGAAGGATCACCAAAATGACGACCACACCTCCACGCAGCACCCACCGGTCGCGGATGATCCGCTGCCATTTGCCGGGCATTGCTGTGGTGGAAGTGTGTGGATCCATCAAGGCGATCTTGGAGCAGGATCAATAGGCACCGCTCCACCGCCGCAGCGACCACTCCAGCGCGAGCAACAACAGGATCACGCCGAAGAGCCAACGCACGGAGATCAGATCGGTGTAGCGCGGTTGGACCATCGACCGTGATGCGATCGTTCGTTCGCCTTTGATCGCGGTGACCAATGCGTCGAGATCGCCCGGGTGGACCATGGTTCCCCCGCTCCTTGCGGCAAGGTCGGCGAGAAGTCCATGATCGGCCACGAGGTTCGTGGCTTCCAGGACGATCGGTCGGACGATGAATTCGCCTTGTGCCGCCAAGCGTTCCGTCTTGTACTGCGCGTTCGCCTTCCACGTGTAATGTCCGGCGGGCAAGCGGCCTGCATCCAGTCGATATCCATCACCGGCAGGACGGAAGGCATAGGGGAACTCCTGCCCCTGCTCATCCTTCAGGTTGATGGTCACTTCCGCATCGGGTACCGGCGCGTAGGATGGGTCGTACACTTCCGCGTTCATCACCACGGCATCGCTCGTGGTGAACAACGGTGCGTGGTCAATGCGGAAGCGCTTCTTGTCCGCTTTCAGCGCGAGGAATTGCACCAGCTTGTGGATGAGCCGATCGGCGCGCTCCGTGGAGCCGGACCGTTGCTGGTCCGCGATGCGCCAACGCCAGATCCCTTCACCGGCGATGGTGGCCATACGCGCACCATCCTGCTGCAGTACTGCGATCAATGGTGCTTCGGTGCGCACCACGCCGACGCGTTGCATCACCAAGGCTTGAGCACCTCTATCAAGGTCATACTGTCCGAAGGGTACTTGCAACGGCGGGAAGCGTTCGATCGCCTTGGCCGTTTCCTGATCAAGGGTGAAGTAGGTGAAACCGGTGTTCAATGTGGCTTGCGCATCCGTGATGGCAGGACGTGCCCCGGTGACCCGTACACCTGTTCGCAGGTTGTTGAGCGCAGCCATGTCCATGCCCGAACCAAGGATGCACAATACGGGGATGGCCTTGGCCCGCGCCCGCTCCAGTAAGGGAACGATCCCCTCCTTCGTGGAAGGCAGTCGGTGAAGAATGATGAGGTCGTACGCTTCCACCGGCTTGGAGAAACCGGTCGCATAGTCCAGATCCACTTCGTATCCCTCCAAGCCCAACAGCGCCAAGCGGATCGCACCGAGATCCGGATGCGGTGAGGCGCCGAGGAGCAAGACCTTCTGCCGATCATCCAATACATCGATGAAGACGTCCTGTGTGTTGTTCGCCTGCGAGAACTCGCGATCCACGCCGCGCACTTCCACCGTGTAGTGCTGCATGCCTGCACGATCCGCCTTGATGGAGAAGGCCAGCTCGTGCGAGAAGGGATCAGCGGTCACGACCAGATCCTGCGACGCGACCTCGCGCCCTTGATGCAGGACGACCACCTTCGTTCGCACATCCTTCAGATGCCGCGCATCCACACGGACGATCAGTGGGAACTCATTCCCCAGAAAGCAGATGCGATTGTGTTGCACGGAACGGATCAATAGATCCGGACGCACTGTCGTGTCGCCCAACGCGATCGTGTGGATCGGAACACCCAAGCGTTCGGCGTCCAAGCGCGGATCACGTCCACGGTTCGTGATCCCGTCGCCATCCATGATCACTGCTCCGAGATCCGGACCACTGAAGCGGTCGTACACTTCGTTCAGGGCCTGGCCCATGTCCGTCAGTGCATCCTGTTGATCAAAGTGAAGTCCTTCGCGCACACCTTCACCGTACGTGAACTCGCGGATGTCATAAGCATCGCCGAGTTCTTCGGGAAGGCGCTCCAATGCTTCACGATACGCTCCCTTCAAGGAAGCGGTATCACCTGCGGCCGTGAGCGAGGACGACCCATCGTGCAGGACGACCACGACCGGTTTGCGCACTTCGCGGACCATCATGTTCACCATGGGTTCCAAGAGGAAGAACGCGATGCTCGCGATCGCCAAGGCGCGCAGGATCGCCATGAACGCACCGAGTCGTGGTGAGAATCCTTCGCGTCCCTGTGCCTTTCGATACAGCCACCATGCCAGCGCTGCGCCGAGCAGGAGGCAGAGCGGTGCGAGCCAAAGACTATGGACCGTGGTCACGTTCATGGGGGTGCGAAGGTCGGGGTAGGCGAGTTGTTCGTCCTTCGACGTTGCTCAGGATAAGTGTTGAAGGTTATTGGTTGTTCGGTGTGAGCGTACTGGCGTCTCGACCTAGCGCACGACGCTCACCGAACAACCATCACCACGAACAACCTTTTCAAGTGAGCATCCCGCCGCACACATTCAGCGTTTGGCCGGTGATGTAGGAACTGAGATCGCTGCCGAGGAAGACGCATGCGTTGGCGACATCGGTGGGTGAACCGCCGCGCTTCAAGGGGATCCCTTCGCGCCATTGCTCCACCACTTTCTGGTCGAGGGCGCCGGTCATTTCCGTTTCGATGAAGCCCGGAGCGATGGCATTGCTGCGGATGTTACGGCTGCCGAGTTCCAGCGCCACGCTCTTGGTAAAGCCGATGATGCCGGCCTTGCTCGCCGCGTAGTTGGATTGGCCTGCGTTGCCCTTCACCCCTACCACGCTGCTCATGTTCACGATGCTGCCACTGCGTTGTTTGAGCATGACGCGCATCACGGCCTTGGTCATATTGAACACGCTCTTCAGATTGGTGTTGATCACCGCATCCCAATCCGCCTCGCTCATGCGCATGAGCAGTTGGTCCTTGGTGATGCCGGCGTTGTTCACGAGCACATCGAGCCGACCCCACGCATTCACCACCTCATCCACCGCTTTCTGCGCTTGCTCAAAGTTGCCCGCATCGCTCTGGATGGCGATCACCTTGCGACCGCTCTTCGTGGCGAGTTCCGCAGCGAGCGCATTCGCCTTCTCGGGGCTGCTCACGTAGGTGAAGGCCACATCGGCGCCCTCCTCAAGGAAGCGTTCCACGATCCCCCGGCCGATGCCGCGCGATCCACCGGTGATCAAGGCGGTCTTTCCTGCTAACAATGCCATGCTTCGGTTGCTTTCGGTTGTTGACTGTTCGGTCCGGGCGAATGTACCAACAGCCCGGGCAGCACTACCGACCATGCTCTTCATGCACGGACAGCGTTCTTCTCAAATGATCCGGGCGCTGGCCCGATCTTTGGCAAAGCCCGTAAATGCGTCCTCTCTTCTCGATCACCCTTCTGCTCGTTTGCGCGATGGCCCATGGCCAAGGGCATGAGCGCACCCTCAAGACCGATACCGGCACGGTCGTCATCCGCTATTTCACCAGCGGTAAGGTGAGCACGAAGGTGTGGACCGATAAGAACGATCGTTGGGGCCGGAGTTGGGCCTATGATGCTGCGGGCAAGGAATTGTTCAGTTATCAAACGCGGTCCATCGGGGGCCATGCCAGTGCGAACTTCAGCTACCACCCGAACGGTGCGGTGAGCCGGATCGAAGTGAGTGATGCGCCGGATGGCGGCATCCAATGGTACCGGAGTACGACGTCCTATGATGAACATGGCGTGAAGACCGGCTTCACCGAACAAGGGCATGACAACTACGGACCGATCCCTGGACCTGGGGTACGCACCACACAAAAGCCGGAAGTCGCGCCAGTCAAACAAGAGGTCGTGGAGGAACAATACATGTACGTGAACGAGGTGTTCGTGGTGAATAGCACGAAGTGGACGTGCATCATCAACGCAACCGCCGCGCAACCCTCACCGGGTCTTCCGGGCGGGACCTTCACGATCCAGCCCGGTGACACGCTTCGATTGGGGACCTACAGCATGGGCGAGGTCTTCCAGGATCCCGGGAAGCATATTACGATCGTGGCTCAACGCCCGCATGGGAAGGGCAAAAGGAGAAGCCCGATGGAGTTGCTCCTCCTTCAGGAAACGCAGAACTCCAAGGAACATCGGAGCTACTTCTACCACGCCTTGCCCGAAGGCACGCGTTTGTCATTCAGGCGTTAGGTGTTGCTCTCGTGATCTTCGGCACGATCAGCGGCGGAAGATCTTCTATATCCTTGATCGCTTGCCGACTGATGAACATCTCGTACATCAGAGCTTCCCAGCTTTCTTCAGCATCGCCTTGGCCTTCTCCCAAGGGATCATCTCATCGTTCTTGGCCTCCTCCGCTAGGATCACATCCACGAAGTCCTCCAGCATCTCATCCGTAGGATCAATGGCCTCAATGTCGATCTGGATGATGCGCTTATTGCTCGACTCGTCACGCAATACCCTTACGCCTTTCATGGTTCCGGTGTTCGAGACCAAAGCTAGCGCGTGATCACGCCAGCACCTCCTTCACGCGGTCCGCGGCCTCCTGCAACGCCACGGCGCTCAGCACCTTTAATCCGCTCTTGTCGATGAGTTCCTTCGCCTCGATGGCGTTGGTGCCTTGCAAGCGAACGATGATCGGCACCTTGATGTCGCCGATGTTCTTGTACGCATCCACGATGCCTTGCGCCACACGATCACACCGCACGATGCCGCCGAAAATGTTCACGAGGATCGCCTTCACCGTGGGGTCCTTCAGGATGATCCGGAAGGCTTTCTCCACACGCGCCGCATCGGCGGTACCGCCCACGTCCAGAAAGTTGGCGGGTTCGCCACCGCTCAGTTTGATGATGTCCATCGTCGCCATGGCGAGCCCAGCGCCGTTCACCATGCAACCCACGTTGCCCTCGAGCTTCACGTAGTTGAGGCCGGCTTCTCCTGCTTCCACTTCGATGGGATCCTCCTCGGTCTTGTCGCGCATCTCGGCGTAGTCCGGGTGTCGGTAAAGCGCGTTGCCGTCCAGGCGCACCTTCGCATCCACGGCGATGATCTTGTCGTCGCTCGTCTTCAGCACGGGGTTGATCTCGAACATGGCGGCATCGCAGCCTTCGTAGGCCTTGTACAGGTCCATAACGAACTTGGTCATGGCCTTCTTCGCGGCACCGGTGAGGCCGAGGCCCGTCGCGATCTTGTTGCACTGGAACGGACGCAGGCCCACGCGCGGATCCACGAATTCCTTGTTGATCTTGTCCGGATGGTGCTCGGCCACCTCTTCGATGTCCATGCCGCCCTCCGTGCTGTACACGATCACGTTGCGACCGCTTCCGCGATCCAGCAGCACGCTCATGTAGTACTCCTTCGTTTCGCTGGCGCCGGGGTAGTACACATCCTCCGCGACCAACACCTTGTGGACTTTCTTGCCTTGCGGCGGCGTCTGCGGGCTCTTCAGCATCATGCCGATGATGGCCTCGCTGCGCTCACGCACCTCCTCGATGTTCTTCGCGAGTTTCACACCACCACCTTTACCGCGACCGCCCGCGTGGATCTGCGCTTTGATCACCCACCACTTCGTACCGGTCTCGGCGCTCAAGCGCTTCGCCTGGTCCACTGCCTCGTCGGCGTTGTATGCGACCAGACCGCGTTGAATGGTCACGCCGAATTTCTGGAGGATGCTCTTGCCTTGGTACTCGTGAAGGTTCATGGGAACGGTTGGGTCGGTGTGAATACGCCTCCCGGTCGGAGGCGGTGCGAATGTAATCGCACGCGAACACTGCGATCGGAAGCCTACGGACCATGAGCCCTACCTTCGCGGGCACAACGCTTTCTGCGAACGTCCTCCGATCCTGACAGGGTCACCGTTTGGACTTCATCCCATACCGATCCAATGCCCACTACCCCGACCCTACTTTCCTATTCGCACTTCATCGATACCGTCACACGGATACTGGAACGGACAGGCCTTGCTGAGGAGAACATCGCATGGGTGAGCACCTTGGTCGGGATCGCCGCCGTGTTCATGGTGATGGGACTGTTGTCGAAGGGGCTGACCTATGTGATCGCGGTCGGACTGAAGCGTTTTGCGCGCCGGACCATCACACAATTCGACGACCATCTGCTGGAATCCAAAGTGCATCGCTATGTGGCACGCGTGATCCCCCTGATCCTCTCCTATCACCTGATCCCGGTGGTCTTCTCGGACTATCCGGAAATGGTGGTCCCGGTGGAACGGATCTTCAACATCTTCTTCATCGTCCTCTTCATCCGCATCGTGCGGGCAGTCCTGCGCGCGGGCCGCGATACACTGAAGGACAACCCCACGTACAGGGACAAGCCGCTCGATAGCTACCTGCAGATCGCATCACTGGTGATGTACCTCATCGCGGCGGTACTGATCTTCTCCCAACTCACGGGCAAGTCGGCGTGGGCCTTCCTCACCGCCATGGGCGCGGCGTCGGCGGTACTGCTGTTGATCTTCAAGGACACCATCCTGGGCTTCGTGGCCAGCATCCAGATCAGCGCGAACGACATGCTTCGCCTAGGTGATTGGATCACGATGGACAAGTACGGCGCGGACGGTGATGTGACGGAGATCAACCTCACCACGGTGAAGGTGACCAACTTCGACAAGACGATCACCACGATCCCCACGTATGCGCTTATATCCGACTCCTTCCAGAACTGGCGGGGCATGCAGGAGAGCGGCGGACGACGCATCAAGCGCAGCCTGCTCATCAAGGTGAGCAGCATCCGCTATCTCAGTGAAGGCGAACTCGATGAACTACGCGGGATCCAACTCCTCACCGGTTACATCGATGAACGTCGCGCCGAGATCGCGAAGTCCAACGCCGAGCGCAACGTGGACGGCAGCATTCCGGTGAACGGAAGACGGATCACCAATGTGGGGCTCTATCGCCAATACGCCGACCTCTACCTCGGGCAGCATCCGGGTATCCACCAGCACATGACACGCATGGTGCGGCAACACGCGCCGCATGAACACGGCCTTCCGCTGGAACTGTACTGCTTCACGAACACCGTGGAGTGGCCCGCCTACGAAGGCATCGTTTCCGACATCTTCGATCACCTGCTGGCGGCACATCGCTATTTCCACCTCACGATCTTCGAACGTCCTGCCGCCGATGATATGCGCAACATGGGCAAGCCCTTGGAGATGGACCGTGGCTGACCAGCCGTTCGGTAGCGGTTATCGCACACCTTTGTCACCATGATCCAAGCGACCGGTGTGCGGAAGAAGTACGGCGACCTCGAAGTGCTCAAGGGCGTGGACCTGAATGTGGCGAAGGGTGAAGTGGTGAGCATCGTGGGTGCGAGCGGCGCAGGCAAGACCACACTCCTCCAGATCATCGGCACGTTGGACAATGCAGACAGCGGTACCCTCGTGATCGGCGGCAAGGACATCAGCGCATTACGATCGAATGCGCTCTCCGCGTTCCGCAACAAGCACATCGGTTTCGTGTTCCAGTTCCACCACCTGCTGCCGGAGTTCACGGCGCTGGAGAATGTGATGATGCCCGGCTTGATCGCAGGCCAGAGCCGAAACAATTGCGTGCCGCGTGCGGAGGAACTCCTATCACGCCTTAATGTGATCGCGCGCAAAGAGCACAAGCCCGGCCAATTGAGCGGCGGCGAACAACAACGTGTGGCCGTGGCCCGCGCCCTCTTCAACAACCCCGATGTGGTGCTGGCCGATGAACCCAGCGGCAACCTCGACAGCGCACACGCCAAGGAATTGCACCAGCTCTTCTTCGAACTTCGGAAGGAAATCGGGCAGACGTTCGTGATCGTGACGCACAACGAGGAATTGGCGGATATGGCGGACCGGAAGTTGGTGATGAAGGATGGGGTGATCTGAGGATCCACAAAGCCGCCGACCGGATCCCTCGGACAACCTGAACCGCGATCCATCGGTCATCCCGCCACATGCACTTCCACACAACCCGGAGCTTCTTCTCCCTGATCGCAGGCCTCGCCATGTTGCACGCCACCGCACAGGTGATCGCTTGGCCGGCAGGTGATCCGACGCAAGCCCCGCTCAACCATCTGCAAGGGCCGAACGTGATGCTCTCCAATGCCTTCAGCCAGACGATCGATCCGATGCAAGTGGGTCTCTTCCGTGATAGCACGGCCACCGTGGGTCTGGATTCCGGCATGGTGATCTGCACGGGCCTCTACTACTGTGTCATCGGGCCGAACAACGTTCCCAACGGCACCTTCGGTGGTGGCTTCTTCGGTGGCGACCCCGATCTGCAAACGATGAGCCCGTTGTATCCGTCCTCCATCGGTGATCAAGGGATCATCCAACTCGATCTCGTGCCCTGGGGCGACACGCTGACGATCCGTTACGTGTTCGCATCGGAGGAATACGACGAGTACGCATGCAGCAACAAGGATGATCGCATGGGCCTCTTCCTGAGCGGACCCGGGATCAATGGGCCGTTCTCCAACGGCGGCATCAACATGGCCACCCTGCCGATCAGTGGATTACCGGTGACGGTGAATACGGTGAACAATGGCGATGCAGGCCAGTTGGGCTCCATCGGCCTCTGCGGGATGAACCCCGGTTGGCAAATGGACACGATCTACTACATCAACAACGACTTCGGACTGGGCACCCAGATGGACGGCTTCACCGTGGTGCTCACCGCACGCGCCATGGTGGTTCCCGGCGCCAGCTACCATTTGAAGATCGCCATCGCCGATGTGAACGACGCCTTGTTCGACTCCGCCATCTTCCTGCCCGAAGGCGCCATCAGTTGCTCAGAGCTTTCCACCGGTATCGTTGGTTCCGGTAACAGCACACCACCCGCGATGTGGATCGATCCCACGGACGGCGATCTGGTCATGAAGGGCTTCACGGATGGGACCGGCCAAATTCAGGTGGAGGTCCACGATCCCGCTGGTCGTTTGGTGCAACGCACCACGGCGATGGGCAGCGGCTCCCTCGCACGCGTGGCACTCGATAGCTCGCTTCGCGGTTTGATCGTCGTGCGCGCCACACAAGCGGAGCGCACGATCACCGGGCGGGTCGTGCTGCGGTGAGCCATGCACGCGGTCGAAAAATTTCGGGCCCTTGCGTTGATCATTTTCATCCTGCACACCGCATCGCTCCCCGCACAGGAACTGCGCTTATCCCATTGCTCCTGCACTTCCGGCGGCATTCCATCGGATAGCACCTTCACCTTCCGCGGCCGACTGAGCGCATGGAACGGTGCACCCACCTGGCGGATCTGGCGCGTTGGAACGCACCGCATCCTGGGGATCCGAAGCACCTGCGCCGACTCGCTGGACCTCGGCGAACTCACTCCCTACTTCGAAAAGGAGTTATGGGCCGACTTCACCGTGAGCGCCGTGACGCGTCAACGACCCGGCGTAATGCAGTTCGTTTGCATCCGGTCGATCGCCCACCCTTTCCTGCGTGAACGACAACGGTGATCACGAGCGGCACCGATCGCCGTTCTACTTTCACCCGCATGAACACCCGCCTCCTCATGATCGCGAGTTCCTTCGCCTTGGGCGCACTGGGCTTGGCGCTCACCTTCGCGCCCGATGAAGTGTTCACCGCGATCAGTGGTTCGTACGGATCGCCCACCGTTGTTCTCCAACTCTGCGGTGCGCTCTATTGCGGTTTCGCACTGCTGAACTGGACCTCGAAGGGCGCAGTGATCGGCGGCATCTACGGTCGCCCGCTGGTGATCGGTAACCTCACGCACTTCACCATTGGTGCACTGGCCTTGACCAAGGCACCGGGCGGGCATTCGGTTGATGTGGCGCGATGGGTCCTGGTAGCGATGTACGCGTTGTTCGCCGGGCTCTTCGCTTACGCGATGTTCACGCATCCTGCTGAGACCAGGACGAAGTGATCCTTGCGGGCCGGTGGATCATTCCGTGATCGCTATTTTTCGATCTCCAAACCCTAGAGCCATGCGTACCACATTCAGCCTTATCGCTATTCTCGCCCTTTTCACCGCCACCGCCCAAGTGGACATCAACAAGATGATCCAGGAGCGGATGCAGCAACAGCAGAGTGGCCAGCCGGGGCAACCGGTCGGCGGTTCAATGGTGGACGACAACGACCCCTTCGTGCCGAACACCTTCATCGGCAGTTTCCGGATGGAGATGCACTTCTTCAAGGACGGCGCCGAGCAAAAGGGCAGTCCGAACAATATGTACTATTCGAGCAACGAGGGAATGACCCTGATGCATTCCAGCGCAGCCGAGCGACCGGGACAGGAGATGAAGATCCTCACGGACCTGAAAGGCAAGTGGACCTACACCTTGATGACGGATGGCAAAGGCAAGAAGACGGCGATGAAGAGCCGCAAGCAGAAGTTCGTGGTAGCAGAGGATCCATCCGGAACGAAGAAGGAACCGAAGATCACGGTGACCAAGGAGGCGCGCGAGATCAATGGTCATACCTGCACCAAGGTGATCGTGGAGAGCGAGGACGGCACGTGGACGGGCTGGATGGCGAAGGATGTGAAGGCGCCCTTTCACGACATGGCGCGCAACACCGGCCAAGGCAAGAAGCGCCAAGGAGAAGGTGTTCCGGATGGCGTGGACGGAATGCCGATGGAGTTCGAATGGATCTCCGCCGATGCCACGCAGCGCATGGTCAGCTATGTGCGTGATCTCGTGGTCGGCAAGGTGGATGAAAGCGCCTTCAGCATGGATGGCTATGAAGTGATGGACATGTCCGGCTACGGACGGTAGCGGCTCTCGTGCTGCGCAGTAATAAGGATGGATACTTTGAGCCGCACGTTCAACGTTCACTGTACATGAGGATCCCTGCCATCACACTGGCCGCCATGCTTGCCTCGGCATTGCATGCGGGTTCACCTCCGGCGAAGAGCGACCGGGTCGGCATGGTCTCCGTCGGTGGCCGCAGTTCCATCAGCCTCTTCAATGGCGCGGCGAACAACAGCGCCGGGACCGGTGTGGGTGGACAGTTCCGTATCCGCATCGCGGACCGCGTGAACACCGATTGGTTCTACGACTATTTCAGGAGCTCCATCGGCGACTTCGCGCATCGGCAGGACCAGCACGTCGGCTGGAGCGTGCTCTTCTACCTGCGCGACCCGGTCCTGAGCGGAGACGAAGGACGGCAATTCATCCAACCCTACCTCCTCGCCGGGCATTGCTTCGACTACACGAAGCAGCAAGCCAACAACGATCCCGGCAACTTCGCGGAGCGCTGGAGCAGTGCTGCACAAGCCGGGTTGGGCACGCACTTCAACCTCACGGACCGCATGGACCTCTCACTCGTAGGCCAGTACATGATCCACTTGGGAACGGACGTGCATGCGGAGCGTGAGGACGGCGAAGTGGTGTTCCATAAAGAGCGTGGCTCCAGTTTGGAAGGCCACCTCCTCTTCCATGTCAGCTTCAATTTCAAACTCTTCCACGCATGGTAGTGCGATCACTCGCCGGGGTGCTGGTGTGCGCGGCCCTGATCGGTCGTGCGCAGGACAGCGTGCCGTTCACCGGTGCGGGCCTCGTGCGCGTTTCCGCAGCCATCAGCCCGGGCCTATCATTGAACGCCCCGATCACGAACATCTACCTGAACGGCAGGTTGGAGTACTTCTCCGAGGATCGCATCAGTTGTCGTGGAGAAGTGTTCTGGTACCGGGGCAACCAGGAACATACGGCATCCATGGAGCGGAACGACCAAGTGGCCGTTGGTCCGTTCTATCACTGGGTGCGTGATCGCCTCGACCTTGCATTGGGCATGGAGGCCGGTGTATCCTTTGCGCGCCCTGCACAGCCGGAAGCGTCGGAGAGCGCTGACCCGGATCCGATCCGCGTGATCCCCAATGCGGCGCTATGTGCCGGACTCACCTATACCGTGTGGGACCACTTCCACTTCTTCCTCGATGCCCGCTTGGTGCATGCGCGCTACATCGGTTCCGTAAGCGGCACCATTCCGCTGGACGAGGTGATCATGGGAGGAGGACTCGGTTGGCAGTTCCGGCGGTAAGGATGGAACGAAGCGTTCGGTCGATCCGCAGGAGGGAACGGATCTCCGGGTTGAAGGAGCTTCTCGACGAGGCCTACGATCGCTTTGCGCGCCCTTCCTTCATCGAACGCGACCCGATCCAGATCCCTCGAGCCTTCGCCGATCGCGCGGACGCGGAGGTGATCGGCTTCCTCACCGCCACCATTTCCTGGGGGCAACGCAAGACCATCATTACGAATGCGAACAAGTTGGTCGCGCTGATGGACAATGCGCCGCACGCCTTCGTGATGAATGCCGACGCCACGGACCTGAAACACCTGGATCGGTTCGTACACCGCACCTTCAACGGGATCGACCTCGTGTACTTCGTGCGTGCGATCAAGCATCTCTACCAAGCCCATGGCGGGATCGAGGACGCGTTTCTTGCGAACGGTGAATTTGGTTCCATGTCCGAAGGCATTGCCCGCTTCAAGCAACGGTTCTTCGCGATCGATCACCCGGCAAGAACGCGCAAGCACGTAGCCGATCCTTCGCGCGGAAGCAACGCGAAGCGCATCAACATGTTCCTGCGCTGGATGGTGCGACCCGATGATCGCGGTGTGGACCTTGGCCTTTGGAAGCGTATCACTCCTGCTGATCTCATGGTCCCGTTGGATGTCCACACCGGAAGGATCGGACGGGAACTCAGCCTTCTCCACCGCAAGCAGGATGATTGGAGATCCGTGGAGGAACTGACCGCAGCCTTGCGCGCATTCGACCCGGACGATCCGGTGAAATACGATCTCGCGCTCTTCGGTCTTGGGGTTGAAGGCAAGAGGTCGTAAGTGATCACGAGGAGGCAGGAGCAAGGAGATCGTTGCGCCTGCTCCTGCCAACTGCTAACTGCTAACTGCCCACTGCCCCTTCAGGCCCCCCACTATCTTCGGCCCCCGATGTCCTTTGTGTACCCGGCCTTCCTGTGGGCGCTCACCGCCCTGGCGATCCCGGTGCTCATCCACCTCTTCCAGCTTCGGCGTTTCAAGCGGATCGATTTCCCCAATGTGCGCTTCCTCGCCGAGGTATCGCGCCAGACGCGTGCTCGTAAGAAGATCCAACACTGGTTAGTGTTGTTGGCGCGCTGCCTCGCGATCATCTGCTTGGTCCTCGCTTTCGCGCAACCCTACCTGCCCGGCTCCTCCGGCGCGCAGCGTTCCGGTGATCGCGCCATTTCCATCTACATCGATGACAGCTTCAGCATGGATGGCCAGAACGCGCACGGGCGCTTGCTGGACCAAGCCCGCAAAGGTGCGCAGGACGCGGTGATGGCGCACAGTGCGGCCGACCGCTTCCAGATCCTCACAGGACGCTTCGAAGGACGCGAGCAGATGATGATGAGCCGCGAAGAGGCATTGGAAGCGAGTTCCCGCGCGGATGCATCGCCCTACACGCGGCTCTTGTCCAAGGTGATGACGCGCCAGCGCGAAGCGTTGTCCGCGAGCGAAGCACCGGTGAAGCGCGCGTTCATCTTCACCGACCTTCAACGCAGCATCACCGATGTGCAGAACTGGGTGAACGACACCACGCTCCCCACCACCATCATCCCGATCCCGCCATCGAACACGGAGAACCTCAGCATCGACTCCGTCTGGTTCGGTAGCCCCGTGCGCCGTTTGGGACAGAGCGAAGTGCTACATGTTACCATCACCAACCACGGCACGCAGGAACTCGTGAATGTTCCGCTGCGATTGGCCATAGACGGTGCGCAACGCGCGATCGGCAGTCTCTCCGTGGATCCATCCTCCAGCGTGGACACCACCTTGAAGTTCACGAATGACGTGGCCGGTCATCACTGGGGTGAGGTCACCGTAAGCGACCAGCCCGTGACCTTCGATGACAAGGTGTGGATCGCGTACACCACGATCGAACGCTTGCAGGTGTTGGCACTCACCGCGAACGATGCTCCCGGCGACCGTGCCATCGCAGCGGTGTTCAGCGGCGACAGCACGCACCGCTTTGCGCAAAGTCCGTATCGCGAAGTGGATCTGGCGAAATTGGCCTCGCAGGATCTCGTGATCCTGAATGCCCTGCCCGAAGTCGCCAGCGGCACGGCCCAGGCACTCGCCGAATACGTGGACGGCGGTGGCAGCTTGGCCATCTTCCCGCCCAGTGGTGGCGAGCCGCAGGGCTACACCGCGCTCTTCGGCGCCTTCGGTGTGGCACCACCGGCGCGTTTGGACACCGGCCTCGTGCGTGTAGAACGCATCGACCTGGAGCACCCCTTCTACCGCGATGTCTTCCAGAGCATGCCACGCAATGTGGATCTGCCTGCCTCGCACGAGCGTTGGAGCGTGCGCCCGCCGCCCGGAAGCGATGTCCTCTTGCGATCACAGGATGGCAACCCCTACCTCGTACGTTGCGATCCCGGTCATGGAAGCGTGTACATCTGCGCCACGCCACTCGCGGAACGCGCGGGGAACCTCACACGCCACGCGCTCTTCGCCACTTCGCTCCTGCGCATGGCCGAACTCGCACGACCCATGGGGCCGTTGAATCATACCATCGGCGCTGATGCTGTGATCCAACTCCAAGGTTTGGACATCACCGGGGAGAAACCACCGCACCTCGTGGGTCCAGGCGGCATCGACATCATTCCCGAAGTACGTCGTTCCCCAGCGGGAACCGCGCTTTCCATTCATGATGAAGCCTTGCCGCCCGGTCCGTACGCGCTCACTGTGGAGGGCGATACCCTGCGCCTGATCGCCTTGGACCGCGCACGGGCTGAAAGTGACCTCAACGCCATGACGGCCGAAGAACTCAAGACCTTGTTGGAGCAACGCGGACTGACCAGCTACACGATCCTGGATGACGCCACAGGCGATCTTTCGCTACGTTTGGCCGAACTGGATCAGGGGCGCAAACTGTGGAAGTGGTTCATCCTGCTCGCACTGCTCTTCCTGGCCACGGAAACGATCCTCTTGCGCGCCGTCCGATGAGCGATGTGATCCTCCGGCAAGTACACGTCACGGACCCCGGTGGTCCGCACCACGACGAGGTCGTCGATATCCACATTTCAAAAGGCCGCGTAGCGCGGATCGGCAAGCGGCTCGCGAAGTCCGCTGGAAAGGAAGTGGTGATCAAAGGGCTGCATGCCAGTCCGGGTTGGGTGGATCTACGCGCTCACTTCCGCGATCCCGGAGAAGAGTGGAAGCAAGGCATCGCGAATGGTCTCGATGCCGCCGCCGCTGGTGGCTTCACCACCGTGTGTGTGCTGCCCAGCACCACACCGGCCATGGATGGTCGCGGTGGGATCGAATACGTCCTACGCCGCGCCGCGGATCATCCCGTCACCTTGTTGCCCATCGGTGCCATCACCAAGGAACTCGCCGGCAAGCAACTCGCCGAACTGCACGACATGCGGCAGGCCGGCGCGGTCGCCTTCTCGGATGACCAGCACGTGGTGCGCAACAGCCGCTTGATGATGCTCGCGCTGCAATACGTGCAAGGATTGCCGGGTGCGAGCACGCCGGTGATGAGCTTCCCGCAGGATCCGGACCTCGCGGCAAAGGCCATGATGCACGAAGGGCCCATGAGCACGCGCTTGGGTCTGCGCGGCCTACCTCCCGCTGCCGAAGCGATGGCCGTGATGCGCGATATCGCGCTGGCGGAATACACCGGCGGCAACTTGCACCTCGCCACCATCAGCACGGCGGAAAGTGTGGAACTGGTGCGCCAAGCGAAAGCACGCAAGGTGAAGGTGACGGCCTCCGTGGCTGCGTACAATCTCCTGCTCGACGATGGTTGCGTGCGCGGCTTCGAAAGCATGTACAAAGTGATGCCGCCGCTGCGCAGCAGCGAACACATCGATGCACTGCGTGAAGGCGTGAAGGATGGCACCATCGACGCCATCGTGAGCGACCATCGCCCCGAGGACCGCGAACACAAAGTGATCGAGTTCGGTCAAGCGGCCTTTGGCATCATCGGTCTGGAAACCGCTTTCGCGGTGGCGAACACCGCACTGAAAGGAAGCACGCCACTGCGACGCATCATCCAGCGCCTCACGCACGGACCGCGAGCGGTGCTCGGCCTTCCAGCGCTGCACCTCGAAGAAGGCGCGGTCGCCGATATCGCCTTGTTCGAACCGGAAGCGGATTGGGTCTGCTCCGAGGACGACCTGCCCAGCCGTTCGCACAACACGCCTTTTCTCGGCCAGCGCTTCACCGGACGCGCCGTCGGCATCGTCGGCAAAGGCCAACTGCGCCTGGCACCAGCGTTCGCAACGAACGCCTGAACCATCGCAGCTTGCTCTCTACGTCCTCCGCTCCGGAGCCTGTCCCGACGAAGGAGGGATGGTGAACCGGCTTCCACGAACAACCTACACCCTATTGCACATGGTTCTCTGTGTCCTCCGCATCTCTGCGGTAAAAGACTCTTGACGTATTCTGCGTGAACCTTACTGCCCAGCCGTCGTGCTGTCCGCGTTCATCGCCTTGAACTTGGCGATGAGCTCCGCATCCGTCAGTCCGAGGTTCTCGATCATCGCCTTCGAGTCCCGCGCGAACGGATGGCCCGGGAAGTTGTTGATCACCTGCTCGTAGATCACCTTGGCCTCGCCATCGCGGTCCAGATCATCATCCAGCGTGAGCGCCTTCATGTACAGCACGTCCACCAGTCGCTTCCAGCTCGGGTAGTCCTGCACGATGCGATCATAGATCGTGATGCTCTGCTCGGGGTCACCCATCGACTTCACGGTGCCCGCCGCGCGGAACAGGAACTCCGGCGCGAGGCTATCCTGCGGGTACGCGGCCACATAGGCCTTGTACACGTCCACCATGGCCTGCGCGCTGCGCCGATCGAAGGCGTGGTGCTCGAAGAGCGAATCCTCCATCGCACGGATGCGCGTACGCGCTTCGGTCAGTTTCGCATCGGGCGCGGCATTGCCACCACCGCACGCCATCAGCAGTGCAGGCACTATGGCGAGCACACTACGGGACATCAGGTTCTTCATCATCCGGGGAATCGCATTTTGTATTTCGCGTCCGTCTTGCCGCGGGAAATATCGCGCAACTTGCCCTGCAACAGACGGCGGCGCAGGGCGGGAAGGTGGTCCAGGAAGAGCACACCGTCCAAATGATCGTGTTCGTGTTGGATCACACGCGCCGCGAATCCTTCAAACGTCTCCTCGTGCTCCTCGAAGTTCTCATCCTGGTATTGCATGACGATCTTCGGCTGGCGGATCACTTCCTCGCGGATGTTCGGAATGCTCAAACAGCCCTCCTCGAACGGCCACTCCTCGCCTTCCTCCTCCACGATGTACGGGTTGATGAAGATCCGCTTGAAATCCTTCAAGTGCGCGTCCTTGGTCGGCTTGCCGTCCTCGTCCTCTGCAAAGGGTGAAGCATCCACAATGAAGAGCCGGACGCTCTGGCCTACCTGCGGTGCCGCCAATCCGACGCCACTGGCCTCGTACATCGTCTCGAACATGTCCGCGATCAGTTTCTCCAAGCCCGGGTGACCGGGTTCGATATCAGCAGCGACCTTCTTCAGGACCGGGTCGCCGTAAGCGCGGATGGGCAGGATCATTTTCGGGGTGCGAAAATAGCGCGGGGGCGTGGGAGGCTGGAACAGCGAGCACGGTCTACCTCAAGACAAGCGGCCGAATAATAGGGAAGCTTACAGTCAGAAGCACGGAGTGGTCGTTTTGAACTCGCTTAGCGTACGTCCCCCTTTGCTCATTCTTCGACGGTAGACAAGACATTCCGGAAGCGGCCCGAACGTGAGGAATTCGCGAAGCCTGTTCCTTCCATCATAGACATACCAACTGCCAACTTCCACTCCCACCTTCATTTCCCCGATCGCGGTATATCCGGATTTCCAGCGCACAACTGCATATTTCTTACTCGAATCAGAGGGAAGAATGAAGAGCACACCATTCTTCCCGTCAAGCATGAACCGGTTCGAGTAGTTCTTCACTTCCAACGTATCCGTGTACAGATTGGCCTGTGCAAACCCAACGCAGTTGAATAAGAGCACGACCATGGCGATCGCAAGTGGTCTTCCAACTACTGATCGCATTCTGGCAGGGGGATTTTGGCCCACGCAGGGTATCTGCCGATCGCTCCCTTTACGAATACCTCCGCACGTGCCTTCCGTCGTCGGAAACCCTGCGGCACGAAGCCGTGAACCCGTTCACTGATCATCATTGTTGATCGAACGAAAGATAGCCGAGTGAGCGTGAACCAACGCCCGCGAGATCTGTTCGCTTCACGCCACCACCCCGCCGAACAACGACCAACCTTCACCACGAACAACCAACCTCTTCACCCACGAACAACCACCTCCCCATCTTTGCGCCCCGCTACCACCACCCATGCGCCGAGGCAAACCGAAGGAGACCATCATCTGGGAAGCCGTGCCCATCACCGGCGCTGGCGCGAACGGCAAATCGTTGGCGAAGGTGGATGGCCTCGTGGTCTTCGTGACCGGTGCGGTGCCGGGCGATGTAGCCGATCTCCGCGTGTTGAAGAAGAAGAAGAGCTACGCGGAGGCAACGGCCATCAGGATCGTGACGCCTTCACCGGATCGTGTCACGCCGTTCTGCCCGCACTTCGGCACCTGCGGCGGTTGCAAATGGCAGGACCTCTCCTATCTGAAGCAACTCGAGTACAAGCAGCAACAGGTGATCGATAACCTGGAGCGCATCGGTGGTCTGGCGCTTCCCACCGTGGAGCCGATCATGCCATCGCCGGGCCTCACGCACTACCGGAACAAGTTGGAATTCACCTTCAGCAACAGCCGGTGGTTCACCAAGGAAGAGATCGGTTCGCAAGATGCTCCCGGCTCGGAGGCCGGGATGACGACCGATCGCAATGCGCTGGGATTCCACATCCCCATGCGCTTCGACCGCGTGCTGGACATCAACGAGTGTCACCTGCAACCGCAGCCGAGCGATGCGATCCGCGCCTTCGTACGCGAACATGCACGCACGCATGACCTCTCCTTCTACAACATTCGCGAACACGTCGGCTTCCTGCGCACCTTGCTGATCCGCACCACCACCACCGGCGAATGCATGGTGTTGTTGGCACTCGGCCATGAGGACGTGGCCGCGCGCGAAGGATTGTTCTCCGCGATGGTCGCGCGCTTTCCACAGCTCACCTCGGTGATGTGGACGATCAACGAAAAGAAGAACGACACGATCTACGATCTGCAGATGAACACCTTCCACGGTCGTGATCACATCGTGGAGGAATTGCCCGATGGTCCGGGTGGAAGGCCGTTGAAATTCCGGATCGGGCCCAAGACCTTCTTCCAGACCAACCCCGAGCAGACCATGGCCATGTACCGCATGACGCGCGATCTGGCCCAACTCACCGGCACCGAGAACGTGTACGACCTCTATTGCGGCGCAGGGAGCATCACCCTCTTCCTCGCAGGGAACGCGAAGCACGTGGCCGGATTGGAACTCGTTCCCGAAAGCGTCGCAGATGCGCGCGTGAACGCGGAGCTGAACAGTATAGGCAACGTCAGCTTCACTTCCGGTGATATGAAGAAGACCTTGACGCCGGACTTCGTGCGCGAACACGGCAAGCCCGATGTGGTCGTCACGGATCCACCGCGCGCCGGCATGGATGAACCCGTGGTGCGCCACTTGCTCGAACTGGATCCTGTCCGCATCGTGTACGTGAGTTGCAATCCCGCGACCCAAGCGCGTGATCTCGCGATCCTGAACGATCAATACCGGATCGACTTCGTGCGACCGATCGATATGTTCCCGCACACGTACCATGTAGAGAACGTGGTGCGGTTGGTAAAACGGACCTGAATCCATCCATATGCAACTCGACCGCAACTATTGGGAAGGGCGCTACATCAACGAAGATGCCAGCTGGGATCTCGGCGCACCATCCACTCCGCTGAAGGAATTCCTCGATCAACTCACCGATAAGGACCTCCGCATCCTGACCCCGGGCGGTGGCCGTTCGTGGGAAGCGGAGTACGCCCATCGCATCGGGTTCCGGAACGTGTTCGTCATCGATCTTACGGATGCACCGTTCAAGGACCTGCTGGCGCGTTGCCCCGACTTCCCGCAGGATCACTTGATCACCGGCGACTTCTTCGCACATGCGGCCGCGTACGATGTGATCCTGGAACAGACCTTCTTCTGCGCGCTCGATCCCACGTTGCGGTCCGCATACGTGGCGCGCATGCACCAACTCCTCAAGCCCGGCGGCGTGCTGGTCGGTGTGCTGTTCAACGAAGCACTGAACACGGACCAACCGCCGTTCGGTGGATCACAGGCCGTGTACGAACCGCTCTTCCGGAAGTGGTTCGATGACGTTTCATTCGATCCGTGCCACAACTCCATTGCACCGAGAGCCGGTCGTGAATTGTGGTTGCGCGCGACGAAGGTGAATACTTAGCCGCAGATCGATCGCGCGGATGAACCGTTAGGTCGTTCGTTCAGGGTCCGCTCTTTTTGCGAACTTCAACGCCCCGATGAAGTCCGCACTCGAACTCGATCTCTATTATGGTGCATTACCCGGTGATCGACGCGACGCGTTGTTGGCGATCCGGAAATTGATCCAGAGGATCTGGCCAAGCGCCACGGAGGACATGCACTACAACATGCCGACCTTCCACTTGGATGGTGAACCGATGTGTGCGATCGCCAGCCAGAAGCACTTCATGGCCTTGTACGTCATGCACTACGACCTGCTCGATGCCTTCAAGAACGACTTGAAGATCTACGATCGCGGCAAGTCGTGCATTCGTTTCAAGCGACTCGAAACAACCACCTACGACCTGATCGACCGGATCGTGAAGTACATCGGCAATCAATCGGCCTTGAGCCAAGTGATCGCGAAGCCCGGCGCACCTCGTAGACAAACTGTTCGT
This sequence comes from Flavobacteriales bacterium, assembly GCA_016721005.1. GTDB lineage: Bacteria > Bacteroidota > Bacteroidia > Flavobacteriales_F > PHOS-HE28 > PHOS-HE28. Next base: position 223,219 of record JADKJM010000005.1, read on the forward strand.
TCATGAGCATGCGTCGTACATTCCTTCCATCGGTCGTTCTCTTCCTGATCATCAGCGTGGAGGTCCATGCGCAGAACACGCGCGTACTCTTCATCGGCAACAGCTTCACCTATGTCAACGACCTGCCGGGCCTTTTCACCCAGCTCGCTGCCAGCATGGGCGAGTCCGTGCAGACCGGCATGTCGGCTCCCGGGGGCTACACCTTCCAAGGGCACACCACGCTTCCTGCCACCACCGCCGCACTTGCCCAAGGCGATTGGGACTACGTGGTGCTCCAGGAGCAGAGCCAACTTCCCTCCTTCCCTCCTGCACAGGTGGCGACCGATTGTTACCCGTACGCCGCGCAACTGGCACAACAGGCCCGTGCAGCCAACCCTTGCGTGGAAGTGATCTACATGATGACCTGGGGAAAGGAGAACGGTGACGACACCAATTGCCCGAGTTGGCCTCCGGTGTGTACATACGAAGGCATGCAGGAGCGCTTGCACGAGAGCTACGTGCAGATGGCCGTGGACAATAGCGCGTGGTGCGCTCCCGTCGGCGAGGTGTGGCGGCAGCACCGCGAACAATTCCCGGTCATGGGCTTGTACAGCGATGGCAGCCACCCGAACATCATCGGCAGCTACATCGCCGCGAGCACCTTGTGCGCGACGATCTTCCGACGCTCATGCGAACCGGCCACCTTCGAACCCGGTGGAATGCCAGCAGGACAAGCAGCGATCATCCGTACGCTGGCATCCGGCGTGGTGCTCACGAGTGAGGAATGGAACATCGGTGTGAATGATCCTGTTGCCGAAGCGAACTGGAACGACGTGGGCGGGAACGCCGTGCTCTTCGCGAACAACACCACCGGTGCGGTTTCACAGGAATGGCACTTCGGGGATGGCGCCATCAGCACGGATGTCGATCCGATGCATACCTATGCGAACACCGGCGCCTATACGGTCACGCTGATCGTGGCCGATGTGTGCGGCAGGACGGACACGCTCCAGGTCATGATCGATCTTGCGGCCTCGATCGCGGACGCGAACACTTCCGCTGGTCCGGTTGTCAAGCTCGAAGCATCCGGTGGTGTGAACATGATCGTTGTTTCAGCCACATCCGGCCTGCTGGAGGTCCTCGATACACAAGGTCGTGCGCTCGCTCTGTGGGTGGTCAGCGGATCGCAGCGCTATGCACTTCCGGACGCTGCGCGCGGAACGATCCTGTGGCGCCTTACGGGAACATCCGGGCGGCGTACCGCAGGCCGGCTCATCGTGCCGTGAATGCGCCGCACGTAATTTCGGCGCGATGAGCGAACGCACGGTGATCCTGGACCACGAGCAAGTGCAACGGAAGTTGCGCCGCATCGCACACCAGTTACACGAGGAGCATCACACCGAGAAAGGGATCGTGCTCGTGGGCATCGCACCGCGCGGAACCACCTTGGCGAAACGCTTGGCCGCACTCGTAGAAGGGATCTCCGACCTGAAGGTGCAAGTCTTCGACCTGAAGCTGGACAAGGACCTACCGCTGGAGAAACCCGTGGTCCTCAATGCTGAACCCAAGGATCTGCGCGATCGCCATGTGGTGCTGGTGGATGATGTGGTGATGAGCGGCCGCACGATGATGTACGCCGCCAGTCATCTTGTGCAAACCCCGCTGAAGCGGTTGAGCACCGTGGTGTTGGTGGATCGTCGCCACCGCACCTTCCCGATCCGTGTGGATATTGTCGGACTCTCCTTGAGCACCACGTTGCAGGAACGCATCAGCGTGGAACTGGGCCGCAAGGACACCGTCTTCCTCACCTGACCACATCCGCTATCCGCTGCGCCACCACATCGGGCGCTGCATTGGCTTGCACGATCACATCCGCTTCCGCGTAGGTCGAGGTCCGTTGATCGAGCAGTTCATTCACCCGCGCGGTCAACGCTTCGCCCTTCAGCCCGAAGAGCAAAGGACGATCACCGCCCGATCGTTCGATGCGTGGCATGAGTGCTTCGAGCGGCACATCCAACCAGATCACCTTGCCTGCGGACTTCATTCGCGCCATGTGATCTCCTTCGCAGGGTGTTCCACCGCCTGTGGCGATCACCGCATCCGGACCGTTCATCAATTCCTCCAGCACTGCCGCTTCCACTTTCCTGAAGGCCGCTTCTCCTTCGCGTTGGATGAAGGGTAGCAGCGGGCCGACGCGTTCCTCAGCCACGCGGTCGAGGTCCACAAAAGGCATCTCCATCAGCTTCGCCAACTCCCGGCCCACGGTGGTCTTGCCGCTGCACATGAAACCGATGAGGAAGAGGCGCATGGGGAGAGGGTTGTTCGTGGTGAAGGTTGGGCGTTGTTCGGGAGGGTTCAAAAGTGCGGACCATAAGTCGTTCAGCCCGAACAACCTTCACCACGAACAACCAACAACCCTCCATACGAACAACCTTCAATACGAACAACGATCCCCAAGATCACCGCACCTTCGCGAACGATGAGACTTGTTGAAGTAACGGACGCGCGCGCGCTCAAGGATTGGGTGCAATTGCCATGGAGCATCTATGCCACCGACGCCAATTGGATCCCGCACCTGAAGCAGGACGTGGCCAAGATCTTCGACCCGGAGAAGAACAAGCTGTACCGTCCGGATAAGGACTCGGGCAAGATCGGCAGCGCGATCCGCTGGGTGCTCTATGATGATGCAGGCAAAGCCATCGGTCGGATCGCCGCCTTCATCAACCCCAAGACCGCGTGGACGGACAAACAACCGACCGGCGGCACGGGCTTCTTCGAATGCGTACACGATCAAGCGGCCGCCAACCTGCTCTTCGACGCCGCCAAGGAATGGCTGCGCGCGCAAGGCATGGAAGCGATGGACGGCCCGGTGAACTTCGGCGACCGCAACCAGTTCTGGGGCCTGCTCATCGACAACTTCACGGACCCACCGATCTACGGCACCAACTACAATCCGCCCTACTACCGGGACCTCTTCGAGGGTTACGGCTTCCAGCTCTACTTCAACCAGCTCTTCTTCAAGCGCACCGTGGCGATCCCCGTGCAGCCCATCTTCCATCGCAAGTTCAAGCAACTGAAGGACGACCCGGACATCCACATGCACGATGGCCGGGGACGCAGCGTGGAAGAGATCGCCAACGACTTCTGCACCGTGTACAACGATGCGTGGGTGGATCATGAGAACCACAAGGCCATGGAGGTCGGCACCGCGCTGAAGATCGTGAAGGCCATGAAGCCGGTGATGGATCCGCGCCTGCTCATCTTCATCCGGTACAAGGACCGGCCCATCGCCATGTACATCAGCTTGCCGGAGCTGAACGAGATCTTCAAGTACGTGAACGGCGACCTGGACTGGCTGGGCAAGTTGAAATTCCTCTACCACAAGTGGCGCGGAACAGTGCGGACCATGACGGGCATCGTCTTCGGTGTGGCCAAGGAATGGCAGGGCAAGGGGATCGAAGGCGCATTGATCGTGTACGCCGAGAAGCAGATCGTGGAAAAGAAACTCTACCAGGACACGATCCTCACCTGGATCGGCGACTTCAACCCGCGCATGATCAAGGTCTGCCAGAACCTGGGCGCCGTGAACTACCGCACGCTGGCGACGTTCCGCACGCTCTTCGATCGGAGCGTCCCATTCGAGCGCCATCCCATCATTGAAAAGAAGGAGAGGTGAAGATCGCTTGTCGCGTTGGAAGCGATCTCTACATTTGCCGTCCCTAAACGCAGGGGGTTGCCTGAAAGGGTGATCGAAGTGTTGGACGATCCTGTAGCTCAGCTGGTAGAGCACGACACTTTTAATGTCGGGGTCCTGGGTTCGAGCCCCAGCGGGATCACAAGAAGAAGAGAAGCCTCGGCGCAAGTCGAGGCTTCTTTGCCGCCTGCCCAGGTGGTGAAATTGGTAGACACGCACGCTTGAGGGGCGTGTGGCCGAAAGGCTGTGCTGGTTCGAGTCCAGTCCTGGGCACTTGATGATAAGCCCTGTCCGCCGTACGGCGGACGGGGCTTTTTCGTGAGCGGCCGAGCCGAGCACCGCTCGAGCGAGGACGCGAACGAAAAAGCCCGGATGACGCGAAGCGGCATCGGGCGAAATCCACTTCACGGCCAACCCTGGTCCGACGCAGTCAATCCATTCCGAATCACGCTGATCGACCAATGCGACGGTCGGACGTGTATATCGAAGGCGTAGTTGTGCGCGGACCACTCAGACTTCAGTGCCTACGCATTCATAGTTTCGGGCTATGATCCGGATCCTGATCACGCTGCTCGTCATTTGGTTGGCCTCCGCGACCGCTGTGGCTCAACGCCTTCTCCCTCAATCCACACGGATCTCTTCCGGTGGACGCGTGGATGCACTTGCAGTGTACAACGACTTGCTCGTCGTCGGTGGTCACTACTCCACCTTCAACGAGCATACACGCAACAACCTGCAAGGATGGGACGGCGTGAACCACTTCGACCTGCCAGGTGCTTATACGGCCACGGGAGACGAGGTCCGGTCAATGTTAGTCCACAACGGTGATCTGATCGTGGCGGGGATTGAAGGCAACTTCGGGAACGTTGCGCGATGGGATGGCTCCATATGGCATGCGATGGGCACCGGGCTTCCGACCACTCCGGTGAACGAACTGGTCTCATTCAACGGGGAGATCATCGCGGGAGCTGGATACGGGACCGTGTATCGGTGGGATGGAACTGAATGGACCGTTATGGGACAACCGCTCGCTACCGCCCAAGGGATCGTGGTACTGGCATTGGCAATTCATCAAGGCGACTTGTACGCCGGTGGCGCGTTCCCCGAACGGATCGTGCGGTGGAGCGGAAATACGTGGGAGTCAGTGCCGCCCGGTGTCGACGAATTCGTGTACGACCTCTTGAGCACCCCGGAAGGACTTCTGATCGTCGGCGCATTCCAATCCGATGCGAGCGGAACAATTCAGTTTCCTTACTACGCGCGGTACGATGGATCCACCTTCACTGCTCCGTATGGTGACATAGGAACCGGCCAGATGGAACGCATACTCCACGGACCTGAAGGATCGCTGATCTTCGGCTCGTACAACTACCGCAGCAAGCTGCTGACTGGTGCCGAGGTCGGGCGTCTTGGTATGCAACGCATTCTTTCCTCCGCAGAGTACCAAGGTGAGCTCTACGTCGGTGGAATTGGAGAACCATCGCGCTCTGACACCATGGCGCTTGCTATTCTCGAGGATGGGATGGAGTACACTATCCTGGACGCGAACAATGCACATGTTCGGATCTCGCCGTCAACCGGCATGTTCGGAAGCTTCACTTGGCCCGGACCAGAGTCACCTTTTGCCGTGCCGGCTGAAAGCAACTTATCCCCAATGACTTCCTGGTTGCCGTTGTTCTCCGGTGAAGTAGCGGATACGTTCCATCTCCAGGCACCGAGTAAAGAACTGGATCGTATCGGCGGCGTTGGCCCCCATGCCGACATGCGCGATCTCGACTACTACAAGCGCTACCAGCGCATCTGGCGGATCGAACGCGAGATGATCGAGAACCACATCCTTCACTTTAATGATCCGGGCTACGAAATGCCGGATGCAATAGCCACTTGGCCGGGCAACGGCATCACGGCCAACGGCGAGCCGGCGCAACTCGCTCCCTTCTCCGATCTGAACTCGAACGGCGTGTACGAACCGGAGAGCGGAGAATATCCGCTGGTCCGGGGCGATGTGGCGGTCTACTACATCCAAAGCGACAGCGATGACGACACGTGGTACCCACAGCGAGCTTTGTTGGACCGCCACATCATGCACTATGCCTTCCGGAATTCATGGGATCCCTACTTGAACCAGACCACCTTCACCAACATCAAGCTTGTGAACCGGTCGAACTCGACATACGAGAATGCACGATTCGGTGCGGAGACCCGATTCGCCATCGGGTGCTCGCAGGATGATCTCGCCGGTTGTGATACAACACTCAACCTCAGAACCTGTTTGCATTATCGAGTTGCGCGCCTGAGCAACAAGTGTATCATGGCGATCTGGACAAAGGCCTCGGCGTTGCAGGGCAGCACCTCATAGTCCTTGGATAGCCTGCGGGACCAGCCCAACCACGAGAGTGTTCGCTCCACGATCCAGCGTTTGGGAAGTACCACGAACTTGTGTTGCTCGGTCCGCTTCACCACTTGCATGGTCCAGCCGAACATGGCCAAGGTCCAGTCGATCAGCACGCCGGAGTATCCACCATCCACGAACACGGTCTTGATCGTGGTGAAGGCGCAGTGCAAACGGATCAACACCGCACGAGCCCCTGCGCGATCCTGTATGCCCGCTGAATGCACCACCACGGTCAACAGGTTGCCCATCGTATCCACGGCTATGTGGCGCTTACGGCCTTTGGTCCTCTTGCCCGCGTCATACCCCGGTGCCCCCTTTTAGCGTGGTCTTCACGCTCTGGGAGTCAATGATCGCCACAGTGGGCGTGGCCCGCTTCCCGGCGCGTTCCCGTGCTCGTTCGCGCAGCGTGGTGAGCACCTGGTCCCAAACACCGCGCTCACGCATGCGCTTGAACTGGAAGTACAACGTGATCCAGTTCCCGAACTCTTCAGGTACCTGACGCCATTGACAACCGGTCTTGTTCACATACAGGATCCCGTTCACCACCTGCCGTAGCTCATGCTTCAAGGGGCGGCCAGGCTTCTTCTTGGATCCCAGCAGCAAGGGTTCCAGCAATTCCCATTGCGCGCGCGTCAGATCGCTTCTGTATCCCATGGTGAACGGTGCTTTTCTACACCGCTACGAATGGATCGATCATTCAGCAACAAGTCAAGATCCCAGCTCCATCAGTTCTCAACACCACACTATGCAAACAGGTTCTCAGCTACGCTTACAACTGGCAGAACACCGACGTCGGTTGTCTTGGTTCACCAGGATATGGTCCGGCCCCAGCCTTTGGTGTCACCTGGCTCTCCTCACCCATGGCCTCCAGCATTCGCTATCACTCGGCGAATTGGATCTCGCTTTACACACCGGAAGGGATCCACTATGCGCTCAATGGGCTGAATGTCGATGGCAATCCGTTACTGGATCCGGGAGGCCAACAAACCACCTTTCAATTCCCGGGGGATCCGAACGTGTCGTCGGAATGGAGCGAAATGAATGTCGCTCCGACTCCTTTCACCACTTCCCGGAGAACGGTCTCCGCCATCGGCCCATTCACCCTCGCCCCTGGCGACACCCTCTGCGTGGATCTCGCATTCGTCTTCGCGCAGGACAGCGTGGGCGGAAACTTGGGAAGTGTGGCCTTGCTGAAAGAGCGCGTGGCGCAGGTCCGTGCGTGGTACCAGCAACAGAACGTGCAGTGCAATGGGTCATACGGCTTGGTCACCGGTATTACTGATGCGACACCCAGCACCCTTGCATTGCACATCTTCCCCAACCCCGCCAACGATCGGATCTCGATCCGGCTCGGTGCGTTGAACGAACCAGCAACCGTGCGCCTGCTTGATGCCCAAGGTCGTCTTGTCCGCAGTGAACGCGCGGCATTCTCCGGCGGTAACGCGGAGGTCGATCTCACAGGAACCACCTCCGGACTGTACACCGTGCAAATAGAGACAACGACCGCACGCCACCACGCTCATCTCCTCGTGGCGCATTGAGCGCAATTACCTTCGCCCGCCATGGCGAAGAAGCCCTTTCAAGATCTTCTCGTGATCGAGACCGCCGGTGTGCTGGCCGGTCCCGCCGTGGGGATGTTCTTCGCGGAGTTGGGTGCGCGGGTGATCAAGATCGAGAACAAGCGCAACGGCGGCGATGTGACGCGTTCGTGGAAGTTGCCCACCGAGGATCCCGCAAGTCCGGTGAGCGCGTATTTCAGCAGTGTGAATTGGGGCAAGGAGCATCGCTTCCTCGATCTGAAGGATACTGAGGATCGAGCCAGCTTCGATGACCTCGTTCGTCAGGCCGATGTGTTGATCAGCAATCACCTCGCGGGCGATGCGGAGAAACTCGGCCTCACGCGGGAACGCTTGCGCGGGTTGAATCCGAAATTGATCCACGGACACATCAAGGGGTTCGCTGCGGATGCAGGCCGACCGGCTTACGACGTGGTATTGCAGGCGGAGACCGGCTACATCAGCATGACGGGCACCGATGCCGAACACCTCGCGAAGTTGCCGATCGCCTTGATCGATGAGTTGGCCGCACACCAATTGAAGGAAGGACTGTTGCTCGCGCTGTTGCAACGCGGGAAGGACGGCGGCGGTGCGTACGTGGAAGTGTCCTTGGAGGAAGCCGCGATCTCCGGGTTGGTCAACCAGGCCAGCAATCACCTCATGACCGGTGCGGTCGCGCGCCCGCTCGGCACGCTGCACCCGAACATCGCTCCGTACGGTGAGATCTTCACCTGCGCGGATGGTGGACGTGTGATCCTTGCGGTGGGTAGTGATGCGCAGTTCGCGGCTTTGTGTCGCGTGCTTGGTTGCGCAGTACTCAGTTCGGATCCGCGCTTCGCCACGAACCGGGACCGTGTGCAGAACCGTGCGGAACTCGCTGTTGCCCTCGCCCCTGCCTTCACCCAACGCGAACGAAAGGAATTGCTCTCCGACCTTCTGGCCGCTAGCGTTCCGTCCGGTGCGGTGCTGGGTATTGATGAAGTGATGGGCAGTCCCGCCGCGCAAGCGATGTTGTTGGAAAGCACGATCGATGATGTGCCGACCACGCGCGTCAGCGGCAATGCGTTCCGGATCGAGCGGACGGAAGGCTAGTTCGCCACCGCCTTCCGCTCCTCCTTCAGGGCGTTCTTCAGGATCGGGACAAGGCGTTCCGCTTCGTCGTCCGTGAGGTTCTTCCCGATCACGATCTTCTTTCCTGTGTGCTCGAAACCGATGCGTTCGCCACCGATCACCCACGCGCTCTGGTTCCACTGCCACTTCCAACTGGTGGCATCCACGGCGATAAGGCCCAGCTTCTGGATGTTGTCCACGAAGTAGGTGCTCGCCTTGCCGTAACCGAGGATGCTGTTCTTCACGGTGAGCGTTCCGTCCTTGATCCGCCACAGCTCGAATCCCCTCAGCCGCCACAACACCGCACGTCCGATCATCACTGCGAAATAGGCCCAGAAGGCCAGGAAGGCGAGCATGTACTGGCGCGCCGGATCAGCTTCCGGGAGTCGGCTGCGCTCCATGAGAACGACGATCCCGCACACGATCCACGCCAGTGCCCATGTGACCAGTACGGTCTGCTTGCCGCGCGAGGTCCGTGCACTGATCACCACACTGGTGCGACCGTCCTTGCGGTCCACGCTCACGTTCGTACTGATGCGCTCCATCACGCCACCACGGAGCTACGCACCTGATCGTACAAGGTCTCATAGCGCGGCAGGATCACATTGAGGTCGAAACGCTTCGCTTCCTCGAATGCACCCTTCCGGAACCGCTCGTGCGTGGCTGGATCCGAGAGGATCTTGAACGCGTTCGCTGTCATGGTCTCCACATCGCCCACGTCGTTCAACAGGCCGCTCACGCCGTGCTTGTTCACCTCGGGTAAGCCGCCGGTATTACTGCTCACAACCGGTACCCCGCAGGCCATGGCTTCCAGCGCAGCCAAGCCGAAGCTCTCGCTTTCGCTGGGCAGCACGAAGAGGTCGCAATTCGCCACCACGTCCTCCGGTCGGGTCATCTTGCCGATGAACTCCACGTCCTTGGTGCATGCACTGCTGCGACAGGCGACCTCGATCCGTTGGCGGTCGGGGCCATCGCCGATGAAGAGCAACCGCACCGACAGCAGTTCCCGCAATTTCTTGAACACCCCCACTACATCATCCACGCGTTTCACCGGCCGGAAGTTGGAGACGTGTACCAGCAGCTTCTCCCCGTTCGGCGCGTATCGCTTTCGAAGCGCGGGATCCGGGCGGTGCGCGTACTGATCGATGCAGATGAAGTTCGGGATCACCTGGATCTCCCGTTTCAGCGGGAAGTGCTCGTAGGTATCGCGCTTCAGGCTTTCGCTCACAGCCGTCACGGCATCGCTGTGTTCCATGCTGAAGGTGATCACCGGCTCGAAGCTCGGATCACGTCCCACCAGGGTGATATCCGTTCCGTGCAACGTGGTGATGAACGGCAGGTGGATGCCTTGTGCCGCCAGGATCCGCTGCGCCATCCACGCGGCCGATGCGTGCGGGATGGCGTAGTGTACGTGCAACAGGTCCAGCCCTGCGAACTTGGCCACGTCCACCAATTTGCTGGTGAGTGCGAGTTCGTACGGTTGGTAATCGAAGATCGGGTAGTCGCTCACACGCACTTCGTGATAGAACACGTTGGGATGCGCACGCAGCCGCACGGGCTGGTCGTACGTGATGAAGTGAACGATATGGCCCTTTTCCGCGAGGGCCATGCCCAACTCGGTGGCCACCACCCCGCTTCCTCCGAAGGTCGGGTAACAGACGATCCCTATCCGCATAGGGCGCAAAGATCGCACGTTGCACTCGGTGATCGGGCACCGTTCCGCACACGGACATTGCCCTTCCACGCGTTGTTGGCATGTTTGTAGTGCCTTCGGGCCGATCCCCAACCATGCCGATGTCCTTCCTCCCTTCCAAAGCGACCGCTCCCACCCTCGTCCTGCTCGCGTTCGTACCACTGACGAGTTGCGGATCCTATCCGCCCACTGCGGCGGCGCCACCGAAGCCTTCGGGTCCTGAGTATTGGTCGCCGCAAGTCTTCGCGACGGAGGACCGCACATACAGCCCCACGATCCACACGGTGCAACTGTACAAGGAAGGCTTCGAACTGGCCGCACCGGTGATCGAACTTGGCGGCACGGACGCGCTCGTGCTTCGCTTCGATGACCTTCAACCCAACGTGGAGAACCTCTCCTACACGCTCGTGCATTGTACCCACGATTGGGTGCCTACCGATCTGTTGCCGGGGCAATACCTGGAAGGCGCGTACAACGCGTACCTACCAGCCGGTCGCACGAGCTACAACACGCTGCAACCCTTCATCCATTACGAGCTGATCGTCCCCAATGCCGACATGCGACCGATGCGCAGCGGCAACTACATCCTGAAGGTGTACCGCGGTGGCGATGAAGAGGACCTGGTGCTCACGCGCCGCTTCCTCGTCTTCGAACCCCGCACCTCCATCGATGCACGCATCGTGGGAACGAGACAGGTGGATCTGCGCGACGCGGCGCAGCAAGTGGATCTGGTGGTGAACACGAACAACCTCGCCGTGCAGGATCCCTTCGGCGATATCCATGTGGCCCTGCTCCAGAACATGCGGTGGGCGGACCTGCGCACCGGGCTTCGGCCGCGGTTCGTGCGTGGCAGTGAATTGGTGTACGACTTCCCTCCAGAAGGCATGTTCATGGGCGGTAATGAGTACCGCAACTTCGACCTGAAGAACCTGCGCTATGCGACCCAACGTGTGGAGCGGATCGTACCCGGAGTGGGTGAGCACGTCTACGAGGCCTGGCTCTATCCGGAGGAACGACGCACGATCCGGCGGTACAACAACCAACGCGATCTCAACGGACGCTATCTCGTCCGCAATGATCAGGTGGATGGCGACCCGCTCGGTGCCGATTACGTGAACGTGCATTTCAAACTGCCCATGCCCGCGCCGATGAACAGCGAAGTGTATGTGTATGGTGGGCTTTCCGACTTCCAATGCAAGAAGGACTTCCGGATGAATTACAGCGTGGAGGACACCGCATACACCGCGAGCATCCTGTTGAAGCAGGGCTTCTACGACTTCAGCTTCGTCACGCTTTCACGCAACGACACCACTCCGGACATCACCGAGATCGAGGGCAGCCACTTCCAAACGGAGAACGAGTACCTGGTGATGGTGTACTTCACGGATCGTATGCAGCGCTGCGATCGGTTGGTGGGCGTGCGTTTCGTGAACAGCCAGCACTAGGAGTACGAGTGGAGGCAATCCATTTTCACGCAGAGGCCCTTTCTTCACATCAACTCCTTGCGGCATTTCTTTGCGCCTCCGCGCCTCTGCGGCTGATCCCTCACTGATGAAGATCACCATCCTCGGTTGCGGCAACATGGGCACCGCCTATGCCCGCAGCTTTCGCAAATACGGACTGGTGAAACCGGAGGATCTCCGTCTGATCATCCGAGGTGAAGGACGCCGCGCCCAATTGGAATCATTGGGCCATGTGTCGGAGGTGATCGACAGCGGGATCTCCGGTAGCGACCTGGTCATCATCGCTGTGAAACCGCAGGACTTCGGCACCATCGCTCCCACGCTCGCCCCGCTGATCGCGAAGGAACAAGTGGTGCTCTCTATCATGGCCGGCATCACCATACACCGTTTGAAGGAAAGCTTAGACCACACCATGGTGGTGCGTGCGATGCCGAATGCCCCCGCGCAGATCGGCATGGGCATCACCGCGTACGCCACCGGCACCGAACTCAACATGCGACAAACGTTGATGGTGGAGCAGTTGCTCAATTGCACCGGTCGCGCGATGCACCTCGCCGATGAAGCGTTGCTCGATCCCGTCACAGCCTTGAGCGGCAGTGGCCCCGCCTACTTCTTCGAAGTGGTGCGCACCATGATCGAGAGCGGCACGCGCCTCGGACTGGAACCGCACATCGCCAGCGCGCTGGTGAAGCAGACCATGCTCGGCAGCTTCCATTTGATGGAGCACGCGGACCGCACTCCCGAGGAACTGATCAAGGCCGTAATGAGCAAAGGCGGCACCACGGAAGCGGCGTTCAAGGTCTTTGGGGAAGGTGATCTGGCAGGTACACTGGATCGCGGGATCGCGGCGGCGAGCAAGCGCGCGAGTGAGTTGTCGGGGTCGTAGTACTACAACACCGTCACCTCCGTCCGTCTATTCTGTGCCCTGCCCTCTTCGGTGTCGTTCTTGGCTATGGGCTTGGTCTCACCGTAGCCTTTCGCGGTGATACGCGTGGCATCGATGCCTTGTGCCACCACGAAATCGCGCACGGCCTTCGCGCGTTGGTCGCTCAGGGTCATGTTCGCCGCATCAGCACCGACATCGTCCGTGTGGCCACCCAGTTCGATGCGAAGCGTCGGGTTCGTCTTCAACAGCTTCACCAGTTTTTCCAACTCAGCGTTGGAGGTCGGAAGCAATTCAAAGCTCGCCGTATTGAAGAAGATGTTGCGCAGCGCGATGGTGCTTCCGGTGGTGATCGGGCTCAACGGCACGTTCAAGGTGATCGGCTCTTTCGGTATGCCGGTAGCGACGTCGTAGTTCTCCGAGAAGAACAGGTAACCCTCCGATCCGGCGTTCAGCGCGTAGGTTCGTCCGGTCGGAAGGCACACCAGGAATTCACCTGTGCGCGGATCGCTGTACGCGCCGGTCGCCAACTTCCCCGTGCTCAAATCGAAGAGTTCCACGTCCGCTTCCACCGGTTGACCCGTGACCTTGTCCGTGACCTTGCCGCGGATGTAGCTCACTGCGTGCGGACGCGCTTCCGGATAGAGTTCGAAGCTGTACAGATCAAGATCCCCAAAACCACCTGCACGATCACTGGCGAAGTAGGCGACGTTCCCCGCAGCGTTCACCAAAAGGCTGTTCTCATCCGCACCGGTGTTGATCGGATAGCCGAGGTTCAGTGCGGGTCCCCATGAACCATCGTCCTGCATACGACTCATGTAGATGTCCAGACCACCGAAACCGGGATGGCCATTGCTGCTGAAGTAGAGCGTGCGACCATCCGGATGGATCTGCGCACTTTCCTCCTGGTACGGCGTATTGATGGTCTCCCCGAGCTTCTCCGGCTTGCTGAAGGTCCCGTCATCCTGCATGCGCGACACGTAGATATCCATGGAGGTGATCTGCTTGTTCACCACCATGCCACGCGTGAAATAGAGCGTGCGGCCATCGCTGGCGAGTGAAGGCTGCGTTTCCCAGTTCCGCGAATTGATCGGCGCGCCGATGTTCTCCGGCTTGCTCCAGCGGTTGCCGATGCGACGGCTGATGAAGAGGTCGCAACTGCCGTAACCCTTCATGCCTTCACCATATCCATTCACCTCCTCGCTCTTCGTGAAGATCATGAAGCGCCCATCGGGACTGAGCGTACCAGCGCCTTCGTTGGCCTTCGTATCGATCGGCGGAACCAAGCGGCTTTGTTCCCATGCCCCACTCGCATCGCGCGTGCTCACGAAGAAATCCTCCTGAAAGCCGCCATATGCACCTGCCTCCACCACTTGTCGCGTGAACATCAGTGTTTGGTCATCAGCGGTGATGCAGGGATAGTATTCGCCCTTTGCGGTGTTCACGTTCGGCCCGAGGTTCACCGGCTCGAAGGGAACGGGATGTGTGATCGCTTCAGCAGCGAACGCGCAATTGGTGATCCCAAGCCTCGCGCGTGCCTTCCGTTGGGGTTCCTGTTCCTTCTCCAGATATGCGCGGTAGTTCTTTTCGGCTTCCGCGTATTGGCCACTGCGGAATTCCAGATCGGCCAAGTGCAGTTGGGCCGATGGGAAAAAGCGCGGCGAGATCGCCATCACCTCCCGGTAGTAACGAATAGCATCGGCATCGTGATCCTGCTGCTCGGCCATCTCGGCCAGCATGAGGCGCGGCTCCACGAACTTCGGATCGGCCGCAGCCGCCTTCGTGAATTCGCTCTGTGCGCATTCGAAACGCTGCAGGTTCATGCACGCCACGCCCGCTTCATATTTCTTGATGGCGCTCTTGTCCTGCGTGGAGTACGCGCCGGGTTGCGCGCTTCCATGAACGGCCAATGCGAACAGCACGGCGGAGGCGATCGAACGAAGCGTGAAGGGCATCAAGGAATGTTGAGGTACTTGTGCGTTTGAAGGGAGATCGTCCAACGCGGGTTTGCTTTCACGTGTTCCACGACCAAGGGCATCATCTGTTCGCGCTTGCTCCATTCGGGTTGAAGGAAAAGGGAACAACGTTCCGTTGCTGAAGCGGCTTGTTCCTCGGCCCATGTCAGGTCGTGCTTGTTGAAGACGATCACTTTCAATTCATCGGCGCGCTCGAACGATCCGGGAAGCGCGGCTTTGAACTTCTTCGGGCTCAGGCATACATGGTGCCATTCGCCGCTGAAAGGGTGCGCGCCGCTCGTTTCGATGTGTGTCCGGAACCCTGCTTCGCGCAACGCAGCGGTCAACGGACCGAGGTCGTGCATGAGCGGTTCGCCCCCGGTGATCACCGCGATGCGCGCGGGATACTTGGCTGCTTCGGCGACGATGGCTTCCACCGTAATGACCGGATGTGAAGCGGCATCCCAACTATCCTTCACATCACACCACGTGCATCCCACATCGCAGCCCGCCAAGCGAATGAAGTAAGCGGCATGACCGGTGAATCGTCCTTCACCTTGCACGGTGTAGAACGCTTCCATAACAGGTAAAAAGGCAGGCATGCGCGCAAAGGAACGGCTTCGCTGCGCGGCCAAAAAAAAGCCCACACAGGGCCACGTTCAAGGAACCCATGGTTATCACATGGGCGGGATCGCGATGGTGGCTTCCGTAATCCTCCTGTCCCCGAAGGGAAACACCCGAAGGTGCCTGAGGCCCGCCGTAGACCACCGAGGGTGCGATCCCTGATGGAAATTGTTGGTTCCAATGAACAGTTGGCCTGTATGGGCTTCTCGTTGTCGTTCGAACCTTGCGGCCGAACGGTTGATGCATACAGGTGAATGGAAAAGAACGACGGAACGAATGTACCCTCTCAGGGAGGCGGATGCTACGATAGTGGATAACTACTATGCGATCCGGGATCAAGAGGCCTCGCCCTTCTGCCCTACGAAGTGATCATCCTTCTCCTCGAAGAGGATGTTGAACGTGGTGAGCGAACCGTAGCAGCGTGTGATGTATTGCTGCAATTCCACCTTGTCCTGTTCGTTCAACTTTTCGTGTGCGTTCACCTTCTGCTCCAGCACGCGGAAGCGATCGCGGATCATCACGATCTTATGGAAGAAGTCATCGATCGGGATCTCCTTCCCTTTCAGCGACGCATCGCGTGGTTTGATCTCCAAGGTGCCGCCATCGAACTTCCGCGCCATCTCCACGGGTCGTTGGGGCATCTGCAATTCCTCCAGGACCTCGCGCAGTGAATCCTTCACATGCTCCATGTCCAACGGCTCCTGTCCGATCTCCACTCCGGGTGCGATCGTGACCAGGCCAGCGAAGCTGCGTCTGATGGGTTGTTCCCCGTGTTCCTTGAAGAAGACATGGACCGTGCGCGGATCCATGTCATAGACCACGCCGACGCCCATGGTCGGGTGTTTCACGCGCGCGCCGATGCTGATGTCGTACAGTTCCATGCTAGAGGATCTCCTTGATCGTGTATAGGGTTCCGTTGAAGTCCACCTCCTCGCCCACCACCCCACCCGAAAGTGCTTGGATCAGCGGAGCCTTCGTGGATACACCGAGATAGTGCCGCCCGTTCGCTTCGAAATCCTCCACGCTCGCCGCAACGAGCAAGTTGCGACTGTCGGTATGCACTACCGCGCCGTACTGCACAACCTCCAACCGGATGGACGGGTCGATCTTGTCCAACAGGCTGATGTCACGTTCGACATGCTCCAATTGCTCAGAGAGCGACTCCATCAATTCCACATCGGAGCCACGCCGGCTCTCGGTCTGGCTGGCACTCTCGGAACCCTCGCCCGGTTGCGTCACCGACTTGAGGTCATTGATGCGTTCCCTCAAGTGATCGGCGGTGGATCGCAAATGCAGGCGGGCCGCCTCGAGGACAGCGCGTTTGATCGATGTGGGTTCCTTGCTCATTTCAATCAGGTTCGTGTACCAAAGTAACCACGGCGGCGGTACGAGGATCAATACGATGGATCGGAACCCGGAGGTAGTTGATCCCAGCCCTTCACACGCAACACCGGGTACTTCCGATAGCTCTTCTCGAAATACGGTGAGCGCTGGTACACGAAGTACAACTGGGCCTGCGGGCATCCTTCGCGATCTCCGGATCCGCTGCGCGACGAGCCCCCAGTGCCGCCTTCAATGCAGAGTCCTTCTTGAGCAGATCGGCGGCGATGTCCTCGAAGACGTAGTCGCTGAACCATTCCTTCTGTTGCAGCACGCTATCGAAGAAGCCCCACGCGAAGTAGCTGTCCTCCGCTTCCGGCTCCAGCACCTCCATGACGTACCGATCCGTCGCTTGCCCGGTCCGGACGAGGTAGTCGCCTGGCCGTGTGGTGTAGCGCTTGGCCTTCGATGAGCAGCGGACGGAGCGATGCGCATAATGTCCTTCGTATGGTTGCTGGCCCGTCTTCCATTCCGCGATGCTATCCACCTCCACGTTGAATTCGCGAGCAGTGGCGATACGCTCCACCACGACCCCCTGTGCCTTCAACCGCTCCGCGATCTCCGACCACGCTTGCGGGATGAGATAGCCGACGGGCTTCTGCTTGATCAACGCCGGGCGGTAGCTATCCATCCACGGCACCGATCGGTTTGTAAGTGAACCGTGATCATAGTAGAGGCGCTGTGATCCGCTCACCTCACTCGGCTTGTGGCGTGCTTCGTAGCCCAACCACGGGATCCGCTCGATCGCGGTGGTATCAAGGATCCAGTTCAAACCGATCTCCGTCATACTCGCTGTGTTCGCCTTCGCACGGCCACGTGTCTTCTTCAGATCCGTTGCGTGCCCATCCATCACGGCCAATGTGGCGAGCATCAACTGATAGGTCGCGTTCACCCGATCCGCATACGGCTTCAGCATGTGGCTCTCGGCAAGGATGCCAATGCGGTCGAACAACGCATTGTACCCTGTGCTGTACCGCGGGCTGTCGTAGAATCCCACAAGTCCTTCCTCGGGCTTCTCGCCTTCCATTTCAAAGTACGGACACATGAGGATCGTCTTTCGATCCATCCATGCATGGAGTTCCGGGACCATGGTGCGCGACATGAATTGGCCGAGCCCACCGTTGAGTTTGTCCTTCTGCGTGGTGAGCAACTCCATTACGTACTGGTGATCGGCACCATCGCTTACGTGCGTTTCGAAATAGATGTCCGGGTCCCAACGGACAAGTGCGCGCTCCATGCTTCGCGCATTCTCCGAATCCATTTTGATGAAGTCGCGATTGAGGTCGAGATTGCGCGCGTTGCCACGGAAGCCGTACTCCGCAGGTCCGTTCTGGTTCGCGCGGCTGAAGGATCCACGTTGCTTCGTACCATTGATGTTGTACATCGGCACGATGCACACAGCGGTATGGACGGTGAGGCCCATGAGCTGGTCATCCTCCAACAACGCTTGTGCGAGCGTCAAGCTGGCATCCACGCCATCCGGTTCGCCGGGATGGATGCCATTGGTGATCCACAGGATGTTCTTTCCAGCTGCGCGAATGCTGTCCGGTGTGAAACCGTTTCCATCGCTGATGACGAACAGGTGCAAGGGTGAGCCATCATCGTCTTGTCCGATCTCGATCAGCCGCGCATCGGTGTAGCGCGCATCCAGTTCGGTGTACCGGGCGATCGCCTGCTCCCATGTGACGGTGGAGTCACCGATGAACGGCTGTTGGGCCGGAACCGTGATCGCGGACGCGAGAAGGAACAACGAAAGTGTCACACGCATGGAGCGAAGGTCCGCTTTGGCGCGCCTCAAGCCAAGCGGTGGCTCACTGCACCACCAACCGCTTCCACTGCGGCACACCGTCCATGTACACGCCGACCTGATAGACACCGGCCGCAGCGGTCGGCATGGCCACTTCCAAACGCATCTGGTTGGAATACGCGCGGTCCATCACTTTTCTTCCGGCGGCATCGAAGACCACCACCCGCACGTTGCTGGTACGTTGATCCAGCAGGATCGCGAAGCCCTCATCCATGCGCGCTGGGTTCGGGACCAAGCGAACGTTATTCGAGGTCGCGGCTTCGTCCATACCAACCGTTCCAGCGATCGTGGTATCGATGTTCACGACGATCCCGAAGCTCGGCCCCCACGCATTGTTCGCATCGCGTGCGCGAAGCCAAAGCACGTTCACACCTGCATCCACAGGCGCCGGAATGCTGCCACCCTTGATCGCCTCCAACGCGGAACCGAAGTCGCCATCCACCGCCAACATGGGCATCGCGTTCCCTGCACCGGGATCGATGTTCACGAAGTACTCGGCGGCGCTCACGCGGATCTCCGGGAAGGTGACCGCGCCACCCAGTACTTCCACGATCACGCGGAACGGGGTGCTCCAAACCGTGTTCACATCACGCGCCCTGACGTTCAGCACATGCACGCCGTCCGCAGGAAGTGCCGACGTCTCCATGGAGATCGCTTCAAGCGCGGAATTGTAATCGCCATCGAAGGCGAGCATCGGTGTGCCACTGCCCTCACCGGGATCCACATCCCAGAAGAACTCGGCTTCACTTACTTCGATCTCAGGCGCTGTCACAATGGATGGCTCGATCACGATCACCGTGCTGAAGGCCGCCCCCCAGTTCAGGTTCTGGTCCTTGACCCGGATCCCGATCGTGTGCGCACCGAGACCGGGAAGCGATGATGTGTTCAGGAAGATGCGCTCGAAAGCCGCGTCGAAGGCGCCGTCTTCTGCGGACATGCCGATACCATTGCCCGCACCGGGATCCGTATCCCAGAAGTACTCCGCATTGTCAACGCGCTGGGCGATCGCCCCACTGAGGGTCAACGCGAGTGCGGCGGATGAAAAGGAACGTGCGAATTGGCTCATGGACACATGGATCAACGGTCGAACGCAGTTGCCTTCACACGCAAGGTGCTACCCTGACGAACATTGAACGGATGACCCGTCATGTACACGCGAGCTGCCCCCGTGTGCAACGGATGGAAATTCGTGAGCGTGTATGAACCGCCGTAGGCCCCGGCATCGCCGGTGCTCAGATCCAGGTCGTAGAATGGCGCGGCCGGATTACCTCCGTTGATCGCTGCCGGTGCATTGAGGAAGGAGCCATCAGGGTTGAAGGTCACTGGCTGGTTGATGGTGTTGCTTCCTTCGAAGGTGAACCCGGTGGAGATCGCCGTATTGAAGCCTGACTGGACGTGGTTGAAGTACACGTTGATCTGGCCGTTGTTCCCGCTGTCCTTATTGATCCCGCGGTTGGTGCCCGCCCAAGTGGAGCCGATGGCGTTGTTCATCACCTCCCAAATGGATCCCGTGCTGGTGTTGGCCAAGTTGATCCCGTAGATCGTGCTGCTACCGGTGTAGCCTTGCACGCTGTTGTTCCAGATCAGGTTCTGCACACCGCTGGTGTTGCCGCCGTACACTTCGATCCCCATCCAACCGTGCCGGATGAAGTTGTTACGGATGTGCATCACTTGCGCATTCGAACTGATGAAGATCCCTTCATAACCAAGCACGCCTGGATCTTGTTCCCCGATCACATGGCACGTATCGTTCTGGAAGACGGTGGAAGAAGGGGTCACGCGCACACCTTCCGCACTCTGGTTGTTGAGAATATCGTTCCCGAGGACATCGCCGAAGTTGATCCGCACATACCCTGCTTGAAGTGAACAGGATACGACCTCCACATTGAAGGCATCATTCGTGAATGCGATGTAGCCAGACACCAACTGACTGTCCACGACCCTTACACTCGTGCTCCGCAGAGTTCCTGCGGCGGTTCCGGTGATGTTGCCAGAGGTATTGCGCATACCGATGATGGTGACCTTGCGTCCCACAGCGGGTGTTACGGTGTAGTTGCCCTGCACCACGAAGAAGTTATTGTCGGCGTAGCTGAGGAACTCCAAACTAGCGGCAATGGTGATGTTCTCGATCCACGGGATATCGCCCGCGCGGTTCTTGATGATGATGCGATCCCCATCCCCAGCGGCTGTCACAGCAGCGTTGATGTTGGGGTAGGTCGGCGGAACACCGAACTCTTCGACGATGCGATCGGTGGCGAAGGCCTGTGAAGCGAAGAGTGAAGCGGCAAGAAGTAGGATCTGTTTCATGATCAGGAATGAAGCGGCTAATCTAGTGCGCTTCACCATCCACCCATCACACTGCCAAGGCGATCCATCCGGATCCTCAGCAGATCTTGGTGGAAAACTCATCGGTTCGCGCTGCGAACGATCGTTCCGACCGGATGGGGCATTTCGCAATTCGCGAATTCTCCGCGTATCGCTCCTTGAAGCGGCCACATGCACACGTCATTTCAGCATGCACGACCCATCCGCAGCAAAGAAGCACAGGTCCGGACGAACCTCTACACGGTTCCGTTCCTCTCAGAAGGGACTGGCCAAGGCGGTGTCGGTCTGGAAGTCCGTATCGGTGAACGTGTTCAGGAAAGCCACCAGGTGGGCTTTTCGCGCGGCACTGAGTTGGAGCGTGGTGACCTGGCCCGGCTTGGTCATCAACGGATCCAAGCTGGGTGAACGCTTCACCCCCGCGCTATAGTGCTCCACCACTTCTTCCAATGTAGCGAAACGACCATCGTGCATGTAAGGCGCTGTCAAGGCTATGTTGCGCAGCGTCGGGGCCTTGAACGCGCCGAGATCAGCAGGATCGCCGGTTACCTCGTAGCGCCCTTGGTCCGCCAAAGCGAAGACGGTATCCAAGCCTATGTTGTGGAAGGCATTATCCGTCATCAGCGGCAGGCCATGGCAGTGGAAGCAATCGCCCGCTTCCGTCAAATAGACCATCATGCCGTCCAATTCGTCATCGCTCAACTCCTCGGTATGCATCAGGTAGCCGTCGAACCGGCTGTTCGCGGATACCATGCGCCGGAACCACTGGGCCAATGCCTTGGCGACCAACTCACGGGTGATCTCGGACCGTCCATAGGCACGACGGAACAGATCAGGGTATTCGGGATGGGCCTGAAGGACGTTCACATCCACTTGGAAGAACTCATCCACCTCGAAGCGCATGATATCCTCCAGCGTACCGCTCACTTTTCCAGTCCACAAGAAGTTCCGGCTCCAGGCCAGGTTCACATGCGCCAACACCGAACGACCCGGATCCGGTACCGTGAATGAGTTGGACTGGAAGTGGCAGCTGGAGCAGGACCGGCCTGCATGAGGTCCGTTCGTCGAAAGCAGACTGTCATAGTATAGGCGACGGCCCAAGGCGATGCCCTCAACGGTCAATGGGTTGTCCGCTGGAACATCCAGCACCGGGAAGTAGTAGGGGTAGGACAGGGTGAATGGGGTGGCCGGCGCCACTGGTGCTTCGAGCTCCTCCTCGTTCTTATACCGGCACGCCGAAGCACCGAGTAGGGCGACCAGCAGCAGGAATTGTCCCCTCCCGGTCATGGCCTGTACTCGATCGAGAAGGCATCCGCAGCATTGTCGCGAAGCTGGCCCATGAGCGTGGCACTACCCATGGAATAATTGCCGTTCGCCAGATCGTAGGTGTGCGGTGTGCGGAAGATCTCGTTCAGGTTGAAGCGCAACACCAGGTCGCCGGACCCACTGGTGATGTTGAATGGCTGCGCGATCACGACCTGCGCCAGATAGGCGCTGTTCCCCACATGCATGGCGAAGCCCGGGGTGCTGATGCCACTGTCGAAGTGGCCTTCCAACTTGAGGAAATGGTAACCGCCGCCCATGGGATCGCTAAGGCCATGTTCACGTTCTCCATGGTATTGGGCAGGCCGCCGGTCACATTCAGGTCCGGCGGGAGCCCGAGGAACAATCCCGCCCCACTGTATTCGCCTGCTTGAAGCGTCCCTAGCGTGAAACGCGTGGTCCCTTGGTCACCGATGTAGTACGGCCCTTTGATCGTGTCGTTCGCTGTCCCGTTCATCCCTTGGAGCACGATCCCGCTGATGTAATAATTCAGGCGCGTGATACTATAGTGCGTCCCGCTTTCTGTGATATAGTTCATGGTATCCAACAGTGCTGCTGCTCCATCGACATGGTGCTCGATCACCAATTCAGGCGCAGGCGGTGGATCTGGAACGACCGGATCATCCTCCGTTTCCTTCTTGCAGGATGTCACGTTCAAAATGACTACGGCGAAGAACGCCCAGCGGAGGCAGCAGGAGAACAGGATCGATGAACGCATGTTGAAGGGCTTAGGAGTTCCAGTCAGCTTGATGATGTGGACAAATTTATATGATGTATATCATCTTCGTTACGATCGATCCACCTAATTTTGACCATACCAAGCCAATTAAGCAACCTCGCTCCGCAGATAATTCACCCCACATCCCCATCATGAGAACATACTTACTGATCACGCTGCTTGCTGCGCTTTGGATCCTCCAACCTACCGACGCATCGAGCCAATGCAGCACGACCAATGCGACTTCGTGCGTTTGCGCCGGAGGAGGAACCAACTGCGACCTCCTTCCCGATGTGACCATTTCCTGGTATGCCCTGTTGAACTACCTCAGCGGCCCGAACGAACAAGCCGGACGCATCTACGTCAGCGGATCAACACCGAACATCGGCCATGGTCCCATGGAAATCCGGGGCGTGGACCTGAACGGATACCGCCGCTTTACCTGCGGCGTGGATACGTTCAGCGTGTATGACCCTTCCGGTTCGCAGCAGTTCGCGTGCCCTAATGGTGGCACCGCCAAGCAACTCACCACACAGCGCATCTTCCACAAGAACGGCGCGACGATGACCTCCACAGAACGCGTGTTGCCACAGGGCATGTCCTACCACCCCACGCATGGCCATACGCACTTCGATCAATGGGGTATCTACAGCCTGCGCATCGCCGAGACGGGTGTGAGCGACCCGCGCCAGTGGCCCATCGTGAACGAAGGTTACAAACTGGGCTTCTGCCTGATGGACTACAACAGCTGCTCCGATGCGGCCGTGAACAATCACTGCAAGGATGATAACACCGTGTACAACGCTGGCACCACGCTCCACGCTGCGGACTTCCCCAACTACGGGCTGGGTGGTGCGAACTATGGTTGCAGCATGAGCCGTCAAGGCATCTCTTCGGGCTACTTGGATATCTACAGCGAGTACTTGGATGGCATGTGGATCGATATCCCGGCCAACACCTGCAACGGCAATTACTGGATCGTGTACGAAGTGGACCCATTGGATGTAGTGAAGGAGGAGAACGAGACGAACAATTGGACTGCGGTCCCTGTTACGTTGACCCAGCAACCTGCAGGCAGCGCCACTGCGCAGATCACCTGCGACGAACAGGCTTATGTATGCTCCGGCGGAGAGGTACGCCTGAAGGCCAATGCCGGAACGAGCTACCAATGGTCCACAGGGGCCACCTCCAACTCCATCATGGCCGGATCAGGTACCTATACTGTGACCGTGACCAACTATTGCGGCACCGCCACCTCCTCCCCTTTCACAGTGACCGCCCTTCCCCAACCCGCGCAACCCGTTGCCCAAGGAACCACGGTCTGCGAAGGACAAAGTGCGGAACTGACCGCCACGGGGACGGACCTTGTCTGGTATAATGCTGTAGGCGATCCAGTGGGTAGTGGATCCCCGTTCATCACACCCCCGCTCTTCGCCGGTGCCACCTATTATGTCGCGGACCAATACAATGCCCAGGGCAACCTGATCTACGGAGGCAAATCCAGCAACTCGGGTTCCGGAGAATACCACAGCGGTGGCCAGAGTTTGAAATTCAACGCACTGGCCTCGTTCACCTTGAAGTCCGTGATGGTCTACGCCGGTGACCCCGGGGTCCGTACGGTGGAATTGGTGGATGGCACCGGCGTGATGCGCGCCACGCGCTCGGCATACGTACCGCTCGGAATGTCGCGCATCACACTCGATTTCGACATCACGCCGGGTAGTAACTACCTGCTCAACGTAGCCGGATTCACCGATCTATGGCGCAGCACCAGCAGCATCACTTACCCCTATGCGGTCGGCACCGTGGCCAGCATCACCACTTCCAGCGCGGGCAGCGGATCCTATCCGTACTTCTACGATTGGGAAGTGGAGATCGGCGGAGGCTTCTGTGAAAGTGTGCATACCCCAGTAGCGGTCACGGTAGAGGTTTGCTCGGGCATCGCCGAGGCGTTGCCGCTTCGTGGGATCGAGGTGTATCCCAACCCGAACAACGGGCAGTTCACCCTTTCACTCTACTTGCTCACGGACACGCGCGTGCAACTCAGCCTGCTCGATGCCCTTGGCAGGCAGGTACGCACTGAGAGTGCCATGGCTCCGAGCGGTAACTGGCGGCACGTCATGGACCATACCGACCTTCCCAAAGGTCTGTACACCCTGTCCATCGACCTCGCTGGACGACGCTTCCTGCGCAGGGTGGTCCTTGAATAGGTGTACGCACGTGGTATCGTGCTTACCCTTGTGAGATGGAGAAGAAGAAGCACCGATCGTTCGGCAAGTGGCGCACCGCCACCCTGATCGGAGTGCATGTGCTCTTCATCGCCCACTTCGTGCATTGGAAGATCAAGGGGCGCACCCTCGCACCGCTGGAGTTCAATGAGGTGATGTACACGCTCCATCAAGGCATCGTCACGGCCGGCTTCATCCTGATGGCCTTGGTGATGCTGGCCACGGTGTTCTTCGGCCGCTTCTTCTGTTCGTGGGGCTGCCACATCCTGGCCTTGCAGGATAGCTGCGGATGGCTCATGGACAAGTTGCACATCCGCCGTCAGCCCATCCGATCACGGACGCTGATCTGGATCCCCATGGCCGTGATGTTCTATCTCTTCATCTGGCCCCAAGTGCTTGCGCTCTTTCATGGCTTGGATGGGCCGCAGCTCGAAGTGGTGCAAGCAGGTGGTGCGCGATGGTCCTCCTTCACCACGGACAACTTCTGGCGCAACCTGCCGCCACCGGGCGTTGCGGTGTTCACTTTCTTCATCTGCGGCTTCGCCATCGTCTATCTACTCGGCAGTCGCGGCTTCTGTTTCCAAGCGTGCCCCTACGGCGCGTTGTTCGGCATCGCCGATCAACTGGCGCCGGGGCGCATCGTGCTGGCGGGGGACTGTACACAATGCGGCCTGTGTACAAAGGCCTGTACCTCCGATATCCTGGTACATCGCGAACTCGCGACCCACGGCATGGTCACCAACCCGCGCTGTTTGAAGGATCTGGACTGCATCGCTGTATGTCCGGAGGAAGCCGTGCAATATGGCTTCCGCAAACCACCACTCTTCCGCAAAGGGCAGCCCATGGGCAGCTATTCCGGACGCTTCAGCTTCACGTTGAAGGAGGACCTGTTCATGCTTGCCGCATTCGTGATCTCGGTCTTCATCTTCCGCGGGCTGTATGATGCTGTTCCGTTCCTGCTGGCGGTGGGCTTGGCGGTCTGCACCGCGTACATCCTGCATATGGGTATTCAACTCATCCGCTCCGGAACAATGCAATTGCGCGGCATCCGGATCAAGGTGACCGGACACTTGCGACCGGCCGGATGGGTGTTCGGTGCGTTCACGGTCGCCGTGCTGGTCCTATTGGTCCACAGCGGCATCGTGCAGTGGCATACCTGGAAAGGGCGCTCGGTATTCACCGAGTTGAGCGGCACCACGGCGGGTGTTCCAGCGGAGCAACTTGGCGAAGGGATCGAACACTATGAGAAAGCCTTGGCGATCGGGATGATCCGCCCGATCGATCGACGCAAGGAACTCGCCAATTTGTATCTCCTTGCGGGCGAACGCGCGAAGTCCATCGAACTGTTGAAAGGAATTGTGGCACAGGATCCCGGCCATGTGGAAGCGCGCTACCGTTTGGGCGAACTCGCTGATGCGGCAGGGGATCATCGCGGAGCGATCGCGCATTGGGAACGCACGCTTCAGGAAGGCCTCGTCCGTCCGCATAGCCGCGATGAGGAATTGCTCGGCTTGGCCGCGCTGGCGCTTGCCGATGAACGCGCGCGTAAGGGCGAGGTCCGACAAGCCCGGCTCTTGTATGAACAAGCCTCTACGCGAACGCCCAACGACCCACGGCCGCTGCTGTCCTGGGCAGCCTTGGAAGCAGCCTCTGGCGCTGACCGGAAAGCCATCGCACTTTTGGAACAAGCGCTACAGCGTGGGGCCGACGAAGTGCTGGTGCGCAACAACATCGGCGGCCTCCTCTTGCGCGGTGGGCAATGGAATGAGGCCCTGGTACAGTACCGGCGCTTGGCGGAATTGCGGCCGGGGGATGCACAGATCCGGTACACGCTCGGGGTCACCCAGGCCCGTACCGGTGATCCGGTTGCCGCGCAGGAGAGTTTGACCAAGGCCCTTACTTTGGACCCATCCCATACGAACGCTAAAAAGGCCTTGGATCTGCTGGCGCTGCAACACCGCACGGACCCCGCTCCCACAGGTCCTGGATCCTGACCCCCATGAACCGCACCGCACTCATCCTGTTCCTGCTCGTACCGACCCTCGGGTTCCAAATACTTCCACAAGGTGAGCCATGGAAAGCGCCACCCGAGGCCGATAAACTGGTGGACGCCATGGCCAACGATCCGAAAGCCGTGCAGAAAGGGCAGAAGATCTTCACCTCCCTCTGCTGGGTATGCCACGGAATGGCAGGGAAAGGCGACGGCCCCAATGCGGCCGCCTTGAAGGTGCATCCTGCCGATCTGGGTTCCCGGACCGTTCAAGCCCAAACGAACGGTGCCATCTACTGGAAGATCACGCACGGTCGCGGAGAAATGGCATCCTACGAACAAGTGATCTCCCGGGAGCAGCGCTGGGCCTTGGTACACTACCTGCGAACACTCAAGTCCAACGCCGAATGACGCCACTCGATCTTCCATTCCGCCGCGCTTTACTGGGGCTCCTCCTCGGTGCGATGAGCTACGCCACGATGGCCCAGGAGGCACCGGAGTTGGTGACGAACACCTTCTCTTGGACACAGGTGATCAACGCACAGACCGTGGAGGTGGTGCCGCGCAAGCGGTCCTTCGGCTTCATGATCCAACACCGGTTCGGCGCGGTCAGCCCGGACGAGCAGGTGTATAAACAATTCCTTGGCCTGGACCTTCCCGCCAACATCCGTTTCGGGTTCCAGTACGCCCTCACCGATCGTTTGCAATTGGAGACCGGTCGCACCAAGAACGGCAAGACGGTGGACCTTTCGGCCAAATACAGGATCCTGCGCCAAACCGTGGACGATCGCATGCCGGTTTCCGTGACCGGGTATTTCAACACGGCGATGATGACCGATGCCTTCCCGACCGTGGGGAACAATTCCTTCTATGGTGACCGGGTAACACCATTCTCGTATGAGACCAAGCACCGGCTCTCGTATAACACCCAGGTGATCGTTGCACGGCGTTTCAACGATGTCTTCTCTGCGCAGATCACTGGTGCAGCCGTGTACCGGAACCTGGTGCCTGAAGGGGAAAGCAACCTCACCGTGGCACTGCCTCTCAGTGGTCGTATCAAGGTCACCACCAAGGGGTCCGTTCTTCTGGAGTACACGCCCATCCTGAAGGGCCAGCAACCGGTGGATCACCTGAACCCCGTGGCGGTGGCATACGAGGTCTCCACGCTCGGCCATGTGTTCCAGATCATCGTGGCAAGTAGTTCGCAGATCCTCGAGAAGGACCTGTACACCACACCCGCCACGCGCTATGATGACGGGTACCTGCTGCTCGGCTTCAACATCGCCCGCACCTTGTTCGTGAAACCCAAGCAACCCCACCCATGAACCCTCGACCAACCGTTCTTTGGGTCTTCGCATGCACCGTACTGCTCGTTGCGGGATGCGCCAAGGATGAAGGACCGGTGATCGTGCAGGATACGATCGATACCGCCTACTTCAACACCGAGGTGCTGCCCATCTTCACCCTGCATTGTTGGAATTGCCATCCGGTGAGTGGCGCGTTGGATCTTGGTGCCTCGGAAGCGTCCCCCGGTGTCTCGCAAGCTTATGTCAACTTGGTGAGCGTGGTCACTACGGGCTACGCACCGCATGTGCGGATCGTACCCGGCGATCCGGATGCATCGGTCCTGTGGCAAAAGGTCACGGGAACCGGGACCTATGGCCTCAACATGCCGCCGAACGGCACCACGCTCAGCGCCGAAGAGCTACAGACCATACGCGATTGGATCGAGCAGGGTGCCTTGAACAATTGACCCGAGGGTCACTCCCGGATCACCTTCGTGTGGGAGATGTTCCCGCCATTGCGTAGCGTGAGGGTGTACACACCGGCCCGCAGTCCACTGATGTCCACGGATCCTGTTGATCGTTCGCCGACCTTATCGCGCAGAACGGACCGGCCAACGTTGTCCGTTATCTCCACCGTGCGCACCGGGAATGCGGATCGGTAGTGTACCACGCCTTCGGTCGGGTTCGGGTATACAGTGATGGATCCATCATCCATCCGGCCCGTCACGGCCATGTGTGGATCGACCACGATGTATTGCGCCATCATCATGTTGTCCTCGTGCATCAGGTTGTGGCAATGGTACATGAAGGGCCACTCCTCGCCGGTGAGCTCATCGAAGCGCATGATCACGCGCACGGCCTCGCCCACGTCCACCAGCACCACGTCCTTGGCGCCCTGTTCCCACGCAGGTGGCGCTATCCCATCGCGATCGAGAATGAAGAACGAGCCGCCGTGGATGTGCATGGGATGAGCCATGTTGGAATTGTTCTGGAAGGTCCACACTTCCATGCTGCCCAACTGGATCGTGTCGTTGATCACATTGATGTCGTACATCGCACCGTTGATCATGAACATGCCCATGCCCACCATACCGTTGCCGGTGAGGGTCTTGGTACGACTACCGGTGGCGAAGGCTTCGTCATAAGGCTGCGCCGTGCCTAGCGTCGCTGGTATGGTGGTGACCGGATCAGCGGTCGGTGCCGTGATGCGGATGCGCAGAACAGGGAAATCGATCCCGCTCAACGGGCTGCTCTCCCACAGGACGTACGAACTACCCGGCACGGTCGGTGGGAGTTCACTGCCATAGCTCATCAGTAACAAACTGTCGCCTTCCATGCCGGTGAGGTCCAGAAGGATCTCGGCGCGTTCGCCATTGCTCAAGGGGATCCGGTCCATGGTCACTGGTGCGTTCAGCAGGCCACCGTCGCTGGCGATCACGCTGAAGGGTTGGTCGTTCTCGAAGCCGAGCGGGTAAACGCGCGCGTTCGATCCGTTCAACAAGCGCAGGCGCACCACTTGGGCCGGGCATTCCAGGTACGGTCGTGGCGTCCCGTTCACCAGCACCGAGTCACCGAAAGGCCCGATCACGAAGTCGCCGTTCGCATCGAACTTCCGGTCCTGCACCACCACCGGGAAATCATCCATCCCGTATGTGCGCGGCAGGTCCAATGCAGCCTCCTCATCGTCCTGCACGATGATGAAACCCGCGATACCCATGCTCGCCTGGAAAGCCGTGAGCATGTGCGGATGCGGATGGTACCAGTAAGTGCCGGCGGGATTCTTCACCTGGTACTTCACATCCCATACGTCACCGGGATCGATCACCCGCTGTGGGCCACCATCGAATTCGCCGGGCACGCGCAGCCCGTGCCAGTGCATGGTGGTGATCTGCGACAGGTCGTTGTGGACACGGATCCGTGCAGTGTCCCCGGTATGCATGATCAGCGTGGGGCCGAGGTACTCCGCGCTCGCACCGTACGTGTTCGTGTTGATCCCCGGATAGAATTGGTGGACATGCTCATCCACCACCAAGTGGAAGGTATCCAGGTCCAGGGCAGGGGGAATGGCCAAGGGGTTATTGAACTGTGCCGATGCGGACAGGGCCAACATGGCGCAGGCGGGAACGGATAGCTTGATCATGGTCCTGGGGCTGATGCACAAGGTTACGCTTCGCTCACAAGATGACGGTGGTCAGGACCCGGATCGCACACCCTCGCCACCTTTGGCCGCAGTACGAACACACCGACCGATGACGCACGAAGTGGAGACCGTTTGGATGGGAAAGATGCAGTTCAACGCACTGGTGAATGGCCATACCGTGGTCATGGACGCACCGGAGCGCGTAGGCGGTGAGGACCAAGGGCCGATCCCCAAGCCCTTCATGCTCGTGGCGCTCACAGGCTGCACGGGCATGGATGTGGTGGCGCTGATGCGCAAAGCCGGCAAACCATTGGACCGTTGCGATGTGCGCGCGATCGCGGAACTCACCAAAACGCATCCCATCGCCTACACCGGCATCCATGTGGTATATGATATCCAAGGAAAGGAGGAATACCGCGACGATGCGTTAGCCACAGTGCAGCGCTCACAGAACGAATTGTGCGGCGTGAGCTTCATGCTGAAGAAAGCGATGCCGGTGACCTGGGAGGTGTACTTCAACGGAGCGATGATCTTCACGAACAGCGCCAGCGCAGTGGGATCGACCACACCCGGCTGACGCAAGATCCCGGGAATGCGCACGGTCTGGATCATCCTCTTCATTGCCTTCGCGGGTTACACGGCACTCGTGTACACGAACGGGGATGCGGGCCGCATGGAACCCGCCACGGCACAAGTGCGGGCGGGCATGGATACTTGGCAACAACAGAACTGCGCGAGCTGCCACCAACTGTACGGCCTCGGCGGGTACATGGGTCCGGATCTGACGAACGAGTACCAACGAGCGGGCGAGGAGCGCATGCGGGCCTTCATGCGTTACGGCTCCGGGCGTATGCCCGCACTGGAATTGAACGACGCGGAGATCGATGATCTGATCGCCTTCCTGGCATGGGTGGACCGGACCGGTAGCAGCCAGGTCTCCCCGGAGAACGTGCATTGGTCGGGGACCTATCTCATCAAACCCACCACCCCATGACCACCGCTACCAAGTGGCACATCGGCTTTGCCTTGTTGCTGCTGGCCACGGCGCTGGTGGTCGGTTCGTTGGCGGCCTTCGCCTTCCTGCTTCCGGATGGGATCGCGCTGATCCCGTTCAGGCAGTTACGCCCCATACACGTCTCCGCCGCCTTGTTCTGGATCATCAGTGGCGCAACGGCCGGCCTGGTCCATTTCAAGCGTGTGGAATTCGGGGAGACCCGCGGTTCCATACTCTACACCGGCTTCCTCGTGCTTTGGATCGGGACCATTCTCGCGGTCTTCGGCTTCTACGCCGTGAACCAGTACGGTGGTCGTGAATACTGGGAGTTCCCACCGCTCTTGGCCATACCCTTATTGTTCGCGTGGTTGCTCCTCATGGCGGACTATTTCCGTGCATGGTTGAAGCGCACCCCCGATCCGCCTTTGTATGTGTGGATGTGGAGCACGGGCCTGCTCTTCTTCCTGATCACCTTCATCGAGCAGAACCTCTACCAGATCCCCTGGTTCAGGGACAACTACCTCCGCGAGATCACCGTGCAGTGGAAATCGAACGGGTCCATGGTGGGCGCGTGGAACCAGATGATCTACGGCACTGCGCTCTACCTTATGGTGAAGTTGAGCGGCGATGAAGGGATCGCACGTGGAAGGAAGGTCTTCATCTTCTGGTTCCTCGGCCTCAGCAACCTCATGTTCAACTGGGGCCACCACATCTACAATGTGCCCACGGCGGGTTGGATCCGGCACGTCGCCTACGGCATCAGCATGGCGGAATGGATCTTCCTCATCAACATCATCCAGGGCTTCCGCGCGAAGATGACCGAGCAGCGCATCCACCGGAACATCATCACCTACCGCTTCCTGCTGGCCTCGGAGTTCTGGGTCTTCCTCAACCTCATCCTCGCGCTGTTGATGTCCATCCCGGCGATCAACCGGTACACGCACGGCACGCACATCACCGTGGCGCACGCCATGGGCACCACCATCGGCATCAACACGATGATCCTCCTGGCCTCCATCGGAACGATGCTGGGAATGGATGCACTACCGGACAAGGAACGCCGGTGGATCAAGATCGGCCGACGGATCACCACGGTGAGCCTACTGGTCTTCTGGTTCGCATTGATCGCGGCGGGCCTGCTCAAAGGCTATCGTTCCGTCGCGCTCGGCATGACCGACTTCCAAGCGATGATGCAACCGGTCAATAACGTGCTGTATGTATTCGCATACGCAGGACTCGGCGTATTGCTCGGGCTGGGGATCGTGGTATGGGCCTACTTCAACAGGTTGCTGCAACCATCCTCCTGAAAGGAGCGGGGTCCCATTGCGACCCCATGGCCTCGATCAACCGGATCGCGCAGGTCGACATCGCTTCGGCTCCGCGCTAGTCGTCGTCCTCGTCCGACTCATCGTGCCCGGCCTCACCGTGCCCCGCCTCGCCCATGGTCGCATTCAACCAAGCGATAAGCTGGTCCTTTTGGGCACCACTCAACTGCGCATGCCCGTGCATCCGTGCGTAGTTGGCAGGAGGCATTTCACCCTCGGCCAACTCTTCACCGCTTTTGGCGGCATGCTCACTACCCACGAACAGATCCCATCGAGAGTAGTTCAGTTCCTCCCGGCCTTCATCAATGTGGCGTTGAATGATGAAGTTGATCGGGGTCACATACGCCCAGAACGGATATTCGGTCCGGTCGCTGTGGCAATCGTAACACGCCCCAACCACAAGCGCTTGGATATCCGCAGGCGCGTTGGTCATCGCCAGCATGTCCTTCGATGGGTCGATCGCAGGTGCGCTACGATCGGGTTGGAAGAATTGTGCTACCAGCGTTATCGCCAGAAGAGCAAGGAGTATTCGCTTGATCATTGGTCCGGTGTTCTTGGTTGAGGATGGGGTTCGGTCCAAGCTGAGAGCGATTCGCCTGACAATGGATCAGTGAGCCTCCTCGGCCCGTATGCGTGTCAGCCGAAGATAGGCGCTCCGGTTGAAGGAGGAGAAGAGCACCACCCACACCCCTACCGCCAACAAGGTGCTTGCGCCGAAGAGCATCAGGTAATAACCGGGTATCTTCCTCAGGCCCGCCCAGAACAAGGTGCCTTGCAGGAACAAGAGCGTCTCGCTGGTGGCGAAGCCGAGAACGAAGGAGATGAGTCCGAAGCGCATGGCAAGCCTGCGATGATCGAACCACCCGCGCATGAGCGCGAACGCGAAGAGCAAGGAGGTGATGGCACCGAGCGTGTTCAAGTGGATGAATCCGATGACGTAGTTGCGCAGGGTGAGCGACATGGTCGCCATGGCCGGGATGGCCACCAGGGATTGTGCGGCGATCTTCATGGCCATGGACACCAGCATGACCCCGATGAGGAAGCGCATCCACTTGGTGGACTTCACGTAGGCTTGTGGGCGCGCGCCCCGCATGGCCATCATGGTTCGCCAGGCGGCAATGAACTGGAGCAGGATACCGAAGGAATTCACCGCGATGATGCCCGTATGCCGTTCGCTCCATGCCACGGCAAGTGCGAAGGTGAGCAGGGTGCCCGCCGCCCATAACACGGTGGTGGTGGTGTCCAGGCGCACATTCACGCCATGCTGCTCCGCCCAGCGACTCCCGATGGCCATGGCAGCGAACCAGAACCAACCGTTGAACTGGAAATGGAGGAACCACTGGATGCTCCAGTAGTACCATTCCGTGCCCGCAAGGCCGGAGGTCATGATCGGCCCCATGGCCCAGATACCAATGGTGCTCACGAACTGGAAAACGAAGGCGAGACGCACCAGCAGCCGACTGCCCGTCGCTGGCCAATGCCGGGTATGATGCCACACCAGTGCGATGAGCACGTATCCGATGACCATCTGGCCCGCAGAACTTGCGATGGAAACGGATCCGTATCCTTGCAGCGGAAAACTCACGAGCATGGCGAGAACGAAGACTTGCGATGCGAGCATCCACCACGAAAACCCGCGCGGCGCTGGGCGATCATCCTGTCCGATGATAGCAATGAGCAAGGCGGGCATGACCCAACCAAGCATGGCCACATGCGAATGCGCATGCAACCACGGTTTGAACAAGAGCCATGGCATATCCACCACATAGATCAACCGCAACATCGCCCCGATCGTGGCCGCTATGGCCAGGAAAAGAAGTGCTACTTGGAACCACCTGCGGATCATATCTTGATCGGATAGTACACGTTGGTGAAAAATGGCGCGAAAGCTAACATTGCTCGATCGATCCGATGATGAAGGTCATAGCCCCGTCCGGATCACACCATCAAATTTGTCACACCAATAACAAACCCTACCCATGAACACTTCACGTTGGCCGATCACCACAACCCTTTTCGTTGCATTGACCACGCTGGCCGCATGCGGAGGGGGTGCGCCTGCGAACCCATCCGCTACGCAGGAAGGTACGCCGGACGCATCTTCCGGAAATGCGACAGCGAAACCCGGCTTGATCACAGCGGCGGACCTGACCTTGGGTGACATCAACAAGGACATGGCGGCCAAGGGTGAAACGACCTACGACGTGAAATGCCAAGCCTGCCATAGCCGGGGTGGGAATCGGGTGGTCGGTCCGGGTTGGAAGGGACTTACCACGCGCCGCGAACCCGCTTGGATCATGAACATGATCATGAACGTTGATGTGATGCTCGCCGATGATCCCGAAGCACAGAAACTGCTGGAGGAATGCCTTGTGCGGATGCCGAACCAGAACCTCACCAAGGACGAAGCCCGCGAGTTGCTCGAATTCATGCGCACCCTTTGAACCGATCCACGAACCAACCCAAAACATGAAACGCCCACTGTTGTCCACAGCGCTGGTGCTCGGAGGAGCCATCGGCCTGTTCCTCTTCTTCAATACCCTACAGGGATGCAGGCCCAATACCTCGCAAGCAAGCGCTGTGAAAGGTGATGCAGCAGCGAAGACCTATGTGAAGCCCGGCTCCTATGACGAGTTCTACAACTTCGTGAGCGGCGGTTTCAGTGGGCAGCTCAGTGTGTATGGTCTTCCCAGTGGCCGTATGCTGCGGAACATCCCCGTGTTCAGCGAGGATCCGCAAAGCGGCTATGGATTCAGCGAGGAGACCAAGCCGATGCTGATGACCACGCACGGATACATCCCTTGGGATGACAGCCACCACCCGGAACTCTCCCAGACCGATGGCGTGCCCGATGGCAAGTGGTGCTTCATCAACGGGAACAATACACCGCGCATCGCCTTGATCGATCTCGGTACCTTCCGCACCAAGAGCATCATCGAGATCCCCAACTGCGCGGGCAACCACAGTTCCCCCTTCACCACGGGCAACAGCGAATACGTGGTGAGCGGAACGCGGTTCAGTATCCCCATGGGTACGGACGCGCAGCGCGATGTCCCGATCGAGACCTACCGCGAGAACTTCAAGGGCACGGTGAGTTTCATCCACCCGGATCCGGAGAGCGGCAAGATGTCCATCGCCTTCCAGATCATCACACCCGGCATGAACTTCGATCTGAGCCACGCCGGCAAAGGACCGAGCGAAGGTTGGTTCTTCTTCAGCTGCTACAACAGCGAACAAGCGTTCAGCTTGTTGGAGGTGAACGCGAGCCAACACGACAAGGACTACGTGATGGCGCTGAACTGGAAGAAGGCGGAACAGTACGCGAAAGAGGGCAAGGGCAAGAAGGTACCCGCGAAGTACTACAGCAACTGGTACAACGAGGAGACGCACACGGCCGAGAGCACCGTACTGGAGGAAGTGCTGCAACTGGATCCGCGCGAGTTGAAGGACCTCATCTACTTCATGCCCTGCCCGAAATCGCCGCACGGTTGTGATGTGGATCCCACGGGCCGCTACATCGTGGGCAGTGGTAAGCTCGCCGCGCTGATCCCGGTCTTCGATTTCGAGAAGATCCAGAAGGCCATCGCCGCCAATGATCTGGAAGGGGACTTCATGGGCGTGCCCGTATTGAAGTACGAAAGCGTGCTGCACGGCGAGGTGAAGAAGCCAGGTCTCGGCCCATTGCACACCGAGTTCGATGGGAAGGGCAACGCCTACACCTCCATGTTCGTGAGCAGCGAGATCGTGAAGTGGAACATCGAGCGGCTGGAAGTGCTGGACCGCGTACCGACCTACTACAGCATCGGCCACCTGAGCATACCAGGCGGTGACAGCAAGGCACCTTGGGGCAAGTATGTGGTCGCATACAACAAGATCACCAAGGACCGCTTCCTGCCCACAGGTCCCGAACTCGCGCAGAGTGCCCAGCTATACAGCATCGACGGTGACAAGATGGAATTGCTGCTGGACTTCCCCACGATCGGTGAACCGCACTATGCGCAGTCCATCCCTGCGGACCTTGTTCGTCCGCGCGAGGTGAAGTTCTTCGACATCAACAAGAACATGCACCCGTACGTGTCCAGGGGTGAAAAGGAGACCGGTATCGAGCGGAAAGGAAATGAGGTCCACATCAAGATGACCACGATCCGTTCGCACCTCACCCCCGACAACATCGAAGGCATCCGCATCGGCGATGTGGTGTACTTCCACGTCACGAACCTGGAGCAGGATTGGGACGTGCCGCACGGCTTCGCCATCAAGGGCGCACGCAACGCCGAGCTCCTGATCATGCCGGGCGAGACATGTACGTTCAAGTGGGTGCCGGACCAAGTGGGCATCGTCCCCTTCTATTGCACGGACTTCTGCAGTGCGCTCCACCAGGAGATGCAAGGCTACATCCGCGTATCACCAGCAGGAAGCAATGTGAAGCTGACGGCTGAGACCCGATCGTTCGACGCCGGATCGTGATCCAACGGAACAAATAACCAACAAGGGAAGCACCGGTGTGATCATGCGCACCGGTGCTTTTCGCTCTAACAGGTACCAGCCATGATCTTGCACAAGCCACGACCGATCTCCCGGATCATCATCGCCATCGCCGCGCTGTCCCTCGGCTTGCTGCTGGTGACACCCATTTGGCGCATCGACCTCGCCGCACCGCAATACCCCGAAGGCCTCGCGCTACAGATCTTCCATGACCGATTCACCGGCGATGTGAACAAGATCAACGGCCTGAACCACTACATCGGCATGGCGACGATCCATAACGAGATGTTCCCGGAATTCGAGATCATGCGGTACGCCTTCTACCTCCTGATCGGTTGGGGGCTCATCGCCGCGGCGATCGGTCGGCGCGGCGCCATCTTCAGCTGGACCATGGCGCTCTTCGCGTACGTGATCTGGGCCATGTGGGACATGTACGCATGGGGCTACCGGTACGGGCACGACCTGGACCCGCACGCGGCGATCAAGGTGGAGGGCATGGTCTATCAGCCGCCGCTCTTCGGGCACAAGAAACTGTTGAATTTCGATGCGTGGTCCTTGCCCGATACCGGCGGATGGATCCTCTTTGCGGTGGTCTCCGTCGCGTGCATCATCTGGTTCTTCGAGTGGCGCTGGCCGAAGAAGGAACCGGCCGAGGGCACGCCGCACCGGCCGCTTCCCAATGAACTCGCCGCCACCATGGCCGGTATCGCCTTGCTCTTCACCGTATCATCCTGCGGCACCAACGGGCCACCCGTCATCGATCTCGGAAAGGCGGAGTGCGCCTTCTGTCGCATGAACGTGATGGACCCGCAGTTCGCCTCGGCGATCGTGACCAAGCAAGGGCGCACCTACACGTTCGATTCACCCGAGTGCATGGTGCAGCACGTGGCCGATGGTGCCATCGCGGAAGAGCAGGTGGCCGGTTGGTGGGTGAGCGATCACGCCCATCCGGGAACGCTCATCGATGCCACCTCCGCGTTCTACCTCCACGCCCCCACCCTACGCAGCCCGATGAACGGCAACGTGGCCGCCTTCTCTTCGGAAGCGGACCGCAGCACCACCGCCGGCACACATCCCGGAGACGTGCTCGACTGGCCCGCTGTACGCACCCTGCTCACCGATACCTGATCCATGCGCCGCACGTTCGCTTCCACCCTCTTGGCGATGTGCTGCTTGCTGGTGGGTGCGCGTGTATGCACCGTACGGCCCGGCGGCACTTCCATCACCGAGGCCCTCGCCATCACGATGGAATGCGATACCATTCGCGTGCTCAAAGGCACCTATACGGAAGGCGCGCTCACCATCCAACGTCCGGTGGTGCTGCTGGGTGAAGGCTGGCCGGTGATCGATGGCGGCGGCACCGGGGAGGTCATCGTGGTGAATGCATCGCATGTGACGATCTCCGGCTTCGTGATCCGTGGCACGCGGGTGAGCGACATGAACGACAACGCCGCGATCAAGTGCATCAGCGTCACGGACATCGCGATCACCGGCAACCGCATCCTGCATTGCTTCTTCGGGATCCACCTCAGCAGCGTAGCGCGCGCCACCATCGCGGACAACGAAGTGATAGGCGATGAGGCCGTGTCCGAGACGCGCCGCGCGAACGGCATCCACCTCTGGAAGTGCAACCATGTGTACATCCTACGCAACACCGCGATCCACCACCGCGATGGCATCTACCTGGAGTTCGTCACCGATTCGCACGTGGACCACAACACGAGCGCATACAACTCCCGCTACGGCCTGCACTTCATGTTCAGCCATCGCGACAGCTACACCCACAACCTCTTCCATGATAACGGCGCCGGGGTGGCGGTGATGTTCACGCGCGACGTGACCATGACCGACAACCGGTTCGAACGCAACCGCGGCGCCAGCGCCTACGGATTGCTCCTGAAGGAGATCAACGACGCGCACATCGAACGGAACCTCTTCACCGACAACACCGTGGGCCTGCTGGTGGACGGGTGCAACCGCGCGGATATCCGCGACAACCGCTTCGAGGCCAACGGCTGGGCCGTGCGCGTGTACGCCAACAGCACCGCTGCCCATTACGAGGGCAACGTTTTCACCGGGAACACCTTCGACATGACCACCAACGGGGACCTGGTGTTGAGCACCTTGCAACACAACTATTGGGACCGCTACCGCGGCTACGACCTGGACCGCGATGGCGTGGGCGACGTGCCCTTCCGTCCGTTGAGCGTCTTCGCCCTGGTGACCGAGCGCATGCCCTACGCCATGGTGCTCTCGCGCAGTTTGATGGTGAACCTCCTGGACCAGAGCGAACGCCTGATCCCCACATTGACGCCGGCCACCTTGGAGGATCGCGCACCGCTGATGCGACCACCGACCCCGGGAACCCCCACCACCATGAACACCAAGGGCCGCACGGCACCATGAACAGGATCGCATTCCAGAACCTTGGCAAGCGCTATGGCAAGCAATGGGCCTTGCGTGGCGTCAGCGCGGCCTTTGCCGAAGGTGAAGTGGTGATGGTGATCGGACCCAACGGATCGGGCAAGACCACGTTGATCAAATGTTTGCTCGGCCTGGTCCGATCCACCGAAGGTTCCATCGCGGTGAACGGGACCGTGATCGGCACGGACCCCTCCTATCGCGCGGCCATCGGCTACATGCCGCAACTCGCGGAGTTCCCCAAGGAACTCACCGTGGAACAACTCCTGCGCATGATGAATGACATCCGTGGTGCGCGCAGCGGATCCACCGACGACCGGCTGATCGCATCGTTGGGTGTGGACGCCCTATTGGACAAACGCATCAGCAACCTGAGCGGTGGCATGCGACAAAAAGTGAGCGCGGTACTTGCCTTCCGCTACCGACCGAACATCCTTGTGCTGGACGAACCCACTGCGGGCCTCGACCCCATCAGCGCAGGGACCTTGTTGGAAGCCGTATTGCAAGCACGGCGCAACGGAGCCACGGTACTCATCACCTCCCACATCATGGAGGAAGTGCAGCGCCTCGGCGATCGCGTGGCCTATTTGCAGGATGGCCTTCTGCGTTTCGCGCTTCCGCCCGAGACCATCACCGAGGTGACCGGGGAAAGCGTGCTCTCCATCGCCCTGCCCAAGTACCTCGCCCAACTCAGCCCCGTGCATGTGGAAGGTCTATAAGTACACCCTGCTGGATCTGGCGCGCAATCGTTTCGCGCTGGGCTACGCCTTCCTGCTCCTGTTGGTCTCCCTCGGCCTCTTCCTATTGGAGGGCGATGACACCAAGGCGCTCATCAGCCTCACACAAGTGGTGCTCGCCCTCACACCGCTGCTCGCACTGGTCTTCACCATCATCTACTTCTACAACCAGTACGAATTCACCGTGCTGCTCGCCGTGCAACCATTACGTCGGCAGGCGATCCTGCGCGCACAGTTCCTCGCCATCACCACCGCGCTGGTGGTGTCCTTCCTCTTCGGCGTGGGCCTACCGGTGATCGCATGGACCTCCAATGCCATTGGCTGGACCCTGCTCCTCACCGGCACCGCACTGACCGCGGTCTTCTGTGCACTGGGCATATCCATCGCGGTGCGGCAACGCGACCGCGCCAAAGCCGTGGGCGTGGGTTTGGTGACCTGGGTGCTCATGGTACTCGTGTACGACTCCCTTTTGCTGTGGCTGCTCTTCACCTTCAGTGAATACCCCATCGAACCCGTGATCGTTCCGCTGGCCGCATTGAATCCCATCGACCTCTCGCGCATCCTCATCATGCTGAAGATCGATCTCGCCGCGTTGCTCGGATACACCGGCGCGGTGTACCAACATTTCTTCGGCAGCTTCGGCGGCATGGTGGTGTCCTTCCTCGCGCTGTTGCTGTGGACCGCATTGCCCGCGTGGGGCGCGGTGCGCGCCTTCGTGCGCAAGGATCTATGAACGGAGCGGATGGCAGAGCGGAGCGTAGGAACCGCGCATCCTCTTGGCCAGTGTGAGGAAACGTGCCGCCTGATGGAACACATCGGGGAGTCTGACGGATATCATCCGCTAGGGACACGAAGCGTGTAACCTTGTCCGCGTAACGCACAACCATCATGAACACCAAACCCTCGTTCCACGGGCCCATGGCCCTGATCGCTTCCTTCGCACTGATCGCTTGCGGCGGCGGTGCTCCTGTTGAAGAAACTGCCGCAACCCCCGCGAACGCTCCCGGTGGTGGGCAATCCACCGTGCAGGACGACCAGTCACAGAAGAACGTGGTGGGCGTGGCCGTGGCATCACCGGACCACACCACATTGGTGGCTGCCGTGAAGGCCGCCGAATTGGTGGACGCGTTGAGCAACGCCGGTCCCTTCACCGTGTACGCACCGACGAACGCGGCCTTTGCTGCCCTGCCCGCCGGTACCGTGGAGGGCTTGTTGAAGCCGGAGAAGAAGGAAGCCCTCCAGGACATCCTGCAATACCATGTAGCCCTGGGCGTGCTGAAGCCGGAGCAATTGCGTGATGGCCAACGGATGGGCATGGTGAACGGCGGCAACGTGACCTTCCATGTGAAGGATGGCAAACTGATGATCAACGATGCCAACGTGATCGCCACCGTACCGTGCAGCAACGGCTTGGTCTGCGTGATCGACAAGGTCCTACTGCCACAGTAAGGGGATCGAACCATACGCACGGCTGTCCAAAAAGACGGACGTGTTGGTGAAAGTCGGCAAGGGCGCTCGTGAGAGCGTCCTTGTCCGTTTGGTTGGACCAGCCGCCCGGAATGACAAGACCCCGGAGCCCACACCGCGCGAATGCATTCACCGCAGAGGGGCTGAGAGCGCGGAGGAATGCATTGAACCGCAGAGGGGCAGAGCGCGCGGAGGAATGCGATGGAACGCGGATGACGCGGAAAGAGTGGATGGGCGCGGATGAATGCATTGAACCGCAGAGGGGCAGGGGTCACAGAGTTGGTTCCGCCGAACTGCTTCTGCATTTCTCTGTGCGCTCTGCCCCTCTGCGGTTTTCTTCTTCTGCGGTTATTTCTTCCTGCAGTTCCCTCTTCTCCCGGTCCGCCACGAACGACAAGACCCCGGATACCATAACGCGTGAATGCATTGAACCGCAGAAGTGCAGAGTACGCGGAGACAGGGCGCGGAAAGTGAATGCGCTCGGCTTCCAGCTCACCCGTTGTGGCCATGACCGGACAGGACCAATGCAGATAGCCATGCGCGTCGTGGCAAGCACGGATCCATTCGCCCATACGCCGATGAATGCTGCGCCAGCCCCTCCCGGTACCTTCGCGCCATGCGCACGGCGGAGATCCTGAACGTACTGCGGTTGGAGATCGCCCTTGACCTGCGACAGCGCGCGGCGTGGGGCGGCATGCTGCTGTATGTGGTGAGCGCCGTGTACGTGTGCCACCTCGCGGTGAAGTCCGGCTTGGGCACGGCCACATGGAATGCGTTGTTCTGGATCATCCTGCTCTTCGCGGCCTTCAATGCGTTGTCGCGTTCCTTCCAGCGGGAGGATGCCGGACGGCAACTCTACCTGCACACGCTGGTGGACCCGCGCAACCTCGTGCTGGCGCGCACGCTGTACAACGCGGTGACGATGGTGGTGTTGAGCCTGCTGAGTTTGCTCTTCTACAGCCTCTTCCTGGGAAGCGATGTGCTGGCGAAGGCGGACCTCGCGCAATTCCTGCTCGCCGTGGTATTGGGTGGCGTGGGCTTCGCGGCGGTGCTCACGTTGATCTCCGCGATCGCCGCGCGCGCCGGCAACGGCATCGGCCTGATGGCGATCCTCGGTTTCCCCATTGTGCTGCCGATGTTGTTGGCCCTGCTCCGCGCGAGCAAGCTGGCGCTGGACGGCGTGGCGTGGAGCGTAACGAGCACGTACTTCGGTGGGCTGGTGCTGCTGGATGTGATCACGGTCACCTTGGCCTGGTTGCTCTTCCCGTACCTTTGGCGGGACTGAAATGCATGATGGCCGCGAAGGCGCAAAGGCGCTAGGAAATGCCGCGCGTGCGGCAGGGATCGGAAAGGTCGGAAGCGCATAAGGGACAGGAAAGGGCATGAAGCATTGGTGGAAATTCCTGGCGGTGGCATTGTTGCTCACCGCGTCCATCGCCGGTCTTCGTGTGCCCTTGGCACCGGACCTCGTGCATGTTTCACCGGACCGGATCGCGCCGGGAGAGATCACGGTGACGGTCACCGGGTACAACACGGACTTCACTGCTGATGAGCGGGTCTTTCTGGAGAACGATGGTCAGCGTGTGTGCGCAACGAGCGTGCGCGTGATCGATGGCACGCACCTCACCGCATCATTCAATGTGCCCACCGGAATGCGGAAGAACCTCACGGATGTGGTGGTGAGCGGACTCCGCTACGATGGTGCGCTCTTCACCGAGGCTTTGGGCGAAGGGATCGCATCCGGCAATTGTGTGGAGGGCCATTTGGCCAATAGCGGGTTCGTTTTTCCGAACCGCCCCATCCTGTACGAGAGCATCCGCAACCTGCACTTCCATGTGCCCATGTGGTTCGCGATGATCACGCTCATGGCCATCTCGGTGGTCTTCAGCATCATGACGCTCGCGACGAATTCGTTGCGCTACGATGGTTCGGCCGTGAATGCGGTGTACGTCGGGCTGGTCTTCTGCTCCTTGGGTTTGATCACCGGCGCCATATGGGCCCGCGCCACATGGGGTGCCTTCTGGACCAACGACGTGAAGCTGAACGGAGCGGCCGTGACCGCACTGATCTACCTCGCCTACCTGGTGTTGCGCGGCTCGGTGCCCGATGCGCACAAGCGCGCACGGCTCGCGGCGATCTACAACATCTTCGCCTTCGTGTTGCTGGTGCTCTTCCTCTTCGTAGTGCCACGCCTCAACGCAGTGGACAGCTTGCATCCCGGCAACGGGGGCAACAGCCCCTTCAGTGATCTCGACCTCGACAAGCGCTTGCGCATGGTCTTCTACCCGGCGGTGCTGGGGTGGATCCTGTTGGGCGTTTGGATGTTCAACCTACGCGACCGCGCCGCACGACTGGCCGAACAATTGGACCGATGAGAACCCTCCTGTTGCTTTCCCTCTTGATCATGAGCAGCGCGG
Organism: Flavobacteriales bacterium; assembly: GCA_016721005.1. GTDB lineage: Bacteria > Bacteroidota > Bacteroidia > Flavobacteriales_F > PHOS-HE28 > PHOS-HE28. Next base: position 267,611 of record JADKJM010000005.1, read on the forward strand.
CACACGCGCAAGGTGCTGCACCGGGTTGGTTGGAGCACACGCTATACGGCAGCGGTAAGTTGAACGCTGTGCTCATCGTGGTCGGCGTGATCATCTGCGGCATCGGTCTGTGGATGTGGCGCATGGACCGCCGACTGAAGCGCATGGAGGACCGCATGAAGAAATGAACGAACAACCATGAAACGCTCACACATCATCGCCATCGTGATCATCGCCGTCGCGATCGCCGCATTGGTCGGCTCATTGAACGACAGCAGTACCTACGCCGACCTGAACGAAGCTTTTGATCACCCCGGCACCGAATACCATGTGGTGGGTGTGCTGGACCGCAGTAAGCCGATCGTCTACGAGCCGAGTTTGAACGCAAGCCTCACCTCCTTTTCGATGGTGGACCTGAAGGGCCGCCCGTGTACCGTACACCTTGCCAAAGCCAAACCGCAGGACCTGGAACGCAGCGAGCGTTTGGTACTCATCGGCTCGGCCAATGCGAACGGCGAGTTCGAAGCGCGGGACATGCTGATGAAGTGTCCGAGCAAGTACAATGAGGAGAACCGGATCGGGGGGTGAGGGTTCGTTGTGCGCGGTGCAGAGTGTTGGTTGTTCGTGGTGCGGGTTGTTCGTTGTTGGGGGGATGGGATGAAGACGATGAGTGACGGCACCTACCCACACGCGATCTATCACCGTTCTTGGCAGCCGAACAACGTTCAATACGAGCAACCTTCTCCATGCCCGATGCATTCACCTTTCTTGGCGGCCGACCAATGAACAACGTTCAATACGAGCAACCTTCTCCCCCATCTTCGCCGCTGAAATGATGATCGCACCTCCCGCATTGTTGCGCGCATGACCGACATCGCCTACATCGGTGAGCATACCTGGGCGGGAACGCTGGGGCACTTGTTCACGAGCCTTTCTCTCGTGGGCGCGGTGGTGGCCACGTTGGGCTACTTCCTCGGCGCTGTGCGAAAGGATGCATCGTGGTCGTCGCTCGGCCGCTTGGCGTTTCGTGTACACAGTATGGCCGTGCTGGGGATCGTGGTGCTGCTCTTCGTCATGCTGTTCAACCACTGGTTCGAGTTCGACTACGTGTGGAAGCACAGCAATTTGCAGATGCCGCTGCGGTACATCGCGAGCTGTTTCTGGGAAGGGCAAGAGGGTTCCTTCCTGCTGTGGACCTTCTGGCATGTGGTGATCGGTAACATCCTGATCGCGCGGGCGAAGGATTGGGAACCGCATGTGATGGCGGTGTTCGGCTTGGTGCAGGTCTTCCTCGCCTTCATGCTCATAGGCATCTACGTGGGCGACCTGAAGTTGGGCAGCAGCCCCTTCCTGCTGATCCGTGAATTACCCGAGAACCTCGGCCTGCCCTGGACGGCGATGAAGGGCTACCTCGCGGCGATCCCGCAATTCGCCGACGGTCGCGGACTGAATCCGTTGTTGCAGAACTATTGGATGGTGATCCATCCGCCTACACTCTTCCTCGGCTTCTCCGCTACGCTCGTTCCGTTCGCGTACGCGATCGCCGGGCTCTGGCGGAACGAGAAGCGCGCATGGATCGAACATGCACTGCCTTGGACCTTCTTCGGCGTGATGGTGTTGGGCACGGGCATCCTCATGGGCGGTGCATGGGCCTACGAGTCGCTCAGCTTCGGCGGCTTCTGGGCGTGGGATCCGGTGGAGAATGCGTCACTGGTGCCATGGATCACGTTGGTCGGCGCGGGACACTTGATGCTGGTGAACAAACGCAAGGAGACCTCGCTCTTCGCGGCGTACCTGCTCACGCTCATCACCTTCATCCTCGTCCTCTACTCCACCTTCCTTACGCGCAGTGGTGTGCTCGGCGATACCAGCGTACACAGTTTCACCGGTGATGGTATGCTGCCCGCACTGGTGCGCTTCCTCCTCATCTTCATCGGCATCAGCGCCGCGATGCTGCACCCGGACAAGGGCCAACGTCGCTTCTATGTGCTGGTATCGCTCGCATTGCTCGTCATCGGCATCACATTGGAGATCGATGTGGAAGCGATCATCGTCTTCGGCCTGCTCACCATCGCACACCTGGTGATGGCCTACCGCGCGGGCTTCGCGAACAAGGAACCCGAGGAAGCGCTCCTCTCCCGAGAGTTCTGGATCTTCATCGCATCGCTGGTGTTGCTGCTCAGCGCGCTCACCATCACGTACGGCACCAGCAAGCCCGTGTTCAACCTGTTGTTCGCTCCGCTCAGTGGCGTCTTCTATTGGCTCGGTGATCACACCGGCATCGACTTCTTCACGCGTCTTGCCGATGGGAAGTTGGCCGCGCCGAAGGATGTGATCCGTTACTACCACCGTTGGCAGATCCCCTTCGCCATCGTGCTCACCACGTTGATCGCCTTCACACAATACCTGCGCTGGAAGGACAGCGACCTGAAGCAGTTCCTGAAACGGATCGCGGTGTGGTTCGTGATCGCATTGGTCGTCGCCATTGCCGGCGCGATCGCCTTGAGGTTCACGTGGGCGGAGTTCCGTTACAGCGCCTTGCTCTTCTCCACCACGTTCGCCGTGCTGGCCAATCTCGCGTACATCCCGCAAGTGCTCAAAGGGAAACTCGCACACGCCGGGCCGAGTGTCGCACACACCGGCTTCGCGTTGGTGCTCCTTGGCGCGCTCATCAGCACGGGTCGCAAAGAGGAAGTGAGCCGCAACGCGCGCAACATGGATCTCCGCTTCCTGAACGAAGGCTTCAGCAACAGCACCGATGTGCTGCTCTACCGCGGCGACACCGTGCGGATGGGCGACCACTACGTACGCTACCGCGAGAAGGAACAGGACGGCGTGGACCTGCGGTACGAGATGGACTACTACGCCATGGTGCCGCGCCGTTATGCCGAAGGCGATACCGTGCGCATCGGGGGCACCTTGTTCCGTGCGAACAAGGCGCATGAGGCAGGTCCGGAGTTCCTTGTACAGCAACCGGAATTCTGGTCACCGCTGGAGACCTACTCGAAGCGCGAACTCTGGCATGCGCATGAATGGAGTCCGACGCAAGCCGGCGACAGCCTCTTCAGTCTAGCGCCCCTCATCCAATTGAATCCGCGCTTCGGCAACGTGGCCGAACCGAGCACGAAGCATTGGTTGAACCGTGATCTGTACACGCACATCCGTTATGCGGACATGGCGATGGATGGGGACACCCTCCACGATGGCACCATCACGGATGATGTCTGGATGCCCGATCGACGCTACGACAAACTGGTGGGCGATACGATCGTGACCCCGACCAGCGTGGTGCTGATCGATAGCGTGTATATTGTGAAGGACAGCGCGACCAAGGCCATGCTCGGACAACAGTTCACGGTGTACGCCGCAGCACTGCGGATCCGCGATCTCTACAACCCGGATCGCTGGTTCGATGCGCGTCCGCTGGTGATCTATGCGAACGACAAGCCGGTGATGGGTCGCGCGGCGGAAGTAGCACCGCTGCGGATCAAGTACGGACTGGCCACGGTCGATGGCAACAAGCTGGGGATCGATGTGGCCGAATCCGAATTCCTCGTGATGCACGCGATCATCTTCCCCGGGATCAACATCCTTTGGATCGGGTGTGTGCTGCTCGCACTGGGCACGGCCATGGCGATCCGTCAACGCATCCGACGTAATTGAGCCTCACCCATGCGCATCCTCCTGATCGGTACCGGCCGCATGGCCTACCACCTCGGACACAACATCACCCGCACGTCCTTCCATCTGATCGGTGTGGCCGGACGCGATGCGGAGAAGACCGCCGACCTCGCGCGCTTCCTCGATCGTCCGGCCTTCCGGTTGAATGCGTTACCGGAGGAAGTGGATCTCGTGATCATCGCCACCAGCGACGACAGCATCCATTCCGTGGCGGCTGCGTTACCGTATACGAATTGTGTGATCGCCCACACCGCCGGCGCGGCCGGACTCGACCTGCTGGAACCGCATGCGCACCGCGCGGTCCTCTGGCCGATACAGACCTTGAGCCATGGTGCTCCGGTGGATCTGGGCCCCGTGCCGATCGTGGTGGATGCGAACGATGCGGTGGCACGCGAGACGATCCTGCGATTGTCGCGCGCGATCAGCGAAAGCGTGTTCGAACTCACGCATGAGCAACGTGAACTCCTTCACCTCACTGCCGTGCTGGCGAGCAACCTCCCGGTCTTCCTCATGCACGAAGCACAACGCTTGTTGAAACAACAGAAGTTACCGACGGATCTCTTGTTGCCCTTGTGGCGCACCACCGCGCACAACGTGGTCACCATCGGACCCGAAGCAGCGCTGACCGGACCTGCGCGGCGCGGTGATCTGTCGTCCATCAAGAACCACTTGGAACATCTCTCCAACGAGCCGGACCTGCAGCGCGTGTACGCGCTGCTCAGTGCCATGATCCTAAAGGCGAACGATCACCCGACCGATGGCATCGACCTATAAGGAGCTCCTCGTCGGGATCGATCATTTCCTGTTCGATATGGACGGTGTGTTCACCGATAACCGTGTATTGCTTTATCCGGGCTTGGATCCGGTAAGGACCCTGCACAGTCGCGATGCATACGCCGTGCAACACGCGATCAAGGAAGGCCTGCACATCGTCATCATCACCGGCGGCAAGAGCGATGGCATGCGCGAGAGCATGGGCCGCTTGGGTGTGAAGGACTACTTCAGCAGCGTACCCGACAAGAGCGCGAAACTGGATGAACTGATCGCGAGCACAGGCTTGGATCCCGCGCGCACGGCGTACATGGGCGATGACCTTCCCGATCTGCGCATCATGCAACGCGTGGCCCTCCCCTGCTGTCCGGCCGATGCCGCCGAGGAGATCAAGGTGATCAGCAGCTTCATCAGTGCCAAGCCGGGTGGATCCGGCTGTGTCCGCGACCTGTTGGAGCAAGCGATGAAGGTGAAAGGCAAGTGGCTCACGAACGGCGCACACCTCTGGTGAACCGAGGAACATGCTCGACTTCATCCGCCTGACCCGTCCGTTGAACCTGCTGATCATGGCAGCGACGATGCTGCTCATGCGGTATGGCCTGCTCGAAGGACAATTGGAACGCGGACTGCATGAATTATTGCAGGAGCCCGGCATCGATGTCTCACGAGCGGATCTGATCCTCGATCCGCGCTTCGGTCCTCAACTCTCACTGCCGTTGTTCGTCCTCCTCGTGTTGAGCACCGTGCTCATAGCGGCGGGTGGCAACATCATCAACGATTACTTCGACACGCGGATCGATCGCATCAACAAGCCGGAGGAAGTGATCGTCGGTCGCACCGTGAAGCGCCGCGTGGCCATGATGGGACACCTCCTGTTCAGCGGTCTCGGGTTCCTCTTGGGCGCGGTGGTGGCGTGGCGCACAGGCCTGTGGCATTTGATCGTGATCCCTGCCTTCGCGGTGATGGCGCTTTGGATGTACAGCATGAGCCTCAAGAGGCAATTGATCACCGGGAATGGAACGGTCGCAATGCTCACAGCGTTGGTGCCGCTCATCGTAGGCCTGTACGAGATCCCCCTGATGCAACGGGCGCTCATGGATGCTCCGCTCACCGTCACCGTGCCGGGTGAATTCGAGGAGGTCACCTACTCCATGTCGCTTCCTTACACGGAGATCTGGTGGTGGGTGCTCGGCTTCTCCGCCTTCGCCTTCATGGCTTCGCTGGTGCGCGAATTGCAAAAGGACATGGCCGATGTGAAAGGTGATGAAGCACTTGGTTGCCGCACCATCCCGATCGCGTGGGGCATGAAGTCGGCGCGTGTACTCACCCTCGTGTACATCGGCGCACTCGTCATCGCCCTGCTCGCGCTGCGCCTGTTGGTGCTGCACGATACCCTCTCCTTCTGGTACATCGGCGTCGGCATCATCGGTCCGTTGTTGCTCTCGGCCGGCTTCACCTACAACGCGGTGGAACGCGCAGAGCACCTACGCGCCGGGAATCTGATGAAGGTGGCCATGGTGATGGGTGTGACTTTCGCGGCGCTGATCCGTTATCTGCCATGAATGCACCTCCCATATACCCCTGGCGCTTGATCCTCGCGTCCGCATCCCCTCGTCGGCGACAATTGCTGCAAGGCCTCGACCTTCCCGTGGAGATCACGCACGTGGACGTGGATGAAACGCCACCCGCTGGCATGGCGCATGATCGCGTGGCGGAACACCTCGCCGTATGCAAGGCGGAAGCATGGACCGGAACGCTCGCCAAGGACCAAGTGCTGATCACTGCGGATACCACGGTCCTTGTGGACGACACGCTCTTGAACAAACCCGAGGATGATGCGGACGCACGACGGATGCTCGCCCTGTTGAGCGGACGCTCGCACCGTGTGATCACCGGTGTCTGTCTTCGCACCTCGACCGGCACGACCAGCTTCGCCGATACGGCCATCGTTCACTTCCGCGCGCTTGATGCGGAAGAGATCGCATACTACGTCGCACAACACCGACCACTCGACAAGGCCGGTGCGTATGGCGTGCAGGATTGGATCGGGTACACGGCCGTGGATCGGATCGAAGGCAGCTTCTATACGGTGATGGGATTGCCCATGCACCGGGTGTACACTGCATTGCGCGCCTTACCGATCATTAACTGACGCATCGCTGCGCGCATCGATGTGCGAACCTTAACTTGTAGAACAGCAATCCCCAACCCCATGACCCTCTCCCTTCAACTTCGTATGCCGATCGGTATCTCCGCGATCCTCGTTGGTCTCTCCTCCTTTGCACAGCAAGGCAACACCAAGGAGGGATATGCGATCACGTGGAACAAGGCGATCGCCGTGGTCGCCGATTCGATCAGCAGCGGCGCGCATCGACTTCCCGCATGGACCATCAGCGTGTACGAGACCGATGCGAACGATGTCCTTGATCGTTGGACCACGGACATGAAGGCCGTGAGCCTTGGTGTGAGCGGCAAGAAACCGATGAAGGCCACTGGCGCAACGATCGGCGGCGTGGGGACCGGTATCGTGGTGATGGCCCAGGCCTCCACAGAGAAGAAGGCCAAGTTGTGCCGCTTCACGATCGCCTTTGCCGCCAATGACAGTACCGCGATGCCGGACACCACCGGGCAGATCGCCTACGTGCGTGGTCTTGCAGTGAAGTACAACCGCGCGGTGGTGCAAGGCCAGATCGAGACCTACGAGAAGCTGATCGCCAAAGCCAAGGGCAAATTGAGCGGGGCCAAGGATGATGTGGCCAAGACCCGGAAGAGCATCGCGAAGTCGAACGCCAAGCTCGGGAAGATCAAGACCGGCATGGCCAAAGAGCAAGGGACCGTGGCGAGCTACCGCGGTGATGTGGCCGGCATGGAGAAGAAGTTCGCGCTCAGCAACGACCCCAAGGACCTGCAACGACTCACCAAAGCGCGCACGCGGTTGGCAAAGAGCGAAAGCAAACTCGCGAAGTTGATGACCCAGGAAGCCGATGTGGAAAAGGACCTCGCCAAGCACCAGGAGCGCTTGAAGGATGACGCCACGACCGAGGCTGCGCGCTCAACCACCACGGATGCGCTGCAGGGCACCATCGATACGCTGAAGAGAAAGCAGGAGGCGATCAAGTAACCGATCCTCATTGCAGAAATGTGCAGGGCCTTCCTCGGTAGGCCCTGCTTCGTTCCGGACCCTATCTTCTGGCACCCGCCTTGACGACAATTCCGGCAGCGGGATACCGTGATCATCTTTCGTGAACGAGCTCTTGTTGTGTGGCGATCCCAAGTGGTGCCCATCATGCATCGATACCTGTACCCGGATGGCGCGCTCTATGTGCTTCACACCAAGGACCGCGAGAACGGATTGGTGATCGATAGTTCGGTAAGCTTCGGACAACTCGTGTCCGAGATGAACAGTCACGCGCACTTCTGTGTGGGCGACAAAGTGGATCTCGGTCCGTGGGACCGCTATGTGAAAGCGCGCTGGTGGAGTTTCCGCCGAGGCACGGTGATCTACCGGATCAACGACCTGCTTGACGAACGGCGTGTGAGTCCGCGCATGACACAAGAGGAATTGGTGATGCAGGTCGACGCTTTCGCGACCAGCCGCGTGTGATCGCTACCGCACAAGGGTCACGTGGCCCGTGCGTTCCCGCACCCAGCCTTCGGAATCGATCATCCGCAAACGCCACGGATATACCCCGATGGGTTGATCGGCACCATCCCAAGGGTTGTTCTTATTCGTTCCATGGAACAGCACGCGGCCCCAACGATCGAAGACATCCAACTCGAATTCCTTCGGCGCACCCACCGTGGTGATCGCACCCCACACATCGTTGAAGCCATCGTTGTTCGGGGTGAACGCATTCGGAACGAACACGGCGAATTCATCCTCGATGCAGAGCAGATAGCTGGTGCTGTCCGCACAACCCAACGCGTTCATTGCCACGAGTTGTACGGTGTAACAACCGACCTCCCCATAGGTGAATTGCGGCGAGGACTCCGTGGTGGAACTGTCCGTCGGGTCGCCGAATGTCCAACGCCAACTGTCGCTGCCCGTGGAGCGGTTGATGAGATCAATGGTCGGCTCATCGATGGTGGCCACCGGCGGTGAAGCGAAGAAAGCAGCGACAGGCGTGGCGAGCACATCCACGGCATCGATCCATGTCCATGTCCCGCTGCAACCATCCGTGGACGTCACGGTGATCGTGACATCAAAGGTTCCGGCCTGCGCGTAACAATGCGTCGCGTCCGGAGCGTCGGTTCCCGATCCACCATCGCCGAAATCCCAACTCACATCGCCGTTGGCACCATCCGTTGTGTTGAAGTCCACACAATGCGGTGTGCAACCCAAGCTGTCACTCAAGGTGAATTGCGGCGTGGCCACGCTGCCCACCGCTACCTGCACCTGTTCATCCACTGTGGTGCATCCGTTCGCGTCGGTCACACTCACCGTGTACATGGTGGTGCTCTGCGGCGTTACATCCGGACCCTGCGGAGCCCATACGAATGCGTACGCTCCAGTCCCTCCTGTCGCGGAAGCTTGCAGGCTCACACTTTCACCCACACATACGGTCGTGTCGTTCTGTGCGGTCAGGACCAATGCTGCTGGTCCGGTCACACTGGTCTGAACGGTGACGGCACATGCTTGCGCATCGGTGATCGTGCAGGTGTAGTTGCCCGTTGGCAAATTGCTCGCGGTTGCAGCTGAACCACCTTGTGGCGACCAGTTGTACTGGTAGCCGGGTGTGCCGCCATTCACCACCACATTGGCCGATCCATCGCTGTCGCCATTGCACGTCACCGCGGTGGAGGAGATGTTCGCCGCTGGGGCGCTTGGCGGCGGAGCGAGCACGATGCTGCCCGCGATCGGGCAAATGCCGGCGTCCACGATATTCACAGTGTACGTTCCTGCACCCAAGCCATTGATAGCCGATGTGGCAGCGCCACCGGGTGTCCACGAGTAGTTCACCGGCGCGGTGGCTCCAACGACGACAGCGGATGCGGATCCATCATTCCCCGCGCAGGTCGGATCCACCGCATTGAGTTGTAGATCGAGGATCGTCAATGGCAATTGCAATTGCACCGGCGCCCTGCAGGTGTATGTGAGTGTGAGCGTGATCGTGTAACTGCCCGGAGCGCTGAATGCGTGCGTGACCGCCGGTAGCGTACTCGTGTTCTGCTGGCCGGATGCGGGATCACCGAAATCCCACGTCCACGCATCCGCGCAACTCACGATGTCGTGGACGCTGATCTCGTCGTCGAAGCACTCGGATTGGAAGGATGGCATCTCCGGCGGTGTCTCACCAATGAAGATGTCATCGATCGCGATGCCGTCGTAGTTGTTGCAGGCGGTCCCCGCGCCGAAGACGAAGCGGAACTTCACGCTTGGCTCACCGGCCAGATCAACGAGACAATGCTTTGCGGTGACCCAGCCATTGCTTCCGGCACCGCCCGCGCACGAACCGGCAGTCGGACCGACCCGACCGGACCAGCCTTGGCGTGGATTCGCCAAGCTCATATTGTTGATGTAGGAAGTGTTGAACCAGTTCTGTGTGTTGCAATCGGGCTGGTCGGCCACGGATCCCACATTGCTCCAGGTGGTGCCTTGGTCCAACGAGTACTGGAAGCCCATGCCATCATACGTCCGTTCGCATTCCCAGAAGATCTTGAAGGAGACCATCGGATACTGCAACGTGGAAAAGTCGAAGCACGGACTCTCCAGCCAGCTCTGCTCGCCGAAGCCATAGAAGGCCCCGGTGAGTCCGCCGACGCACCAGCTCTTGCTACCGCCACCCGCCGAATTGATGGTCGGATGCGCCGGTGTACCCCACGCCCAATCGTTGAGCACACCACCCGCGTTCCACGCCGCCGCCGCCTCGAAACCTTCCTGGTACGGAAACGTGTTCACGGTGGATAAGCATTGGCCATGCACCCCCTCAGCCAGTAGTAGGCATGGGAGTACACCGAACCAAGGGATGACTTTCATAACAGGCAAGCGTGCTCTAGACGATCCGCACGGGCATTCCGTGGTCCGGCAAAGGTCGCACCTCGAGGGTACGCCGTGTCACAGATCTTGCAAATACAAAAGGCCTAGCGCAGTACGGTGATCACACCGTTCAGCTTGTACTTCACACCATCCAGGCCGTTGGCCTCGAACACGTAGAAATAGGTGCCGTCCGGGACCGTTTCACCGGAAAAGGTGCGGGCATCCCACGATTCGTGGCCTCGCTTCAAGCGCGCCACCTCTTGTCCGTACCGGTTGTAGATGGAAAGGTCCAGCACGCTCATGTTCTCGGCGCGCAGATACAGTTGATCGTTCACCCCATCGCCGTTCGGGGAAAAGACATTCGGGATGAAGATCGAACTCGGCGGGGTGTTGCCCGTACCGACGATGATCACGGCGGTGGCAGAGGAGGTGCAGCCTTGATCGCTCACCGTAAGCACCACATTGTAGGTGCCATCGATGAGGTAGCTGTGATCAGGTGAATCAGCGGTGCTTGTTCCGCCATCGCCGAAGGCCCAGGACGTTGAGGTCCCTTGCGCCGTACTCGTATTCGTGAAGGACACATCCAACGGCGCTACGCCGACCAACGGATCGGCAGTGAAGGAGGCGGAGAGATCGATCACCTCCACCACGATGGATGCGCCGTCATTCCCACAAGCCGTGGTGCCTTCGACGACGTACGTGCCTGCCGTGGTGACCGTGATCGATGCCCCGGGTTGTTGCGCGTTCCACAAGTAGGTATCGGCGCCGCTCGCGGTGAGCGTTACGCTCCCGCCCGCGCAGAACGTCGTGGGACCATCCGGGGTGATCGTGATCATCGGTGGCGTCCCCGCCGTGATGACGATCTGGGCATCGGCCTGTCCGCAGGAGTTGGTGCCGGTAACGCCGTAGGTTCCGGGCTGCGTAACGATGATCGAGGCGGTGATCTCCTGCGTATTCCAGAGGTAACTCGTCGCTCCTTCCGCAGTGAGCGTCACGCTCAGTCCGGGGCAGAGTACGGTCGGGCCATCGGGTGTGATCGTCACCGCCGGGCCATTCGCGATCGTGATGGTGATCTGCGCCGTTCCGGTTCCGCACGCGGTGGTGCCCGTCACACTGTACGTACCTGCTTGTGTCACGGTGATCGATGGCGTGTCCGACTGATCATTCCATAGATAGGTATCCGCACCACTGGCCGTAAGCACCACTTCCTCACCGGGGCAGATCGTGGTGGGCCCATCCGGTGTGATGGTCACCGTCGGTCCATTCGCTTGTGTGATGGTGATCTGCGCAGAAGCTGTTCCACACGCGTTCGTGCCGGTCACATTGTACGTGCCTGCCTGCGTTACTGTGATCGCTGTCGAAGTCGCTTGGTTGCCCCACACATAACTATCCGCTCCGCTCGCCGTCAGTACTACGTCCTCACCTGGACAGATCGTGGTCGGTCCGTCGGGTGTGATCGTCACCACGGGCGCATTGCCTGCCGGGATCGTCACCGATACCGTCACCGGATCGCCGCACGCGAAGGTGGCCGTGATGGAAAGCACCACATCACCGAGATCGTTCGGACCAGCGGTATACGTCGGCGAGAGCGACGCGGGATCATCGAACGTTCCGGAACCACCGGACCAAAGCGCACCGGTGAACGGACCACTCGTGGAGGCGGTAAGATCCACCGATCCATTGCCGCCGCACAACGTGCCGACGACATCATCGATCGTTACTTGGTTGGGAACGAAGGGCGCTTGGCACCCGAAGTTCACGTAGGTCACCTGCGCCACGCCGGGCCAGCTGAACACCGCAGTGGATCCATCGTTGTCCGCCGTGTTGCCACCGTACGTACCCATGGTATTCACGAGCAACGAACGGTCGTAGGTCGCGGTGTCGCTGCAATTCATGGGTAGGTAGGTGAGCACGAGCGTCCGCAACGCTGATGCACCCGTCGGTACCGGACTGATCGTGCCACCGTTGTTGTGGTTCGCGAAGTGGCCGGAGGAATTGCCCGGTGCCTGAAAGATGAGGTAGAGGGTATCGGTGAGGTTGGTGAACGGGTTCGCCTGCGTACACATCGCCGTGCTGGTCACCAACAGCACGCGGCTGCCGGGCGGGATCAGGCCACCGGGCGGCTCAACCAAAAGGCCACATGCGGTGATGGTGGCATTCAGGATGCTGGTAAGTGTGGCCGTGGTGCCATCCTGGACCAATCCGTTCCAACTGTTGTTCGGCCAATCGGCAACCAGATCGGTCAGCGCGGTTACCTGCGGTCCCGTGCGAAAGCTCACCATCTCATTCTGTCCTTCCGTGGCACCGGGGCACGCGGCCTGATCGATGCAGGCATCCACCAGGATGCGTTCGATCTCCAAACATTGCGTGGGGATCTGTGCATGCACGGAAAGACCGACCGCGAAGGGTGCGATCAAAAGTGCGGCGCGGAGGAAAGGGGATAGCGGACGGACCATAGGCAAGATGTCCCAAAGGTCGGCCCACGGCGGAGAAGATCGTGTTCCGCAGGGAACGGAATGTTAACGATCCATCGTTCGGCCTACGGTACTGCGATCAACTTTCACGACTGGTTTCACTGTTGAAGCTGGATCGACCGAACGCCGATCCATTATCCAACCATGCGCGGATCGTCGGAACGTGCTCGGCTAACGAACCAGCGAGACATGCCCTGTTCTCGTGATCTCATTCGTGGGCACACACGGATCGCGCATCCGCATGGTGTACACATACATGTCGACGGGCAGACCATCACCGTCCCATTGCTCCAGCGGGTTGGTCGTGGACCACACACTGGCGCCCCACCGGTCAAAGAGGTTCAGCTCGAAACCGGTCCCGGGGATCTCCACCCGATCCGGCCAGCGGTCATTGATGCCGTCGTCGTTCGGCGTGAAGGCGTTCGCGAGGAAGAGCGTCGGCACGGAGCGCACATCGATCGATACGGCCAGCGTGTCGGCGCATTGGCTGGCGTCCGTGGCGTAGAGCGTGAAATTGTAGGTGTTGTCCCTACCGAAGTCCCAATGGAGGAAGCCCGAACATGCGTGCGTGACCAGACTATCCCCGATGAAGAAGGCGCAGGAATCCGCTGTGCTGGCGAGGACGATCTCCACCAGGGGTGTACAGGGCAGTTGCCGGGCAGTGAAGGCCGCCGTGACGATGGTCACCTCTACGTGCTGATCAGCGGTACTCGTACCACAGTCATTGATGCCGGTCACGGAATAGTTACCGGTCTGGTCCACGTTGATCGAACTCCCCGTGGATAGATCGCTCCACACAAAGTTGTCCGCGCCAGTGGCGGTAAGTGTCACTTCACCTCCGTAACAGAACGTCGTGGGTCCATTCGCGGTGATGGAGACCGCTGGGCCGAAGGCCGCGGTGATGATGATCTGCGCCGCACTCGTTCCGCACATGTTGGTACCGGTCACGCTGTACGTACCTGCTTGGGTCACCGTGATCGAAGGGGTGATCGCCAGGTTGCTCCATACGTAGCTATCCGCGCCATTGGCGGAGAGGACCATGTCCTCACCGACGCACAAGCCCGTTGGGCCGTCCGGGGTGATGGTCACTATCGGAGCGTTCGCAACGGTGATGGTGATCTGCGCTGTTCCTGTTCCGCATGTCGTGGTGCCCGTAACACTGTACGTTCCGTCCTGTGTCACGGTGATCGAGGGTGTATTCGCCTGGTTGCTCCACACGTAGCTATCGGCGCCACCGGCGGTCAACACTACATCCTCACCGGGACAGATCGTCGTGGGTCCATCCGGCGTGATCGTCACGGTCGGGCCGGGCGCTTGGGTAATGGTGATCTGCGCGGATGCTGAACCGCAAGCGTTCGTTCCATTCACGCTGTACGTGGCTACTTGAACTACCGTGATCGATGCGGTCGTTGCTTGGTTGCTCCACACGTAGCTGTCCGCACCACTCGCGGTAAGCACCACATCCTCCCCGGGGCACAAGCTTGTGGGTCCATCCGGGGTGATCGTCACGGTCGGGTTGTTCGCTTGGGTGACGGTGATCTGCGCCGGAACAGAACCACATGCATTCGTTCCGCTCACGGTGTACGTGCCTCCTTGTGTGACCGTGATCGAGGTGGTCGTGGCTTGGTTGCTCCATACGTAGCTGTTCGCACCGCTCGCCGTCAACACCACGTCCTCACCGGGACAGATGGTCGTCGGGCCGTCGGGCGTGAGCGTGACCACTGGTGCATCACTGATCGGGATCGTGATCGATGCCGTTACCGGAACGCCGCACGTGAAGGTGGCCGTAATGGAAAGCACCACCTCTCCGAGATCGTTCGCACCGACGGTATACGTCGGCGTGAGGGAGGTGGGATCACTGAAGGTCCCCGTTCCACCGGACCAAAGCGCACCGGTGAACGGACCGATGGTGGATGCATTGAGATCCACCGATCCATTGCTGCTGCACAAGATGTCCACGACATCCTCAATGGTCACCAGGTTCGGCGCGAAGGGCGCTTGGCACCCGAAGTTCACATACGTCACCTGCGCAACCCCGGGCCAACTGAACACTGCGGTGGCCCCATCATTGTCGGCCGTGGTGCCGCCGTAGGTCCCCATGGTGTTCACGAGCAACGAGCGATCATAGGTGGCCGTGTCGCTGCAATTCGTGGGCAGGTACATGAGCACGAGCGTCCGCAATGATGACGCGCCTGACGGAACCGGCGTGATCAACCCACCGTTGTTGTGGTTCGCGAAGTGGCCAGCGGAATTCCCCGGTGCTTGGAAGATGAGGTAAACGGTATCGGTGAGGTTGGTGAACGGATTCGCCTGTATACACACCGCTGTGCTGGTCACCAGCACGACGCGGCTGCCGGGCGGGATCAGGCCGCCCGGCGGTTCCAACAAATGGCCACATGCGGTGATCGTGGCATTCAAGGTGCTCGTGATGCCGGCCGTCGTCCCGTTCTGCACCAGACCGTTCCAGCTGTTGTTCGGCCAATTGGCCACGAGGTCCGTCAAGGCCGTGATCTGCGGACCTGTGCGAAAACCCACCATCTCGTTCTGGCCCTCGGTGGAGCCGGGGCACAAGGCCTGATCGATGCAGGCATCCACGAGGATGCGTTCGATCTCCAAACATTTCGTGGGGACCTGCGCGCGCGCCGAAAGGCCGACCGCGAACAGTACGATCACCAGAGCGGTGCGAAGAAGGGGGAACATGGAACGGAGCATGGACAAGCGAGGTCAAAGGTCGGCCACGGCAGGTCCGGTCGCGAGCCAACCGGAACGGAATGCTAACGATCCCAGCTCCGACCTAGGATACTCCGATCCATGTTCACGACTACATTCGACATCGAAGCCCGACCCCATGACCGACCGACGATCCTTCATCCAACAAAGCGCGGCATTGCTCGGTGGATTGGCCTTGCATACCACGGTGCGCGGTGCGTACCCGGAACTTGCACCCGAACGGCCGGTCCTCGATGGCAACCAAGGCGAAGGTTCCTTCTGGTACAACGTGCGTGCCGCGTATGCGTGCAGTCCCACGCTCATCAACCTGAACAACGGCGGCGTGAGCCCGGCGCCGCGCGCGGCCATGGAAGCGCTGGACCATTACAACCGAATGTGCAACGAAGCGCCGAGCTACTACATGTGGCGCATCCTGGACCAGGACCGCGAACCCTTGCGCATGAACCTCGCCGCGCTGGCCGGTGTGCCACACGATGAACTCGCCATTTGCCGCAATGCCACCGAAGCGTTGAACGGGATCATCTTCGGCTTGCCCTTGAAGGCCGGTGATGAAGTGGTGGTGAGCACCTACGATTACCCCAACATGGCCAACGCGTGGAAGCAACGCGCGTTGCGCGATGGGGTGAAGTTGGTCTACGCCGATCCGGATCTTCCGAGCACCGACGATGAAGCGATCGTGGAAGCCTTCGCGAGCAAGTTCACGGCGAAGACGAAACTGGTCCACATCACGCACATCGTGAATTGGAACGGCCAGATCCTACCCGTGCGGAAGATCGCCGACGCCGCACACGCGAAAGGCATTGAGGTGCTGGTGGACGCCGCGCACTCCTTCGCACTACTGGACTACACCATCCCGGATCTCGGCTGCGACTACTGGGGCACCAGCTTGCACAAGTTCCTGTGCGCGCCTTTCGGCAATGGGCTCATGTGGGTGAAGAAGGAGAAGATCGGGAAACTGTGGCCGCTGCTCAGCAACGACAAGCCGCAGGGTGACGACATCCGCAAGTTCGAATCACTCGGCACGCGCAGTTTCCCCATCGAAATGGCCACGGGCTATTCCATCGACCTGCACAACCTGATCGGATCGCAACGCAAGCAGGAGCGCGTTCATTCACTCAAGTTGCATTGGATGGACCAGGTGAAGGATGTCCCCGGCATCACCTTCCACACCTCCACCGACCCGCGTTACAGTTGTGCGATCGGGTGCTTCGGCAAGGAGGGCATGAAGGCGACGGCGATCAGTGAGCAGCTCTTCGCGAAGTGGAAGATCCACACCGTGGCGATCGAACGCGAAGCGAAGCCGGGCATCGAAGCACCCTTCAACCACGTGCGCGTGACACCGAACGTGTACACGACCATGCAGGAGTTGGACAGGTTGGTGGAAGCGATCCACGCCTTGTGATCGCTCGCGCTAGAGCGTGAACGGCATCCGGTGTACCCCTGCCCTATCCGCGCTGTGCGCATGGATCGCGTACGTGCCCGGCGGCCAATCGTGTACATCGAGTTGGAAGTCGATGGTATGTGATCCCGGTTCCAACCATTCGTGATCGTGCAGCACGCGTACCACGCGACCGTTGCGATCCAACACCACGGCGGTGAACTCCGTGCCCGCTGGCGCATCATACCGAATGCGCCGATGGATCGAGGCGGGGCGCTGCGAACACACGCGGCCTTCCTCCTCCGCGTACTTCAATGAGTACAGCGGCACCGGTTGCCCGCTGATGCGGCTCACCGCCAAACGCAAGGTGTCCTGCGCCGTGCTGTCCATGGCGCCCATGCTTTCGATGTCGTTGCCATCGCTCAACACCCAGATGGCGTTCTGTGCGATGCCGTTCGGAAAGTCGCCGCGCGCAACGGCCATGGCCACTGCGGTCAACTTCTCCGACGCCGGGCGACCGTTGCGATAGGCCTCTCCCACGTCCGGCCCTGTGCCCGATGCTTCGCAACAGAACGCGCGACACGTCACGGATCGTGAAGCGCCACCGCCTAGCGCGATCACTTCCTCACGCACCACGATGAGGTCCTGCACTTCGGGCTCTTGGCTGGTGAAGACCCAGCCCACCGGGATGCTTGTCTGTATAGGACCGGTGGAGCGATTGCGCACTTCCACTTTCAGGCACTCGCCTGAGTGACCACCAAGTCCCACCGGTTTCAATTCGATCACGCGGTGTTCCAAAAGTTCGATCAGCGAACGTTGCTCGATCGCCACAGCGGAAATGGACAGGCACGCACAGAGGAACAGCAACAGGCTTCGGTCCGGGGTCATGGTGGCGAGCTTTCACCTGCAACGCCATCACCGGCTCCCGCATTGCGCGGATCGACGGAAAGTGCTGGGCTAACGGAAGAGCGTGACGTGCCCGGCCTTCACGATCTCATCCGTGGCCGAGCACGGATCGCGCATCTGCATGGTGTACACATACACACCCATGGGCAGTCCCGCGCCATCCCATTGCTCCAGCGGGTTCTTCGTGCTCCAGACGCTCGCGCCCCAACGATCGTAGAGGTTCAATTCGAAACCGGTCTCGGGGATCTCCACGCGATCCGGCCAGAAGTCGTTGATGCCGTCGTCATTCGGTGTGAAGGCATTGGCAAGGAAGAGCGTCGGCTCGGTGCGCACGTCGATCGTTACGGCCAACGTGTCGTCGCAGTGGTGCGACTCCGTGGCATAGAGCGTGAAGTCGTAGATGTTGTACCGGCCGAAGTCCCAGCGGATGAAGCCCGAACACGCATGCGTGACCAGGCTATCGCCGATGAAGAAGGCACATGAATCCGCAGTGCTGCCAAGGACGATCTCCACCATCGGCGTGCATGGCAGTTGCATTGCTGTGAAGATCGCAGGCACTTGCGCACGCACATAGATGCTGTCGGCCAACGGTGCGCTTCCACAATCAAAGAGGTCGAAGCCTTGCAGCGAGATCGGCTGCCAACCCGACTGCGGGAACACCACGGTGGGGTCCGGCACGTTGCTGAAACCGAAGCCGCCCCAGCGCCACACCAGTGAATCCGCATCGGTGGCGATGGTGTTCACCACCACGCCCACGTTCATGCACACCGTGTCCGGCGATACGTAGGCCACGAAGGGTGCGGGCAATTCCGTGAGGTTCACTTGCGCGGTGACCACACAACCAATGGTGGTATCCGTCGCCGTCACGCTCACGATGCCGATGGTTCCTTCCGCGACATTGATCACCGGGATGGTCTCGCCCGTGCTCCAGACGATCAGGTCCGCTTGGAAACCCCAGTCGAACGCTGCGGTGAGCACCGGTGGATCGCTGGGGCAATAGTCCACCTCGCCATCTATCCGCACCCCCGGATCACCGAGGCCGAGCGTGACAATGGACGGGCACGGCGGTGGGCCACCGGTGATGATCACCGAGTACACGCCCGGGCCCATGTTGGTCAACGTGGTGGCACCCACGCCCGGCGCATGCGTCCACGACCATTGGTAGGGACCGGGGTCCACCGTGAAGGTGAGCGTGCCGTCGTTCGCGCCCGCGCAACTGATCCCCGTGGAAGTGAGCGAACCCAGCGGTGGAATGATCGGTTCGGTGAGCAGGGTATCGATGATCGTCTCGCATCCACCGCCATCATCGATCACTACCGTGTACGGACCGGGGGGAAGGTTCGCCACCGTGGCGTTCATCGCATTCGCATCATGCGACCACGAATAATTGTACGGACCGCCGGAGTTGCTCACCACCGTGAGCGTGCCGTCATCCACGGTGGGGCAGGTAATGGGCGTGCTCGTGAGCACCACATCGCACGGCGGTAACTGGGCCTGCGCGGTGGCGGCCAAGAGGGTAAGGAGGAGAAGGAGAAGCGGCCGCACGGGGCGCGAATTTCGACAAAGAACGCTTATAGGGAAGGCGATAGGCATCCCATCCGGGGAACGGTGGTGCCGGGGAAGGACGCGGCAGGTATGACCGGCGATGCCCGCTAACGGAAAACGGTCACATGCCCCACCTTGGTGATCTCGTCCGTGGCCGAGCAGGGGTCGCGCATCTTCATGGTATAGACATACACCCCCATGGGCACCCCATCGCCATCCCATTGGTCCGCAGGGTTGGTGGTGACCCAGATGCTCTCGCCCCAGCGGTCATAGAGGTTCAATTCGTAGCCGAGTTCCGGTATGTCCACCCGGTTCGGCCACAGGTCATTGATCCCGTCCTCGTTCGGGGTGAAGGCATTGGCCAGAAAGAGCGTGGGCTCCGTGCGCACATCCACGATCGTGTGCAAGGTGTCGTTGCAGTTGTTGTGCTGCGTGGCGTAGAGGGTGAAGTCATAGAAGTCGTACCGACCGAAGTCCCAGCGGATATAGCCATCGCATGCGTGCGTCACCAAGCTATCGCCGATGAAGAAGGCGCAGGAATCCGCCGTGCTGCCCAAGAGGATCTCCACCATGGGCGTGCAGGGGATCTGGATCGCGGAGAAGATCGCCGGCACTTGCGCGCGGATGAAGATGCTGTCCTGCAACGGCAGTCCGCCGCAATCCAACGTGTCGAAGCCCTGCAAGGACACTGGTTGCCAACCCGCCTGCGACAACACGATGGTGGGGTCCGGGATGTTGCTGAAGCCGGATCCGCCCCAGCGCCAGACGATCGAGTCCGCGTTGGTGGCGATGGTGTTCACCACGATGCCCACGTTCATGCACGCGCTATCCGGCGCTACGAAGGCCACGAAGGGGCTGGGCAGCATGGAGAGGTTCACCTGGTCGGTAACCACGCAGCCGTTGGCATCCGTGGAGGTCACGTCCACCATGCCGATGGTGCCGTTGGGAATGTTGATCGTCGCGCTGGTCTCCGTCGTGCTCCACAAGAAGCCCAGTGGCTGGAAGCCCCCGATGGGGATCGCGGTGAGCACCGGCGGATCGCTGGGGCAATAGTTCACCACGCCGGAAATGATCACATCCGGCTCCACCAGCACCGTGTCCAGGAAGGATTCGCAGCTTACGCCATCGGTCACTTGCACATCATACAGGCCCGGGCCAAGGCCGGTGGCCGTGCCAGCGTTCAGCGTGGCGTCATGCCCCCAGATGTACGTGTACGGCCCGCCGGAATTGCTCACCACCGTGATCGCGCCATCCGCAGCACCGGCGCATGTGATCCATTGCACGGTCAAGCGACACATCGCAGGGCGGCAACTGGGCGAAGAGGCCGAAGGGCAAGGACAAGGCAAGAGCGAGGGCAGCCGAACGCATGGGTCGGGACGAAGATCGGGAATGGATGGTTAGGGGGTGGGCGGACCGATCGTGCAGGGTCCCCGAGACGGGAGACCCAGCAAAGGCAGCGAAGGCAGCGGAACGAAACGCGAACACCGCACGCCGTTAGGTTCTTGCGCCCACCTCTCGGTGACCGTGCCACGTACCCCTATGACAGGGTTCCAGCGTGCGGCGTTCAACGGTGTGAACATAAGCAGGTTCGGCCGCTTTGTGTATGGGACGACTCAATGCGGAGACCACGACGGAGTTTGGATCTGCACGTCCTCCGGGTAACGGGACTGCGGCTCAAGGCCGCAGTGACGCTCGCGGGCACGTCACTGCGGCCTTGAGCCCAATGTCATTAAGTTAAGGGGAAGTCCCGTTCCCGGTGAGCGTCACACCGGAACCCGACGGCAGGAGGGTATCCGGTGTCTCACCAATGCCCCATGGAGAAGGTGCCCTCCTTTGTGAGACGCAGCCCGTCCCTGACGAGGAGGGGATGACCGGGCGGGATAGCCCGCTTCGCGGATCTTCCGGCGTAACGTCCGTAGAGCGAGTGTGCTTGGGAAGCCCAAGGCCTTTAGCCCTTAACTTAATGCCATTGGCCTTGAGCCGCAGTCCCGTTACTCCTATGCACCATCCTCAGGGCCTTCCTACTTTCACGCGCCCCGCACCATGCCCCTGTTCCAAACCGCCGTCCTCAACAAGTACCTGAAGGAACTGGACGGCGCCCGCGTGGCCGCTGCCTACGCCATCTTCACCGCGCACTTCCACGATGCCGGTATACAGGCCAACATCCGCGAGGCCAAGGAAGAGCAGTACCAAGAAGGCTTTCTGCGCGACCTCTTCGTGAACGTGCTGGGCTACACACTGAACCCGCAGAAGGACTACGAGCTTACCAGCGAATTCAAGAACGAGAAAGGCGCGAAGAAGGCCGATGGCGCCATCCTGCAAAAGGGCAAGGCGCTGGCGGTGATCGAACTGAAGGGCACCGACACGACCGACCTGCAGACCATCAACACGCAGGCCTTCAACTACAAGGCCAACCACACCGAGTGCGTGTACGTGGTCACCAGCAACTTCCACAAGCTGCGCTTCTTCATCGACAATGCGGTGGAACATGTGGAGTTCGACCTCTTCACGCTGAAGGAAGAAGACTTCCGCGTGCTGTGGTTGTGCCTGCAACGCGACAACCTGCTGGGTGGCATACCGAAGAAGGTGAAGGCCGAAAGCCTGCAACAGGAAGAGAAGATCACCAAGTTGCTGTACAAGGATTACAGCACCTTCAAGAACGCGCTGTGGCAGGACCTCTGCACCAACCACCCCGAGCACGACAAACTCCAACTCTACAAGAAGAGTCAGAAACTGCTGGACCGTTTCCTCTTCGTGCTCTTCAGCGAGGACAAGGGCCTGTTGCCGCCCAACAGCATCCGCGAGATCGCCGACCAATGGGTGAAGCTGAAGGAGCTGGATGCCTACGTGCCGCTCTACGAACGCTTCCAGAAGTACTTCGGCTACCTCAACACCGGGCACAAGGGACAGCACCACGAGATCTTCGCCTACAACGGCGGCCTCTTCAAGCCGGATGAACTGCTGGACAATGTGCGCATCAGCGACGAGGTGCTGCACCCGCACCTGCTGCACACTGAGCAAGTACGACTTCGCCAGCGAGGTGGACGTGAACATCCTCGGCCACATCTTCGAGCACAGCCTCAACGAGATCGAGAACATCACCGCGCAGCTGGAAGGCCGCGCCGTGGACAGCAAGAAGACCAAGCGCAAGAAGGACGGTGTGTTCTACACGCCGAAGTACATCACCCAATACATCGTGGAGCACACGGTCGGCCGCCTGTGTACCGAGAAGAAGGACGAGCTGGGCGTGGTGGACGAGGAGTACGCCAAGGGCCGCAAGGGCAGGCAGAAGAAGACCATCAAGGAACTGGATACCAAGTTGGATGTGTACCGCGATTGGCTCCTGCGCCTCACCATCTGCGATCCCGCCTGCGGCAGCGGCGCCTTCCTGAACCAGGCGCTGGACTTCCTGATCGCCGAGCACCGCTACGTGGACGAGCTACAGGCCAGCCTCCTCGGCCACAGCATCACCTTCAAGGACATCGGCGACCACATCCTGGAGCGCAACATCTACGGCGTGGACATCAACGAGGAGAGCGTGGAGATCGCGCGCCTCAGCCTGTGGCTGCGCACCGCCACCAAGGGCCGCAAGCTGAACGACCTCAGCAGCAACATCAAGTGCGGCAACAGCTTGATCGATGACCCCGCCGTGGCAGGTGACAAGGCGTTTGATTGGAAGAAGGAGTTCCCGCGTGTGTTTGAGAAAGGTGCCCATTCGACAGGCTCAGGGCAAGGGTTCGATGTGGTTATTGGGAATCCGCCGTATGGTGCTGAATTGACACCGCACGTTGTTTCATTCATCGAGACCCAATATGAAACGTTCGAGTACCAGTTGAATTCATACGTGATTTTCTATGAGCGCGGTGTGGCAATACTCAAGGATGCTGGGTTTCTTGGCTACATAACACCAGCAACTTTCACCTATCAGCACTACTTCCGGAAGCTGAGGTCATTTCTTCAGCGATTCGAACAAGCATCGGTAGTCAAGTACTTCTATGAGGTCTTTGCGGATGCCGACATCGGAGACGCAGTAACATGGGTACTTCGAAAGCGCAAAAACCTGTATGGAGTACTTAGCTACCAACTCTGCAAGGAGCCAAGTGAGGCTGGCAATTTCCCCTCGTTAGTTCCATACGCCAACCTGGTCGCCAAGGACGGCACTTATAAATTATCCGGTATTGGGATTGACTTGGAACGATTCATTGTGAACTGTAACCTGCTCGGCGACCTCTGCACTATTATCGTTGGCATCAAACCTTACCAGACTGGCAAGGGTGTACCGAAACAGACAGCAGACCTAGTCGTAGCCAAACCATTCACATCGACCCATCGCATCGATGAATCATATGTACAGTGCATCATAGGCAAGGACTTTCACCGGTACCGGTATATCAATGAGCCAGAGATGTTCCTGAAGTACGGCAAGTGGCTTGCCGAACCCCGCGAGACGGCACCATTCTTTGAACCCGAGAAGATTGTCTTGCGACAAACGTCAGATTCGCTCATCGGTCATCTTGAAGTCCGCCAGCGCATTGATTTGAACAACGTGTACAACATAGGACACCCTATTGAAGGCTATCAACTTCGGTATCTGCTCGGACTGCTCAATGGGAAACTCTTGAACTACATCTATCAATCCATCGCACAAGAGAAGGGTCGCACATTCGCTGAAGTCAAGAAGGTCAACTTGGCAAAGCTTCCTATTGTGAAGGCGTCAATCACTCAGCAAAACGTTATAAGTGAATTGGTGAATTCGATCATCTCAAGTAATGAAGCCCTTCAATCCATTCAAGCGAATCTTTTAGATCTCCTCCGATCCAAATACACCCTCCCGAAGCTCTCGCGCAACTTGGAGAACTGGCCCGCGCTGGATTACAAGGGCTTCTTGAAGGAGCTGAAGAAGGCGAAGGTTTCCCTAAGCCTTGCCGAGGAGGCGGAGTGGCTGGGCTACTTTACCGAGCAACAGGCCAAGGCCCACGCGCTGCAAGCCCAGATAGACAAGACGGATAAAGAGATCGATGCGCTGGTGTACGCGCTGTATGGGTTGACGAAGGAGGAGGTGGGGGTTGTGGAGGGGACTGCGGCTCGGGGGCCGCAGTGACGTGCTCCCCAGCGGTGACGCCCCCCCGGAGCCGTCACTGCGGGCTTGACCCGCAGTCCCGTCAACCAACCACGAGTGAGAACGCGATGATCGAAGGCAAATGATGAAAATGCTCCGTAGCATAGAACCCCTGATCTTCTGCATCCTATCGCTGCAAAGTGCCGCGCAGGATGCGGGTGTGCGCGTGTTCGCACAAGCAAGCGGCGCGGTGGCCTGGGTGGAGACCATCAGCGCGGACAGCTTGCACCGCCTGCGCAGCAGCGGCGTGGTGCTGAAGGAACAAGGCTGGTTGCTCACCACCTTTCACGGCTACAAATACGGTGACAACATCACTGCTCGGTTAGGCGAAGTGCCTTTACGCTTGGGTGCTGTGATCACCGCCGATGAAGCACGCGATCTGGTAGTTGTACAAGTGCTCGGCACCGAACCCGCTGCGGCATGGAAGTCCGTACCAACGCTTGCCACCGTCACCAGCAATGCCATCCCCACCGGAGCGGACGGCTATGCCATCGGCAACCCCAACGGCGCGGAACTGGTCATCAGCCACGGTCTCGTGAGCGGGCTGCGGCCATTCGGAAGAACGGGGCGCAAGCTGCCTCAATTCTCCGCACCCATCAGCGAAGGCAACAGCGGCGGCGCCTTGGTGGATAGCAAGGCACGGCTCATCGGTCTGCCCATGGCGTGGCATGCGGATGGCGGCGGCCAAGCGCTCAACTTCGCCCTGCCCATGGAAGAGATCTTCGCTGCCGTCGCCATCCCGCGCAACGACATGCCCGTGCCCGATGCAGCATGGTTGTTCGCCACCCATGCCTACCGAATAGGCGACTGCCTACGGGCGCAGGAACTCTTCATAGGCATCATCAAGAACAACAGCACGCACGCATCGGATGCCGCCTACTACAGTGCGCGGTGCATGCAACGCAGCGGCAACGCCAAAGGCGCACAAGAGATCTACGAGCGCCTTGTGGTCATCGACCCCTTGGACGCCAAGAGCCTGTACCGCCTCGGGGAAGTGCTACTGGAACTCGGCGAAACGCAACGCGCCTTCGAGTTGCGCCAACGGGCCGGTCGCCTGAACCCGGACCTGCTCACCAACGACCAATGGGATTGTTGCGTCACCATTACACCACCGCCGCGCTTGACAGCGCCGTGGACAAGTGCTACCGCAAGGCGCCCTTTACCAACGAGCCGCAACGGGTGGCGTACTTGTTCGAGTTGGTTGAGAAGTATAGTAGTGGGTTGTTGGCGGGGGTGAAACCGAGATCGCGTCGCTCCGCTCGCGAGAAGAAGGGATGAGTACGCGCAATGCCAACGCACGCCCCACCCCGGCCCTCCCCGAGGGGGAGGGAGAAACGCCCACCCCGGCCCTCTCAGTTGCTTCGTTGCGCTCGCACCACATGCACGGACCTGGCCCGGAGCGCTCTGACCCTCTCCCCCGGAGAGGGCAGAGAGAGGCGCGCGTAGGCCTGCGCGGTCTTCCCCTCCTACTTTCACCCCATGCCCTCCGCCCAGCTCACTCTTGCCCGCAAGCACCTGAGCGATGCCCAGCTCATCGCCTTCTTCCGCGAAGCGGCGTGGGAGGACGGCACACGTGCGCCGGGCAACCTGTGCGATGACCTGGACAAAGGCCGTACGCTGGATGGCATCTTCGAGCGGTACGACCCCGACCGCGAGGGGGGTTCGTTGGCCATCGAGCTGGAAGTGAAGAAGGTGGGTCCAAAGAAGTTCCGGATCACCTTCGGGTTCCACGGTGCCCATGAAGGGGACGGCGGGGTCTGGAATGTGACCTACGATGCCAAGGGCAACCTCACCATGTGCGAGGCCGACAGCTTTTGGATCTGTTGAGGGCGCTCTCCACCGCCACCCATTCGTATTCCCCTTCTGCTTTCATGGTGTTTTCAGTTCGTGTTGTTCATTCTCGTTCCACGCGGCGCGGGGTGGCGGCGGAGGGTCCTCTTCCATGCATACATACACCAACCAACACCCCCAGCCGATGCCCAAGGAACAGCCGGTGCGCATTGCCGTGATCGAGGACCATGAACAGATGCGGAACGCCCTGGTGGCCTGCGTTGCGCGGTGTGCCGCGATCCACTCGGGCGCTTGCGCGATGCACGCACGGCGCGCGGCAATGCATTCACGCCTCGACACGATCCACGCACGGCGCGAGACAATTCACTTACGGCGCGAGGCGATCCATTCACGGCCCGAGGCAATTCATTCACGACCCGAGGCGATCCATTCACGGCCCGAGGCAATTCATTCACGGCCCGAGGCAATTCATTCACGACCCGAGGCCATTCATTCACGACCCGAGGCGATCCATTCACGGCCCGAGGCAATTCATTCACGGCCCGAGGCAATTCATTCACGACCCGAGGCAATTCATTCACGGCCCGGCGCCATTCATTCACGGCCCAAGACAATTCGTTCACGGCCCGAGGCCATTCATTCATGGCCCGGGACAATCCGTTCACGCCCCCCTGGAGCGCGGGCCATGGTCCACTTACCCGCCCCGGCCCATGCTTGATGGCGACAAGGCGTTGCTGGAATCCACGGGATCCGAGTTGGCCAACACGCCAGAGCCCATCGGCAAACCCAACGCCCCGTTGATCCAGGAGGCCCGCATGACCGGTGAACCCGGTGAAGTGGAAGTCCTTTGGACCAAGGAGCGTGGCGCCGACAGCTACAACGTGTTCAGGACGCAGACCGATCCCGCTGGATCGAATGTGAAATGGGAGAACGTGGGCACCACCACCAAGCGCCGCTTCACCATGGAGGGCATGGAAAGCCTGAAGCGCTACTGGTTCGCTGTACGCGCCGTGGGCGCGGCCGGCAGCAGCGTAATGAGCGACCCTGCGATCGGGGTGGCCGCGTAAGTGCCACGGACGATCACCTACTACGGACACGCAAAGCCCCGGCCGCCTCGCCGGGGCTTTTGCGTTGCTACCCACACAGAAGCCCAACGCTCCCCCTCTACAACTCGAACCGCTCCCCTTTCCGCGGGATGCTCACCTCCTTGAACCCCTGCCCCACCAGGTTCTCCTTCAGCGCGAGCAGGGAGCGTTCCACCCCATGCACCAGGAACAGCCGCTTCACCTTTGCCGGGTTCTGGCACTTCAGGTAGCGCACCAGTTCGCCGCGATCGGCGTGGGCGCTGTAGAATTCCATCTTCCGCACGCTGGCACGCACCGGTACCTGCTCGTGCAGGATGTGTACCTCCTTCGCCCCCTCCAGCAGCGCACTGCCCAAGGTCCCCGGTGCGCAGAAACCCACCGCGAGCACGCCGTTCGCCGGGTCAGGAAGGCCGTGCAGGAGGTGGTGCCGCACGCGCCCGGCCTCCATCATGCCGCTGGCGGAGATCACGATGCAGGGCTTCTTGATCGTATTCAATTCCTTGCTGCGATCCGGGCTCCGCACGTACTCCACCCCCGGAAAATCGAACAGTTCGGGGTCCAGCCGCATTTCCTCACGCACCGCCGGGCGGAAGAGCTGGCCGTACTGCTGCACGATCTGCGTGGCGCTGATGGCCAACGGACTGTCCACGAATACCGGTACGCGGGGCAAGCGGCCCGCATTGCTCAGTGCGTTCAAGGTGTACAGCAGCTCCTGCGTCTTGCCGATGCTGAAGGCGGGGATGATCAAGCGGCCACCACGATCCACGCAGACCTCGATCACGTGGCGGAGCAACTCCTCCTCCGCCTCGGCCACCGGGGCATGATCACGATCGCCGTAGGTGCTCTCGCAAATGATCACATCGGCCTGCCGGAAGGGTGCGGGTTCCGGCAACAGACGGTCCACGTAGCGGCCCACGTCGCCGCTGAAACTCAGCTTCAGCACGCGCTCACCGTCATCGATCTCCAGGTGTACGGCTGCGCTGCCCAGGATATGTCCGGCATCGGTATAGGTGAGGGTGATGCCCGGCGCGATGCCCACCGCTTCGCCATAGTCCGCGGTCCGGAACAACTGCATGGCGGGTGCCACATCGTCCGTGGTGTACAGCGGACCCGATTCCTCCGGCACACGCCCACGCTTCTTCGCACGTCTGGCATCGAACGCGTAGTCGTACTCCTGGATGTGTGCGCTATCCACCAGCATGATCGTGCAGAGATCACGCGTGGCCGGTGTGCTCCAGATCGGTCCGGAGAATCCTTCGGCCACCAAGCGCGGGATCAAACCGCTGTGGTCGATGTGGGCGTGGCTCAACACAAGCACGTCGATCGCACCCGGGTCGAAGCCGAAGCGCCGATTGGGATCGCCCTTCGCCTCACGCACGGCCTCGCCTTGGAACATGCCGCAGTCCAATAGGATGCGCGAGGTGGTCCCGTCCCTGCGGGTGACCTGAAGAAGATGCTTGCTGCCGGTGACCGTGCCTGCGGCACCATGACTGGTAAGAGAGATGGACATGCGGCAAAGGTGGCAATGATATCGGTGTAGCACGGCCCATAGCGAAGAAGCGGGGTTCCGGTCGGAAGGACCCGGTCCGCACAGGGACCCATCCGCACCGATGCGGCTACACGGCAGGTTCCCTCAACCACTCCTTCGCAGCCTCCACGGAATCGAACACCTTCATCGGGAACTCCGGAGGGAACAGCGTGAAATAGGTGTTCACCACCGTATTCAGCACCCGGCTATCCACCATCACGGCCACGGCGGTGAGGTTCTCCCGGTCATCATTGAAATGATCCGTGCGCAGCACCGCGGTCTCCCACTCCAATTCACCGGGAGCCACGAAGAGGATGGCGCCCTTGCCTCCCTTCATGAGTGATCTACGCACCTGCATGACCTCTCCGAACGCTTCCACGGTGATGCGTACATCCGGCTTGATGTGTACCTCCACCACGGAAGGACTCTCACACAACACCCGGGCAAGGACCGTATCGGTTTCCTGGAGCATGGCGGTTGCCACGTCGAATGTCGCGATAATGATCGGCCCACGATCGTGTTTCCAGAAAAGAAGTTGCGAACCGTTCATCAAAGCGATGCCCGGGTTCATCCTGGATCGGGAGCGACTCGGAACTTACCGGGTTGCGCGCTGGAATGTGTACACCGGCTTGCCATGCTGAATACATTGCCGCACCTATCTTGGAGCCGCACCTCCCTGTCCGGAATGAACATCCTTTCACGCGCACTCGCTGTCCTGCTGCCTTGTTGCCTTGGTTCGGTGCTATGCGCGCAGCAATACAAACTGCGCGGGGTGATCTCCGATGCCAACACCGGTGAAACGCTCATCGGTGCGAACGTGATCCTGAAGGGTACCACCAATGGCACGGTCACGGACGTGGATGGAAAGTTCGAACTCGGGGTGAATGAACTTCCGCCGTACACGATCGTGATCAGCTACATCGGCTACAACTCCTTGGAGGTGGAGGTGAAGAGCCTGGATAAGGAATTGAAGTTCAAACTGAGCACCGATCAAGTGCTGCTCGGCGAGGCGGAGGTGATCGGCAGCCGCATCAGCGACAAGCAGAAGCAAGCGCCGCTCACCGTGGAGAGCATGGATGTGCTAGCCATCCGCGAAGCGCCGAGCGGTGATTTCTACGAAAGCCTCGGCACCTTGAAGGGCGTGGATATGACGGCCGCGAGCATGGGCTTCAAGGTCATCAACACGCGGGGCTTCAACAGCACCAGCCCCGTGCGTTCGCTGCAACTGATCGATGGCGTGGACAACCAAAGCCCCGGCCTCAACTTCTCGCTGGGCAATTTCCTCGGCGCAAGCGATCTGGACGTGATGAAGGTGGATGTGATCGCGGGTGCGAGCACGGCCTACTTCGGTCCGGGGGCCTTCAATGGCGTGGTGAATATGACCACCAAGAGCCCGTGGTTGTTCCCCGGCTTGAGCGTGAGTGCCAAGGTGGGTGAACGCGACCTGCTGGAAGGTGCAGTCCGCTGGGCGCAGGTGTTCAAGGACGCGGATGGCAAGAACCGCTTCGCGTACAAGCTGAACCTATACAGCTTGAAGGCCACGGACTGGTTCGCGCAGGATTACAACGCCACCACCAATTCCCCTACAAGCACCAAGAACCCGGGGGGCTTCGATGCGGTGAACACCTACGGAGATGAGTTCATCAATCCGCAGACGGACTTCTCCAGGGATATCGCCGACCGAAGGAACTATCCCGGTCTTGGCCTTTACATACGACCCGGTTACCGTGAGCAGGATCTGGTGAACTACGGGACCGATAACCTCAAGGCCGGGGCTTCCGTCCACTACAAGATCACCGATAGCATCGAGGTGATCGTAGCGGGGAACTACAGTCGTGGGAGTACGGTGTACCAAGGTGAGAACCGCTACCGCTTGAAGGATGTGCAGTTCCACCAGGAGCGCATCGAATTACGGCGTGAGGGCAAGTGGTTCGTCCGTGGGTACCTGACCGGCGAGGATGCCGGTAATACGTATGACATCTTCACCACCGGTGTTCGTTTGCAGGAGGCTGGCGGCGATTATGTGAAATGGCTCACGGCATACTACACCGCATGGCAGGATCAGGCCGTGCCGTACATCCAACAGCGTGATCCGGGCTTCCTCACGGTCAGTCAGGCCATCGTCCAGGGTTACACCGAACAGACCTATGATGCGTACATCACCCAATACGTGGCCGATCACAACACGCTGTTCACCGCCCTGCATGACAAGATCGGGGCACAGGTCGCGCTGATCGATGATGCGTTCCTGGACCCCTACTACGTGGTCGGCACCCAACGCTTCGACGATAAGTTGGCGGAGATCAAGAACAAGCGATTCACCGAAGGAGGATCGCGCTTCTTCGATCAGTCACAGCTGGCACACGCCATGGGTGAGTACCGGTTCAGCCCGTTGCGGTCCATCCGCCCGAAAGGGCAGGTCGTTCTGGGAGGGAACATCCGCCAATACCTGCCGAACAGTGCGGGCACCATCTTCCGCGACACCGGGGATGTGGTGATCAAGAACCGCGAGGGCGGCATGTATCTAGGCTTGGAGGATGTGTTCATGCAGGACAAGCTGAAAGCCACCGCCACCTTGCGCGTGGACAAGAACCAGAACTTCGACTACCTCCCATCGCCTGCCGCCTCATTCGTGTACACCCCGCGCCAGGACCGGGTGTTCCGCGTGTCCTTCAGCAGCGCCATCCGCAACCCGACGCTCGCGGATCAGTACCTCTACTACAACGTCGGGCGTGCCATCCTGCTCGGCAATGTCAATGGCCAGTTCGAAAAGGGACGGGACAGCCTGATCACCATCGACAGTTTCGATCAGTACCGCCAAACATCGGGAGCGAACCTGATCCCCGGCTTGGCCAAATTGGATTACTTCAACGTGGACCGTGTGCGCCCCGAGCAGGTGCGGACCATAGAGGTCGGCTATCGCGCCACACACTTTGAAAAATTCTATGTGGACGCCAGTGCCTACAGCAGTTGGTACACGGACTTCATCGGCTACATCATCGGCCTATCGGCGAAATTCGACCCCAGTGGCTTCCCGATCGGCGGGATCCAAGCCTACCGTTTAGCGGCGAATGCGACCAGCTTGGTGCGGACGCAGGGCGCGAACGTGGGGGTGAGCTATTTCCGTAAGCGATTGACCTATGGGGTGAATTACAGCTACAACCAATTGGTCAGTGGGAATGATGACCCGATCATCCCTGCATTCAATACCCCACAGAACAAATTCAACCTGAGCTTCACCGCGCATGACATGAAAGTGCCCTTCACCGACAAGCCCAACCTCGGTTTCGGGATAAACTGGAAATATGTGGAGGGCTTCACCTTCACGGGTTCGCCGCAGTTCACCGGACCGATCCCGAGCTACGACATGGTGGATGCACAGGTGAACGTGAAATTCCCCGGACAACACCTCACCGTGAAACTGGGCGCGAGCAATATCCTTGGCCTGGTCCCTCTTCTGGATCCGGATGTGCCTGCTTCCGAACGGTTGGACCGGGCCTTCGATAACCGTGTACTCATGGTATTCGGTGGTCCGAACGTGGGTCGCCTGGGTTATCTACAACTCATCTACGAGTTGGATAAGCGTTAGTGCCGCAACGCCGGGGTCCTCGCCTAGTTCAGCGTATCGCCTGTTCGGGAGGTCCGGCAGTGTTTCGAATGCATTGTTCCGCCACCTACCTTAGCCTGCCATAAACCAACGGATCAAATGAAACGAACCATACCCTTAACCCTAGTAGCACTGGCAATCGGCTTGGGCACTGCGGCGAGCGCGCAGCGCTACCTCACCGAGGTGTTCAGCGATGCCAACTTGACGATCACGCCTGACGTGACGTACGGTACCAACATCGATTTCCTCACCAGCAACTTCGCTTCCCCTCTTGTCCCGACCGACATAGGCACTTTGCAGACGCTCGTGAGCACCATGCAGCCCATCCCCGCTCCGTATTTCGATCCGGCCGATGGAAGCACTGCGGTGAAAGTGACCAATATCCGCATGGATGTCTATCAGCCGAGCCAGGGCGTGGATGTGCTGACCGCACGTCCGTTGGTGATCTACCTGCACACCGGCAATGCGCTGCCCCCACCCATCAATGGCAGTCCGAACGGCGCTCGCAAGGACAGCACGGCGGTGGAGATCTGTAAGCGCATGGCGCGTCGCGGTTATGTGGCGGTGAGCATGAGCTATCGTTTGGGTTGGAACCCACTCGCCACCACCGAGATCGCGCGCCGTGCAAGTCTTTTGAACGCCGTTTACCGTGCGTTGCAGGATGTACGGGAGTGTACCCGCGTTCTGAAAGCCGATGCCGCAGGCGCGAATACCTATGCGATCGATCCCAACAAGATCATCGTTCTAGGTGAAGGGACCGGTGGATACATCGCACTTGCGAATGCTACCTTGGATAACCCTGCTGAGCTTTTCATCGAGAAGTTCCGTCTCGACCCCTTCGATCCGACCGTTAGCGTTGTCGACACCGCGCAAGTGGGCAACATATACGGCTACAACGGTGCGCTTACCTTATACCGTCCCAACGGGCAGAATGCGACCGCCCAGTTCTGTGTGAACATGGGCGGCGCACTGGCCGATTCGACCTGGCTTGCCGCTGGTGATGCTCCCATGGTGGCCTTCCACACGGTGTTCGATCCCTTCGCACCCTTTACGGATGGCATCGTGATCGTGCCCACCACCGGCGGACCTGTGGTGAATGTGCAAGGCAGCAACTACTTCATGCGCTTGGTGAACCAATTCGGCAACAACAACAGCTTCGTGAACCTGCCGAACAGCGATCCTTTCACTGCGCGTGCTCGCGCACTATATGGGACTACGCAGACGCACGGCACCAATGCGGTGACCATCAACACCAATGTGGAAGGTCTTTTCCCGATGGTACGTCCGCTTTGGCCCGCACCCGCTCAGGAAGAAGCAAGCCCTTGGCAGTTCTGGGATCAGAATTCCGCGCTCGCACAAACCGTCGTGAGCGCTGGTCCTCCGCCTATCACAGCGAACATCGCCAGCTTGGCGAGCAACCCCGATATGAGTCCGACGAAAGCCCGTACGTACATCGATACGGTCATGGCATACCTCAACCCACGGATCGTGTGCGCGCTGCAACTCGGACCGTGCTCGCTCGTTGGTATCGACGAGGAAGCTTCCTCCTCTGCTGTGGAGGTGTGGCCGAACCCTGCCACCGAGAACTTCACGGTGAACAGCGGCAACACCATCGTGCGCCGCTATCGTGTGCTCGACATCAACGGTCGTGAGGTGGCCACCAACTCGGTGAACGCTGCGCGCTTCACCGTAGCACGCAACGGCCTGGCACCCGGCACCTACTTCCTCGAACTCACCCTGAATGATGGGCGACTCGTGCGGAAGGTGATGCTGGATTGATCACCCACACTTCTCAAGAGAAGGGCTACCCACGGGTGGCCCTTTTCTTTGTCCCCATGTCCCGGATCACAGAACAGCCTTCGAACTACAACGACCTCGAGCAGATGAGCACGAGG
The DNA here is from genome assembly GCA_016721005.1 of Flavobacteriales bacterium. Taxonomy (GTDB): domain Bacteria; phylum Bacteroidota; class Bacteroidia; order Flavobacteriales_F; family PHOS-HE28; genus PHOS-HE28. The sequence continues at coordinate 302,077 of JADKJM010000005.1, forward strand.
GAACTTCTTCGCAACATCAACGCGGAGGATCGACACGTGCCGGAGGCGATCGCCGAAGTGATCCCCGCGATCGAAGCGCTGGTGGATGCGATCACCGAACGTATGCAGCGTGGTGGTCGGTTGTTCTACCTCGGCGCAGGAACGAGCGGGCGTTTGGGGATCGTGGATGCGAGCGAGTGCCCGCCCACCTTCGGTGTGCCGCACGGCCTCGTCGTTGGATTGATCGCTGGTGGCGACAACGCGATACGCAAGGCGGTTGAATTCGCGGAGGATGATCGCGAACAAGGTTGGAAGGACCTACAGGAACATGCGGTCGGCGCGGAGGATACCGTGATCGGCATCGCCGCGAGCGGTAGCACACCATACGTGGTGGGTGCCTTGGAACAATGCAATGCGAATGGGATCCTCACGGGTTGCATCACCTGCAATCCGGATAGTCCATTGGCGGGGGTGGCGAAGCATCCCATCGTCGTGGTGGTAGGTCCTGAATTCGTGACCGGAAGCACCCGTATGAAGAGCGGCACCGCGCAGAAGTTGGTCTTGAACATGATCAGCACAAGCGTGATGATCAAGCTCGGTCGGGTGAAAGGCAACCGCATGGTGGACATGCAACTGAGCAACAACAAGCTCATCGACCGCGGCACACGTATGGTGATGGATGGCCTTAACGTGGATTACGAAACGGCGAACGGCTTGCTGAAACGCCACGGAAGTGTGCGCAAAGCCGTGGAATTCGGAGCCACAGGGCAATGATCCACCCCCGAACCGCGTACTTGCACCGGACCGATCAACTTTGCACGCCTTGAACGCCCGATATCTCCTCTCCTTCTTCGCCTTGGTCTTGGTTCTTGCGAGTTGCCGCAAGGACGAACTCTTCACCAACGACCCGAGCGCTGATCTTGCGTTCAGCCAGACCGAGGTCCTGTTCGATACCATCTTCACCACATTGCCCTTCTCGGTCACGAAGAGCTTCCGGGTGTACAACCGGAACGACCGCGCAGTGCGGGTGGATGTGGCGCTGGAAGGCGGAACACCATCGGCGTTCCGGATCAACGTGGATGGGCAATCGGGACTCTCCTTCGACGATGTGGAGATCCTAGCCGGGGATAGCATCTACGTGTTCGTGGAGGCGAGTTTGGATCAAACCAACCAGAACGCGCCGTTGATCCACGAGGACCACGTGGTCTTCTACACCAACGGCAACGAACAGAAGGTGAAGCTGATCGCGTGGGGGCAGGATGCGCACTTCTTCTATCCTGATCATTTCCCCAGCGGGCTGCCTGCTTACAGCATCATTGCAGGCTTGGACGACATGGGCAACGCGACCTGTGAAACGGTGAACTGGCCGAACGACAAACCCTATGTGATCTATGGGTATGCGGTGGTGGACAGTTGCAGCACACTCACGGTGGACCCCGGCGTGCGCGTGTATGTACACGGTGGCGGCGGATTGTGGATCTACCGTTGGGGCAAGATCCAAGCGATGGGTACCGTACAGGATCCCATCACCTTCCAAAGCGATCGCCTTGAAGCGCTCTACGCCGATCTTCCCGGACAGTGGGATCGCATCTGGATCAACGATGGTCCGCTCGGCAACGACAACGTATTCGAGAACGTGAAGATCAAGAACGCCTTGGTGGGGATCCAGTGCGAGAACTGGCCGGGCCAGCCGAACGCCGAAACGAGCCAGGCGCGCTTGCTGCTGGACAACGTGAGCATCCGCAACTGTAGTGCGGCCGGGATCCTCAGTCGCAACTACCGCATCACGGCCTACGACCTGCTCGTGGGTGATTGCGGGCAATACAGTATAGCCCTCACCGGAGGCGGCGAATACAAGTTCCGGCATATGACCATCGGCAACTTCTGGAACTACGGTGTGCGGAACGATCCGGCATTCATCATGACGAACACCTATCCGGATATCACGAACACATTGCAGGTCCGTGAGATCGAGAACAGCAGCTTCGAGAACTGCATCATCCACGGATCGAACACGAACGAGTTCCTGTTGGATTTCAACGCGCTCGCCACGCCCACGCTCACCTTCAAGCATTCGATGCTCCGCACGGATCAGATCACCATGGGCGACTTCTTCCCGGAGCAGGGGAATATCTACCGCAACCAGGATCCCGCCTTCCGGGACATCAGCGCACGCGACCTGCATCTGCAGTCCAACTCGTTCGCACGCAACAAAGCCACCCCGCCCCAGGACACCGAGGCACTGCAGGATCTGGATGGAGTGGACCGGTTCGGCGAGATCGATCTGGGCTGCTACCAATACGTGCCATAACTGCTGAAGGGAACGCGAAAGCAAACCGCTGAGGGGCGGAGGGCACAGAGAAATGCAGAAGAAAGCATGGACCAGTGGACGCACAATGAGTTGACCGAGGCGATCATCGGTGCAGCCATTGAAGTGCATCGTGAGTTGGGTCCGGGACTACTTGAGAGCATCTATGAAGAATGTCTTGCACGCGAACTATCGGATCGCGGCGTCCCCTTCCAACGGCAGCAGCAGATCCCGGTCATGTACAAAGGCAGTCCATTGGATATGGGATTCCGTTGCGACCTGTTCGTGAACGACATGGTGATCGTGGAAGTGAAAGCCGTCGAAGCACTGAACGATGTCCACATCGCACAACTCCTCACCTACCTGAAACTCGCTGACCGTCGCCTCGGCTTGCTCATCAACTTCAACGTGAAGTTCCTCAAGCAAGGCCTCAAGCGCGTCGCGAACGGTATGCCCGAGTAAGCCCGATAGGGCTTCCCCTCTGTGCCCTCTGCTCCTCTGCGGTTAACTGCATTCAACCGCCCGCGGTTCCTCCGCTCTCTATTTCAGATCCAGCAAGAAGCGCATCGTATCCACCCCATCCGCGTACTCCCACAACTCCGGGTATTGTGATCGTCCGAACGGTGTTCTACCATCACGGCCCACAATGCACTGGATGCTGTCACGGTGCTGAGCGATATATGCATCGGCGGTGCTGATGAAGTCATACCGTTCGTAGAATAGTGTCGCCACCGGACTGGCCAGCGCATCATCCGACTTCAAGAGCAGAAACCCGTTCTCCACAAAGTTGATCCGGTCCAACATCCACAGCGCGCGCGTGTAGTCGTAGTTGTTCCCGTACTTGTTGTGATGCACGATGTCCTTCCACGGAAAGAAGGCCTTGAACAAACGGTCCGTATCGAAACTACACGGGATCAGGAGCTTGCTCACGTTGCGACAGCCCAACCCGAAGTAGCGGAACACATCCTCACCAAGCGCAGTCAATTCCTCCTCCGTCTCGCTTCCATCCAGCACCGCCACACTCACGCGGTTCTTGCGCACGATGCGCGGTAGGTGTCCGAAGTAGTGCTCGAAGTAGCGCGACGTGTTGTTGCTCCCGGTGGCGACCACCGCCTCCACCTCACCAAGCTTCCCTGTGATGAATTCGATCTGCTGCGCCGTTCCCGGCGCGAAGCGATCAAGGACGGAAAGGATCCCAGGAACCAATTCGGTCTCCTGCGAAGAACACTTCACCCGCGCACGATGACCGCTCAACCAAACACAAAGCACGTCGTGCAGACCGACCAGCGGAATGTTCCCGGCGAGGATCAAACCCACCATGCGTGGTCTGGTGCGCATGGTATTCAACTCCGGATAGCGACCCGACCATTCAGTGAGGTGAACGCGCTGTAGCGCCTCTCCCCACGCAGCGAAGGCGTGCCGCACATTCTCCTCGGTGGCCCACCCGTTCTGGTTGTGCGCCCTGCGGGCCAGGTCATCCAATACCATGTACTCCGCCTCCACCAAGCCGGAGGAATGACCGGGCCATGGAGCGCCAGCGCCGATGGCCTTCATCACCACACCAAGCTGGGCAAGTGCGGTGATGCGTACATCCAGCGACAACACATTTGCTTCCGTGGCCATTCGTGCTCCCATGATGCGCCTTCTATCTTTGGCCGCGAAAATACCCTGTACCGCTATGGCGATCATCATCACCGACGAATGCATCAACTGTGGTGCATGTGAACCCGAATGCCCCAACAACGCCATCTATGAGGGCGGGGCGGAATGGCGCATTGCCGATGGAACCTCCCTGAATGGCCAAGTGACCATGCCCACAGGCAACAGCTACGATGCGGATGCCATGAATGCCCCGGTGAGCATGGACCTCTACTACATCGTGCCGGACAAATGCACCGAATGCACCGGATTCCACGATGAGCCGCAATGCGCTGCGGTGTGCCCGGTGGATTGCTGCGTGGATGATCCCGATCACCGCGAGACGAAGGAGCAGTTGCTGGCGAAGAAGGAATTCATGCACGTCTAGTCGGCCGTCGTGGTGCGATGGTTGCGACACGGATGATCATGCGACCACGTACCGATCGTTCCTCCCGTTCCGTTGAAGTGATCGTGCGCACACTCCTCACCCTTCTCCTTTTCTCGGGATCCGTTCACCTCGTTGCGCAGGACCGGGTGCAGATCGCCTTCGGTCATGTGAAAGCATTGATCAATGCCAAGACCGATGCCCAGCGCGATAGCGTGAACGAATTGTTGAAGGCGACCTTGCGCGTGGTACTCGACGCGCCGGATGGCATGACGGTGAACCTGGATGACCTTCCACTGAGCCGTGTGGATGCACCCGATGGCCGCTTCCGGTTGATCACATGGAACATCCCGAGAGAGAACGGAACGTATCGCTACGAAGGATTCGTGCTCGGCCAAGCCGGTCGCAAGTCCAGCTTGTTCGAATTGCGCGACATGACCAGCGGCATCCCTTCTCCCGAACTTGCGGAACTGGGTCCGGACCGTTGGTTCGGCGCACTTTACTACCAAGTGATCCCGGCGAAGAAGGGCGGCAGGACCTACTACACGCTGCTCGGCTGGAAGGGCCAGAGCAACAGCGAAACGCAAAAGGTGATCGAGGTGCTCAGCTTCCGGGGTGACAAGCCGCGTTTCGGTGCGCCGGTCTTCGGTGGTGGGAAGTTGAAGCAGTACCGGAGGACCTTCGCCTTCGCCTACCAGAGCACGATGATGCTCCACTACGAAGCGGAACAGCAGCGCATCGTATTGGATCACCTCGCTGCGGCGCGTGCCGATATGGAAGGCAAACCCGCCTTCATGGGACCGGACATGAGCTTTGATGCCTTCGTGTGGAACAAAGGTGAATGGACCTATCAGCGGGACATCGACCTGCGCGATCCGAAGCGTGATGGACGCCCCTTCAACGCGCCCCCCAAGGAACCCCGGAAGTAGCCATACCACCGCGTGAGCGCGGAGCCAACGGTGGTCCGGCCGTGGCCTGTACCTTTGGCGGCCGTAATTCACACCAGATGACCGTAGCCACACAGACCAAGGTCCACAACTACAGCGCAGGACCCTGCATCCTTCCCCGCGAAGTATTCGAGAAGGCCGCCCAAGCCGTGCTCGATCTCGATGGCAGCGGACTCAGCATTCTGGAGATCAGCCACCGGAGCAAGCCCTTCGAGGCCATCATGGCCAAGGCGCAATCGCTGGTGAAGGAGTTGCTCGGCGCACCGGAACACTATCAGGTGGTCTTCCTCGGCGGTGGGGCCAGCATGGGCTTCCACATGATCCCGCAGAACTACATGAAGCCCGGTGGAAAGGCAGCGTATGCCAACACCGGCGAATGGGCCAGCCGCGCGATCAAGGAGAGCAAACTCGCTGGTGAGACGTTGGTGGTGGCGAGCAGCGAGGACAAGAACTTCAACTACATCCCGAAAGGATTCGACATCCCATCGGATGCCGACTACTTCCACTTCACCAGCAACAACACCATCTTCGGAACACAGTACAAGCAGTTTCCGAAGTCGCCCGTGCCGATGATCTGCGACATGAGCAGCGACATCTTCAGTCGCCCGGTACATGTGGCCGACTTCGCCCTGATCTACGCCGGTGCCCAGAAGAACATGGGGCCAGCCGGAGCCACGGTCTACCTCTTCGACCCAGCGCATCTCGGCAAGACGGGCCGGAAGCTCAGCCCGATGATGGACCTGAACAACCACGCGGCCAAGGACAGCATGTACAACACGCCGCCGGTGTACGCGGTGTATGTGAGCATGCTCACGTTGGAGTGGATGAAGAGCCTCGGCGGATCGGCCGCCATCGAGAAGCGCAACGCCGCGAAAGCGGAACTGCTCTACGGCGCGATCGATCGCTTGCCGCTGTTCAAGGGCACCACGGCCGTGGAGGACCGCAGCGTGATGAACGCCACTTTCGTATTGAATGATGCGGCCCTGGAGCCGACCTTCGATGCCCTATGGAAGGAAGCCGGCATCAGCGGCATTCGCGGACACCGCAGCGTGGGCGGGTATCGCGCCAGCATGTATAACGCACTCCCTCTGGCCAGCGTGCAGGCCATGGTGGATGTGATGGAACAATTCGCACAAAAGCACGGATAGGAACCATGCGCATTCATTCGAACGACGGGATCAGTAGCAAGGCTCGCGAGAGCTTGGTGGAGGAAGGATTCAAGGTGACCACGGACCATATTCCACAGGATCAACTGAACGATTACCTGAACGAGCAAGGCGTGGAGGTGCTCCTCGTGCGCAGTGCCACCAAGGTGCGCCGTGATCTCATCGACGCGTGCCCGAAAGTGCGTTTGATCGGTCGCGGAGGTGTGGGCCTGGACAACATCGATGTGGTGTATGCCAAGTCGAAAGGGATCACCGTGGTGAATACACCCGCCTCCTCCAGCATCAGCGTGGCGGAGTTGGTGATGGCCCACCTCTTCTCCCTGAGCCGCTCACTGCACAAGTGCAACCGGCGCATGCCTGCAGAAGGCCGCACGCAGTTCAAGGCCTTGAAGAAGGAATACGAAAAGGGCATGGAGCTGCGCGGAAAAACGCTTGGCGTGGTGGGCTTCGGCCGTATCGGCCAGTGGACCGCGCGCTACGCGCTCGGTTGCGGAATGAACGTCGTGTACACCGACAATCACGCCACCGCTGAAGCGATCGAAGTACCCATCGGTTCTGTCATGGTACGCGTTCCGGTGCGCATGGTGCCCATGGAGGAATTGCTGAAGACCTCGGATGCGATCAGCATCCATGTGCCTTCGCAAAAAGATGGTCGGCCGGTGATCGGCGCCAGCGAGTTGAAGCACGTGAAGCCCGGTGTGGTGATCGTGAACACCGCACGTGGCGGAAGTGTGGATGAGGAAGCACTACTCGCAGCGATCAAGGATGGTCGGGTGCGCGGAGCTGCGTTGGATGTGTTCGTGAACGAGCCGGAACCGAACGCTTCACTGCTTGCCGAACCGAACCTGAGCCTGACGCCGCACATCGGTGCGGCCACTGCCGAAGCACAGGGCCGGATCGGTGATGAACTCGCCGACCGCATCATCGCCTGGCGTTCCGCAGCTGCTGTGAGCTGATGATCTCGCTTCGTCCGTTCCGCGCTTGGCGCCCGGTGGCGGACAAGGCCGCTCAAGTAGGATCGCGTTCCTACGTGTCCTATTCACCGGAGGATCTTCTTCAGCGCCTTACCGGCAACCCGTACACCTTCCTGCACGTGCTCCGTCCGGATGACGAGATGACGGCCCGTTTGCCGCGAGTGGAGCGCTTCCGCTTGGTGCGCCAAGCCTTCTTTGATTTCTGCCAGCGCGGGATCATGTTCCGCGACGATCAGCCATGCATCTACTTCTACGAGCAGAGTATTCATGGCAACGTGTCGCGCGGCATCATCTGCGGCGTGAGCGTGGCGGACTACCGCGAGGGACGGATCAAGGTGCATGAACAAACGCTCACCGCACGCGAGAACCTCTTCGCCGAGTACCTCGATGCGACGGGGATCAACGCGGAGCCCGTTCTACTTGCCACACCCGAAGGGGCAGCGTGGGAAGCCTTGCTCGACCCACTGCTGAACACCAAGGCCACCTACGACTTCCGCACCAACGACCAGGTGCGGCACCGCCTGTGGCCCGTGGCCGATGAACTCATGCGACAGCGCTTGCAGAAAGCCTTCGCCATGATCCCCGCGTTGTATATCGCCGACGGCCACCACCGGCTCTCGTCCAGCGCGCGTCTAGCGGAATCGAAAGGCAAGGCGGATGTGGACCCCACCGCCTGGTGCCTAGCCTACATCGTACCGCGCCAGCACCTCTACATCTACAACTTCGATCGTACGGTAAGCGACCTCGGCGACATGGATGAAGCCGCGTTGCTTCATGCATTGCAAAGCGTCGGAAAGCTGCATAAGGTGGAAGGTCCTTGGGCGGCGCATGGTGTGATCGGTGTGCGCACCGCCAGTGGTTGGCACACCCTGCATCTCCCCTCAGCAACCGATCGCCCAGTGACCGAACAGCTCGACGCCGCTCGACTTTCCGAACTGATCCTCGGACCTGTCCTTGGGATCCTCGATCTCCGCACCGATGGTCGCGTGAACTTCGTTCCCGGCACCATGGGTACCGCAGAGTTGGACCGGCAAGTGGAAACAGGCGAAGCGGCCGTGGCCTTCCACCTGCACCCGGTGAGCTTCGCGGAATTGCGCGCCGTGGCGGATGCCGGTGGCACCATGCCGCCGAAGAGCACCTACATCGAACCGAAACTGCGCAGCGGCATGATCGTCTATGCGCTGGAGGATGTCTGATCCGAAGGAAACACTGGCCGAACGCTACGCCGAAGTGAAGGCTTCGTTGCCCACGCATGTCACACTTGTGGCGGTGAGCAAGACGCGTTCTGCGGAAGAGATCCAAGCCCTGTACGATCTCGGCCACCGCGACTTCGGAGAGAATTACGTGCAGGAATTGCGCGCGAAACAACCCGCGCTCCCTGCGGATATCCGCTGGCACTACATCGGCCACCTACAGCGCAGCAACGTGAAGCACATCGTGCCCTTCGTTCACTTGGTGCATGGGGTGGATGGCGCGCCGCTGCTGGACGAATTGGAGAAGCGCGCGGCGACCGCATCGCGAACGATCGAAGTCCTGCTCCAGATCCACATCGCGCAGGAGGAAACGAAGCATGGCTTGTCGCAAGAGGAGGCCGGAACCCTCATCACCGGTTGGTCAACGGACCGTTGGCCACACCTGCATTTGCGCGGTCTCATGGGCATGGCCACCAACACCGAGGACCTAGCGGTCGTACGCCGCGAATTCGATGCATTGGCCGACTTCTTCCGGTCGATGAAGGAAGGTTGCTTGGCAGACCCGGCCCTCTTCGACACCCTGAGCATGGGCATGAGCGGCGATGCGCATATGGCCATCGAGGCCGGCAGCACAATGGTGCGGATCGGGACAGCCATCTTCGGGGAGAGGTCCTGAGAATACCCTCACGCAGAGGCGCAGAGAACGCAGAGGGCGAGCAAGCTTCCCATTCGGAACAGTCGGGCTATCGCGCACACAACCTCTGCGTTCTCTGCGCCTCTGCGTGAAAACCCCGCCCTCCAGATGATTCCTCCATTGCCCCTTTTCTTACAAGCCTATTCCATATGGAGGCTGCTGGTTCCCGAGCCGATCCACCCCCGAAGCAACCCCCTGTCGGGATCGCGTCTACCCCTTATACCTCCAGGTGCGAAACCCATTGCCCATGACCCGCATCCTTACCCTGCTCCTATCCACCTCCATCCTGCTCCCTGCGGTTGCGCAGCGGAACTTCGAGGTGGGCATCTCCACCGGCGTCACGAACTATTACGGCGATCTGGGCAACTACGATGGTGCCGTGCAGTGGAACAGCTCGCGGCCGGGCGTCAGCATCGCCTTCCGCGATTTCCTGAACAATAAGAAACGGTACGTCACCCGTTCGCTCACCACCGAAGCGCGCATCAGTTGGTTCCGCACGGGATACGAGGAGCGTGATCCGATCCCCGGCATGGAGTACGGCGAACTGCGGAACTACAGGCGTGGGCTCGGCTTCCGCAACGACCTCATTGGCGCCAGCGGCCACTTGGTATTGAACGCCTACCGCGAACCCTACCAGCCGCTCTTCCAGCAGCGCTTCTTCATGTACTTCCAGGTCGGCGTGGGCGTGTACTATGGCCGCCCGAAGGCCGATCTTTTCAACGGTGCACCGGATACCCTGAACCGCTATCACTTCTGGAACGATGGCACCGTGCGTGATGCACCACGCGGCACACCAGGAGCGAACGAGATCGAACGCGACGGCACCTACGAGACCGACCTCTACGAATGGCAGACCGAAGGGGGCGAAGGCGCCGGTGAGGCCGGAAGGCGGTATCGCATCTCGCCGATCCACATCGCGGTGCCCATGGGCGTGGGTGTGCGCTACATGGTGACCAAGGAGGTGAGCTTCGGTATGGAACTGAACTACATCATGTTCACCGATGACCACATTGATGATGTGAGCGATCGTTATGCGACCTACGACGAGATCAGCAAAGCCTATCCCGGCGATCCGCGGAGACAAGCGCTGGCGCGTTACATCAGCGATCCCACCGGCGATGGCACCGATGGAACCGATGGCTACTTCACCAGCCGCCGTGGCAACCCGGGTCTGCTGGATACCATCAGCTTCCTCAGCTTCGAGGTGAGCTACAAATTCAAGCGCGGGATCGGCAGGAAGAGCATCCTGAGCATGCAACGTTCGTAACGCTCGTCCTTGGTCCTTTCGAAGTCCGTTGCGCGGTCCTGTACTTTCGCGCCATGTCCGAGAATTCCCCTGCCAAACAACGCATGGACCTCGCCTTCGCCGCTTTGCTGAGTGACGATGATGCGCAGGCCCTCACCGCCCTCACCCGCATCGAAACCCAAGGTGATGCTCGCGCCATCCCTCCCCTGCTCACTGCGTTGGCCAAGGGGCCTTCATCCGCTGTACAGCAGCGCATCACTTCGCTTCTCTACCAAGTGAAGGCGAAGGATGCGGTCCCCACCCTGCTCACATCGCTGGAAGACGAAGCGCTCCATCCTGTGCGCACCACCATCCTTGCCACCTTCTGGAATGCGGGCCTCGATGTGCGCGATCACCTCGATCGCTTCATCGACATCGCGATCGTGGGAAGCGCCCACGAGTGTTTCGAGTGCCTCACCGTGATCGAGAACCAGGAGATCTGGCCGGAGAAGACCGCGCGGCTCGGGTTGGCGCGTGTGCGCAAAGCCGCCACCAGCGAGGCCGATGCGTACAAGCGATCGATGTTGGAGGATCTGACGAAGGAGTTGGAAGGCCGGTTGGGCGTAAGCGCGTGATCACGGGCCATCGAACGACAACGGTATTCAAGCGAGAAAGCCCTTCCGCCTGCGCGGAAGGGCTTTCATTCGATCGATCAATGATCAGCGTGACACCATGAAGGTGCGTGCCTGCCCGCGACCAGCAACGGTGCGGAGGCGTGCGCTGTAGATCCCGTTGCTGAGTTGTGAAGTGCCCACGGTGATGTTCGCATTCTGCGTGGTCACGTTCCCGCTCATCACCATCCGTCCCGTGGCATCGAACACCTCCAGAGTGGCCGCGCCGGTGAATTCGCCGACGGGAATGGTCACGTACGCATCAGCGGGTGAAGGATAGGCTTGGCCCAGCGCGTTCAGCATCGCATCGAACTCCTCCACGCTCACCAGGCCATAGAACCAATCGTGGCTCGCTTGCACCATCAATCGTGCGATGGCCGCGTTGGTCACCTGCTCCGGCCCGATGCCGAAGTACACCAGCTTGTAGTTGCCCGTCTCTGCACGCAGTCCACCGATCTTGGTGGCGGAATACCGTAGGATGGGAACGGCGGGTGCGATCGGCGTGAACTGGTCGGGATAGGTGTTGTTGACGAATACGTTCGCGATGGTGCTGTTACCCAGGTTCCCGAAAACGGCATCGGCGGTCTCCCAGAGCACTTGGGTATCTGCTGTGCTACCATCATCAACAAACGTCGCATGGAGGTGGCTGGCATAGAAGGCCTGCGTGACGGGTGTGCCGTAGGCGCCGGTCGCACCGCTCTGGTCCCAACCGATATCCTGCCCAGCGATCATGAGGTTACCGCCGTTATCCATGAAGTCCGCAAGCACGTTGGCCACCTCATCCGTGTAGCTCGGGAAGGTCCAGCTGATATTCAGGTAGAGGTTGTACACGTCGGTGAGCGCACCGGCCTGACCGAAGGCGGTGAAGTCCGCGCGGTTGGTCACGGCCTTGGCGGTCTCGTTCCACATGCCTTCGGTATAGATCGGCTCGTGCGCTTCCGCTTGCGGGTTGCTCACGATCAGGTCATGCACGCCACTGATCACGTGGTACTCCTCAGAGAGGATGGGTGCGTTGGGGTTTGTGGAACTTGCCACGGTGAGCGTGTACTTCCCGATGCCCGGTGCAGCATTCGGTGTGACCTCCACATCCAAGGAGATGCTCGCACCGCTCGCCAACGAGATCGTGGCAGGATTACCCTGCGGAGCGCCATCCACCGTGAAGGCGCTGGTCCAACCGGCAGGTGCGCCGTTGCTGGTGAGCGTGATCACATAGTCCTCATTCGCACCAACGCCATTGCTGAAGTTTCCGGCGAAGGTGGTGGCGGTAGCACTGGTACCCGCGCGGTACGGTTGCGGATCACCGGTCAACGCGCCGATCACCAGGGTGGTGCCGCCATCGGCCGGCACACTGCGCGCTTGGTACACCTCGCTCTGGTACTCGCTCACGAAAGCCGCGACCTCACAGTTCGCGATGTTCCAGGTGCCGGGCACCGTGAAGGTGTAGGTACGCTCCACCAGATCACCGGCGACATGGTTGCCCACGTCCTCGCCCCAGGTATCGGTGAGGTAGCCGCGCAGCACATGCAGGTGGTCGTAATCGGTGTGGTTGCCGTTGGCATAGTCGGTCTGCCATCCGATGAGGTGGTTCTCGGTCACCAGCACGCTGATGTAGTCGTTGCCTGCCGGGCTATTGTCGGTGTAATAGGCCACCACATGCACGGTGAGGTCCGTGCCGTCGAAGTTGCTTTCCACGCCCACGTTCACGGGGCTGCTCAGGGCCAGTGCTGCGTTCACCGCACCCTCCCACGCACCACGGCCATTCGCCGTACTACCGCTGTAGGCCCGCCGGTTGATCACCCCCGACGGATAGCCGGAAATGGGGAAGAACGCATCGATCGCATCACCTTCCGGTGTGCGGAAATCGGGCTCGCTCCCGCTAGGCACCGCGTACACGTTCGCATGCACACCCACGTTCACCAGCTTGTCGCCGTGGGTAGCGGCCAACGCGGCCATGATCACATGTCCTTCGGGGCAGTAGCCGCAATGGATACCGGTGAAATCCTCCAGCAGCGCCGTGCGGTTCTGCGGGGTGGTGCTCACCAAGGATTGGCCGAAGGAAAGGGCCGGAACGAAAGCGAGCAGGGTAAGTGTCTTCTTCATGTTCTATGGTTAATGGCGGTGAAAGTATCCGGGAGTTGCCGTTGACCCATACGGCTCGGGGCGGATCATTGGACTGCTGTCCCCGGGTATGTGGTGTTCGGCGGTGCGGGAAAAGGGGATCGCATCCATTAAAGGTACCGGGCATGTAAAGTGCGCCATGCGGAAGTACCTGGCGAATGCGATCCGCGGTACCGGAAGGCGCGTGGCGATCCACGCCTGCGCACCGGACCGTTACCGGATCTCGGTGGCTGCCGGAGGGGTGGGCACCTCTTTTTCCCCACCTCCGAGCAGGGCGAACAGCGCGAGTAGAATGGCTGCAATGACCACTAGGACCACTAGATTGGTCTTCGAGGTCAGGTTACGCAGGCTCTTCTCCGGCCGGATCTTCCCGGGGTTTTGCTGGTACACAGGACCCAAGGGGTCGTTGGAACTGATGGGATCGCTCATGGCTGTGGGGTTTGGCTTGAAGGTACGACCACGCCCAATGCGATCCGAAGAAAATGATCACAGGCCCTTCGGTAACGGCCATCGCTTGTGTGCGCCCGTCAACCGCGCGATGAAGGCACCCATGCCGAACATCACATCCTGCAGCCAGAAGGGCATGCCCGCGAGGCGGTACTCCTTGCGCATCCGCCATAACGCGTACACGGCGGGTAGCGCAGGCATGTACTTCCAATCCCCGCCCTTATCCATGGCCGCTTCTCCGAAGGATTGCAGCATCCATTCGCAGTTCAGGGCCGGGGCGAACCAGAATTCGGCGTCGACGCCTTCCTTGCTGCTGCCGTTCCGGAACGTATGCTTCTCACCGGAGCGCACCACGGCACTGTCTCCCGGCCCCAAGGTGATCTCCTTCCCTTCCACGGTCATGGTCATGGAACCACGGAGAACCTTGAATCCTTCTTCCTGACCGATGTGGATGTGCGCACCGGGGCCTTTGTTGCCCGGGCCAAGCGTTAGCGTGGCTTCGCTGCGCGCACCGTTCGTGCGTTCGCGGGCATCGTTGAAGTGGATCTTTTCACCAATGGCATGGAGGTCGATGGCGCGTTTCATGAAACGAATGTCAGAAAAAGGATGACGCGAAATAGGGGGCCTCAAAAGATCGTGATCACGGACAACTTCACGCACTATCGGGTTGCCCCCCATCGATGCCCAAATCCCTCCGCCGACTCCCCGCATACAATTCATACCGAAGGAAGCGACAGTCCAATGCGCCGTTATACAATCGGATCTTGGGCTTGGGTGTGAGCTTGATGCTCTTGGCCGCTTCCATGTTGGAGGTGATGACCCACGCCGTCCAACCGGCCCAATTCTTCTTCAACGTATCGCCTATCATCCTGTACAGCACGTGGATGTCCTCGTCCTTGTCCATGCGCTCACCGTAAGGAGGATTGAGGATGAGCACACCTGGATCATCAGGAGCTTTCAGGTCCGCGAAAGCACTGGTGGTTATGGTGATCATGTGCTCCAAGCCCGCGTTGTGCGTGTTCGCGACGGCCTTGCGCGCGACGTTCGGAGAGATCTCTCCGCCCATGATCAACGGACCTTCCGTTCTCACCTTCGCCATCGCTTCGGTGTGGATCCGTTCCCACAGCGCCTGATCGAAATCCATCCAACGCTCGAAGCCGAACTGCGCGCGGTCGTGGTTCGGTGGGATGCCGTATGCGAGCAGCGCGGCTTCGATGACCACCGTTCCTGATCCGCACATGGGATCCACGAACGGACTGCGCTGGTCCCAACCGCTCAGCAACACCATGCCTGCTGCGAGCACTTCGTTGATGGGAGCGATGTTGGTCTGATCACGATACCCGCGCTCGTGCAAACTGTTCCCGGAACTATCCAATGAAACGGTACAGCGATCACCATGCACATGCAGGAAGATCCGCAGTGTGGGCAGTTCCACATCCACGCTCGGACGTTGACCGGTCTTCTCGCGGAAGCGATCGCAGATGGCATCCTTGGTCTTCAGTGCGAGGTATTGCGAGTGACCGAAGAGTTCCGAGTTCAAACTGCAATGCACCGCCAGCGTGTCCTGCACTTCCATGAAATCCTCCCACGACATGTCGTGGATCGCGCCGTACAACTCGTGCTCGTCTCGTGCGCTGAACGTGTTGATCGGTACGAGAACACGCAACGCGGTGTGCAGGCAGAGGTTCGCCTTGTACAACAATGTCGTATCACCGGTGAAGCGCACCGCACGGTTGTGTGTCACCACGGACGTCGCACCAAGATCCGCGAGTTCCTTCGCCAGCACATCCTCCAACCCGTAGAGGGTCTGGGCGATCATTTCGAATTCGTCCTCAGCCATACTTTCCTTGCGCGAGGCCGAAACTACGCGGTGGCCCGTGTATCGCGCGGTTGCCTTCGCCCGCACGTCAATGCCCAGGCCATCGCTCTTCGCACAACGCTCGCTGTGCCTCCACGAAACCCGGGCACGAACTCACGCTGATCAATTCCAGGTCGTCCCGTGCGCTTCGGATACGAGGGCGCCATCCGAAGATGTTGATCGTCCCCATTCGGCCTCCTTGGATGGTGTAGCACCGTTCCACGTTGTCCTCGCCGCGTCCTTCATTGGTCCGGAAAACGACACCAAGCGTCCACTGCCCGGGCCAGATCGCCTCCTTCGCCACGCATCGGTCCCAGTCAAGGTCCGTCACGCCGATCTGTTTCCGCAAGCTGTACCAGAGTTCTTGGATCCGTCCTTCCGCGCCGCCCAAGGGTTGCAGGTATGATCCCGGTCGGACGCCCTTTCCTTCACGGTGGATGAACCGCTTCATGTGCCGATCGATCGCGCGCACATTCCCGCGCTGGATCGCCTGTGCGAAGTGATGGTCGTTCTGTGCGCACGTCGGCAACGTGAACGCGAGAAGCAGCCCGATCGCGAACCACCTCATGGCATACGTTTCTTCCATTGCGTGATCGCGTCCTTGATCCGCGCATCGGTGAACGCAACGTGCAACTGTCCTTCCTGTAGGTGGAAGAACTCCGTGCCGGTGAAGAGATCCAGTGCGTTCAGGATCTTGCCGATGTACGCACCATGAATGGTGGAATTCTCGCTACCTCCCATGAACCATGGCGTATTCTCCAGCACATGGATCAAGTAGCGGATCGTTCGCTCGTCCTGAACCAGTAGATGGGTGTAGCCCTCTTTGGTGGTGCATACCATCGGGCGCATGCGTCTGTAATTCATCAACTCGTCCAACGCCATGATCCGCACATCCGCATTCCAATGGGCGGTGGCAGCAACCGATAGGTCGAAGTCCATGTGCCGCTTGATGAAGCGGAAGCCATTTCGGTTCAGGCCATCCTCCATCCAATAGCGCCGCGAAAAATGCGCGAAGTAGTAGCGTGCGCTGTCATCCTTCAATCGTTCCTGCAAGCCTTCAAGCAATTCGCAGGTAAGTCCGGGTGGCACGGGGTACGCACCTTGGAACAGGTCGGTGCTATCCGTGAGCGTGCGCTTCACATCATGGACGAATGATGCATCGATCTCTGCGCAAGCAGGCCATGCGCCAAGCAGATCCGGTTGTGCCTCACTTGCGTGGCACGCCAGCAAGAGGGAGAACAGAAGCAATGGGGATCGATCGCGCATCATCACTGGCGGTACACCGGCGGCACAACGAAGTTCAGCCTTGCCGTGTGAACTATCGCACATGAACACTGACCGGATCCCACCGCTCCCATATCGATGAACGCATTGGAAGAGTTCAATGGACCCTGAAAGGAGGTCGAGTTCGGCATCTCTTCTATTTGAAAAGGTTCGATCGTACTCAAGAGGACCAGCCCATCAATGCGGTCCACTTTCTTCTCCTGCTCGGTGCGGACTGCGTGATCCATCCGGGAGTCATGATCACGGATCGGTTCTTCATGGTCCTGCCCACGATCCTTGTTCCTTGCATTCGTGGCGTGGACCGGGCCATGATCCACCACCACCACGAGCAAGGCTATATCTTGGCGCCAAGCAATCGAAGAACATGACGGAAGTGAAGAACCTCGAAGAGCTCTTCCAGGCGAAAGTGGATGCCGAACTGAAGATCGAGCCGAAGGATTGGATGCCCGATGGCTACCGCAAGAACCTGGTCCGGCAGATCAGCCAGCACGCGCACAGCGAGGTGGTCGGCATGCTTCCCGAAGGCAATTGGATCACCCGCGCGCCGAACCTGCGCCGTAAGGCCATCCTGCTCGCGAAGATCCAGGACGAGGC
The DNA here is from genome assembly GCA_016721005.1 of Flavobacteriales bacterium. Taxonomy (GTDB): domain Bacteria; phylum Bacteroidota; class Bacteroidia; order Flavobacteriales_F; family PHOS-HE28; genus PHOS-HE28. The sequence goes on from JADKJM010000005.1 coordinate 319,558, forward strand.
CGGCCATGGGCTGTACTTGTACAGTGCCGTCGAAACACTTGGGACCACGCGCGAAAAGACCGTCGAGGACCTGCTCAGCGGCAAGGCGAAGTACAGCAGCATCTTCAACTACCCCACACTCACTTGGGCCGACATCGGCGCCGTAGGTTGGTTGGTGGATGGCGCTGCGATCATGAACCAGGTGATGCTGTGCCGCACGAGCTATGGTCCATACGCCCGCGCCATGGTGCGCATCTGCAAGGAGGAGAGTTTCCATCAGCGCCAGGGCTACGAGATCATGAGCGTGTTGTCGAAGGGCACACCGGCGCAACGTGAAATGGCGCAGGACGCGCTGAACCGCTGGTGGTGGCCCAGTTTGATGATGTTCGGCCCAAGCGATGCGAACAGTCCGCACAGCGCGCAGAGCATGAAGTGGAAGATCAAGCGACAGAGCAATGATGAGTTGCGCCAGACCTTCGTCGACCGTACGGTGCAGCAAGCAGAGGTCATTGGCCTGAAGGTTCCCGACCCGAAGCTGAAGTGGAACGAAAGCACCCAGCACTACGACTCAGGCGAGATCGACTGGACCGAATTCAACAACGTGGTGGCCGGCAACGGACCGTGCAACAAGGAACGGCTCGCCGCGCGCAACAAGGCACATGACGATGGTGCGTGGGTGCGCGAAGCAGCCATGGCCTATGCAGCGAAGAAGGCCAAGAAGCAAGCAGCGTAATGAAGAACAGTTGTCAGTTGGTGGTGGAATGGCCGTCGCGCAGAGTCAGCGCGCCGCCCGTGCGACCGAACAACGGACAACGAACAATGGACAACGAACAATGAGCGAGAACCCCAACAACTGGCCCCTCTGGGAGGTCTTCATCCAGAGCAAACGCGGCTTGGACCACAAACACGTGGGCAGCTTGCACGCGGCCGATGCACAAATGGCGATCGAGAACGCACGCGATGTGTACACCCGCAGGCAGGAAGGACAGAGCATCTGGGTGGTGCCCGCCGTGGCCATCAGCGCCAGCCAACCCGATGACGCCGCCATGCTCTTCGATCCCGCCGATGACAAGACCTATCGACACCCCACGTTCTACCAGATGCCGGAGGGGGCGAAATTCATTTGAGAGGAGTTGTTGTTCGTGGTGAAGGTTGTTGGTTCATCGTAAGACCCGGACCATACAGGCGAACAACGAACAGCCTTCGACACGACCAACGATCCGCCGCCGAACAACAATGACCCAACAAGAAGCCCTCTTCTCCTATTGCCTCCGTCGCGGCGATGACAACCTGATCCTGAGCCATCGCTTGGGCGAATGGTGCGGTCACGGGCCGCAGTTGGAGGAGGATATCGCGCTCACGAATCGTGCGCTGGACCTGATCGGACAGGCACGGAACTACTTGCAGTACGCTGGAACTGTTGAAGGCAAACAACGCAGCGAGGACGATCTCGCTTACCTGCGCGCCGAACGCCAATTCGTGAACGTGAAGCTGGTGGAAATGCCGAACGGGGACTACGCGCACACCATCGCACGTTGCTTCCTGTACGATGCGTGGCACCTTCCCTTGCAGCAAGCGTTGATGAACAGCGCCGACGAGCAACTCGCCGCCATCGCCGCCAAGGCCGTGAAGGAGATCACTTACCAACTCAAGACCAGCGGCGATTGGATGATCCGTTTCGGCGATGGCACCGAGGAAAGTCACCGCCGCGCGCAGACCGCGTTGGATGAACTGTGGTCCTACACCGGCGAACTCTTCGCGACGAATGAAGTGGAAGCACTGCTGGTGAAGGCGGGCATCGTGCCGGAAATGGCGCCGATCAAAGCAGCCTTTGATGCAACGGTGAACGCAGTACTCGCTGAAGCCACATTGAAGCGCCCGCCGGACGGATTCATGATGAGTGGAGGTCGGCAAGGGAAGCACAGTGAGCACCTCGGTTTCCTGCTGGCGGAGATGCAATACCTGCAACGCGCTTACCCGGGCGCAACGTGGTAGGAACCCATCCACCGCAACGACGCAACGGACGCGACGGGTTCGCAACGTTCCTGATGAATGCATTTCGTGGCGGGTCCTTTGCGTCCGTTGCGTCGTTGCGGTAAAAGACATTCCGACATTTGTTCTCTCCCATGACCGCCGAACTAACCCGCGAACACATCTTCTCCCTCTTGGAGAACGTAAAGGACCCAGAGGTCCCGGTGATCAGCGTGCGCGAGTTGGGCGTGTTGCGCGATGTGGAGGTGAGCGATGACAAAGTGCTCGTGACCATCACACCCACCTACACCGGCTGCCCGGCACTGGACATGATGCGCGAAGACATCCTGGCCGAACTGCACAAAGCCGGCATTACGAACGTGGAAGTGAAGCAGACCCTCTCCCCTGCTTGGACCACCGATTGGATCAGCGAGGAAGGCAAGCGCAAGCTGAAGGAATATGGCATCGCACCGCCGGAGAAGACCGCCGACATCCGCGCACTGAAAGGCGAATTGCCCGTGGTGGAATGCCCGCAATGCGGATCGAAGGAAACCGTGATGGTGAGTGCGTTTGGATCAACGGCGTGCAAAGCGCTGTGGAAGTGCAAGAGCTGTTTGGAGCCTTTTGATCAGTTCAAGTGTTTGTGATCAAGGGCGGAATGCAATCGGCGCTTGATTCGCATCCGTTATTTGTGAAACAAAGGTTCCCCGTGCTTGTTGGAGCGCTGCTATCAGTCGCGCTTTCTGTTCAAAGTCAAACATCCTTCGTGCTGGTCATTGACACGCTCATAACTCCTTCGGACGGATTCAACGTAACCATCCAAAGTCGCAGCGGGTGTCCCAACCATTTTCAGTTTCCTGTCGACACATCAGATCGCGCGACGATCTATTATCCAGAATGGAATATCACACCGAATGTGGTTCTTCATTTCCCCAAGGACTCATGTGTGGGTGCCCTTGAATTGGATCTTGATGATGATGGGGGCAGGTTTGTGATAAGGTGGAAAGGCGAACTTCCGCCGGACATTATTCGCATCCCACGATTCCAAGTACTCGAGCGATGTCAGCGCGATACCATTAAGCGAACAACTGCCTTTTACAATGTCACGGACACCGTGTCCGCGCTTGAAGAGGTTCGAACTGATCAATCCCTTGGCTCCAAAGCGCCTAATAGGAAGTGTCACCAGCAGTCTTTGGTTACAGTCAACGGAGCAAAGTATGTGGTGCCGCTAAGGTCTGTCAGATCGGATGAGACTGTTGTGATCAACTTCCACGGATATGATCCGTCGGGTTGTAACGAGCTGGAACAAGGAAGTCGTCGCCGAGCTAAACCCTGCCGGTATTTCCACGGATCCGAGAAATGGGAGCGATGGTGCTATTTCGGCGAGTTGTTGCTCGAATGAGACCTAACAAGGTGTCGATCAGGACCGGCTCCATGCTTTGGCACGCAGGTCCTCAAGTGTGATCTCGCGGTCCTTCCAGAGCCCAGCGAGTGCCAACAACGGATCCTCCGTATCCGAGACCCTCATCATCCACTCCTCGAACATCCGCGAAACGCTTTGCTTCCGGGAGCGGCTGAGTGCACGAGCCTTGCGAGCCACATCCCGGCGCACGGCCAGCGTGAGTTTGTCCTTGGTAGTCGCCATGCCTCAAATGTAACGGCCCGCAATGGCAGTTCATCGCTACAGCGGCTCCTACTTTCGCGGCCCGATGTCCCGCACGTCCTCATACACCGTCGATCCCGATCGTCTCGATGGCGTGCTCGACGAGCCGCTCTTCAAAGCGGTGGCGAGTGAGGCGGCCTTGCAAGGCATTCCGGCCTTCGCGATCGGCGGTTACGTGCGTGATCGGCTGATCGGCCGTCCATGCAAGGACATCGACTTCGTGGTGGAGGGTGATGGGATGGCGTTCGCGCAGTCCGTGGCCTTGCGCTTGAATGCAGGACACGTACACATCTTCAAGAACTTCGGTACCGCCATGTTCATGCACGGCGACCCCTCGGATGCCTCGGGGGGACAAACGCAGGTGGAGTTCGTCGGTGCGCGCAAGGAGAGCTACAGCCGCAACAGCCGCAAGCCCGAAGTGGAAGCGGGCACCATCCGTGATGATCAGGAGCGGCGTGACTTTACGATCAATGCGCTTGCCATCTCCATGAATGCTGGCAGCCTCGGCGCGCTGGTGGATCCCTTCGGAGGCATCCTTGATCTGGATCGCGGGATCCTGCGAACGCCGCTCGATCCGGACATCACCTTCAGCGATGATCCGCTGCGGATGCTGCGCGCCGTGCGCTTCGCCACGCAGCTCGGCTTCGTCATCGACCCGATCACCTTCGACGCGATCAAGCGCAACGCGAAGCGGCTGGAGATCATCAGTGCCGAGCGGATCCACACCGAGCTGAACAAGATCCTCAGCACACCCAAGCCGAGCGTCGGTTTCATCCTGCTGCGCGATACGGGATTGCTCGCCGAGTTCTTCCCGGAGTTCCTTGAACTCGCGGGCGCGGAGGAGAAATTCGGCATTGGACACAAGGACAATTTCTACCACACGCTGCAAGTGCTGGACAACGTGTGCGCGAAAAGCGACGACCTCTGGTTGCGCTGGGGTGCTGTCCTGCACGACATCGCGAAGCCGAAGACCAAACGCTTCGATCCCGGCCACGGCTGGACCTTCCACGGACACGAGGACAAAGGCGCGCGCATGGTGCCCACGATCTTCCGCCGCTTGAAGTTGCCGCTTGATGAGCAGATGCGCTTCGTGCAGAAACTCGTGGCCTTGCACTTGCGCCCGATCTCGCTCACCAAAGAAGAGGTGACCGACAGCGCGGTGCGTCGCCTGCTCTTCGATGCGGGTGATGACATCGACGCTTTGATGATCCTCTGCCGCGCGGACATCACCAGCAAGAACGACAAGAAGAAGGAGCGCTACCTGCGCAACTACGACCTGCTGATGGAGAAGCTGAAGGAGGTGGAGGCCAAGGACCATGTGCGCAACTTCCAGCCGCCGATCACCGGCGAGGATATCATGCGTGTGTTCGATGTACCGCCCTCCAAGTTCATCGGCGACATCAAAACGGTGATCAAGGACTCGATCCTGGACGGCGTGATCCACAACGACCGCACCGAGGCTTGGGCGCTGATGCTCGAGACGGGACGGAAACTCGGCAAGGATCCTCTAGAAGGAATGGAAAAACCGTTTCCTGCGGTGATCCCGAACAAGGAGCAGGGGCAGGCGCAGGGGCAATGATGACCGCTTCGATCCGTTTCATTCAACTCCCGGCTAACGATCGCTAGTTTCGCAAGCCGTTTCGCTTGCCCCTGTCCCTGCCACCTGCCCCTGACCTATGCGCGTCTACCGTTTTCGTGTCCTGATCGACCATCCGAGCGAAGCATTCCGCGACATCGAGATCGGTTCGGAGCAGAATTTCCTTGATCTGCACAAAGCGATCAAGGATGCGTTCGGCTTCATCGGTCAGGAGATGGCCTGTTTCTATGTGAGCGATGCGGAATGGGGCAAGGGCCCGGAGATCCCGCTCGCGGACCTGGGTTTCGCGGAGGAAGGTGACGTACCCGCCTTGATGGAGCAGGTGTACATCAGCGATCACATCCGCGGCACCGACCAGCGCTTCATCTACGCGTACGACTTCCTGCATATGTGGATGTTCATGGTGGAACTGATCCATGCAGGAGATCCGGAAGCAGGTGTCACCTACCCGCGCGTCGTGCTAAGCATGAAGCAAGCACCGGATGAGCACAGCAAGGAGGACGACCTCACCGCGGGGATCGGAGATGATGAGGATCCCTATTCCGCAGGCGAGGAAGAGCACCACTATGACGGCGATGAGGAGGACGAATTCGGAGGTGACGAGCACGATGAGCACGGCCATGGAAGTCTGGACGATCTGGGCGAGGAATTCCATTAGACCCGGACCGATCCTTCGGCTCCCTATGTTTGAAGCATAACGGGTCATGCGCGAAGCAGCATTCATCAAACGCAACGAAGCGAAGTGGAAACGCTTGGAGCTGATCCTTACCAGCCCCAAGGCGCTTAACGCTGATGAGGCCAGCGACCTGTACATCCAACTGAACGACGACCTCAGCTACGCGCGGACCTTCTACACGAAGAGCGCCATCACCACCTACCTCAATGGTCTGGCGGTCCGGCTGCACCAGCACATCTACCGCAACAAGCGCACGCCGAAAGGTCGCTTCTACACGTTCTGGCGGGATGAAGTGCCACTAGCCATTGCGCAAGCACGTGGGAACCTGGTGATCGCATTCACCGTGTTCATGGTCGCCGTGGTCATCGGTGCGGTCAGCGCGAAGCATGATCCCACCTTCGTGCGCTTGATCCTTGGCGATGGATACGTGGACATGACCTTGGAGAACATCCAGAACGGCAAGCCGATGGCCGTGTACGGTGAACAGGACAGCGGACTCATGTTCCTGCAGATCACCTTCAACAACATTCGCGTTTCATTCAACGCGTTCGCCGCTGGACTCCTGACCGCACTGTTCTCCGGCCTGGTGCTCCTCTACAATGGGATCATGGTCGGTGCCTTCCAATACTTCTTCCACGAACAAGGTGTGTTACAGGAAAGCCTTCTCACCATATGGGTCCATGGCACGTTGGAGATCTCCGCCATCATCATCGCCGGGGGCGCGGGCATGTGCCTCAGCAGCGGTTTGCTGTTCCCCGGCACGCTCACGCGCAGCGAGAGTTTCCGCCGGGGCGCCATGATCGGTTTGAAAGTGGTCATGGGCTTGGTGCCTGTGTTCATCATCGCCGGTTTCCTGGAAAGCTTCGTCACGCGTCATGCGCTTACGTTGCGGCCGTGGGTCGCGCTTACCATCATCTTCGGATCGCTCGCGTGGGTGATCTGGTACTTCATCATCCTCCCCTACCATGCAGAACGCAGAACCCGTGCAATTGCGCCAGGTGCGTGACTTCGGTCAACTCATCAGCACCACATTCACCTTCCTCAAGCAGAACTGGAAACCGCTATCGCGCGCCATCCTTGTGGTGGGATTGCCGGCCGGGGTCATTGGCGGCTTCCTGGCCGGTGGGTCCATCGCCAACCTGCAACAGTTCCAGGTGAACCCGGGTGGTGATCCGACAGAGGTGTTCGGCTTGATCGCATCCAGTATGCTCGGCATCATCCCCGGCCTATTGATCCTGATGATCGGTTGGATCTTCGTCGTTGCCATCGTACACGAATACATCCGCGCGTATCATTTGGGGGAGCACCACATGCTCACCACGAGCGATCTGGCGAAGCGCGGATTCTCCCAGATGGGATCATACTTCGGTGCGAGTTTCCTCGTCGGGCTGCTCTCCATGGTCGGGCTGGTCCTTTGCATCCTTCCCGGCATCTACGCCTACACCGTGCTGAGCTTGGCACTCGTCTCGCACGCCATCGAGCGTACCGGAGGCGCGGGCGCATTGGGTCGTTCCAACCAATTGGTCTCCGGTGATTTCTGGCCGACACTCGGACTGGTGATCGTGATCGGCATGATCAACGCGATCCTGAATTACATCGTGCAACTCCCGTTCATGATCACCGGTCTTGTGGTCGGGATCAATACCGGTCTTGATGCCTTGGAGACCGGCGAGAACACAGGTCTTCCGGGTTGGTTCAGCCTGTTCAGTTCGATCAGTACCGCAGTGCAATGGTGCGTGCAGATGCTCACCTATCCCATCGTCGCCGTGTGCATGGCCTTGAAGTACTTCAGCCGCGTGGAGGAGACCGAAGGCCAAGGTCTTCAGGAGAAGATCGCCGGTTTCGAGCAGGCGTGATCCGATGCGCATCGGCTTGATCCTTCTTGGCCTGTTCTTCGGCCTGCTGGTCGATGTGCGGGCACAAGAGGAAGCACCTCACCCACCGGAGGAGGTGGTGGTCATACGCTCGTTCGATCAGCAGCGCATCGATGCGTACAAGGCCGATCCGGATCTGAAGTATGACCGCGACCTGAGCCACCAACCCAACTGGTGGGAACGTTTCAAGGAGTGGCTGTTGAATTGGATCAAAGGGATCCTCGGTACCCGTGCGAGCAACTTCGTGGTGAACAATCTGCTCTACATCGGCGCGTTCGTGATGATCGTGATCGCCATCCTCGTCCTTCGGCGCCACGGACTGCGCAATGCATTCCATGGTGATCCGCGATCCCTCAGTACCGTGACCGCTGCTGAAGAGGACATCCGCGGTATGGACCTACCAGCGATGTTGAAGGAAGCCGAGCGCACCGGTGATCTGCGCCGCGCCATCCGCTTGCACTATCTGATCGTATTGCGCCGCTTGGTGGATGAACATGTGCTGCGCTGGAGTCCCGAACACACGGACCGCGATTACATGGCGCAGATCACCGACCCCGCGTTGCGATCGCGCTTCGCGCACATGGCCTTGGTGTTCCAGTGGGTGTGGTACGGCCATGCCGAAGTGGACAGTGAACGCTACGAGCAGATCCGCAGGCCCTTCATTGAATTCGAGATCGCACACATCCGATGAGCCGCTTCGAGAAACGCGTGCTGCTGGTGCTGGGCCTGTTGATCCTCGGCTTCGCGTCCCTCGAGGCCGTGGCACCGAAACCCACGGACTGGACGCCTTCCTACTCGAAGTACCACAGCAAACCCTTCGGCGGCAAACTGCTCTACGAGCGCCTTGCCGATCTCTTCCCGAACGTGCGCAATACGCACGACCCGATCGCGGTCCCGGCACAGGAGCGGTTGTTGAATGAGGACATCAGTAGTTCGCCGCTGAATCACATTTTCATCAATAGCAACTTCGGTCCGGACAAGGTGAACACGGAGTCTTTGCTGGAAATGGTGGAGTACGGCGATCGCGCATTGATCGCTGCTGAGCGGATCCATGGCACCCTAGCGGATACGCTGCACCTGGACATGGATCGCGCGTACTGGATGGAGGAGGCCACGTCGGACATCCGCTTCATCGGCGACCAGCGGATCGCGCAAGGTGTATTCCGCTACGCGCGCCATTTCCCCGGTGCCTACTTCACGCGCTACGACACAAGTCGCACGCGCGTGTTGGCTGTGGATGGCGCTTCGCGGCCAGTACTCCTGGAGATGACCTGGGGTGAAGGCCGCATCGTGCTGTGCAGCGCGCCACGCGCGTTGAGCAACTACAACCTGCTGAAGAACAACAACGCCACGTTCGCCGCAGGTGTGCTCAGCGTGCTGCCATCGGATCCGGTGCTCTGGGATGAATACTACAAGGTGGGGCGCATGGAGAACACCTCAATCGTCCGTTTCCTGTTGAAGGAACCCGCCTTGCGCTGGGCGTGGTTCATCGCACTGGCCTTGATCGCGCTCTTCATGATCGTGTACAGCCGCAGGCAGCAACGTGCCATCCCGATCGTGACGCCTCTGCGCAATGCCACGCGCGAACTGGCGAACACCATCGGACGCTTGTACTGGCACCAGAGCGATCACGCAGGACTGGCGCGGATGCTCATCACGCACTTCAAGGAGGAGATCCGCGCGCGGACCTACCTGCGCACCTTCGCGTATGATGCCGCCACCATCGACCACCTCGCGACCAAGACCGGACGCGAACGCACGGAGATCGCTTCGCGCCTTGCTGCATTCGAACGACGCGAACAAGCGCAGAAGATCACCGAGGCCGACCTGCTCGTATTGAACACCGAACTACACGAATTCCGCCAACTCATCCATTGACCATGTCCGAGGAACACCTCCCCTACCAGCCCGCTCCAACAGGACCGCCCGACCCGGCCTTTCATACCGCCGTGCCGCTCACCGAACTGCAACTGGCCGTGGAGCGCATGCGCGCCGAAGTGGGCAAAGTGATCGTGGGCCAGGAACACCTTGTGGATCTTCTGCTCATCGCGCTGCTCAGTGATGGACACGTGCTGATCGAAGGCGCTCCGGGCTTGGCGAAAACGCTCATGGCGAAGTTGCTCGCACGTTGCGTGCATACGGGGTTCTCCCGCGTGCAGTTCACGCCGGACCTCATGCCCAGCGACCTCATCGGCACGAGCGTCTTCGACCCGCGCACCACGGCTTTTGAATTCCGGCCCGGTCCCATCTTCAGCAACATCGTGCTGGTGGATGAGATCAACCGCGCACCGGCGAAGACACAGAGCGCGCTCTTCGAAGCGATGGAGGAACGGCAGGTCACCGTGGATGGAAGGACCTATCCGCTCGCGCCGCCGTTCATGATCGTGGCCACGCAGAACCCGATCGAACAGGAAGGCACATACCGTTTGCCCGAAGCGCAACTCGATCGTTTCTTCTTCAAACTGAATGTGGATTACCCGAAGCTCGAGGAGGAAGTGGCGATCCTGCAACGCGCCAGCGGAGGCATGGCGCAGTTGAGCGCCACGGCGATCACACCGGTCCTCACCGTGGAGGAGTTGATGCGCACGCGTGAGCTTGTCCGCCAAGTGCGTTGTGAAGACAAACTGATGCACTACATCGCAAGCATCGTCGGGCGCACGCGTCATGATGGATCATTGATGTTGGGCGCATCTCCACGCGCATCACTCGCTATCCTGATCGGCGCACGCGCACAAGCCGCGATCCTCGGTCGCGATTTCGTGACACCGGAGGATGTGCAGACGATCGCACCGCATGTGTTGCGCCATCGCGTGCAACTCACACCCGAGCGTGAGATGGAAGGACTGGATCCCGACCAGGTGATCCAACTGCTGGTGAAACAGATCGAGGTGCCGCGCTAGATGTTCCGTTCGCTCCGCACGCTCTTCCTCACACGGCGCACCTTCCTCATTGGATGGTCACTCGCGGTGTTGTTCGTGCTGGGTTGGGTGTGGCCGTGGCTCTTCGTCTGGACGAAGTTGGCCTTCCTCTTCTTCGTGTTGGCGGTATGCGCCGATCTCTTCCTGCTCTATGGTCGTCGTTCAGGAATGAAGGGAACCCGGCGCACATTGGAACGCTGGAGCAACGGCGACAACAATCCGGTCACCGTGCAATTGGAGAGCGGCTACGGCACACCAGTGACGGTGCGCGTGCTCGATGAACTTCCCGTCCAGTTCCAGAAACGCGATCTGGTCTTCGAAGCATGGATCCCATCGTGGGGAAGAAAGGACTTCGACTATGAAGTGCGCCCGGTGGCGCGAGGTGTCTATCGCTTTGGCGCGATCAACGCGTTGGTGAGCACGCCCATCGGATTGGTGGAGCGCCGCTTCCGACTGGATGCCGACAAGGAAGTGGCGGTGTACCCGAGCTATTTGCAATTGCGCAAGTACGAGTTGCTGGCCATCAGCAACCGCTTGACATTGGCTGGTGTGAAACGGATCCGCCGCGTGGCGCACCAGAGCGAATTCGAGCGGATCAAGGAATACGTGCCCGGCGATGACCGGCGTACGGTGAACTGGAAGGCCACCGCACGACGCGGGCGCATGATGGTGAACCAGTTCCAGGACGAGCGCGCGCAGCAGGTCTTCGCGCTGATCGACACGGGACGTGTGATGAAGATGCCCTTCGAAGGCTTGAGCCTGTTGGACTATTCGATCAACGCCGCGCTGGTGATCAGTAGCATCGCCATGCGCAAAGAGGACCGCGCCGGACTCATCACCTTCAGCGACAAGGTGCATGATGTGGTGGGCGCTAGCCGACAACGCGGACACATGCAGAAGATCCTGCATGCGTTGTACGCGCAAGGCACGGATCATCGTGAGACGGATCTCGAACGCCTCTTCGTCACCGTGCGGCACGAGGTCCACCAGCGCAGCCTGTTGTTGGTCTTCTCCAACTACGAGAGCGTGCAGGCCATGCATCGCCAACTTCCCTATTTGCAGCGTCTCGCACGCCAGCACTTGGTGGTGCCCATCTTCTTCCTCAACACCGAATTGGAAGCGGACCTGAAGACCTTGCCGCTCACCACGGAGGATGTGTACGTGCACGCGATCACGGAGAAGATGGTACACGAGAAACGGCTCATCGCCCGGGAACTGGAACGCCATGGCTTGCCTGCGATCCTCTGTCGGCCGCAGGATCTTACCGTCAGCGTGATCAATCGCTACCTCGAGATCAAGGCGCGCGGGATCCTGTGATCGCCAATGATCCGCGCGATCATCAAAGGATCGGGCTGCGAGGATAACTTTCGGCAATGCGAACGCTCTATCTCTGTCGGCATGCCAAGAGCAGCTGGGCCGATCCCGGCCAGGATGACTTCGATCGGCCGTTGAACGAACGTGGTGAACGCGATGCACCGATCATGGCGCAACGCACCAAACAATACGGTGCTCCCGTGGACCTGATCGTGACGAGCCATGCGAACAGGGCGTTGAGCACCGCGCGCGCCTTCGCATCGGAACTGGGGTTGTCCGGTGATGCGCTCAAACAGGACGTGCGCTTGTACCACGCTTCGCCGCAGACCATCGCCAAGGTCGTGAGCGAATTACCGGACAGCGCCCGACGCGTCATGCTCTTCGGGCACAACCCCGGCTTCTCCGAGGCCGTGGACTACTTCTGCGGCGATGGCGTGGGCGACATGCCCACATGCGGGATCGTCCGCATAGACATGGTGGCGAACGAATGGAAGGAGACCGGTCGTGATCTGGGCACGCTCGTGTGGTTCGACTACCCTAAGCGATCCGAGGACAACGGTTGATCGGCATTCCGGTATCCACCGGTCGCGATCATCACCAACGTGCATGCATGGATCACTTCAATGCCCGCCTTCACCAGATGATCCGCGAACGCGGCATTCTCCGCACCCGGATTGAAGATCACACGCCGTGGACGCCATTGGATCACCGCATCCTTCCACACGTGTTGGTTCGCTGCGGATAGATAGATCGTTACCGTATCCACACGCACATCGGCTGGAAGTTCCGTGTGGATCGGCAGGTCCCCGATCATCCCCTTCCTGCCTCCAATAGCCACCACCTGTTCACCTGCACTGAGCAGCCGTAAGCAAGCCTTGTGCGCATACCGCCACGACTTCGCACTGGCACCAAGAACCACCGTGATCGGACCCATTGTGTGCGTGCTTATCCAGCGGTCCTGCACTAGACCGTGCTCATTCCTTTCTGTAGATCCTCCACGGTCCTGGCCGGCACCTTGTCCAGGTCAAGGACCATCAGGCCGTCCAAGGCATCATTGAAACGCGGGTCGCGATTGAAGCCGACGATCTTCGCGTTGAGCAGAAGGTACTTCTTCAAGAGCACAGGCATGGCTCGTTCGTTCGGGTCCACTTCGGCGATCAGGCGATCCATCTTCTTCAGGTCCGCCATGCTGGCTTGCACCAACGCCTCGCTATCCGCCTTATCCACCTTCACCCGGAAACGGTGGCGTGGATGCACGTTCGCCGCCATCGCTTCGTCGTAATGGTTCTGTTTCACGAACTCCATGATCAACGTGCGGGAGAACCGGCTGTACGTTCCGCTGATGGAGACCGGACCGATCAGGTAATGTTGTTGCGGATTCGCCATGATGCGCAACAACAAGCCGCGCCAAAGCATGAACAGCGGAAGCCGATGGCGTTGGTAATCGGGGCAGATGAACGAGCGGCCCAATTCAAAGCTCTTGCGCAACACCCGCTCCATGGGGCGACCCATGCGGAAGAGCGTGCTTGTGTAGAAGCCTCGTTTGCCGTACCGGTCCATGATGCGCTGTCCGTCGCCGATGCGATACGCCCCGGCCAACCGTGACTTCTCCCGGTCCCAGAGGAAAAGGTGATCGTAGTAGAGGTCGAACTCGTCCAGATCCAACGCCTTGTTGGTGCCTTCCCCAACCGCGCGGAAGGTGATCTCGCGCATGCGCCCGATCTCCCGCAGCATGTTCGGGATCCGGTGGCTGCTGGCGAAGTACAGATCGAACTCGCCCTGACTGTTCAACTTCAGGTCCTCGATCCCTTCGATCTCCTTTTGAAGCGTTGTATCCGGCACGGCCTCCACCACTTCCTTGGGGCGACGCGGGAAGCGCAACGGACTGAAGAACTCCCGCTTCACCTGCAATCCGCTCCCCAACGCGTACGTGCGTGCGCGTAGGAAACGCGTGAGTTGTTCCACGGAAGTGAACGCTGCGATGTCCTTCTGCGGGATCGGTTTCCCGATCCGCATGCGTACCGTACGACCGCGCATGCGCAACATCTCATTCGGCAAGGCCAGTGTGCGCAGGTTCGGATGGATCATGCCGAGCATCTGGAACACTACGCTGTTGGCGCCATCGAACCACACCGGCACCACAGGCACATCGGCGTGTTGGATCAATTTGATCGCCGGGGTCTTCCAGCGCGGGTCGGCCACCGCCTTCAGTTCCGTTCGCCAACTGCTCACTTCACCGGAAGGGAACACGGCCAACGCTTGTCCTTCCTTCACATGCGCAAGCGCCTGGCGCATGCCTTGGAAGCTGCTGCGCGATCCGAGTTGCTCGAACGGGTTCACCCCGATGAAGCGCTCGCGCAAAGGTTCCAACTGCTGTAGCAGGAAATTGGCCATCACCTTCAGGTCCGGGCGCACGCGACCCAACACATTCACCAAGGCAAGTCCATCGATCGCGCCATACGGGTGGTTGGCCACGAAGACCAAGCCTCCTTCGCGCGGGATCTGCGCCAGATCCTCCTCCGAAACCTCCAGCTCCAATTCCAGGTTGCGGAACACGGCGGCCGTGAATTCCAGATCGTGCAGGTCCTGTATCTCGTTGTAGAAACGCTCCAGCCGCTTCAATCCGCTCATCTCGGTCAGCACCGCGATGCGCGGATCACCGGGCCGCATGTGACTGGCCTTCGCCAGCTCACCGGGTGGTACCAAGCGCTTCATCCTTCCGGCGAATGTACCGTTCCCACCGCATCACTGGCGGCCTGCGGGATCCAGGTCACAGGTCGAGTATTCCGATGATGCCTTCGTCCATGAGCTCGCCACCCGGGTACGGCCGGGTATAGTCCAAGTTGATCCAGTGCATGCCGTTCCGATCCGTATGGTGATGCAAAGGCGCGTTGCGTGCTTCCTTGACGAACAGTTCCTTGCGGATCAATTCCGTGGCGCGGGCAAGCCGCGCATCATCCCCCACCTTGAGCTCCGGATAGATGTGGCCATTGGTCCGTACGAGGCGCACCTCCCCGCCGATCGCCTTGATGCACGCTGCCATGAGCACCGCGTGGTCGTCGCAATCCCCGGCCATGAGTTCCTGGCTTTCCGCCGGTGAAGCGAAATACTCGCCCCCTTTGCGATCACTCACATAACGCCACCGGCCGTTGATCTCCTTGAAGACCGAGAAGCTCTGCACCAAAGTGTTGTCCTCCGGCTCCACCTTCACCTTGGTGAAATGGGCCGTGGCCATGCGAACCGCCGCCTTGCGCACTTCAGGCCCGGCCTGCTCCACCAATCGGCGGAGATGGAAGGCGTCGTGAAAAGGAGCAAATCGGCCAGCGGCCATCGGCAGGTCATTGCTGGTCTCACGCAGCATACCCATCACACCCGCGTATCCACCCACAAGATCCCCGAAACCGAACGTGCCGCTGATCGTGGTGACCGTGAGCGACAGCAGCGCCGCCACAAGCACACCGAACACCACGCGCTGGAACCGTTGGACCAAAGTGATGAAGGCGATGAGGAGGACCAGGAAGAGGACGAATTGCGTCATGATCGGATCCCATTGTGAGATGGGACCCACTTCCAGCAAGAGCGGGCGAACGAGCAGGAAGGTGGGCAGCGTAGGGACCAACGCGACCACATAGATCATGATCGCATGTGCAAGGACCGTGGCCCGGCCATCCGCCTGCCCATTCACCTCGAGTTGTGTGTGCGTTCTCATCGTCCTTGGAGCTTGATCCATGTGTGCCACCGGATCCGCACCATGACCACAGCGATGATCGTGCCGGAAAGCGTGCATCGTTAACGAAGTTTAACGGGGTGCCTGACGCCCTGTTTCCCGCGCCCATCAACGCTTTCCAGCCACTCATCCCCCCCGTTGGAAACCTTGTGAACAGAAGGGGTCCGGGCAGTTTGGTGTTCCGCGATCCGCGGATAGATTTGCCCACCATGCAATTCAGCGCTCGCCCCTGCACGTTCCTGGCCGCACTGGCCATGGTGCTTGCAACCCAAGCGCAAGTGGATACCAGCGGCTACGGTGGCCCGGATGGTTCGGACATCTATGACGAGTTGGCCCCGGAGGTGGAGGAGGATGCAGCGGTCGAGATCGGGCGCGCGGCCCGGGCGATCGGTTTGCTGTACGATGTGAATGACTCGTTGGAAGTGATCCCCGGGTATGACATGTACTGCCACTGGAACACGGACCAGATCTTCCTGCGTGAACGTACCTCACGGTTCCAACATGATACCCTCTGCCTTCGTCTCAGTGAAAGCGATGACGATCATGCCATGCCCTGTAGCGGCCACGTCACCTCCCCGTTCGGGTCCAGGAAGGGTCGCATGCACTATGGCCTGGACCTGAAACTCTACACCGGCGATCCGGTGGTTGCGGCCTTCCCGGGCATGGTGCGGATATCCAAGTACAACAAGAGTTTCGGGAATGTGGTGGTGATCCGTCACAGCAATGGGTTGGAGACGCTCTACGCGCACTTGAGCAAACGCAAGGTGCAACCGGGTGACCTGATCGAGGCCGGGGATACGCTGGGCCTCGGGGGCAATACCGGGCATAGCTTCGGAAGCCACCTGCACTTCGAAGTGCGTTTCCTGGACCAGCCTATCGATCCCTCCTTGTTGTTCGATGTGGAGAATGGATCGCTGCGTGCGAAAACCTTCGAGATCAACAAGGGAACCTTCGAGAGCTTGGCCCTTGCGAAGGCAGCTGCCAGCGCGCGCAAGTACTATGCGGTCCGAACAGGGGATACGCTCTCCGCCATTGCACGGCGACACGGCACATCCGTGAACACCTTGTGCAAACTCAATGCGATCCGTCAGACCAGCGTCCTGCGCGTCGGTCAACGCCTTCGCTACAATTGATGTCGGTTCGCCTCCGTGGAGGCGCTCTCGTTCTGCCGCCGGATCAGGCGTGCGATCGCCTCCATCATGTCCTGGTTGTACTCCGGCGAGAGCAGTAGATCCGTCTCCTCGCGTAACCGGATGAGCAACATGTCCTGATAGGCCGTCGGCATGCGGTCCGTCAATCCCCGGCCAAGGCCGAACGTGAAGGTGCGAAGCCCGATATCCACCGTGCAGAAGCGCAGATAGCGCTTCCGGAGATCGATGCGGTCCTTCCCCTTTTCGCGCGTTACGATCCTCGAATTGAAATAATCCCTGGCGCCCGCGCGATCCACTTGGCTCGCGTCCAGGATATCGGAGGCAGGCAGGACCAAGCGATCGCCACCCCGCGTGAGGATCAGCGTCTCCCCGGTGATCAGGTACGAACCCCGTGTGGTACGATCCCTTGTAACCGCCACCACGAGCATGACAAGCAACAGGGCGAGCAGCCCCGCGAGGATGCGGAAATCATTCGTGGCCACGCCGGTGAACACACCGGTGAGTACGAGGAACGGCGAAGCGTACAACACCAAGCGGGTGTTGTGCCATTGGCTCCTGGTCCTGTACCGTTTCTCTCCCATGATCCTTCGCGCACTCGTTCAAGCCGGGCGCCAAAACAAAGAGCGGCCTTTCGACCGCCCTGAAGTACCGGAGAAGGGACTCGAACCCTTACAACCTTACGGTCACACGCCCCTGAAACGTGCGCGTCTACCAATTCCGCCACTCCGGTAGGGTGGTCCTTTCTTCATTTACAGGGGGCGCAAATATAGGTGCCCGCGTGAAGTGCCTACACGATCGTGAAGCCGTGCGGTACGGTTACCTTGCTCACGATGGCACCCCACGAGCGCATCTTCAAAAGCATGGCGGATGGTCGGCCGATCGTTCTGCTGGACCATGTGCGTGCCCTGATGCGCGACCGCGATGACGTGGAGGTCCATGTGGGTTGCGACAGCCACAACCACGGCCGCCATACGGTGTACGCGACCACCGTGGTGTTACGGTACCACAGGAACGGGGCCCAAGTGGTGTACCACCGCGAGAAGAGCGCGAAGGTGGACGATCTATGGACGCGGCTCTGGGGTGAAGTGGAGCGGAGCCTTATGACTGCGGAACTGCTGCGCGAAGAAGGGCATATCCGGGTGCATCGGATCGACATGGACCTGAACAGCGATGCGCGCTATGCTTCGAACAAGTTGCACATGGCCGCAGTCGGATTCGTGCGCGCGCATGGGTTCGAACCCATGACCAAACCGGATCTGCTCATTGCCAGTTGGGCCGCCAACGTGCTGTGCAACGGAGCAGGCGCGAAGCACGAAGCCCCCGTCCCGCTAGGCGGAACAGGGGCGACGTGACTCTTCAGACTGACCTTTGAACTACTTGGACAGGCGGTTGAACGCGCCTTCTCCATGCTTGGTTTCGATCCCTGATAAATAGATGTCCTTCTCGGCCGAAGAATGAAAAAGGGCGACCTGGGCCGCCCTTTTTCCGATGGAGTTCACGATCAATTCTCGTCCGGCAGGAAACTATGGTGGTCCGCGTAGCGCAGCATCTGGCCCAGATAGTCCTTCGGATAGGTCACGCGCACATCGGTGATGTTGCCGTTGGCATCCGTTACGGCCTCCATCTCCGGCTGGATGAAACCTGCATACGGCGCGGTCTTGATCTTCTCCGCCCGCTTGAGGATCTGCGCGTGCAGGATCGGATCGACCTTCACGCCGTAGGTCTCCACCAAGGCCTTGCCGGCCGCGTAGTCGCCTTGGCTCTTGATCCGCTGTACCTCCCGCAGCAGATCCCCGAACAGGATACGCAGCTTGTCGTAGTCGCGGATGTCGTAGTAGGTATCGCCATTGCGCTCCACTTTCACGATCACGCTATCGGCCTTGCCCTTCTCATACACCCAAGCGCTCACCCACATCCGGTTGCGCATGTGGGCCTCCTCCACATCCTTGCCCGGCTTCAGGCGGCGCAGTTGCACCAGCAGGCCATTGCGGATGTATGAATCGTACTCCGCCATACCGACCTCCACGCTCGGCATCACGCCGATATCGATCAGCTTCTTGTCCAGCAAGTAGTAAAGGGCCACCAGGTCCGCGCGTCCCTCTTCCAAGGTGCTCGCGTAGTTCTTCAAGGTGATGTCGGTACCTGCCACGCCCTTCTCCAACTTTCCACTGGCGTGTCCCACCACTTCATGCAGCGCAGTGTGCAGCTTGCCGGAAAGCACGCCGTACTTCTTCGCCAAGGCGATCTCGGTGCTGTCATTGCAGAAGACCTCCAAGCTGCTGGTGCCGCTGCTCTTCTCGTAGGCATCGCTGATGTTGCCTAAGCTTACGCTCTTGCTGCCGTATTCGGCACGGATCCAATCCGCGTTCGGGAGGTTCACGCCGATGGGTGTGCTCGGCGCGGCGTCACCAGCCTCACCCACGGTATTGATGAAGCGGTAGGTGATGCCGACCACGTTCTCCTTTTTGTGCTGCGGGAGCAAGGGGCTGTTGTCCTCGAACCATTGTGCGTTCTCCATGATCACGCTCATGGCGCGTGAGGCTTCGGGATCGTTCACCTCGATGCACGCCTCGTAGCTGCCCCGCTTGCCCATGGGGTCGTTGTACACCTCCACGAAACCGAGGATGTAATCCACGGTGCTCTTGGTATCCTTCACCCACGCCACGTTGAAGTCGTCCCAGGTCTTCAGGTCGCCGGTGCGGTAGAACTTGATCAGCAGTTCGAGCGCGGCTTTCTGTTCCGGACTTTCGGCCACGCCGACCGCCTTCTCAAGCCACTTCACGCTTTCGGCCAAGGCCGCGCCGTACATGCCATCCACTTTGTACACCTGCTCCACCAACTGGCCGTCCTTACCGCGAACGAGCTTGCTGTTGATCCCATAGCTCAAGGGCCGCGGGTCATCAGCCTTCTCCATGCGGGCGTAGAACTGCTCCACCTCCTTCTCATTCACATCCACCCCATAGAAGTTCACCGCGCTGGCCAGAACGAGGTCCTTGCTCGCATCCAGACTCACCTTCTTCGCATCCACGGTGGGATCGAAAATGGCGGCGAGCACCTCCGGGGCCAATGCGCCACCGGCTTCCTTCAGCGTGGCTTCGAACCAAGGCTGCGTGAACTCCGGGGTGTGCTTGTCCATACTATAGTGGTGATGGATGCCACTGCTGAAGAAGACCTGCTTCGCGTAGACCGCGAAGGCATCCCACTCCTTTCCACCGGTGCCTTCCTTGTGGTTGCGCAGGATCAACTCCAAAGCGCGGCGGATCTTCAGGTTGTACCGGTAGTTCTGGTCCCACATGATGTCGCGCCCGGCGAGGCCGGCCATGTTCAGGTAGTAGCACAACTGCTTCTGTTGTAGGCTGAGTTGATCCCAACCGGGGATCTGGTACCGCAACACGCGGATGTCCGCGAACTGGTCCGCCTCCCACTGGAAGGTGTCCACAGCCGCACTGTCGGACTTGGTGGTGACCTCACCATCGCCGTGGCCACCACAGGCGGCGAGGAATGGAAGGAGCAACGAGGCGCAAAGGAGCTTGTACATGATGTGAGTGTCCCGGGACTTGTCCGGAAGGACGGCGAATATAACCGGGCTATTCCATGAACATCGGTCCTCGCCGACGGAAGCCGCTCCTGCACCGTCCGGCCCTACGCCGCGGATGCCTAATTCTTCTTGACCTCCACAGGCACGGACATGCGTGCCTTGGCGCGCTCCACCAATCGCTTCATGCGGTGGTAGGCGGTGAGCTGCTTGTTATAGCGCTTCAGGTCGGTGTCATCGAGCTGCTCCACATGCTGCAGGTCCATCTTGTCGGCCAGATCGTTCAGTTTGACGCGAATGGCGAGGTTGTTCTCCACCACGCGGTCGATGTATTGCTCGTAGGTCTCCTCGGGCCTGCGGCTGATCACATCGAGGGCCTTCACCACGCGCGGGGAGAATCCTTTCTTCTCGATCTCGTCCAAAGTAAGTTCGGAGCGCTCCAACACATCGTGTAACGCACCCAACACCTGCTCATCGAAATCCTGTCCGCGCATCATCACGCGCATCACGTGCAGGATGTAAGGCTTACCGGACCGGTCCGTTTGGCCTTTGTGCACTTTGGCCGCCAAGCGGATGGCGGTCTCCAACAGATGTTCCATGCGATGGGAAAAGGGTTTGGCCCGGATGGCGAGTATCAGTCCTCGGTGGTCCGCAAGATAGTTGTCCGTTCGCCCCCTGAAAAGACGGAGCCCCTTCGTTTCCGAAGAGGCTCCGATCCTGAATGTGGTGTGATCAGCGGATCAGCGGCACCCGCATGATCGCGTGATCGGTGCCGTGGGTCAGGCGTACGAACCAGATCCCGGTGGACAAGCCTTCCGCAGGGATGGTGGTGCGCGAAGAGGACAAGCGGCGCTGTACGAACACCCGGCCCGTGGCATCGAGCAGTTCAAGTTGAACCTGTTCGTTCGCTGGATAGACGTGCTCCACCACGATGCCTTGGGGCGTGACCCATGCGCGGTTCGACGCGGCGGCGATGCTCGCGACGGAAGTGCTCACTTCCACCGTGATGTTGTGGCTCACGCTGGCGATGCATGTGCCATCATCAATGGTCAACGTCACCGCGTAGGTGCCGGGCGCGTTCCAACTGTAGCTCGGCGCTTGCTCATCCGAAATGGCACCATCGCCGAACTCCCAGAAGGAGGTTCCTTCCTCGAAGGTGTTCGAGAACTGCACCGGGTTGTTCACCAATACCGTGGTGTTGTCCGAACCGAACTCGGCCACCGGTCCGCTCTCCGCGATCACAAAGGCATCGCTCGTCCAGTTGCAGCCGTGTGCATCGGTCACCGTGACCACGTACGAACCAGCACCGGCCATCAGATCCTCGGTGGTCGTGTTGTTGGCATCGCTCCAGGCGTACGAGAAAGGACCGACGCCACCCATCACGAGCAGATCCACCGATCCGTCGGTGCTTGCTGCGCAGGTCGCGTTGTCCACGATCCCCGCAGCCTCCAGTTCGAAGGGCGCGTTGATGGTGAAGCCCGTTCCGAGATCACCGCACACACCGGTGGAACCGACGCGCACGTAGTAGGTACCCGAGCTCAGGCCGGTGATCGCGGTCTCACCGCTCACACCTTCCTGCAATAAGAGCACACCGCCGTCATCGCTCCAGGTCACGTCCGCAGCAGCGCCAGTTACGTTCACAGTGGCCATTCCATCCGCAACGGTTCCGCACAAGGGATCCATCACGTTCAGCGGCAGCGGTGCCGTGGCATGCAGGATGAAACGACCGACGGTCTCGTCATCGGCCGCATCGATGGTGAAGCTGTACGTGGCACTGCCCACCAACGGGGTGATGATGCCGGTGGCCAGATCCTCCAACGTGATGCAGGTCAAGCCGATCTCACCGGCCTGTAGCACCGTGAGGGTATAGGTACCGCTCACGGCCACGTTCACGCTCACCGGAATGCTCATCGCTTGGTCGAGCGCGCCGTAGCCGTTGATGGCGATGGCCATGCCATCCACGAGCGTCGCCACTTGCGGGGCATCGTCCTCGGCGAAGACGTACTTGATCGCATCGGCCGCATCGAAGCCGGGGGTTCCTTCGTGGAAGACCACCATGGCCTCATCACTGAAGCTGTTGATGCCGCTGGTGAGCTGGATGCGCAGCGCAGGGTTGACCGCTTGGACGGAGCCGCCGAACAAGCCGCCACTGTTGTCGTTGATCTTGGCGCTCTCGCTCACTGTGGTGGTGCCCGGTGTGCCGGTGGTCTGCATCCAGAAGCCTTGGCCGCTCTGGAGGATGTTGGTGGCACCGTTCGTTCCCGGCAATGCACCGTCCGCACTGATGTCATAGATACGCCCATGTTGCCGGTGGCCGGGTTGTAGATGTGTACATAGTCCTCCACGTTCGCGCCGCGGGAGATCTGGTCGAAGCGGATCGCGCTGGGCAAGGGGTTGCTCACCAGGTTCCAGCCATCCACCGCCGGCGTGCTGGCACCGGTCCACGTCAGCGGGATGGGGATCGGCGTGGTGGCGATGTACGGTGCGCCGCTTCCCAGATCAACAATGAAGGCCGCCGTTCCACCGAGCGCATCACCACACCACACCGAGAAGCCTTGGCACTGTGCAAGGGATTGCGCACTGCCGCTCACCCCTACGAGGCCGTCCTTCTGCAATGGACCCGGATCGGTCTCGTTGTAATAACGCACGCTCGGCCACAGGATGTTGCTGCCGGGAGGACTGTCGAAGTTCGGGAACTGTGAACCTGGATAGCCGGCGGTGATGAAATCATCCTGCCAGTTGGCCACGGTGCGGCCACCGATCGCACTGCCGAACAAGCGCCAGCGCGTAGCGCCGGCGGGGATGTACCGCTCGATCTTCATGTTGCCGGTGTAGGTGGCACTCGTGATCTCGCCCAAGCGGCCGGTGTGCGTGGCATCGCTGCGCAGCACCACTTGGTTGCCGGTGCAGTTGAAGTTGCCGGTGTTCAATTGCAGGGTGCCGAAGAATTCCAAGGTGCCCGTGACCGTAGTGCCCAGTGGTGTGTTCACCGTAAGGTCGAACAAGGTGGTGGCGCTGGCCACGGTCACCGTGGTGGCGGCGGCATTGTCCAACACCACTTCACTGTCGGTGGCGCCGCTCATGGTGCCGTTCACCGCGAGTGCGGTTCCGCTTACGGTGAGTTGGTTCGCAGCCAAGGCGAGCGTCCCGCCCACATCCACGGTACACAGGTTCACGCGTGTATCCGCATCAATGGTGACCACATCCGGGCTCTGCACCACCATGCTGGTGAAGCGGCTGAAGGTGGCCGGACCGGCGGTGCCGCTCGGGGTCTGGCTCCAGATGGGGTTGCCCACCACGTCGGTGCTGCGGCTGTAATAGGTGGTGTTGCAACGGTCTCCGGTCACTTGGATGTCGTCGATGTTCCACACCTCATTCGCGTTGTCGTTATCCGACACTACGCGCAGATCGATGGTGTTGGTGCCGTTCGGGATCGTGATGTTGATCGTCGCGTAGCCGTTGGTGATGTTCCCGCCAGCCGCTGGGCCGAAGGTGGCCGGTGTGCCTGCGGTGGTACTCGCCACGCCCGTGGAACCGTACCCGTAGCGTGCATTGCTGTTGCCGGTCACCGTGATGTCCGCGCTGATGGGATAGGTGCCGCCATTCAGCGCCACGTACACCCGCACTTCATCCGGGGTATCCAATCCGTTGGTGCCATTCACCGAGGTGCCAGAGACACGCAACTGCACCACCGTGTTCGAGTAGCCGCTCACATCCACGTTGCCGAGTTCGAGGGTCTGTGGCGTGAGGCTCACCTGCCAAGAGGTGGTGCCGCTCAGGATCCGCTGGCTTGCTGGGGTATCGGTGCCGCCGGTGGCGGTGCTGATACCAGCCGGTGTCAAAGTGATCGGCCACGTATCGCTTCCCAACCCATCGAAGGCTTGGCGTGCGATCACCTCACCTATCACGGCCTCGTTGTCCGTAACGGTAAGGGTATGCGTGTCCGGCGTACCGATGGTCGCGCAGGAGCCGCC
Organism: Flavobacteriales bacterium; assembly: GCA_016721005.1. Classification (GTDB taxonomy): domain Bacteria; phylum Bacteroidota; class Bacteroidia; order Flavobacteriales_F; family PHOS-HE28; genus PHOS-HE28. The sequence goes on from JADKJM010000005.1 coordinate 343,937, forward strand.
CGCCAGGTTCTGCAAGGGGAAGGTGAGCACCGCGTTCCCATCGCATTCCGCGTCATCGGTCACGGTGAGGGTCGCGCTTGATCGGCGTGCTGAGTCCCCATGGGAAGCTGAGCGTCTGGGTGGTGAAGCCATTGATGCGTGCAGCGCTGCCCGAGACCAATACCAGATCCACCCTGGTGGCCTGGCACCGCTCGGGTCGGTGAGGTTCACGGTGATGCTCGTGGTGCCTACCCCCTCGCTCACCGTGGCTGGCCGCGGTGAGTCGAAGAAGACGTATTGGCTGCCGCCGCCTCTACCGGTCCACCATCAACATGATGTCATCCATACGGCCCAAAGGGGTCAAGCTCAGTTCGTCCACCCCAACCACAAGTTGCGGCCGCAGGGATCGTCTGTTCCAGCGACAACATCCTGAAGCGCACTAATCCCCGAAAGAGCGATCTGGGTTTGAGCAGTACCATTTGTCGGGCTCGTTGTGTAGCTGATCGCCGAACCCATATTCACCCCAGCTGTCGAGAAACCGTCCAAGCTATACTGCCATTGGAAGGCATTCGGCCCTGCGCTGGACCGGCGGAAGTTCACATCCAGCGTGGAAAGCGACACCTTGAATCCTGCTTGCGCCGAAACGGTGACTTCCCTCGTTCGAGAACCCGTGTAGCAAGCCGACGAAGTGTCAGGTCCGCCGTTGCACTATACCTGTTGCCCAAAGGGAAGCATAGATGCCCGCCCCGGAATTCAGGGAGGTATTCGTTGGCCGCAGTGGTTGCGGAATTGACCGGTGGCCATGTTGCCCGCAGAAGATTGAACTCCTGACATCCAGATCTGCGCTTGCGCAGAAACGGAACCAAGAGCAAGAGCTGTGAAAAGAAATGCAGCACGGATCATAGAGAATAATTTCATCAGAGGAGCGGTTTTAGGAACCGCCGGGCAGGCGGTGGTCTTCGTTAGGGGAGCGCAAAATACGGATCCCGGGCATGCCACAAGGGACACGGCGGGTCAGGTTATGCACGGCGCGGTACCGGATCACCGGTTTTCCGTGTCCGGGCCGACCCTTTCCATGTGTGCCCAGCGGCCATGTACACGCAGGCAGGCGCTGGGTATTTGTGGAAAACCCGGAATACAAGATCCTTTCTTCGCAAGGCTCTTCCGTACAGGAAGGTCAAGCAGCCCGGAGCCATACACCCGCGTACCGATCATTTCCAGCCCTGCGTTGAGCCAGAACACATGCCCCTCCTACTTGTACCAATCCTCCAAGCGTACTTCGATGCCTTTGTCGCCGGCATTCACCAGCGCCTTGAAGCGCTTCACATCGCTGAGGCCTCCGGTGCCGCGGTAGTGGTACGGATAGACCACTTTCGGTTTGAAGGCGAGCACCCCGCTGGCGGCGGCATCCACCGTCATGGTGTAGGGCAGGTTCATGCACACAAAGGCGACGTCGATGTGCTGCAAGGCGCGCATCTCGGGGGTGTCCTCGGTATCGCCGGAGATGTAGAAGCGCTCCTCGCCGAAGGTGAGGACGTAGCCGTTGCCCCGACCCATGGGGTGGCGCGGATCGTTCGGATCGGGCATGTTGTACATGGGAATGGCCTCGATGCCGATGCCGAGCAACTCTTTTGACTCGCCGTTCGCCATCACCGTACAGCGCTTCCGCAGGTCGTCGGGCAACAGGTCCGCCACCGCTTTCGGTGCGACGATGAGGGCCTTGCTGAGGTCAAGTTCCGCCAAGGTCTTCAGGTCCATGTGATCGCCGTGGATGTCGGTGATCACGATCAGGTCCGGCGCTTTGTAGGTCGCGAAGCGCTGGGCGCCATCATGCGGATCCACGAACACGGTGCGGCCGCTCCACTCCAGCACTATGGCACTGTGATGCACCGGATGAATGGACACGTTACTCGACGCACTCCCGGGTGGACAATTGGGGGATCTTCAAGGTCTTTTCCGGGGTGGCTAGGGACATTCCGAAAGTCACGGCGGCTACGGGCAACAGGAGGATCGGGCGCATCTGCCGAAAGTAATCCACATGCTGAATGTGATGAGAATACGTGGCTCATGGGGCAACCTCGGCCCAAAGGCCGCGTCAACCCCTCGAAAACGTCGTCTTACCACGCACCTCATGAACTCGCTCATTCGTCGCCTTCCTCCTCAAGCCATGGCTTTCGCCGTGTACGCCCTGCTCATCGCCTTCGCGGTGCTGGCGTTCATGAACCCGAGCTGATCCGGGGCAACGCTGCCGCCCTTAGCGACTTTTCCATTTGGTCGCATGGTCAATGACCCCACCCGGGGCTATCGGGTCCTGAAGCCTGACATTGCTGCGCCCGCCAGGGTTCGCCTCTTGCCAAAGCGCGACCCCGTGGGGGGGGGATTCCCTGCACCAAAGGTGATAACCGGCCGCCCACACCCCTGGGCCTTTGCGATGGTCCGTCGTTCCATCAACGCACGCGTTGCGCATGTGGTAAACGCAGCGCGGCCGCCCTTTTGGGGACGGCCGCGCCGAAGGAGTTGCGTGGATGATCAGCGGATCACCGGCAGTTGGAAGGTCCAGTGGCGACCGTTGCCATAGGCTTGCAGGAAGTAGGTGCCGGGCGTCAGGTCGTCGGTATTGCGCTCCCAGCGGGGGCTACCGGCGGCCAGCTTGATCGGCCCATCGATGGTGCGACCACTGCGGTCGTGCAACCAGATGGTGAGGGTCTCCGCCGGATTGTTCCGCAGCACGAAGCTGTTGCCCGCGCTGTAGGCCTCTACGGCGGTGTTGGCGAGTTCATCCATACCGGTGGCGAGGCCCGCGTTCACCGTGGTGGTGAGCACCCGGGTGCATTCGCCGTTGCCGAGGGTGAGCGAAACGGTGTAGGTACCGGCATCGGTGTAGGCGTGCGTCGGCGTGGTGGCTGCGCTGCTGGCCCCGTCGCCGAAGCTCCAGGTGTGCGGGATGCTGCCGTTGGCCGTGCTGCTGAATTCCACCGGTACGTTCACCACCACATCGGTGGCCACATTGAGTTCGCCGTTGAGCTCATTGGTGGGGTTCACCATGAGCCCGTTGAATTGGCGGCTGCAGTTGGCGGCATCCATGATGGCCACGGCGTAGGTACCGGCGGCCACATTCGGCAGGTCGATGGTGGTGGCACCATTGCTCCAGTACGCGGTGTACGGTGCGGTGCCGCCGCTAAGGGCGAGGCTGATGCTACCCATGTTCGTCACGCAATCGGCCGAAGTGATCGTGGGCAGTGCCACGATCGGCGTAGGTGCTACGATGGTGAAGGTGCGTGTGCGGTTGGCGCAGGCCTCATCACTGTTCACGGTAAGGGTGTAGGTGCCTGCGGCGAGTCCGTTCACGCTCATGTCCGTTCCGATCACGGCGCCAGCGGCATTCCGCCAAGCGTAGGACCAGTTATCATCCCCTTGCACCGCAGCGGTACCATCGGCCAGGTCGGCACACGTGGCATTCACACTGGCGAAGGCGAGCGGGCTGGCACCCACCAAGCGGAAGCGGGGCCCGTTGTCGATGTCGTTGGCCGTGAGCAGGAACTCCATGGAATTCCCGGCGCTCACTTGGGTGAACTCCCCGGTGAGGAGGTCCTGGAGGATCAAGCAATCCGGCAGGCCGGCGTTGCCACTCTCCATGATCTCGATGCGGTGCATACCGGAAGCGGTGCTCTTCACCATCACCGGGATGAACACATCGGCACCGTTGTTCCCGTAGGCGTTCAGGGCGAGCTCGCGGCCGTTGGGGTCGATCGAAGCGATGATCGGTGCCACTTCCCCACCGAGGTCGAAGTGCAGCAGGCCCATGTCCTGGTCATCCGCACCGGGGTTGCCGGCACCGAAGTGGACCAAGGCCTCGGAGTAGGTTCCGTTGTTGAGGTCGGTGATGCGGACGCGGACCAGCGGTTGTGCGGCGAGTTCGCGGCTGTCCGCGTTCATGCTACCGCCGAAGACACCTCCCATCGGGTCGTTCACCTTGTCGGATTCGGTGACGGATACGGCGTTGGCCGGACCGTCCACCTTCAACCAGAAGGCTTGCGAGCTCTGGATGTTGCCGTTCATACCCGCGCTTCCGGCCTGTAGGGTCTCGTTCCAGAAATCCATGGAACCGCTCACCGGGTTGAAGATCCAGTACATGTTGCGCACATCGGCGCCCTTGCTCATGGTGGTGAAGTCGATCGGCGATGCCACGGGGTTGCCCACGAGGTTCCAGCCATCACCTTCCACGTTACCGGTATTGGTCCAGGTGACCGGCAGATCGACCGGTGTGTTGGCGATGACCGGCGCGCCATTCACATCCACCACGAACGCCGTGGTGGTGGTGAGCGTACTGCCGGACCAGGCTTGGAAGCCGCGACCGGGGGTGAGTGGATCGTTCACGTTCACCGGTCCGACCATACCCACCGCCACCGATCCGGGCATGGACTCCTTGTAGGTGCGGATGCTCGGCCACAATTGGCCGCCGTTCATGAAGTTGGGGTAGTGCGCACCGGGGAAACCGGCCGTGATGAAGTCGTCCTGCCAGTTGTTGAGGTTGCGGTTCTGCACCGGGCTGGACAGCAAACGCCAGTTGGTGGTGCCTTCCGGGATGTAGCGCTCTACGAAGAGGTTGCCGTTCATGGAAGCCGACGCACCCACCGGCCCCAAGCGGGCCGTACCGCTGGCATTGCTCACCAAGCGGACCGTGTGCTCATTCGTGGCGAATTCGCCTTGGACCAGGGAGAGGGTTCCGGTGATGTTCAACGGCGCCATCAGGTCAAGACCGGCTGGATTGTCCAAGGCCATGTTCCTGATGGTGAGCAGAGCGGTGCCGGTGATCAACTGTTTGACACCACCGACCATGCGCACATCGCCGTTGCTCGCGTTCAAGCTACCCTCCACTTCGAGGTCGGCGAGCAGATCGAGGGTGTTCGAACCCACATCGTAGCTCCCACTGCTCACCACGACCAACCGGCGGGTGACGAGGGAAGGCACATCCTGGATGATGTTATGATCGGCCTGCACCACGATGCTCGTGTAGTTGCTGAACACGGCCGCACCGGGAGTACCCGATGGGGTACGCGACCAGATGGGATCGGAGGTGGAACCCGATGCTTGGCTGTACCAGTTGATGGGGTTGCAATCGACTTGGAGCGTACCCGTTCCAGCGGATGCCGCCACACCGGCGATGCGGATGAGGAATTGCTCTCCCGGCAGTGCAGGGAATTTGATCGTACTAGCGGTTCCGCACGCGGGATCGTCGTTGTTGCACACGATCATGCTGCCACCGCATGCGGTAAAGGCCGCCAAGGTGGTATTGAAGCTTGCCCCGCATGTGGTCATCACGACTTCGCCACCACAGCTGGCCGTGTAGTTCATCCAGATGTCCTTGTAGTCATTCACACCGCAAGGGATGATGTCCGTACCAGTGGCAGCGGTCGTGCGGAAGGCCGTGGCGCCATTGCCGATGGGGCTGGCATCGGCGCAGAGATCGGAGGTTACAAGGCAGCCGATGGTCAGGGTACCCGCACCGACAGCGCCGTTGTCACCGCTCACGCGGATGAAATAGGATGTCCCGGCGACCACCGGGAAGGCCAACTTGGCCTGTCCGCCGGTGCAGCCGGAGGCACCACTGGCGGCATTGCACGCGAGTTGGGCACCGCCACACGCGCTGAACACCGCGAGTGCGGAATTGAAATCGACCGTACCGCAGGTGCTTACATCGGCGATACCGGTGCATTCCGGAACGTAGTTGAACCAGATGTCCCGGGTATCATTATTGGTGCAGGAAGTGATGTCGGTACCGGTGGCGCCGTAGCTGCTGAAGGCCGTGGTGCCGGAACCGATCAGCGGTGCGGCGGAGCAGAGGTCATTCGCGGGGAGCGTATACCCGACGATGCACAACATGGAATGCATGGAGTTGTTGCTGCCCACCCGTTGGACACGGATGATATAGGTCTGCCCGATCGTCGTGGCCAGTTCGATGGCCTCGGCCTCACCGGATGCTCCACCGGTCCTATCGTTCACGCATCCGACCGGGACCAGCGAACCGCAGGCACCGGTATAGATGTGCAGGGTGGCGTCCCCGGAAGTGGTGGTAATGCGCACCGCGGTATTCGCCGTGGTGGCCACGAACCGCCCCCAGGCGTCATCGAAGTTCCCACCCCCACAACCCACTGCCGGGTACGTGGCCGTGTAGCTCGCTGGCTTGGGCAGGATGAGCGGAACGCACGAACCCGAGACCGGGTAGGTGTTCGCAGCACCTAGCGCTGCGCAGGTATTGGAGGACACTTGTGCGTAGGTCCCGGTGAAGGCCAGAAGGCTGATCAGCAGGAGTAGCAGGGTTAGTTTTCGTGACATGGGAATAGTGTGTTCGTTCGTGGATCTGGTTGAATAGTGGTGGTTTCAACGGCCATTCCCGATGAAGGTTTCGGTGGCCCGATCATTCCTTTGGAAAGAAGCGCCAACGCTATTGTTCATACCCGGGAAACTCGTGCCGGCAGGGCCTTTTGACAGGGCAAACGCATCTGAATTCCAGCGGCAAGCGTTATGTGGTCGGGCCTTCAGCCCTCCGACACATTGGGCACCTCCTGCCCCATGGCTTCGCCACGGGGCAGGCATCAGGTCGGGCCTTCAGCCCTCCGACTCATTGGGCACCTCCTGCCCCATGGCTTCGCCACGGGGCAGGCATCGGGCCGGGCCGTCAGCCCTCCGGCTCATTCGGCACCTCCTGCCCCATGGCTTCGCCACGGGGCAGGCATCAGGTCGGGCCTTCAGCCCTTCCCCCTACTGGTGGGTCATGCTGTTGTACCACCCTTCGTGGAAGCGTCGAGGGCCAACGGCCCGCTATCATCCCAGCCAATGGCGTGGCCATTGGCTGGGATCGAACGCTTGGCATTCGAGGGCTGAAGGCCCGGACCCATAGGTGAAGAAGATGCGTTTGCCCTGCCCTTGTGATGATGGGTTCCGCAGATCACCCTACCTTGCGCCCCGTCCGCCGTACGGCGGACACGCCCCGAGCGCCCAGCTTTCGCTACTGAAGCAACTGTCCAGGCGCCATCCCCCAGCGGATCATTGCACGCCGGACCCGATCGAAGGGGCGATCTTCAACCACTTGAAAAGGTGTGTTCAGGGACAATGGCCTGAACAAACCACAACAACCTCACGCCGAGGTAATGGCGTACGTATATGCAAACCAAGACATTCAATGAACTTGGGCTCATCGAGCCCATTATGAAGGCCCTTCAAGAAGAAGGGTACACGGACCCCACCCCCATTCAGCAACAGGCCATTCCGTACCTCATCGAGGGGCGCGACCTGCTGGGCTGTGCCCAGACCGGAACGGGCAAGACGGCCGCCTTCGCCATCCCCATCCTGCAGGAGCTGCATCAGAAGGGACCGCAAGGCGGACGCAAGGCCATCAAGACCCTGATCCTCACGCCCACACGGGAGCTTGCCATCCAGATCGGTGAAAGCTTCGCCGCCTACGGCCGGAACCTGCAGATCAAGCACACCGTGATCTTCGGGGGTGTGGGCCAAAAGCCCCAGACCGATGCCCTGCACCGCGGTGTGGACATCGTGGTGGCCACCCCCGGCCGCCTGCTGGACCTCATGAGCCAAGGCTTCATCGACCTGCGCAGTCTGGAGATCTTCGTGCTGGACGAAGCCGACCGCATGCTGGACATGGGCTTCATCCACGATGTGAAGAAGGTGATCGCCAAGCTGCCCGCGAAGCGCCAGACCCTGCTCTTCAGTGCCACCATGCCGTCGGAGATCGCCAAGCTGGCGAACAGCATCCTTACCAACCCGGTCAAGGTGGAAGTGGCGCCGCAGAGCACCACCGCGGATACCATTGATCAGTACCTCTTCTTCGTGGACCGCACGGACAAGAACAAGCTCCTGCTCCACCTCCTTCAAGGGGATGCCATCCGCGAGGCCCTGATCTTCACCCGCACCAAGCACGGCGCGAACAAGGTGGCCAAGGTGCTGACCGGCGCCGGCTTCAACGCCGAAGCCATCCACGGCAACAAGAGCCAGACCGCCCGCCAAGCGGCCCTGAAGAACTTCAAGGACGGCAAGCTCCGGGCACTGGTCGCCACGGACATCGCGGCGCGCGGCATCGACATCGATGGCCTGACGCACGTGATCAACTTCGACCTGCCGAACGTGCCGGAGACCTACATCCACCGCATCGGTCGTACGGGTCGTGCCGGCGCCAGCGGCCGTGCCCTCTCCTTCTGCGACCATGAGGAGAAGGAATACCTGCGGGATATCCAACGCCTGATCAAGCGGGAGATCCCGGTAATGACCGAGAACCCGTACGAACTCACCGGCGGCCCGAAGAAGGCCGACCCCGAAGTGCGCGAGCCTCGCCAACCCCGTGGCCCCGGTCGCGGCGGCCAAGGCCAACGCTCACAAGGGCAGCGCGGACCGCGGCCCGACTCGCGCGGGTCGAATTCCGGCCCACGGCCGAGCAACGGCCAACGCAGCAGAGGCCCCAGCCAAGGCGGATCGCGCCCAAGCCAGGCACCGGCCAACAGGACCTCGGATCGGCCGCAACAATCCCGCGACAACCGCCCGCAGCAACGGACCGATCGCCCTGCCCCGCAGCGCGGCCAAGGCCAGCAGCGGAACCATGACCGCCCAAGCCAGACCGACAACCGCCCGAAGGAGCAGCACAGCGCCGCCAACCCGGACTACGCCAAGTTGACCAAGGAGCTCTTCAACGAGGAGAACCTGAACACCTCCTCCCCGAAGAAGAAGACCGAAGAGCCCAAGCGCACGGGCCTCGGAAGGTTCTTCCGCAAGGGTTGAGGAGGCCACCAGAACGCGAAAGCCCCGGAGCGATCCGGGGCTTTTTGCGTGGAGGAGGTTCTTGCAAAGGGCAATTCGTACCGGCAGTGTTCCTCCCTCCGCACGGGTGGACGGGGTGACGGGGTCCCGCCGAAGTTTCCCCGTCACCCCGTCCACCCGAACAGAATGCCTGCTAACTTGGTGGCATGGCAGAGCGCCCGCCCAATAGCAAGGTCTTTGGTAAGAGCGGCGGCTTCGAAAAGCTGAAGAGCTACCAAGTGGCTGAACTCGTCCTGGACATTACCGTGCGCTTCGTGAAACGCTACATCGAACCGGGCAGTCGCACCAACGACCAAATGGTCCAAGCTTCGCGCAGTGGCAGCAGGAATATCACAGAGGGCAGCATCTTCAGCGCGACCTCCAAAAAGTTGGAGATGAACCTGACCAATGTGGCAAAGTCGAGCCTGGGTGAGTTGAAGAAGGACTACGCCGCCTTCCTCCGCCACAACAAGTTGAAGCAATGGGGCAGCAACGACCCCATCCGCCAAGAACTGGTGGATAAACGCTTTGCGGATGCCGACGCCGTAGCCCGCTGGGGCCGTGATGTACACACACGGTTCCCCGAGCGTAGCGTGCCGGAGATCGCCGGGAACATCGGTTTCATTCTGGCCAACGTGGCCTATGGCCTCAGCGACCGCCAACTCCAACGCCTTGGCCGGGACTTCGAAGAGCACGGTGGCTTTTCGGAGCGCCTGTACGAAGTGCGCACCGAAGCGCGCACCGAAGCACGCAAGAAACAACTCGGGAAGGAGAACCGGGAGTGAGCCGGGGGGTGAACAGCTCGGCCTCTACGCCCCCCAGGACCGGTCCCTGCTAGTGGAGGATGAAGTGATGTCCCGCTTTCATCCCGTTGGGCCACGACATCATCCCGTTGGGCCACGACATCATCCCGTTGGGTCACGACATCATCCCGTTGGGTCACGACATCATCCCGTTGGGTCACGACATCATCCCGTTGGGCCACGACATCATCCCGTTGGGTCACGACATCATCCCGTTGGGCCACGACATCATCCCGTTGGGCCACGACATCATCCCGTTGGGCCACGACATCATCCCGTTGGGTCACGACATCATCCCGTTGGGTCACGACATCATCCCGTTGGGTCACGACATCATCCCGTTGGGCCACGACATCATCCCGTTGGGTCACGACATCATCCCGTTGGGCCACGACATCATCCCGTTGGGCCACGACATCATCCCGTTGGGCCACGACATCATCCCGTTGGGCCACGACATCATCCCGTTGGGTCACGACATCATCCCGTTGGGTCACGACATCATCCCGTTGGGCCACGACATCATCCCGTTGGGCCACAACGTCATCACGTTGGGTCACGACATCATCCCGTTGGGCCACAACATCATCCCGTTGGGTCACGACATCATCCCGTTGGGCCACGACATCATCCCGTTGGGCCACGACATCATCCCGTTGGGCCACGACATCATCACGTTGGGCCACGCACTCTCCTTGCCGCCCCCATGTGAGACCCGTCCTGAGGCGCGCTTCCCGGAACGGAGTTCAGCTACCTTGGCGGGAATGAACAGCCTTCGGGAATGCGTTCGTGATCACGGGTGCGGGGCGCAGGGTCCGCTCCTTGGCCGCGCACAAGAGCCGCACGCGGAGCGGGACCAGCGGCGCAGAACCGGGGTGGCGGCTGGCGCTGCGAAGGACCCCTTGCAGTGGTCCAGTCCCACGCCATCGGAGATCCTCCGATCGGCACCACAGCACGGCTTCGTCAATGCTTCATCGTCCAGCGGGACTGCGGCTCAGGGCCGCAGTGACGATCGTGGGTACGTCACTGCGGCCCTGAGCCGCAGTCCCGTTACCAAGAGGACGTGAAAATTCAAACCCCGGCATGGTCTCCTTCCGTGAACCTTTCGAACCTCCGGATCGCGCAATGGTCGCCACTTTGTGACCTCCCGCACTCAGAGCGGCCCATCCTATTCCGTTCACACCGTTGATCGCCGCACGCTGGAACCCTGTCAGAGGGGTACGTGGCACGGTCACCGGGAGGTGGGCGCAAGAACCTAGCGGCGTGCGGTGTTCGCGTTCCATCCCCCGCAGCCATCGAACCATTCATCAGGTGCTCAAGCAAGTCGCATCCAAGCCATCGCGCACGCACTCATCCGTTCTCGCCACCGGTAGGGTTGCTGGAGGGCTCCCGTGGATCATTTGTAACCGGTGCGGAAAGTGACTACACTTACGGCAACGAGCTTGCCGATGAGATCCTTCTACAGCGCATTCCTCTTATGCGTCGCGTTCCCGTCCTTCGCGTTGGACGTCACCCTGTATATCCACAAGGACTCCTCCGAGGTGTACGGCAGTATCGTGCATGGGTGCGCGTTCAACACCACCGACACGTACAGCAGCAAGAGCGCGCTGCTCCGCGTGGGGACGGGTGAGGTGTTGAACGTCACGGTCATCAACCGCGACACGCTGGAGCACACCTTCACGATCGACGATGTGATCAGCACGGGCAACGTGATCGCGCCGAATGGCACCGCCACATTCACGGTCACCCTGAACGCTGCGGGGTCCTACCGGTACTATTCGGACCGCTCCTATGGGGCATTGATCGGGGCCGGGGGCATCATCCTGGTCGGTCATCAACCGTATCCGGCGTTCTACTGGAACCTGTTCGACCTGAACTCCAGCAACACCTATGGCCTGGCCTCCGGGCAGCTCGCCGCCATCCCCACGCCGTACGAGCCGGACCTTTTCTTCATGAACGGCACCCACTTCCCCTTCACCCTTGACGACCCTGACACGTACGTGGACGTGCAAATGGGCGACACGGTGGTGATCGCCATCGTGAACGGGGGCAACATGGAACATGTGTTCCACTTCCACGGCTTCCATGTCCGCATCCTGGATTCCAAGATGCAGCCTGAACGTGCCGGATGGATCAAGGACACCTTCCCCGTGAAGATGGGCGAGGCCATGACCGTGATGCTCGTGGCCGGGCAGGTCGGTACGTATCCGGTACACGACCATTTCCTCATCGCGGTAACCAACGCAGGCTTGTATCCGGGAGGCATGCTCACGCTGATCAATGTGAACCAATGAAACATCCGATCGCCATCCTGCTGATCTCGCTCCTGCCGCTGCAAGCTGCGGCGCAGCATGTCCAGTTCGATCTGTATTCCGCCATGGACGGGCAATTGGAGCTGTCCGATGGGGTGTTCACCAATTTCTGGGGCTACGGGTTCACCGGTGAGGCCATGACCATGCCCGCGCCGGAATTGGTGGTGCAAACGGGTGACACGGTCGATGTGACCATGTACAACGCCTCCAACGAATCGCACACGATACACCTGCACGGGTTGGATGTGGACCAGGTGAACGATGGGGTGCCCCAGACCTCGTTCTATGTGAACACCGGGGAAACCGCCACCTACTCCTTCGTGGCGAAGCATCCGGGCACCTATCTCTACCATTGCCATGTGACCACCACGCAACACCTCACCATGGGCATGTATGGTTTGCTGGTGGTGAAGGAACCCGGCTATGTGCTCTATGCCGGAGGCCCCGGCTACCAACACGAGCGGGACTTCCTCTTCAGCGACCTGGAGGTGCGCGTGAACGATGACCCGTTGCAGGCCTTCCCCTTCCATACCATACGGCCGGACCACTTCATGGTGAACGGCCGCAGCGGGGATCAGCTGCTACAGGACCAGAGCCTCTGGATCACGGCGAACGCGGGCGAGCCCGTGGCGCTGCGCTTGGCCAACATCAGCTATACCGTGGTGCGCTGCGCCTTCCCGGCCGGTGGCATCGCCACGGTACACATGAGCGATGGCCGGGTGCTGCCGCAGCCTTTCACCACGGACACCCTGGAGATCTATCCGGGCGAGCGGTTCACTGTGCTGCTGATGCCACAGGTGGATATCACCGGCACGCTAACGGTGGACCATTACAGCATGCTGGATGGCACCCTCCAAGGCAGCAACGCGATCCCCGTGGGCGTGGGCATCCCTACCCTGGTGAACGGACCCACCTGGAACGTAGCGCCCAACCCCGCCCGGGCGGAGGTGGTGCTTACCGTGGACGCTGGCGCCTTGGTGCACTGGACCGCTGCGGACGGAAGGCTGGTGCGCGAGGACCGCCTCGTGCATGGTGCCAACCGCATCGATGTTTCCGGCATGCCCCCCGGACTCTACATGGTGCATGATGCCCGTGGGCACGTTGCGCGTGTAGTGGTGGACTAGATCGCGTTGAGGTCCGGGTGGTGATCGGCTACATTGAACAGGCCGAAGATCGGATCCAACCTGAGTTGTGTTTCCCCTCTTGGAGTTCGGCTACCTTGGCGGGAATGATCAGCCTTCGGGAACGTGTTAACGATCACGGCTACGGGGCGCAGGGTCCGCTCCTTGGCTGCGCGCAAGTGCCGCACACGGAGCGAGACCACGGCGGAGGTATTCTTCAAGGGTGGCGATCAGCGGATACCCTGCGCAGGTCGAAAGGTGGCCTTGGAGACCGGGCTGCTCGCCACCGCGATCAACTTGAAGAAGTTGGTCCGGATCCTTCAAAAGCAGGTCGAGGAACGCATCAAAACCGCCCTCTGCTCGATATGGGCAACCAGCTTGGGCCAGTTCCCTGTGATCCGGCTTGCGTGAGTCTTCCGACCCCACCACATAACGCGCTACCTATAAAGAAGAGGCCGCCCCTTTTGAGACGGCCTCATCATTTTTGGCCTCTACTGACGATCCTCAGTTCGGGCTTTTTGTTGAGACACTACCCTTGTTTGGAATTGTTCCAAATAAGGAAGATGATTGAACAGGAAGTATTGGAGCCGGTCGCGACCGCAGAACCGAAGGTGGGAGTGCCGCACCGTTCAACAGCGAACCAGACGTTGAACGAAGACCAAGGCCACTGGCTTTTGGCCAAAATGGGCAAGAAGGTGCTACGGCCGGGCGGTAAAGAGCTAACTCTTCAATTGATGGGTAAGCTGGGAGTGACACCCCAGGACGACATCGTGGAATTCGCCCCCGGCCTCGGTTTTACGGCCGGGATCGCCTTGGCCAAGAAACCCCACAGCTATAAAGGCGTCGAGCTCAACGAGGAGGCGGCGCGCATCCTGCGGAAGAAGATCCATGGCCCCGATCGCGAGATCGTCATCGGCAATGCCTGCTGCAGCCCCTTGGAAAGCGGCTCGGCGGATAAAGTGTACGGCGAGGCCATGCTCACCATGCAGGCGGATCATCGGAAGGCGGAGATCGTGCGAGAGGCCTATCGCATTTTACGGCCGGGAGGGCTTTACGGCATACACGAGATCGCCCTCACGCCGGATTCCATGCCGGAGGCGGGCAAAAAAAAGATCCAGCACGACCTCGCCACCACCATCAAGGTGAACGCCCGACCGCTCACGGAGGCCGAATGGACCGCGATGCTGGTTGCCGAGGGTTTTACGGTGGAGAGCGTCATGACCAATCCGATGCATCTCTTGGAGGCTGCACGGATCGTGGATGACGAAGGCTTCTTCCGCACCTTGAAGATCGTCTTCAACATCCTCACGCACCCCAAGGCCCGCAAGCGGATCCTTTCCATGCGCAAAGTCTTCCGGCGCTACGAGGATTCCATGAGCGCCATCGCGATAGTCGCCCGTAAGCGCTGAGTTCAAGTCCCATCAGCGGTCTCCTAAAGGGGACCCTGATACCCACCCATCACTTCGAGTGTGCCCGCATCTGCGGAAAGGGAATGCTGATCCCTTTCGCATCGAACAGCTTTTTCACCTGTTCGTGCATGTCGAAATACACGCTCCAGTAGTCCTCGGACTTGGCCCATACGCGCATGCTGAAGTTCACGGAACTGTCCGCAAGCTCGCCCACCACCACTTGTGGAGCGGGATCCTTGACCTTGGCAGGGTGTCCGTCGATCGCCGCCCATGACAAAGCCTCCGCCGGGGTCTCGCTCCGCGAGTGGCTCTTGTGCGTGGCTGAGGAGCGGACCCTTTTATGTTTGCCGAAGTGAGGACGACGGAGTTCTCCGTAGAGTCCGATCCCCTAGCACTCCTTGCCGCCAAGGTATCACGTTCCTGAACCGCCGAAGCACGCTCGTCCTCACGCCCTCACCTTCACCGGCTCCGCCTCCACCCTGCCGAACTCCCCGCTCTCCTGCAGTTCGCGCTGGAGTTGGTGGTTGTCTTGCTGCTGCCGTCGTGGCTCCAGCCCGGCGGGCCGAAGACGTACATGAACTTATCCTCGCGCAGGGTAGCCGAGCGCGGGATGGGGAGAAGAAGTGGATGGGTCCGGATCTCAGATCCGAACCAGCGCACATCGGCGTTAGCGGGGGGACACACTGTGCGGGTCGAATGCGGCTGGAAGCCGTCAAAGCGCCACGCTAACGGACCGCTGCGCAGGTCTAACATGCTATATTTGCCAAAGCAGAACCCCCGGCCCGGCCCCATCTTCCTACTTGGTAGGTAGGCGGGATTCCGAACCGAGGGTCCCTTGAAAGAATGCGGGCTACGTGTAGGGCGCTGTCGCTTATGGGGCGGTCCCAGATCGCACGGCACTTTTGCAGCCTTCCCTCATTCTAACAAGTCGTTTTGGTCAGGGCCACCTCATCGGTGGCCTTGGTCATTTTCACTCGCCATACGTGTTCACCATCCACCACGGCAGCCTCTATTGCCGCGTCCTTCTTCTTCGCCATCGCCGACAGGGTGACCACCACCCGACGCTTGAATGCCGGGTAGGGCAATCGCACCTGATTCTTCGCGTACAATTCCTCGGCGATACGAACAGAGGGGAGCACCGCAGAGTTGTCGCGCAAGAAACCCTCAATAGCCCTATCCAACCCCATTACGCTTCCCCCTGGTGTGACATGGACGACACCGCTCACAAATACCCTTGGCCTGTCCAGTATCAGATTTGATACTTCGTCCTCCAACGCGCTGATGGCCATCTTAATCCGTTCAATAGTCCGAAGAACGTCCTTCAGGGCCTCAACCCGATGGTCGGCCTGCTTATTACCCGTTGGACGCGCTATACCCTCAATCATATATCAAAGGTCACGCGGTCTGATCCGATCAGAACAGTCAAATCTCAACGGTTGTCAACAGATGATTGTGTGATACTCAGGAACTTCTGATTGCTTTAGACCTGTGCAGGGTGTCCGACGATCACGCCCTTGAAGAAAACCGAAGCCTCCGCCGGGTCTACCGTCTTCGGCGACCCGGCGACTTCAATGAATGATTCACACCTATCGTGTCGCGCCTTCAACCGCTGAAGCGCGTCCGTGATCATTGTCACGCCTTCACCGCCACCGGCTCCGCCTCCACCCTGCCGAACTCCCCGCTCTCCTTCAGTTCGCGTTGGAGTTGGTGGCTGGTCTTGCTGCTGCCGTCGTGGCTCCAGCCCGGCGGGCCGAAGACGTACATGAACTTGTGCTTGAGCTTCGGCGATTTCTTCATGTCCTTCCAGATCTCCTGGAATTCGAAGATGTTGTGCACCACGGCGTTGGTGGTGCCGGGGTCGTGGCTTATCCCGAACACGGGTTTTACGCCTTTGATGGGCTTCTGCCACGTGTTGTAAAGGCGGTCCCAGAAGGTGAAGATGCCGCCGTGGTTGCGGTCCAGGTATTCCACGTTGCTGCTGTGGTGTACCACGTGGACATACGAGGAGTTGAAGATGTTCTCGATCCAGCCGAAGGAGGGCATCAGTTGCGAGTGCAGCGTGAACTGGTAGAAGGCATTCACGATAAGGCAGGTGGCGATCATGATCGGCTCGAAGCCCAGCAGCGGCATCCACAGCCAGTAGATCGGTTTCACGAAGGTGATGAACCAGCCGTTGCGGATGCTGATGGTGAGGTTGAACTTCTTGCCGCTGTGGTGCGGAAGGTGCGCGGCCCACAGCAAGCGGATGTTGTGCGCCAGCCGGTGGTGCCAGTAGAAGTTATGGTCATCGGCCACGATGCAGATGGCCCAGATGTACCACGCGAAGCCGAGCGTGGTGAAGCCGAGGTAGTGTTCCCGGAAGGGTGCCGCCCACGTGAACAGGAAGATGTAGAGGGTGATCTCGAAGACGTTGGTGATCACGCGGATGATGGTGGCGCCGATGCCGATGATGAAGCCCGCGATGGTCTCCTCGCGATCATAGAGGTGTTTTGCGCTGACGTACTCCATGACGATGAGCGCGATGAAGACCGGGTAGATGTACGTGATCCCGATGCCTTCCACGGCGAGCTCGGGCAGCTGGGCTTTCATATCGAGCCACGCTTGGAGCGGGTTGAATTGCATCGCGGCCAAAGCTATCCGGATCGGGGGAACGGCGTCCACGGAATGGAGGAAGCGCCGGAGGGCGGGGAATGCAGGAATGCAGGATCCACAGATGACGCAGATGAACACAGATGGCGCTCTCTGGGAAGAAGCGCCTGACGGCGCGGAGTGCAGGAATGCAGGATCCACAGATGACGCAGATGAACACAGATGGCGCTCTCTGGGAAGAAGCGCCGGAGGGCGGGGAATGCAGGAATGCAGGATCCACAGATGACGCAGATGAACACAGATGGCGCTCTCTGGGAAGAAGCGCCTGACGGCGCGGAGTGCAGGAATGCAGGATCCACAGATGACGCAGATGAACACAGATGGTGCTCTCTGGGAAGAAGCGCCTGACGGCGCGGAGTGCAGGAATGCAGGATCCACAGATGACGCAGATGAACACAGATGGCGCTCTCTGGGAAGAAGCGCCTGACGGCGGGGAATGCAGGATCCACAGATGACGCAGATGAACACAGATGGCGCTCTCTGGGAAGAAGCGCCTGACGGCGCGGAGTGCAGGAATGCAGGATCCACAGATGACGCAGATGAACACAGATGGTGCTCTCTGGGAAGAAGCGCCTGGCGGCGGGGAATGCAGGATCCACAGATGACGCAGATGAACACAGATGGTGCTCTCTGGGAAGAAGCGCCTGACGGCGCGGAGTGCAGGAATGCAGGATCCACAGATGACGCAGATGAGCACAGATGGCGCGCTGGGTAAAGCGCCTGTCGGCGAAGGGTCAGGAATGCAGGAACCACAGATGAACGCAGATGAACACGGATAGGGCTCAGGCGCCTACCACACGAACGGCCTGGTCCATTGAGCTTGGCATTCATCTGTGTGATCTGCGTCATCTGTGGATCAAACTCCCCATCCAGTGCGTCCGAAAGGCGCGTGCGGTCCGATCGCCGGGAGAGCCGATACCTTTCCGCTCCACTCTTCGACCCATGAGACGCTATCTGCTCCCCTCGCTCCTACTCGGTTCCGCGCTCTCCGCGCAGGTCCGCATCAACGGCCCTATGGCCGGCCACGCGGATTTCTTCGAAGCGACGATCTGGATGCAATGCCAAGGACCGTGCTCGGCGCGCTTGGAGTATTGGCCGCTGGATCGTCCGGACAGCGTGATGCGCACGCCGGTGCAGGACAGCGAGCACGATCGTGCGAACGCGATGGACTTCGTGCTGGACCAACTGCTGCCGGCCACCACGTACGGATACCGTCCTGTGGTGAACGGACGCGTGGTGGATGTGGGCCAACCACTTTCCATACGCACGCAGACCCTCTGGAAGTTCAGGGGCGATCCCCCGGAATTCACCGTGGCCATGGGCAGTTGCGCGTACATCAATGAAGCGGCGTACGATCGTCCGGGCGAGCCGTACGGCACCGACTACGGCATCTTCGACGCGATCGCGGACAAGACGCCTGACATGATGCTCTGGCTCGGCGACAACCTGTACCTGCGCGAGCCGGATTGGGGTTCGCGCACGGGCTTCCTGCATCGGTACACCCACTTGCGCTCCACGCCCGAACTGCAACGGCTCCTGCGCGGCACACAGCACATTGCCATCTGGGATGATCATGATTACGGATCGAACGACGCCGATGCGAGCTTCGTGAACAGTGCGTTGGCGCGGGAGATGTTCGACCTGTTCTGGCCGAATCCCACGTGCGGCGTTCCGGGTGTGGCGGGCACCACCACCGCGCTCAGCCATGCCGATGTGGACTTCTTCCTGATGGACAACCGCACCTTCCGGGTGCCGGGTGGCATGAGCACCATGGAACCGGCGATGCTCGGCACCGCCCAAGTGGATTGGCTGGTCCAGGCCTTGAAGTACAGCGATGCCACCTTCAAGCTCGTGGCTATCGGTAGCCAGATGCTCAACACGGATCCGCAGTACGAGAACTACTCGACCATTGTGAAGGAGCGCGCGGACCTGCTGCGCCGGATCGAGGTGGAAGGCATTCGCGGCGTGGTCTTCCTCACCGGTGATCGGCACTTTTCCGAACTCGATGTGTTACCCCTTGCCGACGGCCGCAAGATCTACGACCTCACCGTTTCCTCCTTGACCAGCGGCGTGTACAAGGCCACCGACCAGAACGAGCTGCGGATCCCGGAGACCGTGGTGGAGCAACACAACTTCGCCACACTCACCTTCAGCGGCAAGAAGAAGGAACGGGTGATGACCATTCGTGTCTTCAACGCCAAAGGCGAATTGATGTGGGAACGCACGATCGAACGGGAGAAGAAGCCGTGAGGCTCACCCACGCCAACCGTCCAGGATCCGGTTCAGGGTGGCGGCATCCGCATCGTTGAGCTTCACCGGGAACAACGCGGATCCATGATCGGCTGTGTCGATCCGCGCGAGCAGGTCCAAACCCTTCGGGCTGATCCGCACGAGGATCTCGCGTTTATCCGTGTTACCCCGTTCCCGGATCACGAG
The DNA here is from genome assembly GCA_016721005.1 of Flavobacteriales bacterium. Lineage (GTDB taxonomy): Bacteria > Bacteroidota > Bacteroidia > Flavobacteriales_F > PHOS-HE28 > PHOS-HE28. The sequence goes on from JADKJM010000005.1 coordinate 363,454, forward strand.
TCCTTTTGCGATGAGCTTATCGGTGAGCCGTGTGGCGTTCGGCGCGCGGTCGATCATGCGGCCTTTCACGCTTTGCATCTTCATCGGCTCCTTCGCCCCGCGCAGGATGCGAAGGATGTTGTACTGCTGCAGGCTGATCGCGAACGGCTTGAAGAAGGACGTCTGGATGGTGCGGAACCAATTCGCTGTGAAGAGCACATTGAGCATGGCCTTCTGCTGCTCACTTTGAAAGGTGCTTTGGAGTTCTTTCCCGATCCCGGCCATCGCGGGCGAAAGTAATCGTGCTCCGGCCCCGCCGTGTCATGTACATCGCCGTGGTCCGACCCCTAATTTCGGCGCCATCCTCCGAAGACCATGCGCCATCCCCTCTTCCTCCCGATCACATTGCTCATCGTCTCGTGTTCATCGCCCGGTGGTGATCCCGGCACGAACACCGATCCCGGCAGTACCGTTACCGCGCCGCCCTCTTCCGCCAACACGGCGGATGACCGCGACCGCACCATGAAGCCCGAAGTACTGATCGGGATGATGAGCGATGACCTGACCGGGGTTACCGTGGCCGACCTATTCGCAGGGGATGGCTATTTCACCTTCAAGCTCATTGCGGCTGGGGCCAACGTGATCGCCATTGTGAACGATGAAGCAGAGGCGGAGGGGATCAATGCACGCAAGCGTGAGTTGGGGCTGGGTGATGATCGCTTGAAGGTGCGGGCCGTTCCCGTCGGGGACCCCGGCCTGGCGCCCGAGGAAGCGGACATGGCCTTGATCGTGCATCATTTCACGTTGATCAAGGACCGCACGAACTATTTCAAATTGATGCGGAACGGACTGCGCTTCCCACGCCCGCTGTTCATGGTCGAATGGCAGTACCGTGAGATGCAGCAGGGGCCGCCGCTGTCCCAGCGCCTGCCGTCGGAGAAGATCATGGATATGGTCGGTGCGATGGGCTATTCGGACGTCGGCGCACATTCGGACAAGATCCCGGACCACGTGGTCTTCGCGATCAACGACTACTACGACCCGTACGGGGATCCCGCTACCGAGGGCCAATAGGCCCGGCCTTTTCCTCGCCGGTCCTATGCGGTCCCTTGTAGTGCATGAAGAGGTTCGCCCAAATGGTCTTGGATACCGCGTAGATCAGAGGTGAGAGAATGATCAGCGCGGTGATCACCGTCGCGGCGTCCGCCCACAACGGCGCATCCGGGAAGAACACGATCATGGCGATGTACACGGTCGCGAAAAGCGCCACGGCGAGTGCATAGGACACGTACATCCCACCGTAGTAGAAACCCGGCTCCGGCGTGTATCGCCGCTTGCATACCGGGCAATGGTCCAGCACATCACCCACCGTGGAAAGGTGGTACGGGTTGCGGTCCACGAAGAACTCGCCCTCGTGGCAATGCGGGCATTTGAACCCGAGAATGCTCGTGAGCTTGTTGCCTTTCCTCATGCGCCGCGAAAGTGGCGATGCGATCGGAATGCCGTGGTGATGAAGCTCACGATCAGCGCTTGAGCTTGTCCGCGAACACTTTCCGGAACTTGTCCAGCTTCGGGCGGATCACCATTTGGCAATAGCCCTGCTCGCCATTGAGCGCGTAGTAATCCTGGTGGTAGTTCTCAGCCGGGTAGAACACCACAGCTGGGGTGATCTCCGTGACGATCGGTGCGTTGTACGCGCCACTCTCGTCCAACTTCTTCTTGTACCCTTCTGCGATCACACGCTGGGCGTCGGTGTGGTAGAAGATCGCGGAGCGGTACTGTGTTCCGACATCAGCGCCTTGTCTGTTCAAGGTGGTGGGATCGTGCGTCTGCCAGAAGACCTCCAGCAATTCATCCACGGTGAGCTGCTTCGGATCGTAAATGATCCGGGCTACTTCCGCATGACCGGTGTTGCCGGCACACACATCCCGATAGCTCGGATCCTTTACATGGCCGCCCATGTACCCGGAGGTGACGGAGATCACACCGCGCAGTTCGGTGAACACGGCTTCCACGCACCAGAAGCATCCGGCGCCCAGTGTGATCGTGTCCAGTTCAGTTGATGAGGTGGTGTCCATTTCCGTGTGTCGTGGTGCGTCGGTGGTTCCGGCCGGTGCGCTGGTACAAGCCAGCGGACCCATGGCCAGAAGGATCATGGGCACAGTGGCAAAGTGGTGCGAAGTTCGTTCTCGTTCCATCGTGTGTTCGATCGGAAGCGGTGGTCGTTGTCCGCTAACGCCCCTGACAACTCACTTCGTTCCGATGGCGTTCAACAAAGCCCGACCGATGCGCTCCACTACACCGACAACAAGCGCATTGCCCATGAAGAAGGCGCGCGCATTGTCGCTGGCGCCCTCGGTGTGTCCATCGGGGAACATGTTGAGGCGTTCCAACTCAAGCGGTGTGAGCCGACGATAGCGGCCGTTCACGAGGATGATGTGTTTGAAGCGCGACGGGGAGCGACCGCCTTCTCCGGTGATGATCGTGCGGGAGGGTCGATCCAGTGGATCAGGGAATGTCATGGCTCCTTCCGCATACGCGTACTGATGGCCGGTCGCCGCGCTTGTGCGCGGTTCCTGCTTCGCACCTTTCAAGTACTTCCATTGCGGAAGGTCCGCATGCGTGATATGGAACGATGCCGGAACCGACGCTTCCTCTTGGAGCACACTGCGCAAGGTCGCCACCTCCCCTTCCCCTTTCGGCTCCACCTTCATGGTGAACACCACCCCATCGATCATGACCCCGCAGTTCTTGAACGGTGTCGTTCCCTTGGGCTCTCCGAAGTTCTTCGAGAGATCCTCCAGACTTTGCGCAATGCTGAAGTGGCCGGCTGCCTTATCGAGCGGAGCGCACGGGAAGGCTTGCGCCATGGTCCCGTTTTCCGTCATCCAACCAGCAGGCGTATCGGCTCGAAGTGCTTCATAGGGTTTGGTTCCTTTCAGATAGCCAAGCAGGAACACGCGTCGCCGACGTTGCGGCATGCCGTAGTCCGCCGCGTTGATCACGCGCCACTCCACCGCGTAGCCCAGTTCGTCCAAGGACCGCAACATCACCGCGAGATCACGTCCGCGCTGTCCGACCGGTGATCCGAGCAGGCGATCAACATTCTCCAGGAACAAGTACTTCGACCGCTTCTTCTCTTTGTCCTGAAGGATCCGGTGGATCTGCCACCACAGCACACCCTTCTTTCCGACCAATCCTTTGGAACTGCGCAAGGTGCTGGCCACCGAATAATCCTGGCAGGGGAAGCCGCCCACGAGCATGTCGTGGTCCGGGATATCCTTCACATCCACCGTGGAGATATCAACGTTCAGATGTCCTTTCGCGCCGAAGCGTGCGACGTACACCTCGGAAGCACGCTGCTGCTTCTTCCCCGGCTCCCACTGATCGCTGAAGACGATATCGAAGCCTGCCTTCCGGCCGGAAGCGCGTTCCAGTCCGAGCCGGAATCCGCCCACACCCGCGAACAATTCCGCCACACGGATCCTCTTCGACGTCGCTTGTTTTCCTGCCATCGCGGGCCGAACCTATCATGCGCGCCCACACGAAAGCCAGGAACCGGATCGGGACGATCAACGGGGTGTTGTTGAAGCGATCGGAAAAGCGAAAGGCTCCACCGGGGTCGATGGAGCCTTCGAGCGAGAAACGGGATCCGGACCCGCGACCCTCAGCTTGGGATCCGCCGTACGGCGGACTACCAACTGACCTGAATGAACAAGCGACCGGATCCGGTCGCTTGTCTTCTTGAGCGAGAAACGGGATTCGAACCCGCGACCCTCAGCTTGGGAAGCTGATGCTCTACCAACTGAGCTATTCTCGCAACGCGGCGTCGAAGTTAGAAGCGCCCCGGAAAAAGTCGCGAAAGAGCTTAACCTATATTTGATCACGGGTTAACCTTCTACCCGACATGACCAGTGACCTTTGCTGCGCCAATGCACGAACCCGTGATCGGAACACTAGCGCAGAAGGTCCTCTTGGTGGACGATGAGCCGGATATCCTTGAGCTTCTCAAGTACAACTTGGAGCGTGAAGGCTACGTGGTGTTCACTGCGCTGAACGGTCGTGAGGGCATCAAGATCGCCAAGTCCGAACGCCCCGACCTGATCGTGCTGGACATCATGATGCCCGGTATGGACGGCGTGGAAGTCTGCCACCAGTTGCGGCAGCTGCCGGAATTCAAACGGACCTTGATCACCTTCCTCACCGCACGCAGCGAGGACTATTCCCAGATCGCAGGATTCGATGCGGGGGCCGACGATTATATCACCAAACCCGTGCGCCCGAAAGTCTTCATCAGCAAGGTGAAGGCCCTGTTGAAGCGGAGCGGCACCGATCGCCCCGATGGTCAGAATCTCGAAGCCAATGGTGTCCGCGTGGATCTCGAACGCGTGATGGTGATGGTGGGCGAACAGGAGATGCACTTGCCGAAGAAGGAATTCGAATTGCTCGTGCTCCTGATGAGCAAGCCGGGCAAGGTCTTCAAGCGGGACGAGATCTATGGCCATGTCTGGGGCAACGACCTCTTCGTGGGCGATCGCACCATTGATGTACACATCCGCAAATTGCGCGAGAAGATCGGCGACGATCGCATCCGGACCGTGAAAGGGATCGGGTACACCTTCGAGGCTTGAGGAGATTTGCATTCCCTTCCTTTACTTTGGCGCCTCGTTCCACCATTCGGGGTGTAGCGCAGCCCGGTTAGCGTGCGTCGTTCGGGACGACGAGGTCGGAGGTTCGAATCCTCTCACCCCGACAGGATCAAAACCCTTGCGACGAAGTCGCAGGGGTTTCTTGTTCATGGTCGAGCCAAGCGAAGCTTGAGCGAAGATCATGAACAAGAAACCCGCGAGCGGAGCGAGCAGGGTTCTGATCATAGGCCACCCCAATGGAGGATAGCCCGTCCTCGGGCAATCCTCTATTCTAGCGAACGTGTGAACAAGAAACCCGCGAGCGGAGCGAGCAGGGTTCTGATCATAGGTCTGCCCCAATTGCCGGACGTCCCCTTCTTCGTTCGGCACGGTGCTTTGCCACGGATCAGTGGGATCGCCACGAGGCTTTGACCCTGCGCACCATGGCCCTCGTTCGCTGGCACGTATCTTGAAACCGCCGCGACACTCACTCCAACCCCTACACCATGCTCCGGACATCGACCCTCCTGCTCGCCGCTTCCTTTCTCTTCACCACCGACCTCCACGCGCAACTGCAACCAGCGTGGTCCGCGCAGACCGGTGCCGTGCAATGGCTGCGCACCACCAGCGCCGGTGCGGTCCTGGCCTGCACCGCCGAAGGACTCAAAGGCATCGACCCGTCCACGGGCGCAGTGAGTTGGACCGTGAAGGAACTGGCCAACGCGCCGGAGACCGGCTACCAGGAGGTGGCCCACTCCCCTTTCGTCACGCTGGTGCCGGCAGGTGCTACCGAGGACCTCATCATCCTGGAGCCCTTCGCGGGCAATGTGGTCTTCAACAGCCGCGAGGCCGGGATCATGCGCATCGCCAGCCAATACTTCCTCTACGCCAACAACGCCATCGTGCTCACCGGGCAACGCCCGGATAAGAAAGCAGTGATGGCCTGCATCGATATGGGCACCGGTAAGGTGCGCTTCACCAAGGAGGAAGCCTTCAGCAAACTCACCTCATGCAGCAGCGCGGGGCCTGATGCCATCCTGCTCAGCACGCTCTTCTTCGTGTACAAATTGGATGCGAACACAGGCGAGGAGCTCTGGAAGAAATGTCCTGATCCGAAGTTCGCCAGTGCAGCAGGTCTTATGACGATGTTGGACCGTGGCGGCGCCAACCTGAACCTGCCGGATGTGTATGGTGTGTTCGCCACCACGCCGTACGCACCCGACCTCTGCTTCATGGGCCTACAGAGCGAACACAAAAAGGAGAGCACCGACAGCCAAGGCAAGAAAACGGTGACCATCACCTACAAGACCTTCGTGAATGCATTCAATGTGAGCGACGGTTCATACGCCTGGGCGGCACCGTTGGAGATGAACCAGAAGCTCGGGGCCATCGTGCCCATGAAGACCGGCCTTCTGGTAGGTGCCGGTGACCGCAAGAGCATCGACCTCTTGAACTACCGTACGGGCGCGGGCATCTGGGGCAAGAACGGCAAGGGCATCAATGTGAAAGGGATCCTGGCCGGTGCGGTGGAAATGGGTGATCGCACGCTGCTCACCAGCGGTGGCGATGACGGCGTAGTGACGTTGGTGGACGCCACGGGAACTGAGTTGTGGAAGAAACCCGTGAAGCTGGATGGCGTGGTGCGCAGTGTGACCTTGCTCGGCGTTGATGTGCTCGTGGCCACGGCGGAGGAAGTGGAGGTCATCGATCTCGGCACGGGTCTCTCGCGCTTGGCCAAGCCATTGCAAGGTGGTGCGGGCTTGGTGTGCGAAGGCGGCGGAAGGATCTACGTATTCAACACCAAGGACGGGTTGTTGTATGCGGTGGCCACAAGCGGTGGTGCCGCCACTGCGGTATCCTCCGTTCCATTGGCGTTCGAAGGCAAGGAGAAGCCGACCGCCATGGAGTACACCGAACAAGGCCTGGTGATCTCCTCGGACCAGAACTTGGCGCTGCTGGGAACGGACGGCGCGGAGAAGTACCGGAAGTACTACCCGGCCCCACGCGAAAGCGGATTGGTGCGCGCGCTGAAATATGCGAGTGCCGTGCGCGCGGCGTACTACACCGCTGCCTTCGGGTACACCAGCGCGGCCTTCGGTGCGGCGAGCCAGAGCATTCAAGTGAATGACGCCAACAGCAAGTTGGCGAAGGACCTCACCGGCGCGGTGAGTGATGTGTATGCGGAGGGTTCCAAAGCAGCCATGGGCGCCACCGCGCGATTCCTGAAGGAAGCCAGCGCGCGATTCAAAGCCACGGCAAGCACCAATGCCATCCACTACCTACTGAGCGAAGCAGGCAAGAACACCTACGCCCTGTACGCTTTGAACAAGACCGATGGCAGTGTGGCGGGTACCATCCCCCTAGGCACTGACAAGACACCGGTGTATGAGGTGGACGGTTTCACGAACACGGTATACCTGGTGGAAGGTGGGGTGGTGAAGGGGTTCGGATTGTGACAGAAACTGATCGTGATGCCTGCGCGCACATCCTTGAAGAAGGGCGATCCGTTCAGGGGAGTGATAGCAACGCTCTGTTCCGCGTGGAAGTGACCGGTCCGGACCGTGACACTTTCCATTGTGATCGGAACGACCACCGTTCCGCACAACGATCGCGCCCTACTTTCGTTGCCATTCCGATGAAAGCCCTTTCCCGTTCCCTGACGGTTGCCCTGTTCATATGCCTCGGCATTGGCGCACAAGCGCAAAACGGTGGTCGCGTGAAGATGGAGAACCTCCCCAACTTCGACCTGCACCGGTTCCACTTCGGGTTCCTGCTGAGCTACAACACCAGCGACTTCTTCGTGAAGTTGAAGTCCGGCGTTCCGTTCACCGATTCGCTGCTCGTCCTCGATCACCAGCGGCAACCCGGGTTCAACCTCGGCATCGTGGCTTCGTTGAACATGAACAAGAACTGGAGCCTGCGCTTCTTGCCCACGCTGTCCTTCCAGGAACGCATCCTGCAGTATGAATTCCGGCGCAGCGATGGGCGTTCGGTCTTTTTCCAGAAGCCGATCGAAAGCACCTACCTGGAGTTCCCGGTCCTTTTGAAGTTGCGTAGCGATCGCATCAACAACTTCGCGGTGTACGTGATCGGTGGCGGCAAATTCGGGATCGACATGGCCAGCCAGAAGGACGTGAACAACGCGTTGGACGACGATATCGTGGTGAAGCTGGCGAAGTATGATTACGGCGCGGAGATCGGTGGTGGGGTCGATATGTTCCTCCCCTACTTCAAGTTCGGGATCGAGTTGAAGGGAAGCTTCGGGATCCCCAACCTGATCATCGACGACGCCACGCGTTTCAGCAACCCGATCGAGAGCATCCGGTCCAAGGCCTTCATCCTCACGTTCACCTTCGAGGGCTGATCCATGGAACGCACGGTGGACATCGTGTTGTCCCCGGTGGAGGCCGCCGATCCGGTCCTGGTCCGGCAAGCGGCCGAGGAGGAAGCCGGGATACCACCCGGATCGGCGAACACCTCGCGCATCCTCAAACGCTCCATTGACGCACGCAGTCGTTCTCCACGCATTCGCTTGCGTGTGCTGGTAGCGACCGAAGTGTTGCCCGAGGACCCGATCACTCCACCGTCGCTGAGGAATGTGCGTGATGCGCCGGTGGTGCTCATCGTCGGGGCTGGTCCGGCAGGGCTGTCTGTGCACTTCGTGTGATCGAGCGCGGCTACCGTCCGATCATCCTTGAACGCGGCAAGGATGTACGTTCACGACGACGTGACCTAGCGGCCATCAACAAGGAACACCTCGTGGATCCCGACAGCAACTACTGCTTCGGCGAAGGCGGCGCGGGTACATACAGCGATGGCAAACTGTACACGCGCAGTCACAAGCGCGGCGATGTGGAAGGTGTGTTGCGCACGCTCGTTGCATTCGGCGCATCACCGGACATCCTCGTGGATGCGCATCCGCACATCGGCACGAACAAATTGCCGGGGATCATCATCGCCATGCGCGAAGCGATCGAACGCGCAGGCGGAGAGGTGCGGTTCAACAGCCGCGTGACCGATCTGTTGATCGAGCAGCCGCGGATGCGTGGGGTGCAACTCGCGGATGGATCGACGCTGGAAGCGGATGTGGTGGTGCTCGCCACCGGACATGGCGCACGCGACATCTACCACTTGCTCCATTCGAAAGGTGTCCGCATCGAGCGCAAGGACTTTGCGATCGGCGTGCGCGTGGAGCATCCGCAATCGATCATCGATCACGCGCAATACCATTGCGCGGTGCGCGATCCGTTGTTACCCCCAGCGAGCTACAGCCTCGTGCAGCAAGTGGAAGGGCTTGGTGTGTATTCCTTCTGCATGTGTCCTGGCGGGATCATCGCACCATGCGCGACCTCACCGGATGAAGTGGTGACCAACGGATGGAGCCCGAGCAAGCGCAACAATCCGTTCGCGAATTCGGGGATCGTGGTGAGCCTCACCCCCGGCCCCTCTCCCTCGCTTCGCTCCGCTCGCGATGACGAGAGGGGAGGAATGCACCGAGCGCCTTTCGATCCGCAGGATCCACTAGCAGGCATGAACTACCAACGCGAGGTGGAACACAGCGCGTGGATGGCGGGCGGTCAGCGGCAAAGCGCGCCGGCCCAGCGATTGGATGATTTCATCATGCGTCGCATGTCCATGGATCTACCCGATTGCAGTTACCTCCCGGGCATCGTTCCTTATCGATTGGATGAATTGCTTCCGGTGGAGATCGCTTCTCGCCTGCGCGAAGGCTTCATCGCGTTCGGACAGAAGATGCGTGGCTACCGGACCAATGAAGCCGTGGTCGTCGCTGTGGAGAGCCGCACGAGTTCACCGGTGCGGATCCCGCGCGATCGCGACACACTTCAACATGTGGAAGTGGAAGGACTCTATCCCTGTGGCGAAGGCGCTGGTTACGCGGGCGGGATCGTGAGTGCTGCGATGGATGGTGAGCGCGTGGCCGCCGCGATACGGATCCCAGCGTCCTAATCCGACCGTCGGCTGTATTCCATGCACAAAGCCGAAGCCGCCATGGCCACGTTCAGTGATTCCGCCGCTCCGTATCGTGGCACCGAGATCATCCGAGGCTTCAACGCACGCACGGCATCTGAAGGGCCATGTGATTCACTTCCTAGTATCAAGATCGCTGGGCGCGGCAACGGAACATTGAAGACGCTCTCCCCTTCCATCGATGCCAGGTCAAGACGCGCACCTTCCGCACGCAAGCGGCCCAACTCCTTCGGAAGATCACCGCGATGCACCGCAACCCGGAAGATCGAACCCATACTCGCTTGCACGCACTTCGGGTTGAATTCATCCACCGCATCCGCGCTGCACACGATCCGCTTCACGCCGAACCAATCGGCGATACGAAGGATAGTACCCAGATTGCCCGGATCGGCGATCCCGTCCAACGCGATCACGAATTCATCGGCATCAAGGCGATCGATCACGCCGACCTTCGGTCGCTCCACCACCGCGATCACCTGATTGCCGCTCTCCAAGGTGCCCATTCGTTCCAACACATGATCCGGCCACACCTGCGTGCGTGCATCATTCGATCGTTGCGCAGCCTCTTCCGTGGCGTGGATCTCGCGAATGATGAAGTCCGTGGCGAGCAGATCTTCCACCAACTTGGGACCCTGCACCAGGAAAGCGCCTTCCTGATCCCGGTACTTCCTTTGGTGTAGGGCGCGCACCGATGCGATTACGGACTTGATGCTCAAGGGTCGGATATATTTGGCCGTGCTCGATCGCAACGCACGGCGAACGACGCCCAAAATAGGCAGCTCCATCCGTTCCTTGGGGATCAACCGAACGCATATCACAGCGGGTGTGGCAGCGCTGCTGCTGCTGGCGGGATGCGATCCCACCCGGCGCGTGGCCGATGGCCAGTACCTGCTCAAAGCGAATTCCATGCACCTTGAAACCAAGGGCGCCAACAAAGCGGAATTGGAAGCGATCCTGAAACAGAAGCCGAACCGACGTGTGTTGGGCGTTCCCTTCTACCTGCACGTGTACAACCTGCCCGATCCGGAACGGATCCCGGAATGGCGAGCGAAGAAGGACGCCCATATCGACAAGCGCAACGCGAAACGAGTGGCAAAAGGCAAGGAACCGAAGCCCTACCGGCCTGCGCGTGCAGAATGGTTGCGGGAGACCGTGGGTGAGGCCCCGGTGACCTTGGACAGCACACTCACCGCCCGCAGCGTGGATCAATTGCGCCTATACATGACCCGTGAAGGTTGGTTCCGGGCCAAGGTGCGCGACACGGTGAAATTCACCTACCATGCTTGGTATGGCGGTCGGTTGCGTCAGCCAAAAGTGCGGGTGATCTATACCATCACGCCGGGCCCCGAGTACACGATCCGTAACGTGCGCTTTACCGTGGATGACCCGGCCATACGTGACCTGGTGCAGCGGCGGGCCGAGGCAACGCTCCTGAAGACGGGTGATCGTTTCGATGACGATGTCCTGGACCAGGAACGCACCCGCATAGCGAATGAGTTGCGCAACGAAGGGTACCTGTACTTCACCCGCGAGTTGATCCAGTATATCGCTGACACCACCGTCGGCGGTCATCAAGTGGACCTCGACCTGCGCATGGAGCGCCCCTTGGCCAAGGAACACCGTGGTCTTACGGGAACCCCTGAAGGATCGGAGTACATCATCGACAAGGTGTTCATTTCAACGACTCGGCAGGTGCGTGGTGCGATCCCGGTTCCTGCGGACACGTTGGACGAGGCTGGCTACCGCTTCCGATTCCATGAACGCCTACCCTACAAACCGAAAGCGTTGTTGCACGCGGTCTTCCTTCATCCCAACGAATCCTTCCGCCAGAGCAATGCCACCCGCACCTACCGCCGATTGACCGGATTGAGCGTATTCGACCGCGTGGACATCACGTACGATACCACGGGCACCTTTGGTTCCAGGAAGGCGAACGCGCATATCTCGCTATTGCCGGGGAGGCAGCAGAGCTTTTCGCTGGAAGGCTTCACCACCAACCGGGGCGGCGCATTGGGCACCACGATCACGATCGGGTATCGTCACCGGAACCTGTTCCGCACGCTGGGATCCATCCAAGGCCAGATCGGTGTCGGCTTGGAGGCGCAACAGAAGATCACCGGCGGTAATGATGCAACCACGGTCGGTGTCGGTACCGGATCCGTCTTCAACACCATCAGCATCGGGCCGGAGGTCACGATCTCCTTCCCATCAGGCATCGGATCGAACCGTGCCGGAGGTGGGAAGTTCTTTATCACTTCGTTGTACAACTACCAGCAACGCCCGGACTATACACGATCCCTGAACAAGGTATCCCTTGGTCTGCAATGGAACAATTCCAAGTCCACTGTGATGGCGTATTACCCGTTCGAATTGAACAGCATCCGCATACCGAGGCTTTCGAGTGCGTTCCGTAATTATCTGGTCGACGCCAATGACCCGGTCCTTCGCGACAGCTACACGAACCACATGATCGTCGGTGTGGGACTCGGGCGATTCGTGGTGACCCACGCCACCCCTGAAGGGGAGGATCGCATCAACTCGTTCTATGCCCGTGGAGCGTTCGAACTTGCCGGGACGGCCCTGCGTGGCATCAATGAACTTTTCCATGCGCCGATCACCACGGACACCGTCGGCAACAGCTTCCACACGCTGCTCGGTGTTCGCTACGCGGAATTCGTCAAACTGGACGCCGACCTCCGATGGCGGCACACCTTGCACGAGAAGAGCAGTTTGGCCTTCCGTCTGGCTGGTGGTGCGGGCCTTCCTTACGGAAACCTCGGTGTGCTGCCCTTCGAGACGAGCTTCTTCGTGGGCGGTGCGAACGGCTTGCGCGCATGGCGTGCGCGCTCGATCGGTCCGGGATCCTATAGTTCGCCATTGGTCGCCTTCGATCGGATCGGTGAAATGCGCCTGGAGGGAAATGCGGAATACCGCTTCGACCTGATCGGGGTCGTGGAAGGTGCGCTCTTCGTGGATGTGGGCAACATATGGAACCTGAAGGACGACCCACGAAAGCCGGGGGGGCAATTCACCACTGATTTCGTGAGCGAGTTGGCGGTCGGCACCGGCGCCGGAGTACGGTTGAACTTCGATTTCTTCATCGTCCGCTTCGATCTCGGCCTTCAGACCAAGGATCCATCGCTACCCGCTGGCGAGCGTTGGCTCTTCCAACCCAAGGATGAATACGAAGCGCGCTTGGCCGAATTGCAGAGCACCACGCTTCACTACAAGCCGGAGTTGAATTTCAATCTGGGGATCGGGTATCCGTTCTAGCTGCAAGGAAGCAGGGGCAGGAACAGGGGCAAGTGATCTCGTTTGCCCCTGCTCCTGCCCCTGCGCTTTACACCACCCCACACAGCATCCCTACATTTGCCGCCCACAATCGAAGACATGGAGACGCTGAAGACCGGGAAGATCGAGGAACTCCTTGGAGCCGAGGCCAGCAACCTGCTGAGCCACGAATGCAAGACCATCAACAAGACGCAATTGCACTTGCCCGGCCCCGATTTCGTGGACCGCAGCTTCGCACAGAGCAACCGCAGCCCGCAAGTGATGCGCAGCATGCAGGCCCTGTATGGCAATGGCCGCCTCGCGAATACCGGCTACGTCAGCATCCTACCCGTGGACCAAGGCATTGAGCACAGTGCGGGTGCCAGCTTCGCACCCAACCCGGCCTATTTCGATCCGGAGAACATCGTGAAGCTCGCGCATGAAGGCGGCTGCAATGCAGTAGCCTCCACGTATGGCGTGTTGGCAGCGAGTGCCCGGAAATACGCGCACAAGATCCCGTACATCGTGAAGATCAACCACAACGAGTTGATGACCAATCCCAATAAGTTCGACCAAGTGCTCTTCGGCACGGTGGAAAGCGCGTGGGACATGGGTGCGGTGGCCGTGGGTGCGACCATCTACTTCGGCAGCGATGAGAGCACGCGCCAGATCACCGAGATCGCAAACGCCTTCCAGCATGCGCATGAGTTGGGCATGGCCACCATCCTCTGGTGCTACTTGCGCAGCCCGGGCTTCAAGGTGGATGGCAAGGATTACCACACTGCGGCCGACCTCACCGGACAAGGCGAATCACTTGGGTGTGACCATCCAAGCGGACATCATCAAACAGAAATTGCCGGAGACCAACGGCGGCTACAATGCGCTGAAGGGTTACGGCAAGACGCACCCGAAAGTCTACAGCGACCTGAGCAGTGACCACCCGATCGACCTCTGCCGCTACCAAGTGGCGAACTGCTACATGGGCCGCATTGGATTGATCAATAGCGGCGGGGCCAGCAGCGGGGCAAGCGACATGGCCGAAGCCGTGAAGACCGCCGTGATCAACAAGCGCGCCGGTGGTCAGGGCTTGATCAGTGGACGTAAAGCATTCCAGCGTCCGATGAACGAAGGCATCGCTCTGCTGAACGCGATCCAGGACGTTTATCTGGACAAGAAGATCACCATTGCTTGATCAGCGCACGGCAGGGTCATTTGCCGCTCGTCGCTGAAGAACTTACCGCTGCTATACGCACCTTCGTCCTACCGAATACGCACTCATGGGTTGGTTCACACGTACCAAGGAAGGCATCACCACCTCCACCGAGGAGAAGAAGGAGACGCCGGAGGGGCTCTGGTACAAGTGCCCGAGTTGCGATGAGATCATGACCTCGGAGGACCACGAGAACAGCCTCTGGGTCTGCAACAAGTGCCAATACCACGAGAAGATCGGCAGCGAGGAATACTTCGCGTTGCTCTTCGACGACCACAAGTTCACCGAGATCGGTGCGGACCTCATCGCTGGTGATCCGTTGGTCTTCGAGGACACGAAGAAGTACGTAGACCGCCTAAGCAAGACCCGAAAGGAATCCGGGCTGAACGATGCCCTTCGCGCAGCAGAAGGAAAGTTGGACAAGCACTACGTGGTGATCGCATGCATGGACTTCCGCTTCATCGGTGGCAGCATGGGCAGTGTGGTCGGTGAGAAGATCGCGATGGCCATTGATCAGGCCATGCGTCGCAAGTGCCCCTTGATCATCATCAGCAAAAGTGGCGGTGCCCGCATGATGGAAGCCGGTTATTCGTTGATGCAGATGGCGAAGACCAGTGCCAAACTCACCCAATTGGCCCGCAAGAAGCTGCCCTACATCAGCATCCTCACCGACCCCACCACAGGGGGCGTCACGGCCAGCTTCGCCATGCTCGGCGATCTGAACATCGCCGAACCCAAGGCACTCATCGCCTTCGCTGGACCGCGTGTGGTGAAGGAGACCATCGGCCGGGACCTGCCGGAGGGCTTCCAGACCAGCGAATTCGTGCTGGAGCACGGCTTCCTGGACAAGATCGTGGAGCGCAAGGACCTGAAGTCCACGCTGTCGCGGCTTTTCGCGCAGTTCAGGGGCTAGGCCAACCGCCCGCACGGGTCCTATCTTTCGGGACCATTCGCCCGCAGTCATGGACTATCAGCACCTCATCACCATTGATCCCGAACGCCGCTCCGGCAAACCTTGTGTGCGGGATACGCGCATGACCGTCGGCGATGTGCTGGGCTATCTGGCCAGTGGCATGAGTCATCCGGAGATCATCGCTGAGTTCCCCAACTTGAATGAGGAGGACCGGGCTGTCCTGGCTTTCGCCGCTGATCGGGAGCGAAGGATCGTGACGGTCACAGGTCAGGCATGAAGTTCCTGATCGACTAGAACTTGCCGCATCAAGCACTTCATGGAGCATTCCGAGGAAAGCCTACTGGTCCTCAGGCGTCCATGACCAGGGCGCCTTCCTGACCACCCTTGACCTCGGGGTGCTTCCGGATGCCCAGAAAGTCTATATTTGCCGCCTGTTACGAACGACCATGTACCTGACGAACGAAGCCAAACAGTCCATTTTCACCGAGCACGGTGGTGTTGCTACCAATACCGGCGGGGCCGAAAGCCAGATCGCGCTGTTCACCGCACGGGTGAACCACCTCACCGAGCATATGAAGCTGAACAAGAAGGACCACGGCACCGAGAAGGCGCTGACGGACCTCGTGGGCAAGCGGAAGCAACTGCTCAACTATTTGAAGACACACGAGATCGAGCGTTACCGGGCGATCATCGCCAAGCTCGGCCTACGGAAGTGAGCCGGCACAAAACCGCCTGTTCGGCGGCAATGACGAATTCCTGATCGAAGGGGGCGATCGCGAAGAGCGACCGCCCCTTTTCATTAGGAAATGGATGTAGGGGTCGGTCATGACCGACCCGCAATGATGTAGGGGTCGACCATGGTCGACCCGATGAAACAGAAAGAGACCAACAACCAACAAACGGCGCGAAAGGCGCGCCAACCATGAACATGAGACCACAAGGAATCACCAAGACCATCGACCTGGGCGATGGCAAAGCCATCACCATCGAGACCGGTGTGCTGGCCAAGCAAGCCGACGGCGCCGTGACGGTGCGCATCGGAGACACCATCCTCCTCGCTACCGTGGTAGCGACCAAGGAAGCCCGCGAGGGCATCGACTTCCTGCCATTGCAGGTGGAGTACCGCGAGAAATTCAGCGCCGCCGGCCGTTTTCCCGGTGGCTTCTTCAAGCGTGAAGCGCGCCCGAGCGATCACGAAGTGCTCACCAGCCGACTGGTGGACCGCGCCCTGCGTCCCCTCTTCCCGGATGATTTCCACGGCGACACGCAAGTGGTGATCTCCCTGATGAGCGCCGACAAGCAGAATCCTTCCGACGCCATCGCCTGCCTCGCAGCATCCGCTGCCCTGGCCGTGAGCGATATCCCCTTCGGAGGTCCGGTGAGCGAAGTGCGCGTGGCACGCATCAACGGCAAGATGATCCTCAACCCCACCAACGACGAGATCGTAGGGGCTGACATGGACCTGATCGTGGCCGGCACCAAGAGCGACATCCTCATGGTGGAAGGCGAGATGAAGGAAGTGCAGGAAGCCGACATGATCGAAGCGATCAAGATCGCGCACGCCGCCATCCAGAAGCATTGCATCGCGATGGAGGAATTGAGCGCCATGGTGCCCAAGAGCCGGACCAAGCGCACGTACAACCACGAGAACAACGACGCGGCCATCGGCCAGAAGATCCACGACTCCTGCTACCAGAAGTACTACGACTTCGCCATGGAGCCCAGCGCCAAGGAGGCGCGTATGGAGAAGTTCAGCGCGATCAAGGACGAGTGCCTTGCCACGCTGAGCGATGAGGAGAAGACCGACAAGGCCATGCTCGGCCGCTTCTTCAAAAAGACCCAGAAGAAGGCGGTACGCGAAGTGTGCCTTAGCCACGGCAAGCGTCTGGATGGTCGCAAGACCGATCAGATCCGCCCGATCTGGAGCGAAGTGGATGTGTTGCCCGGCACGCACGGCAGCGCCATCTTCACCCGTGGTGAGACGCAAGCCATCAACCTGCTCACCTTGGGCAGCAGCATGGACGAGCAGACCATCGACCGCGCGACGAAGAAGAGCAGCGAGAGCTTCATGCTCCACTACAACTTCCCCAGCTTCAGCACCGGTGAGGTGAAGCCGATCCGCGGACCCGGTCGTCGGGAAGTGGGCCACGGCAACCTGGCCTGGCGCGCACTGAAGCCGGTGATCCCACCAGCACCCGGCAACCCTTACACCATCCGCCTGAACTGCGACATCCTCGAAAGCAACGGGTCCAGCTCGATGGCCACCGTGTGCAGCGGAACGCTCGCATTGATGGACGGCGGTGTGCAGATCACCGCACCGGTGAGCGGCATCGCCATGGGCATGATCAGCGACGGCACCCGCCACGCGATCCTCAGCGATATCCTTGGCGACGAGGATTTCCTCGGCGACATGGACTTCAAGATCTGTGGGACCGCGAAGGGCATCACCGCCACGCAGATGGACATGAAGGTGGACGGCCTTCCCTACGAAGTGCTGGCACAAGCCCTGGAGCAAGCGCGCCAAGGCCGCATGCACATCCTCGGTGAAATGCTGAAGACGATGGACGCGCCGCGTGCCGACTACAAGGACCACGCACCGCGCATCATCACCATCATCATTCCGAAAGAGAGCATCGGTGCCGTGATCGGACCCGGTGGCCGCGTGATCCAGGAGATCCAGGCCGAGACCGGCGCGCACATCAGCATCGACGAAGTGGATGGTATGGGCCACGTGGAGATCATGAGCGAGAACAAGGCGAGCATCGAAGCCGCCCTCGCCCGTGTGAACGCGATCGCCAACCCGCCGCAAGCCGAAGTGGGCGCGACGTACAAGGGCAAGGTGAAGACCATCATGCCGTACGGCGCCTTCGTGGAAGTGATGCCCGGTGTGGATGGACTGCTGCACGTGAGCGAGCTCGATTGGAAGCGCGTGGAACGTGTGGAGGACATCCTGAAGGAAGGCGAGATCGTGGAGTTCCAAGTGGTGGGCAAGGATCCGCGCAGCGGCAAGCTGAAGCTGAGCCGTCGTGCCCTGCTGCCGAAGCCGGACGGCTACGTGGACCGCGAGCCCGCCATGGAAGGTGGTCGCGGAGGGGATCGCCCTTACCGCAGTGACCGTCCTCGTCGGGACGACCGCCCACGCCGTGATGACCGCCCCCGTCGGGATGACGGTGGTGGAGAGCCCAGCCAGAACTGAGCCTGAACAACGCAACACAGAGAGCCATCCTTCGGGGTGGCTTTCTGCATTTCGTCCTGTTCATCCGCAGACCACCTGCAGCGGAAGGGGAATGCATTATCCACAGATGACACCGATGAACGCAGATGAATGCAAGAGGTGGATGGGCCATCTGTGTTCATCGGTGTCATCTGTGGATAAACCCGCTGCTCGTTCTGGAAGGCCCGGTCCTTCATCCCCGGTAACCAAGACCGCCTTGGCCGCGTTCAACGCCACCAACTCAATAGAACAAGCACTTATGGCTAGGATGCGTCAGCTGAAGATCGTCAAGCAAGTGACGAATAGGGATACCCCTTCCCTGGACAAGTACCTCCAGGAGATCGGGAAAGTGAAGTTGATCACCGCCGCGGAGGAGGTGGAACTGGCACGCCGCATCAAGCAGGGCGATACCGCCGCGCTGGAATCGCTGTGTACCGCCAACCTGCGTTTCGTGGTATCGGTGGCGAAGCAGTACCAAGGCCAGGGCCTCACGCTGCCCGACCTGATCAGCGAGGGCAACCTCGGCTTGATCAAGGCCGCCGGTCGCTTCGACGAGACGCGCGGTTTCAAATTCATCAGCTACGCCGTGTGGTGGATCCGCCAGCAGATCCTGCAGAGCTTGGCCGAGCAAGCGCGCATCGTGCGCCTGCCCTTGAACAAGATCGGCTCGATCAACAAGATCAACAAAGCGTTCGCGCGCTTGGAACAGGAACACGAACGTCCGCCCACGGCGCATGAACTGGCCGAGTTGCTGGAGATGACCTTGGAAGAGGTGAAGACCAGCTTGAACAACAGCGGCCGACACCTCAGCATGGATGCCCCGTTGCGCGAAGGCGACGACAGCGGCACCATGATGGATGTGATGCACAACCCCGAGCTGCCCAGTCCGCTGGACAGTTTGATGACCGACAGCCTGCGCGTGGAGATCGAGCGCTCGCTCGCCATCCTCGCCGGTCGCGAGGCCGATGTGATCCGCTTCTACTTCGGCCTGAACGGCAACCAGCCGCATACGCTGGAGGAGATCGGCCAGAAGTTCGACCTCACGCGCGAACGCGTGCGGCAGATCAAGGAGAAGGCCATCCGCCGGATCAAGCACGCCAGCCGCAGTGCGGTGCTGAAGGCGTACTTGGGTTGAACCCATCGAACAACGAACGAACGGCCCGCTCCAGAGCGGGCCGTTCGCATTGGAGGTGCATCGGCCTGATCGCCTCACATGGGCAAGCACCATGATGAATGTCACGGCCACGGTGTGCTAGCTTCAGCACCCGATGACCGTGAGCACATATTCAAGGCGGTATCCAGACGTGTTGTCGGGGGTTCACTCGGCGATTCCCGCAGTTCTCACCATGCTTAGGAAGAAAGAAGCGGTAGAGCCGGACCAGTGATGCGGATCTGTTGGCGTTCCTTGCTGGTGGCACTTCTCTTGGTGGGAGGAGCGTCACGCGTCAGTGCTCAGGAGGATTCGCTCGGCATCTACCACAAGATCGAACACTTCGCGGCGAAGCATAAAGTGACGCAATGGATCTATGACGCCATCTTCATTCCAACGGTCGCAGCCGACGCACCGCAAGCGGAGGAACATCCTAAGCGGCGACGCAATCCCGCATTGAAATATGCAGGACGGCCGGTCCGCCACATCGACATCCATGTGATGGATCCCTTCGGCTATTCCGTGCTCGATACCAGCAAGTCCCCCACCAACAAGATCCAGCAAGTGGGCAACGCGCTGCATCGCCGCACGCGCGAACGCATCATCCGCAACCTGATGTTGTTGAAGGAGGGCGACGCGATCGACCCGCTGAAGGTGACCGAATCCGAACGCGTACTCCGCGCCAGCCCGGTGGTGAACGACGCCTCTGTGAAAGTGGTTCCCGTGAAAGGTGTACGCGACAGCGTGGACGTGATCGTCATGGTACTCGACAAATGGAACTTCGATGTGTATGGGGAAGGCGACCTCGGCTCTGTAAGTGCGACGTTCCGCGACCGCAACCTCCTAGGGTATGGACAGGAAGTGGGACAGAGTGTGGTCTACATTCCAGGTTCACCGAAAGTGGAACTGGATGGCCACCACAGCGTGTACAACATCCGCAAGAGCTACATCAGCTCCCGGCTCTCCTACTTCACCAGCGCCGATGTGGACCGGGTAGGCATCAGCTTGGATCGCGGCTTCTATTCACCCTTGGCACGTTGGGCCGGTGGTGTCGCCGTGGGTAAGTCCTGGGCCAATGACGTGCGCACGGATACCCTCACCGACGAGGTGACCACCTATCGGATCGCTCCCGTGAGCACCGATGTGTGGCTCGCGCGCAGCTTCAAACTGGACCAAGGCGAAAGCCGCGCGGACCAGAGCAGCAACATCATCGTGGGTGCGCGCTACGCCCAGGTGCGTTACGCCCGCCGAACGCCGTTCGACGTGGACACCTTGCGCCTGAACAGCAACACCTCGCTCGCGCTGGTCAGCGCCGGTCTCAGCTTCCGGCAGTATTACAAGGACCGCTACCTCTACCGCTTCGGGGCGAACGAGGACATTCCCGAGGGATCGCTCATCACCGTGACCACCGGCCTGCGCAAGCGCGAACTGGAACGCACCACGCCCTACTCCGGTGTGGAGATCTCGCGCGGCGGCAATACCGAGGACTTCGGCTACCTCTCCGGCCGCGTGGCCTACGGCACCTTCTATGATCGCGGCCGCGCGGTGGATGGCACCCTGCGTGTGGACCTCGATCACTTCACCGACCTGGTGGAACTGGGCCGTTGGCACCTGCGCCAATTCGTGCGGGCACGCGGGGTCATCGGCTTCAACAAACCGATCTACCTGCGCCAGAACATCAGCGGCAGCGAACTGTACGGCTTCGATGGCCAGGCCCTCTCCGGTACGTACAAGCTGCTGCTCAACTTGGAGACCGTGATGTACATGCCGTACACCCTGCTCGGCTTTCGTTTCGCACCCATCGTGCTCATCGGCCTGGGCACCGTGGGCCAAGAGGATGAGGCCTTGTTCTCCAACACCATCTATCCGGCCTTCTCGCTCGGCGTGCTGGTGCGCAACGAGAACCTGCTGGTGAAGACCTTCGAGGTATCGGTCGGCTACACGCCCAAACAAACCGATGGCACTACGAGCCTGTTCAAACTGAACCCTTCCATCAGCTTCTCTTTGAATGTGCGCGACTTCGCATTCGCACGGCCGGATGTGGTGAGCTTTTGACGGCAACCAGCCGCATACGCTGGGGGAGATCGGCCAGAAATTCGACCTGAGGCGCGAACGTGTGCGACAGATAGGAGAAGGCCATCCGCCGGATAGCACGCCAGCCGCAGCTCGGTGCTGAAGGCGTACTTGGGTTGAACGAACAACGACTTCGTGAGCACCCGGTCAGAGATGACCGGGTGTTCTTGTTTGTTCATTGCTCGCTGTCCTTCAATCCCCCCGTGAAGTCAGACGGCGTCCATTTCCAGTTCCGCACGATCTTTATCCGCTATGAGGTTCTTACTCGGGGTTGGTGGCGCGTCGATAATCATATTGAGCGCATGCACCGAAAGCTTGGTCCCGAAAGCGAGAACAATGGCATTCGAGAACTGTAGTTGCATGGCATCGGTTTACTCCGAATTCATTCCGGGGCACCCAGAGTTCCAGTCTGCCTTTGGCGATTCATCCAAGCTAATTGCACTCTTCGCCGACCCTTCCTTCACTGTGGACGATCAGGATCTGAAGGACCCTATGATGGTGTGTTTTCTAGAATCCTTGCGTGCGCTGAAACGGACACTACCCAACCCGTCAACCTTTGAAGGAAGTTGGGAGGAATTCGCCACAGAGTACTTAGCCACCACTGATTCCTGTGCCGGGAGCCATCTGGGCTTGGATGTTGGGGGCTATGCTCGACGACATGAGTATCCCGGCGCGCTTAGCCTTAAAAATCTTCGGCAGAGTGTCTTGATGCTGAATGAGTGGGACAAACAGGCTGAATAGTCCCGGTTACCTTCGTCACCACATGCCCCACATCCTCGCCCCCTCCCTCCTTTCCGCCGATTTCGCGGAGCTGCGCACGGCCGTTGAACTGATCGAGGAGGGTCTTGCGGGGTGGCACCACTTGGATGTGATGGATGGGGTCTTCGTGCCGAACATCAGCTTCGGGCTGCCGGTGATCAAGGCGATCCGGAAGTACGCGAAGAAGCCTTTTGATGTCCACCTGATGATCGTGCGGCCGGACCAATACATCGGTGCGTTCCGCGATGCGGGCGCCGATCACCTCACCGTGCATTACGAAGCGTGTCCGCACCTGCACCGCAGCATCCAGGCCATCAAGGCGGCGGGCATGAAGGCGGGCGTGGCGCTGAACCCGCACACGCCGGTGGCGCACTTGGAGGATGTGCTGGCCGACATCGATGTGGTGTGCCTGATGAGCGTGAACCCCGGCTTCGGCGGGCAGGCGTTCATCGAGCGCACGTATGCGAAGATCACCGCGCTGAAGGCGCTGCGGGAGAAGACGGGAAGCAAAGCGCTGATCGAGATCGATGGCGGGGTGGGGATGAACAACGCGAAGCAACTCGTGGACGCCGGGGCGGATGTGCTGGTGGCGGGGAATAGTGTGTTCGGGGCGAAGGAGCCGCGGCGGGCGATGGAGGAGCTTGCGGGGCTGGGGTAGAGCCCGGTTCACGCAGAGGCGCCGGGGAAGATCCAAATGACTTACTCGTTGGGCGTGCTGGCCGAAACGGCGGATCCAATACATGCAAGAAGATGAGGTGACCGAGTGCTGTTGGG
Source organism: Flavobacteriales bacterium (assembly GCA_016721005.1). Taxonomy (GTDB): domain Bacteria; phylum Bacteroidota; class Bacteroidia; order Flavobacteriales_F; family PHOS-HE28; genus PHOS-HE28. The sequence continues at coordinate 386,413 of JADKJM010000005.1, forward strand.
CAATCCTCCTCTGCGTTCTCTGCGCCTCCGCGTGATGTGCATTCCCCTTTCTGTGTGCCCCCAAGCAAGCCCTCACCCTCTGTTCCTGTCGATGCGTTCGCGGTCTTCATCGGCGCGCAATGCGGCCTGCCGAATAGCGCGTTGAATGGTGGAACATCGGCGGAAGGGGCGCGTACAGGCACGCGGAATCCCCCCTCCCATGCTCCGCCCCTTTTCCCCGGTCCTCCCCTTCGGCCTGCTGTTGCTTGCACCCCTCGGCTCCATTGCACAACACAGCGGTCTTGGCCTGAAGGCCGGGCTGTTGATGAGCGACACGAAGTCGGGCGTGTTGCATACTGAAGCGATCCCGAATGCGAGTGCCGGATTGTACTTCGCGTTGCGCGCTGGTGATCGGCTGGAGATCCAACCTGAACTGTTGCTCACCTCGCTTGGTGCAGGCTACACCTTGGCCGAGGGCGAGCGTGGCACCGTGCGCACACTGTATGTGCAAGTGCCGGTGAGCGCCAAGTTCTACTTCAGCAATGTGGTGAACGTGCAAGCGGGCATGCAGATGGGCCGGTTGATGATGGCGCAACAACACACCCCGGATGGCCAAGCGGACGTGACCGACAGCTACGAGACGTGGGACTATGGCCTGGTGCTGGGCGCCGGTGCCGACCTGATCAGCGGGTTGGATCTGGGTATCAGGTACTACAACGGCATGCGCACCATTCTGGTGGACGACAATGAGTTGTTCCCACGGAACCGGTCGATCATGATCAGCGCGGGTTATCGGCTCGGCCGACTGCGCGCACCGAGCATGACCAATAGGCGGCGCTAGCGGTCCGGGTGGCGCCGGGTATCTTCGTCGCCGATGGCGAAGGCTCCCGGCTCGAAGCAGCCTGTGATCGCGCTCCTTGGCGGAGGCCAACTGGGTCGCATGTTCCTGGAGAACGCCTTGCGTTACGATGTGGAGGTGCAAGTGCTGGATCCCGATCCGCACTGTTCCTGCGCCCAACTCGCTTCGGTCTTCGTGCAAGGACGCTTCGATGACCGCGATGCGGTGATGCGTTTCGCGCAGGATGCCGATGTGGTGGGGATCGAGATCGAGCACGTGTCGGTGGAAGCGATGGAGGCGTTGAAGGCGGCAGGCAAGACGGTGATCCCGGATCCGAGCGTACTGCGCACGATCAAGGACAAGGGTTTGCAGAAGCAGTTCTACCGTGACCATGGCATCGCCACGTTGGACTTCGCGTTGATCGCGGACAAGGCGGAGATCGCGCAACACGAAGCGTTGTTACCCGGCTTCCTGAAATCGCGCACCGGCGGCTACGATGGCAAGGGCGTGATGCCGATGAATTCGCTGGCCGATGCGGACACCGCCTTCGATGGTCCGTGCGTGTTGGAGAAGCGCGCGGAGATCGCCTTGGAACTCGGTGTGCTCGTAGTGCGCTCCGCGAAAGGTGCGCATGTGGTGTATGACCCCGTGGAGATGGTCTTCGATCCGCGTTTCAATCTGGTGGATCATTTGCGTGCGCCGGCACGGATCGAAGCGACCCTTGCGAAGAAGGCGAAGCAACTCGCGTTGCGTGTGGCCGATGCCTTTGCGGAACCCGGCCTCTATGCCGTGGAACTCTTCCTGACGAAGAGCGGCGAACTGTTGGTGAATGAAACGGCACCGCGCGCGCACAACAGCGGTCATCACACCATCGAGGCGTGCGCGAGCAGCCAGTTCGATCAGCTGCTGCGCTTGTACATGGGATGGCCCATGGGGGATGTCGGCCTACGCGGCAAAGCAGCGATGATCAACCTGGTGGGTGAAGGCGGCGCGGGTCCTGTGGATGTGAAAGGCTTGGATGATGTGTTGCATGTGCCGGGCACCTTCCTTCACCTTTACGGCAAGAAAGAAACGCGCACCGGAAGGAAGATGGGCCACGTGACGGTGGTGGCCGGCAGCGATGCGGAGTTGGATCAAGCGATCGCGGTAACGAAGGTGCATTGTAGAGTGGAACCAATAACGGATCTTACGATCCACAAACAGTAAGGGCGCGACATGTCGCGCCCCAACAACATGGTAGGCATCATCATGGGCAGTCGCAGCGACCTGGAGGTCATGCGCGAAGCAGTGGACACGATGAAGGAATTCGGCGTGGCGTACGAACTCACGGTGGTGAGCGCGCACCGCACCCCGGACCGCATGGTGGCCTACGCGAAGGGCGCGGTCGATCGCGATCTGAAAGTGATCATCGCCGGTGCGGGTGGCGCGGCGCACCTACCGGGCATGGTGGCTTCGCTGACGATATTGCCGGTGATCGGCGTACCGATCAAGAGCCGCAACAGCATTGATGGTTGGGATTCGTTGCTGAGCATCGTGCAGATGCCCGCAGGAGTTCCCGTGGCCACGGTCGCAGTGAACGGTGCGCGCAACGCAGGGATCCTTGCCGTACAGATCCTCGCGATCCACGACCCGAAGCTGTCGGAGAAGTTAGCGGCGTTCAAAGGCGAACAGGAGGAGAAAGTGCGCGACGGAATTGCGGTATTGAAGCAGCAGTTCCCGAATGGGTTTGATGTGTAGTTGTTGTTCGTGGTGAAGGAACCACGTTGTTCGTGTTGAGGGTTGTTGGTTATTCGTCGGCGCGGCTCATGGGAGGATGGTGATCATGGTCTTCTGCGGGAGAATGAACGGATAGATCTCGTCCACATCGGCATTGCGTAACGCGATGCACCCAAAAGTCCAGTCCTGTCCGGCGGTGATCCAATGGTCCATGCCATCGGGTACGCCGTGGATGCCGATCTCGCCGCCGATGTCCTTACCTGCTGGAATGAGGCCTTGTGTCTTGCGCTGATCGTAGCGTCGCTGGCTCTCGGCATTGGGGTAATCGACCCAGATGAACTTGTGCCACGCGTTGTGTACGCGTTTGCTCCGGAAGGCGAAAGTGCCCTCGGGCGTTTTGCGATCGCCTTGGTGGAATTTGTCGCCGATGGGTTTCTCGCCGAGCACGCAGGGGTAGGATCTCAGTAGCGAATCGCTCACATACACTTCGAAGCGGCGTTCGCTCTTGTTCACACGGAAACGGGTGGTGGTGGCATCGAGGTGGAGGGAATCGATCAACGTGGCCAGCGGGATGACGCGAGCGGGTACATGAGCAGGTTCAAGAACCACCGCCGCGGCGAGGACCTCGGGAGCGACATTTCCCTGGCAGGCGACCAATAGATGCGCGAGCAGGGCGAGGAGAAGCGGGAGGGATCGGATCATGGGGAGATGTTCCAACGCGAATGCGGGGTGGATCCGTTCGTAACGGGTACGTGAAGCGACCTTGAAAGGAATGTCGATGGTGCAGACAGGCACACGGCCAACCGCCGTATTTTCGCCCCCCATGTCGAAGAAAATGAAGCAACCGCTGCGCACGCTCGTGCTCCTTGCCTGTTTGATCGGTGCTTCCACCCAAGCCCAGTGGAACATGTTCAGTCATGATGGGTTCCAATCCATCTTCAGTATAGCGACCACCCCTGGCGCCATCCACATGATCTCCTTCCCGAACGGGGTGATCACCAGCGTGAACGGTGGAGCGAACTGGGCCGCGGCGAACACGGGCCTGCCTGCGGGAACCACCGTGGAATCCGTCGGCTACAACGGCACCAGCCTCTACGTGGGCTCGCATGGCGGGGTATACAAGAGCACGAACGCAGGGGGATCCTGGGCGTTGGCGAATACAGGGCTACCGGCAACGAGCTCCAACAACTTCGCGAAGAAGTTCTACAAGTACGGCACCACCACCTTCGCGGTTTACAGCGGCACCATCGGCGCCGGCGGCGGCGTTTGGCGCACTACGGATGATGGTGTGAACTGGTTCTCCGGCAACGGCGGACTGAGTTCGAACATGACCGTATACCAGATCGCCGATATCGGCGGTGTGCTTTGGGCGGCGACGAGCACAGGCCTCGCCTATTCCTTGAACTTGGGCGTGGGCTGGACCTACGATACGGCATCCAATTTCACCTGCTTCGGGGTACAGGGAACGGCTTCCCGGATGGTGATCCTTTCCACCTTCGGCTACCGCTACCGCAACTACGCCGGTAGCTGGGGCGCGTGGCAGGATGCCACGGGTGATCCTACGAACCCGAGCAGCGGCGAACTCATCCTCTATGATGGAATGTACTGGGCGATCTCCGGCGGTTCACCGAGCAACGTGTTGCGTTCCACCAACAACGGACAAACGTGGGCCAATTACAACACCGGCATCCAAGGCGCGGATGTGATCACTCAATACGCCTTCCACGCGGCCGGCACGACCTTGTACATGGGTACGTTGACCCACTTGTACGGCCACACAGGTACGACAACAAGCGAAGCGGAAGTTTCGGAGATCGCGTTGCCACGCCCTTACCCGACGTTGTTCACGGATGGCTTTTCCGTGGATCTGAGCGGAATTGCTTCCGGACAGCAACTCGTGCTGATCGATGCGATGGGTCGCGAAGTGAAGCATGTCCAAGGGTTGTCCAGCACAGTGGCGCGGATCGAGCGTGGCGTGCTGCCCGCAGGCACGTACCGTGTTCTGCTGCTCGATCCCAGCAAGGGCACGCGTTCCCTGCTCGGTGCCGTGGTGGCACAATAACACTTCGTGGTGCATTTTTCGTGATCCTTTTCGACCGGGCAACCGGAAGGGAACGGATAAGGTCGTTATACTTGGGTCGCCACCCGACCTGATCCACCATCTTGCTCAGAACCCTTACCCTCGTATTCCTCTTATTCGCAGCTCGTGCATTCGCGCAACCGTGCGTGGTGAGTTACACGTTCAGCGCGAGCACCCCACCGGTGAACGGCACTTACGCCTGTGGGCAGACCGTGACCTTCTGTTACACGGTGACCTGGTGGAACACCACCAGTGTCAATTGGTTCCATGGCATCGTGGCGAACTTTGGTCCTGGATGGGATATGAGCACATTGGTCCCCGGCCCAACCCCAGCGACCTGTGGTGGTAGCGGAGGCACTTGGGGCTGGTACAATAGTGTGCAAGGGACGGCCGGGACCAATATTGGCGCACAGGGTCCTGGCTTCTTCTTCGACCTGGACAACGACGGCAACCCCGGCAACAACTTCGGTGATTTCTGCACCGGCGCGGTGAATTGGCAGTTCTGCTGGACCATCAGCGTATTGAGCGGCCCCGCCTGCATCAACGGGCTTGGCCTCGGAGTGACCGTGAACACCTTCGGCGATAGCGAGACGGGATCCTGGGGTAGTGCCGGTTGTGGAAACGATCCGATCGCTGTCTCGACCCCGGCGGTGATCCAGAACTGTGCGGCGAATTCCGGAACCGGTGGTCCGTTGGATCTGTGCAGCACAGCACCGCCACAGAACCTCTTTCTCTCCCTCGGCAATGCACCCGATGCGGGTGGCACCTGGACCGATCCGAACGGAGCGGTGCATAGCGGCACCTTCACACCCGGAACGGATATCGGTGGCGCATACACGTACATGGTCGGGACACTTGTGCCGCCATGCTCCTCCTCCAGTGTGATCACGGTGAACCTGATCCCGCAACCGGATGCCGGTACCGACGGGGCCTTGACCTTGTGCGCTTCCGACCTCCCGACATCGTTGCTTGCGCAACTCGGCGGAGTACCCGATCCGGGTGGAACGTGGAGTGGTCCGGGTGGAGCATCCAGCGGCACGTTCGATCCCGCGATCGATGCGGCCGGTATTTACACGTACAGTATCGCCGCTCCTGCACCCTGCGTGATGGTGAGTTCGATCGTGACGGTGAATCTGAATCCATCACCCAACGCCGGCTCTGATGGCACGCTGGCCGCGTGCTCCAATGGGATGCCCCAGGCGTTGTTCCCGTTGTTGGGTGGTACGCCGAGTGCTACTGGTACATGGACCACGCCGGGTGGCGTTCCGTTCTCCGGGACCTATACACCGGGCATCAGTTTTCCCGGCGCTTACACCTATACCGTAAGTGGTGTGGCGCCCTGCCCGAACAGTACGGCCACGGTGACGGTGACGGAGAACGCACAGCCCAACGCGGGGATCGATGGCGTGCTGACGCTTTGTGAGAATGCCGTACTGACCGACTTGTTCAACGCGCTCGGAGGAACTCCGGGGCCCAACGGAACGTGGACGGATCCCTTGGGCGCGGTCGTCAGCGGGATCATCACCCCTTCCATAGCGCTCAGTGGGAATTACACGTACGCGCTCACAGGTATCGCACCGTGTACGAATGATCAAGCGGTTGTGGCGGTCACGATCAGCGCGCAACCAACTGCTGGAAGCAATTCGGTGGTGAACCTCTGCGAGAGTTCCCCTGCAATGGATCTGTTCACTTCACTTGGCGGCGCCCCGGATCCCGGTGGAAGTTGGACCGGACCAGCAGGGACCCCGGTCGGTGTGATCTTCACGCCGGCGATCAGCACGCCTGGTCTTTACACCTATACACTCACAGCCACGGCACCATGTGCAAACTCCGTCGCCACGGTCACGGTGAATGTTTCACCACAACCAAGCGCTGGTGTGGATGCGGCGCTTTCCGTGTGCAGTTCTTCGGCGCCTTCTGTGATGCTGCCGCTGTTGGGTCCAACGGTGCTTCCCGGCGGAAGCTGGACCGATCCGAACGCTGCGCCCACAACGGGAACCTTCACTCCGGGCGTGAGCTTGGATGGCGCATACACGTACACGATCATCGGTGTAGCGCCTTGCATCACGAGCAGTGCGACTGTAACGGTCACAACAACCACCGCAGCGAACCCCGGTGTCGGCGCTCCGATCAGCCTGTGCAACTCAGGAGCGATCACGGACCTGGCGAATTCCTTGGGTGGAAGTCCGGACGGTGGCGGAACATGGACCACACCCATCGGTGGAGCATCCACCGGAAGCATCAACCCGGCCACGGCAGCCTCCGGGAATTACCAATACACGATCGCCGCGAACGGTCCGTGTCCAGCAGCAAGCACGACGGTAGCCGTGACGATCGTGGCGCAACCGAACGCGGGTGTGGACGGCGCAGCGACGCTATGCAGCAACCAAGCAGCGCCGTACACCTTGTTCACCGCATTGGGTGGCGCTCCGTTGGCAGGTGGAACGTGGACCACCCGAGCGGTGCGCCGCACACAGGCAATTTCTCCGTCGCCGCGGATCCGGTCGGTGTGTACACGTATACGATCAACGCACCACCACCATGCACTTCCGTTTCCAGTGAAGTGACGATGGGTGTTGGTGCAGGCTGCGAATGCAGGCACGGGTGGCAACGTTTCGTTCTGTGAGAATGGTGTGGTGGTTGATCCGTTCACCTTACTGGGCGGCGCACCGAACGCTGGTGGATCTTGGACCGCGCCCGGAGGAGGGACGATCACGAACATCGATCCGTCCACAGCCACAAGCGGAGCGTACACATACACCGTCAACGGCACGGCACCATGTCCAAATGCCCAGTCGGTCATGAATGTCACGATCGATGTGCTTCCCGATGCAGGCAGTAGCACTTCCGTCCAACTGTGTGCGGACGCTCCGCCCCTCGCGTTGTTACCACTGCTCGGCACCACGCCCGGCGGAAGCTGGACCGGGCCATCCGGCGCAGCATCGGGAACCTTCATTCCCGGAACGCACATCCCGGGGATCTACACCTACACGTTGAACGGAACAGGTGCGTGCAGTGCTGAACAGGATCAAGCCAGCGTGCAAGTGGGGATCGATCCCTTACCTCAGCCATCATTCACGGTGGTTGGAGGAAATGGCTGCGCGCCGTTCCAGATGCAAGTGATCAACAACGATCCGGCAGGAACGCAAAGCGCCTTGTGGTCCTTCGGGAATGGCGGCAACAGCATCGATCCGGCGGAAGCGTGGAACACTTACACGACGGCAGGAAGCTTCGACATCACCTTGCAGGTCACGGATGCGAACGGTTGCGTAGGAAGTATGACGATGGCCGATGCGGTCCTCGTTTCAACCGGGCCTATCGCGGAATTCTACGCGCTTCCATGGCGTGTGAGCGTGAACAATCCGACGACGGTGATCACGCATACCCCTGCGGCGTTCGCGGTGTACGCATGGATGATCGACGGTGCATCGATCGATACCAGTGGAGTTTTCGCGTGGACCTTCGATCCACCCACGCTGGGGGATCACATCATTTGCCTCACCGCAACCGACACGCTCGGTTGCTTCAATGAATTGTGTGAACGCGTACTCGTGGACGATGACCTGACCATTTACGTGGCCAACGCCTTCACCCCGAACGCGGATGGCAGGAACGATGGCTTCCGCCCTTCCATAATCGGTGTGCAGGAGGACTGGTATGACTTCATGGTCTTCGATCGCTGGGGCTTATTGGTTTTCCGGACCTCGGACCCCTATGAGACCTGGAACGGAGCCTTCAATAATTCCGGGGATATCCTGCCGACGGACGTCTACGTCTGGACACTAAAGGCGAAAGACCAGTTCACGCCGGAGAAGGCTGAATTGATCGGTACTGTGACCCTCTTGAAATGAAAAGGCCCCGAGTGATCGGGGCCCCTTCTTCCAACATGGGTTCGTCATTGTTTGACGAACCTCGTTTGCGCGAGCGGTCTGCCCTCCGCGTCGATCGCAAATACGATGTACACCCCGGTGGCCAAGGCGTCGATCTCCATGCGTTGCTGGAAACCGCTTTCCAGCACCAGTTCTCCAATGGCATTGTGGAAGCGCAGCATGCGACGGCCCGCGTAGGTGCATTCCACGTTCAGTGATCCGCCGCGGCTCGGGTTCGGCGAAAGACGGAAAACCGCTTCGTCCTCCTCTTCCGGGATCCCGGTCGTCACATCGCATACATCACCCTGACCGTTGCCGTCGCTATCCAGTTGGTCGGGGTTGAACTGCCACACGCAATTGTCGCAGGCATCCCCCACTCCATCGCCATCATAATCCATCTGCGCATTGTTCGCCACAGCCGGGCAATTGTCGTTGCAATCGAGCAGTCCGTCGCTATCCGTATCCGCATCAGGCATGATGCCCGTGGTTCCACCGGCGCAGACACCGCACGCGTCGATGGTGGCGGATCCTCCGGGTACTCCTGCACAGTCCGCGATATCGAGCGTACCGACGCAGAAGCAGTCCGGGTTCCACTGGTCGCTCGTGGTGAACGGGTTGCCGTCGTTACATGCACTGCCCGGCAGTGCGGTTCCACCAGCCACGCCGAGGCAATCAAAGATCACAGGTGTTCCAGCACATGTGCAGTTGTTGCCCCACACGTCGTTGATCGTGTTCGCGTTGTTGTCATTGCACGTGGTGCCGGGTAGTGCTGTTCCACCAGCCACACCGAGGCAGTCAATGGTTTGACCGACGCACTGACAGTTGGCGTTCCACATGTCGTTACCGGTTGTCGCATTGCCATCGTTGCACGCGGTGCCGGGCAGTGCGGCTCCGTTCGCCACGCCGAGGCAATCGAAGGTTACCGGCGTGCCAGCACATGTGCAGTTGTTGCCCCACACATCATTGATCGTGTTCGCGTTGTTGTCGTTGCACGCAGTGCCGGGCAGTGCCGTTCCACCAGCCACACCGAGGCAGTCGATGGTTTGACCGACGCACTGACAGTTGGCGTTCCACATGTCGTTACCGGTTGTCGCATTGCCATCGTTGCACGCGGTGCCTGGCAGTGCGGTTCCGTTCGCTACGCCCAGGCAGTCGAAGGTGACGGGCGTGCCAACGCAGGTGCAGTTGTTGCCCCACACATCATTGATCGTGTTCGCGTTGTTGTCGTTGCACGCAGTAGCGGGCAGTGCCGTTCCACCAGCCACACCGAGGCAGTCGATGGTTTGACCCACGCACTGGCAGTTCGCGTTCCACGTGTCGTTGCCGGTGGTCGCGTTATTGTCATTACAAGCAGTGCCGGACAGTGCGGTTCCGTTCGCTACGCCAAGGCAGTCGAAGGTGACGGGCGTGCCAGCACATGTGCAGTTGTTGCCCCACACGTCGTTGATCGTGTTCGAGTTGTTGTCGTTGCACGCGGTGCCGGGCAGTGCGGTTCCGTTCGCCACGCCGAGGCAGTCAATGGTTTGTCCGACGCACTGACAGTTGGCGTTCCACATGTCGTTACCGGTTGTCGCATTGCCATCGTTGCACGCAGTGCCGGGCAGTGCGGTTCCGTTCGCTACACCGAGGCAATCGAAGGTGACGGGCGTGCCAGCACATGTGCAGTTGTTGCCCCACACGTCGTTGATCGTGTTCGCGTTGTTGTCGTTGCACGCGGTGCCCGGCAGTGCCGTTCCACCAGCAACACCGAGGCAGTCAATGGTTTGACCGACGCACTGACAGTTGGCGTTCCACATGTCGTTACCGGTTGTCGCATTGCCATCGTTGCACGCAGTGCCTGGCAGTGCGGTTCCGTTCGCTACACCGAGGCAATCGAAGGTGACGGGCGTGCCAGCACATGTGCAGTTGTTGCCCCACACGTCGTTGATCGTGTTCGCGTTGTTGTCGTTGCACGCGGTGCCCGGCAGTGCCGTTCCACCAGCGACACCGAGGCAATCGATCGTTTGACCCACGCACTGGCAGTTCGCGTTCCACGTATCGTTGCCTGTGGTCGCGTTGTTGTCATTACAAGCGGTGCCGGGCAGTGCGGTTCCGTTCGCTACGCCCAAGCAATCGAAGGTGATCGGTGTGCCTGCGCATGTGCAGTTCGCGGTGATCACATCGCCTGTTGTATTGGCGTTGCCGTCATTGCAGGAGGTTCCGGGTTCAGGATTCCCGCAGCCGCATGAGCCCGGGTTGGTCTTCAATGGGTCCGAAGGGCATGCATCGCCACTCGATGCAACATAGCCGCCCGGTTGTGCGCAAGCCACGAGGCTCACTAAAGGATCTCCGGCTCCATCGCCGTCCGTATCGGCGTACCATGTGGTGGCTGCAGTGATCGTCACACTCGCCGTGGTCTGGAATTGTGCGCAACCGCCAGCCGCCGCAACCGTGTACGTTATTGTGTAGGTACCAGCAGTGCTGCTGCCCGGTGTGATGGCACCGCTGCTGCTGTTGATCGACAAGCCACTCGGGCTGGCGGTGAAAGTTCCATTCGCGGTACCGGTGCGCGTTACGTTTACCGGTGAGGCCGAAGTGCAGAACGGTGAACCCGAGTAGCTGATCGTGGCCGACGCTGCTGCAGTGATCGTCACGCTCGCCGTGGTCTGGAACTGCGCGCAACCACCAGCCGCCGCAACCGTGTACGTTACGGTGTAGGTACCTGCAGTGCTGCTGCCCGGTGTGATCGCACCGCTGCTGCTATTGATCGACAAGCCACTCGGGCTGGCGGTGAAAGTTCCATTCGCGGTACCGGTGCGCGTTACGTTTACCGGTGAGGCCGACGTGCAGAAGGGCGATCCCGCATAGCTGATCGTGGCGGATGGAGCTGTGCTCACGGAAACCGGAACGCCTTGGTTGACCGAACCACACGCGTTCGACACTGTCACGGTGTACGTGCCCGATGCCGCCGTACCAGCACTGCTCAATGTCGGGTTCTGCGAACTCGATGTGAATCCGTTCGGGCCGGTCCAAGCAAAGGACAGCGTGCCTTGACCGCTGGCCGCTACAGTGAGGCTGATGTTCTGCCCGGCACAGATCGTCCCGCCGCCACCAACGTTCGTGATCGAAGGTGCGGTGATCGTGGTACCCACGCAAACACAACCTGCACTCCACGTGTCATTGATCGTGCAGGCATTGTTGTCGTTGCACGCCGTTCCCGGCAGTGCGGATCCACCCGGTACACCGAGGCAATCATTCGAAGCGGCACCGGCTGATGTGCCGATGGCACCCAAGGACTGGTTCCAGTAGCTACCACTCGGGCTCACTTCAAGCTTCACCGCGCGAACCATGTAGTCGCGGCCGGCGACGAACGGAATAGCCGGGTTCAAGTAGCTGGTGCCCGAGACCGGTGTGGCGGTCAGCCGAGTGATCGCGCCGGTCCCTGCATCGAATTGATAGACGTGATATCCCGCGATCCCGGTTTCAGCCGTGGCCGTCCATGCGAAACTTGCGATACCGCTGCTATTCGTGATCGCGATGTTCGAAGGTGGTGCGAGCATCTTCATCCGGATCGAAGGATCGCCCATCAAGCCGAGGTGGGTGCGCCCGATACTGCTCTGCCAGCCATCCTCCAGCGGCGTGTAAAGACTGCTGTTGTTCATGGTGATCCATGTGCAGTAGCCGATATTATCACCTAGGCCCATGTGGTGCATGTACCAACCGGGGATCGCCGACCATACGTTGGTGAGCGCTTGGCCCCGTGCGATCCACGCGCGGAGAAAGTTGTTGCGGTTGTCCCAGTCGCCGAAGTAGCTCCCGAAGGACATGCCGAACACGCAACCGGGGCTCTCGACCGCGAAGTCCTGCGTCGTGGCGATGTTGGTGGCACCATTGAACGTGTTGATGCCTTGATCCACAGCCGCCACGCCACCGCCACTTCCGTAGGCCCACATGTAGCTATTGTTGTTCACCAACAGATGGAAGGGCGTGCTGTTCTGGTTCGGCGCAGTGATGTTGGCCGGACCGACCAATGGTGCCATGGCGCGCCAGCCGGATGCGGCCAACGGATCGGAGATCCATTGCATGTTATCGAACATGATCCCGCGTACCTGCGGTGCCCACGCCTTCCGCTTGAAATCATGTGCCCGGTTCAGGTAGCTACGGGTCAACTCCGTGTAGGTGTTTGAAAAGGCCGGTAGATCGGAGAGGTCCACTCGGCCTACTTGCAGTTCCAGGTCACTGGGGAAATTGCTCTGGTCGAACTTGCCATCACCGGGCACGTTGCGATTCTCGACGCGATTCGCGGCCGTGTTGTTCACCGTATTGTCCGTCCATGTGCCGTTCAATTCGCCGTAATAACCATCACAGGGCCATGCACCGAGGTGCTCGCTGTGTCCATCCGGGTTCACGTTCCCGGAGTACGGCACGTTGATGTTCCCCACGATGTACAACGCCTTCACGTTGGCGGGATCGGCATTGTAGTAGCCGATGATGGTATTGCGCACGCTGGTGACACTCGCGGTCGGGCTCAGATCGCTGCGCAACACCGTCCAGCCATCGCCGCGCAGGTCCAGGATCAACTGGTTCAACTCGGGCACCAGGTTGCCGGTGAGCATATTGTCCACAAGCAGGATCATCTTGCCGCGATAGTCCACCACGGGGATCTCGATCCCGGATGCGATGTACCCGCTCCCGGTGACCCCACCGGCCACGCGGACCACCTTGTATTCGTAGGCCGTACCCACGCTCACCGTGTTGTCCGTCCATGTCAGTGCCGCAGTGGACGGCGTGGCGATGATCGAGCCCCAACTCGTGACGGTCTTCAACTTTCTGTAGATGGTGATGCTGGTCGTGCTGGCCATGGTCGTCCATGACAGGTTGATCGCTGGCGGCGATACTTGCACCGTAGCGGACAGTTGCACGGCAGCCTTCTGCGAACTGGTCTGCGCGAACGAGACCAGGGTTGCGGCGAACGCAAGAACGATGGAAAGGGAACGGAGCTTCATCTTCGGCATGTTGGAGCGGCCGCGGGATCAGCTCTTTTGGTGTGGGTACCATCACGTGGCAGCGCGATGGAACCCGGAGCATGATCCTTGAACCGGGGCCTTTGTACCCATAGGGAACCGATCAGGTTTCAAATAGCCACAACCGAACCCATGGGATCTCTGCGAACCCCGGTGATGATCCGACGAGCGTGGTGACCGAACGAACGGGATGTGGATCAGAAGCGGACCACCCGGACCCGACCAAGGGGTCTCATGGTGGCATCCACCAGCACCAAGGTGTAGGTTCCTTGTGCAAGGCCGCTGAGATCAAGTACCGTGGCAGTGGGCATGCGCTGACGCAAGGCTCCCAACGGGTCGAGCACCAGCACTTCGCGCGCATCGGATGGAATGCTCGACAAGCGAATGAAGCCAAGGGTCGGATTCGGAAGCGCGTGCAACAGCGGCGCAGCGGCAACTTCACCGATACCGACCTCATCACACACATTACCCACGCCATTCAGGTTATCGTCCTCTTGGCCCGGGTTGGCGATCCACGGGCAATTGTCGCAGAGGTTACCGATGCCATCCACATCGAAATCCGCTTGGTCCATGTTGAAGAGATCCGGACAATTGTCCAGGCAATCCAATGCGAGGTCATTGTCGCCGTCCGGGTTTGGTGGGATCCCGGTGGTTCCTCCCGCGCAAACACCACAACCATCAACGAACGCGGTTCCATTCACCACACCCACACAGTCCAACGGTTGTCCTACGCACGTACAGTTGGAGGTCCATGTGTCCGTCACCGTGTTCGGGTTGCCGTCATCACACGGTGTCCCCGGCAAGGCAAGACCTCCCGGCACACCAGCGCAATCGTATGCTTCACCGGTGCAGATGCACCCACTTGTCCATCCGTCATTTCCTGTATCCGGGTTCTCGTCGTCACAGACCGATCCGGGTAACGCGGGTCCACCTGGAGTTCCCAAACAATCGATCACAAGGCCAGCACATGCACAGTCCACTGAATAGGTATCGTTCCCGGTCGCGTTGTTGCCATCATCGCAAGGCGTTCCCGGCAACGCCGGTCCTCCCGGTATGCCAACGCAATCCGGCGTGAGTCCCACGCAATCGCAGCCATCGGACCAGGTGTCGTTCACCGTTACCGGATCGCCATCATCACAAGGCACACCTGTCAAGGCCGGTCCGCCCGGCACACCCTCGCAGTCGATCAGCAGGCCTTCACATTCACAGGTTGAAGTCCACTGGTCATTGCCGGTGAAGATGCTGCCATCGTTGCACGGCGTGCCGATCTGTGCAGGACCACCTGGTATACCGAGGCAATCGATCACCAGACCCACACATTCACAATCGGATGTCCATTGATCGTCACCGGTCGAGGGATCGCCATCATCACATGCGGTCCCGCTGAACGATGATCCTCCTGCAACGCCTGCACAGTCGATCAACATTCCTGCACAGGTGCACTCAATGCTCCAACGATCCTCGCCTGTTGCCGCATCGTCATCATCGCACAGCGTACCCGGCGTTGCCGAACCACCAGGAACTCCCATGCAATCAAGCGGAAGTCCGACGCACGCACAATCCGTCGTCCATTGATCATCCCCGGTCGAAGGGTCCGCATCATCACAGTTGGACCCCGATAAAGCTGTCCCACCCGGCACTCCTTCACAATCGATCAGCAGCCCGATACACGCACATTGTGCGGTCCAAACATCATCACCAGTGGCTGGATCACCATCGTCGCATGTCGTCCCGATGGTATTCGTTCCGCCCGGAATTCCCAGACAGTCCAGTGGAAGACCGGCACACGCACAGTCGTTCGACCAGACATCATCGCCCGTGTTCGGATCACCATCATCACACGGCGACCCGACGGTGGCCGCGCCACCCGGAACACTTTCGCAATCCAAGAGCAGCCCGGCACAGGTGCAGTCAACGCTCCACGTGTCATCACCTGTGTTCGGATCCCCATCGTCACATGCCGTACCGGCGATCGCTGAACCTCCAGCCACTCCTTCGCAATCGATGAGCGATCCAATGCACACACACGTTGGGGTCCATGTGTCGTCACCGGTGAGCGGATCGCCATCATCGCAAGGCGTCCCCGGTTGTGATGGGCCGAATGGCACTCCTTCACAATCCTCGTCCACAGGAATTCCCTCGCAAACGCAAGCCGCATTGTACTGATCGTTCACCGTGAGGATGACGCCATCGTCACAACCACTCCCCGGAAGGGATGCACCCCCCGGAACACCCAGGCAATCGATCAAGAGACCTGCGCACGCACACTCCGCGTCCCACACATCATTGCCCGTTGTTGCATCGTCATCGTCGCACGGTGTACCCACCAAGGCGGAACCGCCCGGTACGCCGAGACAATCCATCGGAACTCCAGCGCAAGTGCATGAAACGCTCCACTGATCATTGCCGGTGAGGATATTGCCATCATCGCATGGAGTACCTGGCAACGCCGGTCCTCCGGGGACACCAAGACAATCGATCAACTCACCGACGCATTGGCAACCAGCGCTCCACACATCATTGGTGGTCCCAGCGTTGTTATCATCACACGAAGACCCTGGAAATGCCGACCCGCCCGGTATCCCTTCACAATCGATTGGAAGACCGATACACACACAACCTGCGGACCATTGGTCATCACCGGTGGTTGCATCGCCATCATCGCACAACGTTCCCGGAAGCGCACTTCCTCCCGGAACACCCGCGCAATCCAACGGGATCCCCACGCATGTGCATGATGCATTCCATGTGTCATTACCGGTGGTCGCATCCCCATCATCGCAAGCTGAACCCGGCACTGCCGGACCACCCACCACTCCTTGGCAATCGATCGGAGGCAAGGCGTAGGCAACGCAAAGCTTCGCGGCGCGCGCGTGATCCAGATCCCAGCTCCACGCGGAGCGACGACCGATACCCTGCACGAATACGGCCATCGCATTGCCACTTGTCCAGCCGGGTCGGTTCACCACGAGCTGCATCAATGAAGCGACGTTCGAGGTGCGCTGTGCTGTTCCGGATTGGTTCGCGGTGGGCCACAACGGTGGGTTCCACGGGATCGTGGTCGTGCGTGGTCGAGCAGTGAAGTTGAAGGGCGTCCAGTAAAGCGGCTCTGCATTGTCCGCGTTCTGGAAGGACAGGTTGAGGTTGCACGGATCGATGCCGCTGGTTCCGCGCGAAGTGAATTGCACGTATGCATTCACGATCGTCGCACCCGCAGGCACATCGACCCCGGTGAAGCGCAGGGCCACGAACTGGTTCCCGCGCCACGGGTTCGGTTCGCTATCACGCACAAGATCCAGTGCACCGATGTTGTTGTAGATGTTCCCGTTCTCCGCTTCCTCACTATCGGGGTTGGGCAAGCCGACGAGGGTGTAGCACACTTGCACATCCACACACGCATTGTTCCCTCCACATACCCCACAGAGATCGAGTACGGCCGTTCCACCCGGAACACCATTGCAATCCACCAACTGACCGATGCACTGACAGCTCGCATTCCAGGTATCGTTCCCGGTGTTCGGGTTACCATCGTTACACCCCGTGCCGGGTACCGCCGTTCCTCCGGGAACGCCCAGGCAATCAACAGGGGTCCCGATGCATTGGCATCCTGCGGTCCAGGTATCGCTCACGGTCTGTGGGTTACCGTCGTTGCACGCACTTCCGGGCAACGACGATCCACCGGGAACACCCATGCAATCGATCACCTGTCCGATGCACTGGCATTGTGCGCTCCACGTATCATTTCCTGTTGCGCTATTGTTGTCGTTGCAGGCGGTACCCGGCAATGCGGATCCACCGGTCACACCGAGGCAGTCCACCAATAGACCAGCGCACACGCAATTGGCGCCGATCACATCGCCGATCGTTGCGGCATTGCCATCATTGCACGGACTTCCGGGCTCCAGGTTCCCACAACCGCATTGGCCCGGTGCGATCTTGTTCGCATCGTTCGGGCAGCCATCGAGTGCGTTGCACACCCCATCACCGTCCGAGTCCGGGCTCAAGGTCCCTGCGCACTGGCAGGTGGCGCTCCAGACATCCCCCGTGGTGCAGGCGTTGCCGTCATTGCAGGCGGTTCCCGGCATGGCGGCTCCACCCACCACACCTAAACAATCCGTACTGGTCGGGTTCAGGGTGATCTGCCCGAAAGCACCCATGCTCAAGTTGTAATAGCTACCACTGTACGAGACCTGCAACTTCAACGCACGCACCATGTAGCGCACCTGTCCACTGAGCCCGGCTGTGTTGTCCGTGTAGGTCAGTCCAGCAACTGCATTCGTGGTGCGTCGCTCCCACAGCTGGGTGGTGTTGTTGAAGCGATAGACATGGTAACCCAAGAGTCCGGTCTCCGGTGAAGCGGTCCACGTCACGGTGGTACTAGCTCCGTTGGCGGATGATGGCTGCACATTACTCGGCGGTGCAACGATGTGCATGCGCAAGGTGGGATCGCCCATCAGCGCGATGTGTACCCGACCCGGTTGTGGATTGGCCGGTTCGTAATGGCCATTGCCGTTGTTCTGCGTCAGCACCGTGGAGTAACCGACGGTCTCCCCCATGCCCATGTGGTGAATGAACCAGTTCGGATAGCCCGCCCACATGTTCGTGAGTGTCTTGCCCGAAGCGAGCGCCGCCCGGAACAGGTTGTTCTGGTAATCGAAATCACCGAAGTAGCTGCCGAAGAGGACCGTGAAGATCCCTTTAGGGCTGTTGCTCGCGAACTCGGCGGTCGTTGCCACGTTGCTGCAACTGGTCCATGTGCCACCGCCACAACCGTAGCTCCAGAGATCCGCTTGGGCGTTCAGTTCCGTGAAGTAATCCCCCGAGAAGACATTGTTCGGATGCACCAACGGTCCGAACCCACGCCAGCCGGTCTGGGAGAACGCATCCGTGTAGGTGGTGAAGTTGTCATCCACCACCGCCCGGTCCACCGCTATGAGTTGCTTCACCTTCCATTGGTGCAGCTTGGTGAGGTAGTTGGAAAGCAAGGTGGTCTCACTCTGAGGAAAGGCCGGAAGATCATAGAGGTCCACGCGACCGACCTGGAGTTCCACCGTTGAGGGGATGATCGTTTGATCGAACTTACCATCACCCGGGACATTGTAATTGCCACTCCAGCTCGCGCCCGTGCTATTCACCGAGTTGTCGGTCCAGATCCCGTTCACATCGCCGTAATAGACATCAGCGGCCCATGCGCCAAAGTGCTCTCCATGTCCGTCGGGTGCCAGGTTCCCACTTCTCGGAACAGGCACGTGCCCGAACAGGAACACGGCCTTCACGCGGGTCGGATCAGCGTTGTATGCGGTGGTGATGATCGACTTGATCGATGTCACCGGCGCCGTGCGGCTCACATCCTGGCGGATCACGGTCCAGCCCTCCCCTTCCAGGTCCTGCCCCAATTGGGTCAACTGGGTCGCAAGGGATGTGGTGAAGGTGTTGTCCACGAGGAGTACGATCTTCCCCCGGTCCTCCACCATGGCCAGTTCGATCCCCGAGTTCACATACCCCTGCCCATCACCGGAACTCGACGTGGTGCGGACCACTTTGTACTCGTATGAAGTATTGACCGATACCCCATTATCGACGTATTGCGTAGCTGCTGCCGCAGAGGTACCGATCGCGGTGCCCCAAGAGGTGCCGCCCTTCAATTTCCGGTAGATGGTGTATCCGGTCGGGCCGCTATGGCTCAACCAGTTCAGGGTGATGCTGGGCGGCGAACTCTGCACCGTTGCCCACATCCGCACCGAACGGTTCTGGCCATTCGTCTGCCCTTGTGCATCCAACGAGGCGCACAGGGATAGGGCCAATAGCAGAGGAAGACCGAAGGAAGGACGGGGCATTTTCCAAAAAAGGCCCGCTAAAGTAGGTTCCCGGGGTGGTTTTTCGCACGATCCCATTAGGCCGGATCGACCGAGGTTCCACGGTCACCCAATGAACGGCGTTCCGTTGATGACCGAGGCCTCCGGCGGTCGAACCCGGATTGAGCACGAATTACCTTCGGCTCGGCTTTGAGGCTCGAGGGCAACCCACCACCCGACGATCGCGTTGCAAGGCCCTTATCCATGTTCCACATCGCACGGCGCCCCTGTCATCCGACCTCGGTCGTGATAGAAGCACTGGTGCATTCCAATCAACGCCCTTGATGAGCCACGGTCCCAAGCCAGCCAACCTCATAGAACTCATTGATCGCAGTGGCAGCGCCGCGCTTGACCAGGATGCCATGATCGCAGGGGATCGTCGCGTTTCCTTTGGAGAGTTGTCCGATCGCTCCAAGCGGATGGCCGCATTGCTGATCAAGTCCGGTGTAAGTACCTCAAGCACCGTCGCACTCTGCCTCGAGCGCTCTCCCGAGCTCATCATCAGCGTTCTTGGCATTGTTCGCGCCGGCGCCGCCTACGTCCCCATCGACCCGGCTTACCCCGCCGACCGCATCGCCCTGATGCTGGAAGATGCAGCACCTCCTGTGTTGATCACGGACAAGGCGCATGAGCACCTCTTCAAGGGCAGCAAGGCCAAGGTCCTGTTGATCGAAGAACTTGACATGGAGAACGGGCCACTCTTCGAAGGGGCCTGTCCCGCCAAGCCGGAAAACCTCGCTTACGTGCTCTTCACCAGTGGAAGCACCGGCCGACCGAAAGGCGTGGCCATGCACCATGCGCCGTTGATGAATCTGATCCAGTGGCAACTGCGGACTTCGGTATTGAAGGAAGGAGAACGCACGCTGCAATTCGCGCCGATCAGTTTCGATGTGAGTTTCCAGGAGATCTTCGCCACGTTCGCGCAGGGCGGCACGTTGGTGTTGATCACGGATGAGGACCGACTGAACAGCACTCAACTTTTGCGCAAGATCATCGCGGAAAAGATCAACCGCATCATCGTGCCCTTCGTTGCGCTACAGTACCTCGCGGAAGCGGTGGAGCGTACTGGCGAAGTCCCTTCTTCGCTGAAGGAGGTCTTCACCAGTGGCGAACAATTGAAGATCACGCCTGCCGTCGCGAACCTGTTTTCGCAATTGCCCGGCACCCGTTTCTGCAATCAGTACGGCCCTACGGAAGGACACGTGGTGAGTGAGTTGGAATTGAAGGATGATCCTGCGAAATGGCCTGCGTTGCCGAACATCGGCAAGGCGATCGACAACGTGAAACTGCTGATCCTCGATGAAGAAATGAAGCCTGTGAAGAAGGGCGATGAAGGCGAACTCTACCTCGGTGGCGCGTGCGTGGCCACCGGCTACATCGGTCGCGATGATCTCACGGCGGAGCGATTCCTCGCGGATCCGTTCGATGCCGGTGAACGCCTTTACAAGACCGGTGACCGCGCAGCAGAACTGCCCAACGGCGAGATCGACTATAAGGGCCGCATCGATGGACAGGTGAAGGTGCGCGGGTATCGCATCGAACTCGGTGAAGTGGAAGTGGCGCTGGAAAAGCATACGTCCATTGAACAAGCTGTTGCGAACGTGCGCGAAGACCGTCCGGGACTGAAGCGTCTCATCGGATACTACGTCGCGAAGAAAGAGGTCAGTGTGAACGATCTGCGTAAGCACCTCGCATCGCTCCTCCCCGACTACATGGTGCCTTCCGCCTTCGTAGCGGTGAAGGAACTACCGCGCACGCCCAGCGGCAAGATCGATCGCAAGGCGCTGCCTGCTCCGGATGTGAAGCGCCCCGAGTTGGACGTCGCTTTTGCTGTTCCGCGATCGGCCGTTCAGAAAACGCTCGCCAACGTGTGGGCCGATCTGCTCGGCATTGATCGCGTAGGCATCAACGATAATTTCTTCGACCTCGGTGGCAACTCGTTGCTGAGCATCCAGTGCGTGGCGCAGCTCGAAGGCCACGGCCTGAAACTGCCGATCGTGAAATTGTACCAGCATCCAACGATCGCTGCCTGTGCGGCGTTCCTCGAAGGCGATTCGAATACGGCCTCCCCCGCTGCGATGGCAGCTTCGCGTGTACGGGCGCGTCATGACGCGCCCCGACGCGACGTCGCCATCATTGGCATGAGCGGCCGTTTCCCCGGCGCAGCGAACGTCGAGGAGCTTTGGAAGAACCTGCTCGACAAGAAGAACAGCATCAGCACATGGTCGGTGGAGGAGATCGACCCGAGCATTCCCGATGAGGTGAAGAACGATCCCGACTACGTGAAGGCACGCGGTGTGATCACCGATGCCGACAAATTCGATGCGGGCTTCTTCGGCGTGAACCCGAAAGTGGCTGCGCTGATGGATCCGCAGCAACGCGTGTTCCTCGAAACGGCGTGGGCCGCGTTGGAGGATGCCGCCTATGATCCAGCCCAGTTCGCTGGCCTCATCGGCGTGTACGCCGGCATGGGCAACAACACCTACTTCACCCGCAACGTCATCGGTCATCCCGAGCTCATCGAGCAGGTCGGCGATTTTCAGGTGATGACGGGCAACGAGAAGGACTACATCGCGACCCGTCTCGCGTTCGAGTTCGACCTGCGCGGTCCGGCATTGAGCATCCACACCGCGTGCAGCACATCGCTGGTGGCGATCGCACAAGCGTTCAAGGCGCTGCGCGATGGCGAGTGCGACATGGCGCTGGCGGGCGGCATCGCACTGACCGTGCCCTTCAACAGCGGCATCGTGTACAACGACGGCGGCATGTACAGCCCCGACGGCAGCACACGCACCTTCGATGCTGAAGGCAAAGGCACCAGCTTCA
Source organism: Flavobacteriales bacterium (assembly GCA_016721005.1). Classification (GTDB taxonomy): domain Bacteria; phylum Bacteroidota; class Bacteroidia; order Flavobacteriales_F; family PHOS-HE28; genus PHOS-HE28. Next base: position 408,579 of record JADKJM010000005.1, read on the forward strand.
GCGATGGTGTCGGCATCATCGTACTGAAACGTCTGGATGATGCGATCCGAGACAACGACCACATTTACGCCACGATCAAAGGCGCCGCACTCAACAACGACGGCAGTGACAAGGCCAGCTTCACAGCACCCAGCGTTCGCGGACAATCCGAAGTGATCGCCATGGCGCAGGCCGATGCGGGCGTGACGCCCAGCGAGATCACGTATGTGGAGACACACGGTACCGCAACACCGCTCGGGGATCCGATCGAGGTGGAGGCTCTCACGCTCGCCTTCGGTGGAAAGACCAACGGTCACCATTGCGTGATCGGCTCCATCAAGAGCAACATCGGTCACCTCACACCGGCTGCGGGTGCCGCTGGCGTGATCAAGACCGCCCTTGCGTTGCGCGAGGAAGTGATCCCTTCCAACGTCGGTTTCGAAACGCCGAACCCGGCGATCGACTTTGCGAACTCGCCTTTCCGTGTGGCCGATGCCAACATCGCCTGGCCACGCACGAACACGCCACGTTTCGCGGGTGTATCCAGCTTCGGCGTAGGCGGCACGAACGCGCACGTCATTCTCACTGAACCACCGGTGGTCGCTGCTTCGAGCGCGTCGCGCAGCAAGCAGTTGCTGATGCTCAGCGCGAAGACCAAGACCTCCCTCGACGCCATGACGGAGAACCTCCGCGCCTGGCTCGAAGCACATCCGAACGGATCCCTCGCTGACGCCGCCTTCACCTTGCAGCTCGGTCGTCGTTCGTTCAAACACCGCCGACTCATCGTAGGTGGAAGTCACGGCGAAGTGATGGAGGCCATCGCCAACAAGGATCCGAATCTGATCGGCACGCGCGAACTGCACGAAGCCGCGCCCGGCGTGGTCTTCATGTTCCCCGGACAAGGATCGCAGTACGTACACATGGGCCGCGACCTGCACGCCAGCGAACCGATCTTCAAGCAACATTTCGATCAGTGTTGTGATCTCTTCAGCATAGCACTGAACGTTGATCTCAAGGCCATCATCTTCCCGAAAGCCGGTGAAGAAGAGAAGGCCGTCGAACAACTCAAGCAGACCATCTACACGCAGGCTTCGCTCTTCACGATGCACTACAGCCTGGCGAAGTTGTGGATGCATTGGGGCATCGTTCCCGACGCGATGATGGGCCACAGCATCGGCGAATTCGCCGCAGGTTGTCTCGCAGGTGTGTTCTCGTTGGAAGATGCCGTGACGCTCGTGGCCAACCGCGGCCGAATGATGCAGGAACTGCCCGGTGGCAGCATGCTCAGCGTTCGCGCTGCGGAAGAGGATGTCGTGAAGAAGCTTCCCGCAGGTTGCAGCCTAGCCGCGAACAACGGTCCGCAATTGTGCGTGGCCAGTGGCCCGCACGAGGCCATCGCCAAACTCCAGGCGGAGTTGGAGAAGGACGGTATCACCTGCAAATTGCTCGTGACCAGCCACGCCTTCCATAGCCCCATGATGGATGCCATGGTGGCCCCGTACAAGAAGGTCGTTGAGAGCGTGAAGTTGAACGCGCCACGCATCCCGATCATCAGCACGGTGACCGCCGAGTGGCTGAAGGATGACGAAGCCGTTTCATCGAAGTACTGGAGCGATCACCTGCGCGCCACGGTGCGTTTCGCACAAGCCGTGAAGTTCGCTTGGCGCGATGCGGATCGTGTGATGCTGGAGGTTGGCCCGCGCACGACAGCGACCACGCTCGCACGCCAGCAAAGCAGCGATCCCAAGAAACAAGCGGCGGTATCGTCGCTTACGGATTCCGCAGGTAACGGCAACGAACTCACGCAAGTGCTGAAGGCCGTCGGCGGCCTTTGGCAGAGCGGTGTGCTGATCGACTGGAGCAAGTTCTATGAGCGGGAGGAGCGTCATCGCATTTCCCTGCCGACGTATGCCTTTGAACGCATTCGTCACTGGGTGGATCCCGTTGCGATGGTGGCCGATGGCGGTCGCGCGATCGCAAGCACAACTATTGAAGCACCCGTTCCGAACGGCGCGGATGCGAACCTCTCGCCGAAGGAAGCGCTGATCGCGCAGATCAAGCATCTGCTGGAAGAGAGCTCCGGACTTGAACTCGCTGAGTCGAGCCCCGAGGAGACCTTCCTCGAAATGGGCCTCGATTCGCTCTTCCTTACGCAGGTAGCGACATCGTTGAGCAAGAAGTTCGGGGTGAAGGTGAGCTTCCGGCAGTTGAACGAGGAGTTACCGAACCTCGACAAGCTGGCGGATCACATCCTGCCGCATTGGAATGCAGGCGGTGTTGCCGTAGGGGTCGACCATGGTCGACCCGCCGCAACAACCGCCGACGCCGTGAATGCCCTGGAAGACGCACCCGAACTGAAGAAGGTCTTCGGTGCGCAAGCGCGTATCGTGAAAGAGAAGGTGGACGACATGACGCCGGAACAGCGTGCATGGTTCGATGCCTTCGTGGAACGCTACACCAAGAAAACGGCAAAGAGCAAAGCCTTCACGCAGGAGAACCGCCAGATGATGGCCGACCCGCGCGTGGTGACGGGCTTCAAGCCGCAGACCAAGGAACTCACCTACCAAGTGGTGGTGGACAAAAGCCGCGGTTGTCACCTCACCGACATCGACGGCAACCACTACGTCGACATCCTCAGCGGTTTCGGTTCCTCGATGTTCGGCTACATGCCGGACTTCATCCGCGAGGCGTGCCATAAGCAGCTCGATGCGGGCGTGGAGATCGGCCCGATGCACCCGCTCGCGGCGGACGTATCGCGTTTGTTGTGCGAGCTCACCGGCGGGGAACGCGCGGCAGTGTGCAACACCGGAAGCGAAGCGGTGCTTGGCGCGATGCGCATGGCGCGCACGGTGACCGGTCGCAGTTTGATCATCGCCTTCAGCGGCAGCTACCACGGCATCAACGACGAGGTGATCATCCGCGGCAGCAAGAGCAAGAAGAGCTATCCCGGCGCGCCCGGTATCATGCCCGAGGCCGTGCAGAACATGTTGATCCTGGACTACGGCACGCCCGAAAGCCTGCAGATCATCAAGGAACGTTGCCACGAAGCCGCGGCGGTTCTGGTTGAACCGGTGCAAAGCCGTCGCATGGAATTCCGCCCCGTGGATTTCCTGCGCGAAGTGCGCACGATCACCAAGCAACATGGAGCAGCCCTGATCTTCGATGAGGTGATCACCGGTTTCCGTATGCATCAGAACGGTGCGCAAGGCTTGTTCGGTATTCAAGCGGACATCGGCACCTATGGCAAAGTGATCGGCGGTGGCATGCCCATCGGCGCCATGATCGGCACACACGAATGGATGGACGCCTTGGATGGCGGCTACTGGCAGTTCGGTGACGACAGCGTTCCGCCGAGCGGCGTGACCTATTTCGCAGGCACCTTCGTGCGGCATCCGCTCACCATGGCCGCCGCGAAAGCCGCGCTGCTGCACATGAAGGAAGTCGGCCCGGTGTTGCAAGAGCGCCTCAACGACATGACCAGCGATATGGTCAAGTGCGTCAACGGACTCTTCGACAAGTACCAGCTCCCTTATCGCTGGGTGAATTTCGGTAGTGCGTTCAAGACGAAGTACGACGAGAGCGTTAACTACACCGAACTCTTCTTCATGCTGATGCGCTACCACGGTGTACACGTGCTGGACTTCCCGCACTTCCTCACCACAGCACATACCACTGCGGACGTGGAGCACATCATTGCAACAGTGGAGAAGACCTGCAAGGAATTGCGCGAGAGCGGCTTCATGCCGGAGCGTACTTACCCGATCGAAACGGTGAACAGTTCGCTGAACGGGCACGCGCGCAAGGCCGACCGGCGCGTGATGCAAAGCAGTGAGCCACCTGTGCCGGGCGCACGCATCGGGCGCACCGAAAAAGGTGAGCCGGCTTGGTTCATCCCCGACCCGGAACGGGAAGGGAAGTACGCCATGGTGTTGCAACAAAACTGACATTGACCGAGCATTCTTTCGGATAAGGAAGTCGATATGGAGAAATTCATTCCTGAGATACGTATTGGATCCGTACACCACGATCCGTTCGCCGGGCCGGAAATAGAGCGTTGCTTCCCCACCACGGAAAGCCAGCGTGAAGTGATCACGTCCTCCGAAATGGGCGATGATGCATCGTGCGCATACAACGAGAGCATCACTCTGGAACTGAACGGCGACCTGGACCGGTCGCTGATGCGAACAGCCCTGCACCAACTGGTGATGCGGCATGATTCCCTGCGTGCCACCGTGACCGCGAACGGCATGCAGATGATCGTGGGGAAAGAAGACCCTACATCGTTCGAATTCGTGGACCTTGCCTCACTGGGCACTGAAGAGCAGCAGCGGGAACTGAAAGCGATCGACGACGCGGACATGACGCGGACCTTCGATCTGCACAAAGGCCCCCTGTTCCGCCACCTGCTGATCCGTACCGCTGCGGACAAACACTTGCTGCGGCTGAGCGCCCATCACGCGGTCTGCGACGGCTGGAGCCTCGGCATCATGATGGCCGAGATCAGCGCCCTGTACAACGCCGGCAAGAGCGGCACCACGGCGGACCTTCCGGAAGCGCCTTCCTTCGGGGACTACAGCGTGGCCGCGATCGACTTCACGGACCAACCGGAACATGCGGTCGTGGAGAACTACTGGCTGGACCTTTTCAGCGCCCCACTTCCACGCTTGGACCTTCCAACGGACCGGCCACGCCCGAAACAGAAGACCTACGCCGCCAACCGGCTGGACCTGGCCTTTCCGCCGGACCTGGTGCGTGGCTTGAAAGAGACGGCCACACGCAACGGTGCCACGTTCGTCACCACACTGCTCACCATCTTCGAGGTGCTCCTGCACAAGCTGACCGGTGATAACGATCTGGTGGTGGGCCTTCCCGCTGCTGGCCAGAGCGACACGGGCCAGCAACACTTGGTGGGCCACTGTGTGAACCTGCTGGCACTGCGCAGCCGGATCGATGGGGAGGCCCGCTTCAGCGAACACTTGAAGAAGCGCCGCACCGCCGTGCTCGATGCCTACGACAATCAACGCTACACGTTCGGCACCTTGGTACACAAGCTGCGCGTACCGCGTGAGCCGGGCCGGATCCCGCTTTGCCCGGTCGTGTTCAACGTGGACATGAACATGGACGATGGCGTGGCCTTCAACGGGCTGACCCATCGCTTCACCAGCAATCCGCGCGCCTTCGAGAATTTCGAACTCTTCCTGAACATGACCGGGAACGAGGACCACCTCATCCTGGAATGGAGCTACAACACGGATCTGTTCGATGAAGCGACCGTGCATGACTGGATGGACCAGCTTGCGCGCATCGCCAAAGGTGTCATTGCCGCCCCCACAGCCACCATCGCAGAGCTGGCCGACAATGAACTTCCCTCTGATGGCGAGGTGAACTATCCGTCGGCTGAATGGGCAGGCAAGGCCACGCCCTATCCAAGAACCGACATCGCCACGCTGTTCGACGAGATCGCCAAGACCTATCCTGAGAGCATCGCAATCGAATTGTTGGACGAGCGGGTTACGTATTCGGAACTGCAAAAGCGCGTGCATGCCGCAAGCAATGGCCTAGTAGCACTGGGCGTGCGACCGGGGGAGCCTGTCGGACTTTGCATGGACCGCACGATCGACCTGATAGTAGCCACCCTTGCGGTACTCCGCGCGGGCGGCTGTTATGTACCGATCGACCCTTCATACCCTGCCGACCGGCTAGGCTTCATGCTTACGGACACGAACATGAAGATCCTGCTGACGCAGGCGGACCTAGCTGATTCCCTGCCGCCACACGGTGCCAAAGCCGTGCTTATGAAAGACCTTCCTGCAGCACCGCAGGACATGCCCGCAACGCTTCCCGATGCCCCCGGGTACATCATGTACACGAGCGGCAGCACGGGCAAACCGAAGGGGGTGGTGGTGCCGCACCGCGGGATCATCAGGCTCGTGCGGAACCAGGACTACATGACCTTCGGACCGGACCTCGCCTTCTTGCACCTGTCCAACATCTCCTTCGACCTGAGCACCCTGGAGATCTGGGGCGCATTGCTCAATGGCGGTCGACTGGTGCTTCAACCCCAGGCGAAACCGACCTTGCAAGAGATCTCCGATACGATCAAGCGACACAAGGTCACCTCACTCTGGTTCACCGTCGGCCTGTTCAACCTGATGGTGGACGACCAGATTGAAGGACTCCGCGGGCTTCGGCACATCCTGGCCGGTGGGGACGTGTTGAGCGTTCCTCATGTGAAAAAGGCCCTGCGCGCATTGGGGCCCGGCGTGTTGATCAACGGCTACGGCCCCACGGAGAACACCACGTTCACCACCTGCTTCAAGATCGATAACGAAGCGGACATCACGGACAGCGTGCCCATCGGCCCAGCGCTGAACAACACCACGGTGTATGTCCTGGACGAGAACCTCAAGCCCGTTCCCATTGGACAAAAAGGAGAGTTGTACACGGGCGGCGACGGGGTGGCACTGGGCTATTGGAACCGCGACGACCTCACCGCTGAACGCTTCATCGATGACCCTTGGTCCACCGTTCCCGGGGCAAAGTTGTACCGCACCGGTGACATCGTGCGCTGGCACCCGGACGGTAACATCGCGTTCATCGGTCGGGCTGACGGACAGGTGAAGGTGCGTGGTTTCCGGGTGGAACTGGGCGAGGTGGAGAACGCACTGAACGACATGGACCGTGTGAAGGACAAGGTGGTGGTGGCCAGGCAGGACGGCCCGGTGGAAAAGCAGCTGGTGTGTTACATCGTACCCAAGGATCCCAAGGACATGGAAAGCGCGGAGACCACCGATCGCTTCATCCATGATGTGCGCGAACACCTGCGCGGGAAGATGCCCGGCTACATGGTACCCACGGCCTTCGTGGCCTTGGAGGCCCTCCCTTTGACCGCCAATGCCAAGATCGACCGGAAGGCCCTTCCGGCGCCGTCCACCCGCGTAGCCATCTTCAAGGAGAAGCATGTGGAACCGCGCAACGAAACAGAGAAGAAACTGGCCGTGATCTGGGGCGCTGTGTTGAACATCGAGGGGATCGGCATCCACGACAATTTCTTCGACATCGGCGGGCACTCCTTGATCGCCATCCAGCTGATGCAACGGGTGGAGCAGCAGTTCGGTGAGGCCCTTCCATTGAAAGTGATCTTCCAAGCACCCACCATCGCACAGTTCGCGGAGCTGCTTCAAAGCGGCGCCGACGTGGCCGTAAATGAACACCTCAGCTTGGTACAACCCTTGGGCGATCGGCTTCCGTTCTTCTGTGTGAACGGGGACGAGGCCAATTACTTCCTACCGAAGTACATGGGGAATGACATGCCGTTCTACGCCTTCTTCCACCAAGGTGAGGACGGGCTGCCCATGCGCTATACCTCGGTGGAGACCATAGCTGCTCGGTTCATCCAGGAGATGAAGAACGTTCGACCACGGGGACCTTACCTGCTTGGCGGATATTCCTTTGGTGGCATTGTGGCCTATGAAATGGCCTGCCAGCTCATGGAGGCCGGGGACGAGGTTCCTATGTTGGCCTTATTCGATACCTATGCGCCCACACTGTATCTGGAACTGACAAAGGAGGAACAGCGCGTGTATGATCCGTTGAAGCGCGTGATCATGCGTCGGCTGGTAAAGCTTGAACAGAGGCGTGGCCGCATCACCAACCCGAAACTGCGGCACTTTCACATCATCGACACCTACGATCGCGCAGTGATGGCGTATAAGCCCAAACCGTACAAGGGCAGGCTCACCATGTTCAAGGCTTCCGGATCCCCGGGCGCTGATGAGATGGGTTGGTCGGCTTTAGCACTCGGTGGGCTGGATGTACAACATGTACCGGGTGATCATTACAGCATGATCCTGGAGCCTCAAGTAGCCGTGCTCGCACAACGCTTGGCCGAACGGACCGCACATGTCCCGAGATCAATCATGGAGGCCTTTTCATAGCCCGGATCGCAATGCCTGGAAAGAACCTGAAACTGATCCAGACCAAGGGGTCCGGCCTCCCATTGATCTGTGTGCAGTTCGACGGCGCTCGCCGGATCCTGCCTCCGCACATGGGCAAGGATCGTCCGATCTACAACTTCATCCATCAAGGAGGGGATGGCAAGAAGGTGGCCTTGGATACCATCGGATCCATCGCTGATCATTACCTGTCGGAACTGAAGGCGGACGTGCCTGCTGGCCCCTACCTATTGGTCGGGTACTCCTTCGGCGGATTGGTGGCGTATGAGATGGCCCAGCGCTTGGTCCATGCGGGTGATCACGTACCCTTCCTCGCGCTGATCGATTGCTACGCTCCGCACTTGCACAACGAGTCCATGAAGCACGGACAGCCTTTCTATGCCCCCTTGAAGTCGGCCGTTATACGCAAGCTGGTCAACCATAAACTGGCCAATGGCGGGATCCTGACCGGGAAGATGCGTCAATTCCACATCATCAACACGTACCATAAAGCAGTGCTTGCGTACACGGCGGAACCGTTCATGGGGCGTCTCACACTGTTCAAGTCGCAGGAGTCATGGGGCCCGCCCGATCTGGGTTGGGCGGAGTTTCCGACCGGTGGACTGGATGTGCAACAGTTCCAAGGTGACCACGCCTCGATGTTACGTGAGCCGAATGTGGAGGAACTGGTACGCGCGTTGAAAATGCGCATCGCTTCGCTGAAGGAGTGCGATCTCGATCCAGGTCCTTGAAGCTCGTGCTGGCCAGACCGCTCACTGTCCATTGCCATGATCCGGAACCGGCCGTTTGGTCCGCAACCGCGATCGGGGCTGGTCCACCTCCAGCGGATACCGTGGATGTGTGGTATGCCACATTGGACCAAATGCGTCCGCTTCTCTCCGCGTATACCGCCCTTCTTGATCCCGTGGAGGTCGAGCGTGCTGACCGGTTCCGGTTCGAACCCGATCGGGAGCGCTTCATTCTCGGACATGGGCTTTTACGAACGGTGCTGATGGGATACGTAGGCGGCGACGGACGATCCATACGATACGCCCGCGGTCCGTTCGGCAAACCATCACTGGATCCGAAGGAAGTGCATTTCAATTTCAGCGACACGAAGGATGCCTTTCTCATCGGCGTGAGCCGGTCCATTGATCTGGGTGTCGATATCGAGACGATGACACGGAACGTGGATCACGAAGCGGTGAGTGAGCACTACTTCACAGGGCCCGAGATCACGGCGATACGGAATGCAGGTGGGCATTCGAAACGGCGCTTCCTCGAATTCTGGACACGCAAAGAGGCTGTACTGAAAGCCAGCGGTGTGGGGATCATGGACGATCTGCGCGTATTGCGTGTGGACGCACCAACGAATACCATGATCATCGACCACGAATCCTTCACGCAAATGGCCGCGCCGGAATACCGCGTCCGGACGTGGCATATCGGAGCGGACCATATCGTGAGCATCGCACTTCCTTCGGACTTGAAGGCCTTCCGGATGATACGGATCAATAGCGCACTCACTCCTCCCCCCAGAAGCGGGCGTGGAAGTTGAGCAGGTACAAACGTTGCGTGGCGCGTGTGATCGAGGTGTACAACCAACGCACGTACTCGCGGTCGATCATCTCCTCGGTCACGTATCCTTGATCCACGAAGACCGTACGCCACTGCCCGCCCTGCGCCTTGTGCGCGGTTACGGCATAGGCATACTTCACTTGGAGGGCGTTGGCGTAAGGGTCGGAACGCAGCAGTTTGATCCGCTCGCTTCGCTTGGTCGCGGTGATCTCCTCTGCGACGCGCTGCGCCAACTCCTTCATCCGGGGTCCGGGGAGTGCAGGGCTCTCGCTGGCGAGTGTATCAAGGATCACCTTCACATCGAGTTCCCGATCCACGCGTCCATTCCACCAATTCACGGTGATGTCCGCAAAGCGGAACCCGTACCGTTCCTCGGATCCATGCACGCGCTTCACGGTGATCGGCTCGCCATTCGCGATCAACTCCTGATCGCCGTTCAGTCCTGCCCACAGATAATTGTTCTTCACCACCATGAGCCGGTCTCCGGGACTCAGTTCCTCCTCATACCCGTGGATCCGCACGCGCACTTGCTGGTTGTATTGGTATGCTCGCTTGTTGCTGCGGCAGATCACACACACCTCGTCGTCGCCATCCTGTGCGTAGGCCGTTTCGAGCATATCCTGCAGATCATGACCATCCACACGATGCACATCCGGGAATGCGGTGAACGTGGGCTGATAGGAATGCTCCACTTCCGATGGATCGGCCGGAGGTGCCAGCAACGAACGCAATGCGGTTGCATTGGACAGGATCCCGGAGTCCTCCGCATGTCGCACCACTTCGGTGAGCTCGATCATACCCGCGTTCGCGCCCATGGCTCGTAGGTCACTCACGTTCAACGCGGGGCTCAGTTCACTTCCGACAGGTGGCAACTGAGCAGGATCGCCGATCAGGAGCAGCTTGTTGCGATCGGATGAGAAGATATGTTCGAGCAGATCACTCAGCAGATCCCGATCACCGAAAGCGCCTTCACCACCACTGCGTCCGATCATGCTCGCCTCATCCACGATGAACAGCGCACCGCGATCGCGGTTCGGCGCCACCATCATGCCCCAGCCTTCGCCTTCATCACCGGCCATGCGGTAGATCCGGCGGTGGATAGTGGATGCCCCGAGTTGGGCGTGCGCGGCCAGCACTTTCGCCGCACGTCCGGTCGGGGCCAGCAGGATCACAGGCCACTTCAATTCCACAAGTGTCTTCACCAAAGCGCCGACGAGTGTCGTCTTTCCGGTTCCCGCGTAACCGCGCAGGACCAAGGTGGCTGCATTGGTCTTCGACGCGAGCAATCGTTCCATGGCACGGATCGCTTTCCGCTGGCCTTCGGTCGGGTCGAAGGCCATGGTGCGCATCATGCGCTCGGCGAGGTCGTTCAAGGCCACGTTTGGCGCGGACATCCGATGTTCGGGGAAAGGTGAGCAGCGCACGTTAGCGCTCCGGTCGCGGGGTGAAATTATCCTACTTTTGGCCGTCTTGACGGAGGAAATCCCACCGCGGATCACGATGCGTATTCGAAGCTTCATCCTCCCGATCCTCTTGATCATCCTGGGCACTGTTCTCCTCCTGCTCGGGATCATCATGAAGCAGGGGGCATGGGTGGCTTTAGGTGCTTCGCTCACCATGATCACCGGCGTGATCGCCATCTTCCTCAAGTTGGGTGTGATCGAACGGAAGGTGGGGTTCACGATCGGCCTGGCATGCACTGCGGTGGCGATCCTCTTGGCCTTCCGGAATCATTACCAGGTATCCGTATGCCGTGGCGCTGCCGATGGCACCGACTCCGTTCGGCACACCGGAACCGTCAATATGGACTGAGCCCATGGACCGCGGATCCTGGACGGCCGAACACTATGACAAGTCCCGCGAACGGATCTGGCACCTGAGCGTGCTGATCTCCGGAACCGTGGAGGCTTGGGCCGCGCATACGATCGAGGACGGTTCGCTCGTGGCGATGCAATGGTCGGCGCTCGGTGGTGTATTGGATGCCGAGGAAGTTCCCACGCACCCAGTGTCCGTCTCGTTCATCAACCTGCCGGAATGGAGCGCACTGGTCCCGGAAGGCGCGATGGAGCCCGGCTCACAGGCCGCGCATTTGAGGGCCGTGCATGGTGGCGTTCCGACCGGTGCGCTACGCGATGAACCCCTCGCCGTGCTGGGCGCGAATTGCATCTACGTCCATGACGATGTCGCCGAACGATCGGTGTTGGACCGCTTCCCACATGCGCGTCCGGTACCGATGCGTTCGTTGATGGTCCGCGCTGCGATCAGCCGCTGCATGGATGGGACCATCATGGTCCTGCACCGCGGCCAGGAGAATCTGGAAGTGGCGGTGGCCGAGAACGGGCGCATCCTGCTGAGCAACACCTACCCTGTGCGATCCTCGCAGGATGTCCTGTACTTCGCCCTACTTGCTGCGGAAGGAAGCGGCTTGAAACCTGCAGCGACCTCCGTGCTCGCCTGCGGAACGCACTTGGTTCCGCACGAGACGGACCTTTTGCGCCGCTACTTCAACACGCATGATACGGTCATGAATGGATCGCCCGCACTTCCGTCGGACTCCGGCGTGGTCCCCCAGCGATGGCTGGCGCTCCTGGACCAGTTCGCATGCGTGTCATAGGCGGCAAATACCGCAACCGGCGGATCCATCCTCCGCCCGGCATGGATGCACGACCCACCACGGATTTCGCGAAAGAAGGCTTGTTCAACGTCCTCCATCATAGCGTCCCGTTGGAAGGGATCCGCGTGCTGGACCTATTCGCCGGCACAGGGAACATCTCCCTCGAGTTCCTGTCGCGTGGCGCGGAGGAAGTGGTGAGTGTGGAGAGCGATCGACGCTTGTGCGATCACATGCAGCGGAGTGCCCGCGACCTCGGTGAGGAACATTGGCGTGTGGTGAAGGCGGACGTCCCCGGCTTCTTGCGCACACACCGCGGCCAGTACGATATCGTCTTCGCGGATCCGCCCTTCGCCATGGACGGCGTTGAACGTATCCCTACCTTGGTATTGGAAGCGGGCGTATTGGGGGCGGGTGGAACGCTGATCGTGGAACACACGGAAAAGCTGAAGCTCGACCACATCACCGGCTTCCGGAGGAAACGATCGTACGGACTCATCCAGTTCAGCTTCTTCTCCACCGGATCGACAGAAACAGACACCACACCATGAGCAATCCCATCGGCGTATTCCCCGGCACCTTCGATCCGATCACCATCGGTCACGTGTCCATTGTGAAACGTGCGCTGCCGCTTTTTTCCAAAGTTGTGGTGGGCATGGGCGTGAACTCCACCAAGAAGACCATGTTCGATGAGACGCGGCGCATGGCTTGGCTGAAGGCCGCCTTCGCGGATGAACCGAAGGTGGAAGTGATGACCTTCACTGGACTCACCGTGGAGTTGTGCAAGTCCGTTGGTGCGGGCTTCATCATCCGCGGACTGCGCAACAGCACCGACCACGGCTACGAGCGCAGCATCGCGTTGATGAACCGTCACCTTGCCGGTGTGGAGACCATCTTCCTGCCATCGGCGCCGGAGCACGCACACATCAGTAGCACCATCGTTCGGGAACTGATCGCCAACAAAGCCGATGTTTCCGCGTTGGTTCCGATGGACCTGCGCATGGGCATATGAGAGGGATCCTCACATTACTTCTTGCATCCATCGCGAGCGGCACGTTCGCAGTGGGACCGGTGACCATCCGCGTGCGCTCCCCACACAACGCAGGCAAAGCCGTCCTGCTGTACCACTACGATGACCTCTTCTCCCTTCGGTATTCGAGGATCGCGACCGCGTTGATCGATGACGCGGGAATGGCGACCGTGGAAGGCGAGGTGATCGGCACGGCGAAACTGCGCATCCGGATCGGTGAAGCATTCGCTGAATTGTACGCTCGGCCGGGATCGACCTACACCGTGGAATTCCCGAAGCCCGATCCACGTACACCGCAAAGCATCAACGGCACCACGCGTGTGGAACTGGTCTTCGAGGATCTGGACCCCTTGGACGTGAACGCGATCACCAGCGATCTCAACGACCGCATCGATGCGTTCATCATGCAGGACCTTGCCACCGACCAAGTCGCCGGGATGCAGGCCCTGGAGGTCCATCGGAAGAACGATAGCCTGCCTTCGGACTCCGTGCGTCGGCCTCCCACCTTGTTCGTCATGCCCACATGGAGCGCCCTGCGCGTGGACACCTTCGAGGCCAAGGTGAAGCACTTCTACCACGAGGTGAAGGACCCGTGGTTCGATCATTACCTTGAATACAGTTTCGCCGGATTGCGTTATGGCCCACGCGTGAATGACGCGGAGTTGTTCGCACGCTACCTGAAGGACAAGCCCGTGGTCTATGATGATCCGGAGTACGTGCGCTTCATCCGGAGCTTCTTCGCCGGCCATCTGGTGATGGCGCAACGGTTCGAAGCACCAGCGCTCCAACGCGCCTTCGACGCCGGTGATCCGGACAGTCTTCGTTCCGTACTAGCGAAGAATGAATTCCTGAAGGACGATCCACGACTTTGTGAGTTGGTGATGATCGACCTGTTACACCAGCAATACCATGGTAAAGTGGTGGACAGGCCCGGTGCGGAGCGGATCCTGCAACGCGTGGCGAACACTTCGGCTTTTCCAGAACACCGAACGATCGCTGCGAACATGCTGTGGGACCTTACCGCAATGCGTGTCGGCTACCGATTCCCCGTTATGTTGCTGGAGGATCTCTCAGGTCGCGATGTGGTCTTCGACAGTTTGTTGAGTGGTCCAGTGTGCGTTGTGTTCACGGCGAGCTGGTGCAGCTACTGCGAACTCGAACTGCAAGGATTGGAGCAGCTCCACGCGGAGTACAAGGATGTGGTACCCATCATCGCCATCGGATTGGATGTGGAACTCGCCACCTTGAAAGCGTTCACGAAAGCCCATCCGAAGGCGGACTTCCGCTGGTTGCATGCAGTGGCCGAACAGCAATTGCGTGATGATCTGCGGATCAAGAGTCTTCCTGCCGTGTATTTGCTCAACGACGGCGTACTCGCACGTTCACCTGCACCGCTGCCCAGCCAAGGTCTCGGTGCGCTCTTCCACCAAGCGAAGGTCGAAGCAGAGAAAGGCATTCGGGTGAAAGTGTGGGACGATTGACCGTCCGCACAACGCTACTCCGCTTCCATCCAAGCCTTGAACACCGGCTGTAGCGAAGCGTAGGTGTCATCCAGGATCGCGGGTAGCTCTACACGTCCCACCCACTTCACTTCCTCAATGTCCTCGTCGTGTTGCGGGACCAACCTCTCGGCACTGGATCCCGCCATACGGAACCAGTCGGTACGCTTGAGGTGTTGCTTGCCTTTGCGCTCGTACGTGTGCCATGTAGAGGGCATCGACCCCGTGATCCGGAGTTCCTTCAACCCGCACTCCTCCTGCACTTCGCGGATCGCAGCGGCTTCGATGCCTTCGCCCTTCTCCACCTTCCCTTTCGGCAGATCCCACTTTCCCAACCGGCGGATCACCAGCAAGCGACCGGACTCATCATTCACCACGCCACCAGCGGCCAGGACGAACTTATGATCCGCGCGGAACGCATCCCACGCAGGCCCTTCGATCAACTCGCGCGCCTTCCCCTCGATCCAAACCGTGTACTTTCGCTGCATGGCATCCCCGCTCGATCCGGCGCTTAAAGTGGCCGAGTTCCTTCTCCAGATCAAGGCTGTCAAACTTAGTCCGAAGAAGCCCTTCATCTGGGCCAGCGGTTGGAAGAGTCCGATCTATTGCGACAACCGCAAGACGCTCTCCTACCCTGCCGTACGCACGTACATCCGCCAACAGTTCGTACATATCATCAACAGTGAGTTCGGACGGCCGGACATGATCGCAGGCGTGGCCACGGGCGGGATCGCACACGGCGCATTGGTCGCGCACGACCTTGGCCTACCCTTCATCTATGTGCGCAGCGGAAGCAAGGAGCATGGATTGAAGAACCAGGTGGAAGGAGACCTCACCGTGGGCCGCAGCGTGGTGGTGGTGGAGGATCTCGTAAGTACGGGTGGCAGCAGCTTGAAGGCGGTGGAAGCATTGCGCGAAGAGGGTTGTGAGGTGAAGGGAATGGTGTCCATCTTCACTTATGGGTTCGACGAAGCCACGAAGGCGTTCGCGAAGGCCAAGGTGCAGCTCCACTCGCTCACGAATTACAGCGTACTCGTTGATCAAGCATTGCAGGATGAATACATCACCGAGAAGGACCTCCTACCCCTGAACGAATGGCGCAAGGATCCGGCATCGTGGGGTGGTGCGGTGAAGGCGTAATCCCTCACACCAACCCTCTCCCGAGGAGAGGGGCTTTCCCCGCAAGAGAGCATCACAAGTTCTTCCGACCATCAATTCCAGACCAGACCACTTACCCACATGACCACGATAGAGAGCAAGAAGGTGGAGATCGCCAAACCCGCGCAGGAGTTGTACGATTTCCTACAGGACATGAACAACTTCCAGCAGCTCCTTCCGGAAGGACGGATCAGCGAATGGAAGAGTGATGGCACATCCTGCTCCTTCAAGGTGCAAGGCGCTGCGACCATCGGCCTGCAACTGGATGGCGGCACACCACCGAACCTATTGAGGTTGAAAGCCACCGAACGCAGTCCGTTCCCCTTCACCTTGGATGTCCACTTGGATGAAGCCAACGGCACCACCACCGCAGGCCAGGTCTTCAACGCGGACCTCAACCCCTTCATCAAGATGATGGTGGAGAAACCGCTGACGAACCTCTTCGATCACATCGCGGATCGGATGAAGGTGATACACGGGTGATCCATTGATCCCCCATGGCCTCCCGCCGCAACTCCAAAGCTTTCGAGGACGCCCCGCGCGCCAAGCTTGACAAGGCCACCTTGCGCAAGGCGATGCGGGTGTTCCGCTACCTGAAGCCGTATCGTGGTTGGTTCACTCTTGGCCTGCTGCTGCTCACCATCACCACCGGCCTATCCCTGCTCTTCCCGTTGTTGCTCGGCCAATTGGTGGATGCCGCGCGAGGTGATGCCGGTGCGCAGACCGACCTGCTGGGCCGTATCGACAAGGTGGCGCTCACGCTGCTGGGCGTCTTCGCGGCGCAAGCGTTCTTCGGATTCTTCCGCATCTACCTCTTCTCCTGGATCACCGAGAACATGCTCGCGCACATGCGCCGCGAAACGTATGAGCACCTGCTGCGATTGCCGATGACCTTCTTCGCGCAGCGGCGCGTGGGTGAATTGAACAGCCGCATAGGGTCGGACATCGCGATGCTCCAGGATGCGCTCACCACCAACCTCGCTGAACTGATCCGGCAGGCGTTGGTCGTGGTGGCGGGGATCGTGCTGCTCACCCAGGTCAGCATCCAACTCACGCTCACCATGCTGGCGATCATCCCCGTGGTGGCGATCGTCGCGGTGATCTTCGGGCGCTTCATCCGCAAACTGAGCAAGCAGGTTCAGGACCGCATCGCGGATACGAACGTGATCGTGGAGGAGACGCTGCAAGGGATCCAGAACGTGAAAGCCTTTGCGAACGAGCGGTGGGAAGCGCTGCGATACGGCACCAGCGTGATGGAAGCGCGCGGACTCGCGCTGAAGGGCGCGCGCTGGCAAGGCGCCTTCGTTTCGTTCATCATCCTGTGCATGTTCGGCGCGATCGTATTGGTGATCTGGCGCGGTGTGCGGATGCTCCCTGCGGGCGAGATCTCCATGGGCGAGCTCTTCACCTTCATCCTCTACTCCATGTTCATCGGTGCCAGCATCGGTGGATTGCCCGAGTTGGTGAACCGGATGTTGAAGGCGATCGGCGCGAGCGAGCGGCTCATGGACCTGCAAGAGGAAGCGTCGGAGCCGATCTCCTTGGAGGAACGCAAGGAACCCTTGGTGTTGAAGGGTGCGATCGCTTTCGAGAACGTGGCATTCCATTACGCCACGCGCGCGGATGTTCCCGTGCTGCGTGATGTGTCCTTCGCAGCGCAACCGGGTGAACGCATTGCAGTGGTCGGTTCGAGCGGTGCGGGTAAGAGCACGATCGCCTCACTCCTGCTGCGCTTCTATGATCCTGTGTCCGGTCGCATCATGATCGATGGCAAGAACGCACGCGAGTTCAACCTCAGTGCGCTACGCGACCGCATGAGCTTGGTGCCGCAGGAAGTGTTGCTCTTCGGTGGAAGTATTCGCGAGAACATCGCTTATGGCAAGCCGGGCGTGAGTGATGCGGAAGTGGAAGCAGCCGCGCGCAAGGCCAACGCCCATGAGTTCATCACCTCCTTCCCGGATGCGTACAAGACCATCGTCGGCGAGCGGGGCATCCAATTGAGCGGTGGTCAGCGGCAGCGCATCGCGATCGCGCGAGCGGTACTGAAGGACCCCGCGATCCTGATCCTCGATGAAGCGACCAGCGCGCTGGACAGTGAAAGCGAGCGGCTCGTTCAAGAGGCACTCGATAAGTTGATGATCGGACGCACGAGTTTGGTGATCGCGCATCGCCTCAGCACGATACGTAAAGCGGACAAGATCCTGGTGCTGGACAAAGGCAGCGTTGTGGAGAGCGGCACGCACGATGAACTCATCGCGGACGTGAACGGGCTGTACCACAGCCTGAGCCGGTTGCAGATGGATCCGGTTACAGCGTAACGTGTACAACCTTCTTCGTCGTGAAGAACTCCTCCTCGAATTCCTTCGATAGTTCGAAGACCCGGTAGCGCTGCTTGATCGGTAGTAACTCGTCGGCAAGGTCGCCGCCCTTGAGGTAGTAGAGCGCCCTCACCCCCTGCCCCTCTCCCGGGGAGAGGGGGGTGCGATCGATCAAGTGCTTGGTCATTCGGAGGAACTCAGGCAGGGTGGTCACGGCGCGGCTCACGATCACCTCATAGCGCCCTTTGTGATCCTCGCTGCGCACCTGTTCGGCTGTGCAGTTGGTCAGGCCCAAGCCTCCGATCACGCCCTTCACGGCCATGATCTTCTTTCCGATGCCATCGATGCCGTGGAAGGTGCATTGCGGGTACATGATCGCTAAAGGGATCAGTGGGAACCCACCGCCAGTGCCCACATCCACGACGCGCGTCCCCTTCTTGAATTGGACCACCTTGGCGATGCCGAGCGAATGCAGGATGTGCCGCTCGTACAGATGCTCGAAGTCCTTGCGCGAGATCAGGTTCACGCGTTCGTTCCAGTGCGCGTACAATTCACCCAAGCGCGCAAATTGCTCACGCTGCGTGGCGGTGAGTTCGGGGAAGTAGGTGGTGATCAGGTCGAGCGTAGCCATGTGTTCATGTGGCCATGCGTTCATGTGACCATGTGTTCATGCGACCATGCGACCATGTGTTCATGTGGCCATGTGCTCATTTGACCATGTGACCATTTGTCTATGTGACCATGTGCTCATGAGGGAGCCATGGTCATATGGTGCGGATGCCCGTAAGCGCGTGATCTCATGAGCACATGGACACATGGCACGCTCGCTTGTGCGCTGGATCAGATCGTGTCCTTGCGCGAGTCGAGAAGGCCTTGGAGGAATTCGCGGGCGCGGAAGAGTTGTGCCTTCACGGTGCCGAGCGGGAGGTCCAATTCCTGCGCGATCTCCTCGTAGCTGTACTCCTTGTAGTAACGCAACTCCACCAACGTCTTGTAGCGCGGCTTCAGCTTGTCCACCACGGCGCGCATGATGTCGTTCTTCTGCTCGCGAATGGCGACCTCCGACGGATCCAGCCCGTGGCCCTTCAACTCGATCGTCATCTCGTCGCCGTCCTCGGTGCCGAAGGGTTGATCGATGGAGAAGGTCTTCTTCTTCTGCTTGCGGATCCAGTCGATGCAGTTGTTCGACGCGATCTTGAAGAGCCACGTACTGAACGCGTAGTTCGGCGTGTACTGCTTCAAGCGGTTGAAGGCCTTGCCGAAGGCTTCGATCGTCAAGTCCTCCGCGTCGTCCTTGTTGTTGATCATCTTCAACAACATGAAGTAGATGGAGTCGCGGTAGCGGCTCATCAGTTCGGCGTAGGCCTTCTGATCGCCCTTGTCCACGGCCTTGCGTACGAGGATGTAATCGTAGCGGGCTTTCTCACTGAGGTTCTCGTTCACTTCCATCGTTTCGGCTTGACGAGTATCGTGCTGGTGTAGAGCAACGGATCCAAAAATAGGAACAACCATTCCAAGGGCAGGGCGAACCACGCGATAGCGCCTGCTTGCAAGCGTTTCAGCGCTGCAATGGTGATCGGCAATAACAAGGCGATCTGCACGAAGGCGCCGATCGCGGATTCGATCCATCGCGCGCGGATGATCAACAGCACCAGGCACGCCCAGAAGACCATGCGCGCCAATGGCAGCAGGGTGAGCAGGACCTGGTGCCCGAAGCGATAGTGTACCGCTGTGGTATAGTGACGGCGCTTCCGCCTGATCCACGTGGCGAGGTCGGGTGTGGCGCGCGTGGTCATGAACGACCGCGGATCTGCCACCACAGCGGTGTTGTTGCGGCGCGCCACTTCGTTGATCAGTAGGTCGTCGTCCCCGCTCATCAGGTGATTGTGTCGGCGCGGTCCGCTCGCACCGAAGAACACCTCGCTGGCATACCCGAGGTTGCGGCCCACGCCCATGTACGGGAAGCCCGCCTGTGCGAAGCCCATGAACTGCATCGCCTTGATCGCGCCATCGTAGCGCTCCAGGATACTCCCAACACCTGGTGACATCTCATAGGGACTATGACCGATGACGATCTTCTTCCCATTGCGGAATCCAGAAGCCATCATGGAGATCCAGTCCGGTCCGGCGGGCACGCAATCCGCATCGGTCAACAGCACCTGCGGATGTTTCGCGGCCCGCACCCCCACACCGAGGGCGATCTTCTTCCCGTAGTTGAACTTCTCGTCGGCCTGGATGTTCACCGGACGCAGGTTCGCGTACTGCGGTTTCATCCATTGCAGGATCTCCCACGTGTCGTCCTCACTTCGATCGTTCACCACCACCACTTCGAATTCACGGTGGTCCTGCTTCATCAGCAGCGGAATGATCTCCTCCAAGGTGCGGGCCTCGTTGCGCGCGCAGATCACCACGCTCACCGGTAATTCGCGGTCTGCTTCCACAGTTTGCTTGCCGAAGGCCAAGTGTGCGAACATAAACCCGTGATAGACGAGCAGCACGACGATCGCGCCGAGCATCAATTGGAATTCAAGGGACCACATCGAAAGCAATTCCCGCGTTGGGTAGGGCGCTGGGACGTGGGCGAAGCTATCGGGGAGGATGAGCGGCTTGGCGCAATGGGGAAGCAGTTATGAACAGCGACGACGGGAAGCGCGTGCGGTGGGCTATGCTTGAAGCCCCTAGCTTTGCGCGACCATGAAGCTGATCCTTGAAATACCCGATAACAAGGCCGAGTTGATGCTTGACATCCTCAATAGTCTCAGCTTCGTGAAAACAGCGGAGACGCTTTCCCCTGCTAAGGCGCAGCGTATTGCAAACATCAAGGATGCGGTGCGTGAGTTGATCTTGATCAAGAAAGGGCAGAAGAAGCCCGTGCTGCTCAAGGACGTGTTGGATGAAATTTGAGGTTGCAGTTCTTGCTCCCTTCCTGAAGGACCTCAAGCGGCTCGCGAAGCGATACCCTTCGTTGAAAGGTGAGATCGTGGAACTCAGCGCGAAGTTGGAAGTGGATCCAGCCATCGGGACCCCGATCGGCCGTAACTGTTACAAGATCAGGATCGCGATCGCCTCCAAAGGCAAAGGGAAACGAGGAGGGGGCCGGGTCATTACGCATGTGCATGTCAAGCGGACCATGGTGTATTTGCTTGACCTCTACGATAAGTCGGAAAAAGCCGATCTGAGTCCAGGAGATCTGGAGGAACTCTTGAAGTCGATACCGTGAGCGTTCCATACCACTTCGACCTCCTCGCCACCGACCCGTCCTCCAACGCACGGGCCGGTGTCCTGCATACCGCACACGGCGATATCCCCACACCGGTCTTCATGCCAGTGGGCACCTTGGGTGCGGTGAAAGCCGTACATCCGCGGGAGGTGAAGCAGGATCTGAATGCGCCGATCATGCTCAGCAACACCTACCACCTGTACCTGCGACCGGGTATTGAGGTGTTGCAGCATGCGGGCGGCTTGCACAAGTTCAACGGTTGGGACCGGCCCATTCTCACCGACAGCGGCGGCTTCCAAGTACACTCACTCAGCGACATCCGCAAGATCACCGAAGAGGGCGTGAAGTTCCAGAGCCACATCGATGGCAGTCCGCACCTCTTCACGCCGGAGAAGGTGATGGACATCCAGCGCATCATCGGCGCCGATATCTGCATGGCCTTCGATGAGTGTACACCGTGGCCGTGTGAACTCGCGTATGCGGAGAAGAGCATGCACCTCACCCACCGGTGGTTGGATCGCTGCATCGCGCACTTCAATTCCACCGAGCCCTTGTACGGTCATGAACAAGCGCTCTTCCCCATTGTGCAGGGAAGCACGTTCCCGGAATTGCGCAAACGGAGCAGCGAGGTGATCGCGAGCAAGGGCATGCCCGGCAATGCGATCGGCGGGCTGAGCGTAGGTGAACCGGAAGAAGAGATGTACGCCATGGCCGAACTCTGTTGCGACATCCTTCCGAAGGACAAGCCACGCTACCTCATGGGCGTGGGCACGCCGTGGAACCTGCTGGAGAACATGGCGCGCGGGATCGACATGTTCGATTGTGTGATGCCGACGCGCAATGGCCGCAACGGCATGCTCTTCACGCGGGAAGGCATCCTCAACATCAAGAACAAGCAGTGGGCGGATGATCACGGTCCGTTGGATCCGACCGGCACCAATTGGGTGGATGCTGCATACAGCCGCGCGTTCGTGCGGCACCTCTTCCAGAGCGGTGAGATGCTCGGCCAGCAGATCGCCAGCCTGCACAACCTCGGCTTCTATCTGGCGTTGATGCGGGAGGCGCGTGAACGGATCATCGCCGGTACCTTCAGCACATGGAAGAACGAACTCCTGCCGAAATTGAAGGTGCGGCTGTGATCCGCACCACACCCCTGCCCTAGCCGCATGCTCAGGATCCTGGACCGCTACATCCTTCGCAAGTTCCTCGGGACCTACTTCCTCATGCTCGTCATCATCATGATGGTGGCGGTCGTCTTCGACATCAGTGAGAAGACGGAGGATTTCGCGCGGATGAAGGCCAGCGTGGGCGAGATCGTGGTGGACTACTACCTCAACTTCATCCTCTACTACGCCAACCTGTTCAGCGGGCTCTTCATCTTCCTCGCCGTGCTGCTCTTCACCAGTCGACTGGCGCACCGGAGTGAGATCATCGCCATGTTGAGCAATGGCGTGAGTTTCCCACGGGTGCTCTGGCCCTATTTCGTTGGTGCCACCTTCCTGTGTGTGCTCTCTTTGGTGGTGAACCACCAAGTGCTACCTGCGGCGAACCGCGTGCGGCTCGCGTTCGAGGAAGCACACATTCGCGCCACCTTCTTCGTGGAGGATCGCCACCTGCACCGGGAGATCACCCCGGGTGTGATCGCGTACTGCGAGCATTATGGTGCGAAGGAGAAGACCCTCTATCATTTCGGATTGGAACAATGGGACGGCCACGTACTCGTGCGCAAGTTGAACGCGGATCGCGCGGTGTATGACAGCGTGAACGGATCCTGGCACCTCCACGACTACATGACGCGCATCATCGGGGTGGTTGGCGATCGCTTCGTGCGCGGCGCTGAAATGGACACCGTGATCGCGCTCAAACCATCGGATCTCGGCCAACGCTGGGAGACGGCCATGGCCATGAGCACCGGCGAACTGGACGATTACATCGATGCGAAACGCAAGCAAGGCGATGGCAAGGTGACCAGCTACCTGATCGAACGCCACCAACGCACCAGCTATCCCTTCGCCACGTACGTGTTCACGCTCATCGGGGTGAGCATCGCAAGCCGGAAAGTGCGGGGCGGTACAGGGCTGCACCTCGCGCTGGGTGTGATGCTCGTGCTGATCTATGTCTTCACCATGAAGCTCACCACCGTGGCCGCCACGAATGCCGGGTTGGAACCCTTCCTCGCGGTCTGGGCACCGAACGTGTTGTTCGGATCGATCGGGATATGGATCTACCGCAAGGCGCCGAAATAGTCCCGACGTTCCGCCACGATCATTTCATCGCCTTATTGCGATGTATCTCTTTTCATCGTAACATTGCGATCTACAGATCGACCATGGGACTCGTCAAGGAACACCTCTTCACCACCGAACAGAACCGGATCGCCAGCATGGCCAAGGCCTTGGGGCATCCGGCACGCATCGCCATCCTGCAATATGTGGCACGCAAGGGAAGCTGTGTGAATGGATCGCTGGTGGAGGAACTCGGCTTGGCGCAGGCCACGATCAGCCAGCACCTCACGGAGTTGAAGAACGCCGGACTTATCCAAGGCACCATCGAAGGCACGAGCGTGTGCTATTGCATCGACCCGAAAGGATGGAGCACCCTCACCAAGGCGCTGGACAAACTGCTCACGACCGTGAGCGATAAATGCTGCTAGTGTAAGGGCGCGTCATGACGCGCCCCGATCAACCAACCAACCGCATAATGACCATGAAAGCGCAAGAAACCAAGGAACTCGTCCGCCGCAAATACGCGGAGATCGCCACACAAGACAAAGCCACCAATGCGAGCAGTTGCTGCGGTGCCGGTGGTTGCAGCACGGAGGTGTATAACATCATGACCGATGACTACACCAACCTCAAGGGCTACGCCGCTGATGCCGACCTCGGCCTTGGCTGCGGTCTGCCGACGGAGTTCGCGGGGATCAAGGCCGGAGATACCGTTCTGGACCTCGGCAGCGGAGCGGGCAACGATTGCTTCGTAGCCCGTGCAGAGGTCGGTGACGACGGTCGCGTGATCGGGGTGGACTTCACACCGGAGATGATCGCGAAGGCGAAAGACAACGCCACCAAGTTGGGCTACCAGAACGTGGAGTTCCGCCAAGGCGATATCGAAGCACTGCCCATGACGAGCAACCTCGTGGACGTGGTGGTGAGCAACTGCGTGCTGAACCTGGTGCCCGACAAGCGCAAGGCGTTCGCCGAAGTCCTTCGGGTCTTGAAACCTGGCGGGCACTTCAGCATCAGCGATGTGGTGCTCACCGGCGAATTGCCCGCCACGATCCAGCAGGCTGCGGAGTTCTACGCGGGTTGCGTTTCCGGCGCGCTGCAGGAGAGCGACTACCTCGGCATCATCCACGACCTCGGCTTCGAGGACGTGCGCGTGATGAAACGCAAGCCCATCGTCGTCCCGGACGACATCCTCGCAAAGCACCTGAGCACGGAGGAGATCGCCGCGTTCAAGGCCAGCGGCACGGGGATCTTCAGCATCACGGTGCGAGGCGCGAAGACCGCCACTTCCTGCTGCGATCCCGCCACCAAGGAGAAGGCGCTACAAAATGCCACGGCACTGCCCAAGGCGGATGGCGACCTCGGTTGCTGCGATCTGGGCGTAGCCTGCTGCTGATGGGAACGGCGGGCAATGGCACCTTCGATGCCAAGGCGCATTGGCAGAGGATCTACGAGCAGAAGGGATCCGAGGAGGTGAGTTGGTTCCAACCAGTGCCAACGGTCTCGTTGGACCTCTTCGACACCTACCACGTTCCGCCCACCGCGCGGGTGATCGATGTTGGCGGCGGCGATAGCCTGTTGGTGGACCACCTGCTGGAGCGTGGCCATACGAACGTTACTGTGTTGGACATCAGCGGAGCGGCGCTCCAGAAAGCACAGGCCCGGCTGGGCACGCGCGCGTCCCTCGTGAAATGGATAGAGGCCGACGCAACGCGCTTCATGCCTGACGGAACCTTTGATGTGTGGCATGATCGCGCGGTCTTCCATTTCCTCACGGAGCCGGAGAAGGTGGCCGCGTACCTGGAGATGATGGCGGCTTACCTGGCACCCGGTGGCCTGCTGATCCTCGGCACCTTCAGCACGAACGGACCGGAGAAGTGCAGCGGAATACCGGTGCAGCGCTATGATGAACGGATGATGACCGACCGTCTCGCGCATCTTTGCGAGCGCGTGAAGTGCTTCACCGTGGATCACGTGACACCATTCAACACCGTGCAGAATTTCCTGTTCTGCGCCTTCCGAAAAAAGCCCTGATGCGCATCCTTGTCCTCTGCACCGGCAACAGTTGTCGCAGCCAGATGGCCCACGGCTATCTGCAGCATTACGCGGGGAAACGCGCGGAGGTCTTCAGTGCCGGCGTGGAGACGCATGGCGTACATCCGCGCGCCATCGCGGTGATGAAGGAGGACGGCATCGACATCGGCCACCACACCTCGAACAACATGGACGCATACCGCAAGATCGCCTTCGACCATGTGATCACCGTGTGCGACAATGCCCGGGAGGCCTGTCCGGTATTCGCGAGCCACGCTTCGAAGCACCACCACAACTTCACCGACCCCGCGAACGTGACGGGCACCGAGGAGGAAGTGATGAACGCTTTCCGCAACGTGCGCAGGGAGATCAAGGCCTACTGCCGCGACTTCGTGGAACGGCACGTACTGGTCCTATGAAGAAGCGCCTGAACTTCCTGGACCGCTTCCTCACGCTCTGGATCTTCGCGGCCATGGCCGTGGGCGTGGGCATCGGCTACTTCGCACCCGGTATCACGGCTTCCATCAACGAGGCTTCCAGCGGTACCACGAACATCCCGCTCGCCATCGGCCTCATCCTGATGATGATCCCGCCGCTCGCCAAGGTGAACTACGCCAAGCTCGGCAGCGTGCTGAAGCATCCGCGCGTACTGGGTACCGGCCTGTTCATGAGCTGGATCGTGGGGCCGGCGCTGATGTTCGGCCTTGCTCTGCTCTTCCTGCGCACCATGCCGGAATACTTCTCCGGTGTGATGCTCATCGCCCTCGCGCCGTGCATCGCCATGGTGCTCGTGTGGAACGATCTGGCCCAAGGCGACCGTGAGCTCGCCGCCGGACTGGTGGCACTGAACAGCATCCTGCAGATCCTCTTCTACAGCAGCTACGCGTGGCTCTACGTCACCGTGCTTCCGCCGCTGTTCGGCGTGGAAGGGTACACGGTGAACGTCACCATCGGCGAGATCACGCGCACCGTGCTCATCTACTTGGGCATCCCCTTCGTCACGGGCTTCCTGCTCCGCTTCTTCCTGGTCCGTTGGAAAGGGGAGGAATGGTACATGACGCGCTTCATCCCCGCCATCGCGCCCATCACCTTGGTGGCCCTGCTCTTCACCATCGTGGTGATGTTCAGCCTCAAGGGCCGCATGATCGTGGACATTCCGCTGGACGTATTCCGCGTGGCACTACCGCTCACGCTGTTCTTCCTGCTCATGTTCCTCGGCACCTTCTTCCTGGTGAAACGGCTCGGTGGCAGCTACAAGGAGACCACCACCCTCGCGTTCACCGCAGGCAGCAACAACTTCGAGCTCGGCATCGCCGTGGCCATCGCCGTGTTCGGGTTGAACTCCGGGCAGGCCTTCGCGGCCGTGGTAGGTCCGTTGATCGAAGTACCGGTGCTCATCGCCCTCGTACACTTCGCTTTGAAGAGAATGGCGCGCTTCAACTCCTGAACATGGATCCCGGTACCGCATCCCTCCTCGCCCTCTGGAAAGAAGACCGCAGCTACGCCAACAACGAGATGCTCAAGATGGACTGCTATTGAACGGCGCGAACGACGTCGATGCTGATCCTCCTTGCTGAACTGCAATCGCAGCGAAGGCTGGTCGAGCCAGAACCAATTGCAGGTAACGCGGGGCTACCACCTCGCTGTGTGCCATGCCCAAAGCGTTCGGCGAACGAATACGGTCACCGGCCACGGATCATCGTTCGGGTGACGATCGTCACGTGCGTTGTGCGCTGCCCATCGTTCATTTGCGATGGACAAAGGAGCGACCACCTGCACCCTGATACTGAACGATGTTGCGCACGGCCATTGATATCGAATACACCGAGCAAGAAGAGGAGACCGCCCGCTATGCGAAGGCACTGGGGCATCCGGTGCGCATCCGCATTCTCAAACTGCTGGCCAGTCGCTCGTGCTGCTACAACGGCGACCTCACCGAGGAGATCCCCATGGCGCAGAGCACTATCAGTCAGCACCTGAAAGCGCTGAAGGAGGCCGGCCTCATCCAAGGCGAGATCCTTCCACCGAAGATCAAGTACTGCATCCATAAAGAGAACTGGAAGCATGCGCAGAAGCTTTTCCGCGACCTGCTCCGATAGACCATCGAACCCATGAAGACCATCAAAGTGCTCGGCACCGGTTGTGCCAAATGCAAGTCCACCATCGCCGCTGCGGAAGAGGCCGTGCGTACCACCGGGGCGGATGCCCAGGTGATCAAGGTGGATGACATCCAGGAGATCATGAAGTACAACATCCTCGTCACGCCCGCCCTCGTTCTGGATGAAGTGGTGATGGTGAAGGGACGTGTGCCCAGCGTGGACGAGATCGCGGCGATGCTGCACTGAGCATGTTCGATTGGCTCGACCACCTCGTTGCGCTGCTGGTGTACGGCAGCTTCGGTCTTTCCCCGGAGAGCCACTGGGGGCAAGCCCTTCATTTCTTCTTCTTCGATTCGGCGAAGATCCTGCTGCTGCTCTTCCTCATCATCTTCCTGATGGGGATCGTGAACAGCTACTTCCCGATCGACCGCATCCGCGCTTTCCTCTCGCGCAACAAGCTCTACGGCGCGGAGTACCTGCTTGCCTCCACCTTCGGTGCGATCACACCGTTCTGCTCGTGCAGCTCAGTGCCGCTCTTCATCGGCTTCGTGAAAGGCGGTATCCCCTTGGGCGTCACCTTCGCCTTCCTGATCACCTCGCCGCTGGTGAACGAAGTGGCCATCGCCCTGTTCATCGGCATGTTCGGCCTGAAGACCACCCCTGATCTATGCGGCCAGTGGCATCGCGCTCGGCACGCTGGGCGGCATGGTCCTTGGCCGCATGAAGTTGGAACCGCTGCTGAGCGATTGGGCGCAAGGTGTGATGCAACAGGCGCAAGCGGAAGAGGCGTTCAGCGAAGGAAAGCGTACGTTCTCGCAGCGTCTTCCGGAGATCGCCCGCGAGGCCTTCGGCATCGTGAAGAGCGTACTACCTTATGTGCTCATCGGCATCGGCATCGGTGCGGCCATGCACGGCTTCATCCCCACGGGCTTCTTCGAAGCATACATCAGCAAAGAGAATCCGCTGGCCGTGCCACTGGCCGTTATCCTCGGCGTACCGATGTATTCCAACGCGGCCGGTGTGCTGCCCATCATCCAGGTATTGGTGCAGAAGGGCGTACCGCTTGGCACCGCCATCGCCTTCATGATGGCCGTGGTGGGCCTCTCGCTGCCGGAAGCCACGTTGCTCAAGAAGGTGATGTCGTGGAAGCTCATCGCCATCTTCTTCGGCACCGTCACCTTCTTCATCATCCTCTCCGGCTACTTTTTCAACGTGATCCTATGATCCGCCCCTGGGCCATAGCGCTCCTGCTTTCCGCCTGTTCCACGGCGCCCGCGCCGGAAGCGATAAGGCCCGAAGCCGCGCGCACGCTACAGTGGCACGTGGTGGACACGGATTTCAGCAAGGGAAGGCTCGGCCATGAGCAGACGTTGACCTTCGATGACCTGGTGAAATTCCATGGGCACTGGTGCGATGGGCTCGTGGTGGGCGCGATGGGTTTGGGCGAAACGCTGCACACGCTGTATCCCTCTGCTCCTATCGACCGCACCGACCTGCGCATCATCAGTCGCTCCTCGCCCTGCCTCACCGATGTGGCCGTGATGCTCACCGGTGCCCGTGCCCAGTTCGGCACCTTCCAGGTGAGCGACACCATTCCGGGGCTCTACCTCGTGCAACGCATCAGCGATGGACGGGCCTTTTCCGTGGCCTTGCGTCCCGGCGTCAAGCCCGCGAGCGTTGATAGTCTCGGTCGCCTCGCCGTGCAACAACTGCTCTCGCCCTGTGGCTTGGATTCGTTGCAAGCCATCGAGGAGCGCTTCGGGAAGGACTTGCTCGCCATGGATCCGAAGGAAGCATTCATCATCACCGAGATCCCTGCATTCACATGGCCCGCAGCCAGCGGACCCACCTTCACCAAGACCGACATCCTCAACAAGAACGCGCCCCGCTGCGCAACATCCACACGACCATGAAACACCTCTTCCACCTTTCAGCGCTCACACTTAGCTTGCTCTTCACAGCATGTTCGAGCAATGCGCAGCAACCTTCCAAGTCAGCGCCCTCTCCTGCGGCCACACGGATCGACGTGATCCAATTCCACAGCGAGCACCGTTGCGAAACCTGCCTCAACATCGAGGCCATGACCAAGGAAGTCCTGAACACGGGGTTCGCTGTACAGATGAAGGATGGCACATTCACCTTTCGCTTGGTGAACGTGGAAGAAGAGGCGAACGAGAAGGTCGCCGAGGAGTTCGGCGCGTACGGCACGGCGCTCTTCCTGCATGTCCACAAGAACGGTAAGGACGAGAAGATCGACCTTACCGAATGGGCCTTCATGCACGCCAGCGATGCCGCCGCATTCAAAGCTGAACTGACGCAGAAACTGCGCGCCAAGCTCTGATGGACTGGCTGCGCGACATCGCCATGGCGCGGGAGACGCCCGCGCTGGCCGCCTTCGCCCTAGGCGTGCTAACGGCGGTGAGCCCTTGTCCCCTGGCCACCAACATCAGCGCCACGGCCTACATCGCCCGTGAGCTGAAGTACCCGCGCGCCGCGCTGGTGAGCGGCCTGCTGTACACGCTGGGTCGCGCACTGAGCTACACCCTGCTCGGCGCCATCCTCTATTGGGGCGCCAGCAAATTCCACGTGGCGCGCTTCTTCCAGAGCAAGGGTGAGCTCTTCCTCGGTCCCATCCTCGTGCTGCTCGGCCTGGTGCTGCTCAACGTGATCAAGATCGGCGGCGGCACCGGCGGCGGTTTCCTCAACAAACTCACGGACCGCTTCAAGGACAAAGGGCACTTGGGCGCGTTCGTGTTGGGGATACTCTTCGCCTTAGCCTTCTGCCCGTACAGCGGGGCACTCTTCTTCGGCTCCTTGATCCCCATGACGCTCGCCCCCAACGGCGGCTTGCATTTGCCTGTGATCTTCGCCATCGGCACCGGGTTGCCCGTGCTGCTCTTCGCCGGCGTGATGGCTTACAGTGCGAACCAGCTCAGTCGCGTCTTCAACGCGGTCACGCGTGTGGAGAAGGTGATGCGCATGGTGGCCGGCGTTGTCTTTCTGCTCACAGGCCTCTACTACATCGGCATCTTCACTGGACTCTGGTAAGCTATAGCACTCATGGATCCCCGCACCGCTTCCCTCCTCGCCCTCTGGAAAGAAGGTCGTACCCGATTCACCAAGCAACTGCCCGATCTTACAGAGGCCGACCTGCCGAAGAAGCTCGCGCCCGGACCCAACAGCGCCGGTTTCCTGCTGCGCCACATCGGCGATGTGGAACTGCTTTTCGCGAAGAACGTGTTCGGCTTGAAGGAGGTGCAGGTGCATGCGAGCACCGTGGCCAAGGGGCACGACACCGGTGAATGGACCGACCTCGCCGCATTGACAGCCTACGTACAGGAAAGCGCCGAAGTGCTGGAACGCGCCATCGTTTCACAAAGCGATGCCGACTGGGATGTGGTGATCGAGACGAAGGAATTCGGGAGGAAGACGAAAGCGGAAGCGCTCGGACGCATCACCACGCACACGGCTTACCACGCCGGGCAGCTGGCGATGGTGGCGAAGTACGGGGCGTGACCCGTAAGGGTGAGCTTACTCATACAGTGTGGGCACCTCCGCCCACAAGGCCGATGAGGAATGGGCCTAGCTGGAGCGCATGGAGCAGCGTTCTTCAGTGGTGAACCCGGATCCCTATGGTCGTACATCGCTGCTCCTATCCTTGGAGCGGCCATGGCCGCACCTGTCTGGATGATCCACATGCGGCAACCGGAAGCCCGCTCTTCGCAGCCTGCTGGACCTTGGATCGACACCCTCGAAGTGGATCCGGAATGACAGTGGATGCGGAAATGACAAGAACTCCTGAGGAGCCCTTGTCACTTCCATCATTCATGCCCGGGGATCCTACAGGCTCTTCTTCGCGAGGTAGAAGTCCACGAACTCCAGACCCTTCTCCGCCAAGCGAGCATCAAGATCCTTCAAGGTCTTGGGAGGTGACACGATCACCTTGTCGCCCTTCTTCCAGTTCAAGGGCATCGCACAACCTTTGGCATCCGCGGTCTGCATGGCCTCCAACACGCGCATGATCTCGTCCATGCTCCGCCCCACGTTCAGCGGATAGTACATGATCAAACGGATAAGGCCCTTCGGATCGATGAAGAACACGGCACGCACCGCAGCCGTATTGCTCGTGTTCTCGTGCAGCATGCCGTAGAGCTTGCTCACTTTCATGTCGATGTCCGCGATGATCGGGAAATCCATGTACACGCCGGTCTTTTCCCGCACGTTCTGCACCCAGGCCACGTGGCTATGGATGCTATCGATGCTCAAGCCGATGAGCCGCGTACCATGGTCCGCGAACCACTTCTTGTTCTGAGCGAAGCCCGTGAGCTCCGTGGTGCATACGGGTGTGAAATCCGCTGGGTGCGAGAACAGGATGGTCCAACTATCCTTGATGAACTCACTGAAGCGCAGAGGCCCTACAGTGGTATTGGCTTCGAAATCGGGAGCTTGGTCTCCGATGCGTGGCATGTGTGTCATTTCCATACCGCAAAGAGAACCATTGCGATCGGCTTCGCGTGTGACGCATGTCACATCACCAGGCCGTCGAACATCGCTTCGATCGATATATTGCCTGTTCGCTGACCATGACCTCGCTCGCTGATCGTTTGCTGGAACATGTGCTCTCGTTCTCCTTGCCGGAGGACCTGCCACCGGATATCGGCGTGCTCGATCCCTTCAACGGCCCCAACGCGCAGGAAGTGCGGCGCATCGTCACGCTCTTCCACCGCAAATACTACAGCGATGATCGGCCGCGCGTGGGCATGCTCGGCATCAATCCCGGCAGGCTCGGCGCGGGTAGCACCGGCCTCTCCTTCACGGACACCAAGCGGTGTGAGAGCGACCTGGGCATACCGGTACACGGCCTGCGCACCCACGAACCGAGCAGCGATTTCTTCTACCGCATGATCCGCGCGGCGGGAGGTGCCGCTGCGTTCTACCGCACCGTGTACGTCCACTCCATTTGCCCGCTGGGATTCGTGAAGCACCGTCCGGCGGGCGCGCACACCAAAACCTCCGCCGGGTCTCCCGAGGAACGAGGGGACCCTGCGGCACGCGGCCCCATCAACCTGAACTACTACGATGACAAAGCACTGGAACAGGCCGTAACGCCCTTCGTGGAGAACTGGTTAAGAACACTCGTGGCCTGCGGCATGCGCACCGATGTGGTCCTCTGCATCGGCACCGGCAAGAACGCCGCCTACTTCACCAAGCTCAACGAACGTCTCAGGCTCTTCGATCGCATCATCGCGTTGGAGCATCCACGGTATGTGATGCAGTACAAGGCGAAGGAGTTGGACGGATACATTGGGAAGTATGTAGCTGCACTGCGCTCCATGTGACCACGCGCACCAGTTCGGCCAGATGATCGCCACGGAGGCCCAAGGCATCCATGGCCGTTCGCAATTTGTCGCCATCAAGCATGGGCCGGGGGGGTAAGTGGTCGAAGGCCGCCGTTCCAGGGAGCCGTGACGTGATCATGTTGAGCCGTGACGTAATGATGTCGAGCCGTGACGTGATCATGTCGAGCCGTGACGTGATCATGCTGCGAGCAAGAATTGCGCATTCCGGAATTCGCTTGCGGTTTCCGCAATGCGGTGAATGGGCGGGCACTCATGATCACATGCAAGAGCACTTATGGCCAGGTGCGAGGGCACTCATGATCACGTGCAGGGGCACTCATAGGTAAGTGCGAGGGCACTCATGATCAAGTGCAGGGGCACTCGTATGTAAGTACGAGGGCACTCATGATCAAGTGCAGGGGCACTCGTATGTAAGTACGAGGGCGATCATGATCAAGTGCAAGGGCACTTATATGTAAGTACGAGGGCACTCATCGATAAGTACGAAGGCACTCATAGGTAGGTACAAGGGCATTCTCATGTACGTACTTGGGCACTCATGATCAAGTACGAGGGCACCCATGATCAAGTACGAGGGCACCCATGATCAAGTCGAGGGCACCTTGATATCAAGGTGAGGGCACCTTGATATCAACGTGTGGGCACCTTGATATCAACGTGTGGGCACCTTGATATCAAGTCGAGGGCACCTTGATATCAAGTCGAGGGCACCTTGACATCAAGTCGTGGGCACCTTGACATCAAGTCGAGGGCACCTTGATATCAAGTCGAGGGCACCTTGATATCAAGTCGAGGGCACCTTGATATCAAGTCGAGGGCACCTTGACATCAATGTGTGGGCACCTTGACATCAAGGTTCGGGTTCCACCTAGTCCTTTGTGGGTGGCACATAGGGCAGCAAGCAGGCCGTAAGGTCCCAACGGCCATCCGCCTCGGTGCGGCAGAAGGCATTCAGGCAGAAGCACAGTACCTGCGCATAGGCCGCTGCCTCGTGCAAGGCCATTTCGCGCACGCCGCATTCCGTTCGGCATACCACTTCCTTACCCACGCCTATGGCACGGGCAAGTTGGGCCTGGGGCATGCGCCGCAACTGCCGGACGCTGAAGAGCCGATCGCCGATCTGTTCCTTCGTCATGGGGTTGGTGATCAACCGGTTTCCGAATGAAGTATGCCGACTTCCCGCGCCACCACCCCACGCCGCGCAAAGTGAAAACGGAAGGCACGAGCTGAAAGGATGTGAAAGCGCAACGGGTTATGAACGGGTGGCGGTGAAGAGCGCAACGCCTGCGCTACCATACATGCATCTTCGACCCATGCGCCCACTCCAACGCACCCTCACGGACCTGTTGAACCTCTTCCTCCCACTCGAGGACAAAGAAGGGTTGAGGCCGTGGTGGCAATTGGTGGTGGTGGGCGTGGGGAGCTAGGCGGAGGGCATGGATCGATCAACGCTTCGCGGACTCCACGATCTGCTTGTATAGCGCCTTGCCCATCAGTGAAAGCGCCAACTCCTTGAACCCTTTGTCATCGAGATACCTGGTCACGATCGCGTCGTTCTTCCCCATCCGTTGTACCATCAGCTGGTCCATGATCTCGCGGATGCCGAGCAGGAACTTATCCTCGGGGTTGGCGAGCGCGGTGTCTATGACACGGTCATCCACTGCCGCTTCGGCGCGGATCTGATCGAAGAACAACTGATCCGCTTCGGTGAATTCGGTGGAGAAGCGTTCGTTGAGCACCTCCACGATCGTGCTGAGCGGTGCCTCTTCGTCTTGTGGTTTGCCAGTGCCCACATCCACCGGACCACCAATGGGCATCAGTTCACCGGTCTTCAGGTCGATGGCGGTGGTGCCGAGGCGTGAGAGGCGGTAGTAACGCAAGCTCACATCCTCTTCCGGGTGTATGGGCTTTGTGTCGCGGTCGTTGGGTAAGTGCGGGTGCAGAAAGCGTGCAAAGCTGTATAGGCGCTCGAGGTCCGCATCGGCCCACGGCATCACTTGGCTCAAGAAAGAATAGAGACTGATGTAGCCGCGCAACTTGTCGCGGAAGGCTTGGCGCAGGTCGTCGTTCTCCAGCGCGCGGTAGCGGTCCACTGCTGGTTGCACATGCTTTTCCAAGCGTGCATGGTCAGCGGCTTTGTGGCGGGTCTTGGGTTGGTAGAAGATGGCGGCGAATGCTTCCACCTCGCTCTTGTGGTATACCTGCATGCTGTCCAACTCATGCTTCACCGCTTCCAGTTGCGCGGGGTCGCTGGTCTCTTGCAGGCTGGTGGCATCGTAGTACGGTTTGAACGCGGCGTAGATGTCCTCGGCGTCGTTCACGAAGTCCAGCACGAAGGGTTCTTCTTTGCCGGGATAGGTGCGATTCAACCGGCTCAGCGTCTGCACCGCTTGCACCCCGTCCAGGCGCTTGTCCACGTACATGGTGTTCAACTTGGGTTGGTCGAAGCCTGTCTGGTACTTGTTGGCAACAAGCAACACGTTGTAATCCGGACTGTCGAAGCGCGCGGGCAACGCACTCTCGCCGATGTGCTTGCCGGATGCAACATCCACGTTCATGCCCGGCTCGGTGTATTCAAGACCGTTCTCCGGGTCCTTTACGGTGCCGCTGAAAGCAGCCAGCGGTTTGATGTCCGTGTAGCCATGCGCTTTGATGTAGCGCTCGAAGGCTTCTTTGTAGCGCACGGCGTGCAGGCGCGAACCGCAGACCACCATGGCCTTGGCCTTGCCATCCAGCAGGTGTTTCACATGCAGGCGGAAGTGCTCCACCATCACCTCGGTCTTCTGCTCGATGTTGTGCGGATGCAAGCTCATGAACTTGCCCAGGTATTTCACCGCGCGCTTCTTCGGCAACTTGGGGTCGTCCTCGATGCGCTTCACCAATTTGTAGTAGGTACTATACGTAGTGTAGTTGCGCAGCACGTCCTTGATGAAGTTCTCCTCGATGGCCTGCCGCATACTGTACGTGTGGAAAGCGACCGGCTTTCCGTCCGCACCATTGCGACCGAACAACTGTAGGGTCTTGGGCTTGGGAGTGGCCGTGAAGGCGAAGAAGCTCAGGTTCTTCTGCTTACCGCGCGATTCCATCACCTTCTGCAACACGTCCTCGCTGCTCACGTCAACGGCCTCTTCGCCGGTATCAATACCCGCACCGAGTATCGCTTTCAACTCGCGCGCTGATTCACCGCTCTGGCTGCTGTGCGCCTCATCTACGATGATCGCATATCGGCGTTGCGAGATCTTCGCTTGGTACACGGCCGCTTGCTCGGCGGCCATGTTCTTCTCCGCCTCGCTCAGCCTTTCGTAGCTGCCACCGGCAGCCACGTTCAATACGCCGCGCAACACGAAGGGGAATTTCTGTAAGGTGGTGATCACGATGGCCGTGCCGTCCACCATGGCCTCGGCCAGTTGGCGGCTGCTCTCATCAATGGCCTTCACCACGCCTTGCGCGTGTTCGATCTGGTAGATGGCGTCCTGCAATTGCTGGTCGAGCACTTTGCGGTCGGTGATCACCACCACGCAATCGTAGACCTTCGCATCCTGCGCGTTGTGCAGGCTCGCCAAGCGATGCGCAAGCCAACTGATGCTGTTCGTTTTGCCGCTGCCCGCGCTATGCTGCACCAAGTAGATGTGTCCAGCGCCCTCGTTGC
Organism: Flavobacteriales bacterium; assembly: GCA_016721005.1. GTDB lineage: Bacteria > Bacteroidota > Bacteroidia > Flavobacteriales_F > PHOS-HE28 > PHOS-HE28. The sequence continues at coordinate 445,273 of JADKJM010000005.1, forward strand.
GCGCGGCGGCGATCAACTTGCGCACGGCGTCCAACTGGTGGTAACGCGGAAAGATCACCGTCTCCTTCTTCACCATGTGACTGGTGCCACCGGCTTCGTTCACCTGCTCCTCGATGTGCTCCACGTAAATGAAGTGACCGAGGATGTCCAGAAAGCTGTCGCGTTGCAAGACCTCCTGCCAGAAATAGCCCGTGCGGTAGCCGCTGGGGTGTTGCGGATTGCCCTTGCCACATTGCGTTTCGCCGGGGTGACTACCGCGATCGAAGGGTAAGAAGAAGGTCTTGGGGCCGTTGAGCTTTGTGGCCATCTTCACCTCATCCACGTCGGCGGCGAAGTGGACGAGCGCGCGCTTCTGGTAACTGAACAAAGGCGCGCGCGGGTCGCGGTCGGTCTTGTACTGCTTCACCGCATCGCGACAGGTCTGGCCGCTGCCGGGGTTCTTCAACTCGCAGGTGGCCACCGGCAAGCCGTTCAGCGAAAAGGTGAGGTCCATGGTGCTGCCATCGTTCGGGTGGCAGGGCACTTGGCGCGTTACGCTCAGGTGGTTCTCGGCATACAGCTTCAGCACCTCGGGGTTAAGGCCGTGCGCTGGTTTGAAGTAGGCCAGTTTGAAGAGTTTGCCGTAGAACTTGAAGCCGTGGCGCAGCACATGCAAGGTGCCTTTCAGGTCCAGTTCCTTCAGAAGTGTGTCCAACAACTTGGGCTCCAACTCGGCACCGTGCAGCTTCTGCATCTGCTGCCACAGCGGGCCTTGTGTGCGCTGGATGAAGTCAAGACCCTCGGCCGGGAAATACGCGTTGGCCTTGTCCCAACCGGCCACAGGCAACTTGTGCCAGCCGCTTTGCTCATGCAGCACTTCTTCCAAATACGTCTCGAACGCGTGTTCGCTGGTCACTTTCAGCATGTGAGCAAGATAGAATGGAGAGGCTATGCGAACAGATCCATAGGATCATCGCGCACGAATTGCCCGCCTCACATGGACATGGGTTCCAAGCCACCGCGCGGAGTAAGACGATACGCGAAGGGTCGCTTTTCCTTGTTGGTGATCTTCACGATCACCTGCCAGTTGCGCACCAGAAGTTGTACGATCTCCCAATGCCTGTCCTGCCCAGTGGGCAACTTCAGGAAGAAGGTGCCCAACTTGTAGTCCTTGCACATTTGAAAGAGCGCCCGTGTGCGTGCGATGTTGATGTCCTTGGTTAGGAGAACACCGTGCTTCTGGGCGACCAGCGGGATGAGATCCGGATCCTTCACACCCCGGCCCATGCTCGGGTCATCTATCGTAGAGATGACCTCCAGTGCCGGGAAGTGGTGCTGGCTCAGTAGATGCAAACCGCGCGGTACGTACTCCCCGAGGTTCTCATCCATGAAAATACGCATGCGATCAAGCGGCCTTTGCCGCAAGTTCGCGACCGTGGAAGTTGATGGCGTCCTGCACCGAACTCAATGGCAGATTGAACAGCCCGGAAAGCACCTCGGGTGTTTCGCCACTGCGAAACATCGAACGCAGCGTGTGCGTGTTGATGTTGGTGCCCGCAATGGTCGGCATGCCGAACTGGTGCAGCGGATCCACCACGACTTGGTGATGCCGTCCCATGGGCCAATAGCGTTCGGCGATCTTGTCCGCGTTGAAGTCGATGTTCTTTGCGTAATCACGCACCATATCCACGAAGTTCGATTGGCGCGTGCCGTCCGCGTCGATCACATCGCCGAGGTATTCGTACCAGATCTTCTTGCCGTGGCTCAACAGCGTGGCTGTCGCAAATGGATGCTCGGTGCCCATGTGCGTTCGCATCGCGTTGCGTGCTTTCAGGATGCGCTGTGCGCTGGCCCCGATCTCGCGCAGTTCGAAGTACACGAACAGTTCGATCATCACATGGAAGTTCACGAACTTCTGGTCGCCGATGGTGATCGAGAACGTATCGCCGAACAGGGCTTTCCCCAAGCGTTCATCCCAAACCTGGTTCAGCATTCGCCGCACCTTGCCCTGCGGAAGTCGCAGGATCAAAGCGATATCGGGAACCGAGAAGGCTCCGAGACCGAGGGCCGGTTGATGGGTCTTGCTCACGGCACCAAATTAGAACGATATCATATCGTTTCCGACTACTATTCCGCAAAGGCCCGTCTGTAGAGGGCTGCGGGCTGGGTTGTCACCGCCCGCAGCACCTTCTTCCGCGCCATGGCTCACAGGTGTACCAGTTCGCCTTTGAAATCCGGCAGCTTCACAACGGCCTGCGCCAATGCGCTACGGTGGCAGCACTGTTGCTCGTGCTCGAAACACATGATGGCCACACGCTCGTGTTCTGCGATCAATGCTGCGATACGTTCCTGCGCCGCGCTCGTGGCGGAAAGCGTCTTTGCCGCATACCGACCGAAGAGCGCATCGCGATCGGCCTGTGTGTTCAACTCCTGCCTCTCATCGCTGGCGATGCCGAGTTCGGGCACATGCTCGTAGCGGATGCCCACTCCTTCGCACGCGTGCTGCAGTTGCTTCTTGCTGAAACCATACTTCATGCTGTACGCGTTGCGGCGCACATCGCAGAGCACGGCGATGCGGGCGCGGATCAGCTTGTTCAGGAAGGCATCCAGGTCCAGCCCCTCGTAGCCGATGGTGTACAAGCCTTGCGGACCGGCGGGCGGCAACGCATCGGCCACGGCTTGGCGCTCCTTTGCGCTCAGCAGGCGCGGTGCCATTTCACTACGCAAGGCGCTGTACGGGAACTTCAAATAGGTCTCGCGCACCAATTCATCGCGGCTCATACTCTTGTGCCCGGCCACCAATGCTTGTAACAGCGTGCGGTCGGCGGGTTTCAGTGCGGCCAAGTGGTCTTCGGTGTCCGTTAGCTCCCACTCCTTTTCGTGGTTCAGCATCAGGCCGCGGGTGGTCCATGCCACCAAGTCCGCATTGGCTTGGAAGCTAAAGGCCCCGAAGCGGTAAGGCACGAAGTGGTATGCGGCCTCGCCGCGTTGCGCCATGAAGAGCAAGAGCAACTTGTGCAAGCGCATCTTCTCCGCGCGGCCGCCCATGGCTTGCAGCAGGGCGAACAAGAGGCGGCGGCGGTAGTACATGGAACGAAGGTACCGGCTTACCAAGGCTGCCTTCAACGACGCGCGTTGGGTTGCGAACGCACAAGCGTGAACGACGGGTTCACAGCACCGTATCGCCTACGCTTCCGCCAACACCGGCTCGAATTCCACCGAGGTCATGGGGTCGATACCGGACGGGAACCGGCCCTCCAACTCCACCAACACGCGTTGGTTGTATGGCGCAGGAGAGGGGTTCACGCGCACCACATGTGCTTTCACATCGGACGGGCCTTCGTTAATGGACTTGATCAGATCAAGCACCAAATAACGCGGTGTCCAACCGAGCATGTAATAGTCGTTCACGGTCTGCAACTGGATCGCGGGACCCGTGGCGGGGTTGTTCATTTCCAACGCTACTTGCAGTGGTTCGCCGGGCTGCAAGGTCAGGATACGTTCGCGTGCGCCTTCGTTCACATGGCGCCAGCCGTGGATGAAGAATCGGCACATGAAGCTGCCGTCCGCGCGCTTCTCGATCTTCGGGAATACTTCCAGTGTATCCGTCTGGCGCTCGCCGCCGGAAACGGATAGGATCTCGAACGGATCCACTTCGTTCGCATTCAGCCCCAGACGTTCCACGAACGCGGGGAAGTCCTCGCGCTCTTTGCGCATCACCCGGTTCTGGAAGAGCGGGAAAAGCTCGGACGATACGTAGTGCTCTTCCAGTTTGGGGAAGGCATCCAAGGGGCGGAAGCCAGCCACTTCGTTAGCCGCTTTCATGCCCTTGGTGTAGTCGAAGTGGAACAGGTGCGCGCGCACATCAGCTTGCAAGCGGCCGATGGGGAACCAGCGGCGCGTGCCGCCATTTGCTGCAGGACGCTTGTCCTGCCAAGCGAGGAAAAGGGTCTTCATGCGTTCATGTGTTGCAACCTGTTCAACGTGTACCTCAGCAATTCCGATGCGAAAGATCGGTGCCGCTCACTCATCACCGAAGGAGGCACCCTTACCACGATATCCACCAAACTTTGTGGGTCCAAGGTATGCAGACGCTCCAACCACGGGCGCACATGCTCCCCCTTCACGCGCAAAGCCAGGCTCACCAGTTCCATCGGGCTAAGGCCACGCTCATCCGTGTTCAACCGGTAGATGGCGCCGCGTGCCTTGGATACGTAACGCGCCACGGCCTCCGCATCGTGCGCCCAACTCTGGATCTTCTCCTCGGTGAGTTCGCGGCCCAGAGATGAGGCATGGTCGAAGGTGGGCGCCAACCCATGTTCTTCCGTTCCGGCGGATGAGGTGTAGCGCACCAAGGCCCAGTTCTCGTGGTGCCTGTCCGTGTTCATCACCAGCGCGTCCAGCACCAGATAGCCCATGAAAGTGTCCAACGCCTTGTTCCTATCCTCTCTCTCGGCGAAGACGTGGTCCACCACGCGGAGGATGTTGCCCAAGGTGTGGTCGCTTTGGCGCTGCTTCTTCAAGGGGTCGTAGCCCAGCACCTGGCCGGGCAGCAGCACGTTGCCGTGTACCAGCGCGGTGCCGGGGTTGCTCAGTTCGTTGAACCGAAGGCTCAAGGAACCGTTGCGCCCCTGCAAGGTGGCCAGTTCCACCCGCGCATGAGGCAAATCCATCAACTCGGCCACCTCGGCAGCGATCTTCTCCGCCCAATGCTCGCCGGTGGGCATGCTGTTGTTCACCCGGGCGAACTTGAAGAGCCACTGTGTCTCGGCACCGGCATCCACCCAGTACTTCTTCTTGCTACCCATTTGCTCCTCGGCACGCACCCATTCAGGCTTGAGCTCGATGACCGGGTAGAACTCCAGAGGCATGCCCAAAGATCGCTACACCCGCACCTTCCCCGTTACCGCCGCGCTGATCAGCGCCACGCGGTACTCCACCAACCGCAACACCGCCGCCTCCACCTTCGCGATCAGCGCGTCGATGCGGCCGGTAATAGTTCGCACTTGGGCAAGGGTCTTCGTCTGTTCGCTGATAGTTGGTAACGTGATCCAAGTATTTCCCAAGTTGGTCAGACTAAGATTTGCTTGCGCGGATTGGACGTTGTCAAGAGCAAACTGTTCCTGCGCGCCATGGCCATGCAGTGCTAGGGCGAGCCACTCTGATAGAATTGCGCTCGGGTCGGGCCGTATGATGCCAACTGCCTGATTCGCGTTGGCAGGCAGTATTTCCTTCCTGACAATTGCAACACGACCGATTGCCCCGGCGATTGAAAGTAGGACGTCGCCTTCTTGGAGGTGTGATCGTGACAACGACATATGCGTCTCATGATCGATACGAGCGCACATATGCTTCATCACCTTGAGGCGATCATCAATGCTCTCCACCTTGATGAATGTCACCTCTCCTTCATCAGCAAAGCCACCACCCTCCGTTGTCGGCGTGGTTCCCTTGGTGATACGGTGCGTGACCTGTTTAACGCGCTTCACCCCCCAATGCTCCGGCACCAACCCCAACCACGGCACCCCGCTCTCCTTCAGTTTCACGTTGGCATCCAAGCCCCGTGTAACGGCGCGTGTAATAAGGGCCTGGCGCTTTTCGCGCAGCAAGGCCACCAGCCGCTGCTTGCGGGCTATAAGCCCATCGATGCGCGCCGTGCGCTCATCCAGAAAGGCCGCGATGGCCCGTTGTTCGGGGAGGGGGGGAAGGGTGACACGCATGTTGCCAACGAACTCCCAATCAGCGCGCGGCATCTTCGAGCCTTGCGTAGATGAGTCCACCAACTTGATGAAGCCATCGGACAGCAGCGTGTAGAGAAGAAACCGGCTTTCGAACAACACAGGCTCGAAGACCATCAGCTCAGTGGAACATACACCAGTGTGTTCCGCGACTGTCGCCTTTGCCAAGTAAGGGCGCAGCTTACCGAACAAGACCTGTGACTTCTTGAAGCGGTTGGACGTGCCGGTCGGAACGAATTCTTCATCAAGGGGCAACAGCTTACCGGTCCAAGACTCGATGTTCTCCATGCCGACGTATGGCATCACCACTTCCTCATCCACCTCTACTCGGTCGGTGCTGAGATTCACACCATACCTCAACCGCTTCACCTCCCAATGCGCGGGAATGTCGCCGAGCCAGGGGATGCCGGAGGGTTTGGTGGGGATGGCGGTCTGTTCCATGCAAGCCAGCGGTTCACCGCGATATCAAGACGAATGTGCTAGCTGTGATCAGCTTAACGATAAAGGACCACGGGTCGCTCATCACATAAAGATCTCTACGACCCCTTCGGGGTCGTATTCGTTGGGGTAATGGGATCGAATTCTAATGTCTGCGACCCCTTCAGGGTCTGGTGGGTTGTGACGTTTGGGGCATATCCAAATTCTGCGCCCCCTTCGGGGTCTGCTCCTATTGCTCGTATCGTGATGTCCTTCAGCATCACCAAGATCTCCTTCTCCAGCCCGGTGACATGCGCTACGGGACATGCGCACGGCAAGACCCCGAAGGGGTCACAGAAATTAGCCCAAGGAACGTGAGCGGCACGACCCCGAAGGGGTCGCAGGCCATGCGCAATGATCATCGTCGGGTGGTCCATCACACGAAATATTTGGGGTCGTATTCCACGCCGTTCTCTTCCAGCAAGCCAAGTACTTCTTCCTTGTAGGTGCGCACGCGATGGTGTTCTTCCTGCCGGGAGATGTACCCACGCACGGCCTCGCGCTCGCGATGACCAACGGTGAAGGCGGCATACCCTTCTTGCCAACCGAAGTTCAACACACCGACCTCATCGCGCACCCATGTGGTGGACGCCTTCTTCAATTCACGAACGGTATCGGCCACGGTTTGTGTGGCCTTCAGCCCGAAGAGGAGATGAACATGGTCGTTCCAGCCGCCGGTGTTCTGCGGGAACCCGCCAAGCCCTTTGATGGTGCCGCTCATGTAACTGTGCAGGCGCTCGCGCCATTCGGCGGCGAGGCCGGGCACGCGCCCCTTCGTTGAGAAGACCACGTGATAGTGCAGGCTGAGGTAGGTGGACATGGCGGGGGTCTCTGCGACCCCTGCGGGGTCGGGTGGGATGGGTTGGGGGCGAATTCTAATGTCTGCGACCCCTTCGGGGTCGGGTGGGTTGGGGCGTTGGGATCGTATTCTAATTTCTGTGACCCCTTCGGGGCCTGCTCCTATTGCTCATACCGTAATATCCTTCAGCATCCCCAAGATCTCCTTCTCCAGCGTGGCGATCTCTCCTTCGATCACGGCCAGTTCGCGCGGCGGCTGGTAGCGGTAGAACTCGCGGGTAAGCGGTATCTCGTAACCGATCTTCTCCTTGTTGGCATCGATCCAGGCGTCGGGCACATGCGGCAGCACTTCGCGTTTGAAGTAGGCATGTATATCGTCATCCAGCGGCACGCTTTCGGTATCGCGCAGGTCGGCATCGGGCTCGGGTTTGCCCTTGGCATCGGTACACACTTTCGCTTTGGGGTCGCGTTCGCTCAGGGCGCTCAGGATGGCTTTCAGTTCGCTGGCCTCCAGCGATAGGCCTGCGGCCTTGCTGGCCTTCTTCAGGTCGGCGAGGAATTGCGCGCGATCCAAATAGAGCTTCGGGCCTTTGCGCGATTCCGTCCCGGCTCCGGGCCGGGATGACGGCCCGGAATGACAAAGGGCGTTGAGCATCGCTAGGATCGCTTCCTGCCGCGCCTTGCCTGCTTCAATGTCCTTCAGGCGCCCGGCTTCGTCCTTCGTCTTCTTGCTGGTGGCCAGGTTGACGAAGGTCTTCTGCTCGGCGAGCCGCGCGATGCGTTCGGGGCTGGCTTGGAAGTTCAATTGCAAGGGCCGCTCCACGGTGATCTTGCGGTAACCGAAGTAGCTGTTCGGGAAGATCTTCGAGACGATGTGGTCGCCGTGTTTGGCATCGTTCGCGAAGGCACCATAGAGGCGTGTGATGTCCTGGATCTGCGGATCGCTGATGAGGTTGCGTTTGTTGCCGAGGCTCTTGCGCATTTTCACGGAGAAGCTGCGCGCGTCGATCAACTGCACCTTGCCTTTGCGCGCTTTGGTCTTGCGGTTGGTGAGCACCCAGATGTAGGTGCTGATGCCGGTGTTGTAGAAGAGCTGGTCGGGCAGCGCCACGATGCCTTCGAGCCAATCGTTCTCGATGATCCAGCGGCGGATCTCGCTTTCGCCACCGCCCGCATCGCCGGTAAAGAGCGGACTGCCATTGAACACGATGGCGATGCGGCTGCCGCCCTTGTCCACGGGCCGCATCATGCTCAGCATGTGTTGCAAAAAGAGCAAGGCGCCATCGTTGATGCGCGGCAGCCCCGCACCGAAGCGCCCGGCAAACTTCTTCTTCTCGTGCTCGTCCTCCACGGCCTTCAGTTGCTGTTTCCATTCCACACCGAAGGGTGGGTTGGCCAGCATGTAATCGAACTGCTTGTCGGTATGGCCGGGGTCCTTGAGCGTATCGCCCAGGATGATGTTGTCGGCGTTCTCGCCCTTGATGAGCATATCGGCGCGGCACACGGCCCACGACTCGTCGTTGAAATCCTGCCCGAAGAGGTGCGGCTTGGCCTTGTTGTTCAGCTCGCGGATGTAGCGTTCCGCTTCGCTGAGCATGCCACCGGTGCCGCAGGTGGGGTCGTAGATCATTTTCACCACGGCGCTTTTCGCCAGGTCGGTCTCTTCACTCAGCAACAGGTCCACCATCAGGCGGATCACCTCGCGCGGCGTGAAGTGATCTCCTGCTTCCTCGTTGCTCTGTTCCGCCCCGATCCGGATCAGCTCTTCGAAGGCATAGCCCATCTGGATGTTGTCCACCTTCTCCAGCGAGAGGTCGAGTTCATCTTTCTGGAAGGCCTTGATCACGGAGTAGAGCAGGTCCTTCTCGGCCATGAAAGCCACCTGCTCGCCGAATTTGAACTTCTCGAAAATGGCCCGCACATTGGGGCTAAAGCCATTGATGTAGCCGGTAACACTTGCGGCCACATTGCCGGTATCGTCCAGCAGTTTAGCAAAGGTGAGTGGACTGGTGTTGTAGAAAGGAACACCGGTGACGCCTGTGAGCACGCCCACCTTCACGCTATCACTCTTGCCGGTGAGCTTGGCATCTTCCTTCAGCACCTTCTCCTTGGTGGCGGCAAGCACGCTATCGAAGCGCTTCAGCACCGTGAGCGGTAGGATCACCTTGCGGTACTCGTTGCGCTTGTACGGCCCGCGCAGCAGGTTGCAGATGCTCCAGATGAAGTTGGCGAGCTGCTGGTGGGTGTCGGTGGACATGGGGCGATGAAAGTAGAAGATGCGCGGGAATGAACCGGCGCCCTGTGCCGCACTCACCGGCTCTATGTCGCGACCCGGTCGGGTTGCACAGCGCCCTGTAACACGAACGCCCGGACCAAAGGCCCGGGCGTTCCCAGAAGATATTGGTGCTTACACCGGCTTACGCAGCAGGTAGCGCGTAATGAAGAGCCCGGTCTTCTCGTTGCTCTGCACGCCGGTGGTCACGGTGTGGAGTTCCCACCCTTGGGCCACGTACTCGTTGATGGTGGTCACGATCAAGCGGTCGTTGTTGGCGATGTTCTTGAAGTTGATACCCACCATGCTGAAGAAGTTCATCAGGTCCTTGCCCACTTCCTGGTCGCCCTGGTCGCTGATGATCACGCGTGATCGGCCGAGGCCGCCGGGCACCACGCTCTCGATGGTGCTGAACTGGCGGTAGGTGTATGCGGGTGCCACCGGCGCGGGGCGGAAGCTGTACCCCGCGAAGAGGGCCACGGCGAACGAAGCGCCGATAACGAGGGAACGGGTATCCATTTTCATAACGGTTTGATGTTTGTGAGTGGCGGTGTGAGAAGGTCCGGTTACTTTGTCGGACCCAAAGCAAAGAAAAGACCAAACAAATGAAAAGCACCCTCACCGCCCTTTTGATCAGCGCCTTCGCGTTCACGGCACAGGCCCAAACGCAGTTCAACATCACCAACGTCACCGTGACCGAGAAGGGCGTGGTGAAGACCGGCAGCGATGTATCCGCCGAAGTGGTGGGCAGCGAAGGCGAGGACCGCTTGGTGATGTTCGACCAGGACGGCTTGCGGGTGAAGGCCCAAGCACGCATCCATACCCACAACAGCGCACGCAGCAGCATCAAGGACGGCGCGGTGTACGTCACCTTCGTGATCCACCTGAAAGTGGATGGTGACAAGGACAAGCGCGAAGTGCAGAAGACCTTCTACGGCGAGCAGGAGCGCAAGACGCACTTCAAGGAGAAGTTCACGATCAAGAAGGGCATCAACGTGCGCGTGATCACCGTGGAGTTCGACGGGGTGCTGAACTAGGGCTGAGGCCATAGGCCACACGCAGGACGCGGCACGCCCGCTCTTCCAAAAGGGATGGATCATTGCCATGCCGGGAAGAGCGGGCGTGATGCGTTCAGCCTGTAGCGTACAGCGTATGGCGTTCAGCGTGCTGCGCACAGCCCTTTGCATTCCTGCACCTCCTCCTATCTTGTCGGCATGCCCGTTTCCCGCCTCTTCGATATCCCCGGCCACCAGCAAGCGCACCATCCGAAGGCCGACGCCATCGCCACCCAGGAGAACGGCGTTTGGGTGAAGTACTCCATTGAGGAGGTCATCGCCATGAGCGAGCAACTCGCGTTGGGCTTGATGGCCTTGGGGGTGAAGCCCGGCGACAAGGTGGCCATTTGCAGCGGCAACCGCAGCGAATGGGCACTGGTGGACCAAGCCATCCTGCGCATCGGCGCGGTCACCGTGCCGGTGTACCCCACCAGCAGCAAGGAGGACTATGCGTACATCCTGCACCATGCGGGCGCGAACGTGTGCTTCAGCAGCAACGCGGAGATCCATGCGAAAGCGCAGGAAGCAGGGCCGCCACATCAATTCACCTTCGACCGTGTGGAAGGTGCGCGACATTGGAGCGAGCTGCGCGTACCGGGATCACCGGACCGGCTGCCGCAGCTGCGCGAATACGAGAACGCGGTGAAGGCGGACGACCTGGCCACCATCATCTACACCAGCGGCACCACGGGCAAGCCCAAGGGGGTCATGCTCAGCCACCACAACATCATCAGCAACCTGGAGGCGAGCATCACGCGCTTTCCGGTGGACCACCACGCGAAGGCGATCAGCTTCCTGCCGCTCTCGCACATCTACGAGCGCATGCTCATGTACATGTACATGCGCACGGGCGTGAGCATCTACTTCCAGGAATCATTGGAGGATCTGGGCGATCGCATCCGCGAGGTGCAGCCCGATGTCTTCACCGCCGTGCCGCGCCTGTTGGAGAAGATCTACGACAGGATCATCGCCAAGGGGGAAGCGCTCACGGGCATCAAGCGCTGGCTCTTCTTCTGGGCGCTGGACCTGGGCTTCCAATACGATGTGCGTGGCAAGAGCTGGTGGTACGGTGTGCAGCTGGGCATCGCACGCAAGCTCATCTTCAGCAAGTGGATCGAAGCGCTCGGTGGTCGCGTACGTGTGGTGGCCAGTGGAAGCGCAGCACTACAGGAACGACTGGCGCGTGTGTTCAACGCGGCGGGTGTTCCGGTGATGGAGGGTTACGGCCTCACGGAGAGCAGCCCGGTGATCAGCGTGAACGACCTGCGGAACGATGGCCTGCGCTTCGGCACGGTGGGCCGGCCGATACCGGGTGTTGCAGTGCGCATCGCTGCGGATGGCGAGATCCTGGCGAAGGGCCCGAACATCATGCTGGGCTACTACATGGATCCCGAAATGACCGCCGCGACACTGGATGCTGAGGGCTGGCTGCATACCGGCGACATCGGCGAGATCACCACGGAAGGCTTCCTGCGCATCACCGACCGGAAGAAGGAGATCTTCAAGACCAGCGGCGGCAAGTACGTGGCGCCGCAAGTGTTGGAGAACAGTTTGAAGGCATCGCGCTTCATTGAGCAAGTGATGGTGATCGGCGAGAACCGGAAGTTCCCGGCGGCGCTGGTGGTACCGGACTTCCACTTCCTGAAGGACTACTGCAAGCTGAAGGATATCCCCTTCACCAGTCGTGAGCAAGTGATCGCGGACAAGCGCATCATGGACCGCATCTTCCAGGAGGTGCAAGTGGCGAACACGGGGATCGGCCATTGGGAACAGGTGAAGAAGATCGCGCTCCTCCCGGCGGAGCTTACCATCGAAGCCGGAGACCTCACCCCATCCTTGAAGCTGCGCCGCAAGACGATCATGGAGAAGTACGCGGCGGTGGTGGAAGGTATTTACGCGTAGAACTCAGGGGCAGGAGCAGGGGCAAGCGTTTCTCGTACTCGCGCCTACTTCCACCAGCAGCTACATTAGCCGATCCTTAATAATAGCTTCATTATGAAAGCATCATTGGCCATCCTCTTCACGTTGTCCCTCCTCGTGATCGGGTGCAAGAAGGAGCCGGGTGAAGGCGGTCGTGCGGAGATCCAAGGAGTGCTCTATGAACAACGCTACAATGGCACCACCGATCTGCCGATCGGCAATGCCTACCCGTTGAGCGATGCACGCGTGTCCATCATCTATGGTGATGGCGATTACCCGGACAACGATACGCGCACAAGTCCCGAAGGACGATTCCATTTCCCCTGGTTGCGTAAGGGCGATTATCGGATCTATGTGATCAGCGAGTGCAATGCGTACAACAACTGCACGGTGGGGATCTATACCGATGTGGAGATCAGCGGCCGCAAGGATGTGGTGGTGATCGATACGATCCTGGTCCGCAACTACTGATGCGCCTGCGCAGGTCGGTCCTTCTTCTTCTCACGCTCTGCGGCCTTGGTGCGGTGCAGGCGCAGGAAGCGTTGCGGCCTGCGGTGCGCACTGAACTATGGACGGCTGCGGTTGTACAGGGTCGGCTACCGAAGTTCATGAAGGACGTGTTGGGCAAGAGCTACAAGCGGGTGCGCATGCGCAACGAACTGGGCTACCGCAGTGCGGATGTCTTCTTCGCCGGCCGGCAGACCTATTTGGATGTGAACCTGCGGTACAAGCTGAGCTCGTTGGTGGATGTGGCGTACGAGCATCGCTTTGCGATCAGGCCGGATCAGGCAGGGCTACAGCATCGCAACATCTGGCAAGCGGAAGTGGGAAAGTCGTTCGGGCGTTGGGAGCCGGGTTACCGTTTCATCTACCAGCACAGCTATGTGGAATGGGGCAAGCAGCGCGAGGTCTTCCGCAACCGGTTCCAAGTGGGCTACAAGTTCAAGAACTGGAAACTGGATCCGCAATTGGGCGTGGAGTTCTTCACGTGGGCAAGCAACAAGGGCATGTCCTATTTCGGCACACGGTGGTCGCTCGGTACCGCGTACAACATCGGCAAGGCACACAGCATCGGGCTCACACTGTTGAATGATCGTGAACGTGATGTCGCTTGGCCCACACGCCGGTGGATCTGGTCGTTCACCTACGCACTGAACCTGCGCGATCTCTGACGATGGCGGACGCACGAGGGCGATCGATGGTGATCCGGACCGCAGCCTTCCTCGGCATCGCCATGGTGGGGATCGTCATCGGCTACTTCATCATCAGACCGTCGGATAAGTTGCGGGTCTTCCATCCGCGCGAGCTCGATGAACGGTTGGTGGACCCATCGCTTCGCAACGCGGAAGGGGAGCACCACATCATGGACTTCGCACTGGTGGACCAACTCGGTCGCACCATCACGCTCGCCGACGTGAAGGATCGGATCATCGTGGCGGACTTCTTCTTCACCACCTGCACCACCATCTGCCCGAAGATGACCACGCAGATGGAACGCGTGCAGGAAGCCTACGCGAAGGATGACCGCATCGTACTCCTCTCCCACTCCGTGACACCGGAGGTGGACAGCGTGCCGACGTTGGCCGCATACGCGCAACTGCACAACGCCGACCCGGAGCGCTGGCACTTCCTCACCGGTGACCGCAAGCAGATCTATGCATTGGCGCGGCGCTCCTATTTCGCCTGCCAGGACAAGGGCGATGGCGGCCCCGATGATTTCGTCCACACGGAGAACTTCGTGCTCGTGGATCCACAGCACCGCATCCGCGGGTTCTACGACGGCACCAGCGCGAAGAGCATTGACCTGCTGATCGGCGACATCGGGAAGTTGCTGGAGGAAGGGAAGTAGGTGATCGTTGTTCGTTGATCGTATTGAAGGTTGTTCGGAAGGCGACCTCGCCGAACAACCAACAACCTTCCACACGAACAACCTCTATGGCGTCGGCACCCCGTAGCGCAGCTCCTCCATCGTGGCCTTCCCGTCGGGTGCGATGGTCACTTTGAACAACCGGTCGAAGCGATCCTCGGGGATGCCATCCACCACCACGCCGGAGAGGCCCTGCACGATCACGGGGACGGTGTTGTTGTGTCCGGCCACCACGACCACCATCCCTCGATCATCCGCTTTGATGCGGGCCACCAGTTCCTCCGTCGCGGCGGGTTCCAGGATCACCGGTACCAGATTCCGTTGTTGCGCCAGCGGAGCCACGGTCTGCTGCGTGCGCAACCGGGTGGTGGCGTAGATGCGCTGCACGCCAGCGCGCGCTAGCGTGCTCGCGAGATCCCGGGCGCGCGCTTCTCCTTCCGGAGAGAGCGGGGTGTCCGGATCGGCAGGGTCCAACTTCTCGGCGTGGCGGACGACGTAGATCGTGGTCATGGGAGGTTGGGCGAAGGTGTGCGGTGCGCATTGGGTGAACAGGCAAACAGCAACAACGAAGATCCAAGGCGCATGGTGCATGAGGTCGGGAGTTCAAGCGAAAGATGCGGAGTACGAAGCGAACATCAAACACATATCGCCGTCGCTGTGCTCCCCGCAGGTATACCGATCCTACCCTAGCCACCCGGTCATGACTGCACGGCTCACCTGCGCAAGTGGCAGGTTCGGTACCACGGGTCCGCACTGCACAGATCGCCGATCCGCGTGTGTACGGCCTACTTCAGCGATCACGCATTCCTGAACCAACTCGGCCTCGATCCGTTATTCACCCTGATACGCGGTTGGCTGGATGCCATGGATGAAGGAGAACCACCCGATCGCGCTCATGGATGACCAAGAGGCATCGAACAGGTTCAGCACGATCCCGGGATCACCACCATCGACGAAGCGCATCGTTCATGGCGATGTCAAGTACGGTGTGCTCGATGATGAGCACTTCCTGATCGTGCGAAAGGACGGCCGGAGAAGCCTGTACGCCTATCGGACGAAGAGCACCTTGGATGAAGCCTCAGCGCATCCCGATGTCGTCGAACGCATGGACCGGTACGCACGGGCGCACATGCAGACCTTCCAGCACGTTACGCACACCAACAAGCAGTAACCGCTTGGTGCATCAGCCCAAGTAAGCGTCCAATGCGGCTTGGATGCGTGCATTCGCATCGCCCTCCGGGGCTTGAGCGAAGTGTGCTCCGGTGATGCGTTCATACAGGTCGATGTAGCGCTCGCTCACAATTTGCACGAAGGCATCATCCATCACCGGCACTTGCTGGCCTTCCTTGCCCATGAAGCCGTTCGCGATCAACCACTCGCGCACGAACTCCTTGCTCAGTTGGTTCTGCCGCACACCCTGTGCCTGCCGCTCCTCATAACCTTCCGCATGCAAGTAGCGTGAGCTGTCCGGCGTATGGATCTCATCGATCACCATCAGGCTGCCGTCCACAGCACGACCGAACTCGTACTTCGTATCCACGAGAAGGAGTCCGCGTTCCTTCGCGATGCGCGAGCCTTCGGCGAAGAGCGCGAGGGCATATCGGCACATGGTCTCCCACTCCTCCTTGGAACACAGCCCGCGCTCAATGATCTCCACCGGCGTGATGTCCTCATCGTGTCCCGCATCCGCCTTGGTACTCGGCGTGATGATGGGCGTCGGGAAAGGATCGCTCTCATTCAGGCCATCGGCCATGGTGGCTCCGCAGAGTACGCGCTTGCCATCGTTGTATGTCCGCCACGCGTGACCCGCGAGATAGCCGCGCACCACCATCTCCACTTTTACCGTTCCACATTGCTTCCCGATGACCACGTTCGGATCGGGCGAGGCTTCCGCCCAATTCGGCGCGACGTTCCGCGTGGCCTGCAACATGTGCCAGCTCAATTGGCTGAGCACTTGTCCTTTTCCGGGAATACCGCGCGGCAACACCACGTCGAAGGCGCTGATCCGATCACTGGCCACCAGGATCACACGGCCATCGGAGAGTGAATACACGTCGCGCACTTTGCCGCGATACACGTTCGTGATCAGCGGGTGCTTGAGGTCGGAACGCATCAAGGTCCCGGCAGTGGAGGTCATGGTCATCAGTCCTTCTCGTTCCGGTGTTCAAACTCCCTGAATGCCACGAGTACGCGCGTTACGAGCTCATGACGGATCACATCCTTCTCATCCAACTCCACCACGCCGATGCCCGGGATCCCGCG
This sequence comes from Flavobacteriales bacterium, assembly GCA_016721005.1. Taxonomy (GTDB): domain Bacteria; phylum Bacteroidota; class Bacteroidia; order Flavobacteriales_F; family PHOS-HE28; genus PHOS-HE28. The sequence continues at coordinate 461,641 of JADKJM010000005.1, forward strand.
CAGCATCCCGACGGCCGGGAGCAATCCGCTGGGCTGGCGATCGGGCAGATCCACTTGCGTCACATCACCTGTGATCACGAATGTTGCGTTACGCCCCATGCGGGTAAGGAACATCTTCACTTGCGGCAACGTGGCGTTCTGCGCTTCATCCAGGATCACGAACGCGTGATCGAGCGTGCGGCCGCGCATGAACGCGAGTGGCGCGATCTGGATCACCCCTTCCTCCAAGTACTCCGCAAGTCGTGTAGCCGGGATCATGTCCTTCAGCGCATCGTACAGTGGCTGGAGGTAGGGATCGAGCTTCTCACGCAGGTCACCGGGAAGAAAACCGAGGTTCTCTCCCGCCTCCACCGCCGGACGCGTAAGGATGATGCGACGCACCTTCCGTTCCTTCAGTGCCTTCACCGCAAGTGCCACCGCCGTGTAGGTCTTGCCCGTTCCGGCCGGGCCGATGGCGAAGACCATGTCATTCTCCTTCACCGCATCCACCAACTTCTGTTGGTTCGGCGTGCGCGCCTTCACACGCAGACCGGCGTTCCCGAAGACGAGCACATCGTCCTCCTGCTCCCCGGTTTTGCGTTGGCCCTCGGCACCACCCATGATGTCATCCAACACCTTGCGGGGTAGTTCGTTGTATCGGGATACGTGCTCCACCAGCTCCAAGAAGCGCTCCTCGAACGCCGTGAGCTCCTCCGGCGTACCGCTCACCTTCAAGGTATCGCCACGGGCCACGATGTTGAGTTTCGGGAAGACCCCCTTGATGATGCGGAGGTTCGCGTCGTTGGCACCGAGGACCTCCACGGGATCCACGCCAGCAATGGTGATGAGCTTCTCTGTCAAAGCAACTATGAAGTGTTGAAACTTTTGATCCGCAGCCGTTGTGCCTGCTTCTAGTTTTGAGCGCTCGAAGGTAGCGCGGCACCACGGCCGATCGGAAAGAACATGACGATCATCACACTCATCACCGATATGGGCACCAGGGACCATTATGTGGCCATGGTGAAGGGCGCTATCCTGTCACAGCTACCGGAGGCCACGATCGTGGATGTCACGCATGCGATCAAGCCTTTTCATAATCCTGAAGCGGTGCATGTGCTGCGGAACGCGTACCCGGCATTCCCAAAAGGCACGATCCACATCGTCGGCGTCAATCCCGAAGCGGATCGTTTCACGGTGCATGTGGTGGCGAAGCACGATGGGCACTATTTCATCGGTGCGGATAACGGGATCTTCCCGTTGGCTTTTGATGGAATGCCCGAGGAGGCGTATGAGATCACGATGAAGCTGGATGACGACCACGCGGCCTTCCCGATGAAGACCGTATTCGTGAAGGCGGCCTGCCATTTGGCACGCGGCGGAAAGCCGGAGACCATCGGGCGGCGCATGACATCGTTGCGTGAACTCTTCAACATCAAACCCAAATCGGACGAGAACTGCATCGTGGGGCAGGTGGTGTACACGGATCATTACGGCAACCTCATCACCAACGTGAGTCGTTCGTTGTTCGACAAGGTCCGTGGCGGACGATCGTTCCGGATCGGTTTCGGCCTACCTGCGGACGACATCACCCGGTTGCACAAGACCTATGGCGATGTTTCAAATGGCGTGTGCCTCGCCTTCTTCAATGCCAGTGGCGATCTGGAGATCGCGGTGAACAAGGGAGTGGAAGGAAGCGGTGGAGGTGCCGCACGTTTGTTGGGCTTGCGCGAGAACGACCCGGTTCGCATCGATTTCAGCGCCAAGGCCAGGACCTGATCACCCCGGCCCACCCGCTTCAGCCTCCACTCGCGCAGAACGATCACCGCTTCCTCCATCGGCTATCGGACCTCTACTTCTATATTTCGCCCCGAACAGCAATGAGCAACGCACGACCACTCTCGGCCTTCATGGAGCAGCACTACCTGCATTTCAATGCAGCAGCGCTCGTGGATGCCGCCAAAGGATACAAGGACCACCTCTCGAAAGGCCGCAAGATGATGGTGACGCTTGCGGGCGCGATGAGCACCGCCGAATTGGGAAAGATCTTCGCGGAGATGATCCGCCAAGGCAAGGTGGACATCATCAGTTGCACCGGCGCGAACCTGGAGGAGGACGTGATGAACCTCGTGGCGCACGACCATTACGAGCGCGTGCCGCATTACCGCGACCTCACCCCGCAACAAGAACGCGAGCTGCTTGATCGCGGCATGAACCGCGTGACCGATACCTGCATTCCGGAGCACGAGGCCTTCCGCCGCTTGGAGAAGCATGTGGTGGATCTCTGGACCGCTGATGACAAGAGCGGCAACCGTCGGTTCCCGCATCAGTACTTCTATGAGATGCTCAACTCCGGTGTGCTGAAGCAGTACTACCAGATCGATCCGAAGAACAGTTGGATGGTGGCCGCTGCGGAGCGCAACATCCCGATCATCTGTCCGGGTTGGGAGGACAGCACCTTGGGCAACATCTTCGCAGGCCATTGTATCACCGGTGATTGCAAGCCGGGCATGATGAAGAGCGGCATCGAATACATGATCTTCCTCGCCGATTGGTACACCAACAACTGCGGTACCGATGGCATCGGCTTCTTCCAGATCGGGGGCGGCATCGCCGGTGATTTCCCGATCTGCGTGGTGCCCATGTTGCACCAGGACCTCCAGCGCGAACACATCCCCTTCTGGAGCTACTTCTGCCAGATCAGCGACAGCACCACGAGCTACGGCAGTTACAGTGGCGCTGTGCCGAATGAAAAGATCACCTGGGGAAAACTGGACATCGACACCCCGAAGTACATCATCGAAAGTGATGCTACTATTGTAGCACCTCTGATCTTCGCCTACGTCCTCGATATGTGATCACCATGCAACGTTTGATCCGCTCCTTCAACACCTTGACCGACCAGCTCAAGGAGACCCTCCAGGAACAATACCCGGACGGGATCGACACCACCCACATCAAGACCATCCCCACCGCGAAAGGTGAGATGCTACGCGTGATCGAACTGCGCACACCGGAGGCGATGTACTTGATCAAGATCAATTCCGAGAGCCGTGCGGAGATCGATGAGTTCCTCGATCAGGACGAATCCTCCGGTTCAGCAGGCGATGATGGGGATGACGGGGATGAGGACAATGGATTGGAGGGTACCGATGATGCAGGAAGTGATGACTCCGCCAACGATGACGTGGATGATGATGGCGGTGCTGACGACGACGATGCGGATGACGGCGGTGGAGATGACGACGATGAGGATGAGGAGTAACCGATGAACAACTAATGCGAAGGCCCCCGTTTTCCAGCGGGGGCCTTCTTATTTTGGTACGCATCATTCACACCCCATGGACGGAACCTTCCACTTGGCCTTCGCCACCACCGACCTGAAACGGATCAAAGCCTTCTATGGCAAATTCCTTGGCTGCAAGGAAGGCCGCAGCGCGGAGACTTGGGTGGACTTCGATCTCTTCGGGCACCAACTCACCATCCAAGAGGTCCCCATGCTGATCAAGACCGCGCGCATGTACAACCCCATGAGCAACGTCCCAAGTAACCACTGGGGCATCGTGCTCAGCCTTGCGGATTGGCGGAAGCTGCGCGATAAGTTCAAGAAGGTGGGCTACCCGTTCTTCATTGAACCCGGTGTGGTGATGAAGGGCGAAGTGGGTGAGCAGCGCAGTATGTTCATCGAGGATCCGGATGGGCACGCGATCGAGTTCAAGTGCTTCGAGGACGCGGACGATCTCTTCCGGAAGGCATGACCGCGCGGCTGGGTTTGATGCTCGTTCTCGTTGGCCTCTGCTTCTTCACGATCTCGGTGGTGTTCAAATTCCAGGATTGGCCAATGTCCGGCTTGCTCTACGTTGGAAGTATGGCTCCAACATTCCTTGGTCTTGTGATCCTCGTGTGGAAGGCTTTGCGATACCCGGGCTTCAAGGATTTCCTGGATAGTTGATCCGGAACTGCACCGTTACGGAATGCTCGGTGATGCATTCCACTGCAAAACCGACCTCCTTATGAGAACCCGCACCGCCGTCTCTCTCCTTCTCGTTGGTACCGCTGTGATCACCCTCGGCTCGCTGTTCAAGGTGTTGCACTGGCCTACAGCCAACATCCAACTCCTGCTCGGTGCGATGCTTCAGGTCGCCGCTCTGCTGGTGCTTGCATACAGAACGGTCAAGGCCCCACACCTCAAGGACCTGCTCACCCATTGACCCGAATGCGAAATGGTCCGCGACTTGGCGGACCCTTTCGTGTACTTCGTTCGTTCGGCTCAGAACGCCAATCGCCCTTGCTGCTCCATGGAGAGGCGTAATTGGCTCACCTCCTTGCGCAGTTCCACCACACTGCGGGCCAGTTCATCACGGCTCATGTTGGGTTCGGGTAATTCGGCACTGATGAAGTGGACGAACTTCCAGATCTCGAGCACATTGGTCACGGGCACTTCGTAGGGCGCGTAGAGCGGATTGGTGCTGCACAGCAACAAGTTGCCTTTGTCCTTCAATTGGTTGTAGGCCACTTTGAAGACGATGCCATCATCCTTGGTCACCACGATGTAAGGTTGGCCATCGCGGATGGTCTGCCAGTTCTGCACGTACTCGCCCGTCACCCAGGATCCATCGGCCACGGGTGGCATGCTGTCGCCACTGATCTGGAAGGTGCGGTACTTGCGGTCCCGCGCCAGGAAGGGCATCTGGAAGGTGGGCAGGATGCTGATGTACTCCGGGTCGGCGTAGCCCAGCGCGTAGCCTGCCTTCGCCTTCTCGGGAACCAACTCCACATTCTCTCGATCCTCGCGATCCACCGTGGTGGCGAGCACACGTAGGCGGCGACCGCTGAGGTCGATGTCCCCTCCACGCTCGATCACCCCGATCTGGCTTTCGCTCAGGGCCGTAAGGTCGTCGCGCAGAAGTTTGTCCACGCTCACCTTGAAGTATTCGCTCATGCGCACGAGCAGGTCGAAGGACGGCTCGGCGCTGCCATTCTCATAGCCGCTGTAGCTGGAGCGTTTCACATCGAGAGCGATGGACACTTCCTCTTGGGAGCGGCCGCGGCGGGAACGGAGGAGCTTGATGTTGGCTCCGAAGACGGGGTTTGCCATGGTTCGGTGGGATTGGATATCGTGATCGGGTTTGTTTCGTTCTTCAGTTGGAGTCGGCTTTGTAGCCGATGCTCTTGCGCGGTTCCGCTGGCCGTTCCATCAGTTGCCGCAGCGCGCGCATGATGCTCGCGACATCCACATCGTGACCGGAAACGCGGTGTTCCAATTGCTCCAACTGCCGCAGTACTTCCTGGTTCGTGAGCATGACCTCGCGCATCCGGGTGAAAACGCGGATGATCTGTATGTTGACCAGAATGGCCTGCTCGCTGTTCAACACACTGGAAAGCATGGCCACACCCTGCTCAGTGAAAGCCATTGGGGCATAACGGGTGCCTCCCCAACTTGAGGTGCCAAACTGGCTCCTCAAGTTCTCGTGCTCTTCTGCGGAGAGTTCGAACATGAAGTCCTCCGGGAATCGACCCGAGTTCCTTCGCACCTGCCGCTTGAGTTGCTTGGTCTCCACCCCGTAGAGCGCGGCAAGATCACGGTCCAGCATCACCCGTTGGCCGCGGATCACATGGATGCGGTTCGTGATGGACGCGTCGGCCGGTAGTTCCAGTTGGTAGCGGGCCTGCGGCTCTTGGGCAATGTTCGTGGCGGTGCTCATGCGTCGGTGGTTGACTTGTATCCGATGCTCTTACGCGGCTCCGCAGGATGTTCCATCAGTTGCCGCAGCGCGCGCATGATGCTCGCGACATCCACATCGTGACCGGAAACGCGCTGTTCCAATTGCTCCAACTGCCGCAGCACTTCCTGGTTCGTGAGCATGATCTCACGCATCCGCGCGAACACACGGATGATGTGGATACTCACCGCGATGGCCTGTTCGCTACGCAGCACATTGGCCAACATGAGAATGCCGTGCTCGGTGAAGGCGAACGGGGTGTACTTACTATGCTTTCCCTGCTTTAAGGTCGCAAACTGCGACCTTATACCTCCTTGGTTTTCAGACGAATGGTCATCAACGGCCATTTCTAAGGTCACAACTTGTGACCTTAGAACCCGGTCCTCTTCCAAGCTCAGTTCGAACATGAAGTCCTCCGGGAAGCGCTCCTTGTTCCGACGCACCTGCTCCTTGAGGCGCTTCACTTCCACACCATACAGTTCCGCCAGGTCGCGGTCCAGCATCACCTTCTGCCCACGTAGTACATGGATGCGACCGGTGATGGCCGCATCAGCAGGCGGGGCCTCACGTTGGTAGGAGACTTTGGGTTCCAGTGCCAGGGTTTCCATCACTCGATCGGCCAGTTATCCGGCACCAAATGTATGGCCAATTATTCGGAATGATACCGACGGATAATCCGTCAACAGACCCTTGTTGATCGAGCTGCACCCGGATCCGATCAACCTCTAGGGCGATCCAACTCCGGACAGAGGCCAAGCCTACATTCGCTCGATGCCGTTCATGAATACCGGGCGAGGATGTGGATGGGTACGGTCGTGCGCGCTGGTCACGATGCTCTCATTGGCCAGCTCCGCGATCTGCCAAACGACCGGATCACCCAAGACCTATCCGGTGGCTGCCCTTCAACAGGATCTGGCCTTCCTCAAGGCGAAGCTCAGCGCGCTTCACCCAGCGCTCGACATGTATACCTCGGCGGAACGGCTGGAAAGCTGCTTCGACAGCCTCGGCAAAAGCATCCAACAGCCGTTGACCGAGCTGCAATTCCTCAGCACCATTGCTGCGCTCTATCCCTTGCTCGGCGATGGTCATACCCTATTCCTGCCCGGTACGGATGACCAAGGTCGAAGCTACTTGCCATTGAATGTCACCTGGCTCGATGAGCATCTCTTCATCACGGCCAATGGTACAAGTGATGAACACCTGAACGCAGGGCGCGAGATCACGCGCATCAACGGAACACCGGTCGCTTCGATCATGGACACGCTGCTCATGCACCAGATCCGCGACGGCCGCAACACGACCTATCCGCGATGGATCATCAACAACTACTTCAAGGAGTACTACCGCTTCTCCTTCGGCGAACCTCCGACATTCACCATTGAACTGAAGTCTGAACGCGGCTTCGAGAAAGTGGTCGTCGGATCGCTGACGAGTGATAGCATCCGCGCGAACATCAACAGGAATGCATCGCCGGGAATGATCGCGAACAGATCAAGTGGGATCACCATGCGATTCGAAAAAGGAGATTCCGTGGCGGTGTTGACGATCCCCACGTTCGAGACTAAGACGCTCAAGAGCGAGTACGGACAGAACGCGAAACGGGAAGTGATGAGCACATTCGCGATGATGAGGGAACACAAGACGCGCAAGCTGATCCTCGACCTGCGCGGGAACCAAGGCGGCGATCCCTCCTTGGGCAAACTGCTCCTCTCCTATTTGCTCGATGAGCCTTTCACACTGGTGAGCAAGGGCCCGGCCTCTGGCACAAGCAAACCCCATCGCGGTCCATTCACCGGACAACTCGTGGTACTGATGGATGGTGGTTGCTTCTCGGTCACCGGCATGGTGCTTTCCTGCTTGGAGCGAGACCACCGCGCCACCTTCATCGGCGAAGAGGCAGGCGGGAACCGTACCGTGATCTCCGGCAGTCCGAAACATGTACGCCTGCCGAACACCGGGATCGACTGCTACATCTCCACTAGACTCTGGCGCTTGACCGATGGGCCGAATGATGGCCACGGCGTGATGCCGACGATCGCGGTCCGTGCGACCATCGAAGACCTGCTGTCCGGACGCGATGCGGTGATGGACGTGGCGTTGAAGGCCCTCGAGTGATCACTCCTCCTTCTTCACCCACGCCTGTACCATGCGCAATTGGCCGTAGCTGAAACGTCCATCGAAGTAGCCGGCGGCGGCGTTCAATCCTTCGGTGGGGTTCTCCTTCATCCAGTTAGCGATGGCGTCGCGTTCCGCTTCGGGCATCAGGCCATCGATATCGATAGCACCTTCGGCGATACCACGCGCAAAGTGCCCTTCGATGGTGCTCTTCGCCATGGAACGCTGCGCAGCGATCTCGTCCAAGGTGAGTCCCTCCTTGCGCAAGGCGTAGGTGACGTTATAGGTATTGCCGATCTCCTTCTTGCTGCGGCGTGGTGCACGTTCGTAATCGGGGTGATCGCGGTTCTTCTTCGTTAGGGGTCGACCCAATGGGTCGACGCTACCGGCGTCACCGTCAGCGACCGCGTCTTCTGAACGACGTTTCTTCTTGCGACCCGTCTTGCCACTGGCCTTGGGCCGATGCTCTTCCGCCCATGAATGCGCTTCACCTACCATCGCTGCACGCTTGTCGGACAACCCCTTCTCGATCTCCGGTCGGCGCTTCACTTCTTCGCCGTTGAGTATGCACGTGGTGAGGTAGCCGACCTTGGCGATGGTGGCCACCTTCTTCATCAGCATGCCGTCGATCTCCTTCAGCGCGTTGGTGTACTCCTTGGTCTTGCTGAGCATTTCGGCCTGTGCCATGTGCTGGAAGAGCGCCTTCATCTGCGCTTGGAGCATCTCGCCGTAGTAGGCGCCGCCCTTCTCGATGCGCACCAGCAACTCCTCACGCTTGCCTTCCTGCATCAAGCGGATCAATTGGTGACGGAAAGTCTGCGTGTTCACTTCCTCGGCGCGCAACTTCTCCAGCAGGACCTGCAAGGCCGTCTTCATGCTGTCGTCCTCGAACTGCGCCGTCTCGGGATGGTCCTTTTGCGTGTACTCCACCTTCCGCAGCATATCGCTGAAGTCGAAGGTGCCCGCGAGGAGCAGCTTCAGGTATTCGCGCTGACTGAGTTCCAGTTGTTGCGGCAGCGGTTCCTGTTGCACACCGCGCTGCGTGAACGCCACTACATCCTTATCGCTGCTCACCACCGATGGGTCGATGCGCGTGCGCAGGATCAAGCCATCCAACGAGCGCAAGCGCGACAACGCCACATAGACCTGGCCCGGCGCGAAGGCTTGCCCCACATCGATGATGGCCTTCGTGAACGTGAGGCCTTGGCTCTTGTGTACGGTGATGGCCCACGCCAACTTGATGGGGTATTGCTCGAAGGTGCCTAGCACTTCCTCGTCCTGCTCCTTGGTGGCGGAGTTCACCACGTAGCGCTTGTTCTCCCACGTCTCACGCTTCAACTTGTATGGCACTCCAGCCTCCGAGCCGGGGGTGCCGTCATCCATGCGCACCGTGATGCCGTCCTTGTCCGATGCTTCCACCTTCGCGAGCTTGCCGTTGAAGTAGGCCTTCTCGGCATCGTTCTTCACGAACATGATCTGCGCGCCCACTTTCAACTCGATGCGTTCCAGCACGGGGTGCATGCTGTTCGGGAAATCGCCCTCCACAATGGCGTCGAAGGTGAACGACTTGCCGGACAATTGCGCCAAGGCACGTTGGTTCAGGTCGTCGGCTTTGTAGTTGTGCGTGGTGAGGGTGATGACGCCATCGCTATCGGCGGCGGTGATCTCCGGTTTGTAATGTTTGTTCAGCTCGGTCACATCCTCTTGCGTCACCGTGTTGTTGCGCAGGTTGTTGAGGATGTGGATGAAGTTGCCGTCCTGCTGCCTGAAGATCTTGTCGAGCTCGATGTGCGCATAGCCGTGCTCCTTGATCACCTGGCTCTCGAAGAAGTGCATGCTCGCATAGTAGCGTTGCATCACGCGCCACTCGTCGTCCTTCACCACAGGCGGCAATTGGTACAGATCACCGATCAACAGTACTTGGGCACCACCGAAACTCTGGTAGCGGTTCTGTCGCACGGCGCGCATACGGAAGTCGATCGCGTCGATGAGGTCCGCGCGGAGCATGCTCACTTCGTCAATGATCAGCAGGTCCACTTCGCGGAGCACATTGCGACGAATGGCGTTGAGCGGATGCCTGCGCGTGAGCGTATCGCGGTCGTGGAACTGGCCGTACGTGATGTCGGCAGGCAATTGCCTTTCCGGAACGAAGGATCCGAAGGGAAAGAGGAATTGCGAATGGATGGTGACACCCTTCGCGTTCAGCGCTGCGATGCCTGTGGGCGCGAGGATCACATACCGCTTGTGCGTGCTCGCAGCAAGCTGATGCAGGAAGGTGGTCTTGCCAGTGCCCGCCTTGCCGGTGAGGAAGACATGGCGGTTCGTGCTGTTGACGAAGCGCGCGGCCAGTGCGGCCATTTCGGTCTCCTCGTAGAGTTCGTCCCCGATCATCGGGTGCAAGATCGCGCTCTCGTTCACGGTGGCGGAGATCACAAGGGCAGAAGTTCCAACTACATCAATGGACATGGGTTACGGTTGAACAGAACGGCTCCGGTTGTCACTGACGCGATTCTCGTCACCCGGCACGGGCAGAAGATATTCCTCCGAAGTCAACGCACGAAAGCGCAAACCCGAAAGGCATTCACACCGGGAGGTTGATCACCCCGCGGAAGCAACAACGAAAGTTGTTCCTAGGCCTTGGTGAAGCGCAGGTGTTGCACACCGTTCTTACCGACCACGCGCAGCTCATGCACGCCGGGAGCCAGCCCCGCCACGGAGAGTTGTGTACCGAGCAACCGTGTATTCAACACGAGCTTTCCGGTGGCGTCATACACCTCCACCATGGTGTTGTTGGCGACGCCGGTGAGCGTGACCATATCCGTGGCCGGGTTCGGATACATGCGGAAGTCATCAGCAGCTTCCTCCGGGATCCCGATGGATACGCCCTCGATGATCATGTGGGTCTGGTTGATGGCGAGTTCATCAAACACCTCCACCGTGCCGCTGGGCCAGCGGATCTGCACGGATTGCACCGCATCGTCGGCACCCAGTCCGAAGTGCGCGCCGATGAAGCTCATGTAGCGGAAGCCATCGCCGCTGCGGATGTCACGGATCTGCGTGCCGAGCGCGCTGGTCACCGTGACGCGAGCACCGATCGCATCGCGGTTGCTCACCGTTCCACGCAGGTTGATCCGGATCCAGTTGTTGTCGTTGCCACCATTGGCGAAATAACCCGCAGCGCTCATGATATCGAGGAAGCCGTCGTTGTTCATGTCGCCCACCGCATGGTTCGTCGGAGCCGTGGCATCATGGCTGAAGGTCCCGTCCCCGTTGTTGTAGTGCATCGCACCGCCACCTAGGATATCGATCCATCCATCGTTGTTGAAATCGTGTGCGGTCCATTCGATGCTGGATCCGGTGAAGGAATCCATGCCACTACCCGCAGTGATGTCCGTGAGTGTCCCATCGCCATTGTTCCGCATGAGCTTGTGTACGCCACCACCACTGCTGCCGATCAACACATCCATGTCGCCGTCGTTATCGAAGTCGCCCCACGCGCTGCTCCAGCTTTGGTGCGAATCATTCAAGCCGAGCGCCGGGGCGATGTTGGTGAACACCCCACTGCCGTTGTTCGGCATCAGCAGGTCCTGTGGATCACAACCGCACTTCGCCACGAAAAGGTCCATGGAACCATCGTTGTTGAAGTCCGTGAAGATGGATCCGTAGTTCCCGCAGGTGGTGCCGTAGCCGCCTTGTGTGAAGACGAGGTTGCCATTGCCATCATTGATGAAGGCCACGTTTGCATCCACGTCGTGACAGCTGAACGCATCCAGATTACCGTCGTTGTTGAGGTCCACGAAATTGGTGCGCTGGCAGAAGATGTACTGCGAAAAAGTGTGCTGTGTGTAGCTCAATCCATCGCCACTGGCATTCATGAATGTGGCGCCGCTACCGCCGCCATAGAGCAGATCGCGATGGCCATTGCTGTCCCAATCGCCGATGGCAAAGCTCCAACTCGCCGTGTTCACAGCGGGCGAGGTCGGGTAGTTCGCGATCGCATACGCGCCCAGAGGATACTGGTAGCCGATGTTGAAGCTGGTGTATCCGGGCATCACCGCATCGTCGCGGCCATCATCATTCATATCCACAGCACCCATGATGCCACCGGCACCGATGATCGAGGTCGCGGTGAAGATGATGGTGCCTTCCGGTGGTGGAGGAGTGTAAAGAGGGTGAAGATCGAAGCTGAAGCCCAAGCTGGAGTAATAGTTGTCGAATGCAATGGTATAGGTCGTGCCGGTCGTCACCGCGAAGGTGGCCATGGAGGTCAGGCCATCCCCACCGTCATCATCACCAATAAGGCAACTGAGCGCGGCACAGGTTCCTGTGTAAACGCTCACCTTGGTGTCCGTGTCCGGCACGCCGACCACATGGGTGAGCAGGACCATGGTGGTGTCGTTCGTGGCTGTGAAGGAGTACCACATGGCGCCGGTTCCCACACCACCAGCACAGGTCGGGCTGTTCGGTGTACCGCTTGATACAGGGACGGCATGGATCCCGGAGACCACAGGAAGCGCATCCGCACACGAAGTCTGCGCAGCAACGTTCAAGGTGAATAGAGCGGCCGTTGCGGTGAGTAGAGCTTGTTTCATGGAATGGCTTATGGGGTCAGGGAGAGCAATGTAACCGCAATGACGTCAGCGCCACTCCTCCGGTTGCACCGCTCTTGGAAGGCTTCCGGAAGATCCACGGAACTCGCCGACCGAACAATTGGCTACGAAACACCCGGTGACCAACCCGGGATCAGGCCGTTCATACCTTGATAGGGTCCTGCTTCGGAACCGACTTCAGTACGCATTCCATCTATTCCAGAACACCATGAGTCGAACACTGTCCATTCTTCTTTCCCTTCTGCTCGCTTTACCCACATTGGCCCAAGGCCGTTCATACGATGACCTCTTGGTGATGTACGTGGACGAGAACTACGAGAAGTGCATAGACAAGGCCGAACACTACGCATCAAAGGATGAAACACGGCGCGACGCAATGCCTTACCTCTACTTGAGCATGTGCTACCACGAGATGAGCAAGTTGGAGAAGTACACTATGCAGAAGGAATACAAGTACGCCGCGCGCGATGCGCTGAAGTATGCCGTGAAGTACCGCAAGAAGGACAAGGAACTGGCCTTCTTCAAGAACTTCGAGGACTATTGGAGTGAACTGAATACAGTGGCCTTCGAGACCGGTTACTACTACATGGATCTGAAGGCCTTCAGTAAGGCCAAACGCCAGTACGCCCGCATGGTGGGCTATATGCCCGAGAACCCGGGGGCTTGGCAAATGCTCGCACTCACTCAGTTGAAGATGAACCTGCAACGCGACGCTGCCCTGAGCTTAGCGCAATACGACACAGCGATGACCGCCATCCCGGACCTTTCACGCTTACCGCCGGATCAACTCAAACTCCTCCGTGGTTCCATGGTGCGCTACGCCGACTATCTCGTTACGAAAGGACAAACACAAAAGGCCCGCGATGTGGTGGCCAGGGGTAAGGATGTCTTCATGGAAATTCCCGAGTTCAAAGCGCTCTACGAGCAATTGAACAAAGGCGCGGGGTAGCCGCAACTTGATCCTATCGCGCAACCACAAGCCGTTGCCTACGACCACCGATCGCTAGCGTATACACTCCGGTGGACAGGTCGGAAACATCCAGATCCATGTTGACCGAGTTCGATCGCGTGCGAAGCACCACCCGTCCGATGCCGTCATGGAGTGTGATTTGATCACCGGCCTGAATGCCCGTGATCCGTACACGATCAGTTGCTGGGTTGGGTGCCACGGTGATCTCTTCGGAAACCATGGAGTCGTTCAGGCCCATCGTCACCAAACAACCTCCTGTCCAATTCGTGGGGTAATAGCTCTCGGTGCCCAGACCGAAGCAATCCAGCCCATAGCCGCAATCGAAGAAATTGCTGATCGGCTCGAAGAGGCCGTTCGAACTGCCCACGCCCTCGATGAGGTATTGGGCCCAACTGTTGCCCAGTTCGAAACGCGCGCGCATCTCCATACCGATGAGCACACTATCCACGGCGATCACGGTGATGTCCGTGCTCCAATTGTTCCACGTGAGGGGAATGGTCTGGCCTAGCGTAAGGTCGAAATCGTAGAGGAGTTGGTCCACGTCGTCGATCCAGATCCGCAGTGATCGGCCTTCCTGCCGGATGAGCCAAACGCCGTAGAAGTCCGGGCCGTAAGGGTTCATGCCTTGACAACCCGGCCCGACCGGCGGCGATGCTTGCCACATGTAGGTGACCACGCCTTCGCGCGCCACCTTGGTCCACGTCACATTCTCGATCACCGAATCACCGACCGTGTAGTAGTTGTAGAAGTCATTGGCGATGCACGGCGCCGGAACTGCGCAAATGGATCCCACGAGCCAGAGCGGATCATTGCCCAAATAGTCTTGCGCGCTGAGACCGGAGGAAGAAAGGATGAGCAGCGAGAGAGTACGGTGGCGCATGCGGCGTGTTTGGGATAGGACGTGAAGGTGGGGAAAGATGCTGCATTTCGCGAGCAAGTATCGGTCCGGAACCGGATGGTCGTGTTGGGCCGGGGGGGGGGGCGGGGCCGCCCGGCGGGGGGGGGGGGGCGGGGGGGGGGGGGGGGGGGGGGGGGGGGGGGGGCGGCCGCGGGCGGGGGGGGGGGGGGCGCGCGGGGGGGGGGGGGGGGGGGGGGGGGGGGGTCTTCTGCTGGAAGGTCAACCGCCGGGCGGACCGGGGGGCCGGCCCATGAAACGCCCACAGCAAGGCGTCACCGTCACCAAAGGCGTGATGCACCGCCCGCGCGCGCCAATGAAGACCGTGGTGCTGATGGTGGGAACGAATGCGATCAAGCCGCCGGGGGATCGAAGCATCGGCTGGTCCACGAATTCACCTTCCATCACCAAAATGCGGGAACGCGGCAGCGTACACGGCACCTTGACACGTCCTCCTTCGCAAATACCTCATGCCATGAAAACAGTTGGACTCTTCTTCGGATCGCTTTCGTTCGGCGCAACCCTCTTCCTCGCTAACAGCGCTGCGCTGGCCCAATGCAACTTCGATCCCACGATCACCCCCAATGACCTGATCCTTTGTCCTAACACGCAAGGCGTACTGATGACGGAGGTCTACGACAGTTACCAATGGTACAAGGACGGTAACCCGATCCCCGGCGCAATGGACCAGACGCTCGTCGTGGACGCCTACAACGACGGTGGTTCGCAGTTCAGCGTGGAGGCCACATCAGCGGGCTGCACTGAAATGTCACCACAAGTGCTGGTGGATGGCTGGGCCTTCCTGCCGCCCACAGTATTGACCGAAGGCGAATCGCTCTACTTCACTCAGAACGGACCTGTTTTCTGCACACTCGATACCGTCCTGCTTGTGCTACTACAGCCCTATGACATCAATATCCAATGGACCGATGGCGGAGTTCCCATTCCCGGCGCGACGGACGATACGCTTGCCGTCCATAACACCGGTGGTGTGTTCAACGTGAGTGGCGCACCGTCCATCTGCCCCAACTTCGTTCAGGACCCAGGGCTATGGATGTGGATAGGCTTCACGCAGCCCGTGCAGCCGGATATCGTGGAGAGCGGATCGCAACTCTGCGCCTACCCGGAAGGCGAGAGCTACCAATGGTACCTCGATGATCTGCCGCTCTCGAACAGCAACTCGGCGTGCATCGATGTCACGGTATCCGGCAGCTACCTGGTGGATGTGACCTACGTGGTCGACTGTTCGACCCCCTCGGAGGCTTTCCTCATCACCGGACTCGACGAACAGCCTGATGCGAGGAGTTGGCAGGCGTACCCGGTGCCCGCTGCGGATCTTATCAACATCAGTTGGGGCGATGGATCATTGATCCACGGTTGGCGTTTGCACGATGCCACGGGCCGCATGGTAGCGCAACAGAACGGTGTCATGCGCTCGCCATGCACGGTGGATGTGAGCGG
This sequence comes from Flavobacteriales bacterium, assembly GCA_016721005.1. Classification (GTDB taxonomy): domain Bacteria; phylum Bacteroidota; class Bacteroidia; order Flavobacteriales_F; family PHOS-HE28; genus PHOS-HE28. The sequence continues at coordinate 477,391 of JADKJM010000005.1, forward strand.
ATTGTCTGCCGGGCGGTATTGGCTGAATGCTGGCGGTGCGCAGGTGATACCGGTGAGTGTGGTACGCTGAATGTTCGTCGGGCGGAACTTGCCGAGGATCATGGGTTAGTGACAGCGCCTTGTTCATGCCTCCGCTTGCGCAACACCATCCGGCCGGGTCCGGGCGGGTCACCTTCTCTGCCCGATGTCAACGTCCTTCATTCCCGAGCGCGGCTTCACACTACGGCGCGAACGGTTGCACTCCATCGCACTGCGCAAGGAGCGCTTCTGCTATGATGTCCGCGGTAACTCCTATGTGACCTTCGATCCGGTGGCGGCCTACCACGTTCCCAGCGGTGCGGATGAACTACCCGATCTACAAACCGTGCCGGCGCATGCCTTGGAACACGACGCCATTGTGAGCGGACATCGATTCCCCGATGGCCGCATCCGGTACACCAGCTGCCGCTTGTTCACCGATCACGCGGAACGTGAATCGTTTTCCGGGCTTCAGGTCCGTCAACAGAATGGCGCAGCGCGAGGTGGTCCCGGCCACCTCCCATGAGCCGTCCTCCAATTGCCACTCCACAGTATGGAAACGCACGTTGGGTTGGCGCGACCAGCGCAATTTGATCACCCCCTCTCCTCGTGTACGCTTCCCCTGTTTTCGGGCCAGCCATAACCAGGGTTGAAAGCGACTGCCATCCCGGCCGATCAGAACCCGGGTCATCAAGCCCCCCTACCACGTCATCGCATCCCTCTCACTCCTCCGCAACCGCGTGCTGAAGCCCAACCCGAAGAGCAGATTCTGGTAGACATGGTCCTCCGTGGTCTGCTTGCGGCCGGGGAATTCGTTGAGGCCGAGATCACCAGCGCTGAAGTGCGCGGCTTGGTTGTCGTAGCCGACCAATAGCCCGAAGGCGAGGTTGTCCGTGGCGTGGATGTACCATGCCGTGCCCAAGGACCAGTAGAGCACAGGTGCTTGTTGGCCGGTGCAGATGGCGCAATCGAAATCGTAGGTCGCCATGCCGACGCGCAGGTTCAGTTCATAGAAGGTGCGTTCGCTGGTGTAGCGCTCCAACTGCACTTTGCCGTAGAGCGCCAAGCGACGCACATCACCGCTGACGATCCGCGGCGCCAGCGCGCGTTGCTTCAAGGTGAACCAGGACATGTTACCCCCCACACCCAAGCCGATGCCATGGCGGATGGGCACTTGGAAGGTGGCCCCCACTTGCCCGATGGTCTCGGTGATGCTGTTGAACAAGGGGTTGCGGAAGGAGACCGGCATGACGAGATCCCCCTTGATGGTGGAACTGACGTCGCCTTCCTTGGTCCGCTTTTGCGCGATGGCCTGCACGACGAGAAGTAGCGCGACGGAACAGGCGATGGTGCGGAGGTGCGTCATACGGTGCGAAGACGGAACTGGCGGACCGTTCGTTGCGTGCCGGTATCCAATTGCACGTGGTAGAGGCCATCGGTGAGTGCGGGGAGGTCGAGGTGGATGGGATCCGCGCCGGCTTCCAGGACATGGACCGGCCAGGTGTGTATCTGCTCGTGGGCCGCAGAGAGGAGGAAGGCGTGAAGGGTCTGTTTGCTGGGTACTTTCAACGCAACGCGGAGACGGGCCGGGTGGTATTCCACTTCCAGTTGGAGCAATTCCAAGTGCTGCGGGGCGGGGAGGTCGCGAGCGATGACGTTGTGCTTGAACCGACGCCAAAGGACGACCACGAGCATGATCGGGAGGGTGATCAGGAGGGCGGTGCGGATGGTGAGGAGGTCCATGGCTAACGGCAGGAGAGTGCAGTGGAGTACGTGGCGCGCGTGATGGGGGAATGCAAGATCTCACGCAGAGGCGCAGAGAACGCAGAGGGCGCAGAGAAAGCAAAGAGAGGTGGAAGAAATGCGGAGATGAGGGCGCAGAGGGTCCGCCGGGGCGGACAAATACCGTGGAGGTTCTGAGTAATGCGGGTTGTGAGGCGGCGGCTGAACATTTCAGAGGGTGATGACACCTGAAATGGTAGAGGCGCGGTCGTAGCGGGCGATGACCTCATCGGCAGAGACCATGACCTCGCGGACGGTGATGCTGACGTACTTGCCGCCGGTGGAGTACTTGCGCGTGACTTCGCTTTCGGCGGGGAAGAGGGCGAGGACGGCGTCGAGTCGCTCGGGGTCGGGTTCGAGGACGAACTTGAACATGTACACGGACGGCCACGCGTGTACCTTATCGAGACTTGCTCGCAACCGCTCCTTCGCTTCCTCGCTCAACATGATCTTACCTTGCCAAAGGTAGCCTGCGGGTTGAACCTGTTCCGGGGCTGCGTGTACAGCAATTCGACCCAAGCGATCAAAGCATGTTCCTCCGATCCGTGTTCGTCCTCTTCGTTCTGTCCGGTGCCACAGCCTTCGCGCAGGTGGAAGTCCCTGCGCGGGCGGAGCAGCAGACCAAGGCCACCGCCGTGCAGGACCCCGTGCAGGGCGGTTGGGCGGCCACTCCTGCCGCTGTGGACCATGAGACGCTCGATCTCTTCGATGCGACACGGACACCGGCCCAGGAACTCGATGGCTTGCGGATGCAGCGGAACGAGGCGCTCTCGCGGAACAAGGGTTCGTACACCGCAGCGGACAAGCAGCAGTTGGATCTGTCTGCGGACCGGATCAACAGTGCGTACCCGAACAGCTTCGAGGCGCACATGGCCAATTTCTACGCGTCGTTCCCCACAGTGCGTTCGTTCACTGAACTCGGCGCGGCTGCGACCAACGCACCCGAGCGCATTGAATTGGTGGGGCCGCAATTGGCAGCAGCTGCGCGGCAGGATGATCAGCCCACGTTGGTGGCACGTGCGAAGGACATGAAGGCGCGTGGCGGCGTGGCTCCCCCACTCTACCTGTACGCCGAGGATCTGTTGAAGTCCGTGGATGAGAAAGGTGTACTGATCGCCGCAGGCGAAATGGATGCCTACCCGCTTTGGGTGAAGCAATTCGCGGAAGGCAAACGAACGGATGTGCTGGTGATCGATCGGCGCATGTTGCCCGATCCGGAGTACCGCGGACGCATGTGGGGACGCGCTGGAGCTACGGGAACTGTTCCGCCGGATGAGGCCTCCTTCATTGCCAAGCTGCACACTTCCACAGGTAGGCCGGTATTCCTTTCACTTGCTGTCGGTGCTGAAGTGGCACGCACCCATGCCGCGCTGCTGAGCGTGACCGGCCTCGCGATGCGGATGAGCGAAAGCGCACGCGGCGATATGGCGAAGCTCGGTTCCCTGTGGAAAGGCATGCGCAAACCGACGGACGCCGGACCGATCTCGAAGAATTATCTGATCCCCGGATCGTTGTTGTTGAAGTACTACCGCGCGATGGATGATGAACGCAACGCCTCCGAGTTGGAAGCCGAACTGCGCATCATGGCGCAACAGTTGGGCGCCACGCAGAGCATGATCACCAACGGCATCTTCCTGCACTGACCATGGGCGTGTTCAGCAAGGAATACACCACGCAGAGCGACGAGCGCCTGATGGAGCTCGTGGTCCGCGGCGATGAGCGGGCGTTCGGCGCGGTGTACGACCGCTACCACGGCAGACTGCTGAACTACTTCCACCGGATGCTCTGGCACGATCGCGAACGCTCCAAGGACATGTTGCAGGACCTGTTCACCAAGTTGGCGCAACGCCCCACCAGCTACGATCCCTCGCGGCCCTTCCAGACCTGGATCTTCAGCGTGGCGAACAACATGTGCAAGAACGCCTACCGTCATGAAGTAGTGGTGCGCGCGGCGGCGGTCGAGTTGCGCGCCGGTCCTGATCGCGTGGAAGCCACCAACGGCATCGGCGTGGATCACGAGCTATTCCGCGATCGCTTGCAGGAGGAATTGGAGAAGTTGGACCCCGACCACAAAGCCACCTTCGTGATGCGGCACCACGAGGACATGGCCATCAAGGAGATCGCCCTCGCCTTCGGTTGTTCCGAAGGCACGGTGAAGAGCCGCTTGTTCTACACATTGAAGAAACTGGCCGAACGCATGAAAGAATTCAACCCTAACGCCGTGTACCATGGAAAGGCGTGAACACTACGACCCGGAGGACATCGAGAACCTCCTGCAGGAACGATCCTACGACGAACTGTTGGAGGAGGAGCGCGCCTATGTGCTGCGCCACATCAGCGGACGCGCCGAGTACGAGGCCATGCGCCAACTGCTCGGCCAGGTACGCGAGGATGATCGTCGCCGCGAACCGATCACCGTGGAGCCGGAGATCCGCGACCACATCATGGCCGCCTTCCGCGCCAACCAGCGTCCGCAATGGCGGGTCTGGCTGAACAGCATCGGTGGTTTGTTGTGGCCGAAGGAACTCTCGGCCATGTGGAAGGAGAACCGTTTGCTGCGTCCAGCGCTGGCATTCGCTTCACTCGCGTTGCTGATCGTAGCGGGCGTGTGGATGATCCAGACCGCGACGAACAACAAGGAGTCCGCGCAAGTGGCCGAGTTGAAGAAAGAGGAACCGGCAAAGCTGAAGGTGGCTGAACCGAGCGTACCCGCGACGGAGAACCAGAGCGTATTCGAGCCTGCACCACCGCCTACGCAGCAACCTGCTGGATCGCTGAAGGAAGTTGGGACCACCGCAGGTGCGACGCGCTCGTTCAATGAGGTCGAAATGGACGCAGCGCCGGTGTCGGGGAATGCCCAACTACTTGAAGTGGCCGCTGATGAGTCCGTGGCGGAGAAGAAGGACGGCAACCTGGATGAGCGAAGGGAGGGTGAACGAGCGCGTGCGCCGATCACCACGGATGTGGTTACGCTGCAGTCCGCTGCTGGGGCCACGCAAAGCGGTACGCATGTGGTCACCGAAGAGGAATTGACCATGAACACCAGCGTAGCGAATGCCACCGGCAAGGTGACGAAGGCGGTGTTGAAGGAAAAGGCGGAACGTACGGCCAGTGTCAGCACCACGTTGAGCGCCAATCCGGAGTTGCTCGCGCTGATCGGCGCTGGCTGGTAACTACTCGATGGTAAAGACCTGACTGATCGCGAAATCGCGGGCCTGAACGGAAACCGTGTGCGTTCCCTTGGGGAATACCCCCTTGTCCAAGCGGCGGACCAGTTCACCGGTGCGCGCGTTGCCTTCTTCGCGATAAAGCACCCGGCCCCGTTGGTCCTTGATCTCCATCACCACCTCACCGATCCGGCGGCAATTGTCGATCTGGATCTGCACCATGCCCGATGTACGTGAACAGGAGATCCGCATGTTCGCCTTCGGGTCGCAATGCCGACCGTCGCTACCACCGGGAGCGGCGATCAGCGCAGCAGCGAACAGCATGGACCCGAAGAGGTTCAGCGTGCGTTTCATGAAGGCGAAGATAGGAGAAGCCGGGAAAGGATCAAAATCCGGCTCCAGGGCAACCGCATCAAAATTCCAGGCCATGGTCATGTGGTCGGGCCTTCAGCCCTCCGGCTCATTCGGCACCGCCTGCCCATGGCTTCGCCACGGGGCAGGCATCAGGTCGGGCCTTCAGCCCTTCCCCGAACGGGTGTGTCACGCCAATATCACCCTTCTCATAGCGCGTCGAGGGCCAACGGCCCGGCATCATCCCAGCCGATGGCCACGCCATTGGCTGGGATGATGCATGTGGTATTCAAGGGCTGAAGGCCCGGACCAAGAGGTGAAGAAGATGCGATTGCCCTGATCCCGGCTAGGCCAGGTCGAATGGTGCATCCACCATCAACTCACGGTCGGTGGTGTGCAAGGCATAGTTGAAGCCCTTGCGCAAGGCCCATCCGCCGAAGGCACCATCAGCACGGATCGCGAGGAAGCCGATCTGCATATCCACCAACTCCTTGTGCTTGCGTTGCACGCGCAGGACCACTTCGTGACAGGCCTCCTCGGGTGTGCGGCCTTGGCGCATGAGTTCCACCACCGTGTGGCTGCCCGCCGTGCGGATCGCCAATTCGCCAACACCGGTGGCACAGGCCGCACCGGCCTCGCCATCCACGAATAGCCCGGCACCGATGATGGGTGAATCCCCCACCCTGCCGTGGATCTTGTACGCCAATCCACTGGTGGTACATGAACCCGCCAACCTGCCGTTCGCATCGATGGCGACCATTCCAATGGTATCGTGGTTCTCGATGTTCGCCACCGGCTTGTAGTTGCTGGTCCTGGCCCACTCCTCCCAATCGGCTTTCACTTCGGGGATGGTGATATCGTTCCGTGAGAAACCGTTCTCCAACGCCCAACGCTCCGCCCCGGCTCCTACAAGCATCACGTGCGGTGTGCGTTCCATCACGGCGCGGGCAATGCTGATCGGGTGTTCGAAGTGTTGAACGAAAGCGACGGATCCTGCACGACCCTCGTGATCCTGGATGCATGCGTCAAGCGTGACGTGTCCATCCCGATCCGGTCGTCCTCCGAGCCCGACGCTGCGATTGGTGAAGTCGCTCTCCACCACGGCGACACCTTGTTCCACCGCATCCAGCACACTTCCACCGGCGGTGAGTACTTCCCACGCTTTCGCATTGGCGGGCATGCCGTGGATCCACGTGCTGAGGATCACCGGACCCTTTGTGAAGGACAGCGGTGCATCCACGGCTTTCTCTTCTGCTCCTTCTTCCTTCGGGAAACAACCCGTGGCGAGTGCGGCGGAACCGGCGAGGCCGAGCTTGAGAAAGTGTCTGCGGTCGTTCATGGCGGTCGAAGGTAGTCGTGCATATCATGCGGCGAAGAAGTCACCGGAGGCCGCCTACATTGGCCCCATGCGCTTCAACCGGGCCACGGCCTATCCGATGGTGGTGCTCACCACGCTATTCTTCATGTGGGGCTTCATGACGGTGATGAACGACGTACTGATCCCGCACCTACGCACGGTGTTCCCTGACATGCCCTGGTGGCAAACGCTGAGCGTGAACCTCTGCTTCTTCGGCGCGTACTTCTTCGGCTCGTTGGCCTATTACCTCAACTCGCAAGGCGGCGTGGACCCGATCGCGCGGTTCGGATACAAGCGTGCGCTCATCGCTGGACTTCTTCTATCGGCATGCGGGACGGCGCTGTTCGTGCCAGCTAGCTACATCAACCTTTTCGCGTTCTACCTGCTTGCGCTGTTCGTCCTCGGATTGGGCTTCACCCTCTTACAGATCGCGGCGAATCCGTTCGTGGCCATCATCGGCGCACCCGAAGGGGCGAGTAGTCGATTGAACATGGCGCAGGCCTTCAACTCGCTCGGTACCACACTCGCTCCGATCATCGGAGGTACGTTGATCTTCTCCGACTTCAAGGGTGATGCGGCGGTGCGATGGCCGTACGTCGCGTTCACCGTATTGCTCCTACTGCAAGCGGTGTGGGTGTACTTCACCACACTTCCGGAACCACCGCATGTAAGTGCAGGGAAGAGTAATGCGCTCAGGCATCCGCAATTGCGCTGGGGCATGGTGGCGATCTTCTGCTACGTCGGCGCAGAGGTCGCCATCGGTAGTTTGATCATCAGTTTCCTCGGGTTGGATTCCGTGATGAGCATGCCTGAAGGAAGCGCCAAACACTTCCTCAGTCTGTACTGGGGTGGCGCCATGACCGGGCGTTTCCTCGGAGCGATCGCCTTGTCGCGCGGGATGAGCGCGACGCAGCGCTCGTTGGTCATGTTGGCCCTTGGCGCTGGCATGTTCGTCCTGCTGCTTGCGGTAAACGCCAATTCAACTTTCGCGCTGGAGAATGCGTGGCCGATGGCCGTACTCATCGCCGCGAACCTCCTCGCGTTCGTCGTTGCTGGACCGAACCCATCCAAGGCGTTGGGCCTTTTCGCGGTCGCGGCGATGGGCTTGCTCGGGTTCGTGATCATGGGTGAAGGCGCGTGGGCCATGTGGGCGGTGATCGCGATCGGCCTGTTCAACTCGATCATGTGGAGCAACATCTTCACGTTGGCGATCGATGGTCTGGGCAACGACACATCACAAGGATCCAGTTTGCTGGTGATGATGATCGTCGGCGGCGCGCTGATCCCTCCTCTGCAAGGCGCGGTCATCGATGTGCTCGGTGTGCAGAAGGTCACGACGATGGGATTCCACATCAGCTTCGTTCTGCCGCTCTTGTGCTACGCCTTCCTGGCGTGGTATGGGTTCAAAGGCTCGAAGCATTCACCGATCACCACATGATCCTCGGTATCGACATTGGCGGAACGACGAGCAAACTCGGGCTCGTTCACGACGGCAAGGTGTTGGCGCGTGCGCGGATCAATACCCTCGGACACGCGGACGAACATGCTTTTGCGGATGCGTTGGCGGATGCTGGCCACCGTCTCGTACAGGCGGATGATCATCGGCCCTTACGGGCGGTAGGCATCGGTGCACCGAACGCGAACCAACTGACGGGCATCATCGAGATGGCGCCCAACCTGCCGTGGAAGAACGATGTGCCCTTGGCGCGCATGATGGCCGATCGACTTAATGTGCCAGCCGTTCTCGGCAACGACGCGAACGCCGCTGCGCTGGGCGAATGGCGCTATGGTGCAGGCCGCGGGATCGATGACCTCTTGGTGGTCACGCTCGGCACCGGGGTCGGCAGCGGCTTCATTGTGAATGGCAAGTTGGTGTTGGGAAGCGCTGGCAATGCGGGCGAACTCGGTCATATGATCCTTGTCCCGGATGGGCGACAGTGTACGTGCGGAAGGCGAGGTTGTGTGGAAGCATACGTGAGCATTCGTGGGATGCGCGAGACGTACGCGGAACTGGCCGGAAGCGTTGCTGGCATCCTATCCGAAGAAGGCGTGCTCCCGATAGCGAAAGCGGCGAGCGATGGAGATGCCAACGCTGTTCGAACCTTTGATGAAAGCGCGCGGTGGTTGGCCATTGCCTTGGCGAACGCGGTGTGCGCCACGGGTCCGAAGCGGATCGTGCTCTTTGGCGGGATCATGCGCAGTGGGGACTTGTTGATGAAGCCGTTGCAGGAGCACTTCGGGAAAGTCTTGCTGAACATCTATCAAGGGCGCGTGGACTTGACGGTGAGCGCGCTGGAGGAGGATGACGCGGCGTTGTTGGGGGCTGCTGCGCTTGGGGAGCAATAGAGGAAGAGTCTCACGCAGAGGCGCAGGGGGCGCAGGGGAGGGAATAGCAATGGGCAGAGACAACACATGGAGATCAACACCATTACCGGGATCATCATCGAGGAATCGATCCGCATCCATCGCGAGATCGGTCCCGGATTGCTGGAGTCGGTCTATGAAGCTGTACTCGCAAAGCGGTTGGCCGATCGCGGGTTGAAGGTGGCATGTCAAGTGCCAGTGAGGGTCGTGATAGACGGCGAGGAATTTCCTGTGGGCTTCCGGATCGACATGCTCGTGGAGGACCTGGTCATCGTGGAACTGAAATCCGTCGAGGAAGTTCCCGCGGTCGACTTCAAGCGCGTGCAGACCTATCTCCGTTTGAAGGATCTTCGGATCGCGTTGCTTATCAATTTCGGGAAGGAGACCTTGCTCGAAGGGTTGTCACGCATCGCCAACAAGTACATCGAAGACCGATCATGACCAACCATTCCACGCACCCCGTGTCCTCTGCGTCCCCTGCGCCTCTGCGTGAAGGCATTTCTCTTCTCTCGCTCTTCCTCCTCCCCACCCTCCTCTTCTCTCAATCCCCCGCCCGCGATAGCTCGACCTCGCTCGCCCGCGACCTCGTCAACCCTTTCATCGGCACTGGCGGCCACGGCCACACTTTCCCTGGAGCCTGCGTTCCGAACGGATTGGTGCAACTAAGTCCGGATACACGACCCGATGGCGTGATGGATTGGGACGGCTGCGGCGGTTACCACTACAGCGATAGCGTGATCTATGGCTTCAGTCACACGCACCTGAGCGGTACGGGCGTGGCGGATCTGTGTGATGTGTTGTTGATACCTTACGGTGGCGACCCGGGAGCAGCACTCCCCGCTTCGCTCGCGTCGTATTTCGATCACGAGAAGGAAGAGGCGTACGCGGGTTACTACAATGTCTATCTGCACGACGCACGGGTGAATGTGGAACTCACGACCACGGCCCGCACCGGTGTTCACCGCTATACATTCGATGATGGCCTGGATGCTTGGGTGCATTTGGACCTTGAACACAGGGATAAGCTCGTCGCATCCAGCATCCGCCTGGTGGGCAACAGCGAGTTGGTTGGCGAACGACGCTCGTCGTCCTGGGCTCGGGATCAGCGCCTTTTCTACTGCATCCGCTTCAGTGCATCGTGGGCGGAACAGGTCATCGGTGTGAGCGGGCAGGACACCACGAGCTTGCTGTTGGGATTCGGCGAACTGCGCTCGCCGCTCACCGTGAAAGTCGGTATCAGTGCCGTGAGCATCGAAGGCGCGCGCGCCAACCTCGATGCCGAAGTGCCGCACTGGGACTTCGACCTCGTACGCAAGCAGGCCGAGGACGCGTGGAACGGCAAGCTGAACAAGATCAAGATCGAAGGTGGAACAAAGGAGCAGCAGCGGATCTTCTACACCGCGCTCTACCACTGCTATGTGGCACCGTACATCTTCAATGATGTGGATGGCAACTACCGCGGCATGGATGGCGAGGTCCATCACGCCGACCACAACGTGTACACGGTCTTCAGCCTGTGGGACACTTTTCGCGCGCTGCATCCTCTGATGACGATCCTGGAACCGGAGATGACCAGCGACTTCATCAAGACCTTCTTGTTACACTACCAGCAGGGTGGTCGCTTACCGGTGTGGGAACTCTGGGGCAACGAGACCGATTGCATGATCGGCTACCACAGCGTGAGCGTGATCGCCGATGCGTACATGAAAGGGATCCGTGGCTTCGATGCGGATCTGGCGTTGGAGGCGATGGTGGCCAGTGCCATGCGCGATGAACCCGGACTGAACGCGTACCGCACCAAGGGCTACATCAGCAGCGAGGACCAGAGCGAAAGCGTGAGCAAGACGTTGGAGTATGCGTATGATGATTGGTGCATTGCGCAGATGGCGATCGCAATGCGCGAACAGGAAAAAGAGCGCTCGGCGCGATACTTCCAATTGGACAGTCTGGTCGAGGTCTTCTGGAAACGGGCAAGCAACTACCAGAATGTCTTCAATCCTCGGTCGCGGTTCTTTCAAGCGCGTATGAATGGCGGCTTCAAGGAACCCTTCGACCCGTTCGAAGTGAACTTCAATTATACCGAGGCCAACGCATGGCAGTATTCGATGGCCGTTCAACAGGGTCAGGATCATTTGCAGGATCTGTTCGAATTCGAATCCGGGTTTGGTGATCGATTGGGAGATCGATTGGACGCACTGTTCAACGCGGCCGCGAACACTACCGGACGTGAACAGGCGGATATCACTGGATTGATCGGACAGTATGCCCATGGCAATGAACCGAGTCATCACATGGCCTATTTGTACAATGCCGTGGACAAGCCTTGGAAAACGGCCGAGTACGTGCATCGGATCTTAACCGAATTCTACCACGATGCACCCGATGGCTTGATCGGCAACGAAGATTGCGGGCAAATGAGCGCGTGGTTCGTCCTGAGCGCCATGGGCTTCTATCCGATCTCTCCTGGTAGTGAGTGGTATTCGGGTGGCACTCCTCTGTTCGATCGCGTCACTATTGATCTTCCTGAGAAGAAGAAATTCCAGCTGATCACACACCGGGAGCATCCGACGGATATTCTCGTGCAAACGAAGCATCCTGGTGGCTGGGGGATCAAGCATGAGCGGATCATGGCTGGCGATTCAATGGTGGTGGATGTGGTAGCTCATTTCGACCCAAAGAAGATCCACTCACCATCCGTTCTTGGTGGTGTATACATCCATCCTTCAGCAGTGCCATTCATTCAAGCAAGCTCGAGGACATTCACTGATTCATTGCAAGTGACCATCGGTTGTCTCAAGGATCGCAGCTTCACGTATCGTGTGAATGGCATGAACGAAACAGCCGTTACGAACGGATCGGTTTCCTTCTTCATACAAGAAACAAGTGAAGTGAAGGCGTGGAACAGCAAGGCCCCCGTGATCGCCCACTTCTCCAAGATCGACGGCTCCCGATCCATCACCTTGGAAAGCACCTACGCAAACCAGTACTCCGCTGGTGGTGATCGTGCGTTGATCGACGGTTTACGCGGCGGCGAGGATTTCCGCACCGGCGAATGGCAGGGTTACCAAGGACAGGATGTGGTGGTGATGATCGATCTGGGGAAGATGGTCGATCTGAAGCGCGTTGGTTTGAGCGCACTACAGGACCAGAAGAGTTGGATCTGGCTGCCAAGCGAAGTGACCATTGCCACCAGCACGAACCAACGGCAATGGAGCAGCACCACCGTTACGCACGATGTGGAACCGAAGGCCGAGGGAGGGATCCTTCGCGAACTGTGGACAGGGTTGCTCGGTCGAAAAGCACGCTACATCGCCATCACCGCCAAGAGCGCTGGTCCTTGCCCGGATTGGCACCCGGGGAAAGGCGGAGCTACGTGGATCTTCGTGGATGAGGTGCTGATCGAGACCGAGGAGGTCAAGTAGAATTGCTACAATTGGATCACCTTCTCCACGTTCTCCAGTCATGAGCACCGAACCGGAACTCATCACCACGCAAGAGCAGCGCACGGCCGTCATCCACTTGGTGATCGCTGGCCGCGACATGCCGAAGTACATGGACCCCGCGATCCAGGAGATCCTGAAGACCTTGAAGGAGCAGGGACTCTCCCCTGCCGGGCCGATGTTCTCCTACCACCATCGTCGTCCTTCGGACACGTTCGACTTTGAATTGGGCTTTCCGGTGGCGAAGGCGATCACGCCGAGTGGACGTGTGGTGAATGGTACACTCCCCGCCGAACGCGTCGCGCGTTGCACATACCAAGGGCCGTACGAAGGGCTGGGACCCGCGTGGGGGGAATTGGACCACTGGGTCAAGGATCAAAAGTTGACCGGTACCGGTCGCTTCTGGGAGCGCTACCTCAACAACCCGATCGAGGTGAAGAGCCCGAATGAGTACCGCACGGAATTGAACTGGGTGATCGGCTGATCGGAAATGAAAGAAGCCCTTGACCGCCCGATCATGGCGTTCGAGACCGCGCGAGCTTGGAATGCGTGGCTCGCGAAGAATGGCACATCCTCGCCGGGCATCTACATCAAGATTGCGAAGAAGGACAGCAGGATCCTGTCGATTACCTACGCTGAAGCGCTGGACATTGCGCTCTGCTATGGCTGGATCGATGCGATCAAGCGAAGCTTCGACGCCCAATACTTCTTGCAGAAATTCCTTCCTCGCGCGCCACGCAGCATCTGGAGCGAGATCAACAAGAAGAAGGTACTGCAATTGATCAAGGCCGAATTGATGCACCCTTCCGGTCTCGCTGCGGTGGCGCAAGCGAAGGCGAATGACCAGTGGGACAAGGCGTACGCTCCTGCGAGCACCATCACCGTTCCTCCTGAACTTGAAGCGGCGTTGAAGAAGAACAAGAAGGCCGCCGCATTCTTCAAGACCTTGAAGAGCAGCAACCGCTACGCGATCCTTCATCGCCTGCATTCCGCCAAAAAGGCGGAGACACGCGCCAAACGGCTAGAGCAATACATTGGTATGCTGGAGCGCGGCGAGACCATTCATTGATCGCCATTCAACACCAACACCCCATGCCCACACAGATCTTCGTCAACATGCACGTGAAGGACCTTGCCAAGAGCAAGACCTTCTTCGAGAAGCTCGGGTACAGCTTCAACCCGCAGTTCACCGATGACAACGCCGCGTGCCTTGTGATCAGCGATACGATCTATTGCATGCTGCTCACCACAGGGCACATGGAGCGTTTCATTCCGAAGGGCAAGACCATTGCCGACGCCACGAAGACCACTGAAACGCTCCTCGCTCTTTCCATGGACTGCAAGGATGCGGTGAGCGCCCACTACGCCAAGGCCATCGCCGCTGGTGCCACGGAGTGCCGCCCCGCCGAGGACCACGGCTTCATGTACGGCCGCAGCTTCAATGACCTGGACGGCCACATCTGGGAGGTTTTCTGGATGGATCCGAAAGCGCTTCAGCAATGAATGGAACGCGGATGACGCGGATCAAGCAGATGGGCGCGGATCAATTCAGTGAATGCTCACCCTTCTATCAGCGTGGATCATAACCATCAGCGTTATCTGCGTTCAAAACCCGATCACATGCGCAGCCTCACCAAGAAGCCGATGAACACTGAGGAGTATCTCGATCAATTGCCCGAAGACCAGCACGAGGCGTTGATCAAACTGCGCAAGCAGATCCTCGCCGCAGCACCGCAGGCTGAAGAGTATTTCGGCTACGGCTTGCCGGGCTTCAAGTACAACGGTCATCCGCTGGTGTACATGGGTGCAGCCAAGCACCATTGCGCGCTTTACGGGAACATACCCAAGGGCTTCGATGAGCAACTGAAGGACTTCAAGCGGAGCAAAGGCACGGTGCAATTCACGCCCGAGAAGCCGATCCCTGCAGGAGTTGTGAAGGTGATCGTGAAAGCGAAGATGAAGGAAGTGGAAGAACGCTGGGGGACGGGTATCAAGAAGAACGACCGAAGAATGAAGTCCGGAATTACGAGCAAGCGCTAGCACTCAATACAAGAACTAGAACAAACAACCACAACACTATGCTCCTCTACATCCTCATCGGTCTCACCGTCCTCATCGCGCTCATCCTTATCGCAGCCAGCACAAAGCCCGATACCGTGCGTTACGAACGCAGCATCGTCATCAGTGCGCCGCCTGATCGGATCCTGCCGCACATCACCGACTTCCACAAGTGGAATGGCTGGTCACCGTGGGACAGGAAGGATCCGGGAATGAAGCGCGAATACACCGGCGCAGCGAGCGGCAAAGGCGCGAAGTACGCGTGGAACGGCAACGGCAAGGTGGGTGAAGGATCCATGGAAGTGGCGGAGGTGAGCGCGTGTGCGGTGCGCATCGACATGCACTTCATCAAGCCGTTCAAGACCGATTGCGATGTGTGGTTCCGCTGCGCACCGGAAGGAACCGGCACGAAAGTGGACTGGAGCATGGACAGCCCGAATCTATTCATGGGCAAGGTGATGAGCCTCTTCATCAACATGGACAAGATGATCGGCAAGGACTTCGAGAGCGGTCTCATCGAGTTGAAGAAACAAGCGGAGAAGAACTGAACGAGCAACAACCTCTACGCACCATGAGCACCAAGACCACCAACATCCTGTACTGGGTCCTCACGGGCCTCTTTGCCGCCTTCATGGTCTTCTCCAGCATCGGCGGTATCACACTCGATCCGCAGGCAGTGGCTTTGCTGCATGACCACCTTGGCTACCCGAACTACTTCATCCAATGGATCTCGGTCTTCAAGATCATCGGTGCGGTCGCCATTCTGCTGCCCTTTGTTCCGCAGCGCGTGAAAGAGTGGGCCTACTTCGGCTTCTTCATCGACCTGATCACCGGAGCCTATTCCTTCCACGCCGTGGGTGATCCGATCGCCGGCTGGGCGCCGATGCTACTCTTCATCGCGGTGCTGATCGTTGCTTACCTCCTGCACCATCGGCGCACGAGGGCGTGATCACCACTTGATGAAACGTCCGGTGGCCATGCGGCCGTTGCCATTCATTGTGCATCGCCACGTGTAGGCACCTGCGGGCAGGTCCGATAGATCCGCTGTCCCCGCTCCGACACGTACACTCGCTGAGCGACCAAGCGCATCCACGATGTCCACGTTCCGGATGTCCGTGCCTTCCCATCGGGCATTGAAGGTTATCGGATCGAAGTAGAAGCGGACGTCAACGTTCCGATCGATCGCCTCCTCGACGCCTGTCACCAAGGCGCTCGCACTCAAGCCGACCATCAACGGATCGTGGTCGCTGCTGCGGTACGCGTCCGGTTGGTAGAACGCGAGGTACGCATCCGGGTAATCCATCTGCTGCGGCTCATCGGAGCTGATGGCCCAGGGTGCAGCACCGGTGAGCGCGTTGATCAACTCCGCCGTGCCGAAGGCGTGATCGATCGCACCGAACACCGCTTGATAGCGATAGCTGTAGTTCGCAATGCCTTCCGGCACCAGCGTACTGAATCCGTTCGCGCGGATCACATCCACAGGATCCTCCTGGTAATAGGAGTTGAGATCACCCATGACCAATTGCGCATTGATCCCGGTGGTGGATCTGATGCCTGCCCAATAGGTCACCAGTGCATTGGCCTGATCGCGCCGACGCGCATTGTAACACCCTTGTCCATCGCTTTGGTCCAGGTTGTCGCCGGTGGCGTTATCACACAATTTGCTGTGGAAGTGCAAGCTGCTCAACAGGAAGCGGGCACCGTTGGAGGTCAACTCGAAGCCTTGCGTGATGTGCGCGCGCTCGAAGGTGCTGTTGTACAACGAGTAGAGCGGCGTGACCGGCGCGAGCGAACCCTGCTTGTAGAAGATCGCCGACTTGGTACCGAAGCCCGCATTGTCCTCGATACCGAGATAGACCGTGGATCCATACGCGGCATTCAACGCGTCGATCAGATCGACCCACGCTATGTCGTTGTTCTGCAACTCGCACAGCACGAAGGCATCGGCATCCATGGCGACCAAGGCCGCGACCAACTTGGTGCGTTGCCGATCCAGCTCGCCCGCATTCGCTGCGCCAAAGCCGCCGAGCGAACTCCAGTAGTTGTGGAGGTTGTAAGAGGCGATGAGGATGTTGCCACCCACATCCGGCGGATCGGGGCGCACGGCATGCACCATTGGAATACTCCCCGCAGGCTGTAGGCGATACGCGTTGTAGGAATAGTGCAGCACGCCGGTGAGGTTGTTCACCGTGCTGCCGCAGCGCAAGGTTCCCTGTGGTCCCATCCATGGGATCGGCGTCGGATAGGTATTCGTCCGGCCATCATCGAGCAGGATGGAACTGCGCGCGTTGAGCGCCGCTGCGGCATTGATCGCTGCGACGTTGTTGTTCCCCGTGCTGTTCGTTCCCGAGGAAATGGCATCATTCGGGTCCGTGTTGTTCGTTGGTTGCCACACGCGGCCGGGTGACATCAGCAGCTCGCCATACTGCACCCAATCCTCATTGTCTGTCACCATCAGGGTACCGGGGAAGCGCAGCAACATGCCTTCATAGCGCTCCCAATCACTCACTGATGCGATGGGCAACGTGATGTCCGTCGGTGTAACGGTGCCTGTACCGAGGACGACCACGCCCGTGATGTTGTTGATCTCGGTGAGCCCTTGGTACTCGACCACGGTGCCCGTGACCTGCATGCGATCCCCGACGCCGACGTTCGTGATCGATGTGGAATAGACGAAGATGCCGTTGCTGGTGGTGATGAGGCCATCACAGTTCGGGTCCTCGAGGTAGAATCCTTGCAGGGTCCCGGTGCCTTGGAAGGCGGCGGTGACGATGCCCGTGGTGGTCACGGTCTGTCCGTTGTACGGACTCGTTGCACCCGCTCCTTGGATCGCGCAGATCGGGGTTTGGGCGGTTGCGAACAGCGCAGAGAATGAGCCACACAGCGCAGCGGTGCGCAAAGCCTTTTCGAACATGCGCGAAAGGTAGGCGGCCGAAGGTGTGCCGAACGGAACCGGATCCGATCAGGGTCGTTGCTCGAGCCTCACCGCATTGATGCTCCCGTCCAGCACTTGCAGGATCACGTCGCGGTCGTTCGCGGTGCCCACGTACTTCACCACGCCATCCAGGTTCACATCCTCGGTGCGGTAACCGGGAAGCACGGCGTTCACGTTGCTGCCTCCGATGGCGACAAGGATCTTATCCCGGTCATTGAACGGCCCGACGTACTTGATCGCCGCATCGCTGGTGGCATCGCCGGGCCAGAGCATGCGCACGCCGTTCACCTCTTGTTGGGCATCGGTGCCGAAGGTGATCGTGGCCGGATCGGTGAGATCCACCGTGGTGACCGACGCGCCCAGCGTGAGCGGTTCGGCGATGGTCACGCCCAAGTGATTGCGGTGGCGCACGCGCACGAAGTAGCTGCCCGCGCCTGCGCTGAAGTCGATGGGCGAATGACCATCCGCGCTGGTGACGATTCCGTTGCGGTGAACAAGCCCGACGCGCGTGGCCATCACGTTGCTGCTGTCCGATGCGTTGATCAGTTCCAACCAGACCCAATCCACCACGGCGTCCTCGCCTTCCATGTCCAGGACGTGCTGCGGAACGGCCCATACGCCAACGCCGTTGGCGGGTGGGTAGAACGGTGGGCCATACGGTTGCAACGTGGGCAACAAGGCTTGTTGGCGGAGATCATCGCGCATGAGGCCGGTGCTCGCATCGTAGGCGCCGCCGAGGAAGATGCGCAGGGAGAGTGTGGAGCGTGGATCGGGGATGTTGTGGTAGCGGGCGAGGACAACACGATTTGTACCGTAGACCATACACTGCCCGGCCATGACGATCTTCCCATCCATCTGTGTATTGATCCGGGTGGGTATCGCTTCCGCAGTTGTCGAGTCGAATGCGGTGGTCACTTGACCCGCCGCCCCAAAACCCGGATCCCACGAAGGACCGAAGGAGGACATGCGATACAATCGCCAGCCCGGATTATTGAAGTAATGGCAACCAACGAAGAAGTTCCCAGCTTGATCGGCACCAAGTGCATGAACCCGACCAGACAAGCCCTCACCGAACACTGAACTGAACATATATGTTTGTTGACAGGTCGTGTTGCCCCATCCACTGAGGTTCACACCATTCGAAGTTCGGCGAACAACGCCATCTTCCATGAACGAGCCCGGGATTGAGAAATACCTGGTGTAACACGTCATGGATTGGTCGTATGGGTTAACGACCAGCCGTTGAGCGTAGCCGATGACCCCAGGATCCCCACAGAAGTGATTAATGACCGCGCCGACCCCGTTCCATGGGATCCGGTATGGCCCTGTGCTCTGATTAATGAACTCGATGTGACCGGTCGATATGAGCACCATTCTCGTCACCACCGGAAGATCCCCCATTCGAAATCCATCAGTCCCGAAGGAAGGATCCAATATTCCTTCAGCGGTAAAGCGGCATATGAACGGCACGTTCTGTCTGCCACCGCACAGGTAAAGCGCGTCACCGGGGCCAACGAGCGCATCGTTGAGCGATAAGGACGTTTCCGGCAATTCCAGGACGCACCGGCCATCAACACCGTAGGTGCTATCCACCCCGCCGTCCATGTTGTATCGTTCAATTACGATGTCATTACCCACTGGAACGAACCCGCCCGTGTTCCTGCCGATCACGAGCAGCTTGCCATCAGACTGGACATGGATATCTATGAGCGTGCCCACGCTCGTCAACGTCAACAGACCATTCGCCCAAATGCTCGGAACAAGTGAACCATCCTCGGCCAATCGCACCATACTCACTGTAGGCGTTCCGGATACCCCGTGCCCCACAGCAACCACGAGCCCGCCGTCTGGTAGCGAAACCATTCTCGGGTCCGCGGCCGGAAGAACGTCGATCACCAGACGACCATCCCCATCGAATGACAGATCCAGATCTCCGGCTTGCTGCGCCACCCCTCTCCCAACCAAGGCAACTGCGAGTAAACATAGAAGGGTCCGCATGGGTTCCGGGTTTGTGAACCCGAAAGTAGGTGGATCTACCGTTCATCGGCAAGATGTCGGACTTGGTCGATCAACAATCTCCCGTGAACGAAGGCGGTTGAGCACGGGCGCTAAGACCAGGGCCTACTCGTGATCCCGTCCGAACCCCTTCTGGTTCTCCTTCCACAATTCCTCCTCCGCCTTCAGCACCAGCTTCAGGCTGTCGCTCACATCCTTCTGTTCCAAGCGGTCCAGGTCGGGTTGCCCCGCGTTCACCCACGCGCTGTACCAGAAGCTGCCCACGGCGATGATGCTCGCGTTCATGCGCTGTTCCACCATGCCCATCATGGCGTCCTCATACGCCTTGGTGAAGTCGGTGCTGTAGCTGCGCACGGTGGTACGGCCGCGCGATTCGATCTGGAACTTGCGATCCTCGGGGAAGCTCTCGCTCAAGCGCTTCTCGATCCCCAGCACGCTATCCACCAAGAGGTGGCTTGCATGCACCGCCTCCCACGCCGCGGTAAGCGGATCATCGATGTATTCCGCGCGGCCTACGAAGTGGTCGTAGTTGTCCGCGCTCAACTCCGGGATGCGGCTTTCCCAGAACGCGTGGATGCCGTACTGGTTGGTGAGTTGGCCGTTGTAGTTCTCCGTGGTGTGCAAGGGCACATGCGCATCGGCGATGTAATGCCCCAGGTCCGCAGCGTTGCGCAGGATGCGGTCCACATCACCGCGCTGGAAGGCGGCGATCAAACGCCCATACATCACTTGGATATGCCACGGCACTATGCCGTACGACTTCAGCGTGTCCTCGGTGTACTTGGTCACCGCATCGTTCCACTTACGCGGCACCACCTCGAAGGGATCCACGCCGGGCGCTTCGTAGTGATCGATGTCGATGTAGTGGCGCGGCGCTTCATCGGGTACGGCGTAGCGGCGACGGTCGGGATCCACGGCGTGGTCGCTGATGAAATCGATGTGCCGCTTGAAGAAGGGGAACATCTCCGGCGGCAGGGTGTAGCACGCCATGCGGTTGATGCGCTTGTGGCCGTAGAAGCCCCAGGCCTGCGCCACTTCGATCACATTCGGCACGAAGAGCAGTGCCAACGTCGCCAACGCTACGAAGAGGAGCAGCGTTTTGCGGATCATGCGGGCTGGGGTACCATGCGCACCAACTCCCCGTTCCGCAGGATCGGGATCACGGTACACTGATCGGGCGTGAGACAATACTTGGCGTCGGGCAGCAATTTCAATTGTTCAATGCGACGACGACGCGGCGCGGCCTTCAGGATGCTCATGAAGTTGTCGCGCGCGCTCATGTACATGAACTTGGCGGCGATGCTGCTGTCCTCCTCCACGCCGAACTTGCCGCTATCGAGCAAACGCTCCACCAGCGCACCGGCAAAGACGCTGTCCTCCAGATTGAACTTGTCCTTCCAACCGCTGCAGAGCAACAACACGTTCTCGTTCTGCGCAACGAGCCATTCGCTCAGCGCGCTAAGGTTGAGGAAGGACCCGATGACCAACCGCGGCGCACTCTTCGCGAGGTTGATCGCCTTGGTCCCGTTAGTGGTGGTCATCACGATGGTCTTGCCGCGTAGGTCTTGCCCCACGTACGCCAATGGTGAGTTGCCGTACGCGAATCCTTCCACCACTTCGCCGTTGCGTTCCGCTGCCGCGATGTATCCCGGCTTGCCGATGTACTCCCTCGCCTCTTCAATGGTGGACACCGGGATGATGCGGTCCACGCCACTTTCAAAGGCCGCGACCATCGCACTCGTCGCACGCAGGATGTCGATCACCACCACGATGCCCATGTCCTCGGCGTACAACGGGTACTGCTGCGGGAAGAAGCAGGTCTCCACGCGGAACTTGTAGTCGCTATTGCGGATCTCTTCTTGCATCGTTTGGTAGTTCACCGCCAAAATAGGTAGCCCGAAAGCGCGGCTTGATCTGTACCGCAAAGAGCACGAAGGGCGCAAAGAATGCCGTTGTCGACTGCCATCCCATTGGGTTTCCTTAGAATGCCTTTGTGTGCTTTGGGCTCGTTGAGATACCGCAAAGGACACAAAGGGCGCAAAGAATACAGTTGTCCTGCCATGCCGTTGGGTTTCTTGAGTCTCCCTTTGTGTCCTTCGTGCTCTTTGCGGTACAATTCCTAACCCTGCTGTAAGAATGGCAGTTTCACCACCACGCCTTTCAAATGCTTGCCGCGCACATCGATGAGGATCTCGCTGCCCACTGCGGCGTTCGCGGTTGGCACGTAGGCCAGGCCGATGGGCTTGTTCAATGAGGGACTCATGGTGCCGCTGGTGACCTTGCCGATGACAGTGCCTGCCGCATCCACCACGGGATGGTCATGACGCGGGATACCGCGATCGAGCAATTCGAAGGCGACGAGTTTGCGCTTGACACCCGCCTCCTTCTGCGCTTTCAGCGCGGCGCTGTTCGTGAAGTCCTTGGTGAACTTGGTGATCCATCCCAGGCCGGCTTCAATGGGTGAAGTAGTGTCGTCGATATCGTTGCCGTAGAGGCAGAATCCCATCTCGAGACGGAGCGTATCGCGCGCAGCGAGGCCCGTCGGTTTGATGCCGTGCGGCTTGCCGGCTTCCATGATCGCGTTCCACGCTTTTTCTGCGAGCGGGTTCGGCATGTACACCTCAAAGCCACCCGCGCCGGTGTAGCCCGTAGCGCTGATCAGCACCAGCCCCACCCCTTTCATCTCGGCGTACATCGCGGTGTAGTACGGCATGCTGGCGATGTCCTCCGCGAAGAACCCCTTCAGCGTATCCACCGCCTTCGGGCCTTGCACGGCGAGCAAACTCATGTGGTCGCTGATGTTCTCCAACTGCGCATCGAAGGTGTTGAGGCTGTTGATCCAGTTCCAATCCTTCTCGATGTTGCTCGCATTCACCACCAACACGTAGTGCGCATCCTCCTTGATCTGCATGCGGTACACCAGCAGATCGTCCACGATGCCGCCGTCAGCGTTGGGCAAACAGCTGTACTGCACTTTGCCGACCTCGAGCTTGCTCGCGTCGTTGCTCGTTACCTTCTGGATCAGGTCCAGCGCACCCGGACCGCGCACGATGAACTCGCCCATGTGGCTCACATCGAACATGCCCACGTGCGTGCGGACGTTCACGTGCTCATCGATCACACCGGTGTATTGCACGGGCATCAGGTAGCCCGCGAAGGGGACCATCTTGGCGCCCAGCGCTTCGTGTACGTGCGTGAGGGCGGTCTTCTTCAGGGCGGTGGCAGTGGCGTCGGACATGAGAGGAAAAGTGAAAGCTGAAAGGTGAAAGAGGAAGGTAGAAGGATGAAGGAGAAAGAGGAAAGAGGAAAGAAGAAAGAAGAAAGATGAAAAGTGAAAGCTGAAAAGGAAAGGTGAAACTGGCGACTGGTGACTGCTAACTGGCTACTGCAAATTGGCTACTGCTAACTGGTTACTTGTATTCTCCTTCACGCGATCATGTCCCGGAAGTGCTGAAGATAGCGGTCCTTCCAGGCATCGAGGCTCCAGTCCTTTTCCACGGAAATTCTGGCTTCGGCACCCATGCGGCGGCGAAGATCGGCATCGTCGATCAAGCGGCCCAGCTTCGCCACCCATTCCTCCACGTCGTGCGCGAGAAAGCCGTTCTCGCCGTCGCGGATGATGGTGCTATTCACCCCGACCGGACTCATGAGCGTGGGGATGCCGAGCGCCATGTATTGCAAGCCCTTCAAGCCGCACTTGCCGCGCGCCCACTCGTCATCCGGCAGGGGCATGATGCCGATGTCCATCGCGCGCAGGTCGTCCAGTTCGGTGTCCTTGCGCCAGGGCAGGCCGGTGATGCCGAGCGTCGGCACGCGGTAACCGCCATCGCCCACCACACGGAAGGTCACGCGGTCTCCGTACTGTTCGCGGATCGCCTTCAGCGCCGGGATGGCGTACTGGAAATGCTGGATGGTGGTGATGCTGCCGCTCCAACCGATCACGATGGGTCCGTCCGTGCGACTCGTGCGCGGCTGGTACTCCGTGGTATCGATGGTCGTGGGTACCACCTGGACCTGTTTGTTGAATTCGCGCGCGTACTCAGCGAGGTAGTCATTGCCGGCGAAGACGCGATCGGCAAGGGCGATGAGTTTGCTCGTCTTGCTCGGGTCCTTCACCCAGCCCCAGCGGCGGTTGGCATCGCTCACGTTGCTCAGCCAGATGCTGTCGTCGAAATCGTACACGATGCGAGCGCCCTTTTTGCGGAAGGCCCGCTCGAAGTGCGTGCTGCGCGTCATCAGCGCTTCGCGGCAGATGAAGACGATGTCGAAGTCGGTCATGCGCGCCACGTCGCGGCGGCGCTTGGCCACCGAACGGCGCACGAAGCGGAGCTTATCAATGAAGTGGCCGGGGGTGTAGAGGTATGTGTCGTCGCTCGCCTCCACCAGGTAGCTCACCTCGCAGCGGAAGCCGTTGGCCTCCAAGTGCGGCAGGTATTGCTCGAACCGGAACCGCTGGTTCGGACTACGCCCCGGACGGTGGCTGGCAACGAAAAGGATCGAGGGCATGTCGATCGGGGGATCAGACGATCAGAAGATCAGACAATGGAACGCAATGGAATGAGGAGCGGCCGAAGATAACCGGGGCGGGTGGTTGGGGGTGAATGGCTCAGGGATGGTTATGCGCGAGCGCTGACGAGCCTGCGGCTCAAGGCCGCAGTGACGTGCCCTTCCATGGACGTCTTCCATTCCTCGGCCTTATGATGTTCCTCCTGTGATCGTCATCGTGATCCTTGGCCGCGATCGCTACCCCCGTAGCCGTCACTGCGGCGCACGCCGCAGTCTCGAAACCTTAACAACGTGAAATTCTACTGGGTGTATTTCATGGCCAACGCCCGCAACACCACGCTCTACGTGGGCGTCACGAACGACATTGAACGGCGGGTGAAAGAACACAAAGAGCATTTGGACCCGCGCTCATTCACGGCACGGTACAACGTGGACAAGCTGGTGTGGTTTGAGGCGCACGACAGCATCATTGCCGCGATCGCACGCGAGAAGCAATTGAAGGACTGGAAGCGCGCGTGGAAGGACGAACTGATCACGAAGGAGAACCCGGAGTGGAAGGACCTGGCGGCGACGGGGAATTTCGGCTAGGGGTAACGGGATTGCGTCCCGGTTCGAGACCGGGATGACGCGCCGCAATGACGGCTTCGATAGGAGACGCCTACCCCTCCCTCCAACTCGGCGGCAAGCCCTGCTCGATCTCGATGTTGCTGAATTTGCCGCTGGCGCGCGCGCCGGTGGCTTTCGCCCATGGAGCCATGCGGGCCAATCCCTCCGCAAGTGTCGTCTCCTTCCGCTTGCCGAAGATGCGTTCCACCTTGCTGTGATCGCTGAAAGCGAAGACCACTTCGTTGCGCGCTTGCAAGTGCTTCAGCTCGCTGCGCAGGTCCATCGCCTCCATGACGAGCGTGGCGAGTTGGTTCACGGTGTAGGGCGTATCGGCCCCCACATTGAAGACCTCGCCATAAGCGGAGGCGGTCTCCGCGGCCACGGCCATGATGGGTGCGATGTCGCCGATGTAGGAGAAGGCGCGCTGCTGTTCGCCATCGCCGAAGACGCTGAGGGGCTGCCCTTGCATGAGCTGGTTCATGAAGATGCCCACCACATTGCGGTAGCGGTCGCCGATGTTCTGGTACTCGCCGTACACATTGTGCGGACGGAAGATGACGTAATCCAGCCCGAACATGTGGCGCGCGGCGGCGAGGTCCATTTCCACGGCCAGCTTGGCCACACCATACGGGTCCTCGGGCATCGGCCGCATGTCCTCGCGCATGGGCGGTTGCAACGCACCGTACACCGCGATGCTGCTGGTGAAGACGAAGCACTTCACGCCATGGGTCACGCTGGCGTTGATCAGGTTGATGCTACCGATGAGGTTGTTCTGGTAGTTGAATCGGCGGATGAAGTGCGAGAGCCCCTCGGCGGCGTACGCGGCGAGGTGGTACACGTAGGTGAAGTGATGCTCGGCAAAGAGTCGTTCGATCAATTCGTGATCGTTGATGGAGCCTTGCACGAAGGTGGCGCGCGGATCCACCTGATCGGCGAAGCCGCCGCTGAGGTCATCAAAGGCCACCACGGTGTGGCCCATGGCCAGCAATTCCTTTACGAGGTGGGCACCCATGAAGCCGGCGCCGCCGGTGACGAGGGAAACAGGCATGTGGTTATTGATGGTGGGCGAAGATGCGTCATCCCGAATGACGCTGCGATGTCAAGACGTGATGATCCTCCAAGAGTGGTGTGTTCACGGCCCGAAGCGGCGGCTCACCCTGCGGCTTGTATGTCGGAGTTGATGAACGTAGATGCGGTCGCCCTCCACCTCGAACACGACCCGGTAATACAGCCGTCGGAGTTGGGCGTGACGGAAATTCCCCTTCCGCATTTGGTACCCGTATGGGTTCGCCTTGATGGCTGTGTAACATTCAACCAAAGCAGCAACGAATCGTTCACCAGCGCCTTTACGCTCCGTCTCCCGATGGACGTATACCCGCGCTGCCTGCCGAGTAACGCTGGGCGCGACCTCCAACGAATACTTCATTCCTTCTTCCCTTGGCGGATGATCCTGAGCGACTCCTCCTCGCTATGGAACTTCAATTTCCCGCTGATCCGATCCTGCCGTTGCTGCTCCAGTTCAGCGAGTTCCTCATCGGAAATGTCATTGTCCGTATCACCGTCCTCCCGCCTCAACAACAGCTTGATGGCCTCGAGGACGCTCGTGTTCTCCTCTTGCGATATCAATTGAAGGATCTCGGTGCGCAATTCAATGGCGGTCATGAGGATAGGCTTGATGCTGTAAATGTACTGGAGCACCAGCGCCTCCCCTTCTATCTTTCGCGCTCTCCATGGCCCTGCCGCGCCTCTTCCCCCGCTTCGGGATCCTCGTCATCGATCTGGTGCTGTGCTTGGTGGCACTGGCCGCAGGCTACTTGCTGCGCTTCAACTTCCAGGTGCCGGACTACGAGGTGGACATCCTGCTGCCTGCGGTACCGGTCTTCCTCCTGATCCGTGGCGCGAGCTTTCTCTTGGCCGGTATCCCGCGCCAGATGGTGCGCCACACCAGCACCGATGATGCGCGGCGGATCTTCCTCACCGTGCTGGCGGGATCCGTGGCTTTCGGTGTGGCAAGCCTGATCCGATTCTACTTCTTCGACGGCTACTACTTCCTGCCGCGTGCGGTGATCGTGATCGACTTCATGGCCACGGCGATGCTGCTGATCTCTTCACGCATCGCCTTCAAATTGATCCACCTGCGTTCACGTGGTTCAGGCAAGGAGCGCGTGCGGGTGATCATCCACGGTGCAGGTGAAGCGGGACTGATCACCAAGCGGACGCTGGATCGCGAAGGGTCGGTGAAGTATGAAGTGGTGGCCTTCGTGGATGATGCCGTGCAGAAAGCGGGCAAGCGCTTGGAAGGCGTGCTCGTACATCGCACCGACAAGCTTCCTTCCCTTCTGGCGGATGGCGGTATTGACCAAGTGATCATTGCCATCGGCAAGCCGGATCCGGAGAACCGCCGTCGCGTGGTGGATGCCTGCTTCGCGGCGAAAGTGCGCGTGCTCACCATCCCACCGGTACACGATTGGATCAACGGACAACTCAGCGCCGGGCAGATCCAACAGGTGCGCATCGAGGACCTGCTCGGTCGCGCGGTGATCGAATTCGACCAAGCCAACGTGCGCGAGTTGCTCACCGGCAAACGCATCCTCGTCACGGGCGCCGCTGGAAGCATCGGCAGTGAATTGGTGCGACAGCTTTCGGAGATGAGCCCTGCACAATTGGTGCTGGTGGACATC
Organism: Flavobacteriales bacterium; assembly: GCA_016721005.1. Classification (GTDB taxonomy): domain Bacteria; phylum Bacteroidota; class Bacteroidia; order Flavobacteriales_F; family PHOS-HE28; genus PHOS-HE28. The sequence goes on from JADKJM010000005.1 coordinate 504,672, forward strand.
GCGGAGTCGGGGCTCTACGATGTGCAGATGGAACTCACAGGGAAAGGACGCAACGCGAACCTGCATGTGCTGGTGGCCGATGTGCGCGACCACGACCGCATGCAAGGCGTGTTCGCTGCGCATCGTCCGCAAGTGGTCTTCCACGCGGCCGCCTACAAGCACGTGCCGCTGATGGAAGCGCAACCGAGCGAAGCCGTGCGCACGAACGTCGGCGGTACGCGCACGATGGCCGAACTCGCCTGTGCGCATGGTGTGGAGCGCTTCGTCCTGATCAGCACCGACAAGGCCGTGAACCCCACCAGCGTGATGGGTGCGAGCAAGCGCGTGGCGGAAATGGTCGTCGGCGGACTCGGGTCGCAATGCGAGACCACCTTCGTCACCACACGCTTCGGCAATGTGCTCGGCAGCAGCGGATCGGTGATCCCGCTCTTCCGCAAGCAGATCGAAGCGGGTGGACCTGTGACGGTCACCCATCCGGAGGTGAACCGCTTCTTCATGACCATTCCGGAAGCGTGCCGCTTGGTGCTGGAAGCGTCGGCCATGAGCACCGGCGGCGAGATCTACGTCTTCGACATGGGCGAACCCGTGCGCATCGCGGACCTCGCCGACAAGATGATCCGCTTGAGCGGCATGGAACCCGGCATCGACATCGAAGTGGTATACACGGGTCTGCGTCCCGGTGAGAAACTGTACGAGGAATTACTGGCCACCAGCGAGAACACCTTGCCCACGCACCATCCGCGCATCCTCATCGGCAAAGTGGCACCGGTGGATGGCCGCGCGGTGACCGCCGCAGTGGATGAACTGTTGCGCACTGCGGCCTCAGCGAATGGCGCGGACCTCGTTGGCGCGATGCAAGGCATGGTGCCTGAGTACCATCCTTCGCGTGGTGACTAATTTCGACGCACCTCGAACGACATGACCCGCGATCGCAACCTCGAACTCGCCAGCCTTCAGAAGGACATCGGCAACTACATCGGCCTGGGCAAGGACAGCCTGCTGTTCAACTTCGAGACCAAGGCCAAGCGCACGCAGCTGCACTTGATCACGTTGAACCCGAACCACAACCAGAGCTTCCTTTTTCACGCCACCACCGGCAGCGATAAGCTGGATGCGCTGCGCGAGATGCTCGCGTACGTGAAGACCTACAAGGAGCGCACGAGCAGCTACACCATCCAGTGGAGCACACGCGGCGACACCGGTCTACAGACCTCCTACTTCCGCGCGAAGAACGTGTTGGAAGCGCTGGACAAGCTCTTCTACGACCGCGACCCGAACAGCATCACCGTGTTCAGTGTGATGTTGAATGCGATCACGTGAGGAAAGGCGCAGGGGAAGTGCAGGAGCAGGGGCAGGAACAGGAGGCAAGTGATCGGTCCTTAAGCTGTTCGATCGACCATGGTGCGGGCACTTGATATCGCTGAATTCCTCGCGCAGGACACGCCGGTCATCGATGTGCGGTCGCCGGGTGAATTCGCGCACGGACACATTCCCGGAGCGCATTCGATGCCGCTCTTCAGCAATGAGGAACGTGCGATCGTAGGCACACTGTACAAGCAGCAAGATCGCGATGTGGCGATGCTGGAAGGCTTGCGCATCGTCGGGCCGAAGCTGGCCGGAATGGTGGAAGAAGCGCGCGCGCTAGCACCTGATGGTAGGATCCGCGTGCATTGCTGGCGCGGTGGTGAACGCAGCGGAAGCGTGGCGTGGCTGTTGGACAAAGCGGGCTTCTCGGAGGTGATCACTTTGCGCAAAGGCTACAAGGCGTTCCGGAATCATGTGCTCGCGGCATTCGATGCGCCAATGGATCTATTGGTCCTTGGTGGCTATACCGGCACCGGCAAGACGGAAACGCTCGCACACTTGCGCGCCTTGGGTGAACAGGTCATCGATCTCGAAGGACTGGCGCATCACAAGGGGTCGTCCTTCGGTGCGATCGGTGAAGAGCCGCAACCGAGCACCGAGCACTTCGAGAACCTGTTGTGGAATGAATTGATCACGTTGGATCCATCACGCCCGGTTTGGGTGGAGGACGAGAGCCAACTGATCGGACGCGTGAAAGTGCCGCAGCTCTTTCATGACCGCATGCGCAGCAGCACGCTCTACTTCGCGGAGATGAGTCAGGCCGATCGTGCAGATCGACTTGTGGTGGACTACGGCAAGTATCCGGCGGAACAACTCGCCGAGGCGATGAAGCGCATCGAGAAGCGCGTGGGACCGCAGCACTGCAAGACCGCACTTACTGCGTTGGCCGAAGGGGATCTCCGCACCGTGGCGATCATCGCGCTCACGTACTATGACAAGACGTATGCGTTCGGGCTGGAGAAGCGGGAGAAGGAACAGGTGATGCACTTGCCGTTGCAGCGTGGAGGGCATGCTGAATTGGCGAAAAGTCTGTGTGACCTGGCGGCTCGTCGATCGGTCGTTCGCAGCTAGGCAACCAGCGCCTACCTTGTTCGTTCATTCAGTGTAATGCGCAACGCACCATTTACCGGTGGACGATCACGTTGGATCGTGATGTGCGCGATCCTTTCGTTCTGTGGATCGGTGCAGGCGCAACCGCCGTTAGAGCTTCAATGGATGTCCGAGTTCTCTGGCTATCCGACAATCCTTGATGCCTTCGTGAACCCCAGCAACGGCTGGACCGAGTTGATCTACGCCGAAAACGGCACAGGACCGTGTTACATCGATGAGTATGCGGAACGCTACGATCTGAATGGCAGCTTGGCAGGTGGCTATCTATTGGGTTGGGGTGAATGCTTGAACGCCAACGTGACTCATGACCAATATGTAACCGGTACACCTCCACTCCATATCCTCAACGCCTGTGATTTCGGAAATATCAACCATTGTTGGATCTGGTGCAATGGCGCTGTCATCGCTGGTGCGGATACTGGTCCGCCGAGTTATGGTTACGCGGCAGCTTACTGCGTACTGGCCGATGGAGCAAGCGTGTACATCGGCGGGGGCAGCACGAGTTGTCTGCCTGCCTATTCGACTATTTTCAAATTGGGTAGCGGTGCGCCATGGCCTGCCTGCGTGCCTTTCTCTCCGTACAGCTTGGAGGCCACACCTGATTCCATCCTATCCATCAACTTCCCGACCGTGTACATGGTGGATAAGATCACCGGAACGGTTGGAAGTAGTTTCAACTTGTTCACTGGAACAGTTTCAAACACCGGCAAGACCTGCATGAACGGTGACACGCTCTACTGGGCATGTGGGGTCGATGGCTCATTGCATGTAGGCAAGTACCTCTTGCATCAGGGAAGCATCTGGGAACTAGTACTGCCATTCACCGATATTCCAGTCGAACTCGTGCGCGATGATCACGGTCGGCTGTGGACTGCGGTTGGCAATAATTTGGTGTGGTTGGGATCGGCCACGGGCTCTTACTCATCAGAGACAATAGGTTCAGCGATCACAGGATTGGATCTTCGGATCGGCGCAATTGTCATAGCCGGGACGATGAGTACGAACGTGAACTTCATCATGCACGGTACTCCACAGCCATGAGAGCCGGACTCCTCATCTGCATGAGCGTAGCATTGGTAGCTGATCGGTCGATCGCTCAGGTACCCATTGATCCCATCTGGTCCCGCATTGTGCCTTCCTCCTCGCATGTTACCAAACTGGCATTGGATCATGGCACCGACCGCCTCCACCTCGCTTTTCAGCCTGCGCCAACAGATGCACACACGCATATCCGCGCGTTCAATACTGACGGGAGCGACGTCCCACCTCCATACACGGAGTTGACCCTCGGTACATTATTACCCGCAACATACACAACCGGCTATCCTCTGTACAGTGACGGGCCTTTACGGCTTTTGGCCCAGAGTGACACGCTCTATTCCATTGATCACTATTTGGATCAGTTGGACGGCGTGAGTTGGTATCGCTCCGCGAGGATCGCCGTGGATAGTGCAACGACATTCTCCATGCACACTGGTAGCGGCCCACAAGTGGATGTTCACCATGATCAGTTCGGCGACATCACGGTTTCCCCGACGGTCATTCGCAACTTCTCCAACCACCATTGGCTCATGGGCCGTGCCATCGTGCCAACAACCGATCGCATTGCGGCGGATGAATCACGGATCTACTGTGGTCGGGTTCCCAATATCACCACCATGGATAGGAGTTCCATGACGCTTCTATCCCCGCTTGTCGTGCCTTCCAGCGGATCATCGACGCGCACGTTGATCATGCTGACCAACGACGTGATCAACTACGCCAGCGTGAATAGCAATTTGACCATGGATATCGGCGCTGTTGACACAACAGGGGCGCTGCTCTGGAGTGCGGTTGTGAACCTGCCCGGGACCACTTCGTTGACGGGTATCGTTGGTGATGCGCATGGAAATGTGTGGGTCTCCGGCAGCCAAAACACCTCTCCACAATCCGGTGTGGTATACCGTTTCAGTTCCAGTGGTGCGCAAACCGGCAATTATCTCTTCGGTCGAACGATCGACGACATCGTATGTTCGGGTGACACCGTATTCCTGTCCGGATGGGACGCGGTGGATCCAACCATGGTCTACTTGGCTGCTTTCGCTACGGATATGACCACAGCGATCGGTGCAGATGGCCGGAGCCAATTGCGCATCTACCCCAACCCCGCCAGCACAGAGATCCGCGTGGATGGCCTGTCACCAGGAACATCGCGCTTGATCATCGCAGATGTCGCCGGTCGCTTCGTGAAAGAGGTGATGGGACCATTCTCTGGATCGATGAGCATTCCTGTCACGGATCTGCCCAACGGTACATATGTGCTCAGGTGCTCTGGCGCTGGTGCCACGGCGATCAGATCGTTCAGCGTATTGCGCTGATTCGGAAGTCGCGCGTCCGAAGCGATCTTCGCGCCGCATGTCGACCACGCAAGATCCCATCCGCCTCACCCAATTCAGCCACGGCGCAGGCTGTGGCTGCAAGATCGCACCCGCTGTGCTGGACACCATCCTGCACGGCGAACTCGGCGTCCTTCCTGATCCGCGGTTGCTCGTGGGGTATGGCTCGAAGGACGATGCAGCGGTGTATGACATCGGCAATGGCCGTGCGCTGATCAGCACCACGGACTTCTTCACCCCGATCGTGGATGATGCGTTCGACTTCGGGCGCATCGCCGCGACGAACGCATTGAGCGATGTGTACGCGATGGGCGGCAAACCCTTGCTCGCCGTGGCGATCCTCGGTTGGCCCGTGGAGAAGTTGCCTGCCGAACTTGCGGCACGCGTTATCGATGGTGGACGTCAGGCCTGTCACGATGCGGGCATCCCACTCGCCGGTGGTCACAGCATCGATGCACCGGAACCCTTTTTCGGACTGGCGGTGACCGGTGAGGTGGCGACCACGAACATCAAGCGCAACAACACCGCGAGGGAGGGTGATGTGCTCCTGCTCACGAAACCCCTTGGCGTCGGCATCCTCACCACGGCCATGAAGCGCGGCATCCTTCAACCGGAACATGCGGGCATCGCCACGAAGTGGATGTGCAGGAGCAACGTGGTGGGCAGTGCATTGGGCACGGTCGCCGGTGTACACGCCATGACCGATGTGACCGGCTTCGGTCTGCTCGGGCACCTGGTGGAAGTGTGTGAAGGCAGCGGCCTTGGTGCCCGGATCGAATTCGCCCAGGTGCCGGTGATCCCGGAAGCGCTCACCTACCTGCAACAGGGCTGCTACACCGACGGTGGCGTGCGGAATTGGAAGTCGTGCGCGCACAAGGTGAGCGGTGCCTCGGCCATGGACCGCATGATGTCCTTGAGCGACCCGCAAACGAGTGGAGGCTTGTTGATCGCCGTCGAGCCAGGATCCGTGAATGAGGTGTTGGCCCTTTGCGCTTCGCAAAGTGTCCAGGCCTCTGTCATCGGTGCGATGATCGCATTGGCCGATCCGATAGCCGTGACGGTAGAATAGTCGGCTCATACCGCCACCGACCATGTGTGGTATTGAACTTCGCGTTTCCATCCCGATCGCATCGTTCTAATTTCGCACCCTCACCTCCGGATCATGCAGGCAAGGCGATCCGCAAATCGAATGATCATGGCCACCAAACGAATGAACACGAAGGACGTCGAACAATTGTTGGTACATTATCGGAGCGAGCGTCGTCGCTTGCTCTTCCAATTGGGGCAGGTACGAAAAGCGCTGGGGGAATTGAAAGGGATCGAGAAGACGGCCGTGAAGAAGGAAACACCCGATCTTCCCAAGCGCGGACCCGGTCGCCCTCGTAAAGAAGAAGGAGCGGTCAAGAGCAAGTATCGCCGCAAACCGGGTCGGCGCAAGAAGCGCACGATCAAGGACGGTGGCTACAAATTGAGTCCATGGGACAAGGTGGTCACCGGTGCCATCGAAAAGAAGAGCCTGCTTCTTCCCAAAGAGGACCTCTTCCGTGAAACGCTTGCATGGGCGAAGACGAATGCACCGAAGATGAAGAAGGCGGAAGTGGAAGTGAAACTGACGCGCGTGCTACAGAAGCTGAGCGGCAAGCGTGGTGTGCTGGGGACCTTCCGCAGCGGCATGCGCCGAGGTTACCACTACGGACTGAAGGATTGGTTCATCGGCACCAATGGCAAGTTGCGCCCGGCGCATCGCAATAAGGTCGAGATCAAGAAGTAGGTTTCACCGAGCGTATGTCGATCCTCGCGCGGATCACCTGTTATTGTGCGCTCGGTCTGCTGTTGAATGGATCGGTGTGCGTGCCCGGCATTCGTGGTGGCGCACCTTCCGTGGAAGGGATCGCGGTCCCTCCCGGATTCAGGATCACGTTGTTCGCAGAGGATGTCCCCAGCGCCCGCGCCATGTGCTGGGGCGACAAGGGAACGCTCTTCGTGGGAAGTCGCAGCGATGGCGATGTGTACGCGCTGCGCGATACGAACAACGATGGCCGCGCCGATGAGAAGCATGTGATCGCTTCCCACCTGAACATGCCTGTGGGTGTCGCGTTCCGCAACGGTGCGCTCTATGTGAGCGCGGTGGATCGGATCCTGCGTCTGGATGCCATCGAGGATCATCTCACTGATCCACCCGCACCCATCGTTGTCACCAACTCGTACCCCACTGAAGAACATCACGGTTGGAAGTTCATCGCATTCGGACCGGATGGAAAGTTGTACGTGCCGGTCGGCGCGCCATGCAACAACTGCGTGAGCACCGATAGCATCTACGCGAGCATCACGCGGATCAACCCGGATGGTACCGGTCGGGAGATCATTGCGCACGGCGTCAGGAACACGGTCGGCTTCGATTGGCATCCGGGGACCGGCGAGTTATGGTTCACAGATAACGGTCGCGACTGGCTCGGTGATGACAGTCCGGATTGCGAGTTGAACGTGTTGCGGAGGATCGGCGATCACTTCGGCTACCCATACTGCCATGCAGGTGCTGTCAGCGATCCTGAATTTGGAAAGCTGCGTCCGTGCAGTGAATTCGTTCCGCCCGCAGCGAAACTGGGACCACATGTGGCGCCCTTGGGAATGCGTTTCTACACGGGCACGAGCTTTCCGGAGAAGTATCACCACGCCATCTTCATCGCCGAGCACGGCAGCTGGAACCGGAGCACGCCCATCGGGTATCGCGTCGTGGTGGCCTATCCCCAGCCGGATGGTTCCGCGCGCACGGAAGTGTTCGCGGAAGGTTGGTTGAAAGGGAACCGTGCGAGTGGCCGCCCGGTGGATGTGCTGGTGACGCCGGATGGTGCGTTGCTCGTGAGCGATGATGGCGCAGGGGCGATCTACCGGATCTCTTACGCGGGGGATTGACCGGTCAAGTTCCTGTGGTACTCAACGCGTTGTTGATACTCACACAGGTCGGCGTGGTTCATGCCCTTGACGAGCAAGGATCTTTGCACCATGAGAAAGTTCATTGTGCTGATCGCCCTTGTCGGGCTCGGCTTTTCGGCACGTTCACAAAGCAGCGGCTTCGGCTTGGGCATCATGCTCGGCGACCCCACGGGCCTGAACGGCAAGCTCTGGTTGAACGGCGATCGCGCTCTTGACTTCGGTTTGGCATGGGGGATCTACGGGCACTACGTCCACCTCCACAGCGATTATCTGTTCCACAATATGGAACTACTCCACGTGAGCGAGGGTAAGCTCGCACTCTACTATGGCCCGGGGCTGCGCATCCGCTCCTGGACCGGCGGCCGATATCGGGATCACGGGCGTTGGGAGGATTATGACGGTTCGCGGATCGGTGTAGGCGTGCGTTTCCCGGTCGGGCTTGACTACATGTTCGACGGGGTACCGGTGGATGTTTTCCTGGAAGTGGTCCCTTCCCTCGACCTTTTGCCCGGTACCTATTTCGATCTTGATGCCGCGATCGGCGGTCGGTTCTGGTTCTGACGGAAAAGTCTTCGATCCAACCAAGGACGCTTCGCGAAGGAACTCCTGTAGAGCACGAAGTACACCAGCACAGCCGTTGCAACGCCGATGGTGGATCCGGCCACGGTGTCCTGGAGGAAGTGTTGCGATAAGTGGATTCGCGAATACGCCATGCCCGTGGCCAACAGCGCGAGCGGAACAGCCCATTGACGTTTGTTGATGATCACGGCGAGGGCCATGCACATTCCGAAAGCCGCCGCCGAGTGTCCGCTCGGGAAACTGAAGTGCTGGTGCATGTCCACCCCGGAGACCCATTCCATCGTGCCCAGTTGCTGCTGGTATGCGGATGGCCGATCCATGTCCGGGAAGACTCCGTGTTTAAGTACCTGGACGATGATGGCCCCGAGCGAGCAACTCACACCCATCATCAGGAATGCGCGCATCTCCTTCACTAGGAGCAGGCCCAACGCGAGGATCGTCGGTACCCAGCCATCGGCCAGCACCGTAAGGATCTTGAAGGATCCGTCCAGCCACCACGGATGATATTGGTTCATGGCGGCATGGATCCGGAACTTATCACCGGTGATGGCCACCACGGCACCCACGATGGCGAACAACGACCACGTCACCAGGAAGCGGCGGACGATGATCGTGTGGGATGACATGTTGCGAAACTACATGCACGGCCATGGAGCGCGGATCGGGGTAGCAGGGCTGTCGGGTCTCGATCCCCTTGTGGGCGTGGGATCCTTGATCGTGACAGGCCATACCGATGGCTTCTTCGCTCGGCACGCGCAACAGCGTGAAACCCAGCGTCGGCGGGGGACGACGCAATTCGGTCGATGTGCCCGTCGGGATCCGGATCCGGCTTCAACAATGACCCCAAGAGGCAATGGTCCGGAACAGAGCCTCAGCGCATGGTCCAACAAGGATCGTCGCACCGATCAGGGTAGCTGCTGCGCCCGTGTGTTCGTTGGGATGGACCCTCCGATGTTCAGCAGGATCGGATCGCGATCGTTGGAAGCGCCGGTGTACTTCACCACACCATCCATATTGACATCCTCCCGCTTATAGCCGACCACGGTATTCAACGGGGTACTCCCGCCGATGATGAGCAGGATCGGGTCCCGGTCGTTCGTGGCTCCGATGTATTTCAAGATGGCATCCCCGTTCACATTCCCGCTCCATAGGCCAAAGCGATCCGCCCCAAGGGTCTGCCTTGCTCCGGCACCCCATGTTGCTTGTGATCCGCGTGTGAGATCCAACGGGGTCCCGGCCGATCCCAATGCGATCGGCGAAGCGGTCATCACGCCCAAATGGTTCCGGTGTCGCAAGGCCACATGATAGGAACCCGCTGGCAAATTGAACAGCAGGTCCGGATATCCATCCACACCGACCACCTCTCCATCCCGTTCGATCAAGGCCGATCGTGTGGCCAGCACCTGTGAAGGAGTGGTGCCTGAGCGGATCTCCACCACCACCCAATCCACCGGGGCATTCAGGCCGGTGGTGCCCAAGCGCAAGGCACTGGTCGTTTCGCCACCGCCGCCCACATGGGTATACCCGAGCGCGGTGTACGGTTCGACAAGCGGCACAAGGCCGGCACTGCGGAGGTCATCACGCATGAGGCCTGTACCATTGACATAACAGCCGGAGAGCAGGGCGCGAACGCGCACCGATGTCGGGCAATCCTGGTAGGCGACCAGAGCGCTTCCCGGTATGATCGTATTCGTGGGGTTCGAAGGGGTTTGCCACCGGAGCGCATAGTGGTCGCTTCCCGCTCCCTCCTTATGCAGCAGTTCCACGTAGTAGTACCGCCCTGCGATCAAGGTGATGGGGGCACTGGTCTGCGACGGATAAGTGTCGTACACCGTGGCACCCGTAGCTGCGGGCACCGAACATATCACCCGTGAAAAGCGCGGCTCCGCGTTGAGGCTGAGGGATACGGCGGCCGCGTCATCCGCTGTGAGCACGAAGGTGTACGCACCGGTTTGCGGGGCAACGATATAGCCGCGGACGCGCGCACCGAAATTGCTTCCCGCGTTCACCGGACCTTGGAACGAAGTGAGCAGGCTGGTACTTGTCGGGGTGTTCGGGTACGCTGGTGCGTTCAAGAGGTCGAGCAATGAGACCCCACTGATCCCCGCGAAGAGCTGGTACTGGACCCTGCCCGCTTGCCCCGGGCATTGCGGCGGTGCGGAGGAGAGCACGGTGATCACACGCGAGGTCGTACCCGTCAGGCCATCGTCGTCCGTGACCGTCAGCGTCACCGTCCGATCCCCGACGTCCGTGTATGTCACCACCGGCGCCGGGCTGTTGCTCGTTGTTCCATTCCCAAGGTCCCATGCGTAGGATACGATGGTTCCCGGATCATAGGATTGCGTTCCGCTGAAGTTGATCTGCAACGGCGAATAACCCGCGACGACGTTGGCCTGGATGATCGCTATGGGGGCGATGGCCTGGCACCGTGGATAGACGGTATGCACCACCGTGGTGCTCAATCCACCGGCATCGGTCACCTTCAACTCCGCAGCGTAGCGATACGTCTGGCCATCACATCCTTCACCGGAAGTGACCATGGAACTTGTCACGGTATTGATGGTCGGTCCCGGATGTACGTGGGTGTTATGCAGGAAGTCGGTGCGCCAAGCATAGGTCAACTGGCCCGGACCGTGCTCGGCATCGCTCACGCTGGCGACCAGTTGGAAGGTGGTATCCACGCCCACCGGATAGAACGCGCCATCCGCGAAGCTGGTGATAGCCACCACAGGTGGTGTGTTGTTCACCGAGACAATGAAGGTGCGCTGGACCTGCTGGCCCACGTTATCGGTAACCGTCAACGTCACGGTATAGGTGGTCGGCACACCCGGTGGGGCGGTGAAGGTGTGTGAGGGGTTCGGCGCTGAACTCGTCGCGCTGCCATCACCGAAGTTCCACAGGAAAGTGAGCGGTCCATTCTCCGGATCGCTGCTCCCGCTGCCGGTGAAGGCGACCAAGAGCGGACCGGGGCCATACTGCACACTCTGGGTGGCCACCACGATGGGGGGTAGGTTCACAGTGGCCGTATTGCAGATCCTGTTGATGGAGGTCGTGTTGTACTTCGTGTACCAGAGGCACCCATCCGGTCCCTTCCCCAGCCAGTTCACCGCGCCAAGCAGGCTGGCGAAATCGTGGACACTGGTCACCTGCCCATTGGCATCGTACACGAAGCGGCGGATCCATCCAGCGGCGTAATCCGCGTGGTACGCGGAATTGCGGTATTCGGCCGGGAAGGCATTCCACTCATCCCACGGACCGCCGATGGCGGCGTATCCGCCGAAGCGAGGTCCCGGTACAGGCGAGGCGACATCATCCAGGTCCGTCGTGGTGGCCACATCACCGTTGAATGTCCCGCAGCGCGAACGGTTCCCGTGCATGTAATCAATGGAGGGGCGCTCGTGGAAGAACTTCGGGATGCTGTTCGGGATCTGGCTGTTCGCATCGCACGGGTTGGGATGCCCGTTCACATGCTGCGGTGTGGCTTGCTTCAACAGGTCCTGGAAGCGGAAGTAAGGCACGTTACAGGAGAAGCCGTCATACGCCGGATTTGGTTGATCCAAGTTGGCCGTGAGTGCGGCCGAGTATCCGATGTGCGGTTCGAAGCCCTCGTACAACGGCCAGCCGAAGTTCATGCCCGGACCGGTACACACGTTGAACTCCTCCCAGGTGTTCCAACCCACATCGCCGATGAGCAAGGTCCCGATATCGCCATCCGCCGGGTTCGTGCTCCCGGTCCCCGGGCGCAGCGTCAACCGGTACGGATTGCGGAACCCCATGGCCCACACGCGCGACTTCGGTGCGCGTGGCGCGGCAGGATCATAGAACGGGTTGGAGGGAATGCCATCACCCGTATTCGGGTCCATGCGAAGCACCTTCCCACTGAACGAATTGACCAACTGGGCACGGAAGGCCCCCACGTTCTCCGCCGGGCGGATGATGCCGTCGGCCAAGGCCTGGGCGTAATAACTCTCCGCCGCACTTCCCGCATCCACGGAAGCCGCGCTGGCACTTTCCCCGATGCTGGCCAACAAAGTTCCATCCCGCGCGAACAGCAGTGTGCCGGCCCCGTGTGTATTGAAGACGATAGGCGCGCCGGTGGTGATGCTCTCCCCCAACAGGAGTGTGCGACTTGCCGGATCCACACTCGTGAAGGAAGGGCCCACCGCCGTGTACCGCGCCAAACGAACGATGGACGCGGAGTTTCCCTGGCTGGCGAACGGATCATACTGCGAAGTCCCGAAGTAAAGCAGGTAGTGCCGGTCAACCGCATACAAGAGATAGATGCGCCCGTTCACGAGGAAGTTCGGATCCAAGGCGAAGCCGAGCAATCCGTGATCACCCCAATTGCCGACCTCTTGCTCCAGATCCACCAATGGGCTTGGAAGGCGAACACCGTTCTCGATGATCCAGACCTTGCCCCGCTTCTCCCAAACGTAGCCACGACCATTGCCGTCCCACACCACACCTTGGGGTGAGTACCACCCATCCATCACCAAGGCTGTACTGAAACCAGCGGGTAGCGTTTGGGCCTGGACCGCGCCGCCCGACCCGAGCACGCAGAAGACGAACGCGACCAACAACGACTTCCTGAACTTGAATGCTGATCGCATCTTCTTCGTTTTCTTGATACCGCCAAAGATCGGAACTCCACCAAATATATCCATCCGCGGACCCCAAGTTGCTCTCTACCAATGTTGAAAAGATCCATACCCGACGTGGCAAAGCACGGTCATGGAAGGAGTGCCTGACCAGGAGGGTGAAGACACGCGGGATGTTCACCGTAAAGGCTCCTTCACCACACAGCCGATCACCATCGCCAAAGAGAAAGCTGTGGAAGGACTGTGACGATCGCCCGCCGGACGGAGGATACATTCGCGGCCTTCAGAAGACCTGATGATGTCACACAACTATCTATTCCTCGGTCTGTTGGCGTTCGGATGCTCCACACCCGATCCTGTTACCCAAATACCCGAGCCGGAGATCACCGGCTGGGACAGCACCTTGATCCACGCTGGCGAAAAACACTTTTCACGGTTGAAGCGATTGACCTTCGGCGGCGACAATGCAGAAGCCTACTGGAGCTTTTCGGGAAAGCAACTCATCTTCCAATCCACCAACCCGAGTTGGGGCGAGAGCTGCGACCAGATCCACATCTTCTCGCCGTTCACCGACGACCTGCAGACGAAGCAGCCATCACTGATCAGCATCCAAGGAGGCCGTACCACATGCAGCTATTTCCTGCCTGGTGATAGCCTCGTCCTCTTCGCCAGCACTTACGAACACGGCGCTTCATGTCCGGCGGTTCCGGAACGCCGTTCGGATGGAAAGTACGTGTGGCCCATCTACGCGAGTTTCGATATCCAAGTGGCCGACCTGAAGGGCAACATCCGCAGGAAGCTCACCAATACCGAAGGCTACGATGCCGAGGCCACGGTTTCGCCGAAGGGTGATCGCATTGTGTTCACGAGCATGCGCGATGGCGACCTCGATCTCTACACCATGAACATCGATGGTAGCGATGTGAAGCGCGTAACGAACACCTTGGGGTATGACGGCGGTGCCTTCTTCAGCCCCGATGGAACGAAACTGCTCTGGCGTGCTTCGCGACCGACCACCCCGGAAGAGATCGAGGAATACTCCACGTTGCTGAAGGAAGGTCTCGTGAAGCCGACCAGCATGGAGTTGTACATCGCCAACGCCGACGGCAGCGACGCCCGCAAGATCACCAACCTCGGCCAGGCCAACTGGGCACCTTACTGGCACCCGAGCGGGAACAAGGTCATCTTCGCCAGCAACCACACCACGGAACGCGGTTTCCCCTTCACCATGTACATGATCAACACCGATGGCACTGGCTTGGAGCAGGTGAGCTACGGCGACACCTTCGATGCCTTCCCGGTCTTCAGTCCGAACGGGCGCTACCTCGTCTTCAGCAGCAACCGCTTCAACGGGGGTACGCATGAGACCAATCTCTTCCTAGCGGAATGGGCGGATTGATCGCGTTCCTCGCCGCGATGTCCGACCGCTTGTCCTAGGGAACGATCTTCGCGACCAATGGCCGGGCAGGAGGATGAACAAGCGATGGGTTGGATGGACCGCCTCGCCCGCCGTTGGGGTGTCGCGCCGTCCCGCGTGCTGGTGATCCTGCTCGTATTCGCCTGCACTGGCCTATCGGTGATGTTCCTGAAGCGACCCTTGGTGTATTGGGCTTCAGGCGAAGCAAGTGATCCTCCCGTCGCCTTCAGCATCATCTACTACCTGCTGATCCTGCCCTTCTACAACGTGCTCCTATTGGCCTACGGAGCGCTCTTCGGGCAGTTCAAATTCTTCTGGGACTTCGAGAAGCGCTTCTTCTCACGCTTGTTCAACCGTCGGAAAGCCGACTGATCACGCGCGCCACTGCGGTGGCCGGTGATCGCTGGATCCGGCATTCCCACACCGTGATCACCTTCCAACCTGCTCTTCGCAGCGCCTGCGCCTTGCGTTTGTCGCGCGCCTTGTTCGCATCGAGCTTGGCATTCCAGAAACGGGTGTTGGTCTTCGGTCTTCGCGGTTGGCAGTGCGGACATCCGTGCCAGAAGCAACCGTGTACGAACACGGCGATCCGCCGTCCGACGAAGGCGATGTCCGGTCTGCCCGGCACCTTCTTGTAATGCAAGCGATAGCCCGGGAATCCCGCAGCGCGTAAGGCATGTCGCACACTTAATTCGGGGCCGGTATCCTTGGCGCGGATGCGGCTCATCAGCGCACTGATCCGCTCGTTCTTCGGAACGGGTGTACGTCCATCGCGGATGTAGGCGGTTCGGGCCATTGGCCCAAGGTAGCGGTGCGTTCAATCCAGCTTGGGGCGCGGCGTGGCGCCTGCCAGCTGCTCCTGGCCGGTTTCGCGATCGTACACGAGCTGGGTGCAGGCATCGCCGTTCTTGAAGTAGAAGGTGCCGCCCCATTTGTGGTACACGCGGCGGTATTCGGCAACCACACCTTCGGATTCCAACTTGATGATCGTGGTGACCATGCCCGCGTCGATCTGCAGGTCCTCGGTGCGGTTCACGATCGCTTCCTCCACGTCGATCAAGTGTACGGGCTCTTCGGCCGCGTTCGTACGGGCCTTCGCCACGCGCGACGCCTCCTCGCTCATCATCGGTTCGATGGAACGCCGTCCATCCTCTCCCTGCTGTGGTTTCGAAGCAAGGGTGTTATGCACCGGCGCCGGGCGCATAGGCAAGGGCTTCGGCTTCTCCGCTGGTGGTGCCGGTGTTGGCTTAGGTGCAGGAGTTTCCACCACGACCTTTTCCGGCACCTTGCGTTTCTCTTCCTCCTTGCGCGCGGCTTCGGTGCGGGCCTTCTCCGCGCGTTCTGCTTCCTGCTTGCTCTTTTCCTGTGCGGCAGTCTCTGCAGCGGCCTTGTGCTCTGCTTCGGTTCGCGTCCTGGCCTGCGCTGCTTGTTCCGCTGCGACACGCTTCTCTTCCTCCGCTTTCGCCTTGGCCTGCGCCGCTTGTTCAGCGGCTGCTTTCTTCTCCTCTTCGGCCTTGGCCTTTGCCTGCGCCTTTGCTTCTTCCGCCTTCTTCTTCTCTTCTCCAGAAGCAGAAGCTTGCTCCTCCTTCTGCTTCTTCTCCACCTGCGTCACCACATCCTGCATCTGCGACTGCACCGACTTGGTGTAGTCCGTGTCGTAGTCGAAATCACCAGCAGCGCCGTCGTACCGGATCATTCCCACGGGCTGGTTGAAGACCACGATGTTGATGTCGTCGTATTGCTTGAAGAGCGAAACGGCGAAATCGAACGGCGTGAATCCGTTCGTTACCGCGCCTGCCGGAACATGGGTGTCGAAGGAGAGTTTCTTGGAAACGAACCCGTTCTTCTCGAAGGAGACCACGTAGCTCGCATCCAATTCCAGGCTCAGGGTGAACTTTGAAAGCCCGGTGGTGATCGCGCGTTCACGCACCCCGTTCTTGTACACCACGGCGCGCGCTTCGTTGAGGTCGCTGCCCTCGATCTTCATGCGGCCATGTACCGTGAAGCGGTCCTGGCCCATGGCGAAGGACTGCACGAGAACGGCGGCCAATAGCACGGCCGGTCGAATGTTCCGGAGTATCGATGTGATCATTCGCTAGAACCTGTGGCGGCGGTGTACGTAACACGGGGCCTTATGGTTAGGACCCGAACGCTCACATTCGCGCTGGCACTGTTCACCATCGCCGCTTTTGCCCAAGGACAAACGCCTGAACTCGATGCCTTGAACGGCCTCTATGCCGGCACCGTCAGGTTCAAGATCGATCGCGATCGCCAACTGGTCATTGATCAGTTCGACGCGAAAGGCTTGTTCCGGCAGGACATCGTACCGATCGAGTACATCGATCCGGCAAGCATGCATTTCTCCGCCGAGGAGGACGCCGTGATCCTGGGCTGCATCGCGGCACAAGGCCAGTGCTTCAGCAAGGAGATCTTCAAACTGAATGCGATCCGCCGAACAGGACGTTGCAATCTGCCGCCACCCTCGACGGACCCTCTGGGTGAAGCGATGATACAGGCCCTGCGCGATCTAGTCGATGCCGAGAAGCAGCGCATGGCGGCAGCCGGTGAAACCCGACAGGGCGCATCGCGTATGAAGTGACGCTTTTGAACGAACCACGGACCATGCGCCATCCGCTCCTCTTCCTCGCGTTCCTGATCACCGCACACCTTTCCGCACAGTATCTGGTGGACAACGTGGCGCCCAAACCGGCCGATGAATTCTACCGCGCCGGGGAGAAAGCCCAACGTTCCGGCGATCATCGCACGGCGGTGGTCCTTTACGGCCAAGTGTTGGAACTCGAAGCCGAACACATCAACGCGTTGCTGCAAAGGGGCTTTTGCCATTCGATGTTGAAGGAGTACGAAATGGCCATCACCGACCTCACGGCTGCGATCGCCTTGAAGCCGGAGAACGCGTGGGCCTACACGTCGCGCGGTAGTGCGTTCGCGAAACTCGGCCAGCACGACAAGGCCATCGCCGACTTCGACCGCGTGATCGCGCTGGATCCGAAGATCGAAGAAGCCTACAACAACCGGGGTTGGTCCCGCAAAGCCCTGGGCGATACCGATGGCGCCTGCGCCGATTGGCGGACCAGCCAACGCATGGGCAACGCCGAAGCCCGCATCATCCTGAAGAACAACCACTGCAAATGAACCGGACACTTACCCTGATCGGATCGCTGATCCTCACCGCGACGACCTTCGCACAGGACCAGACCTATTCCGATTGCCTCTTGAAGACCAGCAGCCGCTGGGGTGCACCCTGCGAGAAATGCGAGAGCTACATCGAAGGCTTCATCCGCGATTACAGCGGCACCTACCAGATCGACCTGAAGAACAGCTGCCGCGA
The DNA here is from genome assembly GCA_016721005.1 of Flavobacteriales bacterium. Taxonomy (GTDB): domain Bacteria; phylum Bacteroidota; class Bacteroidia; order Flavobacteriales_F; family PHOS-HE28; genus PHOS-HE28. The sequence continues at coordinate 522,399 of JADKJM010000005.1, forward strand.
AGTGATCGAAGTGAAAGTGGCCGTGCAGGAGAAGAACGGCACTTGGCGCACCTTCCCCGTGCGCGCACTCGGTCCTGATGAAAGCATGAGCGCGTTCGCATGCGAGGGCACCGGCAAGTACTTGTACTGGGTGCGTCGCGCGAACGATTCCGAGATCATCCTCCCGAGCGATCGCGAGATCATTACGGAGTACCGCGGTCGTTGAGCAACCACGTTCCTTTGGAAGGCCGGCTCGTCCGGCCTTTTCCATTTTGAACCGGAGGGGCGAGGGGGGGGGGGCCCGGGGGGGGGGGGGGGGGGGGGGCGGGGGGGGCGGGCGGGGGGGGGGGGGGGGGGGGGGGGGGGCCTTTGTTGATGCCTACTCTTCGGGTGACGTTGAAGCGCTGGAGATGCGTTCCACTTTTGGGCACAGGCATTCCGCCCTCCTCACCCATGGCCAACAAGCGCTTCCACATCGACCGTACCGACAACTCGCCACAGATCGACCTCGACCTGGAGCACGGCGTGCTGGAATTCACCGGCCGTTCGCTCCCACCCAACTCGGAGCAGTTCTATTCCCGCGTGTACCGCTGGATCGAGGAATACCTCGAAGAACCGCAGGACCGCACCACGGTGAACATGAAACTGGATTACCTCGACACCAGTTCCTCCCGCCACCTCTACAACATCTTCCGGAAGCTGGACACCGTGAACGAACGCGGCCAGCAGGTACTGGTGAACTGGCACTACGAGACCGGCGATGAGGAGATGGCCGAGACCGGCAAGGATTACCAGAGCCTCTTCAAACTCGACTTCCAATTGGTGGAGGTGGAGGAGTTGTTCTGAACGCGAATTCGTCCTCGCATCTTGGACGGCCCCGGCTTAGTCCCGTGCAGATCTTCTCGCACGGTAGAGGAGCGCACCCAGAGGGATTACGCGGTGATCACAATGCATGCACCCCGTCCGGTCTTTACGGCCATGGTAGCCGAACACATTGCGAAGTTGGGTACGCACCTTCCACTCACGGCTTCCGCTCCCGCAAGTACACCCACTCCCCTTCCGTGCTTTCCTCCGGCGCGAAGCGGTAGCCGTCGCCAGCATACGCCTTCAGCTTCTCGGGATCGAGGATGCGTTGCTGGATGATGGCGCGGGCCATGGCGCCGCGCTGCTGCTTGGCGAAGACCATGACCATCTTGTAGCCCCCGGGGCGGCGGTCCTTGAAGACCGGCGTGATGATGCGCGCGCCGAGCCGCTCGGTGTTCACGGCCTTGAAGTATTCCGTGGAGGCGAGGTTGATGACGGTGTTGGATCCACTCCGCGTGAGATCAGCCTTCAGCACATCGGTGATGCGATCACCCCAGAAGGCATAGAGGTTCTTCTTGCGTCCCACGCTGAGGCCGGTGCCCATCATCAGGCGGTAGTCCTGCATGAGGTCCAACGGACGTAGCACGCCGTAGAGCCCGCTGAGGATGCGGAGGTGGTGTTGCGCGAATTGCAGATCGCTGCGGTCGAAGGCGCGCGCTTTCAACCCCCGGTACACCTCGCCATTGAAGGTGAAGATCGCTGGGCGTGCGTTGGTTTTCGTGAACGGCGTACTCCACTCTTCATAGCGCTGTCGGTTCAATTCACCCAGCGCCGGACTGAGGTCCATGAGCTTCGCGAGCTTCTTCGCCGAGAGGCTTTTCATCTTGGCCACCAGCAGTGCGCAGTCCTCCAACAGCACCGGCTGCGTGGCTCCTTCGTAGGTCGGCGGCGCTTCCTTGGAGAGATCCTTGGCGGGGCTGAGGAGGGCGAGCATGTTGTGATAGTTGGCAGGGGCAGGCGCAGGGGCAAATGATCGGGCTACGAAGGTGTCGTTTACGGCTTCGAGACAAGAGATGAAACGCTTAACCCATAGAAGATCGCTTGCCCCTGCACCTGCTCCTGCACCTTTCCCTACGTCATCCCCCTCTCCGACTGCACGGCCTCGTACGCCTGTTGCACCTTTTTGAATTTCTCGTTCGCGGCCTTCTGCACGTCCTCGCCGAGGTGGGCCACTTTGTCCGGGTGGTATTTCATGGCCATGCGGCGGTAGGCCTTCTTCACTTCATCGTCGGTGGCGGACTTCGGGATCTCGAGGACCGCATAGGACGCGGTCGGATCCGCCGTGCGGAACATGGCGCTGAGCGATCCCAGATCCTTGTCGCTCACGCCCATGGTATGCGCCATGCGCTTGAGCAGGTCGAATTCCTGGCGGTCCACCCGACCATCCGCATGAGCAAGGCCGATGAGGTAGTGGATCAATTGCAAGCGGATCGGGTGCGGCATGTGATGTCGCACCTGCTCACACACGTCGTTCACGGGGATCTCCTTTTTCAAGGCATCGCGCAGGAGTACGAGCAATTGACCTGCGCGTGGCGCGCCGAACTGCTGTACGAAGAAGCGACGGACGTGCTCCAACTCGCTTTGCGTCACACGGCCGTCCGCTTTCATCAGCGCGGCGGTAAGTACCACAAGGCTCACTTCGAGATCACCGGCCGTGGTGCTACGTGTTCGCGCGCCGCCCGTTCCAATGGTCTCCTGCGCGGGGCCGCTCATGTGGTCCATCATGGCACCGATGGCAAAGCCGAGGATGCCGCCGATGGGACCACCGAAGGCCCAACCCAAGCCGCCACCAACCCACTTACTGAAGGACATGGGCGGCGGTTGGAACGCGTGAGGGACGTGCTTGCTTGATCACTTGGGTGCGAATTGGAGGGCCGCAAAGAAAACGGGTACTGAGGGATGGGGCAACGCGGAAATACATGAACGGGTGAGAAGAGAAGGAAGAGTCTCACGCAGAGGCGCAGAGAACGCAGGATACGTCACACCGGAGGACGGGCGTCTGCCGTGCGGCAGACGCCCGTCCTCCGGTGTCTCACCAATGCCTGTGATCCGTGGCATCTGTGAGACTCCGGGTCCCGGTCGCAGAGCCTCCCTCGCCCGGAGTGACGAATTGCCATAGCCTCTGCGTGAACCGTATTCCTACCGCGTGCCTGTACAATGAACAGCGATCGTGCATTCCGGACCGAGGAACGGTATCACCCCACCCCACACGCGCAGCTATCTTGGCCGCCCGTCCACAGCATGTTCGCGCTTATTCGCAAAGAGGTACGAGGCTTTCTCGGTTCGCTCATCGGTCACATCGTCATCGCGGTGTTCCTGCTGCTCACAGGGCTTTTCCTGTGGGTGTTCCCGGATAACATCCTGGACAGCGGCTACGCGGACCTCGGCCCGCTCTTCTTCATCGCGCCGTGGGTCTTCCTCTTTCTGGTGCCGGCTGTGACGATGCGAAGTTTCAGTGAAGAGAAACGCACGGGGACCTTGGAAGTGCTGCTCACCAAGCCGCTCACCGAGATGCGGGTGGTGCTGGCGAAGTACATCGCGGCCATGCTGCTGATCGGCTTCGCATTGATCCCGACGCTGGTGTACGTGTGGAGCGTGGACCAGCTCTCCACTTCGGTCACGGCGGTGCTGGTCACCACGGCGAAATGGCGCTTCGTGTTTTTCGTGATCCTCGCGGTGCTGAACAGCGTGATCTCGATCATCGTCTTTGTGCGGATCATGCGCCGAAGGAATTGGTCCACGACGGGGAAGCTGGTTCGCGTGGTGGTGTTGCTTGCATGGTTGGCTGCCTTCGCCTTGGTGGTGAATTGGATGCTCTTCATCGGTGGCATCGATGCCGGTGGGACGTGGGGCTCCTACCTCGGCTTGTTCCTTTTGGCCGCATGCTTCGCGGCGGTGGGCGTGTTCGCATCGGCACTCACCGACAGCCAGATCGTGGCCTTCCTCATCGCTGTGGTACTGTGCTTCTTCCTGTACATGGGTTTCGATCTCATCGCTAGTTTCGATGTGATGGGCGGGCTCGAAGGGCCGATCAAGGCTCTTGGGATCCAGGAGCATTACGCCTCACTGGGGCGCGGTGTGCTGGACTTCGGTGATGTGCTTTACCACCTCGGGGTGATCGCGATCTTCCTGCTGCTCACGCGCACCGCGCTGCAAAGTCGCACTTGGTAGCATGGCGCAGAAGAGCACACCGAAACCTACTAGGGTCCGCAGCAAACGCTTGGGCGATCTGGGCGAACTCACCATCGGCATCGGTATCGTGCTGCTCGTGCTTTTCATCGCGTCGTTCTTCCGCATGCGGATCGACCTGACGAGCGAGCAACGCTACACGCTCACACCGGCCACGCGCGAGTTGGTGAGCGGCTTGGAGGACATCATGTATGTGAAGGTGTATCTCACCGGTGAATTGCCGGCCGACCTGAAGCAGTTGGAACGCGCGACGCACGACGTGTTGGACGAGATGCGCGCATCCGGCGGTGATCGCATCGAGTACAGCTTCGTGGATCCCAACGCGAGCGCCGATCAGAAGACGCGCAACGAGGTGTACGATCAGTTGCAGCAGCAAGGGCTCACGTACAGCAGCATCCGCATCAAGGAGAAGGGCGGTTACTCGGAACGCATCGTCTTCCCCGGCGCGCTGGTGACCTACCGCGATAAGACGGTGCCGGTGCAATTGCTACGGACGCAGTTGCGCACGCCCGATGCGGACATCGTGCAGAAGTCGATCACGAACGTGGAGTACGAATTGGCGAGTTCCTTTCGGCAAGCCACGCTGCGGAAGCGTCCGCGTATCGCCTTCCTGGAAGGCCACGGCGAGTTGCAACCCATCGAGGTGATGGACATCACCAACGCGCTTTCGGCGCAGTATGATGTCTCGCGTGTGCGGATCGATGGGCGGGTGGACGCACTGAGCCGGAAGAATGAAGCGATCCGTTATCGCTTGAACGATTACGAAGCGCTGGTGATCGCGAAGCCGGACAGCGCCTTCTCGGATCGCGATCGGTACGTGATCGATCAGTTCGTGATGAACGGCGGCAAGGTGCTCTGGTGCATCAGTGCGATGGACGCGCACCTCGACAGTTTGCGCACCAACCAGTTCAGCATGGCCACGCCATTGGACCTCGGCGTGGAGGAGTTGCTCTTCGCCTACGGCGTGCGGATCAACAAGGATCTGATCCTGGACCAGAGCTGCGCACCGATCGAGATCTACACGCAGCCGTACGGCAACCAGCGGAAGTTGGAGCGCTTCCCTTGGTACTTCGAGCCGGTGCTCATTCCGCAGAGCGCGCACCCCATCGTCGCGAACATCGATCCCGTACACACGCGCTTCGCCAGCAGCATGGATACCATCGGCGTGGACAGCGTGAAGAAGACGATCCTCCTCACCAGTTCGCCGCGCTCCTTCGCGCAACGCAATCCGGTGCGCATCAGTTTGAACATGGTGGAGATGGACCAAGGATTTGAACGGCGCAGCACACCCTACTTACCCATGGCCGTGCTGCTCGAAGGAAAGTTCAGGAGCGCATATTATGACCGCCTGCCGACCGCGATCGTCACGGACAAGGACGTGGCCTATCGCGAGCGCAGTCCGCACACCGCGCAACTGGTGATCGCCGACGGCGACGTGATCGAGAACCGCGTGGATGCGGCCAAGGGCATGTTCTACATGCTTGGGTTCGATCGGTATGCGAACGCCAAGATCTATGGCAACCGCGAGCTGATCCTGAACGCGATGAACTACCTGCTGGACGATCGGAGCTTGATCAGCATCCGGTCGCGCGCCATCACCTTGCGGCAATTGGATACGGCACGCGTTGAAGTAGAACGCCGCAAGTGGCAAGTGATCAACCTCGCGGTACCCTTGCTCATCAGCTTGGTGCTCGGTTTCGCGTACCAGCAACACCGGCGTCGATCCAATCTACCACCCAAAGCCCAGCGCGCATGAACCGCAAATGGTTGCTCCTTGGTCTATTGATCCTGCTCTCGGGCGTGGCATGGTGGCTTGCGCGTAACAAGTCCGACAGCACACTGGATAGGCCCCTCACCGATTTCGCCGTGCCCGACACGAGCCGCGTCACGCGGATCTTCATCGCCGATAAGAAGGGCCATACCGTGGACCTGGTTCGCGCCAAGGACGGATGGTGGTTGAATGGCAAATACCGTGTGCGCCAACCGGAAGTGACCACGGCGTTGAAGACCTTTCTGCGGATCGAGGTGAAGAGCCCTGTGCCGAAGAGCAGCGAGGAGATGGTCCTGCGCACCATGGTCGGCGCGGCGCAGAAAGTGGAGATCTATGAAGGCGGTGACAAACCTTCCAGGATCTGGCTGATCGGCCACGCCACGAAGGATCACTTCGGCACGTACATGGTGCTGGAGAAACCGGATGAGGGCCGCAGTAGTGCGCCTTTCATCATGGGCATCGGCGGCTTCACTGGTGTATTGAACACGCGCTTCCCGGCCACGGTGGACAACTGGCGCAGCAGCAGGGTCTACAACTTCCATGATCTGCACGACCTGGCCTCGGTGGAGGTGGAACACGTAGGGCGGCCGCTCGCTTCATACCGTGTGGAGAATCCGGCTTCCGGAGCGCCCAAGCTCACCGATCTGAAAGGTCGTCCGCTGCCGATGGATACCGTGTTGGTGCAAGCCTCACTCCTGCCTTACCGGATCTTCGATTACGAATACATCGAGCGGTTGATGAAGCGGTCCTCGCGCGATTCGCTCCTCGCGGCGACACCGAACTTCATCATTCGCACGAAGGCACGGGAAGGTACCGAGCAGACCATGAAACTCTGGTACATGGCCTACAACGGTGATGAAGGCGGATTCGACACGCCGCGACCCATCCATGACCCGCTCCGCATGTTCGCATTCGTGGAGGACAGCCTCATTGTGATCGTGCAGCGCCAGTACACCGACCTGATGACCCAGCCCGCGATGGCGTTGATGCCGTAGGCGGCTGTAGGGGCAGGGGCAGGCGCAGGGGCAAGCGATCTTCTAGAAGGTGAACGTTTGACTCCTTTCTAGCGAGGCCTTGTGCGACACCTTCGGAGCACTGCGTACTTGCACCTGCCCCTGCCTACTGCCCCTGCATTCTTGCCCCTGTTCCTGCTTATTGCTCCTTGCATTCACTGTGGATAACCCCCTCTACTTGTTGAAAAGTGGGGGCAAGCTCCGGGGGGTGCCCGAATACCTTTGCCCGTCCCTGAAAAAACACAGCATTCCCCGATGAAATTCATCGTCTCCAGCACCTCGCTTCTCAAGCAATTGCAACTTCTGCAAGGCGTGCTCGCCAGCAGCAACACACTGCCGATCCTCGACAACTTCCTGTTCGAGATCGACGGCAAACAACTCACGGTGACCGCCAGCGACCTGGAGACCACCATCACGGCCACCATGCCGGTGGAAGCGAAGGACAAAGGCACCGTGGCGATCCCCGCGCGGATCCTGCTGGATACGTTGAAGGCCTTCCCGGAGCAGCCGCTCACTTTCAGCATCGACAACAAGCACCACGGCGTGGAGCTGAGCAGCGAGCAGGGCAAGTACAAGATGACCGGATTCAACGGGGCTGAGTTCCCGAAGAGTCCGGTGTTGGAAGGTGCCACCACGCTCACCATGCCCGCTGGTACGCTCGCCAAAGCGATCAACAAGAGCCTCTTCGCCACCGGAAACGACGACCTCCGCCCGGTGATGAGCGGGATCTTCTTCGAGATGACCGAGGAGGATGTCCGCTTCGTAGCCACCGATGCCCACAAGCTGGTCCGTTACAAGCGCACCGATGTCCACGCGCCGAAGTCCGCGAGTTTCATCGTACCCAAGAAGCCGCTGACATTGCTGAAGAACACGCTCACCGGCAGCAACTCCGAACTCTCCATCGAGTTCAACGAGAACAACGCCGCGTTCCGCTTCGACAACACCGTGTTGGTGTGCCGCCTGATCGATGGCAAGTACCCGAACTACGAGGCCGTGATCCCGAAGACGAACCCGAACAAGCTCACCATCGACCGGATCACGTTCCTGAGCACGATCCGCCGGGTGAGCATCTTCGCGAATAAGACCACGCACCAAGTGCGGTTGCACATCAATGGCAGCCAGCTCACGGTGAGCGCTGAGGACCTTGATTTCGCCAATGAGGCCAACGAGAAGTTGACGTGCAACTACGATGGTGAGGAAATGACCATCGGCTTCAACTCTCGCTTCCTCATGGACATGCTGAGCAACCTGGAGACCGAGCACGTGATCCTGGAGATGAGCGCCCCGAACCGCGCGGGCATCCTTCTACCCGGTGAAGCGGGCGAGGCCGGTGAGGACGTCCTCATGCTGGTGATGCCGGTGATGCTGAACAACTAGCTCAAGGGGCAAGAGCAGGGGCAGGGGCAAGCGATCTTCCAGAAGGTGATCGCTGATTGCCTTTGCATGAAGCCACGCTCGATACCTGCGTAGACGAATTATTTGCCCCTGCGCCTGCCTCCTGCTCCTGCGCTCTCACTTGCTCCTGCTCCTGCCAACTGCTCCTCTCCCATCCCCTCGCAGTTGCATTCGGCAGGGAACTTGGTTACTTCGCCCTACATCCCAACGACCATGAAGAACTTCACCATCGCTTTGCTGTTGCTTGCCACCTTGAGCGCGAACAAGTGTGCCGATAAGAATGGCGCCGCTGGCATGACCAATATCGCGGACCAGAAGTGGATCTTCCAAACGCTGAACGGTGAACGATTGAACCTTCCCGATGGTACCGAAGCGCCATGGTTGAAGATGGTCGGCGATCAGTTGCAAGGCTTCGGCGGTTGCAACGCGCTGATGGGTTCGGTGAAGTTGGACGGCTCGAACGTGAGCTTCCCCGGCCTTGGCAGCACAAAGAAATTCTGTGAAGGCGTTCAGCCCACGGAGAACGCGATCAAGGGTGCGCTCGGGCAGGTGCAGAGCTTCAAGATGGATGGTGGCGTGCTGAGGCTGCTCGGAAGCGCGGGAGAAGTGGCGACGTTGCGTGCGGAGTAAAGCACCGTCCTCTCATCTCATTTCGTCCAGTCGGCTAAGTCGATCCCATCAAGCCGCTCGAAGTGCTTCGTGTTGTTGGTCACCAAGGTCAACTTGTGGTATACAGCCGTAGCTCCGATGAGCAGGTCGAAGTCGGCGATCATGGTTCCCGTCCTAGCTAACCGCGCCTTTTCCGAGGCGAAGACATCAAGGACGTCTCCGATCGGAAGGACATGGACCCCGGTCAAGAAGCGATCCAGAGCCAATGCGTTCTCAGCGCGCCTGTCGCTCTTTGCAACACCATATTTCAATTCCGCCAAGGGCACTTCGGATATGAGCATTTCGTCCTTTGCATGGGACTTCGTCCGCTCTGAAACGAGAGGAATTCCTTTCATCAGGAAGATACAGATGTTCGTGTCGAGCAGGAAAGCCATCAGAACGGTTCACGATCGGGATTGATCGTTCGCGCGTTCCGGATCGAAGCCGCCAGCTCTTCAGCCGTACCGTCACCCTCCCACGCGCCGAAGGAGGACCAGAACGTGGCCAGCCTGCTTTGATGTTGCTCTTCCTCCTCACCTTGATCCGCCTTTTGGCGCAGGCTACCCTCCAGAATGCGGATGATCGCACGCTTGGTGGACGCGCTCAATCCGAGCAATCTCTGCACCGCACCGTTCACCCATGGCTCTTTGAAACTGAAGGCTTTCACGCAGCCAAGATAATTCAGCCTTGCTTGCCGTCCGCTTGTCGCCCATGGCACATCGTCAACCCAGTAGATCCGGATGATCAAATACGCTCTAGCCCAAGTGCAGAGCTTCAAGATGGATGATGGGGTGCTGAGGCTGCTAGGTAGCGCTGGCGAATTGGCGACGTTGCGAGCGGAGTGAACGCCGTCAGGTCATCATCGCTTCCACCACTTCCTCCGGATCCTTCACCCCTTCCACGAACTCGCTCACCTTCAGCATCACGCTATCCAGCAGCGTATCCGGGCAACTGGCTCCGCTGGTAAGGATGATGGTGAGCGGCCGCTTGGCAGGAAGCCAGTTGTCGGTAGTGCGCAATTCATGCGCCGGGTAATCGAAGTGCTGGATCGCATCCGCTGAGAGGATCTCGCTTTCGTCCTTGATGAAGAAGGTCGGAAAGCGCTGCTCCAACAATTCCACCAGATGGCTGGTGTTGCTGCTGTTGTACCCGCCGACCACCAGTGCGAGATCCGCATCGGCCTTCAGCAATTCGTTCGTGGCGTCCTGGTTGTCGTTGGTGGCGTAGCACAACGTATCGCGCGTGTCGGCGAAGTGCGCTTTCAGTTCGTCCTCTCCGTGCTTCTTCACCATCACCTGCTTCAAGTGATCGGCAATGGCCTGCGTTTCTGCAGCGAGCATGGTGGTCTGGTTCACCACGCCGATCCGAACAAGGTCCTTCGCAGGGTCGAAGCCGGGTGTGCATCGCTCGCCGAAGCGTTCCGCGAAGAGTTCGATCGGTAGCTCACCCAGAATGATGCGCCCGAGCTCCTGCGCTTCGGCCATGTCCTTCACGATCACCGCCGGTGCGGCTTGCGCCGTGTGGCTGAACGTGGCGCGCGTTTCCTCGTGCGCGGCCTTTCCGTGGATCACCACGGTGTAATCCTTCGCGCCGAGTTGTGCGCTGCGGTTCCACACCTTCTCCACGAACGGGCAGGTGGTGTTGTACTTCAACGGATCCACGCCGATCGCCTTCAATTTCGCCTCGGTCTCCAAGGTGGTGCCGAAGGCCGGAATGATCACGATGTCGTCCGCACCCACCTCGCTCCAATCGATGAGCGTCTTCCCATGTGTGTCCTGGATGAAGCGCATACCGCGCGCGGTGAGGTCATCGTTCACGGCCGGGTTGTGGATCATCTGACTGAGCAGGTAGATCCGCTTGCCGGGGTTCTCCTCCAAGGCCCTGTAGCTGATCTCGATCGCGTTCTCCACACCATAGCAGAAGCCGAAGTGCCGCGCGAAGAGGAAACGGATCGCACCCAGATCGAGCAGCGTGGGACTCAGGTCCTTCTTCTTCGGATCCTGCGTCTTCCGAAAAGCCTTGAGCCGACCGATGAGGTTGCTGCGGTAGTGGGCGGGGATGGTGAAGGAGCGCACGATCGAACAGGATGCCTGCAAAAGTAGGCGGCCTTGGATCCCGATCCGGCAACACGCCCTCCGCGTTGAACCCCGCGCATCCTACCTTGCGATGCGCCTTCGTGTTCCGAATGATCCGACCGTCCTTTCCAACTTCCATGCTCCGGATGGAACGAGGTGCTCGGAACATCCGGACCACGCGCCTGCTGCTCGTGCTCTTCGCCGCTACGCTGCTGCTCGCGCCAGGCTGCTATTACGACAATGAACAGGCGTTGTACCCCGATTCCTTTTGCGACACTACGATGGTCACGTGGAGTTTGGCGGTACAACCGATCATTCAAGGCGAGTGTGCCATACCTGATTGTCATGTACCCGGTATTCAGGCCCCTGACCTGTCCTCATACATCGGGGTGAAGACGGCTGCTGACAATGGCAGTATGCGCGGCGTGGTGGTGAATGGGGATCCGATCATCATGCCCCCGACGGGCAGATTGCCGAAGTGCAGGCAAGAAACCATACGCGCGTGGCTTGACGCGGGAGCGCCCGACAATTGAAGACCATGCGAACAAGGATCGTTCTCATCGCCGGGGTGATCATCGCTCTGATCGGCGGCGCCTATGCTTGGAAAGAGTACAACCGCACGGCCAAGGATGCTGGTGCCATGCAAGAAGTTCTCACTGTGAGTGCTCATGAACTACAGCGCGAATTCCGTGCGAATGAGCAAGCCGCGAACGCCAAATACGTCGGCACGACCGACCAGGCCATCAAGGTGAAGGGGATGATCCGCGCGATCGAGCCTGCGGAAGAGGGCCGAACGAATGTGTTGCTCGACTCCGGCGAAGAGAACTCCGCGGTGGTCTGTGAATTCAGCGCGGATGCGTTGCCGAAGTCGTGGGCCGCTGGCCAGAATGTTTTCCTGAAAGGCATTTGCACCGGTGTGAACGACCTGATCCCGGATGTGATCCTTGTGCGCTGTTCTGCGGTGGAATGATCCTTGCGTTGCACCGCGCCGAACGAACCAATTGACCTCATGAACCTTAGATCCAAATTCCTCCTGTTGTTCCTGATCCCGCTGGCCCTTACGGCCCAGGACCGGTACATGACCCGCACGGGGCACGTCGAATTCCACTCCTCCACTCCTTTGGAGGACATCGATGCCGAGAACGACAAGGTGACCAGTGTGTGGGATGCTGCATCAGGTGCTCTGGAATTCTCCATGCTGATCAAGGCCTTTGCCTTCGAAAAGGCGTTGATGCAGGAGCACTTCAACGAGGACTACATGGAGAGCACCACTTTCCCGAAGGCTACTTTCAAAGGCAAGCTTTCAGGTATCGGTGCCGATGAACTCGCGAAAGCCGGCACCTACATCGTATCAGTGGTAGGAACGATCACCCTGCACGGGGTGGAGAAACCGGTGAAGACCGAAGGAACCGTGACGGTGGATGCCCACGGAGCTATCCAAGCGACAAGTACCTTCCCCATCCGTCCGGAGGATCACGGCATCAGGATACCCGGCCTGGTGCGCACGAAGATCGCTGAGGCGATCGAGGTGAAGGTGCGTATGGATTACCGGAAGATGTAAGCAATGCATACCTGCAATACCCCATGAGACCATTCCTTCTCTTCGCTTTGGCAACTGTGGCCATGATCCATTCGGCACATGCCCAGGACGACCTGATCGGCCAGCTCGGCGAGGAGAAGTCCGCACCGGTTTACAGCACCGCCGCGTTCAAGACCACGCGCGTGATCAATGGGCACAGCTTGGAGAACACGGGGCACGGGGTACTGGACTTCCGGATCAATCACCGCTTCGGGTTCATCAACGGCGGCGCACAGGAATTCTTCGGATTGGATGGTGCTACGGTGCGCTTGGGTTTTGATTACGGCGTGACCGACCGCCTGATGGTCGGGATCGGCCGCAGCGGCTTCCAGAAGACGGTGGATGGATTCGCGAAGTACAGGTTCTTGCAACAGTGCGATGCCGGTTGCTCCATGCCGGTCACGCTCGCCGTCGTCGCTGCCTCTTCCATGACGACCCTCCCAGCGAACCAAGTGCCGTGGTACAGCGAGGACCGCATGGACTACTTCACCAACCGCCTCTCCTATGCCTTCACTGTCATTGTCGGTCGGAAGTTCAGTGATAAGTTCTCCTTTCAATTGAACCCTGGTGTGGTACACCGGAACCTGGTCGCCTCGTCCGCGGATGCGAATGATGTGATCCATATCAGCGGTGCGGGCAGGATGAAGCTGACCAAGCGTATTGCGCTGAATGCGGAATACTTCTATGTCCTTCGCGGCCAGTTGCCGGAGCATTACAAGAACTCCCTTTCCGTTGGATTCGACCTCGAAACCGGGGGGCATGTGTTCCAATTGCACTTCACGAACAGCACCGGGATGTTCGAACGCGCTTACATCACCGAGACCGTGGGCGATTGGGCGAACGGCGATATCCACTTCGGTTTCAACATCTCACGCGTGTTCACTGTACACACGCCGAAGCGGCCGAAGAGCTAGGTGCGTTTCGAGGCTTCCATGGCTTTTCGAAGCCCAAGGACCTCCTGCACATTGGCGAGGTCGATCACGCCGACCAACCTGTCCTCCTCCATCACCGGAAGTAGAACATAGCTCTGCTCTGCCATGTGATCAGCAGCAACGCGGGCATTGTCCGTAGAGCGGACCATCGGCACGGAACGCGGTGGCAGCTCGGAGATCGGGCTGTCCATCCGACCTGCTTCCACAGCGGCCATCAACATCGTCCGATCCACCACCCCGTGCGGAACGGATCCATCCAACACAAGTGCGGCCGTATCACCTCCTGCCAGTAGGTCATCCACCGCCTGCCGCACCGTACTGCGGGCTTGGAGGGACCAGAAGCGCGTGCGCATGACCTGGGCCACGGTAACACCACGGAGCAATTCGATCCGTTGTACTTGGCGTGCCTCGGCCCCTGCGGCCATATACACGAACACGCCGATGAGCACCGTGAAGGGCTGGCCCGCCATGATCCCATAACCCGCAAAGAGGACCGCCAATATCCGACCAAGCGTGGTGGCGATGCGCGTTGCTTTCTCCCGACCCAAGCGCATGGCGAGCAAGGAGCGCAGCAGCCGCCCGCCATCCATGGGGAACGCCGGGATCAAGTTGAAGAGGAAGAGCCCGACGTTCACAGCGAATAGAAAGGCCAACATGGACGTCCAACCAGCACCGCCCAGGAGCAGATCGGTGACCAATGATGTGAGACCCAGGATGGCCATGACCACCAGCGCGATCACCGCGATCGCGACGTTCACAAGCGGCCCGGCGAGGGTGATCCAGAATTCCTGCCGTGGTTCTTCGGGCATACGCTCCAAGCTGGCCACACCACCGATCGGGAGCAAGGTGATATCGCGCGTGCCTACGCCGTACCGTTTCGCTGTGAGTGCATGACCGAATTCATGCAGGACCACGCACATGAAGACGATGGCGACCATTACGAGTTCCGTACCGATCGCCGACCATGGCTGACCTTCGGATAGATCGGAGAAGATGATATAGGCCGGTAAAGCGAGGAAGGTCCAGTGCAAACGGACCTTGATCCCCTTGAATGTGAAGAGCGGCAACGAACCGCGCCCTAGGGCAGTTGCCATCAGAGCCGGGGTTGCTGCAGCACCAGCAGGGGCAAATGGGTGTGCATGGCCATGTTGGCCGCCACGCTGCGATGGAACAGTCCTTCGAACACCCCCCTGTCCCGGTGAAGTACGACCAGCAGGTCCGCATCGCTTTGATCGGCCAGGTCATTCAACGCAGCGCCCACGTCATGACCGCTAAGGAATTGCTGGGTATGCGGGATCGCGCCCAACAACACGTCGTACAGTTGGGCAACACCACCCGAGTTCTCCGTGTTCCCCGCTTCATCCATCACGCGCACCACCGTGATCTCACTTTGCGACCATCGTGCGATATCGATCAGGGGGCTAAGCGTTTGTTTGTCCGTTGGGCCGCCGTCATCGGCCAGAAGAACCCTGCGCGGGGTTTTGTATTCGGCTTGCGCGGGCACGGCCAGCACCGGCAAGTGGCCGTGTTTGATCACACTTGCCGTATTGCTTCCGAAGAGCACTTCATCCAGGCCGGACGCACCTTGCGTCCCCATCACCACCATCGCAGGAGGTTCATCCTCCCCGGCGTATCCGGCGATCACGGTGGACAGATCGCCGTACACGCAGACCGCTTCGAGGTCCAGGTCCATGCCCGGAAAGGCCGCTCGCAAGCGCTCAACGGATCGGTCCAGTCCTTCACGGAACCCGCGCACGATCATATCACTGGCATCCCACATGTCGATGGTGGTGCCTTGCGAAACGACATAGGTATTAAGAACTGTGAAGCGGTTGCCTTCGCCACCGAACAAGCGCACCGCGTACACTGCCGCGTTCAGCGCATTATCGCTGAGGTCGGTGGGAAGGAGGACATGCGCCATGGCGCAACCGATCAATGCCCGGGTTCCGCCGAAGGAGACTTTCCCTTGGAGGAATCCACGAGCGCGTAACCCACGAAGATGAGGACCATCATGAGCAGGAAGTTCAACAGACCCACGATGTTGTCCGCACGTCCATCCGCCAGGACCACATCATCCGTATCCAGGATGGCGTAGCGGAATGGAACAATGAAAGCAAGCAACCAACAAACCAGACCGATGATCTTCTTCATGATACGTTTCGGATTGTGGGCGAAAATACCTCCCTGCACTGATCCCGTGGAATGATGAGCGCCATGTCTACGGGACGTTTATCGACAAATACCGGCTCACGGCCGCATGCTGAGCCACTGCCGGAACTCCGCCTTCAGTTCCCGGTACAACTTCTCGAAGGTGAGTATACGATCATGCAACATGGTATGCTCGGTGATGTAGCCATGTTCCATGACTAGGGCATCCTCCCCTCCCTGCTTTTCCAGCTGATTCTCGTGTTGCTTGATGTCGTGCCGCAATTCATCGATCACCTCCTTCTCCCGGATGAACCGGTTCTGGAAGTGCTCCAATTCGGCCATCACCTCCTGTTTGCTGTTCCGTTGCACAATGGCTTCCAGCCGACGCTCCAGAATGGACACGTCCTCCTTGCGGAATCTCAATGTATTCAGCCACTCCTGGTGGTCCAATCGTAGGTCTCTGACGTACTTGCGCGGCTGTGCGGTGGTGGTATTGCTCATGACTTTTTGGTTTGATCGCCCGGAATGGTTCCTGGCCTGATGAACTCCGGTGAAAGGATCGGATCTGAAGGAATGGGATCGTTGATGCTCACGTCGTATCAGCGCTTGTTCAATGGAACGTAATCCCTCTTTTGCGCCCCGGTGTAGATCTGGCGTGGACGACCGATGGGTTCCTTGTTCTCCACCATCTCCTTCCACTGGGAGATCCAACCCGGCAGGCGCCCCATGGCGAACATCACCGTGAACATCCGGGTCGGGATGCCGATGGCGCGGTAGATGATCCCGCTATAGAAATCCACATTCGGGTACAGCTTGCGCTCGATGAAGTAATCGTCCTTGAGGGCGATCTCCTCCAATTGCTTCGCGATGCCGAGAACGGGATCGTTCACGCCCATCTTGCGCAACACCTCATCACAGCTCTGCTTGATGATCTTGGCCCGCGGGTCGAAGTTCTTGTACACCCGGTGCCCGAATCCGAAGAGCCGGAACGGATCATTCTTGTCCTTGGCCTTGTCCACCCACTTCTGGATGTCACCACCATCATTCCTGATGGTCTCGAGCATTTCGATCACCTCCTGGTTCGCGCCGCCGTGCAGCGGCCCCCACAAGGCCGCGATCCCCGCGCTCACCGCACTGTACAGATTGCTCTGGCTGCTACCCACGATGCGCACCGTGCTCGTGCTACAGTTCTGCTCATGATCCGCGTGAAGGATCAGCAGCGTGTTCAGCGCGTTGGCCACCACCGGATCCACTTCGTATTCCTCGGTCGGCAGGCCGAACATCATATGGAGGAAATTCTCCACGTAGCCCAACTTGTTATTGGGGTACATGTACGGATGGCCCAGATTGTTCTTGTAGCTGATCGCCGCCAATGTGGGCATCTTGGCGATCAAGCGGTAGATCGTCCGCAATACATCGTGCTGTGGGCGATGCGGGTCCTGACTCTTGGGATAGAAGGTGCTCAACGAGCTCACCATCGCCGAGAGGATGCCCATAGGATGCGCATTGCTCGGGAAGAACTCGAAGAAGTGCTTCATATCCTCGTGGACCAGCGAGTGGTAGCGGATGTTCCCTTCGAACTCCTCCAACTGCTTCTTGTTCGGCAGTTCCCCGAAGAGCAATAAGTAGGATACCTCGATGAAGGTGGCCTGTGAAGCCAATTGCTCGATGGGATAACCCCGGTAGCTCAGGATCCCTTCTTCGCCATCGAGGAAGGTGATCGCGCTTTTGGTGGCGCCGGTGTTCTTGTACCCGAAATCCAAGGTGATGTACCCGGTCTCGTCGCGCAGCTTGCCGATGTCGATGGCCTTTTCGCCCTCGCTTCCCACGATCACAGGGAACTCATAGGTTTTGCCGTTCAGGATGATCTGCGCCTTCTCACTCATCGATTCACTTTGGGTTGGGAGGTGTTTTTCGGGATGGCCGCTAAGGTAGCACGCACACTCGCCCGCGCGTAGAGCGATCGTGGAAAATGGCAAAGCCCCGTGTGGACGGGGCATTGCACGGATCAATACGTTCCTATGGCGTTGTCCAGCGGCTCTTGAAGGCCGCGAGGTAGGCTTGGTATTCCTGGGTCTTGTAAGCGTTCTCACCGAAGTAGGCCAGGATGGGTTCCATCTGTTCGGGGCTCAACAAGCCTTGCACCGGAGCCAGCACGTTCAGGTCGCTGTCCAGGTAAACGACCGTTGGATACGCGATGCGGCCTTGCACGTTGGCCAGCACGTACGTGAGTTGGTGGGTTCCATTCCGGCCGCCCACTTGGGCCGCATTGAACTCCGGATTCTCGTACTTCTGGCCCTTGAAAGTGACGGGGTCGCCGCTCTCGGCGTTGAATTTCACCGCGTAGAAATGCTTGTTCACGTAGTCCGCCAACTTGGGGTCGGCGAAGGTGCGTGCGTCGAGCATCTTGCACGGTCCGCACCAGCTGGTGTGTACGTCGATGAAGAGCGGCTTGGGCGCTTTCTTGGCGAGCGCTTGTGCCTCTTCGATGCTGACCCACTTGATCAATTTGCTACCGCCCTCGGGTGTTTGGGCGCGTGCTGCTGGTTGGAAGGATGCCGCGCATACGACCGCAAGGCCGAGGAGGAAAAGGGAGCGTTGTGCCATGGTCTGTTGGAAAGTGGAGTCAAAGTATCAATGATCATGCCGTCGGTCAGTGGACCCCGCGCATGAGTTTCCGGACAAGGGGGGAGATGGCAATGAGGACGAGGCCCGCCACCAAGGCATACAGTCCGAGTTGGCCATACCCATCGGTGTAGAGCTTCAGTTTGTCCAGGTTCGTGGCTTGCAGATCATCCGAACTCATCCCGGCACCGAGAAGTCCCGCCACATATTGCCCGTATGCACTGGCCAGGAACCACATGCCCATCATCAAGCCCTGGATCTTCAGCGGTGAGAGCTTGGTCATCAATGAAAGTCCGATCGGTGACAAACACAACTCACCGAATGTGATCACCAAGTAGGCCAGCGTGAAGATCTCCAAGGAGGTCATCCCTTCCGCAGTAGCGAACAGCATGGTGGATTTGAACACGTAGAACGCCGCGCCCAGTAGGAGGAAGCCCAATCCGAATTTCACCACGGAGTTGGGTTCCTGCTTGCGCTTGTTCAACCACAACCAGAGCAAACCCAAGGGCGCACTGAAGATGATCACGAACAGTGAGTTCGAGGAATTGTTGATCATGTTCGGGTCGATCTTGAGTCCGAGGAAGTCCGCCGGAAGGTTGTTGAGCGCGAACAAGCTCAACGAGCCGCCGCTCTGTTCGAAGAAGGCCCAGAACAGGATCGAGAAGAGGATGAAGATGAGGGCCGCGTGCAATTTCCGTTGCGGGGCATTCCCCTGCACCATCGCCAGGATCAGGCACAAGAATGTGGCGGTGAGGACCACGTACCCGGCCGTATCGCCGAGGCCAAGACCAAGACTGCTCAATACGAGCAAGGCACCATCCAATAGGACCAGGCCAGCGGTGGCCAAGAGCGCGCCTCCTGCTCCCTTTTCGCCGTCAGGGCCAACGAATCCGCGCATCTCGAAAAGCAGGTAGGCCAAGGCAACGGGTCCAACGATGTACATGAAGAGGTCCGTGTACTGGGTGTCGGTCACCATGATCAGGATCAAGGGGATGCTGAGCAAGGAGCCCACATACGTGGCGATCTCCAAGAGCCTTTTCCGGCTCGGGGCCATATCCGCACGCAGGGGTGATCCCCCGATGGGTCCCAAGCTCTTGCGCGTGAACGCGAACCAGACCAAGCTGATCGACATCGCGATACCGACCAGGGCGAACGCAAGCGACCAGGAGTGGAACTTGCCCACCCAGACCATCAAGGCGCCTCCGAACAAGGCACCGAAGTTGATCCCGGCGTAGAACAACCCGAAGCCCGCATCCCGGCGGCTATCGTCCTCGTGATACAAGGTGCCCACCATGGTGCTGATGTTCGGCTTGAAGAAGCCCGTGCCGATGATGGAGAAACAGATCCCTGTGTAGAACATCTCCACCGGTGAGAACGCGATGATGAAACCGCCGAGGATCATGAGCGAAGCACCCCAGAACAGCGACTTCTGGAAGCCGAGGATCTTGTCCGCGAACACACCGCCGATGAATGTGAAGGCGTACACGAAGGCTTGAATGGCACCGTACTGCAGGTTCGCCGCTTTTTCCGCGGAGCCCAGCTGCGTCACCATGAACACGGTGAGCATGCCGCGCATCCCGTAGAAGCAGAAGCGCTCCCACATCTCGGTGAAGAAGAGGTTCCAGAGCTGCTTCGGGTACTTGCCCTTGAAGTCGCGGATCTGGTCGAGGGTGAGGGTGGCGTTGTCGGATCTCATAGTATGGAACGCTGATGACGGATCTAACTGATCCACGCGGATCGAAGATGGTGAATAGGAGAGTGTTGTGATCGGTTGCGCGCTATGGGTCCCTACCCGGATCAAATGGCCAAGGTGGTCGGGCGGTGGGGGGAGATCTCCCACTACCTATTCCGGGATCAGTGAGGATGTGCTGGATCTGCGTCATCAGCGTTCCGGTTCAATGGATGTTCTTCTCACGCATCACCGCCTTCAACCAGCGCAACAGCAGGAAGAGCATGATCGCGGCGGCCATCGCCAATCCGAAGTTCATGTAGAAGAAGTGCGCCTTGTCCTCGAAGCCCTCCCACAGGCCACTGAGCATGCCACTGAGCTTGTTGCCGACGGAGGTGGAAAGGAAGAAGCCGCCCATCATCAATGCGGTGATCCGCGGCGGGCTCAACTTGCTTACCAACGAAAGCCCCATCGGGCTCAAGCACAATTCCCCGGCGGTGATCACTCCATACGAAGCGATCAGCCACATGCTGCTGGCCTTGCTCTCCAAGTTGTTGGTGGCCATCACCGCCCCCACCATCACCAGTGCGGACAGCGCCGTGATCACCAGACCGATCGCGATCTTGGTGGGCGTGGTGGGTTCCTTTCCGCGGCCGCGCATAAAAGCCCAGAACGCCACGATGAGCGGCGTGAGCAGGATCACCCAACCCGGGTTGATGCTCTGGTACAACTGCGTGGAGTAGAGCTTCATACTCTCCCCCTCGGCCGGTACGTTCTCCGGCGCCATGCTGTGGAAGTAATTGGCACTATTGGCGGATGTGGCTGCGCCTTCGTTGGTCACGGTCTCCGCCATGTTCATCGGGTCGGCAATGCTGGCGATCCCGGCCGACATCTCCCTGTCCGTATGATCCTTTGCGAATACGGTGAGCGCATCGCCGTTCTGGTGGAACACCGCCCAGAAGATCACCAGGCAACCGAACACGGCGAGCAACGCACCGATGGGTCGCTTGTCCTCCGCATTGGCCTTCACGTAGAGGTAGATGAAGAAGCCGATCACCGGAATGCACCCGAAAATGAAGGCATCGTTGGTATCGCTTCCGAGCAGGTTGCCCGGGATCAGGTAGCCCAGGATGCCGAACAGGAACATCGGTGCAATGGTGCTCAACAGGATCTTCCCGGTGCTCATGTCGCCCGGTTGCAAGGGCTTGATCACATCGGCCTCCTTGACGTGCTTGTTGCCGCTGATGAAGACACCCACTCCGATCAACATGCCGATGCCCGCCGCTGCGAAGGCGTAGCCCCAGCCGTACTTGATCTGCATGTAGGCCGCCACGAAATTGCAGACGAAGGCACCGATGTTGATGCCCATGTAGAAGATGTTGTAGCCCGCATCCTTGTTGGCGCGGTACCGCTCGTCGTTGTATAGGTTGCCGACCAAAGTGCTGATGTTCGGCTTGAACATACCGTTGCCCAGAATGATCAGAAGCAGACCGACGTAGAAGGCCGTTCCGTCGTGTACGGCCAAGGTGAGATAACCGGATGCCATCAACAGCCCTCCGATCATGATGCTCTTCCGGAAACCCAGGATCCGGTCCGCCAATAGGCCCCCGATGAAGGGTGTCAGATACACCAGGCCGAGGTAGGTGCCATAGATGTCGCTCTTCTTCAACGAACTGAAACCCATGCCACCGCTCTCCCAACCATCGAGCATATAGAGCGAGAAGATCCCGAGCATGAGGTAGTAGCCGAAGCGTTCCCACATCTCTGTGAAGAAGAGAACGTACAGTCCCTTCGGATGCTTGCCTGTGCTTGCCGCCATGGATGGGATGGAATGAGCGGAGGCGATCCGGTCAGCGGATCCCGTGGAACAGCTTGTTCACCAGCGGGCTGATCACCATGAGGAACAACCCGACACCCACGGTCACATAGCCGATGTTGCTATACACATCCACATACGTGGCCAGGCTGGCGGCCTTGTCCAGCACCTCGCCTGCAGCAGGTTCGTGCTCCGCACCCGTGAGCGTGGCCAGCAGGCCAGCGGCATAGTTCGCGCCAGCGATACTGAGGAACCACGCACCCATCGCCGTCGCCGTCATATCCTTCGGGACCAACTTGGTCACCATGCTCAATCCGATCGGGGAGAGGAACAACTCGCCGGTGGTGTGGAGCATGTACAGCAACGCCAGCGTCCACAAGGGCACCTGATATTCCACCGCGAGCGGCGCGGCCAACAGGATGACGAGGTAGCCGAGGCCCAACTGGAGGATGCCGAGTCCGAATTTCATCGGGATGCTGGGGTCCTTGCCGGAGAGCTTCAGCCTTACCCACATGATGGAGAAGAGCGATCCGAACAGGAGGATGTACGCCGGGTTGAAGAACTGCGTGGTGGCCGCACCCATCTCCCACCCGAACACATGGCGATCCACGTTGCGCTCCGCGAACAGGGTCAGGCTGCTGCCTGCTTGCTCGAAGCACGCCCAGAACACCACGTTGAAGAGCATGAGGATGATGAAACCGAACATCTTGTCCAACTGGACCTTGCCGTCCTTGACCCCCCGCACGATGAGGCTGCCGATGACGAAAACCGCCACGGCGAGCAGGACGTATCCGGCGATGCCGGTATGGCGCAGAAGAAAATAGAGGACCGGGATCAAGGCCAAGCAGCCGACCACAACGGCCACAAAAGGACTCAACGGCCCGAACCTGGGTTTGTGCAATGTTTCAGGGGAAGGTGGTGCGCTGACGTGTGCATAGTGCTTGCTGCCCAATTGGAAGACGATGATCCCGAGCAACATACCGATACCGGCCAAGGCGAATCCGTAGCGAGCGCCGTAGATATGGCCCACCTCGGCGCACACCGTGGTGGCCAACAGCGCGCCCAGGTTGATGCCGATGTAGAAGATCGTGAATCCGGAATCCTTCCTGGGGTCACCATCGGGATACAGTTTGCCGACCATCGTGCTGATGTTCGGTTTGAAGAGCCCATTGCCCACGATGATGATGGCCATACCCCAGAAGAGCAAGAGCTCCGAACCGCCCACGATCACGAACTCCCCGATCGCCATGAGCAGCCCACCGAACAACACGGCCAATCGCGACCCCAGGATACTGTCCGCGATGCGCCCACCGATCACCGGCATCACATACACCAGCGCGGTATAGGCCCCGTAAACCGCAAAGCCGAGGTTGTCCCCCATGGCCAAGGACTTCACCAGGTACAGCAGCAGCAGGGCCCGCATACCGTAGTAGCAGAAGCGTTCCCACATCTCGGCCGCGAACAGCCAGTAAAGCCCGACAGGGTGCTTGGTGGAAGTGGCCGTGGCGGTGCTGCTCATGGGTGGTTGTTCCGGTAATGGGTTGGAAGAAAGCCCGCCAATATAGGCGTCTTCCGGATGCGGGCACCATCGTTCATTGTGGTCACCGATCGCAGCGGAAGGACGGGCCTCAGAGGTTCTTCAACACCCACTCGGTCATCATCTCGAAGAGATGCAACCGGGTGGAGCCGCCGTAGATCCCGTGGTTGCGATCCGGGTACACGAACTGATCGAAAGGCTTGTTCGCCCGGATCAGCGCATTGGTCATCTCGGCGGAGTTCTGATAGTGTACGTTGTCATCCGCGAGGCCGTGGATCAGGAAGTACTTCCCGGTCAACTCGTTCACATGGCTCACTGGGCTGTTGTCGTCATAGCCTTGTGCATTGTCCTGCGGCAAACCCATGTACCGTTCCGTGTAGATGGAATCGTAATACCGCCAGTTGGTCACGGGTGCCACGGCGATCGCGGTCTTGAACACATCGGCGCCCTTGGTGATGCACAAGCTGCTCATGTAGCCGCCATAGCTCCACCCCCAGATCCCGATACGGTCCTTGTTCACATACGCCTGCTGACCGAGCCATTTCGCAGCGGCGATCTGGTCCTCCACTTCGTACTTGCCCAGTTGGCCGTAGGTGATGTGGCGGAAATCGTGGCCCCGGTGGCCCGTACCACGCGGGTCCACGCACACCACGAGGTAGCCCTTCTGCGCCAGCATGGCATACCACAATTGGTTCCGCCCACCCCAATGATCGGTCACTTCATTGCTGTTCGGGCCGCTGTACTGGGTCATGAAAACGGGGTACTTGCGCTCCGGACGGAAACCGCGTGGCTTCATCATCCATCCGCGCAGTTCCACGCCTCCTTCCGTGGTGAATTGGAAGAACTCGCTGGGCATCACCCCATGGTCCTCGCAGTTCTTGCCCAGCTTGGCATTGTCCTTCAACACCTTCACCAATTTGCCGTTGCCATCATGCAGGGTGTACACGGGCACGGTGTTCCGCGTGCTGCGGGTGTTGATGAAGAACTGGAAGCCTTTGCTGAACTCGGCATCGTTGTACCCGCCCTCGGGGGAGAGCGGCAGGACACCTTTGCCGTTCAGCGGCACGGCCAGCACCTCCTGGTTCTCCGGTGCGCTCTTGGCTGCCGTGAAGATCACGCGCTTGTTCTTCTCATCCACGCCCATCACGGCCACCACATCCCAGCCACCCCGGGTGAGTTGGAGGGGTTGCGCGCCTTCGCGGTGGAGGTAGATGTGGTTCCATCCATCCTTCTCACTCGTGAGCACGAAAGCGCCATCCTCCAGGAAGTGGAGGTCGTCGGTCACTTCCACGTAGGTCTTGCTCTTCTCCTGGTAGAGCGTGTTCACCACAGGTGGTACGCTCCGCTCCGCCAGGTTCACCGAAGCGATGGTCTTCTCGTTCTGCAGCCGGTTCAACCGCATGAACCAGAGCACATCGTTCGTCCGCCAACCCAGCCGCGCCACGTAGATGTCGCCATCGGCACCCAGCGGAATGGCGCGTGTGTTCTTCGTGGGGATCTCATACACGAAGAGTTGGACCTTGCTGTTCTCCTCCCCGGCTTTGGGGTACTTGAAGCGGTACTCACCGGGATAGAGTTGTTCCTTGTACAGGATCAGGTCGAATTCCTTCACCTTGCTTTCATCGCTGCGCAGGTAGAGCAGCTTCTTCCCATCGGGGCTCCACGCATACCCTTGCACGAGGGTGAATTCCTCCTCATACACCCAGTCCGTCGCGCCATTCAGTACCTTGTTCCATTCGCCATCCGTGGTCACGGCGGTCTCGGTCATGGTCGCGAGCTCCACCACGAACAGGTTGTTGTCCCGTACGAAGGCGGCCATGCTGCCATCGGGGCTGAATGTGGCCAGGCGTTGCTTCGCCTTCTTCACATCCGATAGCGGCACCAACTTCTTGCTGGCGCGATCGAAGACATGGTTGTAGGCGTAATAGCTGTACCGGTAGATCGGTTCACTGCCCGTCTCGATCATCATCTTCTTCTCATCGCCGCTGAAGGAATAACCATCCATCTCCACCGGCTCCTTGGAACCGGCCGGGACCAATTCCTTGGCGCGCACGAGCGTGGCCACCTTCTCACCGGTCCGGTAAGCGTATTGGTTCACCACCATTTCGCCGCCGTCATCCTCTTGCACGGTGTAGTGAAGGCCATCGTTCATACTGGCCAGGCCACCGACCGATTCCGCACTGAAGAGCGGACTGGCCCAGATGTCCTTGTTCGTGAGTTCGCCAGGCGCGCGCGCGGTCTTGAAGACCGGGGCATCCGCCTTGGTCTGGGCGTGTATGACGAAGGCCGGGGTCGCGATCAAGCAGGACGCGACAAGAATGGTGCGTAGGGTCATTTCGGGAAGGATCTTTTGCGAGGGCGTCGAAGGTAGCGATGCCTGCTTTGCGCCGAAGGAGCCTTAGCGGATCGGGCGGTCGGCCAACGGCGGTACGGTGCTACGGTTCACCGGCACAACACCAATTGCTGGATGGCCGCCATGTTCCCGGCCGCAGCCAATTGCTGAAGGATCGGGCAGCCTTGGTCCTTCTGTCCTTTGCGGATGAGGAGCACGGCTTTGTTCAACAGGGCGGCGCCATTGGTCGGTTCACGCTTCAGGACCTCATTCAGGTCGGCGATTGCGGGATCGACCTGGCCCATTTGCATGCGCACGCTAGCGCGGTTCAACCAGCCGACGGCGGACCGGCCATCGATCTTGATGTATTCCCCGAAGGCAGTCGCCGCGCTGTCGTACTTCTGGAGGTGGTAGTACCCGGCACCCAGAAGCTCATAGGCTTCCTTCGATCTCTTGGCACCCTTGAGGTAGTGTTGCACGGACCGCACCGCATCCGGAAACTTGTTCTGCCGGAATTGCGAAAGCGCGATGCTGTACTCCATGGTGTGCAGCGCGGTATCCATGCGCAACACGCGCTCGAAGCTTTGCTGCGCCTCCGGGAATCGGTTGAGGTCGAAGAAGGCCTGCCCTTCCGCAAGTACACCTTCCACGTACGTGCTATCCAAGGCCACCATCCGTTGGGCATCCACGAGGGCTTCGGCGTGCAGCTTGTTCCTTGCGTGCTCCAGGTTCTGCGCGTAGTACGCACCCATATTATCCGGATGCGCCTTCATGAAGCGTTCGCGCAGCACCCGCGCATCACCGGCCGTGGTATCCACCTTCTGGAAGAGTCCGATGGTCAGGCGGTGATCGGATCCCATGACATGGGACAACTCCACCATATCCTTCCGCTTGTACAGGTCCGCGATCTGCACATTGCCCTGTAGGCGTTGTGAATAGTGGTTCTCCCAGAACACCACGGAGTGTACCTCCGCCGTGTCCAACGCGGCCTTGTTCAACACGCGGTACTTGGCGTGATCCGGATAACCCAGGTCCTGCGGCCAGAAGAACCACGCATGGTTCACGTAGAGCGGCCACTCGCGGAGGTAGCTGTCCTTGTAGAGCGTGGACACGGTGGTGATCGCTTTCCGCTCGGGGTTCATGTGGGCGTTGGGCTGTTCGGAAAGCATGGTGAAAGCCATTGATGCAACACCGACCAGCGCGGCACTGCCGATGAGCACCGCGCGATGGACCTCATGCCGACGACCGAGGAACCAGATGATCAGGCCGACCACGAACAAGGCCGCACCGATGATCGGAGGAATGTGATCGGTGACGGTGGAGATCTTGTGATGGCTCTCCAGCTTTTTGTCGAAGTAGAAATAGAGGACCAGCACCGCGATGGCCGCGAAGACATGGACACGCGCCAAGCGAAGTCCGATGCGCGGCGCCCTGTTCTTCCGCTTCTCCTTTCTGTCCTGCACCTTCTTCAACCGCTTGCGTTCATCGCGGTTCAAGCCGGTCGCCGCGTCCGGTTCTTCACTGGCGGCCGGACCTTCGCGCGCCACAAGACCTTGCCAGGCCAGCAATCCATCCCACGCCAACCACGCCACGAACGGCGTGAGCGGGATCAGGTTCCGCAGGAATCCCGCCGAGTTGCCCATGTCCAGTTTCCACGAGAAGATCACATAGAGGAACAGGATCGCTGCACCTTGGAACAACACGAACAGGTCGATGCGTAGCTGTGCAAGACGCTCCAGGATACCGATGGTGAGGAAGAAGAAGATCACGGGCCCGATCACATACGCGAACCGGTGGAAGTAGTGCCAGACATCGCGGTAGCCATACCGGTTCTTGCCCTCCTTGCCGAGCGTCTCGTCCACCAACCAGAGCAGGCTGTCCGTGTTCTTCACGAAATAGCCCAGCACCATGAGCAGCAGCACGGGCGCCGCCATCAACGCCAATCCTTTCCATTGCCGTGCCTGTAAAAGGACCAAGCCCCAGATCGGGAGGATCACGGCCAGTTCCAACCGGGCCAAGGGCAAGAGACCGCCAAGCAACGCGAAGAGCAGGTAGCGCTGGTCCACCAAGGCGTACATCCCCGCACAGATCACGGCAACGGCCAGCGGTTCGGTGAGGAAGTTCCGCGAGATGGTGAAATAGAAGGCCTGGAAGAAGAACAACGGCAGGATCCAATGCGATGCGCGCGCGCCGAGTTTGTGAACGGTACGGTACAGCAGCCAGCCGGATCCGGCGCTGATGAGGATCATCTGCAGCATCATCACCGATCTGCCGAGCAACGCGGTCGGCGCGAACAGGACCATGAACAACGGGCGATCCCACAGGCTGAAGAAATACTCCGGGTGTGAGAAGACCTCGCGCGCATGGAAATAGCGCGCCACGCAATCGTCGTCCCAAGGTGCGTCGCTGAGGAAGCCGTAGATCAGGCTGGCCACCACATAGACACCCGTGATGATCAGCGCCCAGAGGCGGCTCCTATCCGCTTCTTCGGTCCGGAGGACCAGCGGGCGAGCGAGGATCCAGGTAGGGATCATTGATCCGGGCGGTTCTGTTGCAAGCGTTCGTTGCGCGTGCAAGCTAGCCGACCGAATGATACCCCGCTGTTCGAGCGCGGTCGATCATTCGCACCCGGCGCGGAAGGGTGGCGCCCTCAATATCCGATCGAACCGCTACGGATGATCTTATGGAAGTTCGTGCGCGAACCCTGCTTGGCCCGGATGGAATACAGGACCGGTGGCAGGGCTGGATATACGCGCGTCGGATCCAGGGATGCGCTTACCCGCTTTGATCGGGCGACCGGTCGGGTCCGAGAAGTCATCCGACCACACCACTTGCGCCGACGATCCAACAACGAAGAGGCCGCATGGAATGGCGATAGTGGATCTCATGACTTCGGGTTCATGGACGAAAGCCAGCCATCGGGAATATCCGGTGAACTCCAGAACGAGGAACGGTCAATGCTCCACGAAATCCATTTCCCGGCTGAAGGTCTCGGAGATCCGTGCTGTGGCCCAGATGGCTCCGCCAATGCAGAGGATGCCCACCGCAAGTGCCGCGTAGAGGTTCCCGAAAGAGGGCGCGGCCAGGAAGAAGAGGTTGGTGATCAGGAACACACTGCCCCGCACGAAGTTGGGCGTGGTGGTGGTTACCGTGCTGCGGATGTTCGTGCCGAATTGTTCACTCGCCACCGTGACGAAGAGCACCCAGTACCCCGTGGCCATGCCCAGGAAGAGGCACACCCAATAGTAAGTGGCGATGCTCGCGCCCTTCATACCGAAGAGGAAGTAGAGCGTCAGGACGAGGTTAGCGATGAGGTAGCCCATGATCACTTTCTTCCGGCTGCGGAAGAATTGGCTGAGCATCGCGCTCACTAGATCACCGAGACTCAATCCGATGTAGGCATAGCTGATCGCCTTGCCGTTGATGCGCGCAAGACCTTCCGTATCCAAGGCGGAGGTATCGATGCCCAATGTGGGCACGAAGACATCCTGGCTCATGTTCACCAATACGCCGATGACGTACCACACCGGCACGCCGATGAGGATGCAACTCAAGTATTTCAGGAAGCGTTCGCGGTCGTTGAACAGCATCCGGATGTTGCCCTTGCGCACCTCGGTCTTCTTCATGGCGGTGAACAAGCCGCTCTCGAATGTGCCGATGCGCATGACCAGCAGGACCAGGCCCAATGTGCCGCCCACGATGTAGGCCACCTGCCAGTTCATGAACTCCCTGCCCGTTACCACAGTGAGCACGCCGCCGATCCGTTGTCCTTGCGCGGCCACTTCATCGGCGAAGACCGCTCCCAGCGCACCGAAGGCCACCACGATCATGGTGCCGTAGCCGCGCTTCTCACGGGGCATGGTCTCGGTGATCAACGTGATGCCCGCGCCGAGTTCACCCGCAAGACCGACGCCCGCGATGAAGCGCACGGTCGCATAGCTGGTCAGGTCGAAGGTGAAGGCGTTGAGGACGTTCGCTGCACTGTACAAAAGAATGCTGCCGAAGAGCACCGTGATCCGGCCTTTCTTATCGCCCCATATACCCCACAGGATCCCGCCCACCAGCATCCCGATCATCTGCACGTTGAACAACTGCGCGCCGACCTCCTTGATCCGCGTGTTGCCCACGCCCATGATGAACTCCAGGCTCTCGCGCTTCACCACGTTGAAGAGCACGAGGTCGTAGATGTCCACGAAATAGCCCATTGCGGCCACGACGATCAGCAGGATCGTGCGGCGGTCCATGACGGGCTGGGACATGCGGACGAAGATGGGGGAATAGTTGCTCGTTCTTCGTGTTGAACGTTGTTCGTTCGCAAACCCGGAACGCGTCACCGCATCACACAGCCGAACTACGATCAACCTTCAATACGACCAACCCAACTCCACGCCGCCGAACAACCAACAACCTTCAACACGAACAACCCCGCATCACTCCACCGCCACGTACATCTTCTTGATCCGCATCAACGGACCCGGGCAGTGTGTGCCGTGGCAGTTCGCGCAGCTCTGCACCAGCGCGTTGTACGCCTGCGGACGATCCTTGCGCGCAGCGGCGTACAGAGCCGCCACCTTGGCCTGGTAGTCCTTGCCGAAGGTGGGAAAGGTGATCGGGTCGATGTGCATGTCCATGGTGGGCGTGGCCGTGAGGAGCTTTTCGATCTCCGTGGGGAAAGGCGGCAGTTCCTTGTCGCCGCGCGCCAACCCGATCTTCACGCTATCCGCAAGTGCCGCCATGTGGCGCATGAGCAGTGCCAACTCGCTGGGTGGTGCTACTTCCTGCGGACCCACGATCATTCGCGGATCATCCGCCTGTTGGGCGGAACAAGCGAGAAGGCCGATGAGGACCAAAAGGACGGAGAGACGTGCAGTGATGGGCATGGTCCAAAAATATGGGTCGCCGCCGCCCCGACGATCATCGTGCCGATCTGTCCGCTCCGATCGCGGGCGTGATAATTGATCAACTTCGGATCGTGGAGCCCGCGACCGACCAACCTTCCTTGATCCGGAACCGCGGGCTCAATGCATTGATCCTGCCACTGGTGTCCGTGGTCGTGTTGTGGTGCATCTGGTTGATCGACGAGGGGTTCGGCTTGGGCCTGACGCGCTTCGGCCTGATTCCGCGCAACGTACATGGACTTATCGGGATCATCACCGCGCCGTTGCTCCACGATGGTCTTGATCATGTCTTGAACAACAGTTCCGCAGTGGTGGTGCTGGGTTGGTGCCTGATGTATTTCTACCCGCGGATCGCTGGCCGTGTGGTCCTCTTGACCTGGCTCATAGGCGGTGCTGCGGTGTGGCTGATGGGGCGCGAGAACGTACATGTGGGCGCAAGCGGCGTGGTGTACGGCATGGCGGCCTTCCTCTTCGTCAGCGGTGTATTGCGTCGGCAGCGAACGCTCATGGCGTTGTCGCTACTGGTCGCATTCATGTACGGCAGCATGGTGTGGGGGATCTTTCCCTTGGTGCCTCGGGTGAGCTGGGAAAGCCACCTCTGGGGCGGGATCATCGGTATCGTGCTCGCCTTCGTCCATCGGCATGTGCCACCGGCGGTGAACGACCCTCGACCGGCTTTCGCGGACGAGGAGGATGAAGAGGACGCCATCCCCATGATCGAGGCGGATGAGGTGAACGATGCAGGACTGGAATGGCAACGGAAACCGGCCGAGGATACCGATCGGAACAGGCCGGGGAACGTGAGCACTACGTGGGATCAGTGATCCCGTAACTCGATCGTTCACTCCTGCCCTACTCGGGCCAGTACCTCCAGCACAACGTCCAGCGCGCGTACGAACTGTTGCTCCGCAGTGATGTCGCTATTGTCGATCTCCACCGCATCCGGCGCTTGGATCAGCGGATCCGCTGCGCGCGTCGTGTCGTCCAGGTCGCGTTGGTGGATATTCTCCAGCACGGTGAATAGTTCCACGTTCACACCCTTCTCCCGGAGTTCGTGGTAGCGTCGTTGGGCACGCACCTCCGGCCGGGCGGTCATGAACAGTTTCACCTCGGCATCCGGAAAGACCACGGTGCCGATGTCGCGGCCATCCATCACCACACCGCGTTCGCGCCCGAAGGCCTGCTGCAACTTCACCAGTTTGGCGCGCACCTCCGGAATGGGACTCACCAGCGTGACGTGCTGGCTCACCTCCATGCTCCTGATCTCCTGCTCCACATTGCGGCCGTTCAGGTAGGTCGCGCTCTTGTCCATCATCGGGTCGTGCTCGAAACGGATCTCGATCCCTTCCAACGCCTGCAACAACTTCGGCCGATCCAGCAGCCCGTTGTGTACGAGCCCGTTCTCCATCACGTACAGCGCGACGGCCCGGTACATAGCGCCGCTATCGATGTAGGTGTAACCGAGATGGCTAGCGAGATGCTTCGCTAGGGTGCTCTTACCGCAAGAGGAATAGCCGTCTATGGCGATGGTGATCCCGTTCACGTCGGCAAAGTACGGGGATGGGGGTTGTTCGTTGTTCGTGTCGAAGGTTGTTCGGAGTACAGTTCAAGCGCGACCCTGCCCTTCCGAGCAACGAACAACCCTCAATACGAACAACGGGTATCCTACGACTTCTGGAAATCAGAGAAGCGCACCGCCAGCGTCAGCGTGTTGCTGATACCTGCTAGGTGCAACTGCGAGAAGCCGTAGCTCAGGTGCACCTTGCTCACCTTCAGCCCTATGCCGAAGCTCAGACCTACAGCGCCCGGCTTATCGGCGATCACCAATTCCTGCCTACGACGCGGATTGTAGGCCACGCGCAACATGAAGTTCTTGCTCAGGAGGATCTCCGCGCTCGGTACACAATGCAGCATGGCCTTCTTGGCCGTGGTGGTCTTCTCCACGATCACATCGCCGGTCGTGGGGTCGATCTGCACAACAGCGTTCGGGTCCTTGTAGGTCAGATCCCACTGCTGCAGGTTCTCGAGCATGAGTCCGAGCCGGAACGGTGCGTGCCTGAATTTGTAGGTGGCCCCCAATTGTAATTCGAAGGGAAGGTCCTCTCGCTTGTCCGTGAAGGTGCTGGCCTGTCGCCCGATGTTCCGCAACATGGCCGCTACCGTGATCCCCTTGGACGGTTTGCTGAATACCCCAGCGAGATCCGCAGCCCATGCTGTGGAGGTGTACGTATCCAGGTTGCTGGTGATGAACTTCACATTCGCACCGACGCTGAAGAGGCTATCCACTGCCCTACCCGCTCCTACCTGCACCACATATTCCCCCGCCCGGAAATCGCCCAGCTCGGTGCCCACATCATCGGTCCGCTTGAACGTGCCATAGTCCACGTACTGCACCGTGCCACTGAATGTGGTCTTCAAACTATCGCAGTAGTGCGCGTAGCTGGCATAGCCGATCTTGATCCCTTCGAAGTACGGCAGGTAGCTCAGGGCCACTTGCTTGCCCATCTCCCTGTTCAGCAGACCGGGGTTGAAGATGCCCAGGTTGATGTCGTTGTCCTTCACCGCGATGTAGTTCCCGCCAAGTGCAGAGCTACGCGCTGAAGAAGGGATGTTGAGGATCCGGAAGGCGCTTTGTCCGCCCAACTGGCCGAAAGCGAACGAAGCGGAAAGGATGCTGGAAGCGAGTAGGATGCGGCGCATTCGCGATGGGAACGAAGATAGGCGGCTCACCTATTGTTCAGCTCGTGGATGATGATCGGTCGGAGCGCCATAAGAGGGAGCCATCACCATAGCTCAAGAAGCGGTAGTCGTTCCACAATGCGTGGTCATAGACGCTCCTCCAGTCCGGTCCGAGCAACGCAGCTACGAGCAGCAGGAGCGTGCTTTGGGGTTGATGGAAATTGGTGATCAGCCCATCCACGAAGCGGAAGGTGTAACCGGGGGCGATGAGCAACTGCGTCCGACCACTCAGCTTTTCCTGACCGGATGAGCGCAGCCGAACGATCACCGCATCCAATGCTTCCGCCGAACTAGGAAGCGGCTTGGTCTGGTCGTATGGTTCCCATTGTCCGATGTCCATGATCTCCGGGATACTTCCATGGATCAGCTTCACACCGTGCCAATAGATGCTCTCGAGGTTCCGCAGTGCGGTGGTCCCTACCGCGACGACCGGACCTTTTCCCAACTGATCCGCCAAGACTTCCAATGCTTTCAACGGTACCCGCACTTGTTCGTGGTGCATGGCATGATCCGCCATCATCGCACTCTTCACCGGAAGAAAAGTGCCTGCACCCACATGCAGCGTTAGCGCCATGGTCTTCACGCCCTTGCGTTCCAGTTCGCTGAGGATCCGTTCGGTCAGGTGCAAACTGGCGGTCGGTGCCGCCACGGAACCGTCGTGCTTCGCGAAGACGGTGTTGTAC
Organism: Flavobacteriales bacterium; assembly: GCA_016721005.1. Lineage (GTDB taxonomy): Bacteria > Bacteroidota > Bacteroidia > Flavobacteriales_F > PHOS-HE28 > PHOS-HE28. The sequence goes on from JADKJM010000005.1 coordinate 556,291, forward strand.
CGCTCTTTGTCGGCGTCGGCATCCGGCCGTTTCATGTAGGGCGGCAGCGGAACGTGCCCGATGACCTCCAGGACCTCGGCGAAAGTCCGTTCCGCAGGCTCCCAAGTGAAGTGTACCAATGCATCACCGTTGCGCATCGCCTTCACCTTCAACCCACCTTGTTCCACCACCATGACCTCCCCTTCCTTCCAACGCTTGGCGTTGCCGATGAAGCACTTCCACGAACCGGAACCACGGTCCGCGAACGCTTGTTCTACCGGCCGACCTCTTTCCGGTTCCAGACACAGCACTTCGATGCGTGCGCCTGTACTTCGGTGAAAGATCAATCGTGCGTTCACCACGCGCGTGTCGTTGAGGACGAGCAAGGCGTTCGCTGGAACTACACCGGGTAGCTCATGGAAGAACCGATCCTCAATGGATCCACCGCGGTATACCAGCAACCGGCTCGCATCCCTTTCGGCCAAGGGTTGCTGCGCGATCCGGAACTCCGGAAGCTCATATGTGAGATCGGCGATGGAAAGGTGGCGGGGATGCATGATCCAGGCGGTGGAGCGTCAGCCCGTGGTCGATGTGGGACGGGGCCTGGTCAGATCGATCCGATGCTGGATCACGACGCGCAAGAGGTGTCGATCGTAGAAGACCTCCCCCCCGATGGATCGCTGGTACATGTTCATATAGCCGATATCGATCGTCAGACCTGGTGTGATACCGATGATGAAACTCGCATGCAAACGACCCTGGTCGAAGGCGTCGGAGAAGGTCGGGACATGTGACCGGAGGAAAAGTTCACCCGCCAACTTGAACGCCAATCGTTCGGCTCCCGCATCCGCATCCCGCAGGATCGGGATCTCCAAGGCCGGTTGGTACCGTACGCGAAAACTCGTGAATGAATAGCCTGCGGTCAGTTCACCGCCTTCCTCCCGGTGAAAGAAACGCGCCTCAGTCCGGAATCTTTGGTTGAACCGGTACCACGCACCCTTGCTCTTTCGCACGATCTCCGCATGCGGCCGAAGCTCAGGCCGCACCAGTTGGCTCGCTGCATTCGGGTCATTCGCCCCTTGGAGGAACAACGCCCCGCCCAACGCCACATCCATCCCCCGTCCAAGGTCCCTTCTGATCATTGATCGCAACCCGAATTGCTGATGCGCATCGGGGTTGAAGAATCGTCGCTCCTGGATATCCGTGGAGACCGCCCATCGTTCGTTCAGTTTCAACGTGTTGAAATACCCGGACCAATGAAGTTGCTGCGTGATCGTTCGCCTCTGCGCATGCGCACAGAACGGGAGAAGCAGGAACAGAAGGATCGGATGGAACTTCAAGCGATGGACATCGACCATGGCGTCCGCCTTGCGTGCATGAACGGTCGGCAAGATTACAGCATGGAAGCGACCGGTCGGATGACCCATGTAAAGCCCACGTTAACCGGAATTCATATTCAACTTACGATCCGATGATGTCTTTGCAACCGGATCTTAACAGATGCGACCACTTGCCTCCCTCCTTCTGGCCTGCTTGCTGCCTGCCATGATCTCTGCTCAGGACCTTACGCCATCGGCCCCGCCGGGCCCAAAAGCCAAGTCTTGGTACGACTCCTTCAGTATCCGAGGCTACGCGCACCTGCGATACAACCGCCTGTTGGAAACCAATGACCTCTTGCGCTGTCAGGCTTGTGACGCGAGTTGGGGCCGCGATGGTGGGATCTTCCTGCGAAGAGCGCGCGTGATCATTTCCGGGCATGTCCATCCCCGCGTGTACTTGTACATGCAAACGGACTTCGCGCAGGGTGTGGCTCCGAACGCCCAGAATATTGCACAGATCCGTGACTGGTATATGGACATTGGCCTCGATCCCACCAATGAATTCCGGGTGCGACTAGGACAGAGCAAGGTGCCCTATGGCTTTGAGAACCTACAGAGCAGTTCAGAACGCCTCCCTTTGGATCGCGCCGACCCGACCAACTCCGGCGCACCGAACGAGCGCGACCTCGGCGCCTTCCTGTATTGGTCACCGAAGAAATACCGCGATCTCTTCAAGGAATTGAAGGAGGCAGGCATGAAGGGGACCGGCGATTACGGGATCGTCGGGATCGGTGCGTACAACGGCCAATCCGCGAACCGCGCCGAAGCGAACGACGACCTGAACGTAGTGGCCCGGATCAGCGTGCCGATGCGGATCGGAAGCCAGATCATCGAACCCGGCGTGCAGGCGTACACCGGGCGCTATACCGTGACTGCTGATCAGCGCTCCGGAGCCAAAGGGAACAGCAATTGGACGTACGACGATCAGCGGGTCGCGGGCACGCTCGTGCTCTATCCGAAACCCTTCGGCTTCCTTGCGGAATACAACGTGGGTAAGGGTCCCGAGTACGATGTGGCCACGGACTCCATCAGCACCAAGGACCTCAGCGGCGGGTTCATTACAGCCACGTATCGGCTGATCGTCAAGGACCAGATGTTCATGCCCTTCGCGCGCTATCAGGTGTATGACGGCGGCAAGAAGAACGAAACGGATGCGCGTTCCTACTCCGTCAACGATATGGAGTTCGGTGTGGAATGGCTCCCGTTCAAGAACTTCGAGTTGACGGTGGAGTACTACCTCGGCGATCGTCGCTTCGAGGATCATGGATTACAGTCGAACAAACAGAAGGGTGAACTGCTGCGCATACAAGCACAGTTCAATTTCTGAACAGTTCTCCGGAAACGAAGAAGCCCCGGGATCCCGGGGCTTCTTCGTTCGATCTGTTCAACGTTCTATGCCACATGCTAGAGGAGTTCCGTGTGGTTCTTGCCTTCTTCCGTCCCGCGATCGGCTACTCCGACTTACATGGATCCGATCAAGCCGATCCCTTCTTGCGCTTCAGCTCCAGGATGTCGAGCAAGTCCTTTGGCCGCCCCGACCGCGCTTTACTCTCCAGCAGATCCGGCAGCGACATCACATGTACGCTTTGGACCGGCTCTCCTGACAACTCGATCAACTCCGCCCGGCTCCATGCCTCTTCGAACGTGCAGCCCGGCCGTAAGAAGGTGATGACCTCCACTTCGAGGCCGGGGCTCATCTTCAGGGTGATGTTCTTATCGGACTTCAGCACCGGGTCGGGGAACTGATCCACGTCGTAGCCGATGCTGCGCAACGCGGCAGCCAACTGGTTGAAGTTCTCACTGGTCGGCTCCATCCAGAACTCAAGATCCGGAGATTGCCGTTGGTACCCGTGGAAGTTGACCGCGCCGCCACCGATGAGCACCATGCGCACGCTGTGGTCGTTCGCAGCGCGTAGGAAAGCAGTCACCTCTTCACCGAAGTGCATTCTTCTTCCTTACGATGAAGTTGCCCTTCTTCTCCGCTGCATCCGGATCGCTGGGCACTCGGCCCTCGAAGCTGTTCAGGAACCAGTAGAAGCGCTCGGAGGGCGTAAGCGCCAGGAACGCGCGTTCGCGCTCGGCATTGCTCTCCTCCTTGGTTCCGAAGCGGATACGCTTGTCCATTGCGGAGGTCTATGCCACCTTCAGCGCGTTCTCCACTTTCTCCTTCAGCAAGGCGTGCTTCACCACTTCGATCATCTCGGTAACATAGGTGAAACGCATGCCCTTGGTGTAACGCGCATCGATGTCCTCGATGTCCTTGCGATTGTCCGCGCTGAGGATGATCTCCTTGATGCCTGCTCGTTTCGCCGCGAGGATCTTCTCCTTGATGCCACCCACCGGTAGCACACGACCCCGCAGCGTGATCTCACCCGTCATCGCGACGAACTTCCGCACCTTCTGTTGCGTGAACGCACTAGCGATGCTGGTGACCATGGTGATGCCCGCGCTCGGGCCATCCTTCGGAGTGGCGCCTTCGGGAACGTGTACGTGTACGTTCCAACGCTTGAACACTTCAGCGTCGATGCCGATGATGCTGCTGTGGGCTTTCAGGTATTCCAGCGCGATGATGGCGCTCTCCTTCATCACATCACCCAGGTTGCCGGTGAGGGTGAGTTTGCCTTCACCCTTGGTGATGCTGGTCTCGATGAAGAGGATGTCGCCACCCGTCGGGGTCCACGCCAACCCCGTGACCACACCAGCCACGTCGTTGCCTTGGTACTTGTCCCGCGCGTGGCTAGGTCCGTAGATCTTCACCAGGTCTTCGATCCCGATGGTGAGGTTGTACTTCTCCTTCAGTGCGATCTGCTTCGCACGATAACGCACCAGCTTGGCGATGCGCTTCTCCAAGGTCCGCACGCCGCTCTCATCGCTGTATTGTTCGATGATCGCTTCGATGAGGCCCGGCGCCAATTTCAATTGCTTCGGCTTCAACCCGTTCTCGGTGAATTGCTTCGGCAACAGGTGGCGCGTGGCGATCTGCACCTTCTCCTCCTCGGTGTAGCCGTTCACCTCGATGATCTCCATCCGATCGCGCAAGGCGGGATGGATCGTACTGAGCGAGTTCGCCGTGGCCACGAACATCACGCGGCTCAGATCATATTCCACCTCCACGTAGTTGTCGTAGAAGTTGCTGTTCTGTTCGGGGTCCAGCACTTCCAGCAACGCGCTGGCGGGATCACCGTGGAAGTCCTTGCCCACCTTATCGATCTCATCCAGCACGAAGAGCGGATTGCTCGTCCCGGCTTTCTTGATGCTCTGGATCAACCGACCAGGCATCGCACCGATGTACGTCTTGCGGTGTCCGCGGATCTCGCTCTCATCATGCAAGCCACCAAGGCTCATCCGAACGTACTTCCGACCCAGCGCTTCCGCCATGCTCTTGCCCAAGCTGGTCTTGCCCACACCGGGAGGACCGAACAAGCAGATGATCGGGGCCTTCATATCACCCTTCAACTTCAACACCGCGAGGTGTTCGATGATGCGCTCCTTCACCTTGTCCAGACCGAAGTGGTCACGGTCCAGGATCTTCTGTGCGTTCTTCAGGTCGAACTTGTCGTTGCTGTAATCGCCCCACGGCAGATCCAGCAGCAGTTGCACGTAGTTGTACTGCACGCTGAACTCCGCGCCGGCCGGGTTCATCCGCTGCAACTTGTTGATCTCCTTGTCGAAGGTATCGGACACTTTCACCGTCCACTTCTTCTTCGCGGCCTTGTCGCGCATCTCCTCCAACTCCAGTTCGATCGGGTTGCCGCCCAACTCGTCCTGGATCGTCTTCATCTGCTGGTGCAGGAAGTATTCGCGCTGCTGCCGATCGACCTCCGTACGCACCTTGCTCTGGATCTCGTTCTTCATCTCCAGCATCTGCAACTCCTTGGTCAGATGAGCCAAGAGTAGCGATGCACGCTCACGCAGATCGGCCACCTCGAGCATCTTCTGCTTCTCGGCCACCTCCGCATTCATGTTGCTGCTGATGAAATTCACCAGGAAGCTCGGACTGTCGATGTTCTTCAACGCGAACTGCGCCTCGGTGGGGATCTGCGGACTTTGCTTGATGATCTCCGTCGCTAGGTCCTTCAACGAACTCACCAATGCGTGGAAGCTCTTGTCGTCCTTGGCCGGGCGGATCTCCTCGAACTCCTTCACCCGCGCGGTGAAGTATGGATCGATCTTCACCATCTCCATCACCTCGAAGCGCTTCTTGCCTTGGATGATCGCCGTCGTGCTTCCATCCGGCATCCGCAACATGCGGATGATCTGCGCGATGGTGCCCACCTTGTTCAGGTCCTCAGCGCGCGGCTCTTCGATCTGGCCATCCTTCTGGCTTACCACGCCCAACGTTCGGTTGCCCTTGTACACGTCCTGGATCAAGCGGATGCTGCGATCACGCCCCACGGTGATCGGGATCACCACCCCGGGGAACAGCACTGTATTGCGCAGCGGAAGGATGGGCAGTTCCGGCGGAGTGACCTCCGCGTTCATCTGCTCCTCGTCCTCGGCGGTGATGAGGGGGATCAGTTCGGTCTCGTTCTCGAGGGCCTCACTGCTGAAGAGGGAAGGGTCGTTATGTAGGATGTCGCGCTTCGACATGGTTGTGGTCAGGATGTCAGGTGTAAAGGTATCGCCCCCGGCCCTTTTCCTAGGACGCGGATCTCAACAGGCGTTGCCGCTGAAGTCAATGACTGTGCCGCCTGACGCATGGCTGACAGATGGGCAGCGCCCGCGATCAATGCTTCGACAACCAACTCTGTAGGATGATCGTCGCGCTGATCCGATCGATCTGACCTTTCTCGCGCCGGGCCATGCGCCCCTTTCCGCTCATCAGCAAGGTCTGTTGGGCCATACGGCTGGTGAAGCGCTCATCCACCTGTTCCACCCATTTGTCCGGGAACGCCTTCTTCAGTTGTTCCGTGAAGGCAATTGCTCCGGCTGTGCCATCGGTGGCCGTGCCATCCAGGTTCGTGGGCAGGCCGATCACGAAGCCATCCACTTTCTCTTTGGCCACATACGCCTTGAGATAATCAAGGAGCTTCACTGTTTCCACGGTCTCCAGCGCTGAAGCGATGATCCGCAGCGTATCGGTCACAGCCAGTCCGGTCCGTTTGGAACCGTGATCGATGGCGATGACGCGGGGCATGGGCACCAAAGGTCGGTGATGTGCGCGCGGCCATCATCTTTGCGCCATGCATGAATTGATCGAGAAGGCGTGGTTGGATCGCAGCATGCTCCGCGATCCGGAAGTGATCATCGCCATTGAAGGGGTGATCGAGCAACTGGATCGTGGAGAGTTACGCGTGGCTGAACCTGCGGCCGAGATTCCGGGTCAAGCCCGGAATGACGATCCGTGGCGGGTGAACGACTGGGTGAAGAAGGCCGTGATCATGTACTTCCCGATCAAACAGATGCACACGATCGAGGTCGGGCCCTTCGAGTTCCACGATAAGATCCCGTTGAAGAAGCGGTACGCACATTTGGGTGTGCGGGTGGTACCGCATGCGGTCGCGCGACATGGCAGTTACCTCGCACCGGGCGTGATCCTGATGCCGAGCTATGTGAACATCGGCGCGTACGTGGATGAAGGCACCATGGTGGATACCTGGGCCACGGTGGGCAGTTGCGCGCAGATCGGCAAGCACGTACACCTGAGCGGCGGCGTGGGGATCGGTGGTGTGCTTGAACCCGTCCAAGCTGCACCGGTGATCATCGAGGATGGTTGCTTTATCGGATCACGCGCGATCGTGGTGGAAGGCGTGCGCGTTCGGTCCGAAGCGGTGCTTGGTGCGAACGTGGTGCTTACCGCAAGCACGCGCATCATCGATGTGACAGGCCCCGAACCGAAGGAGATGCGAGGCGAAGTGCCACCGCGCAGTGTGGTGATCCCTGGAACGGTGCCGAAGAAATTCGCGGCCGGGGAATACGGTGTGCCCTGCGCGCTGATCATCGGACAGCGCAAGGAAAGCACGGACAGGAAGACATCGTTGAACGATGCGCTGCGGGAACACAATGTTGCTGTGTAGATCTGGCCGCGGAGGCGCAAAGGCGCAGAGAATGCTTTAGTTGAAATGGCGCAAGTGAAAACCTTCCTTGTCATACAGACCGCCTTTCTCGGCGATGCGGTGCTGGCGACGGCCTTGCTGGAGAAACTCATCGCGTGGCATCCTGATGCCGAGATCGATCTGGTGGTGCGCAAAGGCAATGAAGGGCTGTTCGGCGGACATCCGTTCCTGAACAAACTCCACGTTTGGGACAAACGCAACGGCAAGACGCGCGATCTCTTCCGCGTGATCGGCGAACTACGAAGGACGAAGTACGATCACGTCATCAACTGTCAGCGTTTCTTCAGTACTGGATTGATGACCGTGCTTGCGCGCGGCACGGAGAAGATCGGCTACGACAAGAACCCGTTGAGCTTCCTGTTCTCGCGAACGGTGAAGCACGTGATCGGAGATGGACGGCACGAGGTGGATCGGCTCAATGCATTGATCGAGCATTTGACAGATAGCACACGCCCATTGCCCCGACTATTTCCCAATGATGAACATCGAGCCGAGGTGCACGCTCACATGAGCACATGGCCCCATGAGCACATGTCTCCCGTCTGCATTGCACCCGCATCGGTCTGGTTCACCAAGCAGTGGCCGGAAGCGAAGTGGATCGAACTGATCAAGTCGCTACCTGAGGAGAAGCGCGTGTTGCTCATCGGCGCGCCAGGCGATGTGCCGATGTGCGAACGTATCGCGAAAGCTGCTGGACGCGGTGAGATCCTCGCGGGCAAGTTGTCATTGCTCGGAACCGCGGCGCTGATGGAGAAAGCGACCATGAACTACGTGAACGACAGCGCACCCTTGCACATCGCCAGCGCCATGAACGCACCGGTGACCGCGATCTTCTGCAGCACGGTTCCATCATTTGGTTTCGGACCCCTGAACGCGAATGGCCGTGTGGTGGAGACGAGCGAGAAACTGGATTGCCGACCATGCGGATTGCACGGATACAAGGCTTGCCCGAAAGGACATTTCAAGTGTGCGTTGAACATTGACTCAAGCGCCCTTGATCATCTGATCTTCTCATTGTCTGATCTTCTGATCACCTTCACCCCATGACCTACGAGAAACTTCTCTTCAGCATTACCGACGGTGTCGCCACGCTCACGCTTAACCGCCCTGACAAGCTCAACAGTTTCGATCGGCAGATGTCGTTGGAAGTGATCGATGCGCTGGACACCTGTGCTGCGGATGCAAGCGTGCGCGCGGTGCTGATCACCGGTGCTGGTCGTGCGTTCTCCGCCGGTCAGGATCTCGCGGAGGCGATCGCACCTGGAACCAAGATCGAGGACATCCTCACCACGCAATACAATCCGATCGTGCGCTGCATTCGCGAATTGAAGAAGCCGGTGATCGCTGCGGTGAACGGCGTTGCGGCTGGTGCTGGCGCGAACATCGCATTCGCGTGCGACCTCACCCTCGCCGCCGAGAGCGCGAACTTCATCCAGAGCTTCATCAACATCGGTTTGATCCCGGACAGCGGTGGGACGTTCACCCTTCCGCGGCTTGTAGGCATGCAGCAGGCGTTCGGGCAAATGATCCTTGCGCCGAAAGTGAGCGCCAAGGAAGCCGAAGCCAAAGGCATGATCTGGAAAGCGGTTCCCGATACCGATACCGGGTCGGAGCCCGGCACAAGCCTGATGACGGAAGCAAACACGCTCGCTCAGAGGCTTGCCACCATGCCGACCAAGGCGATCGCCCTCACCAAGGAAGCGCTGAACCGTTCGATGACGAACAGCCTCTCCGATCAATTGGATGTGGAGAACGAGTTGCAGACCATCGCCGGTCGCAGCCACGATTACAACGAAGGCGTGAAGGCGTTCCTGGAAAAGCGCAAGCCGGTGTACACCGGGGCGTGATCACATCACCTCTCCCTCCGCCGCTTTCACGGCCGCGATCGTTCGGATAGTCGCCGATGCGATAGCCCTGCCCACTGTAGAAGCTGAGCATGGGCAGCGGGATGAAATGAACGTTCACGCTCACCTCCTGCTTTGCGATCGCGGTGATGATCGCATCACGCTGTTCCTCCCGCGCGTTCGCGATGCGCAACATGTAGAGGTGATAGCTGCTCTCACGATCGGCATCCTTGAATAGCGGCACCACGAAACGCGGATCGTTCTTGAACGCCGCATCGTAGCGCGCACAGATCGCTTTGCGGCGTGGGATGGTGTCGTTGTCGTAGCGATCCAATTCCACCAGCCCGATGGCGGCTTGGAGATCCGTCATGTTGCACTTCCAGCCTGGCTGGGCCACATCGTAGCGCCATGCACCGGGCTGTGTCTTCGCCAAGGCATCCTTGCTCTGGCCGTGCAGGCTCATGGTGTTGAAGAGCTTGTACAGCGCTTCGGCATCGAAGGACTCGGGCAGGTTGAATGCCAACGCACCGCCTTCCGCCGTGGTGAGGTTCTTCACCGCGTGGAAACTGAAGCCGGTGATGTCGGCTTGCGAGCCAACGGGCTTACCACCGATGAACGCGCCGAAGGAATGTGCCGCATCGCTCAGCACCAACGGACGACCTAAGGTGCGTTGCTCACTGTTCGCCGCGCGGAACGTGGCATGTGCTTCCTCCGCGATGCCGACGATCGCGGCGATATCGGCAGGTAATCCACCGATGTCGACCGGCATGATGCATTTGGTACGTGGCGACATGGCCTTGCGCACCGCTTCGGGATCGATGGTGAAATCGTCGAGCACATCCACGAGCACGGGCTTTGCGCCAACGTGCATGACGATGTTCGCTGTTGCGCAATACGTGTACGCAGGAAGGATCACTTCATCGCCGGGTCCGATGCCGAACCACCGCAGCACCAATTCGCACGCGTTCGTCCAGCTATTCAGCGCGATCACTTTCGGCACACCACAATACGCCGCGAGTCGCTTCTCGAATTCCTTCGTGCGCGGACCGGTGGTGATCCATCCACTGCGCAAAGCCTCCTCCACGGCCTTGATGGTGCGGTCATCGATGCGCGGCGGACTGAAGGGGATCATGGGGGCACTGCGGAAGAGCGTGGTGCCGAAGATCGTGCTAATTGGATCGAGGCAAGAAGACCGAAGAATGCACCGTAGAAGACGGTACCGGCTTGCACCTCCAGCACCGATTCCACCGAGGCGGTGATGATGAACAAGAGGGAGAACAGCAAGAGGGGCCGATAGCGGGTTGACCATCCGATCCGGATCGGGACCAAGGCCAAGGCCAAGGTCAAGAGCAGGCCGACCCAACCCAAGGCCGCACCGCCTTGCAGGAACTGATCGTGGCTGTTGAGCCTCTTCTTTTCTGCTTGAGTCGCACCGCGCTCGCCATAGCATCGCACCATGGCATGCTTCACATCCCCCGTACCCGCACCAAGCGGATCAGACTTGAGCACTTCCCAACTACATGCCCAAGCGACCATGCGCTCGCTGCTCCCCTCGCCGTCCGCTGCCATCCCGATCCCATCGCGCACATGCGCCACGGCGTTCCATCCTTCGGCGATACGGCGTTCGATAATGTCACGCAGCAGTATGGACGGTAACAAGGCGGCCGACAGCGCGATGCCAAGTATCGCATAGCGCATATATCCACTGGCCAGGCGCAGCGCCTTCACCAGCGACCAACCCAGCACGATGGCCAGCGTGATGTATCCGCTCTTGCTTGCAAGCATGACGATGAAGACGATGGCCAGTACCAACCCGATCGCGATCACCCAACGTCCCGCGCGCGAACCGGATCCGAGGCTCAAGCGATCCGCCCAATACCAAACGGCCCAACATGCGAACCAGGCGAGGTAACTGGGATGCAGATCGAAAGCGAGGTAGCTCTGGGTAAAACATTCCATCCAACCATTGGCTGAATAACAGATCAGCGCTGATCGGAGGCTGAGCACCATGGCCACGAGCAGCCCGATGGAGAACGTGATCATGCTGCGGTGCAAGGCGAGCGGACCCAGCTGTGCGAATAGTATGACCGCAGCCAGTGGCAGGATCATCAGGACCAATTTGATCTGCAGGTCGAACCAGCCGAACGCCAGATCCGTGGTCCACAGCATACCGATGATATGCCACAGGTAAAAGAGGAACAACGGCCAGAGCAATTTCCGGTTCATCCTGAACATGCTCCGCTCGGCGCCTAGCAGCAACAGTACCACGGCGATCACCAAAGGGACGGGAACCAGGTTACCCATCACGGGCAGTACTAAGCACATCACCATCCAACTCCAGGCACCAATGGACCTCGATGTTCGGCGAAGGCGATCCAGGTTGTCCATGTTCTACCGGGTAAGGACCGAACTCGAACGCGAAGGACGGCGCCCCAGGATCACGAAGTGGAGGATCCCGTCCAGGTAGCCGATCCCATACGCTGCGTGCAGGATCCAGAAAGCGCGGAGCACACCGATGGTATCCTTGGAACCTTGTGCCGCATGTACGGCTGCCATGACGGATGCCAACGCATACATGACCACCCCTGCTGTGTATGGTAGCCGAAGCAACGGCAGGAACATGGCGGCGATCCCGCCCACGATCGCATAGCTCACCCAAAGGGACGGCACGACTTGTCTCACGGTGGTCACCGCACGATGCTTCACGCTCACGTACACCTTCCAGTAACCGTACTGCCGGTATTGCTTGTACAGCTTGGCATACGAGGCACGTACATGATATTGCGCGGTCGCTGCAGGCAGCAACTTGATCCGGTAGCCGGCCTTGGTGATCCGGTAGCTGAGTTCATCGTCCTGGTTGCGCACCAACTCCTCATCGAACCAACCGACCTTTTCGAACACCTCCCGGCGGTACACGCCGAAGGCCACGGTATCGACATAGCCTGCTTTGCCTCCCGTGCGGAAGCGCGCACCACCTACACCGAAGGTGTGCGCCATGGCCATCCCGATGCAACGTGAAGCTGCGTTACCATATACGTTGGTGAGCACGCCGCCAGCACAACCGATGGTCGGGTCTGTGCGCAACGCATCCATGCACACCCGCAGATAATCGACGTCCACTTCGGCATGCGCGCCCAGGATCATCCCGAGATCGAATGGAACGGCCTCCAAACCTATGTTGAGGGCGAAGGGCGTGGTGCGCTGTGGATTATCAATGAGCAGGATGTTCGTTCGGTGTGCGGCCCGTTCACGCACCACCTCTCGAGTGCGATCATCACTCATCCCGTCACATACGATGATCGTGAGTTGCGCGCCGCCGGGATCAGCAGCCATGAGTGAATCGAGGCATGCACCGATGTATGCTTCCTCGTTCCTGCACGGGATCACCACGGAAAGACGCTCGATACTTCCGATTGCCATCACATGGGATCAATACGAGCCTCGCTCGTGCGCATGGCTTCGGTGTATGTGGTGAAGGTGCAACCCCGCTCCGCTAGCTTCCGCACCACCTGCTCGTACCATGACCGCCAGCTATTGAACGCCGGGGTATAGTACACATCATGGAACAGGAGGTTGAAGGTGCCGATACCCATTGCTTCGGCCCGTTCGAACCGTGACATGGTGTGCGCGACGGCGTCGCTGGTATTGCGCGCCTGATAACGAGATCCTCCGCACATGGCCCAAGTATCCATCTCATGCACGGAGAACTCCCAGATACCGTCCACGCGACGGGAGTCCTCGAACGTCCTGCTCGTCGCATCGAAGGAATAACCTGTTCGCTCGACCAACGCGATCGTTCGCGCATCCTGCCGTAAGTAGTGCATCCGGATCCCGAATTCCTTCAGGCCGGAAATGGCGGCGAAAGCCTCGTGCTCCTCCATCATGGCTGCTTCATTGTTGAATGCGATGCCATGCACTCCAGCTTCGAACCCGCGCGCCAATACGCGTTGGATGAAGGGTGCCACTCGTTCACGCGAATAGTTCAATCCGAGTCCGTTGGCCATGCCGAAGAAGAAGCAGGAGCGGACCCCCATTCGATCATCGAAACGCATCACTTCCTCGATATGCTCCATACGCCCATGGAGGATCATGGTATAGCGCCGTACCAGTTCTCCGAACGGGATCCTGCCTCGTAGGAGTTCGTACTTGCCGCGCACGAGCATCTTCGGAATGATGACGTCCTTCCAGTGCTCCCGCACGCGCAAGTGGTCAACATCATGGCTCACGATCACGCGCATGCTTCAGAACTGGTGGCGCCAGCTGCTTTTAAGGAGTACTTCCACAGGGAACGATGCACGATTGATGGTGAAGTACGGCACCAGCGATCCACCGAAACCGCGAAAGAAACGTTCCACATCGGGGAGCATGGATCCTTCAAGATCGAACAGTTGCACGCCCCGCTCGATCGCGCCGACGATGCACCTGTCGATCACGAGCGCGCCTGCGCCGGGGTGCCCTCCTTCCTTCACATGACCGCCCAGCAGGTAATAGGCCGAGTGCCGGTCGAACACACAGAACGCTGCCGCAATAGGCTTTCCGGCACGTTCGGCGATCAGCGTAAGGCTTCCTTTGTCACCGGGGAACGCCGCAAGTACCGCTTCCACTTTCCGATGATCGATCACCTTTTCGTTTCGCAGGAAGGTGGCCCTTACCAGGGGGAGAACTTCAGCCCGGACCGCAACACGCACAACAACACCATCGGCGACGGCCTTACGCACACTGTTGCGTGTTTCGGTGCTGTAACCGGCGCGCACCGCTTCGATACCGGGACCCAAGGCGATCCGGTAGGTGTAATGGGGAACCACCTTGAAGCCCTTCCAGATGTACGGTTGCATGTCCCTGACCGAAGACGGAAAGGCAATGGTGATCACGCCGCCCTGTGCGGCAAGATGATCCGCGATGGCCGTATGCACTCGCTTGGCCTCACCGATCCGCTTGGACGGGTTGTTGGCCCGCTCGGTCATGAGGAAGGCGCAGTTCTGGTTGAAGGCAGGATGGCTCCACAATGAAAGGCCCATGCGCTTGCTACGCATAAGCTGGAAGACCGCGACCGGTCGGCCGTCGGAACCCATGACCCGTATCGTTGCAATGCATCGCCATGTACTGTACGCCATGCAGGATCATGCAACAACCCGGCTTCAGCGCTCGCTGTACAGTAGGTGTCCCAGATCTCATCGGTGATGGAGACTACTTGCATGGGTTCATGTAGATCCTATTTCATTTGGTCAAGTCGCCGGTAAAGATCGATCAAGCGGGTGCGTTCGTGCTCCCATGCGTAAGTAAGTTCCACCGCCTCCCTGCCTGCACGCGCCATGGTTGCACGCTCCGCAGGGTCGGTCATGGAACGGGTGATGGCATCGGCAATTGCAGCGACATCCATAGGATCCGCATACCAACTCCATTGGTGGAACACCGCCTTCCACAAGGGGAAATCGCTCAACAACAAAGGCAGGCCACATGCCAGGTACTCCCAGGTCTTGATGGGTTCGCTCACGACGTAGTTGGGCAGTGGTTGCAGCACGCATGCACCCAGGTCCGCAGCACGCAGATAACGATACACTTCGTCCATGCGCACCTTCCCATGCCAAGTGGTCTTCGCGTAACCGGGCATTGCTTCGCACTCCCGCTTGAACGTATCAGCGGACCAATCACCCAGCAGCCACAGGCAAGCTCCTTCCACCCTGCCCACGGCGGCGATGAGATTCTTGATGCCACGCGGCCCACTGAGGCCACCCACGTAGATCACCGTGAACCTGTCCGCTCGGGGGAACGGCTGCATGGGCCGGTCGATCACGGAGAGCACGGGGTAGTTGCGAACGAGCGTGAACTTGTCCCGATACTGCGGATGCCGTGCGTGCATCTCCTCTTCGTATCGTGATTCGGCGAGGACGATCGCATTGAACTTGCTTACCGCCATGCGTTCGATCCAGGTGTATACTGCGGCCACCAGCCTTCGGCACCAACGTGGCCCGAGCCAGGTCTTGTCCATGATCACGGCTTGCACCCGCCCCACGCATATCATAAACCACACGCATCCCGGACCTTCGTAACAGCAAGCCGACCGGGATCAGTTCCGGATCGTGGAAATGCACCACGTCCGGATCCAAGGCTCTCACGGCATGGAAAGCACGCCAGCCGCCCAATAGCGGACGAAGAAATCGGGATGGAGGAATACGGACCGGTGTGATCCGTACACCCGAGGTCGTGGTCCCTTCGGAAGCGGGTGCGATTTCCACCACCTCATGACCCGCCTCCGCAAGAGCCACGCATTCCTTGAAGAAGATGCGATCGTCGAACGCACCATGCACGGTGGTGAGTTGACAGACCTTCATTCCTCCAATTCGCTATCGGGTGGAATGAAAAGCCAGAATAATACGAGCGTGGCAAGCCAACCATGCGTGAGCAACACGGTTGGTAGCGACGTCGCGCTAGCCGATAACAAAGGGAAAACGCACAGACAGCAAGCCCATCGCCACCGGTCCTTGAAAAGGACGTTCACCAGGACAAGCCAGACACCCATGATGAGACCTTCCATAGCGATGCCTGCACCACCGAAGTTGGCCCAACCGTACATGAACGAGGCACTGGCCATCGTACCCTGCGTGTTCAACGCCGCGAGTTCCGGGTATTCGAGATCGTACACCTCACGTGAAAGATCCCGGTATGGTACGCCAAGCACCGCCGCCAACGGACGGATCGCACCTCCTTCCTGGAATGGAATGTCCTGCGGTATGTGGGTGAACCAAGCAGCCAGAGTCCATCCGGGAGTGAGGAAGATCCGGCTGCCCAATGAGATCACGATGCGGCCAACATGACCATAACCTTCATCCCTCGGGCGCGTCGGAGTGGCTTCATCAACCGGATTCGCCACCATCACCAGAAAGGCGAGCAACGTGACCATGATGGCGCTCAGCGAAATGAACGAACGCCATTTCCGGAAGATCACGAACGACACCCACAACGGGACGAATGGCGTGATCACAGGACTCTTTTGTAAGAGGGACATAGAATACACGAGCCCGAGGATGGCCGCCGACCAGAACGCCCAGCGCTTGCGATACCACAATACCAGCGAGCCGAACGGCAGCAATGCCTTCAGCACGAGCTGCCCTCCATAATTGATCCATGCAGGTACTTCGTTGGCTTCGCGCCGAAGCGCCACCACGGCGAGGTCATCATCCTGCTTGAGCGCTTCCAATAGCGGAACATGACCGAGCACCCTCCAATGCACGACGGCGAATATGATCGTGACCAGTGGCATCCCGTAGGCCAGCAGCTGGATACCGAGGTCGGGCCATGGCAAACGCAACTTCTCCAGTGGGATGCGCATCGCCAGCATGTATGCCACTAGGACGCATGTCAGGTACACCGCCACCCAAAGCAGGTAATGCGCACCGGTGCGCTGCATCAGCCCGGGGAGCATAAGCAGGACTATACCGAAATGCACGACCAGTAGTGGCCATCGTTGGAGGGCGGAACGGATCATATCTTCAACTGTTGTTCATATCTGTCCACATGGTATTTCACAATCAGGACATAGGACGCGTATGCGATCACCTCGATGACCGTCAGCAATATGATGAATTGCTCCGGGGCGATATGCGTGAAGGCCAAGGGCAACAACATGAGCAAGGCATAGATCACGGGGAACACCATGGCGACCCTCACCCTACCCAATGCCAGCAGCACCACTCCGAACGGGCTTGCAACAAGTTGCATCGCGTACCCCCAAACAAGCGTGCGTGCCATAATGCCGGCTGGAACCCACTGCTCGCCGAAGACCAAGGCGAAGATCCATGGCCCCGCGTAAGTCACAATGATGGAAATGAGCAGGGCGGCGAGCAACAACCAACTCCCGATCCGTATCAATTCACCCCGGATGGGCTGTGCACCGTGCACCTTGGCCGAAACACGTTGGAAGAGTACCTGTCCCAAAGCCACTGTGAGCATACCGATCGGGCCGAGGATGTACTGCCGCGTGAAGTTGTGCTGGCCTGCCACCTCCGCATCGAAACAACCCGACATCCATAGAACAGCTGCGCCGGATGCCAGCGAATTGAGCAACGAAGGCCATAGGTTGTGCAATGGCCAATCCTTGTACTTCGACAACACAACGACCGATGCCGATCGATCCCACCTACCAGGAACCGGGGCGATCCGTTGCACGACCCACCATGTGGCGAATGCGAACAGGATCCAACCCGCTAGGTAACCCCACACCAGCCCGGAATCATTGTGGAGCAAGCCGAGCAGAACAGTGACCGCCGTAATACCCAGCGCTTGCACCACCTTCACCAAAGCAATGCTCTTGAACGCACGCTCCCGCAAGAGCCATTGCTGGTGGAACACCTGTGTTCCCGCTGCTGCCACCAACAGGCACAAAGCGATCAATACCCCATCGAGTTGTTCAACACCCACGATCCCGGCCAATTGCTTGCGAAAACCCATCGAAGTGATGAAAAGCACCATGGTCAGGACGATCGTTACGAGCCAACCACCGCGGAGCAAGTGCGCTGCTTCATCTCGTTGCCGAGGAAGCATGACCGCCATCTCATAACGTCCGGTTGCGGCCACGCTCAACAGATTGAACACGGCGAGCATGATACCGAAGAGCGTGAACTCGGGTGCGCCATACAACCTCGCCACCAAGGGTGCCGCGAGAAAGGGGATCGCCTGTGCGATCACATTGCCCGTGAACAATGTCATCAGCGACCGCAACAATGATCCTTGGGGAGGCGCTAGGCCCATCGCGGCCGAATGTACCGAGCAGGATCCAGCCCCTCGTCCGGTCGCGGTGGAACAATGCAGCACCACTTCCCGAAGATGGCCAGAGAATTCGCCGGCATTCGCCTGGAGGTCATTGTTCATGGGGACCTGTGCGCTTCAGCGATATGCTACCAAGGCAGATCATGACCAGCGGAAATACATGATCCTTCGTGTCCGGCACGCGTCCGCAACACTCATCCGCTCCACTCGCCGCTTATCCGGTGGTGCGCCTCGCGCTGATGGGGTGGCGCCTATCTTCGGCAGCGAACGAACGAACATGGAATTCTTTCAATGGCATTGGTGGGCGGGGGTCGCGATCATCTTGTTGATCGCGGAGATCTTCGTGCCGGGCTTCTGGCTCTTCTGTTTGAGCATGGGCTGCTTGGCCGCCAGCGGTGCAGCAGCCTTGGGAGGCAGCGCGAACATCCAACTGATCACCTGTGCCATCGTTTCGCTCATCGCCTTCTTCACCATGCGCCCGATCCTGATGAAGCGCATGTGGAAGGAGACCGGCGTTCGTACCAACATCGACGCGTTGGCGGGTGCGAAAGGCCGAGTGACCCAGGACTTCGAACCCGGGCTCCGGCTTGGCCGTGTCAGCGCTGGCGGCGATGATTGGCGCGCCGAGTGCATGACCGACCGCGCACTGCATGTGGGCGACCTCATCGAGGTTGTTCGCGTGGAAAGCAACACCCTTATCGTCAAACCGATCGACGCCTGATCGCTCTTACAACCCCTCATATCCCCTGACCATCATGACCTCCGGCACCATTATTCTTATCCTCTTCGCATTCCTGGTCTTCTTCGTCATCGCTAAAGGACTTCGTATCGTCCAGCAGAGCGAAGCGTTGGTGATCGAGCGGCTCGGCAAATACCAGAAGACCCTGACCGCAGGGATCAACGTGATCATCCCGATCGTGGATCGCCCACGCGAGATCATCTTCCGCTTCTCCCGTGAACTGCCTGATGGCAACAAGTACGTGCAGTTCATCAAGAAGGAGCGCATCGACCTGCGTGAAACGGTGTACGACTTCCCGAAGCAGAACGTGATCACCAAGGACAACGTCGGGACCGAGATCAATGCGCTGCTCTACTTCCAGGTGATGGATCCGGTGAAGGCCATGTACGAGATCGAGAACCTGCCGATGGCCATCGAGAAACTCACCCAGACCACATTGAGGAACGTCATCGGCGAACTGGATCTGGACGAGTGCCTGACCAGCCGGGATACGATCAATGCGAAGCTCCGCAACATCCTGGACGATGCCAGCAACAAATGGGGGGTGAAGGTGAACCGCGTGGAATTGCAGGACATCAACCCGCCGCGCGACATCCGCGAAGCGATGGAGAAGCAGATGCGCGCCGAGCGCGATAAGCGCGCGCAGATCATCGACGCGGAGGGTACGAAGCGCGCCGTGATCCTACAGGCCGAGGCCGTACAACAGAAGCAGATCAACGAGGCGGACGGACAGAAGCAAGCCCAGATCCTGGAAGCAGAAGGTGATGCACAAGCGCGCATCCGTCGTGCCCAGGGTGAAGCCGAAGCGATCAAGTTGGTCACCCAGGCCATTCAAGGAACGAAAGCGGATCCGGCGAACTACCTCATTGCCATGCGCTACTTGGAGACCTTGAGCGATATGACCAGCGGCCAGAACAACAAGGTGGTGTACATCCCCTACGAAGCCACCGGTGTGCTCAGCAGTGTGGGCGGGATCAAGGACATGCTGGACGCCAGTCGGATCAAGGGTTAGTTCAGCGATCAGTTGACAACGAGGAAAGGGGCCGATGGTCCCTTTCTCCATTTGCACCCAAGTGGGTTGGCGTTCATGCAGGGTTATCTTCATCCCATGGCCGCCTATGACACACTCTCCCAAGCCGTGAACGATCTTCAGCGTCGCGGATACACCGATGAATTGATGATCGGCGGACATTGCCTGATCTGCAAGACGAAGAACGCGACCCTGCATCCGGAGGACCTGCACATCGATGAGTTCCACCGGTTCGAAGGATCCACGGATCCAAGTGACCAGAGCATCGTGTATGCGATCAGTTCGGTCGATCGCAGGATCAAAGGCATCCTCGTGAACGGATTCGGGCCGTCGGCTTCGGACATGACCCAGGAACTGGTCGCGAAACTCGCCACCCACTGAACCTGTTGCCGATCAAGGTGAAATGAACAAGACGCATCCCAGCGCCCTAACTGCTTGTGAACCCACAGGTCGTTCCTGCCGTGCGGTGGGATGAACTTTGCTTCCGCACGTTCCTCCTGAACATGCGGAAGGCGCCTTGCGGCGCCTTCACGGCTTCTGTGAACCCGTAGGGAGTCGAACCCCAAACCTCCTGATCCGTAGTCAGGTGCTCTATCCAATTGAGCTACGGGTCCTTGAAAAGCGGGGGCGAAGATAGCGATCCATCGTTCTCGGCGGAACGATCAGATCCAACCGTTCACTTGGTAGTACAGGATCGCCACATACTCGCGCAAGCAGGTGATCTCCAACTTCAAATAATTCCAGAAGGTGTAGCGCAGCCCGGGTCTATTGGAGACGTCCGGTGCCCACGGCCGACCACCGACCTCCTTGTGACCGTAAGCGAAATCATGCGCGGAGGCGTGATCCCACGCTGGCACCCCACATACCTGTTCGAAGCCGAGTTTGCGGAACGCCCGTACGCTGCGGTACACGTTCTCCGGAGCCGTGACCAGTGCGACACTGGTGCCCGCGCCATAGTGCTTCTCCAAGAGCAAGGCCTGCTCGCGTGTATTGTTCCCCACGTTCATGGTGGTCATCCGTGTGCGGTCCACGCCACGCACCTCCAATTCCTGCGTCATGGCCTCAAGAATGGAAGGCGCACCTGGATCGATGATGGCGATACGCACTTCCGGCCACTCCATTGCCAGTTCCGCAGCTCGGTGCAGGCGGAGCAATTCCGGTCCCGAGGGCATTCCACTTCCACCCAGGATCACCAGGACCTCGGGCGCATGGTCACACTCCCCTGCCGCAGTTCCCAACCACTGGTGCAGATCGAACGGGATCCGCGTACACGCGAGCACGACCATCACCAATGCGATCACTCCGGTGATCCTGACCGTCCATTTCGCCAATGGCCGGATCGCCCTGCCCACACCCGAAATGGCGATACGAACAGTGGATCCCAGATCCGTCCAGCGGGACATGTGCGGAAGGTGGTTCTGGGATCGCCGCGCGCTCATTCCCGCATCGCGATCATTCTAGGGTTTGTAGTACTTCAGGGCTTCCGGCAAGAATGCCTCCAGGTCGCGGATCCGCGTTTCATCACTCGGGTGCGTACTCAGGATCTCCGGGGGGGATTGGCCTCCGCCCTGGCTCATGCGCTCCCAGAACACGGGCGCTGTGCGTGGATCATATCCCGCCATCGCCATGAACACAAGGCCCATCTTGTCGGCCTCAGATTCATGCTTGCGACTGAAGGCCAGCATACCCAGCGAGGAACCGATCCCGAAACTTTGAAGGAACAGGTTCTGTGCACTCGAAGGATTCTCACCCACCAGCACCTCCAAGGTCATACCCGCACCTTGCAGTGCGATGGCTTGGCTCATGCGCTCATTTCCATGCCGTGCGATGGCGTGGGCGATCTCATGGCCCAACACCACGGCCAATCCCGCTTCATCCTGCGTTACCGGCAGGATCCCGGTATAGACCACCACCTTTCCGCCCGGCATGCACCACGCATTCACCGTGGGGTCATCCACGGTGTTGAATTCCCATTGGAACCCGGCGACCCGGTCCGACGCACGATTGTCCTCTAGGAATTTCGTGGCCGAAGCCGCGATCCGCGCGCCGACCGTTGCGACCATCCTGGAGCGCGGATCCGAACTCGCCAGCACCGTGTTCTGCCCAAGGAATTCGGTGTATTGGCCAGCGGCCATGCCCATCAGCGTTCCCTCGTTCACCAGGTTCATTTGGCGACGGCCGGTGATGGGCACTTTCGCGCATGCTTGCACCAGTAGGACCGCCATAAGCATGATCGCACCACGAATGACCCTGTTCCTCATTGGACTTCTGCGGATAGGCCCAGGTTCTGCAAGGCGGTGCAACGGGGCTCCAGTTGGTCGAACGTGCCGCGTTTCACGCTGCACTTCCCGTTGTAATGCACGATCCATGCGCACTGTTCCGCTTGGATCGGTTCATGTCCACAGATGTGGACCAGACAATCGATCACGTGATCGAAGGTGTTCACCTCATCGTTGTGTAGGACGATCTCACGGATGGGACCGGTCTCGAAAAGCACTTCTTCAAGAAGTGCCTCCTCGTGTTGGATGTCGGAGTGCATGGCCGTGCGAAATTACAGCGGCCGACGTGATGATCGATGCGATCAAGGCTTCGCCAGGATGGCAGGACCGAATTTCTCCAGCAGCGCGCTTGCCTCCCGCATGGGGATCCGCTTGCCGTTGAGGTAGGCCGTAACGAACGCGTCCTTCACACCAAGCACCACGGTCTCATCCTTGCGAATGCGCGCCTGCTCCATATCCAGATACATCCCCGTGGTGTACCGGATCTTCTCCGTGGCGGTGCGCTCGCTGTTCAGCGGACTGATATTGAACAATTTGCCCAAGGGTACCGGCTTGCTGTACACACCTACCTGTACGGTGAAGAACAAGCCCTTCACCGTTTCAACCTGCTTGGCAGGCGCTGCGCCCGGTACGTTGTAGTAGGAAGCGGCATCAGCAGCAGGAGCGAAACGGGAAACCACTTCCTCTACAGTTCCGGGATAGGCCGCTAGGATGGTAGCGATATCCGGTTCCGAGGTTGCCGGGATCGTTACCGGGCTTTGGATCACGGCTGCTGGATGGACTTCTTGCGTTGCAGGCTGCACCGTACCGACCGTACGGTCCTGCGGTTGTGCATTCAACGGACGCTCCGCCACGGTGGTATTCACGCGCTCCGCACGAATGGCATCACCCAGCGGGATCCGCTTCCCGTCCTGGTAGGCCACCACAAAGGCATCGCGGTAGCCGCGGTCCCTCACCAGGTCCTTCGCAACTGCGGCCTGTTCGAAGCCGGTGAACAGTCCGGCGGAATAGCGGACCAACCCGCCAGCAACCGTCTCACCCATCACAGGGGTCATGTCCGAGAAGGCTTCCACCGGCACTGCATTCCTGAATGCACCGATCTGCACTTTGAACACGATCCCCTCGGGCATCGGGACATCCATGGGGATCGGCTCTTCACGCTGCACACGCGGATCGCGCAAAGCGAAAATGTCCTCCACCAACTCCTTCGGCACGCGGAAAGGCAACGGACGTTCTGTGGTGGTCGGTCGGGCTTCGATCCTCGCAGGAACTGCTGCGCGTTCGCTTGGGGTTGAAGCCGGTATGGTTGGATCAACAGGCCGTTCGTTCACTGGCGTCGTTTGCACATTGGTTTGGCGCGGCGCTACAACCACAACAGCGCTAGGCGGTGTAGCTGCTGGCGGGATCGTACCCGCTTGGGATCTGGCCTCTGCCAGTAGCGTTTCAGTACGGCGCGTACGCATCTCCAAGGCCATCAATTCATTCGATCGTTCAGCAGGAAGACCTTGCAGCAGAACCCCGGCCTGGCTCTCATTGATCCCAGCAGCACCTTTAAGCCTGGCTGCGACCACCTCCAATGAATCCGCTCGTTGCGCTAACGCAGTTGCGCGCCCCTGAAGGATCCGAACGCGTGTGTTGGCTTCCTCGGCCGGGACCCGACCTGCGGCGGCATCACGCTTGGTCGTCGCCACCTGTTCGCTCAAGGTCTGGGACACTTCCCGGTTGCTGCTGGCGGCGGCTTCGGCATCATCCGCAGCTTGGTACTGTTCCAGCGCGCGGGTACGCATCTGGAAGAACCGGCTCGCATCCCCATCCATCAACAGCATGTCCCGTTCCTCGGCAGTGATGTAGTAGAACTTCAACAACCGTTCGCGCAGGCGCTTGGACACCTCGGCATCGAGGCGCAATGCTTCATTCGCTTGTGCCGCATCGGCTTCTGCGATAGAGGCCTGATGCAATGAATCCGACAGGGCCCGTTCACGTATTGCCATTCGCTCTAGTTCCTCGCGATCGCGTTTGCGTGCGGTGGTGGCACTATCCGCCAAGGCTTCGGCCCGGGTCGTGGCCTCCTTCGATCGTTGTTCGAGATCCGCAGCAGCTTGGGCGTTCCGCTCCACACGCAAGGCCAGCAGGTCGGGATCCTGATCGGGATCCTGTTTTCCCGGCTGGACCAAGGTCGATTCTCCTGCCAGGAACTGCTCATACACCTGCGGAGAAACGTAAGCCTTGTTCCCTAAGCGCTGTTCGATCGCGGCCAACATGGCCTTGGTCTGCTCGTCCCCCTCGCTGATGCGCACTGCTGGGGCGTGTTGGTTCGATTTTTCCGCATGTGCTTGCGTGACCCGATCGGCCACCGGATCCACCGGCTCGGCGATGCGTTGCTCCGCATCCGATCCTTCACGCACTCGGCTGGCTCCATCGGGTGACGTGTTCGATACGGTCGACCGATCAACGTGAACCGCCGGGATCGTTCCATCCGCTGGTTGACCGGACTTGATCTCGGCGATCTCTTCCGTACGAGCTTGAACCGGTTCGATGCCCAACACCCTGTTGGCCACCTCTTCATAGGTCAGTGATCCTCCACGTTGGTGCTTGTCACCGCTCAGATAGTTCTGCACGGTGATCGCCCTGTCCATGGCCAACAAGGCCACCAATTCCGTTCGATACGCACGGCGATACAAGCTATCGCGCTCAATGATGTTCTCGGAACGATCGGCACGTTTGCGCATCTGGGCAGCCGATGCGAACGTATCCTTGGCTTCCGCTTGCATCTGTTGCGCCATAACGAGTAACGGCTCGTCCGGAGCCAGACCGCGTGGGCGTGTCAGGGCGATCACCTTCTCCAGGCTATCCCCCGCAGCTTTCCATTCCTCCTGCATCAGGAACGCGCTGCGCTGCCCGAGGTCCGTGCGGATGATGTAGCGCTCGTCGATCAGCTGATCGATCCTTTTCCGCATCCGATCGCTATCCTTGCCCAGTGGCGTACCCGAGAGTTGGCGCTCCATGGAGTCTATCCGCGTGGTAAGTCCATCGATCCGCACGAGGTCCGCATTCTTGGCAGCTACGGCATCGTCAACGCCTTTCGCCTGTGAACGGTGCTCGATCTTGCTTGCGAAGACGTTCCCCGCGTAACGGTCGATGGAGATGAAGCGATCATCGATCGGATCCGTGCCATCCATGCGCCGGGTTGCCGTTCGCTCCGGCACGCTTGCTTCGCGAGGTTGCGTTGGCTGGATACCACTGACCTCTTGCTGACGAGAGGCAATGGCCCCTTCACCTGCTTGGATATGCGTTTCGCGCAAGCGGCGGAGCCGATCGACCCGTGGAAGGACGACCTCCGCCTGTTGTGGTGCCAACTGAAGCACGGCCACTTGGCGTTGCATCTCAGCCCGCAGGCTATCGGCCAACATCAACTCGAGTCCGTTGAGTCCGGAAACCCGCTCATCAGCATCCGCGATCCCCTCCATCCTCGTCCGGTCACCCGCATAATCACGGTAGAGCTGATCGATGATCGCTTCATCCTTGGTGGCATCCGTGAAGACGAGTACCGGACGCGTAAGGTCTGCGTCGGACAGGTCGATCTCATTGGCCGTGGAAGAGCCCTCGTCAACCACACGTATCGTGGTCGGTTCGGTTTTCAACCGTTCATCGATCGCACTGATCCGGGTCTCCAGTTCCGCACGCTTCGTACGATCGCGCTCGGCTTGCGCCAACTGTTGTAATTCGGCCCGTTCATTCTCCAGCAGGAAGCGATCGGTGGTGACGTTCTGCTCCGACCCCTGCGCTCCGCTGCGTGGTTCGGGTGCTGCGGGCTTCGCACCGGGTTCCGTTGCGCGTGGCGAGATGACCTCGCTCCGTTCGTTCGGTGTTACCCGCACATCCGCTACTTCCACGTTCGTCGTGGTGCGTTCCGCGATCGTTCCTTGTTGCACCTCTGTGGCTCTGGGTTGTGCGGTTCGCGCATCTCCTTCGGCGCCTTGTCCCAGCGTACGTGTGGAGTTCCTATCCGCTCCACCCGCATCGGTTGCCGAGACCAGGTCCCAATTGAACGAGCGCGCTTCCAGTGCAGCGGTGTTGGCACTTTCTTGTGCGTTGTAGCGTTCATCGATCGCGAGCGAACCGATGTGCGCATCAACCCCACTGATCCGTTCCGCCAGCTTTCCTGCTTCTTCCGTGGAAAGTGCAGTACCCGGACCGGGGTCGGTGGCCTGCTCCAGATGTCGGGTCAACGAGACTTGACCCCGTAAAGCTGCGGTCTCCTTCTCCATGCCGGCCACATTGTTGAAGGCGCTTCCGGTCTCCTTCCGCAAGAAGCCGAGTTGTTGCTCCAGTCCGGTGATCTCCCGATCCAACTCCTCTTTCCGTCCCTTGGATCGCGCGTCCTCGCGCTCGCGCTTCACGCGTGCTACGCGATCAGTGAGTTCATTCTCATCGGCGCGTTTGGCATTGGCCGCTGCCATTGCCCGCTGCACCTCCTTTTCATGGTCCGCTAGGGTATTCCGCGCAGCCTCCGCGGGCTCGGATGCACGATCCGGCCGCGAGCGTTCGTCGAGGCGTTCCTTCAACGATCGAAGCAGCGGGACCGCTTGATCCTTGTTACCCGATCCGAGAGCCGCAGCCACATCGGTCGCGAGTTTCGCCGCTGCCAGTGATCGCTGTCTTGCCGTGAGTGAAGTCGCCGAAAGCGCGGTTCCGGTGTTGATCGCCGCGCGCGCCCTGAGATTCGCCTCACGGGACCGTTGCCGCTCCCGGGACGCATCGGTCATCAAGGTGTTCCGCTCGTCATCGGCCGTAGCGGCACCTGCACGGTCCAGCAGGTCCGCCGCACGCTTGGAAGCACCATCGGCTTCACTCGCCGCTTCCACCGCGATGCCGAAGGCCACCTCCGCCTGTGCCTGCATGGCTTTGGCCTGTGCTTCCTGTTCACTAGCGTCCTCTCGTGCAAGTACGATCGCCTTCGTCTCATCCACATCGCCGGTGAATCCCGCAATGGTCATCACATCGTCGGACTGCACCGGAACCGGCGCTAGCACCTGAGGTCTGTCCTCCGTCACATCCAGCCGCGCACGGCGTTTGATCTCATCGAGCGCGAGCGCGACCAGATCATCTTCAAGCGGGTCCTCGAAATAATTACGAATGGTGAGTTGCTCCAGATCGCCGGTGCGATCAAGGATCAATTCCTGGCGGTAGGCCCTTGGCCCTGAGTTCGTCGGCACATCCACCATCCCACCATGCGTTTTTCCGGTCGGGCCGCATTCCACCTTGTACCGGTAGCGACCCGCACGAGGTACACTGAGCACGTAGTTGCCGTTGAGATCCGTGCGGACGTCGGCCACGCGATCGTTGGTCAGTGCATCCTCCACCGTGATGTGCGCCTTGCGATCATCGGGATCGAAGCTCGACGCGTAGGTTCCCTTGAATACGGTGATGACCACCGGCAGCTGCGTAGTGACCACGCGGTACACATGCAACATGCCTTGGTGACTGTTCCGGCCACTGGCAAAGCAGGCCTCCTTCTGCTCGGCATCCACGATGTAGAAGATATCATCGTCCGGTGTGTTCAC
Organism: Flavobacteriales bacterium; assembly: GCA_016721005.1. GTDB lineage: Bacteria > Bacteroidota > Bacteroidia > Flavobacteriales_F > PHOS-HE28 > PHOS-HE28. The sequence goes on from JADKJM010000005.1 coordinate 583,927, forward strand.
CGCGAAGTCCATGTTCTCCGGCCTGCCGAACGCATCGAGGCCCCGATCATATCCGGCCTTGAACACATCGTAACCGCCCATGCTGTTATGCCCCTTGCTGGAGAAGTAGAATGTCTTACCATCCGGGTGCATGAACGGGAAGTCCTCGTCCTGATCGGTATTGATGTATCCTGCGACCTTTTGCGGAACTGAAAATGTACCATCCGGAAGGACCTCTGTGCGATAGATATCCTTACCGGTCGAAGCGTCACGGCCATAACTGCCGAAATAGATCGGGCCACCGCTGGTCGGCACGTACATCACTGAACGTTCCTTCTTCCTCTTATCGAGGCTCGAAAGCAATTCATCCGGTACGACCACGATCCGCCCTCCCATGTCCGCCAGTTCATAGAACCGGAAGAACTCAGCATCCGCCACTTCCACCTTGCTCCGGACGGTGATCTCCTTCAAGCTGGACAACAGGGTCTCGCCATTGCGGCATTGCTTCATCAACGCGTCGACCGGCCATTCCGCTAATGTTTTCTTGTCAGCAGTTCCCAGAAAACGTTGGTAGGCCACTTGTGCCTCCTTGAAGCGGTAGTTGAGGTGATAGGCGCGTCCCATCCAGTACCAGGCCCGCGGATCGATCGTGGGATCCTCGGTGGCGAACTTCAAATGCGTGATGGCCTGTTCCTTCTCCGCACTTCCGAATAACAGGCAGGTACCGAAGCGATAGTTCAACACCCGATCCCCCGGTGTGAGGCTGACGAGCTGGGAATAGAGCGGGTACGCTTCCGCATAACGCTGCTCCTCGAAGAGCCCGTCCGCTTTGGCACGCACCTGTTGTTCCCCACCCTGCGCAAGCGACAGAAGCGGAAAGAGCATGCCGATAAGTATGACCGAGGTACGGGTCATGGTCCGAGAGTGGCCGCTTGTACCCCTATGAAGCATTTGAGGTTTCACCGGGAGGAGCCGCTCCTACCGGCCAGGGTCATACGGTTCTCTTCGCCACGCAACAATCGGCCGATGTTCTCCCGGTGGGTATAGAAGACCATCAGGCAAAGCACCACGGCGAATCCGATCTTCACCGCGCTGAGTTCCTGGTAGATGAGGATCACGGCCAATGGGAAAGAAGCTGCGGCACACAGTGATCCCAACGAAACGTATCGCGACAGGAAGAAGACCAACGCGAAGACGACCACGCAAATAGCACCGGCCCCGGGATGCACGGCCAGCACACCGCCCAATGATGTGGCCACTCCCTTCCCGCCCCGGAAGTTGGCAAACACCGGATACAAGTGGCCGATCACCGCTGCGATCACCAAGGCCACACGCAGCCACATCCATGGTCCTTTGTCCACTTGCAACTCGCTGAAGTTGGGGAGGATCCGAACCGGTAGGAATCCCTTCAGGATATCGATAAGAAGGACCGGCACGCCCGCCTTCGGGCCGAGGACGCGGAACGTATTGGTCGCACCCGCATTGCCACTTCCATGCTGGCGGACATCCACGCTGAAGAAGGCCTTGCCCCACCAGACACTGGTAGGAATACTGCCGCACAAATAGGCGAGGATCATCGCGGCAATGCCGTACACCCAAGGGAACTCCATGGTTCAGAGACCGAAGCGTTCGCGGAAATCGTCCACTTTCTTCTTGTTGGTGAGGATGTACTGGTAGTCCGCTTGATCACGGCCGCCCTCCAGCTTCCTCTTGTCGTCCTTCACCTCGGCCAGCATGGTATTGAACTGCTGGTCGCTGCTATAGGCGTAAAGGTAGTTCCGCGTGTATTGGAAGAAATAGTAGGTCTGGTCATCCATCGCGAGGTAGATGGTCATGATGTCGCCACTGCGTTTCCGTTCCACCTGCACCTTGCCCTTCACCATGCGGTACACAGGCTTCTTGAGGATGGTGGCCACACCGATGGGTCCATCGCTGACCCAGCTTTGTTCGGGGCCATCCCAGCGCAATTTCACATCACCGAGCACGATCGGCTTCACGAGTTCATCCGGCAATTTCTTGATCTCCCCCTTGATGCTGAGTTCGCTGATGAGCTTGTCCGATCGCTCCAAGCCGAGCACCTCGCGCATCATCTTCTCGTAGTAGGTCTTGCTGATGTCCAGCGCCTGCTGATCAGGGTACGCGATGATCTCGGCGGCCATCCGTTCCAGCGCGTTCTCCAAAAAGTGGAAGTCCGCTACGACAACGCCACTTCCGTACGTCTTCTGCCCGTCGGTCTCGTAGCGCATCGCCCCCACCTGGAAGAGCTTGATCCGACCGAGGTTCACGCCGAGATCGATGCGACCATCGGTGAGCACCGCACAATTCTCCACCGCCAAACTCACGAGCTGTCCGGGTAGATCGCGCTGGCGGATCTTGTCCTTGTTGGAGATCACGTACTCCTTCCGACCCTTGTCGTAGAACAGCAAGCCGCTCGCCGCGATCACGCGCTTGTCATCCTTGCTTCGCGTGCGGCTGAGAAAGGTGCCATACGTACTGAAGGGGTCCTCGTCGGTGAGGAAGATGCCCGCTCCGATGAGCGCACCTTGGTCATCGTAAAGCGTATCGCCCACGGGAATGAATACTTCCAGTGGGTCTATGGCTCCGGCGAACCGCATCCAATTTCGCGCTAGGCCTTCACACCCGTGTTGGATGCGCGTGCTACCGGTGAAGGTGAGTTCCTTGATGCTGGCCGTGAGCGCGATATCGCCGAAGAAGTCGAAGGCCGGACTCAACTGGAAGTCCTGGTCCTGCGGGATGCGCCCGACCGCGCGCGTCTGGTACGCCGTATCCACACCGATGCTGAAGAGGTTGATGGGCAACTTCCGGTTGTTCTCATCCACATAGTCGATGGTCCCGGTGGCGGTGTAGTTCCGTTTCGCCTTGATATTGGCCGTGGCGTTGTAGATGCGGTGGAACCTGGTAACGAAGTTTGCCGTGATCACCGTGTTCTCCAGCGGGTCCATCTCGGCGTTCTTCCGGATCCTGACCTGCATACTGTCTGGCGTGATCAATGCATCGGCCACTTGGATATACTGCACGTCCGTAGCGGTGATCAAGTGCTTCTTCAGATCGTAGCGCGCTTTGGGCGCCATGAAGTTCAAACTGTCCTGGTCCGGCCGGATGCTGATGAAATTGCTTCCCGATAGTTGTAGGTCCTCCGCTCCTTCCGCAGCCGTGCGGTCGCTCTCCAGTTCGATATCCCCTTGGTCCATGAACCACTTGAAGCGGTCCATATAGCAGATGTACTGGTTCACCGGGAATTCCACTTTCGTCTCACTGCCGTTGCTCACGAACTCGCCGATCCGTTCATCCAGTTTCACCGTGGCGTTCACGTTATCCGTGCGGAAGGCGATGCTGCTGGTATCCCCTTCGGTGAGGCGGAAGTCGCTGGTATCCGCGTGCAACTGCATGGTCTGGAACTGGAACAGCCTCGACTTCAATGTGGCGTTCCGGAAATCGATCAGGCCCGCTCCGGTCATACCGGCCGGGGTCAGGTCCGTGCTACCATGCAATACCGCTTGGTCATCGTACATGACCAAGGGCCGCTTCAACATCTCGGTATGCAGGACCTCACGCGTGTTCTCCAGACGGATGAATACGCCGCCAGCCTCCACGTGCGGCACCTTGGCTGGTTTGGCGCTCGCGATATTGGTCAAGGTATCCGCGCGACCCAGTGTGCTGTCAGGTGTGAAGACCAACTGCTTCGATGACAATGATGTGGTGAGGAAGCGCAGATCCCCGTTACCCTGTAGTCCACGATTGTTGAGGCTGATGGTATTCGTGAAGTTCCCTTTACGTCCATAGAGCGGCATTCCGCCATCGCCGGTCCCACGGACGAATCCGAGCGCATAGTCCCGCTGCAAACGCAGAGGCTCGCGGATGTCCGGGAAGATACCCGCACTTACCAGCGTTCCGGTGAATGTCAGTCCTTCATTGGTGAAGTTGTCCAGTGAATCGATCTGGAACGGGTCGCTCCGGTAGTAGAACTTATCCCTTCCATAGACACCACGTTGGATACCCTTCCGATCATAGAAGACATAGCTCTCCCGTGCGCTGTTGAACTTGGGATAGGCCGGATATTTCTCCTGTTGCCTTCCGCTCTTGTTGCTGGGTGCATCGATCTCCAGCGTTCCGCTCACTTGTTCCAGCACGTTCTTCACACGCACCAGCGGGGTCTCGCCTTCCGCATTCTTCTCGAAGCTCGTGGCCATGAATGAAACGCTGTCCACATTGATGAGGTCGATGACGAAGGGATCGTAATGGAAGTAGTACTCCTTGCCGTAATACTGCAGCCGCCCGGCCTTGATGCTCCCGGAGAACGTGAAGTCACGGTTCTTCTTGATCGTGATCATCTTCTCCGCCGGATAGATGCGCACGTCCTGTGAATCGCTCATGTTGATCACCGATACGCCACGCATGGCCAGGTCGAAGTTCAACAGGTTGAGCGTGGCATTCACATCATCATCCACAGAACTGTTGAACTGGAGCACATCGTAATCCTGCTTGCCTGCGCTGTTCAGGATGTGTTGCCGCAACCGGGGCTGCACCTGCACGAATTCGGTTTCCGGATCGTAGTCCAGATAGCCCTTGTTGCTCATGTCGATCAGCAGGGGGATCACGCTGGCGATCTGCATCCGGCTGAAGACCGCGAATTCCTTGGCGTAGAACATCCCGCCGTTGGTCTTGCTGAAGTCATTCAACCGGACCAACGGATGCACGTTGTCCACACCGAGCATGCCCATGTAGCGCTTCTCCCGGTAGTAGGCGAAGCTCTCGAAGCTCGCCTTGTTCTGTGTGCTGCCGCTCAGGTTGCCGAGGTGTATGAGTGGATCGCCTTGTTTCCACGTCAGCACCTCGAAGTACATGTCGAGCTGGTGATAGGTGTTGTAGAAGGGCGCCTTCCCCAATCCTTCATCCTTCTTGATGATGGAGAGCAACTTCTTGTCGCGCATGAACCGCAGACTGGCACTCTGGTGGTAAAGACTGTCCTTGTCCAAGCGCACGCGCACAGCCACTTCATCACTGGTGATCCGTTCCGGTTCAATACTGAAGCGGGTTCCGCTGGTGACGATGAACGGGCGACCATCGCGGTAGAAGGTGAGGAAGGCCGGCTCCTCCTTGGTACCATAGCCTTGCAGCTTGGCGCCCTGCATGCTGAAGCCGCCCTCGAAGTCGATCCCCTCCACGATGTTGCGGATCTTCATGCGGCGGTCATAGCTCTCGAAGCGCGGGTAGGAAGCGTTGTCCTCGTCCACGTTCGCCAGCAACTTCTCCGCGAACTTTCCCAGTAGCGTGCGCTCGAAGTACGGATCATTGAATTGCACGGTATCCACTTCGAACGCGGAACTCTTCATCCGCACTTCGTATGGGTGGTCCCACTCGGCGAACGTGGCTGTCGGTTTCAGTCCAGCACGTTCCCATGTGACCTTTCCATCCTTCCCCTTCCAAATGCCCACGGTCGGAAGGAACGTACCGGAGGTGTTCAGGATCACCGTACTGTCCCCTTTCGCCATGCACACCAGGTCCGTTCGCGCGAATGTGATCAAGGGTATGCTGTCGAATGTAAAAGTGAACGCCTTGGACCGGCTTCGCCAAGTGGTGCTCGGGCTTTTCAATAGATCGCCATTGCGGAAGAGTCCCGCGCAAGTGGTGATGAATGCGGAAACGTTCTGCTTGCGACTACCCTGCACGAGCGTCTCCATGCCCTGCATCCATGCATCGAATTCGGTGGCGCTCCTTCCTGTTCCGGGAAATGCCGCGACGCAATCGAGGTAATCGCGAAAGCCTGGAAATGCTTCGAAGCGCTTCTTCAACATGAAGTTGGACACCTCCACGATGCGCACCCGCTGGCGTTCGCTGTAATAGGTGCCGTTCCACACCGGAGCGAAGACCTGCTCAATGAAAGGCCGCGCTTCCTTCTTGTCCGCCTCGTTGAGGAAGGCCGTCATCTCTTGCAGGAAGAGCGCTTGATCCGCAGAGAAGGGCTTGGTTTGGGAGAAGACCGGGACAGTGAAGGCGAGCGAGAGGAGGAACAATGCTACACGCTGCACGCTACACGCAGGTTCGCATCTGCGACGTGAAGCGTGCAGCGTTCTGCCTGAGGCCTGCGCGCTGGTTCGTGCGATCTTCATCCTTTCCTGCATCCCAAGAGTGCCCACTCTCCTTCCTGCATGCGTTCCGCAAGTTCCAAGCCGTGGTCCTTTGCGCGCTGCGCAAGCATGTGCCGATCCCCGGGGACGAAACCGCTCAGAAAAAGGGCGGCACCCGGACGCATGGCAGAGGCTAACAGCGGCATGGCATCGAGCAGGACATTGCGTTCGATGTTGGCCAAAATAGCGTCGAACGTGAGGCCCTTCAGGGAATCGGCCACACCCTTTTCCACAGTGATCGCGTGACAACCGTTCAACTCGGCGTTGTGCCGTGCATTCTCCACAGCACCGGGGTCGATATCGATCGCGAGGACTTCCTTGGCTCCTAAACGCTCGGCGAGGATGGCCAGCACACCGGTCCCGCAGCCCAGATCACACACCTTCTTTCCCGTTAGATCAAGGCCTTGCATGGCTTGGACCATCATCCGCGTAGTGGCATGATGTCCGGTACCGAAGGCCATCCGCGGGGTGATGATCAGCTCGTGAGTGAACCCCGGCTTCGCGTCGTGGAAGTCCGCACGGATCCGAACGAAGTCGCCGACCTCCACGGGTTGGAAGCTACTCTCCCACTCGGCGTTCCAGTTCCGGTCGGCGATCTCCAGCGCCGTCCAACTCACGGTCACGTGCGGATCACGCAGCGTGAGCAGGAACGCGAGCTTTGCTTCATTGAACAGTTCAGTGCGGATGTATGCCTTCAACTCCCCTGAGGGTCCGATGGGATCGGTGAAACCGTTCTCGAAACTATCATACCCGATATCCGCCAGTTCCACTTGGAGCAGGTCGCGCCACGGATCCACGGGGCTCAGGAGGAAGGTGACTTCGGTGTAGGGCATCGTTGGTCGTGGTGAACGTTGATCGTTGTTCGGAAGAGCCCTCAGCGCGACCGGGAAAAGACCATTGCCCTTCGGGTCTGGACAAGAGTGTGAAGTCAATGCTTCACCTTACCCGCGATGCGGATCAGATCCATGAATTGCTCGGCAACCAAAGAAGCACCACCGATCAATCCGCCGTTCACATCGGGCTGGGAGAAGAGTTCCTCCGCATTGGAAGGATTGCAGCTACCGCCATATAGGATCGGTACCGCTCCGGCCACGGACGCCCCGTGCGTGTGCAGCAATGATCGGATGTGTGCGTGCATGTCCTGCGCTTGCTGCGCCGACGCGGTAAGGCCCGTGCCGATGGCCCAGACCGGTTCGTACGCGATCACGATCCGCTCCAATTGTTCGTTGGTCAATTTGCCCAAGGCGCCTTTCATCTGTTCGGTCACCACATCGAAGTGTCGGCCACTTTCGCGTTCCTCCTTTCGTTCACCACAACAGAAGATCGGTGTGATACCCATTGCCAGCAACGCGGCCACTTTTTCTCCGATCAACGCATCGCTCTCACCGAAGTATTGTCTGCGTTCACTGTGACCCACGATGCACGCACCGACACCCAAGCTCTTCAGCATGGTCGCGCTTACCTCCCCAGTGAATGCGCCTTTCTCCGCTTGGTGGCAGTCCTGCGCCGCTACGATGATCCCGGATCCCTTGGCTTTCTCCGCGACCTGCGTGATGAAAGGGAACGGTGGTGCGATCACCACCTCCACGTTCCCGGGTTGTCCGCCCATCTTCCCGACCAACGCATCCACCAACGCAACAGCGCTGGTCGCATCGGTGTTCATTTTCCAATTACCAGCAACGATCGTTCGCATGTGCGCAAAGATGCACAGCAGCGAATACCCTCCCGATCCGAGCCCGATCAGTCTTTCACGAACCGTGCTTTGAGTTCTGCACCCGTCCGCGTCCGTACCGTTAGGATGTACACGCCCGGAGCGAATGCTGAAACATCGACAACATTGGTGTTGCCGAAACTCCCGACTGTTCTGCCGTCCAACGCACTTATGCGCACGGCGCTGATCACCGCGCCGTCCGCTCGGATGTTCAACATCCCGGACGCCGGTACAGGTGAAAGTCGCATACCCGAGGTATGTGGTTCGTGCAAGTTCGTAGTGATGCCGACCTCAAGTGAAGCTGTGGTGGTGCGCACCGGATCGTTGAAGTCGAAGTAGATGTCCGCTGTGTTGTCTATGGTGGAACCGATAGCGATGCCCGGCACCGGTCGCATGCGGAACGCGATATGCCCTTGGCTCGCGGGCTCGTTCACGTTGCTATCCGGAAGCATGATGTTGGCGAAAGTGAAGGAGAGCACATTGCCAGTGGCGATGCTCGCGGTGAACGGGTGCGAAGATCCCAGGATCTGCAACGATGCCATATCGAGCAATGGGCGGATCGTGTCCGTGACGATCACCGTGAAAGCCGTGTCGGTACCGGTGTTCTGGAAACGGATCGTGTAATCGATGTACTCGTCCACATCCATCAAGTACACTTCTTCACTCTGCCCGCTGCTGGTGATGGCCTGCTTGTCGTTGGGGTCGTAGCTCGATACGATGGCATGTGTGATCCCGTGAACATTGTTGACCAAGTTGCCATCGAAGGTGGTGCCTTGTGCCACAGCCGTTGCGGTATGCGTGGTCCCGAGCAGCGCAGGGATGGGAGGCACTTGCAGTTGCACATTCAGCCAACGACTTTCGAATGGCCCGAGCACCGGTACCGTCCATTGCACCTGGCCCGAGCTGTTGCTGGATACCCCGGGCACGGATCCGATGTAGGTGAAGAGCGGATCGAAATCGAGGGTCACCGTTACGTTCTCGCCCGGATGCCCTGTATGGTTGACCAAGTGGATCAAATAGTTGAACGGCAAGCCAACGCGTGAGATTGTGTGCTGGAGGTAAACGCCCAGATCAAAGGGTGTGACCAACGAGTCAGCGATATCCACCACCGCGTTGCTTCCGCTATTGACGAGAAAGGCGATCGGCGCCACGGGTGGACAGAGTTGCACGGCATCAGTGTTCAATTGTTCCAAGGCGTAACTACCATAGGGTACGGCGATCTCGTAGCTGCCATCGGTGGCGGTGATGCCATAGAGGGGGCCCGGTGTTACGCGCAGGAGTTGGTTGGGCATGCCTACCTCCAGCGCATCCTGTGTGCAATCCATGTCGGTCTCGAAATGGACGGTACCACTCACTGTGGCACAATCAGGGCCGAGGTCGGGGATCACAAAGGGCGAAGCATACTGACAGGGCAACTGGGCGCTGCCTATACTTTCCGTGGTAGTGAACAGCAGGTCCCAAGTACCCGGATGCAGGCCCAATACCTGAAAAGGTGTTGAGCCGAAGTTGAAGTAGTTTGGTGTGGGATCCACCTCATTGCCTCCCACGGGTGCATCCTGCGCCACCATGGTCCAAGACTGGTACCATCCGGTTGGGGGTGCGGTCACCACCACCTGACCGAAGAGTGCTCCATCATCGGCACCGTTGCAGCTGGCGGTGATCAGTTGCGTGTTCACTTGTGGTACCGGCAAGGGGTCGAGGGTCACAGTGCTGGTGCCGGTTCCACAGCCACTGGAGAGCGTCAAGGTGATGGGCGATCCAGCACAGGCTCCCAGGAATTCGTAGGTGATGTAGTAGTCCAGGTTGTCGCCCTCATCCTCGGGCAACTCGATGTAACTCATACTGAATGTGGTACTGATGGAGAACCCACCCATGACCCGGAGCAAATGCACACGGAAGCCGCCATCGCACGCTCCATTCCAACATGGTTCCAAGCCGCCCAGACCCAGAAAATCGAAAGGGGTCATGTTGCTCGGGGGTTGGGATACCTGCCCGACTTCGCAATTCACGGTGGTCTGTGAACCAAGGTTATCCGTAACGGTGAGGGAATACGCGCCTGGTGCCAGACTGTAGACAATGTCCGTCGTAGCACCCATGCTCCATGCGTACGTGTACGGTGGGGCGCCACCCGAAACCGTGCTCACGATCACGCCGTTGTCTCCCACGCAAGTCGCAGCGTAGATCTGTAGTTGCACCGTAATGGCTTGCACTGTCATAGCGGTCGAAAGGCCAATGACCAGAGCGGCGAGTTGTTTCATGGTAGAGCGGAATTGAAATGAAGACGGGATCGAGGGATCCAGTTGCCCGAACATTCAAGCCGAACGGATCCTACTTCACCTTCCCTTCCGCCTCCTCGAACGTCGGCGCATCATTGCCATGCCAGATGCCCTTCACCGTTCCGTCCTTCAACACCATGATCCCGGGGTTCGCGCGCACCATGGTCTTGATCACCTTCTCGTCGCAGCGCACGAATTCGAACGCGAGTTGGTGTTCGTGGCGGAACTCATCCACCACTTCCCAGCCGTTGGTGCACACGCCGTACACGTACCATCCCTTGGCCTGTGCATCGTTCGCCAGTTTGGCAATGGCGGCTAGGTTACCAGTATCGGTCTTGGTCAGGTCATACGCCGTGATCAACAACACGGGTTGGTCGGCATGCAGCACGTCGTCCGTCAGATCGTAGTCGTCGCGGTCGGTCAGGCGGAAGTCCTGCACAGGCGATATCATCCCTGCTTCCAGTTCCACCACGCGCGTTCCATTCTCCACCGCTTCGTAGTTCGGGTCGTCCCATGGGTAGGGCTTCGCGCTATCGAACTCCTCCACCTTGCCCGTGGTCTTGTTGCGGTAGCTCACGAAGACCTGGTTCACCGGTGCCTTGCTCTGCTTCTGCTCCGTGATGTTCTTGCCCACGGCATACGGGCGGTAATCGCGCACCGGTAAATGCGTGTAGCACCACCAGATGAAGACCAACGAAACCACCGATGCCCAACCGGCCGTGAGCCATTCCGATCTCGGTGCCTCGATCCTTCGTTTGATCAACACATAACCGACGTAGCCGATCAACGTGATCCAAACAGGCCCATACCACGTGAAGATCCAGCTCCACATCGCGACCAGCAACAAACCGCCGGGCAGCAGGATCTTGTCGTCGGACTTCGTATTCCAACCCGTATCCTTCCGCACAAACGCAGCAAGCAGGATCGGAAAAAGGAATACCATGAGGATCGCATCCTTTGAGAAACTTTCCCATGGGGTCAAGCTTCGCCCGATGCTGCCTTTCATCGCATCGCCGAAACAACCGCAATCCGTCACGCAGGTCACAGGCCGTTCGATAGGTGCGCCGTTCACCATGACATAGTACGTCCCTTGCGGATCACACGTCGCTGTGTAGTAGGTGAGCCACCCGAAGAAGACCGTGAGCAGGAGAATGGCAACGGTGGCCACTTTCATACGGCCACCGAAAAGGATGGCAAAGCCGAGCACGATCTCCGCAAGGCATGCGAGTATGGCCAACGCCAACGCATAGTCCATCAGCCCGGGCAGGTTCAGCGCGCTTTCGGCGAAATACTCCTCCAACTTATAGGAGAAGCCGAGCGGGTCATTGGCCTTGATGAGACCACTGACGATGAAGAGCGAACCAACGATGAGACGACAGAAGAGGACGAGTGTGCGCATGTGTTTCCGATCGATGAGCGCCGAAGATAGCCGGGGGCGATCGCGCGCTTCCCGCGTTAACAACCGATCAACAGATGGCCGATCACTACGGATGCAGCTGCGCGGTCAGGACCTCACGGCGGGCCTGCACCTCGGCCATCAGACGGGTCGCCTCGGGGCGGATCCTGTCCTCGTATTCGGAGTTCCAGTCCAAAAAGCCGGTCATCGGGGTGAACCGCGCCAAGCCCATGGGCATATCGAAGAAGGAAAGGTCCAACCCTTCCACGCGCGGGAAGAGCGTCATCTCCACCTCCACATCCTTCATGGTGTGATCATCGGCCCACTCCGGCCCGTGCGTGTCCACGCCGAAGCACTTGGTCACACGGCCATTCATGGTGAAGCGGATGACGTACTGCGCGTTGTTGTCCAACACCACGTTGTAATGGCCACCCACCCCCGTGTAGGAGATCTGTTGTTTCACACCGTCCTTGTACACACGGACCAGCACTTCCTTCAGCGGTTCACGGGAGGAAGCATCCGTAACAACCCCATGCACACGCAGCTGGGCAGCGTTGAGGATCGGGGCGACCAAGAGCAGGGCAGCGGTAAGCAGCACACGCATGATGGAGAAGATTTAGGTATGTGCCCCTTCCGTCGTGGTAAGCGTACCGGAGTGAGCGGAGGGCGAACATATCGCCGTCCGTGTGGGGTGCGAAGTCCCGGCGACGACCGGTTCCGAACAACTCGATGTGAATAGCCTCGAAGCGAAGTCGGTCCTCTTGCCCGAAGGATCAACCCTCCTCCTCCATCTGGATCATGGCGAAGACCGCATAGTTCACGATGTCGAGGAAGTTGGCGTCGATGCCTTCGCTCACCAAGGTGTTCCCTTGGTTGTCCTCGATGCTCTTGATCCGAAGCAATTTCATCAGGATCAGATCCACAAGCGAACTCACACGCATGCTGCGCCATGCTTCGCCATAGTCGTGGTTCTTGCGCGTCATCAGATCCTTGGCGGTGTGTTGCTGGGCCAGCACTTTCGCTGAGGCTGTTTCGGCGTCGAGGTCCGGCGCTTCCGAAACACCGTCGGCCAATTGCACAAGCGCCATCGCCGCATAGTTGATGATGCCGATCAACTCCGGGCGGATCCCCTCCCCGACCTTGCTCTCCCCCACTTGTTGAAGCGTGCGGATCCGCTGGGCCTTGATGAAGATCTGGTCGGTGAGCGAGGGTACGCGTAGGATCCGCCACGCAGTGCCGTAGTCCTTCGCCTTCTTCAGGAAAAGGTCGTTGCATTCGGCGATCACCGCATCATACTGCACAAGGGTCTTGACCATACCTGCTTCAAATGGGACCTTTAGGCCCGATGGCGGGCGAAGGTATTCCAGGCAAGGAGGTCACGTGGCGTGTGCGCGATCGGCTCGTCCGCATTCCACTCCCGGCGGTGATGGGCATCCTCAACGCCACACCGGATTCATTCCATGCGCCGAGCAGGGTGACGCTGAATGAAGTGGTGGAACGTGCCGAACGCATGCTGCAGGAAGGCGCGACCTTCCTGGACATCGGAGGCGCGAGTTCGCGACCCGGATCCGAAGAGATCAGCCTCGACGCCGAGTTGGAACGCTCGATCCCCATCATCCAAGCCTTGCACGGGAAATTCCCCGAGGCCCTGTTGAGCATTGATACAACTCACGCGCGGGTGGCGCAGGAAGCAGTTCACGCGGGCGCATCCATGATCAACGACATCACTGCCGGACTCTGGGATGAAGCGATGCTGCCGACGGTAGCTGCGCTCGGTGTGCCGTATGTGATCATGCATATGCAAGGCGCGCCACGGACCATGCAGGACGCTCCCCACTACACCGATGTGGTGGCCGAAGTGACCTTGTTCCTGAGCCAGCGTTCGAACGCCGCGCATGCAGCAGGCATCGCCGATGTGATCATCGATCCCGGTTTCGGTTTCGGGAAGGATGTGGACCACAACTATGCGCTGCTTGCGCATGTGCAGCGCCTGACGCATCTCCACGCACCGGTCCTAGTGGGCCTTTCCCGCAAGCGGATGATCAATGCGGTACTGGGCACTTCGACCAGTGAGGCATTGAACGGAACGACGGTACTGAACACCATTGCACTGATGAACGGCGCCTCCATCCTACGTGTACACGATGTGCGGGAGGCGGTGGAGTGCGTGAAGTTGGTCCACGCGGTCCGCCGCGATCAGAAATAGACGCGCTTGCGTTTACCCCGCTTGATCACCTTTCCCTCGATCTCGGCCGCGCGCTTCCGATCGCCCACCGCGCGTTCGTAAAGGATCATCACCCGCGCGATCTCCGGCCGGCGGCGCTCGGTGTAGTCGATATCCCAGTTGAGGTTCCGAACGGTGTGTTTGTACTCAGCAAGACCCACGTACTCATCGAAGACGGAGAAATCGAAACCGGCGATGTGCTCGAAAAGTGTCATCTGCACATCCATGTCGTAGAACGGCACATCCGGGAACAGCGGGATCTCCGAGGCATCGATCCGGATGAACTTCGGAACGAGGTCCTGCCGGTAATACCACACCTGGTAATCGTAGCCGCGCTCCAGGAACAGTTCATACTCACCGCGACCGTTCGTGAACACCGTCCCACGCTCCACACTGTCCTTCACTAGGCGTACTTGTACATCCTTCAGGCCATCTCCGGTGAAATACTCCGTGACCAGACCGTGCAATCTGATATGGAAGGCGGCGCAATCCACTGCGGTCACGAGCGTCATGGATGCGCCCAACAACCCGATCAGTAGACTCTGCTTCACCTTCATCGCCGCCGAAATTACCGGGTCCGGTGCGAAAGTGCGGAAACTTCGACGGACCCCTCCCTGCGCCGAACGAAGCACACCTGTTCCGCTCTCTACCGGTCACGGAGCATGTCCGGATCATCCTTTGGTTCACCAAGGACCGATACCGGGTGATGCTCCGGGAACTCCTCGACCCGGTCAGGTTCATCCCTACCAGCGGTATGGCTATGCACATCACGGCACTGTGAACGCGGTGTGATCCGCTCGCGAGCAAGCCTAGTGTTATAACCATGTAATAGATAAACTAATAGTGCTATATTCGCGGCATGGCACGAACTGCAAAACCGATCCCTGTAAGCGAAGAGCAACGCATGGAACTTGAGGCGATGGTCCGCTCCCACAAGTTGGAGCGTCGATACGGTCTGCGTGCGCAGGGATCGTGTTGAGCCATGATGGTCACAGTCTGGATGGGATCATCAAGCGCACCGGGATGACCTGCCCTACGGTGAACAAGTGGCGCAACCGGTTCAGAAAACTGGGCGTAGCCGGGTTGAAGGACGCCCCTCGTCCGGGCAAGTGGAACGATCACTGCTCAGCAGAAGGCACGCGTGGTCCAGAAAGCGTGCGAGAAGCCTACGGGCGGCTATACCAATTGGTCTCAGGAGCGCATCGCATCAGAAGTGGGCATCAGTCAGAGCGCCGTTCATCTGATCCTCAAGCAGCGATCCGAAACCGCACAAGACCGAGTACTGGTGCGGGAAAAGTCCTGACCCTGAATTCGAGTCCAAGATGCTCACCATCATCGGTCTGTATATGGACCCGCCAGCGAACGCCATCGTGTTGAGCGTGGACGAGAAAACCCAGATACAGGCACTGGACCGCACACAGCCGATACTCCCACTTCGGGCGGGCACGCCCAAGCGCATGACGGCAACCTACAAGCGCAATGGTACCGTGGCCCTCATGGCCGCCCTTGCCGTGCATACCGGAATGATAACCGCAACACCGGTCAAAGCCAACAACGCAACCACCTTCCTGACCTTCCTCAAGAAGCTCGACCGCACCTTCCGCAACAACCATCTGCACATCATCACGGACAATCTGGCCGTGCATAAATCCAAGGAGGTGAAGGCCTGGTTGAAACCCAAACGGAAGATCACCATGCACTTCACGCCCACATACTCATCTTGGCTCAATCAGATCGAGATCGGTTCAACATGCTGGCCAAGGACGTCTTGAAGAACGGCGTCTGGAAGTCCACCAAACAACTCGTCGACCAGATCATGGAGTACATCAGAACCTACAACGAGCAACGGGCGGCACCCTTCAAATGGACCTATGCTGGAAAAATCCGCGTCGTTTAGTTAATGAACTAATGGGATATGACACTAGAGTACCTTCGTCGCCGGACCTTCGTACGGTTCGTCCCAAGTCACATGGACCACTTCACACGCATCCGGACGCGCACATGGCGGACGTCCCGGATCGCGACGGCATGGGCGCTGATCGGCCTGTTCCGTGCCTTGATGGAACACAACCTCTTGGTTTATCACGGCGTGGAAAGTTCCCTGGTGGTCCGGAGCATGGAGCAACTCGTTGCTGCTTTGATCGCCGGGCTTCTCGGAGGTGGTGCGTACATCTTCATGCTGCGCGACAAACTGAGGCACATGCCCTACTTCGCCGCCCTGCTCATCATGGCTCTGCTGATCCTCATGGTGGTCGGGATCACCGGTGCGTTCATCCCTTCCATTTCCGACCCGTTGTCGGGTTCCTTCATGGAGCACCTGTTCAGCCTTCCGTGGCTGGGCGAATACCTCTACTGGGCTTGTCTCATGGCCGGCACCATGCTGATCGTGCGGCTCAGCGACCAGTACGGCAATGATGCCTTCGGATACCTGATCGGCCGTTACCACAAACCGCGACAGGAACTGCGGATCTTCATGTTCCTGGATATGCGGTCGTCCACCTCGATCGCCGAGGAGTTGGGGCATGTGCGCTACTTCAAACTGCTGAACGAACTGTTCACCGACATCACCGATCCGATCCTGTATTCGCGTGGTGACATCTACCAATACGTCGGCGACGAGATCAGCGTGAGTTGGCCCTTGCGGCAAGGGATCACCCGGCAGCGCTGTATCCGGTGCTTCCTGGACATCCGCGCCAAGCTGCAACGACGCGCACCGCACTACGAAGCGCGCTATGGGATCGCACCGGCATTCAAGGCCGGCTTCCATTACGGGGAGGTCACCGTGGGTGAAGTGGGATTGGTGAAGAAGGAACGGATCTTCAGCGGTGATGTGGTGAACACCACCGCGCGGATCCAGGACACGTGCAACGAATACGGCGTGGACAACCTGATCAGCAAGGAACTCCTCGACCTGCTTCAGCCGCTGGGCAAATTGAAAGTGCGTGGGATCGGGAGCATCGCCCTGCGCGGCAAGCGGAGCACCATGAGTTTGTGGACACTGGAACCGGAGAACCCGGCCACGGCGGTACACGCGTTGGACCCGGGCTAGTACTCGTCGATCCTGCGTTTGGTGGCCACGACCATCGGTCCCAACGGACTGCGGTAGATCACTGCATCGCCGAACAATTCGAATCCGTTGATGTTCGCCTCTTTCCCGAAACGGAAGCGCTCGCCATTGACGATCCCTCTCAACTCTCGGTTGATATCCAAGTAGGCAAGCAGTCCGCCTTCCACCTGCCACTGCTCCGGCACATAGGGTTCAACAACCGTTGCCGATCCGTGTTGGAACAGGTTCAGTCGTCCATCGTGAAGGAAGAGCAGCAGGCTGTCCTTCACCCAGAAGTCCGTCGGCGCCTCATCCAAGACCGTATGCAACACGCCCTGCTCGAAACACTTCAACCGGCCATTCGCATCCACGAAGGCCAACAGCCCTTCACCGGCCAGGACGCGGGCAGGTCGTAGATCGGCAAGTTCAACATCCGCGCCTTTATAGTAGGCACGGAAGTTCCGTTTACCGCCGTGCCAGTACCCAACGATATCGCCACCTGTCGCCACGATCCCGACATCGGTGCTGTCACAAAGAAGCTTCACCGATCCGTGGTAATAGGCGAATAGTGATCCAGCCTCCTTGTTGAAGAAGACGACGGTATTGCTGCCTTGCGCCCATTGCGCGCTTTCACTTCCCGGTTGCACAGTGGCCAATGTCGTCGCCGTCCTCTTCCAGAGTGCGATCATTTCATGGCGCGCACTATCCAACAGGACCATGATGCTGTCTCCCACCGTGAAGCGCTGCACGTTCTCCGCCAGTATCACCGCACGTCCTTCGCGAACGGTCTTCAACGTATCCATCGCCATCCAAGCCACGCGCTTCCGCGTCCCTTTCAATACGATGTCGCTGCGGCGGTCAAGCAAATGCAGTCGCCTGCCTTCCGGTAAGAAGATCTTCAATTGGCCTTGCTGATCCTGGTACACGAACTGGCCGTTCATCGCAAGCGCCTTCTTGGGCGGCCGCGGTTCCATCTGCTCGAACCGACCATCGTGGAAGATGAAAAAGCGATCCTCCGAAGTGATCACCGGGAGCGGCACCTGTGCGCGGAGGAACAACGGAACACCGCAAACAAGGATGACCAACAAGCGGATCATTCCAACGTGCTGATCCGTTCGACGGTATGCACACGAACTTCCTTGCGCTTCCCCTTCACCGGCACCACATGCTGTTCACCGATGAGAAAGCGGGATCCTGCATCGGGGATGCGTTGAAGTAATTCCGCGGAGGCGAGAAGATCAACCTTCATGGCTTTGGCAAGACCGAGCATGCGCGAGACGCTGTTCATCACATCGCCGCTCAGGTCCAACGTGCGCTTCACGTGGCCGACCTGAGCAGAGATCACCCGACCGCCGTGGACAGAGGCGCGATACTCGGGAATGATGCCATACTCCCGCTCGAAATCGCCCGCATGTTCCTCGATCCTTTCCATTACATCGAAGTACAGGTCCAGGCAGTTGGAACCCCGGATACCGATCCGCATCGGCCAAGTGAAGATCACTTCGTCCCCTACGTATTTGTGGATGTCCGCTTCGTTCCGCAGCACCGCATCGGTCATGAGCGAGTACACGTGATTCAGGAAACGGTAGTACCGCAGGTCGCCGAGTTTCTCCGCGATCGCGGTGCTGCCCACCAGGTCCATGGTCAACACCACGCGTTCCTCGGCCTTCGGTCGCTCGTATCGCCCTAACAGGAATCCGAGGAAGGTCCGGCGTCCCATCCACTCCTCCACTTGCACCACCAGGATGGCGATGGAACTGACCACGATCACGCGCAGCAGGAGCCGGTAGAACTCCGCCATCCCGAAGATCTCATACATCCGGTAGGGCACGTCAGATGCGAGCATGGTGAAGCGATCCGAATTCCACAGCCACGCAACGCCGATCAACAGCACGGTGAAGAGATTCACCAGAACGACCTTCCCGAGGAATTGGAAGGGGATCGCCATGGCCCGGAAGCGGCGGCCGAAGAGGTATTCCTCCAACACCCCGGTCCAAAGGCCTAGAAGCATCCATGCGCCAAGGACCAGCACGCCCATGTGGTCCCCGCTGAACAAGGTGAGCACCCACGCCACGAACGCCGCTACGAAGGCGTACTTGAGGAGCTTGCGCAGTTTATGTCGGGTGATGGCTTTCACGGGCCGCGAAAGTAGGTCCAGTGCTTCGGGGCATCTTTACACCCATGGTCCCGGTGCGCGTGAAACGTCTGTTGAGCTGGCTCGCGCCGATCAATGTGGAGCGCATTGAAGGGCGGAATGGACCCTTGGTCGTGCGCTGGGAAGCCGGTCAGTTGGTCCTGAACAGTGCGCACGGCAATCAGTCCTTCGGGAGTTTGCATCGCGTATTCCAGGATGTGATGAAGCATCCCACTGTCCGAACCGTTGATCCGAAGAACATCCTCCTGCTTGGCCTTGGTGGAGGAAGCGTTCCACGGATCCTGCGTGCGGAGCTGCACATCGGCGCACCCATCACTGCGGTGGAGTGGGACCCCGCCATGATCAAGGTGGCCAGAGAACATTTCGGATCGGAGCAGTACCAGGACCTCACCGTCGTCGAAGGCGACGCCACCGTGCAGGTCCACGCCCTGAAGGATCGCTTCGACCTGGTGCTCGTGGACCTGTTCGATGACCTTGATCTGGCGCGCGGGATCGACACCATGGGATTTGCGCATGCCTTGCGTGACCGTTGCTCCGGAGTGCTCTGTTTCAACACCGTGGGGTACGATGAGGCAAGCGACCGTCGCTGTGAACTGGTCCGGGAAAATTTGGCCCGGGTCTTCGGCTCAGTGGACGAATTGAGGTCCATGGGCGTCAACCGGGTGTTCATCGCCCGTTGATAGTTCCCCAGCGACCACTTTTCCCGGCCGACCTGATGGTCCGACCTTTGCCAGCGACGTGCGCCCGATGAAGACCTGGTATCCAAGAACCTCTACAAGACCGCTGGTCCTATGGGCCGTGCTCTTCCATGGGTTATCCGGAGCCTTCGCCCAACCAGCATGTTCGATCCAGATCAACAACGACACGACCATCTGCCAAGGGCAAACGGTGCAGTTGAACGGCCCGGCCGGGTACAGCGCATGGACCTGGAACACTGGAGCGAGCAGCCAGAACATCACTGTTGGAACCGCAGGGACCTATTGGTGCCAAGTGTCCTACCCCAGTCCACAGTTGATCACCAATGGCAACTTCAGCGCGGGGAATACGGGCTTCACTTCCCAGTTCACCTATTCAAACGTTCTCACCAACGACGGCAATTACTGGATCGGCACGAACGCCGCGCTCTATCACCCACAGTTCAGCGGAACGGGGACAGGCAATTTCATGATGATCAACTCCGGTTGGCCCAGCGCACTCTACTATGTATGGTGCCAGGATGTGGTGGTGTGCCCGCAGCAGACCTACACGTTGAGCTATCGGGCGCGCACGCTTTCCAATGCCACCCCTGCGCGGTTACAGTGGTGGATCGATGGGGTGATCCTCGGTCCGGAGGTGAATCTTCCCGCGTTCGGAACAGGCTGGCAAACGATCACGCAAACGTGGACCACCAATGCGGGCCAGACCGCAGCGAACATTTGCTTGCGCGCCATGAGCGGCGACGGGATCGGCAACGACATCGGCCTGGATGATCTATCGCTCACCGGCAACATCGTGCTGCGCGATTCCGTGAATGTGACCGTCACTCCACTTCCCGTCTTCGACCTCGGACCTACAACAACACTCTGCACAGGGCAGAGCCTCACGCTGGATGCCAGTGTACCGGGCGGCAGCTATCTCTGGCAGAATGGATCAACGAACAACAGCTTCAATGTAACCGCCGCCGGACTGTACACCGTGATGGTAACGGCGAACAGTTGCTCGGCTACGGACAACGTGTTGGTGAACTACAACCCGATGCCGATGGTGAACCTCGGCCCGGACCTGACGCTCTGTTCGGGACAATCCACCACGCTCACTGCCACCGTACCGGGCGCCACCTACACGTGGCAGAACGGCAGCACGGCGAGCACCTTCAACGTGACCGGCCCGGGTACGTACAGCGTCGGCGTTCTGTTGAATGGATGTCTAGCGAGCGATGCGATCGACATCAGTTACAACCCCACACCGGTGGTGAACCTCGGCGCCGACGTGGTGATCTGCGCAGGCGCTCAGGTCACGTTGGACGCCACCACACCGGGCGCGACCTATCTCTGGAGCAATGGCTCGGTAGGACCTACGCTGAATACGAGCACGGCCGGACCGTATAGCGTCGGTGTAACCGTGAATGGATGCACCGGAACGGATGCGGTGAACGTGAGTGTGACGCCATTGCCAGTGGTGAACATCGGTCCGGACCAAACGGTCTGCCCGGGAACTCCGATCACACTGGTGGCAACAACCCCGGGAGGTAGCTATTTGTGGAGTGATGGGTCCGCCAATTCAACCCTGACCACGAGCACACCGGGCAATTACAGCGTGCAAGTGACCGTGAACGGTTGTAGCGGTTCGGATGCGATGGTGTTGAACAACCATGTGCTGCCGGTCTTCAGCCTCGGCGCTGATCAAACGATCTGTGCAGGAATTGGTGCCGCAGCATTCACGGCAACCGTACCCGGCGCGACCTACTTGTGGAACACCGGGAACGCGACCAACGCCATTCAACCCACCACCGCAGGCACGTATTGGCTTGATGTGACCACCAATGGATGCACCGTTCGCGATTCCATCAACCTCTTCGTGACACCGCTGCCGGTGATCAACCTCGGCGCGGACGTTTCTGTTTGTCCGGGGATCAGCGCCACGTTGAACGCAACCACGGCTGGAGCGACCTATTTGTGGAACACCGGTGCTGTAACGCCCACGATCAGCGTTGGTCCTGGCGCGTATTCCGTGCAGGTGACCGTGAACGGATGTCCGGGAACCGATGCCATCAACGTGGGGTCGTTCCCCGCTGCGGTCGTGGACCTCGGACCGGATCTGGCGTTGTGTCCGGGTGATGACTTCCTGCTTGATGTGACACAAGCCGGGGCCAGCTATTCGTGGCAGGATGGTTCCACAAGTGCCACTTACCTCGTGCAGAGCGGCGGGCCGATCGCCGTGCAACTCACCACCGCGAACGGGTGCATCGCGAACGATGCGTTGACCGCGACCTACGCCACGCCCACGGCCATCGATCTCGGACCGGATGCCTCGATCTGCGCAGGTGCCCAATTGACACTCGATGCGACCGTACCCGGCGCCACCTACTTGTGGAGCAATGGTTCCGTGACGCCGACGATCAACGTAAGTACGACCGGCGTCTACAGCGTGGTGGTGACACAAGGCTCATGCACGGTTACCGATGCGATCAATGTGAACGTTGTTCCCATTCCGGTGATCAACCTCGGCGCAGACCAATCGATGTGTACGGGCGATGCGATCACTCTAGGCGTCATCACGCCAGGCGTGAGCTATTTGTGGAACACCGGTGCGGTGACACCCACGATCAATGTGACACAAGGAGGAACCTACTCGGTGGCATTGACCAACGGAGCGGGATGCAGCGCTTCGGATGCCGTGAACATCATCGAGGCCACGCCGGATGCGATGAACCTCGGCCCGGACATCACACTTTGCCAAGGCCAAAGCATCCAATTGAATGCGACGCTTCCCGGTGCGAGCTATGTGTGGAGCACGGGTGCGATCACACCAACGATCACAACAGGAACCACGGGCACGTATTGGGTACAAGCCACGCAAGGACTTTGCTCGGTGAGTGATACCGTCGCTGTGGTGGTGAATGCCACGCCGACGGTGAACCTCGGCAGCGATCTCACCTTGTGCGCGGGTGATGATGCAGTGCTCAACGCGACCTACCCCGGCGCGACCTACTTGTGGAGCACGGGTGCTGTCACACCCACGATCACCGTGAATTCCGCAGCGACGTACAGCGTTGTTGTGGATCTGAACGGTTGCACTGCGAGTGATGCGATCAACGTCGGCGTGCTGAACCTCGGCTCACTCAACCTCGGGCCGGACATTTCGCTGTGCAATGGACAGACCATCACGTTGGACGCCACGATGCCCGGTGTCTCTTACCTGTGGAGTTCCGGTGCGATCACACCAACCATCACCACAGGAACTTCGGGTACTTATTGGGTGCAAGCCACGCAAGGACTTTGCTCGGTGAGTGATACCGTCGCTGTGGTGGTGAATGCCACGCCGACGGTGAACCTCGGCAGCGATCTCACGCTATGTGCCGGTGATGATGTCACGCTCGATGCGACCCACCTCGGCGCGACCTACTTATGGAGCACCGGTGCAATCACATCCACGATCATCGTGAATTCCGCAGCGACGTACAGCGTTGTTGTGGATCTGAACGGTTGCACCGCAAGTGATGCGATCAACGTCGGCGTGCTGAGTCTGAGTGCGCTCAACCTCGGGCCGGACATTTCGCTTTGCAGCGGACAGGCGGTCACGTTGGACGCCACGATGCCCGGTGTCTCTTACCTGTGGAGTTCCGGTGCGATCACACCGACGATCTCCGCCGGAACATCGGGCACGTACTGGGTGCAAGCCACGCAAGGACTTTGCTCGGTGAGTGATACCGTCGCTGTGGTGGTGAATGCCACGCCGACGGTGAACCTCGGCAGCGATCTCACGCTATGTGCCGGTGATGATGTCACGCTCGATGCGACCAACCTAGGCGCGACATACTTGTGGAGCACCGGTGCTGTCACGCCCACGATCACCGTGAATTCCGCAGCGACGTACAGCGTTGTTGTGGATCTGAACGGTTGCACCGCAAGTGATGTGATCAACGTCGGCGTGCTGAGTCTGAGTGCGCTCAACCTCGGGCCGGATGTTTCGCTGTGCAATGGACAGACCATCACGCTGGATGCCACCATGCCCGGTGTCTCCTACCTGTGGAGTTCCGGTGCGATCACACCAACCATCACCACAGGAACTTCGGGTACTTATTGGGTGCAAGCCACGCAAGGACTTTGCTCGGTGAGTGATACCGTCGCTGTGGTGGTGAATGCCACACCGACGGTGAACCTCGGCAGCGATCTCACACTGTGCGCCGGTGATGACGTGACACTCGATGCCACCTTCCCCGGCGCGACCTACTTGTGGAGCACGGGTGCTGTCACATCGACGATCATCGTGAATTCCGCAGCGACGTACAGCGTTGTTGTGGATCTGAACGGTTGCACCGCAAGTGATGCGATCAACGTCGGCGTGTTGAGCCCCGCTGGATTCGATCTGGGTCCGGATGTACAACTCTGCGCCGGTGACCAAGTGGTCTTCGCGCTCGGGATCGCAGGCGCGAATTACCTATGGAGCACGGGTGCCGTAACCAGTTCGATCTCCGTGAACACCACCAGCACCGTTTGGGTGCAGGTGTCGCAAGGCATATGTAGCGCGACCGATACTGTGGATGTATTCGTAGCCGAACCGGGCGCGATCGATCTTGGTGGAAGCATCACGGCTTGTGAAGGAACCATGGTGACCTTGGATGCCACGCTTCCCGGTGCGACCTACTTGTGGAATACCGGTGCGATCTCCGCGCAGTTGGATGTAACGACCAGTGGCACGTATAGCGTAGTCGCTTCCGTGGCGCAATGCACAGTGACCGATGACGTGGTAGTGACGATCGTTCCGTTGCCTGTTGTGGAGATCGGCGGCGATCAATCGTTCTGCCCGGGGGCATCGGCGATCTTCAATGCAGCGATCCCGGGAGCCACTTACCTGTGGCAGAACGGCTCCACGGGTGCGAACTACATCACAAGCGCAAGTGAGCCGGTGAGCGTGATCGTCACGGTGAACGGATGCAGTGCTTCGGATGCCGCGCAATCGATCGTTCTCACTGCACCGGTCGCGGATCTGGGCAACGACACCACGATCTGTGAAGGTGCCGCCCTCCTGCTGGATGTCACGCAGAATGGCGCGACCTATCTCTGGAACGATGGTAGCCTCGATCCGACCGCCACCATAACAATACCCGGCGCATACAGCGTGACCGTGGAGATGAATGGCTGCTCGGCTTCCGACGCGATCAACGTAGCTGTCTTCGTACCCTCTGCGCTGGATCTCGGTGCCGACCAACTGATCTGTCCCGGGGAAACGGTTCCGCTCGCCACCAACATCAGCGGCCAACACCTTTGGAGTACGGGCTCCACCGCTGGTTCGATCACCGCAACACAGGGCGGTGTGTACTGGGTGCGCGTGCAAGTTGCCGCGTGCGTCGTGTCGGACACCATCACCATCAACATGGTACCCTTGGTCACGCCGGATCTCGGCAACCCCTTGCTCTTCTGCGAAGGCGATTCCGCCATCCTTCAAGTCGAACCGAATGGTGCGACCGTGCTGTGGTCCACCGGTAGTCAAGCCGATGCGATCACGGTCACCACGTCCGGGAACTATGGCGTGGTGCTTTCACTGCTCGGTTGTACCACCACCGACGCCGTCGCGATCACGGTGTTGGAATTCGTGGACAGCGTGTCGCTCGGATCGGATAACCGCTACTGCCCGGGGTATCCATTGGTGCTGGATCTGACCATTCCCTTGGCGCAATACGTGTGGAGCACAGGTGCCACGGGTTCGAGCATCAGCGTGGAACAGCCCGGTACCTATTCGGTCACGGTCACGGGCCAATGCATCGACGCGGCGGCGAGCATCGAAGTGGTGGAAGGGGTCTGCGATCCGATCGTGTACGTGCCGAACACCTTCACCCCGAACGGCGATGGCCGGAATGAGGTCTTCCGCGTGGAGGTGTACGGAGCCCTTCGCGATTTCCAACTCGACATCTTCGATCGCTGGGGTGAACGCATCCACGCGAGCGATGATCCATCGGTGACCTGGGATGGCACCTACCACGGACAACCTGTGCAGGACGGCGTGTACGTGTGGAAGATCCGTTATCGCGCTCCCACGGATAACGGCCCGGTGGCCCGCGAACTGATCGGCCACGTCACGCTATTGCGCTGATCACAGCGCATCGAAGCCTTCCTCCTTCCAGATGAAGCGGCCATCCGCGAGCAGGATGTAACCGAAGCGCTCGTTGCGTTCCACGCGAGCGATCCGCCCATCGATGATCCGGATGGAATCATACCGCGGCGCAAGGAGTTCTTGGCCGGTGCGCGAATAGAGTCCGACCCCGTTCTCGTTCTTGGCGATCACGAAACCATCACCGGGGAACATGACCTCCTTGTACCGCAGCGGGATCACCTCCTTGCCGGTGCTATCGATCACGCCGGATAGTTCCCCGTTCCGCACACGGGCAAGGCCATCGATCATGTCCCACGCAAGATCGTACCGACCATCGAAGAGCAGGTCCCCTTTCCTGGTGGCGTATCCCCACTTGGTCTTCTTGCGCACCGGGACCAACGCGCCGGTGGCTTGGCCGATATCCACATAGACGAATGGGAAAACGCGCTGGTCCTTCGCATTGATCATCCCGCACTTCCCACCGGACCGCACTTTGGCCAATCCATTGTGCATATCCCCTTGGTTGGTGATGCCTTCGAAGTATTCGTAGGCGATCTGGATCATCACCTTGCCATCCGGCGCGATGTACCCGCACTTGCGTCCTTCCACTGCGAGTGCCAACCCATCATTGAACGGCCCGATGTGATCGTACACCAATGGGGCGAGCACATCACCAAAAGGACTGATCAACCCGAGCTTCCCATCCTTGCGCACGCGCGAGACAGGGCCGGCGAAGCCCTCCACCCAATCGTATTGCGGTGGCACGATCACGTTCCCACGCGGATCGATCGCACCGAAACCCGTATCCGTCTCGATGATGGCGATCCCGTTGCGGAACGTACCGGCGCTGGCATACTGGAACGGAACGGTCACTTCACCCCGTGGATCGATGTAGCCGTAAAGACCATCGCGTGATGCGTACGCGAGGCCAGCGGAGAATTCACCGACGTCCGCGAAGGTCATCGGCACCACCAATTCCCCGTTCCTATCCACCGCACCCACTTTGCCCGAGCGTTCCACCGTGCTAGTGCTCTCCGCCACATCGGCGATCTCATCGTATTCGATCGGCACCACCACACGGCCGGAGCGATTGATGGTACCGGCCCTTCCCTTCAACCCGACGATGGCTTGCGCACCTTCGAATTCCTCCACCCACTCGTATTGGGCCTTGATGCGCTCCGTGCCCTTGTCATCAATGAAGCCCCAGAGCCCTTCACGCCGGAACGGGAGCAGGAAGAGGCTCGCGGTCTTGTAGTCATCCACGAGTTCCTCCACGAAAGGATACTCCGGGTACTCTTGCAGGAACGCGGTGATCGTGCCGGTGCTGAGGTCGCGCGTGAATTGCTTGTAGATCGCCCGCCATGCATCCTCCACCTTGGGGTTGCCGGGGTTCGCTTTGATGAACGCATAGTACTCGGCCGATGTGCGTCCCGGTGTGGAAAGTTTGTACACCTGCTCCTGCGCCTGCTGCACATATGGATTCTCGGGATGCTCCTTGATGAATGCCACGAACGCGGCTACGTCCCCTCCTTCGGTGGCTTCCCGGTATTGCGCTTCGTTGAACCGGCTTCGCGCTTCGAAGACCTCACGGGCCTGTGGGTAGCGCTGAAGGAATTCACGGTACCCAGCCGCGGTGTTCGTGTTGCGCGCCGCTTGGAACGCCAGATGATCGCGGACCAGTCGCGCTTCTCCCGCTAGCGGGCTTCCCACATAGGCCTCGATGTACCAGTCATAGCTCGAAAGCGTGTTCACGCTTTTCGCCTGCTCCCAGCCCAAGGTGAATGCGTGGAGTTTCTGTGCTTCAATGGCGGCATGGTCCACCCCGGCCTTACCGATGTACGCGCGCTCCTTATCCAACGCAGCGGTGAACGCGGCATCCGATCGTATGATGAAGAGGTAGCACGAATCCACCTGGTAGAACGGGTTGTTCGCACGGCCACTGATCACACTCAGCCCGTAGTAGCCCGCCGCCGGATGCTTCTTCAACTGCTTCAGGAAGATCTGCCGCGCTTGGAAATAGTCGTGTACCTCCAACGCCTGGAAGGCCTTCTGTAGAGGTCCTCCGGCGAAAGCCGTGTGTCCGAGAAGGAAAAGAATGGTGAGCGGTACCGAGCGCGAGAAATGTCGAAGCATCAACGGCCAAAGGTATCCGGCGCGTCAAGGGGCGTACACCACCTTTGCGCCCCGGCATCGACCGGTCCATGTTGATGGAGAACCGCATCCAACGCATCGAACGCCACCTGACACGGGGTCGGGCATGGGCCATGCTTGCCGTCATCGCGGTGATCTCGGTGGTCATGGCCGTGGCGTTGCGGAACGTGCGGGTCGATTATGACTTCGAGAAATTCTTCCCGAACGACGATCCGGAACTGGATCGGTACATGGCCTTTCGCGAACGGTTCGGGCACGATAACGACTTCCTCCTTTTCGGGATCGAACGAGCCGAGGGCGTGTTCGATCGCACCTTGCTCACCAAGGTCGATACGCTAGCTGCGCGCATCGAGCGGCTACCGCGAGTGATCAAGGTCCTCTCTCCAACGCGGATGTCGGAACCGATCATCACGCCGTTGGGCGTGTTCGAAACGCCCTACCTCCGGTACTGGAACGACACGCTGATCCCGATCGACTCCGCACGGATCTGGAGGGATGCACGTGTGCGCGACCTCTTCTTCGCGGAGGATGCCAAGGCGATGCTGATAGTGATGAATGCCGAGCCGGGCCTCAGCAAGGCGAAGTGTGATGTGCTACTGGATGATGTGCGGAGAACGCTGCAGGAATGCGGCCTTGCGGATGCTCGGATCGTCGGACGCATCGTCGGGCAGGACCATTACATCGTCACCATGGTGAAGGAGACGCTCTTCTTCCTGAGTGCGTCCATCGTCCTGCTCGCGGTCTTCCTGTGGTGCGGTTTCCGGAGCGCCTATGCCGTTGTGGTGCCCATCATCGTGGTCGGCTTGGCCATTCTCTGGCAAGTGGGTTTCATGACCGCTCTCGGTAAGCCGCTGGGCATCCTCACCATGCTCCTGCCCACGATCCTCTTCGTGGTGGGTATGAGTGATGTGGTCCACATCCTGGAGTGTTACCTGGAGGAGATCCGCAACGGGGTACCGCGGATCCGCGCGATCGCCACCACTTATTACGAGGTCGGGTTGCCCACCTTCCTTACCGCTGTCACCGCAGGCATCGGCTTCGCAACGTTGGGAACGGCAAGCATCCCACCGTTACAGGAATTCGGGATGTACACGGCCATCGGTGTTCTCGTGGCATTTCTGTTGGCCTTCACCATGCTGCCCGCCTTGCTCGTACTCATCGATCCCCGGAAGCTGTTACCGGTAAAGGACTCCGGTTCCCCGTGGGATCGCCGCCTTCCGCAACTCTTCCAATGGACGATCCGGAACCGGCGCAGGATCATCCTTGGTACCGGCATCGTCACGGTTCTGGGTGTCATCGCAGCCAGCCATGTACGGGTGAACAATTTCCTCTTGGAGGATCTCGCTGATAACGATCCCATGAAGCGCGGCTTCGTATGGTTCGAGGAGGAGTTCGGAGGCGTACGACCGTTCGAGATGGAGATCACCGTCGTTGATCCATCACGGACGATCTGGGATCTGGAGGTGCTACGCCAAGTAGAGCGGGTGCAAGCGTACTTGAGCAAGGGTTACGAGGTCAGTGGGCTTTCATCGCCTACCAGCGTCATGTACAGCTTGAACAAAGCGTTCCATGGTGGCGACGCTGATCACTTCAAGCTTCCTGTGGACAGCTCCGAGTGCGCACGCATGGCCAAGCGCACGAAGCTGCTCGGCAAGCAACTCCTCGGTTCCATCGTCAGCGAGGACGGTCGCACGGCGCGCATCACCGGCCGTAGTGTGGATCTGGGTGGCGCGGTGCATTACGGAAAGAACGCCGCGCTCGAACGCTACATCGCGGACCATGTGGATGGCGACCTGATCCGTGTGCAACAGACCGGCATGGCCTACCTCATCGATCGGAACAACGCCACCTTGAGCACCCAGATGATCCGGGGCATGGCCCTCGCGATCCTGATCACGGCGCTGATCATGCTCTGGTTCTTCCGCGACTGGCGGATGGTGCTTGTGGCGTTGATCCCGAATATCCTACCGCTGGTGCTCATCGCCGGTGTGGTGGGACTGGTCGGCATCGACCTGAAGGTGAGCACTGCCATCATCTTCAGCATCTCCTTCGGCATCGCGGAGGACGATACCATCCACATGCTTGCGGCCTTGCGCCAACACTTGCGGGATGGAAGATCACCGGCCTACGCCTTGAAGCGAACCTACTTGCGCACCGGAAAGGCGGTCACGGTCACGGGCATCATGCTGATGTCCGGCTTCATCACCCTCATCTTCTCCGACTTCGCGAGCATCTACTACATGGGCCTGCTGATCACGATCACACTGGCCATGGCCCTCGTAGCGGAGTTGTTGCTTCTGCCGGCGTTGGTGATGGTGATCATGCCCAAGCGTTGAATGGCGAAGGCCGCCCAATGGACGGCCTTCGTTCGAAGTCGTTGGTGCTCAACGAAGGCTATCCCACAAGCCTTTGAAATCGGCCTCTTCCATGAAATGCTCCTTGCCCAGTGCGGCGTAGGTCTTCGCACGGTCGCGTTGGCCCTTGCTCACGAGGTAGTCCGCGTACCGGATCAAGGCGTTCTTCAGTAGGGTCTTCTGGTCCTTGGGCAGGGTTCCGATATCGCCAGCGGCGGCGATCATCTTGTCGAATTCCTTCACGCTCAAATCACCCTCCTTCACCAAATTACTCTTGTACTGGGACATCGCGAGCATCAGCCACGCGCCCGGATTCTCGGGGTAATACCCGGTCATTCCATCGAAGATCTGCTTCGCCTTGCTCAAGCCCTTCGGATCATCCAGCAGATTCTCACCGGCTTGATAGGAAACCGTGTTGAGTTCCGCCCAATAGTCCTCGTAGTTCCCGAAGAACTCGCGGTCCTTATCCTTCTTCCGGTACTTCTCCGCCCACTTCACCGCATCACGCGAAGCGCGCGGATAATCCACCGCATACTTCTCCTGCTTGCTCATTTCGAAGAGGCACATGCTCATGTACAGGAAGGGCAGCGCGTCGCGCTTGGTCTCGTCGCCCATGGTGTACCCCTCGGCCTTGGCCAGGCACTTCTCGTACTTCTCGTCCACGTACATCACCAGGAGGTCTTCATAGACGTGCTTCTGGGCGGAGGCCATTCCATAAGTGAACAGGAAGACGGCCAAGGTCAGGAACTTTTTCATGTTGATCGGAATGCGCGGCTCGGAACAACCACTGTGCCGAAGGTAGGGATCGGCCTGAACACGGGACTCTTCTCCGGCAATAGCTTGTGTTCTGGATCGGGAACGGGACCTTTGCTTCCCCGATGCGCATCGACATCCTCACCGTCCTCCCCGATCTCCTCACCAGTTGGTTCGGCGACAGCATCATCGAGAGAGCGAGGTCCAAAGGCCTCGTGGAGATCGAGGTCCACGACCTGCGGAAGTGGAGCTCGGACAAACACCGCCGCGTGGATGATTACCCCTTCGGCGGAGGAGCGGGAATGGTGATGCAAGTGGAACCCATCCACAAGGCCATCGAAAGCCTGAAAAGTGAGCGTGCCTACGAGGAGGTGATCTACCTCAGTCCGGATGGGGCCATGCTCGACCAATCACTAGCCAATCTACTGAGCACCAACAAGAATATGATCCTGCTCTGTGGCCACTACAAGGGAATTGACGAACGGGTTCGTGAACACCTGATCACCCGGGAGGTGAGCATCGGGAACTACGTCCTCACCGGTGGTGAATTAGCCGCCGCAGTCCTGAGTGATGCAGTGATCCGGCTGATCCCCGGGGTGATCGGCGATGAGACCTCCGCCCTGAGCGACAGTTTCCAGGATGGCCTCGTGGCGCCTCCGGATTACACCCGCCCCGCTGAATACAATGGGTGGAAGGTGCCCGACATCCTGTTGAGCGGCCATCAGGCCCGCATCGATGCGTGGCGCTCCCAGCAAGCGCTGGAGCGGACCCGCGAGCGCCGCCCCGGCCTTCTTGGACCGGCAGATGAAGGTGAAGTAGGGTAAAGAGCCCGAAAGATCCTTACTATTGCAGCCCCAAATCCGGGACCGGATCCCCCTGACCAGTCATGGGGCGCTGGGTATCCCGCAACACACACGGCCATGGACCGCATCAAGCAACTCGAAAAGGAATACGCCCCGCTCACCCCTCTTCCCGCCTTCAAGGCCGGGGATACCATCACCGTCCACTACAAGATCGTGGAAGGCGCCAAGGAACGTATCCAGCTCTTCCAGGGCGTGGTGCTCCAGCGCAAGGGCAGCGGCAGCACCGCCACGTTCACCGTGCGGAAGATCAGCAACAACATCGGCGTGGAGCGCATCTTCCCGATCGCCTCCCCCTTCATCGACAAGATCGAAGTGAACAAGCGCGGTGATGTGCGCCGGGCGCGCATCTTCTACCTACGTGGCTTGCGCGGTAAGAGCGCCCGTATCACGGAGAAGCGTCAGGTGATCACCGAAGGAGCCAAGTAGGCCAACCTTCCGACACAAGATCCCGAGAGGCCCTGGAAACAGGGCCTCTCTTCTTTTCGGGGCATCCGGATGGCGCGCGTGCCGTCTTCCGAAAAAGCCAACGCGATGCTCAACACGATCTGTCGTGAGAATTGGAACTCGATGAAGTCGACGGAGAACGGCCGGTTCTGCGCGAAGTGCCAGCACACTGTGGTGAACTTCACCGGATGGGACCCTGATATGATCATCTCGTACAAACGCGAACACCCCGACGTATGTGGTCGATACTTGGCGCAGCAGGCCGATCCGACCTTGGTTCCCTTAGCGGACCTCCTTTCACCGAAACGTAGCGTGCTGGCAGCGAGCCTTGCACTGAGTTCATTGGTGATCACCGCACAGACACCGGTTCCTGCTCCAACCGAACAGGTCGTGCCGATGATCTCGCCAACGGATCCGCAGAGCGACGATCGTTCCACCACGGATCCCACGGACAAGCCAGACGGTATCCACGGCACGTGCCCGGTGCCCGAAGACGAGGACCTCCAATTCGAGGAACGCGATCCACGAAGGCTCTACGTTTCGCGGCGCTTCCCATTCATTCATCGCCATAGGCGGTACCTGATGGGCTTCTGAGCCGCCACCTCGGTCGTGGTGCGTTCTTTTGCACAGTGCGTATCCACCTCATCAGCAGTCCACGCAATCTGAGCACGGCGCTCATGTACAGCTTCGCGCAGCGCGCCGATACGCGCGTAGTGGACGAACCCTTCTATGGGTACTACCTCGCCTCCACCGGTGTGGAGCACCCCGGTCGGGAGGAAACATTGCGCGCGTTACCGCATAATGTCGATGGCTGCTTCCGGATGATCGATCGGCTGGATGATCGCGAGCACCTCTTCCTGAAAGGCATGGCGCATCATTGCGCCGGGATCCCGATCGACCGCCTCGCGGAAATGACGAGCGTGCTCTTCATCCGGCATCCGCAGCGGATCATCGCCAGCTTCGCGGCCGTGATCCCCAACCCCACTCTGCGCGACATCGGTATCCGCATGCATGTGGATCTGTTGCGTAATCTTCAAGCAGCCGGAGGGCGGTGCTTGGTGCTGGATAGCGACGACCTCCTCGCGGATCCTCCGGGCGTGCTGTCCTTGCTCTGCGAGAAGCTGGGCATCCCCTTCGACCCGCACATGCTCTCGTGGACGGCCGGCGCCAGACCGGAGGATGGCGCGTGGGCATCGCATTGGTACGCCAACGTTCATCGCAGCACGGGCTTCGCGAAGCAGGACACCAGCGAACGACCGTTGCCCGCATACCTCAAGCCTCTGTTGGCAGAGGCCCTGCCCTATTACGAAACACTGCGCGCTGCGCGCATCACAGCCTGACCATGCTCCAGAAGTACGACCCGCGCAACGCCGACATCCTTGTGCATGTGAATGGCATGCTGCTCAAACGCAGTGAGGCGAAAGTGAGTGTGTTCGATAGCGTAGTGCAGGGCGGCGACGCGGTGTGGGAAGGACTGCGCGTGTACAATGGCGGTG
Source organism: Flavobacteriales bacterium (assembly GCA_016721005.1). Lineage (GTDB taxonomy): Bacteria > Bacteroidota > Bacteroidia > Flavobacteriales_F > PHOS-HE28 > PHOS-HE28. The sequence continues at coordinate 617,716 of JADKJM010000005.1, forward strand.
TGATGATGCTCGGCCGTCACCTCGGTCGCTTGCAAGCCTCGGCGCATGCGCTCGCTTTCGCGATGGTGCCATCGAATGATGCCATCCGTACGGCGCTCTTCGCAACACTGAAGGCCAACGTCATGACCAACGATGCGCACGTGCGGCTCACGCTCACCCGCGGCGAGAAGATCACCAGCGGCATGGACCCGCGCTTGAACCAGAGCGGGTGTTCGCTGATCGTCCTCGCGGAATGGAAGCCGGTGGTCTTTGACAACACGAAGGGCATACGCGTGATCACGAGCAGCATCCGTCGCATGGGCCCCGAAGTGCTCGACCCCAAGATCCACCACAACAACCTGCTCAACAATATCCTCGCGAAGATCGAAGCGAATGTGGCCGGCGTGGATGGCGCGCTGATGCTGGACCGCAACGGGCACGTGGCGGAGTTGAACGACATCAATGTGTTCGCCATCATCAACGGTGAGGTCGTGACGCCCTACACCACGAGCTGCCTCGGCGGGATCACGCGGGCCGTGGTCCTCGAATTGTGCGAGAAGAACGGGGTCCCGTGTCGCGAGCGCGACCTCTCGGCGGTGGACTTGATGAACGCCGATGCGGTGTTTGGCACGGGCACGATGGGCGAGCTCACGCCGATCACCGAACTGGATGGCAGGAAGGTCGGCAAGCCCTATGGCGAACCGTTGATGAAGCGCTTGCA
>JADKJM010000006.1 GCA_016721005.1 Flavobacteriales bacterium
TGGATCCACCACCATCACCGCCACGGTTGCCGCTGGTACACCGGCCAACCCGGGGTACGCCACTACTGTGCGTGATCTCACCGGTACATCCTTCGATGCGCGGACCACAGCACAACACGTGAGCACGTTGCAAACCAACCCGAGAGCCGTACTCGATCTGGAATGGCCCCGGCGCGTGGGTCACGAATGATGACAGCTTGTTGATGCTCCGCCAACTACCTCGGGCTGGTGCCGCAGTACGCACGCGTGGCTGCTTCGGCCAGCGAACATAGATGTCGGACCCGACACCAACAGGAGGCTCACGCTCTTCGACTCCTTCGTATCCGGCACCTTGGACCTCGATGGAATACATTGCGGCTGTCCGTCACCAACGGATTCGGCATGGACCTGCAAACGCACATGCGGCGCTTTGACAGCGATCAATACACGGACCGGCAGCAGCGTGGATCTCGCACGCCATCTTCGATGGACCGATCAACATCAACCGCGCGATCGATCAGGGCAGTGGCTTCCTTTCGAGCTATATTACACCCGGACGTCGACGTCACGAACAGCAATATCGATCTCTTCTGGAGAACCTGCCGGATCGCGTGGCCTACGAGTTGGACCTCGCGTTGAACCCGCTGGGCGACATCAGCAGTGGGCACGATTTCCGTTACTACGAAAGCAAATTGAACGCGGCTGGATTCGGAGGTTCCCTTGCGATTGATCACCAACGAGCTCACGCTGCGCACCACCAGCACCGGATGCGCCGGAACCGCCGCAGGACATGGCCTGCGCTACGGCACTTTGAAGCTTTTCGCCACGAACGGATTCCCGATGAACGCGCGGATCACCATGGAACGGTGGTGGATGCGAACGGCACCTGTGCTCGCCACCATCCCGGTGCAAGGGCAGGTCGCCCGGGATCGTAGGAGCGAATGGTCTAGTGAGTGCTTCGGTGAACAGCACACTCGTCGCGGAGTTGGATGAGAGCCTGGTGGAACATCCTGTACAGCGGCGCGAAAGTGCAGCAGTGTGTCCTTCACCACCAGCGACCAGACGCAGCACTTGATTTATCCTCGATTATAGGATGGAATTGCAGGTGACGCTCGCGGCCAACTATGTGGTGAATGGTGATGAGTAGATGCGTGGGCGTTCTCCGCTTTCCTCCTGCTCCTCTCCCCGCTCGTGCGCAGGACACGTTGATGACCGTTCCGGGCGTGCGCTTTATACGGCGCATGATGGCATCCTCATCGCGGAAGCATCGGCGGACTACAACGCGAATTCGATCCGTAACGAATTGGTCGCAGGTCTTTGGAAGGGGATTCATCGATCGCGATCTGCGCGAGCGATCACGCGATGCATTGCGTGAGCGGAACAGTGTCGGCTACGTCCTCTCAGCGCGCGTTTTACGCATCGGCTAGCACCGGGAAATGGCGGCAACTCACCAGCGTCTCGCACCAAGAGCACATGGGGTACGCTTCCCGCGTGATCCGTACAACCTCACCTTCTTCGGCAATGCGAACTACGAAGGTCGTCGCGCGGACCTGGGTCCTGCAGCATTCACGCGCACGCAATACCAGACCATCGGTTTCGGCGCGCAGCGCGTGGACCTCGGGCACTACTTCCGCGTGGATCTCGTGCTGGGCCAGTCCATCGATGCGGTGAATTTGAAATGGGCGGGACTCTACACCGGTGTGGATGGCCGCGTGCTTCGCGCCTCGGTGCTCGGCGATCATTGGCGCAGTGATACCGCATCCTCCTCCTTTGGTCAGTTGAACGGTTTGGGACTCGCCGTTTCCGGACGATGGGGCATGCGCATCTCACGGAACAACCAAGCACGCGTGGACTTCGAGGTACAGGATCTCGGCTTCGTGGGTTGGGGGCGAAAGAGCTTGCACTTGCGCAGGACACATCCTCGAATACACCGGCTTGCGCGTGGCGAGCATTCTCGATCTGGACAACGTGCTGATCGGGGAGGACCAATTGTTGGACACCTTCGGCCTGAGGTACACTCAGGATCCGTTCACGAAACCTCTCCCCTTCCTTCTTCGCGCCACATTGAGCGCGCCCTTGGGAGTGGGCTGGTCCGGCTCCGTGCAAGTGGATCAGCGCTACCTACCGGGCTACATCCCGCAGTTGACCTTCGGCGCGCTGCGGTCGCTCGGCGCGCGTGGACGTGCTGTCGCGGGCGGACAGTTGAGCATGGGTGGCTTCGGCGGGATCCGCCTCGGCGCATCGGCACAACGGAGATTCGGGGAACGCGTTGTCGTGATGCTGTCCTCGCCACATCTTCCGGGGTTCCTGCTCGGCGGAACGCGCGGAGCGGGGTTGGCCTTCAGTGTAACGGTCGGCATCTAGCGGAAGACCATGAGCCTCTCTCGCAGACAATTGCGCAAGTCCGCAGAAGCCTTGGCGAAGGATGGACTCGGGCGCCAACAGATCTTCTCCGCTTTGCGCATGCAGGTCGGTGAGAAGGACGATGAGAAACTCGCCCGGATCGTACGCTATGTGCCTTCATTGGCTGCACGTCGACGTTACAAAATGCCACATGCGGTATTGCTTGTTCTGTTGTGGCTCACCGTCGTGGGCAAAAGCCTGTACGGGATCAACGTCGCCATGGATAGTGGCTGGTCGCGGTGGTATGCGGCGCTCACTTTGCCAGCGATCACCGTGATCCTCTCGGTCGCTGTCGCCATGTACCGCACGCGCGCTTATCACACGATCGCCTTCCTTTCGGTCATCGGTCTCTTCCGCTACTTCACTCACGTGGATATGGATCACTTCGACCCATGGGATTCGGTGGACCTGATCGTGGCGGCAGCCGTTATCGGCCTTTCGTGGTATCTGTTCATGAAGATGGCTTCCAACTACGAAGTGATCAAGACCGCGGATGGAGGCACTGCCATTCTCTTTCCTTCCGATCCGCAGACCGGGACCACATGAACTGGCTCCTCCTCATCATCGCAGGTTTGTTCGAAGTGGGCTTCGCCACCTGCCTTGGTAAAGCGCGCGGTGCGGAGGGAAGTACGACCTGGTGGTGGATGGGCGGCTTCTTCGTCTGCCTCGGGATCAGCATGTATCTCCTTTACCTCGCCACGCGCACGCTTCCCATCGGTACGGCCTACGCGGTGTGGACCGGCATCGGCGCGGCGGGGACCGTGATCGTTGGGATCATCCTCTTTAAGGAACCCACCGACTTCTGGCGCTTGTTCTTCCTCTTTTCCTTGATCGCCTCGATCATCGGACTGAAGGTCTTCTCCCGCTGATCGGGTGTCTGATACCATTTGGAATATGATCGTCCTCCAATGTTGATATCATTTTCCTGAAGCTCTTGATCGTTTGATCGGTGGTTCGGATCCTCCTGTGGCGAAAAACACAGGGCAGATGGCCAATCCCAAACGGTTCGATATCAAAGAGGACATGGTGACGTTGCGCCGGGAGCTCAGGCGCGTCAATACCGAGACCATGCGTAGTCGGGTCCGGAGTATCGATCCTCTACAAAGAGCATGAACAGGAAGGTATCTCCAAGCATGCTGTTGCCAGGCGCTGGGCGTGGATGCGGGCAGCGCCATGAAATGGCGCAACGCATATATCCAAGGAGGGCTGGCCGGGTTGCTTTCGCACAACTGGAAAGGGAACCGGCCCAGCGTGATCAAACCTGATCAGCGTGAGGCCTTGCGTTTGAAGTTGCGTGAACCGGGCAACGGTCTGCGGGGCTTCACTGAATTGTTGGCGTGGTTCAACAAGCAGTTCAATGAAGAGGTCAACTACTCCACGATGAACAAGTTCGTCAAGCGCAACTATGGAGCCAGTGTAAGGTCGCCCGCAAGTCACATGAAGAAGGATCGGAGGCCATCACGGCTTTTAAAAAACTTCGAGCAACTCTGTTCGGAGTTGACCACCGCCCTCCGCCGGGCTGCTCCAGTGTGAACCTGTATTGCCAGGATGAGAGCCGCTTCGGCCTTTTCACCCGTGCTGGTAAGGGATCACGGCCAAAGGGGTCAAGCCGGTATGTGCTTTCAACAGGTCTTCAATACACCTATGTCTTCGGCGCGTACTCGCCTATATCGGGCGATAATTTCCAATTGGAACTACCCTGTTGTTCTGGCTACACCTTCAATCTTCCTCGATCACTTTGCAACGCATCGACCCGAAGAGCTCAAGATCGTGATCTTGGACAACGGTGCTTTCCAAAACCAAGCACCTCAGTTGGCCGCTCAACGTGCGCCCATTGTTCCTCCCGCCATACGCACCGGAACTCAATCCTGCCGAGAAGGTCTGGTGGCGCTTCAAACGCGCCTACACCAACATGACCTTCGAAACGCTCGATCAACTCAGCGACTTCATCGCTAAGCAGGTCCACTCACTAAGCCCCACTGAGGTAAAGTCCATCTGCAACTTCGACTACTTCAACATCGCACGGCACCTTTGGGCGATCTCTTAGTTCCAAATGGTATGATCCCACGGATCCGCGCGCGCACCGCCGGATGTTCAAAACTCGCCGATTTATCAACACGCGGAAGTCCCGGGTCCACCTGTTCTTTGTGCCGCCCGAAACGTTGACCCAACGCTTAGGGTACCCGCCCCTCGAATGCGCATCACCAACTACGGCCACTCCTGCTTGGGCGTTCGCACGGCCGGTCATGATCTGCTCTTCGATCCCTTCATCAGCGGCAATCCGTTGGCGAAGGCGGTGGATGGTGCGCACATCCCGGTAACGGAGATCCTGGTGACGCACGGACACGGCGATCACGTCCTCGATGCCGAAGCGATCGCGAAGCGCAGTGAAGCAACGTTGATCAGCAACTACGAGATCGCGAATTGGTTCGAGAAGAAGGGCGTGCAACGCACCATCGGCTTGAACCTTGGCGGCGGGGTCACCGTGGGCAAGTTGCGGGTGAAGTATGTGACGGCCTTGCACAGCAGTGAATTGCCGGACGGCAGCTACGGCGGCAATCCCGGCGGCTATGTGGTGAGCGGCCCGGAAGGCGCGTTCCTTCATGCGGGTGACACGGCCTTGACGCAGGACATGCAGTTGCTGAAGCGCTTCAACCTGAAGTTCGCCATGCTGCCCATCGGCGACCACTTCACCATGGGCGTGGACGATGCGATCATCGCCGCGCAATACATGGGCGTGCAGAAGGTGATCGGCATCCACTACAACACCTTCCCTCCCATCACCATTGAACCCGCCGAAGCGAAAGCGGCGTTCGCGGAGGCGGGACTTGAATTGCTGTTGCCCGAAATAGGCGCTACGATAGAGATCCAATAACCACGAGACCCCGGCTCAAGGCCGGGGTGACCGCTCCCGAACGAACCACCAACCACAACCATGAGCAAGATCATCGCCATAGTGAACCAGAAAGGCGGCGTGGGCAAGACCACCACCGCGATCAACCTCGCCGCCAGCCTCGGCGCATTGGAACGTCGCACCCTGCTGGTGGACGCCGACCCGCAAGCGAACGCCACCAGCGGCGTGGGCTGCGAACTCCGCAGCGTGCAGGCGAGCATCTACGAGTGCATCATCAACGGTACGCCGGCCACGGAAGTGATCGTCGGTACCGACAACCCGAACCTCGACCTGCTGCCCGGCCACATCGACCTGGTGGGCGCCGAGATCGAGATGATCGACATGCCCGACCGCGAGCACCAGATGAAGAAAGTGCTGGAACCGCTACGCGATAAGTACGACCTCATCATCATCGACTGCTCGCCCTCGCTCGGTCTACTATGGTGAACAGCCTCACCGCTGCGGATAGCGTGATCGTCCCCGTGCAGTGCGAGTACTTCGCGTTGGAGGGCACAGGCAAATTGCTCAACACCATCAAGATCGTGCAGCAGCGCCTCAACCCGGAGCTCACCATCGAAGGCATGCTGCTCACCATGTATGACAGTCGCCTGCGCCTGGCCAACCAAGTGGTGGAGGAAGTGAAGACACACTTCCAGAACCTGGTGTTCGACACCGTGATCCACCGCAACGTGGCACTGGGCGAGGCACCAAGCCACGGACAGACCATCATCATGCACGATGCCAGCAGCAAGGGCGCCACGAACTACCTGAACCTCGCCCGCGAGATCCTCCAGAAGAACAGCCTCACCCGCATTCCGGACAGTGAGCGCATCATCCCCGTCGAAGAGACCATCCAATGAAGAAGAAAGGACTGGGCCGCGGCCTCAGCGCGTTGCTGGACGAACCCGCCGCGGACATCACGGCACGTGACACGAGCATGGGGCATCACCGTCCGATGGGCGGCACCTCCATGTTGTTGATCGCGCACATCGAACCGAATCCCTTCCAGCCGCGCACGCACTTCAGCGAGGAAGCGTTGGCGGAAATGGCCACGAGCATCACGCAACTGGGCATCATCCAACCGGTTACCGTGCGCCGCGTGGGCCACGACCGCTACCAGCTGATCAGCGGCGAGCGCCGTTACCGAGCCTCGCAGATCGCGGGGCTCACCGAGTTGCCCGCCTACGTGCGCGTGGCGAACGACGAGGCCATGCTGGAGATGGCGCTGGTGGAGAACATCCAGCGCGAGGAGCTCGACGCCATTGAAGTGGCCATCAGCTTCCAACGCCTGATCGATGAAGTGAAACTCACGCAGGAGCAACTCAGCGAGAAGGTGGGCAAGGACCGCGCGACGGTCTCCAACTACCTGCGCCTGCTGAAACTGCCGCCCGCCATCCAACTCGGACTGCGCCAAGGACACATCGGCATGGGCCACGCCCGTGCGCTCATCACCATCACCGATACCGCGTGGCAACTGGAACTCTACCACAAGATCGTGGCGCGCCAGATGAGCGTGCGCCAAGTAGAGGACCTGGCGCGCACGCGTAGCAAGCACCCTCTATCCAAGACCGTTGGCCTCCGCCCGCGCTTGAACCGCGAGCTCAGCAAGAAGCTCAGCGAGCGCTTGCTCAGCAAGGCCGTGGTGCGCCAGACCGCTGCGGGTACCGGCACCATCGAGATCGACTTCAAGAACGAGGAGGAGTTGCAAAGACTACTGGTGACCCTGGGGTAGTCTTAGATGACTCTCAGTTGATTTGAACATAGTTCGTTCATATCCCTCAGTGATTTGTGACTTCGAACTAGCAACCGGCCTGTTATATTGAGTCGATTGGGTTGGCGATTATTTCGTCAACAGGACTAGTTGAAATCCTTTCGGCGAAATTTTGAGCGAATGAATTTGAAAGAACTCAGAGCGGCATCGGGGCTAACGATCAAGGCGCTCTCCGAAGAGGTAGACGTTGAAGAACGTCGTATTCGAATTCTCGAAAGGGGCCTTGACAAGCCGAATCACTTCGAGATCGGAAGACTAACGCAGTACTTCGATCTAAACACTGTTCAAGCCAAGCGCCTTAAGCGAAAGATCAAGAAGACAGATTTGGTTATTGGCGAAGGCTACGTTACTGGACTGTCTCGTCGAGAATTCACCGTTTACCCTCCCGTCGCTCGTGCGGACGGGAACAAGTTGCGTGTGCTTGACCTGTTCTGCGGAATTGGAGGACTTTCTCTTGGGTTTGAACAAACGGAACAGTTCAGTACAGTTGGAGGTCTCGATCTGCTCAGCGATAGGATCGCCACGTTCCAGCGGAATCACAAACATTCCTTTGGTTTCAGTTTCGACATCAACTCTTTTCCCCTTCAGCGCTTCAAGACTACCTGAGTGGTCCACCTCATGTAATTGTTGGAGGTGCACCGTGTCAGGGCTTTTCCTCAATTCGTCCATTCCGGACTCTAAGCGAGAACGATCAGAGAAACAACCTTTTCAGATCGTTCGCCATGTATGTTAATCACTTCAAACCAGAGTGGTTCGTATTTGAGAATGTTGTCGGCTTGTTGACTCATAAGCAAGGTGAAACCTTAAAGGTTCTCCTCGGGGAATTCCGCTCGTTGGGTTACACCGTAGACTTCAGGGTGATGAATAGCGCATTCCATGGAGTGCCTCAAACTCGTGAGCGGTTGATTATTGTGGGAAACCGTAGTGGCCTGAAGTTCACTTGGCCAGACCCGACGCATTTTGTTCCCTATAAAAGCATGGCCGGTAGCGCCAAGGACCATGTCCTAAGGCCGATTGACAAGCGGCATGTCTTCCTGCGGTGACTGTCATGGACGCACTTAGTGATCTTCCCCCTATCAACGCTGGTGGCACAGCCTCTCATTATTTGCTCCGGCCTCAGAATGACTATCAGAGATACCTGCGCGATGGGAACCCTCAATTGACGCTGCATGATGCCTCCGTTCACTCGACGAAGATGCTCGCAATCATTCGACAGAGTGGATACAACATTGAAAGCGTTCGTCATCTAGTGTCAAGTGGGTTCAGCTCTAGTTATAGTCGATTGGAACCGGATCGCCCCAGCGTAACGCTTACTGTCAACTTTGTTTGCCCAAGTTCGAACAAGTGCATACATCCCGTCCAAAACAGAGCTCTGACACCACGAGAAGGCGCGCGCTTACAAGGATTCCCTGATAGCTTTGATTTTGCAGGGTCTAAGACTCAAATCGTCAAGCAGATCGGTAATGCTGTCCCACCGATTCTTAGCCGCGTAGTAGCTGAACAAATATTCAGCTACTACTGATCACCTCTAGATAGCGCTTGTAAGTCCTAGAGTTCTGCGAATAGGGGCATAGGTCCATATTGACGTAGACCGGTGTCAGGGTTTCCATCCCTGCAGCATTCACGACGGCAGTCTTCCCAGAATCCCCGCTTGTGTTGCTGATGTTGTAGTGCCGCTTTCGCAAGTCTCCAAACCGGATCTCCCAAATTGCCACACGGCAGCCTCTTCTTTCTGCACTATACTCAAAATCGTCGTGCACGAGAACATAGCGACAGACGAGATGTAAACCCTCCTTGGCTAAATGGCCCTTCGGGGCATTTTTCTCAAGTGCAACTTTTATCTCAACATCTCGAAGACCTTTCACCCGTGCGAGGAGATCAGGATACTTGTGTGGTCCATTTCTCTGAAAGGCACCATTCGAATTCATGGCCATTCCAGCACCGAAGAGATTGCCAACTATCGCGCTGAGATTCGCTAGCTCCACAATCTGGCCCAACCTTTCGGAGTTGACCTGCACAAGTTTGTCGTCGATTTCATCAAGAATAGCATGCGCGTGGCTCACACTCTTCGCAATGAGATCAGGATTCAACCCAAACGCAGAAAGCTTATCAGCATGGAGAGCCCTGTATCTCGTCGGCCTAGCCATGGCTTCGCTCCATGTTGAAGAACACACCAGGTGAAACATGCAACGCTTCCGACAACTTCACAATATTCAGGAGACCAATATTTCTCTCGCCGCGTTCTACACCCCCGACATAGCTTCGATCAAGACCTGCACGGTCGGCAAGTTCTTCTTGTGATATCGCCTGCCGCTCCCTTTCGGAACGAACCGCCTGTCCAAAAGCCCGAAGCTTGGCATTCAGCTTTGCCATGTGTGCAAATCTCCCGTGCGATTGACTTTGATACCACGGACTATAAGTACCATTCATCCGTCGACTATTAAGAATCTTTGCGCCGTGTCGCTCCTCCGCTGTCTGTTCATCGCGCTCCTGTTCGGGGCATCGCTCGTTGCGCACGCGCAATCCGATAGCACAGCCCGGATCATTCCGCACGCCGACACGCTGGACTGGCGCCACCACCACTCCCCCACCAAAGCCAGCATCCTCAGCGCGGTGGTGCCCGGGGCGGGGCAGGTGTACAACCGCAAGTATTGGAAAGCGCCGATCGTGCTGGTGGGCCTGGGCACGAGCATCTACTTCATCCGGGAGAACAACAGCCAGTACCAGCGCTACAAGGATGCGTACATCGCGCTGACGGACAACGACCCGAACACGGTGGATGAGTTCAACGGGCAATTCGGTTCGCAGACCGTGCTGAACGTGGCCGATACCTACCGCCGCTGGCGCGACCTGAGCTACATCGCCTGCGGGCTGGTGTATGTGCTGAACATCGTGGATGCCAGCGTGGATGCCCACTTCGTGCGCTTCGATGTGGGTTCGGACCTGTCGTTGCAGGTGTCCCCTTCCCTGCCCTTGGCCGCGCAGGGCGCGCCGGGGTTCTCGCTCGCGCTCACCCTTCGCTGAGGTCTGTTGCCGTTCACAATTCTTCAAGGTCCGGCCAATGGGGAGCCGGTTACCTTCGGCGCCATTGCCCGCAGAGCGGGAACGGACGCATGCGGATCGCACTCTACGGCTATGGGAGGATGGGCAAGGCCATCGAACACGCAGCGACCGCGCGTGGGCATGAAGTGGTGTTGCGCGTACACGCTGCCAACGCGGGTACACCTCCCACCAGCGCGGACGTGGCGATCGAATTCAGCACACCCGACCACGCGCTGGCGAACATGCGGCTCTGTATGGCGCACGGCGTGCCGGTGGTGGTGGGCACCACGGGGTGGTATGATCAGATGGATGCGATGAAGCGCCTCGTCGAGGAAAAGCAAGGCAGCTTGCTTTGGGCCAGCAACTTCAGCATCGGTGTGAACCTCTTTTTCCGCTTGAATAGAACGCTCGCCGGCCTGATGGACAAGCGACCGGAGTATCACGCGCATCGATGAGATCCATCACATCCACAAGTTGGATGCACCGAGCGGCACGGCGATCGCTGGCGCGGGACATCGACTTGAAGACGCAGCGGTATTCGGGGTTTGAGCTCAAGGGGCAAGATCAGGGGGCAGGCGCAGGCGCAGGGGCAAACGGATCGCTTGCGCCTGCCCCTGCTCCTGCCCCTGTATTCATTCGCAGCGATCGCCTGGGCGAAGTGATCGGCAAGCATTCGGTGACCTGGTCCGGAAGCAATGATCGGATCGTCATCATGCACGAAGCGTTCGATCGCAGCGGCTTTGCGATCGGGGCTGTGGTGGCCGCCGAGTGGCTGAAAGGACGCCGCGGTTTCTTCACCATGGATGATGTGCTTGAAAGCTGAAAGTGGAAAGCAGAAAGTTGAAAGCAGAAAGTTGAAAACAGAAACATGAAAGCTGAAATATGAAACAACTTGCTTCGCTCTTTCCTCGATCGGTTTCCGATCCCCTTTTTCAGCTTTCAGCTTTCAACCTTCAGCCTTCGCACTAATGGTCCCGTACATCTTCCTCTACGCCTACTTCGCTATTCTGCTGGCCAGTTTGTGGAAGCTCTTCCAGAAGGCGGGCAAGCCGACGTGGGCGGCCTTCGTGCCGGGCTACAACATTCTGGTGTGGCTGAAGATCACCGGCAAGCCGTGGTGGTGGATCGTGCTCTTCATCGTACCGGGCGTGAACCTGCTCATGTTCATCCTGATGAACGTGAACATCTCCATCGTGCTCGGCGAGCGCCGGTTCAAGGAGCATGTGCTGATGGCCTTCCTGCCGTGGTGGAAGGTGCCGGCCACGGTGTTCGCGCAGAACAGCTACGTGGGTCCGATCCCGGCTGGTAGCCGCAAGCGCGGACTGCTGGGCCAATGGGGCGATGCGATCCTCTTCGCGGTGATCGTGGCAACGGTGTTCCGCACGTACACCTTCGAAGCGTTCACGATCCCCACACCTTCGATGGAGAAGAGTTTGCTCGTGGGCGATTACCTCTTCGTAAGCAAATTGAGCTACGGTCCGCGCCTGCCGATGACGCCGCTGACCTTCCCCTTCACGCACCACACCATTCCGGTGGTGAACTCGCAATCGTTCGTTCTTCTGGTTCAGCCAACCGTACCGCAGACTTAAGGATTCGGAACACCCCAACGCGGTGATGCCGTGGTCTTCAACTTCCCCGAAGGAGATACCGTGGTGGCGAATTTCCAGAACCAGAGCTACTACCAGTTGAAGCGCGAACACGGCTTCGCGAAATTGAACGACCCGAACTACCGGATGGCGGAACGCCAGCCCGACGGACGAGATCTTGAAGCCCGGCGGTGGCTTGCTGATCCGTCCGGTGGACAAGCAGGAGAACTACATCAAGCGGTGCATCGGTACGCCGGGGGGATAGCCTGCGCGTGACGCATGCTAAGGTGTATGTGAACAGCGAACCACTGGCGCTGGCGAACACCGGCCAGTACAACTACGAGTTCGTGCTGTCGGCACCACTCAACACCGACCGCATCAAGACCCTCTTCGATATCTCGGCCAGTGATGTGTACCAAGGCCAGATGCAGGATGGGAGTTTCTATGCGCTCATCCCCACATCGCCCACCGTCGCAGCGAAACTGGAGAAGTTCGACAGCGTGGTGAGCATGAAACGCCAGGACCACGAGGCCGGTTTCTACAGCGATCCGCGTTACTTCCGCCCGATCTTTCCGAGCAACCCGGCGTACGATTGGAGCGAGGACAACTTCGGCCCGCTCTGGATCCCGAAAGCGGGTGCCACGTTGCAACTGGACCTGAAGATCCTGCCGCTGTACGAGCGCGCGATCCGCGTGTATGAAGGTCACGACCTGAAAGTGGATCCTTCGGCAAGCTCAGGACAACAGATCCTGATCGACGGATCACCGGCAACGACCTACACGTTCGAACAGGACTACTACTGGATGATGGGCGACAACCGCCACCGATCGCAGGACAGTCGGTTCTGGGGCTTCGTGCCTTTCGATCACATCGTGGGCAAAGCGGTATTGGTGTGGTTCACCAAGGACCCGGATACGGGCATCCGTTGGAAGCGCTTGTTCACGGTGGTGAGGTAGGTTGTTCGTTGGTCGTGGTGAAGGTTGTTCGTGGTGAAGGTTGTTCGTGTGGCAGGTTGTTCGTATTGAGGGTTGTTCGTTGTTCGGCTGAATGGTGATGGAAATGGACACCCCGAGCAACGAACAACCCTCCACACGAACAACGGCGTTCCTCCGCAACGAATGGTTCCGTGCATTTCTGCTCGCGTTGGTGGTGCTGGTGGCGTTGCACGCCTTCGTTTTCCGTTTCGTTAGCGTGCAGAGTACGAGCATGTACGCCACGTTGAAGCCGGGCGACCTGTTGCTGGTGCTGCGTTGGTCCGCATGGGCGGGTCTTGATCGCGGCGATGTGGTGGTGTTCCGCGATCCGTTGAAGGACCGCGACCCGATGCGCAAGCGTCCTCTCTTGGTGAAACGAGTGGCAGCAGGCCCGGGTGATGTATTGCAGTTGAAGCGCGGACATTTGGTGGTGAATGGCCAAGTGCAAGCACCGCAACCGGGGATCACGATGAGCTACCTGATCCGCGTAAAGGATGGTGGCGAGGAAGCGGCTGATGAGATCCTCCGATCGCTTCACTTGCCGAAGGAACTGGCGATCCGCGATCGCGGAGATCTCGAAGTGCCCTTGAACGCGGCGTTGGCCAAGAAGGTGGAAATGGATCCGATCGTGATCGGTGCGGAGCCCATGCGGCTGGCTTCCGGTGCGCGCAGACACCTCTTCCCCTTCAGTCCGCGCTACCCCTGGAACGGCGACGACTACGGGCCGATCACCGTACCGCGCAAAGGCGACACCTTGCACATCAATGTGGACAATTTCCCGCTCTACGACCGGTTGATGAGCGTGTACGAAGGCCACACGCTGGGCGTGAATGGAAACACGATGTTGCTGGATGGAGCGCCGCTCACGGACTACGTGGTTGAGCAGGACTACTACTTCGTGCTGGGCGATTGCCGCCACTACAGTGCGGATTCGCGCTATTGGGGATTCCTTCCGGCGGACCATGTGGTGGGACGTGGCGTGCTGATCCATTCGAGCAACGGCGCTGACTGAACCCGAAGCGGCATCAGCAGAAGCACAAGCCCCGGTACCTTCGGCGCATCACATCATGACCCTTCTTCGCTCCTTCCTTGCAACCGCCATCGTGGCATTGCTCCTTGTATCGTGCAGCACACCTGAACAAGGCACGTTGTGCGAACGCACCTTCGAACCGTACATGGATCTCGTCAGTGATCAGGTCCGCACGCTCCACAACGATGGCTACGTGGATGCGATGAAGTTGTACAAGGCCGGCGATCATGCGGGCGCGGAGAAAGGCTTGTTGGTGTACTTGGATCGGAAGGATGCTGCGAAAGGCGCGTGGCTCTACCTCGCGTGCAGCCAGTTGGCGATCGGCAAACCCTTCGAGGCCGAACGCGCGATCGATCGCTTGGAGGGATCCATGAAAAGGGATTCGCGGACCAATGCGAGTGGTACACGGTGGTGTGCTGGTTGTGCAGCGACCAATCCCCGCGCGCATTGAAAGGTGCGAAGGCCATCGTGGCGAAAGGGCGACATACCTACGCGAAGCAAGCGGAGCGATTGGTGAAGGCGCTCGAAGCCGAAGGGATCGAATGACGATCTCCGCGATCCGTGATCGGTTGCACGAACGGCTGCGCGAACCGCTTCCGGGGCATGATGCGTTCCTGGAACTCTCCGGCTACAAACGCGAAGACCTCGAAGCCGCACGACGTATTTCGCCTCCACCACGGGAGAGTGCGGTGCTCGCACTGATCTACGAACGACAGGCTGTGCCGCATGTGCTGTTGATGCTTCGACCGACGTACGACGGCGTACACAGTGGCCAAGTGGCTTTCCCCGGTGGACGCATGGAACCGGAGGACCCATCGCTTGAATCCGCTGCACTACGCGAATTCACCGAGGAGACCGGTGCGGCCGTGAACGGTATCGAGGTGTTCGGAACGCTCACGCCGGTGTACATCCCGCCGAGCCGATCATTGGTCACGCCGTTCATTGGTGTGTTGCCGGAACTCGGAGCGGTGGCGCCTGATCCGCGCGAGGTGGCGCAACTGATCGAAGCACCGCTGGAACTGGTGCTGCGCGATGATATCCTCAAGCACCGCCAGCAACACCTTGCCATGTTGGGTCGATCGGTGCAGGTGCCCTACTTCGATATCGCAGGGCACGCTGTGTGGGGGGCCACGGCCATGATGATGGCCGAGCTACGCGAATTGCTCCGACCCTAGTTCCAAACCAAGGCGTTTCAGAAGACCTTCATTCGGTCGCGTACCGTTCTTATCGGCGCTGCACTCCGGCTTGATGCGCACCACGAAGTACATATCGATCCTGCCCTTGTTCTTCGCTTCCACCTGTCCGCGGTGGGTGCATTCGAAACAATCCTTCACCAATTCGTAGGTGTCGCCACTGATGTTCAGTTCACCGGGTTCGCCGCTGCTCTCCATGCGGCTGGCCGTGTTCACGGTATCGCCCCAGATGTCGTAGGCGAACTTCCGCTTGCCCACCACACCAGCCACCACGGGACCCGAGTGGATCCCGATGCGCAGTACCCACGGCACCTTGCCCTTCGCTTCGCGTTGGCGTTTCCACTCCGCCATGAGTTCACGCACTTCCAGTCCTGCCAGCACGGCCTTGTGTGCATGGTGCTTGTCAGTGCGCGGAACTCCGCCGGCGCACATGTAGCTATCCCCGATGGTCTTGATCTTCTCCAGTTTGTACCGCCCGATGATGTCATCGAAGTGGATGAAGCACTCATCCAGCTCGTTCACCAGTTCCTCCGGGGTCATCTTCTCCGCGGCCTTGGTGAAGCCTTTCATATCGGTGAACATCACCGACACTTCTTCATGCCTGCGGGCGGTCGCCTTCCCCTTCTCCTTCAGTTCCTCGCTGATCTCCTTCGGCAGGATGTTCAGGAGCAGTCCTTCGATCTCCACCTTCTGTCCTTCGATCTCCTTGCTCTGTGCGACCACCTCGGCGGTGCGCTCATCAACCTTACGTTCAAGGATGAGGTTGCGTGTGCGCAATTGGCGTTCGCGCACCTTGATGTAGCTGAAGAGCGTGACGCCGATGAAAAGCGCCAAGGCCGTGTAGAACCACCACGAACGATACCATGGTGGCAGTACGGTGAAGCTGTATTCCGCTGGGGGATCCGTCCACTCACCGGTCCGATCCATGGCCTTCACCTTGAAGATGTAGCTACCGGCCGGAAGTGCCGGGTAATGTGCCTCGGTGGTGGTGGTGATCGGTTGCCATTCCTCCTCGAGTCCTTCGAGAACATATTGGTAACGAACGGCAGCGGGGTCACTCAAGGCTACGCTGCCGTAAATGATCCGCACACTCCGTTCGGTGTGGTCCAATGATACCCCTTTCACCAACGGGCGATCCTCCATATTCACTTTCCAACCCCGGATCGTGACCAATGGCGGAACGCTGCGATCAGTCTCCTGCTCGCTACCCACCCGTGTGGCTCCGTTCACGGTACCGAACAGGATGCCACCGTTCTCCAGCGTACACACCGCATTGGGCTTCACTTCGATCCCGGTGAAACCCGCGCGCTCCGTGAACGCGATGAAGCCGTCCTTCTTGTGCCGCCACTTGTTCAGGCCTTTGTTGGTGCCGATCCACACGTGACCACTCCCGTCCACCCCAAGTGCTTTGATGGTGTTACTGAGCAGTCCTTCCTCGGTGGTGAATCGCTGCACTTCCTTTCCGTTCTCCAACACGATGATCCCTTGTCCCTCCGTGCCTACCCACACGCGTCCTTCCTTGTCCTGCGCAAAACAACTTGCGGCGAACGAGCGACCTAGTTCCACCCACGTGGCCTTGCCATTGTCGATGCGTGTAACACCGTTCACCGTACTGCCCACCCAGATGGTGCCGTTGTGATCGCGGTAGATCGAAGTGACATTGTTGCCAGCGAGGCCTTCATCCTCGGTGTACACGGTGGGTACTGTACCGGAACCGGGGAGATAGCGCCGCAATCCATTCAACCCACCCACCCATATCTCTCCTGTTTGCCCGATCTCCAAGGCCGTCACTTTCAGATCGGCCAAGCTGCCGGACACTTCCACCGCATCCACCGCCTTTCCCGCCGGCGCGTGGATCATAACGGAGCAATCCACCATTCTCCGTTCCCACCTACACGTAGCCCTTGTCATCCTCCTTCAAGCTCCGGATGAAGTTGGTGGTGAGCTGGCCCTTCTGCATGGTGATGAATTCCGGTGTTCCGTGCTGGGAGAGGATCACGATCCCTGCATTCGTACCGAACCAGGTCCTGCCTGCGCGATCCTCCATCACGGCAAAGACCTTGGGGTCGTTGAGGCCATCCGCTTCATCATAGCTCACGAACCGGTCTCCTTTGAAGATGTCCAACCCGCTGTCACTGGTTCCGATGAGCAGGTTGCCTTCGCGGTCCCGGACCACGCAACGCACGGAAGCGACCGTGCAGGCCATTGTTCAAGTCGTAGGTGCGCACACCGTTACTGCTCACCACGGACGCACCGCCGTCTATCGTCCCGATCCAAACACCGCCGTCGGCATCCTCACCGAAGCAGATCACGGTGTTGCTGTTCATTCCGTTGCTGATGTCGAAACGATCGAAGTTGTTCGTCTTCGGATCCACACGGAACGCGCCGCCGCCCTGCGTTCCCACCCAGATGTTGCCGTGTGAATCCTGGAACACCGTGGTCGGATTGAACAAGCCCAATGCACCCGGTAGCGAGAGATCAGCGGCACGGCCATCCTTGATCGTGGGCAATCCACCACCGTCCTCCACGAAACAGATCGTACCATCCTGGAATACGGCCATGCCCAAGAGCTTGTTCTTGATCCCGCTCGCTTCACCGTGCTGCTCAGCCGCAATGGCATTCCCTTCTTCAGGCAACGGCCCCAAGGACCAGGCCGCCTGTCCTGCTGTCGCAAGCCAGATCACCCCGGAATTGTCCTGAACGATCCCGGTGATCGCGCTGATGATCCCACTGCCCACTGTGAGCGTTCGGAATCTTCGACCATCGAAATGGGTCAATCCTCCCGTCCAGATGACCCGCCCAGATGCCGCCATTCTTGTCGGTAAGGATCGCACGCACACCACCCGGCGCAACGCCATCCGCGGTTCCGTGGTTGTAGATGGTCACCCCATCATAGCTCGCCAGGCCGGCCTCCGTTCCGATCCAGATCGTACCGTCCGAACCTTGCGTGGCGCAATACACCTTGCTCGCCGGGAGGCCATGCTGCACGGAGACGTTCTCGAAGAAATACCGCTGCGCAAAAGCGCTGAAAGGAAGTAGGGGCAAGAGAAGGATCAGGCCCTTCAACCGGGTGGGACGACGATCATGAGGGCACCTTCAGCGCGTGAGTTCATAGAAGGATGCATCGCCGCCGGCCGCGTTGGAGACCACCACCGTATTCCCGATGCTCTCGCTGTAGTTCTGCATCTGGGCCTTGAGCGATCCGTAGTTATAGAAGCTATAGATGTCGTCCTTCTTCCCATCCGTGGGGATCCAATAGGCTTTGCTGCTCACGGTGCGCCCATGGCCGGTGTACCACACCAGAATGGTGTTCACTTTGTTGGTCCGCACGAGGTCACGCAACTCGACATTGAAGAAGCGCTCCAATTGCTCCTTGGTCAGGTTCTTCTTGTTGATGGTGCGTTGGATGGTGTAGCTCGCAAATGCCTTCTGCATCTTGGCCGCTTCGGCGGATGAGGATTGCAGCGCCGGGAAGTTGCGGTAATTGGTGTTCTCGACGTAGATCACCCATGTGGTTCCGGTGCTTCCGGTGTGCGGCGTTGTTTCCGTTGGAAGTGGCTTCACCACGACCACGGGTTCGGCCTTCCGTGTGATGGTATAGACCAGGGCGCTCGCGTTCCCGAATTGGTCCTCCGCCCTTATCGTGAACCGATCCTCTCCCTTCAGGTCCACCTTGATACTGAACTCCGGGTCCTTCTGATCCGGAGCATAACTGGCATTCACCCCGTTCACCGAGATCGTGCTGATCAAACTCTCATCCTTCACGATCCCCTCCACGAAGACCTCCGACCTGCTTGCGTGCAGTTGAATGGTAGTGCCTTCCGCTTTGGGCGAGAGTATGCTGATCAATGGCGCAACACCCTCGCTGCGTTCGATCCGGAGGACCTCGCTGCTGAAGTTCTCGTAGATATCCGTGGCTTGGACCACCAGCTCGGTCACGTCCATTCCCAGTGGAATGCTGACCACGAACTCGGGATCCCTTTCATCGCTCGCGAAATCCGCGGGCTTTCCATTCACGGTGATCGCCTTCAGCAAACTCTTGTCGCGCACGTGTCCGCTGACCTCCACGAAACGGATCGAATTGGAGACCTGCGCGATATCCGCGACATGGAAGGGTTTGATGATCGTGATCGATGGCGCGTCGCTTTCCCGGTTCATCTCGTACATCTGGAGCGCGATCCTTTTCCGGGATCCCTCGATCAGTTGTTGATGGTCGCCGCTGAAGGTCCCGGCTGCCACGAGTTCCTTCTGCAACGATTCGAGATCCTTCAACGCGCCCTCGAGGTCCAGATTCGATTCACGCAGATCAGCACGAAGCTGTAACGCCTCCGTGTCCTTCATATCAGCCAACACCAACTGGTTCACATCGTTGATCGCATTCTGGAACTGCCCATAACCTTGGTAGTAACGGGCCCGCTGCAGATACACTGCGCGGTCGGTCCTGCCCAAGGCCATGCATCGGCTGATGTCGTCGATCGCCTTGGCATACTCCTTCTGGTGGCCATAGGCCTTGCTCCGGCCGAAGAGTGCATCCGTACTCTGCGGGTTCAACTCAATGCACGTGTGCAGTGCTCAATGGATTTCTCCAGCGTCCGCATCTTCATCGTGGGACCTGAATAGAGTTCATACAAGGCCAACTGCACTTCGGAGGCCGCCACGTAGGCGGGTTCGTACAGGTGATTCCATTCCAGCACCTTGGCAGGTCGAACTCCGCCGTTTTGTAGTCGCGGGTCGCCGTTCTTACCACACCGTGTATGAAGTAGGTATCCGTGGTGGCCTTCACGGCAAGCGCTTCATCCGCCGCATTGGAAGCACGATCCAACTCCCCTGTTCGCAGGCAGGCCTTCGCGAGCAGCATGAGCGCTTCCTGGTTCTTCGGCGAAACAAGGATCGCTTGATCACAGAATTCGGCCGCAACCCTTGCGCTGTCCATATCGAAATACGCCCGTGCGGCCGCAACCGCATTGTCCGGTTCTCCCTTATCCAAGCGTGCCGCTTGTGCTAGATCGCTTGCACGTTCCACAAGCTTCCCCAATGATCCATACACCTCGGCGCGTGCCTGATAGGCCTTGATCATCTCTGGTTCCGTGCGGATGGCGAAGGAGTATTTCTCCAAGGCCTGTTCGAACTCCTGCGCAGCCCTCAACTTCTCGCCTTCCTTGAAGAACGCTTTGCCGGATTGTGCCTGTGAACCGGCGGCGGTAACGAATAGAAGGATCGGTAGCAGACAGCGTAGGGAACAATGCATGGCGGGGGTTCCCAAATGTAGGCGGATCCGATCGTTGGGATGGTCACCCGCGACCTCGCCATCCGATCACCGCAAGCCGAACCGAACGAAAGGTGGATCCTACGGGATCACTCCGCTGATGTGAACCTCGCCATGATCTCCGGTGTAACCCCGGTGCTGGAGAAGCCCCCGTCATGGTAGAGGTTCTGCATGGTGACGAACCTGGTGTAATCGCTGAACAAGGCGAGACAGAAGCGGGCGCAATCCTCCGCAGGCGCATTGCCCAGCGGACTCATTTCCTGCGCGAATCCGAAGAAGCCATCGAAGCCCTTGACCCCTGAGCCCGCGGTGGTCATGGTCGGACTCTGGCTCACGGTATTCACCCGTACCTTCTTGTCCTTGCCCAAGCGGTATCCCCAACTGCGTGCGATCGATTCCAACAAGGCCTTCGCGTCGGCCATGTCGCCATAGTTCGGGAAGACCCGTTGCGCTGCGATATAACTCAATGCGACCACGGACCCTCCTTCCGCCAGAGCATTCCCATGCGCGGCCTGCAACATGCGGGCAAAAACTCATCGCGCTCACATCCAGGGTCTGCTTGTACCATTCGTAATTCAGATCGTCATAAGGCCGCCCTTTGCGCACGTTCGGGCTCATGCCGATGCTGTGCAGGACGAAATCCATCGGTCCACCCAACTTGGACTGCGCCACTGAGAACAATTTCTCGAGGTCGCTATCATTCGTTGCATCAGCTGCAATAATGGCTGCACCGGTTGCTTCGGAAAGCTTGTTGATCTCGCCCATGCGCATGGCCACCGGTGCGTTGGTGAGCACGAACGAAGCACCCTCCGCGTATGCGAGTTCGGCCACCTTCCATGCGATGCTCATTTCGTTCAGTGCCCCGGAAATGATGCCTCGCTTGCCCTTCAGGATCCCGTTCGCCATGTGTTCTGTGATAGGCGGCGAAGATAGACGGAGACGCCGGAGAACAGGACCTTTTTGGTTTGCACGCTAACCGTGAGCAGGGTACCTTGTCCTTCTCTTAATCAGCCCTCATGTTCCGATCAAGTACCCCTGTTCCTCGCCATTACGTTGCCTTTCG
>JADKJM010000007.1 GCA_016721005.1 Flavobacteriales bacterium
ATGCTGGACCGACGCGAGCAAACGCGCAGGGCAGCGCGCAAAGCAACCAACGAGTGCGTCCACGAGTTCCAGCGATCAACCGGTAGAGATGCGTGATGAGAAGTGGACGACCTGCCGTTCTAGTTCCACTCCATCCTTGTACCACTAGTCCTCCCACTCGGGCCCCTCTCCGCCACCCGTTGTTCATCGCGCTGTATTGGCGTTCACCGGATGCCACATCGGTCCTCCTGTTGTTGGGTGATCTGGCGTTGTTGGTGGTGAGCGCGGCCACGAGTGCGAGCGAAGTGGCGCTCGCTCCTTGACGCCCACGCAACTCCGCGACCTGAAGGGAGCGCGGCGTGGGGCCACCGGGTGATGGAACTCCTCTCGAAGCCAGCGGCGATTGCTTTGCGACGATCCTGATCGCGAACAACTTCATGAACATCGGCGTGGTGGTCCTGAGCACGGTGGCGGTATCGTCGCTGTTGGAGGTGGAGCGTATGCCCGAATATCTGGTCTTCATCATCCAGTGCTGGTGGTCACCTTCATCATCCTGCTTGTCGGGGAGGTGTTTGTCCGAAGGTGTACGCCACGAACAATCCCATGAAGGTGGCGCAGGTGATGTCCCGGCTGCGCCGATCATGCGGTGGCTCTTCAAACCTGTGAGCGAAACGCTTCGTGGGCAGCACCACCTTCATCTGAAAAGCGGTTCAAGAAGCGCCAATCGAATTTCTCCATGGATGCGTTGGGACACGCGCTGGACCTGACGAAGGACGCGAGCACCACGGCGGAGGAACAGGTGACCCTGCGCGGGATTGTGAAGTTCGGAACTACGAGGTGAAGCAAGCTGATGCGGCCGCGCACGGAGATGGTGGCCTTCGACCGCGACCTCACGTTCCAGCAACTGCTCACGGCGATCGTGGAGAGCGGGTTCTCCCGCGTTCCTGTGTATGAAGAGACCATGGACCGGTGGTGGGCATGCTCTACATCAAGGACGTGCTGCCGCACATCAGCAAGACGGATCTGATTGGCACACGCTGCTGCGCGCACCTACTTCGTTCCGAGGCGAAGAAGCTGGACGACCTGCGAAGGAGTTCCAAGCGGAGAAAGTACACCTTACCGTGGTGGTGGATGAACATGGCGGTACCAGTGGCATCATCACGCTGGAGGATGCGATCGAGGAGATCGTCGGGAGATGACGGACGAATCGATGAGGAGGACCCGGACTACAGCAAGCCCGATGACCACACGCGGGTTCGAGGGACGCGCATCGCTCTCCGATGTGTACCGTGTGCTCGGCATCGATGGTGAACTGTTCGAGGAGAACAAGGGCGACGAGCGGAACACTGGGCGGCTTCAATCCCAACTCACGGGCCGCATACCGAAGAAGGGTGAGCGTGTGGACCTACGGAACTTCTCCTTCACCGTGGAAGCCTCGGACAACAAACGGGTACGCTGCGAAACTCGTGATGCGCGATGAAGCGAAGTAGTTGGCTTCTGCTTCCGCTGCTGCTCACCGCGTGTGGTGATGATGTGGTGCCCAAGCCGAAGGGCTGGCCACGCATCGACCTGCCGGAACGGGAGCTACGTTCTGTGGTCCGCCGCACCGTTCACCGTGGGAGATCCCGTGTACGGACGCACGGTGGAACGCACGGCCAGCGAAGGCGGACGCTGGTTCGACCCTGCGTTTCGCGCACCAACGCGCCACCGTGCATTTCACCGACACCATCAACGGACGCTTGGCGGAATGACCGAGGAGGCACACGACTTCAAGCGGAAGCACGAATCGATGGCGGCGCGATCAACAGCGAACGCGTGTTGCACGATAGCACGCGGGTCTTCGGACGCTCTTCGATGTGGAGGTAATGCACCAGCCCCTTCGTGATGTACCCGACCGACAGCACGGACAATTTCCCTGTACGCCTCGCTCTATTTCGACACGCGACCGAACGCGGATCTGTTGGCGCCTGTGACCGAACGATTGCGGCAGGACACGCGGCACTTCGCGGCTACGTTGCGGTGGCAGGGGTCCTCCGACCTGTCGCGCAATGCCTGAGCAGGACCGCAAGCAGGACGACCGCGCCGAGCTGGTGCAACACGCCGAGTTCGATCCGCACTGCGGTGAGCAGTGTGAGAACGCCCAGTAGGAACTGCACGGCTACGGCTGCGATCAGCCATACCCAGATCTTCTGCAATGCGTCGATCCGTCGGAAACGGAAGGCCACGCCCACGATCACTGCGGCCACCAGCCATGCGAGGTTGCGATGCACGAACTGCACGCCATCCTTGTGGTCGGCGAAGTCCT
Organism: Flavobacteriales bacterium; assembly: GCA_016721005.1. Classification (GTDB taxonomy): domain Bacteria; phylum Bacteroidota; class Bacteroidia; order Flavobacteriales_F; family PHOS-HE28; genus PHOS-HE28. The sequence goes on from JADKJM010000007.1 coordinate 2,285, forward strand.
TCCAGAACGAGCCGAAAGCGGTGACGTTCTCCGGCATGAATTCACCGTTCATCAGTGGCCATGTGTTGTAGACGTACCCAGCGTTGAGACCTGCGGTGAAGGCGCCCCAGATCACTTGCAGCGCAAAGAGCACCAACGCGATGCGCATCCATTTGCCGGGAGTACTTCCATCCGAAGCGAAACCGCGACGCGCATTGCGCAGATCGAAGACCGTCCACAATGCCAGCGCAAGAACGAACAAGGCCGCGACCAAGTGGATCGCCAAACGGAAGTGGCTCACATCCACCAGCAGTTGGCCGTTGGAGTCCTTCTGATCCACCAGCCCGCTCTTCACCATGAACCAACGAAGCGGGCCACGACGGCGCCGCCCAACAGGATCCACAATGTGCGCTTCATCAGCCAGCCTTTCAATCTTCCTTGCCGCCAGAAGACAACAAAGGGATCGCGAAGACCAAGCCCATCAACCGGCCCCAGTTGCGGTGCAGGTATTCCCAAGTATCCGCTTGAAGCCCGACAGATCCATGTCGGCATTCATCAAGCTGTACTCGGGGATCCGCTTGTAGGCATCGAACTCAGCTTGCCATGCCACATCGTTCATCGGCGGGATCGCACCGGAGATCGGCTTCCATTCCGTGATGCTCAATCCGCTTTCCGTGAGCCGCGTGATGCCGCCGATGATCACCATGCAGGCGATCATGACACAACCGGTGATCAGCCAAATGATCACGGGCTTTTTCGACTTCACTGCGGATGCGCTCACGGGCCGCGAAACTAGCATGAGGCAATGCCACGGATCGCGCAGAAAACAGAAAGGGGATGGATCCAAGGATCCATCCCCTTTCCGAAAAGATCGAGCGATCAGTTCCGCAGGATCCGGCTCAAGAGCATGAGGATGCTCGGCAGTACCACTTCACGCGGTGAAAGCACGCTCACTTCGCCGTCCACTTCCGCCGTCTTGTCCTGTCCCTTGGAAGCGGACTTACCGACAACCTCCTTCGTGATGGACACCGCAACGACCTTGTACTGTCCGTCGTGCAGCTTCTGCACGGCTTCGATCATCTGTGCATCCGTGATCTTCTTGTCGTCGTAGGTCACAATGGCGTGATCAGGACCTTCTTCGTCGTTCATCTTGATCTCGGTGGCCGAAACGCCCAATGCCGCAAGCGCCTTCTTGATGGAACCGCCGCACATCATCTCGCAACTCATGCCTTCGATGCTCAGGTCGGCCATGGTCACCGGTGTGCCACTGGAGATGATCACCTCCTTCACTACGCGCTCCACGCCGACCGCAGAAGCCACTTGCTCCGGGGCATTGGTGCCGCAAGCGAAGAGAAGGGAGATGGTGACGAGCGGGAGAAGGAGGCGCGAGGTCATGGTCCTGTCAGTTCTGCTCATGGGACGCACGAGCGGTTGAATTCGTTACAAATGTAACCGGCACGAAGGGCAACGGATAGTTTTGGCGCCGCTTGTGCCCACGGTGCGATACCAAGCGCGCCGTTCGGCCCACGCCAAGAGTTGAAATGGACCGTGAGCAACGCCCGGGAGGGATCTGGCTGATCCTCGCCATCCTCGCGCTGATCTGGGGCAGTTCCTTCATCCTGATGAAGCGCGGCCTCTTTCACGATGGCGTGCCTGTTCTCACCTCGTGGCAAGTAGCCACGGCGCGGCTGTCCATCGCGTGGTTGGCCCTTTCCCCGATCCTTCTCCGCCACATCCGGCTGTTCCCGAAGCACTGGCTGCCCTTGCTGGGGACCGGCATGCTCGGCAACGGCGTGCCTATGTTCTTGTACGCCACCGCGCAAACGCGGATCGATAGCGCCTTGAGCGGCATGCTGAACGGCCTCACACCGCTGATGACCCTGCTCACGGGCCTGCTGTTCTTCGGTACCCGGGCGCGTGGGGTGCATTTGATCGGGATCATCCTCGGTCTGGTCGGCGCAGCGGGCCTGATCGCCTTCAACAGCAAGGATGGTTTGCCGTCATGGTCGGCGTATGCGCTGTTGCCGATCCTTGGGACGATCGGCTACGGCTTCAGCGGCAACATCGTGAAGAAGTACCTGTACATGTTACCGCCCAGGGCCACATCCGCGCTGGCGCTTACGTGGGTGGGGCCGGTGAGCATCGGCTTGGCCTTGGGAAGCGGATTGCCGGAAACACTGCGTACCGATCCGCACGCGTGGAGCGCGCTCGGTCACGTGGCGGTGCTGGCCGTGTTCAGTTCCGCGCTCGCGTTGGTGCTGTGGAACGTGCTCCTCCAGCGCACGTCGGCGCTGAATGCTTCCACCGTGACCTACCTGATGCCCGTGGTGGCGATCGGGTGGGGGTTGATGGATGGCGAGACCGTGGGTTGGCAACAAATGGCGATGATCGGGTTGGTGCTCAGTGGAGTGTACCTCGTGAGCGTGGCGGAACGCGTGCGGAGGTGAATGCAGGAGCAGTTGCCAGTAGGCAATAGGCAGGCGCAGGGGCAAACGAGATCGTTCGGAGCTGACGAGTTTCCCTTTGAGGTGATCTGAAGCGCAATAGACGATCACTTGCCCCTGAGCCTGCCGCCTGCTCCTTTCTCGAAAAACCGAACTTCGCGCCATGTACTTGGGACAGAAAGTAGTGGTGGTGCTTCCGGCGTATCGCGCGGCGCTCACATTGAAGAAGACCTATGACGAGATCCCCTTCGATGTGGTGGATGAAGTGGTGCTGGTGGACGACAAGAGCCCGGACAACACCGTGCAGGTTGCGCGGGAGATGGGCTTGAAGCACATTGTGGAGCACCAGAAGAACACGGGCTACGGCGGCAACCAGAAGAGCTGCTACGACAAGGCGAAGGAACTCGGCGCGGACATCGTGGTGATGCTTCACCCGGATTACCAGTACACGCCGAAGCTGATGATGAGCATGATCACGCTGATCGGCAACGATGTGTATCCGGTGGTCTTCGGCTCACGCATCCTTGGTGGCGGCGCGCTGAAGGGCGGCATGCCGATGTACAAGTACATCTTCAACCGCATGCTCACGCTCGGACAGAACATCCTGATGAACGAGAAGCTGAGCGAATACCACACCGGGTACCGTGCCTTCCACCGCAAGGTGCTGGATGCGTGTCCGTACCACGAGTGCTCGGATGACTTCGTGTTCGACAACCAGATGATCGCGCAGATCTTCTGGAAGAAGTTCGAGATCGCGGAGATCACTTGCCCAACGAAATACTTCGAGGAAGCGAGCAGCATCAACTTCAGCCGCAGCATGACGTATGGCCTTGGTGTGGTGCGCACGAGTTGGCGTTACTTCCTGGCGCGCACCGGGATCATGCAATGGGGCCTGCTCGGCAAGCGCCCGGCATCCACCTGATCCGCCGCCATGCCAACCCGCGGTCGTATCCAGTTGTACATCATCCTTGCCGCGGCGCTGCTGTTCATTCCGGGCTTGGGAGCGGTCCACCTGTTCGATTGGGACGAGATCAACTTCGCGGAGATCGCGCGTGAGATGGTGGTGAGCGGTGATCGGTCGCAACCGCAGATGGGCTTTGAGCCCTTCCACGAGAAGCCACCGCTGTTCATGTGGATGCAAGCCGCGAGCATGGCCGCGTTCGGCGTGGGTGAATTCGCTGCCCGCTTTCCCAACGCGATCTGCGGAATACTCACCCTGCTCGTGCTGTTCCGCATCGGCGAACAATTGCGTGGACGGGTGTTCGGCATGCTCTGGTCATTGGCGTACATCGGCTCCATCCTTCCGCACCTCTACTTCCGCAGCGGCATCATCGATCCGTGGTTCAACCTCTTCATCTTCCTCGGCCTCCACGCCCTCATCACCATGGTGCATCGGGACCCGAAGCGACAGGCCGGTGCGATGAACGCGCGGCGCGATACGCACGCTTGGTTGGCCGGCATCTTCCTCGGCTTGGCGGTGTTGACCAAAGGCCCGGTCGGCATACTCATTCCCGGGCTGGTAATGGGAGTGTACTGGATAGTGGGGCGATTCAAGTCCTTCATGCGTTGGCAACGGCTGGGGATCATCGCGATCGGAGCCCTGATCACGCTCGGATCCTGGGCCGTCGTGGACCTACTTCGCAACGGCCCGGAGTTCATGTCGGCCTTCTTCCAGCGGCAGGTGGCCATGCTCACCACCGAGGATGCCGGACACGGTGGCTTCTTCGGTTATCACTTCGTGGTGCTGCTGATCGGTTGCTTTCCTGCATCACTGTTCGCGTTTCGGGAGTTCTTCAAGTCCACACGTACTTCGGATGCCACGGAGAACGATCACCGGCGCTGGATGGTGATCCTGTTCTGGGTGGTGCTGATCCTGTTCAGCATCGTGAAGACCAAGATCGTCCACTACAGCAGCTTGTGTTATTTCCCGCTCACCTACCTCGCTGCGTTGCAACTCGAACGCATCTGGCGGGAACGCAACGGCTTCGGATGGGTGCGCTACACCATCGGTCCGGTGGGGATGCTGTTCGTGATCGCCACGATCGCGTTGCCGATCGCGGGGAACCACATCGATACGATCAAGCCGCTCTTCGCGCAGGATCCGTTCGCGCTGGCCAACTTGGATGCGCGCGTGAATTGGACCGGATGGGAGGTGTTGCCGGGAGTGCTGCTGCTTGCGGTATTCGGGATCGGCCATGTACTGTACGAGCGGCGATCCTTCCGCGCGAGCTTGATCACTGTCTTCGCCGGTTCCGCTTTGTTCGTGACCACCACGCTCTTCTTCTTCATCAACCACATCGAAGCGTATTCGCAGCGCGCGGCCGTGGAGTTCTTCGAAAGCAAGGCCGGAGAACGCTGCTGGCTGATGACCAAGGGCTACAAGAGCTACGTGCCGGAGTTCTACGGTCGCGTGACCGAGGCGGCGCCTGCCGAGGACATCCTGTTGCACGGAACCATCGATCGTCCGGTGTACTTGAGTTGCAAGATCACGAGTGCGGATGAGGTCCGCGCATTGCAGGACTTCACCGAGATCGGCAACACCAACGGGTTTGTATTCTTCAAACGGGAGCCCTAGGTCGTTCGGTACAGGCACCTACCTTTCGGTACCAAACCATTCGACCCATGCGCCAGCAGTACGTTCTCCGTTCATTCTTCTCCCTCTTCTTGATCGCCCTTCTCGCCAGCGCAAGCATGGCCCAAGGCGACACATGTACCACCGCACTTCAAGTCGTCAGTGGGGTGTACAACGCTGATGGTCCGATGACCGGATATGCGGGTCCGAGTTGCGGCAGTGGCACCAATGGAGATTGGTATCGCTACACGGCCACGTTCACGGGCACGATCAAGATCACAAGCTGCCATCCGCTGAACAATGGTTTGAGTTTCGATACGTACTTGAAGGTCTTCAGTGGGAACTGCGATGCGCTGGTCTGCATCGGCAACAATGACGATATGGGGCAAGCGGGCCAAGGATGTCCGAACAACGCTTTCGCTTCCTATCTGCAGGTGAACGTCACTGCGGGGCAGGACTACTTCATTGTGTGGACCAACACCTTCAGCAGCATCCCGTTCTATTGGGAGTTGAGCGAGTGCGCGGGCACCGCCACCGGCGCCACCTATTTCGACAACAACAACAACGGCACGCGTGAACCAGGAGAAGCGCACGTCCCGGTGGTGATGTTGGTACAACCCGGTGATCACTATGTGTATTCCGGCAGCGATCCGTATTCGCTGTGTACGGACATGGGCACTCACACCATCACGGTGCCCACACCGCCGCTTTACCACACCACTGTTCCTGCATCGCAGTCCTTCACCATCGCGGCGCTCGGTGATCAGATCACTGGTATGGACTTCGGATTCCAAGGCATACCGGGCATCTACGACGGTGCGGTGAATCTCTGGGGATGGAACCCGTGGATCGGGAACAACACCACCTTGCACATCGGCTATTCCAACATCGGCACCGAGGACATCACGCCCACCATCGCACTCACGCTCGACCCGGTGCTCTCCTATGTCTCGGCCACCACCACGGCCACTAGTGTCAATGGTCAGACGATCATCTGGGCCTTACCTGTGATGTCCCCTGGAACCAGCGGCAGTATCACGGTCACGGTGTACACCGACCCGGCCACCACGCCGAACCAATCGGTGCTGGACTACGTGGTGCTCACCACTGCCGAGACCGACATCAACATGGTGAACAACACGGATGATGTGCATGGTCATGCCTCCACTTCCTTCGATCCGAACGACAAGGCCGTGAGCGAAGAGTTCATCACCCCACAGGATGTCGTGGATCAGAAGCAGTTGGAATACACCGTGCGCTTCCAGAACACAGGCAACGCACCTGCGGTGAACATCGTGATCAAGGACAGCCTCGATGCCGACTGGGACCTCAGCACCTTCGAGATGGTCGGTGCAACGCATCCGTACACATTGACGATCAACAATGAGGTCGCCATCTGGACCTTCGCGAACATCATGCTCCCCACCGAGGACAGCGATGGGATGGGCAGCCAAGGCAGCTTCCAATATCGTGTGGCACCGAAGAGCAGCTTGAACCTCGGCGAGCAACTGACCAATCGCGCCGACATCTACTTCGACTACAACGAACCCGTGCTCACCAACACCACGGTGACCACCGTGGCACTCAGCACCGCCCTCGCTGAAAATGCGCTGCGCAACGGATTGTTCATCGCACCCTCACCGAGCAACGGCATGATCAACATTCGTTGGGCCGATGCACGGTTGAACATCGCGCGCTTCAATGTGATCGACGCGATGGGCCGCGTGGTCTTCACCACCAACCTGACCGGCGTGAACAACACCAGGAGCATGGACCTTTCCTTCCTGTCCGAAGGAAGTTACGTGGCACGTTTGATCGGTGATCGTGCCGAGGGTTGGACGCGGTTCGTGATCCATCGGTGATCCTTCTCGAAAACTTTTTAGAAGAGCGTTCGCCATCTGGTGAACGCTCTTCTTCATTGGCGCATGCCGCACTCGCTTACCTTCGAGCCATGGAACGCAAGATCCTGATCCACATCGAGAAGCTGCCTGAAGGTGTCTATCTCGCTACATCGGAAAGCATCCAAGGTCTGGTCGCGCAGGGCAGGACGATCGCCGAGACGTTGGAGATCGCACGGGACGTGGCCAAGAAGCTGCTGGAGTCGCAGGCACCCGGCACCTCCGATCAACTCAAAGGGTTCGATGACTCATTTGATTACCCACTCGTCATCGGCTATTGAATGGGTCGGCTCGGTGGCTACCGTTACCGCGATGTCATCCGTCGGCTGAAGCATTTCGGCTTCGAATTCCACAGGCAAGCGGCTGGGAGCCACGAGATCTGGCATAACGCCACGACAAAGCGCTATACCACGGTGCCGAACCATACCGGCGATATGCCCGAGGGTACCCTTCGTGCGATCTTGAAACTGGCAGGCATTCCACCGGAAGAGTTCATCGCGATCAAGTGAGCAACGACCTCTCCCACATCCTCACCCACCTTGGCGAAGAGCGTGAACACGGCTACGATGCCGTGGTACCGCCCATTGTGCAGAGCGGCAACTTCACCTACCCTACGGTGGCGGCCATGCGCGCGGTCGTCGGAAAGGAATTCGACCGACCGCTGTACACGCGTGGCTTCAACCCCACCGTGGCGATCCTGCGGAAGAAGATCGCCGCGCTGGAGCATGCCGAGGATGCACTGGTCTTCAGCAGCGGCAGTGCGGCCATTGCTGCTGCTGTGATCTCCTTCACGAAAGCGGGTGATCACATCGTGTGCGTTCACAAGCCGTATAGCTGGACGAAGAAATTGCTGATCGAACTCCTTGCGCGCTTCGGCGTGGAGCACACCTTCGTGGACGGCACCGATGCGGAGAACTACCGCACCGCGATCAAACCGAACACGACCTTCTTCATCCTCGAAAGCCCGAACTCGCTCACCTTCGAATTGCAGGACATCGCAGCGGTATCGGCCATCGCGAAAGCGCACGGCATCCTCACGCTCTGCGACAACAGCTACAACAGCCCGCTCTTCCAACGCCCCATCGACCTCGGTGTGGACATGGTCGCGCACAGCGCCACCAAGTACCTGAACGGCCACAGCGATGTGGTCGCCGGTGTGCTCGCAGGAAGCCACGCGCACATGCGGCAAGTGATGGCGAAGGAGTTCATGACGCTCGGCGCATGTCCATCACCGCACGATGCATGGTTGCTCATGCGTGGTCTACGGACCCTTCCATTGCGCATGGATCGAAGTGCCGACAACGCGGAGAAGGTCGCGCACTTCCTCGAAGCGCATCCCAAAGTGAAACGTGTGCATTGGCCGGGACTCGCCAGCCATCCGCAACACGCATTGGCGAAGAAGCAGATGACGCGTGTCGCCGGGTTGATGAGCATCGAGTTGAATGCACCCGATGTAGCGGCCGTGGAACGCTTCTGCGACAACCTGAGGACCTTCCTGATCGCCGTGAGTTGGGGCGGCTATGAAAGCCTGCAATGGCCCGTATGCGCACTGCAAGGACCCAGCGGCTATTACACCGACCTGCCCTTCAACATGATCCGGCTGTATGTGGGATTGGAGGATCCAGCATCGCTCATCGCCGATCTGGAGCAGGCGCTTGCACGGATCTGATCCGCGCTACGGCACGCGCGGGGCCGCACCAAGTTCGTGAACCCTCCACTCGGTCCATCACGGATATCGGAACGACCGGAAACGCTTCGTCCGACCTATTCCGTCGGAAAGATCTCCCCGGGCGGGATCAAGCAAGGCCCGACGATCACGGAGAGCGTGGCTGTTGCGGGTCCGCATGCCACGGAGTTCACCAAATAGGTGTCCGCGTAGTTCCCCGACCCCGAAGGGGTCACAGCTTGTAGCATGTGATGCATCAATGGATCGATCGACCCCGGAGGGGTCGCAGCATGTAGCATACAATGCGCCAATGGATCGATCGACCCCGGAGGGGTCGCAGCATGTAGCACTGAATGCGCCGATCGTTCATTCGACCCCGGAGGGGTCGCAGCAATTGCACCCAGGATCAGAAATTCGATCAACCTGCACATGGATCGGGATCGACCTGAACCCTTCCCTGTCCTATTCCGTCGGAAAGATCTCCCCAGGCGGGATCAAGCAAGGCCCGACGATCACGGAGAGCGTGGCTGTTGCGGGTCCGCATGCCACGGAGTTCACCAAATAGGTGTCCGCGTAGTTCCCCGACCCCGAAGGGGTCACAGCTTGTAGCATTGAATGCGCCGATCGTTCATTCGACCCCGGAGGGGTCGCAGCAATTACACCCAGGATCAGGAATTCGATCAACCTGCACACGGATCAGGATCGACCTGAACCTTTTCCTGACCTATTCCGTCGGAAAGATCTCCCCGGGCGGGATCAAGCAAGGCCCCACGATCACGGAGAGCGTGGCTGTTGCGGGTCCGCATGCCGTGGAGTTCACGATGTATGTGAATCCGTAAGTCCCGGGTGTGACACCCGATGCATTGAACACGCCGGCGACGAGCTGCCCGGTGGCATCCATATCAACCCAAACACCGCCCACATCCGGCGCACCGCCCAACTGCGCAAAGAGATCCAACGCACCGAAGCTTTGGCACCAGTTCACGATCCCGCTGCTTCCTGCGTTGGGCGGGTTGAACTCCGTCACGGTGACCGTGGAAGTCGCATCAGCGCACGGTCCTGTGCCAACCACGGTGTAGGCGTACACCCCGGGGTTCATCGTTGCAGGATCATAGTTCCCGCTGATCACCGGACTCGGTCCGGTCCATGCACCGCCTGCATTCGGACTGCCGCCAAGTGCTGCGAACAAGTTGACCGGTGTGCTGTTGGTGCATACGTCCAATGTGCCATTCACGCCCGCGTTCGCGGGAGCGAACTCCATGACGGTAACGGTTGATACGGCATTCGCGCACGGTGGAGTGCCAGTCACGTTGTATGTGTAGAAACCGGGGGCCATGGTCATCGGGTTGTACATCCCACCGACGGGTACGCTTGGACCGAGCCACGCCCCTCCCGGTTGCGGCGTCCCGCCCAAATAGGTGAACATGCTCACAGGTGCGCCATCGGAGCACACCGTCAAGCTCCCATTCGTGCCGGCATTCGGAGGCTGATTGACAACCACACAGACCGTAGCGGTAGCATTGGCACAAGGGGCTGAACCCAACACCGCATAGGTGTAGCACCCGGGCGACGACACACCCGGCACGAACGCCCCATTGAACGGACCACCACCGAATGTCCACGTACCACCAACACTCGGACTTCCTGCCAATTGGTCGAATAGCAGGAAGGGAGCATCGGATGAGCATACCGTGATCGATCCGTTCGCACCCGCATTCGGCGCTTGGTTCACAGTGATGCACACCACAGCCGACTCGTTCACACACGGCGGATCACCGATCACGGTGTACGTGTAACAACCCGGAGTGTCCGTGGCGGGGTTGAAGAAGTTCGAGACCACCGCACCAGTTGGAGAGGTCCATGCACCACCGGCCTGCGGACTCCCCGACAAACCCATGAACAGGTTCACTATCGGACCGTTGGAGCAGACGGTCAGCACCGCGTTCAGTCCGGCATTCGGCGGGATCACCGTGGTGATCGGCAACGGATAAGGCGTTCCGATCTCCGGTGGATCGGAAGCGAGTACGCGGATCGCGACTCCCGATCCACCGATGATGCCTGCGGGGAACGTACACGAAATGGTTCCCGACCCCGTCCCGCTCCAACTGCCGATCACCGTGGGCGTAGCGAAGGAGCCCGCAGCATCGGAGAGTTCAACCGTGAACAAATTGCCTGCGTTGATCGCGCTCACTACCGAGATATCGACCTGCAGCGTCGGACTTCCGCAGATCGAAACGGGAACCATCGGATCCACGGTGATCTGCGCGTGAGCAGGGATCGCAAGAGCGATCAGAAGGCCGGTAAGCGCTCGCGCTGCGTTCATGGAGATGAATAAGCGACGTGAATGTAACCGACCATGCCATGCGAAGCCGCACGCTTCGACCTGTTCGGATCCAAGCCTTTGCAGGGGCTCTCGTCTTCGAGGACCCTGCATTTTTGCGCACGGTGTATTCGCCATACGTTCATTCCACCACCAACTTACCACCCGTTAACCACTTGCCGCCTTGTGCGATGTGAACATAGTAGATGCCGGGGCTCAGGTGAGCGAGTGAAAGAGTAAGAGAGGTGCTGCCGCCCGCAAGCCGCTCCTGATGCACCACGCGGCCATCCATGGCAACAAGCGTGATCTCCAATGCACCACTCACGCTTGGCGGTAACGACAGCTGCATCGTGGCGTTGTCATGCGCCGGATTGGGATAGATGCTGAACGCATCCAGCAAGTTCGTGGCCTGCTCGGTGATGCCCACGCTGTTGCAACCGGGTACGATGCAGCCTAGGCCATCCACCTTCACCACCCAGGTGTCTTGGCTGTAACCTGCCGGGTAGCCCATGCCCACCGGGTTGTAGGCAGCGCCTGCGGCGATGAAGCCGCCATCGGGCGTGGGCAGCACATCGTAAAAGCGGCCTTGGCCAGTGGTGATCACATCATCCTGGTAGTAGTAGTTGAACATCCACAAACTATCGCCGGTGCTGGTGGTGCGCAGCAGCAAACCCTGTTGTGCGTTGTTGATGCCGCTGTTGGCGTAGCTCACACCCGCCGCGATCAAATCGCCATTGGGGGCTTCCTTGCCTGCGAAGAAGGTGGTGCTGTTGAAGATCGCACCGTATTGCTTTTCCCAAATGATACTGCCGTCCGCAGAGTCCAACTTCGCCAAATAAGGCCTCATCGCTGTGTTACCTGTTGCGAAACTGCACCCGCTGATGATCAGTGGTTGCCCATCGTTGAGCGTCATCAGTTGGGTGGCCCCTTCGCTGTATGGCCCACCCCACCTGCGTTGCCACATAAGACCACCAACACTGTTGATCCGGGCAACATAATGATCGCCGTTCAGCGGAGTGGTTTCGCTGGTACCTGAACCGTAGTACGATCCTGCTGGACCAAGATCCACGGAAAGGAAGCCGTCGAGCAGCGTGGAGCTGAACCCGAAGAACTGGCGCCACACTTCATTACCGGTAGCGTCGGTTCGAAGGACGAAACCATCAACGCTCCCGTTCTGATCCGTGTCTCCCGCGATCACGAAGCCGCCGTCCGGCGTGCGCTTCACTTGCCTACCGATGTAGTAATAGTTCAAGTTCGGATCACCGAACACGCGCGTCCACAACGTATCGCCGTTCACATCGAATCGCATCAGGTACACTTCGTCGTTGCCCAAAGTGTCTTCACTGGCACCTCCTACCACGTAACCACCGCCGGGGATGGTGTCGCTGCAATTCGCCCAGCCGGGTAGTACGCCATGGCCTGCTCGCCATGCCCGTTTCTCCCAGATCGTATTGCCAACTTCATCCAATCTTCGCAACACGGTGGATGCGTGGGTGAACCAAACACCGGGACCAATGCTGTCCAGATCATCGCTCCCAGAGACCACGACCCAGCCGTCAACCGTACACTCTATGCCGAAAGCCGTTTGTTGCAATCCGTGACCAAGATCGTCGTACCGTGTGTTGAAGCCCTGGCCATGTGCCAGGGCTTCAACGAACAGGAATATGAGGCAAGCGCTCCTGCGCATTTATCGCTGCACGATCAGTTTGGTCTGGGCAAGGCTCTGGCCGTTCAACCGTAGATCCACCAGATAGACACCGGACGCCAAGCCGCCAGTGGACAATTCCACCAAACCAGGTCCTTGACCCAAGCGCTGGCGCAAGAGCACTCTGCCATAGACATCCAGCACATGTAGTTCGGTCTGTTCCATGCCTTCGGGAACTTCATAGGCCACCATCGCAGGGCCACTACTGGGGTTCGGGAATACGTCCATCGAAAGGTCGGTGGGCCATTCCACCGTTCTGGTCGTGTGCGTCTCCAAGCGCTTCGGACCATCATCCGGCAGGATGATGATCTCTTCAGGCAGATCGCCACCCAGCGCGTGCAGCCAAGCATTGGCCGCAGCACTGCCCACCACGTCGCGCTGTTGGCCCAAGGAACCTAGACCAACGCAGGGTATCCTCAGCGGCGCAAGCCGCCAACCCAAACCTCCGCAGTTGGTCTCGCTCCGTGTGTGGCCCGTGCGCGTGGAAGAGGAGCGGACCCTGCGGCAAGAAGCGATGTTCTCGAGTGTGTTCACCATGGCACGCCTTTCCCGCCAAGGTAGCCGAACTCTTGATACGTATCCGCGCTCTATTACCATCCACTTCAGTGCAGAGCACGGTTCCTGGATTCGGATAGGCCACGCATTCCACACTCTCCGCATCCTTCCGATCACCTCCTGTTCCAACTCCGATCTCCTTCGCACAACCGCAACCCTCCTTCAGAGAACCCGAAGATGTCGTCCGGGAACCCTGTTGTGCCTTCGGTCAACCCCCACTCCTTTTCCGGGATCTCCATCATCGATCCCTCTCGCTCAACGATCGGTTATGGGCACGGCAACATGCTACCGATCAACCCCTTTGTGGCGTGGCACAACTTCACCCTACCTCGGTGGAACGTGATGTCGTCTTCCCACAACCGGAAGTGCCTTTCCCGGAACCGGTTGCTGTCTTCCCACAACATTTTTCCCGGTTTGCCCGTTGGAACCTTCGCATCCGGTCAACCAACCAACAAGAAAGACCAACCATGATCACGCTCAACATCCCCCGCATCGCGTTGCTCAAAGGGGTTCAACGCCCGTACACCTACTTGGTCAAGAACGGCTTCACCCCACAGACCGCCAAGGACCTCATTGCTGGTCGTGTGCGCCGCCTCGACTTCGCTCACTTGGAGAAGCTCTGCCGCATTTTCCATTGCGAACCGTATGATCTCTATGACTACACGCCTGATCCGAACCGTCATGTTCAGGGCGAGGATCACTTGGCCTTCCTCACCAAACCCAAGGCCGCGAAGAGCATCCACGCCCTCATCGCAACACTCTCCTTGAAGCAAGTGGAATCGCTCGTCGCCGATGTGTCACAGCGCTACGGCCCACAAGCCTCTTAGCCAGGGTTCAACCCGTTTTCAAGGTGCTCCGTTCTCGGCGTCGCCGAAAGTGTGGTTGGCAATAGGCCCTGCCTATTTCTTCCGGATGTAGATCCGGATCGGCACGCCCGTAAAACGCCAGTGGTGGCGGAGGCGGTTCTCCAAAAAGCGCTCGTAGCTCGGCCGCACGTATTGCGGCAGGTTGCAGTGGAACACGAAGCTCGGCACGTGCAACGGCAACTGCTGGATGAACTTGATGCTGATCTGCTTCGCCTTGTACATCGGCGGTTGTTGCCGTTCGATCTCCGGCAGCATGATGTCGTTCAGCTTGCGGGTGGGGATCCGGCGTTTGCGGTCCTCGTAGACCTGCATCGCCGTCTCGATCACCTTCAGGATCCGCTGCTTCTCCACCACGCTGGTAAAGACCACCGGCACATCGACGAAGGGCTCCATCTTCTTCTTCAGGTCGGCCTCGAAGGCCTTCATGGTGTTGGTCTCCTTCTGGAGGAGGTCCCACTTGTTCACCACCACCACCACGCCCTTGCCGTTCTTCTGGATGATGGAGAGGATGTGCAGGTCCTGCTGCTGGATACTATCGCGCGCATCCACCATCAGCACGCACACATCGCTGTCCTCGATGGCGCGGATGGAACGCATCACGCTGTAGAACTCGATGTCCTCGTCCACCTTCCCCTTTTTGCGGATACCGGCGGTATCCAGCAACATCAGGTCGTGGCCGAAGACGTTCCACCGAGTATTGATCGGATCGCGGGTGGTCCCGGCCACATCGGTGACGATGCTCTGCTCCTTGCCAAGCAGTGCATTCACCAGTGATGATTTGCCCACGTTCGGTTTCCCGACGATCGCGAGCCTCGGGATCTCCGGTTCTTCCTCCTCGGTCGGTTTGCGGAAGGTGCCCACCACGGCATCCAGCAGATCACCAGTGCCAGCACCGTGCGCGGCGGAGATGCTGAACACCTCTCCCAAGCCCAGTTTGTAGAATTCCGCGGTGGTGTACTCCTTGCCGAAGGTGTCCACCTTGTTCGCGCCGAGGATCACCGGCTTCTTCGCCTTGCGCAACACGCCAGCGATGACCTCATCCATGGTGGTGATGCCGCCTTGTGTATCCACGATGAAGAGCACGGTATCGGCTTCGTCGATCGCCAACTTCACCTGCTTGCGGATCTCACCTTCGAACACATCGTCGCTGCCGCTCACATAGCCGCCGGTATCGATCACGCTGAAGACGTAACCGTTCCATTCGGACTTGCCGTAGTGCCGGTCGCGCGTGGTCCCCGCTGTGGCGTCGGTGATGGCATCACGTTGCTCCACCAGACGATTGAAGAGTGTGCTCTTGCCCACATTCGGGCGACCTACGATGGCAACGATGTTCCCCATTAGTACCCGTATTTCCTCAACTTTTGTTCGTCCTCCCGCCAGTCCGGATCCACCTTCACCTTCAGGTCCAGGAAGACCTTGGTGCCGACAAAACGCTCTATGGCCATGCGGGCCTCTGTGCCCAGTTTGCGCAAGGCCTTTCCGCCTTCGCCGATGACGATGCCCTTCTGGCTCTCGCGCATCACGATCACGTCGGCCTGGATCTTCACCAGCTTCTCGCCGTCCTCGTAGCTGTTCACCACCACTTGCGAGCTGTACGGGATCTCCTGCTTGTAATAGGTCAGCATCTTCTCGCGGATCATCTCACTGATGAAGAAGCGCGTGTTGCGGTCGCTCAGTTCGTCCTTCGGGAAGTACGCCGGGTGCTCCGGAAGTTGATCGATCAAGTACGTCCGGAGTTCTGGAACGTTCAATCCATGCAACGCGGAGATGGGAACCACTTTGGCACCGGGTAGTGCAGCTTCCCAAGCCTCAAGCGCGGCAAGCACTGCGTCCTCGCTGCCGGTATCCACCTTGTTCACCAGCAACACCTTCGGGCCATTGAAACGGTTTGCCCGGCTCAACACATGCTCGGACTTCTCCGGCGATTGGCCCAGTTCGACAAGGACGATCAGGATGTCGGCGTCCTCCAACGCTTCGTCCACGGCATCCATCATGCGCTCGTGCATGCGGTACTGCGGATCAAGGATGCCCGGGGTATCGCTCAGTACCAGTTGGTGGTCATCCCCATTCAGGATGCCCAGGATCCGGTGGCGCGTGGTCTGCGCCTTCGGATTCACGATCACCAACTTCTCCCCCAACAACGCGTTGAGCAAGGTGCTCTTGCCCACGTTGGGTTCACCGATGATGTTGACGTATCCCGCTTTGTGGGCCATGTGTTCCGGACTGCGAAGTTCGCCAACCAGCACGGTCGGATCGCCTCAAAAAAGCGAAGGCCCGGCTTTCACCGGGCCTTCCTCTGTAGCGGGGGTAGGACTCGAACCTACGGCCTTCGGGTTATGAGCCCGACGAGCTACCATCTGCTCCACCCCGCAATGGGGCGCAAATATAGTCGCCTCGGAGGGAAGTGGATCAATCCACCACTTTCCAAGCGATCGGGGTAAGGTCATAAGTACGCGCCCCAGCAGGCGCATTCTCAAGCCTGGCCTTGATATCCTGGAAGATCACGCGGTCCCCGTTGTGCAGTTTGGAGAAGATGTACTTCACGTCAGTATCGAACAAGCTCCCGGTCACCGGGCGGTCAACGGGTTGGCTTCCGCGCACCACTTGCAAGGTGAAGCGAAGGACCTGGAAGCGCGCGGCGAACTCGGTATCCGGCAATTTCGCCGCAAGTCCTTGGGCCGCTGTGAGCTCGGTCTTCTTGATCCGCGCCTCCAGCGCGTTCTTCTGTCCCACATAGGCCATCGGTGTTGGAAGGTCCTTCACCCTGAAGGTCGCAGGCCCGATCCGCCTTGTTGTTCCATCAGGCATGGGCACCACCGCATTCACCTCAGCGGTACTGCTGGTCATGCCGGTAGCTACCCAGCCATTCCCTTGTCGTGCGATCCGTCCAGTGGAGATCGTGGCTTGCACACGTTCGGCTGGTACACCCGGCACGGAAAGCTCGATCGGGTTCTCCACGCCGCGATAGAGCACGTTCATCTTGGTGGGGGAAGCGACAAGCAAAGGCGCCATCACTTGGAACGAGGTGGTGTAGGGCACTTCTTCCACGCCCTTCGGTCCATCAAAGCGGATGATCCCCTCGACGATCTGCTCACCGATGCTATTGCCACGCAGGCGGAGCTTGGCTTTGCCGTCGGAACCGATGGGAAGCGTTGTCCCATCCTTCATGGTGACGCGCGGCGCGTTCTTCGGATCGTAAGCTGCGAGGAAGACATCGGCGCGGAACGAATCGCCGACCATGATCAAACTGCTTTGGGGCACCACAGCGGTGGTGAGTGTTCCGAACTTGTAGTCGTCCACTTCCACGGAACGGTACAGCCACTTCACCATATCGTTCTCCGCAGCGCGAATATCTGCTTGAAGCTTGCTCAGTGTGGCGACACCGGCAGCGAGCGGCACGTCGTAGAAGTTGATGCTCTCCCAGTTGTTCATCGTTCCACTGGCATCGCGCCGGTCGCTGAAGTCGAAGAGTGCATCCAACGCTGCGGAGAGCGCTAAACCCTTCTCACCCGCAAGAACCTTCAAGCTATCGCGGAAGGCGCTGATGCTCGTGCGCAGTTCGTAGGCCGTTCCCGGTCCTTCTCTCGGTGTTGCCGGTTCGCTTCCAACGAGCGCTTGCGTGAGCACATCGCGGTCGTCCTTCATCTCCAGCGCCAACAACGCGCGCAGCGTGTCCCTTCCATTGGCGTCCTTACCCTGAAGGGCGGAGAGTTCAACACCATCCGCTTTGGCCACCGCGTTCGCTTTGATGTCCTCGATGTGATGCACGAGTGAATCGGCCATGGCTTTTACGCGCAATGCTTCTTCATGCTTCACCGCGAACTTCTCCGGAAAACGCTCGGCCATATCGGCGAACACGGTGTACTCCACCTTCGATCGTTCCTCGTGTGCGCGCTCACTTCTAACAAGTTCGGCGTCCATGATCGCGAATGCGTCGAGGACCTCCTTGCTCACGTTCAGCGCGAGGATCGCGGTGAGCACGAGGTACATCATGTTGATCATCTTCTGCCGAGGAGGCATCTTCATGCTGGCCATGTTCGTGGTGTTACGATGATGCGGCGTGCATCACCGAACAACCAATGCCAACTCCTCAATGAAGTAACGCGAACCTCAGGCGGTCTTCTCCTCGCCGAGTTCTTCGAGACGCACCGAAGCGTCCTCCCACTCCTTCATGGTCGTGGCGATCCGCTTCGCGGTCTCGCCCATGCGCTCATAGCCTTTCTGCACCTCGGCAGCAGCGGTACCGCCTTTCATCACCGCGGATTGCAGTTGCTTTTCCTCCTGCTCCAAGTCGGCGAGTTGCTTCTCCAAACGTTGCACTTGGTTCTGCACCTGGCGACGCTCCTTATCGCGTTCACGCTTCTCGCTCTGATCGCTCTTGTTCGCCTTGTTGCCCTTCCCGCTCTTCGTGTTCGTCCGCTCGGAGGACTTGCCGATATCGGCGCCTTGCAATGCCTTGCGCTTCTCGATCAGTTCGAGGATGTCCATGTGCTGATCGCGGATCCGGAATTCATCCAATTCCAGCAGGCGATTCGTCAGTCCATGGAGGAAGTCACGATCGTGACTAACAAGCATGAATGTGCCGTCGTAGCTCTTCAGCGCCTCCTTCAACACATCCTTGCTTTGGATATCCAGGTGGTGCGTCGGCTCGTCAAGCAGCAGGAAGTTCAAAGGCTTCAGCAGCATGCAGCACAGTGCAAGACGCGCACGCTCTCCACCACTGAGGACCTTCACCTTCTTGTCCACATCATCACCGCTGAACATGAAGGCACCCAACATGGCGCGGATCCGCGGGCGGTTGTCCTCGCTGGCGGCGTACTCGGCGGTTTCCATCACGGTGCTCAGCGGGTTCATGCGTTCGGGCATGTCCTGCGCGTAGTACCCCACGATCACATTGTGGCCCAAGCGGATCTCCCCATCGAAGGGTTCCTCGCCCATGATCATGCGCACCAAGGTGCTCTTCCCGGTTCCGTTCGCACCGACAAGGGCAAGGTGTTCGCCCTTTGCGATGGTCAACTCGCCGCCTTCGAAGATCCGCTTCTCACCGTAGGCCTTGCTCACGCCCTTCACCTCGCAGACGATCTTCCCGGAACTTGGTGCAGGCGGGAACTTCACGAGCATCTTCCGCAGATCCTCATCATCCACCTCGATGCGTTCCAGCTTCTCGAGTTTGGTGATCAAGCTCTGTGCGAATGCCGCCTTGCTCGCCTTCGCCCGGAACTTATTGATCAGCACCTGGGTCTGTTCGATATAGCGCTGCTGATCCTTGGCCTGGGCCGCTTGCTGCTCACGTTCCACCTTCCGCAACTCCACGTATTGGCTCCATGGAACCTTCCTGTCGATGAGCTTTCCGCTGAAGACCTCCAGTGTCCGCTTCGTCAGGCGATCGAGAAAAGTCTTGTCGTGACTGATGAGAACGAGCGCAGCGGGATAAGTGCGCAACAGGTCCTCAAGCCACTGGATCGCGGGGAGATCCAAGTGGTTGGTCGGTTCGTCCAGAAGCAATAGGTCCGGTTGCATCAGGAGGATGCGCGCTAGCTCGGCCCGCATGCGCCAACCACCGCTAAGTTCCTTCATCTTCCGGTGCATGTCCTCCCCCACGAATCCGATCCCCTTGAGCATCCGCTCGACCTGCATGTCATGGTCCGAGGCACCGATCGCATTCAATCGTTCGTGTGCATGTGCGAGCAGCGTGGCGAGTTCAATGGCCTCCTCGTCGGTCGTTGACTTTCGAGATCGGTGGTAATGTGCTCGATCTGCTCGTTCAGCTTTTGCGCTTCTGCAAAGGCCTTCTCCGCCACTTCCCAAGTCGTGAGTTCGAGGTTGTGCGCCATCTCCTGCGGGAGATAACCGACGGTGAGTTCACGCGGCTTGCCGATGGTACCTGTATCGTAGTTCTGCTGACCGGCAATGATCTTCAACAGGGTACTCTTCCCAGCACCATTGCGACCGACCAGACCGATGCGATCATCGCTCCCGATGAAGAAGGAGACCCCATCGAACATGGGGCGTGGGCCGAAGTGAAGTGTGAGTCCTTGAACGGTGATCATCTGCTACAGGGATCCTTAAAAGGGGCGCAAAAGTAGCAAAGCCCCGGTGGCCGGGGCTTTGCGAATATGAACGCGAACTATGCGTTAGAAATTCCAGAGGTCGTGTTCGAACTCGAACAGGGATTGCTTGATCTCCTCTCCTTCGAGCAGAGCGTCCAAGCCGGTCTTGTACGAACTGATCTGTCGATCGTACACGTTGCTCCACTTCGTGATGTAGCTGCTGAATTGCCGTTTCCAGAAGATGTCCTCATAACTGCGGCGCTCGGCGTCGTTCTCGCGGTTGAAGGCATCCCAGTTCGCGAAGACGTACCGGCACTCCGGGTAGTACAACCAGAAGAGCTCTGCATAACCACGCACCTCGCCGTCCTCACCACGCACCTCCTTCATCGGCGCGATGCCGATGATGCGGATGTCCATCGTGCTGCGCTGCTTGTCGAAGATCCAGTCCTCCTTGATCTTGTACATCTTGATGTCGCGCGACTCCAGGTCGATCTTCTGGACCACCATCTCCATATCACCGGTGGTCAGGTTCTCGGTGTATTGGGTGTCCATGCGCGTGAACATATCCTCCAACTGGGTACGCAACAGCGGCTTCCTGAACTCATCATCCGTGAGCAGCGCGCCAGGATCGTATGCAGTGATCGAACCATCCACCATCAATCCCTGCCTGATCACATCGAAGAGGCTTTTACGGTCATTGATCGCCTCCGTCGGGAAATACAACGGATGGTTCATCTTCTCCTTCAGATCGATCTTCCGCCAAACGCGCCGCGCCCACATCACATCCGCTTCACGGATATGCGTGTAAGGGACCACACGCTTCGTCTTCGTGTGTTCCTTGATGAAAGCTCCATCAAGTACCGTCTGGGCCGACACCGTGGGTGCAGCGCAGAAGGCGATGACCGCGAGGGTCAAGGTGATCAGTAGCTTCTTCATGGTCCTCATCGGGGTAAGCGATCGGTTTACACCACTTTGAACGAAAGGGAACCCAAGTTTCGTACGGTGCCATCCGGACCGCGCGCCTTGATACCCTCGATATAGATCTTCTGGCCGGGCTTGGCTTTGGCGAACATTTCCTTCATGTCGCCACTCACAGCCGGACCCTTGGTCAATTTCTCGATCGGGGTTCCACCCACGATCATCGTCACCTTGAACTCGGTGATCTCGAAGCGCAGATCGAAATCGAAGTCGATCATCTTGGCGATCACGCCGGCAGCTGCCGTGAGTTCCGCCTTCTTGATCGTCTCGTCATTCAAGCTCTTACCCGCGAAGAATGGCTGTGGGTTCGGCACGTTCTTCACACGGAACTTGACCCCCGGCATCGACTTCGAAGTACCATCAGGGTTCTTTACCGTCGCTCCGATAACCGCTTCGCTTTCCCGTCCTGGACGCATGACGTAGCCTTCGGCGGTTTTCACAAGCTCACCGTTGGTCTTGGATGGAACGATGTCCTTGTCGCTATACCCGGACACACTAATGCTGACTGGATTGTCAACTCCACGATAGAACACATTCATCTTGGTCGGACTCACAACCAAGTTCGCTGTCGCCACCTCGTACTCCGCCGTGAACAATTCCGTCTGGAGTTCACCGCCAACAGGCTTGTAGCGAATGATGCCGGTAACGGTTTTCAGCCCTTGACCCGCGGCAACCTGCTCCAGGATCGCTTGGGCGCCCTGCATCGGCAAAAGGGTCGAATCCCCGATGAACCGCTTGTGTAGAGTATCGATCTTGGATCCTATGTACACCACAGGTGCATTCTGATCATCGTACGCCCCCAGAAAAATCTCAGCGCGATACGTGCTTCCTACTGTCACATAGCTACTGCGCTGTTTGATGATGGCGGTAAGCTTGTTGAACTTGAAGCTCTTTCCCTCCACCGCGTCCATCATGCGCTTCACCACTTCGCCTTCCGCATTCCGCACATCCGACTGGATCTTGCTCAGGATCGTGATCCCCGCAGCCATCGGAACGTGATAGAAGTTGATGCTCGACCAGTTGTTCATGGTACCCGAAGCGTCCATGCGGTCATCGAAATTGAACAGCCGATCCACTGCAGCCGATAGCGTTGCGTCGTCAGGGCGGCTTCCCTTCACCAGATCGCGGAACGCCTCCAACTTGCCACGCAATTCACGCGCTGTGAACGGGCCCTCCTTCGGCTCGCTCGGCTCGCTTCCGACCAGCATGGTGGTCAATTCATCGTGACTGTCCTTCTTGGTCACTTTCATCAGGTCAACAAGACGACCATCCCCCAGTACGACGCTGTCACGCGGCCATCCTTCGGAGGTCATGATCGCACGAACTTTGATCGTGTCGATATAAGCGACCAATTCAGCACCTGACGCTTTGATCTTTTGTGCCTCGGCCCAAGCCGCACCATACTTGGCAGGGTTCTCATTGGCGTTGGCCTCGAATGCCTTGTACTGCACATCCATCTTGTCCTTGAGCGACAATTTGGTGTTCTCAAGACCGTTGTTGACCGTCACGAAGCTGTCCAGGATCTCCTTCGAAACGTTAAGCGCCAGCAGAGCCGTCAACACGAGGTACATCATGTTGATCATCTTCTGTCTCGGCGACAATTTGCCACTTGCCATCTCTGATCGACCGGTTTAGGTTTGGTTGGGGTCTGGTTCGCTGGACTTGTCCGGTTCAGCGGATGGTCATTGCAGCGAGCATGTTTCCGTACACCGTATTCAGCTTGGCGAGGTTGTCGCTGAGCACCGCGATGTTCTCCTTGTAGCGCTTGGTGTCGTCCACCGAGTTGCGCAGGTTGGTCATCATCTCGCCCATGCCTTCGAACATCTGGTTCGCTGCCTCGAGCTTCTCGCGACTGGTCTTCAGTTGCAACTCGTACATCTCGTTCAGGTCCGAAAGGTTCTGGCTCATGCGCTTCAGGTTCTGCCCGGCATTCTTGCCCGCGTCCGCACTGGTGCTGAGGTCGGCCAAGCTCTCGCTCGCCTTCGCATAGCTATCACTCAAGGTGGTCACTTTGGAAGTGGCATCCTTCAAGCTGTTCGCGTATTCGTTCGTTGCGGCGGCCGCACCGGTGATCTGGCCCATCTGCTTGGCCTGATCGCTCAATGAACGCATACCATCACCCAAGCTTGCGATGAGTTCGGGTTCGATCTTCGCACTCTCCAGCATGTCATCCAGTTGCTCCGTGATCGAGCGCTGATCCTCCTTGCTGAAATCATCCCCTTCGGACTTCTCACCGGTGGCGAGTTCCGGGTAAACGAGGCTCCAATCCGGATCCTCATGCGGCGGTTCGAATGCCGAGAAGAAGAAGATGATCGCTTCCGTACTCAATCCAAGGATCAGGAAAAAGCTGGCCAAGGGCCAGTGCTGGATCTTGAATAGAGCACCAATGATCACGACCGCGGCACCGATGCCGTACAACTTGGCCATGAAGTTCTTCCACTTCTTGCTCCCGGGTTTCATCGTTCGTCCTTGCGTTTTAGGGTTCGTCTGTTGAGGGAATAGTCAAATAATGCGACCGTGCTGGTTCGGTAACGGTCACACGTCTTGCTCACTAAAGGTCTTCTGCGTTCACTGCCTTACCGCGACCCAAATAGGTCATGACGGAACGGAAGCCAATGTACGCCTTGGTGGTATCCTGGTACTCGTAGCTGCGCGTGCCGGTCTGCATGTAGTATCCGATGTCCTTCCAAGAGCCACCACGGATCACTTTCCGCTTCAACGATGGCGCGTCCGTTGCCAGAGCGTCATAGCTGTACTCGGGGTTCAGGTCGTGGTCGAAATCATACACGCTCTCGTCGAACGCGGTGCTCGTCCACTCCGCTACGTTACCGGACATCTGGTACAGGCCGTAATCGTTCGGTGTGTAGCTATCCACCGGAACCGTATGGAACCCGCCGTCATCCACGTAATTGCCGTGGAGCGGCTTGAAGTTTCCGAGGAAGCAGCCCTGCCGGTTACGAACGTACGGACCGCCCCATGGATACGGAGCTTGATCAAGCCCACCGCGTGATGCGTACTCCCACTCCGCCTCGGTAGGTAGTCGGAAGCGATTCACGAAGGCTTCTCCATTATTCTCCAACCAACTGTTCATGAGTTGCGTGCGCCACACATTGAACGCGGTAGCCTGTACCCAGGTCACACCCACCAATGGATAATCATCGTACGCCGGGTGCCAGAAGTAATTCTCTGTCATCGGCTCATTGAAGGAGTAAGTGAAGTCATGCACCCAGACCAAGGTATCGGGGTACACGTTGATGACTTCCTTGATGATGAACTTGCTGCGATCGCTATGGCCGCGGATGGCGTTGTTCTGTCCCTTCACGTTGGTGTAGCTCAGGTCGAGATCACGTGCCCAATTGCTTGGGGTTCCTTTCCGGGCCGCCTCCTTGAGGTCGATCCAGTAGTACTCGAACATCAATTTGCGCGTGTCGATCTCCTTGCGGCGATAGAACCGCTCGCTTTCGCTCAGGAACATGTCGGCCAAGGCCTCGCGTTCCTCATCGCCGTACCAGTTGATACGCTCCCTCCAGTTGATCACCGGTGGGTCGATCTCCTCACCGAACTCATCCTCACTGATGATGTGCTCGCCGATGTCCTCATCACCCAGGATCCGCTTCGCAATGGAATCCCGCACGTAATACACGAATTGGCGGTACTCATTGTTGGTGATCTCCGTCTGGTCGATGTAGAAGGCTTGGACGGAGACCGTCTTGCTCTTCGTGACCATGGCGTAGGGTACATCCTGATCACTGGGACCCATGATGTAGCTACCCATCGGGATATAGTTCATCCCATAGGGATCAACTTGGTACCAACCTGGCCTGCCTTGGGCGCCGATGAGCTGCCCCTGACCGCCTCCACCGCAGCTCGCCAGCAAGCCTACGGCGCCGAGAATCAAGATGGGACGTTGCATGTTCTTCCTGTTTTGCCGCTCCATGTCTTCCTTGCAGGGATCCTTGATAAAGGTGCTTCGGGTAAGCGAACACCTAAGACGAGGCACTTTACGGCAGTTTGGGTTGTTGGGTTTCGGTCGATTAGAGGAACAAGGGGTTCCTGTAGATCTGGACATCTGGTGGTTTCACCAGCAACACACAATAATTCACCATCAATTCATGACTACCGCTGCTGTAATTGCGCAGTTTCGAGGTAGTGATGTCATAGCTGTAGCCCACCTTCAACATGGACTTCGTATTGGGCTTGAATTGGTACCCGATCAACGGCGCGATCGCATCCTCCGTCCGGTAGGAAACGCCCAACCAGACCATGTTATTATAGAGGAAGGTGCCGGTGATGTCGAACTGGGTGGAGGTTCCGTCACTCTTCATCAATACGCTAGGCTGCACAACGTACTTCGGGTCGCCCTTCAATTTCCAATTGTAGCCGGCCTGAAGGAAATAGTGGCGACGCTGCTGGATGCTCACATTGCTCAACTCCACCTCGGTAAGGTGTGTACTGGAGAAACCCGCCCACAAGGTCGGACTCACATAATACAGTCCTGCCGCGAGATCCCAGCCCATATCACTGTTACCATTCGCAGGAATGGAGTTGTCCTGGGAGATGGGATCCGTCGCCTGCCAATCGTTACCAAGGGTGTGACTCATCAGGCCTGCTGCCAAACCGATGCCGATGGTTCCCGGTCCGATCTTACGATGGAAGGAATAGCTCAACCGAGCGTAAGTGCTCTTTTGTTGTCCCAGCTTGTCAAGAAATACGGAAAGTCCAACCCCGCTGCTGATGCGCTTAATGGACCCGTGAACGTTCAACAAGGCGGTCTTGGGTGCCCCATCGAAGCCGGTCCATTGCTGTCGGAGCAGCATGGTCCCACAAAGTTCCCCGGTCGTACCAGCAACCCCGGGGTTGATGGACAAGCGGTCAAACATGTATTGGGTGAACTGCGGATCCTGCTGCGCGAACGACGCGCTTGCCACGGCCGCGCATAGTGCTGCGGTAATTATCCCCCTCATGCTGTTGTTCCGTTCGGTGTGGAGCCTCGCATTCGTGGGAAAGGTGATCTACCGTCCCCAAGAACCGGCGCCAATATAGCAATTCCCATTACCCGCCAAATCCGCCCGCATCCCTCTAGTGCTGGGATCCTACCGAAAGTGCTCGGGATGGGCCCCGGCCTAGGCCAACTTCTGGAAAGTCCGCCACCAACGGTCCGGCACTTCCTCCCGACAGGCAGCTTGATAATCACCGTATGAGCACGGTACGAGATGATGGCGCTCAAAACGCGCTTCTTGCTCGGCCCGGTATGGCACGTCCATCCACCAGCGGTCGCTGATGGTGCTTTTGTAGAACACCAATTCCTGATCGTGGCCTTTGATGGGGATCCTGAACCGCGTGAACCGTTTGCGGTCCAGCCACGGCAGATCGTTGGTGCGGCTGCGGAACCCATCCAGGAAGCACCAGACCATTTGTGCAGCGAGTTGGGCGGTGACCCCATGTTCGTCCTTCGCAGGATCCATCTCATATATCCCGACCGAGGTGATCTTCTCGCTTACCCCTGCGTAGCGCATCAACTGGCAAACCTCTTCGCCGAGGAATCCATTCGGTCCAGGGCGACTGGTACCAGGAGCATCGGCGCGACGAACTGAAGAGAGATCCACACTCATGGAGTCGGCGTTGCGCAACACAGGTTCTGCATCTGCTATGTTCATCCGTAGCTCCCCTAAGCGATGAACGTCGAAAAGAAGTCGCTCCATCAACTCGATGCCCGGTTGGTCCACGTGGTAGGTCTGGAAACCGAGGTTGCTGTAGTTGAAGAGGAAGTTCGGTTGGCGCAGGACGATGTGGCTCAAGTAGCTCGTATCCGCAAGTCCTTGGCCGGGTTCGCCGAGATCGAAGCGGCTATCCACGCACACGAGGTTCGCGGTGCGCTCCAGCATTTCGTAGGCCAGGTATTGCGAGAAGGTGTGTCCTTGGCCGCCGCCTAGGATGATCGGGACGATATTGGATCGCATCAACTCCGCCAACGTTTCCGCCACGGCGTGTTGCGTATCCCCAGCGCTGGCACCCGGATGGATGTCACCGAGGTCGACCATGTGGACCTGTCCAGCGGTCTGGTGCAGCTGGTAGAGTTCCTCGCGGATCGCATCCGGTGCTTCCACACATGAACGCGGTTTCGAATGACCGGGGTCGTCGATCACTCCGAAGACCGCCACTTGCATTCCTTCCAAGGAAGGGAATCCACGACCTACCATGTGGAAGGTGGCCGCCCTTGCGGGCCTTGCCTTTGCGCTCCGGTGCGGCGGCTAGCAATGTGGTCGCTTCCTCCAAGGTGATGTCCGCCGGTTCCTTCTCCTTGGGGACGTTCGCGTTCTTCTTCCCGTCGGTGATATACGGTCCATAACGACCGGCGAGGATCTGGATCTCCGACCCGGTGAATTCCTTCAGGATGTTCTGTCGCACGCCAGCCAGCTTGGCCTCCATCAATTCAATGCCACGCTCCAAGGTCACTGCGGTCGGCTCCTCTCCCTTCGGGATGTTCGCGTAGGTCTTGCCGTACTTCACGAATGGGCCGAAGCGACCACGACCGACGACGAGCATCTCGCCCTTGTACTCGCCGAGGTCTCGTGTAGCGTTCGCGATCTTCTTCAGGTCGATGAGTTCCACTGCACGCGCGAGATCGATCGCCAACGGATCATCCTCCGGCGTGAGGCTGGCGTAGGTGCTGCCCAAGCGTACATATGGACCGAAGCGACCGATACCTACCGTACACACTTCGCCATCACGTTCACCCAATGTGCGTGGCAACTTGAAAAGATCCAGTGCCTCTTCATAGGTAATGGTCTGAATGCTCTGATCCTTGCGCAGGCTGGCGAAGCGCGGCTTCTCCTCGTCCTCCACGCTGCCGATCTGCACCATGGGCCCAAAGCGACCGATACGTGCATTGATCGGCTTGCCACTGACCGGATCCATTCCCAACAGGCGTGCACCGGTGGCCCGCTCCGCGGAATCCTTCACTGTTCCGATGGTGACATGGAACGGCTTGTAGAAGCGCGCGATCATCTCGCGCCAATTCTCCTTGCCTTCGGCGATCACGTCGAACTCCTCCTCCACTTTCGCGGTGAAGTTGAGATCCACGATCACAGGGAAGTGCTCCACGAGGAAATCGTTCACCACCATACCGATGTCGGTGGGGAAGAGTTTCTGTTTCTCAGCGCCGACGTTCTCAGTAGCTGTCGCATCAGAGACCGCATCATTCACGAGCGTGAGGATCCGATACGGACGCGGCTTGCCATCGCGGTTCTCCTTCACTACGTAGCCGCGCTTCTGCACGGTGCTGATCGTGGGTGCGTAGGTGGAAGGGCGGCCGATGCCGAGTTCCTCCAGCTTCTTCACTAGGCTCGCTTCGGTGTATCGCGGTGAAGGGCGATCGAAGCGTTGCGTAGCGAGCATCTCTTTCAATGCGAGTAGCTCGCCCTGCTTCATGTCCGGCAGCAAACCCGCCTGCTCATCGCTATCCTCATCGTCCTTGCCTTCCATGTACACCTTCAGGAAACCATCGAAGAGGATCACCTCGCCCTGCGCGACCAGGTTCTCACCGGGTCGGCCACTGATGCCGATGTTCACGACGGTCTTCTCCAGTTCCGCCTCCGCCATTTGGCTGGCGAGCGTGCGCTTCCAGATCAGGTCGTAGAGTCGTTCCGCATCGCTATCGGCTCCGGCGTTCCGCACGCGCATGTCCGCCGGGCGAATGGCCTCGTGCGCTTCCTGCGCGCCTTTGCTCTTGCTCGTGAACCGGCGCGACTTGCTGTACCGCTCGCCGTATTGCTCACTGATCTGTTCCGCCGCTGCAGCGATGGCCTGTTCGCTCAGGTTCACCGAATCGGTACGCATGTAAGTGATGTGCCCCTGCTCGTACAGCCCTTGCGCGATCCTCATGGTGCGGTCCACACCATAGCCGAGTTTGCGTGACGCTTCCTGTTGAAGTGTGCTGGTGGTGAACGGCGCAGCCGGTGATCGCTTACCGGGCTTCTTCTCCACGGCGTGTACCGTGTAGTTGGAACCGATGCACCCTTCAAGGAAAGCGCGCGCTTCTTCTTCCGTCGCGAAACGCGTCGGCAATTCCGCTTTCACACTCGCGCCACTTCCGGTGGTCATGATCGCGGTGATGCGGAAGGCGCTCTTGCTGTCGAAGTCGAGGATCTCGCGCTCACGCTCCACGATCAAGCGCACCGCCACGCTTTGCACGCGACCGGCGCTCAGGCTCGGCTTCACCTTACGCCAAAGGATCGGGCTCAATTCGTAACCGACCAAGCGATCCAGCACACGGCGCGCTTGCTGTGCATCCACCAAGTGGATATCGATCGCGCGCGGTTCCAACATCGCCGCCGTGACCGCCTGCTTCGTGATCTCGTTGAAGGTGATGCGCTTCACCTTGTCATCGGCGAGGTGCAACGCTTCCTTCAAGTGCCAGCTGATGGCTTCTCCTTCGCGGTCCTCGTCAGTCGCGAGCCACACCGTTCCGGCCTTGTCGGCTTCCTTCTGCAATTGCTTCAGGCGGTCCTTCTTGTCATCGGGGATGATGTACGTCGGTTCGAAGCCGTTCTCCACATCCACGCTCAGGTCGCGTTCAGGAAGATCACGCACATGACCATAACTGCTCAACACCGTGTAGCCTTCGCCGAGGTACTTCTCGATCGTCTTCGCTTTCGCTGGCGACTCCACGATCACCAGATCTCCGCTTCCTTTCTTCTTGGCCATGGATTGATCCTATTCAGGGCGGCAAATAAAAGGGGCTATTCACCGGATCCGGTTACCCTTCCCCGTTCCTTCTTCTACTTCCCCTTTAGGGGAAGGAAAATTTCAACAGGTCCGGTGATCCGGAAAGAGGCCGCTGAAAAGTGATCGACCCGACCCTTCTTCGATCCGATCCACGAACCTTTGTCATGGATGAAATGTTCTGGCGACAGTCGGGTCCCGGTAAGATCGGGATGAAACACATGCCAACGATGAACACCTTCTCTTTGCTGCTCGCCTCGGCATTGATGCTTTCCGCCTGCGGCACATCCAACGGACAAACCGCCTCGAAGAACCCGACCATGGATACGAACAACCAGTACGATCACAGCACCAATCCGTACTACTCGCACACGGACACCGCAAAGCTGGATGTCCCGCTGGCCGAGTGGAAGAAGATCCTTCCGGAGGACCTCTACTACATCGCCTTCGAGAAAGGAACCGAACGCGCCTTCACGGGGAAGTACTGGGACTTCGATGGGATCGGCACCTACGCCTGCGCGGTGTGTGGTAACGTGCTCTTCCAGGCCGATTCCAAGTTCGCGAGCAGTTGCGGTTGGCCGAGCTTCTTCCAGCCGGAGCGCAAGGATGCGATCCACTATCACGCGGACGATGCATTCGGAATGATCCGCACGGAAACGACCTGTGGGCGATGCGGTGCGCACCTCGGCCACGTGTTCGATGATGGCCCGAAGCCGACCGGACAGCGCTACTGCATCAACTCGGTGAGCTTGGACTTCATCGGGAAGAAGTAGCCACGTCCTTGGGTGGTGGCCGTTCTACCTTGTGCGACCAACCTTGGACCATGCGCTACCTGTTGCCTCTTCTCGCGATCCTGTTCTTCGCCACGAACATCACGGCGCAGAAGCCGGTCGCTGTTGTTCCTCCGGCGGCGGCGAGTGCGCACCTCACCAAGACCTATCCGGGCGCAGTGGTGGAGAAATGGAAAAAGGGCGGTAAGCACTTCAAGGCCGATTTCAAATTGAAGAACGAGACCTACCATGCCTACTACACACCGGCTGGTGCGTGGGTACGCACCGAACACAACATCCCGAAGAACGAACTGCCCGCAGCGGTCGCCGCCCAGTTGAAAGCGTCGAAGTACAGCAACTGGAAGATCAAGGATGTGGAGGAACACGCTACACCCGAACAGCCGCGGTTGTTCAAATTGAAAGTGGACACCGAGATCAAGAAGGCGGAACTCGTGTTCACGCCGGATGGAAAGTTGGTGAGCGCGGATGAGAAGGCGAAGTAGATCAAGTCTTCGGCTCTTTCATCTGTACTCTGAGCGGACCCGCACGTAGTCGAGTCCAGAATCCGCGACCGTTCCGGTGCCACAGGACACCGACCCTGATGCCTGCATCGATACCTCCGATCTTGTTCCCGCTCCTTAGCATGGAAGAGACGGCCAAACTGAGAAACGGGTCAACAGTGAGTCCCACGTTCTTGCTGATACTCGGAGTGTATCGGAGGGCGATCAGAAGTCGCTGGTCACCACTAAATCGAGTAGGCGCTTGAAGCGGAATTGTATCCCTTGACCAATCACCTTGCGGAGGTGGGAAGATCGACCAATTGCGCGATGTACCTTCCATTGAGCCGCCAACAAGCCACCCCAACTGAAGACCCACTCGGAATGTGAGTGTGCTTCGTCCGAACTCAGGACCAAGGGTGAAATACAAATGGTCAAGACGTGTATTCAAAGTGGTGAACGTCCCTCCGCCATGACTACCCTCATCAAGGTGCGCGGTGAACTCTCGATGTCTCCAATCCACCTCGGCGAAAAAATTCCCAACTGCTGGTAGTCGATCACGGTAGAACAGGCTCGCGGTCATCGGAAAGGATTGCTCCGACGTAACTGATGGGCTGCCGTACGAGCCTGATATGCTCATTTGGTAGAGATATCCACCGACACCCCCGCCGAATTCGAACTGGGCAACCCCGGTTCCAGTCACAAACATTCCGATCCACGAGACCGCAATTCGCAGGGTCATGCGCGCCGGAGGCACTGCCGCATTCGATCGTTCACTCATCACTTGGCGCTATCGCCTTTACAAACAATCCCTTGCGTTGGATCCTTCGGTAGAACCCGACGGTGATACCCACATCGGCTCCTCGGCTTCCGGGTTTGTCCTTGAGCAGAGAACTGAGAGCGGTGTTCACATATCCGTCCAGTGAGACTCCGAAGGCTTTGGCGTTGAAGTTCCGCAAGCTCAAACCGAACATGAATCGAAGATCGCCCTGGAGCATCGCTGGTTCGGAGTTCGCGTAAGTAGTCTCCTCGACATACGTTCCGTTGAAAGCTGATCGGGATCCGCTCACTCTTCCACCAACCTTGAATCCGATCATCGGCCCGAAGCGCGCTATCACCTTGCCGAAGTCGTCAAGCCGGACTTCGGGAACAATAATCAGATAGATCAGGTCCAGATCCACGTGAAGCGATTCCTTAACGCCAGGCGCCAGGCCTTGGTAGGCTTGGGATACATAGAAAGTGCGCCGGAGGAAGAACAACTCGGCGCAGAAGTTCAATTGCTTCGGGGAAGCACCCCTGTAAAATACCGAAGCAGAAAGTCCAGGTGCATCAAAGTCATCATATTCGACCCTGTACAGGTTATGCTTGTCACGTGCACCTCGCAGCCGTTGGCTGTATGCGCCGATACCTAAGCCAATATCATATTGCGACATCGCGCAATGGGCAACCAACCCAACTACCAGAAGGCAATATTTTCTCAGATAATTCAATGCGTTCGATCCAAGGGTGAAGGTAGATGCTATCCTGCCAGCTTGTCAGCGCCGTGAAGCCCGCTACTTTTGCGGTCCCGATCGGGAAGCATGTCCAAAAAGGTCTACATAGAGAGCTACGGCTGCCAGATGAACTTCAGCGACAGCGAGATCGTCGCGAGCGTCCTGGTGAAGGACGGCTACACCCCGGTGAAAAGCGCCGAGGAAGCCGACCTCGTGCTGCTGAACACGTGCAGCATCCGGGAGAAGGCCGAGTACACGGTGCTTCAGCGCATCAACGAGATGAACAACCTGAAAGCCCGCAAGAAGGGCCTGAAGGTGGGCGTGCTCGGGTGCATGGCCGAGCGGATGCGGGAGGATCTGTTGGAGAAGAAGAAGGTGGTGGATCTGGTGGTCGGCCCCGATGCGTACCGCACTCTACCCGATTTGTT
The DNA here is from genome assembly GCA_016721005.1 of Flavobacteriales bacterium. Classification (GTDB taxonomy): domain Bacteria; phylum Bacteroidota; class Bacteroidia; order Flavobacteriales_F; family PHOS-HE28; genus PHOS-HE28. The sequence continues at coordinate 35,230 of JADKJM010000007.1, forward strand.
GAGCAAAGTGGGCACGGGCCAAAAAGCCGTGAACGTGCTGCTGAGTCGTGAGGAGACCTATGGCGAGATCGAACCGGTGCGATTGGACAGCAACGGTGTCACGGCCTTCGTCACGATCATGCGCGGCTGCGACAACATGTGCGCGTTCTGCGTGGTGCCGTTCACACGTGGTCGTGAGCGCAGCCGCGATCCGCACACTATCGTGCGTGAATGCGAACAGCTTGTTGAGCAGGGCTACCGCGAGGTGACGCTGCTCGGACAGAACGTGGATAGCTACAAGTGGACCTCACCCCAACCCCTCTCCCGAGGAGAGGGGCTACCCTCGGCCGGAATTGTTGCCAATGGGCATTCCCCCTCCCCCGTCGGGGGAGGCCGGGAGGGGGCTGTGGATTTCGCCGACCTCCTCGAGATGGTCGCGCTCGCGTGCCCTACTCTGCGCATCCGTTACAGCACCAGCCATCCCAAGGACATGACCGACAAGGTGTTGGTGGTAATGGCGCGTTACGCCAACATCTGCAAGTACATCCACCTGCCGGTGCAGAGCGGAAGCAGCGAGGTGCTGAAGCGGATGAACCGCGGATACGATCGTGCATGGTACCTCGAACGCATGGTCAGCATCCGCGACCACATGCCCGAATGCGCGATCAGCACGGACATCATTGCGGGATTCAGCGGTGAGACCGAGGAGGATCACCAGCAGACACTGAGCTTGATGAACGAAGTGGTCTATGACATGGCCTTCATGTTCAAGTACAGCGAGCGGCCCAAGACCATGGCGGCGCGCAAATACGCCGACGATGTGCCGGAGGATGTGAAGGGACGCCGGTTGGCGGAGATCATCGAAACGCAGAAAAAGAAGAGTGCCGAGCGCATGGCGAGTTACGTAGGCCAAATACACGAGGTGTTGATCGAAGGGGTGAGCAAGCGCAGCGACGAGAATATGTACGGGCGGAACACGCAGAACAGTGTGGTCATCTTGTCACGTTCCTTCAACGGCACGGAATTGAAGCCCGGCACCTTCGTGAGAACAGAGATCATCAGTTCGACCGCTGGCAGCTTGTTCGGCACGGTCATTCAGGTGTTGAACGCAGAACCCGTGGCGGCATGAACGTTCAACCCATCAAACAGCGATTCGAGATCATCGGTGGATCACCCTTGCTGGATCGCGCGATGGAGATCGCCGTGCAAGTAGCGCCGACCGACCTGAGCGTATTAGTGCAGGGCGAGAGCGGCAGCGGCAAGGAGGTGATGAGCAAGATCATCCACGCGTACAGCACCCGCAAGCACGGCCCGTACCACGCGGTGAACTGCGGTGCCATCCCTGAAGGCACGATCGACAGCGAGCTCTTCGGTCACGAGAAGGGATCCTTCACCGGTGCGCATGAGGCCCGCAAAGGCTACTTCGAGACGGCCAACAACGGGACGCTTTTCCTCGACGAGGTGGGTGAACTGCCACTGACCACACAAGTGCGCTTGTTGCGCGTGTTGGAGACGGGTGAATTCATCCGCGTGGGAAGCAGCAAGAGCCAGAAGACCAGCGTGCGTGTGGTGGCGGCCACCAACGTACACATGATCCAAGCGGTGAACAAGGGTTCGTTCCGGGAGGATCTGTACTACCGCCTGAACACCGTTCCGATCCACGTACCCGCCTTACGGGAACGGCGTGAGGACATCCACTTGCTCTTCCGCTATTTCGCGCAGGATGCGGGAACGAAGTATAAGGCCCCACCCCTCACGTTGCACGATGACGCGTTGCAGTTATTGGTGAATTACCGCTGGCCGGGTAACGTGCGCCAACTGCGCAACATCGTGGAACAGATGAGCGTGATCGAAAAGACGCGGGACATCAGCCTGGCCACGTTGCGCAGCTATCTGCCGGAGGAAAGCACGGCGTTGGTTCCGGTGAGTGGCGGGCAGAATGGCAACGCGGCCGAGAGCATCAACGAACGCGAACTGATCTACAAGTTCCTCTTCGACATGAAGAAGGATCTGAATGATCTCAAGGAGCAGGTCCGATCCATCACAGGCGGCCAACCCACGTCGGCCAAATTGCAAACCACCCAGCGCGAGGAGATGGCCTTTCTCCGTGATGCCGCACCGGCGCGGGGGACCGTGAGCATCGTCCCTGCCGGACAGGATGATGAGGAGGATGTGGACCATACCGAAGTGGAAGAGGTCTTGAGCATTGAGGAGAAGGAGAAGGAGTTGATCGCGAAGGCGCTGGTGAAGCACCGCAATCGTCGCAAGGGCGCGGCCAAGGAGTTGGGCATCAGTGAGCGCACGCTCTACCGCAAGATCAAGGAATACGGCATCCCGTGAGGACGATCGCCCTGCTGGTGGTCCTGTTGCTCGCGCATGCGTGCAGGGTGAACTATTCATTCACCGGTGGTGATGTGGGCGATGCACGAACGGTAAGTGTGGAACTCTTTGCGGCACGCGCACCACTGGCCACGCCGAACAGCGCGCAGGTCTTCACCGAAACATTGCGGGACCTGCTGCTCGCCCAAACGCCGCTGAAGCTGGCGCGCGAGAATGGTGATGTGCAGTACAGCGGGTCGATCAGCGGCTACGATGTGCAACCGGTGAACATCCAGGCCAACGAAACGGCCGCGTTGAACCGCCTGACCATCACGGCCACCGTGACCTTCGTGAACACCTTGGAGCCGAAGAAGAACGTCGAGTTCAATGTGTCGCGCTTCGCGGATTACAACAGTGCCACCGACCTCACCACGGTAGAGGAGCAATTGGTGCGCGATATCGGTAAGCAGTTGGCGCAGGATATCTTCGATCGCACCTTGGGCAACTGGTAGATGGAACGCGAACGGCTCACGAAGCTTCTGGAGGATCCCTCCCGCATCACGCGGCAGGACTTGGCGGACCTCGTGGTGATGGCCGAACGATACCCGTGGTTCAGCGGCGCCCAGTTGCTGCGTGCAGCCGGTGAACGCTTGGGTGGCGAGGTGCTCTCCGACGAGACCTTGCGGACAGCCGGGGCACACCTACCATCGCGATCGGTACTGTTCGACCTGACGAATAACACCGCACCGCAGCCCACCGCACCGATGCGTGTGGTGAGGACGGTTGAAGCTCCGGTAGCAGACCCGACCACACCTGCTGTGGAGCCGGTCGCTGTCACACCGCCTATTCCGCCTGGGTCCGTAGCGCCGATCCATACCCCGGAGCCGTTGCCGGATCCGATCATTGAACCGGAGCCGATCGTCAAGGCAGCGCCTGCGGAGAGCGCAACCGATGAGTCCGCAGAGGAATTGGACCGCCTGATCTTGGAAAGTGCAGCGGCCAGCGCGTACAGCCTGACCGCTCTGGAGCCATTGGATCCACCGGCGGCCATCGTTGAACCGCCCGCCGTGCCTGTGGTTCCTGAGCCTCGTGTCGAGGTGATCCCACAGGTGGATCCAAAGGCAAGACTGCGCTTCACGGATTGGCTTGAGGTGGCGAATGTCACACCAACCGCCACGCCTTCTAGCGCGCTAGCCCCCCCCGATGCCAAAGTCGGAAAACCCACCCCGGAGGTCACCGATACCACGGCCCTGATCGATCGGTTCATCCGGAGTGAGACCCCGGAACCCAACAGGAAGACCGCCTTCTTCACCCCGCAACAGGCCGGTAAGCGCAGTTTGGACGATTCGGCCGGGCTGGTCACGGAAACATTGGCGCGGATCTACGCCAAGCAAGGCAACACGGCCAAGGCCATTGATGCATACCGACGTTTGGCACTGAAGTACCCGGAGAAAAGCGCTTACTTCGCGGCCCTTTCCAAGGCTTTGGAAGAACAACAGAACCCGTAGACCATGGTCGCCCTTACCATCCTCATCCTCATCATTTGTGCATTGTTGTCCCTCGTGGTCCTGGCCCAGAACCCCAAGGGGGGCGGCTTGGCATCAGGCTTCACCGGTGCTTCCCAGATCGGTGGCGTGCAGCGCACCGCCGACTTTTTGGAGAAAGGCACGTGGACCCTCAGCACCCTGCTCATGGTCCTCTGCCTGGTCTCGGCCGGGATCCAGAAGCACTCCGGTGGTGAACTGAACGAATTGGATTCCACCGTAGCGCCGGCTGATGCCGGTACGAACGCGACTCCCGATGCGGGTGGCACCACCACCGATGGGCAGGACGCTCCACCGGAGGACGGGAAGTAGTTCGATCGCCAGCCTGACAGCAGCCCCTGACGATCCCGAGGGGTTCGCAGTGATCTTGACAGGATCGGTACCCATTCCCCCGGATGGCACGACCGTTGACGAACGTGCGCCGTCCCAGTAAGACACCTAACAACCAAATCAATCCCGAGAATCATGGCGAAAGTGAAACCGTTGGCAGACCGCGTGCTCGTGGAGGCCGCGCCGGCCGAAGAGACCACCAAGGGTGGGATCATCATCCCTGACACCGCGAAGGAGAAACCCCAACGTGGCAAGATCATCGCTGTCGGCACCGGCCGCGTGGCTGATGATGGCAAAGTGACCCCGCTCACCGTGAAGGTGGGAGACAATGTCCTGTATGGCAAGTACAGCGGCACCGAGCTTTCCCTCGAAGGCAAGGACTACATGATCATGCGCGAAAGCGACATCTACGCCGTACTGAATTAAGTACGGGCGGATCATGATCCGCCCATTTCCAAACCCCAAACATCAAGGGCCGATGATCATCGGCCCCAACCCATCCCCCTAAGAAAATGGCAGCCAAGAACATCCAATTCGACATTGACGCCCGCGACCGCTTGAAGCGTGGCGTGGACCACCTCGCGAACGCCGTGAAGGTGACCCTCGGTCCCAAGGGCCGCAACGTGATCATCGACAAGAAATTCGGAGCGCCCCAGGTGACCAAGGACGGCGTGACCGTGGCCAAGGAGATCGAGCTGAGGGACCCTGTGGAGAACATGGGCGCCCAGATGCTGAAGGAAGTGGCCAGCAAGACCGCCGACATCGCGGGTGATGGTACCACCACCGCAACGGTGCTGGCACAAGCCATCGTAACCGCAGGTCTGAAGAACGTGGCCGCCGGTGCCAACCCAATGGACCTGAAGCGCGGTATCGACAAGGCCGTGGTGGCTGTGGTCGACGAGCTCAAGAAGATGAGCAAGACCGTGGGCAACGACAACGACAAGATCAAGCAGGTCGCCACCATCAGCTCCAATAACGACGAGACCATCGGCGCCCTCATCGCTCAGGCGATGGAGAAGGTGAAGAAGGAAGGTGTGATCACCGTGGAAGAAGCGAAAGGCACCGACACCACGGTTGAAGTGGTGGAAGGCATGCAATTCGACCGCGGCTACCTCAGCCCCTACTTCGTGACCAACGCGGAGAAAATGCAAGTGGAATTGGAAGGCGCCTACATCCTGATCTACGACAAGAAGATCAGCAGCATGAAGGAGCTTCTTCCTGTGCTGGAGAAGAGCGCCCAGACCGGCAAGCCCCTGTTGATCATCAGCGAGGACGTGGACGGTGAGGCACTTGCCACCCTAGTGGTGAACAAGATCCGCGGCGCCCTGAAAGTGTGCGCGGTGAAGGCCCCCGGCTTCGGTGATCGTCGCAAAGCGATGCTCGAGGACATCGCCATCCTCACGGGTGGACAGGTGATCAGCGAGGAGCGTGGCTTCAAGCTGGAGAATGCCGACCTGACCATGCTTGGTAAGGCCGAGAAGATCAGCATCGACAAGGACAACACGACCATCGTGAACGGCGCCGGCAAGAAAGCCGATATCGTCGGTCGCGTGAACCAGATCAAGGCACAGATCGAATCCACCACCAGCGATTACGACAAGGAGAAGCTGCAAGAGCGTCTGGCCAAGTTGGCTGGCGGTGTTGCCGTCCTCTACATCGGTGCCGCTACGGAAGTGGAGATGAAGGAGAAGAAGGACCGCGTGGACGACGCATTGCACGCGACCCGCGCTGCGGTGGAAGAAGGCATCGTACCGGGTGGTGGTGTCGCTTACATCCGCGCACAGAAAGTGCTCGACAAGATGGAAGGCATCAACCCTGACGAGACCACGGGTATGGCCATCGTGCGCCGCGCGCTCGAAGAGCCGTTGCGCCAGATCGTGGCCAACGCAGGCATGGAAGGCAGCATCGTGGTCCAGAAGGTCCGCGAAGGCAAAGCCGACTACGGTTTCAACGCCCGCACCGAGGTGTACGAGAACCTGCACGCTGCAGGGGTCATCGACCCGACCAAGGTGACCCGCGTGGCACTGGAGAACGCCGCTTCGATCGCCAGCATGTTGCTCACCACCGAGTGCGTCATCAGCGAAGAGAAGGAAGAGAAGGCACCGGCACACAGTCATGGTGGAATGGGTGGCGGCATGGACATGATGTAAGTCGCGTCCAGCGCATCTCTTCAATGCGCGAGCCCCGGTCGAAAGGCCGGGGTTCGTTGCGTGTTGCCAACAAATCCTGAACGCCAATGAGTCAGCCCAAGGAACTCAGAGAAATGAGAAAGATTCTTGAAGCGATTGACAAGAACGTCAATTCAAAATCTTGGCCGTGCTTGTATCCCGGCTGTCAAGAAGTAGCGATTAACTCGCATTTGCTGCAACGCAATAGTGTCCTTTCAACATTAGTCGAGAATGGCCATCTCTACGAATTGAGCACCGCCGGTTCGTTCCAACTTGAGCCCGGCAGAATTCGCGAATTCAAGCTCACAAGTGCGAAGAAGGCTCTTTCAGAGCCGCTCTTCTGCAACCACCACGACCACTCGGTTTTCTTGCCTATCGAGTCAAACGATTCCGACTGGACTGCCTACGTCAACCAAATTCTCTTTGCATACAGGTCAACTTGTTCAGAGCTGCGAAAAAAGCAACGAGCGATTGAAACAGGACGCCGAAGAGCACAGTCCAATATCCTCTCCGCCTCTTGGGCTCAGTCACGCGGTCCCCAAACTGTAGAAGAAATGCGGATGGGGATCGCTGACCTAGAGCATTTCAAACGCGACATGGAAGAGGACATCCTTAGCGGAACGAATCACTTTGAGTTCGTTACCTGCGACTTTCCCATACTAGACGTATGTGCATCTGCCGTTTTCACTCCCGTGGTTAACCCAATCGCCAGCATGATTCCAGAGGAGCCCGTAAGCACGGAGTTCCTCAACATCATTCCGACAAATGGCAGACTCAAGGTCATCGTAGGCCATCACAAGATTCACGTCGACAGTCCGACGTTGAGCCATGTCCATGAATGGTCCAAGATGGATGCTGAGGCTTTAGAGCAAAAGCTCACGAACCTATTCGCCTCTCGCTTGGAGACTTGGTGTTTGAGCCCAAGGCTCTATAGGCAAATTCCGAAGGGTAAACTGACCGGAATCTTACAGTTCTGGAACAATCCTGCCCATCATCACCTCTATGAGGAACAAGTCGACTTCAACCTATTTAGATGACCAACCGACAACAATGGCCGTGCCCTTGGGCCAGTGTCGACGTTACTAACACCTGTTAGGAACTCGCCTTGGGGCTTCGCTTCCCGCGCGGGTACTTTGCTGCCGCCTAAGCCAAGGCTGAATGCAGCTCACCCCAAAACGTTTCTTCGACTTCTGCGCAGCGCACGTGCCGCTGTTGCACGCCATCGCCATGAAGCCCGGCGATGTGAGCGAGGCGCAGGTCCGCCAGCTCATCCGCACCTTCAGCGACACCGCGGTGGAACAACCCGAGACCACTTGGCAGCGGTTGCTGGAACTCCAGATCATCGTTCCGCTGGAGGAAGGCAGCGCGCACTACGTGATGTCGCAGGCGCTGTTGCAACTGCTCAACTTCCTGTACAACGACGCACTACCGACATCGCCGGAGATCATCCAGGGCTACATCGCCGCGTTGGAAAGTGCGCGCATGCGGTTGGTGGTTGGTGTGGAAGCGATGGACCCGCTCAGCGTACACATGGCCACGAGCGAAGTGGACCACACGCTGCGTCGCATGCAGGACGACCTCGATGCCACGCACCGCGCAGTGATGGCCGAAGTGGCGCGCTACAAGGCGGACCGCACGAGCGTGAGTGTGCGCGAACGCTACCTGCGGATCCTGAACCTGATGGATCAGTACGTGCATCCGCTGGTGGAGATCGTTCGTGTGGACGGCTTGCTGGTGGGCACCTTGAACGAAACGGATCTTGCGCTGCGCGCGGCGCGCGAGAACGGCGTGTTCACGGAGATCGGGATGATCGAGCGCAACGAGCGGCAGATCCGCGCACTGCGCCGCCGTTCCATCCACACGCTGAACGAGAGCCGCAAGGAATTGCAGCCACTCTATGAAGTGCTGCGTCGTTCCTCGGCGATCGCACACGGCGCCACGCTCGCACTCGGTCGTTTGCGCCAGATGCGCTTGGAGGATTGGGTGGCGAACTATGTGGTACTGGCCGATCGCGCCAGTGTGGAGTGTCCGCCGACGGATGCGGTGTTGCGCCACATCATCCACGAGGTGATCACGCACCCACCGACACCACCACCGGTGCTCTCGATGACCGAGAATCCCGACACGCCGCCGGATTACGTGCGCTTGCTGTGGCTGAACGAATTGCCCGCGATCCTGCACGAGGAGTTACCGGTGAAGGATCTCACGGGCTGGCTCACCTCCAACTTCCCGGAGAAGAGCACCGGTGATGCATTGCTGGGTCTGAGCAAATTGCTCTTCGACCCGACGATGGACGTCACCTTCAAGGGCGGAGAACAGAAACAATACCGCACGCGCGACGGCGTGCTCGAAGCCACCACGATAGCGATCACGAAAGCATGAGCGAGCTACCCCAACTGAAGGAGATCTTCGACAAGCTCCGACAAGGCGCCTACATCACGCACGAGCAGGGAACCCTGCACACCTCGCTCGCCGAGGATTTCGATGCTTACAAGGATTACTTCGAGCCGTTGGGCCTGAACCTGATCCGCCACCCGCGCGACTTCTTCTACCTGCACACCGAAGCCGCCGAGGGAACCCCGCCATCCGCTTCCCTCTCGCCCATCGCCGTGTTCAGCTTCATCCTCATCGAAGCTGCCGCGAACGAAGGACGACCCGTGGAGGAATACCTGCTCACCGAGCGCTTCAGCGTAGCCGGTCTGCCGCACCTTACCAGCGATCGATACAAAGCGCATTTGCGCGCGGTCGGCATTGATGATGAGGCCACATTGCGCAAACTGGTGAAGAGCATGGTGCGCCTCGGCTGGGTGGAATACTTCCCGGACGACACCTTCCGCTTCCTGCGTCCGTTCCATCGTGTGTTCGACAAGTGCCAAGAGATCAGCGCAGCGGCCGAACAGGATAGTCGCGGTGTGTTGGAGCCGGTGGAGAAGGAGATCGACCCGGAGATGAATTAAGGTACCGCAAAGGGCGCGAAGGACACAAAGGAGAAATGCCAGTGCCCCATGGAGTACCCAAATAGCGTCAGAAGTCGACCAACACATATGAACCCGAACGCCGCATTCTTCGTGCACTTTGTGCTCTTTGCGGTATCCATCAGCCTTTGATCGCATGCAACTAGGACCAACGAAACTCATCGCCATCCGCTCCGGTAGCTACGACTACGCTGAAGTGGAGTTGGGCAATTCCATCCAACTGGTCGGACCGAACAACGCGGGCAAGACCACGTTGATCAACACCCTGCAGTTCCTGTACCTCGACAACCGGAACCAGATGGTCTTCGGCGACCACGATGCGGAGGCGACGCGCGAGTACTACTTCCCCGATCACTACAGCTACTTGCTGTTCGAGTGCCAAGGACCGAAGGGTATATACATCCTCGGCTGGCGCGGACAGAGCAAGGCGAGCGGCGGCGATCCCATCCGCTTCACGTATGATGGCGGATACGACATGAGCGATTTCCTGACGGCTGATGACCACGTGGCCGATCCGAAGACCGTGCTGGCGCAACTGGAGAAGCGCAACTACCGCGAACTCCGCGAACCGCAGGCACACCGTGAAGCGATCCTGGTGGCCACCAAGGGCGAGAGCAACGGCCTCGGCATTGTTCACCTGACGGAAGTGGAACGTTACGCGCACTTCAAGGAGATCCTGAAGAACCTGCTCAGCCTACGCTCCATCGACCAGCACGAGATGAAGCGCAGTTTGCTCATGCTCGCGAGCATTCCACCGAACAAGCCTGCGCTCGAAGCGAACCGCTTGATGACGGAGGAGTTCGAACGCATCCGCGACCGTCGGATGAAGTTGAACACGCTGAAGAGCGAACGCGAGCGGCTGGAGAAGTACATCGCGATGAGCGATGTGCGCATGTCCTTGGAAGCACGCCTCGCACATGTGTACGGCGACCTCATGGAGAAGCGTCGCAAGGCGCACGACCACAACAAACATGTGAAGGAGGCCATCGTGGCCAAGCAGGACGCGTTGGAGAAGGAGAAACTGAGCACGGCAGAGATCCTTAAGGACCTCGACGAGAAGATCGCCGAACTCGCCGGCTTCAAAGGCCGCGCGGAAGGCGACCTTGCACGCATCGCCGATCTGGGTGCTGGCATGGAGCAGTTCGTGGAGAACCTGGAACGCGAAGCGTTGGTGAATGCCAAGGAGCGCCTCACCGCACTCGCAAGACAACTCGGCAACGCACAGGAAGCGGATCGCCAACGCACCGCGCGCAGCCTCGCGGAGATCACCGGTCGCGTGGCGAATACGGAGAAGGCCATCGCCAACTTCGACAAGGCACTCATCACCGAACTGCGCGAAACGCTGAAGGACGAGGAGGTACGCGGGCTGTCCAAGCTCTTCAACCTGGACCTGCTGAAGTTGCCCGTGGAAAAAGGTGGCGTGGAGTTGAAGAAGCGCAAGCAGATCGACACGTTATTGAAGAGCATCGCGGAGAACATCACCGACGACAAGTACGCCGATGCGTTGATGACACTGCCTTTGCCGGACAACAGCCACGCATGGAAGGAACTGGTGGATGTGAAGGCGTTGAAGAAATCGCTCACCGACCTGAAGGCGGAGCAACACCGCTTGCAGCAGTTGATGGAGGCGATCGAGAACCGCGAGCAGATCGCGAAGGAGCGCACCACCGTGCAGGAGGAATGCGACGCGCACGTAGAGACCCTGAGCCGTTGGGAACGCTTGCAGGTGGAACGCCGCGAGGAGCCCCGCTTGAAGCAGCGCTTGGCTGAAGTGAGCAAGGAGAAGGCGGGATCCGAGGCCAAGCGACTCGAGACGCGCAAGCTCCTGGATGAACTTTCCGCGAAGCTCTACGAGCAACGCACCGCCTTGAACCAGGAGGACGATCGCTTCAATCGCCTGCTGCGGTTGATGGAACAGTGCGTCGCACCGCCCGACCCGAGTGCAAAGAGCAAGGATCCCATGGCCGTGCCCACCGATCCGGAGGACGCCATCGCGCTCTACCACAAGATGACGCTGGAGTTCAGCACCATGTCCCGCGACATGGACCAGCTGCGCAGCAAGATCGAGAACGTGCTGAAGAGCGATATCATCGGCGCCACGGAACAGGAGACCATCCGCTTGATCAAGGAACAGATCGAGGGCTTGCCCACCTTCGAGGAAGCGTTGCGCAAGGACTGGGACAACTACCTGCACCTGCTCCGCGCCAACTTCGCCAACGTTCTCAACGGACTCACCGACATCAAGAACGCTGCGGAGAAATTGAACCGCCGCTTCAGCAAGGTCAGCGTCTCCAACCTGGAAAGCCTGCGGATGGACGTGATGGACCAGAGCGATCTGGTGGGACCACTGAAGGAACTTGCCGAGACGGATCACACCGGCCTCTTCGACAGCAGCAGCAAGCTCGACGCCGCCTACCAGAGCTTCCGCAACAAACTGAGTGAGCGCATCACGCTGAACTACGGCGATCTGTTCACGCTGCGCTTCACCGTGACCACGCAAGGCGGTCGCACACACAGCTACGACAACCTACAGGTGGAATCGCACGGTACCGCCATCACCATCAAGGTGCTCTTCAACCTGCTCGTGTTGCGCAGCATGCTGAAGGAGGATCCGAAGAAGCGCTCGCCGCTGTCACGCGTGCCCTTCTTCCTCGACGAGATCCACTCGCTGGATGCCACCAACCGCGCTGCGGTATTGCGCATGAGCAGGGACCTCGGCTTCATGGCCATCACCGCCGCACCGGAACCCGTGAGCGAAGTGGACGCCCTCTACTTCCTGCGTCCGATCAATGGCCGCTTGGTGGTGCGCAACGAACTGCGGATCGGCGTGAAGTACGATGAGGTGTTAGCGGAGGCGTAGAACTCGAACTCATTCCATGAGAAGAACCCCGGCTTGGTCGGGGTTCTTTCGTTCCGGATCATTCTCCCGGTACCTTCCGTCGCGATGCGTGATCTCCGGGGTTCCTTTTCTGTGATCGTATTCCTCGCGACCGCGATCGGAACAGCGCAGGACCTCCGCTTCCAACACCTCACCACCGACGATGGCCTAAGCGACAACGCCATCACGTGCGTGTACGAGGATCATGCGGGCTTCATCTGGGTGGGCACCGAGCATGGACTGAACCGATACGATGGCAATGCAGTATGGCAGCCGCGCGATGGGACGTTGCGCGCGGAGTGGATCACCGGCATCCTCGAAGATGGCGCCGACGCGTTCTGGATCACCACGCGCGAGCACGGACTGATACGCTATGACAAGCGCACCGAGGCGGTGAGGCGCTTTCGCAAAGCAGAGAACGACACGCACCGCCTGGCGAGCGAACAGCTCAACGGTCTCTATGAACTCAACGACACCACCATATTGCTCGCGTCGCGCGAAGTGAGCTTGATCTTCCTGGACAAGCGCAGCTTGGTATTCACGTACTGGGCCGATAGCACGAGCTTGGATCCGCTCCGCGCCGAGTCCGCTCCTCCGGCACATCATGGCTGGTGCCATGCCATCGTGCCGCTCGACGAGGATCGCCTGTGGTTGGGTTTCCTGAACTTCAACCAAAGCTGGGTCGTGGATCGCCACACACTGCGCACATCGACCCTGTTGATGGTGCAACGCGCAGGCTCGGAGACGCAGACCTGCGCGGCTCTCCAGAGCGGGATCCTCTACACCGGAGGCTGGCAGAACGGCTTGGATGCCATTCCTCTTGGACGCAACGCACCAGCGCATATCCAGGCATCTTCACCCTTGCAGGTGCGCGCCACGCCCGATGAGGTAGTGAGCATCGTGCCTTGGAGCAAGGGACGTTTGCTCATGTCCATCCGCCAGCACGGGCTACTCCTTTTCGATCCGGCCGCAGGATCCTTCACGCGCTTCGCGCATGCAACCAACGACTTCTCTTCCATTGCAAGCGATCAGGTCGGCTGCCTCTTTGTGGATCGGTCCGCCACGGTATGGGTAGGTACTTCGAACGGTCTTGATCGCTTCGTACCCGACGTATGGCGCATGCAGGTGCGATCGCTCTTCGGCAACAGCGATATCGATCATCAGGATGTCCACTTCCACGCGATCGAAGCACAACCGGATGGCGGTGCGCGCCTGTTCACTTCGGACGGGATCATCACAACCGATGCACGAGGCAGCGCAGTACGGCACATGGCTGTGCGCGCGAACGGCATGGACCTTCAGCCCACGGTGATCGGACGCGACCATGATGGCGCCCTGCTTCTCGGCACGGAATACGGGATCCTGCGCTATCACGACCTCAATGACCCGGACCCGCAGGAATTCAGCATCAACGATGGCGGCGGCCATGTCTATCGTCCCGGCAGCATGTTCCAAGTGCGCGGCATCTCGCCGGACACGGTGGAAGGCCGTCCTGTGTTCGTGATCGGCACGCTCGGCTTCGGCGTGCATGTGGTGGATGCGGCCACCGCCCGAGTCCTCGGCTGGGGCATGCCCACATCAGCCAACGATGCGCAAGCCTTCAGCCTGGTGAACAGCATGGTGCGCGATGCAAGCGGAACTTACTGGTACGGCACTTCGGGCGGGGTCCTTCGCTGGGATACGCACATGCCGATGATCCGGTTGACGTTGAAGAGCGCGGAGGCGAACGGCTCGATCGACGTGCCCATGAAAGGAGAGGATGTCCGCCAATTGATCCTGTTGAACGACACCGTGTGGGGTGTTGCGCGTAACGGTACACTCTTCTCCATCACCAACGGTACGGTCGTCCGTCATGTGCCAACGGGCGGCTCGCGCAACACGATGCTCGGGCTCACCGCCGATCGGCGTGGAACGATCTGGATCGCCACTGAAGATGGGCTCCTCCGCTTCGATCCCCGCTCCGCTGTGTTCACGCACGTTCCGGTGAACGATGGTCATGCATTCCGAAAACTCACCCGCGCCATCGCCACCCTCACCGATGGACGTATCGCCATCTGCGCGAACAATGCGGTGATCACGTTCGATCCGGATGCGTTCGATCAACTCCCTGAGTTGCCGAACGCGTACATCACGTCCATCCTTTCCGCTGGAAAGCCGGTGATGATCGAGAACGGATCCGCTGAACTATCGTACCGCGCCAGCGTGATCGACATCGCCATCAGCGCCCTCTCGCCCCAACAACCACAACCGCTCAAATTCGACTACCGCCTGGATGGCGTGGAGACGGAATGGCGCACGATCACGGCGCGCGAAGCGATCCGGTACGCCGGTGTGCCGGTGGGGTCGCATGATCTGCTGGTCCGTGTGCGCGATGCATATGGTCGCGCGGGATCCGTACAGCGCTTGCTCACGATCATCGTCATCGGACCCCTCTGGCAGCAGTGGTGGTTCTATGCCATCGCACTATTGCTGATCGCTGCGGGGTTGTATGCGCTGTACCGCTACCGCCTCGCGCAAGCGTTGAAATTGCAGGCCGTGCGCAACCGCATCGCCAGCGACCTGCACGACGAAGTGGGCTCCTCGCTCAGCAGCATCACCATCGGCAGCCAGCTCGCTGCGAAACTCAGTAGCGCTGAGAACGAACAGGTGAAGCACCTGATGGCCCGTATCGGCGAAACGAGCAGTGAGAGTTTGCGCAGCATGAGCGACATCGTGTGGGCCATCGATCCGAAGAACGATCAGGGGAATGCTCTGGTGAAGCGCATGCGCAGGATCGCGAACGAACTGCTGGAGAGCAAGGGCGTCGAGGTCTCGTTCAGCGTGACCGGTGGCGTGGAGGAATTGAAGTTGCCGATGAACGCGCGCAAGGACCTGCTGCTGATCTACAAGGAAGCCGTACACAACGCGAGCAAGTATGCCGAAGCACGGAGCGTGATGATCGATCTGTCCCGCGCGAACGGTTGGCTAACGATGCGCGTGAAGGACGATGGCAAGGGCTTCGACCCGGCGCTTCATCCTGATGGACATGGCTTGGGAAGCATGCAACGGCGCGGTGCGGCGCTCGGGACACGAGTCATCATCGAGAGTGCTGCGGGCGAAGGGACGCTCGTTTCCATCCGGGTGGACCTCACGAGAATTCGGGATTGATGCACATGCGCGATCGCGGGAACTTCGGGCCAACGTCCGAAGCACATGAACAACCGATATCCCCTACTCTGCTTTGCCCTCCTTACCGTGGCCACGATCACTGCGCAGCCAGGGACCCTCGACCCATCGTTCGGCACCAACGGCAAGGCGATCGCCAATGTGCCGGGCACGTATTGCAGCGGCCAAGCCATCGCCGAGCAAGCCGATGGCAAGCTCCTCGTGTGCGGGCAGACCCCTGGATCCACCTTGCTCGTGCGCTTCAATACCGACGGCAGCCTCGATGGCACCTTCGGCAGCAACGGCCTCGTGCTCACCGATGTTGATGTGAGCAACGACTACATCGGCAGCATCGCCGTGCAGCCGGACGGGAGGATCGTGGTGGGCGGCAACAAGTTCGATGCGCTGGCCAACGCCGATGTGATCGTGATGCGCTACCTGCCCGACGGCACGCTCGACGATTCGTTCAGCGGCGACGGCATTGCGGACTTCTCCATCGGCACGTGGGCCACGTATGCCACCGGGTTGGTCCTACAGCCCGATGGCAGGATCGTCATTTGCGGCGACCGCTATGTCGGTCCGGGATGGGAGTCCTTCCTCACGCGCTTCAATACGAACGGGAGCTGGGACAGCGGTTTCGGCACGGTGCAATTGGACATGGCGGCCACCAGCAGCGACAACCTGCACGACATCGCCCTGCAATCCGATGGGAAGATCCTGGTCTGCGGCACTTCGCTGGATGCATCGGACAACCATGTGGCGATCGCACGGTACAATGCTGACGGCACGATCGATACCGGCTTCGGGACCGGAGGCAAGCTGATGCTCAGTCCGGGAGGGTCCGGCGATGATCGGGCCAACAGCTTGCGCGTGCAGCCTGATGGGCGCATCCTGGTCACGGGCATCTCCGGTGATGGCAACGACTTCGGCATCGGGGTGCTGCGGCTGATGCCCGATGGCACCAGCGACGCTTCCTTCGGCAGTGGGGGCTTCGCGCTCATCCCGTTCGGCGGGGACGATTGGACCCAGCCCTCGCTCGCCCTCCAGTCCGATGGGAGGATCGTGATCGGCGCCGACAACACGAGCGCCTCCACGCCCGACGTGAAGGTCATCCGGCTGAATGCGGACGGCACCCTCGACAGCGGATTCGGCACCAACGGCATCGGCACCTCGAACGCCACGTCCGGCAACAACGCCGAGTCGGCCGTGCGCACCTTGTTCCTGCACGATGGCGGTATCGTAGTGGCAGGGTACGCCGAAGCTTCGAACCCGTCCATCCAACTGGCCGTGTGGAAATTCCTGAGCGGGGTGAACGTGGGACTTGCCGAGCAAGCGCGCCAACCCGATCAGCTCGCCCTGGCACCCAACCCCGCACAGGACAGGTTGGTGATCCGTGGTGCGCACATCCAACGCGGAGGCAGCATAGCGGTACACGACCAGAGCGGCCGCCATCTTTCCGTGCCGACCGTGATCAACACCGACCACGCGCTGGTCGATGTCTCCGCGCTGGCACCCGGCAGCTACACGATCACAGTGCGCAACGCAGACGGCATCATCGCGCAGCGGTTCATCAAGGAATAAGGTCGGTGTTGCTTTCCATGGATCATCCATCCGTGCCATTTGCTTGCACGGCGTTCAGGTCCTTCCTTCGAACTCGGGAACAATTGACTTCATGAGCAACTCCCCCATCCGCGTCATCGCCTTCCACAACAAGGACATGGTGTGCGTGGAGGCACACCCGGACCTAAGCCAGCATCGGCGGCCTGGACGCGCAGCCGACTTGATCATGATGGACCGTGAAGCATGCTACGGCATGGGCGGACCCTTGAACACGATGCTCGAGTTCAAGAGCGCACCGGCGCGATCACCTTCGCGAAGGTTGAGGTGTATCTCACGAGAATTCGGGATTGATGGGCACTGGCGGGCGAAGGATCTTGGTACCGTCAAGATCCCTTGCCGATGAACCCAGCCCTGCGCGTCCCTTATCTTCTTCTTTCCGCAGCGATCTCCACCGGAGCGATCGCCCAGAACCCTGTGTTCCAATGGGCGGATGGCGTCCGGAATGTGGAGACACCGGGAACCATGGCCATCGTGAACGGCATTTCCGTTGCAGGCGACGGCACCGCGTTCATTGTGGGCAAGACCTTCGGTCCGCATACGATCGTGTCGGATACGCTCGTCGGCAGCACCTATTTGGCCCGGTACGACCAACAGGGCGAATGCATGTGGGCGCGCACACCGGGCGGTAACGATGTGGCCGCAGCAAGCGGCAACATGGCTTATGTGGTGGGCTCGTTCAGCGGCACGCTGCAATTCGGCGCCACCACGCTTTCAGCCAACGGGGTTGATGCCTACCTGGCGAAATATGATGCGGCGGGTTCGCTCCTTTGGGTGCATCAGATCGGTGGTGCAGGCCTCAACAATGCC
Organism: Flavobacteriales bacterium; assembly: GCA_016721005.1. Classification (GTDB taxonomy): domain Bacteria; phylum Bacteroidota; class Bacteroidia; order Flavobacteriales_F; family PHOS-HE28; genus PHOS-HE28. The sequence goes on from JADKJM010000007.1 coordinate 52,994, forward strand.
TATTCCGTCGCGGTGGACGGACTGGGCATGGTGCATGTGGTCGGACATTTCCAAGGCAGTGCGACCTTCGGTGGCACCACATTGATCGCTACGCACGACAGCACGGGCTACTTGGCCACCTACGATGCCAACGGTGTGGACCAATGGGCAGTGATCTGCGGCGGCTTGAACTTCTCGGCGAACTACATATCCCCGAAAATGGCCATCGACGCCGACGCTTCAGGGAACACCTTCGTGAGCGGTGTGTTCGATGATACCGGGACCTTCGGCACCACTACGCTCGCTTCCGCCGATCTCGATGATATCTTCCTCGCCCGTTTCGACGCGGCAGGCGCATGCACTTGGGTGCGAAAGATGGGCGCCTATTCGGGCAACGAAGTCCATGGCGTGGCTGTGGCCCCTGCTGGCCATATCTACATCTATGGCGGTTTCTGGGGAGACGATGCCCAATTCTGCGGCCCCACACTTTTCAATTCCCATTTCGGCAATCTGGACATGTTCCTTGCGGAGTATGACGGCGCGGGTATTTGCCAATGGGCACAACACGTGGCACCGGGCTTCTTCAATGACTTTCCCGGCAACTTGGAAGTGGACGGTCCTGGCAATGCGTGGATCACGGGCTACTACTTCGGAACCACCGGACTGTTCGGTGCCCTGACATTGACCGGCGGTGGCGCGTTCGTGGCGCGCTATGATCCTGCTGGTAACGCCACACTTGCGGAAAGACTGTACACCGCCACAGATGGCATGATCGGCCTGGGCGCCGATGATGACCTGTTCATCGCAGGCAACATTGGCGGGAGCGCGGTGTTCGACATGGTCGCGGGAACGAACGTGTTCGCGAACTTCGGCAATGGGATGGGTTACATAGCGCACTACGATGCGAGCCACTCTTACCAGTGGGTGCATCAGCTGGGCATGCACGGCGCAGCATACGACGCAGCATCCGCCATCGCGTTGGACAACAGCGGCAATGTGTACACCACGGGTAACTACAGCGGGTCCGCGATCTTCTGCAACGACACGCTGCATGCATGGCTCGCGGGCAGCAGCATCTTCATCAGCAAACGTGATGCGAATGGAAACTGCTTGTGGGAGCGGAGCATCGGTGACAGGGGTGCGTTCGGCAACACCACGCTCAACGGCGGAACCTCGATCGCCGTCGATGGCAACGCCATCTATGTGGCGGGGAAGTTCGCGGACAGCGTGCGGTTCGGGAACACATCCTTGGTGAGCGCCGGAGGGACGGATCTTTTCCTCGCGCGGTACGATGACAATGGCAACTGCATCTGGGCGAGGCGTGGCGGCGGAACGGGCAATGATGCGGGCGCCTCGGTGGGCGTGGATGGTAGTGGACACGTTCTCCTCGCCGGTTCCTACGCCGCCACCGCCAACATCGGGAATGAGGTCTTCACCAGCCTCGGTTATTCAGATGCGTTCCTGGCCCGCTACGATAGCAACGGGAATTACATCTGGGGCCGAACGATGGGCGGCAGCGGTTGGGACAATGCGGCGGATGTGGCCGTGGACGCTTCCGGGAACAGCTACGTGACCGGGCGTTTCACTACATCCGCGGCCTTCGGTGCACTTACCATTTCCGGCACAAGCGATGCGGGCATGTTCCTGGCGAAATACGATGCGATCGGAGATCCGCTCTGGGTGGTGGGCACGACCGGTGCCGGTTGGCAGGAAGGCACGTCGGTGGTGCAGAACTCATCAGGGAACATCTACGTGACCGGCTCATTCCAAGGAAGTGCGGGTTTCTGCACCACCACCCTTGAGAGCGATGCGTACTATCACGCGTACCTCTCATGCTATACACCCGATGGCGGTGAACTTTGGACCGAGCAATTCCAGGTCTCCGGTGAAAGTCACGGGTATGGTCTGGCGGCAAGGCCGGGCGGAAACATCGTGCTTACAGGCACCCTTTCCGGTACAGCCACGTTCGGCAGCACCACCCTGACGAGTGGAAGCTATTCCGATGCCTTGATCGCCGCGTTCGAACCGGATGGCACCAGCCTTTGGGCCAGGGGCATGGGCGGCTCCGGAGAGTGGGATTACAGCATGGCGACCACCTCCGTGGCGGATGCCAACAATGTTTATCTGGTCGGGAGCTATGGTGGCCTCCTGTTCGATGCGAACACCCAAGGAGGCTCCATCACGTTCGATCCAGGTGATCCACTTTCGACCATTCTCGCGCCGAACGGACTTGACGCTTTCGTCGCCAAGTTCAGTGTCGCGGAGACCACGGCGAACCCGGTGAACCCGACCCCGTGCGGTTCGCCGCTCGCAGTTCATGAGGCGAGCATCGAACAGCAGGTGATCCTTTCGCCCAACCCCGTCGTGAATTCCCTAACGCTTGCAGGCGAGTTGCCGTTCCTTCCCGGGTCGTCCATCATCGTGCGGGACATGACAGGGCGTGCGGTGAATGCGCCCTTCGTGATCAATGCGAACAAGGCGATGGTCGATGCATCAGCACTCGTACCGGGCAGCTACATCGTGTCGGCACGAACATCGAACGGATCGATCGCCGAGCGCTTCATCAAGGAATGAACGCCGCGCCATGAGAATGTACAGAGCCTTCATCACCTCGTTGCTCGCGGCTACGAGCGCGATCGTAATGCAAGGGCAACAGCCCGTGTTCCAATGGGCGGAAGCGGTGAACAACGTCGCCTTCATGTATTACTCCGGATGCACGGATGCGGAAGTGGCAGCGGATGGTGCCGTGTATGTCACCGGCCAAGCGAAGGACGCATGGGCGCACGGCTCCTTGATCATCGAGAACGAAGTGGCGCGCAGCCCCTTCCTGGCCCGCTACGATGCGAGCGGGGACATGATCTGGGTGCGCCCCGGCGGCTGGGCACTGACCACCGTGGGCAGCAATGCGATCTATGTGACCGGTGATTTTCACGGCACGAGGGACTTCGGCGGCAGCACTTTCACAGCGGATAGCCTGGACGCCTTCCTGATGCGATACGATGCGAACGGCAACGTGATCTGGGCGCGGCAGATGGGCGGCGGAGGAGGCGACAAGGGAATTTCCGTCGCCGTGGATGCCTTGGGACAGGTGCAGGTCGCCGGCATTTTCCAGGGTTCCGCAACGTTCGGCACCACAACCCTGATCGCCACGCACGATTCCACCGGCTTCCTCGCCACCTACGATGCCAGCGGCAATTTCATCCGGGCCATGATAGCAGGTGGCACCGACAACGTTGCGTACAACGTCGGTTACAACGTGGATCTGGCATGTGATGCGTCCGGTCACACCTATTGGTTCGGGATGTTCGATGGAACGGCATCATTCAACGGTACCAACCTCACCAGTTCAAGCGACAATGCAATGGCTCTGGCCCGCTTTGAAAGCAACGGCACCTGCACATGGGCGACCCGGATGGGCGGAACCGCGAACATCCCTGCCGGCTTGGGGATCGCGGCCAACGGCAATGCGTATGTCTCTGGCACCTTCAGAGCCAGCGGCACCTTCGGTACGATCAGCATTCCCGATTCCTTCACTGCCGATGATGCATTCCTCGCGCTCTACGACCCGAACGGTGATCCGATCTGGGCACAGCGCATCGTCACCTCATCGTCCGCCGAACGCATGTACTCCATCACAGTGAACAGTGCCGGGAACGCCGTCGTCTCCGGTATTTCGGGCGGAACGAGCGCGACCGTTGGTGCGTCCACCATCACAGGTATTTCAGGCCAATTGACCTACGTGGCGGAGTTCGATGCAACAGGCGCCTTCCAATGGGCCGAACGGCTTTGCACGGCACGGCCGTTCATTGCCTTGGGTGCCATGGATGATCTCTACCTCTTCGGCAGCGAACTGTTCACTCCCGGATCCAACGGTACCATCTTCGACTTTGACACCGGCATCGCGATCGGGGGGGCCGTGTCAGGGCGTACGGACGCCTTTCTCGCCCATTACGATGTTGCACATGACTTCCAATGGTTGCGTGTGATGGGTAGCACGCCCCCGGCCTACGACCAGGGTGCCGGCATTGTCTCGGATGCGAACGGCAACGTGTACACGGTCGGCAGATATACGGACTCCGCGATCCTGTGCGGGGATACCTTGAAGGAATTCCCGGCCGTCAGTTCAGGCTTCCTTAGCAAGCGCGACGGCAGTGGCGCCTGCATCTGGACGCGCGAGTTCGGCACCAGTGGCAACAACGTCGCACACGCGATCACGATCGATGGGAATGGAGATCTGATCATTGCAGGCGCGTTCTCTGATACGGTGACCTTGGGATCCGTACAACTGGTGAGCGACGGCGGCCGCGATCTTTTCGTAGCCAAGTACGACCCGAACGGCGTTTGCCTGTGGGCGAAGCGGGGGGGCGGCACGGCCAATGAAGATGCGACCTCGGTGGCCGTCAGTGCCAATGGTGATGTGAGCATCGCTGGATCCTACTTCAGCGCGACCACCATTGGAACGGCCACCTTCACGAGTGCGGGCGGCTTCGATATGTTCATTGCGCACTACGATGCATCCGGCAACCTCGGCTGGGCGAAAAGCATGGGCGGTGCCGGATACGACCTCCTCGCCGGCCTGGCTCTGGACGCCACAGGCAATGCCTATCTCTCCGGGTCCTTTACCGCATCGGCCACCTTCGATACGGAAACCATCATCGGCACCGGAAGTGCCGACATGTTCCTAGCGAAATATGATGCGACCGGAGACCCGGTGTGGGTGCAAAGCATGCCAGGCACGGGATCGAACACCGGTGCCGCCTTGGTGATCAATGATACCGGGAACCTCTATGTCACCGGCCATTACTACAACACCATCGATCTTGGGAGCGTCACCCTCACCGGGAGCCCCAGCAACGTCAGGGCCTTTCTTGCCTGTTACACCGATGCAGGCGTGAACCTGTGGGCGCAGGATATCCAGTCCACCGGAGGGACCGAAGGCTATGCGCTCGCCGCACGGCCGGGAGGCGATATCGTTCTCGCGGGTCAGTTGGTTGGTACGGCGGTATTCGCAGGCACCACGCTCACGAGCACAAGCGGCTCTGGCGATGTCCTTCTTGCTGCATATAACGCCGCCGGACAGCCGCTGTGGGCCACGAACATGGGGGGCAACGGCACATGGGATCAGGCGGCGGCAGCGGGCGTCTGTGCAGACGCGGATCACGTCCATGCCACGGGCTACTTCGGTGGTTTGATCTACAACTCGGACTACAACGGGGGCTCCATCACCTTTGTGCCGGGTGATCCCAGCACCACGCGCTACGCACCGAACAGCCTGGACGTGTTCGTGGTGAAGTACGCCATCGATGAGTCCGTGGGCTTGCACCACGTGCTCGTTTCCGCCCCATCGCTCATTCTCTCTCCCAACCCGGTGGATCACTTCTTCACTTTGAGCGGCGATGATCTGGAAAGCGGCGCCACTCTCGCGGTGCGTGATATGACGGGCCGCGAAGTGCCCCTCCCCTTCACCATACAAACAAACAAGGCCATGGTCGATGCCTCTTCGCTTTCATCGGGCAGCTACTCGATCATCGTACGCACTTCTCGCAGCATGATCACGCAGCGCTTCATCAAAGAATAAGGTCGGTGTTGCTTTCCATCGATCATCCATCCGTGCCATTTGCTTGCATCGCGATCAGGTCCTTCCTTCGAACTCGGGAACAAAAGACTTCATGAGCAACTCCCCCATCCGCGTCATCGCCTTCGACGACAACAAGGACCTGCGCGACATGTTCCGCATGCTCGTGGACGCGCAGCCCGACATGGTGTGCGTGGCCGTACACCCGGACCTCTCGCAGATGATGCGCGACCTCGACGCCGCGAAGCCCGATGTGATCGTGATGGACATCCAGATGCCGGGTCCCGGTTCGGAGACCGGGGTGACGGGCATTTGGGGTGTGCGTGCGATCAAGGCGCGTTGGCCCGATGCGCGCATTTTGATGCAGACCGTCTTCGAGGATGAGGAGAAGGTCTTCGACGCCATCCGCGCCGGAGCCAGCGGCTACATCCTCAAGACCTCCAGCGGCGATGAAATGATGAAAGCCATCCGCGATGTGCATGCGGGCGGCTCGGCCATGACGCCTGCCATCGCATTCAAGGTGCTCGAACATTTTCGCGTGAGTGCGCCGCCAAGCGAAGCACGACCGATGGACCCCGGTTTGAGCGAGCGCGAAAAGAGCGTACTGACGTTGTTGGTGAAAGGCCGCAGCTACAAGATGATCGCGGACGAGCTCGGCATCAGCTACCACACCGTGGACAGCCACATCCGGCGCATCTACGAAAAGCTGCATGTGGCCAGCGGCACCGAGGCGGTGAGCAAGGCGCTGCGGGACCGGCTGGTGTGATCCCGCTCGCTCACCGTGTGGCACAACCTCACGCCGAAGCCCTACCCAACGCCGGATCGCTCTTCGCCCCTTCCCCGGCAGCACCCACGGCGCTCACGAGGAACCAATACGGCTTGAACGGCCCCAAGCCCTCCACCAGAAAGCGCACTTTTCCGGTCACGGTGAGCAAGGTCAACTTCGCGGCCGGGTCTGCGGGATCCTGGTCGGTGGAATACAGCCGGTAGAAATCCGCGCCATGCACCCCTTTCCAGAGCACGTCCACCTCGCCGGTGATCCCGGTCATGCGCGCGTACCGGATGGTCGGAATGCCCACCGGACCCACCGGCTCCGGGAATTTGGCCAGCGGATAGCCACTGCTCTCCAGAATGGTGAGGTCGCCGTTGCCCTGCACGCGCACGTAATCGGCCTGTGTGCGCAACATGTTTCGGCCCTGTTTGGCCAGGTCGTCGCGCAAGAGGCGGTCGTGGCGCGCACCGTTGGTGGCCACTTGGATCGCGGTCTCCAGATCATCCGCCAAGGTGGTCATGGTGGCCAACGGGATCGGGGGTGCGGGAAAGCTCGCATTCGCCATGAGGTGGGCGATCACATTGCGCAACAGCGCGAGCAGGTCGATGTTGCGGAGGCGGGAAAGGGCCAGTTTGATATTCGCACGCATGGCAAGGGGCTTTTGATGGACCGGAGCCGACCGGGGGATGGTTATGGCACCTGAACGCCGCCGTGTATCCCTTGGTACATGGCCTTTTCCGGTATGCGGAAACGCATGGAATATGCCCGCACGGCCAAGCGGGGCGTATGCGGAACAGAATAGTTCATGCGGCATCGCATATCGGGCCAAGTAGACCATCTTGGTGGGTCAAGTACCCCGACCCGATGGACCAAGTACCCCGACCTGATACACCAAGTACCCCGACTTGATGAGCCAAGTAGCCCGACTTGATGGGCCAAGTACCCCGACCCGATGGGCCAAGTACCCCGACTTGATGGGCCAAGTACCCCGACTTGATGAGCCAAGTAGCCCGACTTGATGGGCCAAGTACCCCGACCCGATGGGCCAAGTACCCCGACCCGATGGGCCAAGTACCCCGACTTGATGGGCCAAGTACCCCGACTTGATGGGCCAAGTACCCCGACCTGATACACCAAGTACCCCGACTTGATGAGCCAAGTACCCCGACCCACTTCACTCCGACCTCTCCTGTCGCGGGGGCGGGGGCGGTGGCGGTGTATCGAATGTGATGGTGATCCGGCCGGGGTCATTGTCCCCGATCATCGTCTCCAACGGGATGCCGAGTACTTCGCAGAGCTTCACCATCTCGGAAAAGCGGGGCTCCACTTCATCGTGCTCAATGTAGCTGATGGTGCTCTGGCTCAGTCCCACGCGGTCGCCGGTGTACTCTTGCGTCCAACCCAATGCCACGCGAACAAGCTCCATGCGCTTGCCGCGGGTAAGGGTTCGGGGTGCCATGGCGGCCGGTGAATAAGGAATGGAACAACGCCATTCCCAGTGATAATGCAGAAAAGCGGCGTTTAGTATGTTTCCGGAGCACCTTTCGTCGGGTAGGGACGACCGGGACTTGTGGATCCACCACCCCGGTCGCCAATTTTGTTCCCCTCGGAATGCGAAGTGCCACCCCGAGCGCGTTCATCACACCCCCCTTCCGCTTCGATCACATGACCAAAAAAACCTACGACCGCTACACCGCGCTCTGGAAGGTCTGCAATGTGCATTGGCAGGCATGGTCCCACTCCGAGCCGTGCCGGGCGGCCATTGCCGGGCTGCGCGACCGCACCGCAGCCATGGAACCGCTGTTGCCGAGGCTGAATCCGCTCGCCCGGCAGAACGCCTGGCGTCGCGGGGATATCATTGAACAATTGGCTTCGCGGGTGCTGCGTGCCATGAACCCCCTTCGCCAAATGGCGGCGGACCACCCGGAAATGGGTATGCGCACCGCGCACCTGCCCAACCGGAACCATCGCAGTTGGGCCCAGCGATCGGATCCGGCCGTGGCCGCCCACGCGGAGGAGGTGTTCGCGCTCGTTATCCAACACATGCTCGACCTGCATGCCTATGGCTACGGAACGCAGGAACGGGATGAATTCGCCAAGCAGCTTGCGGACTACCGGGCCGAACAGGACACCCTGAGCTCGGCCCACAGCGAATACCAATTGCTGCTGGATGGTTGTGCCGCCTTGGTACACGACCATTTGGACCCCGCGATCGCGGATCTGGACGGCGTCGCTGCATTCAAGGAAGCGTACCGCCGTTCGCGGGAAGCGCTCGATCGACAACGCGAGGCGGATCGTCCGGAATTCGATTGAGCCCGGATCGGGATGCCTAGGCCGCCTCCTTGCCGGAACCGTCGGCTGCCTTGTGCGTCAAGTGGTAGCCGTGGCAACGCGGGCATTCGTACACGCGCATGCGCCCACGGCCGGTGTTCCAAATGCGGTTGGACTGTGCATGGGCCCCCACCACGGTATAGATCACCTTATCGTCGCAACGCGGCGCTTCGTGGGTGTGGTGTACAATGCGCGTCCGCGTCAGGTACACCGCGCGGTCGCACAGGCGCACCACCTCGTGCAATTCCACCTTCTTCAGGTGTTCCAGCACCTTAGTGCGCAGTTCCGGCTCGGTGAAGAGGAAAAGCTCATCCACCAATTCGGGGTGGTTCTGGATGAATGCGGCCAGCTTCTGCTGGAGGTCCTTCGCGGTGTTCATGGCGCATGGTCCTTTCGTGGTTCTGGCCCTATAACGCACGCCGGGCGGGGACTGTTGCACCCGCAAGAGGGCGCAGCGCGCAAGAAAACCGGTAGGATATACAGGGCTGAGGGGGCGGCCGGGCCCTGCCCCCTAATTCAAATGCGCGCGCTTCTCCGCACGCATCCGCGCGACCGAGCGCACCACCCACTTGGGGCCATCCCACCGGAAGTACACGGCGTGGTCGGATCGCGGATCGAAGACCACGCCCACATCGTCACCTTTTAGCAGGTCGCCCATGAGGTCCATCACGGTACAGGTGAGCACCGCGATGCCTCCCTCCTGCTTGGGCAGCTCCCCCAAGGTGGTGTACACCCATACCGTGGGGCCCAGATCCGGGTCCCGCATGGTGGCGTATTCCGGCGTTTGATGTTGCCCATTGGCACCGGCGCGTACTTCCAGCAGCACCGTGCAACTCTTCTCACCGAAGAGTTTGAGCAGTTCCATGGTGTTGTCCTCGTGGCCATTGGCCACGTACCGCTTCAAGGCGGCGTGCAGGATGGTGTTGGATGGAGGGGCCATTGGAAGTGGGGTTGATTGGGAGGATAACGGGGCGGGAAGGCGGAAGGTATGCGGGCGGCGACCGATGGACCCGGGGCATTGCAGGATGCACATCAAGGACAACTCTCGTGCCTTCACTTGCTTTCCCCGGTCGACTCACTATCCGCCCACCGTCTCTTCGAAGACGAAAGGCCCTGCTTAGGTTTGACGACATCGTTTCAGTTGAACGATGTCGGACATTTACATTCTCCGATCGACCGTTTGTTTCGGCACAATGTGTACTATGAGGTCGCTCGATCTGACGTAGAAAATGCCAAAAGCAATAAGTCTTTTTGCCGGCGCTGGAGGATGCTCCCTCGGTTTCAAGCAAGCCAACTATGACATCGTCTTCGCCACTGACTTCGACAAGGCGGCGATGCAGACATATGCACTGAACTTGTCTGGAGCCAGCATCGCATGCAAAGACATCTGCGAAATTGACTTCCAAGAATTGATGGTAGCACTGAAACTCAAGGCCGGGGAACTGGACGTGCTGATCGGTGGTCCACCGTGCCAAGGCTTCAGCACAGCCGGGCCAAGGTTTTGGGATGACCCAAGGAATCACCTATTGAAACAATACGTGCGGGCCATCGAAGTCGTCAAGCCGAAGTGGCTCATGATGGAAAATGTCGAAGGGCTCCTCACAACCAAAGGCGGGGAATACGTTGCTGAAGTTGTAAAGGCATTTGTACGTCTCGGCTACCGTGTGCGCATCGAGAAAGTATATGCGCACGAGTATGGTGTTCCTCAGCGTCGGAAACGGGTGATCATCCTCGGGAATCGGCTTGGCAAAGACTTCACCTTCCCCACCGCTACTGTTCCATCTCACGGACGGATCTTCCGGAGGGGCGGGATCACTTTGGAGCAAGCCTTTCACGGCCTCCCGCACCCCGGCCATGTAAACCAGCCAGTTCCGTACGACGCCGATATGGAGGGAGAGTGGGCCGCATTCTTGGCGAGCGACTCAGGACTTGTCACAGATCACTTCACACCCGAGGTGGAACCCTTGCAGGAACAACGCATTGCGGCTTTGGGCCCCGGTCAGACTATGAAGGATCTACCTGAACAGCTTCAGCACCCCAGCTTTCAGAAGCGAGCGAATAGACGAGTAATGGATGGCACACCATCCGAAAAGCGTGGCGGATCTCCTTCCGGTTTGAAGCGACTGCATTACGATGAGCCAAGTCTCACGATCACAGGTGCTGCGACCAGAGAGTTCATCCATCCCATTGAGAACCGCACACTGACCATCCGCGAAGCAGCACGCGCACAAACATTTCCGGATCACTTCACATTCATTGGAAGTCGATCCGATCGTATCCAGCAGATCGGGAATGCGATCCCACCGTTACTGGCCCGGGTATTCGCTGAGCATATCGCCGAGCAGGGATTCCAACGCACATCCCATGAAGGGGAAGGCAGGTTCCTCGGATTCAAGTTGACGAAGTCGCAAGGTCTCAGTCCGGCATTGGAACGCACCTCGGGCTTGTTGCGCTCCCTGCTTACAACATCACATCAAGAACAACTATATTTTGAGGATGCCGGTTAGCGTCACCGTGAAGACACTTTTCAATAAGGCTCGTTCACTGGGCACGGGGCGCTTGGAAGTGAGGCTGAGCGGATCGGAATTGTATGGCCTTCTCCTGCTGATCTGCCGCGATCTCTCCTGGCAGCCGGAGCATATTGGATTGCCTAAGCCTCGCGAGGCCATACCAAAGCAGACCTACTATTCGGTCCCGCCGATCTGGTTCCTGAGCCATAGCAACGCACCGGATCCCGCAGAGCTTCAGAAGTCGATCGAAACAGCGATCGCCCTTGAGACCGACTTCGGGATGTATTTCTCGAACCTGTGCTCGCTGCACAAACGGAGACTCAAATTCCAGCGGATCCTCAGCACGCAGCCGAAACCGACCATGGACCAGGTTGGTACACGTGGGCTGTTGGAGTATGGCACCTATACGAACCAATTCCTCTTCAACTGGCTGGTCTGGCGTAAGTGGATCTTCGATCTGGACAACAGATCCGGCCAAGAGACGGGTTACTTATTCGAGCCGGTGCTTACACGTTGCCTCGGCGGTGAAGCTATCGATGCCAATTCGTCTCCAGTCAAGCGCATCGGAGAAAATGGCGAACCCAAGAAGGAAGGCAGGCAGATCGATTGTTATGTCGAAGACGAGAAGCTGGCCTATGAGTTCAAGATCCGGTTGACCATCGCGGCAAGCGGACAAGGCCGCTGGGACGAAGAGTTATCCTTCCCGGGAGAATGTGTTGCGGCGGGTCTTCGTCCGGTGCTCATTGTACTGGACCCAACTACTTCGAACCGCTTTGAGCAGTTGAGGGACCTCTTCTTGAGTCTTGGCGGCTTGGTGTTCGTGGGTGAAGCAGCTTGGAGCCATATTGAGGAACGTGCAGGCCGTACAATGGCCCGCTTCGTTGAGAATTACATCAAGCCGGCTCTCGATGCGGCGAGCGAATTCGACACCGCACAGCTAGCGCCGATCTCTATGAGTTGGTTGGATGGATCGGTGGTTATTCGTATTGGAGACAAGGAACACAAGATCGAACGCGAATGACGCGTTCTTAGGCCCTAGCACGGTATCCTCATTCGCGCCAGCCTGCCGAGGTAGGTACATTCATCCCGTGTCCGCTCCCCGCTACCATATCCTGCCCGGCATGCGCCCCCCCGAGGTGCTGCGCTGCGCCTGGCACGACAAGCTCGCGGTGGTACACAAGATGATGCGGCCCTTTGAGGAGTTGCGGCGCAGGCACCTGAAGGGCGACCGTACGGCGGTGCTGGAGCAAGTGGAGCGCTATACCGCCCCCTCCGGCAACCGCTGGATCGTGGTGTTGCGCGCGCGCAAGAGCGGCATACAGGTGTACCACTTCGTGTGGTACCGCGGCACGGACAACCGCATACGCGCCATGCGCATCCGCTGGGACGGCGGGGGCCAGGCGCACTTCAGTTGGCATGTGCTGGAGCAATACGCGGCGCGCTTCAGCCCGGATGTGGAAGCCGAGGAGCGGCTCTTGCAGTTCGTGACCGAGAACTACGATGTGGCCTTCAAGGCCGAGGTGATCGACGAGGACAACTCGAACATGAACATGTTCGGCGGCATCCGCCAAGGCCTGCTGTTCGGGGTGCTCGATGAGAAGGCGGACATCGTGTACATCACCACCTTCGTGGACCACAGCCTGTTCTTTCCCGACCAGGTGAAGCTGATGGAGCAACTGGACTTCCAGCGTTTCATGGGCAGCCTTTCGGATGGGCAACGCCAGGCCATCCTGGAGAAAAGGCGAAAACAGGAGGGCGGCGAGGAGGGGCCGTGATCACGATCACAACACCCCCATCGGCACCCGTGTGCCGCGCTTGCCGTTGCACTTGCGCACGCTGCCGTGGCTGGCGGCACAAGAGGCGAGCAGGGCGATCAGGAGCAGGGCGGCTATCAGGCGCTTCATATGGGAACAACGCAGCAAGGCACCTTCGGCGTATGGGATCGAACGCGATCGTCCGTCCACGTGTACAGCATGCAACAGACCCGGCGGATACCTTCGCCCAAGCAACCCGAACCCCATGCGACTCCCCCACCTTGCACTTTCCACGTTCCTTCTTTGTTCGTTCCACGCCATTGCCGCCGAGGGCGAGAAACCCATCACCAGCAAGGTGAGCGAGGTGAAGGTCTTCCTCAGCGGCGCACAGGTCTCGCGCACGGCCAGCAGTTCGGTGCCGTCGGGCACGAGCACGTTCGTGTTCACCGGCCTCGCGCAGGGCATCGACCCCCAGAGCATCCAGGTCACGGGCAAAGGCGGGTACAGCATCCTCAGTGTGAACCACCGGATCAACTACCTCACCGAGAGCCCGAAGAAGAAGGAGATCGAGGACTTGCAGGCGAAGATCAAGAAATTGGAAAAGGACTGGGCGTTCGAGAAAGCCATGCAGGACGTGTGGGCGAACGAAGAACAATTGCTCGGCAAGAATTCGGTGGTGGGTGGTCAGCAGAATGGTTTGACGGCCACGCAGCTCACGGCCGTGAACGATTACATCCGCCAGCGCTTGATCGCCACCAAGACCAACTGGCTCGCGCAGCAGGAGAAGCTCGTCGGCATCCAGCAGGAGAAGGAGAAGCTGGTGCAGCAGATGCAGCAATATCAAGCGCAGGCCCCGCGTCCCACGAGCGAGATCGTGGTGGAGATCAGCAGCACGGTGGAGGTGAGCGCAAGCTTTACCCTCACCTACTTCCTTGGCAACGCGGGTTGGGTACCGGCGTATGATCTCCGGGCAAAAGGCGTGGGCCAACCCATCGATCTGCTGATGAAAGCACAGGTGACCAACAACACCGGCGAGGATTGGAACAAGGTGGACATGAGCCTGAGCAGCGGCAACCCTACGCTTGGCGGTGTAATGCCGGCCATGAACCCGTGGACGCTCTACGTGGCCCAACTAAACCGCGAACAAACGTTGTCCACACGCGGGATGCGCGCCGCGGATTCCGATAAGGCCGGTTCGTTCGCACGCCCCAGCGTCGCATCCGGTGCCGAAGTGAGTTTGAAGGAGATGGAGGAGACCCCAGCCAGTTACACATGGGCAGGCGCGGTGAACCAACGCACCACCACCGTGGAGTTCGTGATCGAAACACCGTTCACTGTTCCCAGTGATGGGACGCCGCACATGATCGGCGTGCAGAACCACAGCATCCCCGCCACCTACAAGCATTACGCAACACCCAAGTTGGACAAGGACGCTTTCCTCTACGCGCGCACTACGGGTTGGGAGGATCTGAACCTCCTGCCCGGCCAAGCGAACGTGTTCTTCGAAGGCACCTTCGTGGGCGAGAGCTACTTGCAACTGGATATCCCGAAGGACACGTTGGAGATCTCGCTGGGGCGTGATAAAGGCGTGACCGTGGAGCGCGTGCGCCGCAAGAGCACGAACGAGAAGGCCACGATCGGCAGCAAGCGCACGATCACCGTTGGTTGGGATATCACCGTGCGCAACACCAAAGGCACGGCAGTGGACCTGGAACTGCGCGACCAGTATCCCCTCAGCCCGCAGAGTGAGATCGAGGTGAAGCTGGAAGAGAACGGCGGCGGCGTGGTGGATGAGAACAAGGGGTCGCTCACGTGGAACTTCCGTGTGGAGCCCAAGGCGACGAAGAAGCTCGGCTTCTCCTACACGGTGAAACATCCGAAGGACCTGCCGGTGGTGGTGGAATAGCGATGGCGGTCCAACACGTCCGTTTGGATCATACGGTCACGGAGGCGCGCTTCGCCGGGGATCGTATGCCGCGACTGGAATTCAAGCACGCACTCTTCCGCACGTTGTTGCCCGGTTGGCATACGCGCTTGTACCGAGCGGCCGTGGTAGTGACGACCACAGCGCACGGGCCCGATGAACGCAAGTTGGTCGTGGATCACCAAGCGATGCGCTTCAGCCTCCTGTACAATAACACCTGGCCCGATCCGGTGTTCCGCGACATCAAGCGTTGGCCGTACAAACCCGTGGAGCTGAAACCCGGCGCGCCCGTGGTGAGTTGGTTGGTGGAATTGCGCTTGCGCGAATTGCGCTTGGGTCCGAAGGAGTGGGTGGATCTGGTCTTTGTGGGTTGAATGCGGATCGCAGGGTATCTGGATTGAAGGCTTTGTGTCGCTGCGACCCTGCCGTACGGCAGGTCGGAACGCGATCGCTTGATGTTGCTATATGCTGTGACCCCTTCGGGGTCCAAACGACCCGCAGGTACTGACCCCGGAGGGGTCACAGCCTGTAGAAAACGATGACACGGATCGATCGACTTGATGTTGCTATATGCTGTGACCCCTTCGGGGTCCATACGACCCGCAGGTACTGACCCCGGAGGGGTCACAGCCTGTAGAAAATGATGACACGGAACGATCGACCCTGAAGGGGTCGCAGACAACGGAACCCTGCGCGGGCATGAAGCGCATGATCCTATTCAGCGATCCGCCCCGCCTACCTTTACCCACCATGCGCGCGCTGCTCTTCACTTTCCTCTTTACTGTTTGCGGAACGAGCAACGCCCAATTGAACAATTGGGATCCGAGCTGGTACGCCACGGATTCCGCGCTGATCTTCCACGACGACCTGGACTACTACCTGAATGCGTACAGCAAGGGCGAGATCATGGCCATGCGCAAGCAAGTGAACATCTGGAAGATGAACTTCGACAAGTTGATGCACCAGACCATCCGCGAGATCCGTGCGTACAGCGAAGGCTACGGTATGGAACCTCGCGTACACGACTTCACGCTTCCTGTTGCGCAACAGGCCGGAACGTATTCACTGAAGGCCAACCAGGGGAAGATCCGCGCATTCATGTTCGGCAGCATCAGTAATCCACCGGCGCGTGTGCAGATCGAACGGTGGAGCCGGTTGGCGAAGAAGTACACCGGCGAGGACGTGCAGATCTTCGTGGTCTACGGACGTGAGTTGCACCCGGGTGATCACAAGACATTCAAGCTTTATCCGGAACCGAAGAGCGAAACCGAGAAGGCGGCCTATGCGAAGGAGTTCGCTCAGTTGGGCACTATCCCGGTGCTTATCGATGGGCTTGATGATGCGGCCTTCACCGCATATGGCAAGGCTCCCAATGGCGCCTACCTCGTGGACAAGGACGGCAACCTCGTGTTCCGCAGCACATGGGCCGATGACCGGAAGATGGAGCACATGATCGATACCCTCCTGAAGTGGTACAAGGCCGGCAAGCCGAAGGGCTTCGTGGCCAAGTAGCCTTCACACCTTCAAGGTCTTCCACTTTCCGCGTTGGAAGATGATGCCGCACAGCACCGCGAGGATGCTTTCACTGATCGCGACGGAGGCGAAGACGCCGGGCGGTCCGAGTCCCATGGGGATCGCGAGCACATAGGCCAGCGGGATCTCGATCATCCAGAAACAGATGATGTTCAGCCACGTCGGGGTGATGCTATCGCCTGCACCGTTCAGCGCTTGCGAGAGCACCATGCCGTAGCCGTAGAAGAAGTAGCCAAGGCTGATCACGCGTAACGCGGTCACTGCGTAAGCATCCGCTTCCGCGCCTTGGTGGAAGAAGGAGACCACCCGTGGAGATGCTGCCCAGAAAAAGGCCGTGACCAGGACCATGAAGACCATGTTGTAGTGTCCGCACAACCATGCGCTACGCTGCGCGCGATCGGGTTGCTGAGCGCCGAGGTTCTGTCCAACAAGTGTGGCGGCCGCGTTCGCCATGCCCCACGCAGGCAACAGGGCCACGATGATGATCCGCATCGCCACCATGTACCCACCCACGGCCACGGTTCCGAAGGATGCGATGATCCGCACGAGGAAGACCCAACTCAAACTTGCGATCACGAATTGCCCGACCGCGCCGAGCGACACTTTCACAATGCCGACCAACACATCACGGATCGGTCGCAGATCAGGAAGGCTCACCGCGAAACTTCCATCCTTCCGGAACAGGTTCCAGAGCAAGTAGGCCACACCGATGCTCCTTCCGATGGTCGTCGCGACCGCAGCACCCTGCACGCCGAGCTCCGGGAAGAATCCCACGCCGAAGATGAAGAGCGGATCGAGGATGATGTTGATACCATTCGCAAGTGCGAGGGTACGCAAGGCCATGGCCGCGTTGCCCGCACCACGGAACACGGCATTCACTGCAAAGAGCAACGTAACGATGAGATTGCTCGCCAGCATCAAGCGCGCGTAGGGCGTGGCCACTACCATCACCTCCGGTTCGGCGCCCATCAGGTGCAGCAGTTGGGGTGCGAACAGCACAGCGGGCAACGCGAGGCACAAGCCGCAAATGAGTGCGATGAAGAAACTCTGTCCCGCTGCGATGCGCGCGCCTTCCTTGTTCTTCTCGCCGGTGCGACGGGCCACCACCGCCGTGATCCCCATGCCGAGTCCCCACGCGATGGAATAGGTCGGGATCATGAGCGTCTCCGTGAGTCCGACGGTCGCGGTAGCCACCACACCGAGCTTCGACACGAAGAAGGTGTCCACCAACGCGAAGAGGGCCTCCATGCCCATCTCCATGATCATGGGGATACTGAGCAATACGATCGCGCGACGCATGCCCATGGCGGTGTAGTCCTGCTCCTCGCCGGAGAGGCTTTCCACAAAGGCATCGTACAGTCGGCGCAGCAACATGGAGGCGAATGACGCCGACGGTCGTGCCATCGTTGTCCGGCGCACAAGATGCGGTGCGGGTGCGAACACTTCACATCCGGTCGTTCAAAGCGCAGCGGAGCCATCGCCCCACACCCCCTGATGCGCCGGGTACTTTTGATCCATGCTTCGCACGCTCATACTCGGCACCACTCTGCTCGCACTCACCGGAACCGTTTCGGCACAGAACCTCTTCGAGCGCACGCTCGGCAACGACACCATGCCGAACCTGGTGATGAACCCCGGCTTCGAGGAAGTGGAACGCACCTATTGCGCGTGGACCACCGATGTGGCCAAGTTCAACGCCGCAGTGAACGGTTGGAGCTCACCCACCGAGACCACACCGGATCACTTCAGCACGACGCTCGATCCGCAGTGCTGGGCGAATCCGAAAAAGCACAGCGACGGCAAACAGAGCACGCACAGCGGCACGGCGATGGTCGGCATCAAGGTCTATGGCAAGGGCAACACACCGACCTATTGGCACGAGTATGTGCAATCCGAACTACCCGAACCCTTGCAAGCGGGTGTGCGCTACATCGCGGAGTGCTGGGTGTTGCGCGCAGTGCGTAGTAACGAGGCCAGTAACAACATCGGTATCGCTTTCCAGGAAGCGCCGATCAGTACGCGCGATCGCCTCCCCTTGTACATCACACCGTATGCGAACGAGGAGAAAGTGGTGAAGGGTGGTTGGCAAAAGGTGCGCGGTGTCTTCGATGCCACGGGCATGGAGAAGTTCTTACTGATCGGGAATTTCTACGGTGATGAAGTGACCACGCATGAGCGCCAACCGAACGGCGAGCGCGGGGCGTACTATTTCATCGATGACGTGAACGTGCGCATCGCGCCACCCGGTACCGCGCTCACACCGAAGCCGAAAACGAGCACACCGCCACCGCCACGACCCGTTGCTCCGGACCACGCGAGCAGCAATACGGTGGACATCCATCAGGTGGAACCAACCGTGGGCACGCGGGTGCGCTTGGACAACGTGCAATTCGAATTCGACAAGGCCGACCTGAAGCCGGGCTATGAGAAGGAACTCGACAAGCTGGTGGATCTGATGACCGACTTCCCGCACCTACGCGTGGAGATCGAAGGCCACACCGATGACCAGGGCAGCGACGACTACAACCTGCGCTTGAGCGATGCCCGCGCGAAGGCCGTGGTGGATTACCTATTGAAGAAGGACGTGGAGAAGGAACGCTTGAGCTGGAAAGGCTACGGTGAAAGCAAGCCCTTGGTACCGAATGATGGCGAACCGGGTCGCGCAGTGAACCGGCGCGTGGAGTTCCGCATCATCGAGCGCTGATCAAGCCGCGTTGGGAACTCCTGGTTCCGCATTCCAACGCACTTCCCCGATCCGGCAGGTTCCACGAACCTCCGAACATCGGACCTTAGGCCACCCGCAGCAGCGGGATGTTCCACGATGCACCCGTTGGATTGGACCATACTCCTGGGAACGCTTGGCTTGATCGTCGGCTATGGCGTATGGCGCACGCGCGGCACCAGCACCAGTGAAGGCTATCTGCGCGGCGGAAGCGATAACCGATGGTGGGCCGTCGGCTTGAGTGTGATGGCCACACAAGCCAGCGCGATCACCTTCCTCAGCACACCGGGCCAGGGCTTCACGGACGGAATGGGCTTCGTACAGTTCTACTTCGGCCTGCCGCTGGCCATGATCGT
Organism: Flavobacteriales bacterium; assembly: GCA_016721005.1. GTDB lineage: Bacteria > Bacteroidota > Bacteroidia > Flavobacteriales_F > PHOS-HE28 > PHOS-HE28. Next base: position 72,450 of record JADKJM010000007.1, read on the forward strand.
GATCAATCGCGTCTTCATTCCGCTCTACTACAAAATGAAGGTCTTCACAGCCTACGAATACATCGGGAAGCGGTTCGATGGTCGCACAAGGCTTCTTGCCGCAGGTCTTTTCCTCATCCAACGAGGACTGGCTGCGGGAATCACCATCTACGCGCCGAGCATCATACTCAGCCAAGTGCTGCACTGGCCGCTTTCATGGACCTGCGCTTTCATCGGTGTGCTGGTGATCATCTACACCACCACCGGCGGTGCGAAGGCGGTGGGTGTTACGCACAAGCACCAGATGGCGGTGATCTTCCTCGGCCTGCTGATCGCCTTCGGCTACATCGTCCATTCGCTCAGCCCGGTGATCTCGTTCGGCGAAAGTCTCCAACTCGCCAAGGACCTCGGCAAGCTGGATGTGATCGACACCTCCTTCAACCCCTCGAACAAGTACACGTTGTGGAGTGGCTTGATCGGCGGCTTCTTTTTGCAACTCGCCTACTTCGGCACCGACCAGAGCCAAGTGCAACGCTACCTCAGTGGCAAGAATGTGGAGCAAGCGAAACGCGGCCTGTGGATGAACGCGGTACTGAAGATCCCGATGCAGTTCTTCATCCTGCTCATCGGTGTGCTGGTGTTCGTGTTCTACCTATTCAATCCTGCGCCGGTGCATTGGAACGCGGCGAACGTGGAAGCTGTGCGGAATGCGGAAACCGCAGAGGCGCAGAGGGCGCTGAGTATTGCGGACTCTATCGGGGTTGAGGGCATGTCGAAGTTCCCCGATCTCACAGCGAGCCGACTTCGACAGCAGTATCAGGGGAACACGGATTCGATCGCGGTGATATCCATGGCGTGGGTGGAAGCCCAGCGTGCGGGCGGAGCGGCCGCAACAACACAATGGAACACGGCCCTTACTTCCGCCTTGGACCGATCCAAGGTGCTGCATGAGCGCTATCAAGAGAAAGTGAAGATCGTGCTTCCGAAAGCCGAGACGAATGACAAGGACTACATCTTCATCACCTTCATCATGGACCATCTGCCGGTGGGGATCATCGGCCTGCTGCTCGCCATGATCTTCAGCGCGGGCATGAGCAGCACCAGCGCGGAATTGAGTGCGCTCGCCACCACCAGCGTGGTGGATGTGGTGAAGCGCGAACGCACGGATGCCGAACTCGTGATCCACACCAAGTGGGCTACCGTGCTCTTCGGCCTGCTCGCCCTGGCCTTCGCTGCGTTGTTCTCGCTCTTCGAGAACCTGATACAAGCTGTGAACATCATCGGTTCGCTGTTCTATGGAACGATCCTGGGGATCTTCCTTGTCGCCTTCTTCTTCAAGCGGATCCAAGGGTGGGCCGTGTTCTTCGCGGCGATCATCGCCCAGTTGCTCATCCTGGTCCACTTCGGACTGGACCACTGGAATGTGTTCGAGTACACCCTGCCAGACGGCTCGAAGCACGACCCGCTCGCGATCGCCTTCCTCTGGTACAACCTGCTCGCTCCAGCGGTGTTGATCACGTTCGCCGGCCTGCTCCAGTGGACCCGACCCCGCGATCAACGAGGTTCACCCAACCCTATCAGTAGCGGTTCCATGCGAACAGGTTTCCAAGGTCGGTCGTGAACCAAGTGCTTGATCCGCAACCCGCTCAGTTCCACGCCGAAGTAGGAACATTATCTTTGGCATCCTCCGAACGAAAAACCAACCCCAAAACAAGTGCGATGAACAAGATCTTACTCTTGGGTGGCCTTCTGGTCATCAGCGCATCAGCGGCTGCGCAAACAAGCCGTAACCTACCGAGTGCCAGAACCGTGAAGGCCGATGGTCATGCCGGCTCTGCGGCGCTCGTGAACGACAACCTCCTTCCTGCCCAGCACACCGATCGCGGTACCTCGTTCTGGTTCGAGGATTTCTCCGGCGGTGCCATTCCTGCGGGTTGGACGAACGTGGACATCGGCTCGGCGCCGACCGATCCCCCGGTGACCTTCGTTTGGTCGAATGATCCAACCGCTGTTGGGCCATCTGCGTTGAACTATGTACCCTCCTCGGTGTTCAATGCCCCTGGAGCCGGTGATGGTTACGTCTGGGCGAACAGCGACCGTGGCCTGCCTGCGGCCCCGGTCCAGAACCACTTGACCCAATTGACCACGACCGCGATCGATTGCAGCGGCCAACCTACGGTCCAGCTCAGCTTGAGCGCGCTGATCGGTGTGTTCGACCTGGATGCATCCGACTTCGCCGTAGTGCGCGTGAGCACGGATATGACCAATTGGACCACCTACCAACTGTTCCCTTGCCTGGTCACCGGTGCAGCGGCGCCTCCTTGCAGCCGTTGGTCCGCCAACCCGGAGAACGTCATCGTAGATATCTCCGCCACGGCGGCGGGCCAATCCACGGTCTATCTCCAGTTCCAGTGGGAAGGTCTGTGGGAATACTTCTGGGCGATCGATGACATCGTACTCTCGCAATTGCCGGACTACGAGCGTCGCATCGCGAACCTTTACGTGGCGCATGTGGATGGCGGCTACGAGTTCGCTCGTATCCCCCGGAACCAACTGGGCACCAGCCTCAACCTCGGTGGCGATGTGATCAACCAAGGTGCGAACGACCAGACCAACGTGACCTTGACCGCGACCGTGACCGGTCCGGGAGGCGTGAACTTCAGCGCAAGCCAGAACTTCGCTGTGATCGCACCGGGTGAAACCGTCAACATGGTACAGGTCGCCACGCTACCTGTCGGGATGCAGGAGGGTACCTACACCGTGGATTACGCGGTGACCTCCGATCAGGACGCTTCGGAATACAATCCCCTGAATGACGTCTTCACACGCAAATTCCAACTGAATGACCTGACCTACTCCATGGATGGGGTGGGGATCCACCCGGCCGCGATCGAGAACCTGACCAGCATGGGAAGCAACAGCTTCACCGGCGCAGCGGACGGCTTGGAGATCATGACCTATTACGAGTTCCGCAACACGGCCACCGTGTATGGGATCTATGTGGAGATCACCTCCACCACGGTTCCGGGTAGCGCCATCCTGGCTTCGGTGTATGACACCTTGAGCGTGCTCGGAACACCCGCGAACTTCACCAGTCCACTTGCGCAGAGCGACATCATCACCGTAACTGCGGCTGACGTCGCCGCAGGCCGCGTACTCGCACCTTTATTGACCCCGGTGGACCTGACGCCGAACGCATACTACGCTTCCGTTCGGTTGTTCAGTTCGGCCAACGCGACGGATATCCGTGTGGTGGATGACGTGACCGTGGCCCAGCCGAACATCGCCAGCCTGATATTCATTCCCGGGGATCAGGTGTACACCAACGGAAATGCCAGCGCGGTGCGGATGGTGTTGGACCAGAACATCTCGGTGAGCGAATTGACTCCTTTGGAAGGCGTATCGGTATCTCCGAACCCGACCAACGGCCTCCTGACCGTGCGTAGCATCAACGCCGGCACGCACACGATCCAGGTGCTCAATGCCCTTGGTGAAGTGCTGATGACCGACCGCTTTGCGGGTAGCACCTCCATCGATCTGGGAAGCTTCACAGCTGGTGTGTACTTGGTGCGCGTAAGCACCCCGAACGGCGTATCGGTTCAGCGCGTGACGCGCAACTGATCCTGAACAATTCCTGTAGGAACCCCGCCCGGCGCAAGCCAGGCGGGGTTCCTGCTTTTCAGGGGTGCTGAATGGATCCACGTTGCAGTCCGGTCCGGCGATGATCAGCGGGCAAGCCTGCTCCGGATTGATCCCTCGTTCGCTACGCGATGCCTCAGGGCCGTCCTATCATGGAAATGATGAAGGGGCCGTCTCGCGGTTGCGAGACAGCCCCTTCGCCCGACTGAATGATCCCGGATCTACTTCGCGGTTCCCGCCGGTGCGCGGCGCCACTCCAGGATCCGCTCCCGGAACAATTTCACATACGCCTCACTCTTCTCCTCCTGCGCGACCTTCATGCCTTCTTCCGCCGTGGCGATGGCCTCCTTGGTATTCCCGTTCGCAGCCTGTGCGAGCGCCAAGGTGTAAAGGCTCCAGTACTTCTTCTCCATGCTTACGCTCTTCGTGGCCCATTGCAAGGCCTCCACGAGCATCATTCCCCGATCCACGCAGAATCGTGCGCTCCGGTTGTAGGCCCCGGCTCCGGGAGAAGGCTCTGCCAACGCTGCCCGGATGTTCGCCAAGCCTTGCTTGGTCGCATCGGCGAACAGGCCGATGCGGATCACGCGGCTTTCCCAGGACATGACCAGATCCGCCTTATCATCCTTCACATTCGCGAAGGAGAACGTGAAGGTCTCGATCGGTTCGTACGACTTGCCGACGACGACCTTCACGCGCAGGACATCGGCCTCCTCCTTGCGGTCCCCCTCACCCCAAAGCGAAGTGTCCTTGTTGAAGATGATCGTCCACACTTCTTCCCCGGGAATGGTGAACAAGGAGTAGATCCCCGCTGGCAGCTCCACTCCTTCCACCTTCACCGGCCCGTCCGCTTGGAAGGTGGTGCACTTGTTCGCCCCGGTACGCCACACTTTCCCGTAAGGCACCAGATCACCGAAGATCTTCCGGTCCCGCATACTAGGGCGCGAATAGTCCACTTTGATGGTGGTGAGCCCGACCACTTGTTCAACGTGTCCGGAGGGACTCGGCTGCGGCAGTTGTTGGGCGAAGGCCAAAAAGGGAACAACGGAAAGCGTGGTCAATATCGCGACTCTCATGAGTATGGTTTGGGATCCGATGGGTTGGTCCACCGGGGCCACAAAATAAGACCTCGATCAGGTCAGGCCACCTTCAGGTTGCTTAAGCGCGAGCGATCGAATTTCTCCCGGGCGTAGCTCAGCGTAACGCGCAATTCGCTCGGACGCTCCGGCGCACCGGGCATCTCGTACATCGCGTCGGTCATGATGGCCTCACAAATGCTGCGCAAACCGCGCGCGCCCAACTTATACTCGAACGCACGCTCTACAATGAAGTCGAGCACCTTCTTGTCAAAAGTGAGCTTCACCTTATCCATATCGAAGAGCTTCACGTACTGCTTGATCAGTGCGTTCTTCGGTTCGGTGAGGATCCGGCGAAGGCTTTCGCGATCCAATGGATCCAAATAGGTGAGCACAGGGAAACGCCCGATGAGTTCGGGGATCAGACCGTAGCTCCGAAGGTCGGTAGGACCAACATACTGGAGAAGGTTGTCATCGTCGATCCGACCATCCTTGCTGGCGCTGTAACCAACGGCGCTGCTCTTCACGCGCCGGGCGATGATCTTCTGGATGCCATCGAACGCACCACCGCAGATGAAGAGAATGTTCTTCGTCTCCACCTGGATGAGCTTCTGCTCCGGATGCTTACGGCCACCTTGTGGGGGTACGTTCACCGTACTGCCCTCAAGCAACTTCAGCAACGCCTGCTGAACGCCTTCACCACTCACATCGCGCGTGATGCTCGGGGTATCACTCTTGCGACTGATCTTATCGATCTCATCAATGAAGACGATGCCGCGTTCAGCCTTGCTCACATCGTAATCCGCTGCTTGTAGGAGGCGGCTGAGGATGCTTTCCACGTCCTCGCCCACATACCCCGCCTCGGTGAGCACCGTAGCGTCGGCAATGGCGAAAGGGACATTCAACATGCGTGCGATGGTCCGGGCCAAGAGGGTCTTTCCGCTGCCGGTCTCGCCCACGAGGATGATGTTGCTCTTCTCGATCTCCACATCGTCCACCGAGGTAGTGGGTTTCTGGAGCAAGCGCTTGTAGTGGTTGTACACGGCCACGCTCAGCACCTTCTTGGCATCGTCCTGCCCGATCACGTACTCATCCAGAAAGCGCTTGATGTCGGACGGGCGCTGCATGATCAAGCTGCCCTCCATCTCCGTGCGGGACCGCTGGCTCAATTCCTCGCTGATGATGTTCTGCGCCTGCGCGATGCAGCTATCACAGATATGACCCGTGATACCGGCGATGAGGACGTTCGTGTCCTGTTTGTCGCGCCCGCAGAAGGAGCACTTGATCTCTTTCTTGTCCATGGATGGTTGCCAAAGGACCGGCATACGCCGGAAAGGCCCCGCAAGATACATCCCGACGTCAGCGACAGTCCCAACAGCCGCTTGAGTCAGGTTATTATTGACAACTTTGCCGGAAATTCCATCGGATGGGAACCCTCAAAGGCCTAGTCAAGAATATCCCGCTCACTGCTGGGCTTCAACGATGGTACGGCAACATGATGGCCGTGCAGCGTGGGACCCGGATCATTAAAGCGATCGCCAGTTCCCCATACCCGCAGGGCGCTGCCATCGCCCATGCGGTCGCTTCAATCGGGCAGATGCCTGCGGGGGGCGAACTGGAGGACATCAATGCAATTGAGGCCCAGCGCCGGAAGTACCTCTCCAGGAACGATCAACTTGTGGACGGGACTTTGGGCGATGGAGGCCTTTACGATAATGAGGTGACCATTCGTGAAGCATTCGGGGTAAGCAAATCGCCCAAACCGGCCATTTTCCTCTACATGTTGATCCGCGCCCTGAAACCCAGTACCGTTCTGGAACTCGGTACCAACACTGGAATCTCCTCGGCGTTCATAGCCTCTGCCCTCAAACGAAACGGCGAGGGAAGGGTCGTCACATTGGACGCGTCATCCTACCGGCAACGACTTGCACGCGAAATGCACCAAAACCTTGGCTTGACCAACGTGAGTTACGTGAACGGGTTGTTCACCGACACATTAGACAGTGTGCTGTCCGATATGCGCGAAATTGACCTCGCATTCATCGATGGGCACCATCTGTACCAGCCCACCTTGGATTATTTCACGTAGATCGCTCCGTTCGCAACCAAGGATGCGGTCTTCTTGTTCGATGACATCAGTTGGTCCGATGGCATGAAGCGCGCTTGGTCCGAACTTCAGCACGACAGCCGCACGGGACTTGCGGTGGACCTTTCCTCCGTTGGGCTCATAACCCTACGAAAGAATGAGATAACAGGTACCCACGTGATGGAGCAGCTCCACTCCTTGTAGGAGCGGAGCTTTCTACACGATCTTGGGCGGACTTTCTCACTTACTCCGCACCAGCAATTCGTCGATCATGCCGTAGGCCTTGGCCTCTTCGGCGATCATCCAATAGTCGCGGTCGCCGTCCTTCTCCACCTTCTCGAACGTTTGCCCGCTGTGGTTGCTGATGATCTCGTACAGTTCCTTCTTCAGCTTCTTGATCTCGTTCACGGTGATCTCCATATCCGTGGCCTGGCCTTCGGCGCCGCCCATGGGCTGGTGGATCATCACCCGCGCATGCTTGAGCGCACTGCGCTTGCCCTTGGTGCCTGCGCACAGCAGCACGGCGCCCATGCTGGCGGCCATACCGGTGCAGATGGTGGCCACATCGGGGTTGATGTACTGCATGGTGTCATAGATCCCGAGCCCAGCGTACACGCCGCCACCGGGGCTGTTCAGGTAGATCTGGATGTCCTTCTTGGCGTCCACGCTTTCCAGGAACAGGAGCTGCGCTTGGATGATGTTGGCCACCTGATCGTTGATGCCCGTGCCGAGGAAGATGATGCGGTCCATCATCAAGCGGCTGAAGACGTCCATCTGCGCCACGTTCAGTTGGCGTTCCTCGATGATGTACGGCGTCATTGATGCATTGACGTACCCGTTGAGGGCCGTGCTGGTGATGCCGCGGTGCTTCACCGCGTATTTCTGGAATTCGTCCTTTGGGAACATCCGGTGCGTGTTTGGGGCTGAAGTACGTTGATCCGAACGTGCGACCTACGCCGTTCGGGCCAAGTTTACGAACTCATCGAAGCTCACTTTTCGCTCCGCCGGGGCAAGTGCGGATCGGAAGTGCATGGTGATCTTCTGCTGTACGATGGTGTCGCGCATGCGTTTGATCTGCTCGCGGTCGCCCAAGAGGCGACCTGCCATTTCTTGGAGCTTCGGTCCTTCGGGCGCTGGCATGCCGTACTGCCCGAACTGGTCCACGATGTACCGGATGGCGAAATCGTTCATTTCCTCCCCGCGCGCTTCCAATCCGAATTTCTCGATCACATGATCCTCCACGAGTTGGCGCTTCAGGCCTTCCACGTAACCCAGATATCCTTCTTCCACTTGTTCAATGGTGATCGGCTCCTGACTGGTCTCCTTGATCCACCGCTTCAGGAAACCGTCCGGCAAACTGATGCGGGCTTGGTCCTGTAGCGCTTTCATGACCAAGCGCTTGAACACCCGATCGCTATCGCGCATGAAACTGCGTTCCAGGCCTTCCTTTGCCTTGGCGCGGAATCCGGCCTCGTCCGCCACGGCATCCTTGCCAAGGACGCGATCGAAAAGGTCCTGGTCCAACGGAACAGGGATCATCCGTTTGATCTCCGCAATGCGGAAGAGGAAATTGCCGGATACGTCATGCACGCGGTCGTGGTCAATACCGAGCATGCGCGCCAGATCCTCGTGATCCCGACTCACCTTGTGCGGATCCACGGTCACTTCATCGCCCACCGTCTTTCCTGTCAGGAGCGCTTTGGTAGCGGCGTCCTCCAGGTATTCCAAGCTGACGGTGGCGCGGTGCATGATCCCGCCTTCCTTGATCGCACCCTCCTCATTCAACTCGATCATGTCACCAAGGAGCATGTCCTTGTCCTCGCTCGAGGTGCCATCCTCCAACTTGCCGAAGCGGCGCTGCATGTCGGTCACTTCGCGTTGGATCAGGTCCTCGTTCACATCCACGATCGGCAGTTCCACTTTCACGCGTTCCAGGTCCACATCGATGTTCGGTGCCATACCCAGCTCATAGGCGAATTCGAATTCGCCGGGTTCATCCCAATTGTTGGTATCCACCTGCTCCGCCTTCGGCAAGGGTTGCCCGAGCACGCGGATCGCATTGGTGTTCAGGTATTCGCGCAGGTTCTCGTCGATCAGGCGTTCCACTTCATTCAACAGGACGCCTCGGCCCACCCGTTTCTTGATCAGCGTCATGGGTACTTGGCCGGGCCGGAAGCCGGGTAGTACAGCGTTCTTGCGTTGTTCCTTCAAGGCTTTCTCCACTCCGGGGTTGTAGTCCTCGGGGGTCAGCTTCACCCTCAAGGTGGCGGTGAGCGTGCCGGTCTCTTCGCGTTGGATGTTCATGGTCGAAAGCGTTGCGCGTTCGCGCGTTGCGTGTTACGGGTTGAATGCTCGCCTTTGCGCTTGCTTCGGCGACTTGTACGGACGGGGGGACTCGAACCCCCACACCTTGCAGTACTGGATCCTAAGTCCAGCGCGTCTACCAATTCCGCCACGTCCGTGGGTCTTGAAAAATGGACCGCGAAGGTAGTGGACACCCGCGCTTTCGAGACCGGTGAAGATCGCGCGGAACCGTACTCGACCCCTCGTTTACCTTCGGCCCCTCTTTCATTCGATGAAGCATTTCGATCCGGCGCAACTCACGATCCCCGAAGTCCACGGCTACTTGCTCGGCGCGATCGGGCCACGTCCCATCGCCTTCGCCAGCACCATCGATGCGCAGGGTCGCCCGAACCTGAGTCCGTTCAGCTTCTTCAATTGCTTCGGCGCGAATCCACCGCTTCTCATCTTCAGTCCGGCGCGGCGCGGACGAGACAACACGACCAAGCACAGCTTCCACAATGTGCAGGCGGTTCCCGAAGTGGTGATCAATGTGGTCACGTACGCTATGGTGCAACAGATGTCATTGGCCAGCGGCGAATACCCGGAAGGCGTGAACGAATTCGAGAAGGCAGGATTCACGGCGATCGCCTCGGAGAAAGTGAAGCCTTTCCGCGTGAAGGAAAGTCCGGTCCAATTCGAATGCGTGGTGAAGCAGGTGATCAAGACCGGTACCGGTGGCGGTGCAGGCAATCTGGTGATCTGTGAAGTGGTGATGATCCATGTGGACGAGAACGTGCTCGATGCCAATGGCCGGATCGATCAACGGAAGATCGATCTGGTGGGCCGCATGGGTGGGCACACCTATGCACGCGCACACGGCGATGCGCTCTTCGAACTGCCGCAGCCCAACACCCATATCGGTGTCGGCGTGGACGCCCTCCCCGCCGAAGCACGATCGAGCACGATCCTGACCGGGAACGATCTGGGCCGACTCGGTGCCGCGACCACCATTCCGGACGAAACCAGTGTGAACGAATACAAACTCACCGAGTTGAGTGATACCTTCATCACCCTGCAAAACAAACCCGAAGCATTGCGCGATTCATTGCACCGACACGCCCAGGACCTGCTTGCGCAGGGCCGCGTGGAAGAAGCATGGAAGACGCTCCTCTCCTTCAACGCACGCTAGGCCTCAGCCCCGCAAAGCATTCCCCGAACACTCAATCCAAACACGCCATGGCACAAGTAACCATCACCGGAACCATCAAGGTCGTTGGCCAGACCGTACAGGTCAGCGAGAAATTCAGCAAACGCGAGATCGTGATCACCGAGCAATCGGGACAATACCCACAATTGATCCGATCGAATTCAAGCAGGACAAGACCGGCCTCTTGGACGGCTTCAACCCTGGTGATGAGGTGAGCGTGATGTGCTACGTCGGCGGTCGCGAGTGGACCGGCAAGGATGGTGTGACCAAGTACTTCCTCAGCCTTAGCGGCAACCGGATCGAGCGCGCAGGTGCTACTACAAGCACCCCAGCGCCTTCAGGCACACGACAGAACGCTCCGACGCCAAGCATGGCGGATGCACCTCCCGCAGCCGGTGAGGAGGACGATCTGCCGTTCTAGATCTCACGGAATAATTCGTGCGGGCCTCGGGTCCGCACGCGTCGGCCTTTCCATAAGGGCCGAAGGAACGGTGAGACCATGGCGATCACGGGTGCGTAACCCGTGAAGGCGATCATGCTCACCAGCGTTCCCATCAAGCTCGCTGGTTGACCGAAGCGCGTGCGCACCGATCGTACCAACATGAGCACCGGTACGATCCACATGCACCACGCCGCGAAAAGCAGCGACGTGGTGAACAATGCGTGGTCCCCGATCCGTGGGGCGCAGGTGATCGATGTGATCAACAAGCCCCACGGGTAGAGCAGCGCCATCGACCCGAGCAGGTTAGAGCCACCACGAACGCCGTGCATCTTTCCGGCCCAGCGCAAGCGTTGCTGGATCATCGGTCCGAGGCCATTCATTGCCTGCGCAATTACAGCAGCATCAGGGTCGAAGTGTCCGGTAACGGTTCCGCCGTTGTGCTTTATGCGCTGCAAGAGGAAGACATCATCACCACTCGACGATCGGTCGCCTTCGTATCCGTTGGCTGCAACGAACGCGGCCTTGGTGAATGCGAGGTTCGCACCGTAGGCCAACGCAGGTGATCCGGATCCTGAGGTTCCGATCGCCATTCCCAGAAGCGCCGCTTGTTCATCAACCTGCAACCCGCCGAGGATCCCGCTGCCGGTTGTCCAGACGGGAAGGACGATCAACGCACTTTGCTTCATTTGCCAATGCTCCGCTATGGAAGCCAGTCGCCTTGGTCCGCAACGCACGTCCGCATCCGTAAGCACGATCAATTCGCCCTTCGCCGCTTCAACGGCGGTAGTGATCGCTGCCTTCTTTCCGGCTCCGTTATTCGGAAGCAGCCGAAGCCGTGGCCAACGCGCGATCATTTCCTGAACGATCGTGCTCGTTCGGTCGGTGCTCTGGTCATCCACCACGATCACCTCCATGCGATCGCGTGGGTGATCCTGTGCATACAAGTCCTGCAATATCCCCGCGATCCCTGCCTCTTCATCGCGTGCAGGAACGATCACTGAAATGAACGGAACGGCTTCATTACCACCTCGCTCTCCGGAAGCTTCCGTTTGCCGAATGGCATGCGTCCATCCACCGATCACAGCCGCGAACACAAGTCCGATCGCGAACAGGATCAACGCGATGAGTAAGCACGTGCTCATGCGCGCGCGTTACGGATCCGTGCCATCAACAGGATCAAGCTACCGATCAACGCCGGCAGTGCGATATTGATCACCCATAGTGCCGTGGAGGCGAGGAAGACGCCCTTGTCCTGGGCAAGATGGGGGGAGATCAAAGCGACGGCGATGGTGCCACGTACACCCAACTCGGTAAGCATGACCGTGGGGATCAACGTGGAGAACAGGAAGGCGACGGGGATCGCGAAGAGCGAGTCGAGGACGGGAACGTCCGCCATGACCACCAGGATGATCATGAACTGGATCGCGAACACGACATACCGCAGGGTGCTGTACAACAAGACCCTGAACAGCACATCGACACCCATGCGATCAAGCGCGGCGGCATGTCTTTCCCAACGACGAACGATCGGGATCCGCGCGATCACCTTGTGTAACAAGTCCGGATTGAAGTAGAGCAAGAGGCTTGCAACGGCGACCAATGCGCATAGGGCGATCCAGGCCACGCCCAATGGATCGACGGCCTCCGATCGAGCAGTGATGATAAGGGCGATCAACCCCAGCGTTCCCATGACGACCGTGACCACGAACTGCGCGATGCTGCCCACGGCAGTAGCGAAGCTTGCCGGGATCCGGTTCTCCGGTGCGAGGAACAGCACGCGGCCTACGAATTCCCCTACCCGGTTCGGGGTGATCATCCCGATGCTCGTACCAGCGATCGTCGCGACGAACGCTTTGCCGATGGAGATCCGCTCCACATCGCGCATCAACAGGCGCCACTTCGCTGCTTCCAAACCCCAGTTGAGCAGGGTAAGCACCAGAACACCCGATAGCGTAGCCAACAACAAGGCTTGATCCCGATCAGACAATACCTCAGCGAAGCCTTGCGCATCCCCATGGGTGCTCAAGCGCAAATACAGGAAACCGGAGGCCAAGAGGAACACGGTCCAACGGATGATCAGGATCGTGCGGCGGCTCACGGTACTTTCGTGCTCTCTGGTTGAAGACGATCAAAAGTAGAGCAGTGGCCATCCCCATGGAGCGCATCATCCTCGGCATCGACCCCGGCACCACGGTGATGGGCTACGGCGTGCTGGTGGTGGAAGGCAGCGGAGTGCGGTTGTTGGATGCCGGTGCGATCCGCTTTGCAGCCGATGCCGATCACACGGCGAAACTCCATGCGATCTTCCGCGAAACGTCCCGGATCATCGGTCTGCATCGGCCAATGGAACTGGCGATCGAGGCGCAGTTCTTCGGCAAGAACGTGCAGAGCATGTTGAAGCTGGGTCGTGCGCAAGGCGTGGCCATCGCTGCTGCGCTTCACCATGACCTGACCGTGGCGGAATACGCGCCAAGGCGCGTGAAGCAGAGCATTACCGGGAACGGTAACGCAAGCAAGGAACAGGTGGCTGCCATGCTGTTGAGCATCCTGAAGATCGCGGAACTGCCGACCAGCACCGATGCGACCGATGCGGTGGCTGTTGCCGTTTGTCATCATTTCGGAGCGACAGGTCGTGTGACGATCTCATCCGTCGGAAAGGGTCGGAAGAGTGTGTCCGGATGGTCAGGGTTCGTTCGCAACAACCCCGATCGGGTCAAGCGCTGAACGATCAAGCGTTGCGGATCCGATCAGCGATGGCGGCCAACTCCTCTGCGGACAATTTCAATTTCGGACGTGCGAAGTCCATGTCGCTCATCCGATCGATCGGGATGAGGTGTACATGTGCGTGCGGCACTTCCAAGCCGATCACACACACACCCACACGATCACAGGGTACCACCTTGCGGATCTTCCTGGCAACCTCTTGGGCGAACAACATGATGCCCGCCAGTTGATCAGGTGGTAGATCGAAGAACACATCAACTTCCAACTTGGGCACCACGAGGGTATGTCCTTCTCGCAGCGGGTTGATGTCCAGGAACGCGAAGTATCGATCATCCTCCGCCACCTTGTGGCAGGGGATCTCGCCCTGAATGATGCGCGTGAAGATGCTGGCCATCCTTAGCGCGTGATCTCGATGATCTCGAAACGCGTGGTCCCGGCCGGAGTGATCACCTCTGCCACTTCGCCTCTCGCTTTACCGAGAAGCCCTTTGCCGATGGGTGAGGTCACGCTGATCTTTCCCGCACGGATATCGGCTTCGCTTTCGGCGACGATGACGAAGTCCCGTTTGCTGTCATTGTCCATGTGCCGGACCGTCACTTTGCAGTGGATGTACACCCGGCTATCATCCACTTGGCTGGTATCGATGACGCGCGCATTGGCCATCACCTTCTCCAGCTTCGCGATGCGGGCTTCCAATAGCCCTTGGTCCTCCTTGGCCGCGTGGTACTCGGCGTTCTCACTCAGGTCGCCCTTGTCACGCGCGTCGGCGATCTGCTGGCTCAGGTGCGGCCGCTCCACGGACCGCATGTGGTGCAGTTCGTCCATCAACTTCTTCAAGCCTTCCTCGGTGTAGTATGCCGGATCGCTCATGACGGTGGTCTTGTATGAACAGCGGAAGAGGACCCCGAAAGGTCCTCTTCCCAAAGATAAATGGCTCGATCAGAAACTGAGCCGGATGCCCACGCTGTGGAAGCCGGAGAATGGATTCGTGGTGCGGTAGCCGTAGTCAATGGCCACTGCGGATTTCTTCTCCGCACCGAACGGGAAGTCCACGCTGACCCCTGCGGAGGGACCGGTGAACCACGTCGCCCGATCATTGCCGGTGACATCCTTCTCGTAAAGGTATCCCCCACGGATGTGGACCATCTTGCGGAACGCGTATTCCACCCCGACCACACCCTGATCGCGTGTGAAGGAATTGGAAACGAATGTTCCTGCGAAGGTGATCCGGTGCGTTTCGCTGATGTTCAGGTCGTACGCGGCTCCGATGTTCAACAGTGATGGGATCTCGAACCTGCCCGAACGCTGCTGGAGCGTGAGCTGATCGCTACCCGTGGTCAACAACCCCTGCACCGCCAGACCGTCGCCGGAGAATTGCATGGCGGGCCCGACATTCTTCAGCGAAATACCGAAGTGGATGTTATCCGTTTCGCCGGTGACGTAGTGGATGCCGGCATCGAAGCAGATCCCTTGCGTGCGCACGTTCGAGGTGGATTCCGATACCACCCGGATCAGGATACCGCCGAAGATGCTGTTCGAGAAAGCCTTCGAATAGGCGATCCCGATATTGGCCAAGCTCGGCTTGAACCCACCGCGACCACCTTCCGGGTTGTCAATGGTGGTCACCTCCAATTCGCCAAAGGACATCGTGGTGGCTGTTACCCCGAGTACGCCCGATGCGCCCAGCTTCTGCGCGAAACCAACGCTGTTCACCGACATATCCGCCGCCGGGATCCGCGTGTTGGAAAAGAGCACCTCGGTCTTGTTCACCAAGGACAGGCCCGCCACATTGCCGAACATGGCCTCGACACCACGGACGCTCGCCGTGTTGGCCAAGCCCCACCCGGAGGATCGTGCCCACGGATTGAGCAACAGTTGCGTGGCACCCGCCGACCCGGCGCGGTCGGGGTTCCCGGCGAAGGCCAGGCTGCTGAATAGAACGGCTCCTGTGGCCAGTGCCGTCCGTATGTTCATCGATCGCTTCATGTCCGTGCTTCGGTTCGTCGGTTCGTCCTAGAAGTTCTGTAGGTCCAGCGGGCGCAATACCCCGAACCACTTGATCACCTTCTCTCCCACGCCCGGTACTTCGATGTGGCAGATGTACACGCCACCCGAGATCGGGATGCTATTCGTGTTCTTCAGGTCCCAATCCAGGAAGGTGAGCGAATTGTCCTTGCGATACTTCCGCACCAGTGTACCGCTCACCGTGTAGATGGAGATGTTGCAGACCTGTGGCAGGTTGATGAACTTGACCCGGTTGTCCAAACGCGAGGTCTCGTATCCGCTGAATGCGTAGTACGGATTCGGGACGATGTTGATCTCGGGGAGGAAGTCCTCCACCGCCGCTGTTACGCCGGTGCCGGTCGCATAGCCTCCGGTACCGAAGGTGTACAAAGGCAGGCCATTGTTGCGCTCGGGCACGATCGGATCCGGAGCTCCATTGTAGTTCACATAGGACTTGTACGGCTTCGCCACATTGAGGCGGATGCGCACATCGGTGCCCAGGAATTCGGTTCCGTAAAGGGTGATCGCACTACCCACCCAGCACAGTCCACGGAACACCTTCAAGCGGGACTGGCCGCCTGCTGGCAGGGTGTTGTAGATGTAGCTGCCCTGATCATAGAGGGGAACACGATCCGCGTTGTTGCTCTGGCGGCGGTCATTCTTGAATACGTAGATCCAGTGGCTACCACCGAAGTAGGCCGCATTCGGGCCGCTGGCGATCTCGGAATTCGGGTTCCAGATCATATCCCGGCCGATGTCGCCACCCCAGTAACTGTTCTCGCCATAGGCCATGTTCAAGCGCTCGCCCGTCTCCAGGTCGATGGCATAGCCCGGGAACCAACCCATGCCATTCGCTCCGGTCAGTTGGGCCTCGCTCTCATTGCAACCGGATGTACCGGATCTGCGTCCGTTCTTGTCGATGCTCGCATCATCACGCAAGGTCAACTTGGCGGCATCGCCCATGTTGAGGTTCACGTCCGCTTCCTCTTCCAGCACCACACATCGTGTCCACTTGCTCTTATCCGCAGTGATCACCACCTGTACACTCGGGATCTCGTTGATCCGGCTGATGGCCATGCTCTGGTTCACATCCTGTGAAGCTCCTGGCTGGAATGGAGCTTCGCCCACCAACGGCCACGGGGCCCAGGTACCTCCAAGGATCTTCTCATAGGTCTGCAGGTCATCCTTACCCACGCGATCACTGTAGATCGCCGGGGTGTTGGTCTCATCCACGAACGCGCCGGAGCGGATCCAGTTGAAGGGACTCTCGCCCTCGGCATCCGGAATACCCGTGAGCCAGGCCTTTGCCGGATCCGCGAAGGTCATCGAACCCGAACCGATCGGTGGCGTGTACTCATTGGTGTAGAAGTGCTGGCCAATGGTGACCGAGATCCCCAATTGCGGATACAGTTGCTCGTAGGCCAGGTTGATCGCACGGTCCGAGTCGATCGAATCCGAACTGGTCGTGGCTGGCAGGCGGACAAGCGTGTAATACGCATCGTCCAGGTTGTTCGGGGTGATCGAATCGCGGAACCACACTTCGAATTGCTGGTCCGGTACGCGCAATGGATCCACCACTTTCACATCGATGGGACCCAGACCGCTCTTGTAGGTGATCTGGTCCTTCCGCCAAGGCACATTCGCCACGATCGCGTTCTCGGAGGCTGCGTTCAATGCGATCTCCAAACCGCCATTGCCCTGGCCCTCGAGGCGGGTTACCGGCAAGCGATCGCCATAGTTCGCATTCTGCACGGTGCCTCCGGCTTGCGGGTTCGGCTTGTGCGGAATGCCCACGTAGGTGCGAATGGCACCGAACGCTGCCTTACGACCGGCCACGTACGGGAAGGCCTGACCGGTGTAGCTCTGTCCACCGGACAAGGGGTCGGTGGTGACCACGAACTGCTCGTATTTGTTGTAGCCGTAAGCCAGTGCGATGTAGTAGTAGGACTTGAAGTTCACCAGCGCAGGATCGCCTTGAGCGAACTTGTCACTGGTGAGGCGGATCGCGTGCATGATCCCTTGATCGGTTCCATGCACCATTTCCGTGGGCACTACTTGCTGCAACGTTTCGCTGAACGGGTAGTTGATGATCTGCCCGATCCCATCCGGCACATCACCTTGGTACACCAAGCGCGCCAACTCGATGTTGTCCAGATCGGCAACGCTCGCATCGGCGTTCTTCATCTGGAAGATCTTGTAGCCCTGGAACTTGTACTCCCGGTCATAAGGAGGTCCACCATTGCCATTGTCCAGCGGGATGATCGGATCCACCTCGCGGTAGTTCTCACCCTCGTTGTTGCTGCCCTGTGGGTTGGTGACGTACAGGATCAATTCGCGGTCCAATTCACGGATCGTGAGGTCCGGTGCATCCGGGCCGTCCAGGATCTTGAAGCAGTTGTCGAACAGGGCTTGCGCCTTGTCATCCGCAACGCGCAAGGGTCCTAAGCTGCTCGCGGCACCACCCGTTTGGGAACGTGCCCATACCACACCCACGGTAATGTTGTTGAATGCTCCGGCTTCCAAGGTGAACGGTCCGGCGCTCTGCACGAAACGACGGTCGGGTTGCGTGGGGGTCGGCTGGGTTTCGGACCAAGGTGATTGGGGGACGCATCCGGTTCCCCAACCCACCGGATCGCTAGTGCCGGGGAACATGTAGTACGCGCGCACCGCATTCGGGTCCTCGCTGTATCCGTTGCCACCATAGGTCTGCGGTACACCGTTCTTCCAGATGCTTCGCAGGTAGTTGTAGAAGTGACCGGCCACACTTGGATCGGTCATGCTCGTGTTCGAGGACTCCCGGTTGAAGTAGATATACGCACGCATACCGAAGCGCTCGTTGTCCACCACGCCATCGCCGTAGCCGATACCGATGCCCTTGTACGGGATACCGTTCACAGCAGGGTCCGCTGCCGTTTGGCAATCAAAGATGTCATTGTAGGTCTGCGGTCCAGGGTTGTCCATGTTGTCGGAATCCTGGAAGGGTCCCTCGAAGAAGTCGATACCCACAGCTGGTGGAGGAGGCGAAGGACCACCATACCCTACCGAACCCAAGCACCCTACATCCACGTCCTGCCAATTGTACACGTAACCCAAGCCGCGGCGAACATCGCAACCCGCGAAATCGTCGTTGGAACAACCCAGGTCCGGGTCCACGAAGTGGCCGAAATAGGTATCGGTCAAGGTCTGGGACGCCCAGTTGATGACCGTGTAGTTGTAGAAGGTCATGTTATTGATCTCGTTGTTCGCGCTGAAGGCGAACGCCTGTGCGCGTACCTCGAGGCCGATGGGCTGGCCTTGGGTCTCCGTGTGGACATCGCCCTTGTCGTTGAAGATCCAGAAGATGTTGAAGTCTCCGAAGAGCGGCACGGGATCCTCACGCAATTTGTTCTTGCAATCCTCCACGGTCTGGTCGAACCCATAATCCGGGAAGTCGCCCGAGTACGGATCGTAGTTCCCGTCCTGGTTGTAATCAAAGAAGGGAGCGAGGTAGAGATCCTGACCGGCTTCCACGTCTCCGATAGCGGGCCATTGCGTAAAGGCGAGCGGCACGGAATAGCCATCCGGGAACAGGGATGCGATGCATGCCGGATCACCATTGCAATTCCTCCATGCCAAATGTGCCTCGGCCTGTGCGCGCGTGGTCGTCCAGAACTTGTCGTACTCGTTGCAGACCTCTGGAGAGGTGGAGGCGTCGGCCGTGTTCAACGGGCCGGGCCAGAAATCATTTCCGTTCTGGCGGTAAAGCACCGCTGCGATCTTCAGCTGGCCGGATGAGGACAGGCCACCCATCCACAAACCACCGGCGTAGATAGCGTTCGGACCGGAGAAGTCCTCCGTCTTGGGCACCTCATAACCCGGCCGACTGGAGCTACGCCGCTGCCACATGTTACCTCCATTCTCGATCACCGCACGCACGTTGTTGAACGCGAGCTGCGTGAGTTGGGAGGCCGGAGCACACGCCGCAGCCTTGGCACCACCTGCGGCACCCCGCTGGTTCGCAGCGCCGTTACCGGACGGTGGCGGGTTCCACGCCAAAGCCGTGAGGCCCATGGCTAGAGACAGGCTCAGAGCGAATGTTCTGGTAGGAATTGCTCTTGGGTTGCCTTTCATCGTCGTTCGTTGTGCGTTCATCAGAAATCGAATCGAACACCCAGACGCATGGTGCGTGGTGCACCATAATTGCCCGGGGAATTGACCTTCACATTGTAGATGTCACGGTACGCATCGGGATCGATCTGTGTGCGGTCCGTGAGTTGTGCCAGATAACCGTCGTTGTTCGGGGAACCCGTGTAGCGGTAAGCGCCCACGATGTTCTCGGTGTTGAACACGTTGGTGATCAGGAAGTAGATGTTCAGGTTGGCACTCTTCGCCTTGTCACCATCGGATCCACCGAAGCTGAGCGGGATGTCCCGATCGATCTGCATATCCGTAGTGAACTGCCATGGCAAGCGGGCACCGTTCAGCGTTCCCTCCAACTGGTAGTTGCTCGCATCCGTCGCCTCGTTCACCACTTGCGAACTGCGGCTGTATGGCGTACCACTGCCCAGGATGCTCACCACGTTCACACCGGTGCGCTGGAAGATGGGCTTGCCGAAGAGCATGGGGCCATTGTAATCCTTGCCACCACCATAGCGGAAGTCGAAGGTGGTCTGGAACCGGTGGCGCTGATCGAAATCGAGAGGGGAGATCGTGCGCAGGTTCGGCTGGCCGCTGTTGATCAGGTTGATCCCGGTGTTCGGACCTGAACCCGTACCATCGGCGAACTGGAGGGTGTAGCTGGCACGCATCCACACGTTCCCTGTTCGGCGCAGATCGAAGGTGGTGGTGAAGCCCTTTACCGTTCCGAAGTCGAAGTTGTCGTAGGTGCGGTAATCACGTGGCCACGCGTTCAGCACGTTGCGGACCTGGATCTGGTCGCGCAGTTCACGGTAGAAGGCGGACAGCTTCAGTGAGGAGGATTTGCTCAGCACTTGCTGGAAGCCCAATTCGTAGTCGATGGTCTTCGTAGGCTTCAGTGCCGGATTCGTCAAGACGTTACCGGTCTGCTGCTGGTACGCGGTGTTCAGCAGGTCAAGGCGCGATTGGCCCGCGTTCGGGCGTTGGGTCAATACGTCGTAGTGCGCGAAGAACACCGCCTCGTCACTGATCGGGAACGAGAAGGCCACACGCGGCATCACGTTGATGACCGGGGTGTAATCCTCG
Source organism: Flavobacteriales bacterium (assembly GCA_016721005.1). Lineage (GTDB taxonomy): Bacteria > Bacteroidota > Bacteroidia > Flavobacteriales_F > PHOS-HE28 > PHOS-HE28. The sequence continues at coordinate 93,092 of JADKJM010000007.1, forward strand.
AAGGCGGAACGGCGAAGCTTGCTGCCGGACAGATCGCCATCCTCATTCTGACCACCGACCAGATACGGCTTGATCTGGCCACCTTCCTGGATCGAGTTACCATCATTCAATTCCACACCGGTAGCGCTGTACCAGGTGTCGCCATCGCGGTAGCCCTTCACCGCATTCGGCTGCGCGAAATTGTCCACGTAAACCACGAAGTCGCTGCCGATGTTGCTCGGGCGGTTCGCCAGGATGTTGCGGATGTTCCCATCAGGAACGGCATCACCCGCTTTGTAAGCCTCGCGGAAGAGGTACTTGTCCTTCAGGATATTCTGGTTCGCGTCGTACCGGTCCACACGCACACCCACATTGAAGATGATGTCGTCGAAGGCGAACTTGTCCATGACATAACCGGCCATGTAGATCGGCTGGAAGGGCGCCTGCTGGCGGGTGAACACGCCGCGGTCATCCTTGGCCGTGAAGAACTCATCGAAGGTCGGCTTCCGCGTAAGCAGGTTACCGAGGTAGTCATAGCCTACATAAGTGACCTGTGAGTTGCCCACATTGATCAACTCGTCCGGACTGAACATATCCAGCGCGAAGGTGCTCGGGTCGAGGGCATCCACGTCGATGAAATCGCTTCCATTCGGGTTCAGGCCCAAGCGGCTGCGCAGATTGCGATCAAAGAAGGTCTGGTCATTGCCGACCAACCGATCATAGATATGGAAGGGGAAGTTGCTACCCGGGATCTCGATGATGGACTGCGGGGGCAAGCTGTCCGGCGTCCAGTTGCGCAAGTGGAAGTTGGTCAGACCACGTGCGCGGGTCCACAACCCGATCGGCGCGAGGTCATACCGACGCTGGGTCAATTGCTCGTATTCCACACCCACACTCACTGCGTGCTGGCCGATGTCGGCACTTCCTAACGCGGTGAAGCGGATCTGGTCGTTGCGGCGCTTGCGGAACTCGGCACCATCGGGATCATCGATGAAGCCCATGTTGTTCCACATGTTGTACAAGGCGGCTGGGCGATCACCATTCCACAGCACACCACGGCGCTGGGTCTCGGTGAAGTCCTGGTAGTAACCCAAGTAACCCGGGGGGGTGAAATCGAATCCGACCAAACGGGCGAGCGGATATTGCTCGTGGGGCAGTGCGTTGAAGTAGAACGAGTTCAAGCCGGCCATGTCCGGGTTCTGCGATCCGGGTGTGAAGGCCACGAGCGTATCACGCTCACCGGTCTGCACCCAACGCGTATCCCGCAATTCGAACTGTGGCGCACGATAGGTCACGAATTTGCCGACGTAGCCGTAGTCGAAGACGTTGTCACCGTGGACGTAGTCCTCCACCTTGTTCTGGTAGCGACTGTAGTCCAACTGCAGGCTGTAGAACGCGTTCTTGATCGTGGATGCTTTTTCCTCTTCCGCTGTACGGTTGATGAATCGCTGGGTGAACTTGATGTAGGTCCTCCACGTGCTTTCCTTGACACGGATATTGTGCTCGGCGTTCAACAGCGCGTTCCGGCGGTTATAGTTCTGGCGGTTGCCATAATCCAGGGACCCACCCACCGTGAGGTTGATGGTCGGCGTGGTGGTGATATCGATCTTGCCCGAAGCCAAGTAGCTGGTCTGGCCCGCATTCTGGCGGGTCTTCAGGGTCTGGATGTCCCCTGTACGAAGAAAGGCGCTGTTATAAGCCATCGCTACATCCCCACCGATGTTGAGGATCCGTGCCGGATCGGCACGCAAGGCATCCTGGACCGCGGGGTTCACGCGCACATCACCGATGTAGCTCGGTGATCCATCCACTACGTTGGTGTACTGTCCGGAGAAGAAGAAGCCGATCAGCGGCTTGGTCTTGTTCCCTACACTATCCTTCTTGAAGAGGATCGGGCCGCTCAGGCTCGCTTCCGCTTGGTTGAAGCCATAATGGTCAAGGCCCACCACATCCGTGATGTCCTTGCCGGATTTGAAGCCGGAGGAAAGAAGTTCAACGCCTCCGAAGAAATTGCGGCTCGGGCCACGGGTGGTGATGTTGATCAGACCACCGGTCACGTCGCCATAGTTCGCAGGAACACCACCGGTGATCACCTGTACTTCCTCGATCGCGCTCTTGGGAAGACCGACACCCGCACCGGCCGGCACCTTCACCCCGTCGATATAATAGTAGGTCGATTCCGACCGTGAACCGCGGATGCTGATCCCACCGCCGGTCCCCGCATCACTCGCACCAGCCACCGTGGTGGCAATGGAGTTGGCCGAACGACCCGGCATCTTGGCGATCTGGTCACGCGTCACCGTTCCGCCGGAAGCTCCACCATCCTTCTGGATCAGGGGAACAGTGTATTGCACCACCTCGAATTCCTTCAGTTCGATACCCGAACTGAGCTGCATGTTCAGGAAGGTGATGATGTTGCTGTTCACCACGACGCCCACTTGCTTGTAGGGTTGATACCCGACATAGCTCACCACCACATCATAGGTGCCCGGATCGATGGGCTTGATGAAGTAGTTGCCATCGAAGTCGGTCGCACCACCGGTCACTTGCGAGCCGCGGCTCTCGATCACGATGTTCACGAAGGGGAGCGGCTCCCCGGACTTCTTATCAGTGATCTTGCCCTTGAGACTACCGGTACCCACTTGGGCGTGTACCGATAACACTCCGATCAAACAAAGGGCGACTGAGGAGAATAGCCTTCTCACCATCAACGGTCAGGTTTTACGTTCTGCTTTACTACGCAACGAGGGGGCGTAAATATAGAAAAGGAACGCTTCGGCAAACTTTTCGGAATACCGCGACTGACGGCCATTTCCGAGGGTTTTGCAGGATCGTGTACAACTGGCGTGATCATCCGGGTGCGTATTGTTCCGTTGTGCGTGCAAGATACCGGCGCCGGCCGCAGCGCGGTTCACTTCGCCCACCCAACCTTTCGTGATTCTATACAGGTCCGATCCTACCGTTTACGCGAGAATAAGCGCGTGAAGAAGCTATCGCGATGCCGACCGCTGCCCCCACGATCCGCACGCCGGAAATGCTGCTTCATCCGCTTGCGCGTGGCCTTGTCCTGGATGTCCAGTTGGCGCTTCCGGTCGGTCTTCACCTTCTTCTTGGCGGCGGTCCTGTCCTCCTTTGCTTTCTTGGCCAGGATCTTCTCCTGCTTGCGCTGGCTGATGCCTTCCTCTTGGGCATGCACGATGGCAGGCCCCGCACTTAGGGTCAACAAAAGCAACCATCTGAGGATCGATGCACGCATCACTGCAAGATTAACGATCCCGAAGGCGATGGTCACAACACTAACTTCGCCCGTGCCACGTTCCAAGACCATGTTCCGCCCTTTCCGCAAGGCCCTTCCCATCGTGCTGGTTGGCACGTTGGTTCTGGCACCGGGGTGCCGCAAGGCGAAACCGGGTGGGATCCCGCCGGTCACTGTGGACATCAGTATCAATGTGAACAACCCGTCCTATGCCGACCTTGCCGTGCCGGGTGGTTGGTTGTACATGAGCGGTGGATCACAAGGACTCATCGTGTATCGGGTCAGCAACAACGAATTCGTGGCCATGGACCGGCACTGCCCATACCAGGCCCAGGACCTCTGCCGCGTGTACGTGGATGACTCCGAAGTGATCGCGCGGGATACCGCCTGTTGCCATTCCGCTTTCGTCATCACGGATGGCAGTGTGGTGGAAGGTCCGGCAGCGCTGAACCTCCAGCGGTACAACACCACCTTCAACGGCACCACATTGCGGATCTACAATTGAACCTCGCTTCCATACAGGAAATGAAGAACGCCCGGCTGATGGCCGGGCGTTCCGCTGTTCAATGGGATCGATCAGTAACGGTACGCATCGCTCTTGAACGGGCCGTTCTTCGGCACGCCGATGTACTTGGCCTGCTCGTCGGTGAGCTCCTCCAACTCCACCCCGATCTTGGCGAGGTGTAGGCTGGCCACCATCTCATCGAGGTGCTTCGGTAGCACATACACCTTGTTCTCGTAGTTGCCGTGATTCGCCCACAGTTCCAACTGCGCGAGGGTCTGGTTCGTGAAGCTGTTGCTCATCACGAAGCTCGGATGGCCGGTGGCGCAACCGAGGTTCACCAAACGACCTTCCGCGAGAACGATGATGTCCTTGCCATCGATCGTGTACTTATCCACCTGTGGCTTGATCTCCACCTTGGTCTTGCCATAGGTCTTGTTCAGCCAGGCCATGTCGATCTCATTATCGAAGTGGCCGATGTTGCACACGATGGCCTTGTCCTTCATCTTCCGGAAGGCGGCCTCGGTGACGATATTGAAGTTGCCCGTGGTGGTGATCACGATGTCCGCACGGTGTACGTTCGGCACCAGCTTCTTCACTTCGAAACCATCCATCGCAGCCTGCAATGCGCAGATCGGGTCGATCTCCGTGACGATCACGCGCGCACCGGCACCACGCAATGAAGCTGCCGTGCCTTTGCCCACATCGCCGTAGCCGCACACGATGGCCACTTTACCAGCCATCATGATGTCGGTGGCACGACGGATCGCATCCACCGCGCTTTCCTTGCAACCGTACTTGTTGTCGAACTTGCTCTTGGTCACGCTGTCGTTCACATTGATCGCCGGCATCACCAAGGTGCCGTTGCGCTCGCGGTCCATCAGGCGGAGCACTCCGGTAGTGGTCTCCTCGCTGAGGCCACGAATGCCTTTCACCAACTCCGGGAACTTGTCGAAGACCATGTTGGTGAGGTCACCACCATCGTCAAGGATCATGTTCAAGGGCTGTCCGCCTTCGAAGCCGAAAATGGTCTGCTCGATGCACCAATCGAACTCCTCCGCGTTCATACCCTTCCATGCATAGACCGGGATGTTGGCTGCCGCGATCGCTGCTGCCGCATGGTCCTGTGTGCTGAAGATGTTGCAGCTGCTCCAGGTCACCTCTGCACCGAGCTCCTTCAGGGTCTCGATGAGCACGGCGGTCTGGATGGTCATGTGCAGGCAACCTGCGATACGCGCGCCCTTCAGCGGCTTTTCCTTGCCGTGCTTGGCGCGCAAGGCCATGAGGCCAGGCATTTCGGCTTCGGCCAGTTCGATCTCCTTTCGGCCCCAGTCGGCGAGGTTCATGTCCTTCACCTTGTACTTGAGCTGCTCTTTGGTCTGTGACATAGCGTTGTTCATTGCGGCCGCAAAAGTAGGCGCTTACGGGTTGGAGGCCAGCGGCGAAGACGATCGACCGATCACGTTGTACGGAATTGGCAGGCGGGACGGGGCTTTCTCGCCGTTCAGGACCAAGGTCCGGGTACCAGTTCGCGATACATCGCTTCGTACCTCTCCGCGCTTCGCTCCCACGTGAATTCGCTCAGCACGCGCGCACGACCGGCATCCCCCAAGCGCTGCCTCAAGGCCTTGTCCTCCGCCAAACGCTGCATGGCCGATGCGATATCCGCGACCGCCTGTTCCACGGTTCCGGCTTTCACCGCGAAGCCGCATTCCGCGTTCACATACACGCCGGGTCCGCCAAGATCCAAACAGATCACCGGCTTCGCCATTTCCATGGCTTCCAACAACACGAAACCGCCGGAATCGTGCAAGCTGGGATGGACCAACACATCGGCGTCCTGGAATTGCTTCAATGCATCGCGCCATGGCAATTCACCGGTGAAGCGCACCTTGTCGGCAATGCCCATCGTCTTCGCCTGTTCGTGCAAGGGTTCGAGGCAAGGGCCGGAACCCACGACCACGAACTCGGTATTGGGAATGGCCGCTTTGGCGAATGCTTCCAACCCGAAATGGAATCCTTTCCAATGCAGCAGGCGGCCTACGCTGATGAAACGCGTGACCCCATCCTCCGCGCGTGGCGTGTGTTGGCCCATGGCCTTCGGATCGATCCCGATGCTCGACATCACGCGGAGGTCCTTCACGCCCAACCGCTGCATGCGTTCCGCTGTTTGCGCCGAACAGGCAATGGAAATGCTCGCCGACCGTGCGCAACTCTTCAACCGCGGATCCCGCTCGAAGACCCAACGCATCCAGTCGCGCAGCACTTCACCCAGCTTCCCTTTCCACGCCATTCCTTTCAGGAAGCCGCGTGGTGCGGATTCACCACCGCCCAAGGGCCCCCATACGAACGGGATGCCCAAACCCGCGCCAGCGCTTGGCATCCAGTAGCGCACGTACGTGACGTGGTGGACCACGTCGAAGCGCTCTTGTGCGTGGAGCTTGCGCGCCACGCGGTTCGCGCCGAGGTTCCAGAAGTAGTAGTAGATGTTCACCGTGATCAGGCTCTTCCACATCCACTGCACCCAACTCGGCATGGCGTGGTAGATCACCCGGATGTTCTTCTCACCATGTTCGGCGAGCCAGCGGTCCATCTTCACTTGGTGGAGCGGATCGGTGATCACCCACACCGGTCGTGTTCGCGAAGCGTGCCAAGCGCAATTCCAGCCCACCATGGGTTCGCTACCACGTTCCGGTTCGCACGCGAAGGCGATGAAGAGGATCTTCAAATGACGGTCGCTCATCGGGATACTCCGATCATGAAAAAGGGCGTGCGTTCCATCGTGCGGCGGCAAACCTATGCGCAGGTGGATCGGCGGGCAAGAGGATCCGGGGATGTCCATCAACAACGCGCCGTATGTTCGCAGGATGGCAGGCGTATGGGACCGGATCACTTCCGCGAAGCGCGAAGGGCGACGCCAGTTGGCGGTCCTGATCGACCCCGATCTCGGCGCGGATGATGCGTTGCTGGAGCGCACGATCCAGAACGCGTGCATGGCCAAGGCCGACCTGATCTTCGTCGGCGGCAGTTTGCTCACCACGGCATCCTTTGAACAGTGCGTGAAACGCGTAAAGGAATTATCCGACCGACCGGTGGTCCTGTTTCCGGGAAGCCCTTCGCAACTGAGTCGTCACGCGGACGCAGTGCTCTTTCTCTCACTGATCAGCGGTCGCAATCCGGAACTGCTCATCGGGCACCACGTCCTCGCTGCACCAACAGTGAAGGCCATGGATCTGGAAACGATCCCGACCGGTTACATGCTGGTGGATGGCGGCAAGCCCACGACGGTGAGCTACGTGAGCCAAACGCTTCCGATCCCGCACGACAAACCGGGCATCGCGGCATGCACCGCCTTGGCTGGTGAATTACTCGGTCTGCGCACGATCTACATGGACACCGGCAGCGGTGCATCGCGCACAGTGAGTCCGGAGATGATCGCGGCTGTGCGTGATGCTGTTGCTTGTCCGATCATCGTGGGGGGCGGCATCCGCGATGCGGCGACCGCGCGCACACTCTGCGATGCTGGTGCCGATGTGCTGGTGATGGGCACCGCCTTCGAGCAGGACCCCGAATTGATCTTTGCGATGAGCGAAGCGGTACACGCTAGCTCTTGAGCGGCTTGCGCAACCAGATGCTCAGTTGCATCCCTCGATCCGTCCATTCCATCCACGGCTTCAGGATCGGGTCCAGGAAGGTGGGCAGGAAGGTCTTGCACACGTAGTAGCGTTGGCTCGCGATCTCGTAGCCATGCTGCTTCGCATGCGCTTGGAACGAGCGCGGTGTGAATTCGTGCAAGTGGAATGGCTCGTGCATCGGACTGAGATTCGCGACCAGATCCGTTCCACGCAAGCGGTAATAGATGTTCACCAGTCGGTTAACCAGCCAATCCGCGGAAGGCACTTCGATGTGCATCACACCGCCGGGTTTCATCCAACCCATCGCCTTGAGCAATGCGGCCGAAGGATCGTAGATATGCTCCAACACGACGCCGAAGGAGATGAAGTCGAAGTGGTCCGCAGGATAGTCGAGCTCTTCGATCATCCCCAATTTGAATCGCGCAGGATCCATTCCCATCTGTGCCACGCCGCGTTCGTGAAAGGTGTTGCTAGGCTCGAAGCCGTGCGCCTCGAAACCTGCACGTTCCATGGCGAGCATTCCCTTGCCGATGCCTGCGCCGATGTCCAATGCGCGCATGCCGTTGCGCGTTCCAAGCAGCTCGTGCGCTTTGTGCAGTTGCTCGTGCAAGTAGTCCGGCGACAATTGAAAGTACTCCGGTTGCCAATACGTCTCGGGCGGCACACCGTAGTGATCCTGGATGTCGAACGGGATCGGTTGCGGGTTGGAATAGACCAGTCCGCAATCCGTGCAGCGCACCACAGTGGTGGAGATCCCGACCACGCGCTTCGGGTTCCGGCCATGCGACTTGTTCAAGCGCCGACCCATGACGCGATGCCCATCCGAGGCCGACCCGCACATGATGCAGGCTTCCACCGGTACGAAGCGATAGCGCAGTTCCTTGGTCATGTGCAGTCGAAGATCGGCGTGTGAAACACCGCCGCGCTAAAGGTGCGAACATCCAGTACGTGGGCAAGCGATGTGATGTTGTGGATCCACAACCCACCCAAAAGCGAAAGGCGCCCTCTCGGACGCCCTTCTGAATGATAGCTCTCGACTGAGTGTTACTCCGCCAGAACCACCATCGTGCTATTCGGCGAGGATGAGCACCGTATTCTTCATCACTTCCACCACGCCGCCTTTCACGGGGAAGGTCAACACCGTCGCCCCGGTCGCGGAACCGGGCATGGTGATCACCTTCACATCACCGGCCTTCAGCACGGTGATGAGCGGCGCGTGGTTGTTGAGGAAGCCCATGCTGCCGTCCACACCGGGAACGGTCACGCTCTTGGCCTCGCCCTTGAAAAGTTCCTTGTCCGGTGTGAAGATCTCGACCTTCATTTCGATCACGCCTTGGCTGCTTCGGCCATCAACTTCTTACCGGCGGTGATCACATCATCGATGTTGCCCTTCAAGTTGAAGGCGCTTTCCGGCACTTCGTCCAGTTCGCCGTCCATGATCATGGTGAAGCCCTTGATGGTCTCCTCGATCGGCACCATCACACCGGGCAGGCCGGTGAACTGCTCCGCCACGAAGAACGGCTGGCTGAGGAAACGCTGCACTTTACGAGCGCGCAATACGCTCAGCTTGTCGTCCTCGCTCAATTCATCCATACCGAGGATGGCGATGATGTCCTGCAACTCCTTGTAGCGCTGCAACAACTCTTTCACCCGCTGTGCGCAGTTGTAGTGCTCCTCGCCCACGATGGCGGGTGTGAGGATCCGGCTGGTGCTATCGAGCGGATCCACCGAAGGATAGATACCGAGCTCGGCGATCTTCCGGCTCAATACCGTGGTGGCATCCAAGTGCGCGAACGTGGTCGCAGGCGCTGGATCGGTCAAGTCATCCGCAGGGACGTACACCGCCTGTACGGAAGTGATGGAACCCCGCTTGGTGGAGGTGATCCGCTCCTGCATGGCACCCATCTCACTGGCGAGGGTCGGTTGGTAACCCACGGCGCTCGGCATACGACCGAGCAGCGCGGATACTTCGGATCCCGCTTGGGTGAAACGGAAGATGTTGTCCACGAAGAAGAGGATGTCGCGACCGCCGCTCTCCTCGTCGCCATCGCGGAAGTATTCCGCAAGGGTGAGGCCGCTGAGTGCCACACGAGCACGCGCTCCGGGAGGCTCGTTCATTTGGCCGAACACGAAGGTGGCCTGGCTGTTGGCGAGCGCAGTGTAATCCACCTTGCTCAGATCCCAGCCGCCGGACTCCATGCTGTGCTTGAACCCTTCGCCGTACTGCACGATGCCGCTCTCGATCATTTCGCGCAAGAGGTCGTTCCCTTCGCGGGTGCGCTCACCCACACCGGCGAACACGCTGTATCCGCTGTAGCCTTTGGCGATGTTGTTGATCAACTCCTGGATCAATACGGTCTTGCCCACACCGGCACCACCGAACAAGCCGATCTTCCCCCCTTTGGAATAGGGCTCGATCAGGTCGATGACCTTGATCCCTGTGAAGAGGATCTCGGCGCTTGTGGTAAGGTCCTCGAACTTGGGTGCCTCGCGGTGGATGGAAGCGCGCGTGCCGCCCTTCAGCTCGGCCATTCCGTCAATGGCATTCCCGGTCACGTTGAACAGACGACCCTTGATGGCATCGCCCGTAGGCATGCTGATGGGTTGGCCTTGACCGACGACCTCCACACCGCGGGCAAGGCCGTCCGTGCTTTCCATGCTCACCGTGCGGACGGTGTCCTCACCGGTCAATTGCTGCACCTCCAGCACCAGGATGCTGCCGTCAGCGCGGGTGATGTGGAGGGCGTCGTAGATGTTGGGGAGGTCCTTTCCGGCCTCGAAACGAACGTCGACCACGGGTCCGATGACCTGGACGACCTTTCCGATATGCTTGGACATGAGGGAGTTGGCGATGATTGGAGGAATGCCTCCGTTTTGCGGCCGCGAAAGTAGGGCTTATGGACGGAAGACCAAATGATGTGGAGAAGTTGGCGCCGCACACAAGCCTTGATCAATGCCTCGGATCCCATTCCCGGGGGACCCGACCTTTACGCCCCGATGAAGGTGCATACCGATATCGCCGACCTGCAAGGATTGAAACGTCCGGTGCTGACCACGGGCACCTTTGACGGGGTTCACCGCGGGCATCGGACCATTGTGGACAGGCTCACCGAAGTAGCTCGAAAGGAGGGCGGCGAAAGCATGCTCTTCACCTTCCACCCGCACCCTCGCATGGTGCTCTATCCGGCGGACAATGACCTGAAACTTTTGAACACGCAGGAGGAGAAGCGGGCGCTGTTGGAGGCGGCGGGCCTCGATCATTTGCTCGTGGTCCCCTTCTCCCGACAGTTCTCGCGGATGCACGCCGTGGATTATGTGCGCGATGTGCTCGTGGACGCCATCGGTGTACACGCGGTCGTCATCGGGTACGACCATCGTTTCGGGCGGAACCGGGAAGGCGACCTGAGCCTGATCCGGCAACTCGGCGAGGTCTACGACATCCAAGTGGAAGAGATCCCCGCACAGGAAGTGGACCACGTGAAAGTGAGCAGCACCAAGATCCGGAACGCACTCACGGAGGGTGATATCCGCACGGCGAACGACCTGCTCGGTTATCACTACCCGTTGAGCGGCGTGGTGGTGAAGGGCGATCAACTAGGACGCACGATCGGTTTCCCGACCGCGAACATCGGCGCGATAGACACCTACAAGTTGGTACCCGGTGATGGCGTATATGCCGCTGAGGTGACGGTGCGTGAAGGCAGATACCAAGGCATGCTCTACATCGGCCCACGGCCCACGGTCGCGGGGACGCACCACCGATCCGTGGAGGTGAACATCTTCGGGTTGGACCGCGATCTGTACGGCGAGGCCATCACTGTGCGTTTCCTGGACAGGATCCGTGGAGATCAGCGATTCGATGACATGGAAGCGATGCGACAACAGATCCTCCTGGATCGCGCCGAGGTGATGAAACGATCGAATGCGATAGGAACGTGATGAGGACGACCGCCCTGCTGTTCATGATCCTGGCTTCGGCATCGCTCCGTGCGCAATTGCTTTCGTCGGCCGCGTTGGATAGCGTGCGCACCTACCGCAGTTTGGAACACGCATTGAAAACGCCCGATCAGGTCTACCGATTGGATCTCTCCAGCAAGAAATTGAAGGTGCTGCCGGAGGAGATCGAACAATTCAAGAACCTCAACGCCTTGGACCTGGGCAGCAACAAGCTGCGTGATCTGCCGCCGTGGTTGGCCGAGTTGGCCTACCTACAGGAACTGCGCGTGACCCGCAACAAACTGGTGGACTTCCCGGTGGTGGTCTGCAAACTCAAACGCTTGAAGCGACTTGACATGAGCCGCAACGCACTGGTCGGCTTACCTAAATGCATGGGCGGCTTGAAGGAACTGGTGTCCTTGGATCTGTGGGACAACGACCTCGTGGACTTCCCCGAGGAGATCAGTGGGATGGAGGCGCTCAAATTCCTCGATCTGCGCAACATCCAATTCGAACAGACCGAGATGGACCAGATCCAGGAGTTGTTGCCCCACGCCAAGATCTACTTCTCTACGCCGTGTAACTGTGGGATGTAGGGGGCGTGGTTGTTCGTGATGAATAGCCTGCCCCGGGCATGACCCGGGGTTGTTCGTTGGTCGGGTGACCGGGCCAGGCAGGGGCGGATGCAAAGCCTTACCCAGAGAAGTCCTGCTCGGATCGAAGGAACGTGCTCCGCACCTATGCGGTCCTACCCTATTGCGGGAACAGCAACGGGTGCCGCTCGTTGTACATCCGCAGGAACCGGAAGAGCGCCTCATCGCTGTTGCGCTGCTTCTTGGACAGGTTGCGGAACTCCTCCTGCAGGATCGGGTCATGGCGGAGTGCAGCATCCATCCCCGCCGCGAGGAAAGGCAATCGTTCGCCGGTTTCCATATCCACGAGCTGCTGCATGAGCACCGTACGTGTGACGGTCCCGTAACCGTACAAGTAAGGATCCCAGTCGCGGTAGTTCTGCTCGAAGACCATGTGCGCCAAACTGCCCATCATGCCGATGCGGTAGAAGCCATTGCCGGCTTGCACGTACACCACATCGTTGTGACAGAAGCCCCAGAGGCGATCCATCTTCAGTGCTTGGGTCCCACTGCTATCGGAGACGTAGTACAGCTTGCTCAAGGTTTGCCGGATGTCGCGGATCGGCAAGCCTTGGTCATCGCGCAACCGATCCAAGGGGATCGATGGCGCGTTCAACCTGAACGCGCGAAAGTCGCGGTACAGGCCTTCGCGCAGGTCCATGCCGCCGTGGTACGGAACCCAGATGGTATCCATCTGCGCAAGCGCGAAGAGCGGAAAGAATGCGATGATGAGAAGCACGTTCCTCATGACGCGGCTTCCTTGCGGATGAAGGCCACCACTTCATCGGGTGCTTGTGCGTGAACCCAATGGCCCGCGTAAGGGATCGTTTCCACACGGCTGTTCGGGAACTGCTCCTTGATCGCGGGTAGATCCTCCCGCGTGATGTATCCGCTTTGTCCGCCGCGGATGAAGAGCGTGGGAACCCGCACCGTCTCCGGACCGATGGCCGCGAGGATCGCTTCCATTTCACGATCGAGCAATTCCACGTTCATGCGCCACGCGAGCTGATCCTCGCTTTTCCAAAAAAGGCTTTTCAGCAGGAACTGCACGACACCCGGCTCCTTCACTTGTTGAGTAAGCCGCGCTTCCACTTCCTTGCGTGTGCGACCGGGGGAAAGATCCGCCGTGCGCAGTGCTTGCACGATGTAGTCCTGGTTGTTCGTGTGTTCCTTCGGACTGATGTCGATCACGACGAGGCGTTTCAACAATTCAGGCCAGCGCTGCGCGAAGAGCATCGCGGTCTTGCCGCCCATGCTGTGACCGACGAGGATGATGTCCTTCAACCCCAACTTCACTACCAGCGCATGCACATCGGCCGCCATGAGCGGATACGATGTCGTGCTTCCGTGTGGCGAACGCCCGTGATCGCGCAGATCCACGAGGTAGACATCGAAAGCCGTTACGCCAGCCTCGGTCGGTTCCGCGAGTTCGCGCGCGATGGTCCCAAGGTTGTCGGATGAACCGAAGAGCCCGTGCAGGATCACCACTGGTGTGGCCCCTTCCTGACCGAGACGACGGTAGTACAAGTCCAACACGCTCATCGCAATTCCCGCAGATAAAGGGCGACGGTGTTCTCCATGCCGAAGGTGAGTGCATCGCAGATCAGCGCATGACCGATGGATACCTCCAACAAGCCGGGCACTTGCTGTGCGAAGAAGGCGAGGTTGTACCGATCGAGGTCGTGACCCGCGTTCAAGCCGAGGCCCAATTCATCTGCCCGCTTTCCCGCCTTTGTGAAATCCGCAACAGCCGCATGACGATCGCGTTGATAATTCTCCGCGAACGGTTCGGTGTAGAGTTCGATGCGGTCGGTGCCCGTGTCCGCAGCGTGGCCGATCAGCTCCGGATCCGTGCCCATGAAGAGCGATGTGCGGATGCCTTCACCGGTGAAGCGCGCGATGATTTCTTTCAAGAATTCCTTCTGGTTCAACGTATCCCAACCCGCATTGCTCGTGAGCACTCCCGGCGGATCAGGAACGAGTGTGACCTGATGCGGCTTCACCTCCAACACCAACGCGATGAAGTCCTCCGACGGATAGCCCTCGATGTTGAATTCCGTGGTGAGCACCGACTTCAACGCACGTACATCAGCGCGGCGGATGTGTCGCTCGTCCGGACGCGGATGCACGGTGATGCCTTGCGCTCCGAACCGTTCGATGTCCAGCGCCCAGCGCACCACATCCGGGTTGTTGCCGCCGCGCGCATTGCGCAGGGTGGCCAGCTTGTTGATATTGACGCTCAGTCTCGTCACCGGTGGTTGCGTTACTTTGACCCCGACGCGCGGGGCGCACAAAAGTAGAAGTACCAACAGGCCGCCTCGATCGTTCATTCATCACGCACATGCACGCCCAGGATCTGATCACGCCCGACATCCCACCCTTGCGTCCGCAGGACGAGGTGGGCCGTGCGTTGGATTGGATGGAGGAATTCAAGGTGGGCCACTTGCCGGTGGTCAGCGAGCAGCGCTTGGTCGGTATCGTGAAGGACCAGGATCTTGTGGATCGCAGCGACCCGCGTGCGGTGATCAGCGAAGTGATGGAGAGCGTGGAGGTTCCCTTCATCCGTGGCGGCCAACACATATACGAGGTGATGAAGCTCTTCAGCGAACGCGGCCTCACCGTAGTGCCCGTGCTGGATGAAATGGGCCGCTACCTCGGCGCGATCACCGAGCACGAAGCGCTGAAGCGCCTGTCCGAAGTGACCAACATCTCCGAGCCCGGCAGTATCGTGGTGCTGGAGATGAACCAAGTGGATTACAGCCTGCACGAGATCGCGCGCTTGGTGGAAGCGAATGATGGCAAGGTCCTCAGCGTGTACACGCACGTGATCCCGGGCACCACACGCACGGAGGTCACGCTGAAGATCAACCGTGAGGAGATCAGCGACATCCTGCGCAGCTTCGAACGCTACGAGTACTTCGTAAAAACCACGTACCAGGGCTCCAAATTGCATGAGGATCTGCGTGGGCGCTACGAGGAGCTGATGCGCTACATCAACCTGTGAACCGCCGGGTCCACCCCTTTCTTCTTCCCTTCCTCTTCCTCCTGTGCACGACCGTACAGGCACAGGACCCACCGCCTGCGAGCGATGTGCTCATCATGGGGATCGCGGTCGTGGGCAACAAGATCACCAAGAACCGGATCATCGCTCGTGAACTGATCTTGCAAGAGGGCGACACGGTGAGCGCCGCAGCCCTCTACACCAAGCTGGAACGCGGTCGGCAGAACCTGATGAACACCGGCCTCTTCAACACCGTGGCGGTGCTGCCGGTGTACCTCGACATGGAACACGTGCTGGTGGAAGTGACCGTGAACGAGCGGTGGACCATCTGGCCCTCGCCCATCTTCCAACTCGCCGATCCGAACTTCAACACCTGGTGGCTTACCAAGGACTTCGACCGGGTGAACTACGGGGCCTACCTGTACAAGTACAACTTCCGCGGCCGCAACGAGACCATCTATGTAAAGGCACAATTCGGCTACACACGGCAGTTCGGCATGCGGTACAAGATCCCGTACATCGACAAGCACCAACGGTGGGGACTCAGTGTCGGTGGCAGCTACATTGAACAGGCGGAGGTGACGGCAGGCACGGTGGACAACAAACGCATCCTGCTCCGCAACCCCGATGGCCCCAACCGCCACGAGCAACGCGCGGATGTGGAACTGAGCCTTCGTCGCAGCCACGACATCCGGCACTTCGCGCGCATCGGATCCAATCAAGCGCAGATCGGCGACACCATCGCTTCCCGCGCATTGGACTACTTCGATGGAGCGAATACCACCGACACGCGCTTCCTCTCCTTCGGCTACTCCGTGATCCGGGACAAGCGCGACTATCGCATCTACCCCAGTGAAGGACACTACGTCGAGTTCCGCATCGATCGCCTCGGGTTGGGTGTGCTCGACAAGAACGCACCCAACATCACCACCGCGTTCGCCACGGTGAAGGAATGGTGGAAGGTGCATGATCGCATCACGCTTGCGCTCAGCATGAGCGGCAAACACACCTGGGGCACGCCGCCCTACTACGTGCAGGAAGGCTTGGGCTACCGCAATTTCATACGCGGCTATGAGCTGTACGTGATCGATGGCGAGAGCTTCGCGCTGGGCAAAGCGAACGCGGTGTTCCAATTGGTGAAACCGCGCACGCAACGCGTGGAGGCCATGCCGCTGGAAGCCTTCCGCACCTTGTACATCGCCCTCTACCTCGATCTCTTCGTGGATGGTGGTCGCGTGTGGGACAGCCGCTACGCGCAACAGAATTTCCTCGCCAACGAGTGGATGAGCGGAACCGGCGCCGGGCTTGACCTCGTGACGAGCTACGACCAGGTGCTGCGCGGCGAGTACACCTTCAACGGCTTGGGAGAGCACGGCTTCTTCCTACATTTCACTCAACCTTTCTAGGGAGGAGAAATGCATGAACAGCGGAAAGCATGAACCGGAGAATGCATGAACCGCAGAGGGGCAGAGGGCACAGAGCAAATTCCAAGCGGTTCTTGGTGGATGTTCACTGTCCGGCTTTCCTCTCTGTGCCCTCTGCCCCGGTCATTGCGAGGCCTTGCGAAGCAATGCGGTTAACTCTTCAATCTCTTTTGAGATGCGCACAGCGGTGACCGGACGTGGAATGGAGAGCGACATGGCGCCCGTGGTGGAGCGCGTGATCCACAGCATGCGCAAGGCCGGGCTGGAGCCGATGCTCACGCCTTTTGTAGCGCAATGGCTGCGCGAACATGATGTAGCGGTGTCGGATGCCGACGTGCTGGAAGGTGAGCTTTCCGGGAAGGACATCGACCTCTGCATCGGCCTTGGCGGCGATGGCACCTTGCTGGACACCGTCGCGCTGGTGGGTCGCGCGGGGATCCCCGTGCTGGGCATCAACCTCGGTCGGTTGGGATTCCTCAGCAACGTACGATTGGAGGAAGTGGACCAAGCGTTGGGCGTGTTGCGCGAAGGACGCTATGCATTGCAGGACCGCTCCTTGTTGGAGGTCACCGACCACAAAGAGATCCTCGGCGCGCACAACTTCGCGTTGAACGAGGTGAGCATCCACAAGCGCGATAGCGCGAGCATGATCACGGTGCATGTGCATCTGGGCGATGATTACCTGAACACCTACTGGTCCGACGGCCTCATCATCGCCACGCCCACCGGCTCAACGGCCTACTCGCTCAGTTGCGGCGGGCCGATCCTCTTCCCTACCAGTGATGCGATGGTGATCAACCCCATCTCGCCGCACAACCTCAACGTGCGCCCCTTCGTGGTGCCGGACCACTACACCATCCGCTTGCGCCTCGAAGCGCGCACGGATGTCTGCCTGCTCAACCTCGATTCGCGCAGCGTGGCCATCGCGGGCGATAGCACTGTGACCATCAAGCGCGCGCCCTTCTCCGTGAAACTGGTGCAGCTGGAAGGCCACGACTTCCTGCGCACCCTTCGCGAGAAGTTGAATTGGGGGTTGGATGCTCGGAGCGGGATGAGCGGGAGGGCGGTGAATTAGATGGTGCGATGAAAAGGGCGCGGCATCCAGTAGAATTCATCCTACGAGGCTGGACCATTTGCGGAATGCACGTTTGCGTCCTATTACTGATCGGCGTTAGCCTATGCGGATGTAAGTCTTTCGAGAGGCTTCCACACTATCAGGAGTACCGGGACGGTCTGCTCCCCGGTGATGGTTCCGTCCGCACGGATGGTTACTACTATCTCGTTAGACCGATCGAGTTCAAGTTGCAAAAGGACCTCGGTGCCAAGCAGGAGACCATTGTGACCTTCTTCTACAAGGATGGTTCATGTCATACTTCACTATGGCAGGGGTATGACAGCATTGCACAAGTGGAGTATTCGGCACGGATGTGGTTCCATAGCGAGCGGGGCGCGCGTCAATCACACGATGGTTTCGGCTGGGCTCTGTATCACATGCTGGGCGATACGGTCGAATTGGAACAATACGCCCCTGTGAACGGAACAAACAGGGTGCGTTTGACACGCATGATCGTTCAAAACGACTCCACCATTGAGTTTCTTGGAGCCTATGACCCGAAGAAGGGACTCCTAACCCATCGCGTTGACAGGTCCTTGGTAGAAAGGACGATGGTCTTCCAGCCCTGCTCTTGGAAACCGGACTCATCCGATTTTTTCAAGAGGAACGAGCAATTCATTCGCGCACAAGAGCGCTGAAGCCGGTGTGCCGCGTTCATTGGAATCAGTGCTGAATGACCAACCGAGAAGTGTGCACCGCGCCTTTGGATCGCAGAACCAGTTGATAAATACCGCTCGCCAAAGGCTTCACGTCAAGACTGCTGCTGGCAAGTGAACCACTCCGTACAGTGCGACCGGCTGCATCACTAAGGAAATACTCATAAGGAGGTCCATTCACCTGCGCTAAATCGATCGTGATCCTATCACTAGCAGGATTAGGATAAACGTTCAGCGGGTGCCGAGTGATATCGGACACACCCGCATCACAAGCCAGCAGGGATAGATCGTCAATGAAGAATACTGCGCGCTGCACGGGCGCACTCGTTACTCCGTGGAAAACGGTGTCCGGGTTGGCGAAGCCAATAAAGTCACCCATGGTAAGGTATTGCTCACCTCCTATCGCCGTGAAGGATCCCGCTAGTACTGTCCAATCCGTTGTGTCAATCGCCTCCGTGTTGAAGACGATCTGTGCTTCGGTTGGCCAGTTGATCGTGTCGTTACCGCCACAGGCGGACGGATACAACCAACTGAAGATCACACTTAAGTTCCTCGTCCTGTAGGCGGAGCGTCCAGCAAGATTGATCCGTATTGACATACAATACTCAACCCCTGCAATAAGTGCCTGCTCCAATGCTACGGTTGGATACGATTGCAACAACAAGGGGGAGTTATGTTGGTATGTAGTGATCCCCAAATAAGCGCTGCCTTCCGCAGCGTCCTGTGCACCCCACAAATTCACGGGTACATTGGCATTGGGGAAGCCATTAGCACCACTACATGAATGGAAATAACCACCTGGGCCACCACAATTTGGACTTACCCAATCAGCAAGAATGCCATAATACGCACCGCCTTCACACGACCCATCCATCTCTTCAAAACTTGGATTGGGTATCAAGTTCTGAGCATTCAGGCCAATGGCTACTGCTAATGAGGCAGGCACCACAAACAACCGGACCATCCTATGTCCGCTAAACAAATCCATGGTCAGTCGATGATACATGGCGCTATCAACCTCTCATCATTACGCGTGAACCGCACGAAGTACTGCCCGCTCGGCAGCGAATTCACGTCGATCACTGTGATCGTACCCGTAACACGTTGCGTGGCCACGATGCTCCCTGTGGATGTGATCAGGTCCATGGTGCCTGAGGCGAATTCCTCTGGTACACTGATCTGGAGTTGATCACTGGCCGGGTTGGGCATCACGTTCAGTTGCATTTCTTCGATCGAAGAGCTTCGGTTCTTGGGTTCCGCATCCGGTTCTTTTTCCTCGTCGTGCCCAGGTACCCAACAATACCAATCCCGCTTGATCCGATCACCAGTAACGTTGTAACCGTACCGCACCTTACAATGGTTCTCGGTCTGCGCGACGAGGTCACTCGTCGTGAACACAATGAAGAGTACAACGATGCAGGCGGGAAGCATTGCTTTGGTCCGGTTTCGCATGGCCGTGAGGATTAACTAGCCGAAGGTATCGAAGGATTTGTGGATTCCATGCACACTGTGACTACAATTCACCTGGCTGTTCGTGTGTCCAACATCGTACAGCAATAGAATTCTGAAGTGATGACCCATGCACCGGATAGGGCGGCCTTCCATCATAACCGGATCAATCACAACCCTCTCCCCCCCTCCCCTTTTTCACGTTCCTTAACGACCTAATTCCCAAGGGGTCTTGGCCCCTCGCGGCCGTCCGTTACCTTCGGCCCGTTGCCCATGGGATACCATCCGGACCGCGCCCGCGTTAGGCTGCCAATGCGCCGTTCGCTTTTCCTTCTTCTTGCCGTGCTCCCTTCGCTGGCCTCCATCGGCCAAGTGAACGAGTTGGGCCTCACAGGCGGCGTGGCCTATTACATCGGCGACCTGAACCCCACCAAGCATTATCCGAAGGACACCAAGTTGGCGTACGGGATCGTGTATCGGAACAACCTGAACGACCGGTTCGCGGTGCGCTTGCAGGGGCTGATCGGCACGTTGCAGGCGTATGACAGCAACTCCTCGGACTCGCTGCAAGTGTTGCGCAACCTGCATTTCAAGTCGCGGCTCATCGAGACCTCCCTCCTGCTGGAGATCAACTTCTTCAAGTACCGTTCGCGCGACAAGGATTCGCGGAAATGGACGCCCTTCGTCTTCGGGGGCCTGGCCTACTTCCGTTCCAATCCGCAGGCGTTGTTGGACGACACGTGGTACGACCTGCAGCCGCTGGGCACCGAGGGCCAGGGTACCAGCACCGGCGGCGAGGTGTACGCTGTGGACCACATGGCCATTCCCTTCGGCATGGGCCTGAAGGTGAACCTGGGGCGCATCGACATCCAATTGGAATGGGGCATGCGCCGCACATGGACGGATTACATCGATGATGTGAGCGGCAAGTACGTGAACAACGCGGTGCTGGCCTTCGAGAACGGTCCGCTGGCGGCGCAGCTCGCCGACCGCAGCGGCTTGGAGGGCTCGATCCCTGGTTACGACAACACCGGCCGCGCGCGCGGCGATGTGAATACCCGCGACTGGTACGTGTACAATGGATTGTCCATCACGTACATCCTCAGCAAATTCTCGGATTGCGAAGAGCAATATCATTGGATGAAACGCAAGCACTAGGGATAGAACGCAGATGACGCGGATGAAGCAGATTAGCGCAGATCTGATGGCAGTATGTGGAGCGGCAACTACTTGCCTTTATATCTGTGACCATCCACTCTTTCTGCGTCATCCGTGTTCCATGCATTTAGTTCGACCTTCGCGCCCCGTTTGAAAATGGCCGAGCAAGCAACCAACGACCTGAAAGCACGCATCGAAAGTGCGCGCGTTCCGGAGCACGTGGCCATCATCATGGATGGGAACGGTCGCTGGGCGCAGTTGCACGGCGAGCACCGCATCGTGGGTCATGCCAACGGCGTGCGTAGCGTGCGCGAGGCACTCACAGGTGCCAGGGAGATCGGGGTACGTTACCTCACGCTCTACGCCTTCAGCACCGAGAACTGGAACCGCCCCAAGGAGGAGGTGGATGCGCTGATGGACCTGCTAGTGAAGACCGTGGTGGATGAGATCACGGAGTTGCAGGAGAACAGCGTGCGCCTTTGGGCGATCGGCGACCTGGACAGTTTGCCCGCTACGTGTCGCGCCACGCTGGATGATGCGATCGCCAGCACGGCGAAGAACGAGCGCATCACGCTTACGCTGGCCTTGAGCTACAGTTCGCGTTGGGAGATCACGCGCATGGTGCGTTCCATCGCTGCGGAGGTGAAAGCAGGCACGCTCGATCCGGAGAAGATCGATGAGCGAACCGTGGCGCAACACCTCTGCACACACAACATCCCTGATCCGGAGCTTTTGATCCGCACCAGCGGTGAACTGCGGATCAGCAACTTCCTGCTCTGGCAGATCGCCTACGCCGAACTCTGGTTCACGCCTGTCCTTTGGCCGGACTTCCGCAAACAACACCTCTTCGAGGCTGTGCTGGACTACCAAGGGCGCGAGCGCCGCTTCGGCAAGACCAGCGAACAGATCACCGCTTCCTGATATGCGTATCGCCGCCCTGCTCCTCCTTCTGTTCGCATGCCCGGTGATGGCGCAGGAACAGCGCGCGCCGAACATGGACTACGGCGTGCCGCAGAAGTACGAGATCGGCGGCATCACGGTGAGCGGTACACAAAGCGTGGATGCCAATGCGGTGAAACTCTTCGCGGGCCTGCAAGTGGGCGAGCAGATCGAGATCCCCGGTGATCGCATCGCGCGCGCCATCCGCAATCTGTGGGACCAGAAGCTCTTCAGCGATGTGCGCATCGAATCCGCCGAGATCCGCGGGCGGGTGATCTTCCTGCACATCATCGTGGTGGAGAAGCCCTTGCTCTCGCGATGGAAATACAGCGGCGTGAGCCGGAACGAATCCGAGAAGCTGGACGAGATCATCGGCCTGACCCCTCGCCAGCAGGTGAACGAGGCGCTGATGACCCGCGCCCGCGTGGCCATTCGCGCGCACTATGTGGAGAAGGGATACCTGAATGCCGATGTGCGCTTCCGGGAATACAAGGACACCCTGCAGACCGCCTTGGTGAACAGTGTGGTGCTCCTGATCGACGTGGAGCAGGGTGCGCGTGTAAGGATCAGGGACGTGGTCTTCCACGGCAATACTGCGCTGAGCGATGCCAAGCTGCGCCGGGCCTTGAAGAAGACGCGACGAAAGCGCTGGTACAACCTCTTCGGTAGCAGCAAGTTCATTCCGAAGGAATTCGCTGCGGACAAGGCCCACCTGCGCGAGGTTTACAACAACGAAGGCTTCCGCAACGTGGAGATCACCGGTGATACCATGTACAAGGTGGGACCGAAACGCGTGCGCGTGGAAGTGACGGTGGATGAAGGCCAGCGCTTCTACTTCCGCAACATCACATGGACCGGCAACACGAAGTACCGCACTTCACGACTGGACAGCATCCTCAACATCCACCGGGGCGATGTGTACAGCAAGAAGACGCTGGACAGTCGCTTGTACATGAACCCGGCGGGGCGCGACATCAGTTCGTTGTACATGGATGATGGCTACCTGAGCTTCTATCCGGAGCCGGTGGAGATCATGGCCGAAGGCGATAGCATCGACCTGGAGATCCGCATCCGTGAAGGACGCCAGTTCCGGATCCGCAACGTGATCATCAAGGGCAACACGAAGACCAATGAACATGTGGTGCGGCGGGAGATCCGCAGCAAACCGGGCCAACTGTTCAACCGCAGTGATGTGATCCGGACGCAACGCGAACTCTCGCAGCTGGGCTACTTCGATCCCGAGAAGATGGGTGTGGAACCCGTACCGGACCAACGTACCGGGTTGGTGGACCTGGTCTATACCGTGGAAGAGAAACCCAGCGATAAGTTGGAACTCAGCGGAGGTTGGGGCGCGGGCCGTTTGGTGATGAGCCTCGGATTGTCCTTCACCAATTTCAGCCTGCGGAAGATCGGCGACCCCAAAGCCTACCAACCCTTGCCTGCCGGTGATGGCCAAACGCTGAACCTGCGCGCGCAGACCAACGGTCGCTTCTTCCAGAGCTACAGCCTCTCCTTCGTGGAGCCGTGGCTCGGTGGCCGCAAACCGAATTCGCTCAGCTTCTCCTTATACCACAGTGTGCAGAGCAACGGAGAGCCACGCTTCGTGAACACCGCCGATGGCCGCATCCGGAACCCGGACCGGCAATCGCTATTGATCAGTGGCGCTACACTCGGTCTTGGCAAGCGCCTGCAATGGCCCGATGACTGGTTCATCCTGCGCCAGACGCTCTCCTACCAACTCTACGACCTGCGCAATTACAGCAGCGGCCAGGTGATCTTCTCCTTCAGCAATGGAACGAGCAACGTGCTCGCCTATCAGATCTCCCTCTCGCGCAACTCCATCGATCAGCCCTTCTTCGCCCGTACCGGATCCGAGGTGTCCTTGAGCATGAAGGCGACGCCGCCGTATTCCCTGTTCAATCCCGGCAAGGATTACGCGACGCTCGAAGCCGATCAGCGGTACAAGCTGGCGGAGTTCCACAAGTGGAAGTTCACGACCCAATGGTTCAACAAGCTCACCAACAGCAAGACGGGGCACAACCTCGTGCTGATGACGCGTGCGGGCTGGGGCTTCCTTGGGCGGTACAGCAATGCGATCGGCGATTCACCCTTCGAGCGCTTCTATCTCGGCGGTGCGGCACTCACCGGATTCCAGTTGGATGGTCGCGAGATCGTGGGCCTGCGTGGGTATGATGACTTCTCGTTGTCGCCACAGACCGGGAACTTCATCGTGAGCAAGTACACGGCTGAATTGCGTTTCCCTGTTTCATTGAATCCGCAAGCCACCATCTACACGTTGGCCTTTGCGCAAGCGGGGAATACATGGGGCAACTTCGACACCTTCGATCCCTTCAAACTGTATCGCAGCGCTGGTGTGGGTCTGCGCCTCTTCCTCCCGATGTTCGGTCCCATGGGCTTGGACTACGGCTGGCGATTGGATGATGTGCCCACGGCACCCAACATGGCCAAGAGCCAGTTCCACTTCACGATCGGCATAGATCTTGGCGAACTCTAGAGAGGGATCGCCTACTTTCGACACCCTTCCATGCAACGCACGATCCCCTACGTATTCGCCCTCCTCGCAGGGTTGATGTTGGCTCCAGAGGCCTCCGCGCAACGCATCGCTTTCGTGAACACGAAGTACATCCTGGACCAGATGCCGGAGTACGAAACGGCCCAGAAGGAACTGGACCGCCTGAGCAAGCAATGGCAGGAGGAGATCGATGAGCGCCACTTGCAGATCGGCCGGATGCGTGAAGCCTTCAACGCCGAAGCGATCCTGCTCACCGAGGAGATGAAGCGGTCACGTTTGGAGGAGATCGATCGCAAGGAGCGCGAGGCACGGGACATGCAGAAGAAACGCTTCGGTCCGGAAGGTGACCTCTTCAAGAAACGCCAAGGAGCTGATCCAACCGATCCAGGACCGCGTGTATAATGCGATCAAGGAAGTGGCCGGCACGAGCTACGTAGCCGTCTTCGACCTCAGTGGCACCAACGGCGGCAACCTGCTCTTCGCAAGTGACAAGTACGACAAGAGCGACTCCGTGCTGCGCAAGCTGGGCATCAGGCCCAAACGCGAAGGCAGCGCAGGAGGCAGCAATGAGGATGAAGAAGCACCCGATCCGAAGACCCCCCCCAAGGATGGCGGTGGCGGAGATGGTACGCAACCGCAGCAGAACAGCGGCGGAGGAACCGATATGAAACAACCCCGATGATCAAGACCCCAATGAAGAATTCGATCCTGACGATCGCCCTGGCCCTGGGCCTTACCGCCCCGGCACTGGCACAAACGCCGATCAAACTCGGTCACATCGACCGCAAGGAGATCATGTTGGTCCTGCCCGAACGCAAGGATGCCGAGACGCGCATGCAAGCCTTCGCCAAGACCTTGGATGAGCGTTTGAAGGCGATGGGCGCCGAGTATCAAGCGAAGGTCGCCGACGTGCAAAGCCGTTCCGACAAGATGACCCAGACCGAAAAGGAAATGGCCGTGCGCGAGATCAACGATCTGGAGGAACGGATCAATACCGCCCGCGACAAAGCGCAGGAGGATCTTGCCAAACAGGAGGAGGAATTGCTCGCACCGATGGTGAAGCGCACCAACGATGCGATCAAGGCGGTTGCCGAGGAGAACAACTTCACGTACGTCCTTGATACCAGCACCGGCTTCGTGCTCTACTTCGACAAGGGCATCGACATCATGCCGTTGGTGAAGACCAAGCTCGGGATCAACTGATCCGACACGTGGCCGACCACCGTCCCATCGGCGTCTTCGATTCCGGTATCGGTGGCCTCACGGTACTGAACGCGATCCAACAGGCGCTCCCCACGGAGCGCCTGTACTATTTCGGGGATACCGCGCACATGCCGTACGGGCCGCGCACCTTGGATGAAGTGCGCACGTTCAGTGAAGGGATCACGCGTGCTTTCCTCGCAATGGATTGCAAATTGATCGTGATCGCATGCAACACCGCGAGTGCAGCGGCACTCGCAAGTCTTCGTGCGCAATTCCCGGCTGTTCCGTTCGTGGGCATGGAGCCCGCAGTGAAACCGGCCGTGGAACAAACAACGACCGGCGTGGTGGGTGTGCTCGCCACGCAAGCCACTTTCCAAAGCGACCTCTACGCTTCCGTCGTGGAGCGCTTCGCCAGCTCTGTGCAGGTGTTGCACCAACCTTGTCCGGGCCTCGTGGAGCGGATCGAATCCGGGGAATTCACAACGCCTGACACGGAGGCCATGCTGCGCCGCTGGTTGGAGCCGATGATGGCGAGGAACATCGATGCGCTCGTACTCGGTTGTACGCACTACCCCATCATTCGCCCGTTGATCGAATGGATCGTGGGACCCGACGTACGTGTGATCGATCCCGCACCGTCCATCGCACGTCAAGTGGATCGGCTGCTCGATCAACGGGACCAGGCTGCTGGTCCGGATGCGAGCAACGGGACCACGGTATGGACCAGCGGGGATCCTTCCTTGTTCCTTGCAATGATGGGCCGCATGGGTTGGCCACCGACGGAAGTGCGCAGCGCGACGTGGAACGAAGGAGTGCTCACTCCTGCTTGAACCACCCGGCGTACATCCGGTAGTTCCGCGCGATCCGTTCGATCTCGTTCTGTGATAGATCAGCGCTCACAGGCCCGATCCGCTTCGCGGGTACTCCAGCCATCAAGCTGCCCGATTCCACGATCGTGTTCTGCAATACCACGGCACCCGCCGCGATCACACTCCCTTCGCCGATCACCGCGTGATCCATCACAATGGCGCCCATGCCCACGAGCACCTTGTCATGGATCGTGCATCCGTGTACGATGGCGTTGTGCCCGATGCTCACATCGTTACCGATGGTGAGCGATGCACGCTCATACGTGCAATGCAACACCGCGCCGTCCTGGATGTTCACGCGGTTTCCGATGCGGATGCTATTCACATCACCGCGTACCACGGCATGGTACCACACGCTGCAATGGTCGCCCATCACGGTATCACCGATCACCACGGCGGTCTCCGCGAGAAAGGGATCAGCGCCGAATCGTGGTGTGAAGCCGCGAACGGTACGGATGAGGGCCTTGTTCAAGGCTTCTCCGGGAGTTTGCCACAACCCTCCTTCTGGCAACATTCCGGTAAGCGCGCGAAGGCCTTCGCATCGCCCGGCGTACCGTCCGCAGCATAGCCCAGCTCCACCAGGGCCGCGCGGAGTTTCTCCGGTGTGGTCTTCTTCACGTCGTAGTCCAGGTGTACGGTGCTGGTGGCCAGGTCCACGGTCACTTTCTTCACGCCCTTCTCATAGATCATGTTGTCCTGGATGGTCTTCACGCACATATCGCAAACGGTGCTGCTTACGATGGCAAGGTGTTCGGTCTTCTTCGATTGCGCGGTCGCCGCAAGGGCGAGCAGGCTGAGACAAATGGCGAATAGGGATCTCATGATCAGTTGGTTTTCGTTTTTCGGTTGATGGTGTATCGTAGTCCGCCGTAAAGCATGGCTTTGTTGGTGGGGCCCCAGATCAAGCTGGCGTCAAAGTTCGGACCGAAGGGATCATCCGGCGCGATGATCTGTCGTTGCTGCAAAGTGCTGGTGATGTTCTCCGCGCCGAGGTAGACCTCCAGCACGCCGAACACCCGTGTGAGTTGGGCGTGAAGCGTTGAGTACGCCGGTGCTCGTTCCGGGAGTCGAAGGCCTTCCGGATTCGTAGCGGTGGATGGGATCCGGCTCTCTCCGAAGATGTTCAGGTTGATGTCGAAGTGCCAGCGGTCCTTGTTGTCGGAAACGGCGAGGTCGATCAGGCCGCGATGCGATGGTGTGAATGGGCGTTCCAACTCACGGCCATCGAAGGTGTTGCGCACATCGTAGAACCGGTAGCTCGTCTTCAGTTGGATGTTCCGCGTCAGGTCCACCTGTACGTCCACCAGCAAGCTGTTGGCGTAGGAACGACCATCGAGCATGTAAATGGCGAGCGTACCCGGATCACGGTCCAGATCGGTGACGACCTGTGCGGTGAAGAAGGTCCGGTAAGCGTCCATGCCGATCGCCCATTTGCGATCGAGCCATTTGAACTTGTGCAAGATGGATGCACCGAGATTCCATGCACGCTCCATGTCCAACGGCCCCACCACGACCTTCCTCGAACTGGCCATCACGGCTGCGTTCTCCGCCAATGGGTTCGCGGTGCGGAAGCCGTGACCGATGCTTGCGCGCACGGTGGTGAGCGGCCCTAGGTCATACTTGGCGTGTACGCGCGGGCTGGCCACCGTGCCATAGAGATCGTTCACATCCACGCGCAAACCGGTGACAAGCATGAAGCGCCCGCGCTTCAACGTATGCTCCGCGAAAGCGCCGGGCATACGCTCCGTGCGCCCGAGATCCAGCACGGGCAACGTGTCGTTCGTGAAGCGTTCATCATAATCGTCGTACTGCATGCTCAGGCCGGCCTTGATCTGGTCATTCCCGTCGCCCAGCAATTGTTGGTACACGATGCTCCCGTATGCACTGTGCTGCGCGGCTTCATACCTGCGCACTCCATATCGTGAATCCACTTCGTGCTGCCGGACCGCGACGATCAACCCGATGCTCTTCGTCGGGTCGTTCTTGAAGATCCAGCCGTGCTTGCCGAAGCCATCCACCATCCGGTTCGTCACGTCAACGGTGTAGAGGCCCCGACCAAGATGGTACTGGTGCGCCGCTTCACCGGACAGGTGCTCCAGGCTTTGACCGCCGAGCCGTTCATCATCCACCACGCGCAATGTCACTTGCCCGCTCTTGCGTTCGCCGAGGTACATCCATCGATCCATCACGTTCACGCGGCGCGTACGCGGCATGTCCATGAAGCCATCGTTGTTCTGGTCCATCTCCCGGTCGAACCAATTGCCGTGTAGCAGCAGCAAGTTCGAACTGTACTTCCCGGTGCGTTGCGCGGTGTGGATGTTCGCCTCCAAGCGACCTTGACTGTTGCCGTACAAATTCACGAAGAGCGGTGGTTGATCCAGCGGGTTCACCAAGCACAGATCGATCTGCCCGGTCATTGCATTCGGTCCGTTCACCGCCGTGCCGGTTCCCTTGCTCAGGTTGATGTTGTTGATCCATGTCCCCGGGATCAGCGGAAGGCCGGAGGAACTGGACAAGCCGCGAACGAAGGGGATGTTCTCCAAGCTCATCTGCGCATACTTGCCATCCAGTCCGAGCATGCGGATGGTTTTCGTGCCGGAGATCGCATCGCTGAAACTCACGTCCACGGTCGCATTCGTTTCGAAGCTCTCGCTGAGATCGCAGCACGCGGCGCGCTTCAATTCCTTCGGTCCGATGCTCTCCGTGGCGTTGATCGTGCGCGTACTCAACTGGGTGCCTTGCACGCGTTCCACCACTTCCACATCACGCAACTCGATGGTGGAACGCAACGCGAAGGATAACGCAGCGGAGGTCGGACCGGGAACCGCCAGCGTATCACTGCGGAATCCGACGAAGGATACGACGAGCAGTGCGGGCCATTGTGGCGGATCCTGCTCGATCATGAAGTGGCCGTTGGCATCAGTGCTCGTGCCGATGCTCGTGCCGGACCAGTAGACATTGGCACCGGGAAGCAGGCCACCTTTCTCTCCCGCCATGCGCACGGTGCCGTGAACACCCGTCTGGGCTATGGCGCAAACGGCGATGCTGAAGGATGCGATCAGGAAGACAATTCGTTGTCTGGACATGTTGAAGATGAACGGTGTGGGAGGAATGAACCCGGAGCAGCGCTCCTTCGCCCGCAGGCGACCACACCGATCAGATCAACATCACCTGTAGCTCCGCGAGGCGATCAGGCAGGCTTCGAGGAGGTGGTTTCCCATCCCACCAACGCACCGGCTCCATCACCGGAAGAGCAATGATCATGGTGGGCGCGCCATCCAATTCGGCAAGCAGGACGCCAAGATCCAAACCCGCAACAGGGATAACGGATGTACGATCAAGCCGCGCTTCGGTGAACGCGCAACAGATGGCCTTTACCGCAGTGCCCTCCGGCTTCTCCGCATCCGGGCAGCAATCATCGGCGGGTCCGAAGCTCAACACGGAATGACCACCCATGAGGCAGGTCATGCGCGACAACGTCATGCTGCTGGTCGCGAACAACAACAGGAACACCACCAGAACGGTGGCCCAACGATGTTGCTGAAGGAAGTGACGCATGACGCGGACAAAAGTAAGGCAGTGCCTTCCGTGGAAGCGCGCCAAGACAGCCTCGGCTTGGGAAGCCACCACGGCCGTCCTGTACCTTTGGGCCTGTTCCAGTATCTCCGATCATGATCGATACCCAGAAAAGACCACCCGTTTCGGTGTACGCCGAGATGACCCCGAATCCGGCCACGATGCGTTTCGTGAGCAGCCGTGCGTTGGTGGAGGATGGCCGCTTGCTGGAATTCCGTACGCCGGAGGAGCCGGTGAACGTTTCGCCGTTGGCGAAGAAGGTCTTCAACCTGCCCTTCGTGACCGGGGTGTTCATCAGCAGCAACTTCGTAACGGTCACCAAGAACGATGCAGTGACCTGGGACCTGGTGCAATTGGAATTGCGCGAGTACATCCAGGAGTTCTTGAACACCGATGGTCGAGTGGTCTATGAGGACGCACCGGCACATGCACTGGCCGATGCCAATGAGCGCGCCAGTACCCACGCCGAGGCGAAAGGACCGGACGATGAGAAGATCATCCGCATTCTGGAGGAATACATCCGCCCCGCAGTGGAAGGCGACGGCGGACATATCGCGTTCCGCTCCTTCCATGACGGTTTGGTCACCGTGACCTTGCGTGGATCATGCAGCGGCTGCC
The DNA here is from genome assembly GCA_016721005.1 of Flavobacteriales bacterium. Taxonomy (GTDB): domain Bacteria; phylum Bacteroidota; class Bacteroidia; order Flavobacteriales_F; family PHOS-HE28; genus PHOS-HE28. The sequence continues at coordinate 123,572 of JADKJM010000007.1, forward strand.
CGAGCAGCATGGTGACCCTGAAGCAAGGGATCGAGAACCTGCTGAAGCACGAAGTACCCGGTGTGCGCGAAGTGGTCGCGGAGGAATTGTAGTTCCGCAACGGATCTTCTTCATGCTCGGTGTATGCGATCAGCGCTTGATCCGCATCGTAAGGGAAACACACGACGATGCGCACCTTCAACCTCTCCCTCCTCGCGGTCTTCCTCCTTTCCTCCGGAACGCTCAACGCCCAGAACCTCGGCGAGATCCGCGGCCGGGTATTCGCTCCTGATGGAACCGCACAGATCAGTGCCAACGTGTACTCCACCATCAATGGTGAACTGGTCGGAACGGTGACGGACCTGGATGGTCGTTTCGTTCTGAAACCATTGCCACCGGGATTGCACGGCCTCACCATTTCGTACGCAGGCCTGGAGAACGTGGAGTTCGCAGCCATCGAGGTAACCGCCGACCGTGCGACCTACGTCGGCGATGTACACATGCAGCCCAAGACATTGAAGGGTGCCGAAGTGATCGCCTGGAAACGTAAGCTCATCGAGAAGGATGATCCAAGCCGCATGAGCCTCCTCGCCACGGAGATCGCCAAACTGCCCGTGGCGAAGAACCCGGTCCAGCTCATCAGCACGCAGTTCGCCGGTGTTACCGCTGCACCCAACGGCGAAGGGCTGTACTTCCGTGGGTCGCGCACGGAGAACATGGCCAGTTACATCGATGGGGTGAAGGTGAGCGGTGCAGTGCCGCGTATCCCGCCCTCGGCCATCAGCAGCATTTCGGTCTATACCGGAGGGCTGCCCGCGCGCTACGGCGATGTGACCGGCGGCGTGATCGTGATCGAAACGAAGACATACTCCGAAATGCTACAGGACGCGCGAAGACAAGCAGCCCGACAGGAAACCCTGAACACCATCGACTGAACCGGATGTTCCTGCGCCGCAAACCAACACCCGATGCCAGTGATGAGGAACTGGTGCTCGCCCTACAGGGTGGGCACCATTCCGCTTGGGGGATGCTTTGGGACCGCTACGCGCACCTGCTTTTCGGCGTGAGCATGAAGTACTTGAAGGACCCCGATCGTAGCAAGGATGCGGTGGTGGACCTGTTCGCCAAACTTCCGGATCTGCTCAAGAGACACCAGGTGGAATGCTTCCGGCCATGGATCCACACTGTGATGCGGAACCATTGTCTGTTGGCGCTTCGTGGTGATCATCGCCAAGTGCGGTGGGACGATGCGATCGGGAATGGGATCACTATCGAACCCATGGAAGGCCTCGCGCTGCACGAAGCCGATCTGCAGCGCTTGGAGTCCGCCATCGACCAACTCAACGAAACACAGCGGAGCTGCATCCGCCTCTTCCACCTCGAACGTCTTTCCTACGCGCAAGTGCAGGAGCGTCTCGGGATCGACTACGACCAACTGCGCAGCCACCTGCAGAACGGCCGCCGCAACCTCCGCCTCATCCTTCAACAGCATGCCGACCAGAACGCATAGCTCCGATCCCTTCGCTCCACGCGGCGCGCTTTCGCGTGAGCACTTGCTCGCGTACGCCGAAGGCCGCCTCGATGGATCCGCCGCACATGAAGTGGAACTCCACTTGGAACGCGACCCGTTGTTGCGCGAAGCCGTCGAAGGGCTTCGTGAACCCGGAGCCTTCGCCGCACTGAAGGGTCTTGATGCCGCCCGGTCGGCGAAGAGCAATGGCATAGCTGGGATGTGGGTGGTTGCAGGCGTTGTCGTCCTTCTGATCGCCGGAGTGATGATCCACTACGCTACCACAGGAACGGAGGACGAAGTCGTGCAGCAACCGACGATCGTTTCCGAAGGTTCCACTGACGCCACACTTGTGGCCGCTCCTCTTTTGAACGAGGAGATCGTCGCCGCAGAAGAACAGCCGAAGCAGGACCGCATCGGACATGAGCGCATGGCCTTGCACACGCGTGAAGCGGCGCGTCTTGTCCTCCAACGCGAACCGGGGATCGAGCGGGTGCAACCACGCGGAACCGAGGTGCGCACGAATGATCCTACCACGGATGTACGTCCCGCGAAGCGGCATCGCACTTCACTTCAGTTGCTCTTCCTGCACGACCTGAAAGTGGTGCATCCGAAGGAATTGTACGACCGGGATCCGATGATGAACCTCAGCGACATCCATGTGGCGGCGCGGTTCGCGGATGCTTCGGATAGGGATAGTACACACACGCACGAGATCCTCCTTCCGTACACGGAATTCATGGATGATGCGCTCGGCCGCTTTGTGAAGAATGATCACAAAGGCTGCTTGGACGATCTGCGCTTTCTCCTGAACCAGCATCCCGATGATGTGAACGCGCTGTTCTACTCCGGACTTTGCGCATACAACCTCGGGCTCTATGATCGGGCGCGGGGTTTCCTGCAACGCGCTGCTGGACACCCGATCGACGTGTTCGACGAGGAAGCGGCGTGGTACTACGCGCTCACCCTTGAACGACTGCGGGATCCAGCCGCGCACGATGCCTTCCAGCGCATTGCGAACGGAGATGGGTTCTACAGCGAACTGGCCAAAGGTCGGATCGCCGCGCGCTGAAGGCAGCACTCAGCCCTGCACGATCTGTTCGAGCCGCTGTCCGGAAACGTCGGTGTTCAGCTGCGTCCATAACGGCAAGTGGTCGCTGAGTTGGTAGGTGAACGCGTCCTTGGTCAAGCCATCGGGAAATAGTTCCTTGATATGTGCGGTGTCGATGTAGAAATCGAGCACACCGCCCTTGTCGCTGAAGTTGACATCGAACTCCGGGTAGTGCAGGATCTGGTCGTAGCGCTTATCCTTCTCCAGGTTCGTACCCGGATCCTTCAACAGCAAACCCTTGGGCACTTGCAAGCCATGCTTCGTGATCGCCTTGTAGTGTTTGCTCGTGCGTGATGGAATGTTGAAATCGCCCATGACGATGAGGTCCTTGTCCTCCTTCACCGCATCGCGCCGTTTGCCCTCGATCCAATCCGCAAGCAAACCCAACTCCTCCTCGCGACCTTCCTCGGTTCCCCATTGGGCATGGGTGGTGAGTACAACGAAGTCCAACGTGCCACTGCGGAAGGACGCCATGTACGGCGCGCGCCAGAAATCATTCTCGGGCAGGTAATGCAGGCCCACTTTCCTTCGCGGAGCGGTCGCCTCGGCAGCAAGTCCGTTGAAGACCACCGCGCGACGATCATAGAGGAAGGCGATCCGTTCCCGGTTACCACCGGCGTCCGGGATCATGTCGCTGTAGACCACTCGCCAATCGCCGCCGAGCAAGGCAAGCAAGCGTCCAAGGTCCGTGAGGTTATCGCGCAATTCCACCAGACCCACCAGATCGAACTGACTGATGATCTCGGCGATGAAATGGATGCTCTCCTCCCGTCGTCGCTTCTTTCCGAACTCGCGAATGTTCCAGGTCGCGATGTTGATGCTCTCATCCAACCGACTGGGCGGAATGTTCGCCGCCGCGATACGTTCCTTCAACTTGAGCAGACTCTTGGCCAGCTTGGCACTTACGTTCCCGTGGTCCATGGTGGGGGTGTTTGGTCCATCGAAGCAAACAACCAACGGGCACTTCCACAATACCCTTCGGAATGATCACGCGCGAAACCGAACAGCGTTGTGATCAATCCGTGACCACCATCGGAGCCGAATGGATCCTTCGGCCTTCCATCACCAACTCGCACAGGAAGATCCCCGGCCCAGCGGCATGACGATACGGTAACAGCAACGGTCCTACCCCGAGGATCACCGGGATTCGAACCAGTTCGCGGCCGCTGGCATCGGTGATCAGCAACTTCGCCGGGCCTGTTGTTCCCGGAGGTGGGTCGATCCGGATCGTGGTTGAAGCTGTGAACGGATTCGGGGCGATGCTCAACATTTCCGCGATAACCACGCCTCGTTCCGGAACGCCGATCGGCATGCAGGCAAGACCGTACGGCAGATCATCGATCGGCATCGTAGGCGTAGCAGCATCGTTGCTGCGCACTTGTTCCGGCGCGAAGGGACTGGTGATGCCATTGGCGTCCACGCCAGCAACGCTCACGTAATAGACGCCGGGTGAATTGAGCCCCGGCACCAAGTAGCTGCTCTGGTCCGTGCGATAAAGTGCGTCGAAGTCCGGTGGTGAATTCACTCCGCGCACGCCGATGCGAAAGGCCACATACTGCGATGCGTTGTTCACCTGGACACGCAACCCGGTAGGCTCATCCAACAGCGCGAACGTGGGCATGTCCGGTCCTTGCGCCAAGAGCGTGGCGGTCATCCCGTTGATCACTGCGTTGCGCTGGAGGTAGTTGAAATCCACGAAGAAGCTATCCACCACCAGATCGCCGTCGGTATCCACGCCAAGGATATCGTCGCTGGTGTGTTGCCGATCATCATATCCCTGTTGGCTGGGGTCGCCAGCGCCATGTTCGTTGGCTGCCGTGAACCGGATGGACTGGAAACCTGCTTCACGGAACGGGATGTGATCGCTCCCGCGCCCGATGCGATCCTCCATGCCCATCACGTTCACCAGCATAGGAACCGGGACGTGATCATTCAACTTCTCCCTGTAGGAGAGCTTCACCAATTGCGCCAGCCCTCGTGTAGCACCCGCGCTGAACACCCTTAATTGCAGGCTGTCCACGGCGTTCTCCACCGTGCACCCGGGCGGCGATGCGGTGCCTCCGCAAAGGATCCCGCCCACGATGTCGTTGTTCTGGACCCCTTTGATCGCGATGCCTTGCGAGGTGCAGAATTGTGCCATTGCCCGAGCGCCCAACAACCCGTGCTCCTCGCCTGTGTTGAGCACGAACACCAAGGTGTGGTTGAACGTGTAGTGACTCAGCACGCGCGCGAGTTCGATCACCAATGCACTGCCGCTGCCATTGTCCTCAGCGCCTTGCGCATCACACAGTGGGTCGCAGTTGTCCGCGCATCGACTGTCCAAGTGGGCTTCGATGATGATCACCTTATGGCCCGCTATCCGTGATCCCGGCAACACGGCCATGGCATTGCGCCAACCTTGTCCGCTCCCGCAATTCCCTGTTTCGTTCGCGTAGTTGAACTGCAGATACGCCGGGATCAACCGATCCTCGTTCGCGGCGCTGAACTGTTGGAACTTGGAGAATGCCCAACGTCGCGCAGCACCGATACCGGTCGATGCACTCACGGTATCCGAGTAAGTGTGGCGCGTGCCGAAGGAGACGATCCGTTGCAAATGTGCTTTCAGTGAATCCGCGTTCACCTCCGTGCGGAGTGCGCAGATGATCGTCTCGTGATCATCGATCACCACACTCGCCGCGTAATCCGCAGGGTCATGCAATCCTTTCATGGCCTGCACGGCCTGCGGATCAGTGCAGAGAATGCCAGAGAACTGGGCTTGGACCAACGATGAACCGAGCAACGCGGACGCGAGGAGAAATGCTTTCATGATCGTGAGATATCCGAATGGTAGGCTCGGCGGTCCGGTTGGGTGTGCCGATTCGTCCTTCGACTTCGCCCTCCTTATTGTTCGTCCAACCATAGAGCTTCTCGATACCTCTCTGGAATTGGTCGTCGAGTTCGAGACCCTTAGCTTCTAGCGCCAACAGACCCATGACAAGGCGGGGGCTCAACTCATCCAATTCACCTTCCCTTCCGGGTTCCACTTCGTCGTGGTCTTCTTCAATTGTGTCCAGAACTCGATGCTGCTCTTGCCGGTGATATCACAGGTCCCGAACTTGCTGTCGTTCCAGCCGCCGAAGCTGAAGGGCTCGCGGGGTACGGGCACGCCGATGTTCACGCCGATCATGCCGGCGCTGGCACGTTCCATGACCTGGCGTGCGTTGCCGCCGCTCTGCGTGAAGACCGCAGCCGCGTTGCCGTATGGGTTCGCGTTCTCGATCGCGATGCCCGCATCCAGATCCTTCGCGCGGATGATGCTGATCACTGGACCAAAAACCTCCTCTTTCGAGATGCGCATGTCGGCGGTCACGTGATCGATGATCGTTGGGCCGAGGTAGTAGCCCCCCGGCCCTGAGCCGGGGTCTCTCCCTTCCACTTTCGGATTGCGGCCATCGAGCAACACCTTCGCTCCTGCCTTCTCCGCTTCTTCAATGAAGCCAAGGATGCGCTCGTACGCCACCTTGCTGATCACCGGACCGAGGTTCTTGCCGGGGATGAGCTTTTTCGCTTCCACGATCATCTGCTGGATGATCGGTTCCACCGCACCGATGCCGACCATTTGCGCTGCTGCCATGCAGCGTTGCCCGGCGCAACCGCTCATGCTGGCGACGACGTTGCTTGCGGTCATCTCCAAGTGCGCATCGGGGAGCACGAGCAAATGGTTCTTCGCGCCACCGAGGCAGAGCGCGCGCTTCAGCGAAGCGGTGGCACGGATGTAGACGATCTTGGCCACAGTGGTGCTTCCCACGAAGCTCACAGCCTTGATGCCGGGGTGATCGCAGATGGCTTCCACGATCGCGCGGTCGCCGTGTACCACGTTGAAGACGCCGTCGGGCAGGCCGGCTTCCTTCAGCAGTTCCGCGATGCGTATGGCGCTGATCGGCACCACTTCGCTCGGCTTCAGGATCATGGTGTTGCCAAGCATCAATGCGTTGGGGATGGTCCAGTGCGGCACCATGTTCGGAAAGTTGAACGGAGCGATGCTCGCCACCACGCCCAGCGGTTTGCGCTCGATGCGGCACTCAACTCCCTTGCTCACTTCGAGCACTTCGCCTTGGATGAGTTGCGGCAAACTGCACGCGAATTCGCACAGCTCCATGCTCTTGTCCACCTCGGCGTACGATTCGTCCATCGTCTTGCCGTTCTCGGTGTGTACGAGTGTGGCGAGTTCATCGCGGTTCTTGAAAAGCAATTCGCGGTAGCGGAAGAAGATCTGCGACCGCTCCTTGATCGGTGTGCCGCTCCAAGCGGGGAATGCGGCTTCGGCGGCCTTCACCGCTTTGTCCAGATCGCTCGCGGAACTCAGCGGCACGGTGCTGATCACGGTACCATCCAACGGGGAATGGACATCCATCTTCTGTTGGCCGTTGACTTCGGGCTTGCCAGCGATGAAATTGGTGACTTCGGGATACTTGAGCGTGATGGTGGCCATGGGAGAGGTTTGCGACCGGAAAGGTACGGAGGCGGGTATAGAACGCAGGTCAGAATGGAACGCAGATGACGCTGAAAGGGCTGATGGTCACTGATAGAAAGGCAATTCAGGATCTGCGTTGATCCACTCTTTCAGCGTCATCTGCGTTCTATCTCACTCCCCGATGTCCTCGTTCCATAGCTCCGGCTCGGCCGCGATGAACTCCTCCATCATCTGCACGCACTCCGGCAGGTCCAGATCGATCACCTCCACGCCGTGACTTTCCATGAAGGCCCTTGCGCCAGCGAACGTGCGGCTCTCGCCTACCACCACCTTCTTGATCTTGAATTGAACGATGGTACCCGCGCACATATAGCAGGGCATCAGGGTGGAATAGATGGTGGTGCCCTTGTAGCTGCCGATGCGGCCCGCGTTGTTCAGGCAGTCCATCTCGCCGTGCAGGATCGGGTTCTTCTCCTGCACGCGCTTGTTATGTCCGCGAGCGATCTCCTTGCCGTCGAGCACCAGCACCGAGCCGATGGGGATGCCACCTTGCGAACGGCCCAAGCGGGCTTCGTCGATGGCGGCTTGCATGTGTTCGTCCATCTCTTGGAAATGTCTTTCAATTGATATTGTCGGCCTCATCATGAACTCTTCACAAACGGATGCCGGTATATATTAATAGCGTTCGCTAGCGCAAGCACACCGAGTACAACTGCCATCTCTACATACTCCATTTTCCAGTATCTGACCTCTATGGAACCACGTGATACTGTTATCCATCCAATCAATGGAATGAGGGGCAGGAAGATTTCTTCTATTCTGGAGCGTTTGAACTTTCTGAGTCCAGCTTGAAACAACACGGTATACACGACGAGAACGAAAGCATAGGGTACATATAGGGTCGTGCCGAGCATCACAACGCCCATATCACCCGACTCGATCGCATAGATAGAAGAGAAGATGAGCATGGTGAGCGCAACTAGAATAACTGCGGCATCACCTAAGATTCGGTTCATGATAGCTCGCGTGTCTGAGCCTATCCCTTGTAATGCCTCGGCTTCTTCTTCACCAACGCCTCCGCAGGCTCCGGCACCCAATGGTGCAAGCCACCCGCCAGCGGATCATCAAAGGTCTTCGGGATGTTGCCCGCAGCGGTGCGTTGGCCCCAGGTAAGGTGCTCCTTGCCATCATCCTTGCGCTCCATGGTGATGCATTCCTCCACGGGGCAAACGATGGAGCATAGGTTGCAACCCACGCAGTTCTCCTCGATGATCGTCGGCTTGCGGTCGGCGGGATCGTTGCTGAGCGCGATCGCTTGGTGCGCGCCGTCCTCGCAGGCGGTGTAGCAGAGTTGGCAGCCGATGCACTTGTCGGGATTGATCTCCGCGACGACCTTGTACTTTAGGTTGAGGTCCTCCCAATGCAGGATGTTCGGAAGCGCTTTGCCACGGAAGTCCTCGATGGTCTTGAAGCCCTTGTCATCCATGTAGCGCTCCAGGCCGGGCAGCAATTCGCGGATGATGCCGAAGCCGTAATGCATCACAGCGGTACACACTTGCACGGTGGTCGCGCCGAGCAGGATGAACTCCGCCGCATCCTTCCAGTTCTCCACGCCACCGATGCCGCTGATGGGAATGCCCACCTGCTGGTCCTGCGCGCAGTTCTTCAGCATGTTCAAGGCGATCGGCTTCACGGCCGGGCCGCAGTAGCCGCCGTTGGTGCTCTTGCCATCCACGTTGGGGAAGGGTACGAAGGTGTCGAGGTCCACACCCACCACACTTTGGATGGTGTTGATCAACGAGATCGCATCGCTACCACCAGCCTTTGCCGCACGCGCCGGACGGGTGATGTCCGAGATGTTCGGCGTGAGCTTCGTGATCACCGGGATCTTGGCCACCTCCTTCACCCACTCCACGATCATTTGCAACACTTTGGGTTCCTGGCCCACCGCGCTGCCCATGCCGCGTTCACACATCCCGTGCGGACAACCGAAGTTGAGCTCGATGCCATCGGCCCCAGCGTTCTCCACATCGCGCACGATCTGGTGCCATTCCTCCTTCGTCTCCACCATCAGCGATGCGATCACCGCGTGCTCCGGGAAGCGCTTCTTCACCTCGCTGATCTCGCGGAGGTTGTCCTTCAGCGGCCGGTCGGTGATGAGCTCGATGTTGGAAAAGCCGACCATGCGGTTGTCGCGGTAGTTCACAGCGCCGTAACGGCTGCTCACGTTCACCACGGGCACGCCGAGCGTCTTCCACACGGCACCACCCCAGCCCGCGTCGAAGGCTTTCATGATCTGGTAGCCGCTATTGGTCGGTGGCGCCGATGCCAGCCAGAAGGGGTTCGGGCTTTTGATGCCGGCGAGGTTGGTTCGGAGGTCTGCCATGTCGATCAGATCAATCGGGTTCGTTCGTCCTAGATCACTTTACGGGAGGAATATCCAGCTGCTTGCAGATCTTGGCGCAAAGCAGGTCGGCCAGTTCGCGGTGCCTGCCTACCGCTGTTCGCTTCTGATTGGCCGGGTTCAGATAGATCGCGTGGTTCCCACCTTCCCGCATCAGCACGCAACCGTTGCGCTCCAAGTGCTTGATCAGCACAAGACGCTTCATTCACACCACCTTCAGGTCCGCCCGTGAAACGTCTCGTCCAGCGTTGTCCAAGGCGGCTTGCTCCTTGTTGGCCAAGAAGAGTTGCTCCATCGCGTCGCGAAGGTTCTCCATGAGCTCCTCCTTGGTACGCCCTTGGGAGATCACTTCCGGAAGCTCTTCCAGTTGGCCGACGAGCCACCCGTCCGGTGACCGCTCGATGATCGCTGTGAGTTGCATGGGTTCTCGGTGTCTTTCAAATGTACGGCCGGTCGCACTCACTTCTTCAAGTACGCATCGATCCCCCACGCCGCTTTCTTCGCTTCCGCCGCCGCGTTCACCACTTCCACACCGCCATTCACCGCATCTCCTGCCGCGAAGTACTTCGGGTTATTGGTCTGATAGTGCTCGTTCACCACAATGCGGCCGCGGTTGTCGAGGATGCGGCCCTTGTGGTCCAGTTCCAGTCCTTTCACTTGCTCCAAGAGCTCCACCTGTTTGCCTTGGCCGGTACCGAGCAACACCATGTCACACGGCTCCACGAACTCGCTGCCAGCGATCGCTTCGATCTTGCCGTAAGCTGCTTTGTTGCGGATGAATTTCACACCGGTCACGGACTTGTCGCCCATCACTTCAACCGGCGTCACGTTGAACAGTGCCTTCGCGCCGCTCTTCTTCGCGAGATCGAATTCGAAGCTGTACGCACCCATCTCATCCGGTCCACGACGGTAGGCGATCAACACGCTCTCCGCGCCCATCCGACAACTTTCGCTGGCGGCGTCCATCGCGGTGTTGCCGCCACCGAGCACGATCACCTTGGTGCCGATCGGCGTCTTGTGGTGCTGCATGCGCAGCTCCTCCACAAACTCCAACGCGCCGATCACGCCTTGCTTGTCCTCGCCCGGCACACCCAAAGTGGATGTTCCGCCCAAGCCAATGCCGATGAAGATGGCGTCGTAGCCTCTCTCCAACCTGTCAAAGTCAGCGCGACCCTCGATGGGCTTGTTGTAGTGGATGTTGAACTCGAACTGGTCCCGCAGGTAACTGACCTCGTCCAACGCTTGTTCGTTGGTGAGCTTGTACGGCGCCACACCATACACGCAAAGTCCGCTGGGCTTGGCCTTCGCTTCGAAGATCTCCACCGCGTGACCCAGCATCCGAAGCTCGCATGCTGCCGAGATCCCCGCAGGACCAGCGCCGATCACCGCGACCTTCTTCCCGGTGCCCTGACCCATGCGGAACAACTTCTTCTTCGTGCGGATCACCAGTTCCGTAGCATGCGCCTGCAAGCGTCCGATCTCGATCGGCTTCACGTCGCTGTGGATGTACACGCACGCGCCCTCGCACAACTCCTCGGTGGGGCACACGTTCCCGCAGGCATGGCCCATCCAGTTGCTGTCGTAGATCGTCTTGGCGGCGCCGTCCTTGTTGTCGCTGTTGATCTGCCGGATGAAGAGCGGGATATCGATCCCTGTGGGGCACGCGGTGATGCACGGCGCATCATAGCAGTAAAGGCAGCGGGAGCTCTCGTAGTACGCTTCCGTGTCCGTCATCAACGGCTTCTTCGGGTGGAAGTTCGCCGCGAACTCGGCTTCGGTGGTGGGTTTCTTGTACTCTGCCATTGGAATGAGGACGGTATGCTGAGGAGGCTGACCTTAGTGATCAGCGCTGACCTGGTTTGCTGAGGTCATTGAAAGGAACGCTGATCATGCGATGGTCGGATCGATCATGATGGACATTGACCAAATCTAAGTGGTGTTCGTGGTTGTCCATGAGCGGTCCGCGAAGACTCGATACCCGGGGGGTATCCATCGATCGGGCAAGCATTCGTGATGGCCGTGAGACCAGCATGATGCTCAGCTGCTTCGATAGTTCGGGTGTTGCCTTGTACCGCAGCACGCCGAACGTCACCTGCCACCAGAACGTCGGTATTGAGGATGGGCCGATCGAACACGACCGCTCCTTCAACATCACCAGTGATGAGAACGGCCAGGTGTTGCTTTCCCTCCCTCGGTCGTTCACCCAAGGAACATTGTCCCTGTTCGATGCGATCGGTCGCGTCGTTGCGGTCAGGCGAATAACCGCGTTCACATCAAAGTTCTCGAGTGGACCGATCGGCACCGGGATCTTCCTTGCAGTGCTTACCGACGACGACGAAGAACGGTGGACCACCCGTTGGTTGAACGAACGGTAGGAGCTAGAGTCCCGCGTTCATCAGCTTCCCGCTCGCAAGCAGCTTGTGCAGGTATGGCCGCCCAAGCGTATGTTTCATGGCCTCCACATGGCCCATGCTGTGGCAATCGCTGCCAATGAGTTCGTAAGCCCCCGCATCGATCAACTTCTCGGCGATCTGCTTGGCCTGCGGTCCGTACGCTCCTGCCAACGCGATCATGTTGAGTTGGAAGAGCACGCCGCGTTCCTTCAACCGCTCGAACTTGGAGTAGTCGTTGTACCAGAAACTGTAGCGCTCCGGGTGCGCGAGCACCGGCTTGTAGCCTTGGGTCTGCATCTGGAAGATCACCGGAAGCAACACTTGCGGCTCACTCAGGAAAGGCAACTCGAACAGCAGGAGCTTGTCACCGAAGGTGAGCACCTCCTTGCGTTGGATGCGTTGTTCCAGTTCATGATCGAGATAGTACTCGGCGGCAGCATCCACTTCGATGTCCAGCCCGACGCGCTTCACTTCAGCACGCAACTTCTCCAAGCCACCAAGGATGATCTCCGGCGTGTTCCTGTAGCCATCGGCCATGCTGTGCGGGGTGGTCACCACCTTGCGGTAGCCGAGTTCGCGCATGGCGTTGAGCAGTTCGATGCTCTGCTCCAAGGTCTGCGAGCCGTCGTCGATACCCGGTATGAAGTGCGAATGGATATCGCAGCGCAACACGCTCAGGTCGGCATCGGGGAGTGATGCTTCCTTGGAACCGAAGAGCTTACCGAAGAGGCCCATGGGGTGTGGTACCGCGAAGGACACGGAGGGCGCAAAGGGAAGGCAGGAGCGGTGTCATGTCAACCACGGTGCTGAATGTGTTTCGGTACAGAGGGACACAAGCACACGACATTAAACGCAGAGGCGCAGAGAACGCTGAGAAGAATTGGGGGGCAGGCCGCAAGCGGCCATTGAGAGCGCGGAGGAAATGCCCAAGCAGCCTTGGAGAACGCAGAGAAATGCCCTGGCCGCGCATCAGCGGGCGTACTGGACTTCGTAGTAGCGGAGGTAGGCGCCGCTGGTCACGTGGTCCAGCCATTCGGTGTTGGCGAGGTACCAGTCCACGGTGCGTTCGAGACCGACCTCGAAGGTGATGCTCGGTTTCCAGCCCAGGTCGCGTTCGATCTTGCTGGCGTCGATCGCGTAGCGGAGATCGTGGCCTGCGCGGTCGGTGACATACGTGATCAGCTTCGCGCTCTCCCCTTCCGCGCGACCGAGCTTCTGGTCCATGATGCGGCAGAGCAAGTGAACGAGGTCGATGTTCTTCCACTCGTTGTGGCCACCGATGTTGTACGTCTCGCCATTCACGCCTTTGTGGAAAACGGCATCGATCGCACTCGCGTGATCCTCCACCCACAACCAATCGCGCACGTTCTCGCCCTTGCCATAGACCGGCAGTGGCTTGTTGTTCCGGATGTTGTTGATCATGAGCGGGATCAGCTTCTCCGGGAAATGATGACTGCCGTAGTTGTTGCTACAGTTGCTCACCACGAAGGGCAGCTTGTACGTGTTGCCATACGCACGCACGAAGTGATCGCTCGCAGCCTTGCTTGCGCTGTAAGGACTCTGAGGATCGTATGGTGTGGATTCCAGGAAGAGGCTATCGTCGTGAAGCGAGCCGTACACCTCGTCAGTACTCACGTGGTAGAAACGCACCTCACCCCGACCCTCTCCCGAGGAGAGGGGGGAATGCCCGGACAACCGATCCTTCCATGCTTCGCGGGCAACGTTCAATAGTGTCACTGTGCCGATGACGTTCGTCGTCACGAAGGCCATTGGGTCGCTGATGCTGCGATCCACATGGCTCTCGGCAGCGAGGTGGATCACACCATCGATCGCGTGCTCGGTGAAGACCATGGCCACCGCAACAGCGTCGCAGATATCGGCCTTCACGAAGGTGTAGTTCGGGGCCTTCTCCACATCACGCAGGTTCTCCAAGTTGCCCGCGTACGTGAGTGCATCGAGGTTGATGATGCGGTACTGAGGGTAGTTCTTCACGAAGCGCCGCACGACATGGCTGCCGATGAATCCGGCGCCACCGGTGATGAGGATCCGCCGTTCGGCGGACAAGGTGTTGCGTTGCATGGTCAGCTCATTTTCACCACAGAGGCACAGAGTACACGGAGGAGGGAACCAAAGCAGTTGTCCTGCATTCTCTGTGTACTCTGTGCCTCTGTGGTGAATTGCATTCTACAGGCTCCAATAACTAAGGTCCTTGATCTTCTTGCGGAAGACGCCCTTCAGATCCACGAGGACGCCCTTCGGCTTCATCATGCCCTTGAACCAGGCTTCGTCCTTGCTGGCGTACTCGCTGTGGTTCACCGCGACGATGATGGCATCGTACGGACCCTTCATCTCCGGTGCGAGCTTGTAGCCGTATTCGTGTTCCACCTCGGCGGCGTCGGCGTGCGGATCGGTCACATCAACGGTGCAACTGAAGCTCTTCAACTCGTTCACCACGTCGGCCACCTTGCTGTTGCGGATATCGGTGACGTTCTCTTTGAAGGTTGCGCCCATAACCAGCACGCGCGCATCCGCAGGGTTGGTGCCTGAAGCGATGATCTTCTTCACCGTCTGCTTCGCGGTGTAGCCCCCCATGCTGTCGTTCACGAAACGACCGGCATCGATGATCTGCGCGTGGTAGCCGAGTTCCTTCGCCTTGTACACGAGGTAGTACGGATCTACGCCGATGCAATGCCCGCCGACGAGGCCGGGTTGGAACTTGAGGAAGTTCCATTTGGTGCCCGCCGCTTCCAACACGTCGTAGGTGTTGATGCCCATGCGGTTGAAGATGATCGAGAGCTCATTGATCAACGCGATGTTCACATCGCGTTGCGTGTTCTCGATGATCTTGGCGGCCTCGGCCACCTTGATGCTCGCAGCGCGATGCACACCGGCCTTCACTACTAGTTCGTACACCTTGGCGATGATCTCCGCGCTCTCCGGATCGCAACCACTGCTCACCTTGATGATGCTCGACAATGTGTGCTCCTTGTCGCCTGGATTGATGCGCTCCGGTGAGTAACCAACCTTGAAGTCTTCCACGAACTTCAGGTTGCTCAAGCGCTCGAGCAACGGCACGCAATCCTCTTCCGTGCAGCCGGGATACACCGTGCTCTCGTACACCACGTAGTCGTTCTTCTTCAACACCTGCCCCACTGTGCGCGTGGCACCGAGCAACGGTCCGAGGTCCGGGATGTTCTGGCTGTCGATCGGCGTGGGCACCGCGACGATGAAGAACTCCACGTCCTTCAGATCCTCGAGGTCGGCGGAGAAGTGGATGTCGCAACCTTCAAATTCCTTCGCGTCCAATTCGTTGCTCGGGTCCTCGCCACGGCGCATCATGTCCACGCGGTTCTGGTTGATGTCGAAGCCCACGACCTTGATCTTCCGTGCAAAGGCCAGCGCGATCGGCAGGCCCACATAGCCGAGCCCGATCACGGCCAACTTGGCCTCCTTCCTTACCAACTTATCGTACAGGTTGCTCATCCCTCTTTCGGTAAATGCGTTCGATGATCTCCACCACCTTCAAGCCTTCCAGCGCGTTGGTGGTGAGTGTGGTATGGCCTCTCAAGGTATCCACCACGTTGTCGATGATGAAACCGTGGTTGTTCGCGCTGCCCTTGTAGGTGCCGTAATCGTTCGCCGGATTGGTGGGCGCGAGTTCGGGCATGGTGTAGCCCTCGATGTGACAGTACTCCACCTGGTCCATGTACTGCCCGCCGATCTTCACGCTGCCCTTGGCACCGATGATGGTCATGCTGCTTTCCATGTTCTTGTCCCACACGGCCGTGCTGTAGTTGATGCAACCCATGCCGCCGTTGCGGAATCGGAAGTTCACCAGACCGCTGTCCTCGAAGGCGGTGAGATCCTTGTGTGCGAAGTCGGCGAACTTCCCTTGGATGTCGGTGATGTCGCCGAAGAGCCAGTAGAGGATGTCCACGAAGTGACTGAATTGCGTGAAGAGCGTGCCGCCATCCAGGTCGGCCGTTCCCTTCCACCCCCCCTTCTTGTAGTAGCGCGCATCGCGGTTCCAGTAGCAGTTCACCTGCACCATGAACACATCGCCGAGTAGACCTTGCTCCACCACGCCCTTGATCCATTGGCTCGGTGGCGAGTAGCGGTTCTGCATCACACCGAACACGGTCCGATGTACTTGCAATGCCTTGTACAGCACTGCTTCACAACTGGCCTTGGTGAGTGCCATCGGTTTCTCACACACCACATGCTTGCGTGCTTCAAGCGCCTTCAGGCTGAAGGGTGCGTGCAAGCCGTTCGGTGTGCAGATGTTCACTACTTCGATCGCGGGAACGTCGCGCAGCATGGTGTCCACGTCCGAGAAGACAGGCACACCGAGCGCATCCGCACCGCTGTCTTTCGGCGGAAGGATGTCGCACACGGCAACAAGCTCCGTCTCCGGGTGTCGCTGGATCATGTCCGCGTGCCGCTTGCCGATGTGGCCGAGGCCCACCACTGCGAATCTGATCTTCTCGCTCATGATCCGAACGCAATACGTCCACAGATGAATGCCGATGAACACCGATACGCGTCGGTACTCATCTGTGCCATCGGTGTCATCTGTGGATGCATTTCCAATTTCTCAGTGGAGCCTCGCGACACGGCCATTCTCCAGTTTGTAGTGCTGTCCACTCTCCGGACAGCTCGCCTCGCCTTCCGCATTGAACTTCAACTTGTGGCCGAACTCGCTCATCCAGCCGGTCGGTCGTGCAGGATTGCCCACCACCAACGCGTAGTCAAGCACTTCCTTGGTCACCACCGCACCCGCACCGATGAAGGCGAACCGCCCGATGTCGTGCCCGCAAACGATGGTGGCATTGGCCCCGATGGAAGCGCCCTTTTTCACAAGCGTCCGAAGGTATTGGTCCCGCCGGGCCACAGCGCTGCGCGGGTTGATCACGTTCGTGAAGACCATGCTCGGCCCGAGGAACACATCGTCCTCGCACTCCACGCCGGTGTAGATGCTCACGTTGTTCTGCACCTTCACGTTGTTGCCCAGCACCACCTGCGGACTGATCACCACGTTCTGGCCGATGTTGCAATTCGCCCCGATGGTGCAGCCCGGCATGAGGTGCGAGAAGTGCCAGATGCGCGTCCCTTCACCAATGGTGCAGCCTTCGTCTATGACGGCGGATGGGTGTGCGGTGTAGGGCATGTGGGCATGTGGTCATGCGGGCATGTGTCCATGCGTTCATGACGGGGCGCGAAAGTACCGAAGGAAGGGGATGCGGCGGGGGTTCCAGATCTGCGACCACACGCTTCATGGCTTCAAGATCAACCGGTCCACCAGTGTTCCACTTCACGCCATTGAACCACGCCTTGGCATCCGCCACGCTCAACTTGTACCGCTGCGCGATGATCTCCGGCGCGGTCTTCTTCTGCATAAGGCCCGCCGCTTGATCGCGGATCACTTTCAAGAGGCGGCCCACCTCCTTTGGATGCTCAGCCAGGATTGCTTCAGATGCCACGATGACGAAGGCAGGCCACGTGGACCGGTGTTCATCCAAACAGCGGAATGTGCCGTCATCGACCAAGTGCTTGGTGGTGTACTTCTCCCAGAAGAAGACCGCAGCTTCCGGCGCCTTCAGTCGTTCCACCGCACCGGGCAGGTCGTTCACCACTTCGATCCCGTTCTCGTTCCGGGCCCACCCCTTCGATCGCGCGTAGGCCAAAGCCGCGAGGTGACTTCCGGAGTTCAATCGGCTCACCGCGATCGGCACTTCGGCCAACTGATCCGCGGATTCGAGCTTCGAGGCCGTTCCCATGTGCATGCCCCAGGTCAGCGGTGTATCCACGTACTGCGCCACGATGCGGTAGGGATCGCCATGGATGATGCCGCGCACGGCGCCTTCGGTCACCATCACCGCCAGGTCCACTTCGCCGTTGCACATCAGGTCGCGCATGCGTCCGGTTCCCTGCGGGATCGTTGTCCACTTCAGATCGATACCGGCACGCACGTAGGCACGGCGCTCCAAAGCAAGCAACCACGGGAGATTGAAGTGTTCCGGAACGCCGGCGATGCGAAGGACGATCGGATCCATTACTTCCGTCTACGTGCCAGCACTGTTCCGGGGGTCAACTTCCTGCTGCCATGGACGACCGCGATGATCACGACCTCAACATCGGAAACGAGCCAATGAATGATCCGGTACCGTCCATAACCGATCTCGCGGATCGAAGCATCGCCGACTTCCTTTACCATGCGACCGGCCTTGGGATGCGCTTCCAGGAAAAGCGACCGCTGAAAGATCTCGAGTTCGGTGCGTTCCGCGTAGTACGCCGAACCTTCGGCTATGTACGCGCTGATGCCGTCAAGATCCTTCCGCGCTCTAGCGGACCAGGTCACCTTGACCATTTCCGTTGGATGTGCGCACGCATTTGATCAAGCGTGAACACGCGACCAGCCTTTGCATCGGCCAACCCCTCTTCCACTTTCTGCAACAATACGATCCGCTCGATGAGCTCGTCCGCGTCGAAGCGCTCAGGAAGTTCCTTGAGTGAACGGAGGACCGCCTTCTTGGTCAAGGTGCCTTGCTTGCTTGCCATGGGTCGAATTTAAGCCTGTGCTACTTCCGCGCGTATCCCTCGAAGTTGAAGTGCTCCTTCTCGTTGAGCTCTTCCGCACTGAGCGACTTGAAATAATCGTAGGTGATCTTCAGCCCTTCGGCGCGATCAACCTTCGGTTCCCACGAGAGGACCTTCCTCGCCAATGTGATGTCCGGTTGGCGCTGCATGGGGTCGTCGGTGGGCAGCGGCTTGTAGATCACTTTTTGTGTGGTACCGGTGAGCTTGATCACTTCCTCCGCGAATTGCGAAATGGTGATCTCGCTGGGATTGCCCACGTTCACTGGGCCTGCGTACTCGCTCAAGAGCAAGCGGTAGATGCCTTCCACCAGATCGTCCACGTAGCAGAAGCTGCGTGTCTGGCGGCCATCGCCGAAGACCGTGAGGTCCTCGCCGCGAAGTGCTTGGCCGATGAAAGCGGGCAATACACGACCGTCATTCAACCGCATGCGCGGACCGTAGGTATTGAAGATGCGCACGATGCGTGTCTCCAGTCCGTGATAGGTGTGGTAGGCCATGGTGATGGCCTCTTGGAATCGCTTCGCTTCATCGTACACCCCGCGCGGACCGATAGGATTCACGTGGCCCCAATAGTCCTCGGTCTGCGGATGCACTTGCGGATCACCGTAGACCTCGCTGGTGCTGGCTACGAGGATCCGTGCGCCTTTCGCTTTCGCGAGGCCAAGCAGGTTGTGCGTGCCCAACGAACTCACCTTCAGCGTTTGGATCGGGATCTTCAGATAATCGATCGGCGAGGCGGGTGATGCGAAGTGCAGGATGTACTTCAGCGGACCCGGCACATGCACGAATTTGCTCACGTCGTGGTTGTAGAACTCGAAGTCCTCGCGCTTGAAGAGGTGCTCGATGTTCTTCAGGCGTCCGGTGATCAGGTTGTCCATCCCGATCACGTGGTAGCCTTCCTTCAAGAAACGGTCGCACAGGTGCGATCCGAGAAAGCCAGCGGCACCGGTGATTAGGACACGTTCCTTGGTTTGGGGCATGTGATCAGGCTTTGACGGTCGCCGGCACGTTCACGGCTTGCCGACCGACGCTTACGTACTGGAAGCCGAGGTTCTGCATCTCATCGAGGTCGTACAGGTTGCGACCATCGAAGATCACTTTTTCTTTCAACGCGGATCCCACGCGATCGAAATCAGGCGTGCGGAAGAGCGCCCACTCGGTGGCGATGATCAATGCATCGGCACCCTTCAGTGCTTCGTACTCATCCTTCGCGAAAGAGAGCTTGTCGCCCATCACCTTCTTCACGTTCGCCATCGCTTCGGGATCGAACGCGGTGACGGTAGCGCCCGCGTTCACCAGCGCTTCGATCATGTACAAGGCCGGTGCTTCGCGGATGTCG
The DNA here is from genome assembly GCA_016721005.1 of Flavobacteriales bacterium. Lineage (GTDB taxonomy): Bacteria > Bacteroidota > Bacteroidia > Flavobacteriales_F > PHOS-HE28 > PHOS-HE28. Next base: position 143,358 of record JADKJM010000007.1, read on the forward strand.
TCGGTGTCCGGCTTGAACGCCAGGCCCCACATGGCGAAGTGCTTGCCTTTCACATCGCCGTAGTGGTTCAGGATCTTGTCGGAGAGCGTCACTTTCTGGCGCTCGTTCACGTCCATCACGCTTTGGATGATCTCGAAGTTGTAGCCCGCATCCTTACCGCTCTTCGCGAGGGCTTGCACGTCCTTCGGGAAACAGCTACCGCCGTACCCGATACCGGGGAAGAGGAAGCGCTTGCCGATGCGTGTATCCGTGCCCATACCGATGCGCACCTTGTCCACGTCCGCTCCCACCTTCTCGCAGAAGTTCGCGATCTCGTTCATGAAGGTGATCTTGGTCGCGAGGAAAGCGTTCGCCGCGTACTTGGTCAGTTCGGCACTGCGCTCGTCCATGAAGATGATCGGATTGCCTTGGCGAACGAAGGGCTTGTAGAGATCCTCCATCACCTTTTGCGCGCGTGCGCTGCTGGTGCCCACCACCACGCGATCGGGTTTGAGGAAATCATCCACTGCGAAGCCTTCGCGTAGGAATTCCGGATTGCTCACGATGTCGAATTCCACCTTGGCGTGCTTGGCCACGGCGGCATGCACTTTCTCCGCAGTGCCCACGGGTACGGTGCTCTTGTCCACGATCACCTTGTAGTCGGTGATGATCTTCCCGAGGTCATCGGCCACGCCGAGCACGTACTTCAGATCCGCGCTGCCATCCTCACCGGGAGGCGTAGGCAGTGCGAGGAAGATGATCTGCGCGCCGTCGATGGCGCTCTTCAGATCGGTGGTGAAGCTCAAGCGCCCTTGACGGATGTTGCGCTCGAAGAGCACATCGAGATGCGGTTCATAGATCGGCACCTTGCCGTCCTTCATCATCTGCACCTTGTTCGCGTCGATGTCCACGCAGATCACGTGGTTGCCGGTCTCGGCGAAGCACGTTCCGGTGACGAGTCCTACGTATCCTGTTCCTACTACTGCGATGTTCATGAGCTGGTGGTTGGAGCGATGCATGCATCGCCCTTGCAATGCATTAGGCGGTGAAGAAGCTTTTCACCGATGCGGTGATGTGCGCGAGTTGTTCGTTGTCGAGTTCGGTGCTCATGGGCAGGGAGAGCACTTCGTGGGTGATGGCTTCGGTCACGGGCAATGATCCTTCCGCGAAGCGGGCGGTCTTGTACGCGTTCTGCAGGTGGCAGGGTACAGGGTAGTAGATCATCGCTGGGATGCCGCGCTCCTCTAGGTGTTTGCGCAGGGCCTCACGCTTCCCGCCGGCCACTTTCAGGGTGTACTGGTGGAAGACGTGCGTGCTGTTCGCGCTTCGCTCCGGGGTGGACAATTCCATTATCCCCGCGAAGGCTTCATCGTAGGCCGAAGCAGCCGCATTCCGCGCAGCGGCATACTCGTCCAAGTGGCGCAACTTGATCCGCAGTACGGCGGCTTGGAGCGAATCCAACCTGCTGTTCACGCCGATCACCTCGTGGTAGTAGCGCACATCACTACCGTGATTGCACACGCGACGGATCTTCTTCGCCAGCTCCTCATCATTGGTGAAGAGCGCACCGCCATCGCCATAACAACCCAGGTTCTTGCTGGGGAAGAAGCTCGTAGTGCCGACATGGCCGATCGTCCCCGACTTCTGCGTGCGGCCATCACTGAAGGTGTAGTCGCTGCCGATCGCTTGGCAGTTGTCCTCGATCACGAAGAGGTTGTGCTCCTTCGCGATGGCCATGATCGCTTCCATGTCCGCGGTCTGTCCGAACAAATGCACGGGAACGATCGCCTTGGTCTTCGGCGTGATCTTCCGCTTGATGTCGGCCGGATCGATGTTGAAGGTGCCGGGCAGCACATCAGCAAACACCGGTGTGATCCCGAGCAACGCCACCACTTCAACCGTAGCCACGAAAGTGAACGAGCAGGTGATCACCTCATCACCGGCCTTCAGCCCCAAGGCCATCATCGCGATCTGTAACGCGTCGGTGCCGTTCGCGCAGCCGATGGTATGCTTCACACCCAGGTAGGCGCTCAACTCCTTCTCGAACTCCTTCACCTCCGGCCCATTGATGAAGGCAGCGGTCTCGATCACGCGCTTCTGGGCGGCATCCACCTCGTCCTTGATCTTCAAATACTGGCCGACCAGGTCGACCATTTGAATGGGTCTCATCATCGTGCGTTCCGCCATGGCAAGTGCCTGCTTTACAAAGCGGGCGCGAAGATAGACAGCTCAATAGGCCACGGTGAATGCGGTTGCACAATGCACCGGCCGATCCACCGTTGCCTTGGTACTTTCGCCCTCCTTGGAACTGCGCATGCGCCTGATCCTCTTCCTTGTTTTCCTCTTCGCCTGCACGAATGGCCGAGCGCAAACGAACGTGCGCGACACCACCGTGGCCATGTTCGCCGTGCAGCCCAGCTACGCGCAGCAACTTCCCGGCGGCGATCTCGCGATCCGCTTCGGCACCAACAGCAACCTCGGCCTCGGTGGTTACCGGAAGCTCCGCAGCAATTTCCTTTTCGGGTTTGAAACAAGCTTCCTGTTCGGCAACAAGGTGGTGGAACCGGGCATCCTCAGCAACGTGCTGAACAGCGCCGGGCAGGTGGTGGACCAGAGCGGTGTAATGGCGGATGTCTTCCTCTTCGAGCGCGGTTGGACGGCGTTCGCGTTCGCGGGCAAGCTCTTCCCGGTGATCGGTCCGAATCCGAACTGCGGCATCGTATTCAAGGTCGGCGGAGGATACATGCGACACAAGGTGCGCGTGCAGACCCAGCAGAACGATGTACCACAACTCGAAGGTGATTACCTCGAAGGCTATGATCGGCTGACCGCCGGTCCGGCCGCGTTGGCGTACATCGGCTATCACCATTTCGGCAACCGGCGCTTGATCAATTTCCACATCGGGCTGGAAGTGATGGCGGGCTTCACGGAGAGTTTACGCGCCTTCAACTTCGACACGGAGCAATACAACGAACCGAATCGCTTCGACCTGCTCAGCGGGATACGCGTGGGTTGGAGCTTGCCGATCTACCGCCGGTACGACGATAGCTTCCACTACTGATATGCCACTGCTGTACGACATCGGTCTGGGGCTGTACCATACCGGTATTCGCATCGCTGCACCATTCGTTCCCAAAGCCAAGGCATGGGTCGTTGGGCGACGCGGCACGTGGCAGCGGATCGAGGCGCAGCGTGATGCACTGCGCGGATGTCTGTGGATGCACTGCGCAAGCGTTGGTGAATTCGAACAAGGCCGACCGGTGTTGGAAGCGTTGAAGGCGCAACACCCGGAACTTCCGGTACTCATCACCTTTTACAGCCCGAGCGGTTACGAAGCGCGCAAGGATTTCCCTCTGGCGACGCACGCGGAATACCTACCTGCGGATTCAGTGCGCAACGCGGAGCGATTGATCGCACTCGTGCAACCCAAGGCAGTGCTATGGGTGAAGTACGAGTTCTGGTACCACTGGCTCACGGCGCTCAAGCGCAACGGAGTTCCGGTCTTTCTGATCTCGGCGATCTTTCGCAAGGAGCAACCCTTCTTCATGTGGTACGGCGCAACTCACCGAGTGATGTTGCACTGCTTCGATCGGATCTTTGTGCAGGACGAAGCATCGCGCGAATTGCTCGGATCAACGGGTGTGATGAACGTGACCGTGAGTGGTGATACACGCTTTGATCGAGTAGCGGCGATCGTCGATGCGAATGAGGAGTTGCCCATTGCCCGTGCGTTCCGGTCCGGTAGCCAGAAGCCGATACTGATCGCAGGTAGTACATGGCCGGAGGATGAGCGGCTATTGCGCGCAGCAGGATCGACCAACAACTGTCGCATGGTCGTGGTACCCCATGAGATCGACGTGGGGCATCTCGATCGGGTCGCGCAGGAATTCCCGGGGCCGACCATTCGATGGAGCGAGTTGGAATACGACTTCGCCGCGCGCGCGCTGGATCACGGACCGGGCCCTTTCGCATCCACTACGCTGCTCGTGGACCGCATGGGATACTTGGCGCGGCTGTACAAGTACGCGGACATCGCATACATCGGTGGTGGATTCGGCGATGGCATCCACAGCCTGCTGGAAGCCGCAGCTTGGGGCAAGCCCGTGATCTTCGGGCCACACCACCACAAGTTCGCCGAGGCGAAGGGGTTGATCGAAGCAGGCGGCGGGTTCGAGGTGAGGAACGCCACGGAGTTGGAAGAGGTGCTTCGACGCCTCCTCGGTGATCCGATCGCGTTGGGCAATGCTTCACACGCTGCGGGCAAGTACGTAAGGGACCGCGTGGGTGCCACGCAATGCATCACGGCGGAGATCCTTCCCCGGATCGCCTGACCCTACTTCTTCGTCTCCTTGATGAAGTCGATGCGCACGGGATAGTAGTCCACGGTGGTGAGTGATTCCGTGCCCATGGTCATGTACTCATCCTTACCGGTGTTCACCAAGGCCCAGCCGCAGATCATACCGGACTTGCTGTCGTTGCGCAACACGGGCTTCGTCCGGTAGGCGCCTTTCTCATCGAAGTACACATAGGCGGTGTAGCTCCCCGATCCTTGCTTGGCCATGATCTTCCCACCGGCCTTGCGCTGCTCCACATTGTCGTCGCTGTCCCAGAGAAAGATGTACAACTGGTCATTGAACACCGTGGAAAGTGCGGGACCCATCAGTGGATCATCGGAAGTGGTCCAGCGACGGAAGAGCGTGGTCCATTTCAACTCGCCGTTCTTGTCGATCAACCGCGCCTGGATCGGACCGTGGTAGAAACGCTGGTAACGCCGCGCAGTCTCCGGGTTGGTGTACACCGCCGCGAAGCCGATCTCATTCACGAAGAAAAGTCCGCCATCGGGTCCGGGTAGCAGCGCGATCACATCCGTGGTGGAGTGCAACCGTTTCTGCGACTTCTTATCCTCCTTGGGTTCCTCCTCTTTCTTGGAGTCGTCCACGCCGGTCACTTCCTCGGCTTCGAGATCCACACCATCAGTGAATGGCATCACCTGCGGCGTGGTGATCCCCGCTTCGCTCGTATCGACATACGAGATGAAGTTCCCGAGCTTCCTGTTCCCTTCCGCCGTGGCATAGATCCCCGCGAAAGCGATGCGCCCCTTGGCCATCGGCTGCAGGATCCCGCCCGTGGGATAGTACCCGCCGTCCATCCCGAAGGGCATGCGCGACATGTCGTTCGCATCAATACGGTGAAGGACCACTTCGTAATCCGGAGCACCACCGCCGGGTGCGCCATCCTTGTAGCGGTACTTGATCAACACGTACGCGGTGCCGGTGCTATCCACTGCAGCGTCCAGCACTTCGGATCTTTCACTGCCGCCATCCACGTGCAGGATCTGTTGCCATTGCACGTGCATGTTCTTGTCCACCATCGCCAACAAGTACATCGCATCGCCATCGTCGGCGTTGCGCAACTCGGGGCTGTGGATCAAGAGATGTCCGCCATCATCCGCCTCTACCGTGGACCAACGCTCGCGCGTGGCGTTACCGGCTCGTGCGTAGAGTGCTTGGCGCTTCTTCACTTCCACAGGGAATGCGCATATCCGCTCGAAAGCCGGCGGCGGTCGTGTGAGGTGCGGATCGACGTTCTGGTAGTAGAGGGCGATCTCCTCCTGCCCGCCGGTGCGTGCGATCATCGTGGGTTTGCCGTCGAACAGGATCAGGTCCTCCAGCAACAAACGTTCGCGGCCGGAACGCTCAAGCAGCGGTTCCAACCCGCGCATGTAGGTGAGCTTCTCGCTCTCATACACATCCAATCGTGGTGATCGTTTGGTGAAGGCGCGCTGGTCGAAATCCGGGCTGCGGAACACCATGATGGCCGTCGGGCTGCTGCGGATGATGCTGTAGGGCATCATGGTTCCATCGGGCTTGTGCTCCAACGCCATGCGCGCTTTCACCTTTACGCGGTCCTCGGTCTTGGATTGCGCAGGAAGGGTAAGAGTGGAGACGAGTGCGCCTACGATCAATGGCAAAAGAACGATGTTGCGGTGCATGAGGATCTTGTTGAAGCGGGCGTGAAAATAGCGGGCGCGGCTCTTGCGAAGACGATGCCACGTTGCGGCGATCAACGCAATTTCGGGTTCTCGCGGTGCCGATCCGCATCGCGCGCGGTCTTCTTCAGCATCCTGCTCTCCCACGCCGCTTGCAGATCGGTGCCGGTCTGATTGGCGAGGCAGAGCACCACGAAGAGCACATCGGCCAGTTCTTCACCGAGGTCCTTCGCCTTGTCACTTTCCTTCTCGCTCTGTTGGCCATAGCGCCGCGCCATGATGCGCGCCACCTCCCCGACCTCCTCGGTGAGCATGGCCATATTGGTGAGCGGGTCGAAGTAGCGCACGCCCGTGGTGGTGATCCACGCATCGACCTCGCGGCACAGATCATTCACAGGGCCTTGTTCATATCGTGGGACTTCACTAGTTTTCCGATCCATGGAAAGAGGATATAGGCATAATGGGACCGCAGCGGTGCTAAAGATGGCGCTCGTGGTGGCATTCGTCGCGGTCCTTGCCCCTTCGGCCCGTTGCCAACTACAGCAGATCCAAGCGGTGGTCGATGGCATCACCTCTCCACAACACGCGGCCGAGATCAATGCGGTGCTCGCAGCGCAGCCGGACGTGGTGATGAGCCGGACGGATATGCATACGAAGAACCTGCTGATCCATGCAATGCCCGAGTGTACACTCGACGCGGTTGCGATCAACACCCTCATCCAGCCTTTGGGCGCGAGCGTGCGCTGCTTCCAACGTGAACGGCTGGTTCCGGGCCACTTCAAGCATCTTGATCCACAAGCGTGTGGATCAAGCCCCACACCGAACCGATGAGGTGCATCCGGGGTCGCATAGCACGCACCAAGGCCGGTCTTCGTCGCCTGCTCTTGTATGTGATCGTACTTGTGGCCAGTGGCACGGCACGCGGGCAATGCACCAACACAACGGCATACATGACCGTTGCCGCTCCCACCACCAATGCACCGCTGTCGATCAGCACCTGCACGTTCCAATCGGAATACAACACCGTTACGGGATTGGTTGCCGGAGCAACCTACACGGTCACCAGTTCCTGCGGAGGGTACATCACCGTGCGACGAGGCACGTACAACGGTACGCTCGTGGCGAACGGCAACACGCCGTTGAGCTTCACCGCTCCGGTGGCCGGAACCTATTACCTGCACTTCAACACCAATGCGGCGTGCGGCACGGCCTCCACCTGCTGTACCACCACGATCGCATGCGCCTCCTGCGCCGGCCCCGCACCTTGTGCGGCCGTGAACCTTCCCAGTTTGCCGGTGACCAGCCAAGCCGTGAGTTGCCATTCCTCCGACCTGATCAACACGTTGAACGTGAGCAGCCTTTGCGGCTCCGCTAGCACGCTCTACCTGGGTGGCGTTGAAGCACTATACACCGTGACGCCTGCGACCACCGGCAACTACCTTATCAATTACATCGGGCAGAGCTACAGTTCCATCTGGGTCTTCAGTGGGGCATGCCCGGCTGCGGGCGGGTTGTGCCAAGGCTCGGTAAGCGGCGTGGGCACCAGTCAATCGCTTACGATCACCATGACAGCGGGCACCACCTACTGGATCCTCTTCGACACCTGGCCATCGCCGCCAAGCCCATGTCCGGGGACCTTCAGCATCAGCACGTCCAACGTACCTCCACCTGTGGTGGCCAGCGATTGCAACCAGGCCGTGAACGTGTGTACGAACATCAATTTCCAGATCGACCCGAACGGTTACGGAAACGTCAACGAGATCCCTCCTTTGGGCTCGACCGGCAATCCCGACTATGGCCTGTTCTCCTTTGTGCCACCGTACTACAATCCATGGGGCACCACCAATGAAGGCTGCTTGCGAGCCGGTGAATTGAACAGCACCTGGATGGTGGTGAACGTGCTCACCGGCGGCTCGTTGACCTTCACCTTCGGAGGCCTGGGCACGCAGGGCGGCTTCTACGATTGGATCATGTACCCGTACAACGCCAGCGCCTGCACACAGGTCGCGGCGAATGCATTGGCGCCGGTGCGCTGCAACTGGAACGGGGTGTCGTTCGGTGGTACCGGATTGGCGTCCACGCCACCGGCTGGTGGTGATGTGAGCAACTTCGAACCACCACTGAACGTGGGGTCCAACACGCAATGGCTCATCTGCTTCAGCAATTGGAGTTCAGTAACGACAGCCGTGCCCCTACAGTTCGGCGGCACCGCCGTGGTGAGTTGTTCGCCATTGCCGCTGGAACTCATCGCCTTTGAGGCAACAGCCCAAGGAGGGCGTGTACTGTTGGAGTGGACCACCGCGAGTGAAGTGAACAGCATGCACTTCGAGGTGGAACGCTCGATCGATATGGAAGAATGGGAGAAGGTTGATGTGGTCGGGGCCGTTGGCACCTCCAATGTACGATCCGGCTATACGACCATGGATCATGCTCCACTGCCTGGTTTGAGCTACTATCGATTGCGCATCGTTGATCTGGATGGCAGCTTCACGTTCTCCCCGGTCCGCTCGGTGCGAATGATGGAAACCGCCTTGGTCTGTCACCCGAATCCGACCAGCGGGTCGTTCACCGTGTTGCACGTTCCGGATGGAGGCGTGATCGAAGTGTTGGATGTCCTTGGCAGATCGGTTCAAGTGGATGCGCGTCCGAGCACCGGCGGCAGTATGCAGGTGCGATTATTCCTCCCATCGCCTGGCTTGTACACGGTGCGCATGAGCAACGGGGCGGATGTTGCATTCACCAAGGTGCTCATCTCAGAGCAGTAACCCTACTCCTTCTGTCGGCTGTCGATGATGATCGTCACCGGTCCATCGTTCACGAGCGACACCTGCATGTCCGCGCCGAACTCACCGGTCTTCACGGAACGACCGATGAGCTCCGATAGTCGCTGTTTCATTCGTAAGTACAGTGGTACGGCTTCCTCCGGCCTCGCTGCGCGGATGTAGCTCGGTCGGTTGCCTTTCGCGGTACTCGCGTGCAAGGTGAACTGGCTCACCAGAAGGATCTCGCCATGCACTTGGGTGATGTCGAGATTCATCACGGCCCCATCGTCAGGGAAAATGCGCAGGCGAACGATCTTCCCGCAGAGCCATTCGAGGTCCACATCGGTATCGCCGATCTCCACGCCGAGGAGCACCATCAGTCCCGGGCCGATGCGCCCGTGTTCGCGACCATCGATCCGCACCGACGCTTCGCTCACGCGCTGGATCACCGCACGCATCTCAGTACCCGTTGATCTCGAACCACGCTTTCATCCGCGCGTACTTCTCCGCATCGGTGCCTTTGCCTTGGACAGCATCGCGATAGGTTCCGTACATCGGGTTGGGCAGCAGGATGAAATAACGGGACAGACTGTCACTCATCGTATCCACCACATCCTGGCCATAGTTCAAGGAGCGGTCCTTGAACCGCTCGTCGAAGTCACGCAATTGATCACCCACCAACAGAACGACCCGATAACGGGAAGCCACCATGGCGCGACGCTCGGTCTTGTCGCTCGTGCCATCCATCAGCAACAAATGCGCTTCATCGGCAAAGGGGAAACCGTTATCGTTCAGGTTCTTCAGCGTGCTCGCTTTCTCGCGCACATCGCGGTTGGTGATGTAGAAGACCTCGCATCCTTCAGCTTCCGCGAACTTCAAGAAGTCGAGCGCGCCTGGACAGGGCTTTGCTGCGGACATGTCCGTCCATGTTTTCCAATCGGCCTGGTCGAAGGTGTGGCCGCGACGGATCGCATTCACTTGGTAGGGGCTGTTGTCCAACACGGTCTCATCGATGTCGACGATGACCGCGAGTGGCCGCTCGACATGCGTTGGATCGGTCTTGCTCCGCACCCGGTTCAGTTCATAATGCAGTTTGGTGGCAGCGTGCTGATAGGCTTGCTGGTACAGCCAGTACGCCTCGGCGGAAGTGTTCTGCCAGAGCACCGCATCGGCACCTTGTTGTGAAAGCAGCGCAGCTTGGTCAGGTGGCGGGGTTTCCACCAACCGCGATCGGCAACCAACGATGGTCAAGGTGACAAGAAGGAGTGCTGTCGTTCTCATGCGTTCGGTTCAATCGAGTCGGTAGGGGCTTTCTTCATCCATCCCGTTCACCATGTCAATGTAGCTACGATAACGGCTTTCCGCGATCCCGCCCTCTTCCACCGCCTTGCGGATCGCACAGCCGGGTTCCTCCTTGTGCAGGCAATCATTGAAGCGGCAGCCGCTTTTGCGCTTGAACATCTCGGGGAATTGATCCCCGATGTGCGAGGGTTCCAGGTCCACCAGCCCGAAACCCTTGATCCCGGGTGTATCGATGATGAAGGTGGGTTCATTCGATGACAAGTTCAACTCGAACATCTCCGCATTGGTGGTGGTGTGTACGCCCTTCTCGCTCGACTCGCTGATCTCCAACGTGTGCAGGTCCAACTCCGGGTCGATGCTGTTGATCAAGGTGCTCTTGCCCACTCCACTGTGCCCTGAAACCAGCGTGACCTTACCAGCCAACAGCGCCTTCACATCGGCTACACCCTTCCCCAGCGTGGCGGAGGTCATGATCACCCGATAGCCTGCTTCCTGATACGTATCCACCAGATCGAACATGCGATCCTGTTCCTCCTCGTCGAGGTCATCGATCTTGTTCACTACCACCACGGTCGGCACTTGGTAGGTCTCCGCCGTCACGAGAAAGCGGTCGATGAAGCCATAAGAGGTACGCGGCCTTGCCAAAGTGACCATGAGCACCGCTTGGTCCAGGTTCGCGGCGATCACTTGTTTGTGGTGGCTCAGGTTCACGCTGCGCCGCACGAGGTAATTCTTCCGTTCGTGCAGTTCGAGAATAGCACCCACCTTCTCTTCATCCACCTGCGGCAGGAAATCCACATAGTCGCCGACGGCCAACGGATTCGTGCTGTTCCAACCCTTCACCCGTAGGATGCCCTTCGCGACGCATTGATGCAGGACGCCGTCCTCACCCCTCACGAGGTAACGACTACCGGTACTTCGCATCACCAGACCGTTGGGCATCGCCGGAGCACCGTTCTTCGTTTTGCAGTGCGCGGCAAATGTCGGCAGGCCGGGGCCGAGTACCTTCGCCGCATGTCGATATCCGTTCGCAACATCACCAAACTCTACGGCACGCAACGCGCGCTGAACGAGGTCTCCTTCGAGATCGGCGCGGGCGAAGTGGTGGGCTTCCTCGGCCCCAACGGTGCGGGCAAGAGCACGATGATGAAGATCCTCACCTGCTTTTTGCCACCGAGCAGCGGACGTGCGGTGGTCTGCGGTTTCGACACCCACGACCAAAGCATGGACGTGCGCCGGAACGTGGGCTACCTGCCCGAACACAATCCGCTCTACCTGGATCTGTATGTGCGCGAATACCTCGAATTCATCGCTGGCGTGCATGGACTGCCGGACGCCACGAAACGCATCAACACGATGATCGATCGCGTCGGTCTAGGTCCGGAACAACACAAACAGATCGGGCAATTGAGCAAGGGCTACCGTCAACGCGTGGGGTTGGCGCAGGCCATGATCCACGACCCGCAAGTGCTGATCCTCGACGAGCCGACCAGCGGCTTGGACCCGAACCAATTGGTGGAGATCCGTGGGCTGATCAAAGACATCGGCCGGGAGAGGACCGTGATGCTCAGTACGCATATCATGCAGGAGGTGGAAGCGATCTGCGACCGCGTGATCATCATTGATCGCGGCGATCTGGTGGCCGATGAGAAGGCAAGCACATTGCGCAGCCGACAACAGCAACAGGAAGTGGTCGAGGTGGAATTCGACCGTACGGTGAATGCGAATGAGCTGTTGGCCATCACCGGTGTGCAACACGCCAAGCACAAGGCTGGCAATTCGTGGTTGCTCGCGCACGATGCCTCAGTGGATGTGCGCCCGGCCATATTCCAATACGCAGTGGACCAAGGCCTGAAAGTGTTGGGCATGCAGAAGAGCGAGCGCGGGCTTGAGGAAGTCTTCAAGGAACTCACCAAACGGTGAGTGGTTGATCCGTTCGGATCAAACCGTTTCCTTTGCGCCCCGGAAACAAACCGCATTCATGCCTTACCTCTTCACCTCAGAATCCGTTAGCGAAGGCCACCCCGATAAGGTCGCCGACCAGATCAGCGATGCCCTCATCGACCACTTCCTCGCCTTCGACCCCAGCAGCAAGGTCGCATGCGAAACCCTGGTGACCACGGGTCAGGTCTTTCTTGCCGGTGAAGTGAAGAGCAAGGCGTACCTGGATGTGCAACAGATCGCTCGCGATGTGATCGAGCGCATCGGCTACACCAAGAGCGAGTACATGTTCGAGGCGCATTCATGTGGTGTCCTCAGCGCCATCCACGAGCAAAGCCCGGACATCAACCAAGGCGTGGTGAAGAAGAAGCCCGAGGATCAGGGTGCTGGTGACCAAGGCATGATGTTCGGCTACGCCTGCCGGGATACCGACAGCTATATGCCACTGCCGCTGGAGATCAGCCACATGCTCCTCCGCGAGCTCGCTGTGATCCGCCGCGAAGCGAATAGCAAGATGCCCTACCTGCGCCCCGATGCCAAGAGCCAGGTGACCATCGAGTACAACGACGACAACACGCCGAAGCGCATCGACGCGATAGTGGTGAGCACGCAGCACGACGATTTCGAAAAGCCCAAGGACGCCAGCAAAGCGGCCAAGCAGGTGGCGGACGACAAGATGCTGGCCCGCATCAAGAAGGACATCATCGGGATCCTCATCCCACGGGTGATGGCCAAGTTGCCAAAGCGCACGCAAGCGCTCTTCGGCCGGAACATCAGCTACCACATCAACCCCACCGGCACCTTCGTGATCGGTGGTCCGCATGGCGATACCGGACTTACCGGTCGCAAGATCATCGTGGACACTTACGGTGGCAAAGGCGCCCACGGTGGTGGTGCCTTCAGCGGCAAGGACCCGAGCAAGGTTGATCGCAGCGCGGCCTACGCGGCCCGCCACGTGGCCAAGCATTTGGTCGCTTCCGGTGTCTGTGACGAGGTCTTGGTGCAGGTGGCCTACGCCATCGGTGTAGCGGAGCCGGTCGGCTTCTATGTGAACACCTACGGTACGGCCAAGGTGAAGATGACCGACGGCCAGATCGCGAAGACGATCGCTAGTCTGCCCGAGTTCAACATGCGTCCGTACTTCATCGAGAAGCGCTTCGCCCTGCGCACCCCGATCTACAGTGAGACCGCGAGCTATGGCCACATGGGGCGCAAGTGCGTTACAGTGACCAAGAAATTCGAGAACGCAGGCCAAAAGGCCACGGTGAAGGTGAAGCTCTTCCCTTGGGAGGAACTGAACGCCGTCGCGGTGGTGAAGAAGGCCTTCAAGTTGGGCTAGGCCGCCGCTCCCTTAAGTCTTCCACTCCGGGTGTTTGTGGGTTCTCGAAAAGAACCTACTTTCGCACCCCATTTTCAAGGTGACCATGTACGCCATTGTCGATATCGCCGGCCAGCAATACAAAGTAGAGAAGGCCCAGAAGCTCAAAGTGCACCGCCTCGAAGCCGAGGAGGGCAAGCATGTGGAGTTGGATAAAGTGTTGCTCGTGAGCGACGGTAAGTCCATCACTGTGGGCACCCCCACGGTGGAAGGCTTCCGTATCGCGGCCAAGGTGTTGAGCCATGGCAAGGGCGACAAGGTGCTCGTCTTCAAGAAGAAGCGCCGCAAGGGCTACCAGAAGTTGAACGGCCACCGCCAATACCTCACCGAGCTTTGGATCGAAGCGATCCTGGGCAAGGGCGAGAAGTTCGACGCCAGCAAGAGCAGCGCACCGAAGCCAGTGGTGAAGACCGAACCTGTCGCCAAAGTGAAGAAGACGTCAGCTCCGAAGACGGAAGCGGCTCCGAAGAAGGCAGCAACCAAGAAGGCCGCTCCGAAGAAAGCAGCAGCCAAGAAGGCCGCTCCCGCGAAGAAGGCAGCACCCAAGAAGAAGTAACTGAAGCATCCACGAGATTTCGGGTCAAGCCCGGAATGACAAGCCCCCACAAGCCATGGCACACAAGAAAGGTGAAGGCAGTACCCAGAACGGACGCGAGTCGCACTCGAAGCGACTCGGCATTAAGATCTTCGGTGGCAGCGCGGCCATCGCCGGCAACATCATCGTTCGCCAGCGCGGCACCAAGCACCACCCCGGCAAGAACGTGGGCATCGGTGTGGACCACACACTTTTCGCACTGACCGACGGCACCGTGAAGTTCCAGAAGAAGCGCGGCGAGCGCAGCGTGGTGAGCATTCTCCCAATGGAGAGCGCGAACTAGGCCTTCTACCGACCAGAACCGGAGCCCTTCCGCCATTCGCGGAGGGGCTTCTTCGTGAAAAGCGGTAGCGCTACCGTCCGGCTACCTTTGACAACCGAACAAGAACACGTGCATGCTTGAGTTGAATTTCCTGCGCGAACACCGAGCCGAGGCCGAGCAGCGCCTTGCCAAACGGAACATCGACGCGAAAGGACTGTTGGATCGCGCCACCGAACTGGACAGCGTCCGTCGCCAAACCCAACAAGAGTTGGATGGCCGACAGGCCGGGTTGAACACCCTGAGCCGATCGGTGGGTGAACTGATGAAGGCGGGCAAGAAGGATGAGGCCGAGGCTGCCAAGTCGCAGAGCACCCAACTCAAGAACGGCATCACGGAGTTGAAGGAGAAGTTGGACGCGGCAGAGCGTGCGCTTCAGGATCACTTGGTCACCATCCCGAATGCCCCGCATGAGAAAGTCCCTGTGGGCCGCACACCGGAGGAGAACACGGTGGTGATGCAGGAAGGCGCGATCCCGGAACTCGGGCCGAACGCCAAACCGCACTGGGAACTGGGCGAGGAGTACGGCTTCCTTCACATGGACCTCGGTGTCAAACTGACCGGTGCGGGCTTTCCCGTGTACAGCGGCCAAGGAGCACGGCTACAGCGCGCGCTGATCGCCTTCTTCCTGGACAAAGCCACCGAAGCCGGATACCGTGAGATCATCCCACCCCATCTGGTGAATGCCGAAAGCGCCTTCGCCACCGGGCAACTCCCCGACAAGGAGGGTCAGATGTATCACGCCACCGTGGACGACCTCTACCTGATCCCGACGGCCGAAGTACCCATCACGAATTTGTACCGCGACGAGATCGTGGAGGCCGATCGCCTGCCGATCAAGAACGTGGGCTATACGCCGTGCTTCCGCCGCGAAGCGGGCAGTTACGGTGCGCATGTGCGTGGCTTGAACCGCGTCCACCAGTTCGACAAGGTGGAGATCGTGCGGGTGGAAAAACCGGAGAACAGTTACGCTGTGCTGGAAGAGATGGTCGAACACGTGAAGGGTCTTCTTCGCGCTTTGGAACTCCCCTACCGACAACTCCTGTTGTGCGGCGGCGATATGGGTTTCTCCAGCGCGATGACCTATGACATGGAAGTGTTCAGCGCTGCGCAACAGCGCTGGTTGGAAGTGAGCAGCATCAGCAACTTCGAGACCTTCCAGACCAACCGATTGAAACTGCGATACCGCGGCGAGGACAAGAAACCCAAGCTCGCGCACACCTTGAACGGAAGCGCGTTGGCGTTGGCACGGATCGTGGCCGCGCTGCTGGAGAACAATCAAACCCCCGAAGGGATCCGGATCCCGAAAGCACTTCAACCCTACACGGGTTTCGCGATGATCACCAAATGACCCACGGCATCCGCACGGTCCGATCGGCTGCACTCCTTCTTGGAGTGCTGGTGGTCGGTTGTGCGGAGCCGGCACAACCCGCACAACTCACCGCCGTGGACCAGCTGATCTTCGCCACCGATGGGGCCACCCTCACCTTGAATGAGTTGGATCGGGAGCGCTACGACCGAAGTGATTCGATGTTCGCATTCCAACAGCCCTTGTTCACGGACCGGTTCACCGATACACTCAACCCCGTTGCTGCGCAGGCGCTCGGATCCCAATACATCAGCCTACGCGCATCGGCGAACATGGGTCGTGATCACGTCCGCGTCCTCGATGAACTGATCACGACAAGTGCCCGGTTGCGCATCCTGCGAAAAAGGCTTGCCGACGGCACCATGGATCGCAACGATGGAGCCACCGCGATCGCAGCAGAACAGCAACATCACACCGCCGTGATCGTTGGTGTTCATGTCATCATGGACAATTATCGCCAGCTGCAGCGGGCCTGGGACCGCCGCGACACCGTGAACACCTTGCTCGCTCTCGGGCAACAACCGACGATGCCATGAAGAAGGTGCTCCTGTACATCCTATTCCTCTTGGTGCTTCCCATGGCCGGTTTCGCGCAGCCCGGGACCGACGAACAATTGGCCGCGCAGTATTTCCAGCAAGGCGACTACGAGCGCGCGATCCTGTACTACGAGAAACTGTACAAGCAGCAACCCAACGATTACTACTACGAACAGCTCTTCAAGAGCCATCTGGAACTTGGTGATCTGGAGACGGCACGTGCTCTTGCCAAGGACCGGATGCGCCGGAACAACAACGATCCGCGCTATCCGGTCGATCTGGGAACCGTGCTGAAGAAATCGGGGGAGAACGAGAAAGCGCAGAAGGAATTCGACCGTGCGCTGAAGATGATGAGCGCCGATCAAGGGAGCATCCGCACTGTCGCCAATGCCTTCCTGAAGTACAATGAATTCGACTTGGCGTTGCAGGCTTACGAGCGTGGACAACGCGCGCTGCAAGGTGCCATCTCATTCCATTTCGAGATCTCGGGGATCCATGCCATGAAGGGCGATGTCCCGGGTATGGTGAATTCGTACCTGGACCTGCTCGGCACCAACGATGCGTATATCCAATCCGTCCAGAACGGCCTTTCCCGCTATCTTGATTTCGAACTACAGGATGGCCGGACGGAGATCCTGCGCACCGAACTCCTGCGGCGTATCCAACGCGATCCATCGCGCACCATCTTCCAGGAACTGCTGATCTGGATGTACATCCAGCAGAAGGACCTCAATGCGGCCTTCATCCAAAGCAAGGCCTTGGACAAGCGGATGGATGAGGGTGGTGCGCGACTGATGGAACTGGCCGGGATCGCGGATGCGAATGGTGATCATGCAACGGCGTACAAGTGCTATGACCATGTGATCGGGCTAGGACGCCACGATGCCAATTACCAATTGGCGCGGATCGGTGCGGTACACACGCGGTACTTGGAACTCGCGGCGGAACCGGAACCGCTCCCGGCCGATCTCCTTGATCTGGACAACCGCATGGCAAGCACCATCGGCGAGCTAGGCATGGGAAAGCAATCCTTGGAACTGCTCCGTGAGCGCGCGCACTTGAAGGGATACTACATGGAGCAACGTCCCGAAGCGATCGAACTGCTGAATGAGGCGATGGAGATCACCGGGCTGGAGAACACGACCAAGGGCGAATTGAAACTCGAACTCGGAGACCTGTACCTATTGGGTGGTGATATCTGGGAAGCGTCCTTGCTTTACAGCCAAGTGGACCTCGATTTCAAGTACGATGTGTTGGGACACGAAGCGCGGCTTCGCAATGCCAAGGTCTCTTTCTATTCGGGTGATTTCCTTTGGGCACAAGCGCAACTGCAAGTACTGAAGTCCAGCACCAGCAAGCTCATCGCGAATGACGCGATGGAACTATCGTTGCGCATCACGGACAACCTCGGTGTCGACAGCAACGCTGTTCCATTGAGCTTTTTCGCACGCGCCGAGTTGTTCCGCGTACAGCACCTCTACGATCGTTCGTTGTTGACCCTGGATTCGTTGGACAAGGAGTTCCCCATGCACAGCTTGGGCGATGACATCCTCTACGAGCGATACCGGATCGCCATGGCCAGAAGGCAATACACCGAGGCAGGGGGGTATTTGGAAAAGGTCCTGGAGCTCTACCCGAACGACATCCTGGTGGACAACGCCCTGCTCGACCTCGGTCTTTTGTACGAGGACTACATCAAGGATCCGGAAAAGGCGAAGGGCTGGTACGAGAAACTTCTCTTCGAACAAACGGGGAGCATCTTCGTTCCCGAAGCGCGCGAACGGTATCGCAAGTTGCGCGGTGATGCACCCGACGCACCACCGGAACAACGTCCTCCGAGCCCACAGCCATGATCGTGTACAACGTCACGGTGAACATTGATCACGACGCGCACGACGCGTGGTTGGCGTGGATGCAGGAAGAGCATATTCCGCGCGTAATGGCCACCGCCTTGTTCGTACAGCATCGCATGCTGAAGGTGCTGGCCGATGACGAAGGGGGCATCACCTACGCCATCCAGTACACCGCACCGGATATGGCACACTACGAACGCTATCGCAGCGACCACGCGCCTCGCCTCCAAGCCGAAGCCAACGAACGATTCGGCGGTCGCTTCACCGCGTTCCGCACCTTGCTGCAAGTGGTGGATCCGACATGAGCGACGTTCGTGCGAAGAAGTTCCTCGGCCAGCATTTCCTGAAGGAGGAAGGCATCGCGGAGCGGATCGCTGCGAGCTTGACCGGCCACGGTGGATACACGCAACTGATCGAGGTCGGGCCAGGGACCGGTGCACTAACGAAGCACTTGATCAAGCGAACGGAATTCGACCTGACCTGCTTTGAGGTGGACACTGATTCGATCGCCTACCTCAACGCGCACTACCCGGGATTGAAAGTGGTGCAGGGTGATTTCCTGCGGATGGATCCGGATCGTATCACCACCGGGCCTTTCGCGGTGATCGGCAACTTCCCGTACAACATCAGCACGCAGATCGTCTTCAAGGTGATCGAACATCGCGATCGCGCCGTGGAACTCGTGGGCATGTTCCAGAAAGAGGTCGCGGATCGGTTGTGCGCCGGGCCGGGTAGCAAGACCTATGGGATCAGCAGTGTGATCGCGCAAGCATGGTTCACCATGGAAATGTTGTTCATCGTGGAGCCCGATGCCTTCATTCCTCCACCGAAAGTCCGGAGCGCAGTGATCCGCATGCAACGCAACACCGTGCAGCAGCTTCCGTGCGACGAGATCCTTTTCTTCCGCGTGGTGAAGACCGCCTTCAACCAACGGCGCAAGACCTTGCACAATGCCCTGAAGAGCCTTCCCGAACTCAGTGGCCGGGTTCCGGGAGCATTCGCCGGAAAACGTGCCGAGCAATTGAGCGTCGACGATTTCATCGCGCTCACCATCGCCGCTTCAGAGACTCGTTAGGGTGCCGTTGGACGTCGTTCCCCCGGTACCTGTCCTCGCATTTCCACAGGCCTTCGCCGCGCTTGGCTTCGTAGCTTCGACCGCCCTTTCAGAAGGGACGAATGCACACCCTCCCGCATGTCCTTCGAGCTCACCAAACCGGTACTGGCGCGCATCTACGCGGATGTGGCCGAAGGGCGCGATAGCGCGGTCCTAGCGCTGCTGAGCGAGCTGCACGCTTCGGATATCGGACGTCTGATCGACCGCCTCCCGTTGGAGGAGGCTGTGTACGTGTACCGCCTGCTCGGCCAAGAGGAATCCGCTGAGGTGCTGGTGGAACTGGAGGAGGACCGGCGTGAGGACCTACTGGCCTCGCTAACCAGCCGTGAGATCGCCGATGACGTCGGGCACATCGATAGCGATGATGCTGCCGACCTGATGGCGGACATGCCGGAGGACAAGCAGCGCGAAGTGATCGCGCTGATCCACGATGCGGAGCAACGGGAGGACATCCAGGAACTGCTCACCTACCCGGAGGGGACGGCCGGCGCGTTGATGGCCAAGGAACTCATCAGCGTACACGCCGATGATTCCGTGGGCCGTGCGATCGTCGACATGCGCCAACAAGCGCGCGGTCTGGAGCACATCTACACGGTCTATGTGGTGGACCGCGAAGAGCGCTTGTTCGGGATCCTCCGCTTGCAGGACCTTTTGTTCGGTGCGGAGAGCACGCGCTCCATCATCAAGGACATCTGCGATACCGACGTGGTCTCGGTGGAAGTGCGAACGGATGTGGAGGAAGTGGTGAAGCTGATGAAGAAGTATGACGTGGTGGTGCTTCCGGTAGTGGATAAGGAGAACCGCTTGGTCGGCCGCATCACCTTCGATGACGTGATGGACGTGATGACCGAGGAGGCCGAGGAGGACTACCAGCTTGCCAGTGGTATCAGTGAGGATATGGACGCGACGGACAGTCCGTTCGTACAGATCCGTGCGCGGCTCCCTTGGTTGTTGATCGGACTCGCGGGAGGGATGCTCTCCTCACAGATCATCGCCCGGTTCGAGGACGAATTGCGGATCGATCCGAAGATGGCCTTCTTCATGCCGTTGATCGCAGCGACCGCAGGGAATGTCGGGATCCAAAGCAGCGCCATCGTGGTGCAAGGCCTGGCCTCGGGCAGGTTGGACGGGGTGAACGTCCTTTCGCGGCTTTGGAAGGAGATCCGTGTCGCGGTGGTCACCGCATCGGTCTGCAGCCTATTGATCCTCGGTTTGAATCTCCTGCTCGATCAGTCGCAGGCCCTGACCGTGACCGTGAGCATCGCGCTCTTCACCACGATCCTCACGGCAGCGAGCTTCGGCACCCTCATTCCGTTGGCGATGAACAAACTGAAGGTGGACCCCGCATTGGCCACCGGACCGTTCGTCACTACACTCAATGACATCTTCGGACTGCTGACCTATTTCACCTTGGGGCACCTGATGTACGGCTTCTTCCGGTGAGCCCTGCCGGAACGGGATGAAACACATGCGCATCGCCATCCTTGATAAGGTCCATCCGGTAATGGCTGACAAGCTCTCTGCGGCGGGGCATGAAGTGGAAGCCTTGTACATGGCCAGCAAGCAGGAACTGGAAAAGGTCCTTGGCGATGTGCAGGGGATTGTTGTGCGCAGCCGGAAACTGGATGCAGAACTGCTTGGCAAAGCGGGTGAGCTTCGCTTCGTCGCGCGTGCGGGATCGGGTCTGGAGAACATCGATGTGGCCTTCTGCCGGAAGCAGGGGATCCGCGTGTTCAATTCTCCGGAAGGGAACCGCGATGGTGTTGGGGAAACTTGCGTGATGCTCCTCCTTGGCCTGATGAAAGCCCTTGTGCGCGCGAACGGCCAAGTACACGCCGGACTATGGTTACGGGAGGAGAATCGCGGGACCGATCTGCGCGGCAAGACCGTCGGCATCATCGGCTACGGGCAGATGGGAAGCGCGTTCGCGGAAAAGCTGCGCGGCTTCGGTGTGCGGATCCTCGCCTACGACAAATACCGCAGCGGCTTCGAGCGGGCGGGGATCAAGGAGGCTTCGCTAGAGCAAGTGCTACGCAGCAGCGACGTGATCAGTTTGCATCTTCCATTGAACAGCGAGACGCATCATTATGTTGATCGCGACTTCTTCCTTCGTCTCGGCAAACCGGTGTGGTTCCTGAACACTTCACGCGGTGCTGTGGTGTATACGGCAGCGCTGCTCGATGCGATCGATCATGGCCGTGTGATCGCAGCAGGACTGGATGTGCTCGAATTCGAACGCGAGGACCTGAGCGGTATCGACCCGACAAAAGAACCCGCCACACAGCAACGGCTCTTCGGTCATCCGCGCGTGTTGTTGACCCCGCACGTGGCGGGTGTGACACATGAAGGCCACCAAGGCATGGCGCGTATACTGGCTCAAAAAATATTGGATGCTTTCCCGAATGGCGCTTGATCGATCCACACTCAGCACGGCGCTCCTCGCCATCGTCCTGATCCCTGCTTGCACGATGCCCCACCCACGCCCCGAAGTCCATGGCCACCGCGGTTGCCGCGGACTCTTGCCCGAGAACAGCATGCCCGCCTTCCTGAAGGCCACCGAACTCGGTGTGGACTATTTGGAGATGGATGTGGTGATCAGCGGTGATGGGCAAGTGGTGATCTCCCATGAGCCGTGGATGAACCAGGCGATCTGCCAACGACCGGACGGTACCCGCTTCACCGCAGAAGAGGAGCGCTCCTTCAACCTATTCCGCATGAGCGTGCCGGAGATCCAGGCCTTTGATTGCGGATCGATGGTCGATCCTGCTTTCCCCGGACAAGAGCTAGAGACCGCACACAAACCGACCCTGCGCGAACTGATCGAGTTGGTGGACGAACACGCCATGTTGAGCAGTGTTCCGACACCGGGGTTCAACATCGAGATCAAGAGCGATCCCGCGCTGTACGGAACCTACCAACCCACGCCTGCGATCTTCGCTATGCTCGTATTGGAGACGATCGATTCGCTCGGGATCGCTGATCGCTGCATCATCCAGTCCTTCGATCCCGCCATTCTCGAAGTGGTACACAAGGAGAGGGAGCATATCCGGACCGCGCTGCTGGTGGATAACACGAAAGGCTGGAAGGCGAATTTGGCGGGGCTCACTTTCCAGCCGGAGATCTACAGCCCGCGCGCCGACCTGATCGACGCCAAGGCGATCACTGAACTGCACGCCAAGAGCATGGAGGTGATCGTGTGGACAGTGAATGACCCGAAGGACATTCACGCGGTCATCAAGCTCGGGGTAGATGGGATCATCAGTGACTATCCGGACCGCGTGATCGCGATCCTGGACGGCGACTAGCCCTGCGCGATGAGCGCATCGATGTCCGCGCAGAGCGCATTCGCGTCACGCTCCCATAGTGCGGTCCCGGCTGCATCGGGCGCAACCAAACGCGCGCAGATACCGGTGAAATGATCCGCATCGATACCCACGAGCAGAGGCTTCAACGTATGCACCACCCGCACCGCTTTCTCGTGATCGCCACGTGTAAACGCTTCACGGAAAGTGCGCAACCGTTCCGGAGCGGTGCGCAGGAACATCACCCGGACCGTTTCATCGTCCGGCAGGCGTGGTGAAGCGGGTTGAGGTGCCGCTTGTGACGCGGGGATAGGAGACGAGGGTACCACCTCCGGTTGTCGGTAGGTGTTCTTCGGTTTGCGCAGCTCCGCGACTTCGGCACGCACCACATCCATCTCCTGGCGGAAGAGCTTCGTCCTTCGATCCGAAGAGACCAGCAGGATCGCGATCAACACGACGGCGAGCAACGCGACTCCGAGTGCGATGAACATCCAGCGCTCGGCCGTGGCTTCCATATGGCCCACGCGTCCTATGGCTTCATCCACGCGTTGTTGCATGGTTGAACGAAGGCTGTCCTGCTCCGCCCTTGAACGTGTCACCGCTCGCTCAAGAACAAGCGCGCTCTCCAACGCTCTGTCGTTCATCAGTTCGTTGCGCATTCGAGCCACAGTGCCGGCTTCTTCGAATGCGTGCCGATGATCGCCAGCACGATACAACTGCGCCGCCAGTAACTCTCGTGCCGCCATTGCGTCCTCCACCGGACCCGCGCCATCCGCCATCGCTACCGCCTCACGCGCCAATCGCACCGCTTCCTTCGGCTTGACCAATACGGCCAGATGCGATCGGTGTTCAACGCCATCTTTCACATTACGCATGGAATCCGCCCGTTCGATCTGTGCATGGAGGTCGGCAATGACCAGCTTCAGGCTGTCGGACACGATCCTGGACCGCGAACGGTTCTGTGCGACGGCCGGCACCATGAGCAGGATGGCCAGGAGTACGGAGTACGGGCGCATGGGGCGAAGCTATCGCGCCGATCGTGACCTACTTCAACACGAAACGCGCGGTAACCCGGCTGCGCTGTTCGATCAGGATCTCCTTCCCTTTCGTGAGCCGTTCGAGCGTTGCCTCATCGTAGTGCCGCACGGTGAGCAGTTCGCAGCCGTCGTTGTACCGCACCTCGTATCCACTTCCGAGTTCCTCGATCAACCGACGTGAACGCGGCGTATCGTCCACCGCCACGCTAAAGGCCACGGCGCTGTTCTGCATCAGGTCGATGCGGACATTCCGTAATGCGAACAGGGAGAAGATGCCACTGAGGTTCTCTTCCACGATGAAGCCGAGATCACGTGGCGTGATGCTGATAAGCAATTGCTTCGGCTTCACGATGAAGGATGGGATCAGCGAGTCGTTCTCACTACGCGCGTCGATCGTGCTGCCTGGCGCATTGAGTTCCGCGAATGACCGCACATAGAGCGGAATGTTCTTCTTCTGTAGCGGCTGCAAGGTGCGTGGGTGGATCACGCTTGCGCCGAAATAGCTCAGCTCGATCGCTTCACGGTAGCTGATGTGCGAGAGTAACCGCGTGTCCGGGAACCGGTTCGGATCCGCGTTGAACATGCCCGGCACATCCTTCCAGATCGTTACGCTCTTCGCATCGAGCAAGTAGGCGAAGATCGCCGCACTGAAATCCGAGCCCTCGCGGCCCAGTGTGGTGGTCTCCCCTTCCGAAGAGAAACCGATGAAGCCTTGGGTGACGATGCGCTTGGGGTTTCCCGCTACTTCGCTCATCAAGGTTGAAGCACGCTTCTCACTTGTGGCCCAATCGATCCGTGCGCTGCGGTGGCTGGCGTCGGTCCGTATGATCGTACGTGCATCGATCCATGTGTTCGGGATCCCTGCGTGATGCAGATGCGCGCCGACGATCAGGGTGCTCCACAATTCCCCTTGCGAGACGATGCGGTCGTAATCGCGATCCACATGCGTGGGCGGCTGATGTAGCATGGCGCGCAATGCTTCGAAGTGCGCACCCAACGCACGAGCTGCTTCCTCATCACCCGGAGCCACTTCGGTCAGGATCGCCGCGTGGGACCGTTCCAGCGCATCGACCTTCTCCCCTACTTCACGACCATCACTGAACGCCCAAAGGATCTCCTCCAGCGCATTGGTGGTCTTGCCCATCGCACTCACCACGATCACCAGATCATCCAACGCGAAATGCTTCAGCACCTCGGCGACGTTGCGCACGCCCGCCGGATCCTTCACGCTAGCCCCACCGAATTTGAAGACTTTCATTGACCGGAGATCTTCATGAGTTGATCGCGATCCAACTTCCCATTCACCCATTGACCATCCATTTGTGCACCTAGACGATCATAGAAGCGGATCGCTCCTTTGTTCCAATCCAACACCTGCCAAGTGAGGTGATGATAGCCGTGCTCCACGACATCCGCAGCGCACTCCCGGAACAAACGCTCACCGATCCCTTGCCCTCTCGCTGCTTCGGTCACAATAATGTCTTCCAAATAGCCCACTCGGCCCCTCCACGTGGAGTAGCGCTCGTAGCAGATCGCGATGCCGACGATGCCCGAAGCATCCTCCGCCACCCAGCCCCACCAGACAGGCTTTTCCCCGAACCCCGCGTCGACCATCTCGGCCTCGGTCACGGTCACCGCCTCCGGCTCGCGTTCGAAGGTGGCGAGTTCCCGCACCAACCGGAGCATGTCCGGTACGTCGCGCTCTTCCGCCCTTCTGATCGTTACTTCCATCGTGTACAAAGAAAGCAGCACCGCATCTTTGTCGGACGCACAGGTTCATCAGTCCATCACCGCATGTCCGAGATCAAGACGCTTTCCGAATTCATTGTTGAACGCCAAGGCGAGTTCCCCGGTGCCACGGGTGATCTGAGCCAGTTGCTCACCGCCTTCCGCTTGGCCGCCAAGATCGTGAGCCGTGAGGCAAACAAGGCCGGCCTCTTGGCGGATATCCTTGGCGCCGCAGGGAACGAGAACGTGCAGGGCGAGCAACAACAGAAGTTGGATGTATATGCCAATGATCTTTTCATTCGCATGATGCGGACACAAGGAGCCGTCTGCGCCGTAGCCAGTGAGGAGAATGACGACATCGTTCACTTCGACAACGGCGGTAAGTACGTGGTGACGATGGATCCGCTCGATGGCAGCAGCAACATCGACGTGAACGTGAGCATCGGCACGATCTTCAGCATTTACCCTCGCGTGAGCACAGGACCAAAAGCAACGCTCGAGGATTTCCTGCAACCCGGCAGCAAGCAGATCGCGGCCGGATACATCGTGTATGGCAGCAGTACGATGCTGGTGTACAGCACCGGTCACGGTGTGAACGGTTTTACCCTCGACTCGAGCATCGGCACCTTTTGCTTGAGCCATCCGCAGATGACCACGCCCGCCGAAGGCACCATCTATTCGGTGAACGAAGGCAACTATTTCGACTTCAGTGATGGCGTGCGTAGCTACATCGACGACTGCAAGAAGAAGCGGATGAGCGCGCGCTACATCGGCAGCCTCGTGGCCGACTTCCACCGCAATCTCCTGAAGGGTGGCATCTACATGTATCCCGGAACGACCAAAGCGCCGAACGGAAAGCTACGCTTGCTCTACGAAGCGAATCCGCTCGCGATGCTGGTGGAGCAAGCCGGAGGCGTTGCCACTGATGGCAGCACGCGCATCCTCGACCTCAAACCCACGGAACTCCACCAGCGTTGTCCGTTGTACATCGGCAGCAAGAA
Source organism: Flavobacteriales bacterium (assembly GCA_016721005.1). Lineage (GTDB taxonomy): Bacteria > Bacteroidota > Bacteroidia > Flavobacteriales_F > PHOS-HE28 > PHOS-HE28. The sequence continues at coordinate 169,563 of JADKJM010000007.1, forward strand.
CATGGTGGCGGCGGCGACCAAGGGCTGATCCGAATGGAAGCCAACGGACTACCGGAAGGCATCCGTTCCTCTTCGCTCTACAGCGAGGACCTCGCGCCCATCCCTATCAGCAAGCGCACATGGACGAAATGGAACCTCGCCGCGTTGTGGGTAGGCATGGCAGTGTGCATCCCGACGTACTTGCTCGCCTCCTACATGATGCGCGCAGGTTTGAGTTGGCAAGCGGCGCTTACGATCATCGGCCTCGCGAACCTGGTGATCACCATTCCGATGGTCTTGAATGGTCACGCAGGTGTGAAGTATGGGATCCCATTTCCGGTGCAAGGCCGCGCCGCGTTCGGTACGCAGGGCATTCACATCCCCAGCATGGTGCGGGCCATCGTGGCGTGCGGCTGGTTCGGTGTGAATGCATGGATCGGTGGCTTGGCGCTCTACTCCATTTGGAACGCGGCCACCGGCGCGGTCGGGGATCCGGGACTTGGTGTTGGGAAGTTCGTTGCGTTCGGATTGTTCTGGCTGGTGCAGATCCACTTCGTGTGGAAGGGCACCGAGAGCATCCGATGGTTGGAGAATTGGAGCGCGCCGATCTTGATCTTGATCGGTGTCGTGCTGATCGGCTGGGGTGCGAAGAACGCTGGTGGTTTCATGAATGCATTGGAGCAGGGGAAGCAGTTGCAGCAGGGAACTGTGAAGGTGCTCCCATACGCGGATGCACCCGGTAGAACGCTCGGACTTTCGCCCTTGTTGAAACCCGATGGCACGCCGAAGGCTACACATTTCCGACTTGTCCATCCGATCCAGCGCGAGGCACAAGCAAGCGGTGAATGGACACCCATCGCGGAGCGTATGACCACGGTACACATCGGCATGGAGGAATTCGTGCAAGTGCAGTTCAAGGATGCCGAAGGTCATGAGTCCACCAAGCTTGATGTGAAGCCGACCACGTCAACAGAAGGCACGAACATATTCTGGCAATACCTCATGTGGTTCACGGCCATGGTCGGTTTCTGGGCCACCATGTCGATCAGCATCTCCGACATCACGCGCTACGCGAAGACGCAGAAGGACCAACTCGCTGGCCAGTTCATCGGCTTGCCGGGCACCATGCTCTTCTATTCGTTCGTCAGCATCTTCGTTACCAGCGCGGCCGTGGTGGCCTTCAAGGATGTGCTCATCGCCGAGGATGCGCCGTGGGATCCGGTATCACTGGTGAGCAAGTTCAAGAGTCCGGGTGTCGTGATCTTCGCGCAGATCGCCATGCTCATCGCGACGCTCAGCACCAACATCGCGGCGAATGTGATCGCACCCGCGAACGCCTTCAGCAACCTGTTCCCGAAGAAGATCAGCTTCCGCGTGGGCGGCGTGATCGCGGGTGTTATCGGCATCGTGATCTGTCCGTGGTGGTTGATGGATGAGATCAGTGGCATCCTCATTTTCGTCAGCGGCTTGCTTGGTCCGGTGCTCGGCATCCTGCTCTGCGACTATTTCGTGGTGCGTAAGCGAACGTTGGCGATCAAGGATCTCTTCGATGTGAACGGACCGCACAAGGGCGTGAGCATTCCTGCTCTGACGGCGTTGGTCGCAGGCGTACTCGTGGCACTGATCGGCTTCTGGGTGAAACCGTTGGAAGTGCTATACCAGCTTTCGTGGTTCAGTGGCTTCGCGGTGGCCTTCGGCGTGTATTGGGGATCGATGCGTATGGAACGCAGATGACGCAGAAAGCGTGGATGAGCGCTGATCGATCAGAGGTCGGTTGTGGGTTGTCTGTTGATCCTGCCCCCAAGCTGCGCGCTGAAATGCGCAGCATCCGAAACCGACAACCGCTTCCAGTTACTTTGGGTCCACTCACATCAACATCAACAACCTGCGCATAATGGTCCCACCTGATCTGAAAGAGAAGAACGAGATCGGCATGTCGCCGTACCAGCTCCACTTCAGGGGGGAGAAGAAGATGGACCATGTGCGCGTGCGTCTGATCGACTACGGTCCCGAGACCTTGCAGGAGCGCGAGGTCGCCACAGTGGAAGAACTCGTTCCATTGAAGGACAGCCCCACGGTGAGTTGGGTGAACATGGATGGCGTACACGACGAAGCGACGATGGATGCGATCGCCAAAGGCTTCGGATTCGAAACGCTGATCCTCGCCGATGCGATGAACACGCGGTCGCGCCCGAAGATCGCGGAGTACGCGAACTGCCTCTTCGTTTCGATCAAGATGATGCGCGAGGACGAAGGTTCCGGAGCCTTGCGGATCGAGCACCTGAGCATGATCGTCACCGAGCATATGCTCTTCTCCTTCCAAGAGGAACCCGGGGATGTGTTCGAGCCCGTGCGCGAGCGGATCCGCGCGGCCAAGAAGCGCATCCGCTCTTCAGGCCCGGACTATCTGCTCTTTGCGCTGATGGACATCGTGGTGGACAATTACATCTACATCATCGGCAAGCTGGGCGATAAGATCGAGGACCTCGAGGACGGCCTTTTGGAAGACCCGACCAAGACGGTGATCGAGGAGATCAACGCGTACAAGCGCGAACTCAACAAGCTGCGCAAGAACATCCTACCGGCCAAGGAGATGATCCTGAACCTCTCAAAGCTCGATTCCGAGTTCGTGGACGACGAGAAGAACGCGATCCACTTTCGTGAACTGGTGGACAACATCAACCAAGCGGCGGAATCAACGGGCAACTACCGCGACATTCTATCGGACCAGCTCACGATCTACCATACCACCATCAGCAGCAAGCTGAACGACATCATGAAGTTCCTCACGGTGTTCTCCGTGATCTTCATCCCGCTCACCTTCATCGCGGGCATCTACGGTACCAACTTCGATGTGGTACCGGAACTGCACTACGCCTATTCGTACTACGTCATGTGGGGCGTGATGATAGCGGTAGCGCTGGGCATGCTGGTCTATTTCAAACGGAACAAGTGGTTGTGATCTTCGGTTAGCTTTCGGCCAAAGCCACTCTCCATGGACCGTAAGACCCGCGTTCGGAAATTCGTTCTGCCCGCGATCCTGTTGATCCTTGCCACCGGGAGTTTCAGTCGGATCCAGAACTCCGACGGCGTGCGCGCGATCCACGTCTTTTCGCTCATCGTCATCGGTATGCTCTTGGGCATCTTGCTCCAGAACCTGATCGGGCTTTTGCGCGATCGGAAGTAAGCTCCTCTTCCTCAGATCGCGCGACGGGCCACGAATGCCCGACCGTACGGTGCTCAGCGCGCTTCTGCTCAGCGCATTTCCCAGCTTGCTGCGCTTCCTTGCGTAGGTCGAACAGGTCTCCGCTGATGCCGTGCCTGCTTCGGTCAACGGCCTCTACCACAAGGTGGATCGATCACTTCTTGTTGGACTACGCTCATCTGTTGCTGATGCGCGAGTGACGTTGATCACTTCACCTCGCGTGCATTGTCGGCCTTGTTCCTGTCGAAGAAGAGGTAGTCGGGATCGATGATCGCGAGATCAGGCTTCTTGGGCAGGTGATAGGTGAAGGTATTAGCGCCAGTGGTCATCCGCTCTCGGTGCTTTCCGATAAGTATCAGGGGTGCCGCATCGCTGTCTGGAACGGTGTAGAAACCAAGGTCCATCCAGTCGTTCATGGGTGCTGGTGTTTCGTGGCCCAAGCTGTCGGCGTAGTTCTTCGCAGCGGTGATCGTGACCGTGATGTCGTAACCACCATCCGTGGTCTCCTTGCCTGACGTGCTGGTGATGCCGTTGCTGTAAAAGGTGATCCGCTGCAGGTTGTCGTCGAGGAGATAGAGGAGACTATCGGGTGTCACCTTCCGGATCGCGGCGTAGAGATCCAGTGAGGTGGGGTATGGTGGCGGCGCATCGGCGAAGCGGTCCATGATCGACCTGAATGCGCTGTTCAACGTGTCCTCACCAAGGAAATCGCGCAGGCAGTACAACGCGATGCAACCCTTGTAGTAATAGATGTACTCCCGGCCATTCTCCCTGATCAGCGGGGGCTCGCTTCGTGTTTCACGGCCACGGGCGCGGGCGTACATGTTGCCTTCGTAGCGTAGGAACTTGCGCATGCGATCACGACCGAACTCCTTTTCCATGGTCATCAAGGCTGTGTACTCCGCTATGCTTTCCACAAGCACCGATGAGCCTTGCATGTAAGCGGGCGAAACCTGCATGCCCCACCATTGGTGCGCCATCTCATGGGCCACCACGAAGAACACCATATCGAGATCATCGGGCGCGGTGAGGTCCGTGATGAAGCCTTTGCTCTCCGAGTACGGCATCGTGCCAGGAAGCGATTGTGCGAAGTCGCTGAAGCGTGTGAACTCCACGATGCGTGCCTGTTTCTGTGGATACGGACCGTAGTGCGTGGTGCCGAAGTCCAGCGAGCGCTTCATGCTGGAGATCATGCGGGGCACGTTCACCGCGTGTGCCTTGTCGTAGTACACTTCGAGGTCGATGACCGACCCGGTGCCGGTGGTATCGCGCCATTTGTCGCGCGCCACTTCGTAGCGTCCGCTGCAGATCGGAACATTGATCATGGCTGGATGATCAACCTCGTATTGGAAGTAGTGCCGACCGTTCGCCGTCCATTCTTTCTTCAACGAACCGGCGCTCACTGCGATCTGGTCAGGCGCTGTGCTGATGGTGGTGCGGAAACGCATCAACCCACTGTTGGGGATCATCTGCGCCATGCGCTGCGCGGGATCTGCGCTGAGCGGTGGCATGCCGTCACTTTTCGGCAGGCCGTGCTCGGCGCGTTCGCCATTGTTCGTGAGTTCGGAGAGGCGCAGGTAGCCGATCACCGGCAACAGGTCGAGGCTGGTGAAGAAGGTGCCATTGTCCGTGAATTCCCGGAACGTGATCGGGTTCTCGAAGCCTTTCGCTCGGTAGGCGCCCTTCATCGCGAATCGCAATTCCGCACCAGGAAGCAGAGGTTCCTTCAGTTCGTAAATGCGGTAGCCGAGTTCCTCGTCATCAAGCACGAGCGTGGCGCCGGGTATGTCGATGCGCAGATCAGGATGCTCGGGCAGCGTGAAATGGATCGCATTGATCGCGGTGTTGTGCACATTGCGCACGACCACTTCCGCGCTGAAGGTGAACGCGCGCGCCTCGGGATCGAGGTCAACGGTGAGGTCCACATCCGTGTAGTGCGGTTGCGGAAGTTCTTCGTAGGCCTTGAACGCTTTCTCGTAGCGCGCCTTCACGTCGTCTTCTTCAGCCTCCGTTGTGCGGTGGTTGAGGAGGTCCGTGTTGTAGTGGATCCATCCGCCGGTGATGAGCCAGAGGGCGATGAGCGGCAGCGTGACCTTCCATGATCGCCGTATCCGTGGAAGCGCACTGCGCATTCTCCAACGCGCTCCGGTCTCCTGTCCGCGCACTTGGAAGAACACGGTTAGCGCGAGCAATAGACATCCGAAGATCCACCAATACGCACTGAACCACACCCACGGCACCCAATATGGGCCGAAGCCTGCGAGGTCGGAGTACTCGAGCGGTGGCGATCCCGAGAAGATGGTCAGCTGGTTCTCAATGTGCAGCACTTCATAGGCGAAACCGCCTCCCACGAAAATGCCGATGAACACGAAGTAGCCGAGGTACTTGTTGTTCACCAGTGTGTGTGCCAGCATCGCCAGCATCGCGAAGGTTCCGAAGTACACCACCCCGGGAATGACCAGCAGGCGCACGTACAGCAGTGGCTCGATGCGCGTGTAGCCGACCGTAAGTTGGTATCCGGCACTGAAGAGCGCAGCGATGGTGTACATCGCGATCAGCAGCAGGAGCAGCGACGCGAACTTGGCAATGGGACCGATCCAATCCGCCGTGGGCAGCGCATCCTGGATCTCGTCGGTGTGCAACTCGCGATCGGCCCAGATCAGTGCACCGCTGTAATAGGTGATCACCACCATCACGAATAGCAGGTATCGATCGGTGACCACCGCGACCATCTCGTAGGTCACGGGATAGAAGTGCATTCCGTAACCCGGCGATCGGTACAGGCAGCCGAGCACCACGCTGATGAGGCCAAGTATGGTTACGATGATGAAGACGGGATCGCCGATGATGTGCAGAAAATGGGCAATGGCCGTTCTTCGGAAGTGCGTGAAGGAAGTGCGACCGTTGAAGGTGCGTGTGACAGCGGGCAACACCACATCCGCGGCGCGACCCAAACGCCCGGGATCCGTTTCCACGATCGCGGTGGTACGCGAGCGCCGCTCATGGAAGCTGAACCGCACATAGGCGAAGGCGAACACGAGTGCCGAGATCGCCAGCCAGATCACCCGGTTCCAGATGAGCGTGCTGTCCAGTGGAAGGAACAAGGTGTTCTTATCCGCGACCGTCCAATACTTCGTGGTCCAGGCGAGCAGGTTGCTACCGAACGGGTCAAGCATTGCGGCGAGATCCCCGTGCTCCAATGATCCCATCATCGTGCGCGAAATGCCGTAGCACACAATGAGCACGATGGCCGTGATGAACGAGGCGGTGGTGCTGCGCAGCAACGTGGCCACAGCGAAGATCACCGCCGAGGTGAAGAGCACGTTCGGCACGGCGATCAAGAGGATCGCTTGCAGGTGATGCATCAGGTAGAGCGGCCCCAACTTCTCCGGAGCGACCCACGGACAAAGGCTGGCGACCAGGATGCCGACCGAGATCCCGAGTGAAGGAAGCAACGCGATGAAGGTGCTGCCGAGGAACCTGCCGAGCAGGTGGTCGCGTTTCCGCACTGGCGTGCTGAAGATGATCTCGGCCGTGTTGCTGGTGAACTCACGGATGGCCGCGACGTTCACGATGGCCGTCACCATCAGCAGGCTGAAGCCGGAGAACGTGCAGTAGAACCAATAGACATTGAAGGGCGCATTGCGATGCAGCAGTGGGTTATCCCGGAGGCTGAAGTCGTCGAACGCGGTAGCCATGAACGGTATGCCCGCGATCGCCGCGATGAAGAACCACAGCATGGGATGCCGCAGCCAGTAGCGCACTTCGAAGAGGAACAGACGGAGGATCATGTATGGACCATACAGAATGCAAGGAAGGCCTTCCGGTAACAGATAACCCTTGTATCCGGCAAAAGTTGTCCGCTGCCGCAACGCCCGAACGATCGAACTCGCGAGTACATTGGAACCCGGTTCAATTAGCGAATGCGGCAATTAGCCTTTTTGCGAATGAGCCGTTCAGACATTCGCAAAAAGGCTAATTCGCTAATCACCTCATTCCACATGTCCCTCCTCATCACCAACGGAACCGTCGTCACCGCCGCAGACCTGCATCGCGCCGATGTCCTCATTGAAGGTGAACACGTGAAAGCCATCGGCCACGACCTGCACGCACCGAGCGCCGAAGTGATCGATGCGAAAGGGATGTTCGTGATGCCCGGCGGTATTGACCCGCATGTGCATTTGGACATGCCCTTCATGGGCACCTATAGCAGTGACAACTACGAGACTGGCACACGCGCTGCGCTGCATGGAGGCACCACCACCGTCATCGACTTCATCCTGCAAACGCAAGGCAAGAGCCTGCGCCACGCGCTGGAACAATGGCAGGGCCGCATGAACGGTAACCTCTTCGGCGACCTCAGTTGGCACATGGCCGTCACCGATTTCAATGAGAACACGAAGAAGGAGGTGAAGGAGATGATCGAGCAGGAAGGCATCACGAGCTTCAAGACCTTCATGGCGTACAAAGGCGCGCTCATGATCGACGACCGCCAGATGGTGGGCCTGATGAACGAGGTGAAGGAACACGGCGGCATGGTGACCGTGCATGCCACCAACGGCGACATGATCGACTTCCTGGTGCAGAAGCACCGAAGCGAAGGGAAGATGGCGCCGCTCTATCACTACCTCAGTCAGCCAGAGATCACCGAGGCCGAAGCCAGCGGCCGCTTCGCCGACATGGCCTGGCACACCGGCGTGCCCGCCTACATCGTACACATGACCTGCGAAGGCGCACTGAACCACGTGCGCGATGCTGCCCGCCGCAACCAGCGCGTGCTCGCCGAGACCTGCATCCAGTACCTCTTGCTCGATGCCTCGCTCTACGAAAAGCCCGACGGCGCGAAGTGGGTGATGAGCCCGCCGCTGCGCGAGAAGAAGGACATCGCCGCGCTGTGGGGTGCGATCGATCAAGGCACGGTGCAGGTGGTGGCCACTGATCATTGCCCCTTTATGATGGCGCAAAAGGCCATGGGCTCAGCTGATTTCTCAAAGATCCCCAACGGCCACCCGGCCATCGAACACCGCATGGAACTGCTCTTCAGCGAAGGCGTACACAAGAAGCGCATCACGCTGAACAAGTTCGTGGAAGTCACCGCCACCAACCCCGCGAAGATCTTCGGCATGTTCCCGCGCAAAGGCACCATCGGCATCGGCAGCGACGCGGACATCATCCTGCTCGACCCGAACGAGAAGCACACCCTCAGCGCCAAAACGCACCACATGAACGTGGACTACAGCGCCTACGAAGGCATGCAACTCACCGGCAAGGTGAAGACCGTGATCCTGCGCGGTCAGGTCGCCATCGACAAAGGCGAGGTGAAGGTCAAGAAAGGGTATGGGCAGTTCGTGAAGCGGAACAAGGTTTCTGGAATGCTGTGAATGCATGGAACGCTGATGACGCTGAAAGCAGGGATGAATGCTGATCTGAAAGGGAAGGAATGGAACGCAGATGACACTGAAAGGAGGGATGGACGCTGATATGAAAGGGGATGATATGCAGGAGGAGTACTTGCATAGCGAGTTGACGGAGCGGATCATCAAAGCGTTCTATGCGGTGTACAATGCGTTGGGGTATGGCTTCTTAGAGAAGGTGTATGAGAACGCCCTGTTCCTTGAGCTACAGGCGATGGGCCTGGCTGTCGTACGCCAAAGTCCGATCATCGTCACGTATGAAGGTGAGGAAGTTGGGCAGTACTTTGCTGATCTGTTGGTGGAGGACAGCGTGATCGTGGAGTTGAAAGCCGCCGAGACCATCTGCAAGGAACACGAGTACCAATTGATCAACTACCTCAAAGCAACACGCATCGAAGTCGGTCTTCTTCTCAACTTCGGAACCAAACCTCAAGTCAAACGAAAAGTCTTCACGAACTCTGATCTGCGCTGATCCACTCTTTCCGCGTCATCTGCGTTCCATCGCACGTTCCATCCACCCACCCAACTCAGAATCCGCGCTGATCCACTCTTTCAGCGTCATCAGCGTTCCAATCTTCAACAAATGCCACGCAAGATCAAAAGCGGCCTCATCCAAATGAGCCTTCCGATGACGGAGGGCGAAGGCACCATTCCGGAGATCATCGATGCCATGGTGCAGAAGCACATCCCGCTGATCGAGAAGGCGGGCAAGGAAGGCGTGCAGATCCTGTGTTTGCAGGAGATCTTCAACACGCCCTACTTCTGCCCCGGCCAGGACCGCAAGTGGTACGAGAGCGCGGAGAGCGTGCCCGGTCCCACCACGGAGTTGATGGCCACGTACGCCAAGAAGTACAACATGGTGATCGTGGTTCCGATCTACGAGAAGGAACAGGCGGGCGTGCTTTACAACACTGCGGCGGTGATCGACGCCGACGGCACCTACTTGGGCAAGTACCGCAAGAACCACATCCCGCACACGAGCGGCTTCTGGGAGAAATTCTTCTTCAAGCCCGGCAACCTTGGCTATCCTGTCTTTCAAACGAAGTACGCCAAGGTGGGCGTGTACATCTGCTACGACCGCCACTTCCCCGATGGCGCACGATGCCTCGGATTGAACGGCGCGGAGATCGTCTACAACCCGAGCGCCACCGTGGCTGGTTTGAGCGAGTACCTGTGGAAGCTGGAGCAACCCGCGCACGCCGCAGCGAACGGCTATTTCATGGGCTGCATCAACCGTGTGGGCGAGGAGAAGCCCTGGAACCTCGGCAAGTTCTATGGCCAGAGCTACTTCGTGGATCCGCGCGGACAGATCTTCGCACAGGCATCCCGTGATGACGATGAATTGCTCGTTGCGGAGTTCGATCTGGACATGATCGAGGAAGTAAGGAGTACGTGGCAGTTCTTCCGGGATAGGCGGCCGGAGACGTATGGGAAGATCGTTGAGTTGTAGAACGCGGATCGACCTGATCGCCACAGCGAGGGCCATGTGGAGGCGATCGCACACGCTCGCGCGGCCGTGCTTGCAGAAGCTGATAGCGGGCGGCAAGTTGATGAACGCGGGGTTGTGATCCCTCCGTGGATGTGGCGGTTCCAGGCACATGAGCCACTGGTTCCGTGGGCTTTGAGGGTGGACGGGGCGGGCATCGGCATTGTCCGATGGTTCGCTCTGGCGGTTGGGTGCAGGCCTCTCCGAGTTCGGTGAGGCCCGCCGTAAGAATGCTGAGGCCTTCCGCAAGAATGATGAACCCCTCCGCAAGAATGATGAACCCCTCTGCAAGAATGCTGAACCCCTCCGCAAGAATGCAGAACCCCTCCGCAAGAATGCTGAACCCCTCCGCAAGAATGCTGAACCCCTCTGCAAGAATGCTGAACGCCTCCGCAAGAATGCTGAACCCCTCCGCAAGAATGCTGAACCCCTCCGCAAGAATGCTGAACCCCTCTGCTAGAATGCTGAACCCCTCTGCAAGAATGCTGAGGCCCTCTGCAAGAATGCTGAACCCCTCTGCAAGAATGCTGAAGCCCTCCGCAAGAATGGGGAGGCCCTCCGCACGAACGCAGAACCCATTGCATGAATGCTGACGCCCCTTGGGGTGGAATGGCTGCACCTCCGATCGTTCGCGGAACGGAATTGCGGGAAGAACGAGCGCCGCCGCTTATCTGATGCATCAGGCATGTCGCAGGGGCCATGGAAGAACCTTCGCACCACCTACCTGTATGGGGACATGACGAGTGGGAAGTTGATGAATGCGGGCCTATGACGCACGGATCATCGGGTCTTACATTTGGGGAAAGATGCACCATGACCGCTGCCAGTAAGAAAGCGCTGCTCAAGAAACTGATCGAATCGGAACGGGATCCGGCGGTTCTTGATCTGGTGAACAATGTCTTGCAGCGCCGGACACGTGGGGTAGCCTTTCAAAGTGACATGGTGCAACGGGTCATGCGTGCCGAAGAGGACTACAAGGCAGGTCGATCCCAGACCTTGGAAGAGTTCGGGAAGGACATGGAGCAGTTCATCGATTCGCTCTATGTGAAAGCGGCGAAGCCAAAGAAGCACACGTGAAGGTCCTCGTTCTTGCCCAAGCGAATGACAGCTTGAGGCGTTCGCTTCAATACCTCTCCCGGTATTACGATCAACGCTATCTGCTTGCCTTGGAGCGTTTGATCCGACAGCGGATCAAGTGGCTGGCCGACAATCCGGGTGGTGGTCAGTTCGAACCGGAACTGGAATGGTCGAACAAGGGCTACCGACGACTGGTGGTCAAGGAATTCAAGATCATCTACCGTATCGATGACGAGGTGATCGTGGTGTATGACATCTTCGACTCGCGAAGGGACCCGACGAGGATGAAGGGTTGAACCGCCCTTGCTGCACTTTAGCGGTAAGCGGATCACGAGCGGGAGGTTGATGAATGCGGGCCTATGACGCACGGATCATCGGGCCTTACTTTGGGGGAAAGATGCGCCATGACCGCTGCCAGTAAGAAAGCGCTGCTCAAGAAACTGATCGAATCGGAACGGGAACCTGCGGTTCTTGATCTGGTGAACAATGGCTTGCAGCGCCGGACACGTGGGGTAGCCTTTCAAAGTACCCGTTCACATCTCGAAATCTTTCAACAGCGACTAGGAAGGGCACAAATGCACATACGTTTGCTGTGACTGATAAGAAAAGCGCGCATGTAGCCAGCGTTATAACGCAGTGGGCGAAGCGGATTCTGCCATCGAACGACCTTCAAACCTTTGAGGGTCGTTCGCATTTCTGACAATGTGATTGTCGCATGCCCCTGAAGCGTCGATTCAGTTCACCTAGGTCTCCAAGGTTTGCGCAGAATGCAGTCAGCAGCAATTCTTGCACCGCCTGAGTGTTTCGTTTTGCAGTCGCGCTCTATGTACCGATCCGATAGATACACTCGAAACCGAACTACCGGTAACTGAGCTAACAACTCAATTTGTGCGATCGACACGTCGTAGTTGCACTCAAGAGTAGTTGTGCTGATCCCATTCACCGTGTTGAACTTGGCACTGGCAATCTCTACGCTTGGAAGTTTGACAATGCTATCATTCTCCAATTTCAACATGAGAAAATCTCCGTTACCCACGACCATCGCGGAAGTTCCACCCTGACCCAAAGTCAACTTCACCAAGTACCGGTCGTCGATTTGTCGGAATGTTAGTGTCGCACCACCTTCCCATGCCGATTGAAGCTGTCCCCAAACTTCCGTGTTGTGTGCGCCGGTGAATTCGTCCTTGGAATCCGCTAATAGATTGCATTGGCTGTGGGACGCAAGGCTGGCTAGCAGCGGGAGAAGCACTAGGATTCGCATCGGCTAAAGACTTTGGTTCTGGGCTATTGCTGGCGCAAGGTCAACCACAGGGCTACTACCCCGCCACCGTTTCCACCTCCTTGCTCACCTTCTTGAAGAGGCCTTGCAGCACATTGCCGGGGCCTACTTCCACCACCTTGTTCGCGCCGTCGGTGAGCATGTTCTGCATGGTCTGCGTCCAGCGCACGGGCGCGGTGAGTTGCGCGATCAGGTTCGCTTTGATGCGAGCAGGTTCTGTATGCGGGCGGGCGTCCACGTTCTGGTAGATGGCGCAGCGGGGATTCACGATCGGTGTGAACTGGATCGCGGTAGCGAGCTCGGCACGCGCGGGTTCCATGAGCGGGCTGTGAAAGGCGCCACCGACCGGCAGCACCAACGCGCGTTTCGCACCGGCGGCTTTCAACGCTTCGCACGCGGCGTTCACCGCTTCCACGGTTCCGCTGATGACGAGTTGGCCGGGGCAGTTGTAGTTCGCAGGCACCACTACACCGGGGATGGTCTTGCAGATCTCCTCCACCTTGCCGTCCTCCATGGCGAGGATCGCGGCCATGGTTCCTGGTTTCAGTTCGCAGGCCTTCTGCATCGCGTTCGCGCGCGCGGCCACGAGTTTCAAACCATCCGCGAACTCCATCGCTCCAGCGGCTACCAGTGCGCTGAACTCACCAAGCGAATGACCGGCCGCCATGTTCGGTTTGAACGCGTCGCCCATCACCTTCGCCTTCACCACGCTGTGCAGGAAGATGGCGGGTTGCGTCACGTTGGTCTGTTTCAGATCGGCTTCGCTGCCGTTGAACATCACGTTCGTGAGGTTGAAGCCGAGCAGGTCGTTGGCGTGTTCGAACCAGATGCGCGCGTTGCTGTCGGCATCGTAGAGGTCCTTGCCCATGCCGGGGAACTGGCTGCCTTGTCCGGGGAAAACGTAAGCGGTCATGGTGGGGCGTTGTTCGTTGTTCGTGTTGCTCGTTGTTCGTTCGGCCCCGCTCAACACGGACAACGACCAACGAACAACGTTCTACTCAATCCCTCCTTCCGAAGAGGCGAAGGAGCATGAGGAAGAGGTTGATGAAATCGAGGTAGAGGCTGAGTGCGCCCATGAGCGCCATCTTCTGTGCGGTCTCCGTGCCGTTCACCACTTGCTCACCCATGCGCTTGAGCTTCTGCATGTCGTAGGCGGTGAGGCCGGTGAAGATGACGACGCCGAGGATGCTCACCACATAGTCCATGGTGCTGCTGCCGATGAACATGTTGATCACCGAGGCGATGATGACCCCGATCAAGCCGATGAAGAGCAAGCTGCCCAACTTCGTCAGGTCGGTCTTGGTGGTATAGCCCGCGATCGCCATGATGGTGAAGATCCCCGCAGCCATGAAGAAGACCGAGAAGATGCTGCCCAGTTGGTAGATGATGAAGATGCTCGACAGGCTCATACCCGTGAGTGCGGAGTAGAGCAGAAAGACGCCGAGCATCACCGTGCTGCTGAGCCGCTCCACCATGCCGGCCATGACGAAGACCAGGATCAAGGGTGCGAACATGACCACATAACCGAGGCCGGTGGGGTGGAAGCCAAGCCCATTCGCTCCGGGTACACGCAACCAGGCGCTCATGCCTTCATCGGTTCCGAACCACCAGGCCATAAGACCGCTGATGACCAAGGCCATCGCCATGTAGCTGAACACACTGCTGAGGAAGGTGCGTGTGCTGCTGGTGGCATCCGGGCCGTAGATCGTGGTGGGTTGTGTGGGGAATTGGTTCTGTTCCATGGTGTTGCGATGTGAAGATACCGAATGAGTGGAAGGACCCCGCTTCAGTGGAGCGTAGAGCTGATGAGCTTGAAGAACTCCTCGCGTGTGCGCGGGTCCTTGAGGAAGATGCCAGTGAAGGCGGATGTGGTGGTCACCGAGTTCTGCTTCTGGATACCGCGCATCTGCATGCACAGGTGAGCGGCTTCGATCACCACAGCGACCCCCATCGGCTCCAGTGTATCGTGGATGCAATCGCGGATCTGCACGGTGAGGCGTTCCTGCACTTGCAAGCGCCGGGCGAAGGCATCCACCACACGGGGGATCTTGCTCAGGCCGGTGATGCGGCCGTTCGGTATGTAGGCCACGTGGGCCTTGCCGAAGAAGGGCAGCATGTGGTGCTCGCAGAGGCTGTACACCTCGATGTCCTTCACCACCACCATCTGGCTGTACTTCTCCTTGAAGAGCGCCTTGCGCAGGATCGCCGCCGGGTCGAGGTCGTAGCCATGGGTGAGGTATTGCATGGCCTTCGCCACGCGCTCGGGGGTCTTCTGCAGGCCTTCGCGCTTCGGGTCCTCGCCGATGGCCTTCAGGATGTCGGTATAGTGCGCACCTATACGAGAGACCAGTTTCGCGTCATACAGATCAACGCGGGAATAGCCCTCTCCATGCGGCTCGTGTTCGCCGCTCTCGGACGACTTCTTCTTCGGAGTGCGTTTACTGGCCATGGTATTCCACGAAGTTGTTCTCGGTCTCCTGCACTTTCACGCAATGCAACGCACAACCCAGCGCTTCGATCGGTCCAACCAACTGCTCCCAGATCGCGATGGCCAGGTTCTCCGTGGTGCTCATACGGCCTTTCATGAAGTCCACATCAAGGTCGATGTTCTTATGGTCTAATTTTCCGATCACTCGTTCCTGCATGATCGCACTCACTTTGCTGAGGTCCACCACGAAGCCGGTTCCGGGGCTGGGTTCACCCTTCACTGTTACCCACAGCTCGTAGTTGTGTCCGTGCCAATTCGGATTGGAACACTTGCCGAAGGTGGCAAGGTTCTTCTCCGCGCTCCATTCCGGGCGAGCCAGCTTATGCGCGGCGCTGAAGCGTTCGCGGCGGGTGATGTGGACAACGGGCATGGATCCTGGTAAGGGAGTGCCAAGGTAACAAGGGTGAATGCAGGAGCAGGAAGAAGGGGCAGTTGGCAGGAGCAGGGGCAAGCGTTCGGGCTATGCAAGTTGTCGTCTCTCGTTCATTGAAGAGATCAGGCGAGCCTCTCGAGACGATCACTTGCTCCTGCTCCTGCCAACTACCTTGGCGGCCATGCTTCCTTCCTGGCTGGTACGCTACGCTCGTGCGCGCACTTGGCAACCGTTCCACATCAAGATGCATCACCTCGCACAGATCGGGATGAACTACTGGGGTGGCGCAGAGGTGGGCGCCAGTGGAGAGCTGCATGCGTTGAAGCACGCAAGTGAACTGCTCAAGCAGGAACCAAGCCCAGTGGTCTTCGATGTCGGAGCGAACAGCGGCGATTTCACACTAGCCGCCCTTGATGCTTTCGGGCCGAACGTGCGCATTCATGCCTTCGAACCATCGAGCGTCGCCGCGCAATTATTCGAGCAGAAGGTCGATGTACCACTTCAGAGTGGCCAAGTGGGTTTGCGTCGCTTCGGGTTCAGTGATACAGCTGGAAGTGCTACCCTGCACTCCCCGACGAGCGGTAGCCCGATCGCGAGCCTACACCCGACCACCTTCGAGATCGATGGACGGGAACTGGTGCATGAATCCATCGAACTGCGCACGTTGGATGCGTTCTGTAGTGAGCACTCGATCGAGCGGATCCACTACTTGAAGGTGGACACCGAAGGCCATGAATTCGCCGTGCTCTTGGGCGCCAAGCGGATGATCGGGGAAGGAAGGGTGAACATCATCCAGTTCGAGTTCGGCGAGTATCACATCGATTCGCGCGTGTTCTTCCGCGACCTGTTCCTGTTCCTGTCCCCGCAGTATCACATCCACCGGATCCTGCCGGGTGGCTTGTGGCCCTTGAAGGAATATCAACCGGAATTGGAGGTCTTCCGCACCGCGAATTACCTGGCCATCGCGAAGTGAGATCTTTGGACCCGCAAACGAGGAGAATGATCATCGTCACCGGAGCAGCAGGATTCATTGGTAGCGCCTTGGTAGGTGAGTTGCTCAGGCAGGGTTGGCAGGACATCGTGGCGGTGGATGATTTCTCGCGCGGTGATAAGGCCCCGAACCTGGCGGGCAAGAAGCTCACCGCTCGGGTGGAGCGCACGGAATTCTTCTCGTGGTTGGATGCGAACGAGAAGCTGGTCCAGTTCATCTTCCACTTGGGCGCACGTACGGATACCACTGAATTCAACAAAGCCGTTTTCGATGAACTCAACGTGCGGTACAGTCAGCGCATGTGGGAGGCGTGTGTGAAGTATGGGATCCCGTTGGTGTACGCATCAAGCGCGGCGACTTACGGCGATGGTGCATTGGGCTATGGCGACGCGGACGATTCGCTGCCCGGACGGTTGGATCCGTTGAACCCGTACGGCGCGAGCAAGAACGAGTTCGACCGTTGGGCACTGGCGCAAGAGCGCAAACCCTACTTCTGGGCGGGGCTCAAGTTCTTCAATGTGTACGGCCCGAACGAATACCACAAGGGTCGCATGGCGAGTGTGGTCTTCCACGCCTTCAACCAGATCCAAGCACAGGGTACCATGCGCTTGTTCCGCAGCCACCGCCCCGACTACAAGGATGGCGAGCAGCTGCGCGATTTCGTTTACGTGAAGGATCTATGCGCTGTCTGCCTCTTTCTCATGGAGCACCGTAAGAACAGCGGGCTGTACAATCTGGGAAGTGGCAAGGCACGCACCTTCATCGATCTGGTACGCGCCACCTTCCAAGCGATGGATGTTCCGGAGAAGATCGCATTCATCGACACACCGGCGGACATTCGCGACAAGTACCAGTACTTCACGGAAGCGCCGATGGAGAAGCTGCGTGCGATCGGTTACGACAAGCCGTTCCACACGTTGGAGGAAGGCGTGACGGACTATGTGCAGAATTACCTCGCCCGGTCGAGTTACATGTGAACCGCTCGCTTAAGCGAGATCGGCGCGGTGCTCTTTGTGCCAGAGTTGGAAGACGATCAACGTCCACAGCAACTTGCGGTGATTGGCCTTGCCGGACATGTGCTCCCGAACGATCCGGTCCACATAAGGGGCATTGAACAGCCCTTGCTCCGTGATCCGCTTGGATGCCAGCAATTCATCGCACAGCGGTCGCAACTCCTTCCGCAACCAATCACTGAGCGGGATACCGAAGCCTTTCTTCGGCCTGTCGATGATGGCATCCGGGATCTTGCCGCGCATCACTTTCTTCAACAGGTACTTGCCATTGAAGCCGCGTCGCTTCAAATTGTTCGGAAGGGAATTGATGAACTCCACCACCTCTACATCCATGAAGGGTGCACGCACCTCAAGCGACGTGTACATGCTGGCGCGGTCCACTTTGAAGAGGATATCGTCGAGCAGGTACGTGCGCAGGAAGACATGGATGATCTCGTCCAACTTTGCGTTCGCCCACGGAGAGTCGCGCAAGAGGTCATCCACCGGTTCCAGCCCTGTGCGCTCTTGAAGCTGTTCGCGTACATGCGGCGTTAGCAACAATGCTTTCTCCTGCGGCGTGAAGCCACCCAGCCAACGCGTATGCACATGGTGCGCAGGGCCGCCGAAGCCGCGCAGGAACTGCTTCACCTTGAAATCGAACGAGATGTTCCTGTCGCTTGCCGGGAGAAGCTCCGCCAAGCCTCGCAACGCACCGATCGCCGGGGTCGGCAAGGCGCTGAAGAACGCACGGAAGCGGTCCGCACCGAAGGTGGGATAACCCGCCAGCAACTCATCGCTTCCATCGCCGCCAAGCGCAACGGTCACATGCTTACGCGCGAAGCGACTGAGCAGGTGGGTCGGTATGAGCGAAGCATCGGCAAAGGGCTCATCGAGCTTGGCGTAGAGGTCGGGTATGAGGTCCAAGCTGTCCCGCTGTCGGAGCGTTTCCAGGTGATGGTCGCTGCCGATGCGCTCGGCCACGGATCGTGCATGGGCGCTCTCGTCGTAGCTCGCTTCCTCGAACCCGATGCTGAAGGTCCGGATGCGCTGCGTGCTGCACTGTTGGGCGTAGTATGCCACGGCACTGCTGTCTATACCGCCACTGAGGAATACGCCCAAGGGGACATCGCTCATCAACCGGCGCTCGGTGGCCTTGCGCAACAGGTCGTCCAATCGGTTCGCGGCATCGTCCTCAGCAATGGGCTGTTCGGTGAGGTCGATGGTCCAGTACGCCTCATCCTTCTCCACACGGCCTTGGCGCACCCGCATGCAATGACCGGGTTCCAACTTGCGTATGCCCTGCACCATGCTACGCGGCGTGGGCACGTATTCGAAGCTCAGGTACTGATCCAACGCAATGGGGTCCAGCGCGGAGCGCACCGCAGGATGCTCGCGCACCGCCTTGAGCTCACTCCCGAAAACGAAGGTGCCGTTGGACTCGGTGTAGTGCAGCGGCTTCTTGCCCATGCGATCCCGCGCCAGAAAGAGGCTTCCATCTCGGGTATCGTGAATGGCAAGTGCGAACATGCCATTGAGCATGGGTAGCATGGCGGCACCATGCTCCCGGTACAAGTGGAGCAACACCTCCGTATCGCTATCGGTGCTGAAGTGATGCCGACCGGTCTTGAGCAGCCCTTCGCGCAATTGCTTGTAGTTGTAGATCTCGCCGTTGAAGACGATGCACAGTTCGCGTGCTTCGTCGAACATGGGTTGATCGGCACCGTGGCTCAGGTCGATGATGCTCAGGCGGGCGTGGGCCAAGCCCGTATCCCCGATCATCACGGCGTCCTGTAGATCGGGGCCGCGGTACGCGATGCGCGCGATCATGCGGCGGGCGTCCTCGTGCGAGCCACTTCCTTGGAATCCGGCGATGCCGCACATGGTTCTGTTCTTGTCGGTGCGGTGCTAGGTGCGGCGTCCTACGGCAATGATGGACGAACCCGGCAACGCGCTTGGCAACAGGCAGGACTCCCACGCGAATAGGCCGCCGATGATGCCGTTGATCGTGGAGGCGTAGCCGGGTGCGGGTGCGTGGAAGCGGATGTTGCGTTCGCGGCCACGGAGCATGTTGTTCATGGCAATGGCGGGGTACAATGCGTGAAAGAAATACCGCACACGTTCCGTCTTCAGGCCAGCAGCAGCGAACTCGCTGCGCAACATCGGCCTGGTGTAGCGTCGGAAATGGCCGAAGTGATCATCGAAGGTGGTCCAAAGCTCTTTGCGCGCGGGCACGGTCACGGCTACTCGCTGGGCATTGGGGAAGGCGTTGAGCAAGGCACGCAGGAAGGCTGGTGCATCCTCGATGTGTTCGATCACATCGAACAACACTAGGGTATCAATGCCAGTACGGATCTCCGCGGGCAGGTCGAACGCGTCGGTGTCCAGGTAGAGATGCTCCGGAACGAGGAGGCCGCTACTCGGCGATCCCAATTCCACGCCTCTCGCATTCCATCCGGCCGCGCGCAATTGCTGGGTAACGATGCCGGTACCACAACCGATCTCCAGGATGGATGCGTTCGGCGGTACATGGTCCTTGAGTACGCGGATGATGGTGCGGTTGCGCGCCACATGCCACCAACTCCGCTCTATACCCGGCGGATACGCTTCATCGAACCGGTCGTGATCGAATTCCGTGCGTGCCATCACTTCTTCACGCGCATCCGGAATTCGACCTCTTCGAAACCACCGACCCAGAAACACCACAAGCGCGAGCAAATGAAGGGGGAGAGGTTCGCGAAGAAGGAAACGAAGGCACCGAACCCCCGGGCCATCCAGAACACCGGTGGGGAGAGCACAGTCTTCTTGAAGTAGGGTTGGGCGAACCAGCGCAGCCTTACGGCATCCGTATCGAACTCCGCTCCTTGGTAACCGCCGACGAAGTCCTTCCTGAAGTAGTACGGGAAGGTCACGTCGAAACCGGCCTTGTGCTCCGCGTGCGTGAACCCGCGGCTGAAGTGGGGAACGCGCACGATCACGGTAGCTCCCGGTTTGGCAATGCGATGCACCTCGCGCATCACGGCGAAGGGGTTCGGCAGGTGCTCGAAGCAATGGTCGCTTTCCACGTGATCGAACTCGTTGTCGGCGAAGGGATAGGGGAATCGGCTCAGGTCGTGTTCGACGTCCGGCTTGCTGATGCTGTAGAGATCGACATTGACGAATCCCGGCTTCGGGTATTCCCCACTGCCCAGGTTCAACTTACGCATGGTTGCTGGTATTGATGGATCGCCGGATCGAATAAGGGGTCTTGCTCTGGCTTTCGAAATAGACGCGCATCATCATCTCCGCGAGGACCCCCATGAGGATCATGAGCATGCCAACGATGAAGAACATGGCGGTGATCACGGGCAAGGGTGTTTCCACCAGATCCTTCTGCCCGGTCACTTTGAAGTAGAGCGCCAGACCTCCGGCGAAAAGGGCGACGATGAAACTGAGAAAGCCGATCCCCCCGAAGAAGTGGATCGGCTTGGTCATGTGCTTGTCCAGGAACTTGACCAACAGCAGGTCGAGGACCACCTTGTAGGTGCGGAACAGGCCATAGTTGCTCTTGCCGAAGCGTCGAGGATGGTAGCTTACAGGTACTTCACCCACGCGGCCACCTTGCCAACTGCAATACACCGGGATGAAGCGATGCATCTGGCCATAGAGCGCCACGTCCTTGATCACATCCCTTCGGTAGGCCTTGAGCGTACACCCGTAATCGTGCAGCCGAACGCCGCTGACCTTGCTGATGAGCGTATTGGCCAACAAGGAGGGCAGCTTGCGCGTGAGGAAGCTGCCCTTCCAGCGGTCCTTGCGCCACCCGCTCACCACATCGTAGCCTTCATCCAATTTGGCCAGCAGCATGGGGATGTCCGCAGGGTCGTTCTCCAGATCGCTATCAATGAGGACAAGGATATCTCCGGCGGCGGCCTGGATGCCTGCATTGATCGCAGCGGTCTGGCCGAAGTTGCGCCGGAAATCGATGCCTTTCACACGTGGGTCCAAAGCGCACACCTGCTCGATGGCTTCCCAAGATCCATCACTTGAACCGTCGTTCACCAGGATCACTTCATGGTCCATGTTCGCTAGCGCTGCTCCCACACGCTCCATGAGCAGGGGCAGGCTTTGCGCCTCATTGTAAATGGGTACGATCAGGGAAACGTGCGGCATGGCTACGGGACCGATGTGTGCTTGAAGAACCGGGAATGAAGGCCGACGACCGCAGCGATCAGCAGGAATGGAATGAAAGGAACAAAGTAACGGTGCTCCGAGAACCGCAGGACAAGCGGGAAGATCAACAGCCCGAACGGAACCAACAGGACCGGTACGACCACAAATCCACGCACCGTTGATCCCCGCCACAGGAATACCGCTCCGATCACACCGAGAAGGATGGTACACCAGTGCAGCGCGATGTGGAACAACTTGATGACCTTGAGCGGGAAAGGCAACTCCGCGAACGGCAACCGGTATGCAACAGGATTACCGCTCTGCTTCAGGAACCTCACCAATGCAAGCCATCTGGACTGTAGATGATATTGGATGGGGTGCTCGGTGATGAACGCGATGCGGTAGCGGTCCAGCTCCGCATTGATCTCCGCACTCGCTCTCGCCACGGTTTCCGCCGGAAGGGACGGGTCCTTCAAGAGCAGGATCCGCTGGGAGAGGGCCGCTAGGCTGTTCAGGTCATAGGCGCTGGTCATGATGCGTTCAGGCAGGTGAATGCTTGTCGCGTTGGTCTGCCCCGGTATCTGGTCGTTGCCGACATTGAAGAATCGCAATTCAGCTTGCGGGTCGACCCACCACACGATGTCGCCACCGAATGCGAGGACGAACCTGGATGCGGCGAGCTTGGGATCCGGATGATCCTCACTCACGAAGAGTGTTCGCGTCAGGGGAATGAGCTGTTGGTGGTGTATCCAGTTGCGCGCCATCCACGCACCGTCGATCACGATCAGTGGCAAGAGGAAGATGAACGCATTCCTCAGAGCACCGGTTCTTCCGGAGCGAGAGATCCAGATGCCGAGCAGGACGATGCCTGCTACGGGTGCAAGCACCGGTTTCAGGAAGATGGCCCATGTGAGCCAGCACCCCGCGATCAACAATGCCTTGGGGTCCCTTGCGCGATGCCACGTGTGGTATCGATCCAGGAAGAGGATCAACGCCGAAGTGACGAAGCTCTCTGTCATGAGCATGATGTCATACCACTGCACCGATACGCTCACGGCGTATGTGACCAAGGTGATGAGGAAGACCACGCGCGAGCCGGACAGCCGGTACGTCAAGCGGCTTAGCACGTACATGCTCCATGCGGCCAACAGCACCTGAAGGATGATGATCACATCGTACGTTCCCGGTGGGGAGCTCACCGACCGGACGAGCAGGTAAGGCGCGCCATACCCCGGCATGCGGAGATCAGGCGTGTAGTTCCCGTTCTCCAGCAACGACTCAATGGGGACGAAGTATCCGGGTGTATCACCCCAGAACAAACCCAGCCGTCCAGCACCATTATGGTCGGGTCCGTGGGTGTAGAGGAGGATCCCAAGCGTGAGGACCTTGATGCACAGCGTCACGAACAACCAGAAGGGCCAACGTTCCGGGTCCGGTATGCGTGCGGTGAAGCGCCTCATGCGTTGGTGCAAGAACGGTCGCCGACCCGCCTTTTCAATGTGCTCATGGCGATCCCATGCTCCGGGTCGAATGTGATGGTTCCGCCCTTTGCCTGCAAGAATAGGTGTTCGGTCCCATGCGGCTCTTGATCCATTGGCGCGTATGCGGCCGGTCATCGTCCGGGCGCAACCAAGGAACGCACGATCAGCGGAACGGATGCCTGATCCGGGATGGAAGACGATCAAGGATGTGGGCGCAAAGGGCTGTGGCGAGCGGGATCATCAGAACGAACACCGAGCTGAGGTACCTGTTCTCACAGAGGCGGATCCCGAACGGGAAGATGAAGATGCCGTACAGGACCACGACCGGGATGATCCGCAGATGCATCGGAAGACCCTTCTTGAAAAGGAAATACAGCGCTGCGAGAAGGCCGAGCACAATGGTGGCCCAATAGAACAGCGAGTAGAAGACCTTGATCGATCTCCCCACCACACCGAGGTTCGAGAACGGGGTGTTCGTGAGTCCATTCGTTCCCGAGTTCACAAGAAAACGACGAAGAAGGGATAGTCGGCTACCCACCTGGTAATGGAACGGTCTTTCGGTTCTCAGGGCTGCGATGCAATCCGCACATCGGTCCTGCACGGCTACGAGCAGGACCGCACGTTCCGCTTCCGACGTGCTGGAGTTCCTGGCGGTGACATCCGCCGCGATCCGCGCCAAGGTGTCGGCATTGCATGCCACGGTCAGCAGTCCGGCATGGAAAGGAGGATCCGTGGTGTTGTCGTACACACCGGTGACCCGATCCGATCGGATACCGAACCAACGGATCTCCGCATCCGGTTCCCACCACACGTAGTTCCCCCCATACGCTTGCATCAACTGGATCAATGGTGCATGCACGTCAGCGCTCAACCCGGGCGTCAACAGGGTCGAGGTCAACGGCTGGAACCGATGATGTACCCGTTCATTGCGCAGGATCCACGCACCATCCGCAACGAGCAGGGGGGCCAGTAGCAACACGGCTGCGTACAGTCGTCGTCGCCACCAGGGTATCGATCCGGCGATCACGAGACCGAACACCAGGAACAGGGGAAGCATGACCGGCTTCAGGAAGACGGCCCAGGTGAGTGCGCTACCACAAATAACGAGGTCCGTAGGTGTGGGTGAGGATCGGCGTGTGATCCGCTCCGTGGCCACTAGGATGGCGAAGGCGGCGAACGTCTCGGTAAGGATGATCCGGTCGAAAACCGAAACGAACGTGGCAGCGATGGCAAGAATGAACGTGGTCCGTTCCACCGTCCTGTTCCTCGTTAGGTGGAAGGCGATGCGCGCCGCGAGCACCGCCATGATCGCATCCGCTAGTACTTGGGCGACAATGAGCGCATTCTGGGCTGCTTCCGGCGAGAACAACAAACGAAGCAGGAGATACACCAGCGCGTAGCCCGGCATGCGATGATCAGGGGTGAAGCCACTGCCGGCCAGCAGGGAATCCACCGGCGCTATATAGTCCGCTGAATCGCCGGTGAATTCATGCCAAGGGCCGGTAAGCCCCACGCCGTTCGCGAGCAGGATGCCGACCACGAGCAATGCTTTGAGCGGCACGGCCACACAGAGCATCCGTATCCACCCCATCGGATGTGCGACCACCGCTGGTTCATTCAACGCCATGACACAGCAAGTATAGGTTCATGGAACGCGCGGCGTTCGGAGGCATGACCACGCCAGCCGATATCTTCACCGCCATGCAAGGCAATGCGGAGTTGAACGGTCCTGCCCGCCCGTCGCCAGGCCATGCGCTGGTTACAGGAGGCGCTGGTTTCATCGGCAGCCACGTGGTGGAAAAGCTATTGGCCTCCGGTTGGCGTGTAACGGTGCTGGACAATTTCGATCCGTTCTATTCCGAGGCGATCAAGCGGTCCAACCTCGCGCAAGTCGCCCGGCATCCGCTGTTCAGGTTGATCGAGGGGAACATCCTGGACCCAGCGGCCTTAACGCGGGTGGAGGATCCCCGGCATCCCTTCGATGTGCTGATCCACTTGGCGGCCAAGGCCGGTGTGCGCCCGAGCATCGCCGATCCCTTGGGCTATCACTCGGTGAACGTCACGGGGACGCTGATGCTGCTGGAAGCGGCCGTGCGATGGAAGGTGCCTCATTTCATCCTTGCGGGCAGCAGCAGCATCTACGGCGAGGATCCGGATGTTCCTTGGCGTGAGGATGTGCCCCGGAATTCACCGATAAGTCCGTACGCGGCCACGAAGTTGATGGCCGAATCCTACGGCCGTTTGTTCAGTCGCCTGCACGGGCTGAAGGTCACCACGCTCCGGTTCTTCACCGTGTTCGGGCCACGGCAACGACCTGATCTGGCCATTCACGATTTCACGCGACGCATCCATGCGGGACTTCCGATCGTGCAGTATGGCGATGGCAGCACGCGACGGGACTATACGTTCATCGGCGATATCGTGGATGGTGTGATCGCTGCGATGGACCGGACCGAAGGCGAGTTGTACGATGTGTACAACCTGGGCAACTCGGGATCGGTCACGTTGCGTGAACTCATCGCCGGGATCGAGAAAGCCGTAGGCCGGAAGGCCGTCATTGAGGTACGGCCCGAGCAGCCGGGGGATGTGCCGAGGACCCAAGCGGACATTACCAAGGCACGGGACCATCTGGGCTACGCCCCGAAGACCTCATTGGCCGAAGGGCTTGCCGAATTCGAAGCGTGGTTCAGGAGCATGCAACCCGTTGGCCGGTTGGGTTCCTGATGGCCTGATCGACCAGGATCGATCACTTCGATCCGCCGTGCTGGATCTTCAGTGCAATGAGTTCGCGGCGAATGGTCAATAGCCGCTGGCGCAGTTGCTCCAGGTCCAAGGTCCGGGCTTCCGTCCGGCCGGAATGACGCAATTCGTTCTTCGCTCCGCTCAAGGTGAAGCCCTTATCCTTCAGCAAGTGCTGGATGGTCTTCAGTTGGTCGATCTCCTTGCGGGCGTAAAGGCGATCGCCCTTGCCCGTGCGCTTGGGGTTCACTGTGCCGATCTCCTTCTCCCAGAACCGGATGGAGGAGTTCTTCACGCCGAGTTCGGCGGCCACTTCCCCAATGGTCCAGTAGATCTTCTCGATGGTCTTCGGCTTCAGCGGCATCGCTTCAAATGTATCGATGTCCGCGGGCTGCGGATCAATCCAGTGCTTGGCCGGCGCTGCGGGAGATCTCCACCATGCGCGCGTATTCCGCCGGTGATAGATCGTTGAAGTAGTAGTTCGCGGGATCCACGGCCTCGTGCCCTTTATGGACTTCATAGTGCAGGTGCGGGCCGACACTCAGGCCGGTGTTCCCGACCAGACCGATCACATCACCGCGCTTCACCTTCTGCCCCACGCGCACTTCCAACTTGCTCATGTGCGCGTACAACGTTTCATAATCGAAGCCGTGATCGATGATCACGTGCATACCATATCCGTTCGTGCTGTACTCCGCGAAGATCACTTGGCCATCACCGGTGGTGTGGATGGGCGTGCCCTGCTTGCAGGTGAAGTCCATACCGGCGTGGAACTTCCTGATCTTGTGGATCGGGTGGATGCGCCAGCCGAAACCGCCGGCCGTTTGCGTGAGGTCCTCGTTCGGGATCGGCTGCACCGCCGGAATGCTCGCCAACATCTCCTGCTTCCGCAGCACGAGTGAACCCACTTCATCCAACGAGCGGGACTGGACCACCAGTTGTCGCGTGAGCTTGTCCAAGCGCGCCCGCGTTCCCATCACCAACTCACTACTTGCATAGCCGGCCAGATCGCGGTAGCGGTTGATGCCGCCCACGCCCGCTTGCCGCATGCTTTCCGGGATCGGATCCGCCTCGAAAATGGTGCGGTAGATGTTGTCGTCGCGGCGACGCACATCGCCCATCACGCGCTCCAGTTCAGCGAGCTGTTTGTTCAGCAGTTCATATTGAACGAGCAGCTGCTTGTTCTCCCGCCGGAACTCCGCCTCCTTCGGGCTGTCCACGAACTGGTACACCAGCACGATCCCCAAGAGGCCCACCACCAGACCGGGCAGCAGCGCCAAGGCGATGCGCTTGGCCTTTTGCCAAGCGCTGAGCCGGATCCGCTCGAAGTTGAGCGTCTTGGGGTTGAAGCGGTACTTGTGTTCGGACATGGCCAGAGCCGCAGGAAGCGCAAGGTAGCCGCGAGGGTCCCATGGAGGTCGGATGCGTGGAAAGGTGCCTGTTAAACCCTGTTGATCGCGATCACGGATCACGCCACGCACGGCTGCGATGCACACGGTACTTTCGCGAGCGTTTTCCGCCCACCATGCTCACGTCCCAGCAGATCCGACAAGCCTTTCTCGATCACTTCGCGAAGCGCGGCCACGCCATCGTGCCCAGCGCCCCCATGGTGGTGAAGGACGACCCTACGTTGATGTTCACCAACGCGGGGATGAACCAGTTCAAGGACCTCTTCCTCGGCAACCGACCAGCGAAGGATAAGCGGATCGCGGACACGCAGAAGTGTTTGCGCGTGAGCGGCAAGCACAACGATCTGGAGGAGGTGGGTATCGACACCTACCACCACACGATGTTCGAGATGCTCGGCAACTGGAGCTTCGGGGACTATTTCAAGAAGGAAGCGATCCAGTGGGCGTGGGAATTGTTGGTGGACACGTACCAGATCGATCCAACGAACATCTACGCCACCTACTTCGGTGGTGATGAGAAGGACGGACTGCCCGCCGATGATGAGACGCGCGACCTGTGGTTGAAGGTGATGCCTGCCGAGCGGATCCTGCCCTTTTCCAAGAAGGACAACTTCTGGGAGATGGGCGATACCGGCCCCTGCGGGCCGTGTACTGAGATCCATGTGGACGTGCGCAGCGCGGAAGAAAAGGCGGCGAAACCCGGTCGCGATCTGGTGAACAATGACCACCCGCAGGTGATCGAGATCTGGAATAACGTCTTCATGCAATTCGAGCGGAAGGCGGACGGTTCGCTTCACACCCTGCCCGCGCAACATGTGGATACCGGCATGGGCTTCGAGCGCCTGTGCATGGTGCTGCAAGGCAAGCGCAGCAACTACGACACGGATGTGTTCCAGCCGCTGATCCAGGCGATAGCGAAGCAGTGTGGGATCGCGTATGGGGCGGCCGCCCCTGACGAGATGCCGGGTCAAGCCCGGCATGACGTGGCGGGGGGAAAGTCGGACATCGCCATGCGCGTGATCGCGGATCACTTGCGCGCGATCAGCTTCGCCATTGCCGATGGACAGTTGCCGAGCAACACCGGAGCGGGCTATGTGATCCGCCGGATCCTGCGTCGTGCGGTGCGCTACGGATACAGCTTCCTTGGTTTCAATGAGGCCTTCATGCATACGCTGGTGCCTGTGCTGGTGGATCAGATGGGCGATCAGTTCCCCGAACTGAAGAAGCAACAGGACATCATCGCCAACGTGATGCACGAAGAGGAGAAAGCCTTCTTGCGGACGTTGGAGCAAGGCACGAAACGGATCGGGCAAGTGCTCGCCGAAGCTTCGGGAACGATCCCCGGCGATAAGGCTTTCGAGTTGCTGGACACCTTCGGTTTCCCGATCGACCTCACGCAGCTGATCGCCCGCGAACAAGGGCGCGAAGTGGATATGAAAGGCTTCGATGCGGAGCTGAAGAAGCAGAAGGACCGTTCACGTGCGGCCACTTCGGTCATCACCGGCGATTGGGTCGAGATCGCCAAAGGCGAGACCACTTTCATCGGTTACGATGAACTCTCCTGCGATGCACGGATCCTCCGCTATCGCAAGGTGAGCGGTAAAGGCGGTGACCAATTCCAGATCGTCCTTGATCGCACGCCGTTCTATGCCGAAGGCGGCGGACAGGTCGGTGATCAAGGATGGCTCATCCATGGCGACGACAAGGTGGAGATCATTGATACGAAGCGCGAGAACCAGCTGATCGTGCATTTCGCGAAGCGCATCCCCGCGGATCCGAGTGCTCCCCTGAAGGCCCATGTGAATACGCGCCGACGGGCATTGACGGCGCGCAACCACACGGCTACGCACTTGCTGCACCATGTGCTGCGTGAGCAGTTGGGCACGCATGTGGAACAGAAGGGATCGCTCGTGGCACCCGACCGTTTGCGATTCGACATCAGCCATTTCGCCAAGGTGACACCGGAGGAACTTGCGGCGATCGAAAGTGCGGTGAACGCGATGATCACGGACGACATCGTGTTCGAGGATCTGCGCAACGTGCCCATCGCGGAGGCGAAGGCCATGGGTGCCATGGCGCTGTTCGGCGAGAAGTACGGCGACAATGTGCGCGTGGTGAAATTCGGGCCAAGCGTGGAACTCTGCGGTGGAACGCATGTGCCGCGCACCGGCGTCATCGGACCGTTCCGGATCGTGAGCGAGGGCGCGTTGGCGGCGGGTATCCGTCGCATTGAAGCGGTGACGAGCGCCGAGGCCGAGCGCATGATCAGCGAGAAGCTCGCCAAGCTGGATGCGATCAGCGCGTTGCTGAAGAACCCGGCCGATGTGGTGGTGGCCGTGGAGAAACTGGTGGAGCAACACGCCTCGCTTTCCAAGGAGTTGGAGAAGGCCGCGAAGGAGAAAGTGAAGAGCCTCGCACACGAGCTACCGGGCAAAGCGAAGAAGAACGCGAAAGGGATGAAGGTGCTCGTGGAGCGCCTGGACCTCGACGCCCAAAGCCTGAAGGACCTCGGCTACCAATTGCGCGAACAGCACACGGACCTCGCGCTCGTGGTCGGTTCGGTGATCGAGGGCAAGCCTTTGCTCGCGGTCTCCATCGGAAAGGAATTTGCGGAGGCCACTGGCGTGAAGGCCATGGACCTCATCAAGCAGATCAGCCCGGAGATCAAGGGTGGCGGCGGTGGCCAGCCCGATTTCGCGACAGCCGGCGGTAAGGAACCCAGCGGCATGGCCAAGGCATTGGAGAAGGCGGCGGAGTTGCTGCGGTAGGGTTGGGTGCGGAGAACGCGTGGCCGGGCTTGTGCAAGAACGCAGGCAAGCGGTGAGCGCCCGTCATTGCTTGGCGACCACCAACCGCGCTATGCGCTCGTGCGCGCGGCGATACGTTCTTCCACCCAGATCATGGCGTCCTGTAACTGACCGAACACGCGCGAGGTGAAGTTGGTGGGGTGGTAGGCGAAGTACAGCCCTGCGATCTTCTCGAACAGTGAACCCTCGGCCACGATAGCCAGCACGCTGGTCACGCTATCCACATCGGTGCTCGCGTAATGGTCCGCGTTCAACAAGCTCATGTCGAAGTCCACGTCCTCCGGGAACACGCCGATCACCGCATACGCATCGACCCCGGGGAACTGCTTGCGGGCCTCCAGATTCTCGCGCACGGCGATCGCGTCGATCTTCACCCCACGTTTGTACCAGCAGATCACCAAGTCGGGGTGCATGCGTTCCACCACGGCGCTATTCGTTTCGATGCGTTCCATAAGCAGAACCCAAGGTACGTTCGGATCGGCATGCTGCACGCGATGCGATCAGGTGTTGACCCGCATTCGGGCGAGCTCCCGCCTACCTTCAGCGCATGATCCTTCTTGACGGGCCGCGCGCATGATCGCAGTAGCCGCTCGTCGCTCCTTCTTGCTGTGTGCGTTCGTTTCCAGCTTCATGGCTGGTGATGCACAGAACAAGGTCTTCCGGGATTCGCATACCCTGCGTGCCCGGTGGGAACTGGCGGACAGCCTGAGCAACGGCACCTTCCTCATTACGCCGTACAAACCGTTGTATGTGCTACCCGGTGTGTGGAGCAGTTCGCCGAACCGCGAACCGCACCGATCCGGCGGTTCCACCTTGCCTGCGGACCAGATCCCCTTGGATGTGATCGAGTGCAAATTCCAGTTCAGCTTCAAGACCAAGGTGGCGCAGGGCCTGTACAAGAACACCGGGGACATCTGGGTGGGCTACACGCAAAGCTCGCGGTGGCAGGTGTACAACTACGGCCTCAGCCGCGCCTTCCGCGAATCGAACTTCGAGCCGGAAGTAATGGTGGTCTGGCCCACGAACTATCGCGTGCTCGGCTTTCGCGGTGGCCTCCTCAGCGCGGGACTGGACCACCAGAGCAACGGCGGCACCGACCCCTATAGCCGCAGCTGGAACCGCATCATCGGGCAGGTGGGACTGGAGCGCGGACGGTACACGTTACTACTACGCCCATGGTGGCGTTTCCCCGAGCGCGACCGCGACGACGACAACCCCGGCATCACCGGCCTGGTCGGCAACGGCGAGCTGATCCTCATCCACCAACGCCGCAGCCATGTGATCTCCGTGCAAGTGCGCAGCGCGTTCATTGATGCACCCCTCACCGGTGGTTCGGTGCAGGGCGATTGGTCCTTCACCATCAGCCGCAACCTGAAGGCACACCTGCAAGTGTTCCATGGGTACGGCGAAAATCTGCTGGACTACGATCACAAGCAGACCACCATCGGTCTCGGCGTTTCGCTGTTGGATTGGTTGTGAGGGGTGGGCGGGATCATGCGCCGATGGCGAACAAATACGACAAGGGCATTGGCGTGGTGAACACCGCGCGCAATTGGAAGACGTTGCTGAAGATGCTTTGTGCCGCACGGATCGTAGATCCATGGTACACAACCCGTCCCCTACCCCTCCCCCCCACAATGTCCTTCCCCCTAGCTTCGTTCACCCAACATGCCGGTGCCGCTGCCCATACTGGAGGCGAAGTTGAAAGAGGCACGCGCGTATTACCCCTACATGGAGCGTAGTATGCGCTTGCGCGGTGGCATTTTGCAGAATGGGTTGCGGAAGAACCCGGCCGGGCCCTGTGGCGATGACTACACCTACCGCTATAAGCGCAGCGAGTGGCGCTGCCATGTGCGCGTGACCGCGACGGAGATGCGGACGCACGCGCTGATGTGGTGGAGGCACGGCCCGAAGCAGTACCCGGACACGGCGCTGGACGCCATTGTGCTTCGCGGGTCGGAGATGCCCTTGCATTTCGACAGTCACTTCTTCAGTCGGTGGGGGCTGCGCAGCGATCTGATGGGCGTGATGCTCACGAACATGATGGGCTTCTTCAAACAATGTCCGCAGTTGGTCATGCGCCAGAGCAAGCCGTTCTATGACAAGCAACCGGAATTCGCGGCGGCCCTTGCCCAAGGCCTGGTGTTCGGTAGACGCAACGGCAGTAGGATCATCAGCTGCGATACCTTCAAGAACCTGGAGATGTTGAGCGCGGATGAACGCCTTCTGTGGGAACGTCTGTCGCCGCGTACCACTGGACCACCGGCGGGTGAGCATAGCGGGTGAGGCGTGTGTTGTTGCCCAAGGCTTGTTACGATACCTTCGAGTCGCTGAACGTTCCATGCCCAGGATCCCGTTGACCCATTCTTCCGGTTCGGCAGATACACTGCGATCCGCGCTGGACCGCTGGTTCCGGGGTCGCGGCTTTACGATGGCCGTGTTCGAGCATGGGAAGGCACGCGTGATGACGGACAGGATGGGAGAATTCATCGTGTTCAAGCTAACGCAGCGCCCTGATCACGACACGTACTACAAGGAAGCGCACGGCGGGGCGCTGATCGTGTTCGAGATCAAGGTGGACGAAGAGCGGGTGAGCTACGAGGGCTACTGCCCGCTATTGCTGTTCGGCTTCTGGGAGAAGAAGCTAAGCTTCAAACAAGGCGCTGGCGGACTGTTCAAATACCGCGACGAGGGACATCGCATGGAACTCAAGCTCCTCGAACAGATCCATCGACTCTAGTCCCGACCGGAACAATGGCGCCTCCTTCAACTACCTAGACGCACCATGCCGGAACGAACCACCTATCTCCTCCTCTTCCGAGGCGTTGGCGATGCCGGACAACTGCCTGTAGCGCCCCTGCGCGAAGTGATGACCAAGGCCGGCTTCACCGGTGCCACCACCTGCATCAACAGCGGCAATGCCTTGGTGCGCCGTGCGATTTCCCGAGAGAAGACCATCGCCGAAGTGGCGAAGCTGTGCAAGGAATAGTTCGGTTTCGACAAGGGCATCGGCGTGGTGAACACCGCGCGCAATTGGAACACCGTGTTGAAGATGCACCAGTTGCCGGAGGGGTTGGAGGGGAAGTAGGCCCTCAGCTCGTCATCCCTTTCCTTTCAGTGACTTTCTCGCGCTCATTGCAGAAACCACTTTCTTCCCCGTTCTCGCCTCGAGTTCCAGGCGTGCGACCTTGGCCACATTCCCTCCCTGCCGCGCCACTTCCTTGCTGTCATCGAAGGACTCAGGCTCCGTGGCCTGCGAAATGTCCTTGGTCGAGGCCTCCGCAAGCATGTTCAGGATCAACTCGGTGTTGGTCATATTGTCGCGCAGGTTCTCCTTCTTCAAGCCTTTCAACACTTTGTAGTCCTTAGTGGTCCTGCCAGCCCACGCCTTGGTGATGATGTCGGTAAGCGTGGCGAACTGCTGGCCTTGCTTCAATCCCCGCTTCTTCCATTCATCGGTCAGCTCCTTGCGGACCTCAATGCTCTTCAGCCTCTGGTTGATCCAGTTCTCGGAATAGCCCATCCGCAGGTACTGCTCCAACGCCCGGTCGATGGTGATCTCGGGGTCTTGCATTTCGTCAAGCCGCTCGTTGGCCACCTGCGCCAGCCACAGTTTGAAGGGCTCGGCCTTGGGTGAGGGGATGGATTGGATCAGGCGGAAAAGCTGCTCGGTATCGGCCACGTCGGTGCTATAGGATTTCCCATCGGTCGAGCGCATTTTCAGTTGTCCGATTTTATCGGACAACTGGCTTCCCTCCTTGCCGAGCTTGGCCTTCAGGTCGTTCCAATACTTCCTGGGCCGGTCGCTGCCGGTGAGGGCGGCGATCACGTCGATGATCGAGAAGAACCACTTCTCCTGGTCACCGTCCCACACGGTGCGGACCTGCTTGTCCTCGAAGACCTTGATGGCATCCTTTTGTTCCATGGCTGATGATGTGCGCCGACCAAGTTACCGACGCGAATGAGGAGGGACCGACGTCTTTGTCAACGGGAATAGTGCGGCCAGCTATCCAGTATCTTTGAAACATGAGCACCAAGGAATTGATCGCGGAGATCGGGCGGTTGCCGGTAACCAAGCGGATCCACCTGTTGGAAGAGACGCTGCGCGGTTTGCGCAAGGATCAGACCCGGCAAGCGATGAGCAAGGCCGCGAAAGCCCTTGAAGGCGCGTACCGCAAAGGCGGAGAGTTCACGGCGTTCACGGGAATCGACCTGGACAACTTCTATGAAGCAAGGTGAGATCTGGTCGGTGAACCTCGATCCCAGCCAAGGTGCCGAGATCCGAAAGACTCGGCCTGCGATCATTGTAAGCGACGATGCAGTTGGCCGGTTGCCACTGAAGATCATCGTGCCGGTCACGGATTGGAAGAACTACTACGCCCAAGCACCTTGGATGGTGCGACTGGCACCGGACACCAAGAACAAGCTGAGCAAGGCATCCACTGCGGACTGCTTCCAAGTCCGATCAATCAGTGAAACACGGTTCATGAAGCGGATCGGCGTGGTGGATAGCCTGACACTGGAGCGCATACAGGACGGCTTGGCCGCCGTGCTTTCGCTATCGCGGTAGCTACCCGTTCCAGCATCTGGCACCCATAACTTCGCATGCGTTCCCGAACCCGATGCCCGGAATCCCCGGCACCGGGTTTCGGGCGTTTGTATGACCATGAACTTGCTTCACCTTAAGCTGCCGACTGTCGCTATCTGCATGGTGATTCTCACGCCTTGCGTGGCTCATGCGCAACACGCAGTTAATCTCTGGCGAGGCGATTCCCTGGTCATAGGGTGGTACGATGATTACCCCGCTAAGGACAGTGCTTACATGGTGGTTCTGGATGATGTCTCGCACACATTCCGAAATGACACGACTGTCGCCCGCATTTTCTGGGATCCAACGATGACCAGAATCGCCTCTGAGCTGAGGACACATGGGGATAGCGTCTATACATCTCACTATTACAGGGAAGGCCAGTTGATGAGGCGCAACATTGAGGATCGTAAGACCATGGGGTGGTTGTACACCGAGTACTTCCACCCCAATGGCCAACTATGGTCCAGCTTGTGGCCTAGCCGGGATACGTTGCAACCAATGACGAGCTATCACGCCAATGGGCAAAAGGAGAGAGACGGCTGGTGGTGTGCGATGCGTGCTTTCAATGATTGGACTGAGTGGTACGAAAACGGCCAGGTGAAGATTGAAGAACATTATGAGCGTTGGCCGATAGTTGAACCTCCATACCGGATGTCACTGCCTGTTGGTGAATGGCGCTATTTCAAGCCCAATGGTGACTTGGAGAAAGTCGAGGTCTATGAAGATGGCAAGCTGAGGGAAACGAGAACGAAGTAGATGACGCCGACGCTGACCTCCCTCCCCGACCTCCTCTCCCTCTACCGCAGCGATGCGCGCGTTGCGCAGATCACTGATGCGTTGAAGCCTGCTGCCGCGCGCGTGCAGATCAGCGGCACCATCGGTTCGGCGCAAGCGCTGATCGCCAGCAGCGTGATCGCGAAGCACGGCGGTGTGCATGTGTTCGTGCATACGGACAAGGAGGAGGCAGCCTACTTCCTCAATGACCTCGAAGCGCTACGCGGCAAGGAAAAGGATGCGCGCAAAGCGAAGGGCGAGGACACGTTCTTCTATCCTGCCCCATCACGTTCACCGTATGACCCGGATGGCCACCACGACGGTGAGCGTGTGAGCCGCACCGAAGTGCTTGAGGTCCTCATGAAGAAGCCGGAGCGCCTCGTCCTCGTGACATACCCCGAAGCATTGGTGCCGCTTGTGGTGAGCAAAGAGGTGATGCAGAAAACCACGCTCACGATCAAGCGGAGTGAGGAACTGCCGATCGAAACGTTGGAGGAGTGGTTCGAGGAGACCGGCTTTTCACGCGTGGAGTTCGTGTACGAGCCGGGGCAGTTCAGCGTGCGTGGCGGCATCGTGGATGTGTTCAGCTACGGCAGCGACAAGCCCTACCGCATCGAGCTTTTTGGCGATACCGTGGAGAGCGTGCGTCGCTTCGATCCGCAGGACCAATTGACGGTAGAGCGCCTAGCCGAAGCGGTGATCGTGCCGGATCTTCAGGACGAGGACGCGGCGAACCAGCAAACCTTCTTCGATCAATTGCCCCAGGACGCGGTGATCTGGATGCGAGACCTGCAGGCCATCGGTGATGCGGCGACCAAGCAATTGAAGTTGCTCGGCGAGACGTACGGGAAGTTGCCCGAGAAGGAGAAGCACGCGAGGCCGGACAAGTTGCTTGCGACGGATAGTGCGTTGATCAAGGGGACATTGGGGTTCAGGAAGGTGTTCTGGGGGAATGCGGTTCACCACAGAGGCATGGAGGGCACAGAGAAAGAGTTAACCGCGACCCCGGGTCAAGCCCGGGGCGAGCTGCAACGACGCGACGGGAACGCAACGCACGACAGTCGAGCTCAGGTAGCGGTCGACTTCCAGCAACGACCGCAACCCACGTTCGCAAAGGAGTTCAAAGTGTTGAGCGGTGACCTGCATAACAAGCAGAACGCGGGGTACACGAATTTGATCGCGTGCAACAACGCGAAGCAGAGCGAACGCCTCTACACCATCTTCAATGACATGGAACACGAGGTGGCCTTCACGCCTCTCGTTCTTGATCTGCATGAAGGCTTCATCGATCCCGAGCAAAAGCTGGTGCTCTACACCGACCACCAGATCTTTGAGCGCTACCACCGTTTCCGTCTGAAGGAAGGCTTCCGAAAGAACTCGCAGGCGCTCACGCTGAAGGAGCTTACGCAGTTGAAACCCGGCGACCTGGTGGTACACATCGATCACGGCGTGGGCGTGTTCAGCGGCTTGGAGAAGATCGACGCGGGTGGTTCATTGCAGGAGGCGATCCGCTTGATCTACCGCGACAACGACATCCTGTACGTGGGTATCCACAGTTTGCACCGCGTGAGCAAGTTCAGCGGCGAGGAGGGCGGCGCGGCACCCAACGTGAGCAAGCTCGGCAGTCCAGCGTGGAAGAACTTGAAGGAGCGTACCAAGGCGAAGGTGAAGGCGCTGGCCTTCGACCTGATCAAGCTCTACGCGCAACGGAAGAGCAAGCCAGGCTTTGCGTTCCTGCCGGACAACTACTTGCAGCACGAACTCGAAGCGAGCTTCATATACGAGGACACGCCGGATCAGGAGAAGGCTACGATCGATGTGAAGCGCGACATGGAGAAAGGTACGCCGATGGATCGACTGGTCTGCGGTGATGTCGGCTTCGGCAAGACGGAGGTCGCAATCCGCGCTGCGTTCAAAGCGGTGTGCGACAGCAAGCAGGTCGCCGTGCTGGTGCCCACCACCATCCTCGCGCTGCAACATGCGAAGAGCTTCCGCGAACGGATGAAGGGCCTGCCCGTGCGCGTGGATTACATCAACCGCTTCCGCAGCAGCGCTGATCAGACGCAGATCCTGAAAGACCTGAAGGAAGGGAAGATCGACATCATCATCGGCACGCACCGGCTGGTGAGCAAGGACGTGCAGTACAAGGACCTCGGCCTGCTCATCATCGATGAAGAACAGAAGTTCGGCGTTAACGTGAAGGACAAGTTGAAGACGTTGCGCGCCACGGTGGATACGCTCACGCTCACCGCCACGCCGATCCCGCGCACGTTGCAGTTCAGCCTTATGGGCGCGCGCGACCTGAGCATCATCAGCACGCCGCCGCCGAACCGCTATCCCGTGCAGACCAATTTGCATCCGTACGACGAAGTGGTGATCCAAGGCGCGATCGAGTACGAGCTCTCACGCGGCGGTCAGGTGTACTTCATCAACGACAAGGTGAAGAACATCGAGTTCGTTGCGGGCATGATCCGCAAGCTGGTGCCCGGTGCGCGCGTGGGGGTTGGACACGGGCAACTGGAAGGACACAAGTTGGAGGAGGCGATGCTCGACTTCATCGAAGGCAACACCGACGTGCTCGTCTGCACCACTATCGTGGAGAACGGCCTCGACATCCCGAACGCGAACACGATCATCGTGAACGAAGCACAGAACTTCGGCCTGAGCGATCTGCACCAATTGCGCGGTCGTGTGGGGCGCAGCAACAAGAAGGCGTACTGCTACCTGCTAGCACCAAGTCCGCACCTGCTGCCCGACCTCTCACGCAAGCGCCTGCAAGCGATCGAGCAATTCAGCGATCTCGGCAGCGGCATCCACATCGCCATGAAGGATCTGGACATCCGCGGCGCAGGCGACCTGCTCGGCGCGGAACAGAGCGGCTTCATCAACGACATCGGCTTCGAGACCTACCACAAGATCCTGGAAGAGGCCGTGCGCGAATTGAAGTCGGAGCACTTCGCAGAACTCTTCGAGGACCGCCAACTCGCCCGCGGCGGCACGCGCGACCAGAGCGATGACTGCATCATCGAGACCGACCTCACGATGCTGATCCCCAACAGCTACGTGAGCGAGACCGCCGAACGCCTCGCCCTCTACCGCAAACTCGATGACATCAAGGACGAAGCCGAGCTCGCCAAGTTCACCACCGACATCACCGACCGCTTCGGCCCCATCCCCGACCAGGTGCTCGAGCTCATGGAAGCCATCCGCCTCCGCTGGCTCGGCCAACGCATCGGCCTCGAGAAGATGGTGCTGAAGAAGGGCACGCTCATGGGCACCTTCATCGCGGATCAGAAGCATCCCTTCTTCGC
Source organism: Flavobacteriales bacterium (assembly GCA_016721005.1). GTDB lineage: Bacteria > Bacteroidota > Bacteroidia > Flavobacteriales_F > PHOS-HE28 > PHOS-HE28. Next base: position 208,108 of record JADKJM010000007.1, read on the forward strand.
GGGCGATGGATTCCAAGTGGTGCTGCGTGCGGTCGGCGCATCTCCGAAGAGGTTCAAGGTGTACGAGAAGGCGGGAACGCTGAGGATCAGCGTGCAGGATGTGAAGAATGTGCAGGTGGCGAAGGCGGCGCTGGAATCCGTTGTTGGCATATCCGTTGATCAACATAATAACCAGCCATGAAATCCCTTCTGCTCTCCACGTTCATCTTGATCACACTCACAATACGTGCGCAAGACAGTTGCTCCTGTATGCACAAGCTGGACAAGCTGATCGATATTGTTGCGCGCAACTACGCGGGGTTCTATGACAAGGTGCTGAATGGCGACCGCGACAGCCATAACGCTCTGGCCGAACAACTGCGCAAGGTCGCCTTGTCTGTTGAAAGCGATACTGCCTGTTCACGCTTGCTCGAAACGTATTGCTCCTTTTTCCATGACAAACAGCTTGGCCTCTACACCCGAAGCATCGTACGCCCTGATACCACTTCCTGGACCGCCGCCTCATTGATGAATTACTTCGATACGCATGCCGACCATTTGCTTGAATTGGAAGGCATTTGGTGCATTGAACAATTCGAACTAGGCCTGATCTATTCGGAAAGCACTGGGCGTTACCAAGGCGTGGTCATGCACGCGCCACTCCCGGAATGGAAAGAAGGCATGGTGAAATGCACGATCGCTTTGGCCGGACCGGACAGTGTGCGATCGGACTATTGGCGCATCAACATGCGACGCGTCCTTGTCGGCGGCTTCCGCGTAAAGGACCATATTGCCCTTGGAGATATTGGCGTACTCCACCGGCGGCGACTGGGATCGGTTCCATTGAGCAATGAGGTTGCCTTCAACCTTGAACACAGTTATGAATTGCAATGGCGAGTGCTTGATGACAGCACGCTCTACATCAAAGTAGGCGCATGCCTTCCGCGGGTCAACGTGCAGCTAGACAGTTTGATAAAGGCTAACTCGCTGATGCTCCAGCAGCAGCCCGACATCATCATCGATCTCCGCCATAGCAACACCAGCAACGCATACCTCAACAATGGCTTGCTTACCTACATCCAGTCACGACCCTACCAGGATCCAGGCTACCGCTATTGGCTTTCGCCTGCGAACATTGAATGGCGTATGGCCCCGGTGACATCGCAACGCGACAAGCGCCAACGGTCCCGATCGAAGCCGTATGTGAAAATGCTCAGAGGCGGCCAGGAACTGCTGAATAGCTGGAGCGAGCCATGGTCCATGCAGCTACCGTATGATTCCACGCGGTTCCGCCCGGGACGGGTGGCCATCTTAGCCGATACCGCGACAAATGGAAGCGCAGAACTCTTCTTGATAATGGCCCGTGGTCTGGGTGATCGAGTGCTGATCTTCGGCCAACACACCGCAGGCGGCGTGGACTATGGCGAACCCGCTTTGCGGCCACTGGGTTGCAACAACATGAACGTTTACTGCCCCACCACTCGACGCAATTGGCTGGACCACGGAGTGGCTTACAATGCTTCGGGGGTCCAACCGAATGTGCAGCTGGACACAGGAGTGAACGACCCCATCGACTTCGTACGCGCCTATTGGCAGGACCATTAGCATGCTCATACTGGCTTCACTTCAATGATCCATACCAGCGAACGTCAGGGTGCCATCATCGAACCATCCCGAGCATCTCCTCCTCCTTCTTGAATGGCACATAGAAGCGATCCTCACGCGTCACTTCACCCATGGGATCGTAATCGACCCGCACGCCGATCAGGTTCCCTTGCGGATCGAGGCGAGCGATCTGCTTGATCGGAGTGATCGACGGTTGGTCTTCAAAGCGTATTGAACCGCGATACGCCACGAGCTGGAGCAATGGTGGATGGTAGGTCAGCTGCAAGTGATCCTGTTCGGTGGGCGTGTATCCGAAGAAGTCGACCATTCGATCGTCGGCGTACACCACGCGCATGGAATCGTAGGTCGCGGTCAGCTTGAGGTGATCGTAGCGCGCGATGTTCATCCAGAGCTCCGTGCCGAAGTGCCGGTACCCGAGTTCGAACACCTCGGCTCCGCTCGGTGTTCCAATTCCGCTCGGCGTGGCATTCTTGCTCACCGGTGGGCGCAGGTAGTCCTTGTAGTAGACCCACTCCCCTTCCTTCTTGTACTGAACGAGCGTATGCGAGCCAGGGATCTGTTGCTCGAACCGATGCAGCCCGCGCGCGAACCTCGATACCATCACGCCATCCTCGGGTCGTGGGGCGCCGTCGCGCGCGCTGATCGCATAAGTGTTGAGCGCCGTGAGTTCGATGTTCTGGAACCAGGAAAGTCCCTCGGGATTGTAGATGCGCTCGTTCCCTGCCGCGATCAATGCGCCTTCAATGGTGAACACCTCGGTGTAGACCGTCGCTGAGTCGATCGGGCTGCGCACATAACGAAGGGCCTTCTCGTGATCGATGTTCGTCTTGGTCACGGCCTGACCGTTCTTGAACAGGATGGTCTCGATCACTTGGCCTTCGCGATCATAGCGCGTGCGGATGCCGTTCAGTTTGTCGTCGCGCCAGTTCTCGGTACGACATAGCTTGTCGGTGCCTTTGTAATACTCCTTCCAGCGGCCCGACCGTTTGCCATGCTCAAAATAGCCGATGATCCACGGCAAGGTGGCCGAGTAGTTCTGTTCCCAGCGCCCGTGGAGATCGCCGTTGGCGCCTTCACCATAGCACCACACATTGGAGCCTATGACGAGCGCCGTCGCGGCATCCTTTCCCTCGAAGTAGCGCACCACTTGCTCGGGCTTCTGCGGCACCTCGTACTTGTCCGGCAGCAGGAAGGCATCCCGCTCATAGAAGTCATACGCTCCCTGGATCAGCTTCAATTCATCCAAGCTGAATCCTGAAGCAATCTGCCACGCACCGAGTTCGGGATCCGTGATCTCTCTGACCCACGCATAATTGTTGGTGGTCGCAATGCGACGGGCCATGGCTTCGCATCCGGTGTACTGCATCAGATAACCGACGGCGCAATGGGTATCGTGTTCATCGATGAACACCGGGATGCGTACGTGCCGGTAGTAGTTGATAGGGAAGCGGCCTTGTTGTGCGTAGTCTGCGAGCACCGCTATCAGTTCAGTGCGAGACGTCAGTTGATCCGCGGTAAGGTGGCTGGTCTTCGCAGCGTTCAGCACGCCGAGCACTTCCGCGAGGTGCGCCCGCACGTAGTCGACGTCATCGTCGATCACTTGGGCTGGTAGTCCATTCAAGCGCTCTGCATACTGACCCCAGTACGGATTGAAGGCGCGGAGCTGGTCGTAGAGATCGGTTGCCCGGCTCTGCGTGATGGTCAGCAAAAAGGAAAGGAGGGCGATGAAAGATCTCATGGTGCGTGGGGTTCGGTGGACCCGTACACGCAGCTACCAATGAGGTTCATCTGTAGCTGTGTCTGATCGAGAGCAATTCTGAGAGGATCGGAGAATACCTCAGATGAAGGGTCCCACTGCCTACCTTTCACTCAGGCCTCCTGCATGCGATCATTTCTTCTCCTGCTGTTTCTTGTTCCGCTCGCGATCTCCGCGCAAACCACCTTCGCTCCGATCGGTGCGAAGTGGACGTACAAGCAAGGTCAAGCGTTCAGTCCCGATACGAACCTCGCTGTGATCGAGGTCATCGGTGATACGCTCGTCGGTGGGCGATCATGCAGCAAACTGACACTGAACACCGGTTGGTTCACGTGCCATGAATTCCTTCCGATACTGACGATGTCCGGCGATTCCCTCCTGTACTGGAACGATGGCACGGGTGAGTTCCACTTGCTGTTCAACTGGGCTGCGGACATTGGAACCGGTTGGTCAACGCCGATCACACAGTCAGCTTCGTTAGTGGATACACTCGACTGGACCGTGACCGATACTGCACATATCGTGAACAGTGGCAACTGGCTCAGGAGTTACGAGGTGCAAGTGATATCCCGGCAATGGACACTTTTCTCACCCAATACCGGCACGATCATAGAAAGACTCGGCGGGCTTGGCGCACCGTTCACGTGGATCTATGGGGCGTGCGATGCGGAGACCTTCATCGAACTGCGTTGTTACGAAGACCCGGAAATCACTTGGCTCAACCCGCAGATCACGCAATGCGACTTGAGCACTGGTATTCCGCAGCCAACGATCCCTTCGGAACTCGATGTGTGGCCCACACTCGTGGAACCGGGCAACTCAATTCATATTTCCTTCCGCGATGCGCAGGTCGTGGTATTGGATGCGAGCGGTCGCGTCATTCTGGAGCGCCCCGTGCGCGGGTCTGCGGAGTTCACACTCGATACGCGTGGCATCTATCTCGTGCGGTCCACAACGGCGGATGGACAAGTCGCACAACAGCGGATCGTGGTGCGGTAAGCGGTCAGGGTAGCTTCGCCGCCATGGCTCCACCTCGTTCCGATCAACGCATCGATCTCGGTTTTCTTGAAGGTCCGCGCTCGCGGTGGAAGGAATTCCGGAGCGCGGTCAGCATCGCGCAGGAGTTCATCTACGGCTTCCGCAAGCTGCACTTCGTGGGGCCGTGCGTCACCTTCTTCGGCAGCGCACGCTTCCAGGAGGACCACCCCTACTACGAGACGGCGCGTGACCTGGCGCGGCGTGTGGGTCGCGTCGGCTTCACGATCATGACCGGCGGTGGCCCCGGCATCATGGAAGCAGCGAACCGTGGCGCAAGGGATGTGGGCGCACGGAGTGTGGGGTGCAACATCGTGCTGCCCCACGAGCAGGCGCCCAACCCCTATCTCGATGTGAGCCTCACCTTCGAGCGCTTCTTCATCCGCAAGGTGTTGCTGCTGAAGTACAGCGTGACCTTCGTGGTGATGCCCGGCGGCGCGGGAACAATGGATGAATTGTTCGAGACGATCACGCTCATCCAAACAGGCAAGGTGAAGGACTTCCCCATCCTTCTGTATGGGAAGGAGTATTGGAAGCCGATGCTGGAACAGCTTGATCGGATGGTGGAGGAAGGCACCATCGGTCGTGAGGAGCTGGAGTTCCTTTTCGTAGCGGATAGCGTGGAAGAAGCCACGGCCTTGTTGCAGGAACGGTTGGTGGCGATGTGGCAGGAAGCGCGGCGAAGCAAGGATGCCCCGAAGTGGTGGTTCCTGGAGGGGCGCGTTAACTCAAGGTTATCTTGATCCGCCAGCACCTAACAAAGCGTTAAGACACAGCCAAGGATGGGGTGAAAGGAGACCGGGTCCTTTGTGGCGCACGGAACATCAGTTCCACGCGCCTACACAATGACACGATCCCTACTCCTTACGCTTCTCGCTTTTACCGCTTCCTTTCTTCACGGCCAACAAGGCACGGTTGCCGGGCGGATCACCGCAATAGAAGCGGGAGTGGTGCAGCCAATGCCCTTCGTGAACGTCGCCATTGCCGGTACGACCACCGGAGCCACCACGGACTTCGATGGTGTGTTCCGCTTCAACGTCGATCCCGGTACGCACGTGATCACGGTCAGCTTCGTCGGTTACGAGCCGACGGAACGCACCGTGGCGGTGAGCGCGGGCAAGACCACCGAACTGGGATTGGAGTTGAAGGCCCTTGCGGTGGAGATCGACATGGTGGAAGTGGTGGCGACGCGTCGCAGCGAAACGGAAAGTGCGGTGGTGATGGAGACCCGCAAGAGCGATCAAGTGGTGAACGGCGTGAGCCGCGAGCAGATCGCGAAGAGCCAGGACCGCACAGCCGGAGATGTGGTGAAACGGATCCCGGGTGTGACCATGGTGAGCGATCGCTTCGTGATGATCCGCGGGCTGGCGGACCGGTACAACACGGTGATGCTGAACGACGTGATCGCGCCGAGTCTGGAACCGGACAAGCGCGCATTCAGTTTCGACATCCTACCGAGTGGCGCGTTGGATCGCGTGATGATCTACAAATCCGGTGCGCCGGAACTGCCCGGTGAATTCGCGGGTGGCGTGATCAAGCTCTACACAGTGAACGTGCCCGAGCGCAACCGCACGGAGATCACGTACAGTTCCTCGTACCGCCCGGGCTCCACCTTCAACACGTTCAACAGCAGCCAGCGCAGCAGCACGGACGGACTAGGATTCGATGACGGCCTGCGTCAACTACCGGTGAGCTTCCCCGGCAACTTGGCCACGGCGCCGTTGCGCCGCGTGGATGAAGCCGGTCGGTCCTTGGCGAACAACTGGGCGCCGCAACAAAGCACCGCACTGCCTGATCAGCGCGTGAACGTGTTGATCGCACGTCGCTTCGGCAAGGAAGGCGGACGGGTCACCGGAGGAAACATCACCTCGCTCGGATACAGCACCACGCGCACCAACTACACGGCGAAGAACTACAACTTCAATGCGTACTCCCCACTCACCGGCCGCAGTGATAGCATCTACAACTACAGCGATAACGAGAACACCGCACAAGTACGCCTGACGGCATCGAGCAACTTCAGCCTCCTCGCGGGCTCACGCACGAAGTTGGAGTTCCGCAACCTCTTCACACAGCAAGGCACCGACCAGACCACGTTGCGTACCGGCCGGAACATGGAAGAGGGATTCGAAGTGCGCAACTACGCGTACCGCTACCAGCAGCGCACCATCTACAGCGGTCAACTTCACGGCAGCCATGATCTCGTTCCCGGCACCAGCACCTTGAACTGGACAGCCGGCTACGGTCTCGCACTGAACAAGGAACCCGATCTACGCCGGATCCGCACGGTTCGCGGGCTCGATAACAACGACGCCAATACAGCCTTCCAAGTAGTGATCCCGCCGGGTGCCACCACGCTGGATGCCGGTCGCTTCTTCAGCGAAAGCGATGAGCGCGTGATGACCGGCAAGATGGACTACGAACATCGTGTTCAAGCGGGCGCGAACACACTCACGCTGCGCACCGGCGTGTACGCCGAGCGCAAGGACCGCACGTTCGAAGCGCGTTGGATGAGCTTTCGCCGCGCCAATGGAGACCTCTTCGACCAGAGCCTGTTGAACGAAGGGATCGGAACGATCTTCAATGCGGAGAACATCAACACCACCACCGGATTCCGGTTGGAGGAAGGCACGAACCCGAGCGACCGCTACACCGCCGCGAACACCTTGCTCGCCGCGTATGTGGGCGCAACCCTGAACATCGCCACCCACACGACCATCGCCGCCGGTATACGTGCAGAGCACAACACGCAGCAGCTCACCAGTTCCACATTCGGCGGTCGTCACGTGAATGTGAACAACGCCGTCCTCAGCATCCTTCCTTCGGTGAACGCCACGCGCGCATTGAATGAAACATCTCAAGTGCGGTTGGCGTGGTACAGCACGGTGAACCGCCCGGAGTTCCGCGAACTCGCGCCGTTCTCCTTCTATGACTTCAGCTTCAATAACGTGCTGCGCGGCAACGACAGCCTGCAAGTGGCCAGCATCCAGAACATCGATGCGCGGTACGAACTTTATCCGTCAGCATCGGAGACGATGAGCTTCGGTCTCTTCTACAAGCACTTCTCCAACCCCATTGAAATGTTCTTCCTGCCCGGTGCCGGCAGCGGCGGAACCCGCAACTTCAGCTACGGCAATGCACAGCAAGCGCAGAGCCTCGGCGCTGAAGTGGAAGTCCGTCGTCAGTTGAACGGGATCTTCCCGGAAGGATACCTCAGCCACCTAGGTGTCACTTTCAACGCGGCGTACGTGATCACGCAAGTGCAGCTCGGTGATCAAGCCAAGGGACAAGCGCAACAGCGGCCGCTGCTCGGTCAATCACCGTACATCATCAACGCCGGGTTGTACTGGCAGGACAGCGATCGAAAGCTCCAGTATAGTGTCCTCTACAATGTGATCGGACCACGTTTGTTCGCCGTGGGCACGTACGGCACACCCGATATCTACGAGCTACCACGGAACGTGATCGACATCTCGGTATCGAAAGGATTGGGTGAACACTTCGAAGTGAAGCTCGGCGTGCAGGACATCCTGAACCAGCGCACGCGCTTGATCCAGGACACGAATGACGATGGCCGTTTCAGCGATCAGGATCAGGAGGTGATGAGCTACCGCCGCGGCGCCTATTTCACGGCAGGCATCGGCTACCGCTTCTGATCGCGCGTAACGAAAGCTTCACACACGGGAACGCAACGATAAGATGCAGATGATCGCAACGGAACAACACACGGCTCCCTTTGCGATATCAAACAAAACGGAATGAGAACAATGAACATGAAACATCACACCACCACGCTGTTGCTCCTCTGCGCCGTGGCCGTGGCCTTGCCTGCGTGCAAGAAGAAGGAAGGCTGTACGGATCAACAGGCGTTGAACTACGACGCTGATGCCGACAAGGACTGCTGCTGCGAATACGCATCGAGCAATGATCTGGTGGAGATCCAAGGAAGCATCACCAGCAACACCACGTGGACCAGCAACACCAAGTACCTATTGAAGGGCTTTGTATATGTGGAGAATGGTGTCACCCTCACCATCCAAGCCGGTGCGGTCATTCGTGGTGACAAGCCTACCAAGGGTTCGCTCATCATCAAGCGCGGAGGGAAGATCATGGCGGAAGGAACTATGAGTCAACCGATCGTCTTCACCAGCAACCAACCCGTCGGTCAACGTGATCGCGGCGACTGGGGCGGGGTGATCATCTGCGGTCGCGCGCCGCACAACCAACCTAGCGACCCGGTGGTGGAAGGTGGGCCCGATGCGAGCTACGGCGGCAACGATGCAGAGGACAACAGTGGCGTGCTGCGCTACGTGCGGATCGAATTCGGCGGGATCGCCTTCCAACCCAACCAGGAGATCAACGGCCTTACGCTCGGCGGTGTCGGACGTGGTACCACGATCGATCACGTTCAAGTGAGCTATAGTGGTGATGACAGTTATGAGTGGTTCGGCGGCACGGTGAACGCGAAGAACCTGATCGCCTTCCGAGGCCAGGACGACGACTTCGACCAGGACTTCGGTTGGCAAGGAATGGTACAGTTCGCACTCGGACTACGTGACCCTAACACGGCCGATGCAAGCGGCAGCAACGGGTTCGAATGCGACAACGATGCCGCCGGAAATCCGACCGCACCTTATTCGCAAGGCACGTGGAGCAACGTGACGATCCTCGGACCGCAAGCCGTGAGCAACACCTACAGCGATCTGCACAAGCGAGCGCTGCACTTGCGTCGCAACACCCGGACGCGCGTGTACAACAGTGTGTTCGTGGGTTACCCCACCGGCTTGCTGATCGACGGTGGGACCACGGAGTTGAACGCCGCCAACAACGACCTGCAAGTGCGCAACGTGGTGCTGGCCGGCATGACGAATGACCTCGCGGTGGCCTCCGGTTCTTCATGGGACGCGAGCGGTTGGTTCAACACCCCCGGTTGGGGGAACAGCACGGTAGCCAACGCGAACGACCTTGGGATGAACCTGCCCGTGACGTTGACGGGTCCGGTGCTTCGACCCGTGGATTCCAGCCCGCTGCTGAGCGGCGCCGAATTCAACGGACCGCTGATGGACACCTTCTACCAGAACGTTTCCTTCCGCGGCGCATTCGGCAGCACGGATTGGACCGCTGGTTGGGCGAACTGGGATCCGCAGAACACGACCTACTGAGCTGGTTTGGTTGAAGAGAAAGCCCTGCTTCGGCGGGGCTTTCTAGTTGGCCAACCTCGGAGAACGCAAATGCATTGACCGCAGAGATGCAGAGGGCGAAGAGGATCCGCTAAGGCGGATCAGCGGAGGAACCAGAGCAGGACCGCATAGCGCGCGGCCTTCCCAAGGAACATCAGTAGCGCGGTGGGGATCACGCGTGAACGACCCAGACCCATAGCGATCGCGATGGGGTCGCCGATCACCGGCAACCAACACAAGAGTGCGGCCCACGCGCCGAACCGTTCGGTGCGCGCTTGCCACTTCAAGGCTTTCTCGGGGTTCGTCCGCAACCACTTGGTGATGCGCTCCAAGTTCCCGAGGCGACCGACCCCATAGCTGCTCATACCGCCAAGCCAGTTCCCGAGGCTTGCCACCAGCCAAAGGGTACCAAGAGGCCATGAACCCAGCGTGAATGCAACGAGGACCGCTTCCGAACTGAAGGGCAGGATGGTGGCGGCGAGGAAGGAGGCCAGGAACAGCCCCCAGAGGCCCAGATCGGCCCAATACGGTGCCAGTTCCATGCGGCCAAAGGTATCAGGGGCGCTTCGGCATAACCTTTGGCAACCACCGGGCCTTGCATCAATGACCATGAAAACGCTCATCACCCTTTCCCTGGCCCTTGCAGCGGCCAGCGTTGCAGCGCAGCAGAACCAACCGCAGCAGCGACAACAGCGCTTCACCACCATCAGCGGTGGTCTGGAGATCGGCATCCCTATCGGTGAATTCGATGCCACATGGGGACATCAGATGGTCGGTCTCAGTGCGAACATGGTGATCCCGATGCGCCGGTTGCCGTTGAGCTATGGCTTCGACTTCGGTTGGAGCCGCATGGGTAGCAAGCGTGAGGTGGTGGCCATTGATGAAGAGAATATCCAAGCCACCACGGGCGACCTGAAAGTAACGAGCAACGTGTACGCTTACCACGGCTTGTTGCGCCTGCAACCGATCACGGGCAAGGTGAGTCCGTACGTGGAGGCCATGGGCGGCATGCGCCAGTTCACGACCCGATCGCGGATCGATGTGGAAGGCATGGACAAGCCCCTGATGGAGCAACGCAACGAGAACGAATTCATCGGCAGTATCGGCTGGGCCGCAGGGGTGCAAGTGCTCCCCGGCAAGAACAGGAACTTGTTGCTGGAGCTTCGCTTGGAGCGGCTGAACGGCGGACAGGTGAACTACGTGGATCCACGCTCCATCGTGATCACGCCGGATGGCGTGGTGGACTATTCCACCCTGAGCAGTGGCACCCGGGTGGTGAACCTCACGTTCGGGGTCGGCCTACGATTCTGAGATGCCAGTTCATACGTCCATCGGCTAGGGTCGCAGGTTGTAGTAGTAGGTCTTTACGCCAACCCGCATGGTAGAGCTTACTGCTTGATCAAACGTGTGGTCCAGTTCTCACGCTCTGTGGCGACCTCCACATAGTAGCAGCCGGCCGGGAAACCGCTCAATTCCAATTGCACTTGGTGCACACCACTGGATCGCACCGAAGTGGGTGCAAGTGAACCGACCAATTGCCCCGTCATATTCAACAGGCGGATGGATGTGCGCCCGGCGAACGCCAAGGTGTAGGAGGCGGAAACGGACTCCCTGGTAGGATTGGGAAATAGAAGCAAGGGGTGAGATGGCACGGGAATCTCATCCGACCCAAGCGAAGTGATCAAGCCGTTCTGATCGGTCTTGATCAGCACCATGTGTGCAGTGTTGGTTCCGTGGAGCCCGCAGAGCGCGAAGCCGCCATCTGAAGTTTGAATGACATCATAGCCGTCACCATACTGGAACTCCGGCTCTATGGTATGGGTCCACAGCAGCTCCCCGTTGAAATCCACCGCCATGATCATGAAATCGTACCAGCCGGTCATTCCCCCGAGGACATATCCGAACGTGGTCTCACTCATGGCCAAGGCCCACCCTGGGAAAACCTCGGGGTAGGTCTGGAGCCACAGCAAAGCGCCATCGGGGGCCAGCATGGCCAAGTAGGGCCTGGAAAAGCCGGTAACAGTGCCATAGCCCGTGATGAGAATGTTCCCTTCGTCGGTACAGATCACATCGCGTGCGTCTCCAGAGTAGAGTGTATCCAAATGGCGAGTCCAAAGCGTATCGCCGAATTGGTCGAGGCGGTACACCAGCGGCGCATCCAAACTAAATTGCTTCAGACCTGCAAGAACGAACCCGGAGTCCGGAGTTACTTCCAGGCAAAAGCCAAGGTTGCTTCCGAATGTCGAGGTGTCCGAATAGGTCCGCGTCCACAAGGTGTCGCCAACCGCATTGAAGCGAGCCAAGTACATGGCCTGATCAAGTTGCGGGTTGGGGGGGATGTCGCTCCAGCCCCCAACAGCGAATCCGCCGCCAGGCACCTCGCGCACCTGATGGCCCCATTGGTCGCTGGCGTCACCCACATTCGCGCTCCAGAGCAATTCGCCTTCTTGGTCCAGCAGACCGATGAAGAGGTTCTCGTCATACAGAGGAGCCTCGCCGATGAAGGTGCCAGCAATAGCGATGCTGCCGTCGCTCGAAATGATGGCATGCCTGAAATCGAGCATTTGGCCTGCCGGCCCCATGTACGTCCTTCTCCAGAGCATCTCGCCGAATTCATCGGTTCGCAGCAGCACGCCGTTGCTCCTGAGAGTCGAGATGCTGTCATCAACGACTTCCAGGCCGACGAGCAAGTAGCCGCCGTCATCCATCTGTAGGACGCAATTCGCTTGATCGCTGATCGAATCAACACCGTATGCGCGATAGAACGTGGTCTGAGCCGTAGCCTGAGCAGGAAGAAAGCCAAGCGCCAGCATGAGAATGGCGAATAGACCGGCACTTGCAACGTGACCGGTCCACCTGATCCATCGCGATGTCGCACCGGAGCCAGATGCGCGGCAGATGCGCGAGCCATCCACTGATGAAATATCCATCCGCGTCCGTGCATCGGTCCGGTGTGATCCGGATCCGATGCGCGACTCGCCTTGCGAAGGAACAAGAATGAGCTTACGGGTGCGCATTGCTCCGTGATCAAGATCAAAGAATGGTCACCGTGCGCAGATCCACCGGTTGGCCATTCACAACCAGGACCAGGTTGTAGATGCCAGGTGGCCGATCGCTCACATTCAACTGTATGCTGTTGCCAGCCGCATTCAGGATGTACTGGTTGCTGCCGCCTCCTGCTGTAGGGCACAGCGCGAGGTAAGCTGAGCTTGCATTGGTGAGGCGATAGCTTACCGTGGTCGTTCCGGATACGGGGTTGGGTACCACGTTCGTGAGTTCGTGGTCTTTGACCTTCACCTCCACCAGATCGTAGTCCTTCACGCCATCCACCTCGGCGATCACCTCCAGCTTATACTTCGTGGTGATCTCCGGCGAAACGGTAAGGTCCGCACCGGTCTGGATGAGATTGCCTTCGGGATCGTACCAGTTGTAGATGGCCGATTCGCCGATGGGGTTCGCGCTCAGATCGGTGCTGGTATTCGGGCTGATGAGCTTGTCGGATCCGGCATCTGCATAGAAGCCTTGTCGGCCAGGCACAATGATGTGGTAGCGTTCACCACCAACTGCATGCCCGCTCTTCTCTTGTATGAAATCGTAGTCGAATGCGGGCTGGCCACTGAGCTTTTTTGATAGGAAGTTGAAGCCCACATGAGCCAATGCGCGCTTACCTGGGCCATAGGTGACATGCTTGAGCCGAGCCGGATCGCCGGTGACGATCAACTGGTATCGTTCTACGCGAGAGATCACCATGTTCTCCATTTGCATTCCACCCGCTACCCAAAGATCCCAAAGCGGTGCACTCAAGGTCACGCGCACTTCGGCCTCTTCAGTTACCGGATTGCCCTTGTACCAGTCGGGGTCCTTGAAGACCAGGTCAAAGGTTCCACCGCTGCCCCATGCATCGCCCGTGAGCACCGATGCACCATAGATCCTATCATCTTCCCACGTACCCCCTACGATGTTCCCTGTGATATCGATCACCGAAATGTTCTTCCAAACGATGTTGTTGTTCTGCTTCACGTTGCCGTTCACATCGGCCGTTTCCGGCATCGGTAAACCATCTTCTACCCGTGCGAGCAAGCAGAAATGATTGGGTTCGTTGGCGAAGAAGCTGCCTGGGGCCAGATTATAGGCGTCCGCATAAATCTGTGGATCTGGGGCGTTCCAGGGAAACACTTCGATATACGATCCCCCCGCAGGGATCGATGGTAGATAATGTGGCCCACCGTCGATCTGTTTGCCCATGAGCGCCGGCCAAATGATGGATCCGTCCCAATGCGCCGGCCATGACAACGCTGTTGAAGCTTTTGCCCAATACAGATTGAGCGGTATCCCAGCTGGCGATGGCTCAAAACCTCGGTTGCGCACGCGGACATACACATAGTTTGTACCACCCATTTCGTAATGGTCAGGATTCTGATGCTCCTGGTTCAGGATCCCATCGTCCACGTCCCTGCGCACCCAGATGTCTTCGCTCAACCACATCGGGCCGTTGTCGATATTGGGTTCCTCTCCTCGATCGCGTTCCTCTTGCCAAACCTTCGGGGTATCCTTCATGTATAGGTCCACGGGCGCCAAGGTGGACTGATCGCAATGCTTCTCCCACTCCTTCCAAATGTCATCGAAGTAGGCATGCAAGAACCAAAACCCCAGGGCAGTCGGTGCGTTGGAGTACCGCATTACACCCCACGGCGGTGTTTGAAAACCGGATATCGCCAACTCCGTGTTGCGATGGTAGGGCTCTTCAATATGTCGGCTCAACCCTTCTGGACAACAATCCCAATCTGCATAAGGCATCGGCTGCGTCGGAGACATCGGGAAATCGCAAAGGTCGTTCTCCGGTCCGGGCTGGACAGGCAGTGTTAGATAAGCAGGTCTAGCGTCTAACCACCACCACTGATCTGTAGTGCAGGCATCAATGGGGCCACCGGTGGGAAAGCAATCGATCGTCGCACAGTCCGGATCGACTTGCAGAAAAGGGAACTGTAACTGGGTATTCGGAAGCCATCTTGGCAATGGAACCCATTCATTGTACGGATAGCCCAGGGACCACAGGTAATCCTCCAGTCCCTCCAGATAGACGCGATGAAATGGCAGGAAATTCCAATCATTTTCATTTGTGAGAACTCCCGGGAACGTACAATGTTCGCGCACCACATCCTGATCGATGTAGTCGAACATGGCCTGCTGGACCAGATTGACCTGCCAGTCTGGTTTTAGGTAGAGGTCAGTTCTTACCCCATCTTGGGCATTGCTATAATGCCCCCCCCGCGAGAGCAACGAGGCTCAAGGTCATGATCTTCCAGTTTTTCATTGTGCTGAAGAATTGGGTTAGCTCGAGTGACAGAACAAGTTTAGCGCTTTCCTATGCACAAAATGATCGTGTGGAAAGATCCGGCGTTAATAACCGGGGCTATTCCAGAACTGACTCCAAGGCGCCCTGTTGGTAACCTTCGGATAACGGTGCCTGCCCCGGACCGCGCGCCCTTGCCTGTGCTGTAAACTTGCGCCGGAATAGGGAGAAACCTCGCAGGCAACACATTTTGGAAGGGCAGAAACGCATCCAGAGCGCGCTCATATCGGTGTTCCATAAGGATGGGCTCGAGCCCATCGTTCGCGAACTCCAGCGGCTCGGCGTCCACTTGTACAGCACTGGCGGCACGCAGGACTTCATCGAGAAACTCGGTGTGGCGGTGACGCCTGTGGAGGAACTCACCACCTACCCGAGCATCCTCGGTGGGCGCGTGAAGACCTTGCATCCGAAAGTCTTCGGCGGGATCCTTGGTCGCCGCGATCTTGATAGCGATGTGGCCCAGCTGGAGGAGTACCACATCCCGCCCATCGACCTGGTGATCGTGGACCTCTACCCGTTCGAAGAAACGGTAGCGGGTGGCACCTCGACTCCGCTCGGTGTGAGCAACGACGAGATCATCGAGAAGATCGACATCGGCGGGATCAGCTTGATCCGCGCAGCGGCAAAGAACCACACCGATGTGGTGATCATCCCTTCGCAAACACACTACGCGGAATTGCTTCGGCTATTGAAAGAACAAGATGGCGGAACCACGCTTGCGCAACGCAAGGAATTCGCCTCAGCAGCTTTCGCGGTGAGTTCCCACTACGATGGCGTGATCTACAATTGGTTCAGTGAAGGGCGTGGCGACCTACGCTTGAGCGTTGGACCGACCACTGTGCTGCGTTACGGGGAGAACCCGCATCAGAGCGGCGCATTCCACGGTGATCTCGCGGGAATGTTCACGCAGTTGAACGGCAAGGAGCTCAGCTACAACAACCTATTGGATCTTGACGCGGCGGTGGAGTTGATCGATGATCTTTCGACACTTCCGGGGGTTCCGTTCGCGATCCTGAAACACAACAACGCGTGCGGCGCGGCGATCCGTGCAACGTTGAAGGAAGCGTGGGATGCGGCACTTGCCGCGGATCCGGTGAGCGCCTTTGGTGGCGTGCTCATCACCAACGCACGCATCGACAAGGCCACGGCGGAAGCGATCGACCCGCTCTTCTTCGAGATCATCGCTGCGTCCGGATTCGATGCCGATGCACTGGACGTTCTGCGTAAGAAGAAGAACCGGATGATCCTTGAGCGCAAGCCCGCGAAGCGTTCAAGCGTGAAGGTGCGCACAGCGTTGAACGGGATCCTCACCGAGGATACGGACACCGTGGTGGCGAATGAGGCTGCAATGAAAGTGGCCACCTCGAATGCACCGACCGCGCAAGAACTGAACGACCTCGTCTTCGCAACGATCCTGGTGAAGCACACCAAGAGCAATGCGATCGTATTGGCCAAGAACAACCAGTTGCTCGCCAGCGGCACGGGACAGACCAGTCGCGTGGATGCCCTAGCAAGCCATCACCAAGGCTGGCAAGTTCGGTTTCGACCTTTCCGGCGCCGTAATGGTAGCGACGCCTTCTTCCCTTTTCCCGACTGCGTGGAGACGCTAAGCAAGGCGGGCATCACCGCGGTCGTCCACCCCGGCGGCAGCATCCGCGACCAGGACAGTATCGACTATTGCAACGCACACGGCATGGTCATGTGCATCACCGGCAACCGCCACTTCAAACATTGATCCCCTAGGACCATGAGCTGGTTCAATTTCTTCACCCAAGAGATCGCCATCGATCTCGGCACCGCCAACACCTTGATCATCCACAATGACAAGGTGGTGGTGGACGAACCGAGCATCGTGGCCATCGACCGAACGACCGGAAAGGTCATCGCCGTAGGCCGACAGGCGCAACAGATGCACGGCAAGACCCACGAGAACATCAAGACCATCCGCCCGTTGCGCGATGGCGTGATCGCCGACTTCAAGGCCGCTGAGGAGATGATCGAGGCATGATCCGCATGATCAATCCCGGCAGAAGGCTCTTCACGCCGAACCTGCGCATGGTGATCTGCATCCCCAGCGGCATCACCGAAGTGGAGAAGCGCGCGGTGAAGGACAGCAGCGAACACGCCGGTGCGAAGGAGGTGTACCTGATCCACGAACCGATGGCCGCCGCGATCGGGATCGGCATCGACGTGGAGGAGCCGATGGGCAACATGATCATCGACATCGGTGGTGGTACGAGTGAGATCGCGGTGATCGCGCTGGGCGGTATCGTGTGCGACAAGAACATCCGCGTGGCGGGCGATGAATTCACACAGGACATCGAAAGTACATGCGCCGCCAACACAACATCCTGGTGGGTGAGCGCACGGCGGAGACGTACCAAGATCGAAGTAGGCGCCGCGATGACCGAGTTGGACAATCCACCGCCGGATTACGCCGTACGCGGACGCGACCTGATGACCGGTATCCCCAAGGAGATCACGGTGACCTACGTGGAGATCGCGCAAGCCTTGGACAAGAGCATCAGCAAGATCGAAGAGGCGATCCTGAGCGCGTTGGAAGCCACGCCGCCCGAGTTGAGCGCGGACATCTACAAGACCGGCATCTACTTGGCTGGTGGCGGTGCGTTGTTGCGCGGATTGGACAAGCGCATCAGCATCAAGACGAAGTTGCCGGTACACGTGAGCGAGGATCCGCTACGCGCCGTCGCACGCGGCACCGGTATCGCATTGAAGAACATCGATCGCTTCCAGTTCCTGATGCGGGAGTAAGGGCGGATGATCATCCGCCCCTATCCCGCGTCGCCCAATGGGTGATGTAACGGATCCATGCGCGACCTCTTCCGCTTCCTCCACCGCATACGGAACACGCTGCTCTTCCTGCTGCTGTTGGGGATCTCCATGGGTCTGTTGTACAATGGCAACTCGCACCATCGCGCGCGCCATCAGCAGCAGTAATGAGCTGGTGGGCACGCTCTTCCTTATGGCGCAAGGACATTACCGACTACGCCAACCTGGAAGGAAGTGAACGAGCGCCTTACCGCAGAGAATGCGGATTGGCGCAACCGCCACAGCAGCTCGTACACACCGGTGGAGGAGCTCTTCGTGCGGATCAACGACAGCATCTATCGCCAACAATACAGCTACCTGCCTGCCAAGGTGGTGAATAACACCTGGCACAAGCCGCGCAACTTCATCACGCTGGACAAGGGCGCTGTGAACGGATTGCACGACGACATGGGTGTGATCGGCCCGGACGGGATCGTGGGCGTGATCCGCGATGTGGAACCGCACTTCGCATCGGTGATCAGCATCCTGAACCCGGACGTGAAGACCAGCGTGAAGACCAAACGGACCGGACACCACGGACTGCTCTATTGGGACACCAACGATCAGTTGACCTCCTCGGTGATCGACATTCCGAAGCACGCGCGGGTGCATGGGCGACACCACAGTGACCACCGGTGGTGATGGCGTCTATCCCGAAGGAGTGCCCGTCGGCCGCGTGCTGGCCGTGAACGATGCGCCCGGCAGACAGGATCAAGTGATCGTGGTACAACTCTTCGAGGATCCTTACCCGCAGCGGCTTCGTGTATGTGGTGAACGACCCGCAACGCGCCGAGCGCGACAGCGTGGAAAAAAGCATACGTGTCCAACGATGGTCACCATCATCGCCAACGTGTTCCGGCTTCATTGCGCTGATGCTCTTGCAAGTGCTCGTGCTCGATCACCTGGACATCGCCAACGGGTGGATGGTGCCGTACCTCTACCCGCTCTTCCTGCTGATGCTCCCGTTCGAGCTTCCCGCATGGGCCAGTTTGCCGACGGTGCCTTCACCGGCCTGGTGGATGTATCTTCAGCAATACACCCGGCATGCACGCCGAGCGCATGCGTGATGCGTGATGTTCGTGCGCCTGCGTTGGCTCAAACTCATCGCGCCCCGTGAAGGTTGTGAGTTCGGCATGCGACCCACAGTGCCGCGGGGTCCTTGGTCTGGTTCGTCACGTACGCTGGCGTGCTCATTCTGATCCACCACCTCTGGCTCTTCTTCGTGGAGATGCCACTGCGACAGCTTCTTCTCCACATTCCTCCGTGCTGTGCTCAGCGCCGTGTTCACGTTGGGTCTGTGCCTTGCTCGCGCAGTTCCTCACTTCCCGCGAAGCGCGGTCGCATTACGAACCACGAGGGGCGCAAATACGTCCTCATCGTCAGGTGTTGTTCCATCGCCGTGGTCTTCATCATCCGCCTGTTCTGGATGCAAGTGGTGGACGACAGTGGAAGGCCAAGCGCGTGAACATGGACGACGCAAGATCACGGACTATCCCACGGTTTCATCCACGATCGCCACGGCGCACCCACGGTCGCCAACACGCCGGTGTACGACCTGATGATGGTGCCGCGTGAAGTGAAGAGGTTCGATACTGTGGCACTTGCCGCATTGGTCGATATGCCGCTCGCTGAGTTCAAGTCGCGGATGGCGGAAGCACGGCGCTATTCGATGCCGCAAACCCAGTGGCGATGAAGGCAGATCCGCCGGACAATTCTCCGCCATCAGCGTACACCTTGCACAAGTACCCGGGGTTCTACCGGTAAAACCCGGACCTTGCGCACTATCCCCACATGCGGCCGCGCATGCTCAGCTACCTGAGCCAAGTGGACGCGCGCAAGGTGGAGCGGGATCCTATTACCGCTCGGGCGATGTGATCGGTGTGGGCGGACTGGAACAATGCACTACGAACCCGCAGTTGCGCGGAAGTCGCCAGTGTGCGCTACGTGCTCGTGGATAATACAACAATATCAAGGAGCTCCTTCAAGAACGGGATACGACACGCTCGCGGTGGAAGGCGGAGCCTGTACACCGGCATCGACCTGCGCATGCAGCGCTTGGGCGAGCGGCTGATGCCGGAACAAGAAGGGCAGCATCGTGGCGCTGGATCGCGCACTGGCGAAGTGCTGCATGGTGAGCAGTCCGACCTACGACCCCAGAGCTGCTTGTAGGCCGCATCCGCAACACCAACTACGGCGTGCTGCAACGC
>JADKJM010000008.1 GCA_016721005.1 Flavobacteriales bacterium
GAATGAACCTTACATCCACCATACAGGGATCGCCGCTTCGCTGAACTTCAGGGCGTTAGGAAAATGTCCCGGTTCAGGGTCATATTGATTGCAAGAGCGCGATCAGCTGCACATCCTCGCCTTCGATCCCCAACTTCTTGCGCAGCCTTGAGCGCGCCACCGTGATGCTGTTCACGGTCTGGCGCGTGATGGCGGAGATGTCCTTGGTGGACATGTTGAGGCGCAGGAAGGCGCACAACTTGCGCTCGTTGGGCGTGAGTGCCGGGAAGCGCTCTTGCAGGTCGTGGTAGAAGGTGGTATGCACCCGCGTGAAGTGCGCTTCGAACTCCTGCCAGTTGTGTTCGTCCTGGCTGGCCTGTAGGTCGCGCACGATCTCCTGCACCACGCGCTGGTTCTCCTCCTTGAAGGCGGACTTCGCCTTAAGCAAACGCTCGGCGATATGCGCGATCAGTTCGTTCTTGTTCAGGAGGAAGAAGGCGTTGGCCGTGAGTTCGCGGTCCTTGTATTCCAGGCTCTCTTTCAGCGTGCGTTGCTCCGCTTCCAGCTTCTCGCTTTCCAATCGCAACTTCTCCTGTTCCAACCTGCCGTTCCGCACCCGCGCGCGCATCACATTGAACAGGAGGAAGGCGGTGAGGAGCAGGAAGAACAATGCACCCGCGAGCGCGATGTTCCACACGCGCCGCTGCTCGTTCTCCGCATCCTTGCGTTTGGCTTCGAGTTCGAAGACCTTCTTCTCCTTGTCGCGGCGGAAGGCATCCTCCAAGCGCGCGATGGTCATGCGGCTCTCCGTGCTGTAGAGACTATCGTTCAACGCCTTGAATTCGCGGTAGGTCTCCAGCGCGGACTTGTAGTCCCGCAGCGTGTCGTACAGGAGCGCAAGCGACTCCAAGGAAATGACCATCGATGCCGAGGACCCGATCTCCCGACCGAGCGCGAGGGCTTGCGCAAAATGGTCTCTTGCTGTGGAGAAGTGGCCGAAGTAGACCTGGTTCTTCCCAAGATTGTTGAGCACCTGTGCCTGACCGCGCACATCACCGATCTCCTTGCGCACCGCAAGTGCCTTCAGGAAATACTCGTTGGCCAGTTCGTACCGGCCCGTTTCCATGTAGCAGATGCCGATGTTGTTGTTCAACGAACTTTCGTTGCGCGGTCGATTGAATGGCCGGTCGAGTTCCACCGCCTGCTGGAAATACGGCAGCGCGGTGGCGTAGTCCGAGCGCTGGATGTACACCCCGGCGATATTGTTGAACGCGCGCACTTTCCGGTCCGCCAATTCAGCGGTCGCGATATCCTTCGCTGTGTCCAGGATCCGCAAAGCGTCGGTGTAACACGCCATGCTCTTGTCGAAGTTGTGCAGCGTGAAGTGCAGCACACCGATCTTCAATTGGATGTCCGCTTGTGCTAGGACCAACACCGCAGTGGCACCTTCCTTTTCCGTGGCTTCCTCCATCACCGTCTGTGCCCGCTGGAAGGCCGCCAAGGCGGACGGCATTTCACCTGTTTCCAGATACGCATCGCCCAGCAGCATCAGGGCCTGGGCCTTTCGCTCGGCCGAGGGAAGTTCATCCAATTGCTTCTCCGCCTCCAGGGCAAGCACCAACGCGGAGTCGGGGTTCTGCCCGAGCAATTCCCTGGCGCGCACGAGCTGCGCTTCGACGGTGGATCCAGTGCGTTCCGATCGGGTGGATTGGGGTGCGGCAATGGCCGACGCTGCCGCGAGCAACGCGACCGTGAACATCGCCATGCACGAACGCGCTCTGCGCTTGGGGTTCGTTGCGGATCGGATGTGCATGCGCTTCGGCCTTACGATCTGGATCATTCAAACCTAATGCATGGGCCGTGCGTGGATGATGTGGGTTGTTCGGGGTATTGTCATTGAACGAGAAAGCCCCGCTCATTCGCCGTACGGCGGACGAGCGGGGCTTCTCATATCGAGATCTCCTTACGGCTGGATCACCAGTCGTTCGGTGTACACCGCATCACCTGCCGTGATGTTCACCATGTACAGGCCGGTGGCGAGTTCTCCGTTCAGCTCCAGCACGGTGTTCACAAACCCATCGCTGACCGCGATCGTGCGTGCACTCACGCGCTTGCCGAAGGTGTCGAAAATGTCCACGCTCACCGTGTTCACACCCTCCGCGATCGCGTCGAGGCTCAAGAAGAGTTGGTCGCCATGGTTCGGGTTCGGGTAGATCTTCAGATCTTCTTTTTGCGCGGACGGATCGGCTCCGAGCAGATGCTGGTTGCCACCGTTCATGCAGACCTGGGTGTACACCGGGCAGATATCGCCCCAAGGGGTCAGGTCGGAGTAAGGATCACCACCCACGCACCAGGTGGATCCGCCATCAAAGCTGGCACGCACTTCCACTTCGTAGGTCCTGCAAGCCTGGAACGTGCCACCCGGGTTGGGTAATGTGGTGGGGATGATGGCCGCGTTGTCCATGTAGGTGCTGTAACTACTGCTGTTGCGCACGAGCACCACGCCTTCAGCGGCGATCCGGAAACGGAACTGGTATTTGGTGGCACTCACGTTCACGCAGTTGTTGTTGTAGCGGGTCACCGGCCATGCCACCAACTTGTTGCCTTGGCCGTTGCCCTGGTTGCCCACAGGCAGCGTGATCTGCCTACCGCAGGACCAGTTGGGGCTGTTCGTGTCGTCCACAAGCCCGGTCTGTTTGCATTGGCCTGCGGTGTTGTCGATCTTCATGCGGCAGACAGAACCCCACGCCCGCCACTGCATGCCGATCCGGGTGCGCACCCGCACGTTGTACATCGTTCCTTCCACCAAGGAAGGCAGGTTGGCCATGCTCACCAGGTTGGAACCCGGACCATTGGCAGGGTAGGTGAGACTCAGGCCGCCGTTGGGGTCGAAGAACCAGAACTGGTACACGTTGCCGCTGGTGCCGTTGGGGGTATTGTCGGCGGTGAGTTTGTCCGAGCAGCCATTCACGTTCCTGCGCAGGTCAAGGCGGTCGCAGCTCTGGCTGATCAGGCGGTCGTTGCCCACCGGGTTGTTCACGCCCGTGTTACCAGCGACCTGACTGGGGCAGCCATTGTTCATGTTGCTCCGGTCATCGATCACACGCACGCCGCCTACACGTACGATATAGCCCCCATTCACGATGCCGTTGCAGCCTTGGTCCTCCACCACTAGGTAGAAGCTGCCGTTGGGGAGGCAGGTCGTTGCGGTGTGGTTCGGTGGGGGCGGGTTGAAGTAGAACGGGTAGCCGGGGGAGCTTTGCACCACCGCATTGTTGACCGAACTCCGCAGGCTCCAGCGCAGGCCGCCCCAATCGGTAACGAACTCGATGGTCACGGTCTCCGTACAGGCCGCGCCAGCGCAACCGCAAGTGGGGCTGGAGCCGAACACGTCATTGACCGTATTGGGGTTCCCGTCGTTGCAGGCACCACCCGGCACGCCGTTGAAGATGTTCGGGCATACATCGCAGGCATCACCGATACCATCGTTGTCCGAGTCCTGCTGGCCCGGGTTATAGGTCGTCGGGCAGTTGTCGAGTGCATCCTCGATCCCGTCGCCATCGCCGTCCGCATCGGGTGGATCGCCCAATTTCCGTGCAGCGGGATCGTGGCCCGTGCTGTTGATCAAGGTGTTGTCTGCCCCGGTCGGGTGCTTCCCATCCGGCAGTAGAACGGAGGTACGAACCGTGTGGTCGGCCCCGATCCCCTGCCCGGGACCCGGGTCGGTGGGGTTGAAAGCCGCAGCGCTCCCTCCGGGGTGCGCCCGAAGGTGCGTGCCGGAGAGCAGAAGGAGGAAGAGCAGGATGGAGGTGCCCAGATCGAAAATGCGGAAGGAATGTGCTTGTTTCATGATCGAAGTTTTTGTTTGATAGGTGAATGGACTGTTTGTGATAGAACAAATCTGCGGGGGTATTTCCTTGTGTACAAGGTGGTTTTTCCCGGTAGGGCACCATGTATTTTTCACAGGTAGGTATGGGGTTCGACGCGGAGACCCGGACCCCCATGAGGGGGGACTGTCGGCATGGATCGGAGGGAGGTCGGGCCCGTCGGTGCCTGTTGCCTGTCGAGAACTGAATGGTCTGGATCCGGGTACCGGCAACATGCACGTGTGCCGCGAATGGATCTCGGCGCGGTCATGCGTCGGTATGCACGGGTTCGGGAGCAGATGCCCCCGAAAAGCAGAACGGCGCCCACCTTGCGGTGAGCGCCGTTCCATTCTTCGTGTGTTGCCTTACTTCTGGATCACCAGTCGCTCGGTGTAGGTAGCATCCCCTGCGGTGATGTTGACCATGTACAGGCCGGTGGCCAGTTCGCCGTTCAGTTCCAGCACGGTGTTGATGAAGCCATCCTGGACAGCGATCGTCCGTGCGCTCACGCGCTTGCCGAAGGTGTCATAGATGTCCACGCTCACCGTGTGTACGCCCTCTTCTATCGCGTCGAGGCTCAGGAAGAGCTGGTCGCCACGGTTCGGGTTCGGGTACATGTGCATGGCCGCGCCATTGTCAGTTGCCATGTTCTGGTTGCCACCTTGCTGGAAGCATGCTTGGGTGTACACCTCGCAGACCTTGCCCCAAGGGGTCAGGTCTCCATAAGGATCAGTTCCACCGACGCACCAGTTGATACCGCCATCGAAGCTGGCACGCACTTCCACTTGGTAGGTCCTACAGACCTGGAAGGTGTCGACCGTAGTGGGCGGCGTGGCGAGAATGGCCGCGTTCTCCATGAAGGTGCTGTAGTTGGCGCTGTTGCGCACGAGCACGATGCCTTCAGCAGGGATCCGGAAGCGCCACTGGTACTTGGTGGCGGGATCGTTCACGCAGTTGCCTGCCTGGTTCATGAAGATGCGCGTCACCGGCCAAGCCACCAATTTGTTGCCTTGGTTGTTGCCCTGGTTGCCCACAGGCAGGGTGATGTTCCTTCCGCAGGACCAGTTGGGACTGCTCACATCGTCGTACAGGGAGGTCTTCTTGCACTGGCCCACCATGTTGTCGATCATCATGCGGCAGGAATTGCCCCATGCGCGCCATACGCCCGGACCGATGCGGGTGCGCACACGCACATTGTACATCGTTCCTTCCACCAAGGATGGCAGGTTGGCCATGCTCACTTGGTTGGATCCAGGACCGTTGGCAGGGTAGCGGATGCTCAGGCCACCGTTGGGTTCGTAGATCCAGAACTGGTACACGTTGCCGCTGGTGCCGTTGGGGGTATCGTCCGCCGTGAGCTTGTCCGAGCAGCCGTTCGTGTTCCGACGCAGGTCGAGGCGATCGCAGCTTACGCTGATCAGGCGGTCGTTGCCGGTGGGCACGTTCACACCCGTGTTGCCCGCGATCGCGCTGGGGCATGCCACCGGATCCAGGTTGCTGCGGTTGTCGATCACGCGCTTGCCGGCCACACGCACGATGTAGCCACCGTTGGCGATGCCGTCGCAGTCCTCATCCTCGAAGACGAAGTAGAACTCGCCGTTGGGCAGGCAGGTGGTCTCGGTGTAGTTCGGGCTCATTGGTGGGTACTCCCAAGCCGGGTAGCCGGGGGAACTTTGCACAATGGTATTGTTGCCCGCATCACGCAAGGTCCAACGCAATCCACCGCCGTCGGTGCCCATCTCGATGGTCACCGATTGGGTGCAGGCCGTACCCGCGCAACCGCAAGTGGGACTGGCGCCGAGCATGTCGTTGAAGGTGAATGCATTGCCGTCATCGCACGCATCACCGGGTGTTCCGTTGGTCACCGTGGGGCAGATGTCACAGGCATCGCCTGCGGCATCGGCATCGCTGTTGGTCTGTGCCGGGTTGGCATCAGCAGGACAGTTGTCGCAGGCATCGCCCACGCCGTCGCCATCGCCATCGGTCTGGGACGCGTTCGATACGCTCACGCAGTTGTCGCAGGCATCACCCACGCCGTCCCCATCGGTATCCTGGATAGTGCCCGTGCAGACGCAACCAGCACTCCATAGATCGTTGATCGTGCATACATCGCCATCATTGCATGCTGTTCCGGGCACGGCAGGGCCGCCCAATACGCCTTGGCAATCGAGGGGTAGGAAGTTCAACTGGAGGTAGCGTAGGGCGCCAGCGTCTGTGCCGGTGTCGTCGCAGATGTGCAGCACCCAAGTTCCATTCGGGTTACCCGTGAGGCTGGCGAGCGGTTGTTCCGGCGCCCAGTTGCCCGTGGTGTTATTGGTTGCGGGCATGGTGGACAAGGCTGCGCCCGAGTCACGCAATCGGAAGACCGCTGTCGGGCAGTTGCCATTGTTGCCGAAGTTGTTGTTGTCACCACCGCGATCCATAATGAGGTTAAGGATCTGGCCACCCGGTGTTTCCAGGGTCAGATCAATGTCATCGCGCCACGTATGCGTGAGGATGATGTCCACACTCTGTAGCCCTACGTTGGTACCGAGGCTGTTCGGTTGGCCGCTGATGGAGAAGATGGCGTCCACGCAACCGGGGTCGGGTATCGCGAGGTTCTGCGCACAGGTGCCCAGCGGGAAGAGCGGGGGTGGTCCCACGGTCCATTCCAAGGTGAAGGTTCCCGCACCCGCGCCGAAGCCGTCCTGGATCCACCACACGCGCTGCGTGGAGCCGGTGGTGTTCGTCCAGTTCACGAAGCCGATCTCGGCATTGTCGTCGTCGATGCACGCGATCACCGTGGATCCCGGGCAGGCCCCACCGTAGCGCACGTAATGCTGCGAGTCGTAGTTGTTGGTCTGCTGACGTATGCTCAACAGGTTACCGTTCGGCACGTCGATGTAGTAAATGGCATCCGGTGCCGTGTTGGTGGACGCGGTCCCGCACGCGAAGCTGAAATCGTTCACGCGGCCCATGGTGGTGCCGGGTAGCGGACTCGTTTGCGTGCCGAGGTTCAGCGCGTTCACGCAGCTTTCCGCAGTGGGGCAGCTATTGTCGTCCGTGAAGTTGCCCAGGTTCTTATCGCATGCCCCATCCGTTTCGTGCAAGAGGCGGACGTTCACGATATCATCGATGGCAAAGGGTCCGATGTTCTGGATATCGTAGTCCACGAGGCCGGGGATGTCCGTGGGTGTACCTCCGTTCACGATATAACGCAAGGTGACCGTTCCGGCATCACCGGTGAACAGGACCTCCACATCCATGGTGAAGTCGTACGTGCCGCAATTGGTGTTCACCACCACGCTGCCATCGGGATCCACGCATCCAGCGGTACACTCCACCTCGAAGGACCAGCTGGTCTGTTGCCCGGTCGCGCAGCTATTGCTTCCGTCGCTGTCGATCTCCAGGAACATTTCGTCACCGGTCGCGGTTCCGGTCGCGCCCGCCAGGTTCGCGAAGGAACCCGTGAGCGACGCGATCGCGGGATCGCCGTTGCTGCTGCCACTGTATGCGCGGATCACATCGTTCGCGTCCATGGTTCCGTTCACGAAGGCCAAGGTCAGGGTCTCGAACGGATTGTCGGAAACGAAATGGAAGGTGCGCGGATCGTGGTTCTGGTAACAGTGGTCGATGGTGGTGGTGGTGCCGCATGCGATCTCGATCGGGCAGCCGGAGTAGAAGAGCGTAGGCCCGATCACGCAGCCCGGCGGGCCGTTGTTCACCGAAAGCGAGACCACCGAGGTACTGGCGAATGGACCGATGTTGAAGGGGTTCAATCCGACGTTGTTCAATGTGGTCGGAGTGCCTCCATCCACTGAATACTCCACATTGGCCTGCGATCCCGACCCGTAGGCGTCCACATCCACCAGGATGCTGAACTGGTTGTTCCCGCAATCATCCACCGCGTTGACCGTGGCGGTAGGCGGTGTGCATGGAACCACGCTCACGATATAATCCTCCGCTTCCGAATAGTCCAACGCGCCGCACGGTACGGTGCCCCCGTTGAAGTCGATGGAGGTTCGCACCCGCATATAGGTGGCACCACCCAGCGCGTCGATGGGCACGGTGATGTTCAGGGGGGATCCGCTCGTGATGAGGGGATTGCCGTCAGTGGCCGTACCCAGATCGTACTCCTCGCTCGGATCGAAGACACTGTTCTGGTTCCAATCGATCCACGCCTTGGTCAGCACCGTGTACGCCCCTGCGGTATTCACATAGACGGTGAGTGGATAGACCTGTCCCGCGTTCACCGTGGTCTGCACCGCCGTCCAGTCCGTGTATGCAGGACCGCCGGGAGAGGTGTTGCTGATCGTATTGAAGGTCACATTGCGGATGCCGGTCCCGTCGTCGAAGCCCGCGGTCGGAAGCGTGCCGGCACAATAGCAGGTTGGTGATAATTCCGGGGTCGCCGTACAGGGGTTGCTGGTGGCCGTTCCTCCGCCAGGGCTCGTGCATGTCACGCTCAACCGGTATTGCATCGGCCCGGCCAACGGCGGTGTGGTGTAGGTGGTGGTGGTCGCACCACTGCCTCCCACCGCGTTCACCCAGATGGAGCCGTTGAACTCCTCCCATTGCATCATCACACCGTTTCCGTTCCCACCGGCCCCGGAGGCCGGGATGTTCACCGTGCCGTTCGGACAGGTGCTCAGTGCGGCGGGTACGGTACCTCCGCTCGGCATACCGCTACAGGGGGTGTTCGGTATGTAGTTGAGCGACACATTGTCCACGGCGATCTTCGCGGCCGGGGCCACACCATCGCTGATGTTCGTGAACACTAGGCGGACGGTCGTTCCGGCCAGCGCCGTCAGGTCGAAGGGCCCTATGGCGGTGAAGGAGAGGTATTGGGTCGCCGTATTCGCGAAGACCTGCGTGTACCCCGCGCCGGGAATGGTGCCGGAAACCGGTGTATTGGCGGTGGTGGTGGTATATACCCGGAAGTGGTCGTAGGTGGCGTCGGTCACGGGCATCAACAGGTTGAAGGAGAACGCGACGTTGGTGGCCCCTGCCGGGATCATCACGTTGCGATAGAAATGCCCCACCTGAGCCAAGTTGGCACCGTTGAAGTTCGCGGCGGCACCCACGTAAGCGGCTTTGGTACCACCAGCCATGCTCCCGGCGGCGGTGCCCACGCGCCATTGGCGTGCAACAGCGGGTGTTACTTCCGTCCAACCGTTCGCAGCGAAGCTGCTCGTTGCGCTCTCGAAGCCACCGTCGGATGCAGGGATGCCCGTTTGGGCAAGCAGGTTCGGCGCAGCAGCGATCAACCATGCTGTTGCCAACCGATGCAGAAGGTGCGCAGGGCGGATCGTCAGCAACGATCCAGGGTATTGATCGGCCATGATGTAGGGGGTTTTGGTTCTAGGGACGTGGACCCGACGACCAGGGGGAGGCGTGTCGGGTCAGCAAGTTAGATGGTGCGTATGCCAAGTTCCAAAGCAAGACGTGGAACTATCCGTTTGTTGGCCTTCTGCCCGGGAAAAACTTCTCCACCATGTGACCTTCGGCTGCTGGCTAGGCCAGCCTGGATCGGACGGCGGCCGTGACCGGGAAAAAGCAGAACGGCGCCCACCTTGCGGTGAGCGCCGTTCCATTCTTCGTGTGTTGCCTTACTTCTGGATCACCAGTCGCTCGGTGTAGGTAGCATCCCCTGCGGTGATGTTCACCATGTAGAGTCCACCGGCCAGTTCGCCATTGAATTCAAGCACGGTGTTGATGAAGCCATCGTTGACTGCGATCGTCCGTGCGCTCACGCGCTTGCCGAAAGCATCGTAGATGTCCACGCTCACCGTGTTCACACCCTCTTCAATGGCGTCGAGGCTCAGGAAGAGCTGATCGCCGCGGTTCGGGTTCGGGTACATGTGCATGGCGCTAACTCCTGAGCCTGTCGAAGGATCGGTCGCCATATTCTGGTTGCCACCTTGCTGGAAGCATGCTTGGGTGTACACCTCGCAGACCTTGCCCCAAGGGGTCAGGTCTCCATAAGGATCAGTTCCACCGACGCACCAGTTGATACCGCCATCGAAGCTGGCGCGCACTTCCACTTGGTAGGTCTTGCAAACTTGGAAGGTGTCGGTCGCGGTGGGCGGCGTGGCGATGATGGCCGCGTTCTCCATGAAGGTGCTGTAGTTGGCGCTGTTGCGCACGAGCACGATGCCTTCAGCAGGGATCCGGAAGCGCCACTGGTACTTGGTGGCGGGATCGTTCACGCAGTTGCCTGCCTGGTTCATGAAGATGCGCGTCACCGGCCAAGCCACCAACTTGTTGCCTTGGTTGTTGCCCTGGTTGCCCACGGGCAGGGTGATGTTCCTTCCGCAGGACCAGTTGGGGCTGCTCACATCGTCGTACAGGGAGGTCTTCTTGCACTGGCCCACCACGTTGTCGATCATCATGCGGCAGGCATTGCCCCATGCGCGCCATACGCCCGGACTGATGCGGGTACGCACGCGCACGTTGTACATGGTACCACTCACCAAGGATGGCAGATTGGCCATGCTCACCTGGTTGGATCCAGGACCGTTGGCAGGGTAGCGGATGCTCAGGCCACCGTTGGGTTCGTAGATCCAGAACTGGTACACGTTGCCGCTGGTGCCGTTGGGGGTATTGTCCGCCGTGAGCCTGTCCGAGCAGCCGTTCGTGTTCCGGCGCAGGTCGAGGCGGTCACAGCTGGCGCTGATCAGGCGGTCGTTGCCCGTAGGAACATTCACACCGGTGTTGCCCGCGATCGCGCTGGGGCATGCCACCGGATCCAGGTTGGTGCGGTTGTCGATCACGCGCTTGCCGGCCACACGCACGATGTAGCCACCGTTGGCGATGCCGTCGCAGTCCTCATCCTCGAAGACGAAGTAGAACTCGCCGTTGGGCAGGCAGGTGGTCTCGGTGTAGTTCGGGCTCGTAGGTGGGTACTCGTACGCCGGGTAGCCGGGTGAACTCTGCACAATGGTATTGTTGCCCGCATCACGCAAGGTCCAACGCAATCCACCGCCGTCGGTGCCCATCTCGATGGTCACGAATTGGGTGCAGGCCGTACCCGCGCAACCGCAAGTGGGACTCGCGCCGAGCATGTCGTTGAAGGTGAACGGGTCGAGGTCATCGCACGCATCACCGGGCGTTCCGTTGGTCACCGTGGGGCAGATGTCACAGGCATCGCCAAGGCCATCGGCATCGCTGTTGGTCTGTGCCGGGTTGGCATCAGCAGGACAGTTGTCGCAGACATCGCCCACGCCATCGCTATCGCCATCCTCTTGAAGCGGGTTGGCATTGGCCGCGCAGTTGTCGCAGGCATCGCCCACGCCATCGCTATCGCCATCGGTCTGGGATGCGTTCGCTGTGCTCACGCAATTGTCGCAGGCATCACCCACGCCATCGCTATCGCCATCGGCTTGGCCGGGGTTGGCATTGCTCACGCAGTTGTCGCAGGCATCGCCCACGCCATCGAGGTCCGCATCCATCTGGGACGCGTTCGCAATGCTCACGCAGTTGTCGCAGGCATCGCCCACGCCATCGCCATCGGCATCGGTCTGGGACGCGTTCGATACGCTCGCGCAGTTGTCGCAGGCATCGCCCACGCCATCGCTATCGCCATCGGTCTGTGACGCGTTCGATACGCTTACGCAATTGTCGCAGGCATTGCCCACGCCATCGCTATCGCCATCGGTCTGTGACGCGTTCGATACGCTCGCGCAGTTGTCGCAGGCATCGCCCACGCCATCGGAATCGGTATCCGTTTGGGTGGGGTTGGGGGTGTTCACGCAATTGTCATCCACATCGCAAACCCCATCGCCGTCGGTGTCCACGTTCACGGTGAAGACCGCAGGAGCACGCAGGGTGCCGATGCAATTCGACAGATCGCATTGGGCATAGAAGGTGGTCGAGCCCGGAATGTTCGGGTTCACCGCGCCAGCGGCCACGGGATTGAACACCACACCACCGCCCAAGGGTGCGCCGCCTGTGGCGGTCGCGAACCAGACCGGGGTGGGCATGGTGTAATCGATCTCCAAGGTCATGCCACCAAGGCTAGCATCGGGACTGATGGCATCATTATAAGTATCCTTTGTTGACACAGCAATTGAGCCTCCCGTTGCAAATCCGGTAAGCGGCCCGGTGATGTTGAAACTGACCAATGGCACCGTTCCGGAGCTATTTGTCGCGGATAGCTGGACATCGGTACCGACAATAAGTCCGGTAACATCCAAGTAGATCTCGCTGAGCCAGGAAGGACTGAACGCAGTGATGCTCGTCACGTTGAACCGTGCGGCAGTGACCACCGCGCCAGCAGGTAGTGCTGGTACCGTAAGCGTGGATCGCAGGATATAGGTAGTGCCCTCACAGGCGAATGGTGCACCCGGAAATGTAAGGGTGGATGTGAATAGCAACGTTGACAAGCTACAAGCGGAAGTCGTGAGCCCTTGGCCATTTGGTACGGATCCACCTTGGCATATGGTATAGGGCCCGGTGGCCGGTGCCGCACAAGGGGCTGCAGGAGTCGAGCACTGCACATAGCGGGTCCGACAAGCACCCACCTCACCGCAGGCGGAATTGGTGTGCGTATAGAACCGGTAGGAGTTCGTGCTGGTAGGGGTGTAATTCACTGGCCCGGTCCCGTACACGTAACCGACGGTACCGGCGTTGTTGCTGATCGTGATCCAATCGGTCCCCACACTGCTGGTGAAGATGTAGTTCACACCGGTCGTGAGCGTCAAGGTGGTGTATTCGCCTGCATAACCGCAGCCGGACACATCCTTCGGTGTTCCATCACAGACGACCGCTTGGGGACCGCTTGGGTATTCGCCGTACCCTGCGGTGAAGCACGGGCCGGGAGGAGCAGGAGCAGTGTAGTAATAACTCACTCGGGTCGCGGCTGACAAGGCAGCGCACGAATAATTCGTCACGAGGATCGAGCGTGTCGTGCTCACGGTTTCGAGGTAGCTGAACGTCGATTGCGCGCCACAGCCATCGTCGTTGGATGCGAGGATCGAACCGCTGGTCCCCGTGGAATAGAGGCGCAGGTAGGTGTCGCCCGTGCTAAGGCCGCAGGTGGCGAAGTAGTACGTGCGACCCGCCACGGTGGTGAAGTTGAACGCCCTTCGGCCACTGCTGTACGAGGCCGTGTTCTGGCTCACCGTGGTCGGGGTTATCGGATCGTTCGAGGTCGCGGTATTGCAGTACGCGGCATTCGCGTTCGTGGTCCACAAGGCACCGGCCGCGCAAAGCGCAAGGATGCCCAATAGCCTACGCACCATGCGGAGCGGGCTGTTCCAGGAGTTCGTGTAATTCATGTTCATGTATGTTGGTTAGGGTTCGTAAGGATCGTCGGCGTTCGTGCCGACTGACGGGTAAGGCCGGATGGCCTGGTACTGGCTGGCGTACATATGCGAACGCCCGACTGCTGCGGGTTGACTACGTGCGGGTCATGGGCGCTCTGTGTTAGAGACCCTCCTTCTGCACTTGGGCTGGGTTCCCGCTTGCGGTCGGCCTTGCATTCCGACGACAAGCCATTCAACGGGAGATCCAGCATGTTTGCCGACTGATCCTTGCCGTTGGACGAGCAAATATGTGGATATGGCGAAACAAATGTCAAGTCTTTTTTCGACGAGTTCTTAACAGGAGGAGGCTGAGCCAGCTTTCGGCCCGGTGGACGACCCACCTCGACAGGTCCTCTCGAAGAGGACTCTGGCGCACCGATCATCCGGAAGGGTCTCTGTAACCGCGCTGTTCCGGGAATTCCCTTTTCCTCTATCTGCTTTCAGATCCGCCTCTTCAGCAGCGCTTCCGCCGAACGGATCCTGCGATCCGAGCCCATAGGCCTTGTTACACAAGTAGCAGCCTTCCTGCCACTGGGCCGGGGCAAGCCCGGGACCGACACACCGCCCTCACAGCAATCCCCAGCGCATGGCGAAGAGCACCAGGCCGGTCTTGCTCTTGATGTGGAACTTCGTGAAGAGCGCGATCCGGAAATTGTCCACGGTGCGGTGATGGATGCCCATCTGTTGGGCGATCTGCTCATACGTGAACTCGTCCTCATCACACACGAGTTTGAGGAATTCCATTTCGCGCGGGGTGATGCTTTGCAGGATGCGTTCCCGTTCGCACTCTTCCCGCGTCTTCATCTCCGGGTGGCGCTGTAGCACATCGTGCGTGGTGTCCGTGTAGTAGTAGCCTGTAAGCATCAGGCTGTCCAGTGCGTTCTTTAACGTCCGGGGCTGCGCATCCTTCAGCAGGAAGCCGCGCGCACCGGCGCGCACGGCCTTCACCAGGGCGGCGTCCGTGGCATCGAAGGTGAGTGCGAGGGGCCGCACGGCGGGGTGGTGTTCGCGCAGCCAGGCAATGGTGGCGTATCCGTCCATCACGGGCATGTTCAGGTCCACGATGGCAATGTCCGGCGGATCGGCGCGCTCCAACGCCTCGATCAGCTCCTGTCCGTTGCCGACCTCGATGGTCACGCGGTACCCACCCAGGCCATTCACCGTGGCCTCCAGGCCACTGCGCACCAAGTGGTGGTCGTCCACCAGTGCCACGTTATACTCGTTCATCGCCTTGTTGTTCGAATTGCCAGATGCAGCCGTTGCCGGGAGCACTGGTGCATTGCGCTGTGAAGCCGATCAGCGCGCTGCGTTTGCGGATGTTCACCAGGCCGCCGTTCGCATGGGTCCGCTCCGGGTCGAAGCCCCTGCCGTTGTCCGCGATGGTGAGCGCGAAGCGTGGCGTGGCGTGCAGCGTGATGGTCAAGGTGTCGGCACCGCTGTGCTTCAACGCGTTGTTCACCGTTTCCTGGAAGATGCGGAAGAGGATCGTGTTGCGATCGGCGGGGAGCAGGGGCAGCTCGCCTTTCACGAGCACATGGGCCTTTACCCGCAGCACGCGTTCGATGCGTTGCGCCTCGGCGTCGATGGCATCGGCCAGGGACCGTTGCTGCCAGAGGTCGCTGTTCAGGTCGCGCCCCAGACGGCGCACCTCTTCGATGCCCCTGCCCAGAGCGTCGCGGGTGGCACCGAGTCGTGGGTCTGCGGCCCCGGTCCCGATCACGGCGCTCAGCCCCATGGAGGCCACGCCGAGGAGTTGCCCCACATTGTCGTGCAACTCGCGCCCCACCTCGCGCAGCGTTTGCTCGGTGGCCTCGCGCTCGGCGGCGCGCACCTCGCGTTCGTGCATCAAATGCACCTCGGCCAATTGGGCACGGTGGCGGTGTCGGCGGGTGGTGTTCAGCACCAATAGCAGTACCATGAACCCGATGAAGCCGAGCAGGACCATCGTGCCCACGATCACGGTCAGTTGCATGTCCGGATCCGTGCTCATGGGCGAACGGGGGATCGGGGCAACAGGGCTCCGGCAAGCCACACCATGCCATAGCGGACGAAGAAGAGGACCTCGATGATGCCGAAGAGCGACTTCGTGAGCGCAGGGTCGCTGGTGTACAGGTGGTTCATGAGCCCCATGTACGGGATCACCGCCCCCATGAAGATTACGATGGACAGGTAGACCCAGAAGCGCTGGTCCTTCCACAAACGCACCTCGGTACTCCCCGCTAGGCGCACCAACAGCACCGAGAAGGTGATGGTGAGGGTGGCGTACGCGAGCAGAAAGCTCTTGGAGTAGATGATCCCGGTGCCGTGTTGTAATTCCAGGAACAGGACCACCCCATAGCACACCACCACCAGTAGCAGGACCGCGTGGACCAGGCGCGACCTGAAGCTGAATGCGGCGAATGCGCAGAGCAGGGCGAATTCCATGGGGATGTAGAAGTTGTAGAGCACGCTGTTCTCGTGATCGAAGATGAACAGGATCCCGGACGTGTTCTCCACCACCATGGCCAGGGCCAATTGGGCGAAGAAGAAGCGCTGGGCGAAGGGCATGCTCCTGAGGCGCAGGGTCCATTGGATGAACACCGCGCTCATGAACAGGATCTTCAGGAGGGCTAGCGTTTCGATCGGTCCGGTGGTTGCCCGAATCTAACACGGCGGGGCGATCTACTTGCAGTTCGGCGGACAGAGGTGGCCCAGATCCATGGCCATGCCCTTATACCCCGAATCCCGATCCGCCGGATCCTTCGCGAGCTGGTCCTTGGTCCCATCGGCAATGTGCAGGGCCAGGAGGTGCCGGTATTCCGGACCATCAACAAGCCCGACGATCTCCGGATAGCACAACATCTCGCTGATGCAGGTGACCACGAGCCGGGGGTCTTGAGGCCTCCCGCGTTCGCGGCATACAAAGCGTTCACGTTGTCCGCGTACGAGAACCATTCGCCGAGCGGATCCACGTTGCCAGGGCCTGTGCTGATCTTGGAAAAGCCGGAGTTGACTCGCATGACCGTGACCGTGGTGATGTAGTTGGCCATGTATTTCTTTCCGATGATGGAGTCGATCTCCACCAAGGAGCCGTGATCCATGTGGAAGTATTTGTCCTTGTACAGGACAAGGTCGCCACGTTCTGTACTGCTTTCATCGGGATACATGAACTGGAAGAGCGGCTTGAACTTCTCTCGGTCCATGCCATAGTGGATGAGGATCCCGCGGACGGGCTTATGCACTTTGCTTTCCACCACCGCCTCCGCCGCGAGCAGGTCCGGCCAAGGAATACTGACCTTGGTATCCGTGATCTCCACGGGGTCCGCACCGCTCTGGGGTCCGTCCGGGTCGTACATGAAATGCACACTGAACGTACTGTCCGCATCACTGAGTTCGGGCCGGGTGTAGAATTTGGCGCGCCGATGCCGTGTGGTGCCGCCCTCACAGCCGGTCAGGGCCAACTTCTTGCCGGGTGCGCCACCCTTGTTCTCCGGTGGGCATTTCTCGCCACAGCCGATCAGCAACAGCGACGCACCGAAGAGGAGACCGGCGGTGCGGATCCGGGAACGGAGGATGATGGTTCGCATGGGGTGGGGGTTTGTTCAATGCGAAGGTATCCGGCTGCGGGATCGCCGCACCTGTGAAAAATACGTGCATGGCACCTGTGAATAATACGCTGGTGGACGGCCGCTGGCTGTGGTTGCTTTGTGGGGTGAAAGACAACGTGATGAGCACCTGCCCGACGACCACACCGCTCATCACCACCATCGCATCGGGGCGTTCGCACGGGGAACAAGGAACCCCGAACGTCCTCCGGAAGGTGGCGGATGTCGACATACGGTCCGGCATCCCCGCCTTCCGACATGGCGGTGTGCTCAGGCATGCTTTCGTTGATCCCTGACGGGATCAACCATAGGCGAGACACCGGCTCCCGCAAGGATCCGAGGAGGAGGGACGCACTGCGCTGGTATGGAATGACATTCCGGAAGCCGTGCGTGGGAGTTGCTATTCACCGCCCATTCCGCATGCCTGTAAATTTCCCTGCCCGCAGCCGCGCACGGTGCGCCCTCACACCAACCTCCAGCGCATGGCGAAGAGCACCAGGCCGGTCTTGCTCTTGATGTGGAACTTCTCGAAGAGTCCGATCCGGAAAGTATCCACGGTGCGGTGATGGATGCCCATCTGTTGCGCGATCTGGCCATAGGTGAGCTCGTCCTCATCACACACGAGTTTGAGGAATTCCATTTCGCGCGGGGTGATGCTTTGCAGGATGCGTTCCCGTTCACATTCTTCCCGCGTCTTCATCTCCGGGTGGCGCTGCAGCACATCGTGCGTGGTGTCCGTGTAGTAGTAGCCTGTGAGCATCAGGCTGTCCAGCGCGTTCTTCAGCACGGCGGGTCGTGCATTCTTCAGGAGGAAACCGCGCGCACCGGCACGTACGGCCTTCACCAGTGCGTCCTCGGTCGCATCGAAGGTGAGTGCGAGCGGCAGGACCGTCGGCCTGTTCTCGCGGAGCCAAGCGATGGTGGCGTAACCGTCCATCACGGGCATGTTCAGGTCCACGATCGCGATGTCCGGCGGTGGTGCTTTCGCCAAGACCTCCACGAGTTCGCGGCCATGCCCCGCTTCAATGGTGACGAGGTATCCACCCAGCGCGTTCACCGTGGCCACAAGACCATTCCGGACCAGGTGATGGTCATCCACCAAGGCCACACTATGCTCTTCCATGGTCGGTCGGTTGTTGTTGCAGGTTCCACGTGCAGCCCTTGCCGGGTGCGGTCACACACGAGGCGGAGAAGCCGATCAGGTCACAACGCTTGTGGATGTTCACCAACCCGCCGTGGCCATTGGCCCCCGAGCAATTGAAGCCGCAACCGTTGTCCGAGATGGACAGGGTGTATGCGGGCGTGGTGGCGAAGGTGATCGTCATGGAATCCGCGCCGCTGTGCTTGAGCGCATTGTTCACCACCTCCTGGAACACCCGGAAGAGGATGGTGCGACTGTCCGTGGGCAATTCAGGCAACCCCGGTGCGCTATCCACCCGGGTGCGCACGCGTGCCACCCGTTCTATGCGTTCCATTTCAAGGCGGATGGCCTCCACCAAGGTGCGATCCTGCCACAGGTCGCTGTTCAGGTCGTGCCCCAACCGGCGTACCTCCTCCACGCCCCGATCCACGGAATCCCGTGCATCGATGATGCGCGCGTTCGTTCCATCCTCCACCAGCAGGTGGTTCAAGCCCAGTTGGGCCACCGTGAGGATCTGTGCCACGTTGTCGTGCAGATCCCGGGCGACCTCCTTCAGGGTATGCTGTGTCGCCTCGCGCTCCGCGCGCCGCACTTCCTGTTCGCGTTGCAATTGCAGGTCGGCCATTTGCGCACTGTGGCGATGGCGACGATTGGCGTTCACCACCAACAGGACGCCCATGGTGCCGATGAGCACCAGCAGCACCATGGTACCGATGATGGAGGCAAAGACCAGCCGTGCGGAGTCATCCATGTGATCCTTGGCGTATGTCGCGGGCAATGCGTACACAAGCATAGGCGGCGAGAAGATAACGAGCGGTGCTCAATATGGGCGGGATCGACCACAACAGGCTCGCCATGCCTTGATCATTGCGGAACACGAAGTGGATCATGGCGAAGGCCGGGATGAGGCCGCCATAGAAGAGCAGCAGGCCCATGAAGAGCCAGAACTCAGGGAGCAGCTGCAACGCCCGGGTGCTTGTGCGTGCCAGCTGCCACAGCAGCACGAGCACCATGACCACCACCACGAGGGAGAGCACGAGCACACCTTCGGTCAGCATGAATTTTTCGCCGCGGGTCGCGGATGCATCATAGGCCATTGCCGCCAACCCGATGCACGCGCCGCCCCACAACCACGCTTTCCGCAACACGCGGATGGAGGCCACCATGGCGAGCACGAGGGCGAACTCCACCACCGCGAAGGCATTGTAGAGGATGGTGTTGTTCACATGCAGATCGGCCGTGATCCGCCCCGTGCATTCCAGGACCAAGGCGAGGACCGTGTTCGCCAGCAGGAGCTTGAACAGCACGGGGTGCGGTGCGGGAATGCGCAAGCATGCGACCAGCGTCACCAGCATGCTCATGATCATGAGCCCGATCCAGAGGTGGGCGAGTATCACTGCGGTTCCGGGGATTGCGACCGGCGTTGCATCAAGGTAAGCAGGTGTGCCGTGGCGCCAAGCCCACCTTGCCAAAGATGAAGGGTTCATCCGGACAGGTCACCGGGCACGGCGAGCCCCAATCCGCCGCCTTGTTCTTGTAGGGTGCCGCGGTGTTCTCGACGTCATCCAACACCACATCCACGGGAACCCAGAGCATGCCTTGGTGATAGCCGGTC
This sequence comes from Flavobacteriales bacterium, assembly GCA_016721005.1. GTDB lineage: Bacteria > Bacteroidota > Bacteroidia > Flavobacteriales_F > PHOS-HE28 > PHOS-HE28. The sequence continues at coordinate 19,470 of JADKJM010000008.1, forward strand.
TCCACATAGGTGTCGTCCGGCTGCCTCACACGCGTTACCGGTGATGCCATCGGCACCAAGCGCAGACTTCCGCTCGGCGACAAACCGTTCTGTGCGATCAGATCCTCGATCCGGCCTTCGTACGGGAACAGGGTGGAGTGTACATCCGTGTCGATCATGTACGGGGACCAGCGACCGCCCGCATCGTGCTGGATGAAGACGCGCTCGGCATAGGTGGCGCCATTTCCGCGGGGGCCATACCAGGTGGTGATGCCGTCCCGCTCGAAGTCCAGCGTACCGTCCGTATCGATCACATAGCAATCCCTGGATCCGGCGTAGGTGTATTCCTCCGAACCGGCTTTGTAGGTCAAACACTGGATCTGCAGGACCGCCGCCAATGCGAAGTGGGCATCGAGTCCGTAATGCACGATGATGCCATGGGCCACAGGGCCGCTATCCGCGCACACGCTCATTCCAGCGATGATGCGTTCCAGTTCGGAGACCTTGAACTCCAGCGAACTGCCTATGGTGCTGATGGACCCGTGGCTCGTCTTCTCGCCCTGGTGGATGTGGTAGCCGAAGTCCTTCGTCACGCATTTGAATTCCGCCGGACCCACATAGGGGAACTGCGTACCGTACGGGTCACCCGCGCTGAGCAAGGACATCGTTCTGGCCAGTACCCGGCTCCCGTGGGGATCGGACTCCGGTACAGCAGCCGCTTCCGGTGCGCTGGAACCGCCGCACGCGTGGAACAGGAGCAGGACCGGCACCACGATGATCGTAGCGGACCGGCGTAGAAAGGTGGAACTCACGAGGTTCATGGTGGGTGGAGTTTGGTTGCCAACAAAGCAAACCGCTGGGGCGATCCCCCACCCTGTGAAAAATACGTGGATGGGGGGTGTGAAAAAGACGCTGGTACGGGACCCTTCGGAGTCCTTGGTTTGCGGTTGGAACACGAAGCGATGAGCACCACCCCGACCACCGCACCACTCATCGCCTCTCCGATATCGGGGCGTTCACCCTGGGCGCAACGGCGCATGAACGCCCTCCGGAAGTCGCGGGGCACCGGTTTTTGGTCCGGTGTTCCCGGCTTCCGAAATGGGGAGGGGTGCCACCAACCCGAACGGACATGAGCGCACTACCGAAGATCGCGATCACGGATTACATTACCGCTGGGGCGCTGAAAGGGTTGGCAAAAGCCACCATCGGGGTCACTGCGGTGAGCAATGTATTCGGCTATGTGTACCTGACGTTCGTGGAGCATGTGGCTTCACAGAAACTATCGGTCTCCATCGGCCTCCTGCTTTCATTGGCCATCGTGGTCCTGTTCGCGAAGAAGGAGAAAGGCTTGAGGACCGCGCAGTATGCGGTGCTGGTCCTGGTGAACACGGCCATTCTCTTCCACAGCTGCTTGGGCGCGAATACCGCCCTTACCGCCGTGAAGGAGCGATTGGACCCTGCCGGACCGGATGCACCACCGGCCTTGCAAGCTGGTGTGCTGGAAGGGTTGAAATACTTGCTCTTGCCCACCACACCATGGATCAATAACAAGGTTCCCGAACTCATTGCGGTGCAGGAAGAGGTGAAGCAGACGAAGTCGGAGGTCGCCAGCCTGAACCTTGATAGCACCTACGTGCAAATGGATTGGTTGCGAGCGGACCAGGAGCGGAACCACGAAACGATCAAGCGCCTGCAAAAGGAACTGGCAAGCGTGGGCAATGCCTATCAGGGCGCTGTGGAACAGCAACGCGTGCAGGTGGGCACATACGAAGAGCGGCTCGCCGGGTTGGAGCGGGTCATCCGGCAGGCCAATGGTTCTGCCGAGGTGATGCAAGGGCTCAAGGAACTCAGGACCGATGTGGTGGATCAGGGCAAACTGAAGCAGCTGATGGAGGATTCCTTGAAGGCAAGCCTAGCGGAGCATGCTACGCGCCAGAAGCAACAGCTGGAGCAGATCCAAAAGCAGCAGAGCCAACAACACGTGCAGATGCTGCTACAGCAAGAAAAGCAGGAGCGGTACAAGGTGCTCAAGCGCAGGTTGTACCGCTAGCACCGGTCCGATACGACACACCATGAGCACATCGAAACCCTTCCGCGTCGGCCTGTGCTTGGCCGGTGCCGTTTCCGCCGGAGCCTACACCGCCGGTGTGATGGACTACCTGTTCGAAGCGTTGGAGGAATGGGAGCGCCGCAAGCGCGATGACCCGACCCGTACGCCGAAGCACCAAGTGGAGATCCCCGTGATCGGCGGAGCCTCCGCAGGTGGGATGACCGGGATCATCACCGCAGCTTCCTTGTATGGCGTGCTTCCGCCGGTACGTTGGAAGGACGGGGACTTCGTACTGGCGCAACGGCCGGAGAACAAACTCTACCACAGTTGGGTGGACCTCACGCATGACGACATGTTCCCCGAATTGCTCGGTACCGGGGACATCGGCGGGAAGCAGACCCGGTCGTTGCTCAATGCCGACTTCATCGACCGGATCGCTGAACGTGCTGTGCAAGTGGACCAACCGTGGAGGAGTCGCCCGTACATCAATGACCGGCTCCTGGTCTTCACCACGTTGACCAATCTGGAGGGGCTCCACTTCGACATCACCTTCAATGCGGATAACGAGAGTGCGAAGTCCTATTACATCGGCATCCACAACGACTATGCGTGCTTCGAACTCAATATCACCGACGCGCAGTATGGAGGTCGGGGATGGATGCCGCTGGACTTCCACAGCCGGACGAACACCACGCTCGCACGCGATGCGGCCATGGCCACCGGCGCTTTCCCTGTGGGCTTGCGCGCGCGCAGCCTTGAACGCCCCGAGCGCTATGTGAACGACATGCCATGGCTAGCTGAGGTGACCTCCTTGAACCCCGTGGTGCGGCATCCCTACACGACGGTGAATGTGGATGGTGGCCTCATCAACAACGAACCCTTCGAACGGGTACGCGAAGTGCTGAACGATCTGGAGAAACGGGAAAAAGGCGAGGCGTGGTCCGCGGCTGACTTCGATGATTACGACAGGACCGGGAGTACCGTGCTCATGATCGATCCCTTCCCGAGCGCGCTGGAGAAGTTCGATCCAGGGGATGGTCTGCGCAACGTGGCGATGAACACCCTTGGCGCCATGATGGGGCAATTGCGCATCAAGCCTGCCGCGCTGGTGGATGCCTTGCATTCCGACAAAGCCGGGCAGTACGTGATCGCGCCGGGAAGAAAACTGCCGGACACCGTGGCGGGTGGCAAGGAGGTGATGGGTGCAGAGGCGATCGCGTGTGGATCGCTCGGAGGTTTCGGCGGATTCCTGCACAAGGAATTCCGCGTGCATGACTATTTCCTCGGTCGTGCCAATTGCGAGAAGTTCCTGCGCGATCAGTTCACCATCCGGTTGCATGAGGGCGGTGTGATCGCCAACCCCATCCTGAAAGCCGGATACGAAGGCATCCCGCTCACGGATTTCCTTTCGCGCACGGACAAGGAACCCGGAGGCGTGCAGATCATCCCGCTCTTCACCAAGCAAGCCGAGCACATGCCTTTGCCCAAGTTCCGCAGTGGCCACAACTGGCCCATGCGCACCGAAGCCGATATCGACCGCTTCCGTTCGTTGCTGAAGGATCGCGCGGATGCCATCGTATCCGATCAGGTGAACACCAATTGGTGGCAAGGCGGCCTGCTCTGGATCGGCCGTAAAGTGTTGCTCAACGGCAAGGTGGCCGATGCCGTGCTCAATATCATCAAGAAGTCCTTGCGGAAGAGCAACTTGCTGGAGTGAACGATAGGTGTGTATCCATCGCGGTTGCTTGGCGCAGGATCATAGCGCGCATTCTGTTCGCGGTTTTCCGCATGCCCTCCGGTCCGGTGCTTCCCTTCATAAGTGGACGCGTGGGGGCGATCATTCCCTCACCCCACCACCCCATCCTTCAAATACCCATCGTGGTAGTACTTCCTGAGGAAGGCCATGCCGTTCTCCCACAGCAATTTGTCGATCCAATGGGCGGCTGGTTTGCCGTAGCGATGATCGGTGTAGAGCGCGGCGATGGTGGGGTCGGGGTGTGCGCAGGACGCATCCCAGAACGCGAGCAGGTCGGCGCGCAGTGTTTTCATATCGCTGCTTTGGCGGTAGATATCAATGGGGTTGATCACGCCGTCGAAGTCGGTGCCGAGTGCCACGTGGTCCCAACCTTTCTCACCCACCTGGTCCAGGATGTGGAAGAGCTGGCGGAGGATCACGCTGAGGTAGGCGGGGCGTAAGCGATCCAGCAACGGCGCCATCAGACCGGTGATGCGGGCCAGTTCAAGGTCGCGGTCGGCATCGTTGCGTTCGCCCCACGCATTCAGCTGTTTCGTCATCGTCCACTGGTGCATCAGGTCGCGGTTGCTCTTGGACACCGCTTCGAATTCCTTCTTGGTGATGCCCGCTTCCGGCGGGATCGCGTCGCCCATGATGCGGCGCTCATCGATCATCAATCCCATGATGCCATCACTGGCCACCACGCGTTTGATCTCATCATCGAAGAGGTTGATGACGCCGTTATAGAAGTACTTCGATGGCGCTTCCTCATCGGCGAACAGCTTCAGGTCGTTGGCGATGGTGCGCGCGATCTCCTTGCGACCGGAGACCGCCGTGTGGCTCACCACGATCGGAATGGCATCGTTGAAGAACTGCTTGCGTTGGTCCACGATGGCGTAGTAGTCCAAGCGCGCTTGTGGGCTCATGTGCTTGGCGTCGATGAGCATGCGGCGCACCGGGTTGCCCAAACTGTTCTCGCGTTTCAACAGGTGCGCCACGACGCGCATGCACCACGGCCGGATGCCGAGGTGGAAGTAGTTCGTGTCGTAGCCCGTGGCGTTGGGCGCACCGCCGGTCTGCGGCAGCAGCAGTTGTACCTCGTTCGTGAGGCTGGGGGAGTGGCCGCAGAGGTGGTTGTAATAGTGGTGCGCCAGGGTGATGAAGAAGGGCGTGTGCTCCCAGGTGCTCTTGATGCGATCGATGTTGGTGATCATCCCTTCGATGTACAGTTCGAACCAGCTCGCCCCATCGCGCCGACCGACCCTGCGCAGGAAGCGGGCCTCTTCATCGAAGATGCGCACGGCCCTGCCCATGCGATCATAGAGGTTGTCGCCGAACGCATGCGCACCCTCGATGCTGTTCACGATGCAGATGGTATCGGGATCGGCAGCGAGCAACGTGTCGATCTCCTGGGCGGAATCCACCACGCGGTAGCTGTTGCCTTTCCCGCTGAAGCGACGGAAGCGCTGTCCCTCCATCAGGTTGCGGTACTCGCGCTCAAGGTCCTGGAAATGAGAACGGCGGCCGGTGTAGATGTCCTCCAACACTTCCGGCGAAAAACCGGTGAGCGTACTCAGCGGCTTGTTCATCAGTTTGGACGTGAAGCCCTTCTCCAGTGGGTAGAGCGCGTTCACGATCACGCGCAAGCCGCCCTCGGTAGCGGCGTTGCCGTGCAGCTGGCTGCTCTTCACCACGTTCTTGTCCAGCTTCGTGATCAGGTCGCTGAAGTCCGCCTTCCGTTTGAAGCGCTCGCGCCAGTGGTCCACATCGGGTAGCACATTCTCGGCGAAGCTGCGCGAGTTGGCCGGCTTGAAACTGAAATGGCTGTGCAGGTCGAGGATGGGCATGGCGGTGGAATTGGGAGGATGAATTTCCGAAGTGGGATCGATCCCTGCAACGAGGAGCCCGGAATGGTTCTCATTGCCGAACGCTCCGCATCCAATGGACCATGATCGTACAAGGAATACACCGTGATCGCCGTTCCTCCTCCCTCAATTCCACCTCCTCCCGCCCACATCCCTGCACACACTCCGCAGCATCCCCATCCTGAGCTCCCCGATGTCCATCGGGTGCCCCATCACGCGGTCCAGGTATTCGATCCCGCCGATGCTGCCGTCGGTCATCACGTCCACGATCAGCGTGCCGAGGGTGGGGTGGGCGAGGAAGAGGTTCGCGGCGAAGCGCTTCGTGCGGCGATCGGCGGGCGAATTGAAATACGTATACAATTCATTGCGGTCCCATGCGCGTGTACACCGCGCGAACGCCCCCGCCAATTGCGGATGGTCCGTCCATTGCGCGCGGGCGCATTCCACGAGTGATCGCGGGTCGAAGGGTGTACCGGGGTGGGTGTGGCGGTGGTACCACGCGAGGTAGTCGTGTTCGTAGGGGTTCATGATGTGATTATTGGAATGGCGGGCGGAGCCCGCCATTCATGAACGTCTGTCACCCCGGCCTTGAGCCGGGGTCTCGTAAATGCCCGCGGACGAATAGCGCTCTTTGGTCCTTTACGAGACTCCGGATAGCTCTCCTTCGTCGAGCTTCCGGAGTGACGTGTCGTGTGGGGGCGTTCGCCGGGATGACGGCCCTTGTCCGTCGAGCTTCCGGGGTGACGTGCGCGTGTGGGGGGTGACGATCGCCACCCCCAACGGACGTCATGCCGGGCTTGACCCGGCATCTCGTTAGTGATCGAAGACGGATCATTCCCGGTGGTCCTTTACGAGACCCCGGATAGCTCTCCTTCGTCGAGCTTCCGGGGTGACGTGTCGTGTGGGGGCGTTCGCCGGGATGACGGCCCTTGTCCGTCGGACTTCCGGAGTGACGTGCGCGTGTGGGGGGTGACGATCACCAACCCCAACGGACGTCATGCCGGGCTTGACCCGGCATCTCGTTAGTGATCGAAGACGGATCATTCACCGTGGTCCTTTGCGAGACTCCGGATAGCCCTTGTCCGTCGGACTTCCGGAGTGACGTGCGCGTGTGGGGGGTGACGATCGCCACCCCCAACGGACGTCATGCCGGGCTTGACCCGGCATCTCGTGAGTGATCGAAGACGGATCATTCCCGGTGGTCCTTTGCGAGACTCCGGATAGCCCTCCTTCGTCGGACTTCCGGAGTGACGTACGGGTGTGGAGTGCGGCTGTTCCCCACATTCCAATAGGAATATCCCCTCCGGAATGCCGCACTGTTGTTGGGTTCTGTTTGTGTTCATGTTATTCATTATGGAATATGTCCGAATGCAGGAGCGGCCGCGACCGTTGCCGGCGCGGCCGCTCCATGCGTTGTCGCTCACGCCGCTTTCGCGCTCGCGATATCACTCACCGGGCTCGCTCCGGCGGCACCCAGCGCCGTTACGCGGAAGGTGTACACCGTGTTGCTGTTCAGGCCGGTGATCTCGTACCGGTTCTTGCTGCCTTCCAGCTTCACCTTCCAGCCGGCGGGATCCAGCGGATCGATCGCCGTCATCTCCAGCACGTAGATGCTGCGGCCGCGCACGCCGCCCCACTGCACCTTCAGCGTCCGCGGAAAGGGGGACACGCGCACGCGCACGTTGGGCGGTGCTGGCAAGGGACCCAGCGGCTCGCTGCGTCGGCGCGTATCGAACCCGGTGCTCAGGATCAGGTCCTTGTCGTTGTTGCAGTGCGCCTGCACGTAGCCCGCCAGTTCGCGGATCAGGTCCAGCAGTTCGGCGAAACGCTTGTCGCGCGTTTGCCGCTCCAACTTGCCGCCGTTGAAGTCGAACGCCTGGTTCGCCGCATCCAGCGCATCGCACCCTGCGGTGATCGCCGGTAGTGTCGGCGTGGGCGTGGCGAAGGCCACGTTGCCTGTGAGCATCGTTACGTTGTTCCGTCCCTTTTCCACCAGGGCCGTTGGGGTGATCCGGTCTATTCCGAGCCGGACGGTATAAATGGACTGTGCCATGTGTTTGTGCCCTTGAGGCCGGGCCGCCATTGGTTAGGGAGCCAAGCAACACCGGCGGGGTAGGTGGGCGCAAGCGCCGCATCCCCCATGTACGGGCATCCCCCTCCTCCGCGGGTGATGCCCGCGTGCGGACCGCCGCCTTGCGGTGTGCCGTGCCGGAAAGCAGCCATCCTCCCCCGGCCGCGCGCGCGTCGGGTGAAGCCGCGGCGCTCGGTGCTCCGGAAAGGCAACCGACCACGGACGTTGCCGTGGCCCACACGGGCCGGCGATGGGCACGGATGCACCGGGGAGGGCCGCGCCTTCCACGATCAGGCGCACGCCTCCCGCCGGATCACGCACGGACGCGCGCCGATCACGCACGGATGGGGCGCGATCACGATCGACCTCTCGCCGCAGGCCTGCACCTGTTCGCAGAAGGCGCACGCCCCGCGCCGGATCAGGCACGGATGCCACGCGCGTTCGATCGAACGCCGACCGAAGGCGGGCGTATGCGCGCAGCGGGCGCACGGCTCCGCCCGGAGGTCGCGCGGATGCCGCGCGCGCACCATCGACCACCGGCCGCAGGCGCACGCCTTCACAGTGACGGCGCAGGGAAGCGTGGGGCGTACGCACGCACGCCGCGCGCAGGCGCACGCCTGGCCACCGCGTACGCGGGTACCGGCGCAGCGGACCCTCGCCGCGCGGCCCTGTTCACCGGCAATTCGTGCTCAGACCAAGTGGTGGCGGTACACGTAGCGCTGTGCCTCCATGCGGGTATGCACGCCCAGCCGCTGGTAGGCCGCCTTCAGGTGGCTGCACACCGTGCTCACCTCTACCTGTTGCTTGTGGGCGATCTGCGTCTTGGTCCACCCGTGGGGGTCCACCCACCACACCAGCGCTGCGGACTGTCCGGGGCTCAGCTGCTGCGGGGGCTGTTTGCGGCGCTTGCGCTCCAGCTCGGCCAGGCCACCGCGGAAGAGCCGCTGCATCACCCGGTTGCGGTGTACGCGCGTGGGGCCGCGGTCCTGCAGCGCCAAGGCCAGGTCGGCATGGTCCACGCCGCGCAGCAGCACGGCACCGGCATAGTTGGAAAACGCGCGGTACAGGGTATCCGGATCAAGCAGCACACCACCGGTGGCCACCGCGTACACGTCCGGTAGCTCCGTGTGCAGCCACTGCAACAACCGGTGCGCGGTCATCTGCTCCGCGCCGGGCGCCATGCCCTGCACGTCCACCAGCGCCACCGCGAAGGCCATGCCCGTCCTGCATGCGTCGATGAGCGCGTGGCCATCGGGCACGCTCACCACCACGTCGTAACCGCCGATGGTCTGCAGCATGTGCGTGTACCCGCTGCGGTCCACCAGGTCGCGGGCCACCACCGCCACCGGGATGGCGGCGGGGCGCTTTTTCCGCTTGGGGGCGTTGCCGCCCATTGCGTGTTTCATGGGTTTGGGTTTTGGATACTGGAAAGTAGGGGGAATGCCCTACGGAAATCAAGGGTTTCGGTGTTAAATCGACAGGAGAATGGCAGGAAGATCTCCGGCGGGGCGGGGGGCGCAGGCGGTTTCGTGGGGAAAGGAGGAGGGAGGGGGTGTGAAAAAGACGTGGTGCGGGGTGGAGGAAGGGCGGTATTTTGGGGGCGGAATGGAAGCGCTGTTATTTCTTTTGGTCGTGGGCATCCTTGTGCTCTGGTTCGTCCTGAACGGTAGGTTGCGAACGACCCGACGTGAGCGCGATCGGTTGCTCCGTGAGAAGGCGGAGTTGACCAAGGCCAAGGAGGAGTTGGCTCGGGAGAATATCCTGCTGGAGACCCATCACTTGAAGTTCCAGATGCAGCCGCATGCGCTGAACAATATCCTTTCGGAACTCAAGGCGAGCTCCAAGAAGCTGGAGCGCGGCATGGGTGCGTTGTCCAGCACACTGGAGTACATTCTTTACAAGGGCCAGATGAACCTGGTCAAGGTTGCCGATGAAGTAGCGTTCGTTCGCCACTACATCCAACTGCATGAGATGTTCGTGGTGGACCTCGATGCGGTGCAACTGGACGAGAGTGGTGTGGACCATGGATCGCGCTACTTCGAGCAAGAGTGCATCCCGCATCTGGTCACCGGTTACCTGATCGAGAACGCGTTCAAACATGGCGATCGGAAGCACCCGGATTTCCTGCGCATCAAGCTGAAGCTGAACGAGAAGTTCTTCCAAGTGCATGTGGCCAATCGGATACCCTCCAAACCACGCGAAGGGATCGGTGGTCTGGGCTTGTTCAACATGAAGAAGCGCATGGACCTGCTGATGCCGGACCGATGGCGCTACGATACCCACCAGGAAGGCGAGGTGTACCATGCCATCCTCACCATCGAGTTCACTCCATGAGCAAGCTGAAAGCCGCTTTGCTGGAGGACAGCCCGACCCTCTTGGAGGACTTGAAGATGGAAGTGGAGGACACCGGCCTTGTGCAGGTGGTGGCGTGGGCCACCCGATCCGAGGATTTTCTGGAGAAGGTGCGTACCGCCCGACCGGACATCCTACTGCTGGACATCGACTTGAATGGCGATGGCATGAGCGGCTTGGACGTGGCGGCGAAACTGAAGCTACCCGTGCTCTTTGTGTCGGGTAAGATGGCTGAGTATTACGAGGGCGTTTCCGTCATTGATGGACAGCTTAAGGACGTGCCCGTCATGTTCATCACCAAGCCGGTGAATGCCGATAAGCTCAACGCCATTCTACCCAAGTTCATTCATCAGGTGCGCGCCAGTGCGAAACCAGCCGAGGTCCGCCTAACCTTACAAAGCGAGGGGAAGAAGACCTTTTTCTTGAAGGATATCGTGTGTCTGTGTTCCGAGAAGAGCCACGGTGCATCGTCCAACAACAAGGAGATCCACTTCACGAACCGCCCACCGGGCGTGCTGATCGATTTCTCGTTCAGCGGCATGGACGAGATGGGATTTCCAGCGGACGGCTTCCTCACCATTCACAAGTCGTTCCGGGTGAATGTGGCGCATTTGAATGCATTGGAGGGCGATGTCATCCATGTGCGCGTATGCGATGCCAACGGCAAGATCGTGGACAAGGAACTTTCGGTCTCTGAGAACTACTTGCCGACCATCCGCAAGCATTTCAAATAGGTCGCAGAGGAACCGTTTTCATTCCTCTCATCGCCGCTTTCATTCCTCGAAGCGGCTTTTCATTCCCCGGTATTAGGCCGCGCCTTGGGGCCAAGGGAGTTTTGGGTCATCAACGAACCCGACCCCATGATCCCCTCCGTGAATTTCCACCTCTGGCAGCCCTGCAACATGCGCTGCAAGTTCTGCTACGCCACCTTCCAGGATGTGAAGAAGAGCATCCTGCCCAAGGGCCATCTGCCCAAGGAACAGGCCATCGATGTGGTGCGCCATCTCGCCGCCCACGGGTTCGAGAAGATCACCTTCGCTGGCGGTGAACCCACCTTGTGCCCCTGGCTTACCGACCTCATCCGCACCGCCAAGCGTGGGGGTATGACGACCATGATCGTCACCAACGGAACCCGGTTGGATGATGCTTTCCTGGAGACGAACAAGGACCACTTGGACTGGATCGCCATCAGTGTCGATAGCCTCGATGCGGATACGAACACCGCCATCGGTCGCACGGTGTCCGGTCGCACGCCCATCACCGCAACGGGCTACCACACCTTGGTGGACCGCGTGAAGGCGCACGGCTACCGTCTGAAGGTGAACACCGTGGTGAACCGCCGGAACTGGAAAGAGGACCTCGGTGGGTTCATCCGGCATGCGCGCCCCGAACGCTGGAAGGTGCTGCAGGCGCTGCCGATCATCGGCCAGAACGATGCGCACATCGACGACCTCGTTGTCAGCGAAGCGCAGTTCGAAGCATTCGTGCAGCGTCACGCTTCCATGGCGTACATCACGCGCATCGTACCCGAGTCCAACGCACAGGTGCGTGGCAGTTATGTGATGGTGGATCCCGCTGGACGCTTCTTCGACAACGCCGAAGGCACACACCGCTACAGCCTGCCGATCCTGGAGGTGGGGTCGGCCATTGCCATACAACAGATGCACTACGATGCCGAAAAATTCGAGCAGCGTGGGGGGGTCTATGATTGGGCCGATAGCGCTTGGCCATCGCGCATCACCATTTCAGGCGAGGTGGCCTCGGGAAAAAGCACCGTGGGCAAGTTGCTGGCGGAGCGCCTGGGCTACGACTTCATTTCCATCGGCAACGCCACGCGCGAGGCAGCGGCAGCGCAGGGAATGGATATCGTCAGCTTCCAGCGCGCCTGCCTTGCCGACCCGCGAATGGACAAGCGCATCGACCGGGACTTCGCTGAACAGTGCAACACAACGGATCGCGTCATCATCGATTACCGACTGGGCTTCCGCTTCGTGGAGCGGGCCTACCATGTGTTCCTGCGCATCGCCGAGGATAGCGCTGTGGAAAGACTTCGGAAGGCTGGCCGCGCCCATGAAACGCACCACACCCTGCAGGAGCGGAACGACTCCTTCCAACAGCAGTTCCAACAGGCCTACGGCATCGATTACACCGAACCCGGCCACTACGACCTGGTCATCGACGTCGACCACATCAATACACCTGGAGCGGTTGTGGAGCGGATCGTCTCAGCCCTGCCAAGGGGCAGATAGTGCATTGCATTCACCGATGATCGCCATCATGCATACCTGACCCGTGCTGCCCCGCACGCTCTCTCGGACCATAGCGAGTCCTTGGCGGGATTGAGAAGAGCCTAGTCAACCCTGTCGTAAACAGATCAACACTCGAACAATGAACATGCACATGCAGACCAATGAAAGCGGCCTCTGTCTCACGAAGCGCAAAGCCATCACCGCCGGGAAAGGAACTGGCCAAGGCGGAGGCCAGAAAGGGAGCGGCAGCCCACGACCCGCACCGTCGAACCCGAACTGGCCGTCAAAGGTGCCCGGACAAGACTCGGGTAAAGGCAGGGGCAACAACCCACCCGCGCCAAAACGATAGAAAGGAAGCGCATGGTGGTCATGCATCAGCCGGGCCAGCAGAATGGAATCGCTGAGACCCGCTGAGGATGGGCATACCACGTAGGACAAGGGCCCCGGCATACGCCGGGGTCTTTGTCTTAGCGGCTGGCCTGTTAAGCATGGCAGAGCAAGTGAATGGGGTGTGAAAAAGACGTAGCCATCGGACGGATGAAGGGCGCTACTTTGGCGACGGATGGACCACATCCAAGCTACACCAAACCACCACCACCCATGAAACCCGCATTCATTTACTTAGGCCTCGCCTGCTCGATCCTGCTACTCGGTTGCGCACCCAACTTCGCCAAAAGACAGAGAGGCGTTGCCAAGGTCCAGTGGTTGAGTACGTGCGTAACAGACCAATATGTCAAGGTGGAGATGGTAAGTACCAAGAAGCCCGGAACCAGTTCAACGCCCGCAACCTTGGCGCAATTACCAGAGCGCGCACAGAAGGAGCTGATCCGTTCCTTGGGGCTCAAGACGAAGAATGCCGATACCCTTGCGGTCATCCTTGCTGCCGAGATCAAGAAGAAAGAAAAGGAAGACCCATCGCCGTACATGGTAACAAGTGCATCCATCGACCGCCGTTTGGTATTGAAAGTCGATAAGGTTTGGGCGAAGGAGAAGAGGAAGGATGATGATAGCCCGGGTACTACAAATGACCCCGATGTGTGCGGTGACCTTGCAAAAGCAACCGTTTTCTTCAACGATCCTGCTGATCGGATCATGAACATGGAGGTCAGCTTGAAGCTAACCGGTACCCCCCCGTTCGTGATCGCCGATTGGGATGCGTTCAAGAGTCAATACCTAAGCGTGGATCTGGGAAGTGTTTCCTCTAAGCTAGGAACAACACTTGCCGCGGAGGCAGCCGCCAATGCCAGCGGCAAGGCTACCACTGCATCCGGTAACACTGGCATAGTGGTGAAGGCGGCGGACGAAGGTGGCAACGGGGGTGGTGAGACAGGAACAACGGATGGCACAACTGGAGAGACAGGATTTTCCTTTGGACCCAAAGTCAGTGGTTCGCTCACCAGCGAATACGTTCGTTTCATCACAAACGCTGTCCAACCAGTTCTTGCGCTTCAATGGCATGCTGCGGCCGGACGGCTTCAGCATCCGACAGGATGGTGCGCCGGGGAGCGACCTGAGCGGCAACAGTGAGCTTGGTGTGACGATGCGATACACTGGAGACGACTGGGCGTCCACAACATTCCATCGATTCAAAAAGCTCTTTGATGACAAAGGAGCGGTGAACCCTTGGGCTACGGTCGTCAGCAGTACCTATGAGCACTTCTATCCGAACGTAACGGCTGATGTGGTGGCCAACGTCGAGTTCAATTTTCTCTTCCGAGATGTGCGGACGGGAAGGCGGCACATTCCCGAATCGCGCCAGCACGTTACACATGCGTTCGGTCGTTCACCCACGAACAGCGTCACCCTTCTCAAGCCGAGCGATCTCAAGCCCACGGTATACAAGTTAGTAGCCGGGGCGAACGTCTTGATGTTCAATAAAGTGGAAGTCACGCTTCCGGATGCGGCTGCAGCAGCTCAATTGGTTACTTGGTTGCGCATGACCAGCGCGCTACCGGCAGCCTTTACCATTACCATAAGCGGAGGCGCTATAGTGCCAGCTTCTCTGTCGATCAAGAAGTTCTGATGCAGACCTCCCCCTTCGACTTCCTTCACCCCGACCAGCGTTGGCGGCCCTCACCGGACCAGCAGGCGGGCAAGCAATTCGATGCGCTGATCCCGCCGTTGGTGGATAAGATCCGCCGCGAGGTGGGCAAGTGGCGAGAGGGTGGCTACAAGAAATGCAGCGACACGTCCCGCGCGTTGCTCAACTTCTGGTTCGAGACGGAACACCCCACTGAGCAGGGCGAGTTCCGGTTCTACTTCAGCCAGCGCGAAGCTGTTGAGAGCATCATCTGGTTGTACGAAGTGGCCGAGGCACGCGACAAGTTCGGCATGCTGCGTTACGACTCCAGTGGGCATGTGTCCACTGGCATGTTCGATGAGGCGTGGGCGCGCTACGTGATCAAGATGGCCACCGGTGCGGGAAAGACCAAGGTGCTCGGCCTTGCATTGGTCTGGAGCTATTTCCACAAGCTGTATGAAGTGGACAGTCCGCTCAGCACAAACTTCCTCGTGATCGCGCCGAACATCATCGTGCTCAACCGCCTGCTAAAGGACTTCGAGGGCTTGACGATGTTCCGCAATGAACCTTTCTTGCCCGAGAATGGCTGGGGTGATCGCAATTGGCAACTCGACTTCCAACCAACCTTGCACATCCAGGATGAATTGGGGCCGCTATCGCCGAGCGGCAACATCTTCCTTACGAATATCCATCGCGTGTTCTTCAATGAGGAGGGCGAGCCGACCATTGAAGAAACTTTCCTCGGCAAGAAGCCGAAGGCCGGTGCCGATACCAACCGGGGCCTCGACTTGGGCAAGCTGCTGCGCAGCGAACGGCTGAACGACCTGGTGGTGATGAACGATGAGGCGCACCACATCCACGATAAGAGCCTTGCGTGGTTCAAGTGCATACAGGACATCCACAACAAGTTGAAGTTGCGGTTGGGCAATGGCATCGCGCTGCAAGTGGACACCAGCGCCACGCCGCGCCATAACAACGGGAGCATATTCGTGCAGACCATTTGCGACTATCCGCTGGTGGAAGCCATTTCGCACAATGTGGTGAAGACACCCGTGCTGCCCGACAAGGCCAGCCGCGAGAAATTGAACGAGCAGGACAGCACCGATATCATTGAGCAGTTCCGCGACCACATCCATTTGGGTTACCAGGAATGGGAGCAGCAGTACAACGAGTTGAAGAGCGTGCGCACGCCCATCCTGTTCTACATGACAATGAACACGCAGGAGGCGGACCAGCTGACCGAATACCTCGAACAGAGCTATCCGCTGTTGAAGGACCGGGTGCTCACCATACACACCAAGAACAATGGGGAACTGAAAGGTGAAGGCACCAAAAGCGCGAAGGACAAGGAGGAACTGGAGATCCTGCGCAAAGCAGCCGATTCCATCGACGATGAGCATTCGCCCTACCTCGCCGTGGTGAGCGTGTTGGTGCTGCGCGAAGGCTGGGACGTGCGCAACGTGAGCACCATAGTGGGCTTGCGGCCTTACAATACGGCCAGCAACGTATTGCCAGAGCAGACACTGGGCCGTGGTTTGCGGAAGATGTTCGGCTTGGACGTGAAGGAGAAACTGGTGGTGGTGGGCACGCGGCGTTTCCTGGACTTTGTGGAAAGCCTGAAGACCGAGGGCGTCACCTTCGAGTACAAGCCCATGGGCAGTGGCGGTGGTGGCAGCAATCCCGTGGTGGTGGAGGTGGACAAGGAAGCCACCGACCGCGACATCAGTGCGTTGGACATTCCGCTCCCCATCCTTACGCCGAAGTTCTACCGCGACTTCGATGTGTTGACCAAATTGGACAAGGACCAGTTGTTCCCCGGCAAGGTGGACCCGCGCACCTACACGCCCGACGAGATCCGCGAGATCAGCTTCGAGGACCTACAGGGCGAACACAGCCACACCACCGAATTGAAAGGCGTGGTGCCTGACCACCGCAACGTGCTCAGTTTCCTCACGCAGCAGATCCAAAAGAACAGCAAGCTGTTCGGGGGCTTCGATGCGCTGTACCCCATGGTGCGCGACTACGCTACGGCGCAACTCTTCACGCAAGCATTCGCCGCGGAAGACCCGCAGTTCGTTTGCAACCTGGCTCGACCCGAGGCCAAGCAAGTGCTCTACGCCACCTTCAAGCAGGCCATTGATAGCCTTACGGTGAAGGAGGCCGATGCCATCCGCTTCGGGGGCTTCCGCAGCTTGCTGGATACGCCCGTGCATGTGGCCACTGAGCAACCCGCCATGCGCAGTGCGAAGACCGTCTTCAACAAAGTGTTGGGGCAGAACCCTTTCGAGCGCGGCTTCGCGGGCTTCTTGGACAAGGTGGCGGATGTGGTCGCCTTCGCGCGCAACACGCAAGCCGTCAAGTTCTTCATGGAGTACCAGAAGAGCAACGGCAACATCAGTTCCTTCAACCCCGATTTCCTGCTGCGCACGAGCGAACGAGACATCTGGATCGTGGAGACCAAGGGCCGGGAGGACGATGACGATAAGCGCAAGATCATGCGCCTGCGCCAATGGTGCGCCGATGTGAACGCCTTGCAGCAACAGTTCGTGTACCACCCGCTGTATGTGAAGCAGGAAACCTGGGACCCGCACTACAACGGCCTGCGCACCTTTGCCGATGCCGCCGAACTGTGCCATGCCGATACTCAAGCAGTAGAGATCTGAACTATGAGCCTTAGCGAGAAAGAGAAGCAGGAGATCATTGGCTTGATCAAGGAAGGGCGCACGCTGCCCAAGGAGTACATCTACAAGCTGTACGCTGATGAAGAGGACGTGTTCCTGTTCTGGAACGGCCGCAGCGAGCAGGTTACCAATGCCGCACTGCCCTTTCATAGCATAGAGCATATAGACGAGCCGCGCGAAGAGGTGAACAACGCGCCCACCATGTTCGATACCAAGGGCCGCCAACTGCAAGGCTGGACCAACAAGCTGATCTGGGGCGACAACAAACTGATTCTCTCAAGCTTGGTGAATGGCCCCATGCGCGAAGAGATCGAGCAGGCCGGTGGCTTGAAGCTGATCTACATCGATCCGCCGTTCGCAGTCGATGCCGATTTCAATTTCGAGATTGAGATTGGAGGTGAGACAGCCGAGAAGAAACAGACCGTCATAGAGGAGATTGCCTATCGCGATACTTGGGGAAAGGGTCTGAGTAGCTACATGAGCATGATGTACGAGCGGTTGCAGCTCATGCACGAGTTACTCGCTAAGGACGGGGTGCTTTATGTGCATCTTGATCATCACGTGGTCCACTACGCCAAGGTGATGCTGGACAGCATCTTCGGCGAGGACAACTTCATGAACACCGTGGTCTGGCAATACAAGAACAAGCCACTGTTCAGTTTCATGCGATACTTCCCTCGTGACTTTGACGCAATTCTGGTGTACGCGAAGTCGCTTGGTAGCCATACCCATGTACACCAGAACGTTCCTGTGGAGAAGGCGCGCAAGCAGAACGTGGTGACATGGGACCCCGTGCTTAAGAAGCGTATCTCCAAGCGCGACGATGAGGGGAACATTGAGTACAACTTCAGCACCGAGAAGATAGTCGGGAGCGTCTGGGATATTCCCATGGTCAACCCTGCTGGAGGTGAACGGTTGAACTACCCAACTCAGAAGCCTAACGAGCTTCTAGAGCGCATTCTCCTTTCCAGTAGCAATGAAGGGGATTTGATTGCCGATTTCTTTGGCGGTAGCGGCACTACGGCTGCCGTAGCCGAGAAGCTAGGCCGCAAGTGGATCACCTGCGACTTGGGGCGCTTCGGCATACACACCACGCGCAAGCGCATGATCGGTGTGCAGCGCGAGTTGAAGAAGGATGGCAAGGACTACCGCGCCTTCGAGGTGCTGAACCTGGGCAAGTACGAGCGGCAGTTCTTTATAGACAACCTGGTGAACGGCGCGCGCAAGAAGAAGGAGCAAGCCTACCTGAACCTGATCCTGCAAGCCTACCACGCACCCGCCGCCGAGAGCTTCACGCACTTGCACGGTCGCAAGGCCGGTCGCTTGGTGCATGTGGGTCCGCTGGATGTGCCGGTTACCAAGCAGCGCGTGCTGGAGATCTTCGAGGAGTGCAAGAGCAAGCTCATCACCAAGGTGGATGTGCTCGGCTTCGAGTTCGAGATGGGCCTGGTGCCCAACGTGCTGGACGAGCTACGCGAACAAGGCGTGGACATGGTGGCCAAGTACATCCCCAAGGATGTGTTCGACCCCCGCGCCGTGGCGAAAGGCCAAGTGAAGTTCTTCGACGTGGCCTACCTAGCCGCCAAGGCCAAGGTGAGCAAACGCAAAGTCACCATCGAACTCACCGACTTCGTTACCCGCTACACGCAGGACGATCTGGAGGAAGTGGAGAAGCAGTTGAAGAAGGGCAGCAAGGTGGTGATCGAGAACGGCAACATCGTGAAGCTGAGCAAGGACAAGGACGGCTTCGTGGAACGCACCGTCCTCACCGAGCGCTGGCAGGATTGGGTGGACTACTGGGCCATCGACTTCAACTTCCAAGACAAGAAGGAGATCATCCGCGAGAAGCAAGCCGACGGCACCTTCAAAGAGATCTGGACCGGCGGCTACCTCTTCGAGAACGAGTGGCAGAGCTTCCGCACCCGCAAAGACCCCACGCTGGAATACACGAGCATCGAACACGAGTACGCCAAGCCCGGCAAGTACCAAGTGATGGTGAAGGTGATCGACATTCTGGGGGTGGATACGAGCCAGGTGATGGAGGTGGTGGTGAAGTGAAGGGATAGTGAACGAATCAAAACGTGAACCATGAATAACCAGACGAACGAGCGCTACTACCACTTGCTCCGAGGAAATGAGACGCGAGTGCGAGGCATTGGGGTATTCGTGCAGCGTTCCCTCGGCCGCAATGATTTGAAGAAGGTCTTTGAGCATGACCTCACGTATGCTCAAGCGATGAAGCAAGGGAAGAAGGCTGTTGCTTTTCTGTTCATACCCTTTGGCCACAAGATTCGTGTAAACGGCGGCATCGCGGTACTTCGACGAACTATGGGACCACTGAAACCAGAGGGCATATGTAAAGGCCCATGTGGGCCGGATGGCAGTTGCAGGCATTTATCGGACGTATGTCTGTGTATACCCGGTGCGGGTGTTTGTCACTAACGCAACTAACATGACTACCACAGTAATCGCGATCTGGGGCAGTGCCCAACAAGGGAAGACCAGTACCCTACGGCGTACGATCGAACGATTGGAAACACACTACGGTGTTACGGCAAGTGTGGTAGGACCAACCGGGCAGCCAGATGTAACAGCTGTGCTCGATACTCGGTGGGGCCGTATTGGAGTAACTACAAAGGGTGACCCTACGACCAATCCGTACCTGCGCGTGGAGAATCTGGCTGATGCGGAGAACTGTAAGGTCATTCTCTGTTCCACACGTACACGAGGCGATACGGTCAATGACCTTGATGCCCTCTGCAATACACGCGGTTGGCGTTTGCTCTGGTGGTCTAATATCTCCGGTGCCCAGCCACATCCTGCCTGGAACGATCTGTCCGCGAAGTACATCGTTGATCTGGTCGAAACGATCATGATCGGCCAACAGTAGCTCACAGAGGCGGAACGACCATCTGCGGCCAAACCGAATAGCATCACATGGCGAAGCCGCGAAAGAACCCGAAGCAGGATGCCTTCTATGCATTCTTGTTGCGCATGGCCCAATTCGACTTGTCCTTCACAATGGAGGAGATCGCGGAGAACACGGGGTACCCTTTGAAAGGGACCGTTAAAGCGAAGGTCAGCAGGGATGAATGGCAGCGGGTGTTGATCAGGGTCGGTCCGAATGAGTTCAAGGCGAAGGATGTACTTGAAATCGACCGTGAAGAGTTCGCAAGCCGACTAAGTGTAAAGGCGTTGCATGTGCCTGGCGCGAATGCGTCCGTAGTCGTGCCGCTGTCATTATCAGACCGGCTGTATGTCAAAGCGCGCGAGAACATCACACTTGCATTGGAGTTGTACAACCGCCCGTCCTTGGTGAATCGATTGGACGCGTTCGCTTTGCTCTTCTGCGCAGCATGGGAGAACTTGCTGAAAGGCCGCCTGGTAGCGCAGCACGGCGAGGAACACATCAAGCGAAAGGGTGATACCGACTACACCAAGAGCCTGCTTTGGTGTATCGCAGAGGTCTTTCCTGAAGCGAGCGACAAGACCCGCACGAACTTGGAGACAGTGAACGGCCTGCGCAACATGGCAACCCACCTTTTGATGCCAGAGTTGGGAATTGTCTATTCGCCGATCCTACAAGCGGGAATCCTCAACTTCCTTCAGTCATTCAAAGAGTACACTGGCCAAGAACCATTTCCGGCGCATGCGGTCGGGTTGATGTCCTTGACCACGGGCACCGTTGAGCCAACAGCCACGGATCTGGTGGTGAAGTATGGGCAGGAGCTTGGTAGCCATTTGCACGCGCTGATGGAAACGGTCAAGCATCAAGTAGAGGACGAGGCCGACGATCGCTTCGCCATTCGCATTGTACATACCGTACGGTTCGCCAAGAAGAGCGAGAAGCCCGATATCAGCTTGGACGAGCATCTGAGCCAAGGCAACAGGACCATCGTGATAGAAAAGCACCGCGATGCTTCTGACGTCTTCAAATACAAGCCCGGGCAAGTAGCCACCCAAGTGAATGCTCAACTTGTCAAGAAGCTTAGCCTAGCTCAACGCCGAGTCATCTTCACATACAACAGCGCTAGGGTGAAGGATGAAATGGTGCTCGCGGATCTTGATCCGATCTGCAAGCACGAAAAGTGGAAAGAGGATGACAATGCATACCATCACTACTTCGAGAGCATTGGGGCTCATATGTACTCTGATGCTTGCATTGGATGGATCATCAAGAAGTTCGTTGCAGAACCAGACTATCTGAATCGAGTGAAAAAGGTCGCTGTGGAATTTGCCAAACGACGGCGGTTGGAAATGGTATAGACATCATAGAAGCACATGCAAAGCGCGATCAAAGAGAAGCTACAAGCCTATTTCCAGCATGGCCTGCAATACCAAGTACCCTTCTTCCAGCGCACCTATGTGTGGGGGGAGACCAATTGGGAGAACCTATTGGAGCATGTGGAAGTGGAAGTGAAAGCGGTGCGCGATGGCAAGAGCAGTGAGCACTTCATCGGCACGATCATCACCAAGCCCCTGCCGCAGGAGAACCTATCAACTCAGCTCATGCAGCTGGTTGACGGTCAACAACGCTTAACCACGGTGGCCATTGCGCTAAAGGCCTTGGCCGATACTGCGTCGACCACCGGGGAGTTCTCCCATTTGCGTTCGCGGCTCATTGGTATGCTCACCTTCCAGGACTCCAGAGGGCAGGTACACTTGCGCATCAAGCACAGTCGCGTGGACGAAGAAGCCTTTGAAATGGTGATGCGTGCCAACACCATCGCGGAGGTTCCGGATGCAGAGAACAACATCAGCAAGGCCTACCACTACTTCGCAGGCCGCTTTTCCGTGCTGGACGATGAAAGGCGCGACCAGTTCGCCGGCGTGATCCTACAGCGGTTACCGGTGATCGCCATGCTGCTGAACGACAACGATGACGAGCAGGAGATCTTCGATACGATCAACTCCCTTGGAGAACGCCTCACCACTGCGGAGCTATTAAAGAACCATCTGTTCCGCGAGCCGGACATGCGCGAGTTGTACGACACGCATTGGTTCGAGGTGTTCGAGGAGGACGAGGACGATCACAAATTCTGGGGTACGACCAAATCGGCCGGTCGTGTGAAGCGCACCAACTTGGAGCTTTTGCTCTACTCTGTGTTGATCATCGAAACCGGTGAAGAGGTGAGCATCGAGAAGCTCTTCACACGATACAAGGCGTGGCTGAAGGACAAGTCGAAGGAGGAGCAGAAGAACTTCCTGGCCCGGCTAAAGGCCCATGCCGAAACTTATCGTGCGTTCCCTTCTGAAGAGGAATTGGCACAGCTGACCTTCAGCGATGCCGAACGTCGCTTGTTCCATGTGATCGACTTCCTGGAGATCACGACCATCTATCCGTTGCTGTTGTTCGTGTTTGAGCAAGTGAAGGAGGAGGATGAGCGCAGGGCGATGCTCAGCATGATGGAATGCTATCTGGTCCGTCGCTTGGTCTGCAGGCTCACGAGCAAGAACTACAACCGATCGTTCATCCAGTTGATCAACGAGCTTCGGCAGGCAGGGACCATTGATGCCGCAGCATTACGCACGATCATTCAAGGCTATGGTGAGGACACCACCCGATTACCGCAGGACCTCGAATTCGAGAAGGCCTTCGGTACCGCGCACCTCTACAACGCTTACGCGCTGGAGGTGCTCTTCCTCATCGCGTTGAAGAAGCTGAACCCGCGCTTGAGTGACCGCAACGTCCTTTCGGCTGAGGGATTCTCGGTGGAACATATGATGCCCAAGAAGTGGCGGGAGCATTGGTCCAAGACTGGTATGACGCCGGATGACCAACTGGCACGTGACCAGAAGCTCAAGACCTTGGGCAACCTCACTCTTGTTAAGCAGCCGCTGAACAGCAGCATGCGCAACTCATCGTGGTCCAAGAAGCGGAAGGCATTGAAGACACACTCACTGCTGAACATCACCACGGACTACCTGGATCTCGATACTTGGGATGAGAATGCGATCCAGAAACGGGCCGGGGATCTAGCGAAGGATGCGCTGGGGGTGTGGCCAATGATCTAAGATGCTATAGGGCAATGTCCCTCCAGAACACACTCATCATCGATCTGGAGCTGGATCAGCGATCCAATAGGCTGACCGACCTCGGTGCGGTGCTTGGGCCAAGCGAGTTCCATAACCGGAGATCGGATGGCCTGAAGGAATTGATCGAGAAGGCGACGTTCGTTGCCGGACATAACATCGTGCGCCACGATGCCCCCGCGCTCCGGCAGCACTTGGGGCAGGCCATTCTCGCAGGCAAGTCGCTCATCGATACGTTGTGTTGGAGCGCCCTCTTGTATGCGGATAGGCCCTATCACAAATTGGTGAAGGGCTACAAACTGCAGAGCGAGGATGCCGACAACAACCCGCTCAGTGATGCCAAGCTCTGCCGCTCCTTATTGAAGGAGTTGCTCGGCCGCTTCAATGGGCTGCCGATCGGATTGCGTGCCGTGTATCACGCTCTGTTGGCGGCACAAGAAGGCTATGGTGGTTTCTTCTCCTTAGCACAGCACGCTCCTTCGATGGAAGCGGCGGCCGAGTTGATCCAGCAGAATTTCGCTGGTAAGATCTGTTCGTCAGCACCCATTGCGCTTTTCGCTTCTGAACGCCCGGTGGAATTGGCGCATGCGTTGGCACTGATCGCGACCACGGATGAAGCATCCATTCTTCCGGGCTGGGTAGTACATAGCCTGCCAGCCACGCAAGGGCTTTTGCAGAAATTGCGTTTCACACGCTGCAAGGATCCCGGGTGCGCGTATTGCGCACGTTTGCTGGATCCGCATCGCGGGTTGAAGGACTATTTCGGGTACGACAGCTTCCGCAAATTCGATGGCGAAACAGACACGGGGATCCAGGAGAAGGCTGTGCGGTCAGCGCTGGCAGGTGATTCCTTGTTGACCGTTTTTCCCACCGGTGGTGGGAAGTCGCTCACCTTCCAGCTGCCCGCTTTGATGGAAGGACAGTTCACGCGGGCGCTCACCGTGGTCATCTCTCCATTGGTGTCATTGATGAAGGATCAAGTGGAGGTGCTGGAGGACAGGCATCAGAACTACAACGCGGCCCATTTGAGCGGCCTGCTTTCACCACTGGAACGCCAGGAGGTATTGAAGCAAGTGGAAGAGGGCGGGATCCACTTGCTGTATATCGCTCCGGAAACGTTGCGGTCGCCTACCCTTACCCGATTGCTGAAGTACAGACAGATCGCCCGCTTCGTGATCGACGAAGCCCACTGCTTTTCGAGTTGGGGGCATGATTTCCGAGTGGATTACCTGTTCATTGCTCCTTTCATCAGACAGTTGCAGGAGGATCTTGGCCGAAAGGTGCCCATTCCGATCTCTTGCTTCACGGCAACGGCCAAGCCCCAGGTTGTGGAGGACATACGGAACTATTTCAAGGAAGGCCTTGGACTTGACCTGATACCCTACATCAGTCAAGCCCGCCGGGAGAACCTGGAATATGAAGTAGTGCCGGTGGAGGACACCACGGCCGAGACGCGTCAGCGTGCGTTGCTTGGCCTCCTCCATACGTGCGAGAAACCGGCGATCGTGTATGCAAGCCGGACGAAGCGGGTCGATGAGCTGGTGCATCTGGTCGATGCCATCGGCCTCACCGTGCGCGGATTCCACGGCCAAATGCAGCGCGAG
Organism: Flavobacteriales bacterium; assembly: GCA_016721005.1. GTDB lineage: Bacteria > Bacteroidota > Bacteroidia > Flavobacteriales_F > PHOS-HE28 > PHOS-HE28. The sequence continues at coordinate 44,109 of JADKJM010000008.1, forward strand.
GCCAAGCAGGCCAATCAGAACGCGTTCATGGACGGGGAGGTGGAAGTGATGGTGGCGACGTCCGCATTCGGCATGGGTGTGGACAAGGAGGATGTGCGTACCGTGATCCACTACAACATTTCAAGTTCGCTGGAGAGCTACGTGCAGGAAGCGGGGCGGGCAGGTAGGAACAAGGACATCCAGGCCAAGTGCTATATCCTTTACAACGAGGGCGATCTCAACGGCCACTTCCAGCTGCTCCAACGGACCAAGCTCAACCAGAAGGAGATCCAGCAGATCTGGCGCGCGATCCAGAGCCTCACGAAATTCCGTGACAAGATCAGTCGATCGGCTTCCGAGCTGGCCAAAGCTGCCGGGTGGGATGAGGAGATGAAGGACATCCAGAACCGGGTGACCGCATCGATCGCTGCGTTGGAGGACCGGGGTTATTTGAAGCGCACACTGAATTCACCTCAGGTCTTCGCCACGGGCCTGAAGGTGAAGGATCTGGAAAGTGCGTTGCAAATTGTTAGGTCGAATGCTGGTTGCACAGAGAAGCAAAAGGAGAATTGCATCCGGGTCCTGCAACGCATGATCAAGCCGGATGAATTCGGTGCCGCCATTGCGCGCGTGGATGACATTGCGGATCGGCTTGGGATGAAGCTGCGCGATGTGATCGAAACGGTCCAGCACCTGCGCAACATGTCCATCCTGAATGATGAACAGGACTTGAGTGCGTACATGGACACCCGTCCACGAGCAGGATCACGAATGCGAATGCAACGTGTATTGGCCACGGAAAGGGCCTTGCTCGGCTTGATCACGGAAAAGGAGGTTACAGTAAGCCTTCGCGCCCTGAACCAAGGGATGTTGGACCAAGGGGTCGATGCCAAGGTGGAGGAGTTGAAGAGCTTGCTGGGGCTGTGGAAGAAATGGAAGTTGGTCAAAACGAAACGTGTCGACCAGCAGACCAACAGCTACCGGATCTCGCTGCTGAAGGAGAGGGATGAAATAGCCGCCGGGGTTGAGGAGCGCCACAAATTGGCCAGTGCTTGTTTCAACGTGCTGGAGAGTTTGGTCCCTGTCGTGGCTGAACTCACGGAAGAGGCAAAACGAGAGCGCCGCGTGGAATTCTCCTTGTTGCACCTGCAACGGGCTTTCGCGAATGACATCTTCAACAAGGAGGCTGACCTCCATGCGATCGCGCAGGCGTTGCTCTATCTCCACAGTACGAATGTGCTGAGCCTCCAGGACGGGTTCATGGTCATGTACCAGCGATTGAATGTGGAGCGCGTGGAGCAGAACACACGGAAACAGTACACGAAGGAGGACTACGGCCACTTACGTCACCATTATCAGAACCGCGTGGAGCAGATCCACATGGTCGGGGAATACGCCGCAAGGCGCATGGAAAGTGTGCAATCCGCGCTTGCATTCGTGGACGATTATTTCCGGATGGAGCATGATCCGTTCGTGCAGAAGTACTTCCCTAAACGTGGGCTGGACATCACCCGGCCCATTACACATGAGCGCTTCACGGAACTTTTCGGAGACCTGGATTCAACGCAATTGAACGTCGTCACGGATAGCACGGACCAAATACTTGTCGCAGCAGGCCCGGGTAGTGGTAAGACCCGCGTGTTGGTCCATAAAGTGGCCAGCCTTCTACTACTGGAGGACGTAAAGCCGGAGCAATTCCTCATGCTCACCTTTTCGCGCGCGGCTGCCATGGAGTTCCGTGATCGCATCCATGCGATGGTGCCGGAGTACCGTGGGCTGATCAGGATCACCACCTTCCACGGCCTGTGTTTCGAATTGATGGGACAACTCGGTGATCTGGAAAAGTCTGAAAGTGTGATCGGGAAGACCATGGCCGCCATCAGGAATGGTGAAGTGGACGTCACCGCCATCGCGAACAAGAGTGTGATCGTGCTGGATGAATTCCAGGATGTCGATCGTGAACAATGGGAGCTGATCCAGTTGATCGCAGAGACAGCGGAGAAACCGAGGATCATCGCGGTCGGCGACGACGACCAGAACATCTATGAATGGCGCGATGCCTCCCCGGAGTACATGGCTGCCTACCGTGGTCGCTTCAAGGCCAGTACGCACAGTTTGCTGGTCAACTATCGAAGCAAGGACACACTCGTTCGCATGACCAATCACTTGGCAAGCTTGATCACGAACCGGATCAAGTCAGGTGAAGAACTCATTGCAAAGGATACCGGACCAGGAGCACAACGTGTTGTGCAGTACACCGAGGGCTATCACCTTGTTGGGCTTGTTCAGGATCTGAAGAAGGCTGTCCTGAACGGTACGACATGTGTCCTGACGCGCACGAACGGTGAGGCGATGATGGCCGCCGCGATGCTCGAGCAGAACGGGGTGCGATCCCGGTATGTAGGCGGATCCTACGATTTCTCCGTGGGCCTGTTACGCGAGATCCGGTTGTTCGAACGGTTATTACGTGCAAAGCATTCCGGGATCGGGCTGATCCCGAAGGATACTTGGGATACAACCGTGACTGAATTCCTGGCCACCCTGAATGGAAACCCGTTGCAGTCCGACATCTCGGACCTCTTGGCTTTCTTCAAAAAGGGCAACAAGGGTCGCCATGATCCTGCTGAGTGGTCGGATTACATCCGGGAGATCCGCATCAGTGATGCGGTCAAACCCGAAAAAGGTGTGGTCCAAGTATCAACCATGCACAAGAGCAAAGGCAAGGAGTTCACGAACGTTTTCGTCCACCTCGACCATTACCAGATGCGGGCCGACAAGGACAGGCGGCTTTTGTACGTAGCGTGTACGCGGGCAATGGAGCACTTGGTGATCCATACCAATACGCCCTTCCTACCGGAGTACAATGACAAGTCCTTGGTGCGCGAGAAGAGTGCAGTGGTGCATCCTCCTCCGGATCATCTCGAGTACGTTCTAAATATGAAGCAAGTGAACCTGTGGTCGTGCTCCTACAATTCAGAATTGATCAGCAAACTATCCTCCGGGTCTTCGTTGAACCCGCACACGATGCAGTTCAAGGAGAATAGTGCGCTGGGGTTGGGCACCGGGCAAGGCAACGTACTTCTATACGCACGTAAGTTCTTGTCTGAAGTGATCCCGAAATTCGAGATCCAACAGTACCACCTCACCGGAGCCAAGGTTGAGTACATCGTGCATTGGTATGACAAGGAGAAACAAAAGGATTACGAGGTCGTCCTGCCTCGTGTTCGATTCACGCGGCGCTGATCAAGATTTGACCTGATGTTCAAGGATCAAGTGGGTCTCGAAGGAACTATCCACACCACCCTCACCGCCTTCGCCCGCGCGATCCTCGATACCCCGTGGTTCGGCAAAGAGCGCGAAGCCGTGAGCTACTATGCGTTTGGCTTTTTGGCCAAGGCGTGCGCACCCGGCACCGTCCTCTACGATCCCGGCCAACTTGCCATCGAGGGCCGCATCCCCGGCACGCGCAGCCATAGCAAGAAGCAGGTCTGCAAGGACCTGGTGATCTGGCCCGCGCCGGGAAGCAATTGCTGGGATGGGCCCAACAAGGCCGTGCATGCACCGCTCGCCATTATTGAATGGAAGGCCGATAGCGACACCCTCTTTCAGGACGACATCGAGAAGATGAAGGAGTACACCACCGCCTACCCGGAGCTCTTGGGCATCGTGGTCACCTTCAACGCCAAGCGGAAGAAGGTGCTTCGCGCGGCGAAGGTGTGGAAAGGGAAGGTGGAGGAGGGGTGGTTGGAGGTGCGGTAGAGCGGGTGGCTAGCTCCGATTGCGCTTCGATCCTTTGCGAGACCCCGTCCCGTTGCTTCGCATAGCCTCGCAATGACGGGCCGGGATGACGGCCGGGGTGACAACAGTTGTGGTTGGTGATCCGGTGCGCCACCCGATCATCCACCCACCAGAGAACGCGTAGGCGAAGCGTGCGTTGCGCACCGCGGGCGCGCGCCCTACTTCACCTCCACCTCCTGGATGTTGATGCTGGGTGCGCGATCGTCGCAGCCGTGCTCCTTCTTCTCCTCCTTCGTGGCTCCGCAGCGCATCATGGTGTTCGTCAACAGATCGATGGAGGCGCCGGGCTTGAGCTTCTCGCTGAACTTCTGGTCGGGCACCGTGTAGCCTTTCACGACCACCGTCCGGTCGGAGGTGTTGGTGATGCGGAAGATGTACTTGCAGCCCATGACAATGGGCTTCTTCAGCTGCACCGCGAATTCCACCGCCACCGGAGCGATCTCGTCCTTCTCCATGTCGGCTGAGACCAAGGTGGTCTTCAGCGGCTCACCGAATTCCTTCGGGTCCACACGGTTCATCTCGGGCATGAACGATCGGGCCGATGCGGCCGTGGCAAGCGCGCAGAGCAGGAGGGAGGTCAAGGTCCGGATCATGGCGTTGGGCTGTGAAGGTGTGTGTTGTTCAGGCGATCTCCCGACCGTTGATCCGGGAACGGATCGCAAGCGGGTCCTGCCCTGCAATGGTTAGGAGATGGGCGCGCGCCGCGCAAGGCCCCATGCCCCCCGCGATCCGGGAAAGGGATCGGACATGCATGAGTTGCCGCAGCCTCGGTGAAAGGCAGGGGAAAGGAGGAAAGAGAAAAGCGGGAACTCCCGAACGCAATTCCACCAAGGCGTTCGATCGCAGGGATCTCCGCTGTACGGCGGAAGACCCTTCGAAGACCGGAGTGTTCGTACACGAGCGGCGGATCCAGTTGACAAGCTTCAGTCGGTAGTCGTGCGGTGCGACGTACTTTACGCATGTTCATCAACGAACTGGAGCCATGACCGCACCGAAGAAGAAGACCGCCGCGAAAGCGAACCCGTTGTTGCCCACGCGCCCCGCCGCCACCAAGCGCGTGCTGAAGACCACCACCACCAAGCCGGGCCATCCGGGACAACCCGATACGAAGAGCCCCACGCACGACCGCAAGGGATCGCAATTGGAGCGCGAGCGCCACGGGCATCCCAACAGCACCGTGCCCCACCAAGGATCCGCGCGCAGCAACAAGGACCCCAAGGCGCGCAGCAGCAAGCAGCAGAAACGCAGCGCGAAGTAGCGCGCCGGAGCGTCGCACGCGAGGGTCCATCGTCGCGTGGAGTTCATCCCGCTCCGAACGCTTCGTCCTTGCCGAGGGCGCGCACAACCATTATTCATCGATATGCTCGGCACCGCGTAAGCGTAAGAGCGTGAATCTCTTGCAGTTCCCTTCCTCCGCATCCCCCGCGCCTGTCATTGCGAGCACTTGCGAAGCAACGCGTGAGGCTCTTGCATTCACTTCTCCTCTGCGTTCTCTGCGCCTGTCATTGCGAGCTCTTGCGAAGCAACGCGTGAACCTCTTACTTTTTCCTTCCCCTCCGCGTTCCCCGCGCCTGTCATTGCGAGCACTTGCGAAGCAACGCGTGAACCTCTTACTTTTCCCTTCCCCTCCGCGTTCTCTGCGGCTCTGCGTGAACCTCTTGCATTTCCTTCCCCTCCGCGTTCCCCGCGCCTGTCATTGCGAGCTCTTGCGAAGCAACGCGTGAACCTCTTGCATTTCCTTCCCCTCCGCGTTCCCCGCGCCTGTCATTGCGAGCTCTTGCGAAGCAACGCGTGAACCTCTTACTTTCCCTTCCCCTCCGCTTTCCCCGCGCCTGTCATTGCGCCTGTCATTGCGAGCTCTTGCGAAGCAACGCGTGAGGACTTGCATTCCTTCTCCTCTGCGTTCCCCGCGCCTGTCATTGCGAGCTCTTGCGAAGCAACGCGCGATGCTCTTGCATTCCTTCTCCTCTGCGTTCTCTGCGGCTCTGCGTGAACCTCTTGCATTCCCTTCCCCTCCGCGTTCCCCGCGCCTGTCATTGCGCCTGTCATTGCGAGCTCTTGCGAAGCAACGCGTGAGGCTCTTGCATTTCCTTCTCCTCTGCGTTCTCTGCGGCTCTGCGTGAACCTCTTGCATTTCCTTCCCCTCCGCGTTCCCCGCGCCTGTCATTGCGAGCTCTTGCGAAGCAACGCGTGAGGCTCTTGCATTCACTTCTCCTCTGCGTTCTCTGCGGCTCTGCGTGAACCTCTTACTTTTCCTTCCCCTCCGCGTTCCCCGCGCCTGTCATTGCGAGCTCTTGCGAAGCAACGCGTGAGGCTCTTGCATTCACTTCTCCTCTGCGTTCTCTGCGGCTCTGCGTGAACCTCTTACTTCTCCTTCCCCTCCGCGTTCCCCTTCGCGCCCCACCGGATCGGCTACCTTGAGCGTCCTAAAATGTACATGCTCATGGTCCGTTCCTTCTTCCTCGCCGTTCTCTTCGCACCCGTGTGTACCACCGCCCAGACCCCTTGTGTTGCGGGCCTCGCGGGAACCTATCCATGCAGCGGCGTGGACCTGATGGCGCGCATGACGGCAGCGACCCTTGGCACCACCGCCCTCAACGACTGTTGGGGCTGGACCGATCCGGATAACGGCCACGAGTATGCCTTGGTGGGCCTGGTGAACGGCACCGCCTTCGTGGACATCACCAACCCCGTGGCACCGGTGCGCATCGGCAACCTGCCCACGCACTCCGTGAGCAGCGACTGGCGCGACATCAAGGTGTACAACGGCTACGCGTACATCGTGAGCGAAGCCAGCGGCCACGGCATGCAGGTCTTCAACCTCGCGCGCTTGGATACGGTCACGAACCCGCCGGTCACCTTCACCGAGAATGCGTACGTCGCCACCTTCAGCAAGGCGCACAACATCGTCATCGATGAAGAGAGCGCCATGGCGTACGTGGTGGGCGCCAACATCTGTAGCGGCGGCTTGGCCATGTTCTCCCTCGCCAACCCGGCCGCACCGGTGTATGTGGGTTGCTTCTCCCAGGACGGCTACACCCATGATGCGCAGTGCGTGGTCTATCGCGGTGATGATGTGCAATACCAAGGCAAGCGCATGTGCTTCTGCTCCAATGCCGACACCTTCACCATTGTGGATGTGGACGACCCCACCGACCCGATGCAGGTGAGCCGCACCACCTATCCCGGAAGCGCGTACACCCACCAAGGCTGGCTCTCGGAGGATCACCGCTTCTGGTTCATGAATGATGAACTGGACGAGCAGAACTTCGGCCATAACACCCGCACGCGCGTGTGGAACATCGCGGACCTGGACGCGCCGCAGTTGCTCGGGTACTATGACGGCGCCACCGCCGCCATCGACCACAACCTGTACACGCACGCCAACTTGATCTATGAATCCAACTACCGCGCGGGCCTGCGCATCCTGGATGTGGCGGACCCATCCACCGTATCGCTGAACGAGATCGCGTACTTCGACACCTACCCGGGGAGCAACAGCGCGAGCTTCAACGGCGCGTGGAGCGTGTATCCCTACTTCACCAGCGGCAACGTCATCATCTCCAGCATTGAAGGAGGGCTCTTCGTGGTGCATCCGAAGTTCAGCAGCCGCATCCCCTTGCGCGTGTTCCTGCAAGGACCTTTCGATGCGGGCACCGGCCTGATGCGCGATGACCTCCGCGCGCAGGGACTCATTCCCTTACAGGAACCGTACACAGCAATGGGGTACGCACACGTTGGCGGCGGGGGAGGAGAGAGCACTACTGCTCTCGTACTGGCCACCACCGGCAACAATGCCATTGTGGATTGGGTGGTGGTGGAACTCCGCGACAAGAACGACCCCACGGTGGTGATCGCCACACGCAGTGCCCTGTTGCAACGCGATGGCGATGTGGTATCCGCGGACGCCACCACGCCCGTCACCTTCTCCGTGCCCTTGGGCCTCTACCATGTGGCCGTACACCACCGCAACCACTTGGGGGTGATGAGCGCGGAGCTATTGCCCATCGGACCATCCGCTCGCGCGTGGAACATGGGCAACGGAACCGTGCCGCTCCATGGTACGGAACCCACCACCAACGTGGGCGGGACGGCGGTGCTCTGGGCCGGTAACGCCCTTTCGGACGGGACCCTGCGTTACGTCGGCGCGGCCAACGACCGTGACCCGATCCTGTTCGCCGTGGGCGGATCGATCCCCACCAACACCATCACCGGGTACCACACGGAGGATGTGGACATGAACGGTGAAGTGAAATACATCGGCGCCGACAACGACCGCGATCCCATCCTGCAGAACATCGGCGGCACCATTCCTACGAACACGCGCGCGGAGCAAGTGCCGTGAGCAGAGACCATGGTGGGAACGTTGTTCGGAAGCCCGGTACGACCAACGAACGACCTTCACCACGAACAACGCATTCTCTCCTCCAACGATCCGCGAGGCTTAACATCTTTTCCCAGCACCTTTCGTAGAAGCGTCATTCACGGCAATAGTTTCGCCGCCCGATGACCCTTGCACGCCTGCCGCATACCCTGATGTTCGGCCTCCTGTTGATCGGTGGCTCCGCCCCGATGGCGGTGACGGCGGACAGTGGTAGGGCAGGTGCGGCTCCGGTGATCGATGCGACCGCAGCCATGCATGATGCGGCCGGTGACCATGATCCCGCACCATCGTTCGTGCCGGCCTTGCCGCACCCAACGGGATCGGTGCGGCGCAGCGAACCGTTGATCGAATTTCCGGAGGATGAATGGCCATCGGTCCACGAGGACCTCGGTTCCGTGGTCCATCCAAGCGCGGAGTTCGTGGATCGCACATGCAGCAGTGCCTTGCTCTTCTCCCTGATCGGATCGCCCTTCATGGGGCATGCGCCGGACCTCACAGGTCCGGCGAAGCGGTACCTGCATTTCGCGGTGCTGCGGATCTGATCCCCGGAGGTTCTGTCGGCGCCTAGCTGCGCCCACCCCGGTCCTTTGCCTTTTCCTGTCCTTCCGTTCAATACCCATCGGCCCAAGGCCCGATGTTTCCCGATCCCCGCGCGCAGCGCACCAAGATGATCACCCCATTACCGATGCGATCCAAAAGCCGACCAATGATGCGAGGAAGTATGCTGCTCCTGGGCCTGGGTGCCCTGTTGTTCCAAACGGGTTGCGGATCACACGCCGAGGAAAAGGAAGAGGCGCCGAAGTATCCCGCCACCAGCGCTTTGTTCCAGGATACCACGGTGGTGCGCGACTACGTGTGCCAGATCCGCGCGATGCAGCACATCGAACTGCGGGCGTTGGAAGAAGGCTACCTACAGGATATCCTGGTGGATGAAGGGGCGCACGTGAAGGAAGGCCAGCTCCTGTTCCGCATCAAGCCGATCCTTTATGAGGCTGAGGTGCAGAAAGCCCAGGCCGAGGCGGAGTATGCCGAGATCGAACTGCGGAATACCGCGGCCCTGGCGGATAGTAATGTGGTCTCGCCCAATGAGCTCGCGATGGCCAAGGCCCATTACGCCATGGCCAAAGCCGAACTGGGCGTGGCGCAAGCGCACCTGGGCTTCACGGAGATCCGGGCACCCTTCGATGGCATCATCGACCGGTTCCATGTAAGGAAGGGCAGCTTGGTGAACGAGTCGGACCTGCTGAGCGAACTGTCGGACAACAGCCAGATGTGGGTGTACTTCAACGTGCCCGAGGCCGAGTACCTGAACTACAAGAAGAACGAACTGACCGGCAACCGCACACAGGTCAAGTTGCGCATGGCCAACAATGAGATCTTCGATCGGATCGGGGAGATCACCACCATCGAGGCGGACTTCGACAACACCACGGGCAACATCGCCTTTCGGGCCTCCTTCGTCAATCCCGACAGGTTGTTGCGCCACGGCCAGACCGGCAACATCCTGATGGAGTCGCACCTGAAGAACGTACTGCTCATACCGCAGAAGGCCACCTTCGAGGTGCTCGACCACCGCTACGTGTATGTGATCGACAAGGACGGTGTGTTGCACACCAGGCGCATCGAGGTGGGTGCTGAACTGCAACACCTCTTCGTAGTGACCGAAGGGCTGGCGCCCGACGATCGCATCCTGCTGGAGGGCCTGCGCAAGGTGAAGGACAAGGAGAAGGTGGACTTCGACTACCTCGTTCCTGATTCGGTGATGAAACACCTCGAACTGTACGCCGAGTGATCGCGCGGAAACACAACTGATCCATGTTCAGGAATTTCATCAAACGGCCTGTACTGGCCATCGTGATCTCGGTCCTCACCGTGTTCATGGGGATGCTCGCTATCGAGCAGCTTCCCACTGCACAGTTCCCGGAGATCGCGCCGACGACGGTGAACATCTTCGTTGCCTACCCGGGTGCCAGCGCCGACGTGCTGACCCGATCCACCCTGGTGCAGCTGGAAACGGCGATCAACGGCGTACAGGGTATGCGTTACATCGCCTCCGACGCCACGAGCGCCGGGGAGGCCACCATCCGCGTGATCTTCGAACCGGGCACCGACCCCAACCAGGCCGTGGTGCGCGTGAAGACGCGCGTGGACCAGGTGATGCCCAACCTGCCCCTGCTGGTGCAACGCGAAGGTGTGATCATCACGCCCGTGCAGCCGAGCATGCTCATGTACGTGAACCTCTACGGCGATGGCAAGGACGCCGATGAGTTGTTCCTGTACAACTACGCCTTCACGCAATTGATCCCGGAGATCCAGCGGATCCGGTGTGGCACAAGCGCAGATCCTCGGCAGTCGCAAATACGCCATGCGCGTGTGGTTGAAGCCCGATCGTATGCGCGCCTACAAGATCTCCGCCGAGGAGGTGATGGAGGCCTTGGCGGAACAAAGCCTCATTGCCCGACCGGGGCGTTTGGGCCAGAGCTCCGGCATCGACGCGCAGGCGTTCGAGTATGTGCTGATCTACCAAGGCCAGTTCAGCGAGCCGGACCAGTACAAGAACATCATCGTCCGCTCGAACGAGAAGGGCGAGCAGGTCCGCATACGTGACATCGCGGAGGTGGAACTCGGCAGCGAGTTCTTCGACATCTACTCCACCATGGACGGCAAGCCGTCGGCTTCGATCGTGTTGAAACAGACCGTGGGCAGCAACGCCAGTGATGTGATCGCACAGGTGAAGGAGAAGCTGAAGGAACTCGCCGAGGTGATGCCACCCAGCATCGATTACAAAGTGAGCTACGACGTGTCCACCTTCCTGAACGCCTCCACGGAACAGGTGATGCACACCCTGCGCGATGCCTTCATCCTGGTGGCCTTGGTCGTGTTCATCTTCCTGGGTGACTGGCGCTCCACATTGATCCCGATCATCGCCGTACCGGTATCCATGATCGGCACCTTCTTCATCATGCAGATGTTCGGGTTGTCGATCAACCTGATCACGCTGTTCGCACTGGTGCTGTCCATCGGTATCGTGGTGGACAATGCCATTGTGGTGGTGGAAGCGGTGCATGCCAAGATGGAACTGGAGCACCTCGCGCCCTACAACGCGGTCCAGGCCGTGATGGGCGAGATCGGCGGTGCCATCATCGCCATCACGCTGATGATGGTCTCGGTGTTCATTCCCATCGCGTTCATGACCGGGCCGGTGGGTGTGTTCTACCGCCAGTTCTCCATCACCATGGCGGGCGGTATCATCATCAGCGCCGTGGTGGCCCTCACACTCACCCCGGTGTTGTGCGCCATGATGCTGAAGCCGCATGTGGACGGCCACGTGAAGAAGCGGAACCTGCTCGATCGCTTCCTCGCCTGGTTCAACAAGGGCTTCGAGCGCCTCACCGGAGGGTACGTGAAGATCCTTGATCGGGTGGTGGCCCGGCGCGCATTGACCTTCGGCGCGCTGATCGTCTTCTGCGGGGGCATCTACCTCTCCGGCAGGGTGTTGCCCGCGGGCTTCATTCCGAGTGAGGACCAAGGCACCATCTACGCCATCATCCAAACGCCTCCGGGCTCCACCTTGGAGACCACCAACAAGGTGGCGCACCAGCTGACGCAGATCTGCGAGGAGATCCCCGAGGTGGAGTCCGTTTCCTCCCTAGCGGGGTACGAGATCATGACCGAAGGCCGCGGCTCCAACGCCGGCACGTGCCTGATCGACCTGAAGCCCTGGCACGATCGGCACAAGGACGTACACGAGGTGATGGCGGAACTGGAACTGAAGACCAAGAACCTCGGCGCGGTGATCGAATACTTCGAGCCGCCTGCCGTACCGGGCTTCGGCTCATCGGGCGGCTTCTCGCTACGGATGCTGGACAAGACGAACGGGACGGACTACCACGAGTTCGACCGCGTGAACAAGGAGTTCATGGCCGCTTTGGCCAAGCGCAAGGAACTCACCGGCCTGTTCACCTTCTATGCCGCCAACTACCCGCAGTACGAGATCAAGATCGACAACCAGGCGGCGATGCAGAAGGGCGTTTCCATCGGCAAGGCCATGGAGAACCTGAACATCCTCATCGGTAGCACCTACGAACAAGGCTTCATCCGCTTCGGTCGCTTCTTCAAGGTGTACGTGCAGTCCGGGCCGGAGTATCGCCGATATCCGTCCGACCTGACGGCCCTTTTCGTGAAGAACGAGGAAGGCGAGATGGTACCGTACTCCTCCTTCATGCGCTTTGAGAAGAGCCTTGGCCCGAACGAGATCACGCGCTACAACATGTACAACTCGGCGGCGATCCGCGGGCTTCCGGCCAACGGGTTCACGAGCGGCGATGCCATCAACGCGATCAAGGAGGTGGCCAAGGAGAACCTGCCGCGTGGGTACGACATCGCTTGGGAAGGCCTTTCCTATGATGAGGCCGGGCGCGGGAACGAGGCCATCTACATCTTCCTCGTCGTGCTCATTTTCGTGTACCTCGTGCTCGCCGCGCAGTACGAGAGCTTCCTGCTGCCGCTCGTGGTGATCCTCTCGCTGCCTGTCGGTGTGCTCGGCTCGTTCCTGATGTTGAAGTTGATGGGCCTTGCGAACGACGTGTACGCGCAGATCGGCATCATCATGCTCATCGGCCTCTTGGGCAAGAACGCGGTGTTGATCGTGGAGTTCGCGGTGCAGAAACAACGTGCGGGTGCCACCATCCTCGAAGCGACCATCGAAGGTGCGAGGGCCCGGTTCCGCCCGATCCTCATGACCTCCTTCGCCTTCATCGCCGGCCTTATCCCGCTGGTGATCGCGACCGGTGCTGGCGCGATCGGCAACCGCACCATCGGCTCATCGGCATTGGGCGGCATGCTCGTGGGTACGCTGGTCGGCGTGTTGGTGATCCCCGGCCTCTACTACGTGTTCGCCACCATGATCAAGGGCCGCAAGCTCATCAAGGATGAGGCGGATGAGCCGGTGTCCGAAGAGTTCATGCGGCGCGACGAGGAAGGAATGCGGTACAGGGAGACCGTCCGTATGCTCACTGGGCGCATGCGGGAACTATTGAAACGCAAGAAGGACGAATGAACACCGCGATCTCCATGCGCTCGAATACAAAGCCGTTGGCCATAGCGGTCATGTTGGCCGTACTGACGCTGTCGTCCTGCATACCCGCACTGAAAGTGCGTGAAGCCCGTAAGAACACGCCGTCCGCTTACACCAATTCAACGGACACCACCGACGCGGCCATCATCCCGTTGAAGCAGTTCTTCACCGATCCGTACCTGCGTGTACTCATCGACACTGCCCTATCGGGCAACCAGGAGTTGAACATCATGTTGCAGGAGATCACCATGGCGCAGAACGAAGTGCGCGCACGCAAAGGGGAATACCTGCCCTTCGTGGACATCGGTGGTGCGGCAGGTGTGGAGAAGGTGGGCCGATTCACACGCAACGGTGCGGTGGAGCACAATGTGGAAGTGGATGAGGGCAAGGAGTTCCCCGAACCATTGCCCGACTTCCTGTTGAATGCACGCGCCTCCTGGGAGATCGACATCTGGAGGAAGCTGCGCAACGCCAAGCAGGCGGCCGTGATGCGCTACCTCGGTTCAGTGGAGGGCCGGAACTTCATGATCACGCATCTCGTGGCGGAGATCGCCAGCTCGTACTACGAGTTGATGGCGCTGGACAACCAGCTGCAGATCCTCCAGAGCAACATCGCCATCCAGCAGGATGCCCTTCAGATCGTGCGATTGGAGAAGCAGGCGGCCAAGGTCACCGAGCTGGCCGTGCGTCGGTTCGAGGCCGAGGTGCTGAAGAACCGCAGCAAGCAATTCGAGATCCAGCAGCAGGTCGTGGAGATGGAGAACAGGATCAACTTCCTGGTGGGCCGCTATCCACAACCCATACCGCGCAACTCACAAGCCTTCTCCAGCCTCTTGCCCGATACCGTGTTCGCTGGACTGCCATCCCAACTCTTGGCCTATCGCCCGGACATCCGGAAGGCTGAACTGGAGATCGCAGCTGCGAAGCTGGATGTGAAGTCGGCGAAGGCGAACTTCTATCCATCATTGCGCATCACGGCGGGCGTTGGATTGAATGCCATCAACACGACCTATTTGACGCAAACACCGCAGTCGCTGCTCTACAATGCCGTGGGCGATCTCGTGGCCCCATTGATCAACCGGAACGCGATCAAGGCGGTCTATGCCAATGCCAACGCTCACCAATTGCAGGTGGTGTACGACTATGAGCGCACCCTGCTGAACGCGTACGTGGAAGTGGTGAACCAGCTCTCGAACATCAAGAATCTGCGCAGCAGCTTCGACCTGCGTGCCCAACAGGTGGACGCGCTCTCCAGCTCCATCACGATCTCCACCAATTTGTTCCGCTCCGCTCGCGCGGACTACATGGAGGTACTGCTCACGCAACGGGATGCGCTTGAATCGAAGTTCGAACTCGTGGAGACACGCAAGCAATTGCTGAACGCGCACGTGGACATCTACCGCGCATTGGGTGGCGGGTGGAAATAGGCGCAGCACTCCGCTGGGCAATGCGTGGAGCGATGTGATCCGCAGGAATTGCGGGCACTTCGTAACGGTGGATGTGAGTGCCGAGCGAGCATGACGTCGATCATGCTCGCACGGATGGTCGGCCGATATCTTGTTGAACACACGGAAACCCCATGACCCCATGATCGAACAATTGAAGACATTCCCCGACAACGTACTGGCGATCGAAGTGATCGACGGCTTCACCGGAACGGACGAGCAGTTGTGCCGGAAGTGGTTCGAAGCCAAACGTGTCGCCGGAGCCGAACAGGTGAACGTATTGGTGAAGTTGGACGAGATGAAGCTCTCCGCGACCAGTGTGAAAGCCTTCTTCGAGGACATCCTCTGGGCGTTGCGGAACTACACCCATCTTGGGCATCTGGCCATCGTCGCGCATTCCAAGGTCCTGAAGGCCATGGTGCCGTTGGACAACCTGTTCTTCCAACGCGCCAGCGAAGGCCGCTTGGAGCGCTACTTCGATGTTTCGCAATTGAACGAGGCCATCGCGTTCGTGAACGAGGGACCTTCCGCCGAAGGTTAGGAGCCACCGGTGATCCCGATGTGGGCTGGGCGTGGCGTCTTTTTCACGGCAGCTGTTCCAAGGTGATCTGCGACCTTCAACCGATGGTCGGACGAAGCTTTCGCTCGGAATGGTGATGAACGCGATCATTGTTGCGGTGGCCTTGTCGATCGCGGGGTACCTCGCCTTCGCGCCGCGGCTTAGGAGGTCCGCGCGCTGGCGTGCCACGGTAACGCCGCTGGCCTCCATCATGGGAAGCGGCTTCCTGGTGAGCGCTCCGTTGCTCGCTGGTGCGGTGGGCTATTTCGCCGTCTTCTGCATGGCGGCCCTGTTGGTGCTGGCGTATGCCGCAGGCGGGGCGGTGCGCTTCAACATCCGCCACTTCGAACCCATTGAGAACGACGGACACGGTGTGCCGCAAGTGGTCGGCTCCCTTTCGCGCCTCGTACTTGCCGGGGCCTATTTCATCTCCGTCACCTACTACCTACAACTCCTCGCAGCGTTCGTCGGCAGTGCGGTGGGCGTTCATGATGAAGCCGCCATGCACGGGATGACCACGGGCCTGTTGGTGGTGATCGCGGCCATAGGCATGTGGCGCGGCCTGAAATTGCTTGAAGGCGTCGAACGTTTTGCCGTTGCCCTCAACCTGGGCATGATCGCGGCGCTCATCGTCGCGCTGGCGATCCACAACATCGGGTTGCTGTCCAATGGCGACTGGAACCTTCCGGCGGTGCCCTCCACGATCGATCTGCACGATGTGCGGGTCCTGTTGGGCTTGCTGATCGTGGTACAGGGGTTCGAAACCTCGCGCTATCTGGGCGACGAGCACAGTGCGGAGGAACGCATCGTCACCATGCGCAGGGCACAGCTCATCTCCGCATTGATCTATCTCGTATTCATCGGGCTCGTCACCGTGCTCTTCCAGGACGGCATGGGCTCCGATGTGACAGCGATCGTGCGCATGACCGCACCGCTCGCCATTGTGCTTCCTGTCATGATCTCCCTCGCGGCGATCGGGAGCCAGTTCAGCGCCGCCGTGGCCGACACCGAAGGTGCTGGAGGGTTGATCGAGGAGATCAGCCGTCGGAAACTGCCGCTCCGTTGGGCCTATCTCTTGATCCTCTTGATCACCGTGGCCTTGACCTGGGCGACCGATGTGAACACGATCATCGCGTATGCGTCGCGTGCCTTTGCGTTGTACTACACCCTGCAATGCGTAGTAGCAAGCAGTGTGGCCCACGGCAGTGTCGATCTTCCCAAGCGGCGTTGGCGGATGGTGGGCTTCGCGTTGCTTGCGCTCGTGTGCCTGCTCGTATTCCTCTTCGGCCTGCCCTCGGAATAGCGCGACTGCTTTTTCGGTGATGCTTGTGGTGTGAAGTTGTGATCATCGAGGAAGGTGGCATCCAAAGAATACCGCATCCGCGGAATCGATCGTAACCTTTATCGGACTTCCGCGACTTATTGAACACGGAACCCACCACACCTGTGTCCTCCACGAAGCAGACCGAATTCATGCAAGCGTACGCGAAGTGCCACGCGCCCTTCCTGCGGTATTGCTCGGTGCTGGCCTACGGGAAGATGGAAGTGGAGGACCTCGTGCAGGATGTCCTGCTCGCCGCCTTCACCCATTGGGAAGGCATCGCGAAGAAGGACGACCTCCTGTTCTACCTGATGCGCGCCGCGCGCAACAGGGCGATCAGTGAATGGCGCGTGAAGCGACGCTCCGAAGCGCTGTGCGACAAACACGCCACGCGGTTGCGCGCTCGGGGCGCCACGGCCGAAATGCTCGTGGATGTCCGCATCGTGTACGATGCGCTGGAACAATTGCCCACGACACAGCGCGAAGCGCTGGTGCTCTTCGAGATCGCGGGCCTGCCCATGGCGGACATCGCCGCCATCCAGAAGAGTTCCGCGGGTTCGGTGAAGACCACCGTGAGTCGCGCCCGTGCGCGGGTGCGTGCGATCCTATCCGGTCGCGCGCGGTCCGTGCATACCGAAGTACTTCATGCCTTCAAGACCTTTCTCTTATGAACCGGCCGAACGGATTGGAAAAGACCTTCGAAATGCTGCGGGAGCTCCCCCCGGAGCTCAGCGTGGAGGACGTGGGCCGGCTCGTCGCCGCCTTCCCGCTGGTGCCGCCCACCGGTTCATGGATCAGCCACATCAACTTCAACCCAGCCCTCATGACATCCGCAGGAGCCATCATCATTGCCGCGAGTGTATTCCTCTACAGCCCCACGGAACCCAAGCCGCGCATTGTACAAGTGGTACCCGCGAAGCCAACGCCCGTCCAGGTGGCGGAATCGGCCGTAGAGCCGGAGGTCATGGCAGTTCCGGTACTCGCGCCGTCGCCGATCAAGGAGAAGGTCGTCGCACCCGCACCGTTGTCGGTGATCGTTCCGGATCCGGTACCCGGCCCGATCGCGCCGGTGCTTGCTGTGGTCACCATCACACACGATCCCGGACCGACCGCCTCGCTCTCCTCCACCTTACCGGATCCGGGGGTGAACAGCAGCGCGTTGAAGTCCGATCCCCTATCGAAGGACTATGCCCTCTCCGGTTTCACCAGCGTCTCCGTCACAGGTTCCATGAACGTGGTGATCGCGCAAGGACCCTTCGCCGTTTCAGCAGAAGGGAATGCCGAGCGTATCGAGAACCTGGAGATCACCGTGACCGCCGGAACGCTGAACATCGGAACGGTCAAGAACAAGAGTTGGAGCAGCAGCAGTTGTAGGGACGAGGTCGCCATACACGTCACGTTGCCCGAGATGCACCGCATCGCCTTGATGGGCTCAGGCGATATCGAGGTGGAGCGCTTCTCTGATGTGGGTGCGATGGAGCTTCGCCTACAAGGCTCGGGCGATATCCATTTCACCTCGATCAAAGGGGTGACCGCATTCAACATCAACCTCGATGGCTCCGGCGACATCCTAGCAGAAGGCGCGATGGTCGCGGGGCGTACGAAGATCGCGTTGGCCGGCAGCGGCGATGTGCGCATGGAAGGCCGGACCGAATTCTTGGAAGTGAGTGCGGTCGGTTCGGGTGATGTGGATGCGAGTGGCTTCGAAGCGCGCGCCTGCGATGCACGGGTGGTGGGCTCCGGCGATGTCGTAGTGAATTGCATCGGCACCTTCAACCGGCAGTCCATAGGCTCCGGCGATGTGACCAATACCGGGAGCGCCGGTGGGAACGGGGCCAGAGGGGTTGGAACCGGCCCGTACTAGGCGCTGGGGTCGATCGGTCCTGTTCCGCCGTGCGCTTCCGATAGGGGACCACTCATTCCGTGATGACCCGCTTTCCTGTCGATCAAGGCATCTTTTCCCTGTCGTTCGGCGTCTTTCCAGCGCAGCTCGATCCAATGACCCGTTCATACCTCCACGCCGTATGTGTGATCCTCTGCGCGGTTGGACCGTTCCCGGGTCATGCACAGTTGAACACATGGTTGGTGCGCGAGGTGAATGGCGTTCACCTGATGGACCTGACGACACCCGTGCCGACCTTCGGTCCGTTGATCCCGGGCCTGGGTACAGGGGGTGTGGAGCATGTGAACCTCATGACCGATGGGAGCAATAACCTCTTGTTCACCGTGGCGGTGAATGGGAGCAATTCCACCGAAGTATGGAACGCGGCCATGGCTCCGATGCCGAACGGGACGGGATTGCTGGACCATTCCTCCACGCTGCAATCGGCCATCTGTCCGGTGCCGTGCCACCCGGAGCGGTATTACATCGTGCATGAAGAGACGCTTTCCAACATGCTCTATTACTCGATCGTGGACATGACGCTGGATGGAGGACTGGGCGACGTGACCCAGAAGAACATCCTTATCGGCGCGTCGTTCTCGGAGGCCTTGGCCATTTCGCACCGCATGGTGAACGGGTGTCGCTGGCTCTTCTGCGTGATCGAGGACAACGGGGTGTACGCACTCTCCAAATGCCTGATCAGCGAGAGCGGTATTGGCCCGCCGCAGACCATGGCCACGTTCAACCTCCCCTCGTTCAATTCCACGTACGAGGTGGAGATCTCACCGGACAATTCGAGGTTGGCGGTGAGCATCTGGAGCATCGATCCTGTGGATCCGGACATCATGCTGTGGGACCTTGACATTTCCAATGGCACGGTGAGCAACCCCGTTCCGCTTTCGGTTTCCGATGATGCCGTTCTGGGACTCCAGTTCTCCCCGGCGGGCGGCTACCTCTATTTCCTCTGCAACAGTGCGTCCTCCGATATGGATCTCGGAAGGGTCCGCTTGAGCGATCTGACCGTTGAACTCATAGACCCGAACATGGGGTCCTACCTCACGCAGGTGGAACTTGCAGGGAACGGACGGCTTTACGTATCACAGAACTTCTCCAGCCAATACATGGCCGAGATCTCCATACCGGACGCACCAACGGTTGCCAGCATCGGCTATGTCCATGACGCACTGTTGCTTGGTACGGGGAGCGGTTGTCGCCCGGCCTTGCCCAATACCATTGAAGGTGAACTACCCGGTGAGCCGGCTCCGCCGGGTTACATCGCTTTCTCGGCGCAGGCCGTGGGCGGATGCGACACCTACCAGTTCCAGGATAGCACCTGCCTAAGCACATGGTGGGAATGGGATCTCGGCGACGGGACCATCACCAACACGCAGGTGCCCATTCATCAATTCGCACCGGGGGTGTATGACATCACGTTGCGTGTGGTCGCGTGCGGCGACACCTTGTCGCTTACGAAACCTGCATACATCACCAGCAGCACCGTGGCCGCTGCGGCAGTGTTGGACGCGCAACCGGATCAGGTGTGCGTAGGAGAGTCGGTCCAGTTCACGAACACCTCCACGAACGCGTCCGACATTGCTTGGGACCTTGGCGACGGGACGACCGGGACAGGTGATCCACCGGATCATGCCTATGCATCGGCCGGCACGCACATGGTCACACTTGTAGCAAGCAATGCTTGTGGGTCGGACACGGCCTTCGTACCGATCACGGTCCTTGGCACCGCCGCAGTACCTGATGTGGTGAGCGATCCATGCCAACTCACGGTACAGGTGAGCAGTGGGAGCGTGGGGGCAGGTTCCGTTCAGTGGCTCTTCGGCGATGGTGCCACCGCATCGGATAGTGCTGCGGTGCATGACTACGCGCAACCCGGTTCATTCGATATTTCGTTGATCGTGGATCCCGGAACCGCGTGCGCGGATACGGCGGTGGTACCGGTTGTCGTGGGGAACGGACCGAGCGCGGCGTTCTCCGTTACGCTGTTGTGCGATCTGGTGGTGGAGTTCTCTGATGCCAGTACACCGGGTTCAACGCTGCTGTGGGACTTCGACGATGGATCCGGCGGAAGTTCTTCATTTGAATCGCATACGTATGCGGACGCAGGTCCCTTCGTGGTCCAACTGATCGCCACGGACGGCCTTGGATGCACGGATACCACATCGATCCCGGTAACCCCGATCGCCGCACTGAACGCATCCTTCGATGTGCTCACCACACCATGCACCTTACAGCAAGCGTTCACGAATACCAGTGTTGGTGGAAGTGTGCTTGCGTGGGACTTCGGTGATGGTGGTACGGACGATACCCTCGATCCCATGCACGATTTCGCTACACCGGGAACCTACCTCATCACTCTGGTCGTGGATCCCGGGACCGCATGCGCGGATACGACCAGCATCCTCATCCCGGTCTCCGGCGCACCGTTGGCCGCGTTCACGGATTCCATTGGATGCGAACACACTGTTCAGTTATCGGATGCAAGCCTGGGTGCCGACCTGGTGCAGTGGGTGCTCGGCGACGGCTCTTTCTCGGACGATCCCATCGTCTTTCACACTTACCCTGGACCCGGACAGTACGGCGTGTTGCTCATTGCGTTGAACACGGCAGGTTGTGCGGATTCCGTCTTCGTGTCGATCGATGTGCCACCGGACGTGCATGCCGTCTTCACGGCACAACACGATATCTGCGCAGCGCGATGGAACTTCATCAACGCCTCCGTGAATGCTTCTGGATACATCTGGAGCTTCGGCGATGGAACCGGTTCGATCGATCCATCGCCGTCCCATGTCTACGTGGCGCAGGGCACCTTCATCACCGAGCTGATCGCGTTCAGCGCCAATGATTGCAACGACACAACGCATATGACCATCGCGGCGATCGATGGAGATGTGCTGCCCGGATTGTTCGTCCCGAATTGCTTCACGCCGAACGGGGATGGAGTGAACGAACGGTTCGTGATCGGCGGGGTTCCGGAGTGCTTCGACCTGATGCTGCTCATCTTCAACCGCTGGGGCGAATTGATCCACGAGGATGACCGTATGGAAGGGTGGGATGGACTTGTGAACGGCTCGAAGGCACCGAGTGGCACCTATGTGTACCTGATCACCGGGAATGGTCAGCGGCGTGAGGGCACGGTCACCTTGCTGCGCTGATCCCGGACCATCCACTGCGCCGGCCCGTATGTGGTTGTGGACACAGGTGGCGAAATGGATACTGGATCTGCTTGAACTTTCTTGAGGGGTTGAACGCAAGCACTTTGCTGCTTACCGATCGCGGATCGTCACCCGTCGAAATGCTCCGGTTGTTGAAGGAACCATGCGTTGCCGCTCGCGTATCCGTCCTCGGAACCGAACGAAACAACCCCCATGAAAACCCGCAACACTCTCGCCCGCTCACTTGGTCTTCTGATCACGGTCGCCTGTGCAAACCAACTCGCGATCGCTGCACCTCCGACACGCCCTTCGCCGGAAGCGGTGTTCCTTACCGGCTGGTTGCATGTGGAGGACCTCACCATGGCCGATGTGGTGGTGACGGTGGAAGTGAACGGCGTAACGCGCACGGGCTCCGTGAAGGAGAACGGACGTTTCGATATCGTCCTACCGTCGGACGCAGAGGTGCTCCTGCGTTTCGAGAAGCCCGGGCACCTGCCTAAGGAAGTGACGGTGGATACCCGCAATGTGAACGACGGTGGGTTCGCCGATCAGCGCATACGCCACATCAAGTTCGCCGTGGTCCTCAACCTCGAACGACATATGGCCGGTCTTACCTATGGCGGTCCGGTCGGCAGCATCGCCTTCGATGCAGGTGGCGGTTGTCTCGCGGTGGCGCATGACCGCACGATCATCCCTGCGAAGCGCCAGGCGATCATGGTGTTCTGAACGGCCTAACGGACAACGAGGTCGTCGAGATATCCATCAATGCACCGTGGTGGATCAAAACGTTTGCAAGGGATCCGATCCCCGATCCATTGATCGCGCGGATCAACGGCTCTCCAATTTCCCGCGCTGGTTGGCCACCAGGTTGTGCAGGCGCTCCGCCGCACCGATGATCGCTTGGTGCAGGTTGCTGTCGATGTGTGTTACGGCCAAGGGCTGCATGCCGCGAGGTCGGGCTTCCATCACACATTTCTGGTCGGGCTTCCCGCTCTTCTCCCCGTTCTCATCACTCAGGTGTACTTCAACGCGTGTCACGTGATCGGCGAAGTGGGCCATGGCCTTTTCCACGGAGGTGCGCACATGTTCGTTCAGCCCTTCGGAAGCGGGAATGTTCTTGTCGGTATGAATAAGGATCTGCATCAGTGTCGTTTCGATCGTGCTATGAATGCACGGAATGGTGTGCCGCACAATGTAAGCAGTGCTGCACACGCGCCCTTGGAACGCATCTTTGGCGCCTACTGATCAACTCTCCATGTCCGCTCCAGCCAACCGTATCGTCATCATCGGTGGTGGCGCTTCGGGCTTCATGGCGGCCATCAGTGCGAAGACGCATCGTCCGGACGCGGAGGTGTTCCTTTTGGAGAAGAGTGACAAGTGGCTGGCGAAGGTGCGCATCAGTGGGGGAGGTCGATGCAATGTCACGCATCGCTTCATGGAACCGCGGAAGTTCGCGCGGAACTACCCGCGCGGTGAAGCCTTCGTGCGCAAGCTCTTTTCCGAATGGGGACAGCCGGGAACGGTGAATTGGTTCGCCGATCAGGGTGTGATGTTGAAGACCGAGGCCGACGGGCGCATGTTCCCGACCACGAATGATTCGCGCACCGTCATTGACGCGTTGCTAAGCGCTGCGCATGCGCTCGGAGTGGTCACGCGCTTGCATACGCCGGTCACGAAGCTGGAGCGCGATGGTGATGCGTGGTTGCTGACCACACCGAGCGAAGTGCTCCATACCGATCGCGTGATCGTCGCGACCGGCGGATCCCCGAAGGATGAAGGGTTCGCGTGGTTGCGCGCTCTCGGTCACGAAGTGGTCCCTGCCGTGCCATCGCTCTTCACCTTCAACCTGCCGGCTGATCCGATCCGTGAGTTGATGGGTGTGGTGGCTCCGCGCGTGCGTTTGCGCATTGCCGGAACGAAGTTGGAGAGCTCTGGTCCTTTGCTGATCACGCACTGGGGACTGAGCGGCCCCGCAGTGCTTCGCTTGAGTGCGTTCGGTGCGCGTGATCTACATGGGATGGGATACGCGTACACGGTAGCGGTGGATTGGCTTGGTGAACTGGGCGAAGGACCCGCACGCGAAGCGCTGATGAAGGAAGTGTCCGAGCACCCGAAGAGGAACGTGGTGAATGCATCACCCTTCGGCCTGCCTGCACGACTCTGGTCCTATCTCCTGCAACGTGCGGACCTCCCCTTGGAGAAGCCCGTTGGCGAACTTGGGAAGAAAGGGATGGACCGCTTGCTTGCCGTACTCACCAACGATCGCTACGAGGCGAACGGCAGGACGACCTTCAAAGAGGAGTTCGTGACAGCTGGCGGCATTGCCCTGCAACAGGTGGATCCCGCGACGCTGGAAAGCAAAGTGCTTCCCGGCCTACACTTCGCCGGTGAAGTGTTGGACATGGATGGGATCACGGGTGGTTTCAATTTCCAAGCGGCGTGGAGTACGGGCTGGTTGGCCGGGAAGGCAGCCGCTATGGGTTGACCTCGATCCGTAGAGGCAGGGGGTGTTAACATCCATTGTATATCCCACCTATCGGGTCAGCCGGTCGCGCGCTACCTTTCCATCACTTAATTCCAGCATCCTGATGTCCAACAGTACGGTTCACGGATCACCGCAAGGGGTGATGGATGCATCAGCCATCCATGGTACAGGAATTTCGCCCGCGGATCGGGCCGACTTCGAGAGGAATGGATTCCTTCATAGGAAAGGTTTCTTCGATCGCCGGCAAGTGGATGTGTTGTTGACGGCGATCCGGGAACTGGAGGACCGTTGGATAAGGGATGAAGTGAAGGAAGTGAACGGTACACCGATCAAGTACGGGAGGGATGTGGATGGGCGCGTGATCATCCAACGGTTCGCGTTCGCTTCACTTCATCATCCGGTATTGGCCGAACTTCTTCGCGATCCGCGTTTCGAGCCGTTCCTGCACCTACTTGTTGGCGATGCGCGATTGGGGGTGGATGAAAAGGACGGTCTGGTGGTGAATCATTACGTGAACGTCGACGGCAGTTCCTTCACGCGCATGGGATGGCACACGGATTCATTGCGCGATGTGTTCCTGGGCCAGCGCATCCGGCCGATGATCAACCTGGGGATCCACTTGGACGATCAGGATCCTGCGAATGGTGGATTGCGACTCCTGCCCGGTACACATCGCCAACATCTGGGCGGTATGCTCTTCCGCAAACGTTATTTCGTGGATCACCGCCCGGATCCCGGGGAGGTCGGGTTCGCTATCCAAGCGGGTGATATCACCTTGCACGACGGTCGGATCTGGCATCGTGTGGAACAAAGCAGGTTGATCGGTGAGGCCAGCCGTCGCCGGGTGATGTACATCCCGATCATCAGCGGGAAACACCAGTCGCGCACGGACGGTGCCTTCACTCCGTTGTATCATCGCTTCCAGCGGCTGGGTCAGTGACGGAACCCGGCGCAACATCGAAAGGCTATGCCCTGATCACCGGGGCAGGGCAGGGGATCGGGCGGGCGATCGCGCTGGAATTGGCGTTAAGAGGATTCGGCATTCTTGCGACCGCGCGTTCGCAAGCTTCGCTTAAAGAGGTTGTGATGGAATGCGGTGCGCTGAATGGAGGTCGCGCCACCGCGATCGCAGTTGATCTTTTCGAAGCGGACGCCGTGGACCGGTTGGTTGATGCGACGCGTTCCCTTCCAGAGCCGCTCACTGCGCTGGTGAACAATGCAGGCCAAGCCTTCTGGGGTTGTTTCGAGGACGTATCCATGGATGATCACCGGAAGTTGATGCGCCTGAACGTGGAGGTCCCGTTGGAACTTACGCACCGCTTGTTGCCTATGCTGCGAGTCCGACCCGAGTCGTACATCCTGATGGTGAGCAGCCTCACCGCATACAGCGCCATGGCCACCTTGGCGACCTACTGTGGAAGTAAAGCGTTCCTGCTGCGCTTCGGACGATCGCTCCGGTTGGAACTGAAGGACACAGGGGTGAATGTGTGTTGCGTCTGCCCCGGTACGGTGCTCACCGGATTCACACAACGCGCGAACATGCAGGCCATGGATGATCTCGCCAAGCGTTTCGGGAAGCCACCGGGCCCGATCGCGCGTGCTGCGGTGGATGCCTTGCTGGCCGGGCGCGCGGAGGTGGTGCCCGGCTTTCTTGATCGGACCACTGCGTGGTTCATGAAGTTGTTCCCGGATGCACTTGTGGAACGCGTGGCGAGCAACATCTACCTGAAGCGCTTGCCAAAGCGTAAGTGACAGCGGACACCACGCCGCGAAAGCCACCGGTATGTTGCCGGATGTTTCAGCTCCGGATCACATGTCAGGAGCCTTCAGCCCGACCACGAAATACATCTGCACTTCGCCCTTTCCCTTCACCTTGATGGGTCCACGTGGTTCCACTTCCACATGGTCCATGACCTGGGCGTAGACCGGCCCGCTGATGTTCAATCTCCCGGCAGCGCCATGCGTTTCCATGCGACTCGCCAGGTTCACGGTATCGCCCCAGATGTCGTACGCGAATTTCTTCTCACCCACCACACCTGCCACCACCGGTCCGCTGTGGATCCCGATCCGCACGGGCCATTCCTGCAGACCCTTGGCGCGTCGTTCCGTGTTGCTTTTCTCCACGGCCTCCAACATGGCCATACCCATGCGCACGGCATCCAACGCATGTGTTGCACTCGGTTCCGGGATCCCCGATGCGCACATGTACGCATCGCCGATGGTCTTGATCTTCTCCATGTGGTGTGCGTCGCACAAGCGATCGAAGAGGCGGAAGTAGTGGTCCAGTTCAGCCACCAGCAGGTCGCTGTCCATGTTACTGCTGAAGGTGCTGAAGCCCTTGAAGTCGCTGAAGAGCACCGTGCATCGTTCGTAGCGGCGCGCTTTCGCGGCACCGCGCTCCTTCAATTCCTCTGCCGTGCTCGCGGGGAGGATATTCCGCAGAAGGCCATCGCTGCGCTCTTTCTCGGCAGCGAGTTCGCGTGTGCGTTCGCGCACGGTGCGTTCAAGCCGCTCGCGATCCAGCCGCAGTCGCCGCGTGCGCAACCGGACGAAGCCGAAGAAGCCGAGGAGCAAGGTGCTGCCACTGGCCGCTCGGAAGGTTCCCGTTTGCCAGAACGGTGGTGCGATGGTGAAGGCATAGGTCACGGGTTGTTCCGTCCAGATGCCGCTGCCGTTCCGCGCCAGGACCTTGAAAACATACTCACCCGGCGGAATGTTGCTGTACGTGACCCGATCCGTGGCGGTGATGGGGGACCAATCCGGATCGTAGCCGTCCAGGATGTACCGGTAGCGCACCTTCTCCGGGTACGCCAGGGAAATACCGGTGAATGCGAAGGTGAGGTGGTTCTTGTTGTACGGCAGTGCGAGATCCGAGGGCAACCCGCGCCGATCGGTCCCGGAGCACCACGGTTTCCAATCGGGATGTTCGTAGAACAACCGCAGATCCGTGAGGTGTACGAGTGGTTCGCGTGGATCCTCCAACAACCACCGCGGATCATAGCGTGTAGCACCGCGCACCGTACCGAACCACATGGCGCTGTCACGGTCGAGCAGGCATGCGTTGCGAACGCACTCGATGCCGATGAACCCTTCGTCCGCACCGTAGTGCTTGAGATCAAGGACCTGCTCCTGCATCACGTCGAGTTCAAGCATATCAATGCCGCGCCGCGTACCCAACCACACGTTCTCCAGCGCATCGAGCAGGACCTGCTCCACTGAATTGCTGGACAGTCCATGGCCCACGTTGAAACTGTCCAGGTGGTTGAGGTGCAACCGGTACAGGCCGTGGCCTTCCGTTCCGATCCAGAGATTGCCCGGCGTGTCGCGCGCGAGGTCGGTCAGTCCTACCGTGGGTACCTGAAGCTGTTGACGGAAGCGCCACGGCAAGGTGCGGGTTGGAAGCAGGAAGAGCCCGCGGTCCGTGGTTGCCCACAACGTGTCGCCATTGCATTCAACGTTGTTCACCGGGTGATCCAGACCGGCGATGCGCATGTACCTGCCATCTCCGGGATCGGCGTAGAGTCCGCGATCCGTACCCACCCACGAGCGCCCTTCGCGGTCCAGTTGGATGCAACGGATGTCCAACGCATCGATCCCCTTGCTCGCCGGAATTCGTTCGAAGCGATCACCCCGGCCGCGGAACAGACCGGAACCTTCTGTTCCGGCAAGCAGGAAACCTTGCACATCCTCGCCGAGGCATTGCACCGTGGGATCCGTCAACCCTGAACCGGGGCCGAACACCGTTACGATCTCCCCATTCCAGCGGGCCACACCTCCTCCGGCCGTAGCGAGGTAGAGGAGGTCGTCCGGCGTGCGGTGGATCGCGGTCACGGTGCGCGATGCCAGTCCATCACGGTCGGTGAAGTGCATGAACGCATCACCGGTGAAGCGCGCAACCCCACCGAATGCCGTGCCCACCCAGACCGCGCCGCTGCGATCCTCCATCAGGCAGCGCACATGATCGTGGCCCAGCCCGTTCTTCTCGCGGATCGTGCGCAGGCGTGGAAAGCCACGTGAACGCGAAAGATGCTGCAGGCCGGTCGGCGTGCCCAGCCATAGATCACCGTTGCGCGCGCGAATGAGCGCGGTGATGCGTGGATCCGGCCGCGCCAGCGGATAGATACCCAACATGCGATCGACCAGTGGCGTGGGATCCAGGTGGGTGTTGAGTTCCATGTAGCCATTCGATGTACCGACGAGAAGACCGAGGCTATCCGCGAACAGTGCGCTTACCCGGATGTCCGGTAGTAGTGCGTTGGCTGCGATCGGGTTCCACCGATCACCCTGAAGGATGTACACTCCACTGTCCGTGCCTGCGATGAGCGCGCCGCGCACGCTGCGCACGAGCGCGTTCACCTGCAATGTTGCCAAGCCCACGCCGAACTCTTGCGCTGCGGATCCATCCGGCTTGCACCGCATGATGCCCGATCCCGCGGTGGCCCACCAGATCCATTCATCCGTGATGACAAAGTCCGTTACCGGATGGCCATCAGCGGCACGTTGCATCGAACTCAGGTCGCCACCTTCCCAGACCGCCGTGGTGCCATTCTCCCGGCCGATCCAGACCCGACCGTCCGGCGCCGCATGTATCGCAGTGATGCGGTCCGGCCCACTGCCCGCCCCACCGATGGATTCAAAGTGCGATCCTTCACTGCGCGCCGCGCCCTGCGCCGTTCCCACCCAAAGGAATCCTTCGGCGTCTTCACACAAAGCGCTCACGGCAGCGCTCGGCAGGCCCTCCTCCAAGGAAAGGGTCCGCAGGTCGTACTGTTGGGCGGCCGTGGCGAGGGACCCCAGAAGGAAGGCCAGCAACGGCGGACCAAGGGCGCATCGCATGGTTGGAAAGATAGCGCCGCCCGCCAATGAGCATGCCGAAAGCACTTGGAAAACGCCCGTTCGTGATCTTACCTTTCAGTCGCATCCAAACCAAACCTTTCCCATCATGAACATCACCTTCAATGAGTTGCGGCGGATCAAGGACAATCTGCCCGATGGGAGTATCCACCGCATAGCACGGCAACTGGATCTGAACGTGGAGACCGTGTGGAATTACTTCGGGGGATACACCCATCCGAACGGCCGGACCATGGGCGTACACTTGGAGCCCGGTCCCGATGGCGGAGTCGTCGCATTGGACGATACGCGCATCCTCGACATCGCCCAGGAGATCCTCAACGAGCGGATCGCCCACGTGTGATCGTAAATGTTTCCTGCGTGTAACGAACATGCAGGAAAAGAGCGCGGCCCTCCATGAGGGCCGCGCTCTTTTCGGTTCAATGAATTGGTGTGATCCGCGATCGCTCAACCGCGTTCCTTCTTCGGGAATGGTTTGGGGGTGTAGAAGCCTTCCTTTTTCTGGTAGCCTCCTTTCTCGGGTGGTGCTGATCCGCGCTCATCCTTGCCGCGATAGCTGGTCTGGTGCGGGCGATCGCTTTTCTGGCCGCCGCTTCCGCCTTTGTATCCGCCGCCACCGCCTTTGTATCCACCACCACCGCCCTTGTATCCACCACCGCCACCCTTGTATCCGCCGCCGCCGCCCTTGTATCCGCCACCTTCACGCGGTGCGCGGGGTGCATCGCTACCGGAACCGCCTTGTCCTTGACCTGGCTGGGCCTCGTCCACACGGATCTTGCGGCCTTTGTAATTGGCGCTCTTGAATGCGTTGAAGACCTGCTCGAAGTGTGCGGGCTCGATGTCCACGAACGAATACACGTCCTTGATCATCATGCGGCCGATCACATCGCCCTCCACGCCGCTGATGCCACACACATAGCCGAGCATCTTGCCTTTATCGAAGCCATCGGCACTGCCGAGGTTGATGAACATCTGGCGTCCGGTACTGAAGCGTTCGCGTGAGGAAGGACGTTCCGCCCGGGCGGTATGATCCTTCCGGCTCATGTCCACGTTCAGGTCCGGCAATTCGCGGAATTGCGTGATCAAGCGGTTGAAGGCCACACTCATGAAACGCTCGATCAACTCCTCCTTGCTGAAGACCGCGAGTTCCTCTTGCGCGGTCGGCAGGATCGCAGCGAGTGCGTCGTGATCAACCTCCACGGCTTTCAGTTTCGTGAGGTAGGCCAGCACCTGTGCCTTGCCGATATCACCGGCACCCGGCACACGGACATAGGTGAAGTGCGTTTTCAAGGCGCGCTCCAACTGGCGGATCTTGCCTACATCGCGCACACCGATGATGCTGATGGAGATGCCGGTACGTCCGGCGCGTGCCGTGCGGCCGCTGCGGTGCGTGTAGTTCTCCGCTTCGCCCGGCAGGTCGAAGTGGATCACGTGTGTGATGTCACTGACATCGATGCCACGCGCTGCGACATCGGTTGCGATGAGCAATTGCAAACTTCGCGCACGGTAACGACCCATCACATGGTCCCGCTGGGCTTGGCTCAGGTCGCCGTGGATGGCATCGGCCGAGTGGCCGTCCTTCATCAACGCGCTGGCGAGTTCCTGCGTTTCGTGCTTGGTCCGGCAGAAGACGATGGCGAAAAGGTCCGGGTCGGAATCGATGATGCGGCGAAGTGCAGCGTACCGATCGCGCGCATGCACCACGCAATATTGGTGTTGGATGGTGGACGCAGCGGCATTGCGCTCACCCACTTGTAGCTCCTCCGCTTCGCGCATGTAGCGCTTGGCGATGTGTCGCACCTCGCTGCCCATGGTGGCGCTGAAAAGCCACGTGCGCTTGTCCTCGGGTGTGTTCTGAAGGATGTCGGTGAGGTCCTCTTGGAACCCCATGTTCAGCATCTCGTCAGCCTCATCGAGGACTACGATCCGGACAGTGCTCAAGTTGATCGAGTCGCGTCCCAGCAGATCCAGCAAGCGGCCGGGTGTGGCCACCACGATGTTCGCGCCGCGTTGGATATCGCGGATCTGGTCGCGGATGCTGGCTCCGCCGTAGACCGCGACAGGCTTCACACCCTTCAGGTGTTGGGCGAATTTCGTCAGGTCGTTGGTGATCTGCACGCACAGTTCGCGCGTGGGGGCGAGGATCAACGCTTGGACAGCACGGGCGGAAGGATCGATATCCTCCAACAGGGGTAGGCCGAACGCACCGGTCTTGCCGGTACCGGTCTGGGCCAGCACCACCACGTCCTTTTCGGACTGCATCAGCAAGGGGATCGCCCGTTCTTGGACCGGGGTGGGTTCCTTCCAACCCAACTCGTTGAGTGAAAGGAGGATCTCCGCGCGGAGACCGAGCGCGTCGAAAGAGGACATCTCAGTAGGGGGAAATGGGGAAAATGCGCTGGCGTTGCGCGGAACGGCCGGCAAGGTACGGCGTTGTGCGCGAACGGGGTAGCGGCCCCGCTGGCCCCGGCTATCTTCGCCGCCGATGTCCTTTTCGGAAGCCAGCTTCACCGGCACATTGCGCACCATCGCGGTCCTCGTGATCCTGTGGTGGGTGCTCCGCCTGATCCTTCGGTCGAATGCCAAAGGTCCTGTAGGACCCCAACAGCCACAGCGACCCAAAGGTGATGTGCGCATCGAACCAGTTCCCGGGAATCCACGTGACCGGAAGGACGACTTGGACATCATCGATGCGGACTTCGAGGAGATCAAGTAACAGCCCGAGTACACCAGGACCCACATGAAGACGATCCCATGGAAGAAGCTGCTGCCGGTGGTAGTGGCCATTGCGGTATTCTACGCGCTCAGTCTGACCTATTTCAGCCCGGTGCTGGAAGGCAAGAAGCTGGTGCAGGGTGATTTGAAGAACTGGCAAGGCATGGCCCAGGAGATCCTGGAGCATCGCACCGCCTTCGATGAGGATCCGCTGTGGACCGGCAGCATGTTCAGCGGGATGCCAGCGTATCAGATCATGGTGCTGTGGCCGAAGAACCTGTTGCGTTTCGCGGATGATGTATTCCATGGTTTTCTTCCCCGACCAGCGTGTTTCCTTTTCCTCTATCTCTTGGGGATGTACATCCTGTTCCTGTGCTTGCGGGTGGATCCGTGGCTGAGCCTCGTCGGCGCGTTGGCCTTCGGGTTCTCGTCGTACTTCTTCGCGATCCTGGAAGCCGGGCACAACAGCAAGGCCAACGCCATCGGCTATATGCCTATGGTGCTGGGCGCCGTGTACATGCTTTATCGCGGACGCGTGCTCTTCGGCGGTGCGATGCTGGCCCTGTTCATGGGCTTGGAGATCGCCATGAACCACGTGCAGATCACCTATTACCTCGGTTTCGTCCTCGTGCTTTTCCTGCTCGCCGAAGCCGTCCGCGCAATGCGCGAGAAGCAGGTCGTGGATTTCGCCAAGCGATCAGGCATCGGTGCGGTGGCCGTGATCCTAGCTGTTGCGTGCAACGCAGGCATGCTGTGGACCACGGCGGAGTATGGCAGTTACACCACGCGCGGCAAGAGTGAATTAACGATCAAGGTGGACGGATCATCCGCAGGTGATGTGCAGACCAGTGGATTGGACCGTGACTATGTGACGCAATGGAGTTACGGCAAGCAGGAGAGTTTCTCGTTGCTCATCCCGAATGCGAAGGGTGGCGCCTCCGCATCGATCATCCAGAAGCAGGAGGACTTCAACCAGTTCAATGATCCCACGTTCCGCAAGGCGATCATGGATGAGTACCAGAGCGGGGGCTACGTGAATTCCTATTGGGGTGATCAAAGCTTCACCTCGGGTCCGGTGTACATCGGTGCAGTGGTGGTGCTGCTCCTGCTGCTGATGCTCGGCAGCGTGGAAGGCGCGGGGCGATGGTGGATCCTCGGATCCATCCCCTTCCTGCTGATCATGTTGGCGATCAACAACGCGTCCATGGAGAATGTGGATGGCGTGGCATACGTAGTCGGCATGCGAAGCGCCACGCTGATGGGCATGCTCCTCTTCGCGTATCTGGTAGCAGGCCTGTGGTTCGTCCGGGATGCGTTGGTCTTCGCGCTCTTCAGCAGTTTGCTGATCACGTTGATGCTCAGTTGGGGGCACCATTTCATGCCCTTCACCGACCTTTTCCTGGATCACGTTCCCGGATACAGCAAGTTCCGCGCGGTCACCATCATCCTGGTCATCGTGGAATTGGCCGCGCCCGTGTTGGCTGTACTCTATCTCGATCGCTTGAGCCGCGAAGGGGTGTGGGATAAGGCGAAGCGGATGCGCTTCCTCATCCTGTCCGGATCGTTGCTCGTGGTGTTGTTGCTCTTTGCATTGATCCCGAGCAACCTGATGGAGTTCATCAGCGATGCGGAGCGCGCCAAGTACAACGCGCAGATAGAGGGTGGTGCGCCGGAAGCGGCCGTGGTCGATTTCGTTTCGAACCTGAAGGAATACCGCATCGGTGTGTTCACCGGTGACGTGTGGCGCAGTTTCCTGTTCGTGGCCTTGGGCGCTGCGTTGGTGTATCTGTTCGGTCGCCGCACGGTCGGTCGTGGCGTGCTGGTCGCTGGACTTTCGATCCTTGTGCTAGCGGATCAATGGTCCATTGATAAGCGCTATGTGAACAACGAAAAGGACAAGGGCCGCTATCGCTCATGGGAGGATGAGAAGGCTTCGCTGCTTCCGTTCAAGCCGAATGGATCGGACATGGCGATCCTGCAGAACGAATGGACACCGCAGGCGGAAGCGTACCAGAAAGGTGTGATCGAGAAGATGAAGGAGCAACGCTCCAACCTGCGCGGTGCGGATCGCTTGGTGGCGAAGGATGAGGAGATGGTCGCGCGCTTCGGCAGTTTGCGTCGAACGACCGATTACCGCGTGCTCAACCTGGGCAATCCATTCAACGATTCCCGCGTGAGCTACTTCCACAAGAGCATCGGCGGGTACCATGGCGCGAAGCTGGAGCGCTATCAGGAGCTGATTGAATTCCATCTTGGTCCTGCGATCATGCGCATCGGTGGTCTGCTGCGCAGTGGAACATCACTTCCTGCTATGGACAGTTTGCTGGCGAGCGAAGGCGTGCTGAACATGCTCAACACACGCTACCTGGTCTACGATCCGGAGCGGCCGCCGATCATGAACACCAATGCGTACGGCAGTGCGTGGTTCGTGGATGAACTGCGCTATGTGAAGGATGCCAATGAGGAGATCACCGCGCTCGGCACCATCGATCCCGCGCGTACCGCGCTTGTGGATGAACGGTATCACGCTGCGCTCGGTGATGGGGCGATCGCACCCGATCCCACGGCCAGTGTGACACTGGACAGCTACAACACGAACGAGCTGAAATACGCCGTCCGTTCCAACGGGGGCGGTCTCGTGGTCTTCAGCGAGATCTGGTACGGACCGGATTGGAAGGCGAGCATCGATGGAACACCGGTGGAACATGTGCGCGCCGACTATGTGCTTCGTGCACTGCGCGTGCCGGCCGGAGAGCACACTGTGGTTTTCAAAGTGGAAGGCGGAGCGTACAGCAAGTCGCAGCCGATCATGTTGGCGGGATCGATCCTCGTCCTGTTGATCGCGCTTGGTGCGATCGGGATGGAGGTGCGCCGGAAGCTCGGTGGGTCCTCGGAGGCCGGGGTATGAAGCGCGTGCTCATCATCAGTTACTACTGGCCGCCGAACGGTGGGGCAGGGGTGTACCGCTGGTTGAAGATGAGCAAGTACCTGCCCGAGTATGGTTGGCAGCCGGTGATCTACACGCCGGAGAACCCGGAGATGGTCGCCGATGATCCTGCGTTACTCAATGAGGTGTCGCCACAGGTTGAAGTGTTGAAGCGACCGATCACGGAGCCCTTCACCTTATACAAGCGTTTCACTGGACGCCGAAAAGACGAACGCGTGCAGACGGCCTTCCTGAGCGAGGAACGCAGCGGCGGTTGGAAGGAGGATCTCGCGCTGTGGGTGCGCAGCAACTTCTTCATCCCGGATGCGCGCGTGTGGTGGGTGGGGCCCTCCGTTCGCTTTCTGAAGGATCACTTGGGCAAACATCCCGTTGATGTAGTGGTGACCACCGGACCACCGCACAGCATGCACATGATCGGGCTGGGGTTGAAGCGCACACTTGGTGTGAAGTGGATCGCCGACTTCCGCGATCCGTGGACCGATATCGATTTCTACCAGCAGTTGAAGCTCTCGGCGCGTGCCGATCGCCGACATCGAAAGCAGGAACGCACGGTGCTTACCGAAGCAGACCGCGTGGTGACCGTGAGCTGGACCTGGGCGAAGGACCTTGAAGCGCTGGGCGCGAAGGATGTGGAGGTGATCACCAACGGGTTCGATCGTACGGATGTTCCGGATCCAGCAATTCCGAAGGATGAAGCATGGAGCTTGGTGCAGGTCGGGTCGATGAGTGCGACACGCGATCTGCCCGAGATCTGGAACATGCTCGCCGAGTTGTGCCGCACCGATCCTGAATTCGCTGCGCGTTTCGTCCTGCGCTTTGTGGGGCCTGTGGATCATAGCGTGATGGAGAGCATCACCAAGGCTGGTCTCGGTGATCGCGTGGAACGCATCGGACGCGTGAGCCACGCCGAGGCGATGCAACACATGCAACGTGCGCGCGTGTTGTTGCTGCCGATCAACAACACGCCGAATGCTGCGGGTATTCTACCCGGCAAATTGTACGAGTACCTGTCCGTCGGGCGTCCCATACTTGCTGCTGGTCCTTCGGGTGATGTCGCTCGTGTCCTTGGTGCCCACCACCTGTTGATCTCCGGTACCCCAACTCGGGAGGATCGTGATCGCGTGCGCGAGCTCTTCACACGCAACGGTCCGGTCGATGTTGCGGGGATCGACACTTACGATCGTCAGCGACTTGCAGGAAGCATGGCCACCTTGCTGGATACGATCACCGGCGATCCCGCAACCTAGCCGCCTACTTTCGCCGTTACCATGGGCATCATCGCCAGGCAGGCCACCCTCAACACCTTGCTCGCCTACTTGGGCATCGGCCTTGGCTTTGTGAATGTCGTGCTGCTCTATCCGCGCGTATTGGCTGCGGATGAGTTCGGACTCACGCGCCTGCTTGTTTCCATCGCCACCATCGCCGCACAGGTGGCGCAACTCGGCGCGGAGAACACCGTGATCCGCTACTTCCCCTACTTCCGCGATCCGGAACGGAAGCATCGTGGCCTGCTCGGGATGCTGCTGCTCTTCGGTCTGGTGGTGGGGCTGGCATCCATGCTGGTGTTGGGTCTGTTGCACGGCACCTTCACGCGGATCTTCGCGGATCGCAACGCACTGTATGGTACACATGGCTTGCTTCTTCTGCCGTTGGTCTTCGCGGAGATCTACTTCATCCTGTTGCGCAGCTACAGCCGTTCGCTGCGGCGCACGGTGCAGCCCACGTTCATCCGTGAGTTCGTCCTGCGGATCCTGCAGACCGCATTGATCGCCTTGCAGGCCTGGCATCCAATGCCCTTCTCGCAGTTCATGACGCTGTACACGGGGATCTTCCTCGTGTGTACACTGTCATTGGTGTTCGATCTATGGCGCGCCGGGCACTTCGATATCGGTTGGCAGGAACGCTGGTTACCGAAGCGATTGCGGAGGAGCATGCTCACGTACAGCGGCTTCACGCTTTCCGCCGGACTCGCGGGGATCATTTTGGGGAACATGGACCAGCTGATGATCGGTGCGCTCCTCGGACAACACGCGCTCACGTACGTCGCGCACTACGCGGTGGCCTTCTATTTCGGATCGGTGATCGCCGCGCCGGGTCGTGCGTTGCTCCAAGCGGCCACTCCGTTGCTTGCCGATGCCTGGAAGCGCAACGACCGAACGATGATCGATGTACTCTACCGGAAGTCCGCCGTGGTGCAAGTGCTCGTCAGTGGCTTCCTCTTCCTCGTGATGTGGACGAGCATCGATGATCTCTTCGAACTGCTTCCGGCGGAGTATGCGGGTGCTTCACAGGTCGCGCTGATCATCGGCTTGGCGTACCTGCTCACGAGCGCGATCGGACTCAGCGTGGGGATCATCAGCATGTCCCGCAGTTACCGGTTGGATGCATGGAGCAGCATCAGCATGCTGGTCATCAATCTGATCGCGAACTTCTTCCTCATCCGGAGCATGGGGATCATCGGTGCAGCCTATGCCACACTGATCTCGCTCGTGGTCGTGAATGCATACCGGACCTGGTTCCTTTGGTACCGCTACAAGTTGTGGCCCTTCGATCGGCGAACGGTGCTCGTCGCTGCACTCATCATCGTACCCGCACTTGTTCTGCCTTGGCTGCCACTTTCCGGCAACCCCTGGGTGGATCTGCCGCTTCGCGCGGTGATCGCCACGGTGATCTTCTGGCCCGCGGCCTATGTGCTGAAGCTGATGCCGGATCTATTGGATCTGGTAAAGACCATCCAGCGGAAGGCGCAACGCTAGGGTTGGTTCGTGATCGCGCGGATCGCGAAGCTCAAGTGGCGGTCGGTCTCGTGGGTGAGGAGGATGAGTTCCCAATCGAACTTCACACAGAATTCGTGTACGGCTTCCACCACCCCGTAGCGTACACCGCCATCCCAATTCCCGGTCACGTAGTCGTGGCCTGCGATGATCCCGCCCGGTTTCACCTTGGAGGTAGGAAGCATGGCATTGCTTTCTACGTTGCCGACGAGGGGCTATTCGAAAGGGGGACTACTTCCCCAGAACAGCGACGACCCTTCTGGTAAGCAGCGAATCGAGCCAGGGCCACCATGCAAATAGCCTGATGCCCTTGATACGCTCATGCCGGAACACCATGATGGTGAAAGCCAGTTTGTGAAAGAGGGATCGTGCTTCGGGGATGGTGATCCGGTTCAATTCCAGGTAGTGCTCAATGACCGAACTGCTTCCGATCTCCGGTCCTTTGGCCTTCAAGTGTTCCAGTACGTTGATGAGCGTCCGGTCCGAGAAGATCAACTGGCACCAAGGGATATATAGGTGGTCATACAAATGCCCGGCATCGAAACTTGTCCATGGGGGGAATTCCATGCAGATGCTTCCTCCGGGTCTCAATACCCGTTTCAGTTCTTGCAGGACCCGTTCGAGGAGAGGGCGAGCGACATGTTCGAAGACGTCGTTGAGGAAAATGACGTCGAAAGAATCCGTAGGAAAATCAAGTCTGGAGAGATCGGCGACCATGAATTCCACCTTGGTATCCGGATGATCGCGGAGGAACTGTTGAGCATGCCCGATCCGAACAGGATCAAGATCAACCCCGATGATGCTGTGGCACCCCTTGGTGGCGTAGTACATGGTCTTTCCTCCTGGCCCACAACCCGCATCCAGAACCACTTTGCCTTTCAGATCTATGGACGAAGAGAACAAGCTGTAGTTCTTTTCCGCCCAATGGAACTGCGCTTCGGAATAGGCACTTGGTGATCCGCGACCTTCGATTCTACGCTTCGGGAATGCACGGTTCAACAAAAGGCAGAGGCGTTCGCTTAAGCGCATGCCGTGCTAGATGATGATTGTTGCGAACATGAGGGCCAAATCTAGCCTGCCCATCGTTGCATGCCGATCGCGTCAGGTCGGCATGGTCGCAATAGCAACGTGCTATTCAAGAAGACCAACCAGCACGGCATATCCGAGAACCACGCCATTCCTATCCTTAAGGATCACAAGGAAGCGTCCCAGCGCCGGAGGTTGAACGGTCAACCATTGTGGGCTGCGATCATCAACGGGAATTTCCTGGATCGACCGCCCGGTCGGATCGACGATACTGATCCAACCAGCACGGAAATCTTCGGGCAGTTCCAACCGGCTCCGATCATATAGGGCAACAGGATTTGGTGCCAAATGAAGTTCCGTGATCCTCGAATAAGTGGGCACCGAGACATGCCCATGCGGCTTGATATTCAATCGGGGCCGTTTGGCCGGGTTGGCGTATGCGTTCCCGCAAAAGAACAAGCCCCTGGTAGGGTCCTCGATCTGTACGCGCAAGAGAATGCCCTGTGCTTGCGACGGATCATTGATCATGGCTTGGACCATAGCAGTTATTTCGATGTTCATGTAGTCCTGGATCAACTGTGTGCTCTGCACAAGGCTCACAGCATTGACCGGGGATACAGAAGGCTGCGTGTTCCAAGTCACTGTATTGTCCTCCCAGAACTCCGTGATCTGTTCGAGGTAACAGGCGTTGGCGCCGATGTTCCCCACAGAAGCGGCGTCGCCCAGACCAACAGCACCTCTGCCGAATAGATCCAAAGTCGCTTCATCGATCAACGAGCCGGGGGGAAAGTCGCTCAGGTCGAAGTGGATCAGGGAGCGTGAGTTGTTCTCTCCGCCCAGATTTCCCGGTTGGGAGAGCGCTCCGTACCAGTCGGCACTATTGTAATTGGTATTCTCCGAATTCAGGCTATAGTGATATCCGATCACCGCATCCTTATCGGAGTAGATCTGGACGACAGCCTGTCCACTTGAAGTTGTTCCGGATACCAGGATCAAGGAACACAGAGCCGTTCGAGAACCCATCGCGAGGGAGTTGAATGTTTCCGAAGATAGGGCGCCCATTAGGAATTTGAAGCAAGCGCCCACCCTAGTTTCGCTGCGCCGTGAACGAGATCCGCAAACCCAAGTTGGTCTACTGCACGACGATCATGGCATCGTTCGCGCGGAAGGACGTGGAATTGCTCTCCAAGGAATTCGAGGTGGTGATCCACGTCTTTGCACCCAGGACCAAGTTGCTCACGCCTTGGTCGTTGATCCGCCAGTTCTTCTTTCTGTTGCTTCATCTGCCATCCGCAGCGGTGAGCGTGACCCAATTCGGCGGTTTCCATTCCTTCTTGCCTGCTTTGTTCGGGCGCGTGTTCAAGGTTCCAGCGATCATTTCACTCGGTGGTTATGACTGTGCTTCGTTCCCTTCCTTCCGCTATGGGGCGCATCACCGGTTCCCGATGGGTTGGATGACGCGCGCCTCGTTGCGCATGGCCAACCACCTGGTGCCATGCAGTGCGAACCTGATCCATTCGGAACAGCACTACTCCGCTGCGCAAGGAGATCCGGTTCATCAAGGGTACAAGGCATTCGATCCCGCGAACAACACGCAGTACACAGTGGTCGCATATGGCTACGACCCGGAGCGGTTCAAACCATCGGGCGCTCGACGATCCGGATCATTCCTCACCGTGGCACAGATGAACACACCGAACTTCCAGCGCAAGGGGATCGACTTGTTCTTCGCCATGGCCGACCGGTTCCCGCAATGCCATTTCACATTGGTCGGCAATACCCCGGCCATGCGCTATGAGCGCGTTCCCGAGAATGCGGAATTG
This sequence comes from Flavobacteriales bacterium, assembly GCA_016721005.1. Classification (GTDB taxonomy): domain Bacteria; phylum Bacteroidota; class Bacteroidia; order Flavobacteriales_F; family PHOS-HE28; genus PHOS-HE28. The sequence continues at coordinate 84,348 of JADKJM010000008.1, forward strand.
ATCGGCTTCATCCCTTACGAGGAGCTGCCTGCGTTGTATGCACGGCACGAGTTCTACCTGCAACTGAGCATCTGGGAAGGTTTCCCCAGCGCGCCCTGTGAAGCGATGCTGTGCGGCTGTGTGCCGATCGTGAGCAAGGTGGCCGCGTTGCCGGAGATCGTAGGAGACACGGGATTCATTGTGGAGCACCGCAACGTGGATGAACTCCAGCGGACGATCGAAGCAGCGTTGGGAAGCGAGAGTTTGAGGAAAGGAGAAGCGGCACGGAAGCGCATCAAGGATCGATATCCACTTTCCACACGCTCACGTTTTTCGGATCTCGTTTTCAAGGCCGCTCGTTCGAGTGAGGGATCCGCCCAGTCGTAGTCTGGTTCCCAGCGGTACATTCGGGTACAGAAGTACGCGTACCATGAAACCTGCCAACCTGTTGATCACGTTCTGCATAGCGCTCGGATGTTCCGCAAGTGCTTCCGCGCAGGTTTCGTTCGAATGGGTGCAACGTGCGTCGCTTCCTGCGAGTGGCAGGTACGGTCCGTTCTCGTTCGTGATCGGCGGATACGGTTACGTGGCAGGCGGAGGGAACGCGAGCGGAACCATGACCGAATGCTGGCGATATGACCCGGTAGCTGATGCTTGGAATCAGGTCGCGAGTTTGCCAACGCCGAGAAGGCACGGTGCATCGTTCAGTGTGGGTGGAAAGGGCTATGTGGCTTGTGGTCAAGCAACAACCAGCAGTTGGACCACGACGCTCTACGCGTATGACCCGATCTCCGATTCGTGGGCAACGAAAGCGTCGCTGCCTGGCACGCCACGCTACGGCGCGCACGGCTTCGCGATCAATGGGTATGGCTATGTCGGCGGTGGGAACAGCGGATCCGGCACCGGTCCATTCCTCGATGACATGTGGCGGTATGATCCGGTGATCGATCAGTGGGCTAGCGCAGTTGGGATCCCAGGACTTGCACGATACGGCTCCACAGCCTTCGCTCTTAACGGGAAGGGATATGTACATGGTGGAAGGGATGCCAGCTTGGATTTCACCAACGAGTTATGGGAGTTCGATCCGATCGGCGGATCGTGGACGGCCAAACCTCCCATGCCGGGCTTGGGTCGCTCGTGGACCATGGTGATGGCCTTTCAATACGATGCGGTCATTGCCGGAGGGAAGGATGTCGGACTCAATGTTTTCTATGATGCTTACCGGTATCATCCTGCGTCGAACACATGGAATCCGATCCCGGATTACCCGGGAGCTAGTGGTTGGAGTGGTGCATCGTTCGCTATCGGCGATCGGACATTTGGTGGGTTCGGATCACACTTGATCCCGAGTGCCACATACCACAACGACTTCTGGGAATTGGTCAAGGTGGATCCCAATGGGGTCCGGGAACCGGATGAGCGGGACGGACGACTCCGCATTTCACCCAATCCATCGAATGGGGATCATGTTCGGATCACAACAACGTGCTTCGTACCTCCTTCCGGAGTACAGTTGCAACTGATGGATGCGCTTGGCCAGCAGGTCCTATCCGTACCGTTCATCGAAAGCGAACCTGTTGACCTGAGCGGGGTCGCCTCCGGCGTCTATATCCTGAGGTTGCTCGCGGACCGTACCACCTTCATGAGCGGACGGATCACGGTTAGTCGGTGATCATCCCAAACAACCGTGGATGCTGTTAGAAACTCCTCCCTATCGCCACCACGTACCGGAAAGCGAAATAATCCGTCTCGCCCGCCGGAAGTGCGGAGAGCAACAGCGGCATATCGAATCGGATCGTGAGCGGCTTGAGGTCCGTGAGTGGTCCCCAGCGTTTGATCGTGAGTGCGAAACCCGCACCGGCATCCGCGCGTGGATCAGCGATGGTCAACGTGGTGCTCCCTGATCGGCGCGTGCGATAGCCCATCACACCCACATCGCCGAAGAGGTAGGCGTCGAGGTGAAGGACGCGCGCGAGTTTGCCGGGACGGAAAGGCACAAGTCCGTCGAGGTCGATCTCGCCGCTCATCGATGCACCCGTGTTGCCGAGGTAGGTGTAGATGAGGTCATCATCGCTCGTGAGTTCAGGCGCGAGGTAACCGGCGTAGCCGCGCAAGCCGAGACCACCGCCCTGTTGGAAATGGTTCACATCCGCACCAAAGCCTGACCAATCATAGGGCACCATGCCCACACTGCGTGTGTACTTGTTCTCCATCAGGTCCTCGGGGGATGCGCCGGCGAGGTACAATGCACTTTCACGCGGCGTTGATCCGCTGCCGTACTGTGCGAATACACGCGTCCGGAATTCGAGTCCGGCGGCATTGGTGGTGTTTACCGCCTTGAGCCGGAGCCACCCATAGCCCGCTGCGGATCCAGGCGCGCTGGAACGGGTCTCGAAGAGCAGATCGCCGCGGCCCATCGCGTAGTCGTACCGGTGGCGGACGCTGGTGTTGATGGAGGCGTTCAATGCATTCAACTCCCACTCCTGTGGGTTGATGAGGTAGGTGAGGTCCGTACTGTCCTTGCGCCAGAAGTACAGCGCTTCCACTTGTGCATCCGTTCGGCCGTTGGGCAAGGAGTACTGGAATCCTGCGCTGAACCGATTCAAGCCATCGAGCATTCGCGCTTGCGCAAAGACGCTGGATCCCTTCAGCAGTTTCTCCGTTCCGTTCGCGTAAGTGAAGTTGAACGAGATCGGATCGAAGCCGGTGTTCGCATTGCCGGGAATGGAATCCGCCGGGGTGTTCTTTGTGTTCGGTGGGAGGTATTGTCCAAGGCCGGTGTTCAACCACGCGCTTAACGAGAAGCGGTGCTTGTACTTCATGTAGCTACCGTTCACGTGGAAGCCGGCCTTCACACCGTCATAGCCGTTCCACCAGAGGTCCGGCCGCACGAAGGCCTCGTAGGTCCGTCGGTCCGGGTAGTTGCGGATGTGGTGATCGAAGGTTACTTCCACGGGGAGTGCCATATGATCATTCAACTTGTTCGCATCCGCCAATCGGTTCGTGGGATCGATGTCCACTTGGGCGATGCCTGTTGGGATATCCACCTTCGCGATGTACGTCCGCTGCAATTCACCCAAGCCGATCCATCGCGGGAGCACCGTCGCATTGGTCTTCTTCTCGAACCACGTATTGGGAATGTGGAAGTCATGGATGTTCCCATCGTTGCCGGTCACCCGAAGATCGATCGGCATCTGCAACGAACCTTTTCGCTTGATCTCGATCGTCTGTCCGGCATCATCACGTTTCCCGGTGACCTTGCCCACGGCATAGTCGATCCGCTTGTCCGTTTCGATCCACTGATCGAAGAACCAGTTCAGGTCCACCTTGGTGAAATCGATCATGCTCTGCCGGAAGTCCTCCGGGTACGGGTGACAGATCTTCCATTGGTCGAAGTAGTGCTGCATCGCAGCGAGGAAGAGTTCATCCCCCAAGGTGTATTGCAGGTTGAAGAGCATGACGGCCGTCTTGCTGTACACATGGCCGTATCCACCGAAACCCTTCGCGGACCAGTAGTCGAACTCGTCACTGTGCGTGTTGATCGGGGGCAGGCGATCGCGCACTGCATCGCGCTGGTAACCATAGTACACCTCGCTCTCGCGAGCCAGCTCGGGTTTGGTGTAGCGCCGCTCGTAGCTGGTCGTTGGTTCCTCCACCACCATGGTATCACCGTCGATCTGTTCCAAGCCCCATGCGGTGAGGAATTGCGTGAAGCCCTCGTCCATGAATGCACGATAGGTCTCATTGCTGCCCACCATGCCGAAGAACCAGTTGTGCCCGATCTCATGCACGAACAATCCGCGGTAGTTCGGCTCGTTGCCGCTATCCAAGGTGAGCATGGGGTACTCCATGCCATCGCGCGCATCGGCCACGATCATCTTCGGGTAGGCGTACATGCCGAAGGATGTGCTATGCGCTTTGATGACCTTCGCGCAATACTCCGCCGCATTCTGCCACTTGCTCGCATGCGGTTCCTGCACCAATGCGATGCACTTCACGCCGTTCCATTCGGCCTCGCCGATGCGGTAGGTGGGGTCCGCCGTGAAGGCGAAGTCATGCGTGTTCTCGCTGTGGAACTTCCACACTTTCCGTTTACCGGGTTCCGGAGGCGTGATCACCGAAGGCGCTTCGTTCCAAGGTTTGTCCTTGAAGTTGGTGATGTCCAAGCGCGCCCGCAGATCGGCAGGCATTACTTCCTCCGCGTTCTGCAATACACCGGTCGCATCAAGCACATACTGGTGCGGGAAATCCAATTCCACATCGAAGGTCCCGAAATCGCCATAGAACTCGCTGCCCAAGTGTTGCTGCGTGTCCCAGCCGAACTTCCGATCGTACACCGCGATGCGCGGATACCAATGCACACCGTCGTAGTGCTTCGATCCCCACGAGTTGAAGAGCTTCATCCGGCGCGGCAATCCATTCGCCCAATGCGTGCTGAAGGAGATCCGGAAGACCGTGCGTTCTCCGGGAGGCAACGGTTCATTCAACCAGACCTTCAGGACGGTGTTGTCCTGCTCTGTGCGAAGCGTATCGCTTTCCGAGGTCAGGCTTTTTATCCGCGTACCGGCGTAGGCCATGTTCTTGTACCGCCGCATATCCTCGCCCTCCGCGGCCATCTTCTCGGCCAAGTGTGATCCGTTCACATAAGCTTCCTGGTAGAGGTGAAAGAACACATACCGGAGCGTGTCGGGTGAATTGTTGTTGTAGTAGAGGGTGAGTTCGCCATCGATCGCATCCAACTCATCATCCATGCGCGCCTTGATCAGGTAATGGACGTCCTGCTGCCAATAGCCTTCATAAGGTGGGCGGTTCTTCCAGTAGTACGGGTTGTCCGCGTTGCGATAGGTGTTCGGCGGATGTTGGTCATCATACCGTTGGGCTGGTAGGCTAAGGGCCAATGAGAAGGCGCAGAGTAGGAGTATAGGTCGCATGGAGGTGCCTGATCCGGGCATGGGCCCGAAGGTATCCGGAAAGGTTGGATCGGATCAGACCTCCAGCCGTGAACGGTGCTGGATCCGCGCGCGGGCAATGCTTGTGTTCAATTCATAGCCCACGAGGATGGCGATCATGTTGAAGTAGATCCACAGCTGCACGGCCAGGATCGCGCCGATGGACCCGTACAGCGCGTTGTAATTGGTAAAGTGCCCGAACATGAACGCGAGGGCCTGTGAGACGATCAGGATCAGGAACACCGCTAGCAGAACACCCGGAGAGAACAGCTTGAACCGGTGCGTGGTCGGATCCCCCGCATTGTATAGCAGCGAAACGGACATGGCGACGATCAACACAGAGATCGTCCATTTCACTGCGAAGAGTGCCAGTACATGGAGATCACTGGTGAAGAAACCAAGGCCGTCCAACTTGTAGATCACTGTGCCGCTCATGGTGAGCAACGGAATGGCGATGACCATGAGCACGGTGAGTGCCACCAGCAGCCCAAGGCTGAGCAAGCGCTGCTTGAAGGGACTGTGCCACGTGGTGTGATTCGCACTTCCGCTGAATCCGGCCAGGATCGCGTCGATGCTGTTGCTGGCGAGGTAGATACCGACCAGGAAACTGATCGAGAGCAAGGTCCCGTGCTTCTTCACCACCAGATCCTCCAACGTGCTTTGGATGAACTTGAAGACCTCCAACGGCATCATGTCCTCGAAGGAGGCTAGCAATTTGGTCTGGAAGTCCTCGATCGGAACGAAGGGGATCAACGTCAACAGAACGATGACGGCAGGGAAGAAGGCCAGGAACAACTTGAATGCGATAGCGGATGCGCGCGTAACGATCCGGCCCTTGGCCAGGGCTGACACGAAGAAGCGGGAGATCCGGTACAGGTTGAACCCTTCGAAGCCGGGGAGAATGATCCGTTGGCTCCACCCGATCAGCCGACGGAACGTCCTGGAGAACATCAGTCGGCGCAGCAGACGTTTGATCATGCTCTCAGTGTGCTTTCAAACTGAGGTCCAACGCACGGGCGCTGTGCGTAAGCGCACCGATGGAGATCGAATCGACACCGGTTTCGGCGTAGGATCGGATGGTTTCCAAGGTGATGCCGCCGGAAGCCTCAGTGATGTATTTCCCTTCGATCCGGTCAATCGCCTTGCGCAACAAGTAGGGCGTGAAGTTGTCCAGCATCACCCGTTGTACGCCGCCTGTCCGCATCACGAGTTCCACTTCTTCCAAGTTCCGGGTTTCCACCTCGATCGGCAGATCCTTGCCTGTGCGTTGCAGGTATTCCTTGGCAGCAGCGATCGCCTGCGGGATCCCGCCGCACATATCGGCGTGGTTGTCCTTGATCATGATCATGTCGTGCAGCCCGAGACGATGATTGGTGCCACCGCCAAGACGCACGGCCCACTTCTCCAACTCACGAAGTCCCGGCGTGGTCTTCCGGGTGTCCAGCACTTCGCACCCTGTGCCTTCTATCGCATCCACATACTGTCGTGTCAATGTCGCGATCCCGCTCAACCGTTGCATGAAGTTGAGCATGACCCGCTCCACGGTCAGTATGGATCGTTGCGGCCCACGAAGATCGAACGCGATATCCGGCGGCGATACGCGTGCTCCATCTATGATGTAGACCCGCAAGTAGAATTCGGGGTCGAAGCGCTTGGCGATGTGCTCGGCGAGTTCAACACCGGCCAGGATGCCATCCTGTTTCACCAAGAGACGTGCGGCACCTTTCGATCCTTCCGGGATGGTTGCCAGCGTGGTATGATCACCATCGCCCACATCCTCGCGGAAGGCGCGGTCGATCAATTCGTCCGTGCTGGCCGGTAGCACGATCAGAAGTCGTTCTTGCTGGTCTCGATCCGCAACTGCTTCACCTGGAAGCTCTCATCCACACGCTTCAGGAAGAAGGTGGTGCGGAAATAGCCACTCGTCGTCCGCAGGATCCCGATGAAATACTTGTCGCCGCTCTTGCTCACACCGCTGTGCTCTATGACCATGCCGACCGGTGGGTGATCATTGAAGAATTTGCGAAGGATCTGCTCGGCTTGGGCCTTGCTGTACACATCGGCCGTTTCCTTCACCGTCAGATCGATGTTCGCGATGAACAAGGCGGAGAGGTCCTTGGAATTCCCTGATCGCAGGGCATCGATCACCTGATCCTTCACGAGATCCTGGCCGAAAAGGCCTGTGGCGAAGAGCATGGCGGTAATGGGCAGGAGGATGCGGATCATGGGTCGGATCATTTGTGCCGAAATTTGGCAAATACCGGGCCACCTGGAACCATCGGAAGCCACTGACTTACCAACACGATCGCACACATGAGGATCAGGATCCTGTTCGTAGGCAAGACCGCACGCGGACCCGTGGCCGATCTATTGTCCGAGTACGTGGACCGCACGCAGCGCTTCGCCACCATCGAATTGGTGGTGGTGCCGGAAGCGGCTGGAGCCGACCCGATCCGCCAGCGCGAAACGGAAAGCGCACGTCTGATCGCGGCCCTTCAACCCGGCGAGCGCGTGATCGCGTTGGATGAGATCGGCATGCAACTCACCACCGTCGCATTCGCGAACAGGATCGGGACGTGGAGGGATCAAGGCCTTCGCCATGTGGCGATCCTTGTAGGTGGTGCCTACGGGCTGAACGATGCCGTGCGAGAGCGTGCCGACCTTGTTCTCGGGTTATCGGCCATGACGTTTCCGCATCAACTGGTCCGTGTGATCCTTGCGGAACAACTATACCGGGCGTTCACGGTGCTGAACCGGTTGCCCTATCATCATTGACCCCGCGCCGGGAAGGGGAGAGGACCTTCAATACCCTGTTCATCAAGTCGCTTACGAAGCCGCTCGACGCTAGCCAACTCACCGTTCAAGTGGATCGATCCGGCGTTCTCGCGCAATTTCTCGAGCGAGCCGATCACCGCTGTCGGTGTGAGATACTTGGAGCAATACTCAAGAGCCGCCGAGCGCATGGCCTTGATGGTATCGCCATTCAACGTCCGGACCCTTTCCAACAGTGCGACCAGTTCCTCCTCATTACGGAATGAGAGACACTCGATACCGTCGCGGAGTGGTGGTTCAAGAAGGTGTGCATGTTGCAGGATCGGAATGCACCCAGCGAACATCGCCTCGATCATGTTGTGGCACAAGGGCATCACCACACCGCTCGGCGCTAGGAAGAAGTCGAAGCGCGCTAGGACACCATTCAGATCATTTGGCCTGATGTACTCACGGTGCCGGTCCATCAGGACGATGTAACGCTCTGTATCCGCCATGATCGCTGTGACGGTGTCCGGCCGGTGGATGTGATCAGCGAAGCGCCGCTGGATGATGTCCATCAACTCGGCGCGACGGAAGCACCCGAACACGGTGCGCGGTTCCTCGCGGGTATAAGCGTGGCGATCCATGTTCCCGAAGAAGAAGACCTTTCGTTGGCGGTCCGGTCCTGCTTCCGGCAATGGCATTTTGTGTAACCCAAGGATGTACCGCGTATCCACCATCGGCATGGGGACATACAGACCTTGATCATCCTCTCCCGGGATCCGGAAGGCATCCACATCGATCAGCGTATGGTTCCGGGATGTGCATCGGTCCGCGATAAGCCAAGCTCCAGGATCGGGTTCTCGCAAGCAATACAACCGGAAGCTTCCACTTCGTCGGAAGAGGTCGTGGGATGCCCACGACGCGATGAACCGCCAGCGATGCCGGAGGTGTACGGTGTATCCCTGGTCCATCAGGAACAATACCAGGATGTGCAGATACCGGTGCCACAGGTTCTCACGCAGATCCAGGTACACCACTTTGGATCCTGTTGATCCCACGCGGCGATGCGTGACACTCCAATGCCACATATTCACCACATACCACCGAACACCTGAGAGGAAACGCCTGCGCATGGAATACATCTTGACCGGATCGATCTGCTGCGAAGTTGGGGCAACCCGGCCTTCGCATCGCTGTCCTTGTGGTGATCCCACCGAAGGCTGAACCTTCGTTAACGACCTTTGGCCCCATGTCCCTACTCTGGGTCTATTACCACGGATACGTCGATATCGCCTATTGGGAATGGGCCATGGGACTGGTATGCCTGGTGGTGCTCTTCGCGGTCTTCGCTCGTGAGAAGAGCGTGATGATCAAACAACACCCGGAGTACAAGCACTACGTGTGGGGATTGCTAGCGAAGGTGGTGGGCGGGGTGGCCTTCAGCCTCATCTACTTCTACTACTACGAAGGTGGGGATACGATCGCGTATTTCTATTCAGCGGTTTCCATGGCGCGGCTTGCGGAGCAGGACCCCAGCACCTACTTCTGGGTATTGTTCGGTGAGAACGATTGGCAACACCTTTCGGTCTTCAATGACAACATCGGCTACCCGTTCAGCCACGTGTATTATGATGCGCGGTCGTTCTTCCTGATCCGGATCATCAGCCCATTGGTCATGTTGACCTTCCACAGTTACTTGCTCACCACGCTGATCCTGGCAAGTATCTCGTACATCGGTATATGGCGCTGCTACCGGACGTTCGTGAGTTACTTCCCTTCATTATCGAACAAACTCGCCATCGCTTTCCTGTACATGCCGTCCGTGATCTTCTGGGGTTCCGCCATCATGAAGGACACGATGACCCTGAGCGCTGCGTGTTGGTGGGTACATTGTACGGATCAGGTCTTCTTCAAACGGAGACGGATCCCATTCAACGTGCTTGGCCTTTTACTGAGCATGTACCTCCTGCTGATGATGAAGCCGTACATCTTCATGGCCTTGCTGCCGATGTCGATCCTATGGCTGCTATATGCGCAGATCTCTCGCATACGCAGCACCATGGTGAAGTTCGTGCTTGTTCCGATGGCGGTCGTCCTCATGGGAGGAGCTTCCATGTTCCTGCTTTCCAAGCTGGGGGATAACCTGGGGAAGTTCTCGCTGGATTCGGCGATCGAGACGATCCAGATCACCCAACAGGATATGGTGCGTGTGGACCAATATGGCAGTAATCGATTCGACGTGGGCGCGATCGACGGTACCATCGGCGGATTGTTCGCCAAATTCCCGGTAGCGACCAACGCGGCGCTGTTCAGGCCTTATCTGTGGGAAAGCAATTCCATCGTCATGGTGCTCAGCGCTCTGGAGAACGCTTGGTTGCTGGGATTCAGCATCGTGTTGCTCTTTCGAACGCAGGTGACGTTCTTCCTGCGCGCCATTCTCGGGAACCCGATCGTGCTCATGTGCTTCGGCTTCGTTATCCTGTTCGGATTCTCCATCGGGATCTCCACCCCGAACTTCGGAGCTCTGGTGCGATTCAAGATCCCCTTGGTCCCCATGTTCGTGGCTTGCCTGTACATGATCGACCTGTTGAACAAACACCGCTTGAAGAGCATTCACGGTGGAGCACCGTTCGACCTCCATCTCTTTCGCAACGGCGAACCAAGAGCCGCTCAACAAGGCCCTTCTTTCGAACGAACGACACGAGCTGGAGCCGGAGGTGAACGATACCGACCGGCGCGACCGGAAAGGAACGTTCGGGTATGAGACGGGACGTAGGAAGTGAAGGCACGGTGGATGCCATCGCCGCCAAGGAACGCGCCGTTGACGCAGTGGTCTTCTGCCAGCACGGTCTTTCGGATCCTCTGGTCGCAAGCCTCATCCTGGACTACGTGCGGAGATCCATTGCAGCAGGCGATATCCGCAGCTGTCTCTTTTTCACGGAGGAGCCTCCTGACGCAACGATACCATCCGGCATACGTGAAGATCTCCAGTTGTCGGGGATCCAATGGAGTCCGCTGTATTACGATGTGCGCGGTGCTCAATGGATCCAGAAGGTGCGCAATGTCCTTCGTATGTTGAACCGGACGCGCAAGTATGTGCGCGGGAAGCGCATCTGCCGCTTGATCGGTTTCCTTTCTTTCGGCGGCACCTATGCATTGTTGGCCCAATGGCTGGGCTTCGGCCGCGCGATGGTGATCTGCTTCGAACCTCACAGCCGTTACATGATCGAACTGGGCGCATGGGGGAAAGGATCCTTGAAAGCCCGGGTGGTCGGTTGGCTCGAACGTAGGCAGATGCGCGATCTCGATGCGCTGGTGGTGCCCACATCGGCGGTGAAGGAACTCGTGCGTTCGGAACGTTCGATGGGACGTATGGTGCAACAGGCGATCACGATCGATGTGAACACCAACCTCTTCGATCCGGAGGCAAGGGAACGCTTGCGCTTGGAGTTGGGCTTCGGAGATTCCATCGTTCTGGCCTATGTGGGTAAGTTCGGCGGCATCTATCATTCCATTGATGACTATTTGCGCTTCCTCGGTGCGCTGTTCGCTGCGAACGCCCGCATTCGGGCTTATATCATTACAGGACAAGTGGAGAAGGAGTTGATCATGGATCACCCGATCCGGATGTTGAACCAGGACCGGATCACGGTACGTGGCCCTGTTGGGTCGAATGCACTTCATGCACATTTGTCCGCTGCGGATATCGGCGCAGTGGCGATCCCTCCAACACCTTCGCAGGCCTATCGGACACCGGTGAAAACAGCACACTATTGGGCCGCAGGGTTACCGATCCTCATTCCTCATGGCGTTTCGGATGATCATGCCATCGCAGCAGCCGAGGGCGTCGGGATCGTGGTCAAGGACCTGGTGCCGGAAGAGGCCATGTTCGTCGCATCATACCTGGTGAAGATGATGGATGAGGACCGGGAAAGTCTTCGACGGCGCTGCATGGATACCGCCTTCAGGTATCGCGATTCGGGTTTGATGGTGGAACGGTTAAGAGCCTTGTTGCCATGCGCATAGTGATCAGCGGTGCGAGCGGATTCGTTGGGCGGATGCTCTTGGAACGCCTGTTGCATGGCCGCGCGGCTGATGGAACGCCAGTTGTCGATCAAGTTCCAACGGATGTATCCATCGTTGCCTTGGTACACAAACCCGCCTCACTGGTCCTGTTGAAAGAGGTCCATCCCGATCTGGAGGTCCACCGTGTGGATGGATGGGACGATTTGGGACTGGAGAGCATGGTACTTGGTGCCGATGTCTTCTTCCATCTGGCGTGGTCATCGGTTCCGCGGATCGCCGCGCAGGATCCGGCGCGCGATGTTCGCGAGAACGTGGAGGGAGGTCTACGCCTGCTCAATGGCATATCGAATGCAGGGGTCCGTCGGTTCGTATTCCTCTCCTCCGGGGGAACGGTGTACGGTTCACGGACAGGGGCGCCCATTACGGAGGATGTTCCGGTCGACCCGACGAATGCCTACGCGTGCGGGAAGGTCTGCTTCGAGCAATACCTCCGTGAACGCGCCGAGCATCATGGGTTCGAGCAGGTGATCCTTCGCCCATCGAATCTGTACGGCGACCCGAGCGGACCCACCAAACAACAGGGTGTGGTGGAGCATTGGTTCGGTAGCATCGCTGCGGGGCGGGCCATCGATGCATGGCATGGGTTGGACGTAACCCGTGACTACCTCCACATCGACGACATGGTGGAGGTGCTTCTAGCCGCCATGACGAAACCGGTCCAGACCTCCACGTTCAACGTCGGAACCGGCATCGGCACGTCGCTTTCGGAGTTGTTGTCACATATGTTCGAGATCACCGGAATAACGGTTCCTGTGAATTCGCCGGAGAAGAATCCACCGGACTTGCCATGGAACGTCCTTGACCCGGGACTGCTCCAGCGGTCATGGGGTATCACGCCCAAGGTTCCGCTCCGAACCGGATTGGAGCGCACATGGCGTTCGCTTCAGAGTAGGGGATATGGATCACCGAACGGGCCTTTGTCAGTCCAGGTCTGAAATGCGCGCCGGAATCGGAAGATCTGCAAATAGCTGCGCACCATCACCATGCGTGAGTGTTCGCGGAACCGGTGCAGTTCAGCCGATGTTGCCAAGCCTTGGCGGGTGATCCATGCATGGATGTACCCGTAGGAACGTGCCAGACCATCAAGATTGGACATCACCGTATGCCCCGTCCGCCGGTAGTGCAACACCTCCTCGTCCACGAATGCATATTTCTTCCCGGGAGCGTAACCCAGGTAGAAGCACAGGTCTTCTCCGTGCGTAACATCCGTGGTAAAGCGAATGGTCTGGTCCTTCGGCCAACGCACCAGCCAGCTGAAGCCCATGAAACAGTTCTCGTTCAACGCGAGCAATTCAGGGAACGGGTCCCCGCGGAGCCGCGGTTTGAACGTGCGTAAGCTGCTCTCCAGATCCGCGTCCTTGAACAGCACCGTGCCATCCACGATATCCAAGGTGGGGTCTGCGACCAGCAGAGGCACCCTGCTCGAAAGGCTTTCCGGGGGAAGTACATCGTCGGCATCCAGCCCACACATGAACTCACCTTGCATGTGATCCAGCGCTACGTTGCGCGCACTGCCGATCCCCCCGTTCGCTTTGTTGAACACCCGGATGCGGGGGTCATTGAAGGAGGCGATCACCTTGCCTGTGCCGTCCATGCTGCCATCGTTCACGATCAGCAATTCCCAGTTCGAATACTTCTGCGCCAGCACGGATCGGATGGCCTCGCCGATGTACTTCTCCGCATTGTATGCGGGCATGATGATCGAAACGAGGGGTTCCATCCGCTAGCGGGCCACTGCCTTTTCGATCCGGCCGATCAGATCGTTCATGGTGCGTGATCGAGCAAATGCGATCCGATGCGCACGCTGTTCCTTGGTGTTCAATGCAGCATGATCATGCAACGCACGGTCGAATGCTTCTCGCAGGTTACCACCTTCAGGCGCCATGGTGAAAAGGTCGTTCCCGTCCTTGTACTCCATCGTATAGGAGCCCACGATCACATTGCCGGTGCTCAGATACTCCAAGACTTTGTGCGGATTTGCGCGCTCCTTTGCCCGCTGTGCGCTGCGGAAACCGAAGAACAGCATGTCCGCTTCACGTACCAATGGGACCAACTCATCCTTTCCCACCAAACCCACGAACCGGACATTCTCCAGTTTCCGCAAGCCATGGAAAGCGGGTTCCGGGAATCCGGGGTCGTATGGCCCGATGAACGTGTAATGCAGTTCCGGATGTGTTGAAGCGAGTTCAAGAAAACCCTCCCAGTCGTTGTATGAATTCGCGAGCTGGCCGGAAAAGACCACGTTGCGAACCGGGCGCGCGTCGCGTTCCGCAAGGGTGTCGATGCCGACCAACCAGCGTGCATCAAGCGCGTGCCCCACGTTCAACACCTGCGCCGTTGCGCGTGGTGCCACCTCATCCGCCACCACTTGGCAAGTGGTCAACACCAGATCCGCTGTCGGGATCAATCCTTGGCCGGTGTACAGGATATCGTAATCAGCCAAGTGCAAGAGCTTCATCCCGACTCCCTCTGGGAAGGCTTGCATCCGGCTCGTGTCGAAGCACCAGATGATATCGAATGGACCTCCGGTCCGCTGGGCAAAGGACCGGATGAGACGTTTGTAGTACCACCTGTTGATCGCCGTCGGCAAGCGGTTCACACCACGTAGCCAGTGTTTGTAACGGAGAACGGTAACACCGTTCTTTTCCTCCGAGGAGAAGCCGGTGTTGCCCGGTCGAGGTGGATCAAGGAAGTACACCGTGTTGCCTCGCGCTGCGAGCGCCTGTGACAGGTGATGCTTGCTCATGTGCAATCCTTCCCAGGGCTCAGGACTGAACAACAGGATACGCTTGCCTCGCAATTCCATGGACTCGTGTTCCATGATCATGGAACCTCGCGCCAAAGATGATCAACCATTCGGGCTACCCGGGTAGGAGGGAGCGCAGCACGGCGGCATAGCGCTCGCCCACTGCTTCGGTCCCGGCGCGCGCGATCATTCCAGCGCTCAATGCCACGCGATCGATCCCAAGACAGTGGTCCCATGCGCCGATCCAGACATCCGCCCAAGCCTCTGCTGTGGCATTCATCACCAACGCGCCGCGCGTGGCATCCATGTACTCCGTGATCCCGCCAACCGCCGATGCGATCACCGGTGTACCACTGCATAAGGCTTCTGCACAAACGGCGGAGTACGTCTCGTAGTCCGCCGCATGCACCAACGCATGTGCCCGCCGCATTTCATCCGCAACCTCGGCAGGAGAAAGCTGGCCCAAGAGATCGACATGGGCGGAAAGCCCAAGACGATCGATCATTTCCCGCACTTCGGCGTCCATCGGTCCCGTCCCGGCCATACGCAGCCGGGCGTTGCGGCCTTCGGCGCGCACGCGGGCAAGGGCCTCCAACAAGAGGTCGGGCCTCTTCGGGCTACGCCAACCGGCGATCGCGAAAAAGCGACCCTCCTCATGGGCCACGTTCGGGTCGGAGTGGAAGAGGGATGTTTCGACCGCGTTGTCCACGATGTGAATGATCGGTGCCGGAGGGCCGGCAAAGGCGGTGATGTCCCGCGCAAGTGCCTTCGAAACAGCGATCACCGGCACATCGGCGTGGAAGATCCTGCGGATCCGCTTGGCGCCGTTGCTCTTCACGTTGTACCCGATCCGGTACGCGCTGTAATGTTCGGTGATCACCATCGGACGGCGCATGAGCACACGCAGCAATCGGATCCGGGTGCAGTTCGGATAAGCGATATGGAAGTTCACCACATCAACCGGTTCGCGACGATCACGGGTCCACCACGACCAGATGATCATCAGGGTCGCCAGCCATTCGATCACGAACCAGATGCGAAGTGGCGTGGACACCAGCCAGGTCCGGTCCGCGACCGGGCTCCTCCGCGTGGATCGCCATCGGTCGCCAGTGCGCAGGTCGATGTGCCAAACTTGGTTGTGTGCCTGTGGCGCGAGGCACTCCACATGCCGCTTCACGAAGGGTGCTTCGTGCGGGAGCCATGTATTCGGATACCAAGCCGCGATGTGCAGGACATTCATCACAGCGTGGGCCAGATATCACCGATGATCAGGAAACGAAGGCCCATGAAAACGGCACATGCGACGGCCGTGACCACGATCGCACGAAGGGTCAGCTTTCCTGCGTTCTGTCCGGAGGACTGGAGCAACAGATGCCCGAGGATCAAGTATCCCAGCGCACTCACGATGGAGAATCCGAGTATCCCGTTCGCCGCGCCCAATCCTGTGGCAAGGATCACCAGCAACACAACGAGGCGCGCGGCGGCAAGGATCACCTGGAAGATCATCAACCGGTGTTCCCGGCGTTGCGCGTAGAACAAAGTGGACATCGGTTCGGAGGTGAGCCGGAAGAAGTAGAAGAGGCCCATGTACGCCGTGATCACGCCCGCACCGCGCCATGCGTCACCCATAATGAACCCGAACACCACATCGCTGAAGAACATCATGGCCGTGAACGGCACAAGGCCGATCCAGAAGAGGCGCTGGTAGAGTCCAAGTGTGATCCTTCCGAGCAATGCCGGGTCCGCATCAACGGTCTCGGCGGCTTTCTGGATGTACACGGTGTTGAGCGAATAGCCGAGCAAGCGCAATGGAATAAGGAGCAATGCGGTGGAGATGGCGAAATGGCCCACGACAACCGGGTCCGCGATGAGCAGGAAGATCGGTAGCTGCGATCCCAGCTGCGCGATCCAGCGTTCCGGGAAGGTGAACAACGGATAGCGTTTGTACTCCATCGCGATCCGGCGTATGCTCGCCCAGGACCACTCGCTGAACAAGGTGCCCAGGCCGTGACGGCGCATGGCCACCGTGTATGCTCCTGCTGCCACGGCGTTCACGACCACTTCGCCCACGATCAGACCGTACATGGCACCCCGGGTGAGCAGGCCGTATCCCAAGTTGAATCCACGCAGTGCGATGGTGGTGGTGCTGCCCAGCATCACGCTCAATCGGAACGCCCGGAAACGGGTGAAGGAATTCGTGAAGAAGTAGATCAGCCCGAACGCGAGCAATCCGATCGGAAGGAGGAGGAGGTATGCTCCCATCGGCCTCCAATTCGGAAAGAGTGTGTACAAGGGCTCCCGCAACAAACCCATGCCCAATGCTAGCACCACGACCACAGCGAGCAGGGTGAGGTTCAGCCGCAGCAAGTGCATATAATCCTTGTCCTCCTTCGGCAGTACATAGGCCGATCCGTAGCCGAGATCAGTGAATGCCGCCATGTTCAGCAGGATGGCGTAGAAGAGCCCGTAGATCCCGTACGCTTCCGGGCCGTACACGCGGGCGATCAGCGGCGTGAGCGCCAACTGGCTCAAGAGCACCACGGAGTTCCCGCTGAATACGGTGAACACGTTCCGAGCGAAGGAGTCCTTCGTCCGGATCCGCTTCAGGTCATTGCGGAGGTGCTCCAGGATGTTGCGTAGCACGGATCGGTCTTGGGCGGCCAATGTACCATTGGCATGCGGTGCGCATTCAGGTCCGCATCTTCGCGTCATGCGCATTGTGTTGTGTACAGGGAATCCCGGGAAGGTCGCCGAATTGCGCGCACTGCTTCCCGTGCGGATCGAGCTGGTAACCCTAGGGGAGCTTGGCATCCCGGGTGATCTTCCCGAGACCGGGGAAACGCTTGAGGAGAATGCCCTTCAAAAAGCGCGGTATGTCTTTGAACGATGCGGTCTTCCTTGCTTGTCGGACGACACCGGGCTGGCGGTGGAGGCCTTGGGTGGCGCTCCAGGTGTGCATTCCGCACGCTACGCGGGAAACGCTAGGGACGCGGATGCGAACATGGATCGCTTGCTGCGCGAATTGGAAGGGGTCAAGGATCGATCGGCCGCGTTCCGCACGGTGCTCGCGCTCGTCGGCCCTGAGGGTGAGCAACTCTTTGAAGGAAGCGTACATGGAAGGATCGGTGAGAAGCCGATAGGGAAGGGCGGATTCGGATACGATCCGATCTTCTTACCCGAGGGTTCTTCGCGCACGTTCGCCGAAATGGACGCGGAGGCGAAGAACCGGATCAGCCACCGCGCTCTGGCGATGGAGAAATTTCTTGACTGGATCCGAACCGAGCAGATCGGGGACTGATCCTAGTGACCCGTCAACATCGCGAAGATCGCGGGTGGTGCAGCGAAGAGGTTCATCTCCTTTTCCATGTGGCGCATGTCCTGCGTAATGCGGCCTTTCACCAACGTGAAGACCGTCCACCCCAGCTCGTGGAAGAAGGTCATCAATGGTGCGAGCGGTTCGGTCGCGTTGTGTTCGAGCTTCACCAGACGCACATCGCCCGATCGCAGCACTCCAATTGCAGCTTTCAACGCCGGTAGGTCCTGGCCTTCCACATCGATCTTCAAGTATGTCGGGTGCCAGCCGATCCGTGCCACTTCGATATCGATGGTGGTCATTTCCACTTCCACGATCGGCTTCGACGTCGGATCATCCGCATCCACGACCATGTTCCGCGTGTACGCTCCTCCTTCATCGGTGAAACGGACCACCCCCGGTCGCTCGCCAACGGCTTTGTGGATGGTCACGAAGTCGTTCGCCGATAAGCCGTTCAAGTCGCGATTCTCTTGCACCCGCGCGATCGCCGCAGTACCCGCATCGATCATCAACGCGCCGCCGATAAGATCGGCAAGCGCCCAGGTGCGATTGCCCACGTTGCATCCCGCATCCACGATGCGATCGCCTTTCTTCAGGACACGGCGGACGAGCAGCGTATCATGGTAGTCGACGTTTCGCGTCCAGATATTCATCTCCCCGGCATCGTGGTCCGGGAACGGATGAACGTAGGAGCGCAACCCGTTGTCAAAGGTGATCAACCAACGGTCTTTGCCGTATTTCCCTCGCGTCTGCCAGCGCAGGTAGTTCAATAGGTAGTGCAGCCGCTGGCCCGTGTTCACCGGGTCGAACAGGATGTGCTTGCGGATCCGATAAAAGTGGTCCCTGATCGTATCGCTCATCGTCGTGGTCGGTTCAGTGCGTCACTGTTTTGATATTCCCCAGACACCGATCCAACAGGCCGTTGATCGCCGCTGGCACACCGATACCGGCGACCTCCAACATCTTCGGGTAAATACTCGCCGCACTGAATCCCGGGGTTGCATTCACTTCGATGGTCACCAATTCCTCACCGGTCCAGAAGTGGTCCACGCGCACCATGCCGTGGCAATCCAGTGCGGTGTAGATCGCTTCGGATCGTTCTTGAACCAGTCGCGTCACTTTATCCGATAGCGGTGCCGGTACGATCTCCTCCGTATCCGCTGCATGGTACTTCGCTTGGTAATCGAAGAACTCGTGCGTGTGGCGAACCTCACACACCGGTAAGGCCCGCGCCTTTCCATCCAGGTCGATGACGCCGCAGGTGAGTTCGCGTCCGACAATACCGGCTTCCACCATCACATGCGGACCTTCGGCGAAGGCGAGTTCGAGCGCGGCAGGCAATTCATCCAAGTGCTTCACCTTACTGATGCCCAAGCTGCTTCCGCTGCGATCGGGCTTCACGAAGCAGGGAAGGCCCAGTGGCGCCACGCGCGCTGCATGGTTCTTTCCATGGTGTTGCACCAATACGGATGGGGCCACTGTGAACCCGAACTGCCGCAGGTACGCCGTGGTGGAGTACTTGCTGAAGGTGAGCGACATGTTCAACACACCGCCGGTCTGGTAGGGAACGTGGAGCAGATCCAAGTAGCCTTGGAGCAGACCATCCTCTCCGGGAGTGCCATGGATGGCGATGAGTGCAGCCCCGAACCGTTCCGGTCCATGACCGCGATCCACGGCGAACACGCCCCGGTCGAAAGGCAGCGGCGCACCATCCGGTCCCTCACAACTCCATTGCTGTGGCGTAATAGTGACGTAGTACGGGTCGAAGCGATCGGTATCGATAGCGGACATCATGCGTGCAGCACTCTGCATGCTGATCACCGATTCACCGGAATAACCGCCGCGGACCACGGCAACTAGAGGACGTGACATGGATGGATGTGCCAAGGAGGTAAAGATCCGTCCACAAGCATAGGCCGGCGCATGATCCCCGGCGAACTACACACGAAGCAGTGTGGACTTCGCGACGCATCCGTTCCCTCCGGATCCTCCGATCGTTTTTACGGTTCAGTGCCGCTGGCCGCAATACGTTCATGATCTCCGCCCAGTGCATCCGTCGCTGGTCCCAGAAGACAGGATCAACTCTTTGTGTTCCCTCTTCAACGAGCCGTCATTTCCTCCTTCAGAAAATGTTATTCACGATCAGCGAATCAGGCCATTCAGGAATTACATTCGACCCGTTCGGCGACGGAATAGAAATGTCTATCGTAATCTTTCAAGCGATGGTCGAAGAAGAAGGGTCGGCACCAAGTGTCGGAGACATACCCCGAATCCCCATGCCAATGCGGGACCCGGACCTTATGCAACCACGCGAGAGCACGATCGCCCCGGCTCTCTCTCTCTCTCTCTCTCTACGCTGACGCGCCCTCGCGGGCCACAAAAAGAAGCCCCCGGTGCATAGAACACCGAGGGCCCTTGGTCGCTCATGTCCCACCAACCCACTGGTATAGGTAAACGAAACGGAGCATCACAAATGTAGGACCCTCCCCGGCAGCGCCGGGCAGCGTCCCCGGTTCCCAAACGGTCCAACGTTGGGAATGCCTGACGGAAGCCCTTCCGGACGAGGCATTGGAAAGAAAGGGCATGATGGACCGGAACATTACGAGCGGCTTGAACACTCCCCTGAAGGGGAGGTTCGTGGCGCACATAGCAAACAACAACAGACAACAGATGTTTCTCCAACCCATGACCAGTAAGCGGCCCAGCGCAGGTGTAAGCTTGTTGCTGGGCTGCTTGCTGGTTGTGGCGCCGCAATTGGCCCACGCACAGAATCTGGTGCCCAATCCGGGCTTTGAGGAACTCGATAGCTGCGCCGCTTGGCCAGCGATGTTCAATTTCGCTCCCGGAGCACGACCCAAGTACTGGTTCTGCGCATCTCCCACACCCGACTACTTCCACGTCTGTAAAGACACCATGACCAGCGTTCCGCTCAATTGCATCACCTTTCAATATCCGTGGGATGGACTCGCGTACACAGGCATGGCCACTTACGATGATGTTATTGGAGCTCGCGAGATGATTAGTGTGGAACTGATCGGACCGCTAGTGGTTGGTCAGACCTATTATGCAAGCTTTCATGCCAACGCGGCCTTCGGTGGTAATGGGGATTGCATTTGGCCGGTATATGCTACGAACAATATCGGTATGCTGTTCACCATGGAATTGAACGAATGCATGGATTCCACCACACCCTTTCCGCTGAGGAATTCCGCTCAAGTGCGCAGCCTCGATGTGGTATCCGATACTGCGGGCTGGACCTTGGTGAGTGGCAGTTTCGTGGCTGACTCGGCATACAGGTATTTGATCATCGGGAACCAATTCGATAATGCCCAGACCGTGCTCTATGATCTTGATCCGGATACGCTTCTGGGTCAGTACGTGGCCTATACCTTGATCGACGGTGTTTGTGTATCACTCGATCCGTTGGGCTGTCCTTTGGCTAACGGTGTAGCCGACCAGTCAATCCCTGAAGGGCGACTTTACCCGAACCCGGCGAGAGACGAATTGTGGTTGATCCTGGATGGAACGGGTACCACTTTGCTGAAGGTTATTGATGCGGTTGGACGAGAGGTATGGCACGGTGGTTCAGTAGGAGTTGGGAAGATGCGATTGGATATTGGGGGTTGGGCAGTTGGCACGTATGTGCTAATGCTTCAAACAGCGAAGGAGAAGCGCTGGTGGAAGTTCGTTGTGCTGTGAAGTGTTCCGGTCGAGTAACAAGACTCGATCATGAATTACAATTCAATTCGAAGCGCGTTAGGCTTTATAAGCTTGATGCTGTCTATGCAGGGATATGCGCAAGTGACGCAGACAAATAACAACATACTTCTAGCAAATCCTTACTTGGGATGCAATGCGGGTAGTACGCAGCCCTTGCGGATCTACACGAAGAACAACTTCCCGATCAACTTTCGCACGGCGGATATTGATCGCATGCGGTTGAACGAGACGGTGACCACCACGATCAATGGGTACACCACTGCCAAGAACGGCTTTCTAGGATTGAGCCCAACGGGTACGTTCTGGTCGGGTGGGCTGGGCAATCCAGGGCCATTCAGCCGGTTGCACCTGGACGATGGTGGCAATCCGTTGTTGGGAACATACCGCCCATGGATGCGCAACGGCATATACATGAGCGGGAACAACGATATGATGTATGTGGGTCAGTTGTACCGCGCGGGGCAAGATGAAAGTGACGCGGTGATCGCATGGGGAGATAACAAGTATTCCCCGGCGGGTCCTGACCACTTGCGATTCCTCTTCATGGGCAATGGATACGAAGGGGAGGAGGTCACTCGGATCAATGGCGATGGGTTCTTCGGCATCGGGAACTTTGATATTGCAGGGCAGGACCCGAATGAGCGATTGGATCTGATCAATCGTACGATCCGCATTCGGCGCTTGATCCCTGATTACAACAACGACACGCTTTCGCGTGTTGTAGTGGTTGATAGTACCGGTCGGTTGCATTGGCGGCGGATCAGTACGTGGCCACCAACAGGCGGCGGCGGTGGCGGCTGCGAATGGACCTTATCCGGTGGGGCTAATAACAACAACGTACTCACTGCTTTCGGAACAAGCACGATCTGTCCGAACGATGCGAACCGGGTTGGCATTGGTACTACCAATCCATTGGCTAAGCTGCATGTGCGGGTAGTACCTGGCAGTGCGGCAAACTATGGTGCCTATTTCCACTTGGATAACGTGGGCGGCGCAGGAGCTGCTATCGAGGTGAACGGCCCAGGGCTATTCAATGTCGGAGCCGATGTGAACGTGCAGGGTGCTCAAAGCGCAACTTGGACGGAAGGAAACGTCGGTGTCCGAAGCAATGCCTTGGCAGGGATCCCGGGCTACACGTACAGCAACCGGGCCTATACCGGGAATGCTTCTGTGGGGGCTGTGGGTGGCGTACAGGTAACGGACAATTTCATCTTCGATGGCCAAACCTCCGTTGGCTCTACGGCCACTGTGGTGAACAACTATGGCTTCCGTGCCCAATTGTGGAACTATGGAACGGTAACCAACAACTACGGCGGTCATTTCTGGTCCTGGGGACCCCCCGGAACCTTGACCAACAGTTACGGAGTGCTGGCCATTGCAGAGGGCGGTACGAACAATTATGGCTTGTTAGCCTATGCCCCGGTAGCAGCCAATAGCAATGCAGCTTGGATCGCCGGCACGGGTGTTATCACCGGCGGTGCATGGTCACCCTCTGACGCCTCGCTGAAGACTGATATTCAAGAATTGGCGCTTGACCAAGCAACGAGTCCGTTGGACCAGCTTCATCTGCATACCTATTCCTATGATCTGGAGCAATTCCCGTACATGGGTCTTCCTGTCGGCGAACAGGTAGGGTTGCTTGCGCAGGAATTGGAAGAAGTGTTACCACGACTTGTTACTGAGGTAACCGCCCCTGAGCACAAGGATCGGGAAGGCAATATCCTGCAATCAGCAGTGCCGTTCAAAGCAGTGAACTACACGGGTTTGATCCCATACCTCGTCGCTGGCTATCAAGCACAACAACAGCAATTGGCTGAACAGGGCGCACGCATTGCCCAGATGCAGGAGCAACTGGCCGCTTGCTGCGCAGGTCTACCTGTGGATGCCGATCAACGTGACCTGCTGAATCAAGCAGTTCCGGGTCAAGCCGCTGATCGTACCATGACGATTGCCCCCAATCCCTTTGAAGGCCAAACCACGATCCGGTACAAATTGGATCACAGCGGCCGCATGCAGCTCATGGCGAACAGCGCCGATGGGAAGCAGTTGCGCGTGTTGAACGAAGCGAACCTTGAAGCCGACCAATATCAGTTCGAGTGGAATACCAGCGACCTCGCTCCGGGTTTGTACTATGTGACTCTGCTGCTGGATGGTGAGCCCATCGTGAAGAAGGCCGTGAAGGTGAAGTAGACTCCCGACGAGGAATACCGGTACCTGTACAATGAACGGCGACCGAAATGTCGCCGTTCATTGTTCCCACGCGACTTGGTTCGAGCCACGCCACTGACGCTCCCGTGCGCGGCCTGCGCGTCCTTCTATTTCTATGACAAGTGCAAATGCGGCTTGTAAGGTTTTCCTGATGCGATCACGGCCCAGAGGTGATGGATGATCTTACCGGCGACATTGTTGAGCACTACGATCGGTCTTTTGCCTTCTGCGATCTTTCGTAGGGCGGATTCAACCCACAAACGCAATCGGTGGGTCATTGGGTTAGTTGTTCAAAGATGGTGTTTGGCGAGTCGTAGTCGAAGCGCTTGCGTGGCCTGCTATTGAGTTCGTTCTGCACGGCTCGGATCTGTTGGTGGGTGATGGTCCGGAAGTCGGTCTTCTTGGGGAAGTACTGGCGGATGAGCCCGTTGAGGTTCTCGTTGGATCCACGCTCCCAGCTACGGTAGGGCTTGGCGAAGAAGAAGTCCAGTCGAGTTCTTCGGCGATACGCTGGTGGTGGGCGACTCTTTGCCGTTGTCGCTGGTGACCGTGTGCCATGGGGCTTCCATTGGCGCAGCGCACGCAAGGCGGCTTGCGCCACCAAGGCGGCTTCCTTGCGCTTCACCTTGTGCATGAGCAGCATACCGCTGGCGCGGTCGTTGATCGTGAGGATCGCTCCTTGGTGGCCTTTGCCGATGATCGTGTCCATCTCCAAGTCGCCGAAGCGTTCGCGCTTCTCCACCACGGCGGGGCGCTGATCGATATCCACCCGACCGATGATGATGCCCCGGCTATCCTTGGCCGCTCCGCGTTTGCGGTAACGTTTGCCACGCGTACGCAGTTGCTCATGCAAGGAGCCACCGCGCTTCTTGTCCTGCCACACATGCTGGTAGATGCGCTCGTGGGAAACCATATCGCGGCCCTCGCGCTGGGCTATGCCCACGATCTGCTCAGGGCTGTGTTTGCGCTGGAGCAACTGCTCCACGTGCGCGCGCATGTCGGCGGTGAACCGCACGGCCTTGGGCTTGTCTTTCTTGCGCTGCGCACTCTTACGCGCCGCCAGATCGGCCATGTAGGAGCCGCTGCGCTGGTCGCAGTTGCGCCGCAGCTCGCGGCTCAGGGCCGACTGAGACTTGCCGATGGCCTGAGCGATCGCCTGCTGCTGGTGACCGGCTTCCTTCATGCGTTCTATGATGCACCTTTGTTCATCGGTGATATGGCTCATGCTTGCAACGGATTGGACCTATGGGACAAGGGTAGGCCCCATCCTCCGTTCAGCGGGAGAGAGGGGCGAAAGCCTCTCCTCCTTCTGAAGAAATGATAAGCCATCTTGTCGGTCTATCCGATTGCGTTTATGAGTTGAATCCGCGTAGGTAATAGTCTCGCAGATCACCTTGAACCCTCACGGCGCTGAGTGCCGCTAGGCGCAGCAGGCTTTTGAGGCGTTTGTTGGCGAAGGATGAGGTGCTGGTCTTGCCGCGCACACTGGAGCCGGAGGTCTTCTCGAAGGGAGCGGCCCCACATAACAGACCAGTTGCCGTGGCGTATTGAAGCGCGTGAAGCCATCGGTATGCGCGATCAGTTCGCTGGAAAGCACGGGGCCTATGCCACTTACGGTTTGGGCCAAGCGGTTCTTGCGGGAGAGCTCACGATCCTTGTTCACGATGGCCTTGATGGCTTTCTCCGGGTTGGCGATCGAGCGCTCCAGGAGCTTTGAGCTGGCGCTCCAGTTCGGCTTTCACCAGTTGCTTGGCGCCCCCTGTCATGTACAGTACGTTGTCCTTGATCTGCGCCCGGTCCTTGCCACGCTCCTTCACCAAGCGCTCGCGCAGGGCCAGCAGGGTCTTCAGTTCGGTGAAGTCCAAGCAGGAATGCTGCAACAGGCGCGCCTTGTCGCCGAAGCGCTGCGCATATTCGGCGATGCGACGCGCATCCACCCGGTCGCTCTTGCCCCGTTGCATGCCGATGCTCAGTCGGATGTCCGTGGCATGTGCCATCCAGGTGGGCTGGCCTGTCAGCAGGGTTTTCACCACTCCGTGGCTGTACTGACCGGTGGGTTCCAGGCACACCAGAGTGGTGGTGTCGCAAAGCCCTTGCTTGCGCCATTTGCGCAACAGGGAGCGCAAGGCCGTTGCGCTGTTCTTGATCCGCTCTTCCTTGGCCAAGGTGCCTTCTTCATTCCGCAAGGCCACATCCAATGTCGCCTTGCTCACATCAATTCCTATTGTTCTCATGGTAC
Organism: Flavobacteriales bacterium; assembly: GCA_016721005.1. GTDB lineage: Bacteria > Bacteroidota > Bacteroidia > Flavobacteriales_F > PHOS-HE28 > PHOS-HE28. The sequence continues at coordinate 110,342 of JADKJM010000008.1, forward strand.
TTTTTGGGTTGTGTTCTTTACTCACTGAGGGGGCTGAGCAAGGTGTCCTTCGCTTCCAGAACTCTAACAGGCCCAAAGCCTCATTTTCTATCCGAGCCTTGGACACCGTGGATGCGAGAGGTCCCAATAGACGCACAGGTCTTTCAACCTGAACCTTCGCCCGGTTCACCTCCCGCATCGCTCGGCTTCCTTCAGTGTGCTTCCAATTCAAAGTTCAGCGTACAAGCCTAGAGTATCTTCGCGCACCCTTATGAAACGCTACCTCCCTACGCTGGCTCCTTTGCTGGTGGCCGCCTTGCTGCTGCTGGGAGGCTGGGCGTGGTTGCGCAACTACACGCGGCACGGGGTGCGTGCCTTGGTGCCGGACCTGCGCGGAAGGAGCATCGATGAGGCGAACTCGGTCCTGGAGAAGCGCGATCTATTCGCGGTGGTGGTGGATTCGGTGTACACCGAGGAACTGCCGAAGGGCAGCATTGTGGAGCAGGATCCCGAAGGAGGCAAGGAAGTGAAGCCGGGCCGGAAGGTGTACTTGGTGATCAATGCCAGCCAGCCGAAGATGATCGACATGCCCAAGCTGGTGGACCTCTCCAAGCGGCAGGCCATCTCCGTGCTGGAGATCATCGGGCTGAAGGTGAAGGAACTCCAATACAAGCCGGATCGCTGCGTGGATTGCGTGATCGCGCAACTGTACAAGGGCCAACCCATCGCGCCGGATGAACGCATCCGCAGGGGAGAAGCGATCACCCTGGTCCTTGGTAGTGGCGATCGTGGTGAACGCGTACCGGTCCCGGATCTGATCGGACTTTCCAATGCCGAAGTGGGCATGGTGCTGAGCATGGCATCGCTGAACGTGGGTGTGGTGGTGGAGTGCCGCGCATGCAATACGAAGGCGGATTCCTCGTTCGCACGGGTGCGCCGACAATCACCGCCGGCGGATGTGAACAACCGGATCGCCATGGGCAGTGCCATCGACATCTGGCTCACGGCCGATACCACCGGCCTGCGCCCCGAACCCGGCTGGAACGAACCCGGCCGTTATTCCAAAACAGATACCGCCGATGCGCCTTGATCACGTTCTGCTATTCGTTCCGTTCCTGTTGATCGGGTCCGTTGTGCTTGCACAGGATGAAGTGCTCACGCCACTGGGTATGCGCGTGGTGCCCGAGGCACAAGCAGCCATGCGCAAAGCCGTAGGGTTGAACGAGTACTTCATCTATCAGAACGCCACGCAACCGATCCCTGTGGCCGATGATTTCTCCATTGATCGCACACGCAGCCGATGGGCGCAGTCCACGGATGCGAACGTGACGCTGACGGAAACGATCTACGCTCTGGAGATCGCTGGAGTATCGACACCGGACATGGCCTTCAGTGACGATACCACCTTCCGGTACATCACCGACCTGGACGATCCGCTGATGAACACGCGAACCGCACTTTTGGATGTAACGGTGCTCGTGCGCAATGTCCTCATGTATCCGGTCACGTCGGAAGTGGTGCAAGCGTGGCCGCCCTACAACATCTTCGATACGATCCAGAGTCCATCGCCGGACACGCTGCACATCGTTCCGCCGGAGCTTTTGCAGGATTCCCTTCTCATCTACACGGTGGCGCCGGATCCTCGCACATACACCCAGGCGGACAACTCGGTCGTCCCGTTGATCCTTTGGGAGGACGATGACGTGTACATCAATGGCACCTATCCCATCGAACCGCCGACCATCGGTGTGGCCACCTTCGATGGATTGGCGCGCACAGGCTACCCGTACAATTTCGCGCAGTACACGGCGCACGGTATCGCCGACCACCTCACTTCCGTGCCCATCGACCTGTTCCGTCCAGCAAGTGATTCCATCTACCTCAGCTTCTTCTTCCAGCCACAAGGCCTTAGCGGCGATGTGAATGTGCAACCCATTGATAGCCTTGTCCTGGAATTCTACGCGCCGGATGAGGATCTCTGGTACCGCGTCTGGCGCACACCGTACATCCCGCTTCAGCCATTCGAGCAGGTGTTGGTCCCCGTGACGCAAAGCCGCTTCCTGAAGGATGGCTTCCGCATGCGCTTCCTGAACTACGCCACGCTTAGTGGTGCCTTCGATCAGTGGCACTTGGACTATGTACGCCTCGGTGCGCAACGCACCTTCGATGACACGCGCTTGATCGAAGTGGCGTACATGTATCCGGAGACGAGTTTGCTGAACACGTACACCAGCGTGCCCTTCGCCAAGTTCGCGCAGTCGCCTTCGTCCTACATGGCGCAGAGCATCATCGCGAAGCAGCGCAACCTGGATAATGTGGATCGCTTCATCCAGTACGGCATGGTGGCGAAGGAGGAGAATGCCGCCCCTGTCTTCCAATTCACCAACGGATTGAATGCGAGCGGGAATGCGCTGATGATCTTCGATAGCCAGCACCCGATCGCTGCGGCACCGAACAACTTCGAATATGACCCCGGACTTTCCACGGATGCGGCGTTCTGGCGCGTGAAATTCTGGACACACACCGAGCCGGATCTCTGTGCGTGCAATGACACCATCACCTTCATCCAGGAGTTGAGCAACTACATGGCCTACGATGATGGAAGCGCGGAATCGAGCTATGGACTGAACACCGCTGGCGCCTCTCTCGCGTACCGCTACGATATCGTGGGGGAGGATTCGCTGCGCGCGGTGCGGATGTACTTCAACCCGCAGGCGAACGATCCGCAATCCTCACCGAACCCGGCGACCGGCTCCTTCCTGATCACGGTGTGGACCAGTTTGAACCCGGAGGTGATCCTGCACCAGAACTACACCTTCTCCAATCCGCAATACCGGTTGGACGGCGCCAACCACTTCGTGGAATATCCATTGGACTCCACGATCCATGTGGAGGGTACCTTCTATGTGGGCTGGGTGCAGACGAACGGCGTGCGGATGAACCTCGGCTTCGATCGCAACCGCAACAACCAGAACAAGATCTTCTATCGCACCAGCGGATCATTCACGAACAGCGGTTTCGAGGGTTCCCTGATGATGCGTCCGGTATTCGTCTCCGCCACGGATCCTTTCGCATCTGTGGAGGAAGGCCTTTCGGTGGAAGCGGATCGTACCATGAACTTATTCCCGAATCCAGCGAACGATGCGGTCCGGATCCGTTGCGATGGGGCCGGTCCGGGCGCGACGATCCAGTGTATGGATGCCACCGGCCGCTTGGTCCTTCAACAACCTTGGAAGGAAGATGCGAACATGATCTTGACCGACCTGCAGCCCGGCGTATACATCGTTCGGGTGGTGGCGCGTGATGGGCTTTCCATCGCGCAGGAACGCTTGCTCATTCAACGCTGATGGCCACCGAAGCACTCAGTCATTCGGGACCTCCTTCGGACAATTCATCGGAGGATGAACTGTACGAGCATCACCGCATCGTCTGCGATCCGAAGCAGTCGCTGATCCGGCTGGATAAGTTCCTGTTCGATCGCCTAGCACACACCTCACGCAATCGCATCCAAGTGGCTGCTAAGGCAGGCAATGTGCTGGTGAACGACAAGACCGCGAAGCCGAGCCAGAAGGTGAAGCCCGGTGATGTGATCAGCATCGTGTTGCCTTATCCGCAGCGCGAAGTGGAATTGCTGCCGGAGGACATTCCGCTGTCGGTGATCTACGAGGACGAGCACGTGTTGGTGATCGACAAGCCAGCAGGGCTGGTGGTACATCCGGGTCATGGCAACTGGACGGGGACATTGGTGAACGCGCTGCTCTTCCACTTCGGCAAGTTGCCCTCTACGCCCGGCGCCGATATCCCGCGTCCGGGCCTTGTACATCGTCTTGATAAGGACACCAGCGGTGTGATGGTGGTCGGCAAGACCGAGGAAGCACTTACGCACCTCGCGCGGCAGTTCTTCGATCGCACCAGCGACCGTCGTTACTCAGCGATCGTGTGGGGCGACTTCGAGGAGGAGGAAGGGGTGATCGAAGGGCACATCGGTCGCAGTGTGAAGGATCGCACGGTGCAATTCGTTTTTCCGGAAGGCGATCAAGGCAAACCGGCGGTCACGCGGTGGAAGGTGCTCGAGAGGTTTCGCTACATCACCTTGGTGGAGTGCAAGTTGGAGACGGGGCGCACGCACCAGATCCGCGTTCACATGCAGTACACCGGCCACCCGATCTTCAACGATGCGAACTACGGCGGCGACCGTGTGTTGAAGGGAACGACGTTCACCAAGTACCGGCTTTTCGTGGAGAATTGCTTCAAGCTAGTGCCCCGCCAAGCGCTGCACGCGCGCACGCTCGCCTTCGATCACCCGATCACCGGCAAGCGCATGCAATTCGAAAGTCCACTACCCGCCGATATGGAGGCAGTGCTTGCGCGCTGGCGCGTGTACACCGCATCCAAGCCGATGGAGGATGATCCCGGTGAGGAGTTGGACAAGGAAGCGGTGAACAACCTCAAGTAGTCCGATCACCAGACTTGCTGAAGAATGTTCGCGAGAAGCGAAGCGATGAGCGCGCAACCGAACACCCACGCGTAGATCCTCCAGAAGGAGGGTTGGCTGTAGAATCGGGGATCGTAGGGTCCCTGCTGCGTGCGTGAGTGCCAGATCCAATGGATCGGCCACACCACGATCACGAATAGGAATGCGTATAGAAAGAGCAGGACGAGCAACCACATCGGTCGTTAGCTGCGTTTGATCTTACCGGATCCCGTGCGATCGATACGCGGCAGTACCCTGATCCGCCGTGGCATCTCATGCGGATGCAACGTGTGGAGGAGCAGGTCCATGATCTCCGGCACGACCTCCTGTTGCGGCCGATCGGATTCCACGGAGAGCACCACGGCTTGACCAAGTACAGGATCATCCGCGCCGCTGAAGAAGTGCGGATAGGGAAGGAGGTCCATGGTGCGCGCTTCCAATTGTTCCGGGAACACCTTTTTGCCGCCGCTCAGGATCACGTTGTCAAAACGCCCTAGCCAGCGGAACCGGGTGTCGTCGATCAGTTCGATCAGGTCGTTGGTGACGTGTTGGGTCGTGCTGAGGTGCGGCGTGTACACGACCAAGCAACCACGCGGATCACGGGAGAAATGGATGTCGCCGATGGCCGTGAAGTGTTCGCTCCGCTGCGGTCCGTTCAATTGACGCAGTGCCACATGGGTCACGGTCTCCGTGCTTCCGTAGCCCAACACCACATTCGTTCGCAGGTCGATCAACGCTTCTGCGAGCAAAGCGCTCACCGGGCCGCCGCCGAGCAATATCGTGGCGAACTGCTGCTCCACACGCGCACGATCCTCTTGCAACATCCGGTGCAATTGCATGGGGATCATCGCCGTGAATGCGAACCGATCGGTACGGTGCAGTCCTTCGAGTAGGCCGATCCGTGGGTCCGAGAAGTGGATATCCAGCCCGAGGGCGAATGCGCGTGCGAGCATCAGTTTTCCAGCGATGAACTCGCATGGCAGGCAATGCAGGACGCGATCCCCGACGCGCAGGTCGAAGGCACGTCGCGTGAGTTCCGCGCTGGCCAATAGATCAGGGATCGGAATGGTGAACTCCTTCGGTGGACCGGTGGTACCGCTGGTCTTCGCGGGGAGACCGCGGTCATTCATCAGGTCCTTCGCAGTGGATCGCAAACGCTCCGCCCAGGCGTGATCCATGCGCTGCGCCGCCACAAGCTCGTCGAAGTAGCGCGCGATCGCATCACCCTCAAGGGTCCGACCATCCACTGTGATGCGATCGAAGTTCACCGGTTCCACATGGGTTGCGGATCCACGGATCAACCGAGGATCGAGGTCAGGTCCCAACTCTCCTCAGGACGGTAGTTCAAGTAGCCGCGTTCGGCAAAAAGAGGAGAGTGGATGTTGTTCGCATACACCTTCCCGGTGCCTAGACCTTGCGCCATGTTCACGCCCAACGTCGCAGTGAATTGCGCGATCGCGTTGAGCCCGATGCTGCTTTCCAGCGCGGAGGTGATCCACCATCCGATGTCCATCGACTGAGCAAGGTCGATCCACTCCTGCGTCGCGGCCCACCCACCCACAAGGCTGGGCTTGATCACGATGTACTGCGGCTTCACGTTCTTCAGGAGGTCCTGTTTCGCATCGCGCGTGTGAATGCCGATGAGGTCCTCGTCGAGGGCGATCGGGATCGGTGTGGTCGCACAGAGATCCGCCATCACTTCATACAACCCCGCTGGAACGGGCTGCTCGATACTATGGACTTCCGCGTCGGCCAGACGCTTCAACACATCGGGTGCGTTCTGCGCGTTGAAGGCGCCGTTCGCGTCCACGCGCAGGCACAATTCAGAAGCTGGATGTTCCAGGCGGATGGACTGGATCAATTCGAGCTCATCCGTGAATCCGATCGCACCGATCTTCATTTTCACCGTGGTGTATCCAGCGTCGATCTGTTCGCGGATCCGTTGCTTCATCGTGGCCTTGTCGCCCATCCACACGAGGCCGTTGATCGGGATCGGTTTCCGACCGAGGGTGAACTCCGAAGGGAAGAGGGTCTTCGTGCCGCCTGCCTCCAGATCGCGGATGCATTGCTCCACCGCGAAGCGCACGCTCGGCACATCCACGAGGTCGGTGTTCAAACGCTCGTTCCAGTTGTCGGTGCGCGCGCAGAGTTCGATCAGCTTCACCTTCACATCCGCTGGGAATTCCTTGCTGTGACCGGGGAAGAGCGCGGCTTCACCGATGCCATGGATCCCGGGCGCATCATCGTTCCATGCGATCAGATACCAGACGGTGCGCGCAGTGATCGGTCCCTTCGAGGTGCCGAGTTCGAAGCGGGGTTGCAGGGTTCGTTCGATCCAGCGCGCGTGCAGCATCACGCAAGGATAAGACCCAGCGAGAAGAGGATCGCGGTGAGGAAGGTGGTGAGTGCGAGTATCTTCAGTTGCGGGTCGAGCAGGCGCGGTTCGGTGTTGGAAAGCACGCGCTTCAGATGGATGAAGAAGGCGGGCAGGGTGATCAGGAAGGTCCAATGCCACGCGCTTTCATTGGCCAACAGGATGAAGGAGGTGAGGCACAACACACCTCCGATGACGAGCGCCACATGATAGACTTTGGCGTTCGTGCTACCCATGCGCACCACCAACGTTCGCTTGCCGCTCGCCGCATCGTTCATAATGTCGCGCATGTTGTTCACGTTGAGCACGGCTGCACTCAGCAAGCCGGATCCCGCAGCGGGCAGGAGCAAGGGCCATTCGAAGAAACGGGCGTGCAGGTAGAACGTGCCGCACACGCCGACGATGCCGAAGAAAAGGAAGACGCTGACGTCTCCAAGACCGGCGTAACCGTAAGGGTTCTTTCCGAAGGTGTACTTCACGGCGGCGCCGATGGCAAGGAGGCCAAGGATCAGGAAGACCAAAGTGATCGCGGAGAACCCGAGCGCAACAGTGATCAACACGCATCCACTTAGGAAAGCGAGCGTGCCACAAGCGGTCATGGCGCGTTTCATTGCAGCTACCGGGATCGCTCCGCTTTGGACGGCACGCTGCGGACCAACGCGATCCTTGTTGTCGGTGCCGTGCTGGTGATCGCCGAGGTCGTTGGCGAGGTTGCTGAGGATCTGGAGAAGTACTGCTGTGAGCAACGCTAGAGCGAGCACAGCAGGACTGAAGAGGTCATAGGATGACTGCTTCTGCACATGTGCGGCCATTGCGCTACCGACCAGGATGCTGCTCACTGCGAGTGGCAACGTGCGCAAACGAAAGGCGGAAAGCCAGTGCTTCACGCCTTCAAGTTCTTGAAGTACTCCCGCAACACTTTCGGGCTCACCTCCGCATTCGTTCGCACCACCAGCACAGCAGGTTTCTCGTGATCGCGATAGAGTTGCTCGATCCCGCTCTTCAGGGAAGCCATATCCTTCGCCTCGTAGCACGGCAGATCGAACGAGCGTGAGAGCGCCAGCGGATCCCGCCCGTGCGGTGCTTCGAACCACTTGAGCAGTTCGGGATCCTTATCCGGCCCTTCGATGAAGCGGAAGATGTTGCCGCCGCCGTTGTCGATGACGATGATGCGCAGGTAAGGGGAAAGGTGCTCGTTCCAGAAGGCATTGCTGTCGTAGAGGAAGGCGGTGTCGCCGGTGATGAGTGTGGTAGGCCGCTGCGTCGCGAAGGCTGCACCGATCGCGGTGCTTGTGCAACCATCAATGCCACTCGTGCCCCGGTTGCTGTACCAACGGTGACCTTGTTCGCGTGCGAACAACTGCGCATAGCGTGCAGGCGTGCTGTTCGCGAGGTGTACATCGCTCCCCGAAGGAATGTCGTTCAGGAGGGTGTCGAAGACCGCGAGGTCGCAGAACGGCGCCGACGCGATCAACTCCGTGTGCGTTCGCGCTACGCGCTCATCGATCATACGCCACGCTTCGCCATAGATGCTTTCGGCGCCGATCACGGATGCGGATAACTGCGCGAAGAAGATCTCCGGCGAAACAGCGATATCATGCGTGAGGCTTTGGAACGTGTCGTAGTGCCGTTGACCCAGGTCCACGTTCCAATGCTGTGCTGGTTTCCACTTGCGCAAGAGTCCTTTGATGCGTTTGCTGACGATCGCCCCACCGAAGGTGATGAGCAGGTCGGGCTCCAGGTCGTTCTCGTTGCCGTCCCCGACGCCTCGGATCGTGCGATCGATGGTGGTGATGAAAGCCGGGTCATCAAGGTTGCTCGTGGCCTCGGTCATCACCGTCACTTGCGGGAGTGATGCGATGTGTACGAGTTGCTTTTTCAGCCCATCGCTCCACAGCCCTTGTCCCGCAAGGATCATCACCTTCTTGCACGCGCTCAACTGTGCGATCAACCAGCGCGCGTGTTCCGGAAGGATGAAGGATTCGGTCATCACCGGGGCGATGAGATCGGACATTCGTCCCGACTGCCCTTGAATGGTCGTTCCGTACAAGGGCTCGGCAAAAGGCACATTCACATGCACCGGCCCGGGAACGGGTAGTAGCGTGGCATCGATCGCCTCGTTGATCAGTCGGCCGCAATGCCACTGTGCAAGATCATCCTGGGGATCCCGTGGAAGATGCACGCTTCGCTTCGTGTGGAGTGCAAGCACACCCTGCTGCCGGATCGCCTGTCCCTCGCCTTGATCCACCCATTCCTCGGGACGATCAGCGGTGACAACCAACAACGGGATGCGCTGGTAGAACGCTTCAGCGACGGCGGGCCCATAGTTCAATACCGCGCTACCGCTCGTGCAGATCAAAGCCACCGGTGCATGAAGCTGTTGTGCCATCCCCAACGCGAAGAAGGCCGCACTGCGCTCATCGATGACCTGCATGCAATTGATCCCCGGTTGTGCATTGAAGGCGATCACAAGCGGTGCGTTGCGCGATCCGGGGCTGATCACGGCATGCCGAACACCCTTGGCCACACAGAGTCGTGCGAGTTCAGCTGCGGCGAAATGATCGGATGTCTTCATGAATGGGAGGCCAAATCTATCGGACCGTGCGTTGCGCTTCGATCAGGTCGGACCATGTGCGAGCCTTCAATACCGTTTCGTTCCACTCGGCCTCGGCATCCGATCCGGAGGTGATCCCTGCTCCAGCGTGGATCACGCCATGGTTACCAATGATCCGCATGCAACGGATGTTCACGAAAAGGTCGGCGGAATCGTCCGTATCCACCGGTCCCCAATAGCCGGCGTACAGTGAACGGGAGGAAGGCTCATGTTTACGAATGAAGTCCATCGCTTCCTTACGCGGTTCGCCGCAGACCGCTGGTGTGGGGTGAAGCACATTCGCCAAAGTGACCGGATCCGTGGATCCGATCTCCGCGGTGATCCGACTGCGCAGGTGCGCCACTCCTCCCGCATGGATCACCTCGGGTGCTTCGGAACGCACCTTCCGCACATCCGGACGCTCCAGTGCGCGAAGGATGCTGCGGGTCACGATCGCTTGTTCCTCCCGTTCCTTTTCTCCCCAATCAGAGGGGTTCTCCTGAGCATCATCACTTGGCTGCGTTCCTGCCAGTGAATCGATCCGGACCATTCCTCCATTGATGGAAAGCATTCGTTCCGGGCTCGCACCGATCCAACAACCGTACAACGGACAATTCACCAGCGCGACCATTGCATTCGGAAAGGCCTCGGTCGCGGACTTGAACAAGGCGGGGATTGCGCCGGACCCTAAAGCCCGAATGACCTTCCTCGACAGGACCACTTTTTCCATTATGCCCTTGGTAAAAGCTTCCTTCGCTCGTTCCACAGCATACGCGAAACCCGGCAGATCCCATTCATGGTCCACTTCATCCGCTGCCACCGGAGCCTGACCGGTGAACAGAGCCAAAGCGAGTGGATCGAAGCGATCGACCCCGTCCTCCTTCCAGACCAGATCCGGCCGAATGGCGATCACCGGACCTTTGGATCGATCGAACGGGGATACCACGAATGCCTTTCCACTTCCACCGCGATGTTCCGAAGTCCCTGGATCACGTTGGATCAGGACGGTGATCGCTTGACCGGGCGAACGATAGGCCGCGAACGTCAGGTTGCGCTCCAGACAGTGTTCCAGCAACTCAGCGGCACTCACTTTCGCTCGATGATCAGGTTGGTGAGCCGACAGACCGCACACAATTCGCCTGCATCATTGTGTACCCGGATATCCCACACATGCATGGTACGTCCCGTGTGGACCAGTTCACCCGTGGCGACCACCGTTCCGGAACGCACTCCCTTCAAATGGTTCACGTGTACTTCGATCCCTACCACCGTATGGGTCGCAAGGTCGGTGAGCAACGCGGAGCCCATGCTTCCCAGCGACTCGGCCAGCACAGCTGTGGCCCCGCCATGCAACAGGCCTGCGGCTTGATGCGTGCGCTCGTCCACCGGCATCGTTCCGCAGAATCGACCCTTGTCATCCACGTGGAACCGGATGCCGATATGTTCGACCAAGGTGTGCGGGCACATGTCATTGGCCTGGTCGGCTTGGGAAGAGATGAAGGACATAAGGAGGCTATGCCGCCAAAAGTAGCCGCAGACCATCTTTGCACCGACCATGGAAAAGAGGCGTATCCTGTTGGTGGAGGACGAACCCGCGTTGCGAGGCACGTTGAAGCTGAACTTCGAGATGGATGACTACGCCGTGACCACGGCCTCTTCCGGCCCTGAGGCGCTTGAACGCATGCGCGGTGCGCGATTCGACCTGGTGGTGATGGATGTGATGCTTCCCGGTCTGGATGGCTATGCAGTGGTGGAGACGGTTCGGTTGGAAGGGGACACCACCCCCGTGCTCTTCCTCACCGCCCGGAATGCCCCATCCGATCGCGTCCGCAGCCTCACCGCTGGCGATGATCACCTTGGGAAACCCTTTGAACTGGACGAATTGCGGCTTCGGGTGGGGAAACTCATCCAACGCCGGATCGTGGATCCGGGTCATGCACAAGAGCAGTTGATCTTCTCCTTTGAAGGGAACAGGTTGGACTTCGGCCGCTACGAGGCGACCGGTTGGAACGGAAGAACGCATGCGTTGAGCCAGCGTGAAGCCATGCTCTTGAGGCTGCTGGTGGAGAAGTCCGGGCAAGTGGTCTCCCGGGAGGAGATCCTTCAGAAAGTGTGGGGCTACAACGTGTTCCCGACCACCAGGACGGTGGATAATTTCATCGTGGCCTTCCGGAAGTATTTTGAACGGGATCCACGGTCGCCTAGGCACTTTCTCAGCATTCGTGGCGTGGGGTATAAGTTCGTTCCATGAATTTTTTCGGGTGACTGGCAACCCATTTCCAGACCTGCCGTCTTTCCCACAACCAAGGCCCTCTTCCTGGTCTTGGGCTGGTTCCAATCATTCCTTGCAGGTTTGCCGCGCAGGGGTCCCATCCGGGGCCCCTGTTCGGTTTCCGGGTGGTTTGTAACGCACGGAACCCGGTGGATAAAGGGTGTTGCACTTTACCATTAGGTAGGTCTATCTTGCGGCGGCTCGATCATGGATGCGTGTGGTCCGGCATAAAACAAGAACACCATGAAGCTTTCGAATACCCTCGGATCGTTGCTCATCACGAGCACCATGCTGGCACCCGCGGCCGCAACAGGACAGGATCAAGTGGATGTTGGATTGTACCGCAATGGCGACCGGTTGGAAGTACGGGCCCGGCCAGCGTCCAACTTCAATGGCATTTTCTCCAGCTTGGTGTTCACGGTGCGTTGGGATCGCTCCTCGGGAGCCAACTTGGGCACGATAGCTCAAGAAGGTGCTATGGCCACCGGCATTCCGGTTGTCCGCTCCGGTGGTGTTCACGTGGATGGCACGTTCAATTATCAGGTGTACGCCGGTTTCGGGATCACCCCTTTGGTGGATCTGGATGCCCGCATGGAGGCCGGTAAGGAAGTGGTGATCGCCTCGATCCCGGTGACGGGTAAGGGTGAATTCGAATTGATGAACGATGCGTGGACGAACCAGACGGCCAACAACGGCAACTACTATGTATCGCTCGGTGGCCTTGATCGCACCGGTATCATCTTCAAAGGCCTTGCTTCCGCAGAAGAGGACGGCAGCGTCATCATCCAGCCGAACCCGAACAACGGGGTCTTCACCTTCCAATTCTCGAACAGCACGCCAACCGATGTGACCGTCGAGATCATCAATACACTCGGCCAGGCTGTGTTCAATGAGACCGTCCGTGACTTCCAAGGCACCTACCGAAAGGAGATGGACCTCACGTCCATGGGCAGCGGGGTGTACTACCTCAAGCTGAAGCGGAACGGCGAAACGACCTCCTACAAGATCGCATTCCGTTGATCGGGATCGAATGATCGTTGAAAGGGGGCTTCGGCCCCCTTTCTCTTTTCAGGGCACGCAATAGGAGCACCACTCGCTCTCCGGGTGGTGCTGGAAAGCCGTTGCCGGATCCATGATCTCTGCGACCAATTGCTGGATCACTTCGCCGATCCCTTCGAGATGTTCGCGAAGGAACAGGTTCGAGCCTTCCACGGTCAACCAGATCCCGGACGAACCTGATGGTGTGCGCAGCGGGATGATCCCGGTCCGAAGGGCGTGGAGGTCGGCATTTTCTTGGAAGACCATGTATGCGTACATCAAGAGTTGCAGCGCGTATCGGTGTTTCCGTTGGATCGATCCCCGATCCAATTCTGCTAGCTTCAGGTCCGTTTGTCGAACACTGCCCGTCTTCAGATCCAGCAAGTGAAGTACGCCATCGCGCGTTTCCATGCGGTCGCACTTGCCGTTGATCCGCGTGCCATCGGGAAGAACACCGTTCAGTACTTTTTCAAGGCCCACCGGAACGCTGACCTCTTGCTCCACGCGTACCGCTTCGGTCCGCAGATACCGGTTCAAGGCGTCCGTTGCCATGCCCGTCCGTAAGTGATGATCACCGGTGCGAAGCATCGAAGGGGGGATCTCCTTGCTCAATTCCAATAGGAGTTCCGCCTTGATCCTGCTACTCGCTGCGAGCAGATCCTCCGCGAGGAGCACCTTTCCCAAGGCTGGCTTGTACGCGCGTTCCAGAACAGCATGGACCGCGCTCCCGAGAACATCACTCCCCAGTTCGGTCGTTTGCTTGTTCGTGTCCTTCAGACCAAGAACATACTTGAAGTAGAAGTCCAGCGGACATTGCACCCAGGTTCCGATGGCAGAAGGTGAAAGGCCTTTCTTCCGCAATACGTCCAGACGCTCCAGTACTGGTTCACTCTTCCGCACGCTGATCGGTGGACTTCTCCGATCGGATGGCGGAACATGCAGCGAACGATGGCCGATCACCGTGTGACCGATCGGAACAAGGTCATGTTCCCATTGGGCGATGAAGCGCGTGGGTGCTGCGGATCCATCGGCACCGGTGGAGTGGACCAGGCAGACCCGTTCTGCACAATGAAGCAGCCGGTGAACGTGATAACTCGTGATGGCCTCACCATCCGCCCGAAGCGGAAGATGATAATGCCTGCGAAGTTCGAAGGGGATCCAACTCTGTGGCGGCTCGCTTCCGCCCAGCACACCTTCATTGGCACCGAGTACGAGCACGTGTGCGTGGTCGAGTGCACGTGTTTCGAGCAGTCCCATGATCTGCAAGCCTGACAAGGGTTCACCAAAAAGCGCCAACCGACGGCCGCGCAGCGCACGTTCCCGGATCGCGGCATAGGTCGCGGGATCCACGGAGTTCCGGCCATTGACCACCAGCGATCGGGAAAGTTCCTGTTCCGCCTTGGCGAGTTGATACAGTTGTTCGGTTCCGAGGCGATCACCGCGTTGGACGGATGCGGCCCATGCGATCACCGCTTGGACCCCGAGCGAAGGCTCTTCGTGCAAGGCAGATCTCACCACATTCATGAGGTGCCCACGATCATCAATGGATGCGTCGCTCAGGAATTGCTCCCATCGGGGAATGGAGATCGCTGCGTCGGTGATCCCGTTCAGGATCTCCACCACGCTATCGGTAGCAGCCCCGCGGTTCAGCAGCGGATGCATCACCAACGAAGCGAGTTCCCTTAGCGGAACAGCGCCCATCCCACGAGCTACAATGGCCAGTTGAAGAAAACGCTCCACCAGGCCATGGACCGGTAACGTATCCAACCGGATGCCCATGGTCACGTTCACCGTTCCGGAGTCCTTGGGTAGCGCGTTCAGCAATGGCAGAATAAGGTTCTCATCCGCGAGGATCATGACCGCATCCTTACGTTGTGCGTCGGTCAGGTCCTTGATCCACGCAGCAGCCACATGCACGGCTGCCATGTCGTTTGCTACGGTCACGACGTCGATCTCTCGTCGGAGCTCAAGAATGTCGTTTCGCACCGGTATTGATCCAGCCCCAAGGACATGCATGGATGGTCGGACGAATTTTCCGGCCTCGTGCTCCTGATCAGCGAGGTAATAGGAATCCACATCCCATGCGAAGTTGGCAAGGCCTTGCCCGGAGAGTGACCGGAAGGTCGCTTCCGCAGCGGGTTCCAGCGCGTTCAAACCAGCGATCCACACCTGCCGCCACGGGAGCTGAAGATCCGCATTCGCAGCGCGTTCCGCAGCCAAGCGAGCGATCGAGCCGGATGTGCCGATGCCTCTTTCGGTCATCAGCTCGTTCATCCTGCGATGCAATTGCCCCAGGCGCACCCATTGCTCCCGTGCCGATCGTTGCGATGGACTGAGTTCCTTGCTCGCCAGAAAACTCCAGTCGTCCAGTTCGTGGTACGCCAGCAGGTCCCGGTATACTTCATCGAGATCAAGCAGGTGCGCATCGATCTCGCTCATATCACGCAACGTGGTCGGCGCCCACCGAAGGAATTCCGCCAAGGACTCCGCATCGGCACCGGACAGATCGCAGTGTGCGCGGTGCAGGAGCACAAGGATCTCAATGGGATCCGCCTCTCGAAGCCCCGCAATGCGCAAGAGGAATTCGCCGGGATCCATGATCTCCGGACTCCACAACGCGGTGCCGGAAGCTTCTGCCAGATACTTTCGCAGGTACAAGCCGGCCCTCCGACCGGGTAGCACTACCGCGACATGCTCCAATTCGTCGCGATGGCGCGCCAACAGGGTTTCGGCCAATTGTTTCAGGAAGCGCGCCATGGAAGAGGGGGAAGATAATTCGCACGCTGTTGCAGGCTCCGGAATGGGCTTTCCGCAGTTCCGCCGATTGAACGGAGCACCGCATTACTATCGGATCGACGGACCGGGCCGATTCACCGAGGTCCAAGTGGTCGGTGGGCGTTACGTGATCCACGAGGTACTGGCAAAGGCGTACCCGGAACAACTCCGGATTGCACAGATGATCGATGGCGACCAAGGCCGCTATCTTCCTATTTCGGCCGATGAATGGGAAGCCGTATGTCCATGAACCGCTACTTTCACACTCGACCCGGGTCAATGGCATACAGGCAACTTCCATCCCCCCGAACAGGTCGAAGGAACATGATGTCGCGCTTGACCTTGTTGGTTACCACACTCTTGGGTGCGTCCCAGTTGAATGCCACCCACATCATCGGCGGGGAATTCTACTACGATCATTTGGGCGGAAGCCAGTACCAGGTCACCCTGAAGCTCTATCGGGACTGTACTGGTATCGCATTCGACGCGAGCGCGGTCATTGGCGTATTCGACGGCCAAGGCGGCCTGCTCTACACCCAGTCACTCAGCTTTCCGGGTGGGTCGTTCATCCCGATCACATTGGATTCACCCTGCCTGACCCTACCGCCCGATGTGTGCGTGGAGACCACCTCCTATACCGGCATCTTCGACCTGCCGCCTACGGCTGATGGTTACCAACTCACCTACCAGCGCTGTTGCCGGACCGGGATCATCAGTAACCTGATCACCCCGGGAGATCTAGGTCTTACCGTGACCATGCGGATCCCCGGTTCAAGTATCGTTACCAACAGTTCCGCGCGGTTCAACGAGTTGCCGCCTGTCGCGCTGTGCTTGAATGCCCCATTGATCTTCGACCACAGTGCTTATGATCCCGACGGCGACTCCTTGACCTACGAACTGTGTACACCATACAATGGTGGCACCTCGCTGGATCCGCAACCGAATCCTCCATCGGCCCCGCCTTATTCATTCTTACCATGGGCAGCTGGATATTCCGAGACGTATCCCATCGATTCCGACCCCGCCATCGCGATCGATCCTGTGACCGGGCAACTCACGCTGACACCCACCTTGCAAGGCAGCTTCACCGTGGGTGTTTGCGTGAAGGAGTATCGCGATGGGGTTCTTCTGACGGAAACGCGTCGTGATTTCCTTTTCAAAGTGGTGCCATGCGATGCTTCGGTGGTCGCAGGGATACAACCACAACCTCCAAGCCTGCTGTGTTCAGGTCTGACCATGCCCTTCGTGAACACCAGCTTCGGAGCGCAGACCTGGGCGTGGGATTTCGGGGATCCCGATGTGGTGGATGATGTCAGCTCGGAGCAGAACCCGACTTGGACCTACCAGAACCAAGGGACCTATGTGATCACGCAGATCGCGAATCCGGGAACGACCTGTGCGGATACCGTGCAGACCACCTTCCTGGTGTACTTGACGCCGGAACCATTCGTGGTGCCGCCGGAGCCATTCTGTGGCAATGACCCCGTGACCTTGGTGGCGGAGGGGATGTTCGGGGCGGGTGCATCGCTGCAATGGATCCTCGGGGCCGGCAGCGTCCCGCAGAGCTCCACCGATAGCATTGTCACCGTACAGTTCGCGGGGCCGGGCGTTCACGAGTTCTCCTTATTGGTGGCTGAGAATGGCTGCACGAATTCGTACACCGACTTCGTCACGAACTACGCGTTGCCTGTCGCGGCGTTCAATGCGAACCCGATCTCCCCGCAGTACGTGGGCACCGTGGTCGACCTGACGGATGCGAGCAATGGCAGCGGTGGAACATTCGTCACTTGGGACTGGACCTTGGATGATGATCCCCTCGGTGCATCCGCGCCCTTCATGACATGGAACACCTCGTGGCCGGGTACCTACACCATCACCCTGCAAGTGACCACGGCCGATGGATGCACCGATGCGACAAGCCAGGACTACCAGGTCTTGGGCGGCGATATCGTGATCCCGAATGTCTTCAGCCCGAACAGCGACGGCACGAACGAGACCTTCCACATCACGAACGTGGAGTTCTATCACAACCAACTCACCATCTACAGTCGTTGGGGGAACAAGGTGTACGAAGTGACCAACTACAAGAACCAATGGGATGGGGGTGGCCTTCCGGATGGGACGTACTTCTATGTGCTCCAGATGGATGACGGAAGGGAGTATTCCGGTCATCTCACGATCCTGCGTTAGCAACACCGGATAGGACCCTCACAACGACAAGGTCTGATGAACCACCTGCACCGCACGATCCTCTGCACCGCTGCTTTGGCGTTCGCGCTGGGATCCTTCGCGACGCACATCATCGGTGGGGACATGTTCTACGATCATCTGGGCGGGAACCAGTATCGCGTCACGCTACGGCTCTACCGTGATTGTGGACCGGACAATGTGAACGGGACCGTCTTCGACAGCCAAGCGCAGTTGGCGGTGTACAACTCAGCGGGATCCTTGATCAATAGCTTCTCCGTGAACTTTCCCGGTGAGGCCAACGTGCCGGTTGAACTGAATGACCCGTGCCTCTCAGCCCCGCCGACGGTGTGCGTGGCCAGCACCGAGTATGTGCAGGTCATGACCTTGCCGCCCATCGCGGGTGGATACACCATCAGCTATCAACGGTGCTGCAGGACACCGGCCATGGTGAACCTGAATGGGCAACAAGGCATCACATGCACGGTTTGGATCCCTGGCCCGCCGAATGCGATCAATGGGTCACCACGGTTCAATGACTATCCGCCCATCGCGTTGTGCATGGGCCAGGACATGAGCTTCGATCACAGTGCATCGGATCCGGATGGTGATCAACTCGTGTATGGTTTGTGCGCGCCGTACCAAGGTGCGGACGCCATTCAGCCAGCGCCACTTGCACCCGCGCCGCCGTATGTGGAGGTGAACTATGCGACCGGATATTCGGGAACCTACCCGATGGATAGCAACCCGCCTTTGGCCATCGATCCAGTGACGGGCCTGCTTACGGTCCACCCCACGGTGCAAGGCACTTTCACCGTCGGGGTCTGTGTTTCGGAGTACCGTAATGGTGTCCTGATCGGGACCGCACGCCGGGATTTCATGTTCCGCGTGGTGTTGTGCGATGCGACCGTCACCGCCGTGATCGCCGCCCAATCCGGGACGCAGGCCTGCTCCGGTCTCACGCAGGATTTCACGAACCAGAGCATTGGTGCGCAGAGCTACTCCTGGGATTTCGGCGACACCACGACCACAGCGGATGTATCCAGCCAAGCGGAACCATCCTACACCTACCCGGCGCCGGGCACCTACACCGTTACGCTGATCGCAAACCCCGGCGCACCGTGCGCGGACACCACGATCGCGGATTACCTCGTGGCACCGCCGCTGGATCCGGCCTTCCTTCCGCCGCCGATCCTCTGCGACCCGCAAACGGTGACGCTCGTCGCCATTGGCCCCTTCAACCCGAACACCGCCACGGTCACTTGGGATCTGGGGACTGGCGCCACACCAAGCGCCGCATCGGGCATGCAGGTCACTGCGGATTTCGCGGCCAATGGGGTGATGCCGGTCACGCTCACAGTAAGTGACTTCGGATGCACGGACAGTTTCACCGCGAACGTGCAGGTGTATCCGCAACCGGAAGCGGCCTTCGCGGAGCAAGCCGAATACTGCGTTTCATTGACGCATGCATTCGTGAACGAGAGTACTGATGCCACGGGCTACGAATGGCACTTCGGTGATCCCTCAACGAGCTTGGACCAGAGTGTGGAGGAGTCTCCCTCATGGACCTATGGCGCGCAAGGATTCTTTACGATCACGATGATCGCGACCAATGGCCCGGTGTGTACCGATACCACGACGCGCGTGTTCGATGTCCATGCCGCGCCGAGTGCGTTCTTCTACCGACCACCGATCCGATGCCCAGGAGAGATCGCGCTCTTCACGGCGCTCGGTGCGGCAACAGGCGGTGTGAGTGTGTTGTGGGATTTCGGTGCGGTGGGTTCTCCAAGTACTTCCGGAAGTATTCAATCCCACAGTGCCTATCCGTCGCCCGGTGTGTATCCGGTTACAGTAACGATGACCGAGTTCGGCTGCACAGCGAGCTACACGGATTCCGTGGTCGTGTACCCATATCCCGAGGTGGACTTCATCAACGGTTCGTTGGCGTGCGTTGGTGCGGAGTTCCCGTTCGCCAGCCTTGCGACCGCATGGACTCCGATGAGTCTTGAATGGAGCTTGGGTGATGGAACGACCAGTACGGATAGTGCGTTGGTACACACCTATTCCCAAGCAGGAACATACACGGTGTCACTGACCGCAACCACAGCGACCGGTTGCGTAGCGAGCATCGCGCACACCGATCCGGGAGCGGTGGAGGTCTATCCCATGCCGGTGGCCGCGTTCACCGCATTGCCTGAGGAGGTCAGCTTGCTTGATCCGCGGGTCACGGTGGAGGACTACTCGTCGCTGGCAGTGGAGTGGGAGTACACCATCGGTGAAGTGGTGGTGAACGAACCACGGTTCGAATACGAATTCCCGGAGGCCGGTCAGTATGTGATCAAGCAATGGGTGGCCACGGAACATGGTTGTGCGGACAGCACCACACGACTGGTGATCGTGAGCGACCACTTGTTCTACGCCCCGACGGCCTTCACCCCGGATGGTGACGGACACAATGAAGTATGGCGACCGATCGTGACCGGTGCGCGCGAATACGAGCTCGTGATCGTGGATCGCTGGGGGCACTTGGTCTTCCGCACCACGGATCCGAAAGAAGGATGGAGTGGTGATGGATCACCGCAAAGCATCTTCGTGTACACCGCACGCATCAAGGAGTGGGGCTCCTTCGCCAAGGAGTACACCGGACATTTCTCGCTCTTGCGCTAGTCGTCACTCGGCGCCATGCCGCATGTCCACGTGCGGTATACCATCCCACGGATATTCCTCGCTAACACGCACATAGCCGGAGCGTTCGTAGAATTTCTGCAAGTGCGCTTGGGCTGCGAGTTCCGACCGCTTCGATCCATAAGTGGAGTCCAGGATTTCCATGATCCGATCCATCATCCGCTGTGCGAGACCCTTGCCGCGATGATCCGCAGCCACCACCACTCTTCCGACATGTGGGAGTCCATCAGGTTCAGGTGGAAGGATCCGCGCGCACGCGATCAGATCATCGCCGGACCAACCCATCACATGGATCGCGGAAGGATCCTTGCCATCCACCTCCGCGTACGCGCAAGCCTGTTCCACCACGAAGACATCGACGCGCAGCCGAAGGATGTCGTGCAATTCACGAACAGTGAGTTCATCGAAATGCTTCACGGTCAACTCCGGTTTCATACAGCTACGGGGATCAGGGTTCCATCGGTTATGTACAACAGGGCTCCTTCCACATGCGCGTATCCGAGATCACCGAGCAAGCGCATGTATCGGCGCACCTGATCCTGATGTCGTTCATCAGAGGCACCGGTCTTGATATCGAGGACGCGAACCGTATCACCATCGAAGACGATCCGGTCGGGGCGGTGTGTTCTTCCGCTCGCGTCGATGATCGCACGCTCCGTTCGCACCTTCACTCCACTACCGAACCAAGGAAGCAACTCATCCGAACGTAGCAGCGGGTCAAGCCGATCGCGCAGGATCATCGCATCCGTTCCAGGGATCAACCCTTCCAGGATGGTCATGGAGATCGCTCGCTCCAGGTCCTCCGGATGATCGACCCTGCTCAATATGGCGTGAACCGCGTTGCCGTATCGCCGGTATGGGTCAGGGTCCGCTGGATCCCAGTACTCGGTCGCTTCGAAACGGATGGCAAGACCGGGCGGTGTGCCCATGGTGATCGAAATCGAACCGGCGGGATCAGCGGTTCGCGCCGTCCATGGCCCGGTCCGTTCACCGGTATCGAGCACTTCGGGCTGCCCGTGATCTTCCATGTACTTCTGAAGGCCTTTGGTCAGTTCGTCCGGTTTGGAAGTAGGAAGGAACACATGAAGCTGCTGCACGGCGCGTGTGAAGGCCACGTAGAGGAGGTCGAGATCATCGAGTTTTCGCAGATCGTCCTCCTCGCGGATCTCCGGCAGCGCTGCATCGCGGAGGATCGCACTCTTCGCCACCAAGGCATGTTCGAGTTCCGGGACGGCCGCTCCGGGTTGGATCCACAAGCGCTCACGATGGGCGCCACCTGCGGTCATTCGTGTGCTTGGAATGATCACGACAGGGAACTCCAACCCCTTCGCCTTGTGTACGGTCATCACTTGGATGCTCTGTGCATTCACTGGCGCTGTGGTGTTCCGCCGTTTGCCGCTGCGGTCCCAATGTTCCAGGAACGCACCGATGTCCTGGCCATGCGCGATGCCGAAGGTGTGCGCTTCATCCATCAGCGTGAGCAGGTGTGGATCGGGTGGTGCGTCGAGTGCTTGTGCCGATCGCCCGATCAACTCGTTGATCGTGGTGCGAAGCGCGGGTGCGCCGTACTCCGCCAGCCAGGTCTTCACAACCGCTACCGGATCAAAACCTTTCGTGGCCGTCTCGAACGGATCGACTTGTTCGTCGGTCGCTGAGGCTCTGATGCGTGCGCGGTATTGTACTACGCGCGTTGCAGCAGCGGGATCACTCGTGTGAACTACACGAAGCAGATCGATGAGGCATTCGGCAAGATCATCGCCCTCCAATCTCAAACCGTCCGGTGAGGTGACCGTGTACCCCGCTTCCGTGAGGACACGCGACATTGTTTGCCCGATCGCCGCTGTGCGCACCAGCACCGCGATATCCCCTGGTGCGAAGCCATCCTCCTCCGCATCACGAACGCTCCGAAGCACGAACTCGTCCATGGTGGCAGCCCGCTCCTCGGTTGGTTCGCTATCGGATGGGCGTTCCATTCGCACGCGCCCCGGTTCACGGCGTCGTACTATTTGTTCGTGGGCGGCGTATACCTGGCGCAGGTCCTCCGGAAGGTTCGCGGCCAGTACACCAAAAACGCTATTGTTGAATTCGATGATGGTCGAGGCCGATCGGTGATTGATCGCCAGTGGTTCGATCGGATGATCGTTCGATCGAAGCGCTTGTTCGTATTCGCGTTCAACCGGTGTCCTGGCCGGAGGGAAGAGTCCTGGCAGTGTGGTGAACAACCTGACCTCGCCATTGCGCCAGCGATAGATCGCCTGCTTCGCATCGCCTACGAGCAACGCACTTCCGCCGCTGGAAAGCGCATTGTGGATCAACGGAAGCAAGGTGTGCCATTGGAGCAAGGACGTGTCCTGGAATTCATCCAACAGGAAATGGCGGTAGCGTTCACCCAAGCGTTCGAAGATGAATGGCGCGGGTTCATCGCGGACCACTTGGGCGACCAGTCGTGTGAGATCACTGAAGAAGGCCACGCCATCCGCTTCCTTCAACATGCGCAGACTTCGATCCAGTTCGATCAAGGCGAATGCGGAAGGCAATTCGCGCAGTACAGCAGCCCGTATGAAGTGATCGCGCTGCCCATTCGCGAGCAACTCATTCGCTTCGGCGAACCACGCGTGCAGGTGCGGACCAAGTTCCTCCAGCGCGGCTACGGCAGCACCTTTGATCTTGCCACTTCCCAATTTGTCATTGTCGAACGCCTTGCGGGCGGTCGCGGATGGTTCCAGCCATTCATCGCCGAAGGCGGCCAACTTCCGGAAGAAGGAATGGTAGCCGTTCTTTCCGCCAGCTAGTTCCTCGGGAGTGATCCCTGCTGCTTGGATCCCTTCAAGAATGCGCTTGCCAAGGCTTTGCGACGCACGCTCATAGGCTCCTGTTTCCTTTCGAAGTCCCTCGGTCAAGGCCATCACCGTTTCCGCATCCATGCCGTGCAAAGCGGCCAGTGGAGCGATGGACGATTCCTTGTCCAGTTCCTTTCCGAGTTCGGAGAGGGGAAGCGCAGGATCCCAACGCGCCTCGTCATCCAATAGTTGTTCGCATGCCGCGGTGAGCAGTTCGGTGAGCGGTGCGTTGATGCCCGCCTCGGCGATCACGGCTTTCACTGCACTTTCCCTGTACCACTCGTGCTCGGTGGTCATGCGCAGGTCCTGATCCAATTGCAGATCACGTGAGAATGGTCGCACCACCCTGCGCGTGAACGCATCGATGGTGCTGATGGCCACTTCATCCCAATGATGAAGCATGTGGTGCAGGACCTTTTTCGCGCGGTCGGACGTGGACGCTTGATCCAGTTGAGCCGTTCGTTGCAGATCGCTCAGGACATCCTGGATGGGTGCCGATGCATGGTCACCAGCGGCGAGCTGTTCCATGTAGCGCACCACGCGCTCCTTCATCTCGCTGGCCGCTTTGTTGGTGAAGGTGAGCGCGAGTACGTGCCGGTACGCGGTGGCATTGTCCGTGGCCAGACATAGGCGCAGGTAATTCTTTACCAGGGCGTGGGTCTTGCCTGCGCCGGCGCTGCTCCTGAGCACGGTGAACATGGCCGGGAAGATAACCGGGCATCGGCAAGCGGTCCTTGGCTTTCCACGAGTTGCACCAATGACCTGATCGGTAACAACCTGTGCCCGACGGGTGTGGGCTTAGTTTTGGGACGCTTGCCGGGTCCTTATCGGTGAGCATCAAGATGAAATGACCCGATCCCTCTTCTTCTTCGTCTGTGCAGCTTTGTTGATGGCCTGCCGCACCGATGAACCGGTAAAGCCGCGTACTGCGGCTTCCACACTACGGATCGAAGTGCGCCCGGAATGGAATGGCCAACCCTTGCAGCGGTACACGCCTTATATCGCCCCGCATGGCTACCGGTTCCAAGTGGAGTTCCTCAAGATGTACTTGAGCGATCTGCGTCTGGTGAGCGCGACCGGAGAATCGGCGGTAGAGCAAGTGCGTCTGCTCGATCTGGGGAACGGTCCTTTCCAGTTCGATCTCCAAGTGCCTGTTGGGAATTGGCTCGGCCTGCGTGCGGGCATCGGCCTGCCGCATGACCTGAACTACACCAATGCTGCGTTATATGGTGATGAGCACCCGATGAGCGTGAACAACGGAATGTATTGGAGTTGGGCCACCGGTTACAAATTCGTGTTGTTCGATGGTCGCTACGATCCGGATCCGAATGGCACCGGTCCGCTCTTGTCGACCTTCTCGGTCCACACCGGAATGGACACCTGCTTCACCACGGCGGAATTGTTCCCGGCGTTGCCTTTTGGTACGGAGAAGGATGTCACGACGAAATTGGTCCTGCGCATCGCGGTGGATCATTTCCTGGCCACACCGCAGGACACGATCAACGTGACCACGGAGAACCAATCACACGGAGGGAATTATCCGTTGGCACTCAAGCTTACGCGCAACGTGCGACGCAGCATGGCCCTGGAGGTTCTATGAAGTGGTTGGTGCCGATAGCGGTGATGCTCGTTCTCGGCGGATGTCGGCGCGAGTCCGATCCGGATCCCACGGAAAGCGATGCGCCATTCGCGCTGGTGTTGCCTGTTGGATTTCCGGCACCCGATGTTCCAGCGGATAATCCACTCACTGTGGCATCCACGGCGTTGGGCAAGGCACTCTTCTTCGATCCACGGTTGTCGCGTGATGGATCGATCAGTTGCGCTTCGTGTCACTTCCCCGATCACGCGTTCAGCGACACCACCGCATTGAGCGGCGGCGTGGATGGTCAATTGGGTATGCGCAACGCGCCTTCGCTGGCGAATGTCGCCTACCACCGTGCGTTCTTCCGTGATGGCGGTGTGCCGACCTTGGAGCAGCAGGTGATCGCGCCGATCCACGATGAGGTGGAGATGGATCACAACATCAATCAAGTGGCCATGGCACTCCGATACCAAGAGCCATACAACACACTTGCCATGAAGGCGTTCGGTGAACCCTTGAACGCGTGGAACCTTTCGCGAGCGATCGCCTGCTATGAGCGCACGTTGATCAGTGGTTGGTCGCGTTATGACCGCTACATGCAAGGAGAACAGACCGCACTTTCCGATAGCGAGATCAGGGGCATGGTCCTGTTCAACAGTGCTGAATTGAATTGTACGGCGTGCCACAATGGACATGACCTCAGCGACCATGACTACCACAATATCGGGCTGTACCTGACCTACGTGGATGTTGGTCGCGAACGCATCACACTTGACCCAGCGGACAACGGCCGCTTCAAGACCCCGACCTTGCGGAACATCGCACGCACCGGCCCATATATGCACGACGGAAGTATGAGCACCATGGAGCAGGTCATCGACCATTTTGCAAGTGGCGGGCTGCCACACATGAACCGCGATCCCGAAATGCGGACCTTTGACTTGAGTCCAGAGCAGAAGTTGGATCTCATCGCCTTCCTGAACGCGCTCACCGACGAACGAACCATTGATCAAGTACCATGAAGTTCCACGTCCGACATCCATTGTTCCTGGGCCTGTTGATCACCGGGCTTTTCGTGACGTGCAAGCCTGACAAGCAGCAGGAGGAGGAGGACAACGGAGTGGTGACGACGCCCTATGCATTGGTCATTCCTGCCAACTTCCCGCCGATGACGATCCCGGCGGACAACCCGATGACCGTGGAAGGGGTGACCTTGGGGCGCTTCCTCTTCTATGAGGAACGACTGAGCGGGAACAATACGCAGAGTTGCGCCGACTGCCATGCACAGGTCTTCGCGTTCAGTGATCACGGCTCCCGGTTCAGCACCGGCATCGACGGGATCCAAGGGAACCGCAACAGCATGGTGCTGCAGAACCTCGGGTGGGAACACC
Organism: Flavobacteriales bacterium; assembly: GCA_016721005.1. Lineage (GTDB taxonomy): Bacteria > Bacteroidota > Bacteroidia > Flavobacteriales_F > PHOS-HE28 > PHOS-HE28. Next base: position 136,532 of record JADKJM010000008.1, read on the forward strand.
AATTCTTCTGGGATGGCCGTGCCCCCCACTTGGAGGACCAGATCCTGGGGCCGGTGGAGAACGTGATCGAGATGCACGAGACCTGGCCGAACGCCGTGGCCAAGTTGCAGGCGGATCCCGCGTACGTGGCGCTCTATCAAGCTGCCTTCGGAAGCACAACGATCGATAAGTACAAGACCGCGAAGGCGATCGCGCAATTCGTGCGGACGATGATCAGCGGGAACTCACGCTTCGACAAGTTCATGCGTGGTGAAGAGCAATTGACACCGGAGGAGCAACTCGGCTTCCTACTGACGCAACAGGAAGGTGGCGATCCCTCCTTGGGCTTGGGCGGACAGTGGGGTGCGGATTGTTTCCATTGCCACCCACATGGCGGCGCCCGGTTCACGGATGGTTCCATGCGCAACAACGGATTGGATAGCATATTCACCGATCTTGGCCGCGGCGGTGTAACCGGACTTCCCCAGGACATGGGTCTCTTCAAAGTGCCATCATTGCGCAATGTGGCGGTAAGCGCTCCGTACATGCATGACGGACGTTTCGAGAACCTGGAAGAGGTGATCGAACATTACAACAGTGGTGGTCATCCATCGCCTACCATTTCTCCATTCATGAAGTTCACGCAGGGAGGATTGAGCTTGACACCGGAGAAGAAAGCCCAGTTGCTGGCCTTCCTGCACACGCTCACGGACGATGAGTTCCTGAACAACCCGGCGTTCCAGGATCCGGGTCCTCCTTGATCGAACGTCCGCGGTCGGGACGGTTCAAGCTGCCGCGCTTTGTTGCGCACCGGGCAGCCATGTGTAGCACTGCATTTTGTCCGCGAACACTTCGGGTTTGAAGATGCTCTTGCCCAGGAGCAACCGCGCGCATTCCTGCACGCCTTCGGTGATGCTCGGATGCGGATGCACCAGATCCGCCAATTCGCTGATGGGCGTCCCGAGACGCATCATCAGTGACACGGCTTCGATGGCGCTGGAGGCATGCTCACCCACGGCACGCATGCCGAGCACACGCATCGTGTCATCATTGCTCACCAGTACCTTGAAGAAGCCTTTGGTCCTGCGCATGGCGATGGCCCTGGCCAAGCAGGCGTAGTCCACACGAGCCATGCGGTAGGCAATGCCGCGCTTGCGACATTCCTGTTCGTTCAATCCGACACCGGCCACCTCCGGATCCAGGAACATGATGGTGCTGATATTGGCGTAGTTCAGTGCCGGGATGTTCGGATCGTTCATCAACTCCACGGCGTGGCGGCCTTCCATTTCGCCGAGGTTCACCAGCATGTTCTTACCAGTGGCATCGCCGACCGCATGGATATGCGGCATGGTGGTGCGTGTATCGGTCACGACGATGTTGCCTGTCTTCGGATCGGTCCGCACACCTGCAGCCGCGAGATCCAGGCTACCTGTGTTCGCTACTCGGCCCACCGAAATGAGCGCCTTTTCCACACGCACGGTCTCGGTATGGCCATCGGGGTAGGAGAGGTGGTACTCCACTTCGCCATCCACGTTCGCGATCCGTTCCAGTTGTGCTTGGCGATGGATGACCACGCCTTGCTTTTCAAGGTTGCGCGCGATCAGATCACTGATATCCATATCCTCGAACGGCAGGATCCGATCAGCGCGATCGATCAGGTGGACCTTCGTGTTCCCGAAGAGGGAGAAGATCGCAGCGAATTCGCAACCGATCACACCCGCACCGATGATGACGATGCTCTTCGGATAGTCCTCCAATTGAAGCAGGCCATCGCTGGTGAGGATGGTCTTCTCGTCCACTTCGATCCCCGGCAGTGTCCTCGGACGGCTACCGGTGGCGATGACCACGTGCGATGCCTTGATGTCGTGGATGAAGCCGGGGCGTTGGATCCGAAGGGTCATCGGATCGAGGAAGTGGGCTTCTCCTCGTTCGTGATGGAAGCTTCCTTCACCTGTGTCGGGCCGGGCGGCGAGCAATTGCATGTGGCAGGCATAGAGGTACTTCCGCTCGAACGCCGCCTCGTTCAATGAGCGCATCACCTCATTCCATTCCAACCGGAAAGGTTCGCGGCCACGGGTACGCATGAGTTCGTTCGCACTGGAGACGCGCTGCGCGATCTCCCACAGGGTCTTGGAGGTGAGGGCACCGTTGTAGATGCCCGTTCCACCGATGCGATCCCGCTCGACCAGGATCACGCGTTGACCCATGTCGATGCCGCGCATGGCGGCCGCGTATCCGGCAGGTCCGCCACCAACAACGCAGAGATCGTAATGTTCCATGTTCGCGATGGCGGCGGGATGAATTGAAGTGATCGGCCCTTCATACGGTGATCCACAAGCTTGGTTGCTGACGCACGTGGACTCGTCGGGGATCACGCGTGCTTTTGATCCGGCGTATCCCGAAGCGGTATTCAGGCGTAGGAAGGTCCAACTAGAACCGCTCGCGTGAGTCCATTCCGTCATTCCGTCGTTTGCTGCGCCGTGCTTTCCGCATTCACTGCGGATGCGCAATGCCCGCAGCTGTACGACTATTATGGAGTCCCTTCCGCAAGCCCGGAATGGTTCAGTTGCTCCGGTAGCAACTTCAACCTGCTCATCGCCACCCCGCAAAGCATCGGCGCCTTCACGGTGGATTGGGGCGATGGCACTGCCGTGTACAACGGTGCATCGCTCGCACCACCGATGTCGGTACCACATACCTACCCGGCCACTGTAGCGACCTACACGATCACCTTCACCGAGATCGGAACGGGCTGCACGGTCACCGGCACGTTAACGATCGAGCAGAGTTCAAGCGCTTCCATCCAGATCCCGATCGGCGGTCTTACACAAGTGTGTGCGCCGCATCCGGTGGATTTCGTGAACAGCAGCACGAACGTTTCCCCGAACACGGTCTTCCAATGGGACTTCGGTGATGGCTCGCCGATCATCACCATGAATTCCACCAACTTGGGACAGACCATCACGCACACCTACCTGCAAGGCACGGTGGATTGCGAGACCACGGTGCGCCTCACAGCGGAGAACAGTTGCAACACCCTTCAAGGGGGCGCCAGCTTGGCCACCTTCAATCCCATCCGGATCTGGGACATTGATGACGCGAGCATCGCTGCGAGTGCCACGCTCCTTTGTTGGCCGGATCGCACGGTCACCTTCGCGAACACCACGAACCGGAACTGTCTTCAGCAGGGCAACATCTTCCAACGGTATGAGTACTGGAACTTCGGCGACTACTGGGGCGCGGGCCAGGACTCGATCATCGACTGGACGCCGTGGCCACCCACTTTTCCGCGCGTCATCCAATACCCCGGTATCGGCACGTACGAAGTGATGCTGTTGGACAGCAACTATTGCGGTGTCGATACCGCCACGATCCAGATCACCATTGTGCCGCCGCCGCAGGTGACCCTCACGGTGGATCCCGACACGATCTGTATCGGAGAGACCATGAATTTCGATCAGACCACCGCAGGCGGTGCGAACTACTTCCAATGGAATTTCGGTGCGGGTGCCGGATTCGAATGGACGGGCGCAGGGGACCAAGCACACACCTATGCGCAAGCCGGGACCTTTTTGGTACAGTACACCGCGAGCATCCAAGGGGCCACAGCGGGCTGTGCCGACACAGCCGGTGTGCAAGTGACGGTCCTACCGGTCCCGACTGCGGATTTCCTGTTGGACCAGGACGCCGCCTGCGATTCGATCACGGTAGCGATCACCGATCAATCGATAAGTGCGGTGCAATACCTCTGGGACTTCGGGGATGGCACCACGAACACGAGTGCCGCGCCACCACCACATACCTATACGACAGCCGGCGCTTATGTGCTCAGCCTCACCGTGACGAACTCGCTGGGTTGCACCGACACGCACAACCACACGGTCAACGTCTACGCCCCACCGACGGTCGCGATCCAGATCGCCAACCTGTGTCTGGGGCAAACGGCGCTGTTCACTCCGGTCATCGGCACCGATCCCGGAAACCCGGTGACCGTGTGGGATTGGGATCTTGGTGATGGCACCACTTCGAGCGATGAATTTCCCATGCACCAGTTCGCTGCCGCCGGCCCGTATGTGATCACCTTGAATGTGACCACGCCGTACTGCGGAGGATCGGGCACGCAATGGGTGAACGTGCAAGCGCCTCCGCAAGCGGCCTTCACGCCGAGTGCGGTGCTCGCCTGTTCTCCGGTGGATGTGGACTTCACGAACAATACGACCGGGGCCACCCAATTCCTCTGGCTCTTCGGCGATGGACAGTCGGATACAGCGATATCGCCGAGCCACACCTACACCAACTTCGGAACGGCGGATTCGATCTACACCGTCACGCTGATCGCGGGTTCGGCCTTCGGATGTTCGGATACTGCACGCGTCGATATCACGGTAGCACCGCCGGTCGTTGCCGGATTCACGCACAACGCACAGCCGGGCTGCGCACCGATGAACGTCGGTTTCACGAACACGAGCACGGGCGCATCCTCCTACCTGTGGGACTTCGATGATGGGAGCACCAGCACGGCGACCGATCCGCAGCATGTGTATGTGAACAACACGCTGTTCCTGGGCATGCATACCGTGACGCTTACCGCATATTCCGCAGCCGGTTGTGAAAGCACGATGCAGCAAACGATCATGGTGTATCCCACTCCGGACTTCACCTTCATTGCCCAGCCGGACAACGGCTGTAGCCCACTTTCCGTGACCTTCCCGAGCCTTGCCGGTGCGGTAACCTATCAATGGTCCTTCGGGGACGGGACGAGTGGATCCGGGATCGCACCCACACACACCTACTTCAATTCCACGCTGACCGACCAGACGTTCAACGTCACGCTCATCGGACAGAACGCTTTTGGTTGCACGGACACGGCGAATGCGCCGATCGTCGTGAACCCCCAACCCGTGGCGCAGTTCATCCCGGGCGTGCTCACCGGATGCCAACCGCTCACGGTTCCTTTCCAGGATCTCACCATCGGTGCGGACTCCGTGTTGTGGCTCTTCGGCGACGGACAATCACTTGCCACCATACCGGGGAACACCAGCCATACATACCAGCACACGAGTCTGTCGCCGATGACCTTCAACGCCACATTGATCGGCAGCACGCCCTTCGGATGCACGGACACCATGATGGTCCCGATCCAAGTGTACCCGGCCATCACCGCATCCTTCATGGTGATCGGAGATGGGTGCTCTCCGCTCACCGTGAACCCGGTGAACAACAGCTCCGGTGCGAACAGCTATTTGTGGGACATGGGTGATGGAAACATCCTCGCCGGTGCCACGCCCACACACACGTATGTGAACACGACCGCAGCGGACCAGATCCGCACGATCACACTCACTGCGACCTCTCCGTGGGGATGTGTTTCCGTCTTCACCCAAGCGGTGACCATACATCCGGTGCCGAGTGCGGCCTTTCAAGCCACGCCCTTTGGACAGCAGTTCCCGAATGCCACAGTGACCTTGAACAACACCAGCGCACCCGGCAATTGGACCTACGCATGGGGCTTCGGCGATTCGCAAAGTAGTACGCTACAGCAACCCGGTACACACACTTATGCGACCTGGGGCAGCTACACCATCACCCTCGTGGTGACAGGCGGGGGATGTTCGGATTCCGCGACACAGGTCGTGACCATCGACCCGCCATTCCCCACCGCCAGCTTCCTCGGGCAAGGGGAAGGATGCGTGCCACTGACGATCGCGTTCACCAACACCAGCCTCGGTGGGTTGAGTTACCAGTGGAACTTCGGGGATGGCGGCACAAGCACCGCGGATAACCCCACCTATGTGTACAACGTAGCAGGGGTCTATACCGTGAGCCTGACAGCATTTGGCATAGGGGGAGGAGTGAGCACCGCCATCAAGGTGGACAGTGTGGTCGTACACCCGCGCGCCAATGCCTTTTTCGTCCTGCAACCCGATCACATCATCGTGCCAAGCCAACCGGTCTTCACCTACAACCTCAGCGCGAATGCGTCGAGCTATAGCTGGGATTTCGGTGACGGCACCAGCAGCGCAGCCTTCAACCCGATCCACTACTACACGCAAGCGGGCACCTTCGATGTGTCGCTGATCGCGAACAACCAATGGAATTGTCCGGACACCTTCACGGTTGTCGGTGCCACCACAGGTGAAGTGAGCGGTGATCTCGAATTCCCGAACGCGTTCACGCCGAACAGCAGCGGACCGACCGATGGCGTGTACGACGCCATGAGCTATGACAACGACCACTTCTTCCCGAAATACGAAGGGGTGGAGAACTATCACTTGGAGGTATTCAATCGATGGGGCGAACTGATGTTCGTGAGCACCGATGTGCGGATCGGGTGGGATGGCTGGTACAAAGGCGTTCCCGCCAAACAGGATGTCTATGTCTGGAAATGCCAAGCCACATTCAGTGATGGTCGTGAAACCACATTGAAAGGTGACGTCACTCTTTTACGCTAGGACCATGCAACGAATACTGAACACTTTCCTCTTCCTATTCATCGGCACGGCGCTCTCCGCGCAGATGAACTACAAGCGTCCGCACAACCAGCTGTTGGACCAAGCGAAGGCCTACCTCGCCGCCGAGGACTACGCCGAAGCGGCAAAGCTGTACAAGCGCTTGCTACCGGTGGACACCGCCTTCGTGGAGGTGTACTACGAGTATGGCCTCTGCCTCGTCAACCTGCCCACGCAGCGTGACAAGGCGTTGCCTTACCTGGAACGTGCGGTGCGCGGTGGACATACCGAAGCATACTATGAACTCGCCATGGCCCGTCATCGCCAACAGCGCTTCGAGGAAGCTGCCGAATTGTTCACCCGCTACAAGCAATTGAATTACCGCGTGGTGAAGGACGCTGAGGTGGATCGCAGGATCGCCATGGCCATTACGGCCAAGGAACTGGTGAAGGCGCCGGTGGATGTGACCATCCGCAACATGGGCGCCATGGTGAACTCCGCTGCACATGATTACTGCCCGTTGGTAACCGCCGATGGCAATACGATGTACTTCACTTCCCGTCGCGAAGGGACCACCGGCCGCATCAAGGACCCCACCGGCCAATGGCTGGAGGATATCTACGTGGCGAAACGTATCGATGACGTCTGGTCCAATGCGGTGAACGCAGGCGCTCCGTTGAATACGAATACACACGACGCCACCGTGGGTTTGGATCCCGATGGCAGCAGCATGATCGTGTACCACACCAGCGCGGACCTGGTATCCGGTGATCTGTACGAGACGCGCATGCACGCCGGGAAATGGCAGGTTCCAGAGCTGATGACGGCCCGCATCAACAGCAAGGACCACGAGCCCAGTGCGAGCATCGCACCGGGTGGTGATGAGATCTATTTCACCAGCGATCGTCCGGGTGGATTCGGTGGTCGTGACCTCTACCGCATCCGTCGCTTGCCGAACGGTGAGTGGAGCTTGCCGCTCAACCTCGGACCGAAAGTGAATACCGTTTACGACGAGGACGCGCCCTTCATGCACAGCGATGGCATCACGCTCTTCTTCAGCAGCAAGGGCCACAACACGATGGGTGGTTACGACATCTTCAAGACCACACTTGTGGATGCGGACATGAACGGATGGACCCTGCCCGAGAACATGGGCTACCCACTGAACACCGTGAACGACGATATCTACTTCTGTTTGAGCGAGGACGGCTACACCGGCTACTTCAGCAGCGAACGTCCGGGCGGTCTGGGGATGCAGGACATCTACCAGGTCGTCTTCCCCGGGAGCCAGTTGAACTACATGGTGGTGCGTGGTGTGGTGGCCGATGCCAGCGATGAGCCGGTGAAGGCACGCATCCTGCTCACCGATGATACCGGTGAGGAAGTGGTGGGCGTGTACAACAGCAACGAGAAGACCGGCCGCTACCTGTTGGTGCTCACCCCCGGTGAGCGCTACCACATGACGGTAGAGGCGCAAGGCTTCCTGGTGCAACAGAGCGAACTGCTCGCGAAGGCCAATGATCTGGACGGACGTGAACTCGGCATGGACATCCTCATGCAGCGCGACCCCGCAACGGCGCGCGTGAACGCTCATGAATGAGAAGCGGGTATGGCAGCTGATCCTGGGTGTGCTTGCGTTCGGTCCGTTGACCGCGCAGGACGCACAGTTCGCGCAGTTCTACGCCGTACCCACATATATCAGTCCTGCGTTCGCAGGCACGGGCTTGCAAACGCGCATGGGCCTCGCGGTCCGCGATCAATGGCCCGCCTTCCCCGGTGCGTTCGTCACCACCAACCTCGCGGTGGACCACTACATGCCGGACATCAACAGCGGCATCGGCTTGCTGGTGACGCATGACAAGGCCGGCAGTGGCGCGTTGCGCTACACAAGCATCGCCGGGCAGTACGCGTACGAGATCGAACTGAAGCGGAAGGTCTTCCTCCGTCCTGCACTGCAACTTGGTTGGGTGAACCATGCCGTGGACTACTCCAAGCTCATCTTCGGCGATCAGCTCGCACGCGGTGGCGATGTGGGCACCTACGAATACCTGCGCGGCACCAGCATCAGCTACGCCGACTTCGGTGGTGGACTCATGCTCTTCACGCCGCGCTACTGGACGGGCATTTCCTTCCATCACCTCAATCGCCCGAACCAATCGTTGATCGGCAATGAGACGCGCATGCCGGTGAAGTTCAGTATGCACGGCGGATGGCGCACCAACCTGCGCACGCCGGTGATCCGCGATCATCCGCAGAGCATCGTGCTCGCGTACAACTACCGCTCACAAGGCAAGTACGACCAGCTCGACATCGGCGGCTACTTCGAACGTGATCCGTTCTACGCGGGGATCTGGTACCGCGGCATCCCGCTCTTCAAACACTACGAGGCCGGGTACAGCAACCGCGATGCCCTCAGCTTACTCGTCGGTGCGATCGTGAACGACCTCCGCATCGGCTACAGTTACGACATCACCATCTCACGCCTGGCCGGACAATCCGCAGGTGCGCACGAGATCACGTTGGGTTACGCATTCGCGCAGCAAAGCAAGAAGCGCGCAATGAGCAAGCGGCGTATCGTGCCCTGCCCGAAATTCTGATCTCGGTCCACGGATCGGTTGGAATGCGATCCACAGATGGCACAGATGGAAGGCAGATGAAGGGAGCGGGATCAGCCGAGGACCAGTCGCTTGACCTGAAGGCGCGATGAGCCGAAGTTGAGTAGTAACCCGCGGCGGATGCCGGTTGCCTTCAAGTAGTTGAGCACCTGCGCTTCTTCGACGGAAGACAACCTGCTCAGGGCCTTCAATTCGACAACGACAGAACCAGAACATATCAGATCAGCACGGTAGGTGCAGGATAGTTTGGCCCCCTTGTAGATGACCGGAAGTTCGAGTTCTCGCTGATAGGCGATCCCGCGCAAGGTCAGCTCAGCGCACAAGGCTTCGTGATAAACGTTCTCCAGGAAGCCTGCGCCAAGCTCCGAATGCACTTCCATCGCTGCACCGATGATCGCATAGGTCTCCGGGTCGTGTTCAACCTGATCGTTCAAGTTATTGGTGTCCACCGGTTCGATCTGTCCCATTTGCAGTTGAAAGTAACCCGGTGTTCACCAACACGCACGCATCTGTGCTCATCTGTGCCATCTGTGGATGTATTCACTTCACCCCCGTTCGCTCAGTTCCAGCCACCGGTCCGTCATCCGGTCCAATTCCTTGGTGGCTTTCTCCAGCGCGATGGAATGCTCCATCAGTTTGTGGTGGTCCGTGCCACCCTTGGCCATCTCCAACAGGATCTCCTCCTTCTTCTTCTCCAGCTTCGGCATCTCCTTGTCGATCTTCTGCAACTCCAACTTCTCCGCGTAGGTCAACTTCTTCTTCGCGGATCCGGCCCCTGCTTCCGTCACCGCGAGGTTGGCCTCTTGGCCAGCTGAAGCGGTCTTGCCACCCTTGGCCGCGATCTCGTTGGGCTCTTCCTTCACGCTCTCAACTGCCGCCGCCTTGCTAGGCTTGGCCTTGCTTCGCGCTGCCTCCGCGCGTTGCACATCCCGCAACTCCGTGTAGCTGCCCACCCACTCCTTGATCTTCCCTTCACCTTGGAAGACGAGCAGCTTCGTACACATCTTGTCCATGAAGAAGCGATCGTGGCTCACAATGAGGAGGCACACGTCGAGGTCCTTCAGGAATTCCTCCAACGCATTCAGTGTGGGGATGTCGAGGTCGTTCGTAGGCTCGTCGAGGACGAGTACGTTCGGGTTCTGCATCAGCACGGTGCAGAGGTAGAGGCGACGTTTCTCGCCACCGCTGAGCGTACTCACGTACTGCCACTGCTGTTCCTTGTCGAAGAGGAAGCGTTCCAGAAGGCCGGATGCCGTCAGCGTCTTCCCCTTGTTCAGCGGGATGATCTCGGCGATGTCGCGCACCACATCGATGATGCGTTTGTCCTCTTTCAGGTGCAGGCCCTGTTGCCCGAAGGTGCCGAGGATCACGGTGGCGCCGATGCTCACTGTTCCTGCATCGGGTTCCATCTTCTGCGTAAGCAGATCAAGGAAAGTGCTCTTGCCGATGCCGTTCGGGCCGACGATGCCGATGCGATCGCCGCGCTTGAGCGAATACGAGAAGTGCGAGACAATGGGCTTGTACTTGTCCGGATCACTCGGGTCGCCGAAGCTTTTCGTGAGGTTGCGCGTCTCGATCACCTTGCCACCGAGGCGGTCGGTCTTCACCTCGATCTTCACCTGATCGCGATCGAAGTTCCGCGTGGCGTCCGCCTTGATCACTTCGAACTTGTCCAAGCGGCTCTTGCTCTTGGTGCCCCGCGCGCGCGGCATCTTGCGCACCCACTCCAACTCGCTGCGCATCAACCCGCGCAGATGGTGTTGCGTGGCATCGCGCACCTCGTCCAGCGCCGCCTTCTTCTCCACGTAGTAGCTGTAGTTCCCTTTGAAGCGCGTGAAGTCGCCGAATTCCATCTCGATGATCTCGTCGCAGACGTTGTCCAGGAAGTAGCGGTCGTGGGTCACGAGCAGGAGGGTGAGGCTGGGCACGCTCAGTTCCTCCTCCAACTGCTCGATCATGTTCATGTCGAGGTGGTTGGTGGGCTCGTCCAGGATCAGCACATCGGGCGCATGGATGAGCACCTTGGCCATGGCAAGGCGCTTCTGCTGGCCACCGCTCAAGGAGTTCACCGGCTGCTCCATGTCGCGCAACCCGAAACGGTGTAGCAGCACTTGCACGTGCGCCTCGTAGTCCCACGCGTTCAGTTCCGTCATCCGGTGGATGGCATCCTGCATCACCTTCCCATCGGCGTGGCGGGCCACGGCGTGCTCATAGGCGCGCACAGCGTTCGTGATCGGATCGTCCTGGTCCAGCATCTCGTCCACCAGGCTGTGTGTGGCCGTCATGTGTACGTTCTGGTCCAGGTAGCCCACGCGGATGCCCTTGTTGAAGGAGATGATCCCCTCATCGGGGGTCTCCAGGCCCGCGATGCACTTCAGCAAGGTGCTCTTGCCCGTGCCGTTGCGCGCCACGATGGCGGTCTTCTGGCCCTTCTCCAGACCGAAGGAGATGTCCGAGAAAAGTTGGCGTGGACCGTAGCGCTTCGCGACGCGTTCGACAGAGAGGACGTTCATAGGGCTTCGCCGGTGGCGGGGCGCGAAGGTCGGGAATGCGGGGGAGGGGAAGTGCGATGGGCTATCCCGAACCCTTCCGAACTATGCTTGGTTCCGCAGGGTCGCCGAAGACGGCAGACCACTGCGGGGGCTTGTCAAGAGGCCGCGTTATCGGACACCCTGCGTTGGTCTAGTGTGGTCCGGATCACAGATCCGTACCAGCGAAAATCCGCGCTAGCGGGGGGCTACAGATCCGCGCTAGCGGGGGTCATTTGAAGGAGTCAAGAAGCACCGGCAGCAGCATGCACAGCAATGCCAGCAATGCAACGAAGGACCAACGCGAACCAACACGGATGAAGCTAGAGCCAATGAGAAGAAGGCACCCAATGATGGGAACGTATCCGTACAGGAAACTCCCTTCGGCGACAGCCCAAAGAATGAGCTTCCATAACCTCATGCTCAAGTGCGATGTGCTGTAAGGAAATGCGAGGTAGCCCGCAACAACCACACAGGCTATGACCACCTTGTACCGGACAAGGACACCGCTTGCCCAGAGGAGGGTGCGTTTCCAGCGGCGGCGGGTAGGAGAGGACATGGCGGGGACTTACACGAGTGGCCGTGCAAGATCGGGAAAGGAGGGGAGGGGCATCTTCGCTTGTGCTGGATCCCAAAGAAGAAGGGCGAGCAAGAGGCTAGATTTTCAACACGGCAGTTCCTCCTGTCTATTCCGGTTCAACCGGAACCACATGTAGTGCATCGCTCCTTCCGTGCCACCACTGGAATGGAAGCAAAGCCAATACGCCTCCTTACCGGGCTGTGTGATGTGCATAAGTCCCGAGATGTACATGAAGTCATCGCAGTAGTAAGTGGTGTCCACCACGATGCCGGGGACGGCCAACAAGCATTTGCTCATCGCCAGGACATCCGCTCCTCCTTCCAACGATCCAGTGGTCAAACCGAAGGCATCGTAGCCCTTGGCGTTTCCCTGAAGGACTAGATCCATGTACTGCGGATAGTCGGACCCATCTTCCATGGTGCAATGCAAGGTCACCATACCGGTACGAACCCACTTCTCCTTTTCACGTCTCGCCATCGGAGAATCCCACTTTACGCTATCCAGCGGGCCTGCGCGAAACTCCCATGAGCTATGATCTTGCGCGGTTGGGATCAGTAGAGCGTTGATGAACTCATCCACATCACAGGGCATGGGCCGCGATGCGGTCGTACCGCCAACGGAAGACGGCGGTGCGACTTCACTATTGTTCTTCGGCGCAGTGCGGCACGCAACGAACAAGACAACGCAGCAGAGCAGTTCGTGTTTCATACTCTACTGCTTCACCAGTGCTACCTGATGAATAACCTTCAGGTTCTTCCAGAAGAACGCGGTGTAAATCCCTGATGCCTTTCCTGCCAGGTCAAGAATGGTCTCTGAGCGGATGATGCTGTCAGCTACCAATTTGCCCTGTGGATCATACAGGATCACACGCAACGGCTTGTCATCTGAAGGTCGCACGATGATCTGCTCGGCGAAGGGGTTCGGGTACACCGAAATGTTGGTTTCCTCGAACAGATCATTGACATCCACGGATCCTGAAACATAGACCGTATCGACCAGATTCGTATGGCTCCACCGGCCACGATCATCCACGGATCTCATGAACAATAGATGATCCGTGAACGGGCTCGTTCCCCAAGGAACGGTAACAGAAAGGGCGCCCAACCAGTCCGACGCTGGATTGGTCAGAAGCGTATCCAGCGGAGACAGGCCGAACCCCGGATCATTATCCCAGAAGTACTCGATGCGAACGATATCACCATGACTGCTGTCCGCCACATAAATGGAACGGAAGTTCGTGAGGCTCCAGTTCAAGTCGGCATCTTGGGTGCGGAAGCCGATTACGTGAAACCCGATCGGAAGGCCGTCCAGTGGCACATTGATGCCCGTGGGGACTATGTCAGGTGCTGGGACCAGCGCTGGATTAAACGCGATCGCATAGCCGAACCCCGGATCGCTATCGATCCAATATTCGCCTCGGTCAATATCCTGCGCATGGGCAACGAAAACCAGGGCTATCAGCGCTAAAGTGGAGATGGGGCGTACCATGGCTTCAATTGTTGCTGCGAGTGCCGATGGTCACTTGCAGGGTGTCCCCTTGAAGAGCCACACCATTGGCTTGTAGGAAGTAGATCGTGGGGACCGGAGGGATGCCGCTGAGGTGATAAGGCACGGCGCCGCCGTATATCCCGCGCTGTGTGCCGTCCGATGCTGGAAAATTCAAGATGGCCAACGGGATGAGCGTATAGCGGACATCATCGCTCCCCGTTAGGGTGAAGATCGAACTTTCCGGCACCCCGTTATTGTTAGAATTCGTATTGGGTAACATCGAAATGCCAGCCGCAATGTTGTGATGGATGTTGTTCATTGAGATGGAGATTGAAGCGAGCGCATTAGTGCAATTGAATATATTATCTCCTATTTCAGCTCCAGAAACGTTGCAGAAATTAGACTGCGCGGTGGAGTTGAAGACGTTATGGGAAATAATCACGCTCGTGACCATGGCATTGCTTCCCGATAGATTGATACCGCTGGAATTGAACACGTTGTTCGTAATGAAAATTGAAGAGAAGGACTGGGCGACGTTATATCTCGAAATGCCTGTCCCGTTGAAGTAATTATTGCGAACCATTACATTCGAAAATGTCAAGTCGGAATTGAATCGAAGAGCCCCGCTCTCGAAGAAATTCCCTTCGATGATGGCTTCCGCACAGTTCAACAATACAGAAAGACTTCCTGTAAACCGAAGACCGTAGATTGCCGAATTGGTCGCATTAAAGTTCAACGTCAGAGAACTTAGGGAAGCCATCAACTGAGATGCTTGAAGGTCGCTATTCCCATTTGGAAGACCAAGCTTGAATCCGGGGCCAATGAAGACCAATCGTTTGTCACACACTATGTCACCGTACGGAACTGCAGACGCTTCGACATGCACGGTGTCACCATCGTTGGCGACGTTGGATATTAATTGTTGTAGTGTGCCGGGGTACGAAGAATACCCTGGAGTGCTGTTCACGCGCCAAATGCTGGCCTGGACTTGCGGGGTTGCGAGCATCGAAGCGAACAGGTTGGCTCCAATGAGGAAGGCAGTAGGTGTTTTCATGGGGTTGAAGGGCAGGTGGATTGTTCGATGGACTTCTTTTACGCAGCGCGAAGGAGCACCCCGTTCTCTTGACAGAACTGCTGATAGGCTGCGTTGATCTTTTCCTGTTGATGCTTCACTTTCTTCCGGAGGTACCACCCGCCAAGGATCAAGGGAATGCCGATGACGGCCCCAATGATGGTGAGACTCACCAGACCGCCAACGCAGGTCATGATCCAGCTACCGATGCGGAGCATATTGGCTTGCATCTCCACCGGGCTCAGGGTGGCGAAGAGGATCTCGGGGTCCTTGGAGTTCATGGTCTTGAGAGTACCGATCACGTCGCGGGGACCGGAGAAGAGATGGATGGAATTTGTGGTGTACATGATGTTGGGTTTTGTTGCGGTCGCGGCGTCATTGCCGTTCACGCTCCAAAACTCATGCACCCCCCATGCGTTCACCAACGTCAACGAGTATCCGGCGTTCGGCATCGAGGATTCGGTGCTCATGGGTCAAATGCGATCGAGGATCTCCATGAGCTGCGCCTTCATGCGCCGACTCACTGGCAGGTTCGTATTGTCGCTAAGCACTACCTCGCCACCTTCGCCACGGATGTAACGTTTGATATGCTTGTGGTTCACCAAGTGGCTTTGGTGAACGCGGACAAAGCCCTTATCCGAGAGATAATCATCGAAGAGGCTCAATGGCCTGGTCACCAGAACGGGTTTCTTCTCTGTGCGGGTATGCACGTTCGTGTACGCGTCATCACTGGTACAATGAAGAATGTCGTCCAAATGCAGCACGGTGAGCCCACGTGCGTCGGGGAGGGCGATCTGTCGGTCGCTCACCACGCTGCCTAGCAATGCGGGAATGGCGCTCTGCCGTTCGTTCCCTTCCAGACGTGACAACGCCTTGTTCACCGCCCCGTCGAATTCCTCCACATCGAAGGGCTTCACGAGGAAATCAAGCGCGTTGAACTTGATCGCCTTAACCGCATAACCTTCGTGTGCCGTGACGAAGACCACTAAGGGGGTTGCTGTTCCGATACGCTTCAAGAGGTCGAAGCCGTTCATGCTGCCGATCTCAACATCCAGGAAAAGTATCTCCGGCCGGTGCTCCTTTACCAAGTCGGAGCCACCCTGTACCGTACCGGCCTTGCCATGCACCTTGATGGCGGGAAACCGTGCTTGTAATAAGGACGCGATCAGGTCCTGGAAGACCGGTTCATCATCGACGATGACCGCGGTTGTGCGCACTAGGGCGGAGATTGATGTTTGAAATATATCCATTTAAGCGATTCCCTGCAGAGCTTGCCGAGGTAATTCCTATGCTAGTAGTGTCCGGTAAAGTTCCTGATTGAGGGCAAAAAGGAAGGGGACCGGAGTCCCCCACCAGTGTATAGGTTCAGGGTGTCTAACGCCAAGAGCCGAACACATGAGCCAAGGTAGCCTGTTTACCGGACAACCAGTCCTCTCTCAGTTGCTTCAGTTGATCCCGAAGAACCTGGTTGACCGGTTGGCCAAGGAGCACCAAGCGGACCGGTACTGCAAGACCCTCTTCACCTACGACCATCTGGTGACCATGCTTTCGGCCATCTACATGGGCTGTACCGGCTTGCGCGAACTGGTGACCGGTCTGCAAGCCTGCCAGCAGCGCCTGCGGCATCTTGGCCTGAAGCAGAACCCACGCCGCAGTACGCTCGCCGATGCCAACAAGCGCCGCACCGAGGCGCTTTTCGAGATCTCTTCCACGGCCTTTACCGGCGCTACTACGGGGATTCCCCGGACAGCCGACGGCGTAAGGACGGTCCCTTGGGCCGCTTGCATGTGCTGGACAGCACCACGATCGCCCCTGTTCAGTGATGTGCTCCAAGGCACCGGTGCCTTCGGCCTCAACGGGCGTAAGAAGGGTGGCGCCAAGGCCCATGTGGTCATGCGTGTGGACCAGCAGGTCCCCTGCTTCATCGACCTCACCGAAGGCAAGCGCAACGACAAGCACATCATGGCACGAGTACCCTTAGTAGGGGGTTCGGTGGTGGTCTTCGACATGGGTTATACCAACTACGCCCAGTGGGCCGCATGGGACAAGCAGGGGGTCTTTTGGGTTACGCGCCTACAGGAGGGTGCCGTGGTGAAGGACCGCGAGCACCTGCCGGTGAACGATGCCCAACGCGTCGCCGGGGTCATCGCCCAACAGCTTGTGCGCCTCGGCGCGGGCAAGCGCTCCTTGGCGGCCCGCGTGGTCCACTATCACCACAAGGAGAGCGGCCGCATCTTTCGCTTTGTGACCAACAATACCAAGTGGTCGCCCACCACCGTGGCGCGCATCTACCGCCAACGCTGGGACATCGAGATGCTCTTCAAACGCATCAAGCAGAACTACCCCCTGCGCGACTTTCTGGGAGACTCGCCCAACGCCATCAAGATCCAGATCTGGTGCGCTTTCATCGCTGATCTGCTGGTGACGATCGTGCGCGACCGCGCTCATCTGACCGGCCCACGCCGTTGGTCCTTCTCCGGTGTAGCCTCCTTACTGCGGATCCACCTGCACACCTACATCGATGTGCTCCGGTTCCTGCGCGATCCGGACCGAGCGTTGATCGACTACAAGCCTCCGGAGCCATCTCCGCAGCTTAGCCTACAGCTATCGCTTTGAACACACAGGGGGGCTTGCCTTCAACAACTTGGCAAACGGTATACGCCTGCCAAGGGCTTTATCCTATCTCAACCAACCTTGACGAGTTTCCCCGGACACTACTGATTCCTATGCGATGGATCAGAAGCCGAAGTGACCGTGGGGCGGCCAAGGTCCGATCCCACGGAAAGGAAGTGGTCGACTCGGAAAAGGATATGGTAAGTGGGCTAGCCGACAGACGGTAGCAAGAGTTCCACGCAGGTTCCAGAGGGAAGGTCGATAGTGGTCATGCGTGCGGCACGTCCGGCACGGCGTTCAAGGAGTTCCAGACGTTCCTGCGTGATGGAGGTGCCGTACGACGAACGGCCGCTTCTTACCGCATAGGCGTTGTTGGTCGGACGGTAACGGCCCACGCCGTCGTCCTCTATTCGAATAAGCAGATCCCTTCCCTGAGTGGTCACCTCCAGCGTGATCGTTCCATTTCCCTCCTTAGGCATGATGCCGTGCTGCACGGCGTTCTCCAGAAGAGGTTGGATCAGCATCGGAGGGATCCGGATGGATCCGGTAGAGATCGCCG
Organism: Flavobacteriales bacterium; assembly: GCA_016721005.1. Lineage (GTDB taxonomy): Bacteria > Bacteroidota > Bacteroidia > Flavobacteriales_F > PHOS-HE28 > PHOS-HE28. The sequence continues at coordinate 154,415 of JADKJM010000008.1, forward strand.
GGTCGACAATGATCTTGAAGTCGAACTTCTGCCGGGACCGCAATTGCTCTAGTTCCAGATAGAGTCTAATAGCCTCAAGCTCTTCCCGTAGGTTCACCTCCTCTTTGCGGCTGTGTTCGAGCATCAAGCGGATCCACTTGGCGAAATGGGACAAAAGTGTGCTGGCATTCCGACTATCGTTTGTCAGTAAGAAAGCGTTCACCGAGTGCAGTGTATTCCCGATGAAGTGCGGATCCATCTGGGCCTTTAAGGCCCTGTTCTCAAGTTCGATGGCCCGACGAGCGAATCGCTCACGGCGGCGACGGCGGTCCAACAGAAAGAACGCCCCAATACCAGCAAGTAGCATGACTCCGATACCAGTGATCGCGCGTATGCGGGAGTGCTGCTCGGTGAGTTCCTGGGCGGCCATGCTCTTCTCTTGATCCAATTCTCTCACGTGGCCGAGGCTGTCCATCAGAATTCGCTGAGTGAAACGATGCCGAAGGTCTTGCTGGGCCAGCTTCTCCACCACTTCAAATCCTTCTATCGAGTCCTTCAATGTCCGATGCCGTTCCAGCCACATCAGGGCTTTGTCTTTGTGGCCTTGTTGTTTATGGGCATAGTAAAGTCGGTTGATTACAAGCAATCGCAGAGCGTTGAGCCTCGCCTTCGTCGCAATGGCCAAAGCGTGATCCAAGGTGGCAATGGCCTGGCCCCAGCGATGCAAGGCGATTTGATTGGACGCAATGTTCACCAAGGCGCCGCAGGTCCGTTGTATGTCCCTTGCGGTCTCGAAGAGTGGCAACGCCTCCCGCATTACTGCGATTGCATCGTCGAACTGACCCCGGCGGTTCAGGATCCCGCTCTCGATCATCATGGTCCGTCCGTAGAGTACCGCATCGTCACTACGCTCGGCCACGGCACGAGCGATGCGCATGTGGACCATTGCCGAATCGAATTGAACACCGTCTTGAAGACCGATCGCGAATGAAGTGGCGCTATCACAATCCACGAAGAAGCGGGCTATATTCAAGTGGACCAGTGCACCCCTGCGATACTCCCCCAGACTATCGGCAAGATGGAGCGCCCGCCTCCAATGCTCCCATTCGATCCCCGGTTCCAGAACGCCCCAGTAGCAATAGCCAAGGGCGTCAAGCGTTGTGATGCGATCACGCATGTCACCGATCGTAGCGAAAAGCGAATCAGCCCGCTTCATTGCATTGCCAGCATTGGCGTAATCACCCTGGGCAGTATACGCATACCCCTTACCGAGCCAAGCCATTGCCAGAGTGTAGGAGGCCCTTCGTGATCGACAGAGTTCAGTGGCAGTATTCTGGAGTCGCAAGGCGTAGAGCGGATCACCGGCATCCAGATGGGCCAACCCTTGAACGGTGAGCGCCCGAGCCCGCATAAGACTATCTGAGCGGAACAACAATTCCGTAACATTGAACAGTGAGTCACAGGCCTTGGGGCGGTTGTGCTTGACCATGACTTCCATTCGCCCAAGGATGCAGTTCGCTGCCAAGACCGTGTCCGTGCGAACGCCAAGAAGCACTGCTGTGAACAGGCTATCGGCCTTGTCCAAGCCACGGATGTTCCCCTGCATCAACAAATGAAGCCCATGGAAATAAGTTGACCAAGCCTCTGAGCTACCCCCATTCGCTGCCATTCGAGCAAGGTGTTCGGATAGGTTCGGGCAGTGATGGTGGATCAGGGTGCGAGCAACGATGCGATCGGCTTGGAACTGATTGGAGGAGTCACTTCCAAAAGCGCCTTGCAGAGCCCTCCACGCGTACATCTGCACGCTGTCGGGATTCATATGAATGGCGTTTTCCGCCTTCTGTAGCCACACAGTTCGGCTATCACTTGCAACATCCGTCGTCGGTTTTGACGACTGCTGCGAGCAAGCCCCCACAGAGGACCAGATCAGGAGAGTGGCGGTCAGCCTTACGAAAAGCTTGATCATGATGCGCTTAGTACCTTGAATTACCATTGCCAATATCGTTAGGATCCAACGCACTTCGTATGAGTGAGTAGTGGAAAACAATTCTCACTCCGCCCCCTTCAACATGCGCGCGTCATAGTGTTCCCGTCCACTTCCAGATCGATGCCCAAGGGCCGTGCACCTATTTGCGGCCGCACGTTCTGGACCGCTACCGGATACGTTACTACCCCAATGCCGATGTGCTGGAGGCCCTGCGCCAAATGCACCTGCGCAACTACGACAAGGCCTGCGAGCCACGGCCCTACCGAGGCAAACCCGCCATTGCCTGTGCGGTGGAGGACGGCTACTTCCTGGGCGACCGCGTGTACAGCGGCAATGTGGTGGACTTCCACACCTTCTATGATGTGAAGATGGGCGCCAAGGAGGCGGTCCTGCGCAACATGCGCCAGTTACTGGAGTGGCGGCGCTACTTCGCGGCCACCAACCCGAAGATCGGCAACAACCAACCCGACAATAATGTGAATTGGGGGCAGGGTTTTCCGGTGCGCTTGGAGCGGCTGCACCGCGCGGCGTAAGTGCGCATACTGCGCGGACATCCCCTTCGTTGTAGGCATAACACGATGCCCCGCCGCGACCTACCTCCCTTGAACAAGGAGCAACAACTCGTCTGGAAGGCCTTGTCGCTGCTGGAGGAGAGCGAACTGGTGGGCATGTTCCGCATGCTGCGGCACCATCCCGATCGAAACGCCACCATCGATGGGATCAACCAAGGGCTTGATCAGGGTTTTGATCTCCTCGGGATCTTCGGCGACGGCTTCAAGGGCTTGTTCGATCTGCAATACGAGGGATCACTGGAGTTCGAGGTGGAACTGGGCAGCGATCGCCTCGTTTTCCTCACCATCGGTTTCGGCGGTGCTTTGGGCGAGGTGGCCGACTTCACGTTCACCCTCGATACCGACGGCCAGATCGCGAAGGTGGAGTTCGAGGCATCGCACAACGACTTTTTACTCAAAGGCTTTTTCGACGACACCTTGCGTTTTTCCTGAGCGACGCGCAGGACCCACAGCAGTGTTTCCCTTTGTGCTTGGAGCGGTTGTAGCGCGCGGCATAAGAGAGGATCCGGCACCTCCCTACTGATCATTCCGTGCTCGATCAGGGACGAACGGTGGAAAACCACAGACCCTTTTCGAGACTGTTAGGTAAAGTGTGTCAGTTGGACGTAATAATCGTTCCTTCAACCAACCAGACACAGCCATGGAAGCAAAACGCAAATGGAAGCCCAAGAAGAGCAAGTATGATGTGGAACTGACGGCCTTTGAAGAAGAGGCTATTAAGGGTTTGTATGATGGCAAGCCACTGATCGGTGATGGCGGGATCTTTCACCGAGATGATCAAGAGGATCGTTCAGGCCAGCTTGAAGGGTGAGGTGCAAACGCCTTACCAAGGAGGAAGAAGCGGGCAATCGGCGCAACGGATACACGCACAAAACGCTGAAGACTTCCAGTGGGGCAGGTGGAGATCGCCACGCCGCGCGACCGGTCAGGGACCTTCGACCCCGAGCTGGTGGGCAAGCGCGAGCGCGTGCTGAACGACGAGCTGGACAGGAAGATCCTGGGCTTGTACGGCCTTGGTCTGAGCTACGCGGACATCAGCACGCACATCCGGGAGATCTACGGTGTGGAGACCAACGATGCGGTGATCAACGCGGTGACCAATACGGTGATCGAGGACCTGCGTGCATGGCAAACGCGTGCGCTGGAGCCGGTGTACCCGATCGTGTGGATGGACGCTGCATTCTTCAAGATCAAGCACCAGGAGCGGTGAACAGCCGCGCCGTGTACACCGTGCTGGGCGTTGATGAACACGGCTACAAGGATGTGTTGGGCATGTACGTGGCCGAGACCGAGGGCGCGCGGCACTGGCTGGGCGTGTTGAGCGATCTGCAACAGCGTGGTGTGAAAGACATCTTGATGGCCTGCACCGACAACCTGAAGGGCTTTGCCGACGCGATCGAGACGATCTTCCCACGTACCGACGTGCAGGGTTGCATCGTGCATCAAGTGCGCCACACCTTGCGCTACGTGGGCTACAAGGATATCCCTGCTGTGCTGGCCGACATGAAGGCCATCTACAAAGCCAAGGACGAGCAGGCCGCACTCGAAGCCCTGGACGCCTTGGCTGAAAAATGGGGAGACCGCTACCCCAAAGTGGTGGAGAGTTGGCGCAACAACTGGGCGCGCTTGTCCACGTTCCTGCGCTACCCCGAACCGATCCGTCGCTTGATCTACACCACAAACATCATCGAAGGATACCACGCCCAACTGCGCAAGGTGACCAAGACCAAGCGCGTGTTCGACGGCGATCAGGCGGTGCTCAAGCTGCTCTACCTGGTCCAACAACGCATCGCCAAGGAGAAGTGGCAGAAGCCGCTGCTCAACTGGCGATCCATATACTTACAACTTGAGATCCTCTTCAAGGACCGATTGACACACTTCGTCTAACAGACCCCCCTTTAGACCACAGACCCTTTTCCGCAGACCACAGACCCTTTTGGCTTTTCCACAAACCCTTTTCCGCAGACCACGAACCCTTTTGGCTTTTCCACAGACCCTTTTCCGCAGACCACGAACCCTTTTGGCTTTTCCACGGACCCTTTTCCGCAGACCACAGACCCTTTTAGCTTTTCCACAGACCCTTTTCCGCAGACCACAGACCCATTTAGCGTTTCCACAGACCCTTTTCCGTAGACCACGAACCCTTTTGGCGTTTCCGTACACCCTTTTCCGCAGACCACGAACCCTTTTGGCTTTTCCACGGACCCTCTTGCTCTTTCCATGGATCCTTTTCCGGGAACAGCAGATCCTTTTTCGAAGACAGCGAACCATTTTCCCCTTTCTACGGATCCATTTCCGGGCATTACTTCTCGATCCGTTGACCAACCCCCACGACGCACGGTCTGGCCGTGCGTCAAGAACAGCAGCCCCCGCTTGAAAGAGCGGGGGTTGTTGTGTTCAAGCGCTTCCGGTCGTCATTGGTATTCAGCCTGTCGGTAGGCAAGCCCGCTGCGGATGTATTTGCATTCCATCCCGCTGCTGCCTTTGTATTCCATCTGCGTTATCCGCGCCATCTGCGGCAACCTTTGCATTCCCTCTGCCATGGCCCCCAGAGCGGGCGTGACTGTTTTCCAACGATCGGACGCACGCGCGTTCATCCGACTGCACCATCACGGGCGGCACCTCCCTCCGTGTGATGCATCCGGGTGTTCCGTCATTCCGCACCGGAACGGCCAGCGCCGCACCGAATGCACTAGTGCACCGGGTGTGGTGGCCCGGGTGCGATCGGCGGCCTGCCCATCTCCGCGCTGACCAGGCGGGTGAAGCTGCGCGCACCTGCGGCATTCAAGTGATCGCTATTGGCGAAGAGGCTATCGGTGTTGTACAGGTTGATATGATCGAGCACCTGCACGCCCCACGCAACATACTTGTGCTTCAGCGCATCGTATTCGGCCATGAGGGCCGGGGGGATGCCCCTGCGGTAGGTGGGGTGCAAGGGCGTTCCCACGAGGTACAGGACCATGCTGTCCCGGCGGCATCGGAGCACGATGGAATCGAGGTAGGCGATGCCCACATCGGACACCGGTGCGACCTGCCCGGCGTTGTCCTCGAAATGGCGTTTCAGTGTGGATCCAGCATCCGGATGGTACGGGACCTTCAACGGCGCGAAGGAACCGATGTACTCCGCATGGGCGGTGCGTGGCCAAGTACATAAGCGCATGAAAAGGGTGCGCAGATAGGTCTGCCGGTGCAAGGGCAGGCGCAGCGCCTCACAGAAAGGGACCAAGGGATAGATCCGCACCATGAGCCGCTCGGTGGCCCATGTATCCTCCCTGAACAGCGCAAGGTCCTTATCGCTCAGATTGTTCGGGCTGAACCCCAGGAGGAGGGTGTCGATACGATGATGTGTGGTGATCTGCTTGAGCTTGTACCAGGTGAGCAGGTACGGCTCGGCCGGGAGTGCGATGTTCCGGGCGCCTGCCAACAGGTCGGCATCGATGTCATTGCTGATGTGCGAGTCGCCCATGGCCACGGTACGGGCAGGGAGGCGCAAGGTCTCCTGCCGCATGGTATGCACATTCCACAGGGCCATGGCGGTACACCAGATGAGCGGTGGTACGCAGAACCCCATGAGTATGGTGAGGAAGGACCGCATCTCAGAACTGGAAGTAGATGAAGTCCTGCTCCTTTCCACCCAGGCCGATCACCACGGCGATGAACACATAATAGACGAGCCACCGCACAGGGCGCCAAGGCACACGGTCCAGCAGCTGTAGCGGGTGTTGTAGGCGTCGCCCGGCCCATTCCGCCAGTACGAGGCCTAGGATGAGCAACAGCACATCCAATGGGCGCACCGTGGGCACTGTGAAGAGCGAGGGACTGAAGATGCCGCCGAGGTACTGGAGCGCGGAGCCCATGTCCGCTGAACGGAAAAAGACCCACGCCAGCACCACCAGCAGATTGGTGGAGGCCATGCCCCAGAATTCACGCAGTGAAGGCAACCAGGTATGCGCTGCTACCACTTCAAGGTTCCGCCGGTTACGCTTGGTGATCAGCAGCGGGATGAAGCAGACCGCATGGAACGCACCCCAGCAGATGAAGGTCCAGTTGGCACCGTGCCAGAACCCGCTCACTATGAAGATGACCAGCGTGTTCCTGATCATGGACCAGGTGGAACCACGGCTTCCACCCAGCGGGATGTACACATAATCACGGAACCAGGTGCTCAGGCTGATGTGCCAGCGCCGCCAGAACTCGGCGATGTCACGTGCGAAGTAGGGCGTGGCGAAATTGCGCATCAGGTCGAATCCGAAAAGCCGCGCACAGCCGATGGCGATATCGCTGTACCCGCTGAAGTCGCAGTAGATCTGGAAGCTGAAGAGCACGGCGCCCATCAGCAGGGTGCTGCCACTGTGCCCCTGGGTGTCGAAGACCGCGCTGACGAAAGAGGCGCAATTGTCGGCGATCACCACCTTCTTGAACAGGCCCCAGAGCATCTGGCGCAGCCCATCCACCGCCTTGGCGCGATCGAAATAGCGCGGTGTAGCGAATTGCGGCAACAGGTTGGTGGCGCGTTCGATAGGACCTGCCACCAATTGCGGAAAGAAGCTCACATAGGCCATGAAGGCCACCAGGTCGCGCTCCGGCACCAACTTCCTGCGGTACACGTCGATGGTGTAGCTCATCGTCTGGAAGGTGTAGAAGCTGATCCCTACCGGCAGAACGATGTCGAGGTGGTGCAACACAAGCGGTTTGCCGAAGAAGCTGAATGCGTGCTCGATGTTGCTCACGAAGAAATTGAAGTACTTGAAGAAGCCGAGCATGCCCAGGTTCGCCACGATGCTCACCCACAGCAGCGCTCGGCGGCGTGGCGTGCGATCCGTGCTTCCCATCGCTCGGCCCGCACCGTAGTCGATGAGCGAGCTCAGGGCTACCAGCAGCAGGAAGCGTGCATCCCACCAGCCGTAGAATACATAGCTGGCCGCCAGCAGGAAGATGTTGCGCATCCGTAGGCTGCGGCACAGGAACCAATAGCCTGCGAATACCAAGGGCAGGAAGACGGCGAAATCAATGGAGTTGAACAGCATCCTTCAGCTCGCGGCGGGTCACATTCAGCGCCGGTCACCGCGTGCAGCAGCACCGATAGGACTGGAATGCATTGTTCACGTACCAGGAACCGCATTGCGCGCATGAGGGGCCAACGACGCGAACGGAAAGGTCCTCGTTGGAGGTGTCATCGACATACTCCCAGTTGTTGTTCATGTTCAGCAGGCCCAGTTCCACCCGCCGTTGGCAGGCATCGTACCATTCCCCCCAACTGCAAAGCCGCTTGTTGTCCAAGGCGCAGATACGGGCGGCCTCGTAAAAGCTCACCGGTGGGCGCTCGTCCTGCTCCACGCAGAACTGGCTCGTCACTGCGAGCATGCCGGGTGGGCAGTCGCGCAGCAGGTGCGCGCCGCCATTCATCAGGTGGAAGTCGGCGCCATCGAACACCAAGGAGAGCGGTGCCATACCGCTAAGTGCCTCGGCCAGAAGTGGCGCACCCGGTCCGGTGACGACAGCGTATGGCCCAGTGCCATTCACACTCATGTACACCACGCCGGACCCCGGAACAGCAGGCGGCACCACCACGATGTTCGTGCCTGCTGTGGGCGCGCCATCGAGGCCGGCAATGGCCACGGACCAAACAAGGCCGGCACCAGCCACCGCTGCGCGGTGCGCATTCGATTGTTCCACGGCAGCGGATTGCGCCTCGGCAGGGTTCGTGGTCGGGCTGATCCCCTCGATCTGGCGCGACGGGGGCGTGTCGCCAGTGAGTATGATGGACTTGTCCACATGGACCTGTCCCATGAGGATCATGGCGAGGATCCAAGCCGGGATGGTATGGAGCGTCCGTAGGAGGGTCATCGTAAGTGGTAACAGCATCGGGCCCTTCCGGGTTGGCTTGCCAGCGTGGTGCGCTGGCTGTTACATGTGGTGCGGCCCGCTTGGTCGGCCCCATGGGTATGGTTGCTTGTGTCATCGATCCATTCCCAATTCACGAACATCCCGTTGAGCTGGCCTGTGAGTATGGTGCATGCGGCGGCGTATTCGCCCCATGTGCATAATCGGCCACCGAGGTCGGCGCAATGATCCACCGCCCAGTGCCAAGTGTTCGCGGGGAAGGGTGGGGCCGTCTCGATACAATAGTTCGTATTAACGGAAAGAAAGCCTTGGGGGCAGCCGGATTCCAATGCGCCAAGCAATACGAAATTCCCGCCAGCCAGCATCACCTCGGCCACTCTGCCTTGTCCTAGCTGGCCTAGGGCGATGGGTATGCCATCAGTGCGTACCAAGGGCAACGGCTGTAGGCCCTCCAGACGCAAGGTGAACTTCCCGGCCAAGTTCACTGGCGCTATGAAGCGGACCAACAATCCATCCGTGTAAGCACTCACCGGCGGGGTCACGGCCAAGGTGATGGTGGTGTCCTGCACCGTTGCGCCCGCCCATGCCCATTGGCTGCGCAACGAACCTTCCACGGTAATGGCCGCATCGCCGGAAACCGGATCGGCCAGTCCATCCAGCACACGGGTATCATCCGGGCCGATGAATCGTACCGGGACATCCACATTCACTTGGCCATGCACGGCCGTTCCGCACAAGAGCAGGAGCGAAACAAGGTTCAGGTAGGTGTTCATCGGTTCCTGCAGCATCTATAGCGCGCTTTCCCAGTAGCGATGTGGGCCCAACTCCCGCGGTTACAATCAATGAAGTGTTCCGACGTTGGGGCGCCATCACCACCGTATCCTACGAGCTTGGCACCATCCTGATCGTTCGCCGCGCTATCCACCCATTCCGCATTAAGAACCGTGCCTAGGAAGGAAGGATCGCTGCGGCACGCATGCACCCATTCCGCATAGCTACAGAGGCGCGAATCCAGAGTCCGGCATTCATGCACGGCGACCAGAAAAGTGGTGTCCGCCCGCACACTGTCCTCGATGCAGAATTCGCGGCCTCCGGCATGGTAGCCCGCCGGGCACGGCAGGTAGGTGGTGGATAGCATGCGGAATGCCGTGCCGTCATACACCATCCGTGCCGGCACACCGGGCCACAGATCCGCGCTGTCCAGCGGTAGGTCGCCCGCTTTGAGGATGGGGCGTGGGCCCAGCCCGTTCAGGTCCAATTGTGCGGAGTCCGCATTGGCCGTGGAGGGCACCACGGAAACCACCATTCCTGCGGTGTAGGTGGCCGGGCTTGGCGTGAGCGTCCCGGCAAGCACCGCACCCCCTGTGACAGGCGTGAAGGAGACCGCCGAGTTCCTTGCGGCATCCACCGATACGGCAGCACCGCTGCTAAGCGGAGCGGTCAGTCCGATCACTTGGCGGTCTTCGGGCGCTGTACCAACCATGACCACGCGCGTGGGCACATCCAACTGGGCGGAGGCGCTGAGGGCCAGCACCAAGGTCCAACCTAAGCCAAGCATCCTGCTCGCGGCTTCACCGGGAAGAGCACTTTGTGTGAACATCTGCGTCAAATATAGAAGGTGGCGCGGAGGTGGTTGGATCGACCGGGCCGACGTTGTTCAGCATCCTAGGTGAGCGCTGCACGACCATGGACCTGAAGGATCCAAACGATCACGTAGAGCCTTTGCTAAATAGGCGTAGCAGGAACAGCGAGGGCAGAATGTAACTGCGCACTTGACATCAAATGGTCATACGGAGGTTCACGCTCTCGCGGGTCCATGAACAATTGGTCCTTGGTGCCGAGAACGAGTGTCCGGGCTTGCAGCCCAGCACCGAGTGCGCACCGGTATTCCCCCCGCTACTCCCTTACGATCATGGTCTCGGCATGCCTTTCCGCACCTTCGAACCGGGCGATGTACTTCCCTGGTGCGAGCCGCGCAATGTCGATCACACCGGTGGTCCCCTTCGGGCCAGCGGCGCGCAGCACCTCACGGCCGGACAGATCAAGGACCCGCAGTTGCAGCACCGGGAACGTGGTGTTGAACCGCACCTGCGATGAGGAAGGCACCGGGTACACGAGCGGACGTTCCTGCGCCGTGGTGCTCGCGGTGGTCATGGTCGGATCCACGATGATGAACTGCCACATCATGTGGTTGATGTGCATGAGGTTGTGGCAGTGGTACATCAGCGGCCACCCGTCGGTGGTGTAGTCCGCGAAGCGCATGATCACGCGCACCGTATCGCCCACATCCACATTGACGACGGACTTCGGTCCCCGTTCCCATTCGGCAGGTGGTTCACCGTTACGATCCAGGATATAGAACGATCCGCCATGCATGGTCATCGGGTGGGCCATGTTGGAGTGGTTGATGTAGGACCAGATCTCGTTGTCGCCCAACATGATGGTGTCATTGATCACGTCCATGTCCCACTCTTCACCGTTCAACATGAACATGCCCATACCGACCATGCCGTTGCCGGTGATCTCTTTGATACGTGTGCGCGCGGCCGAAGCCTCGGGGTAGGGTTGTACATCAGCCAACGTGGTGGGGATCGAAGTGATCGGGTTGCTCGTTTGTGGCCCCACACGGATCCGCAGGATCGGGAAGTCGATGCCGTTGAGGGAACTGCTTTCCCAGAGAATATTGTTCGAGCCGGGATCCGTCATGGGCAGTTCGCTGCCATAGCTCATCAACAGCAGACTGTCGCCTTCCATACCGGTGAGGTCCACCAGAAGTTCCACCCGTTCGCCACTGCCCAACTTGATCCGGGTCATGGGCGCCGGAGCGGCCAACAGGCCTCCTTCACTGGCGATCACCTGGAAGGGAACATCCCCTTCGAAGCCGAACGGATAATACCGGGAGGGGGAAGCGTTGAGCAGCCGGAGCCGCACCACCTGTGCCGGGCAATCCAAGTACGGGTGCGCGGTGCCGTTCACCAGGATCGAATCGCCGTAGGGTGAAGCGACGAACTGCCCCGTGAGTGAGAATTTCTTGTCCTGCACTGCTAGGGGGAAGTCATCAACACCATAATCGCGCGGTAGTGCGAGTTGGGCTTCTTCATCATCACGTACAATGATCAGCCCGGCCGCTCCCTTGCCCACTTGTGCCCCGATCAGGTCCATGGTGTGCGGATGGTACAGGTACACGCTCGCCTTGTCGATCACTTTGTATTTGACATTCCAGCTACCACCCGGCTCGATCACCAAGGGCGGGCTGCCGTCGAACACCGGTGGCACGTTCATGCCGTTCCAGTGCATGCCGGAGATCTCCGCCAGCTGGTTGTGTACCCTGAAGTGGGCGGTGTCCCCTTTGTGCAGGATCAGTGTGGGGCCGAGGTACGGCGCGTTGATGCCGTAGGTATCCGTGACCACTCCCGGGTAGAATTCATGGGTGTGCTCGTCGATCACCAGATCGAAGGTGTCCAGTTCGAGGGCCGGGGGAATGGCCAATGGATTCTGCGCGCGTGCATGGGCCGCCGCAAGTATGAAGCATGCAATGGACAAAGTGTTCCGGTTCATCATGTGTTCCTGTTCTGAACATCAAGCTTCCGGGATCCGTGGAGAATGAAGCATGACATAAGTCATGATACTTGTATGCTTCCGATCCTGTCCTCCACCGTGGTTCCAATGCGCGTCCACCTGAAGTTGCGCGATCCCTGGCCGGATCTTCGGGCCATGCAGCCTTGGTTTGTTGCGGTGCATTCCATTTTCACGCGCCACCGGTGTTCCCTGCTTCGCTGCTGCGCATGTCTTGCTGCGTGGGGGAGGTCGCTGTGCGGCGGAGGGTCTGATCATGACAAGTCGGTCGGTGTCGATCGAACGTAGCAGCAGCCGCCCATGGGCGTTGAACTCATTGCTTGGCGCTGCGCGAAGTTCTCGTACGCTTCTTCGGCGCTTCGGCGCTTCGGCGGACAAACTCCGCCTATGCGGCTGCCCCGTTACGGCCAACGAAATACATCTCCATCTCGCCCTTTCCCTTCGCTTGCACTTTTCCGCGCGGGGTGAAGGAAAGCCCGGGTTCGTTGTTCACCAATGCATAGGTGGCCCCGCTGATGTTCACGCGGCCCACCTCGCCACAACTTTCCATGCGGTTGGCCGTGTTCACCGTATCGCCCCAGATATCATACTGGAACTTGCGGACGCCAACTATACCGGCGACCACCGGGCCGGTGTGGATACCCAACCGCATTTGGAATGCAGGTTTGCCCGTGGCACTGCGCTCCACATTGCGCCGCGTGATGAAATCCTGCATGTCCAGGCCGGCGAGCACCGTGTCCCGCACCGATCCATCGGTGGGGATGGGTAGGCCACCGGCGGCCATGTACGCATCGCCGATGGTCTTGATCTTCTCGATGCCGTGCAGGTCCATGATCGTATCGAAGGCCTCGAAGCACGCCGCGATCTCGGCCACGAGTTCGGCTGCGGTCATGCGTTCGCTCAATTGGGTGAAGCCCTCGAAATCGGAGAAGAGGACGGATGCACGTTCGAAATCGCGCGCGGCGGCGAATCCCTTCATCCGCAGTTCCTCGGCCACTTCCTCCGGAAGGATGTTGTGGAGCAATTCCTCGTTGAGGTTCTTCTCCCGCTCGATGTCGGCATGCGACCGACGGATGAAACGCAGGCGATGCAGGAGGCCAGCGACGAGCAACAGGATGGCGACCCCCGTGATCTGGTAGATGTGCTTGCGGTTCTTCTCCCTGGACAGATCGGCGGCGACCACCACGGCCTCGCGTTGATCACGCTCCGCTTGAAGTACACTATCGGCATACAACTCCTTCGTGAATTCCATCCGTTGGAGCCGTTTGGCCAGGTCATCCATTTGTAAGGTGTCATCGAGGGCTTGGGAGCGTTCCAGGTAGTACAGCGCCTGATCCCGGTGGCCCATGGCTTTATGGGCGGCGTAGAGGCAATCACAGGCTTCTTGTTGCAGGTGCGGGTTGGCGACTTCAGTGGCCAAGGAGAGACTCTTCGCGCAGGCTTTCTCCGCATCGTGGGGCAGGCCCATTGCCGAACGAACGACGCCCATTCGTGCGAGGCGCTCGGCGATGGCCATTTGGTTGTTCATCGTGGTGAGGACCTGCAACGACCGCTCGTAATGATCCACTGCTTGGACGTACTCCTTTTGAGCGGCATACACATCACCGATGTCGCCACGGGTCAATCCGACACCCAGCACATAACCGATCCGCTCGTACTGGGCCAGGCTGCGTTGGCTGTAGAGCATGGCGCTATCCAGGTTCCCTTCCAAGCGGTGCATGCGGCCGATGCTCGCCAACGAGGCGCCCACACCAATGGAATCGTTGCACTGCTCGCGCAAGGCAAGGCTACGCCGGTGGTATTCCAGGGCGCGCGGCACATCGCCCTGCTCCTCATACATGATCCCGATGTTGTTGACCGAACCGGCCACACCGGCCAGATCGTTGATGGCCTCGCTCATGCGCATGCTCCGCAACCAAAGGTCCAAAGCCTTGGCATCAGCGCCGCGCACCTTGTACACCACACCAAGGCCGCGCAGTGCGTAAGCCTTGTACTTCTCCAATCCGCGGCGGTCCGCGAAGTCGTACATCATCTGCCCGTAGTATTCCGCACTATCGGGTAGTGAGAACAGGAATCCGTGCCACGCGTAGTTGCTGAGAGCTCGCACGCGGACAGTATCGTGCAATTGTTCATTGCGCCAAGTGTGCCACAATGCATCCTGGTCCGTTTGTGCCACGCAGGGCACCCACGCCAGAAGGTGCAGCAGGAGGAGGGATCGCGAATGCGTGGCCGCCATATTGCTCACAACTTACGCAGTGGGACGTTGGAACCCAAGCCGATCTTCCTGAACAGGCAGGCCATCGGATTACATTCGACGGGTCCGGTGATCCCTGGACCCTGATACTCCCCACGCAAATGGACCTTTCAAGATCACGCGATAGTGGTTCACGAACGATCATGCTCGCGGTCGCGTGCTTCGTTGTGTTCAACGCACGGGCACAACGCACCGTGGGCCTGTTGCAGAACGACGGCGCACCGGAAGGCTATATGCTCTTCGCGCCAATGCCGTATACCAGTACGTACCTGATCGATGCCTGTGGGCGGGAGGTCCACCAGTGGAGCAGCGCTTACAACCCGGGGTTGGGTGCCCAATTGGCCACCGACGGCACTTTGTACCGGTCGGGGATCATGAACAACGCCGCGTTCAATGGGGGCGGGCGCGGTGGCTTGATCGAGCGATGGTCGTGGGATGGGGACCTGCTCTGGAGCTACGCCATCAGCACCGATTCCGTGTGCCAGCACCACGACTTCACTGTGCTGCCCAATGGGAACGTACTCGTGATCGCGTGGGAAAATCACACATCGGCTGATGCCATCGCCAATGGGAAGAACCCGGCGGCAACAGCCACGGAGCTCTGGAGTGAGCGGATCATCGAGCTTCTACCACAGGGGAACAATGGCGCCGTGGTGGTCTGGCAATGGCGCTTGTGGGACCACCTCATCCAATCCTTCAATACCGGGCTGCCACATTCCGGTGTGGTGGCGGAGCATCCGGAGAAGGTGGACATCAATTTCGTGCAAGGTCCACCATTGAATTTCGATTGGATCCACCTCAATGCCATCGCTTACAACCCTGCGTTGGACCAGATCATGGTAAGCAGCCATGCGTTGGATGAGTTCTGGATCATCGATCACAGCACCACCATGGCCGAGGCGGCAGGATCAACCGGAGGCAACAGCGGCAAGGGAGGCGATCTGCTCTACCGCTGGGGCAACCCGCGCAGCTACGGCCGCGGCACGGTGGCCGATCAGCGCTTGTTCGGTCAGCACCACACCACGTGGTTGCCGCCGGGCCACCCCGATGCCGGTAAGATCCTGGTCTTCAATAACGGTAATGGGCGGCCGCAAGGGGACTATTCCAGCTTGGACATCATTGCGCCACCGGTGGATGCGAACGGGAACTACGAATTGCCCGCGACCACCGCATTCGCTCCGGCCACTGCGGAATGGAGCTGGACCGCACCGGTGCCCACGGACTTCTACGGCACGAACATCAGCGGCGTGCTACCTGCTGGCGATGGTTTCCTCGCGACCAACGGGCGTGAGGGCCGGTTCATTTACATCGATGCCACGGAAGAGCAAGTGTGGGAATACATCAACCCGGTCACTAGTACAGGCCCGGTGGCGCAAGGAACCGCTATCCAAGCCAACTCGGTGTTCCGCTGCCAACACTACGCGGAGGACTTTCCGGGATTCGTCGGTCACGACCTCACGCCGGGCGCCGGGATCGAACTGGATCCGCTACCGTCGCTGTGCTTGAGCATGGGCGTGAACGCGAGCACCACCGATCATGAGCCGATCGCACTGGCGCCGAACCCCGCAACGAACCGTGTCACGATCACAGCCGCATCGAACATCACCTCGGTGGAACGGATCGACATGCAAGGCCGAGTGGTCGCCTTACCCATCGGAACCACTTCGGATCGGATCACCCTGCTCACCAGCGAATGGGCCGCAGGGACCTACGCGTTGCGCATGCGGACGAGCGCCAGCGCCATACCGGTGGTGATCAAGCTGCTCATCGAAGAGCAATAGCCCGACCTTGGATCCGCGCGGTGGTGCGTTGGCGATCACGTGCCGCCATCATCGCCAAAGCCGAACTCGAGATGGAGGAGGCCCGAACCGGCGCAACTCGCACAGCATTGGCAAGATCTGCATGTACATCAAGCGGCTCAGCGATGTGGACCTGAAGGTGCTGAAGGAACTGGTGGAAGCCAGTGTGAAGAAGATGAAGAAGCCGTCGACGCCAGCTGCCACGAAGCGGAAGTAGGTCTGCGGTCGCGGATCAGCGGCGGTTCAGACCGGGTAGCAGATGGCCAGCAGCGCGAAGAGCACCAGGAGGGCGTACACGCCGATCACCAGAGCACTGGGTGGGGTTCTACGGATAATGGAGGGCATGGTAAGAGGACTGTTACAACCGGATGACGGCACGGAACAAGGGAAGTTGCCTCCAAGGAAGCCCGCGCCTGTTAAGGGATGTAAAGAGGGACCGCTTTCACGAGGAGGGTGGAACCACCCCGGCCTCGGGATCCGGAATGCCTTAACTGCAGTAGTGAACAGAAAAGAAGGACGCAAGGCGAGATCTGAACTCGACCAGGTCGACTTGGGAAGCAGTAAGGACCATCCCTTGGATCTCACCGCAGCAAAGCCTCTGTGCCCTCAGCCCCTCTGCGGTTCGATCCTCACGGCGCCGTAGCGGTGAACTAACTCGCCACCTGCTTCTTCGCCCTTGGCTCCTCCGGCATGGTGCCGAAAATGTGATCCCACAGCGGTGTACTCACCCCGAAGGCACCGGTATCGCCCACGAAGTGGTGGATGTTGTGGTGCTTCCAGATGATCCGCAGGAAGTTCTTCGGTGGGTGATGGATGTGGATCGCGTAATGGATCAGCAAGTAGGTGGCATAGCCCGTGAGGAAGCCACCACCGAAGGCGAACCCGTATTCACCCAACGCCAAGCGGAACAGGCCGATGAAGGCCGCGGCCACGAGGATGCTCATCAACGGCGGCAGAGCCAAGCGCTTCTTGTCACGCGGATGGTCGTGATGAACCCCGTGGAAGACGTATTGCATGCGCACCTTCCTCGGACTGTCGGTGTTCATGTGGTAGAAGTAGCGGTGTATCATGTACTCCACCCAGGTGAAGAAGATGATGCCGACAAGAAAGAGCGATAGGCAGGCGGTGGTCCCCAAGCCCAGAACGGACAAGGACCACCACATCGCCGCGATCCCGGTACCGTAGAACATGGTCAGCGGGATGGCGATGTGCGTCCTGGTCATCGCCTCCAAGAACGGACTCTTGAAGATCCGCCCACTATCGCTCACATTCGTTCCGCTCATGGTGCTTACGCACCGCGAATTTAGTCGCGAGGAATGCAATCAACGCAGAAGGAAGGGGAATGCATGAACCGCAGAGGGGCAGAGGCCACGGAGAAAAGCGGTTGACCTTCACACGGTCAATATCTCGACCCATTCCTACATTCGCGCCCCGCAAGGGCATTTAGCTCAGCTGGTTCAGAGCACTACCTCGACAAGGTAGGGGTCACTGGTTCGAATCCAGTAATGCCCACAAGGTCCCGGTCCACAAGCCGGGACTTCTTCATCCCATGCATCGTCTGACCTTGGTGTTCTCCCTGGTCGCCCTCCTCGGTGTGGGGGTTGTGTTCTTCCAAGTTTCCGGGATGGAGCAGGCGCGCAATGAGCAGGGATCCGCACCGCGCGCGGCTGAGGAACCGAACGGGAAGCCCGAGCACATGGAAGTGGCCGTGTACATGGGCCGCTTGCAAAGGTTCCACCAGAAGTTGTGGCTGGCTGGCAATGTCGGCAATGCGGAACTCGCGAAGTTCTATCTGCATGAGATGGAGGAGACCATGGAGGCGATCGCGGATGGGCACGTGGTGGAGGAAGGTGTGAACGTGAGCGCTGCGATGGAGACCCATGGTCTGCCGGCGATCGGGAAGCTGGAGGATCTGCTCGAAAAGGAAGGTGTCGGGGCCATGCACGCGAATGGCGGGATCCTGGTGGAAGGCTGCAACAACTGCCACATCGCTACCGAGCACATGTACATCCGGATCAAGGAGCCGGAAGCAGCCGCTTTCCCGGACCAGTATTTCGCTCCGGTGACCAAGTAGCATTCGGGGCGTTCACAGCCCGGATACCGCAGATCAACCGAGGATCCTTTCTTATTCCACGTCCAACAACCATCAACACATGTCCTGAGCGAAGTCGAAGGACGAATAACCAGAACCATATGCGATCACACTCGAGCATCTTCCTCTCTCTTCTTCTAGCATTGCCTGCAACCCTCCACGCCCAGGAGGACATCGACGCCAAGGCACGTGAAGCTGCTGCGGCCGCTGCACAAGCGCGGCACACCAGCGATTCATTGGACGGCCTGTGGCGGCGCAGCGGCGTGATCTCGCTCAACATGAGCCAGGTGAGCCTGACCAATTGGGCGGCCGGTGGATTCAACACGGTGAGCGGCATCGCCATGTTCAACGGCGCTGCCAATTGGAAAAAGGGCAAGCGCGCGTGGGACAACAGCTTGGTGCTCGCCTTCGGCGGACAACAGATCGAGGACGCGGATCCCACCAAGACCGATGACCGCATCGAACTGAACAGCAAGTACGGTTACGGCCTTACGGAGAAGTGGTACCTGGCCGGCGTGGCCCAGTTCAAGACCCAATTCACGGAGGGCTTCAACACCAGTGGGCAGCGCATTTCCAACTTGCTTTCACCGGGCTATGCCTTGCTCGGTATCGGGATGGACTACAAGCCGAACGACAAGTTCACGGCCTTCATCTCGCCAACCACTGCACGGATGGTCATCGTCACGGATAAGAAGCTCTTCGGGGGAAGCACGGATCCGGACCTGCGTGTGTACGGCGTGAAGAACGGCAACACCACGGAACTGGAGGCGGGTGGATACATCCGGGTGATGTACACCACCGGACTCGCGAAGAACATCACCTTCATGACGCGCGGCGATGTGTTCGCCAACTACCTGCGCAACCCACAGAACATGGATGTGAACTGGGAAACGCTATGGACCTTCAAGGTGAACGATTGGTTCGCGGCCACCTTCAACACCTTGTTGATCTACGACGACGACACCGACCTGCCGAAGAAGAACAGCGAAGGCGTGATCTATACGGGTCCTGCCACGCAGTTCAAGCAAACGCTGGGCATCGGCCTCACGGTGAAACTCTGATCGGACCAAACCATGAACGAGGCCGCGCGAGCGGCCTTGTTCATTTCGCGGGGAAGCGTCCGTGCCAAGGCACAGGTTCCAATGTGCCATAACGTACCGGGTTCGCACTGCGGCGCAGGATATCCACGCGACTTACGCGAAGCGCTTCCTTGTTCGGGTTGTAGATGTACGTGAGCAAGTGCAACCGGTCCCCTTTCATGTCCGCCGGACAGACGGTGACGATCATGGGTGATACCTCGTGCGGACGATGCGCGGGTTCGAGGCGTCCTGTGCGATAGAAGACCGTGCTGTCGCCGTGCTTGACATCCGCCACCACACTGGCCTCGCTGTTCGCGCTCCAGCCGATCACCGTCGCGATCACTTCGATCTGGTCCTGCGGATCAAGGACTATGCTGTCCAAGGGTAGGTCGATGCCCAGGCCGAATTCCCTGTAAGCGAATTCCCAGAATGCTCCGTTGGGCACCGTGTCGGTGTACATCGAAAGGCCATCCGATACCTTCCACGGACCCATTCGCTGCTCCGGTGTGATGCTGGCGATGGTGTCGCGATCGAACCACTGCATCTGCACGGGTCCATCCGTGAAGCGGAAGACCTGGCCGTCGATGAGATCCTGTCGCTCCACGAGTTCCGGGAAGTGCTGCTGGATGAGCGCGAGGTGCTCCGGCACCGATCCATTGCTCTGGCCGAAGATCACCGTGCGGCCCTTGTTGGCTTGCAGGATACTGTCCACTTGGCTGATCAGGAAACGATCCTTCAACTGCACAAAGGGAAAGTCGTTCACAGAAACCCTCCACAGATCGTAATAGAAACGGATCATGTGGTCCGGCGCATCGATGAGCACCAGCACCTTGTCCGTGCCAAGCGTCTTGTTCGCCTCGATCGCTTCCCGCGCGATCACCTCGTACTTCGAGCGGTAGAACAACTCGTAGTGCAAGCGCGTGTTCACCAAGGAGTACACGCTCACACACGCGAGTATCGCACAGCCGACCAGTACCGCTTTCCGCTGCACGTGCACGAGGCCTTGCAGGAGGAAGAGGACGATGTAGGGAAAGGAGAAGAGCACGACCGAGTATTGCAGCACTGGTGCGCGCCACACCGAGTAAGCGAAACCGATGGCTAGCGGGATAACGCCCCATGCGAATAGGAACCAACGTGCAGGGCCAGCCACGCGACCGGAGCGGATCGTCAGGATCACGGATGCGACGACACAAGCGATCAGGATCCCCGCCAAGAAGACATTGTCATTCGCGATGAACCAGCCGTACTTCGGGAACCAAGCACCGTCCGGCGCGGGCAGCCATTCCGAAAGGCCGCCTTCGCCGAGTTGCTTCAAGAAGATCGGGATGTTCGGCAGGTAGAGCACGATGGCAATGCCGCACATGATCGCATACGCGCGACGTTGCTCACGCGAGATCAGGAACCAACCCGTGGCGACCATCAACGCGGCGAGCAACAGGGCGAAGTGGTGCGTGTACGCGCTGAGCAATGCGGCGATCCCCACACCGATCAACATGCGTCGTGTACCGAACGCGAGGTAACGCGTGAGTTGATCCGCGAGGAGTGCAGTGGTGAAGAGTCCCGCAGCGTAAGGCCGCGCGATCTGCCCGTAGAGCACACTGTACTGGATCGTGGCCATCAACGCCGTAAGCACCAACGCCGGACTTGCGCCGGTCCACGCGAGGGCGAAGCGATAGAGGAAGAGGAGCGCCAGCAGATCCATGAGGATGAAAGGCAGCTTCACATCCGCTTCCTCCTTCGTGAACACTTTCGTCCAGAACCATTCGAAGACCTGCACGCCGGGCGGGTGCGTGTCCAGTTCGATCACGCCTCTCTGGATCGTTTCGCCCAACGTCGGATAGATGCGCACCAAGGCGCTCAACTCATCATGCGTGTAGGGGAGGTGTGGCAGATCCCAGAAGCGTAGGACCGCAGCTAGAATGAACAGCGCAATGAACGCCTTGCGCATCCACCGCTCACCGGGCAGGAGGACCGGTCCGTAGCGTCCGATGGTCTCCTTCCACGTCATCAGCGTTCGCGGTCGATGTCGCGTTGCACGTCCTTCTCCTTCAAACTCTCGCGCTTGTCGTAGGTCTTCTTGCCCTTCGCCAGGGCGATCTCCAATTTGGCGAAACCATTCGATGCGATGAAGAGGCGCGTCGGGACGATGGTCATGCCCACATCGCGGATCTTCTTCTTCAGCTTCTCCAATTCCTTGCTGTGCAAGAGCAATTTCCGATCGCGTTTCGGGTCATGCACGAAGTGCGGGTTCGAACCGTATGGATTGATCTGCATGTTGCGCACCACGAGGTCATTGCCCAGGAAGGTGCAGAAGGCATCGCCCATGGTGGCGCCGCCCGCGCGAATGCTCTTGATCTCGGAGCCCATGAGCACCATGCCGCACACGTAGGTATCGAGCAAATGATACTCGAAGCCCGCGCGCTTGTTCTTTACGTCGATGGTCGTGGAAGCCACGGCGCGAAGATGGGACAGGGAGGCTACACGCGGGACGTGGGATGGTTCCGCTCACCGCACGATCAACACGGGTACTGTCACTCTGTGACGAACCGCATCCACCGTAGCACCGAGCAGGATATCCTTTAGTCCTCGATGCCCGTGACCACCCATGACGAGCAGGTCGCACGCGCTGGCGTTCACGATCTCGGAGATCACGCGAACGGAATGGCCTTGCCCGGTATGTGCAGTGGCGCGATACCCCAGTTCGATCATCCGGTCCACGT
Organism: Flavobacteriales bacterium; assembly: GCA_016721005.1. GTDB lineage: Bacteria > Bacteroidota > Bacteroidia > Flavobacteriales_F > PHOS-HE28 > PHOS-HE28. The sequence goes on from JADKJM010000008.1 coordinate 176,317, forward strand.
AGCGTTGCAGGTTCGCTGCGTCCTTCACCGTTTCATGGTCCATGCTCAGCGGGCCGGCATACCGTGCAGCTGCGGATTCGGTCACGTGGATCAGGATGTACTCCGCTTCGGTGCCGCCCTGCGCCACGGCCGCGTCGATGCTGCGTTGGTCGATCGCACTGAAATCCACTGCGATGCTGATGCGCTTGTAGCGTGTGCCGGTCGGTGGGCGTAGTTCCGGGACGACGTCGTGCAAGTGGCCCTCGGCCATGCGATCCGGATGGATGAAGGGTTTGAAGGTGACGTACAGCAAGAGTGCGAATGCCGCGGCGACCACCAGCATCACGAGGCCTTGCAACAGGGTGATCCCGCCATCCGGACCGATCCAGCCGACGATCTCGTCCACCACCAAACGCGCGTTGAGGACCACGATGATCGACGCCGTGATCCACGCCAGCACCTTCAACCAGGGCTTGATCACGTATTCGCCCATGCGTTGCTTGTCCGAGCAGAAGTGGATCAAGGGGATCACGGCGAAGCCCAACTGCAGGCTCAGCACCACTTGGCTGAAGACGAGTAATTCACCGAGTGAATCCTCGCCGTACCAGACGATGCAGGCCACCGCCGGCACGATCGCGATCACCCGCGTGAGCAAACGGCGTAGCCATGGACGGATGCGCAGATCGAGGTAGCCCTCCATGACGATCTGGCCCGCTAGCGTACCGGTGATCGTGCTGCTCTGCCCGCTGCCGATGAGCGCCACCGCGAAGAGCATGGGAGCGAGGCCCCCGAAGAGATCGCGAAGCAGTTCATGCGCCTGACCGATCTCCGCGACATCGAAGTGGCCCGTGCGATGGAAGGCCGCAGCGGCCAGGATCAGGATCGCCGCATTCACCAGGAAGGCGATGTTCAGCGCGACCGTGGTGTCGATGAAGTTGAAGCGCAGTGCTTCCCGGATCCCCTTGCGGTCACGCCCGTGCTTGCGCGTTTGCACAAGCGAGGAATGCAGGTAGAGGTTGTGCGGCATCACCGTGGCACCGATGATCCCGATGGCGATGTAGAGCGCCTTGCCTTCCAGCGCTGAAGGCTTGAAGCCCTGAAGCAGCGGGGAGAGTTCCGGTTGCACAATGAACATCTCCGCGAGAAAGGAGAGTCCGATCATCGCCACCAAGCTGATGATGAAGACCTCCAGTACGCGCATGCCGCGATTCATCAGGAACAGAATGATCAACGCATCGGCCGCAGTGATGAGCACGCCGGTGAGCAGCGGCACACCGAAGAGCAGGTTCAACCCGATGGCCATGCCGATCACTTCCGCGAGATCGCACGCAGCGATGGCGATCTCGGCAAGGACGTAAAGCGGAAGGTTCACCCACGGCGGATAGGTGTGGCGGCTGGCCTGTGCGAGATCCAATCCGCGCACGATGCCCAAGCGCGCGCTGAGGCTTTGGAGGAGCAAGGCCATGAGGTTGCTCATCAGCAACACCCACAGGAGTTTGTACCCGAATGCACTTCCCCCGGCGATATCCGTGGCCCAGTTGCCGGGATCCATGTAGCCCACGCTCACCAGGTAGGCCGGACCGATGAAGGCGAGCAGGCGGCGCCAACCCTTCGCCACGGGAACGGCGACCGTTCCGTGTACCTCACTCAGCGAACGATGGTCGGTGCTGCTCATGGCTTTCCCTTCTCCACTTGCAGGTGATGACTCACATCCTTGCTCAAACTGAAGGCGGATCCGCTCTTCGGCTTCACGTCCATGCTGCCGTCGAAGGCATGCACTTCCTGCACCATGAGCGAGGTGCCGATCCGCAGTCCCTTGGAATCGAGCAATCGTAGCAGACCGTCCGTGGTCTCGCTCACTGCGGCGATGCGCACGTGATCACCCGCAGCGCAGGAATCGAGTCGTCGGGTCTTGCGTTCGCGGATCACCCCCTTCTTGTCCGGGATCGGATCACCGTGCGGATCGAAGTGCGGCTTGCCGAGGTAGGCATCCAACTTGTCGATGAGCTTTTCACTCTTCACGTGTTCCATCTGCTCGGCCACCTCGTGTACTTCATCCCAGCCGAAGCCGAGCCGCTCCACCAGGAAGGTCTCCCACAAGCGATGACGGCGCACCAACTGCAACGCAAAGCCCCGTCCCTTGGCCGTGAGCTTCGCACCGTAATAAGGCTCGTGCTTGAGGAAGCCTTTCTCCGCGAGCTTCTTCAACATCACCGTCACACTACTGGCCTTGTTCTGGAGGCGTTCCGCGATGTCCTTCGTGAACGCGCTATCGCCTTCCTGAAGAAGGGTGTACACGGCCTTGATATGATCCTCCTCGCTGCGGGTCGGCATGGAACAATGCGACGAAGGTAGAAAATAGATTAGTCTTGTCTAATAATGAGGTCACGCCTGTCCCGGATCGCTGTTCCTCCACGCAAGAGCGCATGAAAGAGGAAAGGATCGGCCCCACCCACGGGACCGGGGCTACCTTCACCCCATGTTCCTGAAGCGCGTGCTGCACTACCTCAACCCGATGACGCTCTTCGGGCGCAGCAACCCGGATTCGAGTTTGCGCTTCATGCACGGCGTGAACCGCATCAGTTTCTTCGGGTTCCTGTTCTGCGTGGTGGTGATGGTGGTGCGTGCGTGTGGGCGGTAGCCCGTTCGATCGCACGGCAGGTCCACCCATTCGGACCTTGCGGCATTTCCTGCCGTCGGCTCTGTTCTTCGCGACTTTGCGCCTTAGCGACTAACCCTCGGAATTCCAGATCGCCCAGCTCGCCTCTGCTTGTGCTTCCAGCATGGCCCTGCCGTTCACCGTGGTGGCACCGCACGCTTTCCCAGCGGCCAGGAATCGCGTGATCTCCGGGTTGTACACCAGGTCGATGAGGATGTGCTTCGGACCGATGGCCTCGTACGGGATCGGGGGGAAGGTGTCCTCCTCCGGATGCATGCCCAGCGGCGTGGTGTTGATGATCAAGGTGCTCACCTGCGCGATGATCGGCTCCAGGAGGTCGTAGGTCAGGTCGCCGCGCTCACGGCTCCGGCTCACCACACGGAATTTGATCCCCGCCTCGCGCAACACGAACGCCACTGCACGACTTGCACCACCGGACCCGAGCACCAACGCGCGCGGTTTGGATCCCTTCAACAGCGGATGGAGCGTGCGCCGGAAGCCTTCCACGTCGGTGTTGAAGCCGATCAACTTGCCGTCCTGCACCTTGATCGTGTTCACCGCACCGACGCTTGCTGCCAACTTATCCACCGCATCCAGCAAGGGCATCACACTTTGCTTGTAGGGGATGGTCACGTTCAATCCGCGCAGTCCCGGCGTATCGCGCACGAGGTCGTGCAGGTCCGTCACCGCAGCCAGCGGATACGGATCGTACCGATGACCGATGAGCCGTTCGCGTTTGAACTTCGCGGTGAAGTACGCTTGACTGAAGGAGTGGGAGAGGGGCTTCCCGATGAGGCCGTAACGTGACACCGGACGATCAACGCTCAAGCCTTCGCGGTATTGCCCCGGTGGCGGATGAACTCCACGATCATCGGCAGGATGCTGATGAAGACGATGCCGAGGATCACGGCCTCGTAATGCTTCTGCACGAAGGGATGCGTACCGAAGACATAGCCCGCCGTAAGCAGCAGGCCGATCCACAAGGCACCACCCGCAATGTCGAAAGGCAGGAACTTGCGCTTGTAGTCCATGGCGCCGATGCCGGCCACGAACGGTGTGATGGTGCGCACGATGGGTACGAAGCGCGCGATGATGATCGTCTTCACACCGTACTTCTCGAAGTAGGCGTGCGTCCTGTCGAGGTGTTTCTGCTGCACGAGGTCACGGCCTCCGATCCGCCACTTCACCACGCGCGGACCGAAGAAGCGGCCCACCCAATAGTTGATGTTATCGCCCAACACCGCAGCGAGGAACAGCAGTCCGAAGAGCACGAACAGGTCCAAGGAAGCATTCGCTCCAGCAGCCAGCGATCCCGCCACGAACAGCAGCGAATCACCCGGGAGGAATGGCATGACCACGAAGCCGGTCTCCACGAAGATGATCACGAATAGCAGCGCGTACACCCAGTTGCCATGCTCGCCGATGAAGGCGGGTAGCGTGATGTTGAGGTGCGTAATGAAGTACCAGAGCTCCTGAAGCAATTCCATGTTCACGTATTGATCATTCGCAGTGTATGGCGTGGTCCACTTCCGCGGCGTAGGCTTCGATGCCGCCGCGCAGGTTCATCAACCCACTGAATCCATAGCGGGACTCCAACGCATGCACCACGGCTGCCGAGCGGTTCCCGCTCCGGCAATGGAAGATCACCGGCACATCGGTCCGGATCTCTTTCATGCGGTCCACGATGTCGCCCATAGGGATCAGCGTGCCACCAAGTGAACACGCTTCGGACTCGTACGCCTCACGCACGTCGATCAGTTGGTGCGGTGCACTGCTTTCGCGGAGGCGTGCTAATTCCTGTGGGGTGATGTCCTTCATCGGTCGGGCTCAAGGGGCAGGGGCAGTAGCAGGGGCAATTGCCTCCTGCACCTGCGCCTGCTCCTGAATTCAAGAGTCACTCTTCACCTGTCTCAATTTCTCCGCCATCTCCTCCGGGAGGTATTGGAAGAAGGTGTCGCCGCGAAGACCGAGGCGCAAGGTCTCCAACGGGATCACATCATCCTGCCCGATGTTGCCGAGGTTCACGTTCGCACCGAGTTGTTTCAGGAACCAGATCTGCTGTGATTTCTGGGGCGCTTCCCACAGGATATCCTGTGCGGCCACCTTCGCCAGGATGCGGTTCACCAAGGTGGTGTGCGCGTGACCACTGGGACGGTAGATGCCCACCGTGCCGCTCTCGCGCGCTTCGGCGATCACCTTCCAGCTTCCCGCGTCGAGTTCCATGCGCATCATGCTCACCCACCTGGCCGGGCTGATGAGGATGCCGGTCTCCTTGCTGCCCACTTCGCTCAACACCGTGATGGTCTTCGCCAGTTCGGTGATGTACTTGCACTTCTCCTTGTTGGGCAGGTTGATGGATCCATCGGAGACCTCCGCCATGTCCAAGCCCAATTGGTCCAGCAACTTGCGGTAATCCTTGAATTGCCCACGCGCCACGAAGGCCTCGAAGAGCGTTCCACCGAGGTACACCCGGATATCCGCCTTCTGGTAGAGCTTGATCTTCTCCTTGAGCTTCGGTGTGACGAACGAAGTGCCGAATCCGAGTTTGAGCAGATCCACCAATGGGCCACTGGCATCGATCAGGTCCTCGGCCTGGCGCATGCTAAGGCCCTTGTCCATCACCATGGTCAGGCCTTCCTCGCGCGGCTTCTTGGTCCGCTCGGGAATGTGCGACAGCTTGTAGTTCATTGCTTGTACAGTTCCAGCAGGTGAATGACCTGTGGCATGCTGGCGGCCTCGGGATAATGCTCCAGCCATTGTACGTGTGCGGCGTGGTCGGTCATCAATGCTTCCTCCAGTTCAAGCAGGCCCTGCTGTTCGAGGCCACTGCGCAGGAAATAGCTCGCCATGCGGTAGCGGAAGCGCGCGTTCAACCGGTGGACCTGTTCGCCCTCACGCAACTTCTTCAATGCCACTTCAGGCCCTTTCAATCCGAACAGGAGTTCGGCGTGATCCAGCCAGCCGTCGAGGCTCTCCGGTTCAATGGTGTTCAGGCGCGTGTACGCTGCCATGGCATCCTCGTAACGCTCGCAGCGACCGAGTGCGTTGGCGTAATAGAACCACGCGTCGCCATTCTCCGGCGCCAGTTTCACGGCCATCTCCAGGTCCTTCACCGCAGGGACCAGGTTGCCCTGCAGGTCCTTCACCACGCCGCGCCCGATCCACGCATCCACCCAGTTCGGGTCGAGCGCCAAGGCCTGGTCGTAGTGGATCAGCGCCTGCTCGAAGCGTTCCATCTTCTCGTAGCACTCACCGATGTAGGAAAAGGTGATCGCCTGCGGACCGTCATTCGTCACGGTCTCCTGGTAGCAATCGATCGCCTCCTGGTACTTGCCCTGCATCAGCAGGTTCCGCGCCTTGCTGAAGTAGGCCGAACTGAACTTCTCCGCGATCACGATGCAGAGATCCAACGCCTCGTTGCTATCGTCCAGCTTGTCGATCCGCGCCAAGGCATTGCCCAGGTTGTACCACGCCACGAAGCTGTACGGATGCTCGTTGGTGAACTCCTTGAAGAAGCTGATGGAGGCCTGGTGCGATCCGGCCAGATCATAGCAATAGGCCAGTTCATAGAGCACCGCTTCGTTCTCCGGGTTGATCTCCAGCGCTTGCCGTAAATGTTCGATGGCCTGCTCGTAGGCTTCGAGGTTCTCGTACTCGAAGGCGAGGTCCAACAGGATCTCGTCCTTGGCTTCCTCGGCCAGGTCCAAGGCGCGCTTGTAATGCTCCACCGCGCGGCGGTAGTTGCGCAGTTGGCTGTAGATCCCCGCCTTGTGCAGGTGTACTTCCTCATTGAAGGGTTCCAACTTCCCGATCGCGTCCAGCACTTCCAGTGCCTTGTTCAGGCGGCCGAGGTTCATGAGCACGATGGCCTCGCTGAACATGATGTCCAAGGAACCGGGGTGCTGCAACTGTGCCTGCTCCAGCACCTCCTTCGCCTTGCGCGGATCGTTCTGTTCCAGGTAGTGATCGATGATCAGTTCGAACTCCTCCACATCGAAGAACGCCTTACCGTTCCGTTGGTGCATCGCCTCGTACCGCTGCACGCAGCCTTGCTGGTGGTCCCGGTCGGGCATGGGGTGGTATCCGTCGTTCATGCAGGTGGCCTGAGGCCGTGTTGCACAAAAGTAGGGGAACGCATCCGGGGGCGCGGGACGAAGTGATCGCTTATGAACAGCGCGCGGTGAAAGTCACGGTCCGCATGGCCCGGCACACCGGCAGGCCGCGATCCGGGCTGGCGCGATCCGCGCATCTTTGGCCCATGCTTCCGGCAGCATGGTCCACGCGGATCAGGGATCCACGGTATGCGCAGGTGATCGCGCTGGTTGCGCTATGGCTTATCGCCACCACGATCAACCTGACCAAGTCCTTCCATGTGGATGATCCGTTCCACCTGGCTGTGGCGCAGTGGATCCTTGAGGAACCGCTGAAGCCCATGAGCGGAATGATCAACTGGGGTGGGGTGGAGGAACCTTTCCATCATGGCAATCATCCGCCGCTCTTCTTCTATGGCATGGCCGCATGGGGAGCGGTCCTCGGGTTCTCCGAGGTCTCCATGCACGCGCTTCTTTCCCTGTTCACCGCGTTGGCCCTCGTCATGTTCCACCGCCTGGCCCGGCTCTTCGCTCCGCGCGTGGCGCTGTTCGCCACGGCGTTGCTGGCGCTCTCTCCGGGTTTCATCGTGAACCAGAACGTCTTCCTGGACATCCCCTTGTTGAGTTTGATCCTGGGCTCGCTTTACCACGCCTGTTGCGCATCCATGCGGAAGGAGGGCAACCACGCCGTGTATTCGGCGCTCTTCCTTTCCGCGGCCATTCTCACCAAGTACACGGCGTTGGCCGTGGTCCCGGCCTGGCTCGTGATGGGTTGGTTCGCCGGCCGCCGCACCGGGTGGACCGTGTTGATCCCGGTGGCGGTGATCGGGCTCTGGTCGTTCTGGAATGTGCGCGAATTCGGGTACGTCCACCTCTTCCACCGGGATACCGGACCGCCCGGTGCGGACTCCCTTGGCATCCGTGCGCTGTCCTGGACGTTGACGCTCGGCAGTATCGCACCCGGCCTCTTTTTGCTTTTCGTGTACCGCATCCGGATGAGCGCGGTGCGGCGGAAGGCGGTCGCGATCGGCCTGCTGTCCGTCCTCGTCCTCTTTGTGGTCGGCGCGTGGACCCGGCTCTGGCATCCGGAGGTTACCGAGTCCGCGCTCATGGCCTTTTTCATTGTGAATGGGATCCTCGGTCTTGGCGCGTTGATCGGTCCATCGGACCTCCCGCGTGAACCGCGCGCCATACTCCGGATCGCACTGGGCTCCATCGCGGTCTTCACCATGCTGTACGCACCCTGGATCGCCACGCGACACCTCGTGTTGGCACTGCCCCTCGTGCTCCTGCTCACCCTCCACCTCCTGGACCGGATGAGCCGCCCGGTACGCGGTGGATTGATCGTGGTGTCCGGCGCCATCGGCATCGCACTCGGCATCTCGGACCGGCACTTCGCGGGCTTCTATGCGGAGCAGGCCGCCGCCCTTTCCACCGTGGATCGAGGTCACACCACATGGTACGCGGGTAGTTTCGGTTGGGGCTGGTACGCGAAAGCAGCCGGTCTGCGCGATATCGCCGAGGCCGACAGCCTCCCCAAGGCGGGAGATCTCATCGTGGTCCCGATGGACTTCTCATCGCCTTCCATTCCGGAGGCCGTCCACACGCGCGAGGTCATGATCCTGCAGCAGGCCCTGGGTCCGCTCGATGCGTTCTCCACCCGGCACTGGCTCCGCTTCTATTGCGCGCGCTATCCGGATCCGCCTTGGCACCTCTCGCACGCGGAACCGGAGCGGCTTATGGTCCTGGTGGTGGACTGACCGGGGGGCGGTGAATGGCGTCGGGCTGTGGAAGGGGAGACCACGACATGAGCCATGCACAACCCGCATAGCCGACCGCATTTCATTGAGCAGCCCTCCCGGTAGTGGGCGTTGTTCGTTCCGATCAGCTCTGGCCGCTATTCTTCCCACAAGATCCTCGGCCCCGGTGCATAACCGGTTGATACGAAGTTCATAACCCGAAAGCCCTCCGAAGTACCACCGATCCAACCAGCGCCTAGCTTCATCGCGCCATGCCGAACGTACCTTCCATTTCCTTCTGCGTTCAGGCGCTTCAGCCTCTTGGTCTCATGGTCTCATGGACACATGGCCACATGGATTCTTGGCCTCTTGGCCTCTTGGCCTCTTGGCCTCTTGGCCGGTAATTGGGGCGAACAAGGTAGCGGCCTTCTTTTCCCACAAGCAGCGGAGCGGCGGTTCCGGCGTATCTTCTTGGCATCAAACCCACTTGCCATGAAGACTGCAGCCTGCGTTACCGCTCTTTTACTTGGCCTTGCGGCCAGCGCCCAGAACCTGGTGCCGAATGGCAGTTTTGAGGAATACTACAACTGCCCAACAACTTGGGGACAGTGGCAACAAGTGCAGAACTGGATCAGCCCCTACAACCAATCAGCTGATTACTTCAACGCTTGCACGGGTGATACCATCGCCGGAGTACCATTCAGTCAGTTCGGCTACCAGCACGCTGTCGAGGGGCAAGCCTATATGGGCCTTGCCACCTATCTGGAAGCTGTACCTGCTTATCGTGAGATGATACAAGTAGAGCTATCCGAACCCTTGGTCGTAGGTGTGCCTGTGTGCTTGAGCTTCAAGATGGCCGTGGGCGGTTTCGGGTCATGGGGCTTCATCAACTCGGCGCGATATACGTGTAAAGGAGTAGGCATGAAATTCTTTGAGCAGCTGCCGACGAATTGGGCAGGCTATCTCTATCCGAATGCTGCCGCGTTGTACCTGGACGAAGTGCCTACCGACACGGCCATTTGGTATGCGATGAACGGGACGTACGTCCCGGATTCGGCATACACCCACTTGGTGATCGCCAACTTCTTCGCCGATTCACTCAATGGGGTGACCGTATTGGATTCCATTGGATGGGGAGTCACGCCTTGGGCCTATGCCTTCATTGACGATGTGCGCGTTTCTTTCGATCTAACCTTCTGCGCGTACACCAATTCCGTTGCTGAGCATGGCCCAAAGGAACTGAGGGTCTTTCCGAATCCGTTCAGCGACCGATTGGAGATTCTTTGTAACAGCTTGAACCGGGGTTCGGTAACCCTGGAGCTCCTCGATGCTTGGGGAAGGACGATGATGGTTTCCAGGCATTTCTCCTCGGACAGGATCGTGCTTGATCTTCCCTCGTTGCCTGTTGGAATCTACTTGCTCCGTGTGAGCGACGCGCATGGAGTGGTCCACAGCGTTTCCGTCGCACATGTTTCACCCTAACCCATTCCGCCATGAGAACTCGAAGAGAACGGATCCTGGTTTGCGCTTTTGCGCTTTGTACAATCGGCTGGGCGCATGCCCAGAATGATGGCGACCATCCGGTCACGGACGGCGCGGGTCGGACATATCTGGCTCCGGATGCTCTGGTTGGCGGCGCGGTGAACCCAGATGGTTTCACTGTAGGCACCGCGCCTAACACGAATGCGGCACTGGTGGTAGAGGGCAGCCAGATGGCCAATCCTACGGGTGAGGTCTTCCGGACGATATCCCCTGCCTCTACATTGACCCAATGGCGAATGTTCCGCTTGAACCCAACGACGCCGCTTGAGATCGGTAGCCTGTACGCGACGGCCGGTGGCAATGCCTTTCATATCAAGCAAACAGTGAATGATGCCAGCCTGTGGATCCGTAATTATTCTGATAATGGGATGCGGCTGATCGACGATCAGTACTTCGATCTGAATGGCTATAACAACAATTGGCGGGCAGGATACGTGGCCATCGGGGATATCTCGGCCATGAGTCCCAGTCCGCCGATGCCTTGGGCGCGCTTGCATCTCGTGCATGGTGCGGGTTCGACATCATTCGGCTGGCGGCCTTGGATGGTGAATGGCATCCTGTTCAACGGAAATCAGGACCAGATGTATATCGGACAGAAGTTCGGCAGTACCGATGTGAGCCATGCCGTGATCCAATGGAGCGAGGACGGCACATTGAACAACACCAGGCAAACCCTGCGGTTCATCTACACAACCACGCCAGGATCAGGTACCGGGGCGACCACCCTGGACGGATTGGAGATCATGCGTCTCTGGCCGGAGAGCAACACTTCCGGATACGTGGGGATCGGGGATTTCGCGACGGCTAGCCAAGTACCGTTGGACCGGTTGGATGTGCTGGATGGGAACGTGCGGATCCGTGCGCTCGCCTTGCAAACTGCTGATACCCGCGTGGTCGTTGCGGATGCGAATGGCGTTCTGCACTATCGCCCAGCTTCGGATTTCGGAGCCTCCGATTGTGAGTGGACCATGCCTACCGGAGGCGCTGCTGGAACAAACCATGTGTCCACTGCATATGGCGCAGCCACGACGGACTGCCCGGATGCGGCGGAAGCCGTGGGGATCGGGGTGGATCTGGCAGTCGATCCGCCGGACACCATCTTTGAACAACTAACCCAATGACCCACCGATTGCGTTTGTGGGTTGAATCCGCCAAGCGAATACCACGGATCTGAGCGCGGTGGTGATCGACGCCGATGGAGGGACTTCGACGAATGAGGGGTTGCGGATCAATGCGGACCAGACATCCGGCGGGATCAATTATGGTCTGCGATCCTTCGCCAATGCCGCTGGTACGGCTACCAATGTGGGCGTGTACGCCAATGCCACGGATGCCGGGTCTGCCAGTGGAGGCAGCAATTACGGCTTCAAGACCGATGTGAACGACGCGGGTACCAATGCCGTGAACTATGGCCTGCACGCGACTGTCGGCGGGACCAATGCGCTTTCAAGTGTTGGTGTTCAAACCTCTGTGACCGGCTCCGGAGCATATGCGGTCTCCGGCTTTGCAACGGAAGTGAGCGGAGGTTCATATGGCACGTATGGCCTGTGGGCCAAGGTGCATTCGAATGTTGACGGCGGGACGAACTACGGAGTACGGGCAAGTGCAGAGGGTAGCGTCGGTACGGAGACCAATTATGCCGTTTGGGGTACATCGATCAACGGCACAACCAATTATGGTGTTTGGGGTTATGCGTATCAAGGCATAGCGGATGGTGATGCGTACTACGGGGTTCGAGGTGAAGCGCATTCGTATGATGAGGATGATCTGGTACACGGGGTTCATGCCGTGGCACCAACCAGTGGTGCTGACTTCTATGCGCTATACGCTGAGGGCAGAACACATAGTCCGACAGGTAACTGGACGGATTCTGACGAGATGTTGAAGGAGAACATCGAAGACCTCACTGGCGGTCTAGGTCGAGTCATGCAGCTACAACCGAAGACATACAACTTCCGCACGGATCAGTTCGGCTTCATGGGCTTGCCCGATGGACAGGAGTATGGTCTGATCGCGCAGGAACTACAGTTAGTGGTGCCGGAGCTTGTCCGCACGATCCACCGTCCGGCAGATATTGATAGCCTTGGTAATGTTGTCCATCCTGCTATCGAGTTCAAAGCCATGCGTTACGATGGCCTCATCCCGATCCTCATCTCCGCCGTGAAAGAACAGAACACAATGATCACCGGCCTGCAACAACAGGTCGCCGATGGGCAGAACCCTACGGATGAAGTAGCTGCGCTACAGGACCAATTGACGGCATTGCAGATGCAGATGGCGGCCATGCAAGCCCAACTTGAAGGCTGCTGTGCTTCCGGTGGCCTTCGGCAGGAGGGTGGTTCCACTTTGGGTAGTGCGGAGAACGCGAGTGGCGATGCCCGCAAGCTCCTGATCCAACCCAACCCCTTCGATACCCATACCAGCTTGTTCTACACCTTGGAGCGCAGTGGCCGCGCCCAATTGTTGGTGAACAGCGCCGATGGCAAGGACCTGCGGGTGCTCGCCGAAGCGCAACGCGAAGCCGGGCAATACCAGTTCGAGTGGAACACCAGCGATCTTGCTCCGGGCTTGTACTACGTGACCTTGCTGCTGGATGGCGAGCCCATTGTGAAGAAGGCGGTGAAGGTGCGGATGTAGGTCCACTCATATCCACCCGACGAAGGCCCCAGCAATGGGGTCTTCGTGCTTGCCCAAGGTTCGCGCGCAACGCTTGGGACTTGGTTCTCGGGCTTTGCGGGGTCCGGTAGTTCCGTGCCGCTACATACCATGTCGTCACCGCGCATGGAGGAAGATACCGTCGGTTGTTCAGCGCACCATCACCTGCGGAGACCCATGCGGAGGTTCATGATCTCCGGTCCGATCCGCCAGGAACCAACACTGCAACAGCCATTCGTCCTCGGCTCTTCGCTCGCCGTGTTGGAACAAGCGGCCGGTTCCATGGCGCACGCCACCTGTTCCATATCACCACGGCGCTGTTCCATATCACGGCGTCCGTGTTCCATAGCACCGGGCGGCTGTTGAATGGAACGGCGCCGCTGTTCCATTCCATCACGCGCGTGTTCCATGGGATGTCGGCTCCGTTGCATCGCGAGGACCGCCTGTTCCAATTACCCGCCGCGTTGCTCCATATCACGGCGTCCGTGTTCCATAGTGCCGGGCGGCTGTTGAATGGAACGGCGCCGCTGTTCCATTCCATCACGCGCGTGTTCCATGGGATGTCGGCTCTGTTGCATCGCGCGGACCGCCTGTTCCAAATCCCCGCCGCGTTGCTCCATGATACAGCGGCGCTGTTCCATTGTACCGGCCTGCTGTTTCATAGGAGGAGCGTTGCGTTCCAAATGACCGGGCCGGTGTTCCATCGTGCGGCCGGGCTGTACCACATGTTCTCGCGCCTGTTCGATAGCACCACCGCGATGTGAGGTGGTATCCCCGCTCGGAATGCGCGTGCAGCCTTGGTGCGGCATGAGGACCGCGCGCGACACGATATGCTGCCTCCCCGCCGAACTTTTTCGACACCTCCATCCAATAAATGCGCGATCCCTACGCTATAGCATCAGGGAACGGGCGCATCCATGCCCGGGCAACATGGCCGGCAGCCTCGCTATCGTCAAACGAGCTCTCACGCGGCTTTCCGCAGAGCACCTCATCGAACGCGCGCGTGCACACCTCGCAGCACTCGCGGGCAACCCGCGTTTCCCCATCCCGGTGCCTGCGCTCGCCGTCATCGAGGTCGCCACCGATGCGCTGGAGCATGCCGAGGCCGAGTTCCTCAACAACGGCGGCAGACGCGACCGCCTTGCACGCAACGAACGCAAACGCGATCTGTATCGCCTGCTCGTGCTACTCGCGTCCTATGTGCAGGTAACGAGCGGCGGCGACCCGGAGGCGATCGCCAGCGCGGGTTTCCCACTGCGCCGGAAACCGCAGCCCGCAGGTCCGCTGCCCGCACCGGGCAACCTGCGCGCATCCGCCATCGCCCTCATCGGCGTGGTGAAGCTCCATTGGGGGCGTGTAAGGCACCGCAGCGGATACGAGGTGCAGACCCGCGTGGCCGATCCGCAGCTACTTGACGACTGGCGGCCGCTCACCGCGCTGGGCGCGAACTACTACTCGGCCACCGGACTGCAAAGCGGCGTGGTCCACTGCTTCCGTGTGCGGGCCATCGGCGCTGCGGGACCCGGACCGTGGAGCGACATCGCAATGGAGAAGCCGAGGTGAGGAGCGCGCCCGCAGGTGCAGGTGGCTTGGATAAGCGAACTCACCCGCCGCGAGCGGGAGGTGATGCACGCCGTGTGCGCCGAGGAAGGCGAGATCTACGATCACATTGCCGCCGACCTCCACATAGCACGCGGCACCTTGAACTCGCACCTCGCACACGTCTTCAAGAAGTTGGAGCTGCACTGCCGAACGAGCTTGGTGCATGTGTGGGTGAAGTGGGGGGTGGGGTAGGTGGGGGCGAATGCGAGTGCGTGGCGGGTACACGGATCGGTGATTTGCGGCAGCAGGGGGCCGTGGACATGTGGACGCCGATGAGTGTGGCAATACCTTGGCCGAAAGCTTGAAACAATGGGAAAACGCATGATTGATCCTGCTCCATTCGCGCACCCGGATCTTTCCTGGCTCAAGAGGAAACTTCGTAACGAACTCGCTGCTATCGCGCGTGGTGATTTCACAAGCAGATGGATAGACTATAGACGAATCTATCTCACGAACTTTATGGTCATGGTTGAGGCGGTCAACTATCAGGTCAGACAGCACCTCCTAGTGTCGCACGATGAGAAGCGAATCAAACTGACCGACAAGCAACGAAAGCTTCTATTCAAGGAGGCGGGTACCCGTTCCTATGAAAGATTTAAGGTGATCTGGAAGACATATGCCCAGCATTTTGACAAGAAGGATTTAGTCAAAGTGTGGTTCGGTGACGACCGCATCGTAGATCTCAAGGACACGATAGAGAAACGCAACCTAACAGTGCATCCTAAGACCTATCCTGACTTGCGATTAACGGATGAGGATTTGGCCAAAGTGCAGCGCGCAAACAAGTGGTTCCAGCAGATGACCTTGTACGCCCTATCTGGTGAATATTATCGGGAGACGCGAGAGGATGAATAACTATGGTAAGTGGCGTTTCGCCAATGACAGCAGGAGTTCAACTGTCTCGTTGTCCTTGCATGTGTTCCTAAGTTTCTTGGATATATCGGGGAGGAACATGAGCCCCATGTCTTTCTCTCCAGTGAGCAGCTCTGCCATCTCCATGTACACCTTTTCCACTGCGAGCCATTCCTTGAGGTCTTGATAGCTTGGGGTAAGAACATAGAACGACTCCCAAAACTTCATGTCACGAATCTCTCTTTCGTCCATCAGAAGAACTGACAATTCGGACTTGTTCATGGTCTTCAGCTTGCGTTGATCGTGCTTACCGAGGGACAGTAAGCCCGAAATCATTTTGGCCTTCGTGAAATATCTAAGGACCAAAGTATGATCATCACTCGATGCTCTTTGAAGTACATCATCATTTCTGAGCTCATCGTACAAGTCAACGCCGCTGAGTAGATTGTTTGGTACCGAAGAAATGGTTGGGTCGGAAGGATCCTCGACTTGAGAGTGGAAGACGCGCCCCTTGTTATCAAAGAACCGCAATAGGCGATACAACTTAGCGGCTTGGAGAATGTCGGTCTCAAGGTCGCGTCGTTCCAGGCCAAGCAACCGCTTAGGCAGCTTCCCACGAAAGACAACAAGCTCGTACAAGTTGATCTTTCTCAGCCCTCGATCATCAGTCCAATCGAAGTGAGCGCACATTCGGGTCTCAGCATCGCAGTATGCCTTTATGCGAACCACTTGGTCCCATAGACGCTGTGGGAACCTCTTTGTTTCAATGGCGTAGATCAACCTAAACTTCTCGAGATAGTACGATGACTGGACGTGCAATGCGTTCTTGTAACTAATGAAGTCACGCGCCTTGAAGTACGACTTGATCAAGTAGTTATCCAGACCATCCTCATCAACAAGCGATTGTGTTCCTGATGTAATCATTCGAAGGGAACTGTAAGAATGTAATGGTGTTTCCGAAGGTAGGAGGCCAGCATATACAGCGGTAGTTCTTGATGTTGTTCAAGGCATTCCGCGTGAATCTAGACTCCCCTTCTGGCCGTATCGTATCGGCGGCAGGAACTGAGCGTAGGCTGTGTGAAAGTGCAACAGGAAAGTAACGCGGTAGCTTCTGGCTACCCTCGGTCTTGCCCAATGCATGGTGTCAACCACCCCAGCAGTGGTCTCCGAATGCGACCCTTCGGCGGTAACACACAACCCACCCTCACTCACTCCCCTTTCTCCTTCCCCGATCTTTGCTTGCGCGCCTCGTTGCGCACTTGGTACAGGCGCTCGGAGAAGCCGCCGTTCTGCTCGAAGTCCCGTCCGAGGCTTTGTAGCTGGCGGTCGCTTAGGCCATAGGCCACGTTGGCCAATATGAAACCGATGTTCCCAGCGATCTCCGGCACGCTGCGCTCGGGGAAGCGCGTGTGTACATCGCGGCCCCAATGGGCTACGGCGTCGGCATCCGCAAAGCGCTTATCCACCAGTTCCTGGCGGATGGGGTCGTTGCTGCCCCATTGCTTCAGCTTGTTGTGGCGGAGGAAAGCAGCGTAGTCCTTCTTCAACTCACCAAGACTGGACTTTGCCACATTGGTGAGGTTCATCTCCAACTTCTTCGAGGTCGCGCTGAAGATGCTCCCCTCGGTAATGTTCCTGCTGCCACTGCGCGCGGCTTGCACCATCTGTTCGTTGGTGCGACTGCCTCGTTCGATGTACCGTTTCACAAATCGCACGGTGATGTCCAACACCAGTTCGGCCACTTGGTAGCTCTTCAGCTTCTCGAAGCCGCCGCTCTTGCCAAAGACCTTGCTATTGGGCGGGCGCTCTGCCATGCCCCCAAGTTAGCAGGCATTGTGGTCTGGTGGACGGGGTGACGGGGAAACTTCGGAGCGCCCCGTCACCCCGTCCACCCGTGCGGAGGCAAGTAGTAGTGTACGTGCGAGGTGCAGTACGGCTTCACCTCGAGCCTTGCTTGGGTCTCTCGTTCTTGAAGACCGATGCCTCCACCAAGAGCGGTGGCTAAAGCCGTATCACACCGCCACCTCCTCCTTCACCGCGCATCCACTCATCCTGCCATTCGGCGAATTCCGAAAAGGTCATGATGCGCAACAGGCCATGGCTGCGCCAGCGGTGCTTTTCGGCGGGTAGCACGCAATAGCACAAGGAGTTCTCATCCCAGCGGCGCGTTTGGGGCAGGAGCGCTACCCCCAGCTCGATGCGCGCCACTTCGGAATCGTTCCGGAGTTCTTCCGCGAATTCCGCTGTGATGGGCACCCAACGCTCATCCTGCTCTTCGCGTGCACGGTGCGCGATCTCCAGCGCCTCGGTGTCCGCCACCACTTCCATGGGCATCAAGGGGAAAGGCCAGGATGGTCGGGCCATGGTACTTCGGTTAGAAGACGGTATGGATCACATTGAACGCGCGGGTCATGGGTTCGCAGGTGTTGTAGCTGGCTACGGTACGATGCCTTGGCGTGCGGTTTCCTTCTGCATGAGCATCTCCCACAACTTCCGTTCGCCGTCGCTCAGCATACTGTGGTTCTTGAAGGTGTCGCAACTGATCAAGCGCTGCCCGTTCTGTCGGCCCAGGATCAGGCCCTCGGCAAGGGCGGCGGCGTAGTCGGGTTGTGCGGGGTAGAACTTGCGCACACCACCCACGGGCGGCTGTGGGTATTGCTTGAAGAAGCCCATCATGTTGGTGAGTTTCACCCCCATCAACTCGGTGCGCAGCCCCCACCGGCTCCAGAAGTGGCTGTCGAAATGCAGTGGCCTATGGTCGCCGCGCAGCAGGATGGCGTCCAAGGCTTCGTAGCGCTTGCCCTTGAAACGGTGGATCCACCAGAACAACGCATGCGCTTCCATAGTGGTGGCGCTTACGCGCAGGCGGCAGCGCCATTCCGTGCGCTTCTCCCGGAGCGGGTAGTCCTGTGCCACCGTGGGCGGTGCATTCCCCTTGGCGATGGCTAGTGTCATAACCCATTAGTTCATTAACTAAACGACGCGAATTTTTCCAGCATAGGTCCATTTGAAGGGTGCCGCCCGTTGCTCGTTGTAGGTTCTGATGTACTCCATGATCTGGTCGACGAGTTGTTTGGTGGACTTCCAGACGCCGTTCTTCAAGACGTCCTTGGCCAGCATGTTGAACCAGATCTCGATCTGATTGAGCCAAGATGAGTAGGTGGGCGTGAAGTGCATGGTGATCTTCCGTTTGGGTTTCAACCAGGCCTTCACCTCCTTGATTTATGCACGGCCAGATTGTCCGTGATGATGTGCAGATGGTTGTTGCGGAAGGTGCGGTCGAGCTTCTTGAGGAAGGTCAGGAAGGTGGTTGCGTTGTTGGCTTTGACCGGTGTTGCGGTTATCATTCCGGTATGCACGGCAAGGGCGGCCATGAGGGCCACGGTACCATTGCGCTTGTAGGTTGCCGTCATGCGCTTGGGCGTGCCCGCCCGAAGTGGGAGTATCGGCTGTGTGCGGTCCAGTGCCTGTATCTGGGTTTTCTCGTCCACGCTCAACACGATGGCGTTCGCTGGCGGGTCCATATACAGACCGATGATGGTGAGCATCTTGGGCTCGAATTCAGGGTCAGGACTTTTCCCGCACCAGTACTCGGTCTTGTGCGGTTTCAGATCAGCGTGCTTGAGGATCAGATGAACGGCGCTCTGACTGATGCCCACTTCTGATGCGATGCGCTCCTGAGACCAATTGGTATAGCCGCCCGTAGGCTTCTCGCACGCTTTCTGGACCACGCGTGCCTTCTGCTGAGCAGTGATCGTTCTAGCTTGCCCGGACGAGGGGCGTCCTTCAACCCGGCTACGCCCAGTTTTCTGAACCGGTTGCGCCACTTGTTCACCGTAGGGCGGGTCATCCCGGTGCGCTTGATGATCCCATCCAGACTGTGACCATCATGGCTCAACACGATCACCTGCGCACGCAGACCGTATCGACGCTCCAACTTGTGGGAGCGGACCATCGCCTCAAGTTCCATGCGTTGCTCTTCGCTTACAGGGATCGGTTTTGCAGTTCGTGCCATGCCGCGAATATAGCACTATTAGTTTATCTATTACATGGTTATAACACTAGTTGCAAGAGGAGCCCGCGCTGCCGCATCATGCGCTCCACCGTCGGATACAACAGCCGGGCCTCCGTCAGTTTCACTTCCAGGTGCTCCAGCGGGATGGCCATGCTTCCCAAAGGTGGCTTGGCGCCGGTCACTTGGCTCAGCGGCGGATCGGCCGTTCCCAACAGGGGGCGGTGGATTCCATCCCGCCGGGTATGCGCAGCCCTCGGAGCGGTCTTCCGTCCTCGGAGTCCCTGTGACGCGGATCCTTGTGGACATTCACGCCATCATGGTGACGAGACTGCGGCTCAAAGCCGCAGTGACGGCTACGGGGGTGAGGACTTCGGGGAAGGCCGACATGATGAAGTGTAGGATCCGTTCGCGGGTACATCCCGCGCGTTCGTCACTGCGGCTTTGAGCCGCAGTCTCGTTAGCCCTAGCCGAATACCCTGTTGCGGTGATGTCCATCTACCTCGGCAGTGGCCCACCCGCTCCAAATGATCCTTCCTCCCTGCTTCACCATTCTTCCGCAAGCTTCTCGCAAGGCTAGTTTTGCGGCCCATCGAATTCGTTCCTCATGACCCTGATCCGCTCCATCTCTGGCATCCGCGGCACCATCGGCGGTGCGCCGGGCGAAGGCCTGACCCCGCTCGACGTGGTACGGTACACCTCTGCGTTCGCGTCACTGATGCGGAAGCATGCTTCCACGGCAAAAGGAGAACGTCCTTCCATTGTGTTGGGTCGTGATGCGCGGATCAGCGGACCGATGGTGGCCGACCTGGTGCGCGGCACCTTGGTGGGCATGGGCTTCGATGTGATCGATCTCGGACTGGCCACCACGCCCACGGTGGAGATGGCCGTGCCGGGAGAACGCGCGGCGGGAGGCATCATCCTTACCGCCAGCCACAACCCCGCGCAATGGAATGCTTTGAAGTTGCTCAACGCCACCGGTGAATTCATCAGCGCGGCGGATGGCGCCGAGGTGTTGCGCATTGCGGAGAGCGGTGCGATGGATTTCGCGCCGGTGGATGGATTGGGTACCGTGCGAAGCGATAGCAGTTGGACGAAGAAGCACATCGATGCCATTCTTGCGTTGGACCTGGTGGATGGAATAGCGATCCGCGCGGCACACTTCACCGTGGTGGTGGATGCGGTGAACAGCGTGGGCGGTGTGGTGGTGCCGCAACTGCTCGAAGCCTTGGGCGTGGAAACGGTAAGGATCCATTGCGAACCGAACGGACGGTTCCCGCACAACCCGGAACCGTTGCCGGAACACTTGGTGGATCTGTGTGAAGCGGTGGTGAAGAGCAAGGCACACTTCGGCATCGCGGTGGATCCGGACGTGGATCGCTTGGCCATGGTCTGCGAGGACGGCAGCTTCTTCGGCGAGGAATACACGCTGGTGGCGTGCGCGGACCATGTACTCGCGCATCGGCCGGGCGATACCGTGAGCAACCTCAGCAGCACGCGGGCATTGGATGATGTCGCCATCAAACACGGTCGTAAGCGCCACGCAAGCGCGGTGGGAGAGGTGAATGTGGTGGAGACGATGAAGGCTGTCGGTGCAGCGATAGGTGGCGAAGGCAACGGCGGAGTGATCCTCGGCGAGTTGCACTACGGCCGCGATGCACTGGTCGGCATCGCGCTCTTCCTCACGTTGCTGGCCAAGAGCGGGAAGTCCTGCACGGCGTTGCGCAAGAGCTACCCCGATTACTTCATCAGCAAGAACAAGATCGAATTGCAGGCAGGCATGGATGTGCAAGCGATCGTGGATGCGATGGAGAAGAAGCACGCATCACAACCGCACAGCACGGTGGATGGCCTTCGCATCGAGTTCGGGAATACGTGGGTACATCTGCGGAAGAGCAATACCGAGCCGATCATCCGGATCTACGCGGAGGCGGGAACGAAGGAGGAGGCGGATGGCCTAGCTGCACGGATCATGAATGAAATTGCGGAGGTGGCAGGGATATCGGTCTGACATGTGACCATTGGTCCATGTGGCCATGTGCTCATGAGGCCTTCGCAAGATTTTTCGCAGGATCGCCGATCTTTGGCCGCACTCATGGCCACATGGATACATGAGCACATGGTCACATGAACCGGATCTACCTCGACAACGCCGCTACCACACCACTCGCCCCGGAGGTCTTCGAGGCGATGTTGCCTTACTTGAAGGAGCATTTCGGTAATCCCTCGGCGGTCCATGCCTTCGGGCGCAGGACGCGCGCGGCGGTGGAACAAGCACGACGCACTGTGGCTGGTTTGTTGAACTGCGCTCCCGGCGAGATCATCTTCACCAGCGGTGGCACCGAGGCCGACAACATGGTGTTGAACGGCGCCGTGCGCGATCTTGGGGTGAAGCACCTCATCACCTCACCGGTCGAGCACCATGCGGTGGAACTCCCTGCGCACGCGCTGGCGAACAGTGGGACGCAGATCCACTGGTTGCGCGTGGAAGCCGATGGCCGGCCGGACCTCGCACACTTGGAAGAGTTGTTGAAAGCGACCAAGGGACAAGGCGTGTTGGTATCGCTCATGCATGCCAACAACGAGATCGGGACACGCACCGACCTGCATGCGGTCGGCGGGCTTTGCCGGAAATACGGCGCGCTTTTCCACAGCGACACCGTGCAGACGATGGGGCATTACCGCTTCGACCTGGAGAACACGCCGATCGACTTCCTGGCCTGTGCCGCGCACAAATTCCACGGACCCAAGGGGGTGGGCTTTTTGTACATGCGCAGCGGAGCCGGTCTGAAGCCGATGATCCTCGGCGGATCACAGGAGCGCAACATGCGGGCGGGCACGGAGAACATCGCGGGCATCGTCGGGTTGGCCAAGGCGATGGAATTGGCCTACCATGATCTGGAGCAACACCAAGCGCACATCCAAGGCTTGAAGGACCTGTTGAAGAAGCGCTTGGAGGAGGAGATCCCAGGCGTGGGTTTCAACGGTGATCCCGGCCCCGACAGTTTGTACACGGTGCTCAGCGTGCGCTTCGCAGACGATGGCAAGAGCGAGATGCTGCTGTACAACCTCGACATAGAAGGCGTGGCGTGCAGCGGCGGCAGCGCATGCAGCAGCGGAAGCAACAAAGGCAGTCATGTACTCGGTGCGTTGTATCCCGAGCGGCCCGGCGCGAACATCCGCTTCTCGTTCAGCCGGTACTCCACGGCGGCGGAGGTTGAACATGCGGTAAGCGTGTTGAAGCGGATCTTCCAGTTGGTGCCGACGAAGGCTTAGTCGTCAGCGCCTGGCGATCACGAACGGGCCGAATACAGAGGAAGCGTGCCAATGGATAGACTACCCGAACACCTGCACACTGGTCCTACTTACAGTATTGCTTAATCTCGAAATCGGCCAGTCCACCAGTAAGTTTCCAATCCTCACAGGCCAGATCCAAATGGCCTGCCTCATTGTGTACTGTGGCCCGAGTCAGGTGCAGGATGCGACATTGCTTTTCAACGGTACAGAGTCCGATGGACCGGTCCAAGTCTTCCACGGCTCCTGAATAGTCGCCCATACGACCCTTTACTGTGCCGCGCAAGTGCAGGATGGACATGTCCCCGGGCTTGATGGAGTCAGCCTTGTTCATCATCCCAAGCGCGTCCTTCCACTTGCCCATTGCTCCAAGGTCATCCGCCCGTCCGATATACATGCGAACGCTATCCTCCTTGGTTGGTGGGGGTGGTTGTTGCCCGCAAGCAACCATAGTGAACAATAGCAGCATCCAGATCATATTTCTCATGAGGCCGAAATTACTGGTATGGCACGCACTTCCTCTGCACGACCGTTCCTCGATCCGGTAGTGCTGATCCATTGCTCCCAAGATGAACTAGCCTGCATAAGACTCTACGGGAGTGTGACCTAACCCTCCATTCTCCGCTTCGCCTCCATCGCCCAGCCCAATTCATCAAACAGGTGCTTGGCGCGCTTGGCCCATGCGTCGGGTTCAGCAGGCGTCCCGTCCTCTGCGAACGCATCGCCCACTTTCGGAACCGGCATGTGCGCGACCACCCACGCTTTGATCTTCCATAGCGAGAAGAGGATGGAAGTGATCACCTGCGTGCCACCGAAAGATCCATCCGAACACGTGCAGATCGCCAAGGGCTTTCGCTTCCATTCATCGGTGAGCAGGTCCACGATGTTCTTCACACTTGCCGGATAGCCGCCGTTGTACTCGGGTGTCACGAGGATCACGCCATCCGCACGGCGCACACGTTCCGCGAAGTCCACTACGCGTGCGTCCGGGTCCTTCTGGTAGCGAAGGCGTTCATGGAAGAGCGGGAAGGCGTATTCCTTCAGGTCGAGGATCTCCGCGGTGTTGGCGGTCTGCGTGATGCTGTTCAACAGAAAGAGCGCCGCGCGATGGCTCTTGCGGCCTTCACGGATACTGCCGGAGATGATGACGATATGCATGGGACAGAATGGGTAAGGTATCGCGGTCGATCACTCCTTCATGGCGCGCACCACCACCACGCGGTCATCGAGTTTCAAGCGCACCATGTACAGTCCGGTCGGGAACGCCGCGAGATCCACGGGGATCCGATCCGTGCCGCGCAGCGCGACCCGTTGCGTGTGCAGCATGCGGCCGTTGATGTCCAGTACGTCCATGTCCGCATCACCCAGCAGTCCGCTCACCACCAGCGTCGTGTTCCCGTTCGATGGATTGGGTTGGACGGACACCTCAGAAGGCGCACTGATCTCATCCAGCCCGACACCGATCGCAACGGTGAACGCCTTGTGCAGGGCACGTCCGAATTCATTCGGGAAGTACTCCACGATCACACCGTTCGGTTTCTTCAACCGTGCGAAGCCGGAACCGGCGTCCGGATCGGCCCAGTAGCTCAGTCCGTCGTTGCCGCTGTCGATCATCTCGAAGGTGTAGCAGCCGTTGGCCAGGTGCAGTGTGTCGATGTATTGCGTGTTCGCGGTGTGGACATTGCGGCTCAGGAGCACATTGCCCGCGAGGTCGAGCACGCGCACCGATGTTTCGTACGGACGATTGTTGGTCTTGTAATGCAGCAACACGTCGTGCGTGTACACCACCGGCAGGACGAATTCGGCGGTGTAGCTGTCGTTATCCGCGTACTGATCGGCTACGCCGTTCGGTTGGCTCACGGTCACGGTGAATTCCCGGTCGGCATCACCGGCCCAAAAGGACTCGCTCGGGATCGGCAGTTCCACATCGACGTGTTGCATGTGTTTCAAGAGTCCCGTCCAATTGTACGTGACCGATGTTCCACCACTTACCTGATAGGTGAAGGTGGCACTCGTGAGGTCCTGTGCGCCCGCGTTGCGCAACACCACCATCGGTGCGCGGCAGATCGGGTTCTCGCGACGCCATTGGTCGGTCCTGCTCGGCCGCTTCACTTCGTAGATCTCCGCATCCACTTGGTGCGCTGCGGGTCCGTACTCCATCAGGTCCATGTTGATCACATAGTTCCCGCCACCCATGCCGAGGTTGTTGGATGGCACAGGCGTGATGGAATAGTCCAAGGTCGCCGTGCCCCCGGAAGTCAAGCCCGGCAAGGTCACTTCGTGATCCTTCACCACATCACCCGGACACCATCCTTCGCGGCTGCCGAGCCACGTACCTCCTTGCGGATACACCGGATTCAGTGCGCAATCGTTCGTCTGCCAGATGTGCCACGCATCGATCTGGGTCCCGTTCAACCGAACGGAATGCGTGTTGTCCTTCCACTCGCAGCAATGCGGGTAGGCGCCCGTGTTGCTGTTGTGACCGTGGCCGGTCAGTCGTGTGCGCAAGGACCACTGCGTGGCTTCGGGACTCAACTGCACATTCACCGGAGGCAGTGCGATATCACCACTGAGATCCGCGTAACTGCGACTGGTAAGCCCGCCCCATGGACGTTGATGGCCCACCAACGGACGTGGCGGAACTCCTTCGATCATCTCGAATTCCAGATCGATCAGCTCCTGCTGGTTGCCGGCGCTCAGGTCCACGCTGTCGCGCAGCATCCATTGGTAATCCGTCACGTCGTAGGTCCAACGGAATCCTGCGCTTCCGAGGGTGAGGTTGATGCCATAGGGCGTGATGTAGCGGCCGATCTCCCAATCGTTCACCACCTCGAAGGGCGTTGCGTAATACTCCAGCGTGTCGTTCAGGTCCGTCACCGAATTGGATTGGATCGAATCGATCATCGCACCGGTTGGATCGAACGTGTAGTTCATTCCACCCAACCACGCGAAGAGGGTGTCGGTCGGGACGATCACGTTGCCGTTCACCGCGAAGTGTTCCTCGGTGAGCAATGGCTTGGTCTCCGCTTCAGAGATGATGAGTGTGTCCAACGTGGAAACAAGATCGGCCTGCACCAAGGTCATGTCCGGCCGGACCGTGGCTACCACCGCGTTCTGGAACAGTTCGGTGGCGCGTCGGTCCGCGCGACGAACAGTGCCCATCGCCACCGCACCATGTGCAGGATCAGCGCTGTTCATCAAATGATGCACGTCGGCCGCGCCATCGCAGTGGAAGGAGTAGAGCAGATCGGCCGCGTTGGGGTGCGTGGCATCGATCGCCTTGTCCTTCCATGCGGCGATGTTCGCCGCACTGACCTCGGCCGCGAAGACGTTGACCTCATCGAGCAGGCCCGGATAGGGCACGTTCCCGTCGATCCCGCTGGCCAGTTTCATGCGCGTGATCCCCGTGAGCGGCTTTGTCTTACCGGTGCCGGAGTGCCACAGCGTTCCGTTCAGGTAGATGCGCATGGTTCCGGTCGCGGTGTTCTTCACAAAAGCCCAGTGGTTCCATTGTCCTTCCACATTCGCCGGTACGGTCACCTTGTCGATGCGGTCGTATCCGCCGCCATCATTGCCCGCATCCCAGTACACATGGCCATCGCTCCACGGCAGGTGGATGTTCAATAGGCGACGTCCTTGATCGTCCACGGCTTCCAGCACGGAGGTGTTCACCGCTGGAATGATGTCATCACCCCACACCCGGAAGGTGATCGTGATCGCGGTGCCCAGCGTGGAGAACCCCGCTGCATCCACACCGACGAAGTCGTCGTTCACTTCGAGGAAACCATCACGACCGTTCTCGGTGAGTGCTGTGCCCGTCGGAGCATCGGAAGCGATCAACGCGGCTCCATTTGCACCTGCCGACTCCACTGCGAGGTCCACGATCAGGTTCGATGTGCCGTCCCAATCGAAGGGTTGGATGAAGGTGAAGCGCTGTTCGCCTGCGGTGGTAATGAGGTCCGAAGTGGGGAGGTCGTACACCGTGGTGAGGCCGACGCCATCGAACGCGGATAGGGTGGAGGCACTGGTCTGCTTCAGTCGGATCACGAATCGATCGATGGTTCCTGCCCCCGTGCCATCCGAGAACAGGCCGAGTTCATGGATCGGTCCGGGTTGAAGTCCAGCGGTGGTCAGTTCCGTGGCTGTGATCAAATACTGCCCGCGATTGGTTCCCAAAGCGGGCGAAAGCAACTCGCTCTCCAACGTGTTCGCATCCCCAATGCCATACACCGCTTCACTGTTGACCGATCCGATCGTACGTCTCGCAAGCGCTGTTTGCCGCTCGTTGTACTGCAACGTGGAAGCACGTTCAACGCTGGGCGGAACCTGTGCCGCCACTTTGAAGTACGGGTGCGTTTGCGCTGTACTATCCAGCACCCCGGTATGCTCATGGATCTGGTTGTAGGTGAGGTAGTCCCACTCGCCACAGGCATACTGGTCCTGCGTGGTCTGCGCATCGCACTTCAATGTGTGGTGCATCAGCACCTTGCGGAAGGTGTGCGTGCTGTCCGGGAACACGTACCAGCCACGCCGTTGCGTGATGTCGCTGAAGGTGAGCGTCTGCACGCGGATCGTATCCTGTGCCAGCAGCGCGGTGGTGCTGAAGCCAAGGACGAGAAGAACAAGGATGTGGCGGTACGAGGTAGTGATCAGTGTCATGCCCACAATATAACAGGCACGGTTCGTTCGCCCGCGCCGATCGCTAGGGCAAACGTATTTACTCACCTATCGGTCCGGGCCTTCAGCCCCGGGATACATGATCATCCCAGCCAAGGTGGTGGGCTGGGATGATCCGGGCCGTGCCCTCGACGCGATGAGAAGGGGGTGGCGTGGGCCCTGTTGAGGAAGGGCGAAAGCCGGGGCCGCCCCGGGGCGAAGCCAGGGGCAGGGGCCGAAGAGCCGGGGGAAGGTCCGACCACATGACCATGGCCCGGAAATTTGATGCATTTACCCTGCACCGATCGCAACGGTGCATCACGATCCTGAAAAACGAGAAAGGGGCCGCGATGGGCCCCTTTCCACAATACGTGAGGTCGCTTACTTCACCTTGCTCACGATGGCTGCGAAGGCAGCGGCATCGCTGTAGGCGATCTCGGCGAGGGCCTTGCGGTCCAGATCGATGTTGGCGATCTTCAGTTTGTTCATCAGCACGCTGTAGCTGATCCCGTTCACACGGGCTGCAGCATTGATGCGCTGGATCCAGAGCGCGCGGAAATCGCGCTTCTTCAACCGGCGGCCATCATAGGCGTGGGTGAGGCCTTTCTCCACCGAGTTCTTCGCCACGGTGAGGATGTTCTTGCGGCGGCCATAGCTGCCTTTGGCCATTGCCAGGACCTTCTTCCTCCTGGCCTTACTTGCTACTTTGTTCTGACTGCGTGGCATGTTCCACTTGGGTTTTTGGACGTGAGCGTCATCCGCCGGACGGTGGATGGTCTTTGGTGCTGCACGACCTGGTTAACGCTACCTATTGATCCCGGAGCGGTTGGGGGGGTTCTATTTCAGGAGATCGAGGATCGCCTTCTTGTCCACAGCGCTAACGATACCCGTCTTGGTGAGGGCGCGTTTACGCTTCGTCTGCTTCTTGGTAAGGATGTGGCGTTTGAAAGCGTGCTTGTGCTTGATCTCGCCGGTGCCGGTCAGCTTGAATCGCTTCTTGGCGCCGGACTTGGTCTTCATCTTGGGCATGGCCTGTCGTCTTGTTTGGTCTGTCACCCCGGGCTCGACCCGGGGTCTCGTGGTTTTCCTTCTTCGATCTCAAGGGCACATATCTTCCTTTCGCTTTCGCGGGCAGAAGATCTTCCGCCCCTACTTTTTCTTCTTCGGGATCAGGTACATGATCATCCGTTTGCCTTCCAGCTTCGGCATGCTCTCCACCAATCCGATGTCCTCCAGGTCCTGTGCGAACTTCAGCAACAGGATCTCTCCGCGCTCCTTGAAGACGATGCTCCTTCCGCGGAAGAACACGAAGGCTTTCACCTTGTGGCCTTCATCCAGGAAGTTGCGGGCGTGCTTCAGCTTGAAGTTCACATCGTGCTCGTCGGTGTTGGGTCCGAACCGGATCTCCTTCACCTCCACGGTGTTCTGCTTCGCCTTGATCTCCTTCTGCTTCTTCTTGAGGTCGTAGAGGAACTTCTTGTAGTCCGTGATCCGGCATACGATAGGGACCGCGCTCGCGCTGATCTCCACCAGATCCAAACCCAACTCCTCTGCCATGCGCAGCGCCTCGCCGAACGGGAACACGCCTTGCTCCACGTTCTCGCCAACAAGGCGCACCTCGTTCACTCCGAAGATCTTGTTATTGATCCGGTGAGGATCCTCTTTGATAACGCGACCACGATAAGGACGGCGACCACCACTGGGACGTGGGCCGCTGGGACGATAGGGAGGACCTGCCACTTACGCTTGTTTGGTTCTTGTGCCTTTCCGGCTTAGAGGGCGCGAATATCGGCAACTTTCCAGTACGAACGCACGATGCCCGTTTGACGGGGGATTCATGCCTTCCGGTGGAGTTGTTCCGCGATCCGGCCGTTCACCAATGCGGCGAAAGCTTCGATGGTCATTGCGCCGATGTCGCCCTTGCCGTGTTCCCTTACGGAGACGGTCCCTTCGGCCGCCTCCTTTTCGCCGAGGATGAGCATGAAGGGCGTCTTGGCCAGTTCGGCGTCGCGGATCTTCCGGCCGATCTTCTCATTGCGGTCATCCAACTCCGTTCGGATGTCCAATTGGCGAAGGGCAGCACTTGCTTCCTTGGCCGCATCCACGAACTTGTCGCTGATGGGCAGCACGATCGCTTGCTCCGGCGTGAGCCATAGTGGGAAACGACCAGCGGTATGCTCGATGATCACCGCGAGGAAGCGCTCAAGGCTTCCGAAGGGTGCTCGGTGGATCATGACCGGCCGATGGCGTGCATTATCACTGCCGACGTATTCCAGTTCGAACCGCTCCGGCAGGTTGTAATCCACTTGGATGGTACCGAGCTGCCAACGGCGCCCTAAGGCGTCCTTCACCATGAAGTCCAGCTTCGGGCCATAGAACGCAGCCTCACCGTACTCGACCACGGTCTTCAATCCACTCGCAGCAGCGGCGTCGATGATAGCCTGCTCGGCCTTCTCCCAATTCTCCTCGCTGCCGATGTATTTGCTACGGTCCTCCTTGTCGCGAAGGCTCACCTGCACCTCATAGTTCTCGAAGCTCAACGCGTTGAGGACCAGAAGCACGAGGTCGATCACCTTCATGAATTCTTCCTTCACCTGATCGGGTCGGCAGAAGAGGTGGGCATCATCCTGGGTGAAGCCACGCACACGCGCAAGTCCGTGCAACTCGCCGCTCTGTTCGTAACGGTAAACCGTTCCGAATTCGGCCAAGCGCAGGGGGAGGTCCTTGTAGCTGCGCGGCCGACTGGCGAAGATCTCGCAGTGGTGCGGGCAGTTCATGGGTTTCAGCATGAACAGTTCGCCTTCCTGCGGCGTGCTGATCGGCTGGAAGCTGTCCTTGCCGTACTTCTCCCAGTGTCCGCTGGTCTCGTACAGCGCCTTGCTGCCGATATGCGGCGTGGCGACCTGCACATAGCCGGCCTTTTCCTGGGCCGTCTTCATGAAGTTGATCAGGCGCTCGCGTAACGCGGCACCCTTCGGCAACCAGAGTGGAAGGCCTGCGCCTACACGCTCGCTGAAGGTGAAGAGGTCCAATTCCTTGCCCAGCTTCCGGTGATCACGCTTCTTGGCCTCCTCCAGAAGAACGAGGTATTCGTCCAGTTCTTTCTGCTTCGGGAAGGTGATGGCGTAAAGGCGGGTGAGTTGCTTCCGCTTCTCGTCCCCACGCCAATACGCACCGGCCACACTCATCACCTTGGTGGCTTTGATGAAGCCTGTATCCGGAATGTGCGGACCACGGCAGAGGTCGGTGAAATTGCCTTGGGTATAGAAGGTGATCTCGCCGTCGGTCAAACCCTCAAGGAGTTCCAACTTGTACTCATCACCCTTCTCTTTGAAGTAGGCGATGGCCTCGGCTTTGGGAACCTCCTTCCTTTCGAACTTGACCTTGCGACCGGCCAGTTCCTTCATCTTGGCCTCGATGGCCGCGAAATCACCGTCGCCGATGGTCTTGTCACCGAGGTCGATGTCGTAGTAGAACCCGTTCTCAATAGGTGGCCCGATCCCGAATTTGGTTCCGGGGTAGAGCGCTTCAACAGCTTCGGCGAGCAAGTGCGCACTTGAGTGCCACATGGTGGCCTTTCCTTCCGGATCGTTCCACGTGAGCAGCGCGAGTGTGCAATCGCCTGGCAACGGGCGGTTGGCGTCGCGCACTTCGCCGTTCACTTTCGCACTAAGGACGTTGCGTGCAAGGCCTTCGCTGATGTTGCGGGCCACATCCATGGCCGTTGCTCCTTGCTCGAATTCCCGGACGCTTCCGTCCGGCAGGGTCACCTTGATCATCATGCTTCGTCGCACCGGGCCATACGAGCGGCTCGCGAGCGGGGCGCGAAAATAGGCCCGCCTTGCGAACAGGTGAAGGAGTCCGCTGAAAAAGCAACGGGACCCCGATGGGATCCCGTTGCGGATAGGAAAGTAGTTGGGCTTAGTCGCAATAGACCACCATCATCTCTTCCACGGAATGGTCCCCGAGGTCATGTGCTTGGTGCAGTGCCTCGCAGCCGTCCTGTTTGCGGTCCATGCGGAACAGGATGATGGCTTTGTGGACGTATGCTTGGTCCAGCGTGGGATCGAGTTCGATGGCGCGGTCCAGATCAGTGATCGCATCATCGTCCTGATGCATAGCCGCCAGCACGATCCCACGATCGCACCATCCGAAGGCGTTCTGCGGTGCGATCAGGATCAAGCGGTCGTAGCAGGACTTCGCGCCGACCAGATCATTCTTGGCCATGGCGAAATGGCCGAGGTGCAACAAGGCGTGCTCGGCGGCGGGGCCGTTCGGCTGGATCGTCAGGATGCGAAGCAGGTCGGCCGTGGCTGAATTCTCCGCACCGAGGCGTGCGCGCACCTCTGCGCGACGTAACAAGCTGTGTACATCCTCCGGTTCCAAGGCGATGGCCTGGTCGAAGTCATGCAGTGCGCCACCCAGATCTTCTTTCCCGAGACGATTGACGCCGCGGTAGTACCAGGTCTTGGCATTCTGCGGCTCCAAGGTGACTGCGCGGGTAAAGGCTTCTTCAGCCTTCGCGTGCTCCTGGGTGCGTAAGGCGGACATACCTGCGAGCATGTCCGATCCGGCGTCCTGTGCCAGCACGGGCGCGCTGATCACAAGCATGAGCGAGAGGGTGGTGGTCTTCATGGCGGGCTTTGCAACGGCAAGCCTGGATCAAAAGTTCCCGATCGCTGGTGGATAAGTCATCAGATGGGGTGATGTGCCGCAGGTCGGCGCTGGGATAAGTTTCACCCCCGAAACGAACGCCCATGCTCCTGAACAGCGAACCCATCTCCGAGGACCTCGGCTACCTCACGCTTCGGCTCACCTTCGGCGGCACCATGTTCTGGCAGCACGGTTGGCCCAAACTCATGAGTTTCGCCGAGCGGATGGACCATTTCCCGGATCCGTTCGGCTTGGGGGGCACCTTCTCCCTGATCCTGATCGTGTTCGCCGAAGTGGTGTGCAGCGCGATGGTGATCCTCGGCTTATGGACGCGCGTGGCACTGATCCCGTTGATCCTTGGCATGGCGGTGATCGCGTTCATGCTGAAGAGCGGTTCGGACTTCGGTGATAAGGAACTTGCCTTGGTCTATCTGTTCGCGTACGTGGTATTGCTCTTCACAGGCAGCGGCCGCTTCTCGGTGGACCGGATCTCCTTCAAGTAAGGACGTGGGTGCGAACCTTGCCTTCGCTCAGGGTTCACAGAATGGGGGGTGGGTGGCGCTCCCGCTAGAACGCATGTTGCTACATTCAGCGGCGCAAATCCAAACCTGCTCGCTATGGCCCAACGGTTACCCTCATTCCTTTCCCTTCTTTCTGCGGTTGTTCTCTCCGTGCCATTGAGTGCGCAGATCGGCTTCACGGCCAACAGCAGCCAACTCACTGGCACCTATGGCAACCCGAGTTGTGTGGTCGATATGAACGGAGACCATTTGGACGATATCGTCCGCTTCAACGGGAACCAACTCACCATTGCCTACCAGCAACCCGGCGGAGGCTTCGTGCAATCCGATCTGATCATGGCCACGGTAAGCCCCAACTGGAGCATCTGCGCGGGCGATCTGGATGGCAACGGATTCAATGACATCCTGATCGGGAACGGCAGTGCGAATTCATTCTTGCGCGCGAACAGCGATGGAACGGCGTACACCGAACAATACTTCACCCCGTACATCTTCAGCCAGCGTACCAACATGGCGGACATCAACAACGACGGGATGCTCGATGCCTGGAGCTGCCACGACGTGGGTTTGAGCAAACCTTACCGCAACACCGGTGGCGGTGTGATGATGGAGGACCAGAGCATGATCCAACAGACGGTAACGGTCGGAGGGAATTACGCCACGGTCTTCACCGACTACGATGAGGATGGCGATCTTGATCTGTACTTCAGCAAGTGCAGGGGTGGAGCACCGGATGGAGACCCACAGCGCATCAACCTGCTCTATCGTAACAACGGCAACGGCACGTGGACGGAGGCCGGTGCTGCTGCCGGGATCAATGATGGCGCCCAGAGCTGGATCAGCGTGTTCGAGGACTTCGACAACGATGGGGACTTCGACATCTTCGTGGGCAACCACAGTGATGCGAACCGCTTCTACCGCAATAACGGTAACGGCACTTTCACGGACATCATCGCAACCACCGGGATCAATCCCGGAGCCTTGGGTGCTTGGGAAGCGAACGGCGGCGATTTCGACAACGACGGCTGGGTGGACATCTTCACCGAGGCCGGGGGCGGGATCTGGCGGAACAACGGCAACGGGACCTTCTCACTGGTCAGCAGTCCGGTGACCGAAGCAGGCATCGGCGACCTGAACAACGACGGATGGTTGGATCTGCACCTGGGGCAGAACATATATTACAACAACGGAGGCACGAACCATTACGTCAAATTCGAACTGCAAGGGATCTTCAGCAACAAGAACGGCATCGGTGCCCGCTTGAAGCTCTACGGCCCTTGGGGCGTGCAAACACGGGAGATCCGAAGCGGCAACGGCTTTTCCCACATGAGCAGCTTGCAGGCCCACTTCGGCCTAGGTGCGGCAACGGCCATCGACTCCGTGGTGATCGCATGGCCGAGTGGCGTGCGCACGGTGATCGAGAACCCCGGGATCGATCAATTGCATGTGGTGCCCGAAGCGTCCTGCACGTTGGGGCCGATCGTGATCGAAGCCGTTGGAAGCACGACCATCTGCGCCGGAGGAAGCGTTCAATTGAATGCACCGGATGGATTCGAGAGCTACCAGTGGAGCAACGGGTCGAGCGCCAATTCCATCACCGTGAGCATCAGCGGGAACTATTCCTTGGCAGCGTTCGACATCGATGGATGCGCGGCACTTTCCAATTCCATCGTGGTGAGTTTGATCACCTCCGAAGCTCCATTGATCACGATCAACGGTGAGGAAGTGATCTGCCAGGGAAGCACCGTTGAACTCACTTCCAGCGTTGGCACGAATGCGATCTGGAGCAACGGCGCAACCGGCGCATCCGCCATGATCGGCGTTTCAGGTGATTACACCGTGACCGCCGACGGTGCCTGCGGGCCTGCGACCAGTGAGCCAGTGACGATCACTGTGAACCCTGCCGCTGCCGTGGCTGTGGCGGACGATGTGACGATCCCGGTTCCGGGCACTGCCGATCTATTGGCCAGCAGCACGAACGTGAAATGGTACGATGCCGAGTTCAGCGGAACCCAGCTAGGCGTGGGGAATGCATGGACCACGCCCTTCGTGAACACCACCACCACCTTCTGGGCGGAAGCCAACGCCAACTACGGCGGCGACCTACAGGATGGTGGCAAGCCCGATAGCTTGGGTGGGGGAGGACTGCCTTCCAGTGGATCGCACAGCTTCTTCACGTCTTGGGAGCCGTTCACCGTGGAGACCGTGAGAGTGTATGCGATCGGTGCTGGCCAACGAACAGTGCAATTGTGCGACGTGAACGGAACGGTCCTTCAAAGTGCCGTGTTCGACCTCGTGGATGGTGAACAGGTGATCACACTCAACTTCACTGTTCCTGTTGGTGTGGATCTGTCGATCCGCTGCCCGCAGCACAACCTCTTCCGCAACAACGCTGGCGTGGCTTATCCATATGCTATCGGAACCCTCGGTCAGTTGACCAACTCCGGCTTCGGCACGAGCTACTACTATTACTTCTACGACTGGAAGGTGCGCACATCGTTGATGGAATGCCCGAGCCCACGCGACCAGGCGACCGTCTTCATCGGTAATGTGGGTGTGAACGAGGCGGCTTCAACGGAACTGAATGTGTTCCCGAACCCGGCATCGAACTCCGTTCGCATTGATGGAGTTCACGCCGGTGATCGCGTGACGATCATCGATGCGCAGGGTCGTGTCGCCGGTAAGCCGGTAACCGCCGCTACGAATGGTTCGATCGCCATGGACGTATCCACACTAGCAGTGGGTGCTTACTCCGTGCAGGTCGCAGGAACCCACAACTTGGTCCGCGATCTCCTTATCGTCCGGTAGAAGGATACTGATCTCCTCGAACGCCCCTTCGCATCGCCGAAGGGGCGTTCGTGTTTCGGGAAGTGATCGATCCGGATCGTTCCAAGATCATGATCGAACAACGCATTCCACGTTCGGAGGAAATTGTCGGCAAGCTGTTCATATGCACCGGGCTACTTTCGTCGTTGAATTGAACACATGGGCAAGACCGAGGATTTCAGCGCGGCGATCATCGCCGGAAATACATTCAAAGGAGACGCCATCGATCTCGGTGGCGCCCTTTTCAATGGTGAGGTACCTGCAGGGTGCATGGTGAAGGTGCCCCTGCGCACCATGAACCGGCACGGCCTGATCTGTGGCGCCACCGGCAGCGGAAAGACCAAGACGTTGCAGATCCTTGCGGAGCAGCTTTCGCTGAAAGGCGTGCCATCGCTTCTAATGGATGTGAAGGGTGATCTGAGCGGACTTGCGGCTCCTGGATCAACCAATGAAAAGATCGAAGCGCGACATTCCAAGTTGGGCTTCGCGTATGCACCACAAGGCCTGCCCGTTGAATTGCTCAGCTTGAGCAAGGAACCCGGTGCGCGGTTGCGTGCGACCGTGAGCGAGTTCGGACCAGTACTTCTTGGCCGGATCCTGGAACTGAACGACACGCAGCAGAGCGTTCTCGCACTCGTGTTCAAATACTGCGACGATCATGGCCTGCCACTCCTTGATCTCAAGGACCTGCGGCGGGTACTTCAGTTCGTCACGGACGAAGGGAAGGAGGATATCAAGAAGGTGTACGGCCAAGTGAGTTCATCGACGGTGAACATCATCCTACGGAAGCTCATCGAGATCGAACAACAAGGCGCCGAGGACTTCTTCGGCGAGCGTTCCTTCGATGTGAATGACCTGCTGGAACTACGCGATGGCAAAGGCGTGGTCCACATCGTGCGGCTCACCGATATACAGGATCGGCCACGACTCTTCAGCACATTCATGCTCTGCCTGCTGGCAGAGATCTATTCCACCTTTCCGGAGGTCGGCGACGACGAGAAACCGAAACTGGTCCTCTTCATTGACGAAGCGCACTTGATCTTCAATACCGCGACCAAGGCATTATTGGAGCAGATCGAGACCATCATCAAATTGATCCGGTCCAAAGGAGTGGGCATCTACTTCTGCACGCAGGATCCGAGTGATGTGCCGGAGAGTGTGCTTGGCCAGTTGGGCCTGAAGGTGCAGCATGCCTTGCGAGCCTTTACGGCGAAGGACCGCACCACCATCAAAAAGACCGCGCAGAACTATCCGCTCACCGATTTCTATGACACCGAACAATTGATCACCGAGCTAGGGATCGGGGAAGCACTGGTGACCGCACTCAGCGAAAAAGGAACACCGACCCCCTTGGCGCACACGCTGCTTCGAGCACCGGTGAGCCGGATGGATATCCTGAGCCCGTTGGAGATTGATGGCTTGGTGGCTCGGAGTGCCCTGGTCCGCAACTACAATGAGGTGATCGATCGGGAGAGCGCGTTCGAATTGCTCGAGAAGCGCATGAAAGGTCAGGTGCAAACGGAGGTACGGAACGAGGAAAAGGAGGATCGACGTTCACCGAGCAAGGCGGAACCAAGCACCTTTGAGAAAGTATCCAAGAACACCATGGTCCGTCAGGTGGGCAACACGCTCATGCGCGAACTCACCCGCGGCCTCTTAGGCGTGCTCGGGATAAAGAGCAGGCGCAGGTAGGTTGCGGTCGTGGCGGATCAACGCCGCCGCCCCACGAAGACCATAACGTAGTACAAGAGCGTGGCAAGCGAGCCGATCGCAGCGACGACGTAGGTGCGCGCTGCCCATTTCAGCGCATCCGTGCTCATGGCCAGTTCTCCGGAGGTCACGATCCCGGTCCGCTTCATCCACGCCATGGCCCGGTTGCTCGCATCATATTCCACCGGTAGTGTGATGAAGCTGAAGAGCGTGGTCATTGCGAAAAGGATGATACCCGCAGCCAACAGTTGCGGGAACCGGTTCACCAACAGGATCCCACCCAATAGGATCCATTGCATCCATTGAGAGGCAAGGCTCACCACCGGCACCAACTTGCTGCGCATGTTCAGCCAACGATACGCGGTTGCATGCTGTACGGCGTGCCCCACCTCATGCGCAGCGACCGCCGCGGCAGCAGCATTGCGGGCGTGGTACACCGGTTCGCTAAGGTTCACCGTATGGGTGGCCGGGTTGTAGTGGTCCGTGAGTTGGCCTTTCACGCTGATGACTTTCACATTGGTGATGCCGTGATCCGCAAGCATCCGTTCCGCGATCTCCTGGCCACTCATGCCATTGCTCAATGGGGTGCGGCTGTATTCCTCAAAGCGACTCTTCATGCGCTGGCTCACCAGCCAACTCACCAGCATCATCACAATGCCGATCGCATAAGCACCCATCATCGGACTGGTTCCCATGATCATTTCTGGTTTGTTCCGCGTTCAACAATATCACTGCCGTTCCTCCTGATCCCGACAAAAAGACAGCGGGAAGCTCGCACTTCCCGCTGTATCCACTCATCGTTCACAGGTCACTCACCGGCTGCTTCCGCTCGGCGGATCTCCTGATCCAGCATGTCGTCCAGGGTCTTCAGTTCCTGCTCGTTCAACTTGCGCTCCACCCGTGCTTGCTTCTTCATGAAGCGGAACATCGCATTCTTCTTGATCTCGTACGCCACATACACGGTGAATTCCTTGGTCTCATCATTGAAGAAGGTTTCTTCTCCGCTCTTCCGTAGGTCGGCCAGTTCGGTGTTCATCACCTCGCGCACCAACGTCTGGAACTTGTCCGCCACATCGGCAGCGTTGGCGTTCTCTGTTTGCCCCAGATACTGGTCCGTGACCGCGCGGATATTCGTCCCTACCTGAGCCGCCACTTGGTTCTTCGCATCGATGTCCGCCTTGCCCCGCGCGATGTTCTGCTTCACACTGGCCCCTTGTCCGGTTCCGCGGAACCAGGAGGCATTACTCTCGTACTTGCTTCCGGAGAACGGTTGCTTCACCTTGGTGCCTGCGGGTCCGGTCTTGGGCGCACAACCCACCCAGAACAGCGCGGTGAGCAGGATGGGAATGGAGTTTCTAAGGTTGGTCATGGGCTTGTGAATGATCGGCCATCAGAGTGATGGCGCAGGTCCAAGGTCTGAAAAATTCGTGCCGCGAGGGTTGGATTCCGAATTCGATCGTGCATCTTCGGCTATCAAATCGAACAGGACATGAGAGCATTGAAGACCATTCTGATCATCGTGGTGGCCTTGGTCGTCCTGATCGCTGTTCTGGCGATGTTCGGCGACAGCAGGTTCCGTGTGGAGCGCACGATCGTGGTGGCTGCCCCTGCTGCGGCCGTGTATGCGAACATCAGTTCCCTTGAAGCCATGGACAAATGGGGGCCATGGAAGGAAATGGAGCACAACATGACCGCCACGATGTCCGGCTCACCGGATGGCGAAGTGGGCGCGATCAGCCATTGGAAGAGCGATGAAAGCGAAGGCGAACAGGAACTCGCCGAGTTGGTGCCGAACGAACGCATGCGCACGAAGCTCAGGTTCATTTCGCCGTGGAAGGCGAACAACGAAGGGACCTTCGATCTGGTGGCCATGGGCGATAGCACCAAAGTGACCTGGGGGATCCAAGGCGAGAACGACTTCATGGGTAGGGTGGTGGCCTTGTTCATGGATATGGACAAAGCCGTGGGCCCAATGCTCGAGAAAGGCCTCGCGAACCTGAAGTCCATAACCGAGTCCGAGTACGCTGAAGTGACACCGGAGTATGAGATCCAGACGATCGATCGTCCGGCAATGCTCTATGTGGGAAAGCGGAAGGTGGTCGGCTGGGCGGATATGAAAGCCTTCTACGGCCAACAGTTCGGTGAGAGTATGGCCGCGATCGGAAAAGCCGGAGTGGCTCCGGCTGGTGTGCCATCAGGAGTGTATTTCGAATGGAACGAGGAGAAGAAGACTGCGGACATGCTGGCCGGCATACCGGTTCCGATGGATGCGAAGAAGAAGTTGAAGGACCTGAGCCTGTATGAGACTCCCGCAGGCCGAGCACTTCTGATCGAGTACTACGGAGGCTATAGCGGACTGGGACCAGCGCACGAAGCCATGGATGCGTACATGAAGGCCAACAAACTCGAGTTCAACGTGAACGTGGTGGAGGAATACCTGACGGATCCCGGTTCAGAGCCGGATAGCTCGCGGTGGAGGACGAACGTCATCTACTTGATCAAGTAGGATCGTTTCCATGACCAGAAAGAGCCCGGGCCATCCCGGGCTCTTTCTTTGGCTCAACTTCGTGGCGTGGCATTGCGGATCTCGTTGTGTGAATACCGGTTGCTATTCAAGCGACCCTTCGGTACTGCGCATGGGCTCAGGAACGGCACGGACGCGCTGTTCATCCGGGTCGAGGAACGCGGGTTCACGGGTTATGGAGAGGTGACGTTGCCGCCATACCTAGAGGAAACGATCCCGGGTGCTATTGATCGGATCACCAGCATCGCGGGTAAGGGTCCTTGGTCCGCGGATGGTCTATTGGCCGGATTGGATCGACTTCCTGAGTTCGGACTGAACACGAACGGAAGCCGGGCGGGGCTGCACATGGCCCTGTTGGACTTGATCGGACAGCGGGATCGGGTCCTGATCAAACACTTGCTTCAAATAGATGCGGAGGAGACGCCGATCACCTTGATGACCATCGGGATCTGTGATCACAAGGAAGTTCCATCGCGGTTGGCCGAATTGCCTGATAGCGGTGCACTGAAATTGAAGATCGGAGACCCCGATGCCATGGACAGAGTGACGACGGTTAAATGGCTGGACAATAGAATGTTGTTCCTCGACGGCAATCAGGGATATTCCTCTGTTAAGGAGGTCGTCAAGTTGGTTGAAGGAATTGGCACTGATCGGTTCCTCGGGATCGAGCAGCCGTTCACTGCGAAGATGGATGGATCCAATCCGGCACTGGCCCGCGCAACAAGAATCCCGGTTTACGGCGACGAATCCATCCAGTCGCTGGGCGATATCGTCGAAGTCGGCCATTTGTTCCAAGGCGTGAATGTGAAGCTGATGAAGTGCGGTGGGCTCGATCGGGCTGCGGAGATGATCCGGAGGGCAAGGTCCAAGGGTTTACACATTATGCTGGGAAGCATGAGCGAAAGTTCCTTGGGTTGTACCGCCATGGCTCATTTGGGATGCGCTGCGGATCTTGTCGATCTGGATGGCCCTTGGTTGATCAAGAACGACCCGTTCTTGGGCGTGAAGATGGAGAACGGACGGATGATCAAGTCGCAGCAGCCTGGCCTGGGTGTGACAATGACCGTTCATCTGAACTTCGCTCCGATTGGCGCATAATTTATATTATGATAAGTTGAATTGAACTGAGTCCGAGGGCTTCGCAAGCCTACCAACCTACCCCACATCCTACAAACAGCAGAAGCCGGATCACTCCGGCTTCTACGATCCGACTTGAGCTTTCGACCTACTGGCTCTTCTCCAGCTTCGCCTTCATCACGTCGTACTTCGCTTGGTCATTCGTCTTGCCGTATAGCTTGACGAGTTGCTGCATGGTCTGTACGTCCTTCTCATTGAGTGCGTGCGCCTGCTCGAAGTACGGGACCGCCTTCAAGTAGATCTCATCGGCTACTTTCTTACAGGCCATGTACTCGGCGTCAGCCTTCAGCTTGTTGCACTTCTCATATTCGAAGGCCGCGCGGTTGTTGTAGAGCACCCCGATGTTGAAGTAGGCGTCGAAGAACTTCGGGTCGATGGAGATGCTCTTCTTGTAGGCTTCCTCTGCTTTGGCATAGGCGGCCATGATCGCTGCTTCATCCTTCGCCTCGCTGGCCTTCTTGTCGTGGAGGCCACCAAGGACCGACCACAGTACCGCATTCCCTGGATCTTTGCCCAGCGCTGCGATCACACTCGCTTCGGCCTCTTCGCTACGATCAGCGGCAAGCAGGAAGGTCATTTCGTCCAGCATCAGGTCCTTTTCACCGGGGAACCGCTGCAGGCCCTCCTGGATGGTGACGATCGCGCCGTTCAGATCCTCGCCTTTCCGCTGAAGGCTGGCGATGTAGCGGTACACCTCCGGCTTATTGTAGCCGATCGCGATGGATTCACGATAGCGCCGTATGGCATTGGCCGCATCACCCTTTGACTCGTACGCCAAGGCAGAGTTGAACACCGCATTGGTATCCGTCATATTGAAGCTCTTGGCGATCTGTTCTGCACGCGCGTACCGCGCGATCGCGGCGTCGTAGTCCTTCTTTCCGAACGCATCATTACCCGCATTGAGCGAAGCGCCTTGCAAGGCCCCAAGTGCAATGGTGTTCTCGCGCTTGTACGAGCCCTTGGTATCGAGCTCATTCGCCTTCATGTAGCTCTCCGCGGCCAGATCGATCGCGGTCGGGAACTGCTGCTTCAGCGCTTCGTCTGTTCCTAGTGCGATCATGCGGTAGATATCACCGCGGTAACGCCAGGTCTTCTCGGCAAGGCCGGTCTTGGCATCGGAGATCGCTGGCTCGATGAATTCAGCCGCCTTCGCGAGATCGCCGTCCTGCATGTAGTTGTAGGCATTTACCACGTTCGCGTTCTGGGCGTTCAACGCGAGGGCTGCCAGCAGGCTAGTAGAAGTCAGTAGGGTCTTCATCACTTGGATCATCCGTTAGGTTCAGGCTTCGGGCTCGTCGGTATCAACTACGGTGCCATCGACCTGGTCATCTGTTGCTGTGCCTTCCTCGCCTTCCGGTGTGGCCTCCTCTTCTTCGTGCAGATCGCTATCGACTTTGGCGACGGCCGCGATCTGGTCGCCCTTGCGCAATTCGATCAAGCGCACGCCTTGCGTAGCGCGGCCGAGAACGCGCATTTCATCCAGGCCCATGCGGATCGTGATGCCTTGGCGGGTGATGATCATCAAGTGATCCTGATCCATCACGCTCTTGATCGCGATGAGCTCGCCGGTCTTGTCGGTGACCTGCAGGGTCTTCACACCCTTGCCTCCACGTTTCACCATGCGATAGGCGTAATCGATCTTGCCTTCCACTTCCTCTGCGATCGCCGAACGCTTTCCGTAGCCGTTCTCGCTCACCACCAGCACCTGGCGCGTGATCAATTCCTCCTTATCCACGGTGATCATCCCGATCACCTCGTTCTTCTTGCTGCCGCCAGTCAGGTTCATGCCGCGTACACCACTGGCGTTACGGCCCATCGGACGGACCTGGCTCTCCTCGAAGTGTACGGCGCGGCCATCATGGCTGGCGAGGATCACGTGGTGGTTGCCGTTGGTCAATTTGGCTTCTAGCAATTCATCCCCTTCCCGGATACCCACCGCGATGATCCCGTTCACGCGCGGACGGCTGTATGCTTCGAGCGTGGTCTTCTTGATGATCCCTTTCTTGGTACACAGGACCACGAAGTGGTTGTTCAGGTATTCCTCGCTGGTGAGGTCGGTGACGTTCAGGTAGGCGACCACCTTGTCATCCCCATCCATTTGCACGAGGTTGATGATCGCGCGGCCCTTGCTCTGGCGCGTGCCTTCCGGGATATCGAAGACCCGCATCCAGTAGCACTTGCCCTTCTGGGTGAAGATGAGCATGTAGTTGTGGTTGGTGGCCACGAACAGGTGCTCGAGGAAGTCCTCATCACGCGTAGTGGAACCACGCGCTCCTTGGCCACCGCGGCCTTGCATGCGGAACTCGGTGAGTGAGGTCCGCTTGATGTAGCCCAAATGGCTGATCGTGACCACCACCGCCTCATCGGCGATGAGGTCCTCCATGCGCATGTCGCCGCTGGATTGGACGATCTCGGTGCGA
Organism: Flavobacteriales bacterium; assembly: GCA_016721005.1. Lineage (GTDB taxonomy): Bacteria > Bacteroidota > Bacteroidia > Flavobacteriales_F > PHOS-HE28 > PHOS-HE28. The sequence continues at coordinate 219,189 of JADKJM010000008.1, forward strand.
CGCTTGTCGCCGTACTTCTCCTTGATCTCCACAGTCTCATCCTTGATGATCTGCATCCGCAGGCCTTCGTCGGCCAGCACTGAACGCAGGTAGGCGATCAGCTTCATCAACTCGGCGTGCTCGTCACGGATCTTGTCGCGCTCCAAGCCGGTGAGACGCTGCAAGCGCATGTCGAGGATGGCCTTCGACTGGATCTCGCTGAGTGCGAACTGGCTCATCAATCCCTCTCGGGCTTCGTCAGGGGTCTGGCTGGCGCGGATCAGCTTGATCACTTCATCAAGGTGGTCCAGTGCGATCAGCAATCCTTCCAGGATGTGTGCGCGCTCCTCGGCCTTGCGCAGATCGAACTTGGTACGGCGCACCACCACATCGTGGCGATGGTCCACGAAGTGTACGATCATGGCCTTCAAGCCCAACAGCATCGGCCGACCGCCGACCAATGCGATGTTGTTGAAACTGAAGCTGGTCTGCAACGCGCTGTACTTGTACAACTGGTTGAGCACCACGGTGCCCATGGCCTCGCGCTTCACTTCATACGCTAGACGGATCCCGGTGCGATCGCTGTAGTCGTTCACATCGCTCAGGCCCTCCACGCGCTTCTCGTTCACCAGGTCGGCGATGCCCTTGTAGAGTTGCACCGCTTTGTTGGTCTGGAAGGGGATCTCCGTACAGATGATCGTTTCACGACCGGTCTTCACGTCCTCCTCGATATGGCACTTGGCACGGAGCACGATGCGACCGCGGCCGGTCTCGTAAGCTTCCTTGATCCCTTCGGTTCCGTAGATCACGCCACCTGTGGGGAAATCGGGGCCCTTCACGAACTGCATCAAGCCTTCCGTATCGATGTCCTTGTTGTCGATGTAGGCCATGATGCCATCGCAGACCTCAGTGAGGTTGTGCGGTGGCATGTTGGTGGCCATCCCTACTGCGATCCCTGAGGCTCCATTGATCAGCAGGTTAGGGATCCGCGTGGGCATTACGCTGGGCTCTTCCAGCGTGTCATCGAAGTTCGGACGCATGTCCACCGTCTCCTTGTCGAGGTCGGCGAGCACTTCCTCTGCGATCTTCTTCAGACGTGCCTCGGTGTATCGCATCGCTGCGGGGCTATCGCCATCGATGCTGCCGAAGTTCCCTTGGCCATCCACCAGCGGATAACGCAAGCTCCATTCCTGCGCCATACGCACCATGGCGTCATATACACTGCTATCGCCGTGCGGGTGGTACTTACCGAGTACCTCACCGACGATACGTGCGCTCTTCTTGTACGGTCGGTTGCTGAGGACGCCGAGGTCCTGCATGCCATAGAGCACACGGCGGTGTACGGGCTTCAATCCATCGCGCACGTCGGGCAGGGCCCGGCTCACGATCACCGACATCGAATAATCGATGTAGGCGGTGCGCATTTCGTTCTCGATGTTGATCGGGATGATCTTCTCTCCTTCTGCCATTCTGTTCGGGTGCTGTCACTGGCCTGCTCCTTGTTGAACAGGCCTTTTGAAAGGGAGCCCGAAAGTATCCCGATCGCACGGATGAAGAGGTGCTGTATTTTTCCACAACCCCACAGAATGCTGTGGATAATTGCCCTTCCTTGTTCAAAGTCCGCTGGAACCCGGCGCGATAGCTTGCTCGCCGAGGCCCGATCCTTAAGTTGTTAATTCCGTTGAACGGAACATTCTTCGATTTACCCCCACCTTTGGAACCAGCTAAATGGACGCCAAATTCACCCCCCGGGTCCGCGATGTCATCACGTACAGTCGTGAAGAGGCACTTCGCTTGGGCCATGATTTCATCGGTATCGAGCATATCCTGCTCGGGCTGATCCGTGCCAACGAGTGCAACGCCGTGCGGGTGCTCCAACGATTGGAGGTGGATCTGGACGAACTGCGCCGCAGTGTGGAGGGATCCATGGAACCCGCCAGCGCGAAGCGTCCGGCCGACAAGGAGAAGATCAATCTGGTGAAGCAGGCGGAGAAGATGTTGAAGATCACCTACCTCGAGGCCAAGCTGTTCAAGAGCCAGACGATCGACACCGAGCACTTGCTATTGAGCATCCTGAAGGACGAGGACAACCTCGCTACACGCACCCTGCATAAGTTCCACGTGGACTATGAAGCTGTGAAGCAGGAAGTGGAAACGATCCTGGCTGATGGCGGAACGACCCGCCACTCCCCTACCAAGCCGAAGGCACAAGGGCCGCAGAGCGCCGATGACGATGAGGAGGAAGGTGGTTCCTTCAGCGGCGGCGGCGGTGGCGCCCAGCGCAAGCAGGGCGACAGCAAGAGCAAGACCCCGGTGCTGGACAACTTCGGCCGGGACCTCACCAAAATGGCCGAGGACGGCAAGTTGGACCCGATCGTGGGACGCGAGAAGGAGATCGAGCGTGTGAGCCAGATCCTGAGCCGACGCAAGAAGAACAACCCGGTGCTGATCGGTGAGCCCGGCGTGGGCAAGAGCGCGATCGCGGAAGGTTTGGCCTTGCGTATCATCCAACGGAAAGTGAGCCGCGTGCTCTTCAACAAGCGGATCGTGGCGTTGGACATCGCGAGCCTGGTAGCGGGTACGAAGTACCGTGGCCAATTCGAGGAGCGCATGAAGGCGGTGATGAACGAACTGGAGAACAGTCCGGACGTGATCCTCTTCATCGACGAGGTCCATACGATCGTGGGTGCCGGTGGCGCCAGCGGATCATTGGATGCGAGCAACATGTTCAAGCCCGCATTGGCGCGCGGCGAGATCCAGTGCATCGGTGCCACCACCTTGGATGAGTACCGGCAGTACATCGAGAAGGACGGCGCCTTGGAGCGTCGCTTCCAGAAGGTGTTGGTGGAACCCACCAGCGTTGCGGAGACCATCCAGATCCTGAACAACATCAAGGAGAAGTACGAGGACCACCACAATGTCCTCTACACCGAAGAAGCGATCGCAGCTTGCGTGAAACTCACCAACAGGTACATCACGGACCGCCATCTCCCGGACAAAGCCATCGATGCCCTGGACGAGGCCGGCAGTCGCGTACACATCAGCAACATCGTGGTGCCGAAGAGCATCCTGGATGTGGAGGAGAAGATCGAGCAGATCAAGGAGGAGAAGAACAAGGTGGTGCGCAGCCAACGCTACGAGGAGGCCGCCAAGCTCCGTGATCGCGAACGCCAGTTGCTGGAGGAACTCGACAAGGCCAAGAAGGCGTGGGAGGAAGAGAGCAAGAGCAACCGCACCACCGTGACCGATGAGAACGTAGCTGAAGTGGTCGCAATGATGAGCGGCATCCCTGTGACGCGCATCGCCGAGAAGGAAAGCGGCAAGCTGCGGCGGATGAAGGAGGAGATGGTGGGCAAGGTGGTTGGGCAGGACGAGGCCGTAGCGAAGGTGGTGAAGGCCATCCAGCGCAACCGTGCGGGCCTGAAGGATCCGAACCGTCCCATCGGTTCGTTCATCTTCCTCGGTCCTACCGGTGTGGGCAAGACGCAGCTCGCCAAGGAACTCGCGCGTTACCTCTTCGATACCGATGAGGCGTTGATCCGCATCGACATGAGCGAGTACATGGAGAAGTTCTCCGTGAGCCGCTTGATCGGTGCGCCTCCGGGCTACGTGGGGTATGAGGAAGGCGGACAGCTCACCGAGAAAGTGCGCCGTCGCCCCTACTCCATCATCCTGCTGGACGAGATCGAGAAGGCCCACCCGGACGTCTTCAACCTGTTGCTGCAAGCGCTGGATGATGGCAAGATGACCGACAGCCTCGGTCGCCACATCGACTTCAAGAACTCCATCATCATCATGACCTCGAACATCGGGGCGCGTGACCTGAGCGATTTCGGAAAAGGTGTCGGCTTCGGTACGCAAGCGAAGACCTCTGGCCAGGACGACAGCAACCGCGGGGTGATCGAGAAGGCGTTGAAGAAGGCGTTCGCTCCCGAGTTCCTGAACCGGATCGATGACATCGTGATCTTCAACAGCCTCACGCGCGGCGACATCCACAAGATCATCGACATCGAACTGGACCACTTGTACAAGCGCGTCGCCGAGCTGGGCTACGACCTCAAGCTGAACGACGAGGCGAAGGATTTCCTCAGCGAGAAGGGCTACGACGAGAAGTTCGGTGCCCGTCCTTTGAAGCGCGCGATCCAGAAGTTCATCGAGGACCCGATGGCGGAGGAGATCATCAACCAGGGGATCGAGGAAGGTGATAAGATCGTGATCGGCCTGAACAAGGAGAAGACCGATGTGGCCATCAAGGTGACCAAGGGCAAGAAGAAGATGGCCAAGGGCGATGCCAGCGAAAGCAAGGAAGTGCCACCGGCGGAATAAGTACGAACGAGATCAGAAGTGAGCGGCCCCGAGAGGGGCTCTTCACGTTTCATGGGTGGTTCGCTCACTGCTGAGCCGGTAAAAGGATCCGCACACGATCCTGATGGCCGGGGTCAAGTCCAAGGGAGCGAGGGAGAGCGCCTTCACCCTATCGTTGCTCACCGGAGCTTGACAACCGAGAGCGCTTGCGACGGTCCAAATGTTAAGGCTGTTAACATCAAATGCGAAGATCTGTTGATCCCGAACGATCGGCTGAAAGTTGACCAAAGATTTGATCGTCGATAAAAACCGACAGCCCAATGAAAACCTCACTGAAGTTGGCCGCACTGATCTGCGGCATGTCGATGGCCGGTGCAACCATGGCACAGAACGCGACCACTACGAGCAAGGGCACCACCACACGGACCGCGAGTACCACGAGCATATCCGCGCGGACCACTCCAGAACACAACGAAGCGGCGATGCCCACTTGGCAGCCGCTCGACGTGGCCCGGATGACTAAGGACCTCGGACTGACCGCCGAGCAGACCAAGCGCCTCGAGGCCATTGCCATGAAGAACACCACGGAGCACAAGACCGTGATGGCGAAAGAGCCCAAGCCGAGCAAGGAGGAATGCGCGAAGATGGATGCCGCGTCGATGGAACAGTGCCACGCCGGGGTGAAGGAGGTGCTCACAGCGGACCAGTATTCCCGTTGGATGAAGGAACAGCATGCGGACATGGCTGCTCCAGCGGCAAGGCCGATGGCACCCGCCACCGAGCGGAAGGCCGCGACGGCCAAGTAGGCCCCGCCTCCAACGTCACAGCGAACGCCCTGTCCCCCGGGGCGTTCGTTCGTTGGTACCGGCACGATCGGCCGGATGTACGGGACGATCCCATCATCATCGCGCCGCACGCGGATGAAGGCCCGATCGAAAAACATCCAGCTTTGTAACGACACACAGCGCTCGATGATCCTACAGAACTGGTGGTTCACCACCTTGCTCGGTATCGAAGACCCGATCGAACCGCCGTTGGTGGGCGACCGGAAGGCCGATGTGGTCATCATCGGTGCCGGTGCAGCCGGTCTTTCAGCGGCATACGCCTTGATGAATTCCTGTGTGAAGGTGGTCGTGCTGGAGCGCAACATCTGCGGGGGCAGTTCCTCGGGCAAGAGCGCGGGATTCCTTACGCCGGACAGCGAGTTGGAACTGGCGCAATTGGAACGTCGGTTCGGCAATGCGGGAGCGGCCGAGCTCTGGAACGTGGCCACGCGCGGTGTGGAGATGATGGCCGAGCGCGTGCGCGAGCACCACATCCCGTGCGATCTACAGGTGCAGGACAGCCTGTTCCTCGGCAAGGGCAAGAGCGGATGGGAAGCGGTGCAGGATGAAGTCCGCTCGCGAGAGGCGCTGGGCTTCGAGCAGGAGCAACTGGATGCGCGATCCGTGCGATCGCTCATCGGATCCAGCGCCTATTCCGGCGCAGTGCGGTACAAGGGGACCTATGGCATCAACGCGTTGCTCTACTGCCAAGGCATGAAGAAGGTGTTGAAGGAGCATGGCGTGGTGATCCACGAAGCATCGGAGGTGATCGGATGGAAGGAGCACACGGTTCGGACGCACCTGGGTTCGGTAACCGCGGATCGGATCATCTTCTGTGCGGACAAGCTTTCGCCGCACCTTAGCCAGCATGCGGAGAACATCTACCATGCGCAGACCTTCCTCTCCATCAGCGAGCCGTTGGGGGACGATGCCGCACGCACGCTGTTCCCATCGGAACGGTTCCAGTGTTGGGATTCGGATCTGGTCTATTCGTACTTCCGCATGACGGGTGATGGTCGCCTGCTGCTCGGTGGCGGGGACATGCTCACCACCTTCGCCAGGAACGATGTGAATTCCTCGCGGGTCATCGATCAGGTGATCAGCGGCTTCAAGAAGAACTTCCCGCAACTGCGGGGCCTCCGTTTCATCCAATACTGGCCGGGGCGGATCGATACCACCCGCGACCTGATCCCCACGGTGATCAATGAAGAGAGGACGCCCTGGGTACACTTCGTGCTGGGCTGCGTGGGCCTTCCATGGGCCACCTTCTGCGGCGACTTCGTTGCGCGGCAGGCCACGGGAGTGGCAGGGCCGATGGACGAGAAGTGCTATCACTACTTCCGGCCGGATCGGAAGTTCCTGGTCCCGCTCTGGCTGGAGCGTATCATCGGCAAGCAGATCGTGTTCTCCTTGAACAACGGCTGGGCGAAGTACTACCAGGTGGACGTACACTAGGGGAGCATGTCAAGACTGTTCTATCCAGTGTGCCAAGCCGGAGTTGTGAACTTCCGATCCCGGCCAGTGGAGAACAAGGGCGAACGTGTACTGGCCTTTTTGAACATGATACCGGACCACACTCCGGGCGGATCGACCTATGACCTGATCCGCGCTGCTACGGATGCGCCGCGTTACGCGATCGACCTCCTTGTAGTGAAGTACTTCGAGACCGTAAAAGCCCTCGGCTACAAGTCGGTGAACATGGGCCTTGCACCCATGTCGGGTATCGAACGACCGGCCGAATTATCCGGACGTGCATTGAAATTCGCCTACGAACGGATCTCCGCCTCCGGCCATTACAAAGGACTTCGTGCGTTCAAGGAGAAATTCGCGCCCGATTGGCGCAACAAATACCTTGTCTTCGACCACGACTTCGACCTCTTCTTCATCCCCATGGCGTTGAAGCGTCTGGAGGAGCATGAATCATGAACAGCACCCGACCATGAAAAAGCACAGGCCCATCGAAGAGTTGCTCACCGACCGGAGCGAACAGATCAAGAAGTTGCAACGCATCGTCGCGGATTCGATCCAGGAGCAGGAGCTGATCATCAGCAACCTCTTGAATCCTCCGCAAGAGATGCTTACCCGTGGCCAGAAACTCTCCGACCGCGTGGCGATGTTCGGCGGGTCGTGGGTGTTCATCATCTTCTTCCTCGTCCTGCTCGCGGTATGGATCATCTTCAACACCCTTGCGCCAAACCAAGCGGACTTCGATCCCTACCCGTTCATCCTCATGAACCTGATCCTGTCCTGTGTCGCCGCATTGCAGGCACCGATCATCATGATGAGCCAGAACCGGGTGGAGGAGAAGGACCGCAAGCGGGCCGAGAACGACTACCTGATCAACCTCAAGGCCGAACTCGAAGTGCGAAGCCTGCACCAGAAAATGGACCTGCTGTTACAGGAGGAGATCCGCGGACTGTACGCCGTCCAGGACAAGCAGAACACTCTGCTGAAAGCGATCAACGAGAAGCTCGACCGCATTGCCGCGCGTGGATCGAACACTCCTTAACGCACAACGGGCTTCCGGTCCGGTGCCACGCCCTGGTGGGGGGGCAGGTACTTCATTGCAGGGGCCGCACCGTACATGGTAGCCGACCGTTCACTTCCATGGAATTCAGGCCGAAGGCGATAGAAGCCTCCAAGCCCCCACCCCTACCATGTCATCGCATCCCTTTCATTCCTCCGCAACCGCGTGCTGAAGCCCAGGCCGAAGAGCAGGTTCTGATAGACGTGGTCCTCGACGGTCTGATTGCGCCCGGGGAATTACGATAGGCGTGGGCGAAAAAGGCGACCCCGGCACCTGGGCAGGTGGCGCCGGGGTCTGTGATCCGCTCCCGAAGGCGCGAACCCGTTCGGTTACGAGAAGATCTCGATCAACAGGGTCGTTGTCTGGTCCACCTCAGGTTCCGGGCAGGTCGCCTCGATGCACTGCACCTGCGGTGCCGGAGGGATGGATTGCGCGAAAAGCTGTTCTTCATCCGTGAGGCAGAGCAGGAGTGTGAGAGTCTGTACGGGCCACATAAGTTGTTGGGGGTTGTTTGGGGTTCCGTCAGCGTTGGAGTGGCGCAAGATTTCAGGTATTCGCTCCGAAAGTCAAGCGAAGGCAAGACAGGGGCCCCCCGGGGGGGCCCCCCGCCCGGGGGGGGGGCCCCCCCCCCGGGGGGGGGGGGGGCGGGGGGGGGCCGCCAGAGCCGGGGGGGGGGGGGGGGCCCCCCCCCCCCCCCCCCCCGGCGCGGGGGGCGCCCGGCCCCCGGGGGGGGCCCCGGGGCGGGGGGGGGGGGGGGGGGGGGGGGGGGGCCCCCGGGGGGGGGGGGGGGCGGGGCGGGGGGGGGCCCGGCGCCCCCGGGGGGGGGGGGGGGGGCGGCCGGCCCCCCCCCGCCGGGGCGGGAAAGGGAGGAGGCGGGGGGCCCCCGCCCCGGGGGGGGCGCCGGGGCCGCCGGGGGCCCCGGGCGCGGGCCCGGGGCGGGGCCCCCGGGGGCCCCCCGGGGCGGCCCCGAGGGGGGGGGGGGGGGGGGGGGGGGGGGGCCCGGGGGCGGGGGGGGGGGGGGGAGGGGGGGGGGGGGGGGGGGGGCGGCCCCCGGGGGGGGGAGGGGGGGGGCCCCGGCCGCGGCGGGGGCCGCCCCGCGGGGGGGGGCGCGGGGGAGGCGGGCCGGGGGCGGCCGGGCGCCGGCGGGCCCCCCCCGCGGGGGGAGGCGGGGGGGGGGGGGGGGGGGGGGCCGGCCCGCCCGGGGCGCCCGGGGAAGGCCCCCCCCCCCCCCCCCGGGGGCGGGGGGGGGGGGGCGGCGCGGGGGGGGGGGGGGGGGGCGGGGGGCCCCCGGGGGGCGGCGGCGGCCCGCGCCCCGGCCCGCGCCGGGGCCGCGGGGGGGGGGGGGGGGGGGGGGGGGGCGGGCGGGCGGCCCCGGGGGCCCGGCGCCGCCCCCGCCGGGCCCCCCCCGCCCCGCGGGCGCCCCCCGGGGGCGGGCCGGGCCGGGCGGGGGGGGGGGGGCGCGGGGGGGGGGGGGCCGCGCGCGCCGGGCCGGCCGGCCGGGGCAGGGGGGGCCGGGGGGGGGGGGGGGGGGGGGGGGGGGGGGGCCGGCGGGGGGGGGGGGCGGGGGGGGGGGCGGCCGGGGGGCCCGCCCGCCCCCCGGGGCCCGGGCGGGGGGGCCGGGGGGGGCCGGGGGGGGGGGGGGGGGGGGGGGGGGGCGGGGGGGGCGGGGGGGGGGCGGGGCGGGGGAAGGGGCGGGGGGGGGGCCGGGGCCCGCGGGGGGGCCGGCCCCCCGGGCCGGCCGCCCCGGGGCGGGGGGCGGGGGGGGGGCGGGGGGGGGGAAGGGCCCCCGGCGGCGCCCCGCCCCCCCGCCCGGGGCCCCGGGGCCCGGGGCGCGGGCGGGGGGGCGGGGGGGGGAAGGGGGGGGGGGAAGAAAGAGGGGGGGGGGGGGGCCGCCGGGGGGGGGGGGGGCCCCCCCCCCCCGGCCCCGCCCCCCCCGCCCCCCCCCGGCCCCCCCCCCCGGGGGGGGGCCCCCCCCGGCCCGGGGGGGGCGGGGGGCGCGGGGGAAAGCCGCCCCCCCCAGGGGGGGGGGGGGGCGGAACGCGCCCGGGGGGGGGGCGCCGCCCCCCCCGGGCCCAGGGGAGGCCCCGGGAGGGGCAAGAGGGGCCCCAAACCCCCAAAAAAAAAAAAAACCCCCCCCCCCCCCAAACCCCCCGGACCAACCCCCAAAAAAACCCAGACGAATGTGTAAATAACTTCGACGAAAGGACTTGACACGCCGACGATGATTACTCCGAACGAAGCCGCAACTTCGCTCCCATGAGCACATCAGGTCGGATCGGGTCTTGGAGCGAATACCAACGAGCCTATCAGTTGAGCATCGCGGATCCGGAAGCCTTCTGGGCGGCGGAGGCGGATCGGTTCACATGGAAGAGGAAGTGGAACAGGGTTCTTGAGTGGGACTTCAAGAAGCCGGAGGTGAAATGGTTCATCGGCGGGGAGCTCAACATCACCGAGAACTGCCTCGATCGGCATTTGGAGCAGAACGGCGACCGCATCGCCTTGATCTGGGAGCCGAACGAACCGAAGGAGGAGGTCATAGGAATCAGCTATCGTGAATTGCACGAACGCGTCTGCCGCTATGCCAATGTCCTCAAGCGCAACGGGGTGAAGAAGGGCGACCGAGTGGCGATCTACATGCCGATGATCCCCGATCTGGTGGTCGGCGTTCTTGCTTGCGCACGGATAGGGGCCATCCACAGCGTGGTGTTCTGCGGGTTCAGCGCAAGAAGCCTTGCCGATCGCATCATCGATGCGCAAGCCGTTGCTGTGCTGTGCAGCGATGGCATGCACCGCGGCGCGAAGGCGATGTCCGTGAAGGACGTGGTGGATGAAGCGCTTACGCATTGTCCAAGTGTGAAGCATTGCATCGTGAGCCAACGCACCGGCGATGCCGTTCCGATGACGGTCGGGCGTGATGTGTGGCTCCACGCGGAGTTGAAGCATGTGGATGCCAACTGTCCGGCTGAAGCGATGGATAGCGAGGATCCGCTCTTCATACTGTACACGAGCGGAAGCACGGGCATGCCGAAAGGTGTGGTACACAGCAGCGGTGGCTACATGGTCTTTGCGGAGTACAGCTTCCGGAATGTGTTCCAGTACAAGAAGGACGAGGTCTTCTTCTGCACCGCCGATGTGGGCTGGATCACCGGGCACAGCTACATGGCGTACGGGCCGCTTCTCGCTGGCGCCACGCAAGTAATGTTCGAGGGCGTGCCGACGTACCCGGATGCCGGTCGCTTCTGGAGCATCGTGGACAAGCACAAGGTGAACATCTTCTATACGGCGCCCACGGCCATTCGCAGCTTGATGGCTCACGGACTTGATCACGTGTCACCGCACTCCTTATCGTCGTTGCGCGTGCTGGGAACCGTGGGCGAACCGATCAACGAGGAAGCGTGGCACTGGTACAAGCAACACATCGGCAAAGGGAAGTGTCCGATCGTGGATACGTGGTGGCAGACGGAGACCGGCGGGATCCTGATCAGTTCGTTGGCCGGTGTCACCGATGAGAAGCCGAGCTATGCGGCCTATCCCCTGCCGGGCATCCAGCCCGTGTTGCTCACTGCTGACGGAAAGGAGATCCTGGAGAACGAAGTGGAAGGACTACTCTGCATCAAGTTCCCGTGGCCCAGCATCCTGCGCACCACATGGGGCGATCACGAGCGCTGCCGACAGACCTACTTCAGCAGCTATCCGGGTTACTACTTCACCGGTGATGGTGCCAAGCGCGATGCCGATGGTCGCTACCGCATCATCGGTCGCGTGGATGATGTGATCAACGTGAGCGGCCACCGCTTCGGCACGGCGGAGATCGAAAGTGCGATCAACGAGAGCGAGTGGGTGGTGGAAAGCGCCGTGGTGGGCTATCCACACAACATCAAGGGCCAAGGCATCTACGCGTATGTGATCGCGGAAAAGGAGATCACCGATGCGGAGATCGCGCGGAAGGACATCATCGCATCGGTGGTGAAGGTCATCGGCCCCATCGCGAAGCCGGACAAGATCCAATTCGTGAGCGGCCTGCCCAAGACGCGCAGTGGCAAGATCATGCGGCGCATTCTGCGAAAAGTGGCGGAGAATGAGTTGGGAAGCCTCGGCGACACGAGCACATTGCTGGATCCCGCTGTGGTGGAGGAGATCAAAACAGGGAGGCTTTAGCCGATCTTTACTCCATGGCCCAGCTCCACGACGCCTTCGAGAACGGCAAGAAGATCAGCCCGAAACTGCCGGAGGGGAAGAAGAACTTCCTCATCGACATCGACGGCACCATCAGTGAGGACATCCCGAACGAGGAGCCCGAGCGCATGGCCACCGCAGCCATCTATTTAGGTGCACTGGATATCTGCAACGGTTGGTTCGATGAGGGACACATCATCACCTTCTTCACCAGTCGTTTGGAGGAACACCGCGCCGTGACCACGAAGTGGCTCGATGACCACGGCTTCAAGTACCACGCGATCCTCTTCGGCAAACCGCGCGGCGGCAACTACCACTGGATCGACAACCACATTGTGCGGGCCACACGTTACGATGGCAAGTTCACGAAGTTGGTGGAGCGCCAAGCGACGATCGAGACCTTCGAGGAATAGGGATCACTGGAACGTGACCATCCCGAAGCGGTAGTCCTTCTTCCGCGTGGCGTACATGAACAGCCGGTCGTCCTCGAGTTGGCGGCAACTCTTCGGACGTAGGATCAGATCGCGCTTCTCCGGATCGAACAACGCCTCGCGCGTCACGTGGCCATCGATGCTCACGGTTGCTAGCGTGACGATGGAACTCTTCCCGAGGAAGTCGGTGTTCTTGAACTTGTCGCCGGCAGCGAGGAAGAGGTTCTGTCCGTTGTCGTTGTACACGAAGTAGATGTTGCTCCCCTTCACCTCCAGCGCGAAACTGCTGAAGTAACCGCCATCGTTCGTGGTGTGCTGGCGCTTCGGGATCGTCGTGGCCCATGCGATGTTGCCATCCGGATCGATGTTCACCACGATGATGTCGTTGTAGATGTAGTGGTACGTGGTGGTACACTGCTGCCCACCGCCTTGTGTGGTGTAGCAGGTCTGCGTGGTGTACCAGTAGTACTGTTCGCCCACGAGCACAGCCCCGCCATCATCGCGACGAACGATGTCCTGCAGGTCGTACTCATACAATTCCAGGTCTTCGTCCTTGCGGTCCGCGCGCTTCTTCGCCTTCTCCTCCTCCCTCGCTGTCATGTACTGGGTGATGAAGTCATCGGTGAAGTCCTTGTAGCTCTCGTGCAGGATCTTCTTCGTGACCGGATCCAAGCGCAGAAAGAAGGATCCGCGCACCGTTGAACTCCCCTTGTTGCCGAAGAAGCCACCACAGAGGATGTCGGCCTTGCCGGTATCGAGGCTTAACGTGAGGTCCTGCAGGAACTTATCGCCCACATCGATGGTGTGGTCCTGGTCTTCGCCGGTGTGGCCGTACGTGAGCAAGTGGTAGTCGTACGGGACCTTGCCCGCGCGCTTCAAGGCCCGGGCTTCCCGCTTCTGCGCATACTTCATCCCGACGCCGATGACATCCCCATCGTTCTCCACCCGGAAACGGCCCAAGCTGAACTCCTTGTCGGTGTATGGCATCACCACCTCACGGTCCCATTCGGGGACCATCGCCGTACTGTACACACGCAGTTGGAACTTCTCCGAAGCATCCTTCTCATAAGGCAGGTTGATGTACACGAGCACATGCTTGCTGTTCGGCGCGACCTCCACGCCGAATGATCCACCGGAGGCGCGCTCCGAATTGAAGGCGGCCAGCTGTGTCCATTCGCTCAAAGGCTTCATGTTGCTCTCATCGAAGGTGCGCATGTAGAGGATCTTCAGGTCGGCCTTCTTATCGTAAATGCTGGCGAAGGCGAGGATGCGGTCCTCCACCACCATGAGATCCTCCAGTTCAAGGTCCTTCTTGTTCATCTCCAGTTGAAGCACCACGCTGTACAAGCTGACCAACGCTCCGTTCATCTTCTGCACGAGCATATCCTTCTTGCGGCTCATGGTCATGTATACAGCTTCCTCGCTGTGGCCGAAGACGCGACCGAATTCACCGGTCTCGCGCTCGCTCAGATCCGGCCCCCATTCCACCGATGCACGGTTGGTCCTGGGTTGAGCAACGATCGTGAGGATCGCTGCTATCGCACAGACGAATGAAAGGACGTACCGCTTGGACATGGCTCAACGATGTAGGATGGTGACCGGTGGATCAGATACTCGCCGCCTTGAGGGTGTTCAGCAACAAACTCGTGATCGTCATCGGCCCCACGCCACCGGGAACGGGCGTGATCCAACTGCTCTTCGGTGCGACCTCCTCGAACTTCACATCGCCCACCAAGCGGAAGCCGCGCTTCTTGCTGCTGTCCGGAATGCGATGGATGCCGACATCGACGACCACCGCACCCTCTTTCACCATTTCTCCGGTGATGAACTCCGGACGGCCGATGGCGACGATAAGGATATCCGCTTGGCGCGTGATAGCGGGCAGATCCTTCGTTCGGCTGTGCGCCACCGTGACCGTGCAGTTGCCGGGGTACGCGTTGCGGCTCATGAGGATCGCCATGGGTGTGCCCACGATGTTGCTGCGGCCAACGACCACGCATTGCTTGCCTGCGGTCTCGATGCTATAATGCTTCAGCAGTTCGCAAATGCCGCTGGGCGTGGCGGGCAGGAAGCACGGCAGGCCGAGCACCATGTTGCCAATGTTCACCGGGTGGAAGCCATCCACGTCCTTCTTCGCATCGATGGCAAGCGTGACGCGCTCGGGGTCGATGTGCGGCGGCAAGGGCAGTTGCACGATGAAGCCGTCGAGATCCGGATCGGTGTTCAGTCCCCTGATGCGATCGAGCAATTCGTCCTCGGCGATCGTCTCCGGTAAGCGGATGAGCGAACTGCGGAAGCCCACCTCTTCGCACGCCTTCACCTTCGCTTCTACGTAGGTCCGGCTAGCGCCATCATCACCTACCAACAAAGCGGCCAAATGCGGCGCTCGACCACGCGTGGCTTTCACTTTCGCAGCCGACTTCGCGATCTCGATCTTGAGTGCCTCGCTACAGCGCTTGCCGTCCAGTAACTGATAGGTGGTGGTCATGGCCGTCTCCATTGTCCAAGCTTACGGAATTGGCAGGAAGAGGCGTTGTTCGTGTTGAAAGTTGTTCGTTGTTCGGCAACTGCCAACCGCTTATTGCCAACTGCCTACCATCCAACCCTACCAACCCTCCCTCACCTTCAACCCCGTGATGTGCGCGAGGTGGTGCGCCGAATGCCACACGTACAATTCAAGTGCTTCGCTGAGGCTGATCTCCCTGTTCTGTTCGGGATGGAAGAAGGCCCGCTCGAAGTCCGCCGTGGACATGCCTCGCATCAGCACCACCCAGCGCGCGTGGGTGCCAGAGATGATCTGCATCGATGGTTCCAACGGCATGGTGCGCGCATCCACATGCTCCGTCCACAAGGCTTCCTTGTACGGCTTGATCACCGGCCTGTCCTCGGTGAGCGCGAGTTTGAATCGGTGCAAGGTCTGGCCGTGGCTGTCGGCGATGTGGTGAACGGTCTGCCGAACGGTCCATCCGCCGGGACGGTACGGGGTATCGAGTTGAGCGTCGGTGAGATCCTCCACCTCCACGCGCAACAAGGCGGGGAAGACCTCGATCGCTTCAATGGCCACCACCAACCGTTCCGGTGAGGACACCTTCGTGCCCCGCACGAACTTGCCTGTCGGATACTTCAGCCGTTCGAGTTGATCGTCGTTCATGGCTTCGGCTTTCGCATGCTCCATACATACATGTGTACGCCTTTGTCCAAGGAGACCACATCCTGGCTGGTCACTTCCCAACCCAATTTCTCCATGTCCTGCACCTCTTGGAAGAAGCTCAGAATATCCATCTGGCTCTTGTCCATGTGTACCACTTTCAGGTCCACCACTTTGGAAGGCATGGCACTGGAGAAAACACCGAGCTTGCGAATGGCCGGCGAGAATTCCACCGTGGCGAAATCGTGCAGGGTTTGGGCGGATACCATCGGCCCAAGCGCGATGAACAGGAGGAACAGGAGCTTCTTCATGTGCGCAAAGGTGGGGACGGGAGGAATGATCACGACGATCAACGAGCGGCGGCTCACTACTTCGCGACATGCTCCAGCAGAAAGTCGGCTGGATCCAGGATCGGGATATCGGAGAAGTGGAAATCCTTTCTGTCGTAGGTCAGGATCGCCACGCACTTCGCATCCAAAGCCGAATAGTACTCGAAGCCATCTTCAATGTCCGTGATCTGCACATTGGCCATGGTCTGTTCAACAACGCCCGCATCCATCATGGTGATCTTCAGCTTCTCCGCAAGTAGCGCGATCTTCTTACGCGCCAGCTTCTTCCCGTTCTTCTTCTCGGCGAAGTAGGCACCGATGGCCAAGCAAAGCGGGGAGGTGTGGACCTCGAACCTCTTGTCATCGGCAAGGCTCAGCACACGGGCACATGCCGAAAAACGCGGGTACTCATTGCAGAGTACCGTTACCAGCACGTTGGCGTCGAGAAAGATGCGCTTGGGAGGCATGGTTCAGGTCATACCGCAAAGAGCACAAAGCACACAAAGAAATTCCCGTCCTCCCCTTTGCGCCCTTCGTGTCCTTTGCGGTAAAGGCTTCAATTCTTCCGCCTGCTCTTCAGGTAGTCCTTCTTCACGTTCCGCTCGGCGGCGTTCTTGCGCACGTAGGTCGCTTCGCCTTCGGCCACTTGGCTCACCCAATCGCTCACGGGCAATTCATCCAGACTGCGGTAGCGCTTGTCGGTCACCTTGCTCAGCATGAACTCGATGAGCCGCGAGAGGCTGATGTTGTTCGCCTCGGCGAAGGCCTTGGCCCGCTCGGCCACGCCTTGATCGAAGCTGAGGGTGAGTTTGGTGTCCATGGCAATGGATGTTTGCACGGCAAATGTAATGCTCCGATACGTACAAACATCCGTGGACTACTCCTAACCTCTCATCTTACTCGGATCTTGCCGCGCATCGAAGATGTCGGTCACATAGATCACCTCGTCATCCACCCGATAGATCACTTTGAAGTTCCCGACGACCAATCTGCGATAGACATGCTCCCGTCCTTCCATCCAGACCTCCACTTGACCTGCATTGGGCCATTGGATCAACCGTTTGGCTTCTTCCAAGACCCTATCGACCATTTCCTCCCTCTTCTCCAAGCTGGCACTGCCCAGTGTCAATTCCACGGACTCCACCAAGTGGGCGACCGCGTATTCCGTGACCTTCAGTTCCACGGGAACTACTTCTTGCGCAGAGCAGCCTTCGCCTTGGCCTTCGCCTCCTCGGGCGTGTGGACCCGACCTGCTTTGATATCCGCCTCCGAGCGCTCGGCCCCATAGGCAAGCATGGCGCGATAGGCGTTCTCTCCGCTTGAGCGGTCCAGCAATCGGATCACGAGCTTCAGCAAGCTCTCATCCCCTTCCTTCTGGATCATGTCGATCAGCTGGCTCTTCAGTTGCAGCGCGGTCATGGCACGGTGTGTTGTTGAGCAAAGCTAATGGTCGATAATCGCCTATCGTCGACTTGTCCCCCATCATCCGTGATCTTCCGCGTCTCCTCGAAGGGCGATCAGCTTGTTCCTCGCTTCGATATCGGTGCCGCTGCCAATGCGCCTACCAATGACATGACCGCTTACGGCAGTCTTTGAGTCGAATGGCTCTTTGTAATGCTCAATCCCACGCGAACGACGACCAAAACGATGAAGATGTAGAACGTCGTGCGAGCCGCCTTTCGATGAAAATCAATGTTTCCAAGGATCCGCTTGTCGTTCTCGTTCCAGTTCCCCGACGACAGCTTCTCCTGATAGTCCGAATCCTGGACCTCGTATTTGTAACTGATCTCGTTGTTCACCACACCCCAGCCAAAGAACAAGCCCAGTGGAATGCACAGAAGGATCAACGCGTTCAGCGCCTGCTTCACCCAGACCATCGGATGTATGCCCTTGCTCATTCGCTAATCAGCTAATCGATCCATCAGCTAATCGGACTCACCTCCTCATCCCCTGCGCCTGTTGCATCTGCTGCATCATCGCCTTCATCTTCGTCTTGTCGCCCATCATCTTCATCATCTTCCGCGTTTCCTCGAACTGCTTCATCAGCTTGTTCACCGCTTCGATGTTGGTGCCGCTGCCCTTCGCGAGGCGCGCGCGACGACTGCCGTTGATCACCGCCGGGTTCTTGCGCTCCTCTACCGTCATGCTGTTGATGATCGCCTCGATGCCCTTGAACGCATCGTCGGGGATGTCCATGTTCTTCATCGCCTTGCCCACGCCGGGGATCATGCCCATGAGGTCCTTCATGTTCCCCATCTTCTTGATCTGCCCGATCTGCTCCAGGAAATCATCGAAGCCGAACTGGTCCTTCGCGATCTTCTTGTTCAGCTCGCGCGCCGCCTTCTCATCGAACTGCTCCTGCGCCTTCTCCACGAGCGATACCACGTCGCCCATGCCCAGGATGCGCCCCGCCATGCGGTCCGGGTGGAACTCGTCCAGCGCCTCCATCTTCTCGCCGGTGCCGATGAACTTGATCGGCTTGTTCACCACGCTGCGAATGGATAGCGCCGCACCACCGCGCGCATCGCCGTCGAGCTTTGTCAGCACCACGCCGTCGATATTCAGGCGCTCGTTGAAGGCCTTCGCGGTGTTCACCGCATCCTGACCGGTCATGGCGTCCACCACGAAAAGCGTCTCCTGCGGGTTGATCGCCTTCTTCACGGCGGCGATCTCGTCCATCATCTTCTCATCGATCGCCAGACGACCGGCGGTATCCACGATCACGGCCGTGAAGCCGTGCTGCTTCGCGTAAGCGATGGCATTCTTCGCGATGCTTACCGGATCCTTGTTCTCGCGCTCGCTGAAGACCTCGATCTCCAGTTGCTTGCCGAGCGTCTCCAACTGATCGATGGCCGCAGGACGGTAAACGTCGCACGCCACGAGCAAGGGGCGCTTGCCCTTCTTGCGGATGTAGCCCGCCAGCTTGCCGCTGAAGGTGGTCTTACCCGAGCCCTGCAATCCGCTCATGAGCACCACCGTGGGGTTGCCGCCCATGTTCAGTCCCGCGCTCTGCCCGCCCATCAACTCGGCGAGCTCGTCGTGCGTGATCTTGGTGAGCAACTGGCCGGGGCTCACGGAGGTGAGCACATTCTGGCCGAGCGCCTTGGCTTTCACACGGTCTGTGAAATCCTTAGCGATCTTGAAATTCACGTCGGCATCCAGCAGCGCGCGGCGGATCTCCTTGGTGGTCTCCGCCACGTTGATCTCCGTGATCTGCCCTTGGCCCTTCAGCACTTTGAAGGCACGCTCCAGCTTGTCGCTCAGGTTCTCGAACATCATCTTGAAAAATGGAAGGCGAAGGTAGGAGGCGCGCGAAGAGTGCAACAGTGAGATGGTGCGACGGTGGTGGGTGCCAATAGCGCGGATCCGATCCCGGCTCGTGGGCTGGAAGAGGAGCACGCCCGGATCCTTTCACCCCTACCTATCCTTGGTGACTATCGCGTTGAGGGTGATGATGGAGAGCACGGCGATGACCAAGGCGGCATCGGTGTGTAGTTCGGCTTCCGCAGCACCGAAGCCTATGTTTGACGGATCCACCACCCATGCGACGGCTCTTCTTCCTCATCAGCGTTCCACTTCTCCTGCTCATCGGGGCGGCGGGCTACTACCACCCTGCCGTGTTGTGGAGCCTGCTCGTGGTGGGTCCGCTCATTCTGCTGGGTGTGTACGACGCGTTCCAGCTGCGCCACACCATTCTGCGGAATTTCCCCGTGCTCGGGCACTTCCGTTACCTGTTCGAGTTCATAGCGCCCGAACTCCAGCAATACTTCATCGAGCGCAGCACGGACGGCAAACCCTTCAGTCGTCACCATCGCGATCTGGCCTACCGCCGCTCGAAGAACGTGGATGACAGCACGCCCTTCGGCACGCAACTCGAACTGAATCGGGGCAACTACGAAGGCCTGCGCCATTCCATCTACCCCTCGCCGGTGCGGGAGGAAGCGCCGCGCGTACGCATCGGCGGGGAACGTTGTACCCGGTACTACGACGCTTCGCTGCTGAACATCTCGGCCATGAGCTTCGGTGCGCTCAGTGCGAACGCGGTGCTGGCCCTGAACGCGGGTGCGAAGAAGGGCGGCTTCTACCACAACACCGGCGAAGGCGGCCTGAGCGAATACCATTTGCGCCACGGAGGCGACCTGGTGTGGCAGATCGGCACCGCCTATTTCGGGTGCCGCACGTTGGAAGGCGATTTCGATCCGGAACTCTTCAAACAAAAGGCGGCGCACGAGCAGGTGCGCATGATCGAGCTGAAGATCTCCCAAGGCGCCAAGCCGGGGCATGGTGGCGTGCTGCCCGCCGCGAAGAACACGGCGGAGATCGCGGGCATCCGCCATGTGACGCCGCACACCATCGTACTATCCCCGCCGGGCCACACGGCGTTCAGCGATGCGCATGGCCTGCTGCGCTTCGTGGATGAGCTGCGCACCCTGTCCGGTGGCAAGCCCGTGGGCTTCAAGCTGTGCATCGGCCGCACCGAGGAGTTCATCGACATCTGCCGCGCCATGGCGGAAGGCGCACCGCTCCCGGATTTCATCACGGTGGACGGCGCCGAAGGCGGAACAGGTGCGGCACCGCTGGAGTTCAACGACAGCGTGGGCTTGCCGATCGAGCCGGCGCTGATCTTCGTGCATACCACGTTGGTACACTTCAAGCTCCGGGACAAATTGAAGGTGATCGCGAGCGGCAAGGTGCTCACGGCCGCTTCGCTCTTGAAGATGCTGGCCACCGGAGCTGACCTGTGCAACAGCGCGCGCGGGTTCATGTTCTCGCTCGGCTGCATCCAGGCCATACGCTGCAACACGAACACCTGCCCCACCGGAGTGACCACGCAGAACAAGGCCCTGATGCGCGGGCTGGTGGTGACCGACAAGAGCGAGCGCGTGTACCACTTCCAGAAGAATACACTGAAAGGCGTAATGGAACTGCTCGCCGCCTGTGGCAAACACGACATCACCGATATCGGCATGGACATGTTCGTACGTGGGAACGAGTTCACCACCCTGGAGGACGACTACTATCCAGACAGCCTGAGCACCGACTGGCGCAAGCAGGTGATGTATCCCGGAGTACCCGCCGAGCGGCGCAGCAACACCTGAGTGATCGGTCTTTCACCTCGAGCCGGTGGTGGAATACGCCTATGACGAGGAGGAAGCGCATTTGAGCCTCGGACTGCACCTCGGCATTGGGTCCTAAGCGCCGGGATCATGAAGGACCGGAGCACCGCAGTAATACTGCACCCGCCGTTGGATCCCTTGGCTGCACATTGAACAGCGTGAACTGCAAAATGGCCGCACCATTCTCCTTCGTGAACACATCGCGGAACGCGACGCCGCTGTGGATGAAGTGAATGCGTTCGAGGTGGATCGTTGACGGCGATCTACGCCATCGCCAAGGTCCGATCCACCTGCCCCGCCGCGAACGGCACAGGCGCGGTACGACTGCGCAGGAAGGCGATCACCTCCTCATCGTTCTTGTACACATCGCCCACGTTCACGAAGTGCTGTGCCAGCACATCGTACTTGTCGCGCAGCAAGAGGGCGAAGATGTCGAGGTAATTCAGCCCTTCGAAAACCACCGCGCGTTCGCGGGCGAAGTCGGCGAGATGTTCGCGGAAGTAGCGCGGGTGATCCGTCCAATGCAGGGTGGGATCGATGTGGTGGCTGATGTGGTAGCCATCGTTCCAGCACTTGTGGTTGAATTTCACGTTGATGCACGTCACGCTGTTCTGGAACGGATTGCCGGGATCGTCGGGACTCACGAAGGCATGCTGCACCCAGTTGCCGGCCATCGCCACCAAGCGGAATATGGCGAAGGGCAGGATGAAGGCCACCAAGGTCGCTTGCCAATTCACAAAGCACATCGCTGCGCAGAACCCGAGGAACAACAACTCGCCGCGCACCACACGCATGAACAAAAGGTTGCGCTTGCGACGGAAGAAATACGCCGCCAACGTGTAGATGCCGGTGAAGAAGAAG
The DNA here is from genome assembly GCA_016721005.1 of Flavobacteriales bacterium. Taxonomy (GTDB): domain Bacteria; phylum Bacteroidota; class Bacteroidia; order Flavobacteriales_F; family PHOS-HE28; genus PHOS-HE28. Next base: position 240,886 of record JADKJM010000008.1, read on the forward strand.
ATGAGGAAATAGCGTAGGAAGCCGCTGCCGGAATCGCGCTGGTAGGGCATGGTGCTGCTCTCGTCCGGCTCCAGGTTGTTCTCCGCGTGGTGCATACCCACATGGTGTGCGTGGTAGGTCTGCGGACTCTGCCCGAAGAACGGTGCGAGTACCCACGGCAGGTAGTGGTTCATCCATTCCTGCTTGAAGAACGGCCGGTGCGTGGTGCAATGGAGCATCAGGCCAAAAGGCCCCTTGAAGGTGATGTTGTTGAGGTAGAGGTACACCACCGCGATGATCCACCAAAGCCACGCCGGCACGAAGGGCAGATACAACGCCACCGCCAGTGGGATCAGCGTGAAGGTGACCAACAGGGTCTTGTACACGAAGGGAAGGTCGCGCTCATCCCGGATGAGCGACAGGAAGGCGCGATCGAGGGTGGAGTACTGCGCCGGGCGCACGAACTCGGGATCGGTCTGGGAGGTGAAGGCCCGCATCGAGGACAAGGTGCGGGAAATTTCAGGGATGGGGGAAAGGGGTGGTCATCCATTTGCCGGATCGCGTTCCTACGTCGCAGTCCCCATCGTAGCCGTCACTGCGGCGCGTCATCCCGGCCTTGAGCCGGGACGCAGTCCCGTTACCCTAACAACGTGAAATTCTACTGGGTCAATTTCATGACCAACGCCCGCAACACCACATTCAATGGGCGTCACGAACGACATTGAAGCCAAATGTGTCGATCGGTCTTTGAAGAGTACCTCGATGCTCAAGCATGTGGTACGCCACCTGAGCAGGTCGTCGGCGCATTGCTCGTTGGCGATGCGTCTCATCTGTTCTCACTCATGATCCAGCCCGTTCAAACACTTCCACCCCAAGCAAATTAGTATCGCAGCGGTCCGCCGAAGGCGACCCTGCGGCCCGAAGCCGTGCCCGCGTTGTTCACTCATTGCCGGGAGGCGCACCACGCAATGTAGCCGCTGCCTTTCTACACAGCACCGTATCATGGTCCAAGGTCTTGCCAAGCGCGGCGATCAGCGGGAATACCGCCTGTGTCGAAGTTCTTCACGATCCATCGGGCACACGATCAACCGTGGAATGGACCCTTATTGAACATGCTTATTACCTTGGCGGCTTAACCCACTACACATGAAACACATTACACTGTTGGCCGCGATGGTCGTTTCCTTCGGAGCGACCGCCCAGATAACCGATGGCAGCTTTGAAGCAGGCATCGGTGCAGGAACTTGGAATGAAGCTTCGGTCACGTATGGCACCCCGCTATGCACGATCGCCACATGCGGTACCGGGGGTGGTCCTGCGATCCCTCGTACCGGCGACGTGTACGCGTGGTTCGGCGGCAGTGGCGCTGCCACGGAGATCGGCTCGGTGGACCAGGATGCCAACATCACCAGTGGCACCACGGCGAACCTGCTCGTGTATGTCAAGATCCCGGCCACCGGGGATGGCACCATGGGCAATTACATGAAAGCCATGATCGACGGTACCGAGATGGGAATGCTCACCGCCGCTGATTCCACGACTTATGCCGACTACACCCTCTGGAGCGTACCGATCGATGCCTATGCGGATGGTGCGGTCCACAACGTCAGGTTGGAGGCCAAGGAGAACGGCGGTGCGGTGTTCAACATCCTTGCGGATGACATCGCCCTGGAAGTGGATGGAACGATCATCGCTGGTCTCTTCGAGAACGATGCGCTTTCCGGCGTCCAGATCTATCCGAATCCGGCCACGACCAGGATCACGCTTTCATTCAATGCGATGACAGGCCCAGCGGAGGTCACGATCACGGACGCTTCGGGCAAGGTGGTCGCGCGTCAGCGATTCAGTGAGGTGACCCGTCGCATCATTGATTTCAACTCCAGCGATCTTCAAGATGGCTTGTACATGATCAGCGTGGCGCAGGCTGGCAAGCGTACTACGCAGCGCGTGGTCGTGCAGCACTAAGGATCATCTTTCAATGGGAAGGGGCCATCTCGAAAGGGGTGGCCCCTTCTTCTTTCTGGCCGCAGTGCCCCCGATAGACGTCGTTCCGTTCCTCGGCCGCGATCATCCTCCCCGTAGCCGTCACTGCGGCGGTCATCCCGGCCTTGAGCCGGGACGCAGACCCGTTACCTTCAGGACGGGGTCAGAGCCCTTACGCCGCAATGGCACTTACCACTCCGCTCTCCGGTCCGAGGCCGTCGCGTCCCATTGGCCGTACCTTGAACATATAACGCGTGTCTGTCGTCAAACCGGAAACCGAATAGGAAGCGCGACCGATGGTGGCAACCAACTGCCATACATCACCCGGACCGTTCACAAGCGCGAACACCTCGTACATGATCGCCCCTTTCACCGGTTTCCACCACAGGCCCACATGGCCCGGGGCGTTTCCGGTGCGCGCCCGAAGGTGGACCGGGGCAGTCAGTGGTCCCAGGGATTGCGGGATCTTGCGAAGCGGAAAGCCCGACGTGGCGAGAAGAGCAGGATCGCGATCACTGCGACTGCGGACATAATAAGCCTGGTGCGTGAGCATGTTCCGTACGTCCTCCGCACACGCATTGCGCAGCAGGAGGGCATGTTTGCTTCCGCGCTCGGCCAAGCTGATCAGCCCTTGGAAGCGACCGATCAGATGCGCCATCTCAGGCAATGGAACCGGCGGTTCCGGGAAAGCCGAATTGTCCTCAAGCTTGGCGAGAACGTTGTTGCCAAGCGCCAGCAGTTCGAGCATGCTAAGGCGTGTTATCCGTAAGGTGATGTCCGCAGGGTACATGGGTTCGGTCGTTTGGGAGGCTGCAACGAGCGCAAGCGCTGCATGGTTTCGGGCCGCGGGTTCCCGCTTGGAGCTGTCCTTGGCACCACCTTCGATCCAAAGTCGCCTGCAATGCGGATGGCAGCTGCGGATCGTGGCCCCTAGCTCTACCCACATTGGATCCAACCCGAAGGACACTTGAGGTGACGTTCGCGGATCGTGACCCCTACCTCGGCGCACATTGGATCCAACCCGAAGGCAACTTGGGGTGACGATCGTGGATCGTGACCCCTACCTCCGCCCACATGCGATCCTACCAGAAGGACACTTGAGGTGACGATCGTAGATCGTGACCCCTACCTCGACCCACATGCGATCCAACCTGAAGGACACTTGGGGTGACGATCGTAGATCGTGACCCCTACCTCGACACACATTGGATCCAACCCGAAGGCAACTTGGGGTGACGATCGCGGATCGTGACCCCTACCTCGACCCACATGCGATCCAACCTGAAGGCAACTTGCGGTGACGATCGCGGATCGTGACCCCTACCTCGACACACATTGGATCCAACTCGAAGGCAACTTGGGGTGACGATCGTGGATCGTGACCCCTACCTCGACACACATTGGATCCAACCCGAAGGCACACTTGGGGTGACGATCGCGGATCGTGACCCCTACCTCGGCGCACATGCGATCCAACCTGAAGGACACTTGGGGTGACGATCGCGGATCGTGACCCCTACCTCGACCCACATGCGATCCAACCTGAAGGCAACTTGCGGTGACGATCACGGATCATGACCCCTACCTCGACACACATACGATCCAACCCGAAGGCAACTTGGGGTGACGATCACGGATCATGACCCCTACCTCGGCGCACATGCGATCCAACCTGAAGGACACTTGGGGTGACGATCGCGGATCGTGACCCCTACCTCGACCCACATGCGATCCAACCTGAAGGCAACTTGCGGTGACGATCACGGATCATGACCCCTACCTCGACACACATACGATCCTAGCCGTCGGCGATCCCTGCTCGATCCCTTTCTCGCTAACGAGACTGCGGCGTCCGCCGCAGTGACGTTGCCACCGAGGGCGCAATCGTGATCCTTGGCCGCAACCGTCACCCCCACCGTAGCCGTCACTGCGGCGAACGCCGCAGTCTCGATGCCTTCAGGAAGATGATCTCTCAATTGCCGCAGGGTTCGCAGCTTACTTGCACACGCAACACCACACGCATGCGAGACCCTTCGGAGGTTTTCCTCAAGGATGACTCATCCGGATACCCTGCGAGTGTCAAATCACCGGACACCCGCATGGGTGCGGAGATCGCGCGGATCGTCAGCATATTTGTCGTCGCCTGCGTAGCTCTGTGGAACGGAAGGAGCGTAGAGTGGTGTCGAAGGACTTATTCGGGCAAGAGTGGAAGCAAGCAAAATACATAGGATGAAGAAATGGGCGATTCTCACTACCGGAGTCATTCTAATTGGATCGATTCTCACCAACCCGACATTGAGGGACTTCAAAGAATATGTTCCAACTGCTCAGCAGATGTTGGATGCCATTCCTCTCTCTTCTTCGATAAATGGTTGTGATCGAGAGGTGGTCATGCAGAGGTATCGGAACTATTTGGTCGCTTCTGCCTATCACGCCCATTACCGCTTTTACCATAGCGAGTATGGAGTAAAGAAGACTCGCATTCTAACCGTGCAATACCTCGGCATTGGTAAGAACTTCTTTCGATTCTCCGATTATGTGACAGACCCAGGGGTGGGTGCAACCCGCTAACTTCATACCCATCAATCGCCCTCCTGTAAGCTTGCCCTGTTGAACGTGGAATTCGCGGAGAGCGACGAGTTGATGAAAGTGGATGTGATCGATGTTTTCTTCGCTTCATCCTCCTTCCGGGCTCGCGCGGAGCGTGAGGGGTTGTAGCTTCCTTGAGCGAGCAGACGTCCTGTGCAGGTCTCAAGCACCAGAACGATACATTGGCAACACACTATGACTGCTGGGATGCGCTCTGAACCTGAACCCCAACTGAAACCGAAGACGTGGCGCTGGCATCTCTGGCACCACATCAAATCCCCTCTGACCATTTGGTTCTGGGTTCCACAGGGCATCAAGCATGCGCATTTTGTGCTCTTTATGGTCAGGACGACCAGTTCGGTCAGAACCCCAGGTGATGGTTCCCCGATGGCTGTTACTCGTGAAGGCTTACAACGCACATTAGGTTTCGGTGATGTTCACGGCTCATTAGAATTCCTTGTGTACAAGGGTTACGTTCAGGCTACCGGCACTGGCTACGACACCCGTTATACCATTACTCCAGCGGGCGCAGCTGCTGAGCTAGAGCAGAGCCTACTCACCAGTTCGTTCGAGACCCGAAGGGGACGCTTGAAGTCCATTTTCGATCTTCTCGCTGCTCCAGTATCGCTCCTCTTGGCGATCATCGCTTTGCTGCGTACTTGTTAAACCCCAACACAAAACAGCCAAGACGATCACACGGAGGCTGTTCAGCTTAGATGATGAGGTGAACTACCGACGAGACTGCGGCGCAAGGCCGCAGTGACGTCCCTCTCCTGCCGCTGTCGTAATCCTGGGCCGCGATCGTTAACCCCCGTAGCCGTCACTGCGGCGAGCGACGCAGACCCGTTACCTTAACGTCGTGAAATTCTACTGGGTCTATTTCATGGCCAACGCCCGCAATACCACACTCTACGTGGGCGTTACGAACAACATTGAACGGCGCGTGAAAGAACACAAAGAGCACCTGGGCCCGCGTTCATTCACGGCACGATACAACGTGGAGAAGCTGGTGGGGTACGAGGCGCACGAGAGCATGTCGCGGCGATCGCGCGAGAGAAGCAATTGAAGGACTGGAAGCGCGCGTGGAAGGACGAATTGATCACGAAGGAGAACCCGGAGTGGAAGGACCTGGCAGCAGAGGGGAATTTCGGGTGAGGCGAATTGCGGCTAGGGGTGACGAGATTGCGGCGTTCGCCGCAATGACGACTGCGTGGAGGCGCCGTGACGGCTGCCATGGTTTCGCGATCCCTTTCGTGAGCCTCCTGTCAGAATTGAACTGACGACCTGCTCATTACGAATGAGCTGCTCTACCGCTGAGCTAAGGAGGCTTGTCCCCCGCCACCCGGAAGGTTCCGGTTAGCGGGGCGCCAAATGTATCCAACTATTGATCCCACGGACCAATGGCTCCTTCAGACAGAAGTCTCACACGGAGGCACAGAGGCACGGAGCGATCCCGACGCCATCGAAGAGATCGACCATAAGAACTCGCATTCTCCGTGGCTCTGTGCCTCCGTGTGACCTCCATTCACCTTCTGCTATGTGAGCAATGTCAGCGCTTCACGAAGCGCACCGGCGCATGCCCGAGCGCGTGCACGGTGTATGAACCGGGAGCGAGTTCCCCTACCGCGATGCGCTGCGTTAGGGTGTTGTTCGTTCCAACGCGCTTCACCACGCGACCGGCAGCATCCATGATGGCGATGCTCACCACCGGAGCGCCGGTGAAGCTGAGGGTGATCTCCTCCATGGCCGGGTTCGGGTAGAGGGCGATGCGGTCCTTAACGGGTTCCACTACCCCGGTGCTGAGGCGGATGTCCAGTGCGAGGTTGCCCGCGCTCATGGCGGCGGGTACGGAACTGATCGTGCTGCCGTCGGCATTCAACACCAGCAGATCACCGGTGCTGAAGAAGTCGGTGGTGGTGGCGTAGAGCACGTGGTTGATCGGATCCTCGATCAAGCCATACACGGCCGGACTGCCGGTGAGCGTATCCAACACGCTGGCGGTGCTGAGCGCGTATCGCGCCAGTTCGTTCTGGCTGTATTCCATGAAGTAGATCTTCCCTTCGGCATAGGCCGATGCGGAGCAGCCGCTGTTCAAAGCCACGTCGTGGGTGTAGGTCAACCCCGCGCCGCCTAGGTCGATGGCGCTGATGCTGCTGCCGGAGAAGTCGGTGTTGTTGAAGCTGTGCAACGCGCCGTCCACCACGAAGAGCTTCTCCGGGTTCAGGCCGTTGGCACCAAGGTCGATCTCATCGGCGTAGGTCTGCGCGAGCAGATCCACCACGCCCACTTTGCCCACGAGGTTGGCCCAATCGAAGGCGTTGTTCACCGCGAGGTAGGCCATGTCGCCCACCACCACCACATCCTCGGCGCTCATCGTGAGGCCATCGGTGGGTTCGAGTGTCCAGAGCAGGTCGAGCGTTTGCTTGTCACGCACTTCGAAGTAGTGGTCCAGTCCGCCGAGCTCGCCGCGTGTGAGCAGGAGCCGATCACCCCAGACCGCGAGCTTGCGCACGCCTTGGATCAAGGTCATGCCGGTCTCGGCGTAGGTATTGGCATCGTAGCGCAGAATGCGATCATCCGCAGCCACGTAGACGGAACCGCCATCCACGAGCACATCGCTGCCGAAGCGCGGACCGCTGATGGTGACCACTGTGGTGTAGGTCCCGGCAATGGGATCATAGCTGCCCAAGGTCACGGGCACCAACTGGCCACCGCCATTGATGTAGTCGTAGTAGCCTTCGCTCAGCGCGAAGACCTGGTGTACCTGCTGTTGCGCGCCTGCGAACAGTGCCACACCGAGAGCGAGAGAAGAGAGGAATGAACGGTACATGCTATTGGGTTTAGGTGTGCTGCGTTCACCGCGCAGCGTTCATGAGGTGAAACCACAGGGATGATGGACGCCTACCGCAAGCGATCCGACCATGGTCCCGTGGCCGTTGTCTTGCGTAGAGGCAGGTCTTCTGACTCACCACCCTTGCCGCGTACACCTTCCCGTCCTTCGGCTCCGCTGAGGATGGCAAAGCATCCCGGAGTTGAACAGTGGCTTCAGTACACGGCGTCAGCGGTTCACAGCTGCGGGAACAGCTCCCGGTTCACACGGGATTCCCTCTTTCCACCTCCCCCCTCCTTGCGGACGGGATCGGTACCACTACGCGGGGCCGAATGTAATTGCTAGCTGCCGCCGAACCGGAAGGCGAGCGATAGTTGAGCAATGAGGCCCGCCGTTCGCAGCTTGGCGCTGTAGAAATCCGTTACGCTGGCATCGTTGTATTCCATCGCACGCAACTCCAGGTTGGTCACGAGGTAACGCAGGTCGAAGCCGATGCCCACATGGTCACCAATACCGAAAGCGAAACCGGAGCCTAGGCCGAACGCACCGCCGGAGTACCGGGCATCCACCTTCGCGCCCGGCGTATCATCCACGATATGCAGGGCTACACCGCCAAGTTGAGCGGACGCGGTCCAAGCGATCCGCTCCCCATTGATCAGGTACAAGCGAGGTTCGAGGGCCACGTTGATGAAGCCATTGGTCTGGTCGGATGCGGAGTCCGGCACATAGCGACCGGGTTCGATAAGGAAGCCAAGTGTGAAGCGGTTACTGATCGCCCCGGCGATCTGGATCGGCACCGAGGTGGTCACCGCACCGTCGGTATCCGTGCCCTTGAAACCGAACAAGGAATACTTCAGTTCCGTGGAATGGGCGCCCGCCGATCCGCCGATCGATAGGTGGATACGGCCTTTCTGGTTGTACTGCGCCAAGGCGGAAGCGAACGGTAGGAGACCGATGAGCAGTGCAGCGAAATAGCGCATGGTCGAACGGATTGATGAGTTCATGATGTCCCAAAGATGAGGTCTTCTGTGCGGGGAATGGATCCCAAGGATGAGGCCGATGGAGATCACACGGGGTTTACATCGGTCGCGCCTCGCACTACATTCGCCCCCCGCCGATAGCGATCGTCCATGTGGATGTGTTGCTTCAGGCACTGAGAGCGAACCGATGGAGCAGAAGAACAGCAGCCCCGCCGACGGCGAGGCAACCCCGGCAGAGCAGACCCAAGTGAAGGAACGCACGTACGCCATGTACGTGCAGGGCGGCGAGCTTGGCTTCGACCCGATGAAGGAGTTGAACCTCCCCGGCAGCTATGATGAAGTGGTCTCGCGCTTCAAGCGCCTGCAAGGCAGCCGCGCAATGGAATCGCTGAACTGACCACGAACCACTGACCTACAAGAAGCCCTGGCGATGCCGGGGCTTCTTCGTTTCGCATGCTCGCTTGTATCGGTGGATCATAGTCGAGATTCCGGGTCAAGCCCGGAATGACGATTTACATGGAGCATGGAACGGGTGCGGAGGCCGCGCCCTTTCCGCGTTCCTCTCCGGCGTCACTGCGGGCACGACCCGCAGTCTTGATACTCGGGGCTGTCATTCCGGGCTGGACCCGGGATCTCGCTAGGGCCCCTCCTGATGGATCCCCTTGGAATTGCGGCGGCGGTCTTCCTAATTTCATACCCCTCACGCGCCGGTCGCCCTCGGACCTCCGCGGAAGGAAGACACTTCCGTTCCACCAAACCCCCATCGCGCCATGAAAGTCTTCGATGCGAAACACATCAAGAACATCGTCCTCCTCGGCTCCCACGGATGCGGCAAGACCACGCTGGCTGAAACAATGCTCTTCGAAGCGGGTCTCTTGCAACGCCGCGGCCGTGTCGAGGACAAGAACACCGTGAGCGACCACCACTCACTGGAACACGAGCGCGGAAGCAGCGTGTATTCCACCGTGCTGCACACCGAGTGGCGCAACTTCAAGATCAACATCATTGATACACCCGGCTTGGATGACCTCGTGGGCGAAACGATCCCCGCACTTCGCGTGGCGGACACGTGCGTGCTGTTGCTGAACGCGCACCACGGCGTGGAAGTGGGCACCGATCTGGTGTGGGACCACATGCAACGGTATGAACGTCCGGTGATCATCGGTGTGAACCAATTGGATCACGCCAACGCGGACTTCGATGCGACGGTCGCGCAGGCGAAGGAACACTTCGGCAATGCGGTGACCGTGATGCAATACCCCGTGGACCAAGGCGATGACTTCCACCGCATCATCGACCTGCTGAAGATGACGATGTATGTCTTCAAGGATGCCGGTGGAAAGCCCGAGAAGCAACCGATCCCGGATAGCGAGAAGGAACGTGCGGAAGCACTGCACAAGGAATTGGTGGAGAAGGCGGCAGAGAACGATGAGACCCTGATGGAGCACTACTTCGACAAGGGTGAACTGAACGAGGACGAGATGCGCCTCGGCCTGAAGCATGGCATGATGAAGCGCACCTGCTTTCCGGTCTTCTGCCTGAGCGCATTGCGCAACATGGGCAGCGGTAGGTTGATGGGCTACATCGACAACGTGGCGCCGAGCGCGATCGAGATGCCTGCGGAGGAACTCGTCGGCGGTGGCGAGTTGAAGTGTGCTGCGGAAGGTCCGGCCGTTCTTTTCACCTTCAAAACGGTGATCGATCCACGCGCAGGGCACATCACGCTTTTCAAGGTGATGAGCGGCGAAGTGAAGGAAGGCACCGACCTGGTGAACGACAACACCGGCAGCTCCGAGCGAGTGAACCAACTCTTCATCATCGACGGCAAGGAGCGCAATCCGGTAGAGAAACTGGTGGCCGGTGATATCGGCGGCACCATGAAACTGAAAGGCACCGCCACCGCGCACACGCTGCACGCGCCGGGCAAGTCGATCAAACTACAGCCGATCGCATTCCCTGAGCCGCGCTTGCGCCAGGTGATCAAGGCCACGGACAACAAGCAAGAGGAGAAACTCCACGCCGCGTTGCTGGAGATCCAAAAGGAGGACCCCACCATCGTGCTTTCGTACAGCCGGGAGACCGCGCAACAACTGGTGGGTGCGCAGGGTGAACTGCACCTCAACCTGCTCAAGTGGAAGTTGAGCCACCACTACAAGGTGGACTGCGAGTTCAGCAGTCCGCGCATTCCGTATCGCGAAACGATCCGCAAGAGTGCAGCGGCGATGTACCGGCACAAGAAGCAGACGGGCGGCAGTGGCCAGTTCGGCGAAGTGCATTTGAAGATCGACCCGTGGTACGAAGGCATGCCGGAACCCACGGGCCACAGCTTGCGCGGCAAGGAGGAGCACGACCTACCCACCGGTGGCAAATTGGTCTTCTACAATTGCATCGTTGGCGGTGTGATCGACAACAAGTTCATGCCGAGCATCCTCAAGGGTGTGATGGAGAAGATGGACCGCGGTCCGCTCACAGGCTCACCTGCGCGCGACATTCGCGTGATCATCCACGACGGCAAGATGCACGCGGTGGACAGCAACGACATCAGCTTCAAGATAGCGGGACTGCAAGCCTTCCGTGAAGCGTTCAACAACGCCGACCCGCAACTGATGGAACCGATCCAGGAACTGGAGGTGCGCGTGCCCACGGATCTCATGGGCGATGTGATGACCGATCTGCAAGGGCGTCGCAGTATCGTGATGGGCGTGGACAGCAGCGGCCGCTACCAGATCATCAAGGCCCTGACGCCGCTCGCCGAGTTGGATCGATACAGCACCACGTTGCGCAGTCTTACCCAAGGACGCGGTACCTACACGGAGAAATTCCACGCGTACCAGCAGGTGCCGACGGATCTGCAACACAAGTTGGTGAACAGTCATAAGGAGGAGGAAGTGGAAGCTTGACCGATCAGAGGATCAGACGATCAGAAAATGAGAACGCGCCCTGCGGAGATCCGTGGGGCGCGTCGACCAAGTAAATTGCCCGAAATGCGGAAAGCGATTCTTATTGCCATGTTCATGGTGACTCAGCCTGACATTGGTTCGTGTCAGTGGAGCATTCTCGATTCCGGTACAGAGGAGTTCATCCTTTCGATCGCATCAACTCCGGGTGGCACTTTGCGGGCAATGGGCGCCGATATGCGAGAAAGCACGGATGGGGGAGATACGTGGGTGGCCTGGCAGCCCAGCTTCTTCGACCTCCCATTGGTCGGTGGTTATTGGCCGGCAATGCACTTCACATCAGAGTTGGAAGGGTTCATGGTGGGTGGCATGGACTTCAACAACCAGTTCGTGATCCTGCGAACGAACGATGGTGGCCAGTCCTGGATAACAAGCCATGCAGCGGCCTTCGGGGTTTGGCCTCAATACCACACACGGATCGAATTCCCAACGAGCAGCACTGGTTTCGTGTGCGGCACCAACGGCATCATGATGAAGTCCGTGGATAGCGGCAATTCATGGACGGTGCTCGGAACAGGAACGGCATCGAGCATTTACGGCATGCACTTCTGGAGTGCGAGCACGGGGATCATTGTAACCGCCACGGACATCCGGCGCACCGTGAATGGAGGGAACAATTGGAGTGTGGTCGCCTCTGGAACGAACCTGGGCGGACTTGGTTGGTTGCCTTCTGGTGATATGTATGCCGCCGGCGACAATATGGTCTTGGTCAGCACGAACATGGGGACCAACTGGACGAGCCACCCCGCACCATTCTCTGACGTCGAGGATGTGGTCGCGCTTGATGCGGGAACCGTTATGGTATCCGCCCTTCAAGGCATCGCGGTATCCCATGATGCCGGGATCTGGTGGGAGTACTACCCACCACCTGCGTCAGGTGAGCTACATGACCTGCTTGTTTCCGGGGCGCAAACGGTCGTCGCCGTTGGTGAGGAAGGACGGATCATCCGAACAACCAATGGCGGTGGCACATCCGTTCCGATCCCGGCGTTCACGCACGCCGTGCAATATAGCTGTGGAGAAGCCGTGTTGGAACTCATCGCTGATTGTGATCCGGATCTTTCGCTCTCGTGGATGATCGATGGGTTGATCGTTTCTTCGGCGAACGAACTTTCCATCACATACACCGCACCCAGCACATACGACCTCATTGCGTTGGTGGCGGACAATGGGAGCTTCAGCGATACGGCCACTTGGTCCGCGAACATCAATGTGGACCAACTGGTAACAGTCGATGCTGGTCCCGATGTCGCTCAGTGTTTTGGGTCCGTGGCCCAATTGAACGCCACTGGAGCGTTGAACTATACCTGGTCGCCAACCACAGCACTCTCGGGGTCCACCAGCGCGAATCCTACGACCAGCGCGACGGTGAACACGACGTACATCGTGACCGGCACAAGCGGGTTATGCGTGGATGCCGATACCGTGAACGTGATCGTTGCGCCAAGCATACCGCTTGATCCTTGGAGTACCATTTTCTATTCCACCGCCGCCGCCGATCGGTTCATCATCATGGATTGGACGGATGACTACAACGGATATGTAGTGTGCTCACAGAACATGCGCGTGACGCATGATGGGGGTGCGACCTGGGCCACGTATCCCTCCCCGTACCCAATGGGAAACGGATTTAATTTGACCTATGTCGATCTTGAGATGGTGGATGACTCGGTAGGCTACTTCACGAACAATTCTGTTCTGAAGACTGTGAATGGGGGACAGACATGGACTACCATAAGCAACTATACCACAATGGGTGATGAATTCCTGAGTGTTGACTTCCTGAACCGGGACACTGGGTTCGTGATGGGAAATTACATCGCTGGAGTAGGCGACCGTGGAATATACCGTACCGTGAATGGAGCTGCTAATTGGGAATTGATCCGGCAGGATAATGGGCTTCGTCTATATGACATGGTCGCCGTGAATTGGGATACGATCATTGCCGTCGGTGGATTGGGGACGAGCGCACCAAGGGTCCTCCATACCCACGATGGCGGCGCCTTATGGCAGGATACCTTGATCGCTTCAGCAGTGTATTCTTTGTACGAGATAACCGTTTCGCCGGAGGGTGTTATCACATCGACGGGAGTTGACGATGAACTGCGATCTTGGGATGGGGGAACCACATGGGAGCGGAGACCACGAGTTGCCGGAGCGCGCAGCAATCTCTCATGGCAAAGCGCGGATACGGCGTTCTGTTCCGGGGGCAGTGAATTATACAAATCCGTTAATGGTGGCGACTGCTATGAGCAAGTAGCGATGTTAATGCCTCAATCGATCCTGGATGTATCCTCAAGTGAACCCGGACGGACCCATGTGGCGAGCAAGGTGGGTCTGAACAATGGTGCGCTGATTCGGAGCACTAATGATATTCCCCTGCGCCAGAGTGCACCACGAGCAGTGGCGAACGAGGTCCTCCGGGCTTGGCCCAATCCGGCCATGGAAAGAGCTACGATACTCCTTCCATCAACATGGGCTTCAGCATCCGTTCTGGTCGTCGACGCAGTGGGCCGTTCGGTCCTGGAGACACAAGTCTTCCCGGTTGTTGGTGCAGCGGAGCTGATCCTCTCCGAGGTTCCTGCAGGTAGCTACACCATCATTGCCGCGTCTAATGGTTCGCGCCTCACGACGCCGCTTATTATCCGTTGAAGTCATGATCACTCGTCTGCTTCATCTCGGATCCGCTTCAGTAGTTGCGCTCATCACTCAAGCGCAGTTCGGCCCGCCGAATTTCATCGTTGGGAACAGGATCGATGACCCGCAAGAAGTTCACGCAGCCGACTTCAATGGCGATGGCGTGATGGATCTGCTCTGCCTTTCGCGGTTCGACATTTTCGGACACCAGCATCGCGTTAGCTGGTATGCCGGGGAAGGGAACGGGACCTTCAGCTATCAGCACCCGATCGCAGGTCCTGCGTCACCGGCTCTCACAGGAGCCGTGGCGGATATCGATGAGGACGGGGATATGGATGTGATGGTAGGATACGGTTCGGATAATAGTTTCGGTTGGTTTGCCAACGATGGATCCGGAACCTTCGGACCCTTCCAACTCGTCCACATAGCAAGCGATGATCCTACTGTGCTGTATCTCGTGGATCTGAACAACGATGCGCACTTGGATCTCCTCGTGCACTTGACCAGTGGGACCACCGATGATGTTTTCTGGAAGGCCGGTAATGGCGATGGAACCTTTCAGAACTCGATGAATATGTGGAACAGTTCCATATACACCATCAATACGATCCCGGTCGATCTGGATGGCGATAATGACCTGGATTTGCTCTGGACCGTGACCGGTGGGATCCGGAAACGGGTGAACAACGGCGATGGGACCTTCGCCGCGTCGCAGGATATCCTTCTCGTGGCGAATGTGAGTGGTTCCTGCGCCGCTGATCTGGATGGCGACAGCGATGTGGACATCGCCTTGCTCATCAGTGGTACATCGATCCTGTTGCTGCGCAACAATGGCGACGGCACATTTGCCTTGGCCACCACGCTCGCCTCGGGCCTGAGTGCAGTAACAGCTATGTACGCCTCGGACGCCGACGGAGATGGAGATGCAGATCTCTTCACCGCACACAACAATAAGGAGGTGGCGATCACCCGATCGCTTGGCAATGGGTCGTTTGCTGCGCGTTCGGTCATTGGTGCGCGCTATGCCCCCCCTTCAGACCTCCGCCTTGCTGACGTGGACGGAGATGGCGACCTGGATCTCATGGCCACATTTCAAGCAGATGATCGCATGGGCTATTTCTCGAATACCGGAAATGGTTCATTCGAACAGGATCCGATCCTCGTACAAGAACACTTACGTGGCATCGGCCGGATCCAATGTGTTGATCTCGACCAGGACGGTGTCAACGACTTGGTCGTTCCGAGCACCTGGTGGGATCAGATTAGCTGGTTCAGGAACGATGGAACGCCCAACTTCGCGCCGGTCCGGGATGTCAGGAGAGGAGTGGTGAACCCAAGCGATCTGCTGAGTTTGGATGTCGATGGCGACGGCGACAATGACTTGATCGTAGCGAGTTCCACGGCGGACACAGTTATGAGATTGTCCTGCACCGGACCCGGCAGTTTCGCCCCTCCGCAATTCATCGGCGGTCCAGTGGATGCGCCTATGGATCTCAATTGGTGCAACATCGACAACGATGGCCACGCTGATATACTGATGAGCGCCGCCAGTGGTTCCAGTCAGGTCATGCGGTGGTATCGCGGTCTTGGCGGCGGCAGCTTCCAAGCGAGCACCATAAATGGATATGATTACACGCTCCGCCAACCGCAGGCGGCCGATCTGGACAACGACGGTGATCAGGACGTCATGCGAATAGGTAGTTCACCTGCTTTGGGTTGGCACGTGAATTCCGGGAACAACACGTTCGCGCAACAGCCGGAGGTCATTGTGGCCAATAGTTTCGCGGTTCGCACTTTTCGATTGGATGACGTCGACGGTGATGGCGACATCGACATCGTAGCCGGGATCCTCCAGAACGGACTGGACCACATCATTTGGATGCCGAACGAAGGCGGTGGTCTCTTCTTCACATGGAATACCCTTGCGTACGACATGCCCACCACCTCCGTCATGCGCTTGTTCGACTACGATCTCGATGGGGACAAGGACATCTTCGTCGGCGCCAATTCGCCCGAAACGGTGTACTTCCTCCGGTCCAATGGTGACGGAACTTTTGAGGACACCCTCACCATCGCTGGGGATATCTTCCAGATCATCACGGACCTTACGCTCGCCGATCTGGATGGGGACAACAAACCCGATCTTGCCGTAGCCGGTAGTGACGACGGCAGCGTGGCGTGGTTCAAGAATGAGAATGATCTACCTGTGGAAGTCCAATACGCCAACGAAAGAGGCTCCTGTTTCACAGTGATCACTAATCCAGTGGTAAACCGGTTGAGGCTCCGTTTGTGCAATGCTTTTGTGGACGCATCAGTCGAGATCATTGACCTACAAGGTCGATCCATCAAAACAGTGCCTGCGGTCACTACCGAGAATCTATTAATTGACGTGGCAGACCTTGTTCCAGGGTCTTACATGATCCGACTTTGGACCCACGGCTACACTCAGGTAAGGAAGATCTGTGTTCAGCGTTGAGGCGACAGCCCATTTTCTATCGAACAGTTCTCGGTCCATCCTCAAATCCTTGGACGGACACATCTCCAGGTTCCGATGTGGATCTGTACTCCGCGCTTCACCATCCATCCCTTGACGCAGCCTTGATTATAACGAGCGCCTTTCCGATCAGCCCCCGACCTTCGCGCCCCATGCGCGCGCTTGTCTTCGCAGGACTACTCCTTCCTCTTACCGACTTCGCCCAGGACGACAAACTCCTGTGCAAGAACCTCACGGCCGTGCGTACCGAGGAGCGCATCGTGGTGGATGGCGTATTGGATGAGGCGATCTGGGCCACCGCACCCATCGGTGATGAGTTCGTGCAGAACGAACCGCGCCCGAACGAGCCTGCCACTTTCCGCAGCACGGTGCGCGTGGTGTATGATGATGTGGCGATCCATGTCGGCGCGATCCTCTACGACCCTCATCCGGATAGTGTGATGCAGCGCTTGACCGGTCGCGATAACATCGGCATCACGGATTGGTTCGGGATCACCTTGGATCCGTACCAGAGCGGACGTAATGGGTTCGAGTTCATCGTCACCACGGCCGGTGTGCAGTTCGACGCCATCGTAGCGAATGAAGAAGAGGATGGGAACTGGAACGCAGTATGGCGCAGCGCTGCAACGATGACCGCTGAAGGATGGGTGGCCGAGATGAGTATCCCCTACTCCGCTTTCCGCTTTCCGAAGAACGAGGAGCACGTGTGGAGCGTGCAGTTCCTTCGTCTCGTTGGCCGCACGCGCGAAAAGACGTTCTGGAATCCGATCGATCCGTTGAAAGAAGGATGGTTGAGGCAATGTGGAGTGCTCACGGGGATCACCGATGTGAAGGCCCCGCTGCGCTTGATGCTCTACCCGTATGTGTCGGGGTATGCGCAACACTTTCCGCAGAACGACCCCGCAGTGAATGATTGGAGCAGCACCTTCAACGGCGGCATGGATGTGAAAGTGGGACTGAACGACGCCTACACGCTGGACATGACGTTGATCCCCGACTTCGGGCAAGTGGTGAGCGACAACGTGGTGCTCAATCTCTCTCCGTTCGAAGTACAGTACAATGAGAACCGGCAGTTCTTCACCGAAGGCACGGAGCTGTTCCAACGCGGCGGCATCTTCTACAGTAGACGGATCGGCGGCGCGCCGCTCTTGCGCGGCGCGCTGTACGACGCGCTCGGCGATGGCGAGACCGTGACGAAGGATCCCGGCGTGAGCAAGCTCATCAATGCCACCAAGGTGAGTGGACGCGGAGCAAATGGTCTAGGCTTCGGGGTGCTGAACGCGATCACGCGCGACACATACGGCACCATCACGGATAGTTTGGGGAATACGCGCGAAGTGCTCACCGATCCGCTCACGAACTACAACGTCTTCGTGGCCGATCAACAATTGCCGAACAACGGCTACGTGAGCGTGATCAACACCAACGTGACGCGCGATGGTGGCGTGTACGATGCGAACTGCATGGCCTTGGACTTTCTGTTGAACAACAAAGCGCGCACGATCCAAGGCGGTGGCGATCTGCGCATCTCGCAGAAGTTCGGTGAGGGCCAAGCCACGGATCCCGGGTACTCCTACACGGCAGGTCTTGCGAAGACCGGTGGCGCGTGGACCTATAACGCGGAATACAACGAAGTCTCGCCGGACTTCGACCCGAACGATCTCGGCTTCTGGTTGTACACCAACTACCGCGGCGTGGAGACCAACCTCAACTACACCAAGTACAAGCCGAAGGCGCCGTGGCAGCGGTGGGGCGTGGGATTGCAAAGCGAATACCTGCGCGTGGTCCTGCCCGATCACTTCTTCAATTTCGCGGTGGAGTTGAACACGTTCCGGGTACTGAAAGGGTTCAACGCCTTCGGCGGAAGCGTGCGCGCCGAACCGGTGGTTACCTATGACCCCTTCGAGGCGCGTGTTCCCGGTCGGTTGTATGAATTCCCTACCAACATCCAGTACACCGCCTGGATCAGCAGCAACTACAACAAACCGTTCGCGCTGGACGTGAACGGAAGCTATCGGACGTTCAACGACCGCGACCGCAAGACCATGGCCCTGAGTTTCGAGCCACGATTCCGCCCAAGCGACAAGGTCTTCTTCATCGTTCCGATGGAGCACATGTTCCAGAATGAGGACGTGGGCTGGGTGGCGTTCTACAACGACGACATCATCCTCGGGCGACGAGATCTCCGGACCACCTCGATCGGTTTGCAAGGCAGCTATGCGTTCACCAGGAAGATCTCCCTCTCTACGCGCGTGCGCCACTATTGGAGTCGTGCGCATTACGTGGATTACCACGTGCTCCTGCCGGATGGCAAACTCGCGGAGACCGACTACGATGGGTTGAATGACGACGGTGGTTCGATCCATGACGTGGACTTCGATGCGTTCACCGTGGATCTCTGGTTGCGTTGGAACTTCGCACCCGGAAGCGAACTCACCCTGGGATGGAAGGACAACATCTTCACCCGCGAGAACGTGGTGGCGCAGAACTACTTCAGCAACCTGAATGACACATGGAGAGCACCCGGCATCAACAGCTTTTCATTGAAGGTGCTCTACTTCATCGATGCCGCACGGCTCGTCAGAAAGCCTTCAACGTGATGCGCTCGCTCTTCGGCCTCATCGCCTTGCTGGTTCTCCTCGGTTCCTGCAACCTCGCGCGCATGCATGGTCGGGCCTGTGACAAGCGGTTGTTGCGAACGGGCTATGCCGAGCATGAGGTGACCGACGAAGGTGGTCCGCACTTCTCCTGGACCCGCGATACCGGCAAGGAGAAACTGCTGTTACTGCACGGCTATACGGGCACCGGTGCCTTGCAATGGAGCAGGACCGTGAAGCTGTTGAATGACGGTTACGACTGCATCGTACCCGACCTCCTCAGCCACGGACGCAGCGCGAAGTGGGATACCACGCATGTGGGTCGAAGCATCGATGACCAAGTGGCGCATGTGGTGTTGATCCTCGACAGCCTTGGGGTCACGCAACCGATCGCGGTGGTGGGAAACAGCTACGGCGGTGGTGTGGCCGCGCGATTGGCGGAGTTGCATCCGGACCGCATCAAGCGGTTGGTGATCTACGATGGACTCGTGAGCGATTACTCCAAAGCACTCGCGGACAGCATCGCGATCGCGCATGGCGCGGAAGGCATGCTCGCCGTGATGCGCACGCCTACGCCGCAGGATCTCCGGTTCGGGATCAAGCTCGCACTCTACAAGGATCCGATCCTTCCGGGCTTCATCCTGAACCAGATCTACCGCGAATTCGCCGAACCATACCGACCGGCACAGATCACCTTGATCACCGATCTGATGGCGCACGAGGACGCGTTCGTTACCAAGCGATATCACTGGCACATGCCTGTCTACCTGATCTGGGGCGAACGCGATGAGTTGATCCCGAACGCGACAGGTCGCGCGGTCCTCGCGCGGAATGGGATCCCGGAGGATCATTGGATCGTGATCCCACGCACCGGCCATGTGGCCAACATCGAGCGGCCGAAGGAATTCGTGCGCGTGTTGAAGGAGATCCTGTCCAAGCCCTAGGGCCGCACAAAACCACCGGCACCTTCCGGAAGTTCCACGCGATCGTTCTCGCGATCCAGGTCCGCTGTGCGCTGGAGCGGATCAATGGTGATCTCCGCGATGTCCTTCAAGGATCCATCCACCGTGAACGTGTACGTGGGGTCCGTCCATTGCCAAGTGTCCAATGTGCTGAAGGCATCGGCCTCGCTTCCGGCTGGTTTGCCACCACGCATCAGGGAGAGTGGGATGTGGTAATTGGTGGTCCGTCCATCGCGCCAGGTGATCCGCAGGTCCACCGGCATCAACTGGTCGCCCTTGTTCGCCAACGTGATCCGCAAGTTCTCCCCGACCTGCAACACCTCGGTGATCGCGTAGTCCAGCGTGCGCGTGGTGTTGATCCACTCATCGAAGTACCAATCGAGTTCCACCCCGCTCTGCTTCTCCATCGCCCGCTCGAAGTCGATCGGCTCCGGGTGTTTGAACTTGCACGCATCGAAGTAGCGGAGCATGCCCTTCGCCAAGGTCTTCTCCCCGATCACCGCGCCTAGCTGGAACACGAACAATTCACCGAATGAATACGCTGCGGTGCTGTATGCCGCATTGGTCTTGAAGTGGTCCGCGTGGATACACGGCGGTTCGTACTTCCCGCTTTCCACCAAGGCCTTGTACCCGGAGATCGCTCCTGCATACGGATCGGCGTCGTTGTTGAACAAGTGCTTCATCACCTGTGCTCCCGCATACTCGGTGAAACCTTCATCCATCCAAGCGAAGCGTCCTTCATTGCTGGCGAGCAGGCCGTAGTACCAACTGTGTACGCTCTCGTGAACGCTCACGCCCACCAAACTGCCCAGTCGCCGCTTGCCGGTGATCATGGTGAGCATGGGATACTCCATGCCGCCATCCCCTCCTTGCACGAAGCTGAACTGCGGCCATGGATACGTTCCGAAATGTTCGTTCATGAAGAGGAAGCTCTTCACCATGTACGCTGGGAATTGCTCCCAAGCCTCCTTCAATGCAGGATCGTTCTTGCGGAAGAAGTGGAGCATCGGCCCATCAGGGATCTGTTCCATGGTATGCACGAAGTCCTTGTCCGCCGCCCATGCGAAATCGTGAACGTTCTTCGCGTGGAAGTGCCAACTGAGTTTGTCGCCAGCATCCTTCGCGGGCTTCAACCCCTTGCGCCCGACCGGATAGCCGTGCCCGATCTGCTCCGGGTTCTGTAGCACACCGGTCGCAGCCACCGTGAATGCACTATCCAAGGTCAGGGTCATATCGAAATCACCCCACACCCCGAAGAATTCGCGCGCCACATAGGGATCGGCGTGCCATCCGCGCGCGTCGTACTCGGCGAGCTTCGGATACCATTGGGTCATGGTGTAAGCCACGCCTTCCGCATTGTCGCGCCCGCTCCGGCGGATCTGCACCGGCACTTGGCCATTGAACGAATAGTCCAGCACCGTGCTCTTCCCCGGAAGAAGTGGATCCGGAAGCATGCACTTCAACACGGTGCCCATCGGTACGAGTTCGACCACCTTCCCTTTCTGGGTCATGTGATCGACCGCCAATCCGCCCATCTCGGACTTCGTCAAGTGAACGATGCGATCGCCTACACGGCTATCCGGATCGGCGATGGTCCGCGACCGGACATCCATTTCGCTTCCTGGCCGGAAGGCGTTGAAGTAGAGATGGAAGAACACCTCGCGCAAGGTGTCCGGGCTGTTGTTCGTGTAGGTGAGTTGCGATGATCCGGTGAACCGGTGCGAATGGACATCGAGTTCCACGCGCATGTCGTACTTCACGCGCTGTTGCCAGCGATCGCATTGCGCATCGGCCAGCAGGGAACCAAGAACAGCGAACGGCAGTAGCGCGACGCGCGAAATGAAGTGCATGCCGCAAAGCAACGGCAACCGTGCCGATGCGATTGACGATCAGGAGAGCAAACGCTGCCGCAAGGCGAATTCGAGCTGCCGATTGGACTCCTCCAATCGCGTGAGGTAGTTGGCACGCTCCGCTTCGTTCGTGATCTCCACGTAGGCTTCCTGCACGGCCTTCACCAGTTGATCGCTTACCCACGGCTTCGCGAAATACTTGGTCACGCCGCCGTTGTTCACGGCATCGATGATGGCTTCCAGATCGGAATACGCCGTCACGAGCATCCGACGGACGGTCGGGTGCCGTTCCTTCACCATGGTCAGTAGCTCGCTCCCAGTGGTCCGGGGCATTCGCTGGTCGGCGATCACCACATGTACGGTCTTCGATCCGAGATGCTCCCACGCCTCGGCCAGATCCGCGGCCAAGAGGACATTCATCTGATGCCGGAATGCGGCATGGAAGGCTTGGCGGTTACCGGCATCGTCGTCCACGAAGAGGACGGTGGGCAGTTCAACCGGCTGGAGGTCACGAGCCAATGCGTTCATAGGGGCGCGGAATTGAGCCCCTCCTACGCGCGATCTGGACGGCGGGTTCGGCACCCTGATCGTTGACAATTTGTTAATAACTTTTCCTTCGTTAGATTTCGCCCCACTCGGGGATCTTCGCCCCACAATTCAGACTTGCTGATGGACTCATTGTTCGCTGCACTGCAACGTGCCACCACAGGCGACAGGGCATTGACCACGCCGGATCTCTATCGTCCCGCGAACGCGGTGGACAGGATCGCCATGGAGGAACTCCTGAAGCGCGACCCTCATGTGATGGTGTTGGATCAGCTTCATGGCCAGTTGACCGAATTGGTGAGATCCTTGAATCCTTCGGTCAAATACACCAAAGCGGATCTGGACCGGGCAGCGACCGAGCATCTGGGTGCAACCCCTTCGGAACTGTATGGCGTGTGGGTGCATTACCCGTGGAACAACCGCTTGGTACACCTGCTGGACGAGAAGGAGTTCGCTTTCGTGCGCACGGACCGCAACAGGAACAAGATCACCGCTGCGGAGCAGGCCACTCTGGCCACGAAGAAGATCGGCGTGATCGGGTTGAGCGTGGGCCAGAGCGTCAGCCTCACATTGGCCCAGGAGCGCGGATTCGGTGAATTGCGATTGGCCGATTTCGACATCCTGGAGTTGAGCAACCTCAATCGGATCCGCAGCGGAGTCCATCAACTGGGGCAGGAGAAAGTGGTGAACACCGCGCGTGAGATCGCGGAGTTGGACCCCTTCCTCAAGGTGGTCTGCTACCCGGAGGGGATCACCACGGAGAACATCGACGCCTTCCTCACTGAGGGTGGGAACCTGGACCTGTTGATCGAAGAGTGCGACAGCGTGGCGGTGAAGGTCATCGCGCGCCAACGTGCCAAGGCATTGCGCATTCCTGTCGTGATGGACACCAGCGACCGTGGCCTCATCGACGTGGAGCGCTTCGATCTGGAACCGGACCGCCCGATCCTGCACGGGTTGGTCGATCACTTGGACCTTGCCCTTGCTGCCAAGGCGAGGACCAACGAGGAGAAGTTGCCCTTCGTGGTGCCGATCATCGGTTTGGACACCATGAGCACACGCATGAAAGCGAGCATGCTGGAGATCGAGAGCACGGTGACCACGTGGCCCCAGTTGGCCAGTTCCGTGGTCTTGGGCGGTGCTGCGGTCACGCATACCTCCCGGCGGATCCTGCTCGGGGAGGAACGCCCGAGCGGCCGATGGTGGCTTGATCTGGACGAGCTCATGGGCGTGGGTGAGCAACCCCTCAACGGAAGCCTCACGGCGATGGAGACCACGGATGAATTGTGTCCTCCGAGCCCGTTATCCATGGATGAAATGATCGCCATCGCGGAAAAGGTTCCGGGATCATCCGTCCTTCGAAAGATGACTGCGGAGGAAGCTGAACAGCTGGCATCCGCAGGCAGCACGGCGCCATCCGGCGGGAATTGCCAACCGTGGAAATTCCTGCATCACCAAGGGCGCCTTTTCCTCTTCATGGATGGCGAGCGCGCCCATGGCGCACTGGACCCGGGCCTGCGCTATGCCATGCTCGGGATGGGCGCGTGCTTGGAGAACATGATGCTCGAAGCCGTTCGACTCGACTTCCAATTGGAACACGCGTTCGCTCCCCTACCGGATGAGCCCCATCTGGTCGCGGTATTGAGCCGATCCGGATCCAAGGACAGCGACACCCGCAATGCGGAGGATCTCGGCTTGGCGGAATTCATCAACATCCGCTGTACGAACCGGAAGAATTCCGAGACCGAGGTCATGGAGGATGCCGAGGAGAAAGCCCTGATCACGGCGGTCAGTGAGCGCTATCCGCTGTGTCCGATCACCGTGGTCCGGGATCGCGCACGCCTCGAGAAGATCGCCTTGCTGTGCGGTGAGGCGGAGCGGATCAGGTTCTTGAACACGACCTGCCATCGGGATATGTTCATCCGCGAGATGAGATGGACGAACAAGGAAGTCAACCGGACCAGGGACGGTATCGATCTGGCCACACTCGAACTCAGCATCACGGATCGCACCGGACTGCGGGTCGCTGCCGATCCAGGTGCCATGTCGCTCATACGCCATTGGGGCGCCGGCAATGCCATGGAGAAGATGGGTGCGAAATCCATCCGGGCTTCCAGTGCGGTGGTCATCATCTCCATTCCCGACTTCTCCATTCCCAGCGCGTATGCCGGTGGCCGGGCCATGCAACGGCTCTGGTTGAAAGCGGCCGCTCTGGGGATCATCGCCCACCCTGTCGGCGCACCCATCTTCATGGGCATTCATGGGCTGTGGGACACGAAGGGCATCCTCTCCAAGGAAGAACACCAGGAAGCCCAAAGCATACTCACTGAATTCAAGAAGGTGATCGGTTCAACCGGTTCCGAACCCTTCTTCATGATGCGTTTGGGCAGGGCGGGCGAACCCACCGCGCGAAGCCTACGCCTGCCCCTTTCCACGGTCTTCACATCCACCACCGCAATAACCGCATAGCCATGATGGACCCAAGCACGAACATGCTCAATACACCGATCCCTCCCCCATCCATGGGGCCGGATCGGATCGTGATCAGGGCATTCCGCGCGGTGGACGACCCTCAACGGTGTGAGAGCTTTGTGAGGGAGCACACCAAGGTGCTGGAGGATATCGGTGTGTTCAACGCCTTGAAGCCGGATACGAGCTGGATTTCGGATCCGAATGTGGTCGTGTTCGTAGCTGAACATCCCACCTTGGGCATGGTGGCTGGTATGCGATTACACGTTGCGGTCGCAGGTGGATCCGAACTTCCGATGTCCCGCTCTCTTCGCACCATCGATCCCGCATACGCAGTCAGCCTAGAGGAAGCGATGCCTGGTGAACGAGCGGAGATCTGTGGATTGTGGAATGCCCACCGCTACGCCGGGCATGGCATACCCTTTCTGCTCATTTCTGCTGGCGTGGCGATCGCGAATCAGATCGGATTGGAAAAGCTTGCATGCCTTGCAGCGGAGTATGTGGTCCCATACACTACGCGCGTTGGTTTCATGGCGATGGACATGATCGGGGACAATGGCACCTTTTGCTTCCCTGTACCGAGTATTCGATCGCATGCCATGATCATACATGATCTGGCCACCCTCGAGGTTGCCAACTTCAGCGATCGTCATCGGATCCTCAGCCTGCGTCTGAATCCAGCGCAGGTTCGTCAGGAACGATTGAAGGATCAAGATCTGACCGTTCTCTACACGTTCCAAGGAACGGATCAAAGCGATCGCTGGGTAGGCCGACGAAGACGCGCTAAGAAGGCTGCGTAGATCAGGGAAACACATTGCGCTGTGTTCGCGTAGAAGCGCGACATGCGAATCGTTGTTGCTGCCCTTATTGCCTCAGTCCTCAGTTGCCCATTGGCACATGGTGCAGGTCTCACCGAAGTTGTTGTTTCCGGGAAAAGCGTCGTCGGGCCGATCGGCGAGGCGATGGAGCATTATGTGGACTCAACGGCGACCTTATCGGTCCATGAGGTAGCCCAGCGCTTTAGCAGCACTGGTACAAGTTCACCGATCCCGTTGTTCCCACTGAGCAGGTATGCTCATTGGCTGCATTTCGTCGTGGTGAACGCCAGTGAGGAGGCGCATGTGTCAATGTCCATCCCATACGCTGCGATCGACGAGCTTGATGTCTACATGGAGCGATCGGGTAAATATGTTCTCATTGGTAGTTCCGGACTTGCTCGGCCGAATGACGTGGACATGTGGTCGAAAGGGGAATTCACATTCAGCCTATCCATCCCCTCAGGGGAAAAAGGCGATGTGGTCGTACGAATGCGGAGTTCCAAACCGATGCATGCATCGATCCTGTTAGGGACCTCGGCGACGATCGAACGGATCAATACTGCCAAATATCCCGCCCTCGGTGCGTACGTGGGCATCATGTTGGTCCTTGCGCTCTACAATCTCTTCATCTTCCTATATGCACGTGACAAGAACTATTTCCTCTACGTGCTGTCCACGATCACGGTATGTGCCGCACAACTTTCCCTTCAGGGCTTCGGCCCTTTCGATCTGCTTGGTCGAAGTGAATGGCTAACGCCTCGTGCCAGCCTGCTTTTCTCCTTTCTCGCGATCCCTTTGGGATTTGAGTTTGCAAAGGGCTTCTTGAACACAAAGCATTACACACCGGTCCTGCACCGGTTCACCCCTGTAGTGTACATCGCAATTGCTGCCATTGCAGTGCTCTACATGTTCGGCGACCCCTGGCTCGGATACAAGCTGGGTCAATCGGCTTCTGGGATGTCCGCAACCTATCTGCTCATCATGTCCATAATGGCAGTAAGGCGCGGATCACGACAAGGACGCTTCTTCCTTATCGCGTGGACAGGATTCCTTGTTGGCGTAGTCCTCTTCGTGCTCAAGGACGAAGGCGTGATCGGGTACAGTACGCTCACCATATATGCCATGCCTTTCGGGTCCGTGATCGAGGGCGTGTTCCTCTCCTTCGGTCTTGCCGATCGGATAAACATCCTGCGCCGGGAAAAGGAATCCTCCCAAGCGGAAGCGCTGAGCATGGCGCATGAGAACGAACGCCTGATCCGGGAGCAGAACGTGGTCCTGGAGCAGAAGGTGACCGAACGCACCCACGCGTTGCAGGAGACCAACGATTCATTGAAGCGCACACAGGTGCAACTCGTCAACGCGGAGAAGATGGCGTCGCTGGGTCAACTCACGGCGGGCATTGCGCATGAGATCAACAACCCGGTGAACTTCATCACCAGCAACATCGCCCCGTTGCGCCGGAACATCGGCGAAGTGGTGGAGGTGATCAAGGCGTACCGCGAATTGGACAGCAGCAATGCCACGGAGAGGATCCCGGTGATCCGCTCTTTGGAGGATCGCATGGGATTGGATGAGACCATCACCGAACTGGACGAGATCATCGGAAGCATGTCGGAGGGTGCGACGCGCACCGCCGAGATCGTGCGCGGATTAAGGAACTTCTCCCGCTTGGATGAGGACGACCTGAAACCAGCGGACCTGAACGATGGGTTGCGCAGCACCATGGCCGTGCTGGCCCCGCAGTACCGCGACAAGGTGGAACTGAAGATGGTGCTCGGTGAATTGCCCAAAGTGGAATGCTTCCCCGGCAAGGTGAACCAGGTGTTCATGAACATCCTGAACAATGCCGCACAGGCCACTCTTGCGCGCGCTGATGGAAGGCCGCGGGTGGTGGAGGTGACGACGGTGGCGGAAGTGGACCAGGTGCATGTGCAGATCCGCGATACCGGCGTGGGCATGACCGACGAGGTGAAGGCACGGATCTTCGATCCCTTCTTCACCACCAAACCGGTCGGTGAAGGCACCGGCCTTGGTCTCGCCATCGTGTACGGCATCATCAATGATCTCGGAGGCGAAGTGAGTGTGCAAAGCGAACCCGGAGTGGGTTCCACCTTCCGGATCAGCCTTCCGGTACACCAGATCAACCGCGACCAAAAACGCGCCTAGGACATGCGAAGCGAACGTGTGCGAGTACTCTTCGTGGATGACGAGGAAGGCAACCTGAAAGCCTTCCGGGCGAGCTTCCGGCGGGATATGGACGTCCTGCTGGCAAGCTCCGGACCCGCAGCATTGGAACTTCTCGCGAAGGAGGAGATCCACGTGATCGTTTCCGACCAGCGCATGCCGGGTATGTCCGGTAGCGAGTTCCTGGCGATCGCGCGGGAACGCCACCCGCACGTGATGCGCATGCTGCTTACCGGCTATTCCGATCTGGAGGCGGTGATCAGCGCGGTGAACCAAGGGGGGATCTACGCTTACGCCACGAAGCCTTGGGACGAGAACGACCTGAAGCTGCGCATCCATCAAGCCTTCGAGATCCAACAATTGCGCGGCGAGAAGGACCGCCTGCTCGATCAGTACACGCAAGTGTTCGAGGTCAGCGCCGACCCGATCGTGATCGTGGACCACCGTGGACAGGTATTGGAGGTGAATGACGCGTGTTGCCGATTGCTCGGTACAAGCCGTGATGAATTGCAACAGGGACGCTTCACGGACTACCTGGAGGACGCCCGCGAACTGGTGAGCAGTTTGAGGCGCCATCGCTCCGGGAAGGATTTCGTGAACGTGGACCTTACCGTGCGCACCACCACCGGGCAGGTGATCGACTGCCTGATGACGGCCACCTATCTCGGATCACATGGCGGACATCGCGATGTGTTCCAGGCCATCATCAAGGATGTGACCGACCGCAAGCAGGAGGAGAAACGATTGCACAAGTTGAACGCCGACCTGGACAAGCGCGTGGCCGTTCGCACCTCCCAGCTTCTGGAAGCGTTGGAGGACCTGGGCTCCTTCTCGTACAGTGTGGCCCATGACCTGCGGTCCCCGTTGAAGAACATCGCCGCACTCAGTGAGATGCTCCGGACCACGGCAGCGGGTGATCCCGCATTGCAGGAATGCCTCCCGTACGCCGAACGCATCGAAGGGGGATCGAAGCGCATGATCCAACTGGTGGATGACCTTCTCCGGTTCTCACAGACCAACACGCGGGAACTCGAGCGGCGCTCGGTGCTCTTCGAGGACATCGCGCATAGCGCCATCGAGGATATCGTCCCCGAGGAACGCAGGGGCCAGGTCTCCTTGGAGATCGAGTCCGGAGCGCTTGTGAATGTGGATGCGCCCATGCTCAAAGTAGTCCTCCACAACCTCTTGTCCAACGCGCTGAAGTTCACGCGCAAGACCGAGCGTCCGTCCATCATCGTAGGGCACGAGCGGATCGGCGATGTGGACCGGATCACGGTGCGGGATAATGGTGTCGGCTTCGATCCGAAACACAACGACCAGGCCTTCGGGATGTTCAAACGCATGCACGAAGCCGACGAATTCGAAGGAACCGGTGTGGGTCTGGCGATCGTTCACCGGGTTGTATTCAAGCATGGAGGCGCCGTCCGTGCCGAAAGTGCGATCGGTAAAGGCACCACGATCTTCATCGATCTGCCGGCCACAACGATCTCTGCCGCGTTGATCCCCTTCGCCAAGGTGGCCTGATGTAACCCGCTATCCGTAGCTCCCGTACCAAGGCCAAATCCGCGCGCCATGATCGCCTCGACCTCCTCTCTGAAGAATGCACTGCTCGCCGTGTTCGTATGGAACGCCGGTGTGCTTTGCGCCCAAGGCCGCTTGGTGGATAAGCGCGAGCAAGCCGAAGGTTGGTACTTGCCCGTGCATGGCCAGGTCATGGTGGATGGCGGAAAAGCGAACGATTTCGAGCTGATCGTTTACAAGGACAATGTGGAGATGGCCAAGTTCGCTGGCGACAAGAAAGGCCGCTTCGAACTCGAACTGGACATCGATCAATTCTACACCATCCGCATCGTCAAGAAGGGGTATCAGGAAAAGATGCTGTACATCGATACCGCCTTACCCAAGGAGTTGGTGAAGTACCCCGACTATGAGTGCTATGTGAATCTGGTCGCGCCGAACGCCCAAGGTGTCGACCCGTTCTACACGGACTTCCCTTCAGCGATCGTGCATTTCGATCAGGAGCAAGGTGGCTTCTATCACAGCGAGCACTACCTCTCGCACATCCAGACCCGCTTGGCCGGTATAGCCAGCGCGACGTTCTGATCCACGAACATCTTCTCTCCGCCTTACAAAACGAACCAACCAAGGCTGGAGATCAAGCAAGGCGGGCCCGTAAGCCCGCCTTGACCTTTTTCACTGGTTAGTACGTCAGTGCTGGTCGTAGTCGATCACCACCCGCTGGGAACGCGGATGCGTCTGGCAGGTGAGCACGTAGCCGTCCGCCACCTCCTCATCCGTGAGGGCGTAGTTCATCTCCATTTCCACCTGGCCTTCCAGCACGCGCGCTTTGCATGTGCAGCACACCGCGCCCTTGCACGCGAAGGGCACATCGAGTCCGGCGTCCAACGCGACATCCAGTACCGGGTCGCCCTTGGCCGGGATCTTCAGTTCGGTTTCGCGACCATCCAGGATCACTTTCACATCAGCGGTCCCGGTGAAGTCACCTCCACTGCCATGTGCGTGGTCCTTCTCCTTCTTCGCTTCCGTGGAGACCGGCGTGTTGAAGAGTTCGATGTGGATGTGCTTCTTGTCCACCCCCTGCTTCTCCAACGCTTCGCTCACATTCACCATCATCTGCTCCGGTCCGCAGATGAAGAACTCCTTGTCCATGGGGTCCGTGACGAAGCGTTTCAGGAGTTCCACCGACTTCTCGGTGCTGATCCGGCCGTTGAAGAGCTTGTCCTCATCCATCCCTTTTGTGAGGATGTGATGCACGGAAAGGCGTTCGGCGTGCTGTTGCTTCAATTCCTCCAGCCGCTGGCGGAAGATGATGCGGTCCTGGTCCGTGTTGCCATAGAACAAGGTGAAGCGGCTCTTGGGTTCGGTGCGCAGGACGGTCTTCAGGATGCTGAGGATGGGCGTGATCCCACTCCCGGCGGCGAAGGCCACGAAATGGCGCTCCTTCGTGGCGTCCAGCGCGGTGGTGAAGCTGCCCATCGGGGTCATCACCTCGATGCACATGCCGGCCTTCAGCTTGTCCACCAACTGGGTGCTGGCCCGCCCCTTCTCCACCTTCTTCACCGCGATCCGGAGGTGGCCGGTATCGAGCGGACTGCTGCATATGCTGTACGACCGGCGCAGTTCCTCCCCGTTCACGGTGAGCTTCAGGGTGAGGTATTGCCCGTGTACGAACAGGAAATCCGCTTGCTCGGCAGCGGGCACTTTCAACCCGACCACGATGCAATCCGGCGTTTCCTGGTGGACTTCTTCTACTTCGAGGGTGTGGAAACGGGCCATGCGTTGGGTGGTCATCAGGATCTCCGGGGGTCTTGCAACGGCGCCAAAAATAGCCGCATGATCGGACCATGGGTCCGGGACCCGCTCCATCGTATCCGAAATCCCTTCCGGGTGTGGATGCATGCCGGTTGGCGGGACCTATTGCTAGGTGCGCGGTTCGGGGCGTTGCAGCGACGTGCCGCGACGGGAAGCGCCCCATGTGCATCACCTCTTCGTGCCGCAGGGTCGTCCACCATCCCGGCTCACCGCCGGTGCGTTGGACAGACCCTACGGAGGTGGCAAAGGCATCCGCGGATCACGCAGATGAATGCGCAGGCAGGGTCAAGAAGAAGAATGGCGCAGATGGCCTACCGGCAGGCAGAAGGCCAGGACGACCGTGAGAGGGTGAACACAACAGCCCCCGCTCTTGCGAGCGGGGGCTGCCGTTCTGGACGCACGGCCGGACCGTGCGTCTTTGGGGTGGATCAGCCGATCAGCGTCTTCGCTGGATCGCTGGCCGGGCTTGGACCGGCGGCACCGATGGCGACGACCTTGAACCAGTAGAACTTACCGGTGGTCAGGCCCTCGTCCGTGTAGCTCGCCCGGGTCTCCGTGGCGATCAAGGCCCACTCACTCTCCTCCGCACCATCGGGCTTCCGGTACACCAGGTAGCTGTACGCACCGTACTGGGGATCCCAGCGGAGCTTCGCTTGACCAGGGAACGCGGTGAGCGTGGCGCGCAGGTTTCCCGGCGCGTCCAACAAACCGATGGGCGTGGGGACCTTGCGCACGTCGAAACCACTGCTGATGATCTTCACCACATCGCCACCGCTCACGCTCGTCACGTACGCGGCTTCCTCGATGAGCAACAGGATCAACGCAGCTTCCTTCACGCGCTTGTCCAGGTGGGCGCTCTTGCCGCCGTCCATGGCCGATACGATGGCTGCTTCGAGTTCTCCACGCGCCGTCGTGATCGCTGCGATCGACGGTACCGGCGTGGTGAAGTTGGCGTTGCCTGTCATCTTCGTTTCCACGAACAGCGCCTTGGCCACCAGTCCGCTCGAGGTGAGTTTCCTCACACCTGCAACTGCTGTAGTTGGCATCTGTCCTTTGTTTTAGGTTGCGCACCTTCCCCCCGAGCAGTTCGGGGGGAAGGTGCGCGTGACTGTTTCCGTGTCACGCGAAGCACTGCTCGCATCGCGCTTGATGTATGAACGCAGGATCTTCCGGAATAGTATGTCCACAGCAATTTTTCTGGCATCCGACCCGCACTCTGAGCACGACCTCCGGAACCGTTCCTTGGGCCGGAACCACCGTTGCTGTGTCCACTCCCACCAATGCCGTTGCCGCCGCCACCGTTCCTCATTCAGAGGTTTGGTGGATGTATTCCCTTGACAATATCCCTTTGGCCACGCGGCCTACCCGTTCGGGTAGTCTCCAAAACCCTTTTGCTTTTCCCGAAAGGCGAAAGGATCCCGGTCCAAGGCAAAAAGGAAATGGTCCAAGGCAAATTGCCCGAGGTCAACGGCAAAAGGAAACGACGCCGGGCGAAAAGGAAATGGCCAAAGGCACAAGGGAATTGCCCCGAGGCAAAAGGGAATTGCTCCGGGGCAAAAGGCCCTTGGTCCATGACCAAAGGAAAATGGCCTTGGGCAAAAGGTTCTTTGAATAAGTCCTAGGGAATGCTCCGATGGACACATGGAAATGCCCGAAGGACACCAGGCTTTCGCCGAAAGCCACGAGGACCTTCCGCAAAGACAATTGGAATTCCCGCTGGTCAAGCAAGCCACGCCATCGGGACCGGCGCTCCGGGCTACACTCACGCCGCACGGTGCAACCGCTCCAAGCGCAACGGGAGGCCCTGCTGTGGTCCTAGGAGTCGCTCAGGAAAACCGCAAGGTGTCGTCGAAAAAGCCTTTGAGCAGGAAGTCGTTGCGCGATGCCTCGAACTCCACCTCGGCGACATGGCCGTCGGCATCGAGGGTGAATTTGAAGTCGGCCACCTCCCCTAGCGCACCGCTGCAACCGATGGTGAGGAAAACGAGGTGATCGCTGCCCAACTCCACATCGAGCTCAAGAGATCCTTCGCATTGCAAGTCGCGCAATCCTTCACATCCATCGCCGAAGATCCCGAGGAGATCGAAGCCCTGATCAAGCCCTTGGTTGATGCCATCGATGGTGGCGTTGCGATCGGGATGGTTCCGAAGCATGCGCAACATACCTACCAGTTCGCTCTCATCAAGCAGCGACAAGGCCATCCAGACAATGCACCGGCTCGTGCTTCTCCAACCACCCCCAGCGCACCAGGTAATGCACATCGGACCGTGTGCCGTTGACCATGCCCCACAACTCCTCATGCCCACGGTACAGCATCTCCAAACGGCGAGGGTGCCGGGTGGGGATGAGTTTGAGGATGGGGGGGAGTGTAGCCATGGTGCGCATTCCTCAACCGCCCGCTGAAAAGTAGATGCTCCCGGCCAAAAGGCAATGAATACCTCGCATACTTTCACAACCCCATGCCCACGCCCAAGGAACTTGCCAAGGCCGAACTGGAAAAGCTCGTTGCTCGGTTCAGCGAACAATACGCCAGCTACAAGCAGGCCAGCTACAGCGAAGCGCTGGTCCGCAAGGATTTCATTGACCCCTTCTTCCGGCTGTTGGGTTGGGATATGGACAACAACCAAGGCTACGCCGAAGCTTACCGCGAGGTGATCCACGAGGACAAAGTGAAGGTGGGCGGCGCATTGAAAGCACCGGACTACAGCTTCCGCCTGCCCGGTGGTAAGCGCCTGTTCTTCGTGGAAGCGAAGAAGCCCTCGGTGAAGGTGAAGACCGACGTGGAACCCGCCTACCAAGTGCGCCGCTATGCGTGGAGCGCCAAGTTGCCCATCAGCATCCTCACCGACTTCGAGGAATTCAGCGTGTATGATTGCACCAAGCGGCCCGAGGTGAACGACAGTGCCAGCAAGGCCCGCGTGAAGTACCTCACCTATGACCAGTACTTGCCGGAGTTCGATTTCCTCTGGGACACATTCAGCAAAGAGCAGGTGCTCAAAGGCAGCTTCGACCGCTACCTGAAGAGCGATGCGCATAAGCGCGGCACCAGCACCGTGGACAAGGCCTTTCTGGAGAGCTTGGACCAATGGCGCACCTACCTCGCCACCAGCATCAGCATCCGCAATAAGCACCTGGACGAAGAGGCCATCAACTTCGTGGTGCAGCACATCCTCGACCGGCTCATCTTCCTCCGCATTGCCGAGGACCGGGGCGTGGAGCCGTACGGCCAATTGAAGGCCATCCTGAAGGAGAAGGGCGACCACTACCCCAAGCTCTTCGACATCTTCCAGCATGCCGACCGGCGTTACAACAGCGGCCTGTTCGATTTCAAGAAGGACGAGGTGAGCGAGGGCATCACCGTGGACAACAAGGTGGTGAAGACCATCGTGGAGGAACTCTACTATCCGGAAAGCCCCTACGAGTTCAGCGTGATCAGCGTGGAGATCCTCGGCAGTGCGTACGAGCAGTTCCTGGGCAAGCAGATCCGCATCGATAGTGGACATCGTGCACGCATCGAGGAGAAACCCGAAGTGCGCCATGCCGGTGGGGTGTACTACACGCCACAATACATCGTGGAGTACATCGTGGAGCGCACCGTGGGCGAACTGGTAAAGGGCAAGAAACCCGCAGAGGTGGAGAAGCTGCGCATTGTGGACCCCGCATGCGGCAGTGGCAGCTTCCTGTTGGGTGCATACGACTACCTCCTTAACTGGCACAAGGAACAGTACGGTGCCTTGAAGAAGATGCGCACCGGCAAGAAGAGCGACAAACTGCGGCCCGATGGCGAACTCACCACCGCCGAGAAGAAGCGCATTCTCGTACACAACATCTACGGTGTGGACCTGGATGCGAACGCAGTGGAGGTGACCAAGCTCAGCCTGCTGCTGAAATGCATGGAGGGCGAAACGGAAGCCAGCATCAACCAACAGCTCGGTCTGTTCCACGACCGTGTGTTGCCCACGCTGGATAAGAATGTGCAATGCGGCAACAGCCTCATCGCACCGGACATCTATGACATGACTGAAGAGGTGGACCGCAACATGCGCCCCTTCGATTGGGCAACAGCGTTCCCTACGGTGTTCCATGGCCGCATCGCCAAAGCAGTCTCGGGGCAGCAGGCCATCAAGGCGCACTTGGCCAAGGCCGGCCGTGTGTTGAAAGATCTGAATGAGGAAGGCGCACGCATCATCGAGCGTTTCGGTACGGATAGTATCGTGAACGAACCGAACGCAGCTTACGGGATGAGCACAGGAGGTTTTGATGCGGTGATAGGCAATCCTCCATATGTGCGCAGCCAATTCCTGGACGAGCTATCAAAGCGCTATTTCGCCAGCAATTACGAACCCATGCGCTACCAGCCAGACACCTTCGCCCTGTTCATGGTGAAGGGCATCAGACTGCTCCGTGAGGGTGGACGCATGGGCTTCATCATCCCCAACGGAATTCTTACCAACACCCATTACGCTACCCTGCGGCACTATATCCTTACCCAGACAGCATTGGATACGGTGGTGGACCTGAAGGACGGTGTGTTCAGCAGTGCGGCAGTGGATACTTCCATATTCGTCATGTCAAAGTCGGGTCGACCAGTACCGAAAAGCCATCTCGTGCAGATCGGGGAGTGGAAGGCCAAGGAGACCCACACGGTGGAGACCCCGACCAACACTATCGAACAGCACAAGCTTCTCGTGCTGGAGGGCCATGTGTTCAACACCAGCATGACGGGAACGTCCATGGTGCTGTTGGACAAGATCCGAAGGAACGGCCAGCCGTTAGGGGAACTGGTGACGGTCAAGAACGGCATGAAGGTCCGTAAGGAACTCCTGGCTGATGAACCAAAGGACAAACGCTATAAGCCCTTCATCGTCGGTGGACAGATCGAGCGGTTCTCTTTGAAGCCATCCGAGCGCTGGGTGTGCTACGACCGAAAGCTGGAAGCGAAGTACACCAATCAGGCCTTCCGCGATGAAAGCATCTTCACCGCACCTGAAAAGCTGCTGGTCCGGCAGGTGTATGGCAAAAAGGGCATCCATTGCGCCATGGACCGGTCGGGGCTCTACTGCGATCAGACGTGCTACATCCTGTTGCCTTCATCGATGGCCATTGAGCATATCGGCGGCATCCTCTGTTCGGACTTGATGCGCTTCTATTTCGGCAATACACTTAGCGACCGCAAGGCCACCTTCCCCAAGATCAAGGGTGACCAATTGAAGCAACTGCCTATTGCCATTGGCAGTCGCGAGCAACGCAAGGCCATCGGTGCACTCTACAGCAAGCTCGCAAAGGCGGAGGAGCAACTTCGGGAACCTCGCTTGGCTCACCAAGAAACCGCATCGCGGCACAAGTTCGTCCACTTGGAACGGCAACTCAACGAGGCCGTGTTCGCACTGTACGGCCTGAATGAACGTGAAGTGGAACTGGTGATGCGAAGCCAAGGTTGAATCCGCCGATGGATAACTACCGCTTCTTCCAGAATGCTGAACTGGCCACTGCCACCGGCCTGCGCTCCACACAGCTCGCGGACCGCATCGCGCATGTGGATGCGAAGGTGGATGGGTTGGTGTTCGGGTTGTATGGGTTGAAGAAAGAAGAGGTTGGGGTGGTGGAGGGGAGGGAGGTAATGGGCATTACACCATAGAGAGAATGGCTGTGAAGTTCGAGCTACCGAAGAAGGAACTGCCCAAGCGCAGGCTAGTGCAGTATGTCTTCCTCGATGTCGTTGAGTTCACGCGACCGGACCGAAGCGATGAGGATATGGCCCGTATCATTCTCACGCTAAATGATGTGGTGCAGCATGCACTTTCCCAAGCAAGTATCCGACGACAAAATAGGATAGTGCTTCCTACAGGTGACGGCATGTGCATCGCTCTCCTGAACGGCAAAGTCCATGACACTCCCTTGCAATTGGCTTTGGATATACGCCGGAGTGTTGATGGCCAAAACGCCTTTTTCTTGGATGAGACAGAACGCTTCCAATTGAGGATATCGGTCCATCAAAACCATGATTTCGTTCTTCCCGATTTCAATGGAAACCGGAACGTATTCGGGCAGGGGATCAACACAGCGGCGCGGCTCAATCACGCATGCCATCCAAGCCACATTGCGGTAAGCCATGTGGTCCACGAGAGCACATGGCGCGACCCGAAGTACATGAAGCTGTACGACACCCCTCAGGAGGTGCCTATCAAAGGACAAACCTTCAAGTACTACAGCTTGGGCCCCGGCTTGGGCGAAGGGGTGAGCCTGATGGAGATCATTGGGCGTTATAAGTCACGGATCGGCCCTAAGCTCATGCTTGATGACATCAGCCGACTCAATGTCGGCGACCAAGTTTTTCATGCTGTCTATGGCCTCGGTACCATTCGGACAATAGCTGCGCCGGGCCGAGCTGGATCTGGGCGTCAGGTCATCATCGACTTCAGGGATAATGAGCATTCAGTCCGGCTAACTAACGAGAAAGGGAACTATCACAGATGGATTTGAATTCACCCACTACGTCAACCGACACCCAGCTTCGCCCAGAGCATGAGCCGGGAGAATTGGATCTGATCGGTTGCTACCACGCACTTACAGAAATTGTCAAGCTCTACCTTCAGCATGGGTCGGAATGGCATTTGACCAGCGAGATAGAGGTCGATACGTACATGAGGAAGATGCTGGGCATTGACCATAAGCAGGCTAAGAAGGTCAGAGCCGCTATCGATCAGGTTGAGGATGCCAGTGATGCAATACGAGAAGTGATATTGCATGGGCTGCATGTGAATCGGCAGAATAGCTATCATGGTGAGGCCTACTTGCGACTGTATGGAGTACTCAATGCGGCCTACCTGATCACCGGAGCCATAAGGATACTGTCGAACCAGTTGATGTCCCATAAGCAAGGAGCCTTTGGTGAACGCCTGCGCGGGGAGCCACTTTATGAACTCCGCAATAGGATTGGAGCGCATTCAATGGATTTCGGCAAGAATGAAGATGTGTACCATAGGATGGTTCAAAGGGATATGTTCCGATGGGATGGGAAGCGATCGTTCACAAGCAGCGATAGAGGGTATCAAGAAATTGACATCATGGCTGACATTCGGGCCTTCGAACGCACCAGCCTTTCAATACTTTTGGAACTAACCGAAGGGAAAGCGTGTCGTGTAATCAAGCGGAAGTCCGAGCACTTTGCTTGGATGAACGAACGGCTGGATTTTGTTCGCGATAGAATTACTTCGTCGGACAGCCTATGAAAGCCTCCTCACCGTGGGAACTCCCTACCGAAGTCATTCATCTCAAAACCAAGCACGTGGTGGGCCGAGTGTGCCGGGATGGTCTCTTCGTTGCTTACGAGCGCTTGGGAGAAGCATATTATGACCTGGACCAGCATGGCACCGTGATGGAGACCAGTCATGGCTTGCATTTGCGATTGAGCAGCGAATCATCGGCAGGTGGAATTTCCAGACCATTGCAGGGTGTCGGCCGATCGTCACCCCTTGCCCCGCCTCCGCCGGGTCTGCCGTGCTTTGGCGGCGACCCTGCGACCAAGGGTTGAACTTCACCCTCGTCATCCCCCTCCTTTCCCGATCTTGCACGGCCGCGCCCGTCAGTTACCCCCATGGGATCCAACTCGTCGGCGATCCCTGCTCGATCTCGTTCTCGCTGACGGGACTGCGGCGTCCGCCGCAGTGACGTCGCCTCCGCGGTCGTCATCGTGATCGGTGGCCGCACCCCCCAACGTAGCCGTCACTGCGGCGCGTCATCCCGGTCTCGAACCGGGCCGCAGTCCCGTTACCTTGACCTCGTGAAATTCTACTGGGTCTATTTCATGGCCAACGCCCGCAACACCACACTGTACGTGGGCGTCACGAACGACATTGAACGGCGGGTAAAAGAACACAAGGAGCATGTGGACCCGCGTTCATTCACCGCGCGGTACAACGCGGAGAAGCTGGTGTAGTACGAGGCGCACGACAGCATCATTGCCGCGATCGCGCGCGAAAAACAATTGAAGGACTGGAAGCGCGCTTGGAAGGGCGAATTGATCACGAAGGAGCACCCGGAGTGGAAGGACCTGGCGGCAGAGGGGAATTCCGGGTGAGGCTTACGGGATCGCGGCGCGAGCAGCCACCCCAAACCTCCGCAGTTGCTCTCGCTCCGTGTGTGACCTTTGCGCATGGAAAAAGAGCGGACCCTGTGGCTCGATTCGATGAGCGAAAACAAGTTCAACACGGCACTCTTTCTTTCCTTCCAAGGTAAACGAATACGATGTCCGGGACATCGACGACGTGATCAGAGCAGGTCGTTCGCCAGATTGGCCAGCGGGCTGCGCTCGCCTTTCTCCAAGGTGATGTGCGCGAAGAGCGGATCGCCCTTGGCCTTGTCGATGAGGTAGCTGAGGCCGTTGCTCTCGCTATCCAGGTAGGGCGTATCGATCTGGTGGATGTCGCCGGTGAAGACGATCTTGGTTCCTTCCCCCGCGCGGCTGATCACGGTCTTCACTTCCAGCGGCGTGAGGTTCTGCGCTTCGTCCACGATGAAGAAGATATTGCTCAGGCTGCGACCGCGGATGTAGGCCAGCGGGGCGATGGAGATCTTGTCGTTCTCCAGCATCTCATCGATGCGCTTGGGTGTGTTGTCGTGCTTGTCGAAACCGCCCTTGATCAGCTTAAGGTTGTCCCAGATCGGTTGCATGTACGGGTCCAGCTTGCTCTGGATATCACCGGGCAGATAGCCGATGTCCTTGTTGCTCAGCGGCACCACCGGCCGTGTGACGTAGATCTGGCGGTATTCGC
This sequence comes from Flavobacteriales bacterium, assembly GCA_016721005.1. Classification (GTDB taxonomy): domain Bacteria; phylum Bacteroidota; class Bacteroidia; order Flavobacteriales_F; family PHOS-HE28; genus PHOS-HE28. Next base: position 280,868 of record JADKJM010000008.1, read on the forward strand.
GGCGTTGCTCCAAGGCGCACGCGAGTGCGAGCAGCGTCTTGCCGGTTCCTGCGGAGCCCTGCATGGTCACGAGCTTGATCTCCGGATCGAGCAGTGCGCTCATCGCCAACGCTTGTTCCGCGTTCTTCGGACCGATGCCGAACACGTGCTTCTTCTCCACGCGGTCCACGGAACCGCTGCGCGGATCGAACTTGGCGAGGATGCTCTTCTTCTTGTGCTTGAGGATGTAGAAGTGGTTGCCCTTGGGCATTTCGAGGCCGAGTTCCGCCACGGGCATGCTGCCGCGCTCGAAGAGGGCATCGATGTTCTCCTCCTTGAAATCCTCCACCACGGTGCGACCGGTGTACAAGGTCTCGTACACGTTGCGCACCTTGCCGGTGAGGTAATCCTCACTGGCAATGTTGAGGCTCTTCGCTTTGAGCCTGAGCGCGATATCCTTCGTCACCAGCACCACTTTCCGATCCGGGTTCTGCCGCTGGATGGTAAGCGTGGCGTTGAGGATCTGGTGATCCACCTTGCCGTCCTGGAACACCTTGGTGGCATCCACGCCGTTGAGGTCGTGCTTGGCCACCACCTTGAACTTGCCATGCGTGGCGCCGTTCAGCGGGATCCAGTCCGTGAGCACATCACGGTCGGCTATTTCATCGAGGTGCCGGATGAATTCCCGCGCCTCGTAGTTGATCGTATCGTTCCCCTTTTTGAAGGTGTCGAGTTCTTCGAGTACTTGTATCGGTATGGCCACATCATGCTCCTCGAAGCTGGTGATGGCCGAGTGGTCGTACAGGATCACGGAGGTGTCGAGTACGAAGATCTTCCGGTCTTTCTTCTTCATTCTCTCAATGAACGGTGTGATCCAAAAGTATCGGGGTGCAATACGGAGCGTGGGTGCGTGCGATCGCACTTATCCACGATCGATCGTTGCGTAGCAGGAAGAAATGGAGCGATGGAAGGGGCATGAAAACAGAGCGGGGAACACCGTGTAGGTGCCCCCCGCTCCCATCCGATGTCGGCCGTGGCCTTGATCGCATGCCCTTGTCCTGTTTCCCTTACGCCTCACATCCTCTTGCGATGATGCTCGCGCTCTGTTCGGCGGTTCGATGTCTGTCTGGCAAACACCTTTCGTTCCGCGCGTGTGACCTCTTACCAGGTTCGATGTTGCCGAAGCCCCATCGCACGCTTCCCGAATTCACCCCCGATACGTTGATCCGCCGGATGGCGGATCGGGATCCAAAGAACGTTGGTGACACGAACGTAGTCCCACCTGTTCCCGGAGGAAGAATTACAGCCCTTCAGCTTATCCACAACTTCTGCACAGGCCTAGCGATGCAGGAACCTAAGCGCCGCTGCTTGGCCCGTGGGACGTAGCAAGTAGATGCCGCTCGATGCGTTGATCGGTACGCGGATCACACCTGCCTCGAACGGTCCATCGTAGGTGCGCAGCACACGGCCATGCACATCAAGCAATTCGAGGTTCTGGGCGATGCGTTGATCGATCCGCAACAGGTGGTCCTCCCCTTCCTGTCCGAGCCAATGCACGCCGTTCATCGAACCCTCTACATCACCAATCCCTTGGCACGGATCGATCACCACCGCCACGAAGGCTTGTGCATTCGCACATGGTGCAACGCCAAGCACCGTGTAGGTGTATAATCCGGCAGGACCGACGGCAGGGTCCACGATCCCGCTGGAAGGACCACCTGGGCCTGTCCACGAACCATTGATCTGCGCGTTGCCGAGCAAGGGTAAGAGCGCGAAGGGTGCTGCGTTCTGGCAGACCGTTACCGTGGTACTCGTGCCTGCTTGTGGCGCCGCATTCACGGTGAAGGTGAAGTTAGCTGTGTCGTTGACGCAGGGCGCACTTCCGTACACCACATACACCAGGTCATACACGCCCGGTGTGTTCAGGAACGATCCGTTGGTTCCTTGGCCGTTGTAAAAGAAGATCCCGGTGAGGTCGCCGCCGTTCACATAGCTGAACAAGGAAACAGCCGCACCTGTGGAACAAAGCGATGCCGAAACATCGTTCCCGGCTGATGCGGGATCCTGTAGGGTGATGGTGAGCGTGGCCGCGTCCTGCGGGCAACCACCGGGACAGTTGGTGGTGTAGGTATAGGCACCGGCATTGTCGGCACTGGTGTTCATTACACCACTGAATGCTCCGCCACCCGGTGCAGTCCAAGTGCCGCACGCTGAAGCACCGGGGAGGAAGATGATCAGATCGTACAGCCCGGAGTTCTTGCACAAGGTGATCGCATCATCCGGACCCGCGTACGGTGCGCTGTTGATGCTGAGGTCCGATGCGTTCACACTTCCGGTGGTCGATGGCATGTTGCTGACCACGCGGATGCGATACCCCGTACCCACCGGCGTGAGTGCAGGAATGGTGCAGCTGATGGAACCACTGACCGTGGAGGCCAATGTGCCGATGACGACCGGTGCGGCAAAGCTTCCGGATGCATCGCTCAATTCTGCGGAGAAGATGTTCCCGCCGGTGTACGCGCCGACCGCGGTGTATGGAACGGAAAGCTGTGCGCCTTGGCAATAGGTTGTGGAAGCAATGGTTCCCGTGGTGATGCTGTTGGGCACCGCCGTCGCCGAGGTGATGCGGATATCATCCACGGAGAAGGCAGGGTCCTGTGCGCTCGTGGTGGTGCCGTTGAAAAAGCGGAAGCCGAAACGCAAGGTGGCCTGGTTGGAGAAGGCCGGGAGCGTGATGCTCTGCTGCACCCAATTGCCTTGGTTGCGGTACTGGCTGATGGGTGTGGTGAGCTGCGTCCAGGACGTACCGCTGTTCGTGCTGTAGTACACTTCGCCGTAGTTGGCCGTTCCACCGGAACAAAGCCACCAGAAGGAAAGGGTGATGTCTTCCGGCCCGGTGGCCACATCGGTGGACATCCGTGCGAAGTGGCTCGCGGCGTTCGCGCACAAGCCATCGGCCGCAAGGAAGCAGCTATTCAGGATGCCGCTGTTCTGCGCGGCCACACTGGTGATGTGCATGTAGTTCCCGTTCGGGCTGGTAACACCACCGGGCTGCGCCGGTGTGTTGGGCACACTGAATGGAAAAGGAAAGCCGATGCAGACCACGGTCCCACCGCCACCGGTGTAGGCATTGTTGATCAGCCAGGTGTTGTCCGGTGAATTGCTCACGCCACCCTGGTCGGTCGTGTTCAAGGTGATGGTCGGTGAGCTTTCGAAGGTCTCTAGGAACAAGGTGGTCTGGGCGTGGATCGAAGCAAAGAGGCCGAGGGAGATGAGGAGTAAAGGTGCGCGCATGAGCGGTCCGGATTTGGTCCGCGCAAGATAGAGGGAAGGACGCTTCCCACACCGCGCACACGGCGGAGTTCCCGGAAAGAACGAAGCCCCTGGAGAATGGCTCCACAGGGGCTTCGGGCAAGAGGTTCCGATCAGCGCGCGATCGACACCGAACGTTGGAGGATCGCAGAACCATCCACGCGCGTTGCACGCAGGATATAGACGCCTTCCACAACACCTTCCAGACCAATGCTGAACGTGGAGGAGTTGCCCACACGTTTCTCGATCACGACCCTTCCACTTGCATCGATCAGTCGCGTCACCGCACCGGCAGGCAACGCACCATCGATCCAGATGCGGTCATCCGCAGGTATCGGTCGGACCACGTAGGAAACGCCTTCGACCTCCTCCACGCCGACCGGTGAGTTCCAAAGTGTATCCGAGAACAACTGGCAACCCGCGTTCACCGTGGCCAATACGTAGTAGTTGCCCTCCACGGTCGGGGTGATGGCTTGGGCGGTCTCTCCGGATACGACCGTGCCGGATCGGTACCACTGGTAGGCAGTGGCTGATGTGCTCGTGATCACACCGGCGTTCGCGCTGATGGTCGGCCGTTGCGCGGTACACACCTCCTTGATCTTGTACAAGCGGCCATTGCTGTTGTTGCCCGCGTACATCTCAAGCGAACTGTTCTCCCCGATACAGGAGAACCCAAAGCCACCATTACCCAGCACTTGCGTGCGCACCCACGCGCCGAGGTCGTTCCGCTCCAGGGTATAGAACTGCCCACCGCAATAGTCCGTGTAGATGTACCTGCCCTCGACGCGCCAGTAGGTGGGTCCGCGATACACCCGCCCCCCGATCACGGAGCACCAATTCTGTTGGCTCTGCGGATGTGCTGCCACGGGTGCCACATAGGATGCTGCGGGCAGGCAACCAGCGGTGTTGTATGCGTTGTTCGCCTCGTAACACCGCCAGCCGAAATTCGGTCCGGTCAAGTCGCCCGCCGGCCAGAAGTCCACTTCTTCCACGGCGTCCTGTCCGACATCGCCGATCCACAGGTCGCCGGTCACGGCATCGAAACTCCAGCGCCACGGATTGCGCAAGCCGTTGGCGAAGATCTCCGGAAGCGTGTCCGTAGCGGTCGCGAAGGGATTGTCCGGCGGAACGCTCCAACCGGTCGGTCCGCTCACATCGATGCGGATCAACTTGCCCAAAGCGATGTTCATGTTCTGCGCGTTGTTATTCGGGTCGCCCGCGCTACCCCCATCACCGAAGCCCACATACAGGTACCCGTCGGGACCGAAGGCCAGATCGCCCCCATTGTGGTTCCAAAAGGGCTGCGCACGGGTGTACAGGATCTGTTCACTGTTCGGGTCGGCGACATTCGGGTCCGCCGTCACCGAGAATCGTGAGATACGTGTGGTGCCGCTCCCGCTTCCGGTCACGTAGTCCACGTAGAAGAAGCCGTTCGTGACGTAATCGGGGTCGAACGTGAGACCGAGCAGGCCCTGTTCATTCTCCGTGCTCTGCACGCGGTCGGTGATGTCCAGGAACGGCGTGGGCAACACGGTGTTGCTCGCATCCATGATCTTGATCACCCCGGCCTGTAGCGTCAGGAAGAGCCGATCATCACCACAATGGCTGATGTCACAAATGCGCGTGAGGCCGGTAGCGATCTGCTCCAGTTGAAGCGTAACAGCGGTTTCCTGCGCTCGTACGATCCCGACGAGCAGGAGCGCGAAAAGCAGGGATGGTCTTCGTAGCATGGTTCCAAAAGGGTTTGTCCAAAACTAGGCGTCCATGCACCTCGGTCCTGAACCGCGTTCGACCAAGACCTATTTTCGCCGCCCCGTTGTGGGAATTGCGCCGATATGGATCTGCACGAAGCCATCGAACACCGGCGAACCTTCGCCATCATCAGTCACCCGGACGCTGGAAAGACCACGCTGACCGAGAAATTCCTGCTGTATGGCGGTGCCATCCAGACGGCCGGCGCGGTGAAGAGCAACAAGATCCGTCGCGGGGCCACCAGCGATTTCATGGAGATCGAACGGCAACGGGGGATCAGCGTGAGCACCTCCGTGATGACCTTCCAGTATGGTGGCAAGCTCATCAACCTGCTCGATACGCCCGGTCACCGCGACTTCGCGGAGGATACCTACCGCACGCTTACTGCGGTGGATAGCGTGGTGCTGGTGATCGACTGCGTGAAAGGCGTGGAAGCACAGACCGAGCGGCTCATGGAAGTGTGCCGGATGCGGAACACACCGGTGATCGTCTTCATCAACAAGCTCGACCTCGAAGGCCGCGATCCCTTCGATCTGTTGGATGAACTGGAGGAGAAGCTGCGCATCAAGGTGCGGCCCATGAGTTGGCCCATCGGCATAGGCGCCACGTTCCAGGGTGTCTACGACATGTACAGCAAGGGCCTGCGCATGTTCGATCCCGGCAAGACCAAGGTGGAACAGAGCAGCGTGCGGATCGACGACGTGCATGACCCGGCGATGGTCGATCACATCGGGGAGGACGCCACGGCCTCCTTGCGGGAGGATGTGGATCTCATCGAGGGCGTGTACGAACCGCTCAGTACGGAGGCGTATCGTGCGGGTCGCATCGCGCCGGTCTTCTTCGGCAGTGCCTTCAACAACTTCGGGGTGAAGGAAGTGCTCGATGCATTCGTGGGCATTGCGCCACCACCTGGTCCGCGCCCCACGGATCAAGGGGAGATCGCACCGGATGACCCGCGCTTCAGTGGATTCATCTTCAAGATCCACGCGAACCTGGATCCGAACCACCGGGACCGCATCGCTTTCCTGCGCGTGTGCTCGGGCCAATTCCAGCGCAACACCTATTACCACCACGTCCGGCTGGACAAGAACGTACGCTTCTCCACTCCCACCAATTTCCTCGCCGCTGCGAAGACCATCGTGGACGAGGCTTGGCCCGGTGATGTGATCGGCTTGTTCGATACCGGCAACTTCAAGATCGGCGACACGCTCACCGACGGCGCTTCCTTCAACTTCCGTGGTATCCCGGCCTTCTCCCCGGAACTCTTCCGCGAACTGGTGAACCTGGATCCCATGAAGAGCAAGCAACTGGACAAAGGCATCCGCCAGCTTACGGATGAAGGAGTCGCGCAGCTCTTCACCCAACAACCCGGGAACAAGAAGGTCGTTGGCTGTGTGGGCGAATTGCAGTTCGAGGTGATCGCCTATCGCTTGGAGCATGAATACGGAGCGAAGTGCGCCTTCCAACAGATCGCGGCGCACATGGCCTGCTGGATGACCAGTACTGACCCGGAGGAACTGGATCGCTTCATCCGCGTGAAGGCGCAACAGATCGTGCAGGACAAGGACGATAACCCTGTGTTCATGGCGCCGAGCGCGTACATGTTGGATCTGGAGAAGCGGAACAATCCCTCGATCACCTTTCACACCACCAGCGAGTTCAAGACCCTTGCAAGTGCCGACGGTGGCGGATCGTATTGACAACTCTTAACGGCCAAGCGGACGCCGTCCACGTTGAAGGTCCGTCGTTCCGTGGAACGGTCCTTGAAAGACCCGCCGACGCCGATCCTATTTTCGCGCCCATGAACCGAAGGACGATCCTCCTCGCCATCACCGCCCTCCTCACCGTCACCGCCTCGTTCGCGCAGAAACCGGCGGCGACCGGTGCCATCAAGCGCACGATCGAAGTGCTCATCGGCGGCGTGGCCAAAGGCGATACCATATACCTGGCCAACTACTACGGCAACAAGCTCTACTACACCGATACCGCCAAGGCCGATGGCAAGGGCAACGTGGTGTTCAAGAGCCCGAAAGGGTATGAAGCCGGCGTGTACGCGGTGGTGGTGCCCGGCCCGAAGTACTTCGAGATGATCGTGAACGAACCGGTGATCAAGCTCACGACCACCAAGGCTGATCTGTTGGGTACCTTACAGGTGAAGCAGAGCAAGGAGAATGAATTGTTCATCGGTTACATCCGCTACCTGAATGACCAGAAGCTGCGCGGCGATGCGTTGAAGGCCAGACTGGATGTGGCGAAGGACGAAGAAGCGCGACTTGCCGTGCGGGAGGAAATGAAGCAGTTGGATGTGGATGTGAAGAAGTACCAGCACGACCTTGTGGCGAACAACCCCGGCACACTCGCAGCCAGCTTGGTGAAGATGAGCATGGTGGTGGAATTGCCGCCCGCCCACAAACCGGATGGCACGGTGGACAGCGCTGCGGCCTACTACAACTACCGCGCGCACTACTGGGACAATTTCGACCTCACGGATCGCCGCATTGTGCGCGTGCCCGTCTTCGCGAACAAGTTCGAGGAATACATCACCAAGGTGGTGCCGCAGGTGCCCGATACCATCGACCGCCTCGCGGATGAGTTGATCGCGCGAACGGATACCTGCCTCGATGTGTTCAAGTACATGGTCCACAACATCACGAACAAATTCGAGAGCAGCGACATCATGGGCATGGATGCGGTGTTCGTACACATGGCCCAGACCTACTACTGCCCGGATCACGGCGGCACCACGCGGGTGAACTGGATGGATGCCGACAAGATGGTGAAGCTCTGCGAGCGCGCGCACAAGATGGCTCCGCTCGTGCTGGGGAAGAAGGCACCGTACCTCGCGCTTACCGACACCACGGAGGAGAAATGGATCAACTTCTATGACCTACCCGCGGAATACGTGGTGATCATCTTCTGGGATCCGCACTGCGGACATTGCAAGGAGGAACTCCCGAAGATCCATGAAGTGTACACGGAACGCCTGCGTCCGCTTGGTATCGAAGTGTATGCCGTGGCCAAGGCCGTGGATGAAACGCTGATGAAGGACTGGAAGAAATTCATCCGCGAGAAGAACCTCGATTGGGTGAACGTTGGCCTGACCTGGCACGTGTTCGACGAGGCCAAGAAGGATCCGCGGAAATTCATCCCCGGCCTCACCACCATTGAAAGTCTCAACTACGCCGATACGTACGATGTCTTCAGCACACCGAAGCTCTTCGTGGTGGATGGTGACCGCCGTTTCGTGGGCAAGAGCCTGACGGCGGACCAGATCGAGGACCTGGTGATAAAGCTGCGCGAGCGCAAGGCGAAGAAATAAGGTGAGGGCCTACCCTTCGGTCTCCTTGGTCCAGATGGCCTCGGTGATGCTCTGGCCGTTCTTGAAATAGAAGGTCCCCCACTTCGCGATCACCTTGCTGTATTCATCACCCTTGTTGCCCACCACCACTATACGGCGGATGATCACCTTGTTGCCTTCCGTGGAACTCTCCTCGGTGACCCCTGGCGGGTAGTCCTGCGCCAATTTGTTCCGGTTGTAATCCGCGAAGGCCCGTGGCTGGTCCTTCGGCGTGGCATCCAATTGCTCCTTGGCGCGGGCACGTGTTCGCTCACTGGCTTGGGCATAGGCGGCGTCACGCGCAGCTACCGCACGCTTCTCATCCTCGATCACATCACGACGTTCCTGCGTCAGCAAGGCCCCGCGCTGTTGGCGATCCGCTTCCTGCTGGATCACCTGTTCCACCCGCTCACGCTCCGTGCTTGTGCGCTCATTGGCCTGGGTCACACGCCGCGCTTCCGCCACGCGCAACTGCTCCGTTCCGGAGACCACGTCCTGTGCAGCCTCCGATTGGCGTTGCTGCAAGGTGCCTTCACGTTCCATGATCCGCTCCTGTCGACCAAGGGACATGTCGTGCTGCTGGGTGCTCGATGCCGTGGAACGGTCGCGACGTTCAGCCTCGATGCGCTCCAGCTCATCCTTGTAAGCCTGCACCTCCGCAGCACTCAATTGTCGCCGTGATTCATCACCGCGATACAGCCCGGCCGAGCCTTCTTCGATACGTTCCTTGTCGCGCACTGCGCCACCTCGCCGTTCTGCGGCTTCACCAGCATTCGCCGCATCCTCAGCTTGAAGGTCCTCGCGCAGTTTGCGGATCCGCTCCCATTTCTCGCGCTCCTCCCGCTCGAAGGCATCGCGCAGGAATCGCTCTGCTTCCTGTTCCTTGCGCGGATCCACGGTGGTCGCTTGTCTTTCGCGTTGTGATTCCTTTTCCAGGCGAGCCCGTTCAGCGGCCAACTCCGCTTCTCGTTGCAAGCGTTCCATCTCGGCTACCATCCGATCGATCTGGTCGATCTTGGCGAGTGGATAGGTCTCATCCGGTCGGATATCGCTGGCTTCCGCATAGATCCCGCGTGCCTCCGCATACTTCTTCGCGCCGAGCGCTTCATCCGCCAGAAGGACCGTACTCCGGTAGCGTTCCTCCATTTCCTTGGTGCTCTCGCGGCTCATCCGATCACGCTCCGCTGCCAACCGACGGGCTTCCGCATCACGTTCCTCTTGCGCACGCCGTTCCGCTTCGAGCCTATCACGTTCTTGTTCTGCGGCCAAACGCGCGCGATCAGCGTCCTCCAGTTCTTTTCGTTTGCGCTCCTCCTCCGCAAGGCGGCGTTGTTCGGCCAAGCGATCGGCTTCGGAGAGCGCGGCTTGTTTCCGAGCGATCGCATCGTCAATGGCGGCCAAGCGGTCCTTCGGATACTTCTCAGCGGGTTTCACACCCAAGGCATCGGTGAACTTCGTGCGTGCCTTTTCGAATTCCTCCTTGGAGAAAGCCAGGTCCCCTGCTGAGACGGCTTCGCGGTACCGGCGATCCAGTTCCTCGGCTTCGGCCTTCAGCCGCCGCGCTTCCTCATCCACTCGGGCCTTTTCAGCAGCGGCCAGATCCGCAGCGAGGCGATCGGCCTCGGCTTTTCTTGCTCGTTCAGCGGCATCACGATCAGCAGCATCAAGCGCTTCCTGCGCCTTCCGTGCATTCTCCCCGAGGATCCGCTCGATCTCCGCCAAGCGATCCGCCGGGTGCTTCTCCGTCGGCTTCACACCAAGTGCTTCGCTGTACGCCGTGCGTGCGGGTTCGTACTTCTTCGCGGTGAAGTCGCGGTCCGCTGAAGCGATCAATTCCACATAGCGCTTGTCCTTGTCCGCCTTTTCACGCGCCAGCCGCTCCTCCTCGGCCTTGGCCAATGCGGCTGCATCCAGTTCTGATCCGATCGCGGCGATGCGGTCCTTCGGATGCTGCTCTTCCGGTTTCAAGGTGGATGCATCACGGTAATCCACCAAGGCCGCAGAGAGTTTCTTCGAGTCGTAGGCCCGGTCGGCACGCAGGATCAGTTCACTGTACTTCGCTTCGCGTTCGCGGTTCTGCTTTTCCTCTTCCGCCTTTCGGGCCTGCTCCGCGATACGGGCATCCACTTCCGCGATCCGATCCTTCGGGTAGCGTTCCATGGGCTTCAACGCAGAAGCCTCTTGGTACTTCGCCTTGGCGGCCGGATAGGACTCACTTCCGAACGCGGCGTCGGCTGCTGTGATCAACTGATCATACTGCGCTTGGATGGCCTCCAACCGCTTGCGCTCTTCGGCTTCGGCTTTGCGCTTCCCGACCAAGGCCAGTTGGTCCTTCGGGTATTTCTCCGCGGGTTTCAGGCCAGAAGCCTCGGTGTACTTGGCGGTGGCGACATCCCAGTTCTCGGCAGTAAGCGCTTGGTCCGCGGCGGTGATCACCGCTTGGTACTGTTCATCGAGTTCCCGTTGCTTGCGTTCTTCTTCTGCCTTTTTGGCCAGTTCCTCCTTCTTCTTGTTGATGGCTGCGATCTGGTCCTTGGGATATTGCTCCTTCGGCTTCAGCGTGCTGGCCTCGGTGTATCGCGCAATGGCATCATCCAGTTTGTCGGAGGTGAAGGCCTGCATCGCTTCAGCAAGCTTCGCCTTGTACTGTTCGTCCAGATCCTTCGCCAAGCGCTCTTCCTCGGCCTTCTTCGCCAATTCCTCGCGCCTCTTCGCGATAGCCGCCAGCTGGTCCTTCGGATACTTCTCCTGCGGCTTCAATAGGCTCGCTTCGGTGTACTTCGCCTCCGCCTCGTCATAGCGCGTGGCATTGAAGGCCAGGTCCGCAGCAGTGATCGCCGCTTGGTACTTCTGCTGAAGCTCTTTTGCCAAGCGCTCCTCCTCAGCCTTTTTCGCGGTCTCATCGCGCTTCGCCGCAATGGCGGCGAGTTGGTCCTTCGGATATTTCTCTTCTGGCTTCAAGGTGGAAGCCTCGTTGTACTTCGTGGTGGCGATATCCCAACTCGATGCCTTGAACGCCACATCACCGGCGGCGATGGCAGCATCGTACTTCTGCTGGGTCTCACGGGCCTTCTTCTCCTCTTCCGCTTTCTTGGCGGCCTCGGCCTTCTTGACGGCGATCAGTGCGATCTGGTCCTTGGGGTAGCGCTCGTCGGGTTTCAAGGTCCCGGCATCGGTGTACTTGGTAGTGGCCTGATCCCAGTTCTCTGCCTTGAAGGCTGCGTCCGCTGCGGCGATCGCCGCGGTGTACCTCTCCAACAATTCCTTCGCCTTGCGCTCCTCCTCCGCCTTCTTCGCAAGATCGGCGAGGAGTCCATCGATCTCCTTGATCTTCTGCTTGGGATAAGGCTCGTCGAACTTGGCATCACTTGCCTCTTGGTACTTGGCCTTGGCCGGCTCGTAATTCTTCTTCCCGAAAAGGCCATCGGCTTCCTTGATCAGTGCCGCGTAATTCGCCGCGCGATCCTTCTCGGCATCGGCCGCTTCCAACCGCATGCGCGCATCACTGAGTTTGGCCGTGGCGATAGGCTCCGCTGGTTTAAGGGTCAGTGCTTCGGTGAAGCTGTCCACGGCCTTCTTGAAGTCGGCTGCGGTCATGGCCGCATTGCCCTGCGTCATCAGCTTCGCGAAATCCACCTCGACGTTGGCTTCGCGCTTCTTGCGCTCTTCATATGCCTTCAGCAAACGTGCTTGTGCATCGCGCATGCCGTTGGTGTACTCCACATCGAATTCGATATTCCCGACCGCCGCGTTGTACTTGGCTTTGCCGAAGGGTTCCAGCAGCACGGAGTAGTCCACACCCGGGATGTCGGCCATCATCGTGAAGTCGATGTTCATGCCGTGACCACCTTGTCGGTCCTCTTCGGGTATGTTCCGCGTATCGATCGCGATGTTCTTGCTCACGTAGCCCGCCTTGGCGCACATCACCTTGTAGTCTGCGCCGTAATCCAGGTTCACTTCGTACTTGCCACTGGCGTTGGTGGGGATCTCCAACACCTTGCCCCCGTTCTTGAACACCGTGATGGCGACTCCTTCGAGCTTCTTGGCCGTGCTGAAATCCTTCACGGTGCCGTACACCATGACCACATCCACTTGAGCCGTTGCGCTCAAGAATGGCAAGGTGAACAGGGCAAAGAGGGCCGCGCGGAGTACGTGGTGGATCGGCATGCTGGTCGACGAGTTCCTGTGCAGGCAGGAAGGACGCCGCAAAATACGACAACTTTGACGGCATACCCTACTCGCATGGGCTTGAGCATCTGGGAGGTTGGTGGCTTCCACCGTAAGCCACACTTGGTGGTTATCGGCGGAGGCATTGTGGGTCTCTTCTCCGCGTTGTTCCATAAGCGAAGCCACCCCGGCCATCATGTGGTGGTTCTGGAGCGTGGACCCCACCCCAGCGGCGCTAGCGTGAAGAATGCCGGCTTCGCATGTTTCGGAAGCCCGAGCGAGTTGTTGGCTGACATCCGGAATGAGGGATCCGAAGCGGCCTTGGCGCGTGTGGAAGAACGCTGGCGCGGGCTGAATGAACTGCGCGCCGAGCTCGGCGATGCGAACATCGGCTTCGAGGGTTCTGGTGGTCATGAGATCTATCGGACCGGTGGTCCCCTGTACCCGCTCGTGGCGGAAGGGTTCGAAAGATTGAACGCGGCGCTGCGGCCGATATTCAATGAACCCGTATTTCGCTGGGACGATGGGGCCATTGGTCGGTCCGGAATGGCTGACGTGGAACACATGGTCAGGATGGACCTGGAAAGCGCGATCGATACAGGCAGGATGATGGTGACCCTATTGCGAAAAGTCAGTTCCGAGGGCGTTCACTTCCGGCCCGGATCGGATGTGCTCGGCATGGAGGATGGATCGCAAGGTGTGCGGATCGACCTACGTGACGGAACACGTTTGGAGGCCGGGCAAGTGCTGATCGCGACGAACGGTTACACCTCTTCCCTACTCCCCGGATTGGATGTCATTCCCGCCCGAGGACAAGTGCTGCTGACAGAAGCCCATCCCAGGCTTGGCCTTGTGTGGAACCTTCCACCTTGGTGAGGGCTTCTATTACTTCCGTGAATACCAAGGTGCGGTGTTGCTCGGCGGCGGCCGGAATCTGGATGTGGCCGGTGAGACCACCACGGCTGATGGGACGACCGAGCAGATCCAGTCCGCATTGGAGGAACTTCTACGGACCGTGATCCTTCCGGGACGTGAATTCAAGATCGCCCGGCGCTGGAGCGGCGTCATGGGTTTCGGGGCGAAGAGCAAAGCTCCGATCATCGAACGCGTCAGTCCGCGAGTAACCGCAGCGGTTCGCTTGGGTGGTATGGGCGTCGCGATCGGGATACGCGTCGCGAGAAAGGCGGCGGCACTGCTCAAGGACTGAGCCTACATCCGCTCCGGCACCTCGATCCCCAGACACCACATGGCCTTTTTCGTGTTCGTGGCCACAGCGGCACTAAGGATGATCCGGAAGGCTCGCTTGGACGCATCCTCTTCCTTCATGACCGGGATCGTCTGGTAGAAACTGTTGTAGGCCTTCACCACTTCGTAGGCGTGGTTGGCGATGGACGATGGATCCAATCGCGCAGCCGATTCCGCCAACACGCCGGGGAATTGGTGGAGCAGCTTGATGATGTTGCGTTCCTCGGGGAGCAGGGGCCATGTGACCATGTACTCATGTGACCATGTGCCCATGGTGCCGACCTTCCTCAGCAATGATCGGATCCGCGCGAAGGTGTATTGGATGAATGGTCCGGTGTGTCCTTGTAGATCGATACTCGCAGCGGGGTCGAAGAGCATGCGCTTCTTCGGATCCACCTTGAGGAGGTAGTATTTCAACGCAGCGAGGCCGATCATTTCGAAGAGCGCCGTCTTTTCCTCTTCACTGAACTCATCGAGCTTGCTCAATTGCTCACCCGAAGCACGCGCCTCGTTCACCACTTCCTCCATCAACTCATCGGCATCCACCACGGTGCCCTCGCGGCTCTTCATCTTCCCGGTGGGCAGGTCCACCATGCCGTAGCTGAGGTGGAAGAGTTCATCGGCCCACGAGAAGCCGAGCTTCTTCAGGATGAGGAACAACACCTTGAAGTGGTAGTCCTGCTCGTTGCCGACGGTGTAGATCAATTTGCTCAAGCCCGGATATTCCTCGAATCGCTTGATCGCGGTACCGATGTCCTGCGTCATGTACACGCTGGTCCCATCACGACGCAGCAGCACTTTCTCATCGAGTCCCTCCGGAGTGTTGTCCACCCATACGGCGCCGTCCTTTTCGTAGAACACGCCTTTCTTCAGGCCTTCCAACACGTCGTTCTTCCCCAGCACATAGGTCTGGCTCTCGTAATAGAGCTTGTCGAACTCCACGCCCATGCGGGTGTATGTGGAATTGAATCCCTCATATACCCAGCCGTTCATTTTCTCCCACAGCGCGCGGACTTCAGGGTCGTTCGCTTCCCATTTCAGGAGCATGGCTTGCGCTTCCAGCAGGATCGGTACTTCCTTCTCTGCTTCCTCCTTCGATCTGCCCTCGGTCACCAACGCTTCGATCTGCCGCTTCATTTCGCGATCGAACTCGACGTAGTATTTCCCCACGAGCTTGTCGCCTTTCAGTCCCGCTGCTCTCCGGTGTCTCGCCGTTGCCGAATTTCTGCCAGGCCACCATGCTCTTGCAGATGTGGATGCCGCGATCGTTGATCACTTGCACACGGATCACTTCGTTGCCTGTTGCTTGCAGGATCCGGCTCACGCTGTGCCCAAGGAAGTTGTTCCGAAGGTGCCCGAGGTGCAGTGGTTTGTTGGTGTTCGGCGAACTGTACTCCACCATCATCTTCTTCCCCGTCGCTGGAAAGCTGAGGTGATCTCCTTCCCCGTTTCCAAGGAATTCCAGCCAGTACTTATCCGAGACAACGAGGTTGAGGAAACCCTTGACCACGTTGAAGCGAACGACTACTGGTACGTTGGCTGCAAGGTGTTCGCCGATCGCTTGTGCGGTCTGTTCAGGTCCCTTTCCGCTCAACTTGAGAAAGGGGAAGACGTTGATCGTCACATCACCCTCGAACTCCGGTCGTGTCTGTTGAAAGCCGATGAGCTTGGCGTCCAACTCTTTCGCGAACAGATGCGAGAAAGCAGCTTGAACCGCAGGAGCGAGTAGGAATTGAAGAGGATCAAGGAACATGGGGCGCAAAGGAAGGACTTGCCATCGAACCACCACGGAGAATGGCGGCCTGCTGTTGGTGGTTACACCGGCAACTCTCCGGCGCGCGGGATCCGATGTCCGCGGAGTTCCTCCAATTGGTCCGCCGTTCGTTCCAGTTCCACACGCACAGAGCGGTGCTTGCGCACCAAGCCGAGATGCAACACAAGAATGATGAACAGGAGAGCCGATGCAATCATGCCTGCCATCCGCCAGCGACCGATGCGGACATCCGCTTCCTCGATCCGTTGCTCCGCCGAGCGCTGTTCGACCGACAATGCACCGAGTTGTTCTTGTACGGCCAGGACATCCGCTCCGGTGAGCGCTTGTGCCAGGCGTTCCGTCAGATCGGCTTTGTTCAAGGAGTCCTTCATCCGCATGAGGTTGTGCGCAGTGCCAAGCGCACCTACCAGATCCCCTTCACGTTGGAGCAACTCCATGCGGACGCGCTGTACCTCGGGCATCTCACGCAAGGCGTTCAACTTCCTCAACCGGCGCTCGGCATCGGCGAGGTATTGATCCGCATCCGCCATGCGGCCCATGTTCAGTGCGGTGGTGGCCAGATCCCGTTCAAGCCAAGACTTCTCCAGGTCGGTTCCATGTTCACTGGTATAACGATAGGACTTGTTCAAGAACGGCCACGCATCCGACCACTGCTTTCGTTCCACGAGCAGGTTGCCGAGCAATCCGTTCGCGAAGGCTTCGCCAGAAGGATCGCCGATGGCGACATAGATCCCGATGGCTTCTCGCAGCACGACCATGGCCTCCTGTTCCTTCCCGGCGGTCCGTATGGCGTTGCTCATGTCGCAGAGCCCGTTGGCGATGGCCGTGCTGTCCTTGGATAGGCGCATGTGTACCATGGCTTGCTGCGCGTGCGCGTATGCTTCGGTCTGCCGCCCGGTCTCCATCAGCACCGTGGCGATCCATCCGTGATCATCGCCCATGGCGCGTTCGCTGCCCATGCCACGGGCCAGGGTGAGCGCTTCCATGCTGCGCTCCAAGCAGGCACTGTATTCACCGGAAAGGAAATGCGCATACCGGAGCGCGTTCAGGCCATCGTGCTCACTACTGCGATCCGACGCCAGTTTCGCCATGGAGATCGCCTTCAGGGCCACTTCCTTCGCCAATGCAGCATCGCGATCCACCAAGGCATACGCACTGTCCGCCAATTCCCGCGCGGTGGTGCTTTGCCCAAGAGCGAATGACCCGCTGGCCACGAAGGTTCCCATGGCCAGAATGACCGGGAGCGCACTTCTTCTTCTCATGATGCCAGGCTTTGATGCCGAAGGAAGCATCCGGGGTGTTCCGCCGGACCGACTGTGCGGGGGAACTTTCCCGCAGCCCCTGTTCACAATCCTTACCGAACGGCCTCGAGGAAGTTCTCCGCGAGCATGCAGCGCACGCTTCCCCCGCCAACGGTCTCGATGGTAGGAATGGGAACAGGGATCAGTTGCGTGTGGCGCTCCAAGGCGATGCGTTGGTGCGGCTGAAGTGCATGGAATGCGGTTTCACTCAAGAACGTGAAGGATGCTTCGCTACGCGACGGACCCGGTTCGACCCCCTTCAACTCAAGCAGGTTGCCCACGTATTCGTGCATCTGGGTTAAGCTGATGGCGATGACCTCGCGGCCGCTTTTCGCCAACTCCTCCTCCACTTCTTGCCGTTCAGCCGGGTACGGCATCGCCTCGAAACAGACCACGGCGAACCGCATTGCGATGCTCATGATCACGTTGGTGTGATACACCGGTTGACCATTCAAACGCCCGTCCATGGTGGCCGTGAAGGCGATCGGGGTGTAGCCGAAGCGCTCACTCCATGCACTCAACGCGCTTTCGTGTGTGCGTGGTGAAAGGCACGCGAACGCCCGCTTCTTGACCCGGTCGAGGACGAGGCTGCCGGTGCCTTCCAGGATCTTCCCTTGATGTTCCCAAGCGCTCAGGTCCACCACCGTCCCGATCCGAAAACCCTCGCGTGCCAACGATCGCGCAAGATCCGGGTCGCGTTCTGCCCGGCGTGATAGAGTACACATGGGATAGAGCACGACGGTGCCGTCGGCGTGTGTACTGAACCAGTTGTTCGGGAAGACCGCATTCGGCGCTTTAAGGTCGAACGGATCGAGGACCGTAATGCCGATGCCGCACTGCCGCAAGGATCCCAGAAGGCCATCGAATTCCTCCGCCGCCGCCTGAGCCACGTCGGTATCGGAGAGTTGGCGCTGGAATTCGTTCGTGTCAGCCGTTTCCGGGTCGAACCGGAAACCCGTGGGCCGGACCAGAATGACGTTGGCTGCGGACTGGCTCACCGGCCACGTAGAATGGGGAACAACGGTTCGAGGATACTCAGCGTCGCCTCGGCCATGGCGTTCTTCACATCCAGCGCGGGGTTGATCTCCACGACATCCAAGGTGGCGGTCTTGGGATCCGCGCAAAAGCCACTGAGGAGTTCGCGGGCCTCGTTCAGGAAAAGGCCATTCGGCACCGGGGTGCCTGTGCCGACGGAGATGCTGGGATCGAGGCTATCCACGTCGAAGCTGATGTGGAGACGGTCGCAACCGGTCAGGTGCTTCAAGGTTTCCTGCACCGTTTTCGTCCCGCCCTGCTTCCGAAGCTGTTCCACCGTGATCACTTTGATCCCGTGTTCCTTGATGATGGCTTCTTCTTCTGGCTCATGATCACGCAACCCGATGAAGACCAGATCGCGGGGCAGGAGTTTGGGGCCGCTGACCCCGATCTTCCGGAGCCGGTCCCAGGTGTCCATGGTGTAAACACGCGGACGATTCCTACCCTTCTTCTCGATCTGCATCAGCAGCGCCAAGGGCATTCCGTGGACGTTCCCGCTGGGGGTCGTCCAAGGGGTATGGAGGTCGGCATGGGCATCGATCCAGACCACGCCGAGGCGCTGATCCGGGAACGCCATCTTGGTGCCCGAGACGGATCCGATAGCTATTGAATGGTCGCCTCCGACCACGATCGGGAAGACACTATTCCTCAGATACTTGTACACTTCATAGGCCAGATCGCTTTCGAAGCGGATCAACCCATCGATGTGGTGGGCGTTGGAGGCCGAGTCGTCCTCGTAAAGCACGTCGTTCTCATCCCGCAGGATGCTCTCCTCGGCATGGCCGAAGAGTTCACTGCCGAGTTTCCAAGCCGCCACACGCAGAGCGGCCATGCCCATGCTGGTGCCACGGGTGCCAGCCCCGATCTCCGAGGCCGCTTCGATCAATCGCAAGTCCATCGCGGCGCAAGGTAAGCCGGGGCTGCGGAGCCTTCCGAACCCCGGCCTGCCTCCCAGCGTAACACGGCCACCGTCAAGAATTCCGACTATGCGAAACCAGCTCCTGATCTCCTGCGCAAGCGCCCTCTTGTTGGCCACGGGCTGTGGCACAAGCCTTCTCAACCGCGGTGTCGAGGAGGGCACCATCGAGTACGCCCTCAGTTTCCCGGGCTATGACCCGAACGGCTTGATGGCCGGGATGCTGCCGGAGCGTACCACGCTTTGCTTCACCGAAGACAAGCAGGTGGCCGAACTCAGTGCGGGTATGGGGATCTTCCGGACCATGATGCAGGTGGATAACAAGGGACGATCCATGGATTACCACATGAGCATGATGGGCAAGAAGATCGTGGCCCACTTGCAACCCCGGGACATGGACCTCTTCAACAGTGATTATGGTAGCCCGACGATCCTCTTCACGCAGGATGTGGACACCATCGCTGGCTACCCGTGCAAGCGTGCCGTCGCGGTCTTCGATCGGATGCTCCAACCGGAGATCGATCTCTGGTACACGGAAGACATTCAAATGAAGAACCCGAACTGGTACGGCCCTTTCGCGGAAGTCCCAGGCGTACTGCTTCGGTATGAGATGGTCCAGAACGGCATCCGGATGCACTTGGATGCCATATCCGTGACCCCGGGAACCGTGGATCTGGCCAAGTTCGATACACAGAAGGAATTCGATTCCGTGGCCCCCGCAGTGCTCCACCAACAATTGGGCGAGGTGTTGAGCACGTTCTCGATGTAAGTGGAAAGGTTGTTCGTGTTGAAGGTTGTTCGGCCCTGAGGTCGAGCGGATAAGATGCGCTTATCTACGAACAACCTTCAATACGAACAACGTCCAACCTCCCTCCCCAACCCCGCCCTGTTGATAATAGCCGGGGCCTTCGCCCCGTTCCCCTTGGGTGCCCCGATACTTTTGATCGCACCCCCTCGCATGTGCGAGGAATTTCCGCATTCACATTGGCCAACGAGAAACGCAACCGGCTCCGCGAGGAAGCCAAGGCAGAGGAACCCGCTCCCAAGCGGAGAAGCAGGAGGACCGCCGACAGTGATGGCGAAGGCCGTTGGTCGCGCTTCAAAGCCTTCTTCGCGAATGAGCGGACCCATAAGGTCTTCGGCTTGGCGCTGACCCTTGGTGCTCTGTTCCTCTTCACGGCCTTCGTGTCCTTCCTCTTCACCTGGCGCGTGGACCAGGACCTGATGTCGCGTGGTTGGTGGGAGATCTTCAGCACGGATATCCGCGCAGAGAACTGGCTCGGCAAGCTGGGCGCGATCATCGCGCATCGCTTCATCCATGTATGGTTCGGGCTTGCGGCCTTTGCGCTTCCAATGTGGAGCTTCATCGCTGGTGTACGCATCCTGCTTGGCACCTGGTTGCTGCCTGTGCGCCGCACGTTGGGTTGGACCGCGATGGCCGCAGTGTGGATGCCCGCACTGTTCGGCTTCTTCTTCCGGGGCGAATACAGCTTCCTGGGTGGTGGGTTGGGCGTGGTGATCACGCGGAATCTTACGACCTTGTTGGGTGAGTTCGGCGCTGGAGCATTGCTCGTATTCGCTGCTGGTGCTTTCGCGGTGTACACCTTCAACCTGTCCTTCGGATGGGTGAACACCCTGTTGGAAAAATTGAAGCCTACGGTGAAGGAAGCGGAAGAGAACGTCGCGGAACCCGAGCCGGTCGTAGTGCCGAGATCCGGTGTGCGCTTCCGTGACGAGCCGGTGTTGGAGAAATCGCCGATCACCGAAGTGCCCGCAAAGCCGAAGCTTGAACTGGAGGTGGAGGAGGTCGAGGAGCCGGTAATGGAAGGCCCCGGGTCGGAGCCCGGGGTGACAAGTCCTTCATTGGAATTGGACACCACCCCGAACGAAGTGGTGGAACCCGTGGTCTCCCCTGTGATGAGCGGGATGGACGACCTGAACGGGATGAGTGTGGTGGCGAACACCGAGGAGAAGACCTTGAGCGAGGACCAGATCGAAGAGCGCTTGAAGGAGTTCGGGGAGTACGACCCAACCCTCGACCTGAGCAGCTACGAGCTACCGCCCATCGACCTGTTGGTGGACCATGGCACTGGTGAACTCACCGTGACCAAGGAGGAACTCGAGGCGAACAAGGACCGCATCGTGGAGACGCTCGGCCACTACAACATCGGCATCGACAAGATCAAGGCGACGATCGGGCCGACGGTGACGCTGTACGAGATCATCCCGCAAGCGGGTGTGCGCATCAGCAAGATCAAGAACCTGGAGGACGACATCGCGTTGAGCCTTGCGGCCCTTGGCATCCGCATCATCGCGCCGATCCCCGGCAAAGGCACCATCGGCATCGAAGTGCCGAACAGCAAGCCGCAAACCGTGGGGATGCGTGCGGTGATCGCCAGCGAGAAGTTCCAGAACAGCACGGCGGACCTGCCCATCGTGCTGGGCAAGACCATCACCAACGAGACCTTCGTCACGGACCTTACCAAGATGCCGCACTTGCTCATGGCCGGTGCAACGGGTCAAGGGAAATCGGTGGGGTTGAACGCGATCCTTGTATCGCTGCTCTACAAGAAGCACCCGAGCCAGATCAAGTTCGTGCTGGTGGATCCGAAGAAGGTGGAACTCACCCTCTTCAACAAGATCGAGCGCCACTTCCTCGCCAAGCTGCCCGGCGACAGCGACGCCATCATCACCGATACCAAGAAGGTGGTGGCCACACTGAACAGCTTGTGCATCGAGATGGACGATCGCTACGAACTCCTGAAGGAGGCGCAGGTCCGCAACATCAAGGAATACAACGCCAAGTTCATCAGCCGCCGCCTGAACCCGGAGAACGGCCATCGCTTCCTCCCCTACATCGTGCTGGTGGTGGATGAGTTCGCGGACCTGATCATGACGGCCGGTCGCGAAGTGGAAACACCGATCGCGCGTCTCGCGCAGCTCGCGCGCGCCGCCGGCATCCACCTCATCATCGCCACGCAGCGCCCGAGCGTGAACATCATCACTGGTACGATCAAGGCCAACTTCCCGGCGCGTATCGCTTTCCGCGTAACGAGCAAGATCGACAGCCGCACCATCCTCGATACCGGCGGGGCCGACCAGTTGATCGGTCGCGGTGACATGCTCCTGAGCACCGGCAATGAACTGATCCGCATCCAGTGCGCCTTCGTGGACACGCCGGAGGTGGACAGGATCACCGAGTTCATCGGTGGCCAACGCGGCTACCCCGAGGCACTGATCCTCCCCGACGTGCCGACCGAGGAAGGCGAAGGCGGCAGCGACCTGGACGATGGCGACCGCGACAGCATGTTCGAGGATGCCGCGCGCTTGGTGGTGCAAACGCAGCAAGGCAGCACCTCCCTCATCCAACGCAAGCTGAAGCTCGGGTACAACCGCGCAGGCCGCATCGTGGACCAACTGGAAGCAGCCGGGATCCTCGGTGGCTTCGAGGGCAGCAAGGCACGGAGGGTGATGATCCCGAACGAAGCTGCATTGGCTGCACACCTGAACAGCACGGTGGATGCCGGGCCGGGGGTTGGGGGATTCTGAGTGATGGTATGCGCATCTCGGTACTCCGTGGCGTGTCGAGCGATGCAGCTATCTTCGACGGACATGAAACCGTATGCCCCCCCCCTACCTTTATTGCATTTCTTCCATTTGGTGCTCATGTTAAGCGCGACCACCATGTGGCAAGCGGCATGGGGACAGTGTGGCGAGTTGACCTATTTATCCCCAAAGTTCGCAAACCTCAAAGCCGCGGTGAGCGGAGATCTGGATGGGGACGGTAGCCAAGATGTCCTTTCAGTGGCAATTGTGGGGCAACAGAGCCTATTCCTGCGCTCGCTCAACAATGGCGCTGGATACTTCACCATCCCCGATACTTTGTTCACTACAGGACCCATTACCCAACTTTTGTTGGAGGACATATTGGGAGACGGCACTGCCGATGTGATCTACTCCTCCGAAACAGGTCTTTGGGTCACTTATTTGTCCAGTATGGGGGAAGTCGATTCAATATCGCATGTCCATAATGCTACGAACCTGTCTCTGGTCGCCGTTGTGGACGTCGATGCGGATGGAGACAACGACATCGTTACGAGCATGGGAGAAAACGCCGGTGTGTTCACCATCACGGCGTGGGACAGTTCACACTGATCACATCCGAAATATCTCCCTATTTCCTTGGGGCGAATCCCGGCGACAGGGTCATCGATCTGGACGGCGACCAGCTTCCAGAGATCATCTTCCAGAACGAAGGCACACGTATAGCACAGAATCTTGGTGGTGGTTCATTCGCCCCGGCGGTGTTGATGTCCGGGGCAGTGTCATTCTACGCCATCGCGGACCTGAACTATGATGGATATCCGGATCTCATAAGAGGTGGCGGGGAGTTCACGGAGATCATGGTACGCTTCAACCAGCACGACCTTACGTTCTCCCCTTCCGTTGAACTGCATCCGCAAACAGATGTTTGGGCCATCCACCCAACGGATGTGGACAACAATGGCCTGCTGGACCTGGTCATCGGCTACGGCAACGTACCGAACTACGCGGTCCTTTATGACGTGGATTCCCTGTCTTACGGTGGGTTCGCACCGATCGGTGGCGCGCCCAACACCTGTCAGCATTCCATGACGACGTTTCTGGCCGAACTGAACGGACAACCTGGTGAAGAATTGATGATGCTCAGGCATGAACAACCGACGTCCTTGAGCTTCTTTCCCAATACGAATGGCGCATTCTCGGAACCGGAGGTCCATCTGATCACGCCGACCCGCAACGCCAACTATGGTCAATTGGCGGACATGAACGGAGATGGACTCATGGAGTTCATCTTCGCATCGCATCCGGCCATGGTCATCCTGCTTAGCCCGGCGGATGCCAGCTATCGCCACTTCCGGACATACGTGGCCGGCCGCTACTTCGAGGACTATAGCTGTGAGGGTGCCTCCCCGGCAGGCATCCTCTGCGTGGATGTGAGCGGTGATAGCGGCTTGGACCTTGTCACCGGGGCCGGCATCTACGAGAACGCTGGAGGATTCCGCTTCGTGCCGGTGCTGGAAGGCGTTGACTGGGAGGATCTTACTTATGGCTACTGCCATTTCCTCCCGTTCGATCGGGACGGCGATCCGTTCACGGATGTGATCATAACCTCTCCGGCGTCTGCAACCACGCTTTTTGCCAACCCACCGGATACGAGCCTGGTGTTCGAGCAATACATGGGTTCCGTTGCTTATCGTGTCATGGACTTGGAAACGCTGGACTACGATGGCGACGGCGATGATGATGTGCTATCGGTCCTGGCGTGGTTGTCGTCGGGTTCTGTCCCTTTCGGTGAGATCAAGATCCATAGAAATGACGGGGCTGCCATGACAGCTGTCAGTACTCAAATACTATTCGATAATGTCGTCGTGTCGAGTTGTGTGCTGGACAGCGATCTGGACGGTATCAAGGATGTCATCACTATCGACAGGCTGGGGATATTGCAGGTATGCAAGGGCCAGGCTGGCGGGGGATTGGCGGCCCCTGTCGTGCTCGACACCTTGGCGGGCTTCGACCCCATTGGCCTGCACGCATACAGTATTGATGGGGATACGCTGGAAGACATCTATCTCTACTGCAAGGAACCATGCGGGATCCTGCCCCTCATGCACGCAGGCGCGGACGCTTGGGTGCCGTATTCCTTCATTCCCGTGCCGGACAGCACGTACGTTGTCGGACTGTCGCCTTCCGGGACCTATCCAATTATGGATCTCGATGTCGCCGACATCAATGGAAATGGCCACCCGGACCTGTTCATAGGCACCTGGAATGGCTACTGGTTGCTCCGCGATCACGAACCGCCCCCCCCGGCTGCTGACGTTACGCTTGAACTCTGTCTGACAGCTCCGCCGTCCGCCATTGGTGCGCTGTATGCCTTCCAGAACCTTTTCGATCCGGGCGGATTCGTGCAAGGCGGGATGTTCGACCCTTCGCAATGGGGCGTTGGCTCACATGTTCTGTACGATGTTCCCCAAGGACTTGGCGTGTGCGGCATTGATAGTGTACAGGTGACGCTTGTGATCCAGGACTGTACTGGCATTCATGAAATGGCCGGACCTAGAAGTATCCGTGCCATTCCAAATCCGACCACTGGAGATGCCGAACTCAGACCATTTACCCCACGCATGCGTGGCATGCCCTATACGTTGCTGAACACGCTCGGAGGAGTGGTTGCGCAAGGCTCTTTGGTCGGACCGAACCTGGATCTTGATCATTTAGAGTCGGGAGTATACCTGCTCAGAGTCGAAGGCTATCCGGGAATCCGGATAGTGGTTCAGTGAGCCGACAAAACCTCGAGGGTAGCAAGGCGCGACGTGTGCTTATCGCGAACGAGAGTGCCCTGGCCGCACACCTGAACAGCACGGTCGATGCCGGGCCGGGGGGTGGGGGATTCTGAGGGCGAGCGCCTACAGGCTCGGCGAAGTTTATCTTTCACCCATGGCCACAAGAATGAAATCCACTTCACGTTCGAAGTCTGCGAAGGGCAAGGCACGCGTGAAGCCTTTGGCTGCCAAGAAGACCTCACGCAGCAAGAAGACCGACGTGTTGGTCAAGCCCTATGATGCCAAGAAGTATGCGGGTTCGGTGCCTGCCTTCGCCAGTGTGGTCGCGGAGGAGATGAAGTCGTGGCGCGATGACCGCTGAAAGGCTCTTGGTGGATACGAACGTGCTTGTCTACCACTTGGGAGGGCGGCTTGATGCAACACGCGCGCTACAGAACGTGGAGGTGCATATCTCATTCATCACGGAGATCGAGTTGCAGTGCAAGGCCACGTTAACCGACAGGGATCTCGCCGGTATTCACGCGGCCTTGGCGAACTACCGCATCAGCGACATCAACCCCGCCATAAAGCAATTGACCGCTACCCTCCGGCGACGAAATGGTTTGAAGCTGGCGGATGCGATAGTTGCCGCTACGGCGCTGCACCTGAACCTTCCTTTGTTGACAGCCGATGGAGGATTCGAGCGTTTGAAGGACATGATGGATGTTCGGTCCTTGTGAATTTGCGCAGCGGGGTGATGATCCCGAATGAAGCGGCACTCCAACACTGAACTTCGGCCTTTGACCACTACACCATCCGGGATCTGAACACGGATCCCGCCGCTTTGAGTCGGCGTGACCTGCATCCTTAACATTGCCCGATGCCCACCGTTTTCAGCCATGCCATTGCCGGAGCCGCGCTCGCTCGCACTATCCGTGCAGAGGACGCGCGGAAATTGATGATCGCCGCCGTCATTAGCGCCATGGTGCCGGATCTGGATGCGATCGGCTTCATGACCGGTGTGCCTTATGGGAGCTTCTTCGGCCATCGGGGTTTCACGCACTCCATCACGTTCGCGGTGTTGTGGAGCGCACTGGTCACGGTGCTGCTGTTCCGGAAGGCGCCGTGGCCGGCAGCGCTGTTGCTTTTCCTTGCCACCGTGAGCCACCCGCTGCTGGACATGCTCACCAGTGGCGGCTTGGGCTGCACGCTCTTCGCGCCCTTCAACAACGAGCGCCTCTTCTTTCCGTGGCAGCCGATCAAGGTCTCGCCGCTCGGCTTCGGGTTTTTCAGCGCCCGTGGCCTAGCGGTTCTGGCCAGCGAAGCGGTGTGGGTGGTGTTGCCTTCGGTGATCCTGCTTCTCGTTACGAAACGACGACGCAGTGCCTGCAAAGCACCATCACCGAACAATGGTCCCGGCTAGAGATTTGGGCGCTGCGCGCTAAGACGCGAACGACGAATCGCTCCCAGTTCAGCAGCTGTGTTGTTGCCAAGTCCGGATCCCCCGGCCCTTCACCGTCAGCTCGAACTTCCTTTTCGGATGGATCACGAACATGGACTTGCCTCCGCAGCGGTGGCCACGCCCTGCGCTAACCGTGATCAGGGCTGATCATCTACTCCTTCACAAATCGGAGAACGCTTCCCATTGTGGTGCGGATGAAGTACACGCCCGGAAGAAGTCCATCAACCTGTATCCGGTCCGCTTGACGCACGACGGCGACCTTCTTCCCGAGCGCATCGCACACCACGGCATCCACCTTCTGATCCAAAAAGAGCTGATCGCCGTGCACCGGATCGGGCCATGCGCGCAGGTCCGTTGCCGCGGTGGCTGATGGTACACTCATACCTACCGGGCCACTGGGAGCCAGTGCGATGCCCTGCCAGATGGCAATGCTGCTCGCCAGTTGCACGGCGCTGCTGGCTACTCCCGTATCCACCCATTTCAGCAGGCGTGTAGGAGCGAAGGTGGTGGCGTAGATCACCGGCTCGTTTCCGGAAAGATCCACGCACACATGCTGCATGGTACCGCTGGTGCCCATCGGAAGCGTGTACGCCAGGCTCCAAATGCCGCCGTTCAGGATCCATTTCTGGACGCCGAAATTGGCCACGTAGCACACATCGCGCACGGTATTGAACTGGAAGCCCGGTGGCGCCGGGTTCACAGCGATCACCTGCGTTTGTGGCTGGCCTTCGATGGTGGGCAGGCCCGCGCCGATATCGTAGATGCCGTGGCCCGGAAGTGTGCTGAGGCTGTTGGCACTCCGCGCGGAGAGTTGGTGGCCGGCAACGGCGATGTGCGTGGCTGGCGAGAGGTCGGTGGTGACCACGGTCTCCGGGCCGGGGCCGAAGTAGCCGACCCCTCCGATCTGTCCGACGCCCCAAAAGTTCGTGTTATCGGAAGCTGCGGAAAAGATGGCCGTGCTGCTGAACAAGGTGCTGCTGGCGAAGACGCGCACGAAATTCTCCGCAGCATCCATGGTGCCGATGGCGCGTGGTATGGCGGAAGCGGTGGTGGTAGGAAGACCGACACCAGGAGCGGAAAAGTCCACGTAGCCGGGAAACACCAAGCGCTCGCCGTCGGGGCTGAGGCTCATGCCGCCACCTTGACTCGCCGCCATGCCGACCATCGCGTTCGGTCCCGTGGTGGGAATGTTCAATACCGCGGCGGGTGTTCCGGTCGGGGTGAATTCACGCAGTACGATCGCCGAGCCGTTCGATGGGAAGGATCCCGAACTTCCTACTTCATACACCACCACGTTGCCCACGGTGAGCTGGCCCGATGCGCGAATGCTCGAAGCGAAGACGAATGCAACCAACAGGCAGGTGATCCTGCAATGGGTGATGAGTTGGATCATGATGCCGAAAGTTAGCTGCCTTCTCCGCACGCTGCTCGGCCAATGCGTGCCGGATCGCAGGACGGTTTCTCGTCCACGCGGACCTTGCATCGATGGGACACTGATTTTCGATGCGGTCCCAGGTCACGCACCTCACACGGTTCAGATCACCCCTCCCTTCAACTGAGCAAACAACTTGGGATACCGCGTTTGCAGCTCGTGGAGAGCGGCCAGCCCTTCCCATTGTTCCTCCTGATTCGGGAAGGCTTGGTCATGGCTTACGAAGGTGCGGCAGCGGTGGTAACCCTCATCGTAGTGCAAGGTCCCGAGCACATAGCCATCGGGCACCGCTCCAATGAAGGCCGGAAAGCCCAAATGTTCCTTGCCGGTGCGCATGGCGGTGGTGGCAGAGTTGCGGTAGAAGAACGCGGTAAGGTTCTCGATCGCTGTAGGCGCACCGTGCCCGCTGCGTTCACGGTATCGCATCAGGAAGTGCGGTGTGAAGAGGAAGCTGAGCCCTTCATAGCTGGGCTGAAGGGCGAAGAAGCCTTCCTTGGCGTGGAAATACATAAGGAAGTTCTGCAGCGTGTGTTTCTTGTTGGTGGTTGTTACGCAGAGCCAGTTGTTCTTACCGGGGCTGGTGTAGGCGCGACGGCCGACTATGTCGCCGCTGCGGCGATCCTTGCGGTGCATGCGCTCCTGCTCCTTGATAAGGCTGAGCGTTTTGTTCTGCACGCTGGCAAGGTCCGCCTTGGCTTCGGCGATGGCCTCTGCGATGCTCATGGTTGGTACGTACATGCTCCGAAACAAACGATGGGGGGACCGGGTTTCGTGTTCAACGCGATCCGGTTTTCAACCGACCAATGGTGGCTACTCGGCGCGACTTCGCTTCGTTCGTGATCGTGTGCATGTGAAAAAGGCTGCCTCATTCGAGACAGCCTCATTCATTGGATGGGATCCGTTCAGAATGCGTAGCCGAGGATGCTGGGCCGGGGGTTGGGGGATCCTGATCCCTTGAAGAATAGCCAAAGGCCACGCTCGGAATTACAGCCTACTGCTGGATGGGCGGATCAAGAAACCCAAGAGGATCAACACGAACTGTAGGTCTCTCGGGGGCGAAGGATCGGCCGTTGAAGGCAGGCCGCGCCCGCCCTTACCGGAAGAGCACGAGCACCAGCCAGATCGCACCGGCCAGTAGGAGGCCGAGGCCGATCCACAGGAGCAGGCTGCCGGCGCTCGCGGGCGCATCCATCCCGAACTTGAAGATGGTCTTGCCGAAGGCGTCCTTCTCCAGCTTGATGTCCGAGGCTTCGGAGGGGAAGGTGATCATGGTGGTCTGTTGCACGGTGCCGCCGAGTTCCTTAGGGCTCTGCACCATCATGTACTTCCCATCGCCGAGTTCGGTGATCTGCGCATTCTTCTGATCGGTCTCCAGGGTCCAGCGACCTTTCTTGTCCACCTTGCAGATGCCGAACGCCTTGAGCGATACGGTGAAGCTGCGCTCCATGTCGTTCTTCTCCAGCTTGAAATCCTCCAGGAAGTAGGCGGGCATGGAACGTTCCATGTCGCGCTTGAGGGCGGCGGGATCGTTACCGAAGTTCTGGTTCCACATCTGCCACTGCTGCGCGGCGAGGGTCATGGAAACATTGATCGTGGCATCGCCCAGGCCGTTGATGGCCATGTCGATCTTCTGCTGCATGTCCTGCGCGCGCACGGTACACGCGGCGGCCAACAGGAATGCGAGGGTAAGGATGCGGTTCTTCATGATGCTCGGGTTCAACGGATGCTTGAAAGGATGGAGCCCAGTTGGCCGCTGTATTGCTGCACGGCCATGTCACTGGCGCCCACGGCGACCAAGCGGATGCCTTGGGGACCACGGCCAGCCGTGCCGCTCCACATCCAGGTGCCCATGTTGGAGTAGGTGGCCCCTTCCACATGGTTGCCGTTCACTTGGTACTGTAGCTCGCTGCCATATTGTGCAAAGAGCTGCTGGAGCTGGCCCATGGCCTCCTCCACGCTGCCTGCACGCAGGTCGTACACCGCAGCGTTGGCCATGCCATCGGGGGATTCGGCCACCAAGGTGTACACGGGCAATTGCGGGAAGGGCCTGTTGCGCACGGACCAACCACGCGGAACCGCGAAGGACAACGGCCCTGAGGTGCGCTGACCGCTCACACTACCACCACCATCGTTTCCTCCACCGCCGTCATTACCACCACCTCCGTCGTTACCACCACCTCCACCGCCATCGTTACCACCACCGCCTCCACCACCATTGCCGCCTCCGCCATTGCCCTTACTGAGCGCGAGCAGTTGCTCGCCGCCACCTTGCAGCGTGCCGAAGTTCAGCGCGATCTGGTCGATCTTCTGTTTCAGGAAGGTGTCATCGGCGAGGGCCATGGAGCGCACGCCCTTCTGGTTGAGCTCGTGGATGTCCACGATGGTGTAAGCCGGATTGCCGGCCTGTGCCTGCTTGATGAACTCCTGCAATTCCTCCTGTCCTTTCTGGAAGGCCTGCTGCGCGGTGCCGATGCCGCCGAGCCCTTCGCCATTGATCATGGTGGCTTCGATGGCGTAGTACTGCCCCTGCATGCGGAAGCCGGGATAGGCGTGGCCGGGGATGAGGTAGATGACCGGATCGATGCCTGCGGCGGACATGACGCTGGCGTAGAAACAGCTCAACTCGATGCACAGCCCCGTGTTGCCCGTGATCACCTCGCGCGGCAGGCGCAGTGTCTGCACCAAGCTGCTCACATCATCCGCCGAAGTGGGAATGCCCTTGGTGCCACTGTACACCATGTGGGCCATGCGCGTGGCTTCGTACAGGCTCATGAGGAAGCGCGCCGCGTCCTCCGGTTTCCCGCTCACGCTGGCGGCCTCGCCCTTCATCACCTTCTCCTGCACGATCTGCGTGTAGTACTTCACCACGGGATCGCCGGGCGTAACGAAGCATGCGATCAGGTCGTTGTTGTCGAACATGTCGCTGTAGCCGCTGATCTCCGAGGCCGCGATGTTCGAGTACGCGAATTCGTTGCGGCTCATCATCTTGAAGCCGAACTCCTCCTCCACCGTATCATCATCGCTGGCACCGTCCCAATCAATGGCGATCTCCACCTTCTCCATGCTCTGGGTGGTCTTTTGGGTGATGTCCTCGTTGAACTTGGGGTAGCAGGCCACCACGCCGCTCTGTCCGGGGAACATCTGGCCGATGACGCCCAGTTCCGTCCACTCGATGAAGCCGGGTATGCGGTACTTGATGGTCACATCCTCCAAGGTGGTGCTGCTGGTGTTTGTGAGCTTGGCCTTGAACAGGTAGTACTTGCCGTCGAGCGCCTCGGGGTCCGCGTATACGTTGTGGACGGCGGGCATGATGAACGGGGCCTTCTTGATCTCCACGGCCAGATCGCCGTCCCCGCCTTTGAACAATGCGAAACAGGTGAGCACGAGGCCCACGAGGGCGACGAGGGCCGGAAGGAACCACTTCTTCATGGGGATGGGTTAGGGCTGAACGGTACTACATCGGTACACGAGGCGCAATGTGAACACTTCACCGCGAACATCTTGGATCTGTGCTGTGCGCGGTGAATATAACCGCCCTTGGGAACCGGGCAAGGCTGCGGTTCACTTGTGGTAGGATGACGATCGCGGTGGCTGACGATCACGGGGGCTTCGCTGACGAGGTTGCTTCGCTACGCTCGCAATGACGCTGCGCGGAACAAGGTGCTCATATGATAAGGACACGGGCATGGGGTAACCCGGTCGACGGGTCGCGTTCTGAGCTTGGCGGATGTGATAATGACCTTGGCTGGTGCGAGAGTTGGCTTGGCGGGTACGAGAGTTGGCTTGTCCTTCGACAGGCTCAGGAACCGCCAGGCGATCCTTGGCTTGGCGGGTGCGAAAGTTGGCTTGGCGGGTGCAAGAGTTGGCTTGGCGGGTACGAAAGTTGGATCGGCTGGTGCGAGAGTTGGCTTGGCGGGTACGAAAGTTGGATCGGCTGGTGCGAGAGTTGGCTTGGCGGGTACGAAAGTTGGCTTGGCGGGTGCGAGAGTTGGCTTGGCGGGTGCGAAAGTTGGATCGGCTGGTGCGAGAGTTGGCTTGGCGGGTACGAGAGTTGGCTTGGCGGGTGTGAGAGTTGGCTTGGCGGGTGCGAGAGTTGGCTTGGCGGGTGCGAGAGTTGGCTTGGCGGGTACGAGAGTTGGCTTGGCGGGTGTGAGAGTTGGCTTGGCGGGTGCGAGAGTTGGCTTGGCGGGTGCAAGAGTTGGCTTGGCGGGTGCAAGAGTTGGCTTGGCTGGTGCGAAAGTTGGCTTGGCGGGTGCAAGAGTTGGCTTGGCGGGTACGAAAGTTGGCTTGGCGGGTGCAAGAGTTGGCTTGGCGGGTGCGAGAGTTGGCTTGGCGGGTGCGAGAGTTGGCTTGGCTGGAGCGAAAGTGACCTTGGCGGGTGCGAAAGTGACCTTGGCGGGTGCCTATCTGACCGATGAGGAAGGCTATCTGGAGTTGGAGGATGACAATCTGACCTTGCACGGAGGCTATCCGGGCTTACAGGGTGCGAAAGTGGGCTTAGATGGAGGCTATCCGGGCTTACACGGTGGCTATCCGGGTTTGCACGGTGCGAAAGTGGGTTTGCACGGTGGCTATCCGGGCTTGTACGGTGTGGATCTGACTTATCATGGTGACTGCGCGGACGAGACTGCGTCCCGGCTCAAGGCCAATGACATTAAGTTAAGGGCTAAAGGCCTTGGGTTTCCCAAGCACACTCGCTCTACGGACGTCACGCCGGAAGATCCGCGAAGCGGGCTATCCCGCCCGGTCATCCCCTCCTTGTCGGGGACGGGCTGCGTCTCACAAAGGCGGGCACCTTCTCCATGTGGCATTGGTGAGACACCGGATACCCTCCTGCCGTCGGGTTCCGGTGTGACGCTCACCGGGAACGGGACTTCCCCTTAACTTAATGACATTGGGCTCAAGGCCGGGATGACGGCCCGCAGTGACGGCTACGGGGGGGTGACGATGGTGGTGACTGATGATCGGAAGGGGCTGCGAAGGCGAGGTTGCTTCGCTCGCAATGAGGCGCTCGGAATGACGTGCATGGAAAAAGGGCCGCCTCTTTCGAGACAGCCCCCTTCCCTGAAAAGTCATCCCCCTTAGAACGCGTACCCGATGCAGATGCCCCCGCGCACGATGGGGAAGATCTTGTTGTTGAAGTCGGCCTCGGCGTGGTTGGCATCGGCCTTGGCCACGGGGTCCTTCAGGATATCGCCGAGGAGGAAGACCTGCACATCGGCATCGTCCTGGTACTTCTCTATGTTGTGCTTGATGGTGAGGTAGTCCTCCAGTTCCAGGTTGGGGTCGTTGGTCTCGATGTGCGCGTTGCCGGTGGCCACGCCGAAGCCCGCGTTGATGTCCATATACACGCGTGGAGCGATGTTGAACTGCACGCCCAAGGCCAATCCGCCTCCGAAGGCGCTGGCGGTGCCGTCCAAGTTGGCGTGGATGGTGGTACCGTTGTTCTTCTCGTAATCATAAGGCACCAGATAGGTGTAGTTGAAATAGCGCAGGAAGGCCTCCATGTAGAAGCCCTTGAACGTCTGCGCGGTGTAGTAGCGGAAGTAGGGGTTCAGGAAGACCCCTTTCGGCTCCACATCACCGGAATAGGTCTGGTTCTCCCCATCGAGGTTCCCGATGGCCTCCACATGGATGGTGCTGGGCAGCTTGTACCCGGCTAGCAGGCCCACGCTGGTGTTGGGGCCGGTCTTCTGCTCGTAGTTCGCATTCACGGAGAGGAAGGCGTAGCCGACCAGGTTGGTCTTGACGATCCGCTTCGCCGAGAACACTTCGCCAAGCAAGCCGGTAGCGTCCTGTGCGTGTCCGATCGCGGCGCTGAAGCAGAGGGCGCTTAAAAGCAGGATGCGTTTCATGGTGGGGAGAGTTGGGTTGTCCAAGGTGTTTTGGACGTATCGAAAGTAGTGCGGCGGCATGATCCGCGCAATAGAGTGAAGGGTGATGGGCAAAGACCGGCAAGGGAATAGGCCATGTATGGGCCCCGTGTTGTGGCGGAACCGCGCACCCGCCGATGGCGTAGAAGGGTGCCGATACCGTATGTACCGCCATGATCCGCTCCCACATGAACCTTTCGCAGGTGGCTTCTGCCGCCCGCAAGGATGTGGGCCATCTGCTGCGGCATGTGGCAGAGAAGCACGCTGACCTGGAACAACTCTGCCCCAAGGCGGGTCGCAAGGACCTGATCCGGCGCAGTGGCCACTTCACTACCCGCAAAGGGCTGCAATGGATCTACGTGGTGACCGCCACGGAAGGCCGTGTGACGATCTATCCGCTGCTGTGGTACCCCACCACCGAAGGGGTGAACGCGATGCAGATCGATGCCGAGGGCCCGGCCTCCTTCTTCCAGCATCACGTCATGGAACAGTATATCAACCGTTACCTGCGTCGCGGCGACCTGTTGAACGCCTTGCGCGAATTCCAGCTGCACAACTACGACAAGCTCTTCCACCCGGACACGTACAAGAACGATCCGGATACGTACGCCGCAGCAATAGACGATGGCTATGTGGCCGGTGAGTACCGCCGCAGCGAAGCGTTGGTCTATTTCCGTACGTTCTATGACGCGTCCGCAGGGCAGCGGCGTTTCGGGCACTTGCGTTCATCGCTGGTATGGCGGGATGCACTC
>JADKJM010000009.1 GCA_016721005.1 Flavobacteriales bacterium
CTCTTCCCCACAGATGGGCGATGGTGGCGGCGAAACGGTCACACCGGCCGTACTCGCGACAACTGGACCGGCCGCGATCGTGGATTGGGTCTTTGTGGAACTCCGTTCCGCAGCGAACCCGGCACAGGTCGTCGCCACGCGATCCGCGTTGATCCGGCGCGATGGGCAAGTGGTGAAGTCCGATGGTGTGTCGCCGATCGAATTCACCGTTCCGGTGGGCGACTACCACGTTTCGATCCGCCATCGCAATCACTTGGGTGCCATGACGGCGATGCCGATCCGTTTGAATCGCACGATCACGTCTGTTGACTTCACCCAAGCAACCACGCCCACATGGGGCACCGAAGCACAACGGGCCATTGGCGCGTTGCGCCTGCTCTGGACCGGTGATGTGCTGCGCGATGGCACCATTCGCTATCTCGGCCAGAACAACGACCGCGACCCGATCCTGGTGCGCGTGGGCGGAAGCATTCCCACACAGACCGCAACAGGTTACGACGCCACGGATACGAGCCTCGACGGAATCACGCGCTACCTCGGGCAGGACAACGACCGCGATCCGATCCTGCTGAACATCGGCGGCAGCATTCCCACCGCGATCCGGCAGGAACAACTGCCGTGAACGAACGAAGCGGAAGGCCTTTCGACCTCCCGCTCCACGCACAGGAACAGCGGCTCCTCAGTTCCCGCGGTACTTCACGGCACCTTGCGCGATCAGGTGGTCGATGTCGTTGTTGATGCTCAGGATCAAGAGCGAAGTGGCGGTGCAGAATACCGGGCTGGTAATGCAGTGGTGTCCGTTCCAGCTTCCATCCCTGGTTCTGGATGCTCACCAAACGTCCTGTTGTTTGTTGGTACCAGTTCTTCCACCCTTGGTCCTTGCCGATCACCAATGATTCACCGGTCTGCAGGAAACTCAGGAACTCCTCGCCACCATTGTTCCCGAATCCGTTGATCACACGTTCATCCTGCGCTTGTTGCTTGGCGGCCTCGTACACCTGGTAAGCGGTGTTCAACTTCTCCGCCTTCCCTTGTGATACACCCGCATCGGTCAAGGTCTTCACGGTGATCGGCGCATCCTTCGCGATCTTCCCCTCCTTCTTCGCCTTCACCATGATCTCGTTGAGCTCGCGTGCTTCCACCGCGCTGTTGCGCGAACTTCCACTCACGGCGTAAAGGGTCACACCCGCTGCGCGCTCCGTGGCCACGCTGCCGGTATTCACGTCGAAGTTGGCCTTTTGGAAATCACGCGCGAGGTCAAGGGACACATCATCCACTTCAGCACCTTGTGCTTTGGCTGATTCCAAGGCACTCGCAGCAAAGGAGCTTTGCAACACACCGGCCCAACCATCCCCTTGCACACTGCCGTCCGCGTTCTGCGACCGTTGGATGATGCCCACGCAGGTGTTCAAGCAGCGCATCGCACGCAAGTGCTTCGGGTGTTGCTCACCGATGCGCGCCACCAGGTTGCTGAGGAATTGCGCGGTGAGTGCTACATCGATGTTGGAGCCGAGCTTCACTTGGATCTGCGTGCCTTGCAGAGGCGTGATGTTGGTGGCTCCCTTCGGTGCGGCCTCCACTTGCGAAAAGAGGTACTCCGCTGCGCGCGAAAGTTGCTCGTGGAATTCCCCGGCATCCAATGAACCGCCCATGCGCATCAGGGCCATGGCCACCATCGCGGTGGTGGCCGGGTCGCTGCTCACCGCGTGCGGATCCATGATGTCCTGCCGCGCGTGCGTACCGGCACCGAAGCCGCCGTCATTCGCTTGCGCCTTCACCAGCCATTGCAAGCCGCGTTGTTCGGAAGCCATCACCGCTTGCGGCGTGCGCAACACGAAGTTGCTGTCCAGTCCTTCGCCTTCGTACACGGTCTTGAACACGCAACCTTCGATGATGTGCGGCTCCGGCGATGACAGGCCAGCGATCGGCCCAGGCACCGGGCAATGCGGTCCGATCACCGCGCGGAAGGAATTCGCCAGCGGACCCGCGTGGCGGAAGGAAACGAGCACCACGGCGATGCTCGATGCGCACACAAGCGCTGCAAGAATGAAGATGTGCTTTCTCATGTCGGTTTGTTTTTAGGGGACGTATGACCAGGATGCGAACGGGACTCCGTTTGCATACTGCGGTACACACGTCCGGGGAACAGGTTCGATCCGTGGAAAGAGCGAGGCGCGTGCTTTCGCACCCGCCTCGCTCCTGTCGGGATCCAAAAGGCTACAACGCCATGGCCGTCCGGAACTATTGCCGGGTCACGAGAATGTGGCGGGCGGATCCAGCCTCACCCACTACAACCGCGTAAACGCCAGATGGCATGGCACTACTGAGCCGGTGGCAAAGAAGCGGTCGATCGGCACGATCTGTGGATCAACTCGGACATGAGCGAAAAAGATGCACGGAGCCTCTCTGATGAGGCATTGAATGAACGCCGCCACCAGGTGGTTCGATGTCGGCTGCAAGGCATGGGGCTGAAGGGATCCTCCGTCCGGTGCGGCCTTGGGTTGACCGCAGCGAACAAGGCGTGGCAGAGCTACCAGCGCGGCGGTTGGCAAGTTGCAGGGTATGTCGCAGTGGCCGTCCCAAGGGCAGTGGGCTGCGACTGACAAAAGCGGAGCAGAAGGAGACACAACGACTGATCAGCGACAAAATGCCCGATCAATTGAAACTGCCCTTCGCGCTCTGGACGCGCAAGGCCGTTGCCATGCCGATCGACGATCGCTTCGCTATCGCGCTGCCGGGAGGGACCTTGAGCGACTACATGGTGCGCTGGGGCTTCTCGGCACAGAAGCCCATGCACCGGGCCTTCGAGCAGCGTCCGGCCCAAGTACGCGCATGGAAAGAGCAAGTGTATCCGGCCATTGCCGCTCGTGCCAAGGCAGAGAAAGCGGATATCCTTTGGGGGCGATGAGGCTGGAGTGCGCAGTGATGATGTACGGGGCGCAGCTTCGCCAAACGCGGAAGCACGCCGATCGTGCGCGTGGGCAACAAGCGTTTCGGGCGTTCGATCATATCGGCTGTCAGCAGAACAGGCGGCATGAGATGGATGGTGTTCAAGGGGGCGCTGAACGTGCGCCTGTTCAAGCGGTTCCTCGCACGGTCGATCAAATGGCCAAGCGCAAGGCGTTCCCTTATCGTGGACAACCTGAGGGTGCATCATGCCAAAGCGCTCGCACCATGGCTGGAGGCCCACGCCCATCGATCGAACCTTCTTCCTGCCCAGCTATTCCCCGGAGCTCAACCCCGTGGAAGTGGCCAATGCGGACTTGAAGAAGAACGTTACGGCCAAGCCTCCTGCACGCAATGAGCAACAGATGGTCGATGCCATCATCGGTCACTATCGTTCCGTACAGCGCAGGCCCGATCGCATCATCGCATACTTCCAACACCCGGACGTTCGCTACGCAGCATGAGTGCGGATCTTTTCCACCGGCTCAGTAAGGTCCAGCGCGATGCGATCACCATTGAGCGCACCTCTACGGAAGACCTCTTTGCCGGTCATATCCATTACACGCAACGAAGCATTGCGCAATGGATCGTTGACAAGAAGCGTGACCAGGCCCTCGCTGGGAACCGGGAACGCACGCAGGTCGGCTGAACGTGTCTGATCGTGTACACCCAGTCCTATCGGATCGAGCTTCAGCACGAAGGCATCGTAATAACCCGCCGCTATCGGCGTCAAGATGAACTCCCCAGCGTTCGGATCGAAGTCCATGGCAGCGCTGAACGAACCGGTCATGTAGCACGAACCAGCGGCATCCACGGCAAGGCCTTGCACCCACTCCTGACCCGTTCCCAACGAACCCAGTTGGCGGGACCACAAGTACTCGCCATCCGCCGAATACACGGAAATGAAGCCATCGTAAGAATTGCCGTTCGTGTCGTAGTTCGTCGCGCCAGCTCCAGGGTCGAAATCCACTGCGTATCCATTGAAGTGACCGGTGATGATGATCCGCCCCGATGCATCAACAGCGATGGCATCGGAACGCGCGTCACTAAGGTTCGTGTAATAGGACAGTGCAGCTTGAACGAAATCCCCGGCAGCATCCAGCTTCAGGTAGAATGCCGCATCCGATCCCGGATTGATGAAGGTGCCCGGCCCTGGATCAAGATCCGCAGAATTACAGGCCCGCCCGCCGACGAAGACCTCCTGCGCCGCGTTCACCGTGATGCAACGTCCTTCATCGTACCACTGACCACCGAAGCTCTTGGCCCATTGCACGGCACCGGAAGCGTTCATCTTCAACACGTAGACTTCATTGTAGCTTGAACTATTGTTCGTGAGCGCAATGTTCGCCCCGTTCGGTTCGATCACGATATCACCGGCGAAATAGCCCGTAACATAGACGTTGCCGGCGGGGTCGGCAGCGATGCCCACACCACGATCATCCCCCGCAGCGCCAAAGCTCATGGCGCGCACGAAAGCGCCTTGTGCGTCCAGGGTGGTGATGAACACGTCGTTGCTCCCTGCACTGGTCATGTTGAATACCTCACCGGTTCCATCACCGGGGTCGGCATCCATGGTCTGGGTGAAGGTTCCGGTAAGATGGATGTTCCCCGAAGCATCGACCGCCACCGCCGGCTCATAGACGGGTTGGTTGCATCCGAACTTCTTCGCCCACTGCCAGGTGCCGTCCGGTGAATAGCTGCACACGAAATACCACAAGCTTGCCCCGGCCGTCATGTTCGCCACACCCGGTCCCGGATCGAAATCCACGGTGCCGGTGAATGTGCCGACCACGAGGATATCGCCGTCGGAGGTGAACGCCAGGGCGTTCGGCAAGCAATTGGTCGTCAGGCGCGCTCCCCACAGGTAGGTGCCATCGTTGGCCTGCTTGATGAGGTAGCCATCCTGGCCAGCACCCGAAACGATATCCGTTCCGGGTCCGGGATCCAGATCGATCCCGTCAATGAAGTAGCCGCTGTGGTAAACGTTCCCTTGAAGGTCCACGACAATGGCCCTGCCGTCCTGGTTGCCGTTATATCCCATTTGCCCGGCCCAGTCGAAGACCTGTGCGTTCAACGTGGCCGATGCGATCAAGCCGAGACCGAGTGCGTAGCGTGCTTTCATGTTGGAGGGTATGATCGGAACGTATGCTGCGTTCCTCGGCAGCAAATGAACAAGGCCCCGAAGGGCCTGTCCATCACATGATAGTAGAGATGCCCGTCAGCGCTCGAACAGCTTGTTCAGCGCATCGGTGCGGCTATGCACCTGCAGCTTACCATAGACGGCCCGTATGTAAGTGCGCACCGTTTCGATGCTGAGCTCGAGCTTGTCCGCGATCTCCTTGTAGCGGTAGCCTTCGGAAAGCAACTGCACCAGTTCGTGTTCCCGCTTGGTGAGGCTATTGACCAAGGCATTGTTCGCCTGCTTCTGCTGCACGCTGCCTACCACCATGCGGGCGATGGCCAGCGACATGGGCGACCCCCCGGCGTTGATGTCGCGCACGGCCCGGCTGATCTCATCGGCCGAAGCGCTCTTCAAGAGATATCCGGTAGCTCCGGCGCACAGTGCATTGAACAGGTTGGCGTTGTCCTCGAACACCGTGATCACGAGGAACTGCAGTTGCGGTCGCTTGGGCTTGCACTGCGCGATGCATTGGATGCCACTGAGCCCGGGCAGGTTGATGTCGGTGAGCACCACATCCGGCCCGTCGAGCCCTTCGGGGCGTGCAAGGAATGCTTCCACGCTGGCGTAGCTGCCTTTGAGCTCCAGATCCCCTTCCAGCTCGATCGTGCGCTCGAAGGAGCGCCGCATGTCGAAGTCGTCCTCGATGATGGCGGTGCGGATCGGCATGATGGCGGCGAAATTAGCGGCGTTCGGCGCGCTTGTTCTCACATCTTCGTAGAGGGTAACGACGCATGGAGCGTGATGCGCGTCCCCGTTGCATCGGTGTCGATAGCGACCGTGCCGTTGAGCAGTTCGGCGCGTTTCCGGAAGTTGATGAGCCCATTAGCGCCTTCGCGCACCTTGCCCGGATCGAATCCCTTCCCGTCATCACTGACCACCAAGTTGAGTTGATCCTTCCGCAGTGACAAGGTCACGGAGATCTCCTTCGCGTTCGCATGCCTCAGTGCATTGTTCACCGCTTCCTTCAGGGTGAGGATCACTTGTCGCTTCACCTCCGGTCCAAGCATGCGTCGCGCATCCTCCGGCGCCAATTCGATCACCAGCTTCAACGCCACCGGTGCGTTCTCGAACTGCTTGCCCAAGCTGTTCCGGACGTAGGCGGCGAAACTCGCGCAGTCGTCGTTGCGCGGGTCCACGGTCCACACGATCTCGCCCAGTTCGTTCACGAGTTCGGTGGATGCGATGGCGATCCGCTCGGCCTGCGGTCCCACCTCGGCCTGTAATTGCCGCGAGAGCATGGTGATCTTGGTGAGCCCGCTGCCGATACCATCGTGGATATCGCGCGAGATCCGCGAACGCACGCGCTCGATCTCGCGTTCACGCTCCAGCTCACGCACGCGACGGCGCAAGCGCAGCGTGAGGAAATACCGCGAGCCGATGACCACCAACAAGATGCCGGCGAGAAGCATGATCGCCCGCGCCCACCACGTGCCCCAGAACGGTGGGTCCACCATGAAGGCGAACGCGGTGTGGACCGGATCCGCGGTCAGCCCTGCGGCGCGCAGTTCGATGCGATAGTGTCCCGGAGGAAGACCGACCAGATCGAGCGCTCGTTTCGTACCGAGTTCCTTCCACGTTCCGGGCGCATCGTCCGCCACGATGCGGTAGGCATAGCTCAAGGCATCACCGTCCAAGAGCGCGATCGCACCGAAAGTGATGGCGATATCATTGTCGTTGTACGACAGATGCAAGGGCGATCCATTCGATCCCGATAGCGGCACGGACCGGTCCCCGGCCGTGATCGTTCGGATAAGGAGCTTGGGCGCGGCGTGGTCCGGCGTGAAGGACGAAGTGATGACGTGATAACCAGCTCCGCTTACGAGCATTTCACCGGACCTCAAGCTCATCACATGCATGTTCAATAGGTCCGGCGCACCGTGCAGCGGGTCGATGCGATGCAACACGTCCGTTGCCGGATCGAGAACGAAAAGGCCACGGTCCGACGTGAACCAGAGCCGACCCTGCGCATCGCGCGCGCTTTCGTTGAATGTGGGCCGGTCAGGCAAGTACCAGCGCCGTTCGATGCGCCAGCTATTCGAACCAGGGTCCAACGCGATCCTTAACAGGCCTTGGCTCCGGGTGCTCAACACGACCCGGCCGCTATCCTGCACCTCCGCGCTAACGATGCCCGTGAACTCCACTGCCGTTCGGGGATCGACGCCGATCACGTGCAGCTTCAGCGATCGATGGTCCAAGAGCATGGGCGGCATGCGATCGAGGATCACGAAAGAGCGATCCTTGTCGAGCGGCTTCAACGCGACCACGCCAACGTTCGCGGTCGCAAGTTCCGCAGGCAACTCAACGTGGTGCAGCTCTCCTCCCACCGGGTCCACACGCGCCAGGCCCTGAACACCCAGAACCAACCATAAGCCATCGTCGCGCTCCAGCAGGTCGAGGATGAATGGCCGATCATCCGGTTGGTCGCGGAGCACGACAGGCTGCCATCCCATCGCATGTGCGCCGGGCGTGGAACGGATCAGTCCTCGCGTGGTACCGAGCCAGACCGTACCCTGATGATCCTGGCACACGCGGAATGCTTCGAAGGTCCGGTCGCTCTCCGGGAATTCGATGCGTTCCAGGATCGCGCCATTGCGGTCCGTCCGGAACAACGCACGATCGGAATAGAATCGCGAGACCCAATACCCCTCGCCATCAACGGATGGGAACGCGTGCATGTTGGGCGCATTCAGGATCCCCGATAACGAACGGAACGCATCCGCAGAGCGACCGAGCACATGTACCGTCCCGATCGCACCGACGAACAACCCATCCGGACCACGATCCATTACCGACACGGCTTGCACGCCACCAGCGTCCGATCCATCCCGGACCTCCAGCAGCCTATCGTGTTCGCCTTCGAGTTGATACAGCCTTTCGTTCACCACCGCGTACCATCGGTCCCGATCCACCTGCACCGCATTGAACACGATGTTGCTCAGATCACCCAGCGGACGATCGAGCACGACAGGCGAGCCGAATTCGTGCGTTCGCTTGTTGAAACGCACAAGGCCCAAGCCCCAGCTCGTACACCACAGCACATCGGGGTCGTAGCGATCGTGGACCACCTTGGTCAATAAGGTCTTCGGCGGAGCTGCCACGCCCTCCGGCTTGAACATGTACTCCGCCTCTTTTCCCGAGCGCGGGTCGTAGCTGCGCAGGATGGTCCGATCGCAATACCACAGCACACCCTCCGCGTCCTCGCTTCCGCCCACGGTATACATCTGCCGTTCCACCAACGGCAACACTTGGCGGAATACGCTATCACCCTTGTCCAGACGGAACACGGCATTGAGACCGAAGGCCCAGAGACCGCCGTTCCGCGCAGCGGTGATCCACGTGCATTCGCGTGCGAGAACGGTCCTGTCGCCGACCAGGAATGGAACCGCCCGTCGCTCGCCCGTAAGCGGGTCGATGCGCCACACGCCTCGGAACGTGGCGGCCCAGATCGCGCCCTCCTCCTCTAGATGCAGCTGATTCACATCATCATACGGCAGCGCATCCGGGTCGCGCGGATCGCTGACGTAATGCTCCACCTCGGCGCCATCGAAGCGGTACAGCCCTTTGTTCGTGCCCAGCCACAGTGCGCCGACTTCGTCCGTGACCATGCTGTTCACGCGCGCCTCAGCCAGTTCCGGTATGGGCAACCTGGCCATTGTCCGCACCACCTGCGCATCCGCTATGAACGGAACGGCAAGGAAACCGGGGAGGATCAGGGAACAAAGCGCACGAGCACGCATGGGCGTCGCTAATCTAGGCGGGCGAAGGCGCCAGATGCTCGGTGCGATATGGAAACTCTACGCCCCCCCGATCT
Organism: Flavobacteriales bacterium; assembly: GCA_016721005.1. GTDB lineage: Bacteria > Bacteroidota > Bacteroidia > Flavobacteriales_F > PHOS-HE28 > PHOS-HE28. Next base: position 8,940 of record JADKJM010000009.1, read on the forward strand.
TCTTCGCCGTGCGCTTGTGCTCGTTCTCGTCGGGGTTCGCTTTGGGGATGCTCTGGGATGTCGCCTCCGGGTATTGCCCCTGCCCGGCAACCGATACTGCGGATCCAGCGTCACCTTCGTGTCCCGCACCAACACCCCGCAGCATGATCCGTTCCTTCTCCCTGGCCATCACCCTTGCGCTGGTCACCAGCAGTTCGCTGGTTGCGCAGTTCACCATTCCCGACCCGGCCTTCGCCACTCGCTTGAGCGTGATCGTGCCTGCTGCCATGAGCGGTGGCGTGCTGGACACCGCGCACCCGAGCGTATTGGCCTTGGACTACATGAACGTGTCCGGCGCAGGGATCTACGATCTGGACGGTATCCAGTATTTCACCGCGCTCCAAACATTGGTGTGCAGCAACAACTACCTCATCACATTGCCAGCGCTTCCGGACGCCATCGTTCAACTGGAGTGCGAAGGGAACGACCTGGTGAGCTTCACCTCCTTGCCCGCCAGCCTCATCCACTTGAATTGCTGGAACAACCAACTCATTTCGCTCCCTGTCCTCCCGCCAGCGCTGGAATGGCTCAACTGCTATGAGAACCAGATCAGCACCTTACCGGCATTGCCCAACAGCCTTACCCAGATCGCGTGCAGCGACAATGCGCTCACGGGTCTCCCGACGCTTCCGCTTTCGCTGGATCGCTTGCTCTGTTTGAACAATCCATCCATTGGGACCATGCCCGCGCTGCCCCCTGCCTTGACCAACCTGAGCTGCGCCAACAATGGCCTATCGGTATTGCCGACGCTGCCTGCCGGTCTGGTGCAACTGACCTGCGACAACAACTCCATAGCCGTGCTGCCGACATTGCCAGCGGGCCTGATGGAGTTGCGTTGCGATGGCAACGACCTCACGGATCTGCCGACGCTCCCATCCACGTTGAAGACCTTGTACTGCTCGCAGAACCTGCTCACCGCTCTGCCCGCATTGCCAACTTCGTTGCGCTACCTCACCTGTTTCAACAACGTGCTTGGTGGCCTGCCGGCTCTGCCGAATGCGCTGCGGGTGTTGGAGTGCGCGAACAATCCCATCGGCGTGCTGCCCACGCTCCCTGATTCGCTCACCAACCTCTACGCCGCGAACAACGGGCTCACTGGTTTGCCCACCCTGCCCGATACGCTCTTGTCGTTGTTCTGCTTCGACAACGAGCTGACCAGCTTGCCCAGCCTGCCCAACTACTTGTACCTGCTGAACTGCAACCTGAACCAGATCTCCGACCTGCCCACACTACCCGGCAGCTTGCAGTACTTGCAGTGCAAGACCAATCCCATCAATTGCCTGCCAATACTGCCCAATTCGTTGAGCTCCATCGTGTGCAACGAGACCGGCCTGACGTGCCTGCCAAATATCCCCACCGCGTACGATCCGATAGCAAGCATCCTTGGCTTTCCGCTCACGGTGTGCAATGTGCTCTCGCCCTGTCCCTTTGGTGGTGAAGCCATCACCGGCAGCGTGTTCAACGATGCCAACGGCGATGGGGTGAAGGATGTGGGTGAGTCCGCCTTTTCCAATACGGTGATCGAGGCCCAACCCGGCAGCTACCTCACCGCACCCGATGCCGTGGGCAACTACGTGCTGCCCATGGATACCGGCACCTTCGTAATGGACGGGCAGGACGTGCTCTATCATCTGCGCACGACGGCCGCAGCGAACATCACGCTCGCCCCATCGCAGATCGACTCGTTGAACGACATCGGTTACCAGGCCATTCCCGGCATCTACGATCTGGTCGCGCATCTCACCACGATGCCCGCACGGCCGGGCTTCGACAACAACGTGTACATCACCGTGGAGAACATCGGCACCGAGAGCACGGTGGCGGCACTGGACCTCACCTTCGACAATGTGCAGACCTGGGTGGGCAGTGGCATCGCGCCGGATACGCAAACCGGGAACAATGCCACGTGGTCGCCGATGATCGCGGCAGGCAGCTCGTGGGGCATCGCGGTCACATTGAACACATCAAGCGCCACGCTGATCGGCACACCGCTGATGCACACGTTCACCGCCACACCCAGCGTGCAGGATACCACGCCGGCAGACAACACCATTACCTGGACCGGCATGGTGGTGGGCGCTATCGACCCGAACGACAAGCAGGTCGTTCCCGAGACGATGACACCCGCGCAAGTGCAGGCCGGTGAGGCACTGGAATACACCATCCGGTTCCAGAACACAGGCACCTTCCCGGCCACACGCGTGATCATCACCGATACGTTGAGCACTGATCTGCTATGGAACAGCATGGACCTGGTGAGCAGTTCACACACCACGCATTGGTACATCCACCAAGGTGTGCTGCATTTCGTGATGGACCCGATCCTGTTGCCCGACAGCACGAGCGACGAAGCCAACAGCCACGGCTACGTGAAGTTCCGCATGAAACCGGTGAGCACATTGATGAACGGTGCGCAGATCCTCAACGTCGCCAACATCCACTTCGACTTCAACGAGCCGGTGATCACAGCACCGGCCGTGTTCACGGTGGATGCAAGTGTTGGTATCGCGGCGCTGCATGAGAACGCCTTCCGGTGCTATCCGAACCCGGCGCATGATCAGATCAATGTGCAACTCGACCAACCGGGAGCACTGCTCGAAGTGCGCGCATCAGATGGGCGTATCGTGATGGCGCAACGTGTGGTCGGTACACAAGCCATGCTGCACATCGGCGACCTTGCCAATGGACCCTATTGGGTCAGCATCCTTGATGCGTCCGGAACGCGCGGTGTCCTTCGTTTCGTGAAGCAGTAGGCTCGGGCTGGATCCTTCCGCACCCGTGCGTGGGTGTGATCCAATGGACTACGGGACTGGACTACGGGACTGCGTCCCGGCTCAAGGCCAATGTCATTAAGTTAAGGGCTAAAGGCCTTGGGCTTCCCAAGCACCCCCTCTCTACGGACGTCACGCCGGAAGATCCGCGAAGCGGGCTATCCCGCCCGGTCATCCCCTCCTCGTCAGGGACGGGCTGCGTCTCACAAAGGCGGGCACCTTCTCCATGGGGCATTGGTGAGACACCGGATACCCTCCTGCCGTCGGGTTCCGGTGTGACGCCTACCGGGAACGGGACTTCCCCTTAACGTAATGACATTGGGCTCAAGGCCGGGATGACGCGCCGCAGTGACGGCACCCGCCCCCCCCAACGCCAAACAGCCCCCGGCGATCACGCGGAGGCTGTTCAGCTTGGATGTGGGGGTGGCCGGCTGGCCACCTGGCGTAGCGCCATGAATGGGAACGCGGGGGGCCTTAGGCCGCCCGGTTGGTCACGATCTCGCTGGCGGGTCCTACGCCGGCGGCGCCAAGCGCCACCACGTAGAAGCTGTACACCTTCCCCCGCTCCAGGCCACTCACGCGCAAACGCGCGCGAGTGCTGGCACCGGCTAGGGTGAACTTGGCCGCGGCCGGATCACCTTCTCCCACGAACACGTGGTAGATGGTGGCTCCGGCAACGTGCCGCCATTTGGTATCCACGCAACCTGCAAAGCCGTCCGCGTACATCGCGCGCATGTTCACTGGAGCTTCCAGGATAATGGGCGCGGGTACGTTTACAGGCTCGAAGCCGCTGGTGATCGCTACTGCGAGGTCCGTGCCCGACGTGAAGTTCACGTAGGCGCACAGCGCCGTGAGCAGGTCGCGCACGCCCACCAATGCCAGGTCCCTGGCATCAATGGCCGCATGCGCGCCGCCCTCGGCTTCCGCATTGGCGATCCTCAGCACGTCGATGGCCGCAGTAACCGAGGGGAGTGTGGGGGTGGGTGTGAGGAAATTCGCATTCCCCGTCATCCGCTCCACCACGAATTCGCCCTTGGCGACCATCTGCGTTGCGTTGAGATCGTGAAGATCAGCCTTTACTAGTTTCATAACTCGTGCAGGTTAGTCTTCCGCTGCTGCATGCAAGCGCACCTGATCAGGGGTTGCTTGCAAGGGTCGTACGTATTCGAGTTCGTCAGCATGACTCTTGGCGCGCATGTCCGTTGGTGGACACCATGGCCATGGCTGTGAATCGGAACAGGGGGACTCCTTGGTTTTGGCAGCGTATCAACAACCGCGTCCAGCAAGGGGTTGAAGAGGTTTCCTTGGGCGGCAGCCAGCAGGACCCCCGTCCATTTTTAACACTTTCCGGTACCGGAAAAATGTTTTCCGGTACCGGGTTGGATCTTTCCGGTACCGGGTTGAACTTTTCCGGCACCGGGTTGAACTTTTCCGGTACCGGGTTGAACTTTTCCGGCACCGGGTTGAACTTTTCCGGTACCGGGTTGAACTTTTCCGGCACCGGGTTGAACTTTTCCGGTACCGGGTTGAACTTTTCCGGTACCGGGTTGGCGGATCCCGGCACCGGACTTTCCCTATCCGGTTCCGGGTTTCGGGGGAACGGAGCCCGGAACATGGTGAATACCGCGGTTGAAAAACCCCCTCGCAGCGGTTCCGGAACCACCGGTCCGCGCTATTCCTTCACAGGCATGTTCATCGGGTGGGTGGGCGTGGAAACCATGTGGTGCATGGCACCCCCTCCGCGTATGGACGCATTCCTCTATTACGATGACACGCTCCGCGTTCACCTCCCCTTGCGCCGCGCCTGCTTGCTGGGCCAGCGCCGCATGCACAGCGAGTTGCGCACGCTGATGGAGCAGCCCATCGCCTACAACCAGCTCGAGAAGTACTACGCCAACCTCTACCGCCTGAAGCTGGCCAAGCGCATGTGGGACATGGACCACCGCCGCGCGCAATGGCGCGAACAATGCATCCACCCACACGTCCACGCCTTCCATAGCGCCTATATCCACCACGCCATAAAGCCCCTGAACGGCCGCACGCGCGTGGCCGGCAAAGCGCCCCTGCGCCCGCACCACGGACTTTGCCACGAACCCGGCACTTTGCGCGTGCGCCTCCTTATGCCCGATGTGGACGGCACCTGCCTCTGCAACGAGCCTTGGCAGCTCTACGCCAAGTGCTGGGTGCCCCGGCCCGCTACCAACCCGCTTACCATGGTCCAGCCGCCGCTATGGACCATGCTCGGTGCGTGGCACGGCGCACAACGCGTGTGCGATGGGGAGTGGTGGTATTGTGAGGGGGTGGTGTGAGGAGGCTATGAGCCCTTCCTCCCCTTCTCGCGATCAGCGAACCAAGTTCGCAAAGTGATCTATTGTCATGTCCATATGGTGGGCGATCAGACAAGCCTCCGAGAACCGCAGTGGCCTCCCTAAGTCGCTTTCGATCCGTGCAAGGCGCTTAGGGCTGATGCCCGTGCGCGCCGCCAATTGCTCTATGCTCAGGTTCTTCTGCGTGCGCAGAACGGTGATGCGTTCTCCAAGCGTGTTTCCCTTTACCATCGTGGTTCGCCATGGCGCCCGTGATCATGGTGCTACGGCAGTACGAACTTATGCGTCGGTGTCCAATGCAAGACAGGCCGCTGCTGAGATGGAGCTGGAAGAGACCAACTCTTGACCGCAGGGTCCGCACCTTACTCGCGCGCAACACCACACGCATGCGAGACCCTTCGGAGGTTTTCGTTAGTGGTGGCGATGCCGGATACCCTGCGAGTATTAAAACGTGCGCAACTGACCGTGGTGCGGTAGCGGGGAAATCGTATCATCAAGGGGCATCCATGGTGCAGGGTCCACTTCGTGAGGTCCGATAGGCATCGGACCTGCCGAGGTTCAAGCGCTCGTATCTTTGGAAAGCGATGACGCCCAAGCCCCTGCTGGAAGATGGTTTCAGCTTCTACTTCTTCAGCAACGAGAACGCCGAGCCACCGCACGTACACATCAGCAAGGGTGATGGACGCGCCAAGTGGTGGCTCACGCCCGAGCCGCGCGAGAAGTACTCCTATGGGTTCAATGCCGGACAACGCCGCCGCATCAAGCAACTGATCCAACAACACCATGCCTACCTCCTCCAAGTCTGGAAAACGCACTTCAACGCGTAGCACCGATGTCCGCTCGGACGATCAGTTGGACCAATTGATCCATGAAGGTGGCCTGCGCATTACGGATGTAGAGCCGCTGCCGCATCAAGGCTTGTTGGTAGTGATGCTGAATTCCGGCGCGCCGCTGATGGTGCGCACCGCGCTGTTCCCACGGCTCGCCAAGGCCAAGGCGGAACAACTCAATGCCTGGGAGCTCATCGCTGATGGTACTGCGATCGGCTGGCACAGCTTGGACGAGCACCTCTCCCTGAAAGGCTTCCTGCTGACCGAGGTGCGCAACGAAGTGATGGACCGCCTGCGGGCGCAATTGGCGCAACGGCCATCACCGAGCAAGGGCGCCGGGCGCCGGCCTGCCACCCGATCCGCAGCCGCAAAGCGCAAGGCCGTAGAAGGTCGTTGACCTGAAGACCCTGCCATGGCAATAACGCTGTTCGTCTTCATGGTTTTAGTTTGTCAGGGTGAAACATGTATGAGGACAATGGGGGGTAAGGCACCCATCGGGGAAGCTGCACGTAATGTGTATACACCTGCTGGCAGGCTCTGTGCAAGAACCTCCACAGACCGCTGGCCGGGGATGAGCTTGCCACGCCATGCGGAGCGCCCAAGCTGGTCGAACAATTCTATGTCAACCGGTCCAGGATAGCTCCTATCGAAGATCACGGTGCATCCTTCAATGAAGGGCACCGGATACGCGCGCATGTGCCCTCCACCCCAAGGCTCGGCCATTCCGGTACCAACACCACAATCCTCCGCAGTGTAGGAAACGCATACATCATCGAAGTATACGTATGCAGCTGGAAACGTACCATTCGGGTTGAGCAACTCGAGCGTGATCAGCGAATCAGTAGTGTCCGGGGAAACTCGTCAAGGTTGGTTGAGATAGGATAAAGCCCTTGGCAGGCGTATACCGTTTGCCAAGTTGTTGAAGGCAAGCCCCCCTGTGTGTTCAAAGCGATAGCTGTAGGCTAAGCTGCGGAGATGGCTCCGGAGGCTTGTAGTCGATCAACGCTCGGTCCGGATCGCGCAGGAACCGGAGCACATCGATGTAGGTGTGCAGGTGGATCCGCAGTAAGGAGGCTACACCGGAGAAGGACCAACGGCGTGGGCCGGTCAGATGAGCGCGGTCGCGCACGATCGTCACCAGCAGATCAGCGATGAAAGCGCACCAGATCTGGATCTTGATGGCGTTGGGCGAGTCTCCCAGAAAGTCGCGCAGGGGGTAGTTCTGCTTGATGCGTTTGAAGAGCATCTCGATGTCCCAGCGTTGGCGGTAGATGCGCGCCACGGTGGTGGGCGACCACTTGGTATTGTTGGTCACAAAGCGAAAGATGCGGCCGCTCTCCTTGTGGTGATAGTGGACCACGCGGGCCGCCAGGAGCGCTTGCCCGCGCCGAGGCGCACAAGCTGTTGGGCGATGACCCCGGCGACGCGTTGGGCATCGTTCACCGGCAGGTGCTCGCGGTCCTTCACCACGGCACCCTCCTGTAGGCGCGTAACCCAAAAGACCCCCTGCTTGTCCCATGCGGCCCACTGGGCGTAGTTGGTATAACCCATGTCGAAGACCACCACCGAACCCCTACCAGGGGTACTCGTGCCATGATGTGCTTGTCGTTGCGCTTGCCTTCGGTGAGGTCGATGAAGCAGGGGACCTGCTGGTCCACACGCATGACCACATGGGCCTTGGCGCCACCCTTCTTACGCCCGTTGAGGCCGAAGGCACCGGTGCCTTGGAGCACATCACTGAACAGGGTGATCGTGGTGCTGTCCAGCACATGCAAGCGGCCCAAGGGGACCGTCCTTACGCCGTCGGCTGTCCGGGGAATCCCCGTAGTAGCGCCGGTAAAGGCCGTGGAAGAGATCTGAAAAGCGCCTCGGTGCGGCGCTTGTTGGCATCGGCGAGCGTACTGCGGCGTGGGTTCTGCTTCAGGCCAAGATGCCGCAGGCGCTGCTGGCAGGCTTGCAGACCGGTCACCAGTTCGCGCAAGCCGGTACAGCCCATGTAGATGGCCGAAAGCATGGTCACCAGATGGTCGTAGGTGAAGAGGGTCTTGCAGTACCGGTCCGCTTGGTGCTCCTTGGCCAACCGGTCAACCAGGTTCTTCGGATCAACTGAAGCAACTGAGAGAGGACCGGCTGTCCGGTAAACAGGCTACCTTGGCTCATGTGTTCGGCTCTTGGCGTTAGACACCCTGAACCTATACACTGGTGGGGGACTCCGGTCCCCTTCCTTTTTGCCCTCAATCAGGAACTTTACCGGACACTACTGATCAGCGAATCAGCGAAGAAGTTACCCAGCACCACATATTGGTAGGCTGAATCCGGCACTGATATACCACTGACCTGATACCATGCGGAGGTGTCCATCGGCGCGTAGGACATGTACACCGCCGCGTTGTTCGGCAATGGTGACAAGCCATTTTGCAGATAGGGGGCCATTGTGAACCGCAGCCCTACTCCTTCCATTGACCAGCGCATATCCTCCAGCACTCCCCCCGTTGTGGGCGACACCTTGAAGGAAATGTACACGGGCACGCCACGCTGTAGTGGCTCGGCGAGCATTGCCCCAAGATGTTCCCGCGACTGCCCACCAAATAGATTCTCGGTCCAGAGATACCCACCTGTGTACGCATCCCCAGTAGCAGGTTGCTGCCATCCGAATGCATTCAATGGTACACCAAGTAACTCCGATGCAATGCCGACGGAGTCGGCGGTGTCGCATCGATTGAAATAATCCAGCGACCCACGATAACTACTCCACCCTGTTGCCCGGTTCACTTGGCTCAAGAAATCCGGGCACTCCGTATACTCCTCAAAACTCCCGTTCTGCACCAGATTCTGGGCGCTGGCCGCAAGGCCAAGCAAAAGAGCGGTAAGCAAGGAGGCGGTCTTCATGGCACAAGAGTTTGATGCCAAGAAGATACGCCGGAACCGCCGTTCCGCTGCTTGCGGGAAAAGAAGGCTGCTACCTTGTTCGCCCCAATTACCGGCCAAGAGGCCAAGAGGCCAAGAGGCCAAGAGGCCAAGAGGCCAAGAGGCCAAGAGGCCAAGAGGCCAAGAGGCCAAAAGGCCAAAAGGCCGGAGCGCCTGAACGCAGAAGGGAGAAGGAATGAGCGTTCAGCATAGCGGCAATGAAGCTAGGCGCTGGTTGGATCGGTGGTACTTCGGAGGGCTTTCGGGTTATGAACTTCGTATCAACCGGTTATGAACCGGATGGGGCGCTTGGCCTAGATCCGCTTCGAGGTCGCAGGGTCCGCGTTACAGACACATAAGCGAGGTGACGGGATTGCGGCGTTCGCCGCAATGACGGCTACGATGGGGTACGTCACTGCGGCCTTGAGCCGCAGTCCCGTTTCCTTGAGGGATGACCTGAAATGGACCATCGGGCATTCACCGTTCGGGTGCTGCGCATGTACCCCGCGAATACGCGCGTGATCAGGTATTCCAGAACGAAGAGATGATCGGCCGGAGCTTATTGCTCCATCACGAACTTCCCCGCCTTCTTCCGGTCGTTCTCGTCCAGCAGGATCTTGCGCATGCGCAGGCTCTTGGGGGTCACCTCCAGGTATTCATCCACCGCGATGTACTCCATGCATTCCTCCAACGAGAATTTCACGGCCGGTGCGATGTTCTCCTTGTTGTCCGTGCCGCTGGCGCGCATGTTCGTGAGCTGCTTGCCCTTGAGGACGTTCACCACGAGGTCGTCGGTCTTCGGGTTCTCGCCGATCACTTGGCCGCCGTACACCTCCTCACCTGGATCCACGAAGAACTTGCCGCGGTCCTGGAGTTTGTTGATGCTGAAGGCGATGGCCGTACCCGTTCCCTGGCTGATGATGCTCGCCGCGCGACGCACGCCGAGTTCACCCTTGTATGGCTCGTAGCCTTTGAAGCGGTGGGCGATGATGGCCTCCCCTTCCGTGGCGGTGAGCAACGGGTTGCGCAGGCCGATGATGCCGCGCGCCGGGATGTTGAATTCGATGTGGACGCGATCGCCCTTCAGTTCCACGCTGAGCAATTCGCCTTTGCGGCGGCTCACCAGATCGATGACCTTGCTGCTGAACTCCTCCGGCACTTGCACGGTGAGGATCTCCACCGGCTCGCAACGCTCGCCATCGATCTCCTTGTAGATCACTTGGGGCTGGCCCAATTGGAATTCGTAGCCCTCGCGGCGCATGGTCTCCACCAGGATGCCAAGGTGCAGGATGCCCCGACCGTACACCAACAATTTGTCCGGGCTGTTGGTGTCCTCCACTTTCATCGCCAGGTTCTTCTCGATCTCCTTGTATAAGCGATCGCGCAAGTGGCGGCTGGTGACGTACTCGCCTTCCTTCCCGAAGAACGGCGAGGTGTTGATGGTGAAGAGCATGCTCATGGTGGGCTCGTCCACCTTGAAGCCGGGCAGGCCCTCGGGGTTCTCGAAGTCGGCCACGGTGTCGCCGATGTCGAAGCCTTCCAGGCCCATGATGGCGCACAGTTCACCGCTGTACAGTTCGCGGTCCTTCACCTTCTCCTTGCCGAGGCCTTCGAAGACCATCAGCTCGGCCACCTTGCCTTTGGTGATGCGGCCATCGTTCTTCACGAGGCTCACGTTCTGGCCCGGCTTAATGGACCCGCGACGTACGCGGCCCACGGCGATCCGGCCTTGGAAACTGCTGTAGTCCAAGCTCGTGATGCGCATCTGCAATGTGCCATCCTCCTTCTTCGGCGCGGGGATGTGCTCCAGGATCATGTCCAACAGGTAGCTCACGTCCTCGGTCGGCGTCTTCCAATCAGGTCCCATCCAGCCTTGCTTGCTGCTGCCGTACACCACTGGGAAGTCGAGCTGGTCCTCGCTCGCCTCCAGGGCGAACATGAGGTCGAACACCTGCTCATGCACCTCTTCCGGCGTGCAGTTCGGCTTGTCCACTTTGTTGATGACCACGATCGGCTTCAAGCCCAACGCGATGGCCTTGCCCAGCACGAAGCGGGTCTGCGGCATGGCGCCTTCGAAGGCATCCACCAACAGGAGCACGCCATCGGCCATGTTCAACACACGTTCCACCTCACCACCGAAGTCACTGTGGCCGGGGGTGTCGATCACGTTGATCTTGATCCCCTTGTACCGAACGCTCACGTTCTTGCTCAGGATGGTGATGCCACGCTCACGCTCCAGGTCGTTGTTGTCCAGGAGCAGGTCCGATGTCGCTTGGTTCTCCCGGAACAATTGGCACTGGTGCAGGATCTTGTCCACCAGGGTGGTCTTCCCGTGGTCTACGTGGGCGATGATGGCGATATTCCTTAATTCGGTCATAATTGAAAGGGGGCGTGAAACGGGGCGCGAAGGTAGGGCTATCCTAGGAACGGCGGAACCCCTAACCTTGCCGGACCTATCCCACCCCATGAGATCCACCACACTGTTCACCGCGCTGGTCGCACTCCTCCTTTCTTCCTGCGGCAGCGAACCGAAGCCACAGGAAGAGGTGAAGGACACCCCACCCCCTGCTGGTATGAAGGCCTACGCGGGGCTGCTCGGTTACGATGGGATCCAAGTGATCCTCACGGATTGTGAGAAGCACCAGGTGTATTTACGCGAAGCTTTGTTCACACCGTTGATCGACAACATCCGGGCCTTCAAGCTCGATCCGCAATACACCCTGTGGGTGCAGGTGGAGGTTCCTGCGGACGCGAGGCTGGAGATGGAGAAGGATGTGCCGGTGCTCACGAAGGGAAGGATCGTCTCCACCAAGGTGGGTAGCCCGTGCTAGTAAACGGGCGTGTGGGGGGCACCATATCTTCTGCGACACCCTTCGGGGTCGTTGAATACCTGGGACAATGCGATCTACATGCTGTGACCCCGTCGGGGTCGCCGAGCGCCGCTGAACCGCGCGAGCAATAACGATGTATCCTATCCGATGCCGAACGATCCACACGGGCCCGACCCCGAAGGGGTCACCGAGCGCCGCTGAACAGCGCGAGCAATAACGATGTGCCCTATCCGATGCCGAACGATCCACACGGGCCCGACCCCGAAGGGGTCACCGAGCGCCGCTGAACAGCGCGAGCAATAACGATGTGCCCTATCCGATGCCGAACGATCTACACGGGCCCGACCACGAAGGGGTCGCCGAGCGCTGCTGAACGACACGAGCAATAGCGATGTGCGCTGTTCGATACCATACGACCTGCACGGATCCGACCCCGAAGGGGTCACAGCATGTAGAACAACACAACGTTCGGTCCGACCCCGCAGGGGTCGAAGCCACAGGAAGTATAGACGATCACAACGATGGAGGGGAATACGTGGTCGCACGCGAATTTCATAACGCGTTGTAGTCCACCGCTATCTTCGCCGCCGAACGGCCTCGTAGTTCAACTGGATAGAATGGCAGATTCCGGTTCTGTTGGTTGGGGGTTCGAATCCCTCCGAGGTCACAATAGAGCGGCCCGCCGCAAGGTGGGCCGCTCTTCATGTGTCCATGCGACCATGTGCTCATGTGGGAACAACGCTCCTCTATATGCCGCCGGAACTGACCATGGTAGGAGCTACTGCTTCATCGGCATTCCATGGTCACATGCATACATGGTCAAATGGCCACATGTGGACTCCCCATGCGCATCGATAAATTCCTTTGGTGCGTGCGCCGCTTCAAGACGCGCAGCATCGCCACGGATGCCGTGCGCCGTGAGCAGGTGCAGGTGAACGGCCGCGTGGTGAAACCGAGCATCGACCTGAAGGCGGGCGATGTGATCGCGCTGCGCGAACCACCGATCTGGCGCAGCTGGGAGATCCTGGGCATGCCAACATCGCGCGTTGGAGCGAAATTGGTTTCCACATTCATCGCGGAGCGGACCTCCTTCGCGGATCTGGAGAAGTTGGAGATCGCGCGGCTGGCGAAAGCGCAGGAACGTCCCACCGGTGAAGGGCGACCGACCAAACGCGACCGCCGCGATATGGAACGGTTCCGTGGCGAGTGAGGATCGCGTTTCGCAGTGGTGGAGCGGGATCCGCACCAAGGAGAATGGTGGGGCGAAGCACGGTACGCAGGGATCCGCTGCGGCGGATGGCGCGCAGTTGCGCGTACTTCCTTGTGACATCAAAAAGTGGCAAGTCCACCGCACGGAAAATGGAGAAGGAGTGAAGTCTTGCTGGCACTCACGCCCAGGAACGGCCTTCGGGGCCTTTTGTATTTTCAGCCCATGAACGTCATTGTCCGACTCCTCGTTTCCACCATCGCGGTGCTGATCACGGACCTGCTGCTTCGCGGCGTAAGCCTCGGAGATCTGGACAACGTCAACGGCGTGCTCACTGCGGTGCTCACGGCTGCGGTGCTTGCCCTATTGAACAACCTGCTCCGACCGTTGCTCATCGTCCTCACGCTGCCGATCACCTTCCTATCTCTTGGCCTCTTCCTGCTCGTCATCAATGCCGCTTTGGTGATGCTCGCGTCCAAGATCGTCCCGGGCTTCACCGTGGACGGTTGGTGGTGGGCACTGGGATTCAGCCTTGTGCTTTCCATCGTCCAAGGCCTCCTGAATGCGCTGGACCGGAAGCCGCAGCCTCCACAAGGACTCTGATCAATTATCGCCGTCCAGCAAGCGGCCCAAGCCACCGAGGATACTTCCCTCCTCCTTGCTCTTGCCACCGGCACGCGGCGCTGCTGCAATGATGTTATCGGCCAGCCTGCTGAAGGGTAGTGATTGGATCCACACGCGACCCGGTCCGCGCAATTGCGCGAAGAACAACCCCTCTCCACCGAACAGTGTGTTCTTGATCCCACCCACGAACTGGATGTCGTACTCGACGGTCTGTGTCATGGCCACGAGACAGCCTGTATCGACGCGAAGCATTTCACCCGGAGCCAGATCGCGTTGCACGGTGGTTCCCCCTGCATGGATGTACACCTGGCCATCGCCTTCCAGCTTCTGCATGATGAAGCCCTCGCCACCAAAGAGGCCCGCGCCGATCCGCTTCTGGAAGGCGATGCCGATGCTTACGCCCTTCGCCGCACAGAGGAAACTATCCTTCTGGCAGATGAGCTTCCCCTGGTGGTCGCGCAGATCCATCGCCATGATCTTGCCGGGATACGAGGCCGCGAACCATGCCGTGCGCCGGCCAGTGCTCTCGTTGGTATAGGTGGTCAGGAAAAGGCTCTCACCCGTGAGTACGCGTTTGCCCGCGTTCATCATCTTGTCCAAGAAGCCCTGCTCCTGCCCACGGCCGTCGCCGAAGATGGTCTTCATGGTGATCCCGTCATCCATCATCATCATGGTGCCTGCCTCGGCAATAACGGTCTCCTGCGGATCCAGGGTGATCTCCACGCATTGCATGTCGTCGCCAACGATGCGGTGATCGAGTTCGTGCGCTTGTCTGGTCATGTGTGCGACGCTTTGCGCACAAAGCTACCGGCGCTCGGGGCCAAGGCAGGCGCCGTTCATCCTGTACTTTAGCCGCTCACTCATCGCCATGGCCCTCACCGCTTCGAAGAAGGACCTCAAGAAGACCAGCGCACCCGATCAGGACACGCTTTTGCGCGCGTGGGAATTGATGTGTACTGCGAAGGCGATGACGGAGATCTACGAAGCGAACTTCAAGCTGACGAGCAAGTATGTCCACGCCACGAGCCGCGGACACGAAGCCATCCAACTCGCACTTGGACTTCAATTGAAGCCACAGGACTTCGTAGCGCCGTACTACCGCGACGACAGCATCCTGCTCGGTATCGGCATGGAGCCGTACGAACTGATGTTGCAGTTGCTCGCGAAGCGCGAGGACCCGTTCAGCGGAGGGCGCACCTATTACTGCCATCCGAGTTTGCGTCGGGAGCACATGCCGAGGATCCCGCACCAGAGCAGCGCCACCGGTATGCAAGCGATCCCGACCACGGGCATCGCACTCGGCATGTGGTTCAAGGAACAAGAGGGTATCGCACATGACATGAATGGTGCAGAGGGAAGCGATGCGCCAGTGGTGGTGTGCTCTCTCGGTGATGCATCCATCACCGAAGGTGAAGTCGCCGAGGCTTTCCAGATGGCGGTGCTGAAGAAGCTACCCATCATCTACCTCGTGCAGGACAACGAGTGGGACATCAGCGCGAGTGCCGATGAGATCCGCGTGGGTGATGCGAGTGACTACGCCAAAGGCTTCAAGGGCCTCGAAGTCCGACAGGTCGATGGCGCTGACTTTTTCGCGTGCTACTCCGCACTGAACGAAGTGATCGATACGGTGCGCAAGGAGCGACGACCCTTCCTCATACATGCGAAAGTGCCTTTGCTCAACCACCACACCAGCGGTGTGCGGATGGAGTTCTACCGTTCCGAAAAAGATCTAGCAGAACACCGCAAGCGTGATCCGCATCCACGCTTCATGCAACAACTGCTGGATCAGCGCATCCAGTTGGATGGATTGCGGAAGCTGGAACAACAAGCGGTGGCGCGCGTGCAAGACGACTTCGATCGTGCATGTGCAGCGGCGGACCCCACGGCGGAGGATCTCACCACGCACATGTTCGCTCCTACACCCGTCACAGAGGAACTGGGTGAACGTGCGCCGAAGGATCGCGAACCCACGGTGATGGTGGATAGTGCGCTCTTCGCGATCCGCGAGTTGATGCAGGAGGATCCGAATTGCCTGCTCTACGGCCAGGATGTGGGTGCTCGCTTAGGAGGCGTGTTCCGCGAAGCGGCCACACTCGCTCGAGATTTCGGTGGGCATCGCGTCTTCAACACGCCCATCCAGGAAGCGTTCATCATCGGTAGCACGGTGGGCATGAGCGCAGCAGGCTTGAAGCCGATCGTGGAAGTGCAATTCGCGGATTACATCTGGCCGGGCCTGAACCAACTCTTCACAGAGGTGGCGCGTTCCTGCTACCTCACCGTGGGCAAGTGGCCGGTGAGTTGCATCATCCGTGTCCCCATCGGTGCTTACGGAAGCGGCGGGCCATACCACAGCAGCAGTGTGGAGAGCGTGTTGTGCAACATCAAGGGGATCAAGATCGCATACCCCTGCACCGGCGCCGACCTGAAAGGATTGATGAAAGCCGCCTACCACGATCCGAATCCGGTGGTGATGCTGGAGCACAAGGGCCTGTACTGGAGCAAGATCAAAGGCACGGAGGAAGCGAAGACCGTCGAACCATCGGCCGATTACATCATTCCGTTCGGAAAGGCGCGGATCGTTCAGGAAGCGGATCCGGCGATCGTCGCGCGTGGTGAAGCAGCGGTCATCATCACCTACGGCATGGGCGTGTACTGGTCGATAACCGCGGCGAAGAACTTCCCGGGGCGCATTACGATCATCGATCTACGGACGCTCGTTCCTCTCGATGAAGAAGCGGTGATGTACGCCGCGAGTTCGCATGGCCGTTGCCTTGTCGTGACCGAGGAACAACTCACCAACTCCTTCGCGCAAGCGCTGGCTTCTCGGATCGGTGATACTTGCTTCGAACAACTCGATGCTCCGGTTCGCACGCTGGGATCCGTGGACATGCCCGCAGTTCCACTGAACAGCACCTTGGAAGCGGCGATGATCCCGAGCGCCGAAAAAGTGAGCGAGACCTTGAAAGATCTGCTTGCTTACTGAATGATGGACGAGCGCTTCATCCGCGTTCAGCGCACGGCGCGCTACCATGTCCTCGGATCGGTGGAAGCGGCGCCGGAGATCTGGATCGTGCTTCACGGGTATGGACAACTTGCGAGGTACTTCCTCAACAACTTCGACGGCTTGGAGAATGGCCGATGCATTGTGGCACCTGAAGGCCTCAATCGGTTCTACCTCGATGCGGAGCATGCACGCGTGGGTGCGACATGGATGACGCGTGAGGATCGGTTGAACGAGATCGAGGATCACGTCGCGTACCTCGACGCGCTTGCCAAGGAAATATCCAGGGTTGCCATGCCCGGTGCTCCGGTGAATGTGCTGGGCTTTTCGCAAGGCGTTGCAACAGCCACCCGGTGGGCATTGAAGGGATCAAGACCCATCGCGCGCTTGGTGCTCTGGTCCGGGTCCATTCCTCCGGAATTCGATCGGGAGGCCTTGGCTCGCCTCAAGCATACGCCGGTGGATCTGGTCCTCGGTGATAAGGACGAGTTCGCCAGGCCGGAAGCGCTGGACATAGCCGTGCGACGTCTGGAGCAAGCAGGGATCGCCTGCCGCAAACACCTGTTCAATGGAGCGCACCGCTTCGAGCCGGTGCTTCTTGCGCGCTTGCTGGGAAGGGAGTGATCAGAAGCGCGCTGGCGGCTTGTTGTCCTTCCAGGCCAACAGATCATCCAACGTGCGAACGCTGACGGCGTGGTAATTCGGCCGTGCGGAGCGGTAGATGTTTTGCGCAAGGATCCTCCCCTTCTCACTTCGGATCAATCCGCTGTAGAGTGGAATGAGATACTTCCGACGCCCTACGGTGTTCAGGAATTCATCCAGGCGCGTATAAGCTTCTTCGTGGTCGTTGCGGATGCAGTTCTCCAACCACGCCACCAGGATCTCCGCATTGCCGGAGGATGTGAATTTGAAGGCGCCGTCCAGATCGTTCATCTGTTCTTCTCTCATGTCCTGCGGTAGGTGCCTGAGGAAGTGCATCCACTCGAACGTGGTCCAACCGTTCGTGGCGAGTTCAGCGGCCGGTGTTCCGGAGGTCCATCGCGCGATCTGCTTCTCCACCAGGTCGAACCGATCGCTTGTGGGCATGACCGCATTCGCCGGCAATCCTTCCCCCTCGGTCCATGCGTTCACATCGAATGACAACCCATTGGGCGTCAACAAATGCTCTTGTAAATGCGTGATGAAGTGCTCCGTGGTCATACTCTGGAAAGCATACGTGTCGAAGTAGTTCCTCAGGAAGGCATCGAAGACCGGCCGGGTCGCCAATGCTTCCAATGTCCGGAGCATTGCACAGCCCTTCTCATACGCCACGTCGGTCATTCCATCATCCGGGTTCCGGCCATCCAGGTCCAAATAGAGCCGTGTATCCTCCGGTTGGCCATCACGGGTCAGTTTCTCCATTGTGGCCTTCAGGTCCTGCGCTCCGATAACACCGAGCATGTCCACATAAGGCACTCCGTAAAGCGCTTCACAGATGCGACGCTCGAAATACACCGTGAACCCTTCATTCAACCAGAAGTCGTTCCATGTGGCGTTCGTGACCAGGTTCCCGCTCCAACTATGCGCCAATTCATGCGCGACCACTGCGGTCAGCGAACGATCACCGGCGATGATGGTCGGTGTTGCGAACGTGAGTCGCGGGTTCTCCATCCCGCCGAAGGGGAAGCTCGGTGGTAGCACGATCAGATCATACCGGCCCCAACGATAAGGACCGTAGAGGGTCTCTGCCGCTTCAAGCATCTTCTCCATATCCGCGAACTCCCACGCTGCCTTCTTCACCATGCTGCGCTCGGCGTAAACACCGGTTCGGGATCCCGTGGATTCGAATACGATGTCCCCGACGGCGAGCGCGATCAGGTATGCCGGGATCGGGTTGTCCATGCGGAAGGAATACGTTCCGTCGGCGCTATGCTCGGTCGGGTTCGTTGCGCTCATCACCGCCATCAACTCCTTCGGAACCGTCACATTCGCGGCGTAGGTGAAACGGATCCCGGGGCTATCCTGGATCGGGATCCATGTGCGCGTCAGGATCGCTTCGCCTTGCGTGAAAAGGAAGGGGAACTCACGATCGGTGGTCTGGCCCGGTCGCAACCATTGCAATGCCTTGGCCCTATCCCCGGTGTGGTAAACGATCCCCACCTCCTTCGTATCCGGTGTGATCCGCACCTCAAGGGAACGGCCCAACATGCTGCTATCCCCCATGGTGTATTGCGCATCGGACCCGTCACCCAGGAATACACGTTCAATGGTCAGCCCATCCGTATCGAAGATGATCCGGTCCGACTTCGACTCCACTTCGTACCGCGCCGTTCCGCTGATCCGCTTCGCATCCATGTCCACCACGAGATCAAGATCAAGGTGCGTGATCCGTGCATCGTCCGGCCGGGCGTGACTGTGATGGTCCATGGTGGTGGGTTTGTAACCCTTCTGCTTCGGGACTTGATCACCAGCTGGGCCGCAGGCCACCATACAGACGAGCAGGGTAGCAGTGGTGGACCGAATGAGCGAGGGTATCATGGAATGTTCAGGAGCGGTCAAATGTAAATGGACCGATCGGTCCTACAGGAACGGATCTTACCAGGCAATTGGAATTGCACCGCGACCACTCCGCCAGATGATGAGCAAGTCCGGTCCAGTCGAAATGAGCGCGCACCATTCCACATGAAAAGGGCTGCCTCTCGCGAGACAGCCCTTTCTCCAGTCGGGGTGACTGGATCCGACCAGCGACCCTCCCGCCCAATGGCGGGATACACTACCGGGATGCACAGATCAACTCTTCCACTCGACTACGCTTCTTCCAACCCTTCACTTCCCGTTCGCGACGGTACGCCGATGCCTTGTCCGGATGATCCTCCGTGTACACGACTTGCCAGTCCTGTGCTCGGCCGGTCCAATGCTTCCGATCACTCAGGTGTTTGCGCAATCCCTCAGCAACTGTTTCAGAAGTATGGCCCACATAGTAGCGGTCAAGCTTCTCGGAATGGAGGACGTAGAACCAAGCCATGGCAAACAGCAAGGGCTGCCTCCTTCGAGACAGCCCTTTACCAGTCGGGGTGACTGGATTCGAACCAGCGACCACTTGCACCCCATGCAAGTACGCTACCGGGCTGCGCTACACCCCGAATTCCCTTGTCCCGCATTTCGCAGCGACCATCCCGCCGCATGGCGGGATACGCTACCGGGCTGCGTTACACCCCGAAAGAGGGCGCGAATGTAGCAAAGCGTTGAGATGGCAGTGACGATAATGGAATGCAACCTGACCAGGATCGCCGTTTTGGGTGAACCCATCGACGACTTCGATTGTTGGTTCACGCATCGACAGATCTTCAGATGCCTGCCAATTCCAAAGAACAGTGTACTCAGCAAGATCCTACGGAAGGAATGTACAAGCGGAAGCACTCTCCTACGAACGGCCCTGATCTCCCGATGTAGGCCGATAGCTTTGCAGCGCCCTAATGAGGAAGATTCGATCCATTGTCGGACCCACTGTCGTCGTGGCGGTTTCGTTTGCCTGTTCGATCGCACACGCGCAAAGCACGGTGACGATCAGCGGTTATGTGAAGGATGCCACCAACGGGGAAGCATTGATCGGTGCGAACGTGTACGTGAAGGAGACATTGCGCGGTGCTGCCACGAACGTCTATGGTTACTACGTCCTGAATCTGGAGCCTGGCAAGCATACGCTGGTCATGAGCTACGTGGGATATGAGGACTTCGTCCAGACGGTGGATCTCAAGTCGAGCCTGAAACTGAACATCGAGGCACAGCCGAAGGTGATCCAAGCGCGTGAGTTCGAAGTGATCGGGGAAAAGGAAAAAGACAGCACGCAGGGTACCCAGATGGGCACGGTGGACATTGACGTGCAACGCTTGAGCACGCTCCCTGCCCTACTAGGTGAAGTGGACATCCTGAAGACCATTCAATTCCTACCTGGCGTAAAAAGCAACGGTGAGGGTAACAGTGGATTCTATGTCCGCGGTGGTGGCCCGGACCAGAACCTGATACTTCTGGACAATGCCACGGTGTATAATGCCAGCCACCTGTTTGGATTCTTCAGTGTGTTCAATGCCGATGCAGTAAAGAACATCGAACTGATCAAGGGTGGGATGCCGGCGAACTATGGCGGCCGGATCTCTTCCGTGCTCGACATCACCATGAAAGAGGGCAACAACAAAGGCTTCCATGGGCAAGGGGGGATCGGCCTGATCAGTTCGCGCCTCACCTTCGAAGGCCCGATCGTGAAGGATCGCGGTTCCTTCATCGTTAGTGGGCGAAGGACCTACATCGACATCCTGACGAAACCATTCCTGAAGGACTCGCCGAATTTCAGCGGGACCGGCTACTACTTCTACGACCTCAACGCCAAGGCGAATTACAAGTTCAGCGACAAGGACCGCGTCTTCCTCAGCGGGTACTTCGGGCGGGATGTCTTCACATTCGCTGGTTCGAATTCCGGAGACCCGGCCTTCAAGATCCCATGGGGCAATACCACGGTGAGCGCACGCTGGAACCACGTCTTCGGTCCGAAACTCTTCCTGAACACCACGGCGACGTTCAGTGATTACTCCTTCGCATTCGATGCCAAGCAGGACCAGTTCGCCTTCAAACTCTTCAGCGGCATCAAGGATTACGGGATGAAGGTGGATCTGGCCCACTATCCCAACGCACGTCATCACTTGAAATACGGAGGGCAGTACATCTACCATGTGTACACCACCAGCACGGTGGAGGTGAGCAGCGGCGATACCGAGTTCGACATCACTACACCGCCAAAACTGCACGCTCATGAGAGTGCGCTCTACGTGATGGACGACTTCGACGTGACCGACCTACTTCGCGTCAATGTCGGTCTGCGATTGACGCGCTTCGATCATGTCGGTCCGTACACTTTGTACCAACTGGATGACCGTGGCCGATCGGTCGGCCAAGAGGATCTCGCGTCGGGAAAGCACATCTCCTCCTACATGGCCTTGGAACCGCGCTTGAGCGCACGGTACACATTAGGACCGAACAGTAGCGTGAAAGCTTCCTTCAATCGTGGTCAGCAATATGTCCACTTGGCCAGCTTCAGCAGCATCGCGTTGCCCACGGATGTGTGGATCCCCAGCAGTTCGAAAGTGAAGCCACAGATCGGGACACAATACTCCGCCGGATATTTCCAGGATCTCTTCGAGGATGTGGTCGAAGCATCCGTTGAAGTGTACTACAAGGATTTCAAGAACCTGATCGAATACGCCGAAGGCGCGCAGCCGCAAGGCAATGGCAACACCAATTATGATGCACAGTTGGTATTCGGCGATGGATATAGTTATGGGGCCGAGTTCTTCTTGAAGCGTCGCACCGGAAAGGTGAATGGTTGGCTCGGCTACACCTGGAGCAAGACCATGCGCCAGTTCCCGGACATCAACGAGGGGCGTGAATTCGCCAGCCGATGGGATCGCCGGAACGACCTGAGCGTGGTGCTTGCCTACGATCGCAACAAGCGCTGGAGCTTCGGCGCCACGTTCGTGTACTCCACGGGCCAAGCCGTCACACTCCCCGTGAACCGCTACTTCATCGAGGGCCGACTCGTGAGCGAATACACCGAACGCAATGGATACCGCATGGCGCCCTACCACCGTTTGGATCTCAGCGCTACCCTCATGAACAAGGGATACCGGACGGTGAAGGATCCGCTGACCGGCGAGGAAAAGGAGGTCCTACGCAGTTGGCGAAGCAGCTGGACCTTCGGGCTGTACAACGCCTACAACCGGCGCAACCCGTATTTCATCTACTTCGGCGCCGATGGCGTTCCGAGTGAGGGCACCTTTAAGGTCGTGGCGAAGCAGGTCTCCTTGTTCTCCATCCTCCCCTCCATCACATGGAACTTCAAATTCTGATGAAGCGACTTCCACTCTTCATCATCACTGCAGCCGTGCTGATCTCCTGCGAGAAGGAGATCACTGTGGATCTTCCCACCACGCCGAGCAAAGTGGTAGTGGAAGGTGTGATCGAGACGGGACAGGTACCGATCGTGCTATTGAGCCGGACGCAGAGCTTCTTCGAACCCACGACCATCAGTGGTCTGGCGAGGTTGTACATCACAAGTGCGACCGTGATCGTAAGTGATGGGATCGTCACGGACACGCTGGACCAAGTGTGCAGTTCACAGCTGACCGAGGACCAGTTGATCGCCGCCGCAGCAGCAACAGGGATCAGTGTCGATCTTCTGCGACAGATCAATATCTGCGCTTGGACCGACCTCGGTGGTACGATGGTCGGCGTGGAAGGACGCTCTTATTCGCTCACCGTGATCGCGGACGGCAGGACGCTGACCAGTACGACCAAGGTTCCTTTTGGTATTCCGTTGGATTCGCTGTGGTTCAAGCTCGCCAACCAACGCCCTGATGACGACACGCTTGGTTTCCTCTGGGGCACGATCGCCGATCCGGATACCGCCGGGAACGCCTACCGCTGGATGGCGAAACGTATCAATGCGGGATCCGATGGCGATGCCAAGGACGCCAGCTTCGTGGCACCCCTGTTCTCCACCTTCGATGATCGTTACGCCAACGGATTGCGATTCGATTTCGCATATAACCGAGGGAAAGTGGCCTTCAGCAGTGCCGATGATGATAACAACGAAGAGTCGGGCTACTTCAAAATGGGTGACACCGTGGTGGTGAAGTTCTCGAGCATCGGCTTGCCGGAGAACCGCTTTTATGAATCCTTCAGCAACAACGTGACCTCACAGGGCGACATGTTCAGCAGTCCGGCCAACGTGATGAGCAACATCACCGGCGGTCTAGGGATCTGGGCCGGTTACGGCAGTCGGTTGGACACGGTGATCTGTGGTCCGTAGCACTCCGGTGTACTGTTCCACCTGATACTTGTTCGATATGAGCAGGACCACCTCGGCTACATTTGCGACCCGATAAACAGACAATGTCCAACACACCCGAACATGTGAAATGCCTGATCATCGGATCAGGACCCGCTGGTTACTCCGCTGCCATTTACGCCGCTCGCGCCGACCTGAAACCGGTGCTGTACGAAGGCCCGCTGCCCGGTGGCCAGTTGACGCAGACCACGGAGGTGGACAACTATCCGGGTTATCCGAATGGTCGTACCGGGCCGGAGATGATGGAGGACCTGAAGAAGCAGGCCGAGCGATTCGAAACGGATGTTCGCCATGGCTGGGTGACCAAAGTGGATCTGACCGGACCGGTACACAAGGCCTGGGTGGATGAGAAGACGGAGATCCACGCGGATACGATCATCATCAGCACCGGGGCAAGCGCGAAGTGGCTGGGCTTACCGAACGAAACACGGCTCCGTGACATCGGCGGTGGTGTAACCGCCTGTGCGGTTTGCGACGGATTCTTCTACAAAGGGCAAACCGTGGCACTTATCGGTGCCGGTGATAGCGCTTGCGAAGAAGCCACCTACCTCTCCAAGCTCTGCCCGAAAGTGTACATGTTGGTGCGGCGTGGTGAGTTCCGGGCCAGCAAGGCCATGGTGCATCGCGTGGAGAACACCGCGAACATCGAAGTGCTGTACAACACAGAAGTGGAGGATGTGCTCGGCACGGATCGCGTGGAAGGGATCTCCATCGTGAACAACAAGACCGGTGCGAAAGGCAAGCTCGACGTGACAGGATTATTCCTCGCGATCGGACATACTCCGGCCACCGAACTCTTCAAAGGTTGGTTGGACATGGACGAGACCGGTTACCTGAAGCACGACCCGGACCGCACCACGACGAAGATCCCCGGCGTGTTCGTGGCCGGTGATGCCGCTGACCGGATCTACCGGCAAGCCGTGACCTCGGCGGGAAGTGGTTGCATGGCGGCGCTTGATGCGGAACGGTACTTGGCGGCGCAGGGGAAACACTAAGGCACGATCAGCCAACCGCTGTATTCCAGTCGGAAGGCCACGATCTCACGGCTCTTGAAGGGGATGTCCCAATCGCCTTTGTAGTCCACACGGACCGGCACAAGTTCGCCGTCCACCACGGTGTTGTCCACGCGAATGGTGATGTCGAAATCGAGGAAGAGCGAACGGTGCGCGATCCGATACTCACGCGCCAGTACTTGCATCGTCTCCATATCGAACCACGTGACCATGCGTTTGATCACGGTGTCATCCTCATCGGCGTGTTTGCCGTTCACACTGTCCTTGGCCACGGCGGTGAACGACCAGCACATCCTGCCGTTGCGGTGGTCGGTGTTCAATACATAGTCGTAGTACGGCACCAGTTCAGGGTCGAAGATGTCCAGCTTGTCACCGATCAGGGGCACGCTCGCGATCTCCTGTCCGGGGTTGAACATGAATTTCTTCAGTTCGCTCTTGTACTTCTCGAAGCGTGAGGACTTGTCCAGTTCCAGTGTTCGATCCGCGATCCGATTGCTCGCGACATAACGTCCCTTCGGGAAGAAGACGTCATCGTACATCTCCGCAGTGAGGTACCGCATGTCGCCGTCGCGCTCTCGAAGCCGACCGCCTTCACGCACACTATCCAGAACCAGTTCGGCGAACTTGCCCTCACGCACCAAGCGGCCTCGTCGGAAGAGCGTCGCCGTCTCGCGCTCCTTCTTGTTCCGGACCGCCAAGGCAGAGCGCACATGGTGCGGATGGAAACGGGTATTCAAGAAGGCATGATAGAAGGTGGTGTCCGTCATTACCTGCGTCATGAAACTCTGTAGGTCGAATCCTTTCGCGTTCCCGCTCACCACGAACTCCGGAAGCTGCACCTGCTTCATCACATCCTCCTGCGCCGACAAAAGCCCAGGGATCAGGAACCCGAGAAGAACGACCGATCGGAAAGCACGCATGCGCACGGTCAATGGCGGCGGGTGGGCCCAAGGCTCGCGTAGAGCTCGTACTTCTTCTTCACGTACAGCAGGAACTCATATTGCGTGAGCCCGCGGATCACCGCATCCGGCACCTCGCAGAAGTCGATGAAGTCATCGAAGGCTTCATCGCTCAGGTTGATGATGTCGTACTCCACATACTGTTGGAGCAACTCACGCAACAGCGCGCGTTTGCGGTCCTCGTTCCGCATTTCCGCGACCATGCGCTTGCTGCGCTCCCGACGACTGAACTCCTCGTACAGGAACGTGATCGGGCTTTGGAGTGCATCCACTCGACTGATCCGGTAATCGCTTTCGCGGTACCCGAGCTTGTCGATATCCTTTTGGATCTGCTGCAAGGTTCGCTTGCTCAACACTTCCACTTCGGCCAATTGCACTTGCAAGGGCAGCAGTCGGATCGTGATGTGATAAGCGTCCTTCGCAGCGCTATCGGCCATGCTGATGCTTGCCGTACGGTAACCAACGGACCCGATCAGGATCGTGTCCGTCCTCAACGCCCGTACGGTGAATGTGCCGTCGGCATTGCCGAATGTACCGGAGCGCGAGCGGCGATTCACGATCATCAGATCATACCGCACATCACCCGAGGTAGAGATCACCTTGCCGTAAATGGTCACTTCACCCTGGGCCATCACCGCGAGTTCCGCAATGACCACAAAGAAGGAAGTGCAGAGCCAACGGAGCATGCGCCAAAGGTATCGGGGCATCGTGTTGGCGATCATCGTACCATGATCAACGGCCCTAAAAAAGGTGAAAGGCCCTCACCGCGAGCAAGTGCTCCGTGAAGGCCTTTCATAAAGTTCCTGTGCATCTGTAAGCCGGGTCCTGTTCCAGCCTTGCGGCTGGTCCCCATCATCTATCTGGTCCTACCGTCACCGATCGGATCTATCGACCTACCCTCCGGGATCGGGCGAGCCGCCCTTATCCTACTTGCGCAGGAACCCCGGTATACATGGTCTTTCAGCCCGTGGGGTTTACCAAGCCACCGATGTTGCCACCGATGCTGGTGGGCTCTTACCCCACCTTTTCACCCTTGCCACCACCTTGCGGTGGTTCGGCGGTCTCCCTTTCTGCGGCACTTTCCGTAGCGCCACCGTTCCCGGTGGCGCCCCTTCCCGTTAGGAAGCACAGTGCCCTATGCTGCCCGGACTTTCCTCCATCCGCCTGACGGCGGACGGCGATGGAGCGATGCACAGGATTTCAAAGAACAACTACCGATATCGCAGGATGCGCACTTCCGTGGCACCAGCACCATATCGGCCCATATCTGCGTCGCTGAACTGGACACCATCGTAGTACTGCAACATGCGCCGCACCTCTTCACGCAACACGCCCTCACCCACACCGTGGATCACAATGAGCTTCCGCTTTCCGTCGCGGATCGCGGATTCCAGCGCACGCTCGAAATAACGCAGTTGGAACTCCAGTTTCTCCCCATGGCTCATCGACGATTCATCCTCCACCAACTCGTGCAAGTGCAGATCCACCTCTGCCACGCCACCATCATCCGGCCTCTTCAGCGTTTTACCGGGACGTATGGCCGGTCGCTTTCGTTGCGCCATGTCGCTCGCCGCGATCATTCCGGCTTGGTGATCGCTGAACCGGAAATGCGCCTGTCGCTCGGCTTCCTCCACTTTTACCAAGTGCTTCTCGAGTCGTTCGAATTCGAAGCCATCATCGGTACGGATCACCACATGTCCGGGTCGCCCCGCGCGTAACACGATCGCACCGCCCACCTCATCCCTGAAGGAGACGCGATCACCTTGTTGCAACTTTACCGCGGACATGCGCCAAATTTACGGTCCCATGATCGCTCGAATGCTTCGACTGACACATCTGTTGATCTTGATCACTGCTGGTCCGGCGCTATTCGGGCAAACGGACGGGAACTGTATTCCGATCGGCGGCACCGCCGGTTTGGAACGTCTATTCGAACAGGAATTGAATTATCCGGATGTGGCCTTGGAGGCGGGGATCAAGGGCGAAGTGGTGGTGACGACCTTCCTCGATCCGAGCGGGCGCACGCTATCCGTGGTCATAGGCCGGTCTTTGTGCCCGGAGTGTGATGCGGAAGCCTTGCGTGTGATGCACCAGGTGATCTGGCTACCCGCCACCCCCGGTGAAGCCTGCTCAGGAAAGGAGAACTACATATCGGTACCCTTCGATCCGGGCAAATACAAGCGCTGGGTAAAGGGGCGGCATGAGCGCACGGGAAAAGTGTTCGATCTACCGGTCGATACTTCGCTTGTTGTCCGATCCGCCAAACAGTTGGATGAACAGGTGGCGCCACAAGTGCCCGGTGGGCTACAAGGACTACCCACCTACCTCGCCCATGAGTTGCGGTATCCAGGCGAGGCCTTCCGGTACAGCTTGGAGGGGGTGGTGACCCTTGATTTCGTGGTGGAACCGTCCGGGTGCATCTCGAACATGCACGCATCGCAAGCAGTCGGTGGTGGATGCACCGAGGAGGCCATGCGCCTGATGTACCGGATCGCGTGGCAACCCGGAGTGATGCGCGGCTATCGCACACGTAGCCAAATGCAAGTGAGCATCCGGTTCACTCTACCCAAGCAGGGACGCTGAGCTGGAAGTGATGGAGGACCGCGGACCCTGGAAAACCTTGAAGGAGGAAGAGCGCTACGCCACGCCGTGGATCAGTGTGAGCCACCATGAGGTGATCGATCCCAGTGGGACACCCGGGATCTATGGCGTGATCCATTTCAAGAATCTTGCGGTGGGCGTCATTCCACTCGACGCGGAGATGAACACATGGATCGTGGGGCAGTACCGCTATCCGATCAAGGCCTACAGTTGGGAGATCCCCGAAGGAGGCGGGAAGCGCGACCTACCTCCCTTGGTCAGCGCCCAGCGCGAATTGCGTGAAGAGGCGGGGATCATAGCAGGGATCTGGACGGAGATCCTTCAAATGGACCTGAGCAATTCGGCGAGTGATGAAGTGGCCATTCTTTACCTCGCACAGGATCTCGAATTCCACGAACCTGAACCGGATCACAATGAGGAGTTGGTCCTGAGCAAGCTTCCGTTCAGCGAATTGCTCGGGATGGTGCTTCGTGGGGAAGCCCGTGACAGTCTGACCGTTGCGGCAGTGCTGAAGGTGGAATACATGCGCGAGCATGGCCTCCTCCCCGGTCAGAAATAGAGCCAGTGCCCGACGACCTTTCCGGTGCTCCGGACCTCCAATGCTGGTGCGGGGATCTTGATGCTGTTCAGCACGAAAAGCACCGTGCGCAGCGCCTTCGACCGGGTCTTCACCCGCGTCAGGTCGATGTCCGGCGATAGGTAGAACTGGCGGTACCAGCGTTCATTCGCAGGACTTGTCTCCGGATACGTGGGTTCCATAGCCGTTATCATGCCCTCCGCTCCGTAGCCCACTGCGACGTTCAACCACGGAGGGAGGGCATCGCATCCAGTGAGACTGTTCACGTTCCCGCTCAACCAGAGCGTCAAGCCGTTATAGTCCTTCAGGATCCGGTCGGCCAAGCCGCTGCCCAAAAGGTCGGGTCGCTGGGCCGCGAAATCGGTTAAGTGCGCGGAGAGCTTGGGTCTGATCCGTTGTTCTCCCCAAAGGGCGTCCTGCCCTATGAACAGCGATGCGCCGCCCACATTGGCCACCATATCCCAAGCGGAAAACCCCCACCCTGCCGACGTCCCATCCAGGATCTCCACACCGGTGAGCAGGACAAAGCCCACCGACCCACCGACCCACCGGGCACGCCGTTCCTGCATTCCGCAATGCCTTAACATGGCATTGCTCCAATTGCCCAACGTGTAGGTGCTGAAAAAGTGTCCGGTCTTGTCCATCTGCAACCACTCCGCCCCGTCATTGAAGAAGTGGAACGAACTGCGGTCGTAGCCGGAGTACCATGCGCGATCCAAAGCGATGAAGGAGGCCGCCGTACCGACGACGAGTGTCGTCGTGGTCACGGTCAGGCAACATCGCGCAGTCCGACTCGTCAAAGGATCGGGCAATGCTCCATCGATCGGTGATTGCGCTTGTGCCCCCGACAAACCGATGCCCACCATGGACCCAAAATGCAGAATGCGACGTATGAGGGTCCTTGATCGAGCCACCATGGCCTCAAATGTATCGGAGCCATCGCTCGTGCGTTGTTCGACCATTACAGGAACGGAATGGTACTTTTGTTTGTAGCTCAACGATCTCAGTCCCTCCGATAGTGCGCACAATTCTACTTGCCATCCTCTTTGCCAGAGCCTTCACCCCGGCTTTCGCTCAAGAGGCAGCTAATGGCTGGAGCCTTGGCGAGGAGCAGAACATCGGACGTTGGGTCGAAGAACAGCAATTGGGCATTTTCGAGAGCAAACAACCGGGGAACTTCCTTGCCGTGAATCACGGCGGTGGCTATGAAGTGGCGGTGGATCCGCTTGGGTTCGAGATCCGAAGTGGTTCTTCACAAGATTGCTGGGCGGCTCGTTCTAACTTTTCCGCATGGGGAAGAACCGGTGCCGTGAAACCTTGGGAGCCAGTCGGCTACACCCACTCGCCAAATGAATTGCGCGTGGTCGGTCCGGGTCTGGATGTCCAATACCTTCATGGCCGGGCAGGTCTTCGCCAAAACTTCCAGGTGCATGAGCGGCCAGCGGGCTGCGGCCGATTGTTGCTTGACCTGGAAACGAGTGGGGATCTGACCCCGGTGGATGGCCCGGAGGGGATCGAGTTCAAGGACGCGAACGGGGAAACTCGCTCAGTTTACCGGGATCTGCACGTTTGGGATGATTGCGGCCAGGTCCTGAATGCACGGATGTCAGTCGTCGGGGCGGGTCGGACCATCAGGATCGAAGTGGATGATGCAGGGGCCTCTTATCCCATCGTCATCGATCCGGTTGCGACCACCCAGAATATCCTGATCGCCGGCCCATTGAACGGCGGTCAATTCGGGATCGCACTCCGCACAGCAGGAGACCTGAATGGCGACGGGTACAGTGACGTTGTTGTGGCAGCTCCATACGGGGCAATGGGAGAATCCGGTGAAGGGATCGTGTACGTTTTCTATGGAAGCCCGACCGGGATCGCAGGAGCAGCGGATGTGATCCTGCAAGCGGACCAGGTATCGGCCGTGTTCGGGTATTCGGTGGGGACCGCGGGTGATGTGAACGGTGATGGATACAGCGACCTGCTCGTTGGGGCATCCAGTTGGGAGAGCGATGCGTCAACGAATGAGGAAGGCGGGGTTTTCGTGTATCACGGATCGGCTACTGGTATCTCCACCACCCCGGCCATCATCCTACAACCCAATACAGCATTGGTGTACATGGGCTATAGTGTGGCATGTGCCGGGGACATCAACAATGACGGGTACAGCGATATCATCACTGGCGCACCCTATGCGGCCTTTCCCAGTTCCTTGGAAGGTGCGGCCTATGTCTTTCTCGGCGGTCCGGGCGGCCTTACCAATGTCTATCACAAGCGGTTGGAGCGGAACCAAGGCGCGGCACAGTTCGGGCAAGCGATCGCAGGCTTGGGCGATGTGAACGGAGATGGGTACAGCGATATCGGGGTCACGGCCTTCCGGTACGATCAAGCCGGTGTGGACGATGGGATCGTGTGCATCTACCATGGCAGTGCCGTTGGAATTGCCGGTGGGGCGAATCCCAATCCCAACACGATCATCACCGCTACCGGGTACACCAGCAACATCGGGTGGAGCATCGGCCCGGCCGGCGATGTGAACGGTGACGGGTACAGTGATGTGGTGGTGGGCGATACGCGGGCCACGGTCGCTGGTCTTACCAACGCCGGAGGCATGTTCGTCTATCACGGCTCGGCCGCTGGAGTGATCGCAGCACCCGCGACCGTTTACCACTATCCAGTGGCAAGCACCCTTTTCGGGCGTAGTGTGTTCACGGCCGGGGATGTGAATAGCGATGGTTACGCGGATATCATCGTCGGCGCCACCACCTTTACGAACGGCCAGGTCTCAGAAGGCGCGGCCTTTGTTTTCCTGGGTTCCAGCACCGGCATCGTGATACCACAATTCCTCCGCTATGAATCCAATGTGACCGGAAACCTCATGGGAGAGTGTGTAAGTACCGCTGGAGATGTGAATGGGGATGGCTTCAGCGATATGCTCGTCGGGATCAAGGCTTATCTCACCTCCGGTGGAGCCTCGGTGTATCACGGTGGTGGATACAGCCTGGCAACGACCCCCTCCTTCACGCGTTCATCGGCACTCACTGGGGCCCTGTTGGGTACATCGGTCGCGGATGCGGGGGATATCAACGGTGACGGATACAGCGATGTCGTTGTGGGTGCCCCCGGCGCTTCCAACGGGCAGGCTGGAGAGGGGCTGGCATACATCCATTACGGCTCCAGTGGTGGGCTGTCCATGATCCCCTCGCTCACGCTGGAGGCGAATGTGGCAGGTGCCTCGTTCGGGTTTTCCGTGGCCAGCGCTGGTGATGTGAACGGCGATGGCTATGCGGATGTGATCATTGGCGCCCCCAATAGTGGAGGAGTTGGAAGAGCCTATGTCTATCACGGCGGACCCGGTGGCCTGAACCCGGTTGCGGCATTCGTGCGGACAGGTGCGGCCGGTTCGACCCTTGGCTACTCCGTACATACGGCGGGTGATGTGAACTCCGACGGTTTTTCGGATGTTCTGATCGGCGTTCCTGTGAATGACATCGCATTGCTCCACTGGGGCGGTATGGGTGGTGTCAACCCAGTGGAACAGGTCACCCTCACGGGCGCCCCGGGGTCACGCTTCGGTGCGGCGGTGTGTACTGCGGGGGATGTGAATGGTTCCGGCTACAGCGATGTGATCATCGGTGCGCCGATGTTCACCAATGGCCAAGTGAACGAAGGTGGCGCGTTCATCTACCACGGCTCACAGACCGGTCTCGTGAATGTGGTGGCACGCCAACTGGAGCCGAACCTGGCGAACGCGGCGTTCGGAACCAGTGTTGCAGGAGTTGGGGATGTGAACGGCAACGGCTTCTACGAAGTGGCGGTAGGTGCTCCGAATTGGGCCGGCGGCCAAGCGAATGAAGGCGCCGCTTTCATCTACTGGGGAACGAGCACAGGGATCACCACAGCCGGGTTCGTCTTTTTCCAATCGAACCAAGTGAATGCGAACATGGGACTTTCCGTGGCGGAAGGCGGGGACCTGAATGGGGACGGGTACGCGGATATTCTTATCGGGGCACCCTACTTCGCCAATGGACAAGTGGATGAAGGCCGGGTATGGGTGGTGGAAGGTGCAGCGGCCGGGATTGGCCCGGTATCGAGCGTGGAGAGCAACGTTGCTGGTTGGCGCTTGGGCTGGAGCGTGGCGGGCGGTGGTGATGTGAACGGTGATGGCTACTCCGATGCGATCGGAGGCGCGCCGAACGCTTCCCCTGGGTTCCTTGATGAGGGTGCCTTCCTGCTTTATCACGGAAACCGGAACCAAAGCACCGGTTACCTGACACGGCAATACCTCGCGAACCTGGTCAGTCCGCTTTCAACCAACAACTACGACAACACCACCCCGGATTGGTTCGGGATCGGGCACGTAGCACGGAGTCCGATCCAACGGACTCGCGGGAAACTTCGCTGGGAAGTGGTGTTCGAAGGGCAGCCGTTCACAGGTGCTCCGATCAATACAAGCATGGGCTTCACAGGGCAAAGCGCCGGTTGGACGGATCTCGGCCTCTCCGGCGTGGAACTGAAAGAACTCGTGTACAAGACACCGGGACATTTGCGCTACAAGTGGCGTGTACGTGTGGAATATCCATTGAACAAGTTGATCGACGGCCAGCGGTTCTCGCGGTGGTTCTATGGCTACGCTTCTGCAGTGGGGGACATCGGTGTCCTACCGGTCGAATTGCTTTCGTTCACCGGAGAAGCGGAACGTGCTGGCAACCGGTTGAAGTGGACCACGGCCAGCGAGGCTGGTTCGGACCGGTTCATCCTTGAGCGCTCCTCGGACGGACTGCATTTCGAGGATATCGGGGAATTGGCTGCGGCGGGGAACAGCCGGGTCCCCATCGATTACGAATGGCTGGACGACCATCCATCACCCGGTACGGTGTACTACCGTTTGCGCATGCGTGATCTCTCCGGCGATGAGGAACTCTCCGACCTGGTGGTGATCGGCGGTGCATCGTGGAGCTTGCTGGTGCGACCGAATCCAGCAACCGACCGGATCGATTGGGGGACGATGACGCAATCCAGCACATGGCGCATCCTGGATGCTATGGGAAGAACGGCCCTAACGGGTAGGCAGGCGGATGGACAGCCCGGACAAGCCTCTATCAAGAACCTTCAAGAAGGGACGTACTCGCTCGAAGTGACGGGTTCGGGTGGCGGTTCCCTCTTCCACGCACGCTTCGTGAAGACTCACGCGCCGATCGCCCGCTGACAATCCGCCAGGATCGCCTTGGCGCCATCCATGGTGCCCGATTCGGCATAACAACGAAGTACGGGCTCCGTTCCGCTTGCGCGGATCATCAACCACTGGTCGTTATCGAAGTGGAACTTGTAGCCATCGATGGTCTCCACCCTACGCACGTCCAAGTCTCCGAAGCGCTTGTAGGTTCCGGCTTCACACGCCTTCAGCACCTGTTGCTTCAATGCCTCGCTGATGTGCAGATCATTGCGCTCATAAGCAAAGGCACCCACGATGGCGTACACCTCCGCGATCAGTTCGTCGAGCGTCTTCCCGCTCTTCGCCATGAACTCCCAAATGGTCAATCCCATCCAGATCCCATCGCGTTCAGGGATATGACCCTTGATCGCGATCCCACCACTCTCCTCCCCTCCCAACAGCACATCCTCCGTGATCATGATCCCGCAGATCCACTTGAACCCGATCTTGGTCACTTGGTATTCCAGCCCGTAGTGCTCACACAACTTCTTCACCTTGGGTGTGGTGCTCACCGCCACCACCACCTTACCGGTGAATTTCTTGTACTTCACGAGGTAGTGGATCAGTAGCAGGATGATGTGGTGCGAATCCACGAAGCAACCTTCGCCATTGTACAGGCCGATGCGATCGGCATCACCGTCCGTCGCGAGCCCGCAATCGATCGATCCGTTCTTGATCAATTCGCTGAACTCGATCAGGTTCTTGTGGATCGGTTCGGGTGCCTGCCCGTGGAAGGATGGGTTGTATTCGCAATGCAGGAAGGTGGCGTCCGGCAGGATCCTCCGCATTACGCGCTGTCCTGCACCATACATGGCATCATAGCCCCAATTCATTCCGGAGTTGCGGATGGAAGGCATATCAAAGCTCTTCTCCACATGCTCCACATACATATCCTCCAGTGCAATGCTGCGCAACACGCCTTCCTTGCGCGCTTTGTCCAGATCGATCGCGGCGAGGTTCACACCATGCACATCAGGGATCATATCCTCCACTTCCTGCACCTCCTCGGGGATCAGCGGACCACCGTGAATGCCTTTCAACTTGTACCCGTTGTAGCTCGGTGGGTTATGGCTGGCTGTCAAGATCACACCCATACCCGCACTTACGCGCAGGGCCCCGAGAGAGACCATCGGCGTGCTTACAAAGCCTTCAGCCAAATGCACCTCAATGCCTCGGCTCACAAAGACCTTCGCCGCTGTGGCCGCGAACAACTCGCCTGCGAAGCGACAGTCGTGTCCCAGAACGATCCGCTTATTGTCCGGATGGTTCTTCAGGACCCACTCGGCCACGGCGACGCTCACCCGCGCCACGTTGTCAACGGTGAATTCCTCTGCGATGATGGCACGCCATCCGTCGGTGCCGAACTTGATCTTGGTCATTTCTTGGGAACTATGGCCTTGGTTCTCCCAAAGCGGCGGCGAAAATAGCCTCGCGGCCCGATCACCGGTAGATCTTCCGCTGGTTCAACGCACGCTGATAACGACGCGCATTCACCAGATGCTGCTCATACGACTTGGCGAAGTCGGAATATCCGCTCAGATCAGCACGCGCACAGAAGTAGAGGTAATCATGCTTTTCCGCGCGCAACACGGCATCCAGGAAGCGCGGCTCGGGCATGTTGATGGGGCCCGGAGGTAGTCCTTGATTCTTGTATGTGTTGTAGGGTGAAAGCACTTCCTTGTCCTGGTCGAGGATGCGGCTCACATCGTTCAAGCCAAGGGCGAATTTGAGCGTGGGGTCGGCCTGAAGCGGCATACCGATCCGCAATCTGTTCATGTATACACCCGCAATACGGGGTGCGTCCGTGGCCTTCACTGTTTCAGCTTGTACAATGGATGCCAACGTGGAAACCTCAGCCCGGGACAATCCATGTTCATCCGCCATGGCGATCCGTTCAACTGTCCAGAACCGGTCGTGCTCCTTCTGCATCCGCATCACGAACTGCTTCGGTGTGGTGGTCCACCAGATCTCGTAGGTGTCCGGCAGGAAAAGACTGATGAAGGTCTCCTTGCTCAACCCCACTTCTTGTTGAACATCCGGATCGAGGAACGACGTGAGGAAGGTGACGGAGTCCGGCTCGAGTCCACGACCCAAGCGACCTGCCAATTCCGGCAGGCTCCTGATATTGGTGAATGTGATGCGGACCGGATCCTGCTCACCCGAACGAAGTTTGTTCACCAAGGCATTCAAACTCATTCCGCGCTTCACCACGTACCGTCCTGGTTTGACCCGATGGGTATACTTCTTCCTGCTGGACAGGAACCTGAATCCGTCCTCATCCGTGATCGCTTCGATCCGCTTCAAGCTGTCAACGACCGTTTCGAAGTCGGCGCCGGTCGGTATCAGGAGTATTCGTGCTTCCTCCTCGAAGCGGGTTGCGGGTCCGCTGATCCGCTGCCAGCCCCAATAGCCAACCGCCGCCACGCCTAGCAAAGCGCATAACGCCAAGAGCCCCCAAAAATTCAGGCGTTTGCTCATGACCTATTCACGGTACGAGCCATCGAACACCCGCCGCACCGGGCCGATCAGATCCACGGACGCATATCGATCACCATCCATGCGCACTTCCACACGCAGATCACCACCGCGCGTGCGGACAACCACGGTTGATCCTTGCACGAACCCGCGATGCAGTGCATCGATCGCGGCAGCAGTCACACCGGTGCCGCAACTCAGCGTCTCTCCTTCCACCCCACGTTCGTAGGTCCGCATCTCCACGCGGCCATCCTCTACGCGCAGGAAGTTCACATTCACTCCTTCCTTGGAGAAGCGTTCGTTGTACCGGTAATGACGCGCATCGGGGATGATCTCCACCTTTTCCGGATCGTCAACCCATACCAACAGATGGGGAGAGCCTGTATGAATAAGGTCGGCGCATTCGCTCACCCCTTCAACAGTACCCGGGACCTTCATGGAGATCCTCACTTGGCCCTCGACCCAACGCGCTTCATGGGAACCGTCAATGGCGGTGAAGGATGCCTTGATGGGGTCACCCACCAACGAACGCCAGAAGGCGAAGGCGCACCGGCTGCCATTCCCACAGAAGCTCCGGCTCCCATCGGGGTTGAAGAACTCCATGTGATAGTCACTCTCCGCTGAACGCGGTGGCTGGATAAGGATCAGCCCATCACTGCCGATCCCGAAATGACGATCGCAGAGCCGTTGGATCAATGCAACGTCTTGCGCCGGAAAATCCCATAGTCTGTCGTCGATCAGGATGAAATCGTTGCCGGTTCCATGCCATTTGGAAAAGGGGATCACCATGCGAGGCCAAATATCGCGCATCGCGCACGGTGGCCCGTTCGGTGTACGATCAACACTTCTTAACGCGACAAGGCGACACATTCGCACTGTCACGACGTTGTTCCGATGGTGCAGGCACAAACTTTGATCGGTCAGCACTATCACAAATGCATCCAGACATGAAGCGCACATTCGGATATTTCGCCATGGGAGTTGCAGGTGCCCTGATCGCACTGTTCCTCCACGATCGCTTTCCTCAACGTGGTACGGAGCCTTCCGTATCAAGCAGTGGCAACGACCACACCCCTGTTCGGTATGTGAACCTGCCCGGTACCGGCTCTTCGGTAGCCGTTGATTTCACCGATGCCGCCGAACGCAGTGTGAATGCGGTGGTACACGTGACCACGGAGACGACCGTGAACGTGCGTGATCCGTTCGCGGATCTCTTCTGGGGCAACAAGGCCCCAAGCCAGCAACAACAACGACAGAGTGCGGGTTCCGGGGTGATCATCAGCGCGGATGGCTACATCATCACCAACAACCATGTGGTTGAAGGGGCGGATCGGATCGCTGTTCACC
The DNA here is from genome assembly GCA_016721005.1 of Flavobacteriales bacterium. Lineage (GTDB taxonomy): Bacteria > Bacteroidota > Bacteroidia > Flavobacteriales_F > PHOS-HE28 > PHOS-HE28. The sequence continues at coordinate 46,538 of JADKJM010000009.1, forward strand.
TGAACGATGGCAGGAAGTACGAGGCCACGGTGGTCGGTCGCGACCCGAGCACCGATATCGCTATTCTTAAAGTGGATGCATCCGGATTGGCCACCTTGGAATATGGTGATTCGGATGGTGTGCGCGTGGGAGAATGGGTGTTGGCGGTCGGTAATCCGATGAACCTCACGAGTACGGTAACCGCCGGCATAGTCAGCGCGAAGGCGCGCAACATCAACCTGCTTCAATACGATCCGGGGCGCGACATCTTCCCGATCGAATCATTCATTCAGACCGATGCAGCGGTGAATCCAGGGAATAGTGGTGGTGCCTTGGTGAACGCACGAGGCGAACTTATCGGGATCAATACGGCCATCGCCAGCAACACGGGACAATACATGGGCTATTCGTTCGCGGTGCCCGTGAACATCGTGAAGAAAGTGGCCAATGACCTGGTCGAATTCGGCAGTGTGCAGCGCGCCTACCTCGGGGTGAGTATCCGGGACCTGGATCAGGAATTGGCGAAGGAACTACAGCTGGACCGTCCGCAGGGAGTGTATGTGAATGGTCTCTCCGAAGGCGGTGCTGCAAAGGATGCCGGGGTTCGTACCGGCGATGTCATCGTGCGCGTTGGCGCTGTCCCAGTGAACAATGTTCCCCAACTCCAGGAGCAGATCGGCAAATTCAAACCAGGCGATCGCGTGCCAGTGACCATCTTCCGAAGTGGGCATGAGAACGTGGTGGAGATCACCTTGCGGGGAAGGGAAGGCCAATTGGCCGCCAGTAGCCCGAAGAACGAAAAAGTGCAAGCACTCGGTGCGGAGCTGCGGTCAGCTTCACAGGATGAGTTGAAGAGCCTTCGGCTGAAGAACGGGGTGAAGGTCGCTGCGGTGAATGGGGGGAAATTCCGCGCAAGCGGCATCCGCGAGGGCTTCATCATCACTCGGATCGATCAGGAACCGGTCGTTGAACCCGGTGATGTGGAGCGGATCCTCAACACTTCTCGCGGTGGCGTCCTATTGGAAGGGGTGTATCCGAACGGCACGAAAGCCTATTATGGTCTGGGGCTTTGATGACCCGGTTTCCAATGACTTCACCGATCGGGACTCGGAACCGGGTCCCGGGTCTTGTGCCGTACCCCGAGGGTGGCCTACCTTCGCAGCCCGTTCTTACCCATAACAGGGTACTTGCACGGATGTCCCGATCACATTAACCCTTTAAGACCCAGACGACCGTGGCTTCAAGAATGCGCCAACTCAAGATCACTAAGTCGATCACCAATCGGGAAAGCCAGTCGCTGGACAAGTACCTACAGGAGATCGGCAAGGAAGGTCTGATCACAGCCGACATGGAGGTCGAACTCGCTCGTCGGATCAAGGAAGGCGATGGACTCGCCTTGGAAAAACTGGTAAAGGCCAACCTGCGGTTCGTGGTATCCGTGGCAAAGCAGTACCAGAACCAGGGCCTGAGCCTCCCCGACCTCATCAACGAGGGAAACCTCGGCCTGATCAAGGCCGCCCAGCGTTTCGATGAGACGCGTGGTTTCAAATTCATCAGCTACGCGGTGTGGTGGATCCGCCAGAGCATCCTACAGGCCTTGGCCGAGCAGAGCCGGATCGTGCGCCTACCGTTGAACCAGGTCGGTTCATTGAACAAGATCAACAAGGCCTTCGCGAAGCTGGAGCAGGAGTTCGAACGCCCACCAAGTGCGGAGGAACTCGCCATCAGCTTGGATCTTCCCCCTGAAAAGGTGGCGGATACCATGAAGGTGAGCGGCCGTCACATCAGCATGGACGCGCCGTTCGTGGAAGGCGAGAGCAACAGCCTGTTGGACGTGTTGCCCAACAACGACAGCGCACCTGCGGATCGTCTCCTCCTGAATGAATCGCTTGCCAAGGAGATCGAGCGTGCGTTGAGCACCTTGACCGAGCGCGAGCGTGATGTGGTGAAGTTGTTCTTCGGCATCGGCATCAACCATGGTTTGACCTTGGAAGAGATCGGAGCCAAGTTCGACCTGACCCGTGAGCGGGTTCGCCAGATCAAGGAGAAGGCCATCCGTCGTTTGCGGCATACCAGCCGGAGCAAATTGCTGAAGGCCTATCTCGGTTGATCAAGTTCTTCGATCCGCGAATCCTCTCGACCCGACCACAATGGAAACTGTTGCTGCCAACCCCGGTTACGAGGCCGGCTTGAAGAATTTCGTTGCCCAGGAACGCGCTGCCGTGGAACTTCTCAGTTCCGTTGGCCAGCTCATGTATGGAAAGGGCGTTGAACTCGTCTTCTTCCGCAACCATTTGCTGGATATCAGCACCAGCGAAGCGCTGAACCTGTTCAATTACTCGAAGACCGTTGTTCAAAAGCCGATCGATGTGTTCACCGCTACCCAAGTCGCCAAGGCATTGCTGGAGTTGGATCTCGCACCGAGCAAGATCGATATCGGCAAACTGACTTGGGAGTTCTCGGAGGCGGGCAAGAAGGATCTTGATCGTTTCCTATCCACCAAGCTTGGAAGCTTCATTGGTGCGGACAAGCACAAGTTCGTGCCGCGCGATGTGGTCCTGTACGGTTTCGGCCGGATCGGCCGTATTGCCGCTCGGGAATTGGTGAAGCAAGCTGGTAAGGGCCAGCAATTGCGGTTGCGCGCCATCGTGACCCGGACACTCACTGATGAGGAGATCGTAAAACGTGCTGCCTTGCTCCGGAACGACAGTGTACACGGCGCTTTCCGTGGCAGTGTGGTCGAGGACCTGGAGAAGAAGGCGCTATGGATCAATGGCCAGATGGTCCAGTTGATCGCGGCCAGCAATCCGGAGGATATCGACTACACCGCCTACGGGATCAACAATGCTCTTGTCATTGATAATACCGGGGTCTTCACCAAGCGCGCTGATCTTGAACGCCACCTGAAGGCCAAAGGCGTGAACAAGGTGATCCTTACCGCTCCCGGTAAGGAGATCCCGAACATCGTTTACGGCATCAACCACAAGGAAGTGGACATCGATACCGAGCAGATCTTCAGTGCGGCAAGCTGCACCACGAATGCCATCTGCCCGATCCTGAAGGTGATCGAGGACGGCATCGGCATCGAGAAAGGTCATATAGAGACCGTGCATGCCTATACGAACGACCAGAACCTCCTGGACAACTACCACAAGAAGCCGCGACGCGGTCGAAGTGCAGCGATCAACATGGTGATCACCTCGACCGGCGCTGGTAGTGCGGTAACCAAAGCGATCCCGAGCTTGAAGGACAAGCTGACGGCCAACGCGGTGCGTGTTCCCACTCCGAACGGTTCGCTGGCGATCATGAGCTTGAACCTTAACCGGAAGGTCACCCTTGAGGAGGTGAACGAGATGATCCGGAATGCAGCCCTGAACGGTGAACTGGTCAACCAGATCCATTACCAGATCGACCCTGAGCTGGTAAGTAGCGATATCATCGGCGATACGTGCTGCAGCGTGTTCGACAGCAACGCCACCATTGTAGGCCCTGATGGCCGTACAGCAGTTCTGTATGCTTGGTATGACAACGAGTTCGGCTATACGAAGCAGGTCATCCGGCTCGCGAAGCATGTGACCAAAGTGCGCCGGTTGGTGTACTACTGATCACGATCCCCGTCTTGGAGGGGCCGGCCCGGGGGGCCCCCCCCTTGTTGGGGGGGGGGGTGGGGGGGGGGGGGGGGCCGGGCCCCGCCCGGGGGCGGGGCGGGGGGGGGGGGGGGGGGGGGCCCCGGCCGGGGGCTTGTGGGTTTGGGGGGGGGGGGGGTTTACTTTGGCGATGGTCGTGAACAGTCGATCGACGACGCCCGACCGATGAGGCTCGATGATCCCGGTAAGTGGAGTTACAGTCCTGATCGTGGATACAAGAAAGTAAGCACCAGGAGAGCGATCATCGCTGCAACGCACAGGTAGAATGCGACCTTCCGGAGCAACAGAACCCGCGGACCTGGTATCAGGTCCCCACGCAGGAGTGCGATCAACGACTTCATGCCACCAAGTTCCGATACGGAAGCGATGCACGCAACAGGCTCCTATTCGCTGTGGTCGTCATACTGCCGGTACACAACGCGATCCCGGTTCCCAACCTGATCCTATCGCCCACTCATCCGGGGCCAGCACTACCGTTGAATGATCTTGAAGTCGAAAAGAAGGGATGGCTGGACTCAACAGGAACCTTCTCGCGATGCATTCGAATACGGCAGAGTTGCTCCGAAATAGAAGAGGCCGCCCGGTTCAGGGCGGCCTCTTCATCGATCGTAAAGCGCGTTAGCGCTGGATCACTACACGTTGTGTCCGGACCACATCATTCCCACTGATCTGGATCACATACACCCCGGCGCGAACCGACCCCGGTAGATCAAGTGAGGTGTTCAGTGCTCCGTCGGTCAAGTTCAGGTTCGACGTGAGGATCCGGCTACCGAGAAGGTCATACATCTCCATGGTGACCATATCATTCCCTTGTGAAAAGCCAGTTAGCGAGATGGACATCTGCTCCCCACGGTTCGGGTTCGGGTAAACCATCATAGCCGGTTCTTCGGCCGTTGCTCCCATCACGTCACGTTGGCTGCCACCTCCTGCGATCTCGGGACTATTATCAATGCTTACATCGCAATAGTCACCCCATGTACACCACGTTGCTCCGTGGTTCTTGCTGATGCGAACGCGAACGCTGTACGTCCGGCCGTGCAAGAGCGGATCAGCAACCCAATTGAGCTTGATGTAGTAGGTCGTGCTGGTCTTCACCGTGGTGAAATTCTCCGCGGGTAGGGTGAACTCGAACTGGTACTTATTCGCCCCGGACAACGCCCATGCATAGAGCTTCTGGTTCGAGGGGAACTGTCGGGTAACGCCGCAAGAGAGCAGTGGGTTGTTCGGACCTGCATTCACCAATTGGGCCGGTGGACACAACGCCAGCGCAGGGTCCAAACGGAAGCGGCATGCCGGCCCCCATTCCGAATTGGTCGAATTCACGCGACTACGAACCCGTACGTTCAGCAGCATTCCCACGGGGATGTCATTCGCGGAATTCCAATTATTGATCTTGATGTGACAGGCCCTGGTCGCACTAGCCGGACCGAATCCATCACTGGTCGCATGGCTATGGAACCGGCGGAAGCTGTAATCTCCATTCGGGCTGAAGAACCACATCTCGTATCCGGTATTCGGATCCTGGACGCTATTCGCTCCACCATCGACCCATAGCGCTGAGACCGCATCGTTGTCATTCGCAACGATGTACTCGAACGGTACCCAGTATTCCTTGTCGCAGGAGGCCACGATCAGGCGATCCGCTCCCAACGGCAGGCAAAAGCCTTGGTGATCGGAGATCTCACTCACGTAAGTGAAACCACCGTTGTTCCGGTTATCGATGATCCGCCGACCCGCCTGATCACGAAGGATGTACCCACCGCCGACCATGCCATCACCTGCGGAATCAAGGACTCGTAATTCATAGCAACCGATGGTGAGGCAGCATTGCGAGGTAATGCTCGTATTGGCTTGGCTTGCGTATGGTCCACCTGAGCACAGCACCGGTCCACCGCCAACAGGGACCACCTCCCATGTGGTCTCTTCGGGACTTCCATTCGTTTGCACTTCAACTAGCACCGGCTGATCGCAACCACCGATCGGAGTTCCTTGGCATACGCAGTTCGCGTTCAATGCATCATTCTCGGTACCCGGGTTGTTGTCGTTGCACGCAGAGCCGATCTGACCGGGGGTGTTCGGGCAGTTGTCCGCTGCATCACAAACACCATCGTTATCCGAATCCTGGAACGTGCCGACGCAGTTGCAACCCGCATCGTAGAGGTCGTTGATCGTGCATGCGTCGTTGTCATCACAAGCAGTGCCCGGTTGGGCGGGTCCGCCGGGAACGCCTTCGCAATCATTGGCCAACACACCGGCGCATACGCAGTTCGTCACCACATCACCGGTGGTGTTCGGGTTGCCGTCATCGCAGCTCTGACCATTCGTCAAGAAGGCCAACAGCGGGCAGGGATCAACACAATCGGCAAGGCCGTCGTTGTCCGTATCGGTATCCGGGTTGCCACAACCGCACGTACCCGGGGCGATCTTGTCCGGATCGTTCGGGCAGCCGTCATCCGCATCGCAGGTGCCGTCGCTGTCGCTGTCCTCGAAGGTGCCCACGCAGTTGCAACCCGCATCGTAGAGGTCGTTGATCGTGCATGCGTCGTTGTCATCACAAGCAGTGCCCGGTTGGGCGGGTCCGCCGGGAACGCCTTCGCAATCATTGGCCAACACACCGGCGCATACGCAGTTCGTCACCACATCACCGGTGGTGTTCGGGTTGCCGTCATCGCAGCTCTGACCATTCGTCAAGAAGGCCAACAGCGGGCAGGGATCAACACAATCGGCAAGGCCGTCGTTGTCCGTGTCGGTATCCGGATTGCCACAACCGCACGTACCCGGGGCGATCTTGGTCGGGTCGTTCGGGCAGCCGTCATCCGCATCGCAGGTGCCGTCGTTATCCGAATCCTGGAACGTGCCGACGCAATTGCAACTCGCATTGTACAGGTCGTTGATCGTGCAGGCGTCGTTGTCATTGCACGCTGTTCCCGGCTGCGCAGGGCCACCAGGGACACCTTCGCAGTCATTCGCCAGTACACCGGCACACACGCAGTTGGTCACCACATCACCGGTGGTGTTCGGGTTGCCGTCATCACAGGATTGGCCATTGGTGAGGAAAGGCAGCAATGGGCAGGGATCAACGCAATCCGCCAGACCGTCGTTGTCCGTATCGGTATCCGGGTTGCCACAACCGCACGTACCCGGGGCGATCTTGGTCGGGTCGTTCGGGCAGCCGTCATCCGCATCGCAGGTGCCGTCGTTATCCGAATCCTGGAACGTGCCGACGCAATTGCAACTCGCATTCAGCACATCGCCTGTCGTGCAAGGGTCGTTGTCATTGCACGCTGTTCCCGGCTGCGCAGGGCCACCAGGGACACCTTCGCAGTCATTCGCCAGTACACCGGCACACACGCAGTTGGTCACCACATCACCGGTGGTGTTCGGGTTGCCGTCATCACAGGATTGGCCATTGGTGAGGAAAGGCAGCAATGGGCAGGGATCAACGCAATCCGCCAGACCGTCGTTGTCCGTATCGGTATCCGGGTTGCCACAACCACAGGTGCCGGGAGCGATCTTGTCCGGATCGTTCGGGCAGCCGTCATCCGCATCGCAGGTGCCGTCGTTATCCGAATCCTGGAACGTGCCGACGCAATTGCAACTCGCATTCAGCACATCGCCTGTCGTGCAAGGGTCGTTGTCGTTACATGCCGAGCCGATCTGGCCGGGCGTGTTCGGGCAGGTGTCCGCGCAATCAGGAACGCCATCGTTGTCTGTGTCCGTGGTGTTCGGGGTACCCACGCAGTTGCAGCTTGCATTCAATACGTCATTGTCCGTGCAAGGGTCGTTGTCGTTACATGCGGAACCGATCTGACCGGGGGTGTTCGGACAATTGTCCGCACAATCCGGTACGCCATCGTTGTCCGTATCCGTGGTATTCGGAGTATGCGTGACGATACCATTCGTGCAAGCATCCACTGTACATGGGTCACCATCATCCACTACCAACTGTGAACAGGAGCACCCTTGAGTATTCACTCCCTCACCGGTCGGGGTACCAAGGCAGAGATCATTGCTATTGCTCACATAGCCGGGAGGCTGCGTACATGATTGCTGCGAAGTAGCAGGGTCACCATATCCGTCGCCATCCGCATCGGCATACCACGTCGCTGATGCACTTACGGTGATATCAACCTCATCGAAGGTGGAGGCACAGGGCGCATTCGTAATGGTCCAACGGAAGGTCCGAACACCATTTGTCGTCATGCCTGTGATGGTCGTGGAGGGAGAATTCGGCAAGGTGATAACGGCCGCAGCTCCTCCGGTCTGTATCCATGTTCCGAGTCCTGGAGCTGCGGCATTAGCCAACATCGTTGCTGAACCAGGTGTAGAACAGATCGCTTGGTCCGATCCTGCCGCAGCTACAGGTGCTAGAGGGGATACCGTCACCGATCGTGAAGCGATCGCGGATGTACAGCCACCTGTGCCGGCGACCGTGTACGTGATGTTCGTGGTTCCCGCGCCTACGCCCGTGACCACACCGCCCACAACCGTACCACCGATGCGTTATCGGTGCCCCATGGCCCGATGCGCTGTTGCCGCTCACCGTGTACGTGGTCGCCACCCACACAAATGCCTTGTGGTGTGCCTGCCAGCGTGCCCGCGTTCGGAGCAGCGGTCACCGTCACCATCGTGAAGCGATCGCGGATGTACAGCCACCTGTGCCGGCGACCGTGTACGTGATGTTCGTGGTTCCCGCGCCTACGCCCGTGACCACACCGCCCACAACCGCATCACCGATGCGTTATCGGTGCCCCATGTGCCCGATGCGCTGTTGCCGCTCACCGTGTACGTGGTCGTGCCACCCACACAAATGCCTTGTGGTGTGCCTGCCAGCGTGCCCGCGTTCGGAGCAGCGGTCACCGTCACCGATCGTGAAGCGATCGCGGATGTACAGCCACCGTGCCTCGACCGTGTACGTGATGTTCGTGGTTCCGCGCCTACGCCCGTGACCACACCGCCCACAACCGCACTACCGATGCGTTATCGGTGCCCCATGCGCCCGATGCGCTGTTGCCGCTCACCGTGTACGTGGTCGTGCCACCCACACAAATGCCTTGTGGTGTGCCTGCCAGCGTGCCCGCGTTCGGAGCAGCGGTCACCGTCACCATCGTGAAGCGATCGCGGATGTACAGCCACCTGTGCTACGACCGTGTACGTGATGTTCGTGGTTCCCGCGCCTACGCCCGTGACCACACCGCCCACAACCGTACCGATGCGTTATCGGTGCCCCATGCCCGATGCGCTGTTGCCGCTCACCTGTACGTGGTCGGCCACCCACACAAATGCCTTGTGGTGTGCCTGCCAGCGTGCCCGCGTTCGGAGCAGCGGTCACCGTCACCGATCGTGAAGCGATCGCGGATGTACAGCCACCTGTGCCGGCGACCGTGTACGTGATGTTCGTGGTTCCCGCGCCTACGCCCGTGACCACACCGCCCACAACCGTGGCCACCGATGCGTTATCGGTGCCCCATGTGCCCGATGCGCTGTTGCCGCTCACCGTGTACGTGGTCGTGCCACCCACACAAATGCCTTGTGGTGTGCCTGCCAGCGTGCCCGCGTTCGGAGCAGCGGTCACCGTCACCGATCGTGAAGCGATCGCGGATGTACAGCCACCTGTGCCGGCGACCGTGTACGTGATGTTCGTGGTTCCCGCGCCTACGCCCGTGACCACACCGCCCACAACCGTGGCCACCGATGCGTTATCGGTGCCCCATGTGCCCGATGCGCTGTTGCCGCTCACCGTGTACGTGGTCGTGCCACCCACACAAATGCCTTGTGGTGTGCCTGCCAGCGTGCCCGCGTTCGGAGCAGCGGTCACCGTGATGGGTGCTGTGGTCTGGAATTGTGCGCAACCACCAGCCGCTGCGACGGTGTATGTCACCGTGTAGCTTCCTGGTGTACTCGTTCCCAGGGTCACCGCCCCGCTTCCGGAGTTGATGCTCAATCCAGCCGTGCTGCTATACGTTCCGCCAGCAGTACCGGTGCGGTTCACGGATGCCGTTCCACCAGTGGAGCAGAGAGGGGTTCCGGGATAGCTGATCGTCGCTGAAGGGTTCGCCGTGATCGTGATCGGAGCTGTGGTCTGGAATTGTGGGCATGCGAAATAGGCCGCAACCGTGTATGTGACGGTGTAACTGCCCGGTGTGCTCGTTCCCGTATTCACCGCACCCGTAGCACCAACAATGCTCAACCCGGCAGTGCTGCTGTATGTACCACCCGTCGTACCGGAGAAGGTCGGCGTTACCGAACCGGCGTTGCTACAATAAGGAGTACCCGCATAGCTGATCGTTGCCGAGGCCGGACCGCGTGGGGTGATGCCCGTGGTTCCTCCGGAACAAACTCCGCATCCATCGATCGTGGCAGTACCACCAACCGTTCCATTACAATCCGCGGTACAGGTGCCCAGATCCACAGCCGTCGGTTCAATGGTCCCTACCAACGTCTGATTACCGTTCAGAGAAATGAAGTAGTTGCTGTTGTTCGCGCCGGTGTACGTGTCGTTTACGATGTTGAATGTGGTACAACCCGTATTGTTGCTCACGTTGATCGTGAAGACAGTGACCCACGTATTCGCAGGAAGGCTCTGCCCCGAAAGTCCGCATCCCCCGTCGTCCCCGATCGTTCCGATCTGTTCAGTCGCGACGAACGAATACCTCCGGTATTTGAACCCTCCAGTGGTCACCATCGCGGTCGCAGAAGGCTGAAAGGCCGCGTTCGGGGCAGGACACCATGCGCTCGATCCAACACCCGCTAAAGTGGCAGGGGAAGTATCCACCCATCGCACCGAAAAGACGATGCTACTGATGACCTCGGTAAACGTGTTCGTGTTCGCTCGAAGGCGAACATCCAGCTGGGTGGAAATTGCGCCGGGCACAAGATCGATATCCACCGAGGTGGGTAGTTGGGCCTTTGCGGCACTCACCGCCGTCAAACCGATCAAGGCCGTTAGAGCAATGCGGCGCAATGGAGCATAGAGGTTAAAGGACATGAACACTGGTTTTGGTTTTGGGGAAAGAGGCTTGGGAGCAGGACGCCATGCAAGACGTCCGGTTGGGTGGGTCAAGGTAATTGTTCGTACAATACGTTGGTCGGAATGGAGCCACCGATATTCGCCAGGATCGGATCCCGATCGTTGAATTGGCCTACATATTTGACCAGTCCGTCCAAGTTCGTGTCCTCGATCATATAACCGGTGGTCGTGTTGGTCGGAATGGAACCGCCTACCGCATATAGGATCGGGTCGCGGTCATTATCCTGTCCGACATACTTCAGGTCCGCGTTTCGAAAGGCATTTCCGGACCAAAGCACCATGGTGGACCCGATGGCCTTGCGCGCGCTGGTTCCCCAGGTCTGCGTGGCCCCGAGCGAAAAGTCAATAGTCGTCGAAGAAGCGCCAAGGGCAACGGACAGCGCCGTCATAGCACCGAAGTGGTTCCGATGGCGAACAGTCACATAGTAGTTCCCGTTCAGTACCGGGATACGAACGGGTGCTCCGGATCCGGCGACGATCGATCCCGATCGTGTGACAATGGCGCTATAGGTAGCTTGGATGATCGTTGGGTTGGAAGCATTCCTCAACTCGATCAACACCCAATCCACCGGCGCACCTGCACCCGTGACCTGCAGCATGGAAGGGGCCATGGTCTCTCCTCCACCACCTCCGGCGTGAACAAAGCCGGCAGTGGTGAATGGCTCCGTTGAGGGGATCAGGGCAGCGGTCCGAAGCGCATCATTCATCAATCCCGTGGATTGATCGAAAGGACCTTCAAGGATGACCTTCAGGTCCAGCAGCACGCCTTCATGAATGTTCGCCGTGACCATGGTCCGAGCGCTCGTCGCCACCACACTGGTGGTCTTCACCACCCAATCATAGAGGTAGTAATAATTACCCGCAGCACTGGATCCTGTGATCGACCCTAATGTCCCGATCGGATAAGGGAAGCTCACACCCGCGGTACTCCGCCAGAGTGCACGTACCACTTCGGAATTGTCATCATACGCTGTAATACGATGCTGAACGCCTACAGGCACATCCCAGTTCACGAGGATGGTGTTCAACCCGCTGGGGATCTCGATGGACTTCTCTGCGATCAAGTTGCCCAAGCGATCCACCAATACGAAGTGGCGTACACCTGTGGTTTGCGCGTACACCTTGAAGGACTCCAAGCGGAACGGCTCGTATACATCGAGGTAGAGCCAATCCTTGGTGGAAGCATATCCTCCCGCTCCGGAATTGTCCGGCTTGCCCACATTCAAGGTCGCGCCAGTGGAGGTGTTGCGACTCTCCACCCAATAATTTGTTGTGGCAGGGAGCACCGGGGTGTTGAACTGGGCGCCTGTTCCGACCTCACCACCGCCGGAAGCCGCGTTGAACCAGTGCAGGTCTGCGCCCGTGGCGCTCAACAGAACACTGCTCGGGTTGAACCCATCACCATCGGTGCCCACGGGCGGGGTCGGAGGGGCAAGTGCCGTGAACGTAAGCGAAGGGGTTGATAGCGATCCACACGGGCAGTTGACCGTACATGAATAGGTGCCGGGACTACCGATGGTGATGCTCCGGGTGGTGGCTCCGGTACTCCAAGCGTATGCTTTACCAGGAGAGGCCGTAAGTACTCTGTTCTCGCCGGGAGCCAATTTCAATGGCCCATTGGAGAAGATGTTCGCCGTTCCGCCGCTGTTGTTCGGGGATTGTTGGGTGAGGTTGAAGGGAACGGCCGCCCAATTGTTATCGTCGCGTTCCTCGATCCAATCATTGTTCGGATCCACATCAGCCACGATCCAGTACGTCGAATCATTCGGCACGTTGTTGCACAGGCCCGGCATCAGGTTGATCCACATCCCGTCAAGGCATTCGCTGTAGATATCCCCAGCCCCAACATAGATCCCTTGAGCGTCATCACCGCAGGTGCTATATGGCGTTTGCCCCAGATTGTAATTCGCCCCGAATGAGGTGTTCGTAAGGATATTGCCTCCTTGTAAGTGTGAATCGCGGCAATAGCCGCTCTGGCTGGAGCATGTGAACAGGTTGATCAAGCAGAAGCCGAGTTTGCCCCCGGAAGCGACGATCGGCCATTGGCGAGCATCGCTCACACCTGGTTGGCGGATCCGCAAGGTCATCGTAGTCCATCCATCGATATGGTAATGTCCGTGCCCGGAATGGTAGGTCATGGTACCGCGCTCCCGATCAGTGGAGGTCATCGTGTTCACATTCTTATGATAGATCCGTTGAAAGAGGATCTGTTTCGGATTGAACCCATTGGGACAGGTGTAGCCCGGATTGCTGGTGGGCGAATAGACAGAGTCGATCAGGCTCCCACAAATGAACTTCCGGTACCCGGCCGCATTCATCCCGCGAACCTCCAACGGACCGTGGCCGATGTTGGGTGTTGCCCCGGTAACCCTCAGACGACCGGCATTCGCGGTGCTGGGCGTACAACTCGTATTGGTGGAAGTCTGGGAATACTCAGTAGGGCCACCGGAATAGGATTGAATGGCCTGCCAAGAGATCATGATATCCGGAAGCAGGTCGCACTGCGTAGCGCCACCCGTCAAGCAGGCGCAACTCGTCGCATTGGTGGTGCTGCATTGGGAGAATGCCTTCGCAGAAAAAAGCGCGATGACGACCAGGAATAGCGAGTATTTCTTGCCCATGAGTGCGTGGTTAGCACGATCGATCGATCGCGGCGTGCGCAAGATAGCCGCCTTGGTGGCAAGGGTCAAGGCATACAATACACCACCAAGCGCGCTTGGGAATACAAGCCGTTGGATGGTACTTGAAGAAGATGGATCCCGGGACTCAACCCGATCAGCTCCAGTTCCGACCAACCATCCGCACGGATGGTTCCCTCATTCTCGACCTTTCCAGTAACGTCCATCAACCGCCACGTTGTGCCGAAAGAACCATGTGGCCAATTGACCCAAGCTCGTTCCGAAGTCGGGTTCGGATACACGTCAAGAGCAACCTTCCGGGAAGGCTCCAGGATCCCCATCGGAATGGTCAGCCTGGCAGCCCCGCCATAGAAGGTTCCGACCCATAGGGTTCCATCCGGAGCGAAGATCACACTGCTGATCGTGTTATCCGGAAGACCCGAATTGGCCGAGTTGTACGTGGTGAAGGAACCATCCTCGGATCGATAGAAAATGCCAGCGTAGTTGCTTCCCATCCAAGGCCGACCCAGCGGATCCATGGCCAAGGAGGTCAATCCGTTGGATGGTATGGTGGAACTCTGTGTGGAATACACGAAGTACAGGCCGCTATACCAATCATCGAAATGCCGGATAAGCCCATGTGACGGCGTGGCGATCCATCGTTGGTCGAGGTTCGGGTCGAAAGCGACCGCGGTCTGCGTGTTGTCCGGGAAGAAGTCGGTGAATGTGGAGTGGTAATGGATGCACGTGTCCGTGAGGTAGTGGAATCCGCCATTGAGCGTTGCGATGGCGACCAGACCATCCTCCCTTACCGCAACGTCATTGATCACAGAACCGTTCATCACCAACCCGTCATAACTCGTGGGTTGATCGTTGTATAGCCGCCATTCGGAACCCGTATAGCATGCAGCACCGAGGTAGGTCCCCACCCATGCCCAGTTCCGGTGATCGATCGTGATCGATAGGATCTGGTCATCCGGCAATCCGGAATTGGTTTGATCGAAGGTGGTCCACGTCAGACCATCATACACCACCACGCCATGGAACAAGGTGCCGACCCACAGGCGATCCAGTGTATCCACCGCGATGCATTGAATGGTGTTCTCCGGCAGCCCGGAGTTATCCGTCTGGAAGATCTGCCAGTTCGTTCCGTCATACCTGCACAAGCCCCAGTCGGTGGCCACCCACACGATATTTTGCCGATCGATGGCGATATCAACGGCCGAGTTGCTCGGAAAACCCGCAGAGGTGGTGTCGAACACCTCCCAGGTCTGCGCCTGTAGGCCAAAGGACAGCACCAAGCTGCCAACCAGAACAAGTGATCGCACTGAGGGCGCCAGGGGGATCATGGCCGCTGAACGACCACAGGTGTCGTCACAACCTCATCGGCCAGGAAGACACGGATCAGATAGTTCCCCGACTCCAGGTCCGACAGATCGATCGTGGGCGAGTTGTTGTAGATCACCCGGCGCATGGTGATCCGACCTGCTGCATCAAGCACCTCCACATCCACCGGGCCGACGGTGCCTGCGGGCAAACTCATCCGCACCGGTCCGTCGGTCGGGTTCGGCATAAGCAGCAATGCAGGTGCAGGAAGCGGTTCCTCCACCACGGCCGTGGGTATGGTGAAGATGGATCCCGTGTATTCGTTATTTGAACCCTGTCCATTCAAGGAAATAAAGAAAGCGCGGTTGTCATCGTGTGTGAATTGATCGTCCGCGATCTCGTAGGTCGTTCCCCCGGGGTCGTTGTTGATGGGTATGGAATAGACCTGGATCCAAGTATCGGCCAAAAGGCTTTGCTCGCATCCACCATCATCCACCAGATCACCAAGCATGGTGAAACCGATCGCGTTGTAGGTCCGGTAGCGATACCCGTTCCCCGGCACCACCATGGCGGATGGCGATAGCGGCAAGGCTTGGTTCGGGGCCGGGCACCAAGCACTTGATCCAAAGCTCAGCGTGGCCGCAGAGGATTCCTGCCAACGGATCGTGAAGACCAGGTTGCTGATCAATTGCGCAAAGTCGTAGTCGTTCGCACGCAGGCTCACATGCAACATCCCCGCACCTTCATCATGCTGAACGCTGATATCGACGATCGGGAAGGGCTGTGCATACCCTGTTCCTGTGGAGAGGAACAGCGGGATGGCGAGTAATGAGCAGAAGATCGCGCGCATGGGTGATCGGGTCGGTGTGGCTCAAAGCTAGGGCAAGAGGGCACGGCCGCCTAATGCCGATGCGAAGCAGACCATCAACGATCAGCTAAAGCAACTCGGTCACGATGCGATCCACGGTAACGCCTTCGGCTTCCGCCTTGTAATTGCGGACCAATCGGTGGCGCAGGATCGGCAAGGCCACGGCTTGCACATCCGCGATGTCCGGTGAGAAGCGGCCATTCGCCAAGGCGTGGGCTTTCGCACCGATGACCAGATATTGTGATGCCCGTGGACCGGCACCCCAGGAAAGATGGTCATTGACCAATGCAGGTGAACCGGGAAGACCCGGCCGTGTGCGCGTGGCCAACTTCACCGCGTACTGCAACACATTATCGGCGATCGGCACGCGGCGAACAAGGCCTTGGTAGTAGAGGATCTCCTCTGCGGAAAGCGTGGGCTGGACATCGACGTGGACATCCCCTGTCGTGGCCTTTACGACCGCGAGTTCTTCTTCGAAGCTGGGATAGTCCACACGGATGTCGAACATGAAACGGTCCAACTGCGCCTCCGGCAAGGGATAGGTTCCCTCCTGCTCGATCGGGTTCTGGGTTGCGAGGACGAAGAAGGGTTCAGGAAGGCGATGTGTCTGGCCAGCAGCAGTGACGGACCGCTCCTGCATGGCTTCCAGCAATGCAGCCTGGGTTTTCGGAGGTGTCCGGTTGATCTCATCCGCAAGGATGATGTTCGCGAAGAGCGGCCCTTTGATGAAGCGGAAACGACGATCCTCATCCAGGATCTCCGAGCCGATGATGTCGCTCGGCATAAGGTCCGGCGTGAACTGCACACGGTTGAAGCTGAGTCCGAGCGCTCGCGCCACCGTGTTCACCAACAGGGTTTTGGCGAGGCCCGGCACCCCCACCAACAGGCAATGGCCGCGACCGAAGATGCCCAGAAGCACATGGTCCACCACGGCATCCTGGCCGATGATGACCTTGTTCACTTCGCGCTTCAGGGCTTTGTATCGCTCACCGAATCGTTCTACTGCTTCTACGTCGTTGGTCGGAAGGGTCATGCTTGATCGATGGTCATTTCACTGGTCAGCTGTGCTGATCCAAGGGGTGGTGAAGGAACAGGTGCTATAGGCCTCATCCAACCGCACGTAGGTGCTGGAGATGTGCGCGGTGATCCACTTGTCGATCATCTCCGAACGATGTCGGCCCTCGCAGGCTTGTTGGATCAGGCGATAGTCCACGCGCAGGTTGGCGCGATGCGGTTCGGTCCGGTTCGCCAGTTGTAGAAGGCGGTAGGCCTTGGTACCGTCCGGCATCACCAACAATTGTGGCTCGCTGATCTCCCCGATCTTCAATTTGTCCAACACGAAGAAGGTCTGCTGGTCCAACGCGCTCAGGTCCCAACGGGCGGTGTTCGAGTTGGGTTCGACCATCATGCCGTTCATCCCCCGGCTCTCCTCGTCATCGCTGAACTCTCCTGCAGCCTTGTTGAAGGTGAGGTCCTCGTTCACCACCATCCGGCGAATGCTATCAGGAAGGTGCGCGCACGCCGCAGGTCGGCCGCGGCCACTTGCGGGCGCATGAGCACATGCCGGGCATTGTATTGTTCCCCACGTCGCTCGATCATCTGCATGAAATGCCAACCATATTCCGTCTTGAACACTTGCGATACTTCCCCTTCCTTCAAGCTGGCCGCCACCGCATCGAAGGCCGGCACCATCGCACCGGGTGGCACAAGGCCCAATTCACCGCAATTCGATGCGGACCCGGGGTCTTCCGAGTAAAGGATGGCCACGGTGCAGAAATCCTTCTCTCCTTTCGAGACCGCTTCGCGGAACTCCTCCATCTTGCGCCGCACGCGACGTTCCTCGTCCTCGGTCGGCTTCGGTAGGCGGCATC
This sequence comes from Flavobacteriales bacterium, assembly GCA_016721005.1. GTDB lineage: Bacteria > Bacteroidota > Bacteroidia > Flavobacteriales_F > PHOS-HE28 > PHOS-HE28. The sequence goes on from JADKJM010000009.1 coordinate 63,877, forward strand.
ATGGAGTACTCCACTTCGGCCCCGATCAAGGGAATGCTGTCCTCCGGGATGCGATCATAGAAGCGCTTCACTTCACGGGGCGTGATGCTCAGGTCCGAGGTGATCTTCTGTTGCATCTGCTGCACCAACAGTGATCCTTCACCTCACTGCCCTTGAAATCGGCCTTGATCTCCGCCACCGATTTGCCGTAGTACTCTTCCAATTTCTTGTCGCCGCCCAATTGCTGGGAGAAGTACCGGATCCGTCTATCGAGTTCGGCGTTCACTTGGCCCTCATCCACCACCACGCTATCGAGCTTGCCTTGCTCCACCAGCAGTTTCTCGTAGAGCAGGTCCTCGATGATGTCGCAACTATGATCGTATCCGGGACGCGGATCCGCCTGCCGGGCCTGTTCCACCTTCACCACCAGTTCGGAATACAGGATCGCCTCGCGGCCCACCACGGCGATCACCCGATCGATACCGAGCGCACGCGGTTGCGCCACCCCGACCAGTGGAAGTACGGCGAGCACAAGCACGAGCGCCCGATCAATACACTTCGATCTGCTGGTCATCAACCGCTTTGTGATAGAGATCCGTGCGCATCTGTTCGATGAGGCGGAGTTTGCGTTGGTTCAAGAGAATGGTGCGAATGTCCTGCCTCACCAGTTCGATCGGGGATGGGCTGAGGCGGGTGCGAAGTTCGAGGATGTGGAGGAACCAGGTGATGCTGTCCATGTGCAAGGTGGTCCTGAACCCATCGCCAGCCCCTGATGGCAACGCTTCCAAGGGCACTTCATTGCGCAAGGCCTGAGGGTGATCCACCGATCGCTGCGATCGGTGATGGTGATCCCGCGTTCCGCCAGCAACATTTCCACTTCGCTCATTTGTTCCGGGCGGCCATCCTTGAAGCGGTCCTCCAATTTCTTCATGGTCCGCTTGTCCAGGCCCTACACGGAACCAGCGTGCGCGCAGGATATCGTCCTTCAGGTCGAAGTTGTCGGCGTTGTTGCGGTAGTACGCCGCGATCGTGTCCGCGCTGATGGCCGTATCCAAGCGCTGCCGCACCAACGCTTCCTCATAAGCGAAGAGCAACAGGGAGTTCCGGTAGTCCTCCAATTCGTTGTCGAAGTGCTTTTGGGAACTGGAAAGGTGGATCTCTGCTTGGTGCAATTCCACCTGCTTGTGCAACCAGTTGTTCACGTAAGCCTGGCCCATCGCTGCGCTGTCCTCCGCCGCCGTACCGATGGGCACCACTTGCCGAAGATCGCTCCAATGCAGGGTCTGCTCGAACGCTTTCGCCACCACCGGGTCATCCTCTCCTCCACCCCTGCCGCACGCAGCGCCGAGGACCACCGGAACTATGGACAGGATCGTAAGGCGCGTGATCGGCGCCATCCGCATCACTTGATCGAGTAAAGCACGGCGCGATCCACCGTCACCGGATACTTCGCGCGCAATTCCTCTATCCACGCCTTTTCCAGGTTGTCCTGGTAACCGGCGGTGATCAGGCCACGGGCCTCATCCAACGACTTGGGTGTGGGCGGCATGATCTTCCGCACATCCGCCAGCATCACATGGCCATCCACGTCGATGTCCTTGCTCATCCCTACAGCGGTCACGGCCTTCAGGAAGGGCTTCTCGGCCACCGTGTACAAGCCGCCATCGATGCTCAGGGCGAGGGCGTTGGTCTTGTTCACGATATCCATCATGTCCTTGCCGCGCTTGCCCTTCTTCAAAAGGTCACGCACTTGCTTGGCCACTTTGGCATCAGCGCAGGTGTAGAGGTCGGCATCGTACCGGGTCTCCCACATGAACTTGTCGTGGTTCGCGGCGAGGAAGGCGTCCAGGCCGGTGGTGTCCTTCACCGCACGGCTCCACACTTTCTGGTCGGTGAGTTCGAAGAGCAGGATGCCGTCGCGGTATTCCTTCATCAGCAGGCGGAAGTCGTCGTACTTCTTCTCCAGGTTCTCGTCCTCATAGGCCAGGATCCGCTCCTCGGCGAATTCGTTCAGGCGCGCATCCACATATCCGGGGATCGGCACGGCACGCTCGCGACGTTGACGGGCTTCCAGTTGATCCAGCAGGTCCTTCTGCGTGACGGTGATCCCCGCGAACGAGAACACGGGCTTGGTCATCTTCGCCGCCTTCTTGCGGTCATAGCGCCAGCCTTCCATCAGTTCACGCACCACCACGGTATCGTCCATGGTCTGTGTCATCTCCTCATAAGGACGGCTGCGCACGGCGAGCATCTTTCCGCCGCTGAGGGCACCAGCGAGTTCCCGCTTGTAGGCCACCTTGCCGCGCATGAACGCACCCTCGACCACTTGCTTGCGGGTCAGCGTATCGGTGGTGGCGGTGCCTTTCTTGAAGATGGTGGTGTCCACCAACTTGTACACGGCCTTCAGGTTCTTCGTGTAGGACACGAAGTGGTAATCCTTCTTCAAGCGTTCCAGGAACGCGAGGCGGGTGATCTCCGCGCGGCTGTCGCGCGCGATCTTGTTCTTCAACTCGGTCTTGGAAGCCTCGTAGGTAGGTGGTGGGATGATCTCCAACGATTTGATGATATGCCAACCGAAGCGCGACTTGATCGGTTCGCTCACATCCCCGGCGGTCTTCAATCCGAACGCGGCATCCTCGAACTCCTCGATCATCTTGCCCGTGCCGAACTGGGCCAATTCGCCGCCCTTGGTGTTCGAGCTTTCGTCCTCGCTGTATTTCAACGCGGCCTCCCCGAAGGCGAGCGTGCCATCGGACAGTTGGCGATGGATCTCGCGGATGCGCTGTTCGGCCTGCTGTTGCTTGTCCGGGCTGTCCTGCTCGGTACTGCGCAACATGATGTGCGCCACCTTCACCTGTCCGCGTGCCGGGCGCTTGCCCACCACCTTCAGGATGTGGTAGCCGAAACGCGTGCGTATTGGCGTGCTCACCGAACCCACGGGCGTGTTATAGGCCGCGTTCTCGAAGGGATAGACCATTTGCAGGGCGCTGAACCAGCCCAGGTCGCCACCGTTCTTCTGTGCGCTCGGGTCATCGCTGCCACCGGCCGCCTTGGCCACAGCAGCGAAATCCTCGCCCTTCATCACACGGTCGCGCAACGCGGTGATGCGCTTCCAGGCCACCATGCTATCCTCCGGTGTGGATTCCGGCGCGAGCGTGACCAGGATATGGCTGGCGCGCACTTCCTGCTGGCTGCGGTCGTAGGCTTCGCGGATCAACGCATCGTTCAACTCACGGTCGATCAAGTACGGACGCGCCAGTTGCTTGCGGTAGCCATCGAGCTCCGTGCGGAACTTCGTGATGGTGTCCATGCCGAGGGTCTCCGCCTCGCGCACCTTCAACTTGTAGTTGGTAAAAAGCTCCATGTACTCGTCCAGCGCTTCGCGCGTCACGGAGGCTTCCTTGTTGTTCTTCTTGTAGATCGCCTCGAACTCGGCGCGCGTCACCGGCACGCCATCCACGGTCATGAGTACCGGGTCTGAAGCACCGTTCTGGGCGCACACAGCACCGAAGGTGGACAAGAGGAATGCGGTGCAAAGTGCTTTGGAAAAGGTCATTGCCTTGGGGAATAGGTCGTTGAAAGGGTGCCAAATGTAACCGTTGACCCTTCGCGGGAAGTGGTGTGACGTTCCGTTAAAAGATCCAAGTGGAACACGCCTAGCGCGCGCGCTGATCGGAACCGGGTGAGTTCCATAACCCAAGCAGACATGGAACACGGGGGTCCGACATGACAAAGGCCCCGGAACCCGGAGCATTTTCCAACCTACTGAGCCGGTGGCAAAGTAGCGGTCGATCGGCACGATCTGTGGATCAACTCGGACATGAGCGAACAAGATGCACGGAGCCTCTCTGATGAGGCATTGAATGAACGCCGCCACCAAGTGGTTCGATAAGGAGGCACGCACTCGATATGTTGGTGGATGTGGACGGGGATCGCAGGACCTGTCCCGCATTAGCGGGATCCGCGCCAACGGGGGAAGGTTACTTGCTCGGACAGGACGCGAGAATGCTCCAACCGGGTGGCTACTTGCTCGGACGGGACGCGAGAATGCTCTAACCGGGTGGCTACTTGCTCGGACGGGACGCGAGAATGCTCTAACCGGGTGGCTACTTGCTCGGACAGGGCGCGAGAATGCTCTAACCGGAAGGCTACTTGCTCGGACAGGATGCAAGAATGCTCCGACAGGAAGGCTGCTTACCCGGACAGGATGGGAGAATGCTCCGACCGGAAGGCTACTTGCCCGGACAGGACGCGAGAATGCTCTAACCGGAAGGCTACTTGCTCGGACAGGATGCGAGAACGCTCTAACCGGACGGCTACTTGCTCGGACAGGATGCAAGAATGCTCCCGAAGGAAGGCTACTTGCTCGGACAGGATGCAAGAATGCCGCGACCGGAGCTACTTGGAAACGCGGGTCCCAGAAAATGGGTGACCCTGCTGCGGTATAGGGTGGACACGGATCGCAGATCCGCGCCAGCGGGGGAACGATGCTCTGAAAACCTGTGGGCAGAAGGCTTGTTTGTGGACGCCGACGGATGGTGGGATCCTAAGGCAGTATGAGTGAGCGGGTGCCGCTTGAAGCGCCACTATCTTTGGCATCATGGCCAACGGAAAGGAGAAGATCATCATCCGAGAGAAGCTTTCTGTAGAAGGCGAAGCGATGGACACTACTTTCAAGAAGGCCACGGCAAAGGCCGCGAGGCGTGCTTTCGCTGTGCGCAAAACCATCATGATCGAGAAGGATGGTTGGCTGGTGATGGTCAACAAGGCCGGTAAGGTCATCAAGCGGGTGAAGCGACTTGATGCAGTGAAGGTTCCAGCTGCCTGACCATGCCCGGCATGTTGCGCATGCGCGTATTCGCTGGACCGAATGGTTCGGGAAAGAGCACGATGTACCAGCAAGTACGAACGACCGTGGTCAATGACAGACCGGTGGACCTTGGTGTCTACTTGAATCCGGACGAGATCACCAAGAAGCTGAAGGATGGGGCGGAGATCGATATCCGGAAGGAGTTCGGCGTAGTTCCTGATAGGGCCCGCTTCGTTCGCTTTGCTGTACGCTCTGGCTTGTTGCGCGGTCCGTTCGACCTGCAAGCGTTGCGCAGCGCATTCCGCCTCCGTCGCTCTATTCTGCAGCTCCTGCGCCAGGATCTGGTCGACGAGATCTCTCAACTCCTCACCGCCTACCTCTGCGAGTTACTGATCAAGCATCGCAAGAAGTTCTCTTTCGAGACCGTATTCAGCCATCCTTCAAAGCTCCAACTGATGGAGCACGCTCGTGCCAGAGGCTATAAGGTGTATCTCTACTTCATCGCAACCAATTCGGCTGAGATCAACAAGGATCGTGTGATCACGCGTGTTCTTCAAGGTGGACATGATGTGCCAGCCGACCGGATCGAGAAGCGCTACGAACTCGCGCTGAAGCAGATGCTTCCCGCGCTGAACACCTGCTACCATGGATTCGTGTTCGACAACTCCGGAGCCAAGCCAGTGGTCTTTGCTGAAGTCAAGCAATTGGAGGATGCTCGGGTGTGGTCATGGAACCTGAAGGCCATACCGGACTGGTTCATCCGGAGCTACTTGCTGCCCGTTGGGAATATCCAGCTTGCTCGGAGAGTATTGGAGGAGCGCAAAGCCGATTAGCTGCCAGAGCACGGACGCAGGCCGTGACAGCGGGGGGAGACCCTGGTGCGGTCTAGCTTACCCACAAGGATCGACTATCCACGATAACCCAATCGCCTCCTTGGTCACGCAACCAATACGCTACACCCGCCCCGCAAAGATGATGACCACAAATACTCGTCACCTCGACGTAGGCATGCTTGTAATCGTGGGACAGGATTGGCAGTGATATCTCACTGAAACTGTTGAGCAAACCCTGCCGAAATCTTCTCCGGACCTCCTTCCCTGGCATCAACTCTGCGCGGAGGTCTGTCTCATCCAAAACAACTCGGCGTTGCATTGAAGACTGGTGAACCACGTAGTCGCAGTCAGCATCACTAAAAGCACGTGTTGAGGAATCGATCAAAAGTGACCATTGCACAGTGCTACTGAGCCGGTGGCAAAGAAGCGGTCGATCGGCACGATCTGTGGATCAACTCGGACATGAGCGAAAAAGATGCACGGAGCCTCTCTGATGAGGCATTGAATGAACGCCGCCACCAGGTGGTTCGATGTCGGCTGCAAGGCATGGGGCTGAAGGGATCCTCCGTCCGGTGCGGCCTTGGGTTGACCGCAGCGAACAAGGCGTGGCAGAGCTACCAGCGCGGCGGTTGGCAAGCTGTACGGGTATGTCGCAGTGGCCGTCCCAAGGGCAGTGGGCTGCGACTGACAAAAGCGGAGCAGAAGGAGACACAACGACCTGATCAGCGACAAAATGCCCGATCAATTGAAACTGCCCTTCGCGCTCTGGACGCGCAAGGCCGTTGCCATGCTGATCAGGATCGCTTCGCTATCGCGCTGCCGGAGCGGACCTTGAGCGACTACATGGTGCGCTGGGGCTTCGGCACAGAAGCCCATGCACCGGGCCTTCGAGCAGCGTCCGGCCCAAGTACGCGCATGGAAAGAGCAAGTGTATCCGGCCATTGCCGCTCGTGCCAAGGCAGAGAAAGCGGATATCCTTTGGGGCGATGAGGCTGGAGTGCGCAGTGATGATGTACGGGGGCGCAGCTTCGCCAAACGCGGAAGCACGCCGATCGTGCGCGTGGGCAACAAGCGTTTCGGGCGTTCGATCATATCGGCTGTCAGCAGAACAGGCGGCATGAGATGGATGGTGTTCAAGGGGGCGCTGAACGTGCGCCTGTTCAAGCGGTTCCTCGCACGGTTGATCAAAATGGCCAAGCGCAAGGCGTTCCTTATCGTGGACAACCTGAGGGTGCATCATGCCAAAGCGCTCGCACCATGGCTGGAGGCCCACGCCCATCAGATCGAACTCTTCTTCCTGCCCAGCTATTCCCCGGAGCTCAACCCCGTGGAAGTGGCCAATGCGGACTTGAAGAAGAACGTTACGGCCAAGCCTCCTGCACGCAATGAGCAACAGATGGTCGATGCCATCATCGGTCACTATCGTTCCGTACAGCGCAGGCCCGATCGCATCATCGCATACTTCCAACACCCGGACGTTCGCTACGCAGCATGAGTGCGGATCTTTTCCACCGGCTCAGTAATACTCAAGGGCTGCGGGCCCTCATTTCGAGCGTGCAACACCTTGAGTTGATTCAATTCCTCAATAACAAGACCGGCCTGAACGAGCAACGCGGTATCCGCAGCCACGCACCGCACTATGTCGATCAGGGTCTCGCGTTCTGGAAGGCTTGCATCCGACTCCACTTGGGTTGGATGTTGCGCACAACCGAATAATAGCAGGACGCCAAGCACCAAGAACATTCTCTGAGCCAAACTGCACTGCATGTTCATGGGCCGCTGCGAAGCGATAGCTACCAGAAACTCACCAACCTCTCCACCGCCTCCGTTAACCTTCCCTTCGGCAGGATCCGGAATCACCGCCAATTTGCGGGATTATTCGCGATGTACCGCGCGATGCGTTCGAATTCGCCCAGGGTGGTGCGGATGGCGCGGTCGTGGAACCCGCGCTGCCAGTAACGCTGACCGGGCGTGTTGCGCAATTGGTTCATGGCGTAGGTGGTGCCGGATTTGAACGCCCCGACGATGGCCCCCAACGAACCGGCGGCAGGTCCGATCGGCCGATCGCTGGGATCAACGTCGATCGTGATATCCTGACCGGGATCATCCACCCCCACCGTCGTAGCGTCGACCCCAATGTCATCAAGTTAAGGGGGTTCACCAAGCAGAGCGGGAGTTCTGGAAGTATTTGGGCTTGGTCCGCGCCTTGTGCTTGTTGCGGTCTCTTGGGAATGACCTGCCCGGTCGTATCGGTATGGTGTTGTTCAGGAACAATTCTTTGAGCCCATCGATCCTACTCTGGGTCCGGCTGCGCAAGCAGTTCGACCATCGCCTCCTTCATGAACCCGAAGGACACGGTCTTGTTGATCTTGCGATCGTATTTTCTCTTGCCACCGTTCTTCGGCATTTCGTCCTCGGCCTCGCTCACCAACAGGGAGTGTATGTTGCACATCAGCAGTGCGCTGTGGAAGTCCTGCTGGATGACCCGGTCGGTATGCCCGGTGAAGTTCTCCACGCATACGATGTTCTTGACCACATCGTAGAACTGTTCCACTCCCCAGCGATTGTAGTACAACTCCTTGAACAGTTCCGTCGGGTACTCCTTCTGATCGAGCAATGAGGTGATCAGTGTTTCGACCTCACCGTTGTCCAAAGCCACCTTCACCAAGCGCACTTGGATACGGTGCCCCTTGTTCGCCCCCTTTCCGTGCGGGGAAGTCTTTCCTGCGGCCATGTTCACCAGAGCGGTTCGTTGGTCCGATGCGACGAAATCAAGCACAAGTTGATTGAACGAATGCTTGCACCTCATCAGGAAATGTGCGCCCGTAGCGGCTACTTCATGCATCAACCCATAGCTCGGATACCCCCGGTCATAGATCACCAGGTCCCCTTGCCCGCAATACCCCAGGTGCTGTTGCGCCAAGACCCGTTCGCCCACGGCGAATGGGGCCAGCACCCCGTGAAGGACCAATCCGTTCAGCACATCGTACAGCACGGACCCGCGCGCGTTCACGATGTCCGTGGGCGTATGCGTGGAAACACCGCCATAGATCGCCTTCAACCCCGGGTCTTCCGGCAATCGGAACACCGAACCATCGATGGCCAGCAAACGCATGCCTCGCCACAGTTTCACGCGCTGCTCGTTGTCGGAATAGAACTCCCCGGTGGTCACCTCCAACAACTTGCGGAACACTTCCGGACGTATCTTTTGCGGCTCTGGTTGAACGCGCTCTTGGTCACGTTCTGGACCCCATCGCGGAAGGAGCGCATGAACTTGGTCAGATCCACCTGTATGCTGCGCCTGCTCAGGTTCATCATGAACAGCACCACCTTGTCGAATGACATCTTGCGTTGCCGGGTGAAGTCCTCCTTCCGGATCCGAAAGGTCTCCTTCAAGTGCTCACCGACCAAACATTCGTTGAGTTTGGCAAGGATCCACGCATTGGGTTTTCTGGTCTTTTGCATGGACCCCGCCGATCAAACTTGGATCCAAGCCTGTCCTCATTCCTCCCTATACACCAACACGGACCAGTGGGGGCCGAGCAACCTTCCCTTAACTTGATGACATTGGCGTCGACCCTCCGGGTCGACCCGACACGCGTGACGCCCGACCCGACACCCGACAGCAGCAGGATGCCATGCAGATGATCCGGCATCAGTTGCATTTGGTCCAGCCGCAGATGGGCGAAATGGGATGGCAGCGCATGCCAATGTTCCAGCACCACACGCCCGAGGTCATTGGGTTCCATCCGGGCATCGTTTCCTGTTCCTGTGATGCGCCCGAACCATTGGCGACGATCCAAAGCGCACAGCGTCACGAAATAGGCGCCGCGTGTGTAATCGTTGCCGCGCAAACGTGTGTGGCGGTGGGTTGGGGGCATTGCCATTGCAAGATAGTGTCGACCCAGAGGGTCGACGGTACGACGGCGTTGGAGGAAATCCGTAGGCGGGTCGAACGTGATCCCGACGCGGCGACGGTACGGCGGCGTTGGAGGAAATACGTAGGCTGGGTTGGCGTGGATCAATACCCCGCCAATCGTTCCACCGCCTCCCACAGCCGTTCCTTCGGAAGGAATCCTTTCTCCAATGGGATCGCGAAGGGCACCGGCGTATCCCAACTGGCCACGCGCACCACGGGTGCATCGAGGTGATCGAAGCAGTGTTCGTTGATCAGCGCGCTGAGTTCGCCGCCGAAGCCGCCGATGAGGGTGTCCTCGTGCAGTACGATGGCCTTACCGGTCTTCTTCACGCTGGCGATTATCGCATCCACGTCCAACGGAACCAGGGTGCGCAGGTCGATGATCTCGATGTCGATAGGACCGCCGTCGTCCACGGAACGATCGGCGAGTCCGGCTGCTAGTTCCGTGGCCCAATGCACACCCATGCCGTAGGTGATGATGCTCAACGAGACCGGGCTGTCATGTCGCGTGGCGGATGCTTCGCGTACGATGCGCGCCTTGCCGAACGGAATGCCGTACGGCTCGCTCGGCACCGGACCTGTGATGCTGCGGTACATGGCCTTGTGCTCGAAGAACATCACGGGGTTCGGGTCGTCGAAGGCGGTCATGAGCAGGCCCTTGGCATCGTACGGGTTGCTCGGGTACACCACTTTCAGTCCGGGTGTTTTCACGAACCACATCTCGTTGCTCTGGCTGTGGAAAGGCCCCGCTCCTACCCCCGCGCCTGTGGGCATGCGGATCACCACGTCCGCGTTCTGCCCCCAGCGGTAATGACTCTTGGCGAGCACGTTGCAGATCTGCGTCATCCCCTCGGTCACGAAGTCGGCGAACTGCATCTCCATCATCGCCTTCATGCCCTTCACACTGAGGCCGTACGCCGCGCCGACGATCGCGCTTTCGCACAGCGGCGTGTTGCGCACGCGCTCCTTTCCGAAGCGTTCCACGAAACCCTCGGTGATCTTGAATGCGCCACCGTACTCCGCGATGTCCTGTCCCATGAGGACGAGGTTCGGGTGCCGTTCCATGCTTTGGGCCATGGCTTCCTGGATGGCGTCGATCAGGCGTTTATCGGGGGCGCCGGTTGCATCGGGGTCATTTGCCAGATCCGGTATTGGTCGACCCTGAGGGTCGACGGTACGGGTGCCATGGGGAACAGCAGCGTACACGTCGGCTGGTATTGGTCGACCCTGAGGGTCGACGGTACGGGTGCTATGGGGAACAGCAGCGTACACATCGGCTGGTATTGGTCGACCCTGAGGGTCGACGCTACGGGTGCTGGCGTACACATCGGCTAGTTCGGTGGTTTCCACCGGCACCGGTTCGGGCTCCTCGAACGCGTGCTTGATGTCCTCTTCGATCCCTTCTTTGATACTTATCCGGATCGCGTCACGCTTCGCGATGGTGAGCACGCCGGTCTTCAGCAGCCACGCTTCGTAGTTGGCCACGGGATCCTTCTTGCCCCACACTTCGAAGAGTTCCTTGGGCACGTACTTCGTTCCACTCGCTTCCTCGTGGCCGCGCATGCGGAAGGTGATGCACTCCACAATGATCGGACGCGGGTTCTCGCGGATGCTGTCGGCGAGGCGCGCGATGTTGTCGTAGACCTCCAGGATGTTGTTGCCTGCGATCTGCACGCCTTCGATTCCATAACCGACGGCCTTGTCCACGAAGCTCTTCATGCGGAACTGCTCGCTGCTGGGCGTGCTGAGTCCGTAGCCGTTGTTCTCGATGATGAAGAGCACGGGCAGGTCCCACACGGCGGCCACGTTCACCGCCTCGTGGAAGTCGCCTTCACTGGTGGCGCCATCCCCGGTGAAGACGATGGTGCAGCGTTGTTCCTTCTTGAGTTTGTGCGCCAGCGCGATGCCATCGGCGATGCCCATCTGCGGACCGAGGTGGCTGATCATGCCCACGATCTTGTGTTCCTGACTGCCGAAGTGGAAGCTGCGCTCGCGACCCTTGCTGTAGCCCGTCGCCTTCCCTTGCCACTGCGCGAAGAGCTTGCGGAAGGGCATGCCACGCGTGGTAAAGACCCCGAGGTTGCGGTGCATCGGCAGGATGTACTCCTCCGGATGCAGCGCCATGGCCGCGCCCACGCTGATGGCCTCTTGGCCGATGCCGCTGAACCACTTGCTGATCTTGCCCTGCCGCAACAGGCTGAGCATCTTCTCTTCGATGATGCGCGGCCGGACGAGGTTCTCGTACGTGCTCAAGAGGAATTCGTCGCTGTGCGTGCCGCGTTCGAAATGGAGCTGGCGGTCTTCGGTGGTCAACGTGGACATGAGGTCGATCGGATGATCAGACGATCAGGAGATCAGAAAATGACCAACTATCGGCCGATGGCGGTGCAAAGGTATCGGCGCACGAAGAGTCGGATCCGGAGGGGCAGGCGGACAACGAACAACAGGCCACGGACAACGGGCCGTTGCGTTACTTCGCCGACGCCCCATGAGCCAGATGAACATTGCCATTATCGCCCCTTGTTTCAACGAGGGCCAGGTCGGCGTGCGCTTCCTGGAGGAACTGGAGCAGGTGTTGGCCCGCCTTCCGCAGCGGTTCACGATCGTGATGGTGGATGACGCGAGTACGGACGACACCTTGTCGCGGTTGGAAGCGTACCGGACCAAGGCTGCGAATGTGTCCCTTCGGGTGATCACCTTGGCCTACAACATGGGCCATCAGGAGGCGATCTACCAAGGCCTGATCTTCGCGGGCACCTTGGATGCGCAACGCTTCATTGTAATGGATAGCGACGGCGAGGATGACCCCGGCGCGATCGCGGAATTGGTGGGGATCACCGACAGTTCCATCGTCCTCGTGGCGCGCGGAAAGCGATCGGAGTCGTTCGGCTTCCAACTGGGCTATTGGTTCTACAAGCGGATCTTCAAGTTCATCGCCGGGCGGAGCATCAGCTTCGGCAACTACAGCATGATCGATCGCCGCGTCCTGGAGGCGGTGCTGGATCGGTCCTTCGTTCACTACGCGGCTTTCCTCTCCCGCCAGCGCGCGCCACAACGGATCATCGTGCGCGACCGACGCCCGCGCATCGATGGGCAGTCGAAGATGAGCTTCCGCAGTTTGAGCATTCATGCCTTCCGTTCACTGATCGAATACAGCGAGGAGGTGCTGAGCATCTTCCTGCGAGGCTTCATCTACCTCGCACTGATCTTCCTGCTCTGTTTCATCGCGATCGTATTCATCAAACTGTTCACGACGATGGCCATCCCAGGTTGGGCGAGCGTGCTGTCCGTGTCGCTCTTCAACAGCATGTTGCTCTGCCTCGGTTTCTTCGCCATCGGCTTGTTGCTGGTGAACACCGCGCAACGCCGCGAGCGCGCCGGGCGCCATTTGTACCGCACCACGGGACCCACCTCATGAAGTACATCGGGGAAGAGCTCGACCTCTTCCAGCACGCACAGAAATGGAAGCGGTACTACGCCGGCATGCTACGCCCGTACGTGCGCGGTCGCGTACTCGATGCGGGTTGCGGCATGGGCGTGAACGCTGAATACCTCGTGAACGATGCCGTGACGAGCTACACCTTCCTCGAACCCGATGGCGCGTTGCTGGATCGTGTTCCGACACAAGTGACGAAGCCGATCCTGCGTGACGGCGAACGAGTGCGCGGCACCACGAGCGATCTCTCCGGCCGACGGTTCGACACGATCCTATACTTGGACGTGATCGAGCACATCGAGGATGCGAAGGCCGAACTGCACCGGGCCTATGACCTTTTGGAACCCGGTGGTCACTTGTTGATCGTCGTTCCCGCTTTCAACTTCCTGTACAGTCCGTTCGATAAGGCCATTGGGCACTTCCGCCGCTACGACCGCGAGATCCTCACGAGCGAAATGCCGGTGGGTATGGAACGCCTCATGACGCGCTACCTCGACAGCTTGGGCATGCTGATGTCGCTCGGTAACAAGTTCTTCCTGAAGCAGAGCGAACCGAAACTCACGCAAGTGCTCTTCTGGGACCGCAACGTGGTGCCACTGTCGCGGATCGCGGACAAGGTCTTCTTTCATTCCTTCGGTCGATCGCTGTTGAGCATTTCGCGGAAGCCGGTGACATGAAGCCCCTCGCCCTCCTCGATGGTCCGTGGGGGCGGCGGCTCTTTGTTGCAGGCTTGATCCTCGCGGTCGTTGTCACGCTCTTCTTCCGCGTGCGCTACGTACCGAGCTACAACTTGAATACGGGCGGCTACGACCAGAACGTCGTGTACGGTGTGGTGCGGATCATGAACGGCACGCCGCTCTACACCGATCCGGAACAGGCGCCCTTCTCCATCATCCAATACGGGCCGGTGCATATGCGGCTGATGGCCAGAGTTTGCGATCTGCTGGGTACCGACCCTGCCGATGTTCAGCAGGTGTATGTGACCACACGATCGGTGGTGCTGCTGCTCAACCTTCTTGCGTGTTGGGTGCTGTTCCGGGTAGGTCGAAGGCTCGGACTGCGCGCATCCAATGCATTCGGCGTCGCTGCGTTCTTCTTCACTGGCATGGCCGTGTTCTACTACATGCGGCCGGACAGCACCTACATCCTCTTCTTCTGGCTGCACGTGCTCACCTTCATTCCGGTCGTTCAAGCTGAACGCGGAAAGAGCACGTGGTCGTCCATGTTGCCCTCGGTGATCCTCGGAGTGCTGGCGGTGTTCACCAAACAGACCGGGGTCATCGCGTTCCTCCTCGCGGGAGGGTTCTTCATGATCCAGCGGAGATGGCGGGACTTGATGTGGTACGCGGCGTTATCCATGATCACGGGCATTGCGGCACTCGGACTCCTGATCATGGAAGGTGGTCTGCCGAACGCGTACAAGAACGTCGTGCTCGGTGTGATGAATGACGTGAGCCCGGAATGGCTGATGGCCATGGTCGTCTCCAAGTATTTCCTCATCGGGCTACCGATCACGGTGCTCGGGATCGCGGCGGGTTGGAATTGGCTTCGTGGTCCTGCTTCGGCCATTGAGCGGTACGTGGCACTTGGCGCTGTGGTCTGCCTGGGCTGGGCGGTGATCACCGGGTTGAAGGCGGGCATGAACCTCAACTACTTCACCGAGCACTACGTCTTCGCGGCCATCGCCATGGCCATGGTCGTTGAAGGCAGCGTGCGAACGACGTGGCAACGCTGGGCTACCCGCTCCTTCATCGTCCTCATTCCATTGATCGCCTTGTTGCGAACGGCGATGCTCTTCTCCGCTTTCGAGATCACGCGCTACTATGCCGATCGGCCTGGGACCTACCGGGCGGAACAGGAGTTGGTCGATCAATTGCGCGTCCATGGATTACAACCCGATGAATACCTCGCGCTGTGGCATCGTGGCTACACGGAGCTCTTCCTACCGGAACAAACACTGGCCGACCAGAAGGACATCCTGTACAAGAGCCAACGGTCCAGCCAACTGGATATCAGCGGCTTCTTCGCGATGGCGGATGATGGTCGCTTGAAGTATGTCGTGGCTCCAACACGTGTGAAGGACGTGGTCATTCTCGGACGCAGCTTCAACGACTACATCCCGTACTTCGCCACGGACAGTTTCCGCGTGGCGATCCATCCAAGATCCGCAGACGAACTTCGTTGACAGCAACGCGGAGACCCATGCGCACCGAGCACATCCACCAGCGGATCCAACGTGGGGCGATCTTAGCGATCCTCATCATCGCGCTGGTCCACCTCGCGTTGCGTATCGACCTCGCCGGTAGCTGGCGCTATGACATCGCCGGCGCGGAACCGAATGTGATCCACGGCGTCCAGAAGGTGATGCTCGGACGATCACTCTACACCGATCCCCAGCAGGCCCCGTTCGATTTCGTTCAATACACACCGGCCTACTACTTCGTCTGCGGCGGGATCGGAAAAGCACTGGGCATCGATGCGTTCGATGTGCGGTCGGTGTATCTCCTGAGTCGCGTGCTTTCCTTGATCCTCAACCTGCTCACCGCACTCACCGTCCTGTTGATCGTGCGCGAACGGTGGGTCTCACGATCGTGGGGCTGGGTGGTCGCCGCGTTGACGTTCGCAGCATTCAGCGAGCATTTCTATTCGCGCGTCGATTCGCTCTACGCGCTCTTGTTCGCCCTGAGCCTTCGCCAAGTGCTGCGCGCATTGGATGCCGGGACCGCGCGAGCGTGGGCACTTTCCGCGGTGCTCGCCGTACTCTGCTTCCTGACCAAGCAAACCGCCGTCCTGCTGTTCCTGATCGTTCCGCTTCACCTTCTGCTCGACAGGAAGTGGAGACCATTGATCGCCTTCCTCGGTTCGGCGTTCGTCACGTCGCTGATCGGCATTGCGCTACTGCTCTTTCTCGCACCAGCGGATCACCTCTGGAAGAACATGGTGGACGGCTTGAAGAACGGCGTGAGCCCCAACTATCTCTACGATCTGTTCAACACGCGCAGCTATTTCCAACTCGCAGGCTGGCATCTCATCGCGGTCCTCCTACCGATCGCGCTTATGCGAAGCACGGATCCGCGCTCGAGGTTCCTGGCGTTGGCGATGCCACTGAGCGTGTTGTTCGCCGTGATCACGGCGTTCAAATCGGGCAGCCAGTTCAACTACTTCTTCGAGAGCCTTGTGATCACCTTCGTTGCGGTCGCACTCTATTCCGGTCCAGCAGTGAAGGAAGGATCGCTCGCCCCTCCGCGTTGGTTGCGAACCGCCATCATCCTGTATGCACTGGTCTTCTGCGTCCAGCGCACAGCCGCACTGCGGAGCTGGTCCGGGAAATTCGGCGATAGCGCCTCGCAGCATCGATCATATTCGGCCGACAAGAAGGTCCGTGATGTACTCGTGAATGAGTTGGGGCTGTCCACGGACGACCATGTATTCGTGACCTACCGCGGTTACCTCGAATTGTTCCTGAACGGCAACAGCCTGTTGAGCCAGAAGGACATCATCGAATGGAGTGAGGACGTGCCGTATGATCTCAGCGCGTTCCACTCCGCCATGCGCGATGGCACCGTTCGCTTCGTCGTGACCGATGCCGCTACGGATTCCATTGTGATGATGGACAGCACCTATACCAACTACGAGCCGTTGCGCGTGGTGGAGGGTCGGCACATCCTCGTCCGCGATCCGCGCTGATCGCTTCGCATCTTTGGCGCCGTGCATCGTTTCCGTGGTCCGCTTCTCGTGTTGCTCGCCCGTCTGGGTGCGGTGGCGTTGATCTACACACTCCTGCGGATCACGTTCGTGTTGTTGAACCACGACAGTTTCCCGAACGTTCCCTTCGCGGCCTTTCGCGGTGGCGTGCGTTTCGACCTGAGCGCATTGGCTTGGCTCAACATTCCGTGGTTGCTACTGTGTCTGTTGGACACCCGCGAGGAGGGCGGGCTTTCGCGGTTGAAGAAGTTCGTCTTCCATCTGGTGAATGCCGTCGGCTTCTTCTTCGCGTGCGTGGATCTGGAGTTCTTCAAGTTCACGCTCCGTCGCAGCACAGCGGACATTTTTGGGATCATGTCCAGCGGAGGCGATACCGGCAACCTCGCAGGCACCTTCGTGGTGGACTACTGGTACATCCTCCTGATCTTCCTTGTATGCATCGCACTTGCGGAACTCGGGTATCGCGGCGCGAAGTTGTTGGTGAGTGAACAACCGCTTTCCACGATGCGCCGGATCACGTGGCGGATCGTCGCAGTGGGGATCGTCATGCTACTCTCGCGCGGTGGCACGCAATTGATCCCGTTGGGTGTGATGAACGCGGCAGACCACGTCGCCCCGGCCTACTTCCCTGTGGTGTTGAACACCCCGTTCACGATCATGATGACGATCGGCAAACCGGTGGTTCAGGATAAGAACTACATGTCGCAGAAGGAAGCGGATCGGTTGTGGCCGGTGGTGCATCACTACGCTCCGATCACCGTCATGTCGGACATTCCATCTCCTTCGGATAGCACGATGAACGGTGCGATGGTCGGAGGCCGACCCAATGTGGTTGTGATCATACTCGAAAGCTTCTCCGCTGCGTACAGCGCCGAACTCACCGGTGGAACAGGGTACATGCCCTTCCTGGATTCGTTGATGCGACAAAGTCTCAACTACACTAAGGCTTACGCGAACGGAAGGCGCAGCATCGATGGCATACCGGCGATCACGGCTGCGATCCCGGAGCTGATGGATGAAGCCTTCATCACATCGGCCTACGCGCAAACGAAGTTCACTTCCCTCGCGAATGTGCTCGGTGAGGAGGGCTACCACACAAGCTTCTTCCACGGCGGTCGAAATGGTACGATGGGCTTCGATGGCTTCGCGAAGAGCGCAGGTTACGAGCGCTATGTGGGCATGAACGAATACCCTGGTCAGAAGGACTACGACGGTTCATGGGGGATCTGGGATCGACCCTTCCTACAGTTCTTCGCCACGGAATTGGGCCGGGAACAGCAGCCCTTCTTCAGCACCGTGTTCACCCTCAGTTCGCATCACCCTTACCACTTGCTTCCGGAGGATGAGAAACGTTTCGCAGGAGGCACATTGAAGATCCATGCTTCCTTGCGCTACACGGATGATGCGCTGCGCGAGTTCTTCGCGACCGCCGCGCAACAACCCTGGTTCGCGAACACGCTCTTCGTCATCACCGCGGATCATACGGCAGATATCGAGCGTACTGGACAGCATTACTCCGAAGCCACGGATTACCATGTACCCTTGCTGTACTTCATGCCTTCGCACATCCAACCGCGCACGGAGGAACGCGTCACGCAGCACATCGACATCCTACCGACCGTACTTGATCTCGTTGGCTACGACAAACCCTTCTTCAGCTTTGGGAAGAGCGCGCTGCGCGACGAACGCATGGCATGCATGGTCACGGCGAGCACCGGGACCTACTTGATCATTGATCAAGAAGGCGCCGTGCAGATCGCAGGTGCCCAACTCGATGATGACGAGATCGCTAGCGGCGATGCGCGCAGGGATTCGCTGGAGCGCCAACTACAAGCCGCCGTGCAACAATTCCACAACCACCTCCTGAAGAACGAACTCGTGCTGCCATGAAGGCGATGGTGATCTACAACGCGCGGTCGGGCAAGAAGAAAGCGCCGCTGATCCTGGACATCGCGGAAAGGGTGCGCACCCAACTCGGTGTGGACCTTGACCTGCGCGCGATCGAAGGACCGGGCCACGGGACCGATCTTGCGCGTGAAGCGGTGGCGAAGGGAATGGACCGCGTGATCAGTGTAGGCGGTGATGGCACCAACAACGCCATTGCACAAGCGCTGATCGGCACCGAGGTACCGATGGGCATCGTGCCGATGGGTTCGGGGAACGGCTACGCCCGCAGCATCGGACTGCCGCTCGATCCCGAGAAGGCGCTGATCCATGCACTCACCGGCACGCCGCGCAAGATGGATGTGTGCTACCTGAACGACGTCCCCTTCCTCGGCACGGCCGGCATCGGTTTCGATGCGCGCGTGGCGCACCGCTTCGACAAGAGCAGGAGCCGCGGGATGTTCGGCTACGCCAGCATCATCATCAAAGAGATCTTCGGCGCACCACCGATGCGCGTGGTGGTGAAGGCGAACCACCAGACCACGGAATCCAAGGTGCTCATGGTCGTGTTCTGCAACACGCGGGAGTTCGGCAACGGCGCGAACATCAGTCCGGGCTCACTGCCCGATGATGGCCTCGCGGAACTGCGTGTGGTGACGAAGCCATCCTTCTTCCCGTTGATCAAGGCCTTTGTACAGATCTACACGGGCAAAGCCGACGAGAGCAAATACATCCACAACATCCCGACCATCGCCGCGCAAGTGTGGCAGGAAGGAACCGTGGCGCACTTGGACGGCGAGCCGATGGAGGTCGGCAACGAAGTGAATTTCAGGCTGGAGCCGAAGAGGCTTTGGGTGGTAGGGTGAGATCCATCAAGGGCCGAAGCGCTTGCTCGGCTCGCGGCTGGCGTGGCGGATCTGATAGACGTGAATCGTACCGCCGTCCACTTCATACACCACGCGGTATGGGAACACGTCGAGCATGGCATGCCTGAATCGACCGCGACGCTCTTGGAAGCCATGTGGAAAATCCCGGATGTACCGATAACATCGTTCCAACTCGTTGAGGAAACGGAGCCCCTCGCCCGGCGATCGTAACTCGAGGTAGGATGCTGCCTCCCATGCGTCCTCCTGTGCGTCAGGCTCAACAACGAACGCGTAGATCATGCCTTCTTCAGGCGATCACGAAGCTGTTGTATGGCCTCTTCCAAGGGAAGACCCGAGGTCTCGCCGCTGAGCCGTTTCGCACGCAATGCCTCCAACTCCGCCAACTCCGCATCCGTGAAGTCCACATCCTGTGCATCACGCTTCTCGAAGAGTTGGCGAATGCGATCCAGGAAAGTCCGGTCGTTCTCCTCCAAGAGGCGCTGGACAAGGCTGAGCTTGAGGTCGGAAGTGCTCATGGGGATCGGTGTTGCCCAAAGATAGAAGGACGCGGAGACGGGAGACCCTGCTTCGGCTATAGGAGGAATCTCACCGGAGCACCATTACTCGCATTGGTCTGAAAGATCATGCAACTAAATTGGCCCTGATGACCCTGACTTTCATCTTCCTCGCCGTAACAGCCATCTTCCTGATCCGGAACTATTCCAAGGATAATGGACGCCACACAGTCGCCAAAATAGTCCATGCCATCGTGCTTGTCCTGATCATAGTCATACATGAAAATTCCATTGAGCAGGTTGGGTACTTGATCCAGCACTTTCCTGAGTTCAAGGCAAGGCACTTGGATCCCGTTGGTGTCGTACCAGGCGAACTCAACCTCATCACCTCGCTCCTCCATGAGATACTCTCCGCGTTGATCCTCTTTAGTGCCCTTAGCACGGTAAAGCGCACACGACGTTCTGTGACATTGCTCCGAGCGCTTCTGGTGATCAGCGTCCCGGTCACGGTGATCGACTACTACTGCCTCTATCTGACCTCATCAACCGACCTGCCTGATTGGATGGTGTTCGGACGTGGGGCCATCGTTATTGCAGCCATCTACTTCGGCATTTTCTTACTGTACAGCGCACGGTTCATGCGTGAATTCTTCCGATCTCCCGAAGGCGTGTCCGTTCACCACGATACATCGAAGGAGCAAGCCTAGACCTGTGCGGTCAGCAGGCTCACGTTGCTCACCTTCTGGAGCAAATGCATGATCACGGCGCGGAGGTCGATGATGCTCATAGGAATCGGTGTTGCCCAAAGATTGAAGGACGCAGGGTCCCCGAAGACGAAGCCCACCGAATAAGGTCGAGCCTAGCTTTCGCTGTGCATCCTTCCCGTAAATGCTCTCGCCTTCTTAAGGTAGTCCTCATCCCACTTCACGACCTGCACGCAATCTGGATCAACCTGCGAGTTCGGATTCACGAACTCCATGCCTTCATAGAGCATCGGAATTCGTCCTCCAAGTTCTGTTACGAGCTTTTCCCAAGAACGCCAGCCTAGTTGAATGATGTTGCCGATCTCACCAGTCCGTGACTTGAGTTCCTCTGCCGACGTTCGAATCCCTTCTTGAATCGTGTTCATGACACAAAGTAAAGTTGACCACGCGCCAATTGGTGCCGACAATTTCCAGTCGGGATCGCACCAAGAAAATGCTAGCTACTCACTGCCCCTTCATCTCCCCGCCCGTCAACCTGTTCCGTTCGATCTGCATCGGGTTCGGCTTCTTCCACTCACGATCCTTGAAGACATCGAAGCGCGTGGGGACCATGCGCGGCGGCCAGCTGTTGTTGTTCAGATCGCAGTCGGCGGTCTCGAGGAAGGGATCCACGGTCACGCTCTTCACTTCCTTGCGCTTCACGAAGACCTTGGAGATGTCGTCGCTGATGCGCCAGATCTCGGCCGGTATGCGTTCCACTTCCTTGGTACCATCGAAGTACTCCCATTCAAGGATGATCGGCATCACCAAGCCGCCGATGTTCTTGAACTGCAATTCGTAGAGATGTAGTTCTTCATTCAGCAACGCGAGTTCTTCAGGCTTCAATCCGTTCTTCCACTTCTCATAAGCGGTCATGTCGCGCTCGCTGGCGGTGAGCGGATCATAGGTGTTGTAGAAATCGCGCGTGGTCGGGTCGCGATCGACCATGGTGGACACCGCAGTCATATTCCGCTGGCGGCTGAGGTCAGGCACTTCGCGGCCCTTGTCCTCGCGCTTCAACTTCTCGGCGAGCATCGGGTCGCGCGGATCCATGCGCTTGTAACGCAGGTTGGCGAGTTCGATGTCCACGTGATCGGTGGTATAGAACCAGCCGCGCCAGAACCAATCGAGGTCCACCGCGCTGGCATCCTCCATGGTGCGGAAGAAGTCGGCCGGTGTGGGGTGCTTGAACTTCCAGCGCTCCGCGTAGGTCTTGAACGCGTGGTCGAAGAGTTCGCGGCCCATCACGGTCTCGCGCAGGATGTTCAGCGCGGTGCACGGTTTCCCGTAGGCGTTGTTGCCGAACTGTGTGATGCTCTCGCTATTCGTCATGATCGGTTCGATGCGCGCCTTCACCTTGCCCGGTTCCGCGTTCGGATCACCTTTCATGTAATCCACGATGTTGCGCGGCTTGCCACGCCAGCTCGGATAGTCGTGGTCCCACTCCTGTTCGGTGAGGTATTGCACGAACGTGTTCAGGCCTTCATCCATCCAGGTCCACTGCCGCTCATCGCTGTTGATGATCATCGGGAAGAAGTTGTGGCCCACCTCGTGAATGATCACGCCGATCATGCCATACTTCGTGCGCTCGCTGTAGGTGCCGTCCTTCTCCGGCCGTCCGCCATTGAAGCAGATCATCGGGTACTCCATGCCGATGCGATCGGTGTGCACGCTGATGGCCACCGGGTAGATGTAATCGCAGGTGAACTTGCTGTAGGTCTTGATGGTGTGCGCCACCACTTTGGTGCTGTACTGTTCCCACAACGGATTGCCCTCCTTCGGGTAGAAACTCATGCAGAGGACATTGTGGCTGCCTACCGCTTGGTTCTGTCCATCCCAGATGAATTTGCGGCTGCTCGCGAAGGCGACATCGCGCACGTTCTGCGCCTTGAAGACCCACGTCTTCTTTCCCGTGGCCTTCTTCTTCTCCACCTCGGCGGCTTCTTGCGGCGTGACGATCATCACCGGCTTGTCCGCGGTCCGCGCCTTGGCGAGACGGTTGCGCTGTTCCGCAGAAAGCACCGCGCCTTCGTTCTGCAACACGCCAGTGGCACCCACGATGTGATCACTCGGAACAGTGATGCTCAAACTGTAATCGCCGAAGTCAAGGGTGAACTCGCCGCTACCGAGGAACTGCTTGTGCATCCAGCCGCTGTAGTCCATGTAGGCGCACATGCGCGGATAGAACTGTGCAACGGTGTAGAGGTAATTGTCCTCGTCCTCGAAGTACTCGTAACCGCTACGACCGCCCACCTTCATGCGGTCGTTGATCGGGAACCACCAACCGATCTTGAAGCTGTACACCGCACCCGGCGCCAAGGCCTTGGGCAGATCGATGCGCATCATGGTCTTGTTGATGGTGTACTTCAATTTGCTTCCAGCACCATCGCTCACGCTGGTGATCCGGAAACCGCCGTCGAAAGGCTTCACCCATTTGCTTACCTGATCAAGCGACACGCTATCCGGGATCGTCCCCGTGCGTGTCGTATTCGCGTCACTGTTCGGCTCGAAGATGTTGCCGTCCAATTGCAGCCAGAGGTAATCGAGTTTGTCCGGACTCTGGTTGTGGTAGGTGATCGTTTCCGTGCCGGTCAGCTTAGGTGTTTGCCCTGAGCTTGCCGCAGGGTCGTCGATCTCCACCTTGATGTCGTAATCGGCCTTCATCTGCCAATAGGCATGGCCCGGAGCACCGCTGGCCGTGCGCTGCTCATTCGGCGTGGGGAGTTCCTGATCGAGCTGCCGGAACTTGTCGCGGCCATAGCGGGGAGAATCCTGGGCGGAGACGCCGATGACGGCGAGGACGCCAAAGGCAACGAGGGTACGCTGGTGAAGCATAGCGCGAATGTAGAACGAGGTCTTTCACCGCCAAGACGCAACGGGCGCAAAGGACCCGCAACGAATACACGAATACGTGGCGAAACCGTGGCGTTCGTTGCGTCTTGGCGGTGAATGGATCTACACACGACCTTCGCACCAATGAAAGCGCTTCTCTTGGCTGGTTCGCTGCTGTTGGCCCCCGTGGTCCACGAGTTCTTCTTCTCCACACTCACCATCCATCACAACGACAAGGAACACACGCTTGATCTCACGTGGCGGATGACCGCGCATGACATCGAGCACGCCCTCTCCATGCGTGCGGAACTGAAACTTGGATCAGAGAAGGAATACCCGAAGGCCGATAGCCTGCTGAACCGCTACCTCATGGAACATCTCGTGCTGTTCCAAAAGGATGCACAGATGAGTTGGAAGTGGGTCGGCAAGGAACTCGACGGCGAGACGCTTTACTGTTACCTGCAAGTGGAAGGGGTGTACACGCCGAACGACTTATTGGTCTCGTGCGATCTGCTTCAAGAGGTCTTCCCCGAGCAGCAGAACCTGGTGCATGTGGAAGGCGAGAAGATGCCGACGCGGTCGCATACGTTCATCCTAGGTTCGAGTGCGCATACGTTCACGTGGTAGCTATGTCGGACTTGAGGAATCACCCTCCCCATTGATCCCATGGCTGTCAATCAATTCTCCCGCGTGCGCGATGCTCTGCTGGCACTACACGATCTGCTAGACGCAGCAGATGACACTCATTGGAAGAGTTGGCTAGCGCGCGACATACATGAATGGGAGACATCCAGATCTACCAGACACCATTTAGAGGCTTATGGTGGTATGGGGTCCCTCAATGACGGCGGCATCCCGGGTTCTTGGTTGAATGCCGTATTCGAGAATGTTAAGACGACCTGCTATCATTTGGCCTCGAATCCTGATCGAGACTTCGATATAGTTCAACTTCAGCGTTCCCTAGGCGCTCCGCGTACTTACCTCAATGGTTGGAAGTGCCTTTCCTGTGGGTATGGTGCCGCGACAGAGAGTGCGGTAGAAGACTTCATTGCACGTCCTATTGCGCGCCAAAGAGTTCTTGCCGCTTCTCCAATCTGTCGTTTGCAAGTGATGGTGAAGGATGCCATTGAGACTAACCCAACGCAGGGCGTTGAAAGGGAGCGCGTAGTGATGAAGGCCAGGGATAGCGGGCTGGTTGTCGGCATAGAGAATGACTGGTTACGTCCTTGTCCGCAGTGCGACGGTAGCAACACGTGCGTGTATCGATGGGTTCTTTCCAAGGCCGGGACTGGTCATTTTGTTCCTTCTGAAGACAACTTGTGGTGGTAGTTACTGAGCCGGTGGAAAAGATCCGCACTCATGCTGCGTAGCGAACGTCCGGGTGTTGGAAGTATGCGATGATGCGATCGGGCCTGCGCTGTACGGAACGATAGTGACCGATGATGGCATCGACCATCTGTTGCTCATTGCGTGCAGGAGGCTTGGCCGTAACGTTCTTCTTCAAGTCCGCATTGGCCACTTCCACGGGGTTGAGCTCCGGGGAATAGCTGGGCAGGAAGAAGAGTTCGATCTGATGGGCGTGGGCCTCCAGCCATGGTGCGAGCGCTTTGGCATGATGCACCCTCAGGTTGTCCACGATAAGGAACGCCTTGCGCTTGGCCATTTTGATCAACCGTGCGAGGAACCGCTTGAACAGGCGCACGTTCAGCGCCCCTTGAACACCATCCATCTCATGCCGCCTGTTCTGCTGACAGCCGATATGATCGAACGCCCGAAACGCTTGTTGCCCACGCGCACGATCGGCGTGCTTCCGCGTTTGGCGAAGCTGCGCCCCCGTACATCATCACTGCGCACTCCAGCCTCATCGCCCCAAAGGATATCCGCTCTCTCTGCCTTGGCACGAGCGGCAATGGCCGGATACACTTGCTCTTTCCATGCGCGTACTTGGGCCGGACGCTGCTCGAAGGCCCGGTGCATGGGCTTCTGTGCCGAGAAGCCCCAGCGCACCATGTAGTCGCTCAAGGTCCGCTCCGGCAGCGCGATAGCGAAGCGACCTGATCAGCATGGCAACGGCCTTGCGCGTCCAGAGCGCGAAGGGCAGTTTCAATTGATCGGGCATTTTGTCGCTGATCAGTCGTTGTGTCTCCTTCTGCTCCGCTTTTGTCAGTCGCAGCCCACTGCCCTTGGGACGGCCACTGCGACATACCCGTACAGCTTGCCAACCGCCGCGCTGGTAGCTCTGCCACGCCTTGTTCGCTGCGGTCAACCCAAGGCCGCACCGGACGGAGGATCCCTTCAGCCCCATGCCTTGCAGCCGACATCGAACCACCTGGGTGGCGGCGTTCATTCAATGCCTCATCAGAGAGGCTCCGTGCATCTTGTTCGCTCATGTCCAAGTTGATCCACAGATCGTGCCGATCGACCGCTTCTTTGCCACCGGCTCAGTAACTAGAGAGGAATGACCCGCCCCGAGAAAGCCGCCTTCGTATCTCGCACGCTCGCCGAGTTCTACCCGCGCACATCCATCCCGCTGCCTTATACCATGAAAGGGCTGATCGCGTCCTATTGATGACATGAACGAAAGCCTTTCACTCATGCCAGAAATGTCGTTCCGTGTCTATTTCGTGCTATTTTGCGCACGTTTTGGACACTGATCGGCATTTGAGCAGGACGGAAGCATCTGACCGGCATAGCTATGCTGCCTTCCAAGCCGCATTCAAAGATCTGCCGGTGATCCCGCTTTCGGAGATCCGCCTGCGCTTCCCTGACATGCACCGAAGCCGACTGAGCCAATGGCAGCGCCGCGGCCTATTGTTCAAAGTCCGCAATGGATTCTACCGCTTGGCAGGGCGTCAGCAGAACGATCACGAACGCTGGGCCATCGCCAACGCCATCTATACGCCGAGCTATGTGAGCATGCACACGGCACTCGCCCATTACAGCTTTATCCCCGAGGGCGTCTTCCATGTGGAGAGCGTGACCACGAGCCATACCCGGCGCTTCACCTTTGATGGCACGGACTACAGCTACCGGAACGTGCGACCCAGCTTCTTCTTCGGCTATCGATTCTTGGAACACAGCGGTGTACGCGCGATGATGGCAGGTCCGGAGAAAGCGCTGTTGGATCTGCTCTACTTGGAACCCGATGTGAATGGCGTCGATGGCTTCGAGGCCTGGCGCTTGAACGCCGATGAGATCCTCGACAGGATCGATCGCGCGCGCATGGACGACTTCGCGCGGGTGGAAGGCTCGCGTGCGCTGCTCACCCGATATCGCCGCTTGAACAAATGGCTCAATGATCACGCTTGATGACATCCGCGCGGGCTATCCGCCACAACTGCACGACCGCACGGCGTTCCTGCTGCGCGAGTACCTGCAATACCGCATGTTGCAACTGATCTTCCGCACGGAGCATGCGCGTCAGCTTGTGTTCCTCGGCGGCACCTGTCTTCGCCTTGTGCATGGTAACCAGCGCTTCAGCGAGGATCTTGACTTCGATAACCTCGGGCTCGACATGGACCAGTTCCGAGTGCTCGCTGATCGTGTAGGCGAGGGACTCGAGCGCGAAGGGTACATGGTGGATGTGCAGGTGCGCAGCAAGACCGCATTCCGCTGCAAGGTGCGTTTTCCGGGTCTGCTCTTCCAGCACGGTCTTAGCGGTCATGCCGAGCAGAGCGTACTGATCCAGTTCGACACCGAGCCGCAGCACTACGCATACGCACCGGAGCTGCGTCGCCTTGACAAATTCGACGTGTCATTCAGCCTGCCATGCTGCTCACCGTCGTTGCTGCTCGCGCAGAAGTGCCACGCGATCCTTGGCCGTCCGCGCAACAAGGGCCGCGATTTCTTCGATGCGGTCTTCTTGCTGGGCCGCAATGTGGAGCCGGACCAAGGCTACATGAAAGAACGCATTGGATCGGGATCGCGCGAAGCGCTAGCCGAAAAACTCATCGCGCATTGCGCAACGCTCGACATGCATCAGCAAGCCGAGGATGTGCGCCCCTTCCTCTTCGATGCCGCACTCGCCGAACGCGTCACGCATTTCACTGAGATCATCCGCCAGCACTGGCTCACGCGATGACCCGCCCCGAAAAAGCCGCCTTCGTCTCTCGCACCCTCGCCGAGCTCTACCCGCGCACGTCCATCCCTCTCGACCACGAGGATCCGTACACGCTGCTCGTCGCGGTGGTGCTTAGCGCGCAATGCACGGACAAGAAGGTGAACGAGATCACGCCGTTGCTCTTCGCGAAGGCCCGCACTCCGCAACAGATGGTGAAGTTGGAAGTGCAGGAGATCGAGGACATTATCCGTCCGTGCGGCCTTGCACCAGCGAAGGCAAAAGGCATCCATGGGCTGAGCGAGATCATCATGGAAGAACACAGCGGCAAGGTTCCGAACTCCATGAGCGCCTTGGAAGCACTTCCATCGGTCGGCCACAAGACGGCAAGCGTCGTCATGGTGCAAGCCTTCGGTGTGCCTGCCTTTCCCGTGGATACGCACATCCACCGCTTGGCCTGGCGCTGGACCTTGAGCACGGGCAAGAACGTAGAGCGGACGGAAGCCGACCTGAAACGCCTCTACCCCGAAGACCAGTGGGCTGACCTACACCTGCGCATCATCTACTTCGGTCGTGAGCATTGTCCGGCCAAGGGCCATGATCCACGAAAGTGCCCGATCTGCTCAGTGATCGGCCGGAAGTCGTTGTTCGTTTGACGACAGGTGACGAGCGTCATGCCTGTTCCAACACGGTGCAGGTACCTTGAGGGACAACCTGAAAATACCATGAGCACCACAACACTTCTTCACGATGAATTGATCCACCGATTGATGGCCGAGCGCCAGGGTCCGTGCGTCACCCTATTGTTCCCCACCCACCGCACCATGCCTGATGCCGCGCAGGATGCGTTGGTCATGAAACATCTTGTGAGCCAAGCAGAACAGCGCGTGCTGGAATCGGGTGATAAACGGGCGATGGCGCCGATCCTGGATCGTCTCAATGCGCTGGAGGCTTCCATCGACCATAACCACAACGGCGAAGGCATGGCCGTATTCATCGCCGCCGACCTCACGGAAGTGGTCCGCTTGCCCTTCCCGGTGGATGAACGGGTCACGGTGGAAGGAACCTTCGCGACACGTGAAGTGATCCGATGGCGCTTGGGCGGGGTTGATCACCATGTGCTAGTGCTGGGCACCAAAGGGGCGCACCTGTATCATGCCGCCAACGACCAATTGATGGACGAGGTACGCAACACGTTCCCGATGCGCAATGGACATTACACCACGGATTCATTGTCCACCAGCACTTCACGAGGTCAACTGAACCAATTGCGCGAACTCCATGTGGACGTGGATAAGGCCGTTCGTGAAGTGGTCGGCCTCAAAGGACGTGTGGTGGTGGCCTGCACCCATGAGCAATTCCCACAGTTGGTCGCGGAGGCTTCCCATGGATCCATCTACATCGGCAATCTGCCCGGGAGCCATGACAGCGTTGCGCCATCGGAGGTGGTGAAGGAAGCGTGGAAGCTCGCCTACGAGGACCAGAAGCAGCGCCACATCGCCGACCTCGGATCCTTGCGCAAGGCTCCTGCGGAAAAGCACAGCACCTCGGTGATCGACATCTGGAAGCAGGTTCGCGATGGCCGTGGAATGACCCTGTTGGTGGAGCGCGACCTGCGCATCCCTGCCAAAGTGATGGCCGACCACATCGAACTGGTCAGCGACCCCACGGCACCGGACGTGGTGGATGACATAGTCGATGACATCATTGAAGAACAACTTCGAAAAGGTGGCGAGGTGCGGATCCTTCCGAACGGGCTCCTCTCCGACTATAAGGGCATCGCGCTGCTCCTTCGATACTGATCGCGTTCCGCGATCAAAGGGGCTCAGCCTTACTTTGCAGCCCTTGCATGGGAACGCTCGGCTATTACATCGCGCTTCCTTTCATCTACGGGATCTCGCTCCTGCCGTTTCCGTTGTTGTACCTATTGAGCGATGCGCTCTACGTGATCATTTTCCGGGTTCTTGGCTATCGCGAAGAAGTGGTTCTCACCAACCTGCGCAACAGTTTTCCGGAGAAGAGCGAAGCGGAGATCCGCGCCATCGCTGCGCGGTTCTACCGTTGGTTCTGCGACCTCACGTTGGAAACGCTGAAGACCTTGACCATCTCGAAGAACACAGTGCGCAAGCGGGTCGAATTCGACGGGGTTGGTATTCTGGAGGACTATGCGAACAAGAAGCAGAGCGTGATCCTTGTCCTCGGGCACTTCGGGAATTGGGAACTCGCTGGTGCACGGTTCAGTTTGGAGGGATCGATCCCTCATCCGTACGTCATCTATCACCCGTTGCACAACAAACACTTCGACCGGCTGATGTATCACATGCGCACCCGTTATGGCACGCGGCTTTACACCATGAAGGAGACCAGCCGTAGCATGATCCGGGACCGCCATCTGAATACCGCCACGGCTTTCATTGCCGATCAGACGCCATCACCCGACCGCGCTTATTGGTTGAATTTCCTCCACCAGGACACGCCCGTCTTTCTTGGAACCGAGGCGTTGGCGAGGAAACTGGGCTATCCGGTGATCTACATCAGTATCGTTCGGCCACGCCGCGGTTACTATCGCATGCAGGCTGAGGTGATCGTTCCGGATCCGAGGAATACGCGGGAAGGGGAGATCACGGAGGTACATTCGCGACGATTGGAACGGGATATCCGGGATCAGCCCGACCTTTGGCTCTGGACCCACCGCAGATGGAAGCACAAGCGCCCCCACGTGTAATAGTCCGCCAACCGGCGGAAGGCAAGGACCTGATCATTGCCACTAGGCCCTTTGCACACGAGGTCCGTGCGCGTAGTTGGATGCACTTGGGCGTATCCGTGCTGGTGACCGTGGCGTGCTACTTCGGCATCTTCCTGTTCGAGCCGATCATCATGAAGGCCCTGTTCGGCATACTGGCTGGATTGTCATTGGTCCGTCTGTTCATCCTCTATCACGATCACCAACACAAGACCATCCTGATCCGCAGTTGGATAGCCGATGGGTTCTTCGCCTCGTTCGGTGTGTTCATGCTCAGCCCGCCCAGCATCTGGAAGCGCAGTCATGACCATCACCACAAGCACAACAGCAAACTGTACACGAGCAGCATCGGGTCCTTCCCGGTGGTGACCGTGGAGAAGTACAAGACCCTTTCTGCTCCCGAACGATTCGCCTATCTGCTCATCCGGCACCCCTTCGCCATCGGCCTAGGCTACCTCTTCGTGTTCATCATCGGTATGTGCGTGAATAGCTTCATCAGCAACCGTGGCCGGCATTGGGATAGTCTTATGACCTTGATCCTGCATGCGGCGATGGGCTGGGCGGCTTGGTACTTCTTCGGTTGGCAGATCCTGGTCTTCGGATTCTTCCTGCCCTTCATCGTCACCTTCGCATTGGGCAGCTACCTCTTCTACGCGCAGCACAACTTTCCGGGGACCGTTTTTACCGACAAGGACGGCTGGAGCTACGTGAAAGCGGCACTTGACAGCAGCAGTTACATGCGCATGAATCCGGTGATGCAGTGGTTCACGGGGAACATCGGGTTCCACCATATCCACCACCTCAATGCGCACATTCCATTCTATCGCTTGCCGGAGGTGTTCAAGGCCATACCGGAACTCCGGACCACCGCAAAGCACACGTCATTGCGTCTGTGGGATGTGATCGCCTGCTTCCGCCTGAAGGCATGGGATCCTGCGCTACAGCGCATGGTGACCCGACGCGAGCTTCGTCGCCGATATCGTCCGTAGGAACTTCGCCTACCCCGGTTCAGCGAACCGGGGGTGGTCAGTTCAGGATCACATCCACTTGCCCGACCGGCGGTGCATTCACCACTTGTAAAGCCCGGGAGTATCCGAGGATCAAACGGATGCTGGCTTCGCGCGGACCGGGCTGGAGGTCGAGGGTCATGGGTTTGCGTGCGCGGCGGGAGGAATTCTTCCGAAGAGTAACGTTTGCCATCGAATGGGGTAAAGTGGTTGAATGAGTCCTTAACGCCACTTCCGGGACCGTATTGTGTGGGGTACAAAAAGTCGCGGCGGGTGCATATGCATCCGCCGCGAACAGGACCCACTTTCCACCCTACTCCCGTTCCAGCACCATTTCGTGCTTGGTGATCGTCTTCCGCATGTTGATCAGCGCATACCGCATCCGGCCCAAGGCCGTGTTGATGCTCACTCCGGTGTGGTCCGCGATGTCCTTGAAGTTCATCCCCAAGTAAGTGCGCATGATCACCACTTCCCGTTGCTCGTTGCATAGACTATCGATCAGCTTCCGAACGTCCGCATCCACCTGGGCATTCACGATCCGCTGCTCCACGTTCTGACCGGGCTGCGCCAGCGTCGCGAAGACATCGTAATCGTCATTGCTACGGGTAAGCGGCATTTTCTTGATCAACCGGAAGTGATCGATCACCAGGTTGTGGGCGACCCGCATCAACCAAGGCCGGAACTTTCCTTCCTCGTTGTACCGACCACACTTCAGCTTATGTACCACCTTGATGAAGGTGTCCTGGAAGAGGTCTTCGGTGAGTTCGCGATCCCTTACCAGCAGGTTGATGTGTGACCACACCTTATGCTTGTGGCGGTGCAAGAGCGTTTCAAAGGCGGACTCGTCGCCTCCGAGATATTTCGCGACCAGATCCTGATCGTTGATGGAACCTGTTGCCGTATGGCAACTCAGCTTCTTTAGCATGGCCTTACCCGTTTTGGTCCGTAATGGATCGAGAACGTCTAGGGTAGAGGTCTTGCTATCGGCTGTTCGGGTTTGGGTTCAATTCGGACTTGTACATGGCAAGCCCTTCTCAACGCAAATTAGACGCAATTACCCGTGCAAACGTTGCTCGATGCGCCCTTATTGTGCGCCACCTGAAAATTTTCCGGGTCACTCAAAGGTAGGCTGATCGGGATCAACGCCAGCACATGGCGCTAGAAGGCAACCCCGAACCAGTCCTGCTCACTGGTCCGCGGCGCCAAGCAGTTCGGCCATGCGAGTGCGGAATTCCTGCGAGAGATGCAGGTCACTGTGACCACCATCCGGGATGGTGATCAGTTCCCGCTGAATGGTGGATGGCAATGCGGCGTAAAGTTTCAAGGCGCTTGAGTACGGAACGGTCTGGTCCCGCTTGCCATGGAAGAGGTATGTGGGACAGGCCAACCGAGTCGCCATTTCATCATTCTGGAACCGATAGTGTAGTAGCCAACGATAAGGTAGAATGGGCAGGTAGGCGTGCGCCACATCGATCAAGTTCGCGAACGGCGTTTCCAGGATCAACAACGGCGGGTTCCGATCCACCGCTACCGGAACAGCAAGGCCGCTTCCCAATGAACGACCATAGACCACCGGAGCGGTTCCGGTCAGCTCTTGCACATGGTCGAACCATGCTTTGGCGTCTTCGATCAATTGCACTTCGCTCAACTTGCCGCGGCTCTTTCCATAGCCACGAGGATCCGGCATCACCACATCCACACCGAGGTCGATAAGCTGGGAGGCATATCTCCCCCATCGCCGCAAACTGCCGGTGTTCCCATGGAAATACAAGACCACTTGACGAGAGGAGGATGCCTTGAACCAAAGCGCGTGAAGTCGCGCACCATCCGGCCGCACGATCCAATGTTCGCTGAACGGACGCGAGAAGCGGAAGCGATAACTCTTCCTGAGCTTGAACCGGATGAAAATGAAACGCTCTTGGAACAGGTAATAGAACAGGCATACGCCCGCATAGGCCAACACCACGACCACGATCACACCGACGAGCCAATGCATGCTACGAAGTTACCGGGGGCACGGCCCAGCAAGCGCGATCTTCGTCCCAGTGAGGCGCCCATTGATCCTGTTCTTGGCCTTTGTTGTTCTTGGAACGACCGTGCGCGGTCAACTCATCGAGGCCAAGCACTTGGTCACCTCACTTGGTGGGGGCGCAGGACAGTTGACCATCAGCCAAGGACCTGATAGCTTAAGAACCGCACTCGAAGCATGCAGTTCCGTGGCGTTCGCTTTTGAGGTGGCCGTGAACCAAAAGCTTTCGGTCGGGATCCACTATGACCGCATCGGCACCGACCGCGTGGACAACAGCGTGGAAAGCATTCGGTTCACCACCTATCTCATCGGCCTGACCTATAGGCCGATGAACCATGAGCGCGCTGCCCTGGAAACGCAGATCGCGATCGGTCCATGCATCATGTCATTGCTCTCAACAGGTTCGAACTTGCCGTTGAAAGGCCGGTCCGGGACCATTGCGGTTGGAGTGCGTTACCTGCGCTCGTTCAGCGGAACGATGGGTGCTTTCGCTGGTGTGGAACACACCGGAGGTGCCTCGGTTACTGTTACCGACTACGACGGAAAAACCATTGAGGACGCTTCCGGCATACCATTGAAGTTGGACTGGAACAGCACCCGGTTCCGGGTGGGTCTATTCACCCGGTTCTGAAGAGAAGGAGGTGCTAATGGTGGCTGTAGTTCGGAGCCTCACGCGTGATGAACACGTCGTGCGGATGGCTCTCCTTCATACCCGCCATGGTGATGCGAATGAATGAAGCCGCCTTGAGCGCGTCCATGTTCGCAGCGCCGCAATAGCCCATCCCTGCTCGAAGACCACCGACCAATTGGTGGACGACCTCTGCCAATTTGCCTTTGTACGGGACACGCCCGCTGATCCCTTCCGGGACCAGTTTCTGGATGTCGTCCTCCATATCCTGGAAGTAGCGGTCCTTGCTCCCTTGCTGCATGGCCTCGATGCT
This sequence comes from Flavobacteriales bacterium, assembly GCA_016721005.1. Taxonomy (GTDB): domain Bacteria; phylum Bacteroidota; class Bacteroidia; order Flavobacteriales_F; family PHOS-HE28; genus PHOS-HE28. Next base: position 98,176 of record JADKJM010000009.1, read on the forward strand.
GCCCATGCCGCGATAGGTCTTGAAGCGACGGCCTTCATAGATGATCATTTCGCCTGGGCTTTCCTCCACCCCCGCGAACATACTTCCGACCATGACCGTGCCCGCACCGGCGGCAAGAGCCTTCACCATGTCGCCAGTGTACCGGATACCGCCATCGGCGATCACCGGCACTCCGGTCCCTTCCACCGCACGTGCGCAGTCCAGCACCGCTGTGAGTTGGGGTACACCCACACCGGCGATCACCCGTGTGGTGCAGATGCTGCCTGGTCCGATGCCCACTTTCACGGCATCAGCTCCAGCCTCCACCAACGCGAGCGCAGCTGCTGCGGTGGCGATGTTGCCTGCCACAACATCCACTTGTGGAAATGCGGCCTTCACCTTCCGCACCATATCGATGACGCCTTTCGTGTGTCCGTGCGCGGTATCCAGGACAAGGGCGTCAACGCCCGCATCCACCAAGGCCTTCGCCCGTTCCATGGTGTCCGAGGTAACCCCGATGGCCGCAGCCACACGCAACCGCCCGATCCTATCCTTGCAAGCGTTCGGCCGTTCTTTCAGTTTGATGATGTCCTTATAGGTGATCAGGCCGACGAGCTTTCCGCTGGGATCCACCACGGGCAGCTTCTCGATCTTGTGATCCTGTAGGATCACTTCGGCTTGCGCCATGGTGGTATCGGGCTTTGCCGTGATGATGTTCGTGCTCGTCATCACCTCGGTGACCGGGCGCGCCATTTTCTTCTCAAAGCGCAAGTCACGGTTGGTGACGATCCCAACGAGGAAGCCTTTTACATCCACGACCGGGATCCCACCGATCTTGTTCTCGGCCATCAGGCGCTTCGCATCCCCGACCGTGGCTTCACGATCCAATTTCACCGGGTCGAGGATCATCCCGCTTTCACTCCTCTTCACCCGACGGACCTCCGCAGCCTGTTCGATCACCGATTGGTTCTTGTGGATCACACCGATCCCCCCTTGTTGGGCGATGGCGATGGCGAGGTCCGCACTGGTCACCGTATCCATTGCGGCGGATACGATCGGAACATTCAGGACGATGTTGCGCGAGAACCGTGATCGAACATCCACTTCACGCGGGAGCACCTCACTGTACGCGGGTACCAATAGCACATCATCGTAAGTGAGTCCTTCGCCTACGAACTTGTCCGAAGGTGCTTGCCCGTTCGCCGGAACCGCAGTGGCGGTCTTCCTTGGGACGGCAGTAGTGGATCGTTCCATGCACAAAAATAGGCACGGGAACGATGACTGGATCAATCCTCGGCCGTGAGCAGCATGACCGTGCCCCGTTTCTCCACGAGTTTCCCGGTCCCGCTTCTTACCGCGCAGTAGTATGCGTAGATGCCGATGGGCACCACTTGACTGCCCACCACACCGGTCCATGCTTCATCAGGATCCTCCGTTTCCCAGATCACCTGGTTCCAACGGTTGATGATAAGGAATCGGTACTCGGTCACATCCACGAAGCCCAACACGGGTTTGAAGGTCCGGTTCTCAGCAATGGAACTACCAATGATGAATGCATTGGGGATGAAGACCAGATCCTGTTGGACCGCACATGCCACATTGCTCGTGGAGATCGCGTTGATCCCTGAAGGATCCGCGCCTTCGATCGCTTCCACATAATAACAGAACCGCCCGGTCAGGGAGACGAATGCATTCACATCATCCGTGTATGACCACGGATCGGAAGGAACGGTCGTGATCAGTTCAAACGCACCGTCCGCGACACTGCGGTAAATGTTGTACCCGACGACAGTCCCCGCCCATTCGATGTAACCGTTCCAATTGAGATGCGTGAGACCGGCCAGATCAGGTGTCGCGCGGAGAACGATGTTCGCGCCGATGTTGCTTGTGATGGCCGGATTGCCGCAACTATCACCCACTTGGACCCGATACCTGTAACCGGTGTCCGAGGGGCGCACGTTGTTATCGGTGAAGTTGATCACCGGTCCGGCGGTTCCAGGGAATGAAGCCACGGTGCTGTATGCATTGCCGTTCGCGGACCGTTCGATCCAATAACCGCCTACTTCCGCGGATTGATCCACACTATCCACCACCAGGATCGAGGACGGCCCAAGGACGGTCACATTCCGCAGATAATTCCCTTGCGGAAGAGGCGGGTAGTCCGTGTATCGGCAGGTCTCGTTGGAAAGCGAAGTGGCAAGGCCGGGTCCGAGTACCGCGCGGATAACGTAGCAATAGTTATGGTCCGGCTGAGCCAGATGAGCGAAGGAATGCACGGTCCCGGAAACATTGGCCAGTACAGCCCAAGGACCGCCATCCATGCTCGCGGTCACTACGTAGTTCTGGGCTTCCCAGCCTACGTAAGGCGTCCAATGCACGAAGACGTTGGACTCGCAGCGATCATAGTTCGTAGAGGCGAACATGGTCGTGTGGGACAGGCCGGTGCCACTCGTGTTCGCGCTTGGAGGACTGCCGGTCCAGCACGTGTCGAACGCAGCAACAGTAAAGGACTCCGGACCTGTGTACGGTGTACTGTCCGGCCAACTGAATGAGGTGGTGCCCTGCCCAATGACCGTCCCGACCACCACACCACCCGCAGGCCCGTTCCAGACGATATAGTATCCACCGGCATCCGGATCCGGACTTTGGGACCATGTGACCGTTGAAAGCCCCGTGATCGGATCCACGCTCACGGAGACCAGCACGGGTACCGAAGGCGGTGTCACATCATTGAAGATCGCACCGTCCCGACTGCTGTATGAGGTGCAGCCCAAGCCATCACCGAGCCCGATACGGAAGGTCAGCGAATCCTCGCAAACACTTACCGGCCATGCGTAGCTGAAGGTCGTGTTGGGTACCGTGGCGATCTGGGACCAGGTCCCGATCGGGTACTCCAGCCAAATGGTGAAGTCCGGAAGGGCGGTTGGAGACAGTGCCGTGGCGTTCCACGCCAGATTCGCGTTTCCCAAAGGCGTGCTCTGGTTCACTTGCAGAAAGATGGTGGCGATGGTATCACTTGGCAACGACGTGTTCGGCGGCGGCCCGGTGGACACAGTGGTCATGTAGTAGAACAGCGGGCCGCCATTCGCGCCAGCGCCGAGGTGAAGAAAATTCACCTGACCATAGACCGGCACCGTGGCAATGAGCACGAATGGCCCAGCAGCAGCATTCGATCCCCAGATCTCATACAGGGAGAAATCCCCACCGGGATCCGGCGGGATGGACCAGGTGAGCGTAACGTCCCCGCTGACGTTCACTGAGGCACACCTTGGTGCAGGCGGATCAAGCATGATCGCCTTGGCCTCCCCGGGTCCTGAAAGGAACAGGATCAGCAGAGCCAATAACGGAAGGGGGCGGAACCTGTTCGTGGTCACGGTATCAAGACGCCCAAGGTGGGGACTTTGTTGCTGGATCGAACAACGGAAGTTTCCTCATTTCCGACATAGGCTCGTGCGCAATTCCTCATATTCCTGCATGATATCGGCCACGATCCGTGCGGCCGGCAGGATCTCACTGACCCGCCCGCTGACCTGACCGATCTCCAATTCCCCTTCTTCCAGATCGCCCTCGAACATGCCCCGCTTGGCACGGGCGCGTCCAAGCAAAGTCTTCAACTCTTCGGTGGATGCATGCTCACCATAGGCTTTTTGGACCTGCTGAAAGAACCCATTCCGGATCATTCGGACCGGCGTGATCTCCTTCAGGGTGAGGATCGTTTCCCCTTCGCCCGCTTGGGCCACGCGCTGCTTGAAGTTGATGTGCGCGGAACTTTCCTCCGAACACACGAAACGACTTCCCATTTGCACGCCATCAGCCCCCAAGGCCATGGCTGCCAGCATGGAACGGCCGTCGGAGATCCCACCTGCGGCGATGACCGGGATGCGTAGCGCATCACACACCATGGGTACGAGGACCATGGTGGTGGTCTCTTCGCGGCCGTTGTGGCCGCCTGCCTCAAAGCCTTCCGCGACCACCGCATCCACCCCCGCCGCTTCGGCCTTCAGCGCGAACTTCACGCTGCTCACCACATGCACCACCTTGATCCCCTGGCTCTGAAGTTGGGCGGTCCATTGCGTGGGGTTCCCTGCGGATGTGAACGCGATGGGAACCCTTTCCTCGATCAGCGTAGCGATGTGAGCCTCGATGTCCGGGTAAAGCATGGGAAGATTCACACCGAACGGCCGGTCCGTGGCCACCTTGCACTTGCGGACATGATCCCTGAGAACATCGGGGTACATGGAACCTGATCCGATGATGCCCAGACCACCGGCGTTGCTGACCGAAGCGGCCAAACGCCACCCCGAGCACCAGATCATTCCTGCCTGGACCAAGGGATAGTGAACGCCGAACAGATCGGTTACGCGGGAGGACATGGTCGATTTCTTCTGCGAAGACGGACGACAAAGCTACCGGGTTCGTCGACGAACCCGGGCGTCCATCAGATCGTGGAGATCCAACCCATAAAGGAGACGTGAAGGCTGCCGGGATCTTTGTTATGTTTGCCCATTGTCCAACCAGCGATCCATTTCGAGCGCAGATATGAGCCTTCGTACCCTTCGTTTCCTGATCACCGGTGCATTGTTCGTCACCGGCTCCCTTGCCGTCCAGGCGCAGTACGCATGGGACGTGGGCTTCCACCTCGGTGGGGCGAACTACCTTGGTGAAATGGGTGGCAAGGACCAGCCGCGCCGGGATTTCATCTGGGACATGCAGTTGAGCCAGACCCGATTCGCGTTCGGCGGGTTCGCACGGCGTAAGATCAACCGCTTCATCTCGGTGAACACAGGGATCATGTACCTGCGGATCCAGGGTTCTGATGATCTGACCGTGGACTACCGCCCGCGCCTAGGGCGGAACTTGAATTTCCGGAACGACCTGATCGAGTGGTACGTGCGGCCGGAATTCACCATTTACCAGGACAATGACCTCGGAGGGCACGGCAAATACCGGTTGGATTTCCGCCTGTTCGGGTATGTCGGCGCCGCATTGTACTACCACAACCCCAAAGGGCAGATCAATGGCGAGGGTGATTTCTACGCGCTCCAGCCATTGACGACCGAACTCGTGGATTACAGCCGGATCGGCGTTTCGATCCCTGCTGGTATCGGCTTCCATTTCACGCAACGGCGTCGTCACCGTTTCGGATGGGATATGGGATGGCGGACAACATTCTCAGATTATCTGGATGATGCGAGCACCGTTTATGCGGACCCCAATGCACTGCCTGGCGGTGCCACCGGTACTGCGGCGCAACTTGCCAACCAGAGCCAGACGATCGCCGAATGGACTGCGGACCCCACGCTCCCGCATCCGAACAATTACGCTGCCGGAGCGATCCGTGGCGACCCCACGCACAACGACAGCTACTTGACGATGACCTTCACGTACAGCTATGTGTTGCGTGGTCAATCGAACTTCTATCGCCAGCGGTATAGCTGGATCCGCGGTAACAAACGCGTCGGCCGGAAGTCGCGTGCGAAGTTCTAAGCGCACCTCTTCGGATCATTTGAACGGGGGCTTCGGCCCCCGTTCGTTTTTCAAGCCAATTGGACGTACTCGTCGGTGACGGAGCGAAGCCTCTGCTACTCGACGTTGTTGCGTTCGAGCCAATCCTCAAGGACGACCAGGGACCAGAGCCTGGCCCAATTCACTTGCGGGTCTCGATGAAGAAAGGCTTGCCACATTTCCCCGATAGCGCCTTTAACGAAGATCCCGCGCGCATCGAGCTTGCGTACACGGTCTTCACAGAAGGACCTCAACTCCTTTCTCATCCACAGTTCCCATGGAAGGGTGAAGCCCATCTTCGGTCTGTCAACGATCTCTCTGGGCAGTAGATCACCCAAGGAATCCACCAAGAGCTTCTTCGGAGTGTGGGGGTATTTCACATCGTCCGGTACGCCGAGGACGAACTCCACGAGCTCGTGATCCAGGAAAGGCACACGGACCTCGAGCGCGTGCGCCATGCTCATCTGGTCCGTATCACGCAACAGGACGTCCTGTAAGTAGCTGTCCAGTTCGCCGATGGAAACTTGGCTGAGGATGGGTAGTGAACTCCCATGGTGACGATGCAAAAGCGAATGCAAGCCTGCTGCAACCCGATTGAATGGAAGTTCATCATTCCCGAAGAGGCGCCGCAATTCCGGAGCCGTGGAACCAAGCCGCGATACCGGGTACGTGTGCTCCACGCCGAGGTCGGGCAAGCGAAGCAGCTCGCCCAACTTATTGCTGTGGATCGAGGGCCGGAGCCGGACGATCGCATCAGCCGCGAGCTGACGAACACCGGATGGGATCCAGGATAGCCAACGCTTCCGCTGCAAACCCATGGTGCGCGTGAAGACCGGGTATCCGGCGAAGACCTCATCACCGCCAAGCCCACTGAGCGCCATGGTGATACCGGCTGCCTTCGTGACCTTGCTCACCACGAATGTGTTCGGGCCATCCGCGCTCGGGTGATCCATCGCGGCTAATGCGTCGGGCAACATGCGCAACATGTCCTCCGGAACGAGCCGGATCGCCGTGTGCTTCGTCCCGAACTTGTCCGCGACGATCCGTGCGTACCGTTCCTCGCTGAATTCCGCTTCATTGAAGACCACTGAGAATGTATGCACGGGTTTCGTGCTCGCTTGCGCCATCAAACCGACCACGGCACTGCTGTCGATCCCGCCGCTCAGGAAAGCCCCGAAGGGCACATCGCTCATCAACCTCTTCTCCACAGCGCGGGAGAGCAGTTCCTTGATCGTCCGATGCACATCATTCAATGGAAGCTCACCGGCAGATGCATCCACATGATCCACGAGGGAATACCACCGCTGCACCTTCACTTCATCACCACTGATCCGGATGCAATGGCCGGCCTTGAGCAGGTGTACATCCTGCACGATGGTGGCAGGTGCATGGACCGTCTGGTAGCGCACGTGATCGACCACCGAATCCCGATCGAGCTTCCGCGGGACCAGGCCGGTAGCGAGCAGTGCGCGGATCTCCGATGCGAACATGAGCACGCCATTCTTGCTGTACCAATACAGCGGCTTGATCCCCATGCGATCGCGCGCGATGAACAACTCATCCGTGGATGCATCGTGGATGGCGAACGCGAACATGCCGTGCAGATGATCCAAGCAAGCAGCGCCCCATTTTGAAAAAGCCGCAAGCAGCACTTCGGTATCCGATCCTGTGCGCCAGGTCCAGTCCGTCAACTCCGCTTTCAGTTCACGGTAGTTGTAGATCTCCCCATTGTATGCAACGGTGAGCCGACCATCACTGCTCGTGAAGGGTTGGTTGGACTCCGCTGAGAGATCGATGATGCTGAGACGACGGTGCCCGAGGACGCAATTCCCCGCACGCAATACTCCAGTCGCATCAGGACCACGATGGGCGATGGCATCCGTCATCCGGCGCACCAGCGCTTCCGGATCCTCAACGTGTTCAAGTCCGTGGATCCCAGCGATCCCGCACATCAGTTCGCGACGGTCGTGAGGGCCAGGATGCGTTCGAGGCCACTACGCAACGGCAGCAACTCGCGGCCCAGCACGGTACGCATGCGGGTGATGTCGGGCATGCGGCGGGTCATGTCGCCTTCTTCAAGTGGTGGCAGATGCACGATCCGCGAACTGCTTCCCGTAAGGTCGATGATCAACTCGGCGAGGTCCTTGATCGTGATCTCCACATCGCTGCCGATGTTCACCACATCGTTCATCACTGCATTCTGGTTATACACCGCCAAGCATGCATCCACGTTATCATCGATGTAGCAGAAGGTCCGGGTCTGCAAGCCGTCGCCATAAAGGGTGATGTCCTCGTTCGCCAGCGCGAGCCGGATGAACTTGCTCACCACGAAATCCTTGCTCTGCTTCGGCCCATAGGTGTTGAAGAACCGGAAGACCGTGTACTCCAAGCCGTATTCCTTGTGGTAGCTGCGGAGGAAGGCTTCGCCGATGTTCTTCACGATGGCGTAGGGCAACTTGCTGTTCAGCGGCGTGGTCCTTTCGTTCTGCGGGATCTCCACCGGCTCACCGTAAACCTCACTGCTGCTGCTGTAGATCACGCGCTTCACCCCGGTGTTCTTCGAGAGGTCAAGCACGTTGCGCAGACCGTCGATGTCGCGGAGCACCAGCACCGGATTGTCGGTGGTACGCTTCACCCCTACCACGGCCGCGTAGTGGAACACATGCTCGAAACGATTGGCGTAGAACACCGCGCTGATGTCCTCGTAGCGGTTCACGTCGCACTTGACGAAGTGCAGGTTGACCGGCAATACGGTCGGCAACTTGCGACGATCACCGGTGAGGAGATTGTCCACTACGGTGACATCGTTCTTCGGGTCGCTGGCCAGCTTGATGGCTAGATCGCTGGCGATGAATCCGGCGCCGCCGGTAACAAGGATGCGTGGCATGGTGGGTTATTCGAGCGCCGGTAAAGGTAACCGCTGTCAGCGCCGGAGGAAGCGACGCACCATGAAGACGAGTACAAGTGCAAAGGCTGCCCCCCACCAGAACGCCGCATGGGTCACGGTCGTCTTGATCATATATGGCAGCAAGCGCCAATTGAAGCTCTCTCCGCGACCGGTCTGCTTCCGCCACCACGCGGCATCGTAGGTCTCTGGAGCTTTCAGCGTCTGCCCGGTGAGTGAAAGCGCACTCCAATGCACACTATCGGGATATACATCGGCGATCAGCATTGCATCGCGGGGTTCATCGCGGATAGCGCACTGCATGAAGGTGATGTTCGGCGCGTGCTTTTGGAAGAAGATGCTGCTCGGTGCTTGGCCGCCCAAACTTCCGCTGATCCAATACACGTGTGCGTGCTCGGCTATCTTCTCCAGGATCGGGTACACGTCCTTCTGGAAGTTCGTACCGGTGAGCGAGCGGGTGTTGTCCTTGAAGAGATCGGAGTACTGCGGATCGTCCTCGGCCCAGATGGGGCGGTGTGAGATGATGATGACCCGTGCCGACGCAGAATCTGAAGGTGGCGCAATGATGGCTTGCAATTGGTCGAGGGATCTCTTGCTCAGCGAACCATCATTCACCTCTGTATTCAGTATGAGAATGATGTCCTTGCCGCACTGAATACGGCCCATCTCAACGACCTCATCCCCCACGGCTCCTGCCAGATCATGATTCCCCGGCGCATTGAACAGCGGCACCTTCAACTTGGAGAAGAACGCACGCTTGTATCGTTCGCGGTCCTTCTCGGCATCCATGAAAAGGTCGCCGGTGCTGAGGAAGAGGTTCGCGCCAAGGTTGTTGATGGTGTCCAGGTTCGCGAGCAAGGTGCTGGCCGGGTAACCGCTGCGGTTGGTGCTTTCGCCGTGGAAGTGCCCGCCGATAAGGATGCGGTAGTACCCGGTGCTATCGGCCGGAGTGACTTGAAGTCCGGTGAAGCGCGAGCGCTGCGCGGAAGCGGAGAACGCCAAGAGAAGAAAGAGGCCGCAGGCTGCACGCTTCACGCGCGATCTTCCCAAGACTGATGATCGGCGACCTGTAGGAAGATCGAGCGTGCAGCCTCCTGCGTGCGGCGTGGGGCGTTCCTTCCTCATTTGCCCTTCACCGCTTTGGCCACACCGACACGTTCGCCATCGACAGTGATCAAGCTGCCATCGCCATACACGAAGTCGCCGCCTGCTTCGGTGATCGTCACATCGACCAGTTCGATCACGACAGGTCCATAGCGCATCTCCGCCTTCTTCGCCTTCGCGATGAACTCGACGTTCTTCACGCTGCCTTGCTTCACCGTGATCCTACTTCCATCCTGTCCTTCGAATGCAGCGCCCATGTCCTCGATCCGCAAGTCGGATCCAGTGACGGCCGCCGCCTTGGCTCCCTTCACTCCGATTCCTTTCCCATCAGTGATCGTGATCTTCTCCAAGCGGGCGCTGCCACCTTCCACGCTGATCGCATCATCCCCGGCGTGTCCGAATGTCACATTAGACAGCGTCACTTGAGCGAAGTGCGCTTCCAGTTGATCGGATCCGTGATCGATGCGAGAGTCGCGCATCGTGAAACTGCACACCGACACATCCAGCAACGTGGCTCCTGTGCCACTGAAGGCACAATGGTCCACGATCACGCTGCTCTTGTGGAAGGAAACATCACCGCTCCTTTCCTGATCATCCTTATGCCGCGTGAGGTTCGCGAAAGCGACATGAGATAAGCGCGACAAGCCTTCCGCTTCGATCACGTGTACGCCGTGCGAAGAGCTGTCCGTACTGAAGATGTTGATCGCAAGATCCTGCAAGCCCTTCCAATCCAACTTTGAATAGCTGATCAGTTCAGCGCCATTCACCAGGTCCAGCCGAAGCGGGGCGACAGCGACACACCGATAGCCGGAAGGCAGGACCAAGGTGTGATCCAACTTCCAAGCACCGGGCTTGATGGTGATGGTCCGCTCTTGCTCATCAACAATGAGGAAAGCGAACTCCTTCGCATTGGGCGTGCGGTCCTTGAGCAACCGGCCCTGCTCGGCTGACCCGAGCAGTGCATAGGGGAACACTTCGACCTCACGCTGTACAGATGCACCCAACACCGAGCACTCGATCTTCAACCCTTCGCGCTCCACTGGTCCGCTCGCCGCGAATCGCACCACTACCGGTACGCCCAAGTTGCCCTGCCGACGACACGGAATGATCGTCTTCTGCACCGGAGCAATGCGCGTCCCATCCTGCAAGAGCAGTGCGTGGACCTCCATGGGCAAGCCATCGATGGGGACGATCGCTACCTCCACCGTATCCGAACTTGTTCCACCGAAGTAGGCATGGAACGGCTTCGGGCCATTCAGCAGCTTCCGGATGACCTTCTGGTTCTTGTAGTAGATCGATCGATCCAATTCCTTGTAGGGGAACTCGCGGTAGAGGGTAGCGCTCGCGCTATCCAAGGCCGGTTCCAGCGCAGCGAACGAGCTATCCAACCAACTCTTGCGCGACATGCGCTCGAGGTGCTTCACGTACGCACGGAAGATCTCCTCATCATTGAAGTACTGATCATGCAGGTCCATTCCCGCTTCATGCCTCCCGACCCAGCGATCACTGCCGGCGAGCGTTCGCAAGGGAAATGCGCTGAAGCTCTCATAGGACACCGGCTCCACGCGCTTGGCGGCTGGATCGTAGTAGAACTTCACATCGCTCCAATCCATGCTGTGGTGTCCACCGATCAGATCGAGGAGGGCATGACGGCGAGCGATACGGTCCGCATCGAACACCTGGGATGCGCGCAGTTCGCCTCGCCGAAAACCATCGATCAACCCGACCGCTTCCTCGAACTGCCCGCGCAAGCGATCGTCCTTCGCCACATCACTGCTACCAAAGGCATCGACCGCCGCTGCTTGGTAGGCCGCGAAGGGTTCATCGAAGCGCAGCTTCTGCATTTCGTTCAAGCGGTGCTCCCAGAACAGAGCGGGATCGAAGCGGAACAACGGCCCTGCGAGTCTTCCGTTATGCTCCAAGAGTTCAGGCCCGAAGTGTTCTTCGTACGCATAGATGCCCAGATCCTCGCCATTGAACTCCACGCGCAAGAACCCATAACGAAGAGCCACGATCCCCTCATTCGCACTCAGGCGGTGGTACAACCAATCACAGAGATAGTTCCGCGTGCCCGGATGTTGCAAGGAAAAGCGCTTCATGCCAAGGAAGCCGCCATCCTTCTTCGCTACCACCCGGAAGCTCCATTTGCTGCCTTGCACATGGTCCGTGAGTTTGCCTTTGATCCTCAACTTGGCCTTGAAGTCGCCTTCCGGCCCGGAGAGCTTGGCTTCGACATACTCATTGCCTTCCGGCATGATCACGCCACGATCACGCGCTTCATCCACCACGCTGCGCAGCTGTTCCATGTCCCGTTCATCCACGGTGATGGACAGCAACACGGGCTCCATAGCGAAGCTTGCCGGGTAATTGGTGACCACTTGATGCAAGAAGGTGCGAAGTCCGGGATGGCCTTTGGACTTCAGGATCCGATCTCCCACAAAACCACCAGCACCCAGCACTACGGTAAGGGCGATCGTCCCGATAAGCCAGCGCTTGCGGCGTTTACGGATCGGGATCTTGTCGGACATCGGAAGGTCGGCGAAGGTAGTTGCGACGGCCTCAGGCAACCGCCATCTGGACGGGCTGCGCGCCATCCTCCCCATCGTCCTGCGGTTCGCCATCGTTCTCCTCCTGCCAATTCGCGATCTCCGGCTCGGTCACCACCGTCATGATCATCAGTAGGACGATGGTGTATGGATTGAGCGATCCAACAAGCCATGATTCATACATCAGGGAGAACAGGGTGGCGAACATGATGGCCAGGCTCATCGGCACCAATTTGCTCGCTTTGATGAACAGCAGAAGAAGGCTGCGCAGGAAGATGGTCAACCCGACGATGCCGACATTGAGCCACATGGAGAGGTAGGTATTATGGACGCCTCCTTGGTGCCCTTGGCTCTCCAGATAAAGGCGGTACTTGCGCATGATCGTCTCGTCATTCGCGATACCTCCCCCGAAAACGAAGAATCGTTGGATGTGCTGCCATGCGAAGTCCCAAGCGAAATACCGACCGCTTCCATTCTCCAGCGTATTCAGCCGGAAGTACTCCGCCAATCCGAAGTACGTGATGATCATTTCGAGGTTGGAACTCACCAATTCCACGGCAAGGACGAATCCCACCAAGCCCACAAAGCCCAGCATCGGCGAACTCGCGAAGAAGCGATGGAAGATGAGGAAGATGGCCGCAGAGGTCAACGATGCGCGTGAACCCGACATGAGAAGGAAATAGAAGATGGTACCGAAGATCACGAGGCGCTCCCGGAATGAGAACAAGTTGCGATTCAGCGTATTTACCACGGACGCCAACATGATGAAGAGGAAGCAGTAGATCGCCATGCCGTTCGGGTTCCCGAACATTCCACGGAACCGTCCCATCACGTGTGAATACACCGGGTCCATGGCTTGCAACACGAATCCGAATAGAAGGATAGCGGTCATGAAGAATACCAGGTTGCGGAAGAACGACCATCCTTGGCGCCGGTAGCAATAGAGCACGTAGTTCGGCACCACCATGAACATGAGTGCGTAGGAAATGGTCTTCTCCACGGCGACGATGATACTGTTCGAGAACAACAGCGGGAAGATGCTATACAGGAAGAACGGAAGGAAGATGTTGAACACCCGGGACAAGGGCATGAAGCGGTTGGTCTCCAGCAGGAAGATGCCCGCCACCGCCAGGATGTAGAAGTTCTTCGCGCTCTTGAAGACGATCATCTTCAGGAAGAGATCCTTCTCCATGTCCGAGAGCACAAGGACGATGAGCAGGCCGAACAGGATCTCCGGCCAGAGGTCGCGCTGCTTGAAGAAGAAGACCGACAACGGCAGAAGAGCGAACACGGCTTGTTGCAGGAAGAAGCCAACGCTCAACCAGACGAGCATCACGAAGATCAACTGCCAGTGTCCGCGTAGGAAGGTCAGCATGGCGCGGTCCGATCAGGGCTTTTCAAATGCGTTCATCTGCTCTCGCACGATACCGGCGCGTTGTTCTGCGAATCCGCGCATGACCGCTACTTCGGTGCGCCAAGCCGCAATATCCGTCGGCTTTCTCCAACGGGCGGTATGTCGCTCCATTTCAGGCTCCATCAACCCTACAAGACTATCCATCCGATGCACGCAGGTCGATGGCGAGAGCGGACCGGAGATGAGCCGATCCACGATCCGGGTGAACCGTTCCTTCAACTCCGGTGAACGAAGCATGGCCAGGAACAACCGTGATACCGGCACATGGGCAGCCTTTACCTTGACGAACAGATCCGTGGAAACCGGGGCGTTCGCACCGGACCCGAGGTCGGAATCGCCCATGATGAAATACCACCGACCATCCAACGGCGCCTGATCTCGCGGCTTTCCCGTGTAGCGCCAATACTTCACGTTCTGGCGCGGCCAATCCATATTCCCCAGGACCATTTGTGAGGCCATGTAGGTCAGGAAGCCGTTCACGTCCAGGTGTGCTTCCAAGGTATCGAGCCAAACAGGGTCCTTGCCGTTCCATTTCTCGGTGCGGGACATCAATCGCAGGAAGCGCTCCATATCGACACTATCCCCGCGGTACAGTTCATTCTTGTCCTCCAGGATCGTGATCCGCTTCGCGGACACGTCATACCGGCGGGCGAGCTCCTTCTCGTCGATCCGCTCACGCAAATGATACACCCCCATGTACGCACCGTTGATGTACAGCACACAGGTCATTGCCCGTGAGGTCTCGAAAGGCAGCCCGGCGCACAACGCATGCTGGTACGCGTCACGCATCATCGCCTTCACCTGGTCGTTACCGGCCGCGCGCAGGACCAGGGACCGTGCGCCTTTGCCTTGGCCGCCCGTGAACGGTCCGATCGGCAACGGGTCCTTGAACAACAAGCGGAAAGCATGCTGCGGGAACCCACGGGTCATTTGCCCGTTGATCCGAAGGCCCACGTCGGTTTGAAGTATCTCGCGGCCATCGTTGCCGATGATCTGCATGCGCGCTTCCCGTTGCCATCCCTTTCCTCTCCCGTGATAGTTGCCAGGATACTTCCACCAGCGTAGATCCTGGGCGTATGATGTCAGGACCTCCTGCGAGGCCTTCAGGATCCCATCACCCACCACGGCGATCCCACGAGAAGCGCCGAAAAGATCATCCTCTTCCACAGCGATGGAGATCACAGGCAGGTCGCCGTGAAGGTCCGCTAGATACGTCCGCATGACGAATGGCCCATGCGAACGATCACCCTCTGCGGCACGAACGACCACGGCTTCCGGAAGCCCCGGCATCGGGTGCCGCCAATGCATCGCCGTGGGCGTAGCCAGCATGCGTGCGATGGAGCGCGAATGTGGTTCAGCGCGAAGGACCACCCCATCACTTGTTGTGATCGCAGGCGGATCACCTTGGTGCCCGTACCATAGCCGACTGCCTGCAGATGTTCGGATCGTGATCGCTCCCCCCGGCTCGAGAAAAGCGTTCTCCGGTGATATGGTCGGTACTGGACCGTGATCCGAAGCGCGCGGTACGTGTTCGCCACGTCCGACCGCCAAGCTGAATGCCGCTGATGCCATGACCGCCAAGGCCAGTACCGGACCGGGCCACGAATTGCGGCCTTCCTTCATCATCGCTCAGGAACGCTTCACGCCGAACGCCCAGCGCACCACAAGGATGTACGGAATGCCCACTGCGAGTGCGATAAGACTGGCGCCACTGCCGCACCCCAAGCCGAAGATCAGTGCGCTGAAGACCAGGACGCGCTCCTGTCGAGGACCGTCATTGCCTTTGGCCAGTACGACCAGGGCGAGAAGCCCAACGGCCAACGGAAGCTGAGAACGCACAAAGCCGGTACCGAGTGCGGCTGCTGCCGCCCACAACACCAATGCTCTGGCATCCGGACCAGAAGCCCCGGCGCCCCAGCGTGCCATGGCGTAACCCAGCACTGCTGCGGATAGCACCGCGAAAAGGAGGTTGGGGATATCGTACGGCGCGAATTGCCCCATATGATCCATCACGAAACCAAACACATCCATATTCCGCGGTTTGCGGCCAAAGCTAGCGATCGGCGCAGGCCGCGCTCGGTCGGCTTGCTATCTTGCCCACCCATGCTATCGTTCCGATCCATTGCCGCAGCCGCTATGTGCTCCACTTTGGTGGCCACCGCGCAGGATATGGCATTGTCCGGGGGCACGCTTACAGTGATGCCGGGAACGACCATGGAAGTGGTGGGGCCGCTCACGTGGCAACTCGGAACCGGGGCGCAAGTGGTGAACCATGGCTTGATCGACCTTGGAACAGAAGGTGTTCTGGTGGAACAGGACGGGGCTCCCGTAACCGGCACTGGAACCGAAAAAGCGACTTGGGCTCTTCCGGGTCCACTGACCAATGTAGTGCCCGGCGGGTTGGGTGCCACGCTTTCAACGGACTATGCCGGAGCCGACCTTGTGGTGGAACGTGGCCATACTCCGGTGCAAGCCTCGAATGGCGTGTGGAGCATCGCCCGTTGGTACCGGATCACCACGCCTCAATCGAATACGGATGCGGTAGTGGTGGATCTCCATTACGATGTGACCGAATTGAACGGGATCACTGAGCCCACGCTGGGCCTTTTCGTTGCACCGCAATACACCGGTCCATGGACAGGGGTCGCCTCCGTCCTCAACATGGGATCACAAACCATCAGCGGTACGGACCAAGCGCCAGTGGCGTTCATCACCGCTTTCGATGCGGACGCGGTGAATGGGATCGACAGGAATGAAGCCATCATTGAACTTCGGGCTTGGCCTTCTGTCTTCACGGATCGGATCCTCGTCTCTCTTGAAGACGGCCGACCCATCACCTCCGTCGAATTGTTCGATGCCCAAGGCCGATCGGTGTGGCGGTCGGCCCCTCTTGCTCGGAATGGAGGGATCTTGACCATCCAACCACCTTCACTCGCAACCGGACCATATGTGTTGCGCGTGAACGAACTGTGGGGCGCCAAGTTGATCAAGGAATAACCGCGCGATCCAACCCGTCTCGCAGGGCTGCTATCCGCGTTGAGCGATCTCCGCGCAAAGAGCCACGAAGCGCTGCGTTACTGCGGACCACGTGAACGAGGCTTCGACCTTCACCCTTCCTGCTGCACCCATTCTCTTGCGTTCATCGCGATCCATTCCGGCGAGGGCGATGATCGCTCGGTGAAGCGCTTCCGGCTCGCCAGCAGGGAGAAGGAAACCGTTGGTATGATCCACTAGTTCCGCAGAAGCACCCACGTCACTTACGATCACCGGCCGTGCGCGCGCCATGGCCTCCAGCACCACCGTGGGCATTCCCTCGAAGCGCGTAGGCAGGACCAAGCCGTGGCCGGCCGTGAAGAGTTCGTCCAATCGTGCATCATCCACTCGACCCGCCAACACCACATTCGCGGGGATCCCACGCCTCTCCATGGCCGCGCGTTCCGGTCCGTCACCGGCAAGCGTGAAGCGGACCAGGTCCTTCTTGCGTTCCGTGATCAATCGTTCCGCCACGCTCATCAGCACATCGATCCCTTTGTTGAACGCGAAGCGACCAACGAACAACAACTCCAATGGACCGGACGATGGCGGATAGGTGGGTGCATGTTCGGGCAATTCCGTCGCGTTGGGCAATACGACAACACGGGTCAGTGATCCCCGCACGAGGCCTTGAAGCATCGGCGTGAGCTTGCCGCCCAATGAGACCACCACCGAAGCGCGCCGGACCACACGGCGCAATGCCCAACGGAACGGAAGTCCGATGGCCCGGTCCTTCAATGAAAGGCCTTGGAACATTTCCAGTCCGTGCGGCATCACGATCAGCCGATCACGGAATTGCGCGCTATCCTTCCACACACAGAAGCCTTGCGAAAGGATCACGTTCGGCCGGATGCCCTTCAACGCAATGGCCACCCGCCCGCTGTACCGGTAAAGTTCGCCGAGGTAGGTCTGCGCTTCATCCAACGGTGCAACCCGCACTTCCTGGATCCCCAGCGCTGGGTCGAACACCACTTCGCTATGCGGGTGGATCACCACCAGTTCGATCCCCGGAACGCGCGCCAGATGTTCGGCAAGCGATCGGGAGTGCCGCTGCATGCCGCCCATCGCCAGCGGATAGATCCCATCCGTGCAAAGTGCGATGCGCATATTCACGAGATCGGCCATGGTCACCTAGACCGTTTCCTTCAACAAGGTGGCCACCCCTTCATCAATGCCCCACTTCGGGGTCCAACCGGTGCGGCGCTTCAACTTGGTCACATCCGCGAGCAAATGCATGCGCTCCACGGCGCGGACACGGGCCGGATCCACGTCGATCGTCAACTCCTCCCCCAATTGCCGCGCAAAGGCTTCCACGATCTCGCGCACACTGTATTCGATCCCGCGCCCGATGTTGAACACCTCGAACCCTTCAATGTTCATGCGCAACAGCGCGTCCATGGCCTCAGCCATATCGGAGGTGTGAATGAAGTCGCGCTTCGGATCGAGGTTGCCGAGCTTCAAGGTCCGCGCTCCGGCAAGTACTTGTTTCTGGATCTCCGGGAACAGGTGCGGGTTGGTCTCGTTCGGTCCGAAGGCATTGAAGAACCGCCCGACGATCGTCGGGATCCTCGTGCGAAGACAGAACTCCGAGGCGATCCGCTCGGTTGCTAATTTGGTGGTGCCGTAAATGTCCATCGGACCGGTCGGATGCGTCTCCGCCATCGCACCATCCGCGATGGGATAGACCGCTGCGGTACTGGCCACGAAGACCTGTTGCACCGACCCTGCGGCGTGCGCGGCATCCAACACATGGATCGTGCCGTTGATGTTGATGTCCGCAGCTTCCACCGGGTGCTGGTTGCAATACGGGATGAAGTGGATGGCCGCGAGATGGAGCACCGTTTCCGGAGCGACCCTTCGGATGGCCGCGCTCACCTCCTCCCGCTTCCGGATATCCACACGGAGGAACCGAGTGTCCGGCACCGGCGCCAATTCACGTCGGCCGAAACTCAGGTCATCAAGCACCCACACCTCCTGTCCCTTCGCAGCGAGATGCGCGCACAACGTGGACCCGATGAATCCCGCCCCACCCGTGATAAGTACCCGTTCGGCCATGGCGCGAAAGTAGGATCATGACCCGAAGCCGAGCGGTGAACGAGTAATTTCGGCCCCCCTTCGCTAGATCGGTCCGTTCGTTTGTCCAGCCAAGATCCCAAGATCATTTCCGATGCGCCTGCCAATGACCGGCAGGAAAGCGTGAACCGCTTGCGTCGTGGCACCATCCGCGTGGAAGGTGCGCGCGTACACAACCTGAAGAACATCAGCGTGGACATTCCGCGCGGCAAGCTGGTGGTGATCACCGGGTTGAGCGGAAGTGGTAAGAGTTCCCTCGCGTTCGATACGCTCTATGCGGAAGGGCAACGCCGGTACGTGGAAAGCCTGAGCAGCTACGCGCGGCAATTCATGGGGCGTTTGGAGAAACCCGATGTGGACCGGATCCTCGGCATCAGCCCCGCGATCGCGATCGAACAAAAGGTCCTGACGAGCAATCCGCGCAGCACCGTTGGCACAAGCACCGAGGTCTACGACCATTTGAAGTTGCTCTTCGCGCGTGCCGGGCATACCATTTCACCGGCCAGTGGCGGGATCGTACGCCGACATACCGTGGAGGATGTCGTGGCCGGAGTGAACGGCTATCCCGAAGGAAGCTTCGTCATGGTCCTCGCGCCAGTACACATTCCTGCGGAACGCAATGTGCGCGAGCATCTTTCCATTTTGCAGCAACAAGGCTTCGCTCGTGTGCATGATGGAAAGGAGGTCCATCGCATTGAAGAACTTCTGGTTGGTAAGAAGGTATTGAAGGGAACCTGGTTCCTCGTGTTGGATCGCATCACGGTGTTGCCGGGCGACCTTGAGAACGAGAGCCGCGTTGCGGACAGTGCCGAAGTCGCCTTCTTCGAAGGACAAGGTGAATTGATCCTGCTCGGCGATGACGGCCGTCAGATGGGTTTCAACGATCGCTTCGAATTGGATGGCATCACCTTCGAGGAGCCGAGCCCGAACCTGTTCAGCTTCAACGATGCAATGGGCGCCTGCCCGGCCTGCGAAGGCTACGGTAGCGTGATCGGGATCGACAGCGACCTGGTGATCCCCGACAAGCGCCTGAGCCTGTATGATGATTGTGTAGCACCGTGGCGCGGTGAGAAGCTCAGTGAATGGAAAGCGCACTTCATTCGTGATAGCGAGCAATTCGACTTCCCTATCCATCGCGCTTACCATGACCTCACGGACGATCAGCGCACGCTCCTCTGGAAAGGCGCGAAGGGCGTTCGCGGCATCGATCGCTTCTTCCAGTATGTGGAGGAGAAGAGCTACAAGATCCAATACCGCGTGCTCGCCAGCCGATACCGCGGTAAGACCACCTGCCAGACCTGCAACGGAACGCGGTTGCGCGCCGAGGCGCGTTACGTGAAGCTCGCGGGGCGGGATATCACGGAGCTCGCGCGGATGCCGATCGCGGAGTGCCACCGGTTCTTCGAGGAATTGAAGTTGGATGCGACCGATCAACGCATCGCGTCGCGCCTATTGAAGGAGATCGGGAATCGTTTGCGCTACCTCGTGGATGTCGGCGTGGGCTACCTCACACTGGACCGGCGCAGCAATACACTGAGCGGCGGCGAAACGCAGCGGATCGATCTGGCCACCTCGTTGGGCAGCAGCTTGGTGGGCAGCATGTACATCCTGGATGAACCGAGCATCGGATTGCACACCCGCGATACGGAACGCCTCATCGGTGTGCTGAAGAAACTGCGCGACCTCGGCAACACGGTCATTGTAGTGGAGCATGATGAAGAGGTGATGCGCGCAGCGGACCACATCATCGACCTCGGCCCGATGGCGGGAAGCCATGGAGGCGAAGTGGTGTACAGCGGCGATCACGCCGGACTCATCACCAGCGATGGCTTGACCGCACAATACCTCACCGGTCGGTTATCCATTGAGATCCCTGCGCGACGACGTGCCGTGCGTGACCGACTGGAACTGCGGGGTGCGCGAGAGCACAACCTCAAGGACATCGACGTGGACTTCCCCTTGCACATGCTCACGGTGGTGACCGGTGTGAGCGGCAGTGGAAAGACCACTCTTGTGAAACGCATCCTGTATCCGGCGCTCAAGCGGCACATCGAAGGCTTCAGTGAACGCCCGGGTGAACACAGCGCGCTGGAAGGTGATCTGGATCGCATCGGATCGGTGGAACTGGTGGACCAGAACCCGATCGGTCGCAGCTCGCGCAGCAACCCGGTCACCTATGTGAAAGCGTGGGACGAAGTGCGCCAGCTCTTCGCGGATCAGGACATCTCACGGGTTCGTGGGTACAAGCCGAGCCACTTCAGCTTCAATGTGGATGGTGGCCGTTGCGAGGTATGCCAAGGGGAAGGTGAAGTGCGGATCGAAATGCAGTTCATGGCCGACATCAGCCTGACGTGTGAAGAGTGCAAGGGTCGGCGCTTCAAGGATGAGGTGCTGGATGTCCGTTTCGCCGATCACGATGTGGCGCAGATCCTTGCAATGACGGTGGACGACGCCATTGCGCTATTCCAAGCACATGCTTCAACGTCGGCCTGTGCGCGTGTCGTTTCCAAATTGCTTCCGTTGCAAGCCACTGGCATGGGCTACGTGAAACTGGGCCAGAGCAGCAGCACGCTCAGTGGTGGTGAAGCGCAACGGATCAAACTGGCCAGCTTCCTTACCAAAGGCCAGGAGGAGAAGCCGACGCTCTTCATCTTCGACGAACCCACCACGGGGCTGCATTTCCACGATATCGCCAAGCTGATGCGCGCTTTCGACATGCTCATCGCCAACGGCCACAGCGTGGTCTGCATCGAACACAACCTGGAGGTGATCCGCTGTGCCGATCATGTGATCGACCTTGGCCCGGAAGGAGGCGACCATGGTGGTGAAGTGCTCTTCACCGGCACACCCGAACAGTTGGCGCAACGGAGCGATTCGCTAACCGGCCAGGCCTTGGCCCGTTCGTGGGCGCGCTCAGCGCAATAGGGTGACGTGCCCCGTGCTGGTGATGCCGCCCTTGTTGGAGCAATACGCCGTGTAGCCGATCACCACGAAGTAGGTGCCGTCGGGAACGGTCTCCCCATCGTTATCGAGCTTTCCGTTCCACCCTTTCCCGCTGCTGGTGGAGGAGAACACCTTCATGCCCCAGCGGTTGTACACATCCATGCGGAAATCCGCCGCATCCACATTCTCCACAAGAAAGACGTCATTGTATCCGTCCCCGTTCGGTGTGAACACGTTCGGGATCAGCACATCGCCGGTGGCGAGCGTGGCAAAGCTCACCTGCACCGTGTCCGTCACCATGCAACCATTGGGATCGGTCGCTTGGAACCAATAGGTACCCGCTGTTGTAGTGGTGATGCTCGTGTTCTGGCTGCCGTTGCTCCAGACAATGTCCTGCGGAATGAAGGGCGGTGCAAGGACGGCGGTTTCACCAGGACACAAGGAGCGGTCGGTGAAAGGGACATACGTAACGGGCGGTGTCACCGTAACGGAATCGGAGCCGATGCAGAATCCATCCGTCACCACCACGCTGTACACCCCGGCCTCCTCCACTGTGATGATCATGGATGGATCACCGGTGCTCCATAAGTAGGTATCGAAACCGGGAGGTGCGGAGAGCTGCACGGGTTGATCATCGCACAGGCCGACGGATGCGCCGAGATCGATGACGAGATCGGGGATCCCGACGGAGATCGTCTGCGTGAAGAACACGGTATCCGTGCAAACGGGGTCGATCACTGCAAGGATGATGGTGTAGTCACCGGGGCTGCCATACGGGTGGGTCGGATTGGTAATGGTGGAAGTGGTTCCATCACCGAAGGTCCAGAAGAAGTCCGTGCTGCCCGAACTGGTATTCGCGAGATCCACGGAGACGGCGTTGCAATCGCCGGTGGGGACTGCGGCGAAGGAAGCGTTCATGATCGCCGGAGCCACCACATTGATCACCAGGGTGGCGGAATCCACTGCGACACACAGGCCCGTCGCCGTGCCGATCAGTGTCACGATGTAGGTTCCCTGGCTCGTCATACAAGTGTGCGAACGTCGTCTCTGATGAGAGTGTGCCATCGCCGAGGTCCCACGCCCATTCATCCGCCGTTCCCACCGCGTTGAACACGATCGGTTCCGTGATGCACGCACCTGAGACGCTGATGTTCGCATCGATGTTCACCTGCACGTTCTGTTCGAAATCGATCTTGAACGCGCCGAGGTTGCAATTGAAACTGTTGTTGGTCTGGCTGTAGGCACCGGGTGTGGTTGGGTAGCCCAGTTGCTGGCAGCCTGCACACACCGCCTGGTACACAATGCCGTCCTTGTCGAAACGACTGGTGCCGCCATCCACGTGTTCAGCGGATGTACCGCCGAAGAAGGTCGCATAAGCCAGTGAAGCAGCATCGGCATTCAGCACCATCAAGTAGAAATCACTTCCATCAGTGATGGGCTGGTGGGCATCGGGCGTGACCGGCAGGCCGAAGGTGGTGCTGACATTCGGTTGGCCGTAATTGTTCGTGCTACCACCCCAGCCACTGAAATAGATCTGGCCGCAATCGCTCACCAGGAAAGCAGCAGGTGCGATATCCTCCGTTCCTGAGGATCCGATCCGTGTGGACCAGATCGAAGTGGAAAGGTCGTTACCGAGCTTATGGATGAATTGGGACCCTGCGGGATTCGCATAGACACCGGAGGAGACCGGGTACCCACCGTGTGTCTGCCCCACGACATATACCGCTCCCGCGAGATCGATCTGCACGAAGTAGCTCTGGTCATAGAAGGGCGTGCCGAGGTAGGTGGCTGCGGAAAGCCCGCCACCATCGGGTTCGAAGCGCGCGATGTATCCATCCACTCCGCCCGGGGCTGTTCCGATCATCGGAGTACCTGCCATCGGAAGGTTGGCGCTCAGCGTTCCACCGGTGATGAAGATCCGTCCGTTGCCATCCTGCTGCACACCGAAGGCCGTGTCATCCAATGAACCACCGTAGTAAGTGCCCCACAACAAATTGGAGAGCGATGGGTCCAGCATACACGCATACCCATCCTGCCCGCCGCCGAGGGCGGGTTGTGAAGCCCCTGCGGATACCGGCATATCCGGACTATGCGTACTGGTCACCACGATCGGGCGCTCTTGGGAATCGAGGATGATCTCCCCGCGGAACGGATCGCCATAGTTGTAGTCGAGCGACCCCGACATGTTCAGGCCATCGGCTTGTGAACCGCCGATGTAGGTACTGCCGAGCAATTGCGTGGCATCGGCGCTGAAGTGGGAGATCACGATATCCGCACCGCTGTTGTGTACGTATCCTTCCCAGACCGTGAAGTTCACCGCAGGACCGAAGCCGAACGAGTTGTCGAAGCATCCGCTCGTCAAAGGGAAATCGGAAGAGCCGGTGGTGCCCATCACGAAGAGTTCACCCGCGCTGTTCACGACCATGCTGTGCGGACTCTCGTTGCCGAGCCCTCCGCCGAGGTAGGTGCTCCACACCAACGTCGATCCATCCGGTGAGAACTTGGAGATGCCGATGTCGATCACATCCCCACCGAAGTTGGGCTGTAGCACACCGAGCGTGATCGGATAGCCGATGCCGAAGACAATGCCTCCTGCATACAAGTGTCCATCATCATCATAGGTCGCGGTGAACCCGAAATTGTCCGCTGTGCTTCCCGTGTAGCTACTGAAGATCACGGTCGGGTCAATGACCAGCACCTGCTTGCGATCATACCCTTCCGGGAAGGCATAACGCAGTTCATTGCCGACCAATTCGTATGCACACTTCACCGGAACGTGCGCTCCGTTCTCCACGGTCCACGCCACCGGACGTTGTTCGATCACGACACCGGCCGAGGTCCGGATGTACAATAACCCTTCTTCGACCGCGACACCGTCCTGGCCATCGAATCGCATGCGGATCATCGATGCGTCCGATCCGGGCTGGACGATCCAGTCGTACTTCAATCCTTCGGCGCCACCCACATGAAGGTCGATCCCCGGATAGACCTCGTTCAACTCCACTCCTGCGAACACTCCAACGCCACCAGCCCATTTCGAGGGATCGTTCCCGTGGAAGTAGTTCACGTAGTGCGATGATCGGCCCGTGCCGCTGTGCGCCTTCGCGTTCCCTCCCACAAAGCTCATCCGGTAGGCATGCATCCGGTACGGCTCGTACGGTTCGTCCTTGGGTCGGGCGTGCTGCTGCCCACCGGAGCGCAAGACATAGGTGAACGCATCGGGTTCTACGAACACCGCTCCACCGGGTGTGTACGCGCGGTACAGGACCTGATCCGCCCACTGGCCCCGGTTCTCGTGGAACTCCGGGCCTCTCCGATCCGGATGGTCATGGCCCGATGCGAAATGCGACACGGCCAACATCGCCGCAGCACTGAATAATGCAAGCCTGGAAGTGTTCGACATGGTGTTTCTATTCGATGTGGCGCCCCCCGGCCATATGCTGGTGATCCGCCGAAGATCGTTCAATGGTTCGATCCGTAGGTTCATGAATGGATGAAGATCCGGGTTCACCTCAACACGGAGACGTGGCCGATGGTCTCCACCTCCTCGTTGCGGCAGGTCCCGGTGTACTTGAGCAGGTATACGTATACACCGTCCTTCACCACCTTGCCCTGGTATTGCCCGTCCCAATACGGATCCATGCCTTCGTTGGCCCAGAGCTGTTCACCCCACCGGTCGAAGATCATCATCGAGACCTTGTTCTCCCCGAAGCCGGAGATCCTGAAGGTGTCATTGCGGCCATCGCCATTCGGTGTGAACGCATTCGGTGCGAAGATCTGCGGCACGGAATCCAGCGCGATCACCTTCAAGCTATCGGAATACGGACAGCCCCATAGGTCGATCATGTCATAGGTGTACAAGCCTTCGCCCCACACGCGTTCCACACGCTCGTTGCCGCCGGTCGCCCAACTGAAGGCAAGTCCATCGATAGGCACCCGGAGATCCACCCACGTCCTCGGGCAGGCGAACAGGGAATCGTACAACTGGTGGCGCGGCGCGGCGATCACATCCACGGATGCTGTTCCGATGCACAGCCCATCACTTACCGTCACGGTATATGTCCCGGGCACGTCAACAGTGATCGCCGGGGTCGTCTCACCGGTACTCCAGAGGTAGCTCACGGCATCGGCCAGGATGTTCAGTTCCGCAACATCGTCCGGGCAGATCACGGTATCGCCGACGTAGTGGATCGGCAGCACGTCCATCAGGGTTACGTTCATGATCGCTTGGTCGTCCTGCCCGCAACCAAGATCGGTAACGGTAAGGGTGATGGTGTACTGGCCAGGAAGCGTATAGGCGTGGGTCACGTCAAGGTCGGTGATCACCGTGCCATCCCCCATGTCCCAGGAATAGCTCACGCTATCGCCGGTGCTCTGGTTCAGGGTGCTCACGTTCAGCAGTGCGCAATCATTCACCTGCTCGGCGGTGAAGGCGGCGAGCACGGGCACGAGCGGATCGATCTGCACATCCATCGACGCGGTCTGTGGTGGTGAACAACCGAGTGCGTCGCTCACGGTAAGTGTGATGGTGTACGTACCGGTTCCCGAGAGGACGTGCGTCACGTTGGTGTCCGCGTACTGTGATCCATCACTCAACTGCCAATCGAAGACCAGGTTGGTGCCGGTGCTCTGGTTATCGGTCGTGAGCAGGAGGTCGTCGCAATCGAATGCTTGCGCAGCCGTGAAAGCCGCCGACACCGGAAGGCTGGGCAACACGGTCACATCCACGGTCATGGTGTCCGTGACGTTGCACGATGCGGTGTCCGTGATGATGAGCGAGATGGTGTAGGTTCCCACAGCTTGGAAAAGGTGTGACACATCCGGGGTCGTGTACAAGGTGCCATCACCCATATCCCAAGCGTAGGTGGGCGTCACCGCCGTGCTCTGATCGGTGCATGTGACCGTCAATTCATCGCAACCGGGATCCTCCACCAAGGTGAAGTCGGCATCCACCTGTAGTGGCGGGCTGATGTCGATCTGCACCTGCACCGTGTCCGCGCCACTACAGCCGGTGGGGTCCTCGGCGATCAACTGCACGAGGTAGCTGCCGGGGCCGGGGAACTGGTGTACCACGTTGGTGTCCACGTACTGTGTGCCATCACCCATGTCCCAGTACCAGGTGAGGGGGTTGCCGGTACTGAGGTTGGTCGTGGCGATCTCCATGAGGGTACAATCGATCGTCTGCACATAGGAGAAGTCCGCGTCTATGGGTTGTTGTTCTCCGATGGTGATCTCCAGGTAGGTGGTATCGGCCAGGTTGCAGGACAGCGAATCCTGCGCGATGAGCGTGACCGTGAATGCACCCGGAGTGGTGTAGGAATGGCTTGGCGCAAAGGCCTCCTCCGTGGGGCTGCCATCGCCGAAGTCCCAGATCCAGGAATCACCGGTGCTGTTGTTGGAGAAGTCGATCACGATGGGTGCGCATCCTTCATTCAAGGTACTGGCTCCGGCGGCGTTCACACCGGATACGTCGAAGTCGATCTTGAACACACCGATATCCCATCCCGAAGGCTGCACATTGGACCAGGCACCCGGCGTGGTGGGGAATCCACCGCTGGTACACACCGCTTGGTACACTTTCCCGTTCGCATCGAAGCGGCTCGTACCTCCATCCACATGGCTGGCGCCTTCGTAATAGGTGCCGTAGATGATATCGGTCATATCCGGCTCGTAGGTGGCCAAATAGAAACCGCCGCTGGTATAGAGCGGGCTTGCTGTCGTGGCCCATCCGGCACCTACGCTATAGCCGCTGATGTAGATGTTGCGACAAACGTCCACGAGGAAGGCCACGGGCACCATGCTTGCCCAGCCGCCGCCATCAGGACCGAGCATCGTCCTGAACACCTGGGCGCTCAGTGTGGCGTCGAATTCCGCCACGAAGATCCCGCCGGTAACATCGCCATAGATTCCTGCGGGTGCGATGCCCAGATCACCGGTCGGGGATTGTCCGAAGATGTACGCGTTGTCCTCGAGGTCCAGTTGCAGGAAGAACGCGACATCGTCATTCGGCGCACCGAAGTACGTGCAGTTGAGCACCGCCGATGCATTCGTATTGAAGTGAACGATGAATGCCTCCTGGGCGCCATTGCTCGCCGCTTGGAAAGCACCGGCCGATACCGGCAAAGTGGCACCCGATGTGCCGCCGCAGACGTAGGGCTGGCCACTCGAGTCCAATTTGATCCCGAAGCACATATCGTCTTGCGGTGTTCCGAAATAGGTGCTCCACAACAGGCTGCTCAGGTCCGGTGAAAGGCAGAAGGCCACACCATCCTGTAAACCCGCATGCATTGGTTGGAACGCGCCCGGTGTGGTGGGGAAACCGGCGGCATCGGTGCAACTGCTCACGTACACCTTACCGGAGACATCGGTGATCACCTCGCCACGATAGTAATCGCCATAGTTCATCGTGAGGGTGTTGCGGCCATCGCTTCCCGGACTGCCCATGTATGTGGATCCCACCAACGCAGTACCCGTCGGGTTCAATTTGGTGATCACGATGTCCGCTCCACCTCCTAGGAAGGTGGTGGCGTACGCATTCGCACTCACCGGATAGTTCGATGATGAGGTCGATCCGTACACGGTGAGTTCCCCGGCCACGTTCACCACCAGGCTGTGCGGATAATCCTCGCCGGAACCACCGAGATAGGTGGCGAAGAGCAACGCGGTGCCCGTTGGGTTCAACTTGCTCACTGCGATATCGATGCCGCCGTTGTGGGTGCCATCGAATGCCCCTGGCGTAGTGGGGTAACCCTGCCCGAAGCAGATGGCGCCGGTGTAGATGTTCCCCGCATCATCGTAGGTGGCGGTGTGGCCGTAGTTCTGCGTAGTGCCGATGTTGCCTGTGCCGCTCAGCGTACTGGCGATCAGCGTCGGGTCGATCACGATGGGACGATCCCTGTTGGTTCCCTTTCCGAAGGCGAATCCGACGTGCGTGCCTTGCAAGGTGAAGGCGCACGGCACGGCTTCCTTGGAACCATCCGCATACCATGCGACTGGCGCTAATTCATGCAGATCACCAACCGATGTGCGCAGGATCAATTCCCCTTTGGAACCAACGGCCATGCTCTTCAACCCCTCGTACCGGAACTGCACGGCAGCCGCTGCTTCCGCATTGGCCACGAGCACATCATACTTGAATCCTCCATCCTCCTCATGCAGCCGCAGATCAACCCCAGGCCATAGGTCCTTGTATCGCACTTCTTCGAAATGCCGCACATCACTGGCCCACTTCGTCGGGTCATTGCCGATGAAGTAGTTGAAGTAATCCTCGGAACGTCCATCACGCTCGATCCGCGCATTCACATTCGCTCCTTCGAACCACGCATACCAAGCGTGACCTTTCAAGCGAAGATCTCCCATCGCTTCCGGAGCTTCATGCTGCGCATCGTGGACCTTGTCCGCAGCACCTTCCTCCAACTTCGAGAACACCAAGCGATCCTTCTCCGCGAACATTGCCACCAGTCCGAAATCCGCCCGATACATGATCTGCGGTGCCCACTGTCCCTTGTTCTCCACGTACTCGCCGTGGAGGATCGGTGCGTCCACGGATGGACCGTGATCCTTCGCACTGTGGGACGGGCCTTGCGCGAAACCGGTAGTGAATGAAAGCACCCCGAAAAGTGAAAGAGCGAGTCGGAATGAATGGTCGAGTAAGGTCATGGCATTGTTCTGAAGGGCGTAAGGGAGACAGCATGATGGGACCATCGGTTGCCCTGCTGGTGAAGATAGCCGAATGACAAAGAGTGCCGCGCCAATACGCTGACGGACCGGGCAATATGGGCGACGAGGCAGCGCCAGCTGATCACCGGAATTGGAGGTCGTACAATTTCTTGTAGGCGCCCTCCTGCGCGAGTAACTCCTGATGGTTCCCTTGCTCGATGATCACACCCTTGTCCAGGACCAGGATCCGATCCGCATACTGCACCGTACTGAGGCGGTGTGCGATCACCACGCTGGTACGGCCCTTCGTCAACTTCTCCGTGGCTTGTTGGATCAATTGCTCGCTCAGGCTGTCCACACTGCTTGTCGCTTCATCCAACACAAGGACCCTCGGCTTGTGGACAGCTGCGCGGATGAAGGCCAGCAATTGTCGTTGTCCCGTACTCAGGATCCCGCCACGTTCTCCCACTTCCGTATCGTAACCCTTGGGCAGTTTCACAATGAAATCGTGTGCGCCGACATCGCGTGCCGCTTGGATCACTTGCTCGCGCGTGATCGACGGATCGTTCAGTGTGATGTTGTTGTGGATGGTATCGCTGAACAGGAACACATCCTGCAGGACCACACTGATGCTGCGACGCAATTCACTCAGACGGTATTCGCGGATGTCGCGTCCATCCAGCAACACACTTCCCTTCTGGTGATCATAGGCCCGGCTCAACACATTGATCACTGAGCTCTTGCCACTACCGGTCGCTCCAACCAGCGCGATCATCTGTCCGGCCTTCGCTTCAAAGGAGATGTTCTTCAACACGTACTCCTCATCCACGTACGCGAACCACAAACCGCTGAAGCGGATATCACCGCGTACGTCCGCAGTGCTTGCAATACCGCTGTCATCCAGTTTGGCTTCGGTGTCGAGGATCTTGAATACGCGCTCGCTTCCCACCATACCCATCTGCAACACATTGAAGCGATCGGCCAATTGGCGGATCGGGCGGAAGAGCATGTTGATGAAGAGGATGTAGGCGAAGACATCACCGAGCGTGGCGAAGCCTTCGAGCACATCATGCACCCCCCACCACACCAGGAAACCCAGGGAAATGGCACTGAGGATATCCACGATCGGGAAGAAGACGCTGTACGCGAACACGCTGCGGATGTGCGCTTTCCGGTGCTCCCGGTTGATCGCCTTGAACTTGGCGAACTCCTGGTCCTCCCTTCCGAAGAGCTGTACGATGTGCATGCCTTGGATGTGTTCTTGAACGAACGTGTTCAGCCGTGCCACTTGCGTGCGCACATCCTGGAAGCTCTTCTGGATGCTGTTCTTGAAGATGCTGGTGCTCCATAACAACAACGGGATCGGGATCATGCTCAGCAGGGCCAGTTTCCAGTTCACCACGAACATCACCACCACCACCACCACCAACTTCAGGATGTCGCCCATGATCATGAGCAGGCCTTGGGAGAAGATGTCGTCGATGGTCTCGATGTCGCTGATCACGCGCGTGACCAAGGTGCCGATGGGTGTGCGGTCGAAATAGCGCAGCTTGAACCCGATGATGCGCTCGTAGAGCTTCTGGCGCAGATCGAAGGTGACGGCCTGACCCAACCAGCTGGTCCAGTACGCTTGGTAGAACTGCACTACCGTTTCGATCACAAGCAAGGCCACGACGATCATGGAGATGAACCACAGGCCCTTGGCATCACCGGTGAGCGCGTAATCATCGATCATATCGCCCATGAGGAGCGGACGCACCACCCCGAGTCCCGCGAGCAGGATGGTGAGAGCGAACGTGGTCCAGAACGTAACGCGGTAGGGCTGCGTGAACGCGAACACACGCCCGAAGAGCTTGCGGTCGAATGCTTTGCCCTGTGCGGTGGTGGCGCTCATGGAAGTTCCGGGGCGCGAGGATCCGCTTTGATGAACGGATAGATCACATGCTCCAGGTACAGGCCGCACGCCGACGCCGATCGACCGGCTGCGCTTCGATCCAATGCAGCGATCACCTCGGCCATGTGCGCCGCCGGTTGTTGCCCTCTGCCGATGCGCAAGCACGTGCCTACCACCGCGCGCACCATGTTGCGCAGGAAACGATCGGCCTTGATCCGGAAGATGTACCCGTTCGGAACCTTTTCCCAGATCGCCTCGCGCACATCGCAGATCGTGGTCTTCACATCGGTGCCGGCCTTGCAGAAACTGGCGAAGTCCTGCCGACCGATCAGCGCTTTGCACCCTTCATTCATCGCTGCCACATCCAATAACGGTCGCAGCTGGTGTGAACGATCCACGAGGAAGGGATCCTTCTGCTGATGGATGCGGTAGCAGTATCCACGCTCGGTGGCGCTGAAGCGCGCGTGGGCATCATCCGGCACGGAGATCATGCGGTACACCGCGATATCCTTCGGCAACATGCTATTCAAACTGTACACGAAGCGCTCATCCAACTCGCGGTCGCTCGGACCCTCGAAGTGGACGAAGAACTTCGTGGCATGCACGCCACTGTCCGTGCGGCCGCAGCCGATCGCGTTCACCTTGTGCTGGCGCAACGCGAATTGCAACGCACGTTCCACCTCGGCTTGCACAGTGTTGGCCTTGGGCTGGCGCTGCCAGCCGTGGTAGGCCGTGCCGTTGAACGCGATCTCGAGAAAGTAGCGAGGGAAGATCTCCATGTGCCGATGGCGGAGCGCAAAAGTATCCGGGGACGTTACTTCGCCATCCCGCTGGATGCGGAACGTACCTCATGCCCCGCACTTCGTCCGCCGCACGGCGGATCGGCCTCCTTTCTGACACCCACGGTTGGCTCGATCCACGGATCAAGGAGCACTTCGCGGAGTGTGATGAGATCTGGCATGCCGGTGATATCGGCGGGCTTGCGGTGACGGACGAGTTGGAGAAATGGAAGCCTCTGCGCGTGGTGTGGGGCAACATCGATGACGCAAAAGCGCGCGTGGCCTTCCCGGAACACCAGCGCTTCACGTGCGGTGGCGTGCGTGTGTGGATGACGCACATCGGCGGCCGACCACCGCGTTATGACCGCAGCGTGATCGATGAGCTGCGCCGCGACCCGCCCGGGCTCTTCATCTGTGGCCATTCCCACATCCTCGTGGTGCAGTTCGACCCTACGCTGCGCTGCCTGTACATGAACCCCGGCGCGGCCGGGAACCACGGTTGGCACAAGATGCGGACGGTGCTGCGTTTCACGTTGGAGGATGGAAAGCCGAAGGATCTGGAAGTGATCGAACTCGGAAAGCGCGGAGGTTGAGCGACGCAGCCCTGCGTACTTCACGATCGATCGGTGGATAACACGGGCCCGGTCGGCCGCGTTCTCCCTTCCTCACCCCTCTACTTTCGAAGCCGTGAAAAAGCTCCTGGATCGTGTGCCGAAGCGATTGCGCAACCGTTACGGACTTGCTGTCCTGATCCTGGTCGGTTGGATCACCTTCTTCGACAATTCGGACATCTGGACCACGTGGAAGAACCACCGCGAGTTGGGTCGCATGGAAGAACAGGCCGTGTGGTACACCGCCGAGATCGAACGCACGAAAGGGCAGCTGAACGAGATCGCCAGCGACAAGGACCTGCTGGAGAAGTTCGCGCGTGAGCGCTACCTGATGAAGCGCGACAACGAGGACATCTTCGTGCTGGTAGCGCAGAAGCCCTGACCGTCGGACCTGCTCCGGTCAATGATGGTGCCCGCCCGCGCCATGCACGTGGCCATGGCTCAACTCATCCGGTGTAGCTTCACGCACATCGGTGATCTCCACGCTGAAGTGCAGGATGACCCCCGCGAGCGGATGGTTGCCATTCAGCACCACCTCGCCGTCCTTCACTTCCATCACGCTCCACACGCGATGATCAGGCGTCTGGAATTGCATGCCCTCCTCCACCTTCTGGTCACCGAATTTATCGGCAGGCACCCGTTGCATCAGGCCTGGATCCACCTCTCCGTAACCCTTGGCCGCTTCCACCTTCACTTGCAGGTTGTCGCCGACCTTCCTGCCTTCCATCTCCTCTTCCAGTCCGGCCACGATCATGCCGCCGCCTTGGATGTACGCGAAGGCATCCTTGCCAGCACTGGTATCCAGCAATTTGCCGTCGCCATCGTTAAGGGTGTAGTGGAAAGAGACAACGGAGTTCTTCTTGATCTGCATGGGATTATCGAATGGGTCGCGAAAGTAAGATCCGCAAAAGGATCCTGCCTACTCTTTCATCACCCGCGCCGTCAGTAGACGATCACCGAGATCGACGATCAGGCTGTATAAACCGGTCGGCAATTCTCCCAGCACCAGCGTGTTCCCGATGCGCTCCGCCAATACCTGTCGTCCCGTGAGATCAACGAGCCGAACGCTCTTCATCACGCTTCCCTGTGGAAGGACGAAGCGCAATTCCTCACGACACGGGTTCGGAAAGACCTCGAACACCTGATCAATGGGTTCGTCAATTCCGATCGTCGCGCAGCCTAGAACGCCGGTGAGGTACACACGACGACTGTTGATGAACGACTTCAAGCCGAAGACGGTCTGCCCGCCCCCCGGACCACCGGTCACGGTGATGTTGCTTGTGAGGTTGGTGGTGAATTGTGCGTTCGTGTACTGCTTGTTCGGGTCCGCGAAGACATGTGGTTGGATCAGTGCGGCAAGCGCATCGATGTGCGGATCGAGCGTTGAGTTCATGAATGCATCGAACACCGCGCAGTACTCGGTCCGGTAGGCCGCATAGAACGTCGGCGTGTTCATGATCTTCGTCATGAGCGGCCGCGAATTGGCCACGTAGTTCGGAGCGAGGCTGGTGAGGTTGGGCACGCCCCCGCTGTACCGCCCGAATGCTTCGTTCGCGTCCCACTTGATCCATTGCCAGATGCCCGTGGAATCGTTGTGATAGATGTAGTAGTTCCGGGCGGAATTGATGTAGCTGTCCAGGTTGCTGAACAGGTTGTCGATCGCGAGCGACCGGAGCAACGGATGCCAATCGGTCAACGCCGGTAGCTGCACTTCAAGCTGACTGGGTGTCGTGTTATTGATCACATCGATCAGGTCGATGAGATCGCTCCAATCGTTCACGGTGGTGTTCGTCTTCAACTCATAGCGGGGTTCATAAGTTGATTGCGCGGTTCCGTACCACGCTAGGTCCGCCGCCGCTCCCCCACCGGTGCCGAAGTTGTCCCCCGCCTTGAACATGTTGCCGTTCGTATCGTCCACCCAGCGGTCCAGGAACTCCTTGTCCACTTGTTCCACCACGCCATAGAATCCGATCAACGACCCGTTCATGCGCACGTTCCCGAAAACGGCCCGTGGCGCCAGCACGCTCAGGTCCTGGCAGAAATCGAAGAAGATCTTCTCCCGCAACAAGGTCGGATCATTGAAACCATTGTTCAAGTTGATCTTCTTCATGCCGTGGTACTTCTGCCCCGGAACGTATTCGTTGAAGTCGATCTTCATGGACTTCTTGTTGGGCAAGCCGTAGCTGCTATTACCCTTGAAGCGAACCCCCACGCTATCGTACGTGTAGGCACCCATGACATCCGTAAGGATCACGCTCGCAAGCAGTTGGCGTTCGAGGCCCTCGTTGTAGTACGCCAGCAGGCTATCCCAGTAATTGGGTTGGGCGAAAGTGAGTTGGATGTTGATGACCTGGTCGGTACCGAATAGCTCATCGCTTGGCGGCTGTGCATGGATCAAGACCGGAAATACAACCGCTGCGAGAAAGGACCACCTCTTCATGTTCAACAAGTTTGCTCTTGGACGACAACGCTAAGGACGATCATTCGGCCCGATGGTTCGATCACCAAAACTATTCCTGCCGGATAGAAGGAAGCGCGAATGTCCCGCGAAGGCGATCTTCGTCCCAATGGCGAACGAGAAGTTGTTCAGTGCGTTCCCCCACATCACGCGCGAGGAATGGGAGGCCGTGATCACGAAAGAACTGAAAGGAAAGGAAGCCTCAAGCTTGGATGTGCGCGTAGGAGGCGTGACCTTCTCCCCTTTCCATGTCCTGGACGATGATGCACCGATCGGCGACACCCGGCGTGGCATGAAGCGGGCTGGCAACATGTGGAGGATCACCATTCCGGTGAACGCCAGCGATCCGCAAGCGAATGACCTCCTGCTCGATGGACTCATGGGCGGTGCCGATGGTGCCGAGCTACATGGCAACGCGAACGACCTGCCTGCGGTGGTAAAGGATGTGCTGCTTGATGCGATCGATCTTCAAATACGCTCTGGTTCCGTTGAAACACTTCACTGGTTGACCGCGGCGGCTGATCGCCAGAAGATCAAGAGGAACGCACTCAGCCTTTGTGCCGGCCTACCACATGATGTGGACATCGCCGGAATACAAGCATTGGTGAAAGAACGCCCGTTGGTGCGGTTGTTCGAAGTGGGTGATGAGTGTACTCCAGGGAATCCGGATCCGATCGCGACCACGTTGGACATGATCAGCCAAGGTCGTGCATCACTCCAACGCATGTTGGACAACGGCTTCTCCATCGACGATGCCGCAGCGCGGATCCAATTCCGTTTGCTACTGGGCGATGACCTGTTAGTGGAAGCCGCACGGATCAGAGCATTGCGCGAGGCATGGTCGGGTATCGTCGCAAGCTTCTCTCCCGCGCATGCCTGCTCGCACAACGTGTGGATCCAATGCATGGTCCAATATCCAAGCAAGGTCTCATCGCCCCACGAGAATGTGATCCGCGCGACTCTTCAAGCGATCAGTGCGATCACCGGTGGATGTGATGGCCTCACGATCCCGACGCCCGTTCTACCGGAAGGCGATTCACTTGCGCGACGCGTGGTGCGCAACATCCACAACCTGCTGCGCGATGAGAGCTTCCTCGCACGCGTTGCGGACCCACTTGGTGGCAGCTACACCGTCGAGAAGTTGACGAGTGTGCTCGTTGCTCAATTAGCGGATGAGGCAATTAGCGAATTAGCGAATGGCCGTGCGCCAGCTCGTGCGACGGACAACCAACAACCGACAACAGAAGCCAACATCCCCAACCGCGAAGAGATCCCCCTCAAGCCCTACTACACCGCGCTCGATACCAAGGACCTCGAACATATCCACTTCGGTGCAGGCGCCCCACCCTACTTGCGCGGACCGTACGGCAGCATGTACGCCATACGTCCATGGACGATCCGGCAGTACGCAGGATTCAGTACGGCGGAAGCGAGCAATGCCTTCTACCGCCGCAACCTCGCTGCCGGTCAAATGGGACTGAGCGTTGCCTTCGACCTCGCTACACATCGTGGCTACGACAGCGATCACCCGCGTGTGAAAGGTGACGTGGGAAAAGCCGGTGTGGCCATCAGCAGCGTGGAGGACATGAAGATCCTCTTCGACAGCATACCGCTGGACAAGATGAGCGTGAGCATGACCATGAACGGCGCCGTGTTGCCCATCATGGCCTTCTTCATTGTGGCTGCGGAAGAACAGGGCGTAGCTCCGGAGTTGCTGCAAGGCACCATCCAGAACGACATCCTGAAGGAGTTCATGGTGCGCAACACTTATATCTATCCGCCGGGACCGAGCATGCGCATCGTGGGCGACATCTTCAGTTATTGCGCGAAGAAGATGCCCAAGTTCAATTGCATCAGCATCAGTGGCTACCACATGCATGAGGCCGGTGCACCTGCGGATCTGGAGCTCGCCTACACGCTCGCCGATGGTATAGAGTACGTCCGCACAGGTATTGCGGCTGGCATGGAAGTCGATGAGTTCGCGGGTCGTCTCAGCTTCTTCTGGGGTATTGGTATGGACCTCTTCATGGAAGTCGCCAAGATGCGCGCGGGCCGTTTGCTCTGGGCGAAGATGCTGAAGGAGGTCGGCGCGAAGGATGCGAAGAGCCTCGCGCTGCGCACGCACTGCCAGACCAGTGGTTGGAGCCTAACCGCGCAGGATCCGTTCAACAATATCGCGCGCACCACGGTGGAAGCGCTGGCGGCCGTGCTCGGCGGAACACAATCGCTGCACACCAACTCGTTGGATGAGGCCATCGCATTGCCCACGGACTTCAGCGCCAAGATCGCGCGCGACACGCAGCTCTATTTGCAGAAAAACGCCGGCATCACCAAGTGGATCGATCCGCTCGGCGGGAGCTACTACGTGGAGAACCTCACGCACGAGCTCGTACACAAGGCTTGGGCACGGATCAAGGAAGTAGAAGATCTCGGCGGCATGAGCAAGGCGATCGAGACAGGCCTGCCGAAGATGCGCATCGAGGAAGCCGCCGCTAAACGACAGGCGCGCATCGACACAGGCAAGGACAAGATCATCGGCGTGAACGCTTTCGTGACGGAGGATGAGACGAAGATGGAATTGCTGGAGGTGGACAACACGGCGGTGCGGGAATCGCAGATCGCTAGGTTGATGAAGATGAAAGCGGGGCGGAATGAGGTCGCGGTTGCCGAGGCGTTGGAGGCGTTGACCAGAGCGGCGCAAGTCGGGAGTCCAGCAGTCGAGAGTCGGGAGTCGTCGACCGATGGGACTCACGACTCACGACTCAATGGAACTCCCGACTCGAATTTGCTGGAACTCGCCGTCATCGCCGCCCGCGCCCGCGCCACCCTTGGAGAAATAAGCGACGCCCTCGAAAAAGTCTACGGCCGCTACCACGCCGTGCAACGCACCATCAGCGGTGTATACTCAGCGGAAAGCATGCAAGATCCCGAGATGAAGGAGGCCATGCGCCTCGCCGATGAATTCGCAAAAGCAGAAGGCCGTCGCCCGCGCATCCTCGTGGCCAAGATGGGCCAGGACGGTCACGATCGCGGCGCCAAGGTGATCGCCACCAGCTTCGCCGACATCGGTTTCGATGTGGACATCGGTCCGCTGTTCCAAACGCCGCAGGAAGTAGCGCGACAGGCGATCGAGAATGACGTGCATGTGCTGGGCATCAGCAGCCTCGCCGGTGGCCACAAGACCTTGGTGCCCGAAGTGATCAAAGAGTTGCGCGAGACCTACAACCGCGGCGACATCCTTGTGGTGGCCGGTGGCGTGATCCCGCCGAACGACTACGATTTCCTCAAGCAGGCCGGGTGCTTTGATGTGTACGGGCCGGGGACGCGGATACCGGTGGCGGCGACGGGGATCATTGCGAAATTGATGGCGCGGTGATGATGCGTGGCTCTGATGATTTGGGCGTGCCCCCTCTCCCGGCCCACGAGCCGGGACACGGGGTCGCGCTTTCCGCTGCAACTCCGCACTCGGTCGTTCCTCCCTCGCTTGCGGGGTTTTCGCTGCAATCGCTCACGCGGGCTTCCCGTTCACTGATCGCGTTTCTCTTCGGAACCGTTGTCTTCTTCTCCGGGTGCAGTGATGACAGCAACACCTCTGTTGAGGATAGCAGCGCGCATATCGAGGAACGCAGCGACCCTGAAGGAAACAGTTGCAACGACCTTCCTACGTCATTCACGTCCTACACCGAAGCGATGGACCAGATCCGGTCAGCGTCCTTCCGCATTGCCGAGGAACAGAACACGGACGAAAGCTCTTGGGTGCGAGGTGCGGAATACTACAGTTGCAATGGCTCAACCGGCTTCTTCATCCTCCGCACCGATGATCGCGACTACATCCACATTGCCGTCCCGTTGGCCGTTTGGCATGGGTTCAAGGAAGCCTCATCGTTCGGGAGCTACTATACGACCAACATTAAGAGGCGCTATCGCTTTGGCTTGAACTGATGGCGTTACATTCGACACACATGAAACGCATCGTTGCCAAAGAGTTTCTACTGCTTGTCGGGTGCGTGGTGCTCGTACTACTCACAGCACTTGCTGGATGGACCCGTAACGCTTGGTTGAGCCAACGCATCGGACGCACAATGAGCGAGCGTTCAGAGCAAGCAGAAGTTCTGGACGCCCTCAGAGCCGCAAGTGATTCTGCTTCCCATATTTTCATCGAATTGTTCGATACTGCCTTCGTGCATGAGCACCCAGATGTATTCATCGGCCATCTCCCTTGGCACAACGGTTCTGGCATGTACTCAATGGACGATTTTCTTAGCGACTTCAGTCGCATTTATCTAGCGTGTTTATCCAGCGCGCTCGAAATGGAGGGATACTTTACTCAGCAGAAAATCAAGGAACTGAAAAGAGTTCTACCTGCCGAAAATCCGAGACATGATCCACCACTGGAGGTGGCGCGAAACAACGTGTCAACGTTTAGAGGGACAACTACCGAAGTAGAGACGTCTGATGGCACTGTTCTTGGCTTCCCACCTTCAATGGCGAGGCACGATATTGCCGATGTTATGGGTATGCTATATCCGAATCCGACAAAAGGGAGCCCCCGGATATTGATTCATCGTGAGATACTTGTCCCAAGTCGTTCCCGGCACGGAGGCTTGTTGAACGCATTGATGCGAAATGAACACCGTGACCTTGGAGAGATAGTCACAGCGGCATACTCCACACTAGCCGACCCTGGGTCATACCAGATGTCTTTGGCCTTTTCGAAGACCGTAATGCACGAATCCCCGGCACATGAGGAACTGCGCAGTGCATATAATCACTTGGTGAAACGCAACATCCTTATCTGCACCTTCGACGAGTTGCTCTACACGCTTCAACGCAAACCAGTACCTCCTACCGAGGAGGCGCTAGCTGCACTCGAGAAGCAGAGAGCAGTAGTGTCCGGGGAAACTCGTCAAGGTTGGTTGAGATAGGATAAAGCCCTTGGCAGGCGTATACCGTTTGCCAAGTTGTTGAAGGCAAGCCCCCCTGTGTGTTCAAAGCGATAGCTGTAGGCTAAGCTGCGGAGATGGCTCCGGAGGCTTGTAGTCGATCAACGCTCGGTCCGGATCGGCGCAGGAACCGGAGCACATCGATGTAGGTGTGCAGGTGGATCCGCGTAAGGAGGCTACACCGGAGAAGGACCAACGGCGTGGGCCGGTCAGATGAGCGCGGTCGCGCACGATCGTCACCAGCAGATCAGCGATGAAAGCGCACCAGATCTGGATCTTGATGGCGTTGGGCGAGTCTCCCAGAAAGTCGCGCAGGGGGTAGTTCTGCTTGATGCGTTTGAAGAGCATCTCGATGTCCCAGCGTTGGCGGTAGATGCGCGCCACGGTGGTGGGCGACCACTTGGTATTGTTGGTCACAAAGCGAAGATGCGGCCGCTCTCCTTGTGGTGATAGTGGACCACGCGGGCCGCCAAGGAGCGCT
This sequence comes from Flavobacteriales bacterium, assembly GCA_016721005.1. GTDB lineage: Bacteria > Bacteroidota > Bacteroidia > Flavobacteriales_F > PHOS-HE28 > PHOS-HE28. The sequence continues at coordinate 138,503 of JADKJM010000009.1, forward strand.
TGCCCGCGCCGAGGCGCACAAGCTGTTGGGCGATGACCCCGGCGACGCGTTGGGCATCGTTCACCGGCAGGTGCTCGCGGTCCTTCACCACGGCACCCTCCTGTAGGCGCGTAACCCAAAAGACCCCCTGCTTGTCCCATGCGGCCCACTGGGCGTAGTTGGTATAACCCATGTCGAAGACCACCACCGAACCCCTGGCCAAGGGTACTCGTGCCATGATGTGCTTGTCGTTGCGCTTGCCTTCGGTGAGGTCGATGAAGCAGGGGACCTGCTGGTCCACACGCATGACCACATGGGCCTTGGCGCCACCCTTCTTACGCCCGTTGAGGCCGAAGGCACCGGTGCCTTGGAGCACATCACTGAACAGGGTGATCGTGGTGCTGTCCAGCACATGCAAGCGGCCCAAGGGACCGTCCTTACGCCGTCGGCTGTCCGGGGAATCCCCGTAGTAGCGCCGGTAAAGGCCGTGGAAGAGATCCCCGAAAAGCGCCTCGGTGCGGCGCTTGTTGGCATCGGCGAGCGTACTGCGGCGTGGGTTCTGCTTCAGGCCAAGATGCCGCAGGCGCTGCTGGCAGGCTTGCAGACCGGTCACCAGTTCGCGCAAGCCGGTACAGCCCATGTAGATGGCCGAAAGCATGGTCACCAGATGGTCGTAGGTGAAGAGGGTCTTGCAGTACCGGTCCGCTTGGTGCTCCTTGGCCAACCGGTCAACCAGGTTCTTCGGGATCAACTGAAGCAACTGAGAGAGGACCGGCTGTCCGGTAAACAGGCTACCTTGGCTCATGTGTTCGGCTCTTGGCGTTAGACACCCTGAACCTATACACTGGTGGGGGACTCCGGTCCCCTTCCTTTTTGCCCTCAATCAGGAACTTTACCGGACACTACTAAAGCAGAGAGCAACTGTGGATGATTTACGCAATGAAGAGAATAGCGTTCGTGCGAGCCTGTGGAGCGGGGCCAAGCAATGGACAATTGTGAAGTGGGCTGCAATCGTGCTGCTCGCGTTGGTATATCCATTGCGCTTGCTCGTTCTCGGAACACGCTGGGCGCTGCGAACTCTGCGTACTTGATTGCACCCAATTGCAATGGGGCCAAGCATCATCATTGACAAGTCCGCACTTGAAGGACTTAGCGTAGAGGAAGTCCTCACATTGCATCGTTACTACTTCGTGAACGTGGTGCCGGTCCTTGTGACCGAAGTACTCGCGGACTTGAGCAAGGAGGCCAAGAGAGGAACTCCGCAGGAAAAGGTCACCGAGATCGCCAAGAAGCTACTGCCCGGTGATGTGGTTGTGAACGCCGAATTCCGGATGCTTATCGAAGGTGAACTTGGCGGGCATGTGATTGAACCTGACTTCCGCCCTTTCGTCGTTCACGTTGTGCCCGTTGAGACAGCGGCGGGGGAAGCCGGATTTCATGTTAGCGAAACACGAGAGTCACTTGCCTTGGGTCGATGGCGCAACAGGTCGTTCACAGATGCGGAAGGTATATCCGCGGAACTCTGGCGAGCAATGTCGACGAACCCGCAGGCGATCGTTGACCTGCGCGCAAAGTGGAAGGGGCAGTCGCCATTTGATGGCACCGTGACCACGCTGGAAGGTGCTCTGCGACTCACAGACGAACTCCTTGCTGATCCAAGCAAGCAATCCGACTGGCTTCAGTTCATTGTGAGCGAGTTCGAAGTCCCAGTTACGCAAGCCCCGCTCATTTTCCTTCGCTGGGAGCAAACAGACCATAGCTCACTGGCGACGTTCGCACCATACGCGCATCATTGTTGCCGAGTGCGCATCTTCTTCCTGCTACTTGTGCTGAACAGCCTTGCGGGCGGCACAACCGATGAAGTAGACCTGCAATACCTCTACTACATGCCGTTCGCTCGTGTGTTCACCTCGAACGACATGAAGTTCCATGGCCGCGTTCTTCCCTTGTTCATCAAGGAAAAGCAGGACTTTGTCACGGGAGCCGACCTCAAGGCGGACCTGCGCAGGTTGTCTAAACACCTTGCATCACTCACGGACGCCGAGGAAATCGAACGGTTCAAAAAGGAACCTCCGCTCTTGCCCAATTCACTGACCGTTAGTCTCTGGTCGAAGCATTTCAACTGGCCTCGGCCTCGCTTTGCTGATCCAAGGGCGAATGATCTTGCCTATCACGCGAAGAAGGCAAGGGAGGTTTACGATGCAAGGCCAAAGCCCGGGCGAGCACCTGTCCACGGCGAACCAAGTGTAATGATGACCAGTGCCAGCTATGGTCCGAATGACTTCTGCTATTGCAAGAGCGGCAAGACCGTTAGTCAGTGTGACTGCAAATTCGCGATGATATTCCGCCCTCCCCCTTTAGCTGGGTAGCCGCCTGCGACCCCTTCAGGGTCGAACACCTTCTTTTTGCGCCTTCGGCTACAGGCTGTGACCCCTTCGGGGTCGGGCATCATCATTCTCAGCGCCGCGTTCGACCCTGAAGGGGTCGCAGCCGGAGTTCGCGTGACGGATTGAAACGAAAAGCCCGCAAGCGAGGAGGAACGACGAGAGCGGACTTGGAGTGGAAAGACGGACCCCGGCGCATTTGGCCGTGGACATGCCCACATTCTCATCACATATGTTGCTTTATGACATCATACATTGCCGCATTTAACATCTATGATGCTTAATCTCATCTATATAGGATAACAAAATCGACGGGGAATGCGTATACTTGTGGTGTGAAAGCAGCGTTACTTCACTAAAGCGAACGGTACGATGGCTACGAACAACATCAACTGGAAGGTCCTGAAGGACGACAAGGTGGTGATGCAGCTAGGCAAAGAGCTGCGCCGGATGCGGCTGGAGCGCAACCTGAGCCAGGCCGAGGTGGCCAAGCGCGCAGGTCTGGACCGCACCACCGTGGTGAAGCTGGAGGCTGGTCGCGCCGCTACGCTGATGACCGTCGTGCAGGTGCTGCGCGCCATGGACCGACTGGAAGTGCTGGATGGCTTCCACGAGGAACCGCAACTAACGCCCTACCAAGTGGTGGAGCAGCAAGCGAAATACCTGACGAAGCAACGCAAGCGGGCCTCACGCCAGAAGCCCGAGATCGTGCCACCCAAACCTAAGAGCACATGGTAACGCACGCGACCGTTCTGCTGTGGGGCAAGCCCGTCGGCCTGGTGATCTGGGACGACAAGCTGCACAGCGCTCAGTTCCAGTACGACCGCGATTTCGCGAACGGCACCCTGGACGTGGCGCCGGTGATGATGCCACTTTCCAAAGCAAACGGCGGCGAAGCAGTGTTCTCCTTCGGCAACCTGCGCGACGAAACGTTCAAGGGTCTTCCAGGGCTGTTGGCCGATTGCCTGCCGGACCGTTTCGGGAACACCTTGTTGAACGCCTGGCTGCGCACGCAGGACCGCGACCCCGGCACGGAGAACCCCGTGGAACGCCTGTGCTACCTCGGTCACCGCGGAATGGGAGCACTGGAATTCGAGCCTTCGCACGGCGAGTTGGAGGCGAGCAGTGAAGCCCTCCAAGTGGATGAACTGGTGCGCGTGGCCCGCAACGTGACGGAACAGAAAGAAGCGTTCAAGACGTCGCGTAAGAAGGGCGATCAGGAGGCACTGCTGGAGATCATCCAAGTGGGCACCTCGGCGGGTGGGGCGCGGGCGAAAGCGATCGTGGCGTTCAATGCGAAGACGGGTGAGGTGCGCAGCGGGCAGATCGATGGGCTCAGTGACTTCTCCTATTGCCTGATCAAGTTCGATGGCGTGACGAACGCAGCGCTGGGCGACCCGAAAGGCTACGGCCGGATCGAATACGCGTACTACTTGATGGCGCGGGAATGTGGGATCGACATGATGCCGTGTCGATTGCTGGAAGAGCATGGTCGTGCGCACTTCTTGACGCAACGCTTCGATCGTGTGGTGGACAAGGAGGGCAAGACGCACCGACTGCACATGGCAACCCTATGTGGTGTGGCGCACATGGATTTCAACGATCCGCTGGCGTACAGCTACGAGCAGGCTTTTGCCGTGATGCGCCTGCTGGGCCTGCCCTACCCCGCTGCTGTGGAATTCTTCCGCCGGATGTGCTTCAATGTGATCGCCCGCAACTGCGATGACCATACGAAGAACACCTCGTTCCTAATGGATCCGCAAGGCGAATGGCACTTGGCCCCAGCCTACGACATGACCTTCGCGTACAACCCGAAGAACCTCTGGTTGAAGCAGCACCAGATGAGCATCAACGGCAAGCGGCTGGACATTTCCCGGAAAGACCTGCTCGTGGTGGCGAAGGACATGAACATCAAGAAAGCCGAGGCGATCATTGAGGAGGTGGTGGCAGGCCTGAATACCTGGAAGAAACACGCGAAGAAGGCCGAGATGGATCCGAAGCAGGTGGCGGCGATCACGGGTTTGCATTTGACGCGAATCTGAGAGCATCTATCTTGGCGATATGGAGCGTCCGGCACACCTTCCAACCCGATCATTCTTCATGGGACGACAACGCCCAACGGCCGAGAAACCCTTGGTTGTGATGATTAGCGCCTGCCTCGACGGCATTGGTTGTGGCGTGGACGGCGGCACCAACGGTGATCATGGATCCTTGCGCTCTTGGCTCGCTCGGCCTGAAGTGCGGTTGGTGAAGTTCTGCCCGGAGGACTTTTCATTCGGCACACCGCGCATGACACCGGACAGCCATGGCGGCAACGGTTTCGATGTGCTGGATGGCACCGCTCGTTCGTTAGCTGAAGATGGCGCGGACTGGACCAAAGGCATGATCAAAGCAGCCTATGAGATGCGTGATCGGGCGCTGCGCGAAAAGGTGGATGTTGCGATCCTGATGGACATTAGCGGTGCCTATGGAAGCACCGTGACCTACCTGGGATCACGCTTCACTCCTGACAAGCAGTACCAACGAGGTCCCGGGGTAGCTGGTGCAGCGCTGATCCGTGCCGGTATTCCAGTGATCTCTCAACGTGATGATCGTTCCCTACAAATGCTGCGCGATCTGCTCGACGGGTCGGAGACGCTTTCCGATGAACTCGACCACTGGGAGAAGGAATGGTACCAGAGCTATTTCGCAACCTCCTGAACACTTCCATGGCCAAACACAAACTCGACCTGCACGAGATCTTCAACAAAGGCAAGGACATCGACCGCGCCTTGGACGAGGCGATGGGGTTCTGCGTGGACCGGCGGATACCGATCCTGGAGATCATCCCCGGTAAGGGCAGCGGGCAGTTGAAGAAGAAGGTGATCCGCTACCTACAGCAAGCCCACGTGAAGAAGCTGTACCACAGGATCGACAAGGACAGCGACAACTTCGGGCGATTGTTCGTGCGGTTCAAACATTGATCAGGTCCGGGTCGGCTGTTCCGGGTAATTTCGGATCCGAATGGCAGCGGACTATTACAAGTTGTTGGGGGTCGAACGGACCGCGACGCAGGAGGCGATCAAGTCGGCGTACCGGAAGCTGGCGCGCAAACTCCATCCGGACCTGAACCCGAATGATGCGACGGCGAAGAAGAAATTCCAGGAGATCAACGAGGCCAATGAGGTGTTGAGCGATCCCGATAGCCGGAAGAAGTACGATACCTACGGAGAGAATTGGAAGCACGCCGAGGAATACGAGAAGGCACGCCAAGCGCAAGGTGCAAGCAGTGGCCATTTCGCAAGCGGTTCGCGTGGTGGCGGAAGTGAGGAGGACTACTCCGACCTGTTCGGTTCCATGTTCGGCGGACGAGGTGGGCGTCAACCCAAATTCCGCGGACAGGACTATCACGCCGAACTCCAACTGCCCTTACTGGAAGCCTACCGCACCCACAAGCAAACGCTCACGGTGAACGGCAAGCAGATCCGGATCACTGTTCCCGCTGGTGTGGAAGAAGGACAGACGATCAAGATCCCCCGCCACGGTGGACCCGGTGCGAACGGTGGTCCGCATGGCGATCTGTACATCACCTTCCATGTGGGAGAACACCCCCGGTTCAAGCGTGTGGGCAAGGATCTGTACACCACGGCAGAGATCGACCTGTACACCGCTGTGCTGGGTGGTGAATTGATGCTCGAAACGCTGGATGGCACCGTGAAGCTGGCGGTGAAGCCGGAAACGCAGAATGGCACGAAGGCACGACTGCGCGGCAAGGGATTCCCCGTGTACAAACAGGAAGGATCCTTCGGCGATCTGATCGTGACCTTCCATGTGAAACTGCCCACCGCGCTTACGGATGATCAGCAGGCACTCTTTGAGAAGTTGCGTGATACCAAGATCTGAGGCCATGACCGAAGAAGAACTCATCGCCATTGAAACGTTCTGCATCCATCAGGAGGTGGAGACCACTTTCGTACTTGATCTGCATGAACGCGGCCTCATCCATCTTACTGTGGTGAACGAGAAGTACTTCCTATTCCCCGATGAACTTCCGCGGATCGAGCAATTGGCCCGGATGCATTACGATCTGGACATCAACCCGGAAGGCATTGAAGCGATCAGCCACTTATTGGAACGCATGCAGGAGTTGCAAGAGCGCATGCATGAAATGGAGTTGCGCGTGAAGATGTTCGACGCCGAAGCGGATCGGCCTGAATAGGCCCGGGCATTCATCCAAGGAACAAGGACAACTATTCCGACCTCACGGCCGCGTGGCGAACCACAAGTGGTGCTTGGTGCCTTTCTGTCGGTGCGCATGCACCTTCACCTCCTCCACGCGGAAACCGGCCAACTCCAATCGTTTGGTGAAGGGCGCGTCGGGGTCGGTGGACCACACCGCTAATACACCGCGCGGGCGAAGCGCGGCATAAGCCGACCGCAATCCGCGGTGCGAGTAGAGCCGATTGTTCGTGGATTGCGTGAGGCCGACCGGACCGTTATCAGTGTCGAGTAGAATGGTGTCATAACTGTTCCGCGCTTTTCGGATCTCCTCCAGCACATCACCGACAACCACTCTGGCTCGTGGATCCTTCACCGGATACCCGGCGCGTTCCCCCAGCGGGCCCTCGTTCCACTTGACCACCTCGGGTACCAGCTCCGCAACCACGACCGATCCTTGCGGACCGAGTTGTTTCAGCGCAGCGGCGAGTGTGAAGCCCATACCAAGGCCACCAATGAGCACACACGCTGAAGCCTTTGAGGACAGCTTGTTGATCGCCATTTCAGCCAAGGCATCCTCCGAACCGTGCATCGCGGTACTCATCAACTCACCACTGATCCCCACCACTTCGATCGAGTACTCTTCATTCCGCTGGAAGAACCGCAGTTCACCGCCGTTGTTGGGGATCATCGCCGTATCCAACAACTTGTTGATGCGCATTTTCATGAGCGCAAGGTGGGAAGAAAGCATTCGGTCAGAACGGAGCGGCTTCAGTGGTCGTCTGCCGATCCGTCCGGCGCGCAACCTTTGGCCCTATCTCTGACAGCGACGTCGCCATCACTCCCCGGAACCAGGAATGGCATCCGCAATCGCCTTTTCCACCTTGAAGCAAGACCCGACCACAAGATCCCGCATGACAACAGAAGTGAACAAGAAGCCGCACATGACGTGGAAGCGGGCCTTCGTACAATTCATCTGGCCACGACGTGGACATGTGCTGGTCGGGCTGCTCCTCATCGCGATCAGTCGCGCGGCGAGTCTTGTGCTGCCTTGGCAGACCAAGGTCCTGCTGGATGACGTGGTACCGAACAAGGACCTCGATCATCTGTGGAACCTGCTGGCGATCGTCGTTGGCGCGATCGTGGTTCAAAGCCTCACCTCCTTTCTGCTCACCAAACTGCTGAGCGTAGAGGCGCAATTGATGATCAGCAAGTTGAGGGCGCAGGTCGCGCGGAAGATCCTGTCGCTCCCGATAAGTTTCTTCGACAACACCAAGAGCGGCGCATTGGTAAGCCGGATCATGACCGATGTGGAAGGCGTGCGCAATCTGGTGGGCACGGGCTTGGTGCAACTTGTTGGCGGCACGCTCACCGCGATCGCTTCGCTGATCCTATTGATCAACATCAGTCCGCTGATGACACTGTGTACGCTCATCCCTGTGGGCATCTTCGCTGTCATTGCCTTGAAGGCGTTCGGCAGGATCAGGCCGATCTTCCGAACACGAGGAGTGATCAACGCTGAAGTGACCGGAAGGCTCACCGAGACGCTTAACGGGGTGCGCGTGATCAAGGGATTCAACGCGGAGGAGCAGGAGAACCGTGCCTTCGAGAAGGGCGTGCTCCGGCTCTTCGAGAACGTGAAACAAAGCCTTACCGCCACAGCGTTGATCACGAGCACTTCCGCCTTGCTGCTCGGGCTGGCGAGCGCGGGCATCATGGGCTTGGGCGGACATCAGATCATCAACGGCGAACTCACACTCGGTGAGTTCCTCTCCTTCACGCTCTACCTCGGATTCATGATCGCACCGATCGTGCAGATGAGCAACATCGGCAGCCAACTCACCGAGGCCTTCGCGGGATTGGATCGCACGGAGGAGATCATGAACATGACCCCGGAGGATGTGCCCGATGAACGGCCAATGGTATTGAACACATTGCGCGGAGACATCCGTTTCGACGATGTTTCGTTCGCGTACGAGGAAGGCAAGGAGGTGGTGAACAACATCAGCTTCGATGCGCCAGCAGGCAGCGTGACCGCGCTGGTTGGCACTTCAGGATCAGGGAAAAGCACCATCGCTGGATTGGCGGCGACCTTTCTCACACCGAAGTCAGGAACGATCACCGTGGATGGACAGGACTTGAGCAAGGTGAGCCTCTCCAGTTATCGCCGACACCTTGGCGTGGTACTTCAGGATGACTTCCTTTTCGAGGGAACCATTCGCGAGAATATTCTGTTCCCTCGACCGGAAGCGACCGAGGAGCAATTGTTACGCGCGGTGCAGGGTGCGTACGTGAATGAATTCACCGATCGCTTCGAGAAGGGATTGGATACGGTGATCGGCGAACGCGGTGTGAAGCTCAGCGGTGGGCAACGCCAACGTGTGGCCATCGCGCGTGCGATGTTGGCCGATCCGAAGATCCTGATCCTCGACGAGGCGACAAGCAACTTGGACACCGAGAGCGAAGCACTGATCCAGAAAAGCTTGAACGAATTGGTGAAGGACCGCACCACGTTCGTGATCGCGCACCGCTTGAGTACCATCCGACAGGCTACGCGGATCCTCGTGATCGAGCAGGGGCGCATCGCGGAGAGCGGCACACACGCCGAACTGATCGCGAAGGAGGGCCGCTACTTCGATCTTTACACGTATCAGGCACGGATCTGACAACGGGTCATCGCAGCACCTCGCGATAGAGCGTTCGCTTCTGCAAGGACTCGTACGGACGATACACGTAGTATGCGTAGCCATCGTGTACTTGCACATCCTCCGGCCATGGGAAGGTCAGTGGTGTCGCCTCACCCAGTACACCAGTAGCAGGATCCACGGGCCGCAACCACGTCCGCGCTCCCCGCGCGAAGCACACGTACACCGCACCGGATGATCGGTCCTGCACCAAACGATGGTCCCATTCGCGATCACGCTGGTAGGTGATGGGGATCTCATCGATCGGGAGCAAGTGACTGCTGAACCGGCGGATCCTTTCCTTGTAGTGATCGAAAACGCAAAGGGTATCACCGATCACGAATAGCGGCGCATAAGGCGGGCGGTAGCGCATGTCCTGATCGAATCCGATCATCAGGCCGGCAATGGTCTCCGGGTCCGTTCCGTGTTCCATGGCGAGGTCCATCGCGAGCACCTTCGATCGGCCGCTCATGTACTTGTACCCACTCCGGAAGATCGCCATCCAATGTGGATCGACCACGCTGCAGATCAGTTCCTGCTTCGCCGTGAGTGCGTTGAACGCCACATGATCGAATGCCGGATACTCGTACATCCACGTGTTGCCGATGAGGTATCCAGGAACACTATCCGTCCAAGGGATCACCGCATTGGAATACGTATGCGCATCTATCCAACCGATGCCGATATCACCTCCTTGTCGATCGATCAGCCAAGCTCCATCCTCGGACTTCACCACGGGACGATAGGCGTGATCGCGTGCAAGATCACACGCTGTCCTAGGGAGCGGGCCGTTCGTGATCTCTTCGAACCGGGTGTTCAACAAGTGCAACCGGGCATCTTTCCATACGGTCTGCCCGACCAACCCCTGCCTGTGCCACAACTGCTTCGTTCCATATACAAGGACCCACACCCCATCGTCGTTCACGAGATAATCACCCACATGCAGATCCTTGCGTTCGAACACCACTTCCGGCTCCGGTGCATGGATCACCGCCACTGGCAACTCCACCGCCTTGGGGACAAGTTTGAAGGTGGTGCGTTCCCCATCCGCCCCTGTGCCGACCATCGTCTTCAAGAGATCCTCGAAGCCCACATAGGAGATGCGTACCACCACTTTGCGTGTAGACACATGCAGGTCGAAGTGCCCCTTTCCTTCTGTGAAGCCGACCTCATCCCCACCGACCACCCGGACGTGCGCGCCCACGAGGGGAAGATCCCCCCGCGCATCCAGCACCAGTCCACGTATTGTGAATTGCGCCGAGGCTCCGGTGGGGAGCATCAGGGCCACAAGAAGCCAAAGCCGGACAAGGATCTCGTTTGGCATGCGTTGGTCCACTAAGATACCTTGGTCCTGCGGATCGCATATCCGGGATCGAGCAACGCGTCACTCTACACCAAGCGCCATGCAACAGGGCCTACGCTACGACCATTACAAGGTGTTGGGGTTACCACGGGATGCCGATGCGCGTGCGATCAAGAAAGCGTACCGCGAACGCGTGAAGCAATGGCATCCGGATCATAACGCTTCCGGGAACGCACCCGAGATCTTCCATGCCCTGCACGATGCGTACCTCACACTCTCCGACGCAGAGAGCCGCGCGGCGTATGATGATCGGCTTCGCTTCTACCGGCAGGCGCAACCATCAGAAGCGTCGGCGGCGCATCACACCCGGCACGCGTATCACATTCCGAAGGATCCCGAAAGGGATCTTCCCGTCAACCGCTTCGCATTCGTTGGTCTTCACCTTACCGGCCTGCTCTTCGGGATCGCGTTGGTCTCCGGATTGGTGATCGGGGTGTTCTTCCTGGGCTGGCCGGCTTACACCTTGTTCTTCTGCGCTCCGGGTCTTGCAGTGATCCCTGACAGCATCGCGGGTTTGCGCCCGAAATGAGGAAGACCCCGGATCGGAGCCTTCCAATACATCACGTCACCTGATCAGATCGGTACCACCCAATCGTATGGATCGGCGATCCGACCGCGACGGATATCATCCAACTTCTTCCCGACCAGGTTCGCCAGATCACGCGTACTCACGTCAGGCAGATCGTACACGGCATTATTGAAGGCGATGCTTTGGATGTGCGCAATGGTCGCTGCCGTTCCAGCACCGAAGGCCGAACGCAACCGGCCGTTCTTGGCTGCTACCTCGATCTCCTCCACGGATACCTGCCGCTCCTCCACGCGGATCCCTTCATCCGCCGCGATGCGGATGATGCTATCGCGCGTGATCCCGCGTAGGATCGTACCGTCGAGCGCGGGCGTCACCAAGGTCCCATCCACGTTGAAGAAGACGTTCATGGTACCACTCTCCTCGAAGTACTTGTGCGTGAGTCCATCGGTCCAGAGCAACTGGTGGTAGCCCTCATCCATACCAACCTTGGACGGATACAACGCTCCCGCATAATTGCCGCCGCACTTCGCTTCACCGGTGCCCCCCGGGAAGGCGCGGCTGAAATGGGTCTCCACCTTCACCTTGACGGGCTCACTGTAATACCCCCTTACCGGACAAGTGAAAATGATGAGGCGGTAGCCATCACTTGGTCGAACGCCCAGATATTGGTCACTGGCGAACATGAATGGCCGGATGTACAACGAAGCGTCATCACCCTTCGGGATCCAATCCTGGTCGAGCCGGACCAGTTCGATCATCGCATCCAGGATCACATCCTCCGGGATCGGCGGCATGCACATGCGCTTGGCACTACGGTTCATCCGCGCGATGTTCGCCTTGGGCCGGATGAGGTTCACACCACCATTCACATTGCGATACGCTTTCAGACCTTCGAAGATGGTCTGGCTGTAATGCAGCACCAGTGCCGCCGGGCTCATCTTCAGGTCACCGAAGGGCATGATGGCCGGTGCCTTCCACGCACCATTCTCGAAATCCATCACCACCATGTGGTCGCTGAAGACCCGACCGAATTTGATATTCTCCAGATCCGTGTCCGGTAGTCGGGAGTTGGCGGTGCGCTGGATGGCTATCTTTTGGCCGGTTGTGATCATCGCGTTTCAGTGTTTGTGATCGGAGCAAATGTAGTCCCGTGGTCACCGCTGGTATGGCAATGGTAATTGAAGGACCCGGTCGTAATGTTAACAGATGTCACCTGAAGGATCGATCATTCCGGGGAAGCCATTAGCGATCCTCAAGCAGTATTGGGGATACGATTCCTTCCGTCCGGTTCAGGGCGCAGTGGTGGATTCTGTGTTGGCGGGCCAGGACACGTTGGCCCTTCTTCCGACCGGCGGTGGAAAGAGCATTTGCTACCAAGTGCCTGCCTTGTGCATGGGTAGGATGTGCTTGGTCGTTTCGCCGCTCATTGCACTGATGAAGGATCAAGTGGAGCATCTGCGGGAACGCGGGATCAACGCACGCGCGATCAACTCCGGTATGTCGTGGACCGAAGTGGAGAATACGCTTGATAGCGCGGCACTCGGCAAGATCCCGTTCCTGCTCGTCTCCCCGGAACGACTCGCATCCGATGCGTTCCTCGGTCGACTTCCACGACTCCCACTTGGACTGATCGCCGTGGATGAAGCGCATTGCATTTCGCAATGGGGTTTTGATTTCAGGCCGTCGTATCGCAACATCGCTTCCATCCGGGAGCATCATCCCGAAGTACCCGTACTGGCGTTGACCGCTTCAGCAACACCTGAGGTCGCAACGGACGTCATGGATCAGTTGCAGTTCCGGAAAGCGAACGCCATTCGTGGCGGATTCGCACGACCGGAACTGGTGCTATGGGTGAGCCGTGGCGAGGATCGCATGGGCCGCCTTCTTCGGATCCTGGAGAATGTGCCGGGCTCGGCGATCATCTACGTCCGTGATCGGAAGGGCACCGTTCGCATCGCGCACTTCTTGCAACAACAAGGGATCCCGGCGGAAGCCTACCACGCAGGTCTTGTTGGCAAGCAGCGGGATCTGATCCAGAAGTCATGGACCAAGGGCACGCTCCGTTGCGTGGTCGCAACGAATGCCTTCGGTATGGGTATCGACAAGTCGGACGTGCGTTGTGTGGTACACATGGAACCGCCAGCGGATATAGAGAGCTATTACCAGGAAGCCGGTCGCGCGGGAAGGGATGGCAGGACCGCACATGCATTCCTCCTCACCGGCCCGGGTGATGAAGAGCGTGCAATGGAACGATTGCGATCCGGGTTCCCACCACTCGATGATGTGCGCAAGGTCTACCAAGCGTTTGCTGACACGCACGGTATCGCGGTGGGATCCGGGTTCCAAGAGACCTACCCCGTCGAAATCACCTCGATCGCTTCACGGATCGGTTCTCCTCCGACCACGGTGGTTCACGCGTTGAAGATCCTCGAACTGAACGGCACGATCATCCTTTCCGATGGAGCGCATTCGCCGTCGCGGATCCTGATCCGCGCGGATCACGGCACCATCCACCGGATGCGCGTGGGCGATGAACGGTTCGGGAAACTGTTGGAGGTCCTCCTCAGACTCTACGGCGGCATGTTCGAGGAAGCAGCGCCGGTGGATGAAGCCCGCATCGCACGCTTGATGGAATGGAATGAGGAGAAGGTCGTTGCCCATCTGGGAGAATTGGATCGTCAGTCCGTGATCTCCTATCACCCGCGAACGGATGCCCCCACGGCCACGTTACTGGTTCCGCGACAGGACGCCGCACGCTTGGCGCTTGATCCGAAAGCGCTCAATGATCGGCGGATCCGTGCCACCGATCGGTTGCGCGCCATGTTGGACCTGGTACGGAGCAAGGATCGCTGCCGCATGAGCAGTTTGCTCCACTACTTCGGAGAAACCGATCCAACCGATTGCGGCCGGTGTGATGTGTGCAGGAACCGTGTTGACCACAAGAAGGATCCTTCGGCCTCGAACTTGGTCAGCGAACCCTTGGGGACATACGAACGCAACCTGCACGCGGAGCGCATGGTGCGCGATGAAACCGGTTCCGGCGGAGATGCGACCAAGTGATCATGGCCAGGTACTTACTGCTGCGTTCTATCAACGGACCGATGTCGTGCGCATCGCACAGGATTTGATCGGAAAGGCGCTCGTAACAACGTTCGACGGAGAACGAACAGTCGGGTTGATCACGGAAACGGAAGCATACGCCGGGATCGGCGATCGTGCTTCACATGCCTTCGGCGGCAAACGAACAGCGCGAACGGATCCGATGTACCAGGACGGAGGGATCGCGTACGTGTACTTGTGCTACGGCATGCATCATCTCTTCAATGTGGTCACGCATCGTTCAGGAACGCCGCATGCGGTGTTGATCCGTGCCGTGGTCCCGATTGAAGGGTTGGAGATGATGCATCAGCGACGTGGGACAGGCACTCTCCGCACCGATGGACCTGCGTTGTTGACCAAAGCGTTGGGGATCCGTACTGAACACACGGGCCATGATCTTTCACGAGGCCCGATCACCATTGAGGATCACGGCGTTCGCATTCCACGGAGCGCGATCATCATCGGCCCGCGGATCGACGTGGACTACGCCGGTGATGACGCACTCCTTCCATACCGGTTCCGCATCGCACCTTCGCACCCGGCCATGCGAAGCACGCGATGAACGAACAGCGCATCATCTATATGGGCACACCCGAATTCGCGGTGGCCGGGCTCGATGCGCTCATCGAAGCCGGGGTGAATGTGGCCGCTGTGGTCACCGCGCCGGACCGCCCTGCTGGTCGTGGTCGCCAACTCCGTGAGAGTGCTGTGAAGCAACGCGCCATGGAACTCGGATCGTCCGTTCTCCAACCTGAACGATTGCGCGACCCGGACTTCCTTGAGGAATTGGATCGGTTGAATGCAGACCTCTTCGTCGTGGTTGCATTCCGCATGCTTCCGGAAGTGGTATGGTCCAAACCGCGAAAGGGAACGATCAATTTGCACGCATCCTTGTTGCCGCAATACCGCGGTGCCGCTCCGATCAATTGGGCAGTGATCAACGGCGAGGAACGCACCGGCGTGAGCACCTTCTTCATCCGACACGAGATCGACACCGGTGATCTGCTCGATCATGCAGCCGTGGACATCGGACCGGAGGAGACGGCCGGGGAATTGCACGATCGCTTGATGATGACCGGAGCATCCGTACTCGTGCGAACGGTGCGCTCGATCCTATCAGGGAATGCGCGATCAACTCCGCAACCATCGAACACGGGAGAGCTTCGGCACGCACCGAAACTCACGCCTACGAATTGTCGGATAGACTGGAACCGCTCCGCGCAACAGGTCCATGACCTGATCCGTGGCCTCTCCCCCTTTCCCGGTGCGACCTCGGTCCTGAACACGTCGTTGCGCGGATCGATGCAGTTCAAGATCCTTCGCTCCGTCGTTTCGAGCACATCGGATCCGGGCCGACCGATCGGTGCATCATGGATCGAAGGCGATCGATTCTTCGCCCGATGTGGATCAGGTGTGATCGAACTGCGGGAGGTTCAACAAGAAGGTCGGAAGCGGATGAGCGCAGCTGAGTTCACGCGCGGTGCGCAAGGCTTCGGCTCGTTTCATTTCTCCTGAATCAACGCCTGGAACCGCATTTCATTGGTGGTTGTTGATGGTCACACCATCATCACCGGCGTGGTGGGCTGTACTCCGATATCCCCTAGGCTCGTCATCCACCTTTGAAGGACGCGATCGCGTGCGGTTCGAACGCCTGGAATGCGTTGGTCCAACACTTCCGGAATTCAGGAAACACACCTATCCGCAAACCCTTGGTACCGGCGGGTTTCAGGCGGAGTTATGAACAAACCCCCTGATTTTTCAACATTTTCCCGAATAGATGGCCTGAATCCCTTGACAGACGCGGGTCTGCGGATACATTTGTCCTCGAGTTCTCTAAACCAACAAACTCAAATACCAAACTACCATGGGACTGAACAAAGCAGAATTGATCGAGTCGATGGCCTCTGAGGCAAAGATCTCCAAGGCTGATGCGAAGCGCGCCCTCGACGCTTTCGTAACGAACACCACCAAGGCACTCCGCAAGGGAGAGCGCGTAGCCCTCGTTGGCTTCGGCACCTTCAGCATCACCAAGCGTGCTGCTCGTAAAGGCCGCAACCCACAGACGGGTAAGGAGATCAAGATCGCTGCCAAGAAGGTGGTGAAGTTCAAGGCCGGTGCGGACCTCTCCAACAAGGTGAAGTAATCCCCGACCAAGGATCCTGGAAAGTCCCTCGCCAACGCGGGGGGCTTTTCTTTTGTACCCCGATCAACCCATGACCGACGAGGAATTGTACGCACGGCTCGGTGAGTTCATCACCGACAACAAGCGATCGCTATTCGATCGATTGGCGCCGTTACGCACCCGGCACATCACTGCGGTACTGGAGGATATTTACCAGCCGCACAATGCAAGCGCAGTGGTACGCACCTGTGATCTGTTGGGTATCCAGGACCTGCACATCATCGAGAACAGGAACAAGTACACGGTGAATCCGGACGTGACCCTGGGTTCCTCCAAATGGACCACCATGCACCGTTACCGTGGTACCGGAGGGAACAGCGCCCGGTGCGTGAAGCGGTTGAAGGAGATGGGCTACGCGATCGTTGTGACCTCCCCTCGCGCGGAGAACACCACTCCTGAGTCCGTTCCGCTCGATCGTCCAATGGCGTTCTGCTTCGGTACTGAACTCACCGGAGCGAGTGATGAACTCATAGCCGCTGCTGACATCCATTTGCGCATACCCATGTTCGGGTTCACGGAGAGTTACAACATCTCCGTATCCGCCGCGATCACCCTGTACACCGTGATGCAACGGTTGCGAGGCTCAACAATTCCTTGGAGCTTGGATGGAGCGGCGCAACTGGAACTGAAGCTGCAATGGGCGCGCAAGGTGGTACACCGTGCGGATCACTTGGAGGCACGTATCCGCAAGGAGTATGATGATCCGGGTGCAAGCGCGGTGGATGCCAAATGAGCATCCTTATTGACAGGGGCGGGTGGAGAATTGCGCATGAACCATGTCGGCAACGAGCACATGGGATTGGAACTTGCAGCCCGCAATCATAACATAACGCAACATGGGAAAAGGTGATAAGAAGACCAAGAAAGGAAAGCGTCGCAAAGGCAGTTCCGGCAAGACCCGTCCGAGCATTCGCAATCAGCGCAAGGCCGCAAGCAAGAGCGTAGGCGCGAAGAAGGCTGCTCCTGCCAAGAAAGCTGCAGTCAAGAAAACAGAGACCAAGACCGCAGCTCCGAAGAAAGCCGCTGCACCGAAGAAGGCAGCCGCGCCGAAGAAAGCCGCCGCCAAGAAAACGGCCGCCAAGAAGAAGTGACCACCGCAGCTTCGCGTGCAAAGCCCTCGGAACCACCGGGGGCTTTTGCGTTCCCGTTGGAGCCTAAGGCTGCAACCGCGTACACAACCACGTACCGTCCGAAAGCTGCTCGTACGCAAGGCGATCATGCAACCTACTGGGGCGTCCCTGCCAGAACTCCATCCGCACCGGCCGCACGAGGTATCCACCCCAGTGGATGGGTCGCGGAACATCGGTATCCGCGAAGCGTTCCGTCCAGCGCGCATAGCGTTGTTCCAACGTATCCCGATCGTCCACCGGTCGGCTTTGATCACTACTCCATGCGCCGATCCGGCTCTCACGCGGGCGGGACCGGAAATAGGCATCGGATGTTTCCGCCGTTACATGCTCCGCCTTCCCCTCTATACGGATCTGCCGCTCATGCGCTGGCCAGTAGAAGGTGAGCGCTGCGCGCGGATCGCGCTCCAGATCCAGCGCTTTACGGCTGTTATGGTTGGTGTAGAACACAAAGCCATCCTTATCAAAGGATTGAAGCAGCACCATTCGGCAACTGATCGTGAGCGGGCCCATGGTGGCCAATGCCACGGCATGTGGTTCTGGCAGTCCATCGGCCCGGGCTGCTTCGAACCATCGGCCGAACAGCATTATGGGATCATTGCCGGCATCGCCCTCCAACAGGGTGGAGTGATCGTATTCCGAACGGGGGATCACGTTGTCCTCGTTGCTCATCTATTTCGATCGGGTGTGGGCGAAAGTTATTCCGATCACCGCTTGGCGCACCGCTCAACGGTCATCACTTGCGCCACACGGATGCAGCCGCCTACCTTCATCGCCATGTCCGAGAGCATCCTCGATCTCGACCCCAACAACAAGCTCGATCCCGGGCCCGGTAGGTTGCTCGTGAGCGGACCGTACTTGGCAGACCCCTATTTCCGGAGAACGGTTGTTCTGCTTTGCGAACACAACGATGAAGGCTCATTCGGATTCGTATTGAACCGGAAAATGGAATTGGGGATCAACGACCTCATGGAGAATATGCCGCCGATCGGCTCACCGGTCGGGATCGGAGGTCCGGTACAAAGCAGTGAGCTGTATTACCTCCATACCCTGGGTGAACACATCCAGGGAAGCCGCTTGGTCATTGACGGCGTGTACATGGGCGGCGATTACGAACAGCTGCGCAGTGTGCTCGCGACCGATCCGCGCTTGGCCAAGCACGTTCGCTTCTTCGTCGGATACAGCGGATGGGGGGCCGATCAGCTGAACAAGGAGTTGGAACAACGTTCCTGGTGGGTCACACAGGCCACGAAGCGCCGAGTGATGGGATCGAAAGTGAAGGATCTTTGGGGAGACACGCTGCGGTCCATGGGGAAGTCCTACGCACCGTTGGCCAACTTCCCGGAGGACCCCACGCTCAACTGACCGCGTTCGCGACCAGCAGTTCCACGAGCGTGCCGGACAACTTGTGCGCATACCGCTTGGTGCGATAAGTACCCACCCACCGGACACCAAGAACGGCATTCGTGAAGAAGAGCTCATCCGCGGCCAGCAGGTTCTGCGGATTCAACGAGCACTCGTACACCTTGATCCCGTTCGCCAATGCAAGGTTGATCACTTGTGCGCGCATCACACCGCCCAGGCAACCGTCGCTGAGTGATGGGGTGTACAGCACACCATTGCTCACAATGAACAGGTTGCCCGCACTGCTCTCGATGATGTTGCCCCGTTCATTCTGCAATAGACAATCATCCAAGCCACGTTGCCGGCTCCACAACGCGGCCATGATGTAGTACTGGCAGTTCAACGTCTTGTGCCGCGAGAGTTCATTGATAGGCTTGCGCATCTCCGGCCAGATGTCCACCATCAGGCCATTCGCATTCAACACGTAATGCGGATCGGTCAGCGGCCGCAATTCGATGGTGAAGGCACCGAGATCGGTCTCCGGCCTGTAGTACCCACCACCGGAACGGTACAGGGTGAAACGGATACGGCCGCTATCGATCCCAGCCCGGTCGATCAACGCGGCGATCAACGACCCGAACCGCGCACGGTCCAATCCTTCGGGAAGGGTGATGCGAAGCACCTCGGCCCCGGTGGTGAGCCGCGCCCAGTGCGCATCCAGGAAGCAAGCCTTCCCACCGATCACACGAACGCTTTCGAAGAGGCCATCACCGAAATGGAACGCACGATTATCCAGCCCGAGATTCGCCCGTTCGGCAGGTACCAATTCACCGTTCAAATTGACCCAATTGCTCATGCGCGGGACAGTTCTTCCTGCACCAAAGGAAATAACGGGGAGTTTGCCACCACCAACCGACCCCGGATCCCGACCGCAGCGGCGGCTTCGATGTCGCGGTCGCGATCACCGATGAAGACCGAGCGCGACGGGTCGATGCCATGTTTCGCAAGGGCCTTTTCCACCAGTAACGAACCCGGCTTCCTGCAAAGGCACTTCCCGCCCGAAGGGTGATGCGGACAGTAAAGGATATCCGTAAGATGAACCCCTGCCTCCGTCAGAACGGTTTCAAGTCGGGCGTGTAGCGCTTTCACATCCACATGATCATACAACCCAAGCCCGATCCCGCTCTGGTTGGTGATCACGATCAAGGCGTAGCCAGCGTTCCGGGCTTCCAGTAACGCCCTCGGTACATCAGGCAATACCTCGAAATCCTCCAACCGCCACGTGTGCTCTCCGCGCTCGCGGTTGATCACGCCATCGCGATCCAGGAAAATGGCGGGGCGGCTTTTCATAGCCCAAGGCTGTGTTGGAAACCTCCGATGCTCAACAACAGCCCGGATCGAGTATGAACATGAACACCACACCGAACAGGGCCCCGTACAGGTGTGCATCGTGCGCCACATTGTCCCCGCCCCGCTTATCCATGTACCACGAGTAAACGAGGTAGAGCACCCCGAAGACCCACGCCGGAACAGGTCGTGGAAAGAACATGAATTGCAGCGGCATAGTGGGCAGCATGACCACTTGGGCAAAGAGGATGGCGGAGACCGCACCGCTGGCTCCTACGGCGCGGTAGTTCGGGTCGTGGATGTGCCGGCGGTAGGACGGCAGGGTTGAAAAGAGCACACCACCGACGTACAACGCGAGGAACGGCAGCGCAGAGGAACCGCCGGTGATCAGCCCGAGCAACGGTTCCACGTTCCGGCCGAAAACGTACAGGACGAACATGTTCACCAGCAAGTGCGGCCAATTCGCGTGGATGAATGCATGGGTGATGAAACGGTACCACTGGCCCCGCGCCTTGATCACGAAGGGTTCGAAAAGCAGGTTCGAGAAGAGCGAAGCGTTGCCGAACGCGGCGATGGAGATCACCGTCGTGAGCACGACAATGACAAGTGTGATCATGGAGGCTTGCTCGTTCAGCACAGTCCCGGGTTGCGCCGAAGATAGATGCCACTAATAGGTATGGTCACGCAGGATGCGCCAACCCGCAGGTGTCCGCTGCCAGAGCAATGAGAAACCACCGCCGAGCGTATCCGCCGTTCGCACCAAGGACCACGTTCCGGTGAGCCACGCGTGATCCGCGCCTGTAGGCACGACCTCGTGGATGCCGAATGTGAGATCGCCCATGGCGGCCTTGTCCGGATAACTGCGCACATAGTTGGCGGTCACCGCTTCACGCCCGCAAGTACGCCCACTCTTCCCGATGAAGCATACACTGTCCGCATACCCCTCCATGAAGCCGTGAATATCGCCGGCATTCCACGCGGACTCCTGCTCGGTCATCACCTGTCGGATCGCCGTTTCATCGCCTTGCTCAAAGCGGTACCGTTGACCACATCCAGTACTGAGCATGATGGCCGCTGCTAACCAAATGAAGCACAAAAGGCCACCCGACATAGGTCGGATGGCCTTGGTAGCGCGGGGGAGACTTGAACTCCCGACCTCAGGATTATGAATCATGCGCTCTAACCAGCTGAGCTACCGCGCCAGGGAATGGATTTTTCCGAGGGGCGGCAAATATAGGAATGTGGGCAACGCTCAAACTTGCAAGGGTGAGGGATCTCGTTACCTTTCGCCACACCCATACGCTGAACGAGCATCATGGCCAAGAAGCAAGCCGGTACGAAGCGAAACGCCAAGAAGCAGGGATCCTCCGTGTCCTCGAAAAAGTCGGGGGCGAAGAAGAAACCAGTTGTGCACAAGGCCGCGAAACCGACGAAAGTGAAGAAGGCACAGGTGAAGAAGGTTGTGAAGAAGAAAACCTCCGCCGCCTCCAAGAAGGCGAAGGCCGCACCGAAAAAGAAGCACGCACATGTGAAGTCTCCGGTGCGTTCCGCTAAGGTGAAGAGTGCTTCCAAGCCGGCGCCGAAAGCGGTGAAGAGTGCGAAACGGCCCATTGCGAAGTCAACCACTTTGAAGAAGAAACCGATCGCAACGGTTGCACCTCCGAAAGCCAAGGTTCCCCAAAAACCAGCGCCGAAGCCCCCCGCGAAAAGTGCGTCGGTGGTCAAGAGAGCGTTGGCCGCTGAAGCGACGGTGGCTGCGGTGAGCACGGCATCCGCTCCTCCACCCCCGAAGCCAAAGCGCGTCGGCGGTTCCCGATCGACGCAGGAGCGGATCACCATGGAATTCCTTGTACACAGCGCACCGAATGTGCTCTACGAATTGATCTCCACCCCCAGTGGCTTCAGCGAGTGGTACTGCGACGATGTGAACGTGCGTGGGGACCAGTACACATTCATGTGGAATGGGGAGGAGGAGGCTACGACCATGGTCGGTCGCAAACTCGGCGAAGTGATCCGCTTCCACCGCAACGATGACGAGGACGAAGAGACCTTCTTCGAATTCCGCGTGCGCATCGATGCCATGACGAACGAAGTGGCACTTATCGTAACGGATCATGCGGAACCGGACGAAGTGGAGGAAACACGCTCGCTCTGGGCATCGCAGATCGCGTCCTTGGTCCGGGTGCTGGGCGCGTAGCCGGTACTGATCCACGCTTGGATCCGTTGTGCTGCAAGATGAAGAAGCTTCATGGCATGATCATCCGGTCCTTCGTTGGACCGTTGCTCGTCACCTTCGTCATCGTGGTCTTCATCCTCGTGATGCAGTTCCTGTGGAAGTATGTGGATGACTTGATGGGCAAGGGCTTGGAGTGGCACGTGATCGTGGAACTCCTGGTCTATGCTGCGGCGAGCTTCGTTCCGCTGGCCATGCCGTTGGCCATCCTGCTGGCTGGTATCATGACACTCGGTGGCCTGGGAGAGAATTCCGAGCTGGTGCCCATGCGTTCGGCAGGATTGGGCCTCGGCCGCATCCTGCTTCCCTTGGTGATCTTCGTTGCGCTTCTATCGGTGGGGTCCTTCTACTTCAGCAACAACCTCTTGCCCGTTGCGAACCTGAAGTTCAAATCGCTTCTGTGGGACGTAACGGAGAAGAAGCCGGCCTTGAATCTCCGGCCTGGTGTCTTCTACACCGGGATCGAAGGCTTCAGCATTCGCGTGCAGGACAAGGACCCCGATAGCGGGGAATTGACGGACGTGTTGATCTATGACCACCGCGGCCCCGGCCAAGGGAACGGGACAGTGATCCGCGCGGAACGTGGGCGTATGCAGCGCAGTGCGGATGGCCATTACCTGGTGATGACCTTGGAGAACGGCCACTTCTATGATGAAGCAGTGAATGTGGGCGACCGCGGTGCCGACCTGCCCATGATGCGGGGCACCTTCAAGCAGGATGTGGTGACCATGGACCTTTCCGGACTTGGGTTACGACGCACCGACCAGGACCTGTTCAAGGACAACTACAAGATGCTCACCATGGGCCAACTCCAAGTGGGTGAGGACAGTCTTCGTCTTCGGTCCCTGGTCCGGCAAGCGGAGCAACGGGCGCACATCCGGAATGCATTGCAACTGTTCCGTGATGGAGTGGCACTACGCGCAAGCGAGGAGGACCCGGTGGTGGATCAGGCCGCATTCGAAACCGCGCTCGGCGCGGAGGCTCGTGGTCAATACTATGAGATGGCGATGAACATGGCCCGCAACAGTGGCGGCTTCATGGAACGCAGCGCCGAAGAACTCGCCGGCCGCCGTTCGCAGATCTCCCGGTACCGGATCGAGTGGCACCGGAAACCCATGCTCGCGTTCGCCTGCCTGGTCTTCTTCTTCATCGGCGCGCCATTGGGGGCCATCATTCGCAAAGGCGGAATGGGAATGCCCGTGGTGGTCGCGATGATCTTCTTCCTGGCCTTCCACATCATCTCGTTCTCCACGGAGAAGTTGGTGATCGCGGGTTCCTTGGAGGCCTGGCCGGGGATGTGGATCAGCACGTTGATCCTGGTGCCCATCGGCGGCTGGCTTACGTGGAAGGCGGCAATGGACAGCCCGCTCTTCGACCGCGATGCGTATCATCGCACTTGGGAGCGGATCCGTTCCATTCTCCCGCGTATCCATGCGCATCCTCCAACTGTGCAATAAGCCGCCTTACCCACCCATTGATGGGGGTAGTAAGGCCATGCACAACCTGACGCGGGGCCTGATCAAAGCCGGACACGAGGTGAAGGTGTTGTGCATCAGCACGCCGAAGCAACCGCTCGACCTAGCGGCGCTCCCAGCCGAATACGTGCGGAGCACCCGGATCGAAGGTGTGTTCGTGGATACCTCCGTGAACATCGTGGATGCATTCACCGACCTGATCACTGCGGACAATTACAACATCAGCCGCTTCTTCTCCCCGGACATGGACATCCGGCTCATCCAACTGCTCAGCGAGGAACACTTCGATGTGGTGCAATTGGAGAGCTTGTTCATGACGCCCTACATTCCAACACTCAGGCGCTACACGAAAGCCCGCTTGGTCCTGCGCTCGCACAACCTGGAGTACGTGATCCAGGATCGCATCGCCTCGGGAGAAAGGAACATCCTCAAGCGCCCGTACCGCCGATACCTGGCCAACCAATTGCGCGCTTATGAGATGGCTGTGCTGGATCGGGTGGATGGCGTAGCGGCCATCACCCCATCGGATGCGGAGCATCTGTCCAAGCACGGCTCCAAGACGAAGATCGTGACCATTCCTTTCGGTGTGGATCCGGACGAATACCCTGTGGATCCCGGTGATCCCACCAAGATGCCTTCCTTCTTCCATTTGGGTAGTATGGATTGGTTGCCGAATGACGAAGGCATCCGTTGGCTCTTGGCATCGGTGTGGCCGCGCGTGGTGCGCAAGTATCCGACGGCGCAGTTGCACCTGGCCGGTAACAAGATGCCCAAGGACCTGATGGCCATGGAACTCGCCGGGTTGAAAGTGAAAGGACGGGTGAAGGATGCGATCAAGTATATGCGCAAGCGAAGTGTGATGACGGTGCCGCTCTTCTCCGCCGGAGGCATGCGCGTGAAGATCATCGAAGGCATGGCGATGGGCAAGGCGGTGATCGCTACGCCTATCGGCGCGGAAGGCATCGATCATACCGATGGAAAGAACATCCTGATCGCGCGCAATGCGAACGAGTTCGTGGAACAAATGGTCGGCCTGATCAAGGAACCCGAACGCGCGTTGCAGATCGGGGCGGAGGCAAGAAAATTGATCACGAGCACGTATTCGGATCATCCGATCGTTGCCGACCTGACCGCATTCTATAAGCGGCTGCGCAAGGAATGAGATTGTTGGTCCTGCTCTCTCGCGTGCCCTATCCGTTGGAAAAGGGTGACAAGTTGCGCGCCTATCACCTGATCTCGCGCTTGGCAGAACGGCACGAGGTGTACCTGTTCTGTTTGAGCGATACGCGCACGCCACAGGAGCACATCGATCACCTGAAAGGCTTCTGCGCGCACATCGAAGTGGTACACATCGGTCGGTGGCGGATCCTGCTGAAGCTGCTCACGGCGGTATTCACCCGCCTGCCCTTCCAAGTGGCCTATTTCCACCACGGCCATGCCCAACGCAGGATCGATGCCGCCATCGAACGCTTCAAGCCCGACCATGTGTTCTGCCAACTGGTGCGGACCACGGAATATGTCCGGCACCGGTACGATCTGCCCAAGACCCTGGATTACATGGATACGCTGAGCAAGGGGATGGAACGACGTACGGAGACCATTGCTTTCCACCTGCGGCCCATCTTACGCGCCGAGACCCGCCGATTGATCCGCTATGAGAACCTGATGTTCGACCAGTTCGATCACTCGGTGATCATCAGCGCGCAGGACCGGGACTACATCTATCATCCTTGGAGGGACAGGATGGCGGTAGTGCCCAACGGTGTGGACACCGACTACTTCACGCCGCAGCAGGTGGAGGTCCGATACGATCTCCTCTTCACAGGCAACATGAACTATCCGCCGAACATCGATAGCGTGCTGTTCCTGGTGAATAAGGTGCTACCACTGGTCAGGCGGGAACGACCGGAGACCAGCTTGCTCATCAGCGGGGTGGACCCCAGTGCGAACGTGCGCGATCTTGCACGGACGGATCCCTTGATCTCGGTGACCGGCTGGGTGAAGGACATTCGCACTTCGTATGCTGCATCGCGCGTGTTCGTGGCGCCCATGCAGATCGGCACCGGCCTGCAGAACAAGATCCTCGAGGCCATGGCCATGCGGATCCCATGCATCACCTCCGCACTTGCCAACAATGCCGTGGGTGCCCCAACAGGCGAGGCGGTACTGATCGGTGATACACCGGAGGAATACGCCGAACTGATCCTGCGCTTGCTCGCCGATCCAGCAGAACGTGAACGCATTGCCGCCAACGGGTACCGATTCGTGCGTGAACACTTCGACTGGGGGCGCAGCGCTCGTGCGCTTGAGGACCTGATCACCGGCGTACCCCACGACGCGCCAGCTCCTGCTGCCGCCCTACCTTCGCGGTGCTGAACGATACGATCATGACCTTTCGATTCGACCCCGTCGAGGACGCCATTGCGGACATCCGCTTGGGCAAGGCGGTGATCGTGGTGGACGACGAGGACCGCGAGAACGAAGGCGACTTCGTGACCGCCGCACGGAACGCGACCCCGGAGATGGTGAACTTCATGGCCACGCACGGCCGTGGGCTGATCTGCGCGCCGCTCACCGAGGAACGGTGCGAGGAACTTGGCTTGGACCTGATGGTGCGTGACAACACCGCACTGCACGAAACCCCGTTCACCGTAAGCGTGGACCTGAAAGGACACGGCACCACCACCGGCATCAGTGCCAGCGATCGGAGCAAGACCATGCTGGCACTCATCAACGATTCGATGAAGGCCACGGACTTCGCGCGACCCGGGCACATCTTCCCGCTGAAAGCGCGTAAGGGTGGTGTATTGCGCCGCACCGGACATACCGAGGCGGCGATCGACCTGGCACGACTGGCGGGCTTCGAACCAGCTGGCCTCATCGTGGAGATCATGAACGAGGATGGTAGCATGGCCCGGTTGCCGCACTTGCAGGAGATCGCTACGCGCTTCGGCTTGAAGTTCATCAGCATCGAGGACCTGGTGGCCTACCGCATGCGAACCGAGCGCATTGTGGAGCGGCAAGTGGAAGTGAAACTTCCCACGCGTTTTGGCGATTTCGAACTCGTTGCTTACAAGCAGACCACCACCGGCGAGGAGCACATCGCATTGGTCAAGGGACAATGGGACCCGAACGAGGCCATCCTCGTGCGTGTGCATTCCAGTTGCGTGACCGGCGACATCTTCGGGAGTTGCCGCTGTGATTGCGGGCCGCAATTGCAGCGTGCCATGGAGATGATCGAATCCGCCGGGAAGGGCGTGATCGTGTACATGCAACAGGAAGGTCGCGGCATCGGGCTTTTGAACAAGTTGAAGGCCTACAAACTACAGGAACAAGGAGCCGATACCGTGGAGGCGAACCTGATGCTCGGCTTCGACATGGACGCGCGTGATTATGGGGTGGGTGCGCAGATCCTGCACGACCTCGGTGTGCGGAAGATGCGCTTGCTCACCAACAATCCGCGCAAGCGCACGGGCTTGGTGGGTTACGGTCTGGAGATCGTCGAGAACATGCCGATCGAGATCGAATCCAACATCCACAACGAGCGCTACCTGCGCACGAAGAAGGAAAAGCTCGGGCACAACTTGCGCCTGTCCAAAGGCCTATGATCCATTCTTGATCTTCGGCTTGCGGCGCTTGAAGAGATCGCCGAAGCGGTCGAAATCACGCCGGTAGACCAAGCCAATGCCTTGTGTGGTGGAGGCTTGATCGGATTGGTTCAGGTTACGATCGTTGGACATGCTAAAGCCCTTCAATCGGAAGCGACCATCATCGGTCATCAGGTATTCAAGCTGGAAATCACCGGCGACCGAATTCGTATTCGTGGTGGCTCGAGCACCGGACTGCACACCTACATTGCTCGTGAGCAACAGGCGTTCATTGAAAAGTTGGGTACTCACCATCACCTCCAGCTCATCCTGCGTGATGTTGTCCCCCGGCCGGTAGTTCACCCCCAGATCGAAATCGTTGCTCAAGCCGCTAAGCCAATTGCTCACTTGGTTGCTGAGCAGTTCCGTTGCCGTGGCACCTCCAGCAGCAGCCGCTCCTGATCCGGGTGAGCCCGTTCCCACGTACGCTGGTGGTTCTAGGAATTTGTTCAGGACGATCAGCGCAAAGACCTGTCTGTTCAACTCCTGTTCGGTACTAAGCGCGCTGGTCACCTGCGATCGAATGCTTTCATCCACGGAGGGCAATCGCACTTGGAACTTGATCTCCGGGTTCATCAACTTATCCTTCAGTTGCATCACCACATCAACCGGGACGCGCTTGCGGTACGCCTCTGTCCTCTCTGATGGCGGAACGATATCGTACAACGATGCCCGCACGCGATAGGTCGCCCGCAGGTCCAGCTGCGCATCGAACGGATCGCCGTACCAGATGATCCTGCCGCCGGGCTCCACGTCGAACTTCTTATTCACAAGATTCTTCAACGTGAAGAGGTAATCCCCCTCTGTTACTTCCACTTGGCCAGCCATTGAGAATTCACCGGCCGGGGTCACGCCCATTTCCATCGCCCCCCTGCCCCTTCCCGACATGATATCGCCGACCGTTGGGTCGAAGATCAATTCGAAGCGCGCATCCGGTGTGACATTCACGTTCATGTTCAGCGAAACACCAAGGAGGTCCACGACCGGTTCCGAAAGCGTCGAATCCAGCGTATTGAACCGGACGAATCCGATCGGTGAGACTTCCGTGCTGCCACCCACCGGAAAGTGTACCGAGGTTCCGGGACCCGTAGTGGCATCCACATTGATCTCCAGAAGCCCCCTTGATCCACTTACTTCAAAATCGCCGGTGGCCACGCCTCTTCCATAGTACACGGGATTATCCGCTACGGTCGTGTTCATCACGAGCATTTCATTCATGCTTCCGAAGATGTCATAGTTGAAGTGCGCGAACCGTTCGTGAATGACCGTAGCGCTCACCAGGCCTTGGTGTCCTTCTTCATCCTCCAAGGTCGCAAGGTCCATGGTGAACATATCCGGCGCGATGCCGACCTTGGAACTGAACGTGTACCGGGTGTTGAGGTAATCGATCCGGATGCCTGCGTTGGTCAACATCACTTCGCCATTCAATCGTGGATCGGCGAAGGTTCCGGTAAGGGCCACATTGCCGCTAACGGAGCCACCCACATCACTGAGTCCTTCCGGCAAATAGGGTTCGATCAAGGTCAAGTCGAATCGATCCAGGATCAGCAGCATGTCGAATTCACCTCCATCCTTGATCCCCATATGCCCGGTGAAATCAAGAGCCTTCACGGCGTCCCGGTTCAAGGTTCCCGCAAGGTCAAGATCGCTTTGGCCTTCGCTCCAGGTCGCTGCGAACCGGATATCACCCACCGGCCGGTCATCCACTTTCAGGCTATCCCCGCACAGATAGCTCATGAAGTAAGTGGACCCGTACATGTCGAAGATCCGTCCATCGCCACCGATAGTTCCCTTCAACTTCGGGCCATTGAACAGGTACTCCAGATCCACCAGATCAACCGCTTCCACATCGAAGGCCAACGCCACAGTGGGATCCTTGGAGATGGAACCATGCAGGGCCACGTGCTGTATCCCGTTGCGCAAGACCAGCGAATCGATGGAAACGGTGGTGGAATCGATGGTGATCCGGCTGGAGTGGGCGTTCTTCCACGTGCCCCGGCTGAAGTAGAGTTCGGAAGGAAGCAGTTCAAGCGTGACCGCGTTCAATCCGCGCACTTCCCCAAGGATCTCCAGATCACCGTGGGCACCACTATTACTGGTTCTCCAGCCCACATCGAGATCCAGTTCATCCTGATAGGCCTTACCGGTGATGGCGGTTCCCCCGAACCAGATACTGTCGTGGATGGATTGTCGTGTACTTCGGATCGAAAGTGCGAGCAGGTCGAGTGTCTTGTCCGCCATCACCTCGAGGGAATCCATTAGAACGGAACCATACTTCGCCCGAGGTGCGAAGAAGGACAAGCCCAGATCGAAACTTCGCGTGTCAAACGATCCGGTGACCTTGGAGCCCGGAGCGATCTCCGCATCCGGCAAGAAGAGTGCGAATACCGGTGCCATCTCCCGGGTGGTCACTTCGAAGGTGAAATCCTGCGGATCGTGATCATAACGCACGGCCGCACTTGCGGAAGGGAACACGCTGTATACGATGTGCGCCAACGCATCGGGCAATTTGGTCGGCAGGAATTCGCCAATGACCTTGGCTTCCGCGAAGGATGCATCGAGTTCGAGGATGTTCTTGCCATCGCGGCGATCGCTGCTCAGGTTCACGTCGCCGAGATCATACTCTTCGCTTCCTTGGCAGTAGGAGATCCCTTGCACATGCAGATCACCCAACAAGCTATCCGGTGAGAGCCGGCCATCGGCTTGGATGGCCATGCTCAACGCATTGTATCCGGGCGCATCGGTGAATCCTAACGCCCGCAGGTTCGCATGATCCAGGACCGCATCGAAATCAACCAACGGCCAGCGACCGCGGAAGTCCGCGAGTCCTTTGAAGCGCAGTTGCAGATTCTCATCCGTGGTACTCAGTTCCCCATTGAAGAGGTTACGCTCCAGATGTCCGGAAGCGGTGATGCCCGTCACGGTCCGCCCATTGATGGTGAACATCGGGAAGGTCCCGTCCAGATCCACGGCCATGGTGGGCAAGGTCCGGCCTTCGGCGTTCAACCGTACATCGGCGGCTATCGGGCCGATGATACTGCTTCCGATGATCGGACCTGGGCGGAACGAATTCGTTGCGACACGACCGGTGAGATGGATCTGCTTGGATATGGTATCGCGCTCGTAGGTGAGGTCCGTACGGAGGTCGCCCAACGCGGTCTCCCCTCTTCCCGTTGCGGTAAAGGCGTGAAGGAATCCGGTGAAGCGGCCATGTGCATCCAGGAATTCCAAGGGTGTTACGGAGGAAGGGAGTTGCATTCGACCACCTCCCTTGAAGGGTAGTGCCGGTAATTGCGCTACATCAGCAAGCGTGGTGTGGAAGCGATCCACGTCGATCAGCATGAAGGTGTTGTCGATATCCGGCAAGCCGCTCAATTCGGCATTCCCTTCGAACCGGCTCTCGCGGCCGAAGGTGATCGTCATCCCCCTACCCTTCAATTCGGCTACCGTGCCACGCACTTTTCCACTAATGCCCAAGGGGACCGCTACCCCTTCCAGCTCGGGCGCGAACCAAGCGATGTCACCCATGTCCAGCACGGAACCGTCCAGATCCACCTTCATGTACACCGAACTCGTGAACTCATTGAAGTCGGACCAACCCTCGGCCATCATATGCAGTTCACCGAGGAGCGCCGACCGCGGTGTCCGGAGGTCCATCCCGAGGACATCGATCCCATGCTTGCTCACCGTGGTGGAGCCCGACATTCCGGAAACGGCGAAACCCGAATGGTCGCTGAATCGCATCATCTTCAACTCTGCGGAGACGGAATCCCCGATCAAGCTCAATCCATTACCCGTGATGTACGCATCGGGGATGTCCACATGATCGAAGTCCACACCGAACGGGGGCTGTTCCTTGTTCCGGTCGTGGTAGGAGAAATGGAATCCTTCTATAAGGAATCGCCGACAGCGTACCGTCCAATCACCTTCTGACGGAAGTGTATCGCCCGGCGAGATCCGGTTCATCAGCTCCGTGAAGTTGCTGTACACCGCGCCTTCCGTTCTCTCCAACGCGAATCGCGCCCCATGCAGCTCCAGTTCGGAGAACTTCAACAACCGTTGATCCCTGTTCAGGCGCAAGCCTTTCACACGCAAGCCAGGAACGACGATCAGCGTGTCGCCCTGTAGATCGCTGATGAACACATCCGTGAGCAACACGGATCCGTCCAAGGAGATCGCCACACCGCCGATCCGGACATCCGCACCTGTTCGCTCCGTGGCCATCGCTGCCAGTTTCCGAGCCACGGCCGTTTGCACCTGAGGGAACAACAGCGCCACGCATCCGAGCAGGATGAGTAGGATGAGCAGGATGACGGAAAAGCCGATCCAGCGAAACAGGCGTCGCAGTCGGCGATATGTCGTCGTGGGGGGCAGTGGTCTAGATTTGCCCGTCGCATCTGCGATCTCCGGGCCGGATCGTCCAAAAGTAGCCCGGTATCCCATGTCCTCCGGAAAGCCATTGATCATCCTCGGTATTGAAAGCTCCTGCGACGAGACCGCCGCAGCCGTGCTCGTGGATGGTCGGGTGCGTTCCAATGTGATCGCGAGCCAGGACGTGCATAAGCGTTGGGGTGGTGTGGTCCCGGAGCTCGCCAGTCGCGCACATCAGGAACACATCGTGCCGGTGGTCAGTGAGGCCTTGCGGCAGGCCGATATGGCCAAGGAGGACATCACCGCGATCGCATTCACACAAGGACCCGGGTTGATCGGTGCGCTGCTGGTCGGGGCGTGTTACGCGCGTTCCATGGCCCAAGCACTGGAGGTCCCGCTCATCGCCGTGGATCATATCAAGGCGCATGTGTTGGCGCACTTCATCCAGGACCATGAAGAGCGATCCGCGCCGCAGTTCCCATTCATCAACCTCACCGTGAGCGGTGGTCACACACAACTCATTCTTGTGCGGAGTGCGTTGGATATGGAGGTGATCGGAACCACCTTGGACGATGCGGCCGGCGAAGCCTTCGACAAGGGAGCGAAGATCCTCGGCCTCCCCTATCCGGGCGGACCGCTGGTGGACGCACACGCTGTTGCCGGGGATCCTACGAGGCACACGCTCCCACGGACCGATCCACCGGACCTCGCCATGAGCTTCAGCGGGGTGAAGAGTGCGTTCATGGCCTTGGTGAGAAAAGGATCCGCCGGGAACCCCGACTTCATTGAACGCGAACTGCCCCATCTCTGCGCAGCCCTTCAAGCCACGATCATCGATCAGTTGCTCATGAAGTTGAAACGGGCCACCGAGGAACATGCGATCATCAGCGTGGGACTGTCCGGAGGAGTTAGCGCCAACAGCGAACTACGCAAACGTGCAGCCCTGCGTGCCGATCGGGAAGGATGGGACTTGCACCTTCCTCCATTCGCTTACTGCACCGACAATGCGGCCATGATCGCCATGGCCGGTCAATTCCTCCATCTCGCGGGTGAACACGCAGGGCTGGACACCGTTCCTGTGGCCCGGTGGTGAACACTTCCGTCCCGGCATGGTGTTCGCGCACATGCCTACCGTTACTTTGCCTGCTCCAATGACACAGCGTTCCTTCTCGTTCCTTCGCCGTTCCGCTCTTATCGGTGTACTCATGATCGGTGCCAATGCCGGCCATGGACAATCCGTTCAGGTACTGTTGATCCGCGGTGATTCGC
The DNA here is from genome assembly GCA_016721005.1 of Flavobacteriales bacterium. Classification (GTDB taxonomy): domain Bacteria; phylum Bacteroidota; class Bacteroidia; order Flavobacteriales_F; family PHOS-HE28; genus PHOS-HE28. Next base: position 171,733 of record JADKJM010000009.1, read on the forward strand.
TCTTGGATGTGGAGAAGCCACAACGTGCACTCGAAGTCTTCGATGCGGCGGTGAAGAAGGAGTCCACAGCCGCCACGTTGCTGGGGCGTGCGCGGGCCTATAAGGCGCTTGACAGGAACGAGCGTTTCATCCAGGATGTGGACAAGGCCTTGAAGCTGGACAGTACATCGGGCGAAGGACATTTCCAGCGAGGTCTGTATTCCTTCACGACGAAGGACTACGAAAAGGCCGAGTATCATGGCGGCAGGGCCATTACCTATGCGCGCAACAACCTGTGGCGCGCACGATCGCACAACCTACGCGGCGAGGCACGCTCCGAGGCTGGTAAAGTGGACCTGGCCATTGAGGACCTGGAAGCGGCACGGTCCCTCGGGCGTGAGGATGTGGCCTCATTGCGGACGTTGGCAAGGCTGTACGATATGGCCGACCGGCACGCGGATGCCTTGGCGGTGCTGGAACGCTTGTGCGATCTTGAACCCAACGATCCGGGCCATTGGACGAACAAGGGGTATGAACTCACCATGGTCGGACGCTATGAGGATGCGCTGGCTGCACTGGATCGTGCACTCGCCTACGACCCGGATGAACCCATCGCACTGAGCAATAAGGCTTACACCTACATGAAAATGGAGCGCAACGACGATGCGTGGATCACCGTTGAGCGCAGCCTGAAGAATTATCCCAGCAACCCGCACGCGCTGCGCACACGGGCCATCTTGCGCTTACGAAAAGGCGAACGCATCAAGGCATGCGAGGACCTTGGTGTTGCGAAAGCCTTGGGCGACGTTCCTGAAGTGGATGAGCTGATCAAGGAAAATTGCGCCACCCCGGGCGGGGTCCGCTGACCGTGCGTTCCTATTGCAGTACCACGACCGTGCTTTGGAACTGCTGCCCGTTCGTTCCGAGGATCCGTACCACATAAGTGCCAGCGGATAGTCCCGGTCCTTGAACGATGATCCCGGCAGTGCGGATGCGTTGCTGGATCACCACACGCCCGGTTGCATCCACTACTTCCAAGGTGCCGTGTACGCCCTCCGGCAGTTGGATCCGGAAGGACCCGTCATTGGGGTTGGGCCACACCAACAGATCCGTTGCATCGCGCTCGCTGATGCCATCGGTGGATTGGAATGAAAGCATGAAACGATCCAAGGCCGCTTCAACCACATGCCCGGGGTTCGCATCGGTCGCTGTGGCGATCAATTGCATGGTGGACGAGGGTATCATGAAATCGGCGATGCGCTTGTCCGAGGCCACCCAAGAGGACATCGGGGGCGTTGCCGTGGTGATGGTCTCCATGGTCACGGTGCTGGTACCATTGGAGATCGCGATGGTGAAGGAATCGTTCGGGTTGCCACTTCCACCACCGTTATAGAACCAGCGGTAGTAGTGTACATGCGGCTCAATACCCGATGTCGCATCGAAGAAGGGTGAACGCAGGACCACTGCCCCATCATCCACATCGTCCGTACCTGCACCCCCGCCACCGTTGCCGGTCACATAAGCTTGGTCGCCGCAATCACCGGTCACATCCAGATCCGGATTGCTTTGCACCGCACCATTCATCGTTCCCACCGGTTCACCGCGCACCCACGCACCCGAACTGGCGGTCGAGGTATTCGTCCAGCCGAGATCGAGTGCGAAATCATCCGCATAACCCAAGGGCAGTTCCACGGTAAGCGGTCCGCCTCCGGATTGCAGGGGCTGTGCGGGCAGACAGACGGTGTGCCAGCCCCAGTGGCCCACGGTGATCTCATAATCATCCTGGAAGATGGCGGGGAATGCGAAGGAGCCATCGGGACCGGCCTGTGCGCTGAGTTGGAATTGCGGACTCGACATGCTGACCACTGCACCGGCGACCGGATCCGCTGTACCTGCGGTGACGACGTTCCCTTGGAACGCGAAAGCCACCATCGGTTCGAGTTCGACATCCAACTGGGTGGTCACACCGTTCTGCAACACCACACCATTCACCGTCGCGGGGAAATAGCCCGGAGCCGATACCTGCACGGTGTAGGTTCCGGCTTGATAGTACCCGGTCATGTACGTTCCGTCGACGGGTGTCTGTTCCGAGATCGTGGTTCCCACGATCGTTAGTGTAGCTCCGGCGATCGGCGCGGAAGTCTGCGCATTGGACACGGTTCCTTCCAAGCGACAAGCCTGAACATAAGTCGGCCCCAGAACGAACAAACCACCTTCGATGTCGGAGATGATCAGAAGGCCGGAATCGAAAAAGGGGTACACACCCCAGGCACCGTTGAATCCATCACCACTGAATGGTGAGGTGTCGTAGTTGCCCACCTCCACCATGTTGTGCGGATCGGACGCATCATAAATGACCACACCGAAGGTGTAGTAGGAAGTGACCACGTAACCGTTCAACCAATAGGTGTTGTGCGGGATCGCACCAGAGCCATTATCGCTGCGCAGGCGATCCACTTCGTTGATGTCGGTGGGGTCGCTTACATCATACGCACCTACATATGCGTTCGTACTTTCATCGGTGGTGAAGAGAAAGTTCCCACTGCCATCAAGCCACGTGTTGTGCGTGAAGTTGTTCGGGGTGGCATGCACGCCCAATTGCACAGGCGATGATGGATCGGACACATCGACGATAGAGAAAATGCCTGCATAGATATGCGCGGCATACAACGTATCGCCACGCGCGAAGCTGTCGTGGCAGTAATAGGGATCGTAGGAGCCTACCTCAACCGGGTCCATGGGATCCTGTGTGAGGTCATACATGATCACACCACCGTTACCCCGGTTCGCACCGTGCAGGTACAGTCTCCCGTTCTCATCTATGAAAAGGGAGTGCGCGGTGCTCCAACTGGGATCCGTCCAAGCGATCGCGGGTAAGTTGGTGCTTTGCGGCAAAGGACTCAGGTCCACGATCACGATCCCGCCATTCTCGGCTTCAGTGGTCATGTAGGCGTGGTTGTTCCACACCTTGATCTCGCGCCAGATGGAGGTCGGTCCGGCAAAGAAGAAGATCTCCTGCGGGTTGCTCGGATCCTCCAAACTCACCACGGAGATCCCACCGGGATTCGATGCTCCTGTACCATTCACGCCGATGAGGGCGTATTCGATCCCGGTCTCATCGGTGTAGCCCCAGATGTTGCTCAGGTCGCTGTTGTGGAGCGCCTGGTGATCCAGCTGCCCCACCAGGGAGATGTTGAGTTGGGCAGAGGTGGTTGCAACAACGGCGAAAGCCGCGATGGATAGAAGGTTGCGCATGATCGTTCAAAAGGAAAGCGCCAAAGTAGGACCCAAGTGGGATGTGTAAGGTTCTGAACGGGCCACCTTCTGCACGGGATGGGAATGCTGCCTGAAGCGCGATGCCACCATAGTCCGTCGCGGGAAGATATCTTGGCCTCCTCAACCCGGTGAAATGAAGGACCTTCTCTGCACCACGGATCTCACAAAGGCATCGGAAACGGCGATCCGGCACGCACTCTATCTCGGCGATCGGTTGGGTTCGCGGGTGAGCCTGATGCACGTCCTGGGCAAGAACGGTCGGTCCGACGATGATCATGCATTGGTGGCGAAGGCCGTGGAGGAGCAATTGGGGCTGATCGGCGCGGACCGTTTGCACCTGTTGATGCCTGAGGGCGATTTCATGGAGGAGATCATCAGCGAAACCGGTCGGGGCCACCACTTGTTGGTCATGGGTACGCATGGCCCCCACGGGCTCCGCCAATCCCTCTTCGGTGCTGATATCCTGAAGATCGTCCGGCGGTCGGCGGTTCCTTCCTATGTGGTCCAGGATCAAAGCCCGGCGGAGCCGGAACTGAAGCGGATCGTCCTTCCTGTAGCCGGACACTCGGACATCCACCGGTTGATGGATGTGGTATGCCTGTTGGCCAAAGCATGTGATGCGGAGGTACATATCTACCAGCTGATGCGACCCGGCGAAAATCCGAGCGATGCCTTGCTGGCCAATAAGCTGAGCATGATGCAGTGCCTGGAGCGTGACAAGGTCCGGCATGTGGAGGCCACCATCCCTGCTACCGGATTCAGCCTTGGGTTCGCCGGTCCGACGATCGAATACGCACGGAGCGTCGATGCGGATTGTATCGCCATCATGTCCCATGCGTCCGAGGAATACCGCTATATAGCCGATGCGGAGAAGGAGCGGATGTTGGCCAATGAGGCCTTCATCCCGGTGCTCTGCGCATAGCGCGAAGGACCTAGGAGATCTGGATCGCCCCCACGTTCCGCGATCCACCTATATTCGTGGGCTTTTCGGATAGCCCTTGCATCCGAGTATGCGCGGAACCATGTGGATCCACTCCCGGACGCTCCTTCTGATCCTTCTTTTCGGCGCGATGGCGTCGGGATCACATGCGCAATTCGGAACCGCCCAAACGATCCTGACCGGTGATGATCCGGATCCGGTCCATGCCATCGACGTGGATCATGATGGTGACCTGGATCTGGTTCGAACCCGCATCGACCAAGGCCTGCTTTGGTATGCGGATCTTGATGGTCTTGGCACCTTCGGGCCGCCCGGTGTGATCATCCCTCCCCCCTTCGAGCCGACCGCATGGTACTTGGTGGACCTCGGAACCGATGGCTTGTTGGACCTTATCTATCACGACCCCGTTGACAACACCATCAAAGTGGCCATAGCACTGGGAGCTGGCCTCTTCGAGCCGGCCACACCTGTGCTTACGCTTGCCGCGACCGTGCAAGCCATGACGACGGCGGAGATCAGCGGCGACGGGTTGATGGATCTTGTGCTACTGGTCAGTGATGGTGGTGGAGGGAACGAACTTCATTGGGCAATGAACACCGGCGCTGGATTCGGCACGCCGCAAGCAACCGGGATCACCTTCATGGATCCTGCTCCTCTGCGAATTCTTGTGGCCGATATCGATCAGATCGGCGGGACCGACCTGATCACATGGGATGCCGACCAGAACGTGGTGGTCCTGCTCAATACGCAAGGCGATGGTAGCATGTGGGTCACGCAGGTGGTCTTCAATTCCGCTGCGTCTCCTTTGCTTCAGCCGCAGCTGATCGATGTGGATGCGGACGGCGATCTGGATCTGGCCGAAGCACGCTTTCCGGCGGTACACTGGATGGAGAATACGTTGGATGAAGGTGGCCAACTCGGCTTTTGGGTGGATCACCAGATCGCTGCATGGACCACCGCTGGAGAAGGATCGTTCGGCCATTTCGGATGCGGACCAGGCGCTGGCGTGATGTACCGCGCTGCCAACCCGAACGTGGGTATGTTGTGGTCGCACTGGCTTCCTGAATTGAATGACCTGGCCTTCCCCAATGAGATCTCCTCCCCTCCAATTGGTAGCCAACCGCTGCTCGCCGACCTGAACGGTGATGGCCACGACGACCTGATCCTCTTCGAGAACGGTGAGCGCCTGTGGTACCCCAGTACGCTGACCACTCCGACCACGATACTTGAACTGCCGGCCCTCGAACCGCTTTGCAAGTTCGGTCCGGGTCTTCCATTGCCGGAAGCGATCCCGGCCGGAGGACATTGGAGCGGACCGAGCGTGATCGACGACGTATTGCATCGAAGCCTGTTGTGGGGCCAAGGCACGATCGAACTTGGCCATGCGTACTACGAGCCCGCCGGTTGCCCGGTCGGTGCGAACGCGGACATCCTTGTAGTGGACGGTCCGATGATCACACCGGCCATCGGACCGGTCCTTTGCAGTGGTCAGGGCCCGATCCAACTCACCTCCACACCACCGGCTGCGGAGTGGTTCGGGATCGGCCCGGATGCGGTGATCGACCCAACGATCTTTCACGGCGGTGTGATCGCCGCGATGTTCATTGATGGAACGGGAACCGATTGCGCCTCGGAAACGGAGCCGCTGGTGGTTTGGACCAGCCTCGCGGCGGAGATCACGCCACACGCGTCGCTGTGCATCAACAGTGGCCCGCAACTCATCACCATATTGAACGCCCCGCCCTTCGGTATCTCTTGGGGCGGCGCTATCGAATCGTGGAACAGTGTCGGGGCCACTTTCCTGCCGGACCAAGGCGCGGGCACCTATCCGATCATCCTGCACGCCGATGCCACCCAACCCGGCCAGTGCGATGGTGTGGACACGCTCTGGCTCAGTGTAAGCGATGTGTTCCCGGAGATCCTCATCACACCCGTTGCGCCGCTCTGTACAACCTCTGCACCCCTCGACCTTTCACCGTTCGGTACACCCTTCGGTGGGTTCTGGTCCGGTCCGGGCATCGCGAATGGGGAATTCGACCCGGCCCAATTTCCCAGTGGTGAATACTTCCTCACCTATTCCTATTTCGCACCGGAAGGATGCGGTGCGTCGAATGCACTGCCAGTGACCGTTGCATCCGAGGCCATGGTAACCACCAATGCTGCGGACCTGATCCTGTGCGCAACGGATGAACCGATCCAATTCGTGGGAACCCCGGCAGGCGGAACGTGGGCGGCACCCATCGATGCGAACGGGGTCCTCGACCCAGCGATCACCGGGCCTGGTGACTATCCGGTGGTGTACGCCTATTCGAATGGGCCGGGATGCTTGCTCCTGGATGCCACCGCGACATTGAGTGTCTGGACCACGACCACACCGATCATCGATCCGGTAGGTGCGATCTGCACCACCGATGACCCGGTGGCCATCTCGGGTTCCCCGGATGGAACTTGGAGTGGAAGTGTGAACGGAAGCGGACCTTCGGTTTGGTTGGATCCATCCGCACTCGGTGCGGGACTCTGGCCGGTAACACTTACGGCAGCTCATGAAGGCCAATGCCCCGGCAGTACGACCGTGGACCTGCTGATCGAGGTATGCACCGGGCTTTCCGATCCGGACCCGGCAGACCTGGGCGCCGTTCCCAACCCTTTCACGGACCGGTTGACGATCACGGTCGGTAGCACGGCCGTCCTTGCTTTGGAACTGGTTGATGCCACGGGTCGAAGGATCCTGGCCCACGGCCCACAAGGCACTGGTTCCCAGCTTGTGCTGGACCTTGGGGGCGTTCCATCCGGCGCCTACCTGCTGCGCGTGACCCGCGCCGATGGGGCGGTGTGGACGATCCGCCTCCTAAAAGTGTAGGTGGATCCGCCCAAGCATTTGGTGGCATGCGCTAGCCGCGTACTTTCGGGGAGCCGCGAACAAGTCCAACCATACCCCTACGCCATGATCGCTACACAGATCCGACAGAAAGACGCCAGCTTCTATTTCGTCTCCTATCCGTGCGAGGACATCCTTCGCCGCGTACGTTTCATCAGTCGCTTTTACGCGGAAGGTGAAAAGTCGATCAGCCCGGACGAAGCAGGTAAGGGTGATGAGGTCGCATCCTTCATCCAACGGATCGAACGCAGCGATGCGGCGTTCCAACGGACCATGTCGCAAGCCAAGATCAAAGCGATCCGCAACTTCTACGAGACCGCAGTGGCGCAACCACCGATCCCGGGAACGGTATTGCTCTTCAGCAGCGACATCCTGGAGTTCTCCCCGCTCGGCAACCTGAAGAATGTCGGCGACTTGAAAGAGCCGACGGAGAAATATCTCATCATTGACGGGCAGCACCGTTTGGCCGCGTTGGAATTCTACTTGCGCTCCCATCCGCAGGAGGCGAAGAGCATACACGTTCCCTGCATCATCTTCGATGGGGAGAGCGAGGATTTCGCGGCGGAGATGTTCGTGATCATCAACAGCACACCGACACGGATCAACAAGAGCCACCTCATCGACCTGTATGAGCGCGTGAGCTGGGAGAAGCCCGACAAGCGCCTCGCCGCGAAAGTGATCGAGCGATTGTACAACGAGCCGGACAGCCCGTTGCGTTACCGCATCAATCGCTTGGGCAACCGGAGCAAGCAGGAGAAGTGGATCATGCAGGCCGAACTGTTCAGCGAAGTACACAAGTGGGTCCTCCGCTCATTCGACAAGACCGAGAAGGTGAACGATGCAGCGGTGGAGAAACGATATCGCATCCTACAGGAATTCTTCAAAGCGGCCAAGAGCGCATGGGGCGATGCATGGGGTGATCCGCGCTTCCACGTGACGAAGCCTGTTACGCTGAAGGCGATGATCCGGGTGTGCGCCGACCTGAACGCGCGCGATCGCGGTGAACCCGAAACGCGCGAACGCCGCTGGGCCGATCGCATGGCCGTGTGGAATGAAGTGGTCCGCGACTTCCGCGACGATGGTTTCTATGAGCGCTTCGCCGCCAAAGGCCAAGTGGAACGGGTGGGCAAGATCCACAAGTTCCTCAGCGGCCGATTGGGGTTGTGATCCTTCAAGGGGATCCTGCGAACATCCACTCGGTGTATCCCCTGACCACGCCAAACGGGTGATGTGGCGCTCTGGTACCTGGACCACGTCCAGCAACCTACCTGATATCCCACGTCTTGTTTCCGAGATCCGGAACATGCGCACAGCCCTTCTTGCTCTAACGGCTCTTTCTTGCGCTGCTGGCTTCGCACAACAAGGTCCTATTCCATCAGCCTCGGTCCAGAAGGCGATCGCCGTATTGAAAGCCGAAGGACTTTCAGAAAAAGACCTCGCCGAACTCCGCGAGACCGACAGCTACACGGACACCCACAACGGCATTCGACACACGTGGTTCAAGCAACAATGGCAGGGCATCGACATCTTCAACAGCGAGGTGGTCGTGCATCAACGGGCCGATGGGGAGATCGTTGCGATCCTGCATCGCACTGTGGATCGTGTCGAACAGCAAGCCCGGCCTCCACAACCCGGGATCGCCCCCGAGGAAGCTCTTCGTCGCGTGTTGGAAATGGACGGTATGCGGATCGCGGTACCATCGTTGATCGAACACACACCGGAACAGCACCGCTGGCGTTTCGCCGGTGAAGCGTTCGGCGGTGAACCCCCTTTCGTTGAACTGGTGTGGTTGAGCGCAGGTGATGTGTTGTTGCTCGCATGGAACGTGAACTACCAGCGCGCGGACGGCACGCATTGGTGGAACGTGCGCATCGATGCATCCACCGGTAAGGAGATCGAGCGCAACGATTGGGTGGCCTCGACGTGCGGCTTTGATCATGCCGTAGCGGAAATCGGAGCAGCCGCTTGTGCGCCTCCACCGATGCCCGCAGCGCCAAACGACCTGCGCGTGTATCCGCTGCCGTACGAAAGTCCGAACCATGGCGCACGCGCCATCCGTAACGCACCATGGACCGCCGCCCCGATCGCATCACCATACGGTTGGTACGATACGAACGGAGTGCCAGGCGCCGAGTACATGATCACGCGCGGCAACAACGTGTACGCCTCCGAGGATATGAACGCGGACAACATCCCCGGCTTCAGTCCGGATGGGGGGACGAACCTCGACTTCGACTTTCCGATCAATCTGGCGAACGCGCCGAGCACCTACCAGGCAGCTTCGATCACCAATTTGTTCTACTGGACCAACGTGATGCACGACATCTTCTATCGGTATGGGTTCGATGAGATCAGCGGCAATTTCCAGAGCAACAACTACGGACGCGGCGGTGTGGAAGGTGATGTCCTTTACGCCGATGGGCAGGATGGAAGCGGGACGAACAACGGGAACTTCAGTACACCGCCGGACGGAACGCCCGGCCGCATGCAGGTCTTCAACTGGACCTTGACCACACCCAACCGCGATGGCTGTCTGGACAATGGACTGGTAACGCACGAGTATGGCCATGGCATCAGCCGAAGGCTGGTAGGCGGCCCGAGCAACGCGAACAGCCTTGACAACCAGGACCAGCCGGGTGAGGGCTGGAGTGATTGGATCGCGCTGATGGTGACGATGGAGCCGGGCGATCTGGGCACCGATGTGCGCGGACTCGATACCTACTTGTTGAACCAGCCGACGAATGGCAACGGCATAAGGCCCTTCCCGTACACCACCAACCACGCGCTGAACAACCTCACCTACGCGAGCACCAATAACACTTCCCTGCTCCCGAACGCGCACGGCAATGGCACCATGTGGTGTTCGGTGTTGTGGGACCTCACTTGGAACCTCATTGACCTCTATGGTTACAGTCCGGACCTGTACAACGGCAACGCCGGCAACAACATCGCATTGCAATTGGTGATCGCTGGCCTGAAATACACGCCAAGCAGTCCGGGCTTCGTGGATGCACGTAACGGGATCCTGATGGCGGACCAGATCAACAACGGTGGAGCCTACCAGAACATCATCTGGTCCACTTTCGCAGCGCGTGGCCTCGGGTTCAGCGCCAGCGAGGGCAATCCGTATTGGCGCACCGACCAAGTGGAGGCGTTCGACCTGCCATCGAACATCAACGTGGGCGTTCGAAGTACTGTGGCACCGTTGGCAGGATCCTTTCTCGATTGCCAGAACGGACAACCGATCATTGTGAAGGTGCGGAACAACGGACTCACCACACAGGGCAACTTCAATGTGAGCTACCGCGTGGACAGCGGTCCGGTGAACACACAACTCTTTGCAGGAACCCTGATCCCTGGCGCCTCTTCACCGGTGACATTCACAATGCCGCTCACGTTTGCATCATACGGGGCGCATACAATACAGGCGTGGACCAGCCTGCCGTCCGATCAGTACCACGCGGATGATACACTCACCATCGCGGTGAACTGGCAGGCGAACGTGCAACTACCGTTCAGCGCTAATGCAGAGGATGCACTCGCGTTGCCGACCGGGTGGAGCGTGCAGAACCCGGATGGGCTCTACACATGGAGCAATGTATCCCTGGCCATGGGTGCGAATTGCGCGGCCACTCGTGCGTTCAAGATGAACTACCACACGTACTATGCTCCGAACGAAGAGGACCGATTGGTCTCGCCCTTGATCAACCTCGCCGGAAGTGCGGGAACACGGCTTCAGTTCCACCATGCGTATGCACCATACGGCGGAACAGGACAGGATGATGGATTGCGTGTGGAGATCAGCACCACGTGCGGAAATTCATGGACGACATTGTACTCCGCTTTCGGCGCTGCGCTCGGCACCGCTCCGCAAACCACCGCCACATGGGTACCCACGGCGTGCAACCAATGGCTACTGCACGACATCAACCTCAGTGCTTACGACGGTCAGACCGTAATGCTGCGCTTCACCGGCATCGGCAACTTCGGGAACGACCTCTTCCTGGACAACATCGCTGTAGTGAACACCGGCGTGAAGGTGGCGATGAAGGTGATGCTCGATGGGCCATACGATCCGGTAACATTCAAGATGCGTGATGACCTCCGGATCGCCGGACTGATCCCCGCGTTCGAGCCGTTCACCGTTGCTGGATTCACAATGGTAGGAGGTGGTGGTGAAATGCACCAAGCGAATGCCTTCGCGACGAACGGAGACAATGCCGTTGTTGATTGGGTACTGGTGGAGTTGCGCAGCACCGTTACACCGAGCACGATCATTGCCACGCGAGCAGCGCTTGTCCAGCGGGACGGCGATGTGGTGGCGGAGGATGGCGTGAACGCGATCGCGCTGCTCGCTCCGGCCGGGAACTACCATGTGGCCGTGCGTCATCGCAATCACTTGGGTGTAATGACCGCTTCACCGGTCGCATTGAGCGCCATCCCCGCAGCGTTGGATCTCACCAATGGAAGCGTCGCCACTTTCGGATCGAACGCGCAGAAGGTGACCGGCACCATGCGTTTGCTCTGGGCAGGCAATACGTTGCTCGACGGCACCCTGAAATACGTCGGGGCCAACAACGATCGTGATCCCATCCTCGTGCGCATCGGCGGGACCGTACCGACGAACACCACCAGCGGCTACTGGCCGGAGGACATCACCTTGGATGGTGTGGTGAAGTACGTGGGCAGTGGCAATGACCGGGATCCCATCCTGGTGAACATCGGAGGCACGGTGCCTACCAACACGCGAGCGGAGCAATTGCCGTGATCAGCTCGGACATTGCATCGGCCGATCGAAGACCAATGATCATCCACGCGGTGGTGGGCACCCACACCAGGATGAGCACACTGAGGATGCGGCACATGATGCCGGTGAGGATTTCATCGGTACCGACAGGCCACCTACCCACATTTACGCATCGCCGCTGTTCTTGAGATCGCCCCGAACACCCTGAACCGATCGGGACCTCTTCTATTCGTGGGATACGGACTTCTATGTTTGCAGTTGATCCGAGCCGCGACCACATGAACACCACCTTCCGTTCCTTGTCGGTCACGCTGCTCGTCCTGCTCTGCCATCCTTCGGTGCATGCCCAGTGCTGCGACCACCACTTGGTGATGCAGGACGGTTACGGCGATGGATGGAACGGCGGTCATCTGGAGGTCCGCATCAACGGCGTGTCCATCGGCACCTTCGCAGCCGCAGGCACGGGGAGCACCAGCGTGTTCACGGCCTGCGATGGGGACATCATTTCCTTGTATTACACAGCCGCCGATTGGGAGAACGAGAACACCTACCAGCTCTATGGCCCCTTCGGCGCGGTCCTCTTCGCCGATGGCCCCGCACCGGGAACCGGTCTGGTCGCCTCCATCGTCAGTGATTGCTCCACGGTGCCGGTGCCCGGTAGCGTGCCCTGCGCGGCCTTGCCGATCGATACCGTGGATTGCATCACGGTGAACAACAACACCGCGCCGGGGAGCGGCATCGGTCCCGGTTGCGCGAACTACAACGGCGGCGACCTCTGGTTCACGATGCCCGTACCACCTTCCGGCAATGTGAGCGCAGGAACGGCCAGTGCCGGTGGGTTGAATGATACCGGTGTGGCCCTGTGGAGCGGCCCGGATTGCTTCAACCTGGTACAACGCGCGTGCGATGATGACGGCGGTGCGGATTACTACTCGCTGGCCGCAGCTTATGAACTGCCACCGGGGGAAATGCTCTTCATCCAGGTGTACGGCTACGGCGGTGCCACGGGCGCATTCCAACTCTGCGTGAACGACCTCGGCACGGTCACGCTGGAAAGCTCCGAACTGCCCATCGTGCTCATCAACACACTGGGCCAGGAGATCCCCTATGATGGCAAGGTGGACGCGTTGATGGAGATGAAGTACAACGGCCCGGGTACCATTACCTACCTCACGGACCCGAGCAATGAATACAACGGGCACATCGGCCTGGGCATTCGCGGCGCCACTTCTTCGGGATATCCACAGCGGCCCTATGCGCTGGAAACACGTGACGATGTGGGCGCGAACAACAATGTGGCCTTGCTCGGCATGCCTGCCGAGAACGATTGGGTGCTGCTCTCCAATTGGAACGACCGCTCGCTGATCCGCAACGAACTGGCCTTCCACTTAGCGCGCGCCATGGACCAGTACGCACCACGCACCCACCTTTGCGAAGTGCTTGTGGACAGCGTGTACAAAGGCATCTATGTGTTCGGCGAGAAGATCAAGCGTGATGGAGGCCGCGTGGATATCGCGAAGCTCACCGGTGATGAGAACACCGGCGACGATGTGACCGGCGGCTACATCCTGCAACAGAACCTGTGGTCGCCAGCGAACAGTTTCGAATCGAACTATTCACCCATCGACCACCCCGGCTTCGACGTGCATTTCCTGTACGAGTACCCCGCACCGGACACGATCACCAACCCACAACAGGCATACATCGCCGCCTTCGTGGACAGCTTGGAGACCGCGCTGTACAGCACCGCCTGGATGGACCCGGCCACCGGTTATCGCAAGTTCCTCGATGTGCCCTCGTTCATCAACTACTTCCTCGTGAATGAAGTGGCGCGCAACGCGGACGGCTTCAAGAAGAGCGTCTTTTTCCACAAGGACAAGAACAGCAACGGGGGCAAGCTGAAGGCCGGGCCGGTGTGGGACTTCGATTGGGCGTGGAAGAACATCTGGGGCTGTTCCACCTGCCAACCCACGGATGGCTCCGGCTGGACACATCTCGTGAACGATTGCCCAACGGACAATTACTCCACCGGTTGGTACGTCCGCTTGTTGCAGGACAGCACCTTCACCGCCGAACTACGCTGCACCTACGACGAGCAGCGCCAAGGTGCGCTCTCCACGGCAAGCATCTTCGCCTACATCGATAGCACCGCCGCCGTGGTGCAGAACGCGCAGGACCGCCACTTCCGCAAGTGGCCCATGTTATTGGGGGTCAGTGGCCCGGCCCCGGAAGTGCTGGCGTGCGCCAACACCTACGCCGCCGAATTGGACACCCTCAAGAGCTGGATCGCCGAACGCCTCACCTGGCTGGATGCGAACATGCCTGGCGTGTGTACCTCGTTGGGCATGCCGGGCATCACCGCCACGGATGACTTCACCTGCTTCCCGAACCCCAGCGACGGTCCGGTGCATTTCCATGGAACGCTCGATGGCCACGGCCCTTGGGAATTGAGCATCCACGACCTCGCGTGGCGCATCGTGGCCAGTGTGCGGCTGCCTTCCGGCAGGTGTGATGTGGATCTGCAACTGCCGCATGGTGGCACCTACATCTATGTGCTGCGCAGTGCGGACAGGATGTTACGGACAGGCAGGGTGGTGGTATACTAGACGAGCCGAAATGGCGTCCCGAACAGGGTCACGAAGTACATCTCCATTTCTCCCTTGCCCTTCGCTTGCACCTTGCCGCGCGGCGTGAAGGTGAACAGGCGGGACGCCTGTTCGACCACCAGCGCGTACGTCGCACCGCTGATGTTCACCTGCCCCACTTCACCGCTGCTCTCCATGCGGCTGGCGGTGTTCACCGTATCGCCCCAGATGTCGTACTGGAACTTCTTCACGCCTACAATGCCTGCCACAACAGGGCCGGTGTGGATGCCCACACGCATCTCGAACGAGAATAGCCCAGCAGCATCGCGTTCCTTCTTGCGGTCGATCATGAACGCCTGCATTTCCAAACCGGCACGTACCACATCTTCAGGTGAAGATGTCTTTGGGTCGGGCAAGCCGCCCGCGCACATGTACGCATCGCCGATGGTCTTGATCTTCTCGATGCCGCGTGCGGTGATGATGTGGTCGAACGCCATGAAGCAGGTGTTGAGTTCCTCCACCAACTCCTGTGGTGAGAGCTTCTCGCTCGCTTCGGTGAAGCCTTTGAAATCGGTGAAGAGGATGGTGACCTGTTCGAAATGCTTGGCCTCCGCATGGCCTTTGGCTTTCAGTTCTTCGGCGACGTCAGACGGGAGAATGTTCAGCAACAGGTCATCACTGCGCTGCTTTTCCTCCCGCAGTTCTCGCGTACGCAACACCACTTCGCCCTCAAAGCGGTTACGCTGCCTGCGGAAATAGAGCACTACAGCCACCGGCATGATCAGACCTGACAACGGATTGAATACCCCGAACGCGTCACCCTCCGGGTCCATCTGTTGCACGATGATGCGCGCAATGATGTGCAAGAGCGCTCCGATGCCTAGCAGTCGGCCGTCGATCACCTTCCGGCGTGCCGCACCGTCGAACAGGACGATCGCCGCACCGAGCAGTAGTCCCGTTTCGCCCCAGCCGAGGTGAAAGCTGAGCAGCAGGATAATCGCGGCGGTGCTCATGTGGTCCTTGAGGATACGAAGTACATCTCCATCTCGCCTTTGCCCTTCGCCTGCACTTTTCCGCGCGGGGTGAAGTGGAACTGTTGTCGGTTGCCAGTTGTTCGTTGTCCGTCCGCACGCCCGACAACCGACAACTGATCACCGACAACCAATTGATACGTCGCCTCGCTGATGTTCACCTGTCCAACTTCGCCGGACGATTCCATCCGGCTCGCCGTGTTCACGCGCCGTCGCCGAAGCGCTTTGGCGCAGGCGCCCGTATCGCCCCGGATGTCGTACTGGAACTTCTTCACGCCCACGATGCCCGCGACAACGGAACCGGTGCGAACATCGATAAGGTTGTGATCGATCAGCAGGATGGTGCCTTGGCTCGCGTGGATCAACCGCCAAGCCCGGACTAATCCGTTGGTCTGCTTGCGCAATAGGCCAACCAGCCCCGGTATTGGTCACCGGTAAGGACGTTGCGCACATCGTCCATCACCATTTTTCCATCAGAGTGCGAGATCGAGTCCGGATCCCCTTTCGCACCAGCCGCCGTGCATTCTTCCCGACACGCCTCCTGAACGAACTTCATCCGATGCAACTGGTCCGAAGAAAGCTTGAGCTCGGCCCAGATGTTCGGGGGCGTGACCAGTAGGCACTTCTGCAAGACCGCGCTCGATGGTTCTGCCGGTGGTTGCTGGGCAGCAACAGGGCAAATGGCGAACAGCAATAAGGCAGCGAACAGGGTGTGCTTCATGGGATCAAAAGGGACAATACACATGCCAGCCTCGCCGGAAGTATGCGACGCACGCAGGATGAATGGGAGGCGCAACACATGATGTGAAGATAAGGAACCCCGCAGGCGCTGCTATGCATGACCATGGGCCCATCGTGCGTCGACCCGCGTAGGATCGATCGCATCGAACGCCAAAGGCCCCTTTCGGGGCCTTTGGTAATTCTGTGTAACGCGAAGCGTCGATCGTGATCAGTCCTTCTGTTCCAGCTTCTCCTTCTCCACTCCTTCCAGATCACCGGTACCCTTGTGGCGCTTCTTCTCCCATTTCGCGTACTGATCATCGTTCAACACGGCACGCATCGCCTTGTCGCGCTCAGCCATGAGCTTCGCCACCTGGGCGGACATCTCGGCATCGGTAGGCTTGGGCACTGCGGCCGTCATGTCCTGGTGCCGTGCGGTGAAGCGCTCGTTGATCTCCTTGACCTTCACCTTCTGGTCATCGTTCAAGCCCAGCTCCACGTTGAGCATCTCGGTGTTCATGGTCACCCATGCCTGATCAACAGGATGGTATGCGTCCTTCCCTTGGGCTTGTGCACCGGTGGTGGCCACCAGCAGGACTGCACATGTCATCAGTATCTTTTTCATGTTCGGTTGTGTTTGTTAGCCTGACCGTTGCGAATACCGACCCATGAACACACGAACAATTGATGAGCGACCCTTCGATGCGCCAAGGACCCCGTCATCACAGGGTTCCTCGCCCTCCGATCCAACTCCAGCGGAGGAGAACCTACCCAAGCGAGTAGTGATCGGGTGGGACCCTGGACCACGAGTTGGGGAAGGAAGACACCAGTGGGAAAGGCGAACGCTGCCTCCCCTCCCGGGAAGACAGCGCTTGCAAATGACGCCGATCCGGCGTCAGGGGGACTATTTCGCTAACACCAAGCGTACGCCGATGATACCATACATGTAGTTCACCTTCGGGTTCTTGCTGAAATCATCGCCTTTGAACACATTGGACATGGCCGCATTGTATCCACCCTCAATGAAGAGGAACTTGGCTATAACACCTGCTCCGAACCCAAGGTACCATTGCGTGCCATTGGTTTTCACGTCCAGTGAATTGTTGTCTAGATCAGCGCTCAGGGAGATGAGCGCCGTTGGGCCACCCATTACATAGAGGTTCACCTTCGGGTCCGTGGCAGGATCGATCAATCGCGCACCCAGCATGACCGGCACGCTGAGCGAACGGCTGGTGTATGTGTAGTCCTGCGCGACCACGTCCGTGCCGTTGGAGTAGGTATACCGCAGGTTGCGCACAAGGAAGTGCATGCCCGGCTTTACGAACAAACGGTTATTGCCGAGGAGGGCGTCAATACCGAACTGGTATCCACCACGACCGATCCAGTGCTCATCGCCTGCTTCGCGCACATTGGATGCGTTGTAGCCGGCCGAAAAACGGAATTCCTGCGCCATGGCGCCGGTGGCACCAAGAAGGAGCAGGGAACAGAGGAGAAGCTTGCGCATGTTGATGGGGATTTGGTAACCGGTGGACAAGATCCCAGCCGCGGCGGAAACGCAGCCCCTGTAATCGTGACGCGCACCAACCCGGCTGCGGTATTCTTCGCCGAGAACGCTCCTCAAAGGCCAACGCCGGGATGCCCCCTTGGCGGGTAACCTGTTGCCCAATGTGTGGCATGGCGCATACACTGAATGCACAGGTGCGGATGCCAGCTGAGGTTCATCCGAACGGATATTCCAACGATCCACACGGCATCTGCACAGGAAGGCGTTCTTTGGAGCCTCGACCCGGGATCGCGGCCGCAGGTTTGTGTTGATCGGTAAATTACCATTGAGCCGAACCATCCTGTCCGGAAGATCCACCGAAGCACATGACCCGACGCAACCGCGTAGCTCAACATCGCGCGCCATGCTGTACATGACAAGAACCATGATGCCGAACGATGCAGACATCGATGGCTTGCCGAGCATTGGAAAAGCCAGCACGGCGCCACGGTCCGGCACGTTGATCTCTTCAACGGAGAAGAAGATGAACGCCCCGCCAGTGCGTGTGCTCGTGGTGGACGATGAACCTGATATCTGCTTTTTGCTCTCCTCCTTGCTGCAACGGCAAGGGCTGATGTGTACAAGCGCACATACGCTCGCCAGTGCGCGCGAACTGCTGGGTGCGGGTGCGTTCGACGTGGTCTTTCTGGATATCTACCTGCCCGACGGGCGGGGCTATACGCTTGCCGAAAGCATCCATCGTTCAGGAGCGAAGATCATCGCCATGAGCGCGGTGGACAACGAGCGCGAGCATGCCATGCGGCATGGCGTGGACCTGTTCATCGCGAAACCCTTTGAACAAAGAGCTATCTTGACGGGGCTTCATGAACTCGGCCTGATCCCATGACCACGAATCCTCGTTCCAAGAAAAGATTGCTGGTGATCGATGACGACACGGACATCTGCGCACTGCTTGCGCGGTTGCTCACCAGTAAGGGGTATGAAGTGGCCACTGCCGGTCGCGGCTCCACAGCGATGGAACTGCTTACCATGCAGCCCTTCGATCTGGTGCTGTGCGACCACCGGTTGCCGGATACCGACAGCATGCAACTGCTTGGAAAGATCAAGCAATTGGATCCTTCCATCGCCTTCATCGTCATCACCGGATACTCCGATGTGCGCATCGCCGTGGAGCTCATCCGCCGCGGTGCGTTCGACTACGTAGTGAAGCCCCTCTTTCCGGACGAGATCGTGCTGCGCGTGGAGGAAGCTTTGGCGTTGAAGAACGGTTCGCCGGGCAATACGACCCCTGCACCCATGGCAGGCAAGAACGCATACGTAAGCGGCACCGGCCCACATGCCGTGTTGATCGCGGAGCACATCGCGTTGGTCGCGCCCACCAGCATGTCCGTGCTCATCACCGGCGAGACCGGGACCGGCAAGGAGTACGTGGCGCGAGCGATCCATTCGGGCAGCACCCGCGCCAAAATGCCTTTTGTGGCAGTGGATTGCGGCGCGCTGCCGCAGGACCTCGCGGGGAGTGAGCTCTTCGGTCACGTGAAGGGAGCATTCACCGGTTCCATTGCGGATAAGAAGGGCAGCTTCGAACTAGCCCAGGGCGGTACCCTGTTCTTGGACGAGGTAGGCAACCTATCCTATGAGAACCAGGTGCGTCTGCTCCGCGTCCTACAGGAGCATACCATCAAACGCATCGGGGGTGAGAAGGAGATCGCGGTCGATGCACGGATCATCGCAGCCACCCACGAGAACCTGGAGAAGGCCGTGGAGCAGGGGCGATTCCGCGAGGACCTCTTCCACCGTATCCACGAGTTCACCATCACACTTCTTCCGCTACGAAAGCGTCCCCAGGACATCCCGCTCTTCGCTGAACATTTCCGCAGCCTTGCTGAACACCAATTGAACAAGACCGTTACGGGCTTCGATGCTCCTGCAATGGAGCGAATGGTGCGGCACACCTGGCCCGGCAACCTGCGCGAACTGAACAACGTGGTGAAACGGGCAGTGCTGTTGACAAAAGGTCCCACGATCGGCTTGGAGAACCTGCCCACACCGATCATCAGTGGGAGCGCAGCCATGGAGACTGCACTGGGCACTACGGTCGAGCCCGGGAGTGAAGGGCTGCGCCAAGCATCGGACCTGGCAGAGAAGCGCGCGATCATCGAAGCGTTGGAACGATCGCGATTCAACAAGACGAAGGCAGCGGAGGCGCTGAACATCGACCGGAAGACGCTCTACAACAAGTTGAAAGTTCTCGGTATCGATCTCTGATCGGGGAGGGCCTGCGGATCCGTCGCACACTACGAATGGACACTCCGGACCACAAAGCTGTTGACCTGCGCGAGATGCGTTTGCTGAGGTTGCTGTACGCTTCTGCTTTGGTACTGCTCCTCATCGTCTTCCTGGCCGCCTTGCGAGGCTTCACGAGAAACAAGGAGATCACTGAAGATCGCAGGCTGATGCTCCTCGAATTGGCCGAGGTCCATGGACTGCTCTCCGCATTGAAGGACGTCGAAACAGGGTGCCGCGGATTCGTGATCACGCACGATACGAGCTATCTGCGATCATACAACCAGGCCCTGATCGAGATCCCGAAGAGCTTGGAGGTGTTGTCCACCATGCCCCATTCACCGCAGAATAGCGCTCGGATGGACAGGATCCAACAGATGATCCCCAAGAACTTCGCCCAGAAGCAGGAGTTACTGCTCCTGGCGCAACGGTCCCGGACGAACCCGACGACCGAACTGAGCGATCTGCTTCTCCGGGGCAAGAGCCTCATGAATGAATTCCGCGCGGAGTTGGGTGCTATCGACCAAGATCTTGCCGCGCGTATTGAGACCAATATCCTGGAGGACCGATCCGAATTTTGGAGCTCACCCTTGATGCTCGCAGCGTATACCGCGCTGGCCATGTTCGCCATCGCACTCCTGTTCAATCGACTGTTCAAAGCGGTGCGTAAGACCAAAGCGGCTGAACAGGAGGTGCGGAACAAAATTGTTCAACTCGATGAGGAGATGCGTTCGCGGAAGTTCACCGAGAGTTCGCTGAAACGGGTAATGGGCCGAACCCCCAGCGCGATCATGACCTTCCGTTCCATGCGCGACGAGAGCGGAGCGATCACGGACTTCGAGTATATCATGGGCAATGAAGAAGCAGAACGGATCACCGGCATGCCCCACGATGGACTTGTCGGTAGACGATTGTTGGATGTGATGCCCCATTGCGGCATCGATGGATCCCTGGAGGAGTTCATCAAAGTGGCGGACAGCGGCGTTTCGTACATGGCTGAACGACGCACCGGGATCAACGGCCTCGACCACTGGCAAAGCACGCATGCGGTACGCTTGAGCGACGGTTTCGCCGTCACCTTCACGGACATCACTGAACGATTGCGGGCAAGGGAGCTCGACGAAGAGGCCGCACGTCTGTCGCTCGCCGATGGCATCGCCCGCACCGTTGCGCATGAAGTACGCAACCCGCTGACCAACGTCCACCTGGGACTGGAACAGTTGACGCGGGAACTGGTGAACGATCGCGAGGCCGTGCAACCCCTGCTGGATATCGTGCAGCGCAATGTGAAGCGCATCGGACAGTTGGTGACCGGGATGCTCGAGTCCGCACGCCGCCGGGACCTGAACCGCATCCGGTGTACGGTGCAGGACCTGGTGAACGTGGCGATGAAGGGCGTGGCTGACCGGCTCGAATTGCGCGAAATGCGTGGCGAGGTGGATCTGCCGGCCGATGAACTGGCCGTGCTCGTGGATCCTGAGCTGATCAACCTGGCCCTCACGAACATCGCCGTGAACGCCATCGAAGCCATGGAGCCGGGCAAGGGCGTCCTGCAACTGTCCGCGCGTTCAACATTCGATGGTGTCGTGATCACCGTGCGCGACAACGGGAAGGGCATCGCTCCGGCGAACATCCCCCGGCTCTTTGAGGCCTTCTACAGCGAGCGAACAGGCGGCATGGGGCTCGGGCTCACCACCGCGCGCAGCATCTTGAACGCGCACGGCATATTGCTCAAAGTGGAGAGCATACAAGGACAGGGCAGCACCTTCACCTTGTTGATCCCCACGGTGCTGGACACCTGATACCGTTGGCGGGGGGTGCGTTGTTGCCCACTCCGTGGAGTTCCTTCCACAAGTAGCGCATCCTTTCCTGTTGAAAGTGATGAGGTGCGGTTCTTGTTCCTCATGGTTCTGAACCTAAATCCACAACCACATGCTACGCTGGGTCGTCACCTTCATCATCATCGCCCTCATCGCGGGCGTTCTCGGTTTTACCAACATCGCCGCTGGCGCGGCCGACATCGCCAGGGTGTTGTTCTTCGTGTTCCTCGGTCTGCTGATCCTCTCGCTGATCTTCGGCGATCGCATCTGGAAGAAGCTCCCTTGATCACTCATACCATTTGGAACTAAGAGATCGCCCAAAGGTGCCGTGCGATGTTGAAGTAGTCGAAGTTGCAGATGGACTTTACCTCAGTGGGGCTTAGTGAGTGGACCTGCTTAGCGATGAAGTCGCTGAGTTGATCGAGCGTTTCGAAGGTCATGTTGGTGTAGGCGCGTTTGAAGCGCCACCAGACCTTCTCGGCAGGATTGAGTTCCGGTGCGTATGGCGGGAGGAACAATGGGCGCACGTTGAGCGGCCAACTGAGGTGCTTGGTTTTGTGGAAAGCACCGTTGTCCAAGATCATGATCTTGAGCTCTTCGGGTCGATGCGTTGCAAAGTGATCGAGGAAGATCTGGAAGGTGTAGCCAGAACAACAGGGTAGTTCCAATTGGAAATTATCGCCCGATATAGGCGAGTACGCGCCGAAGACATAGGTGTATTGGAAGACCTGTTGGAAAGCACATACCGGCTTGACCCCTTTGGCCGTGATCCCCTTACCAGCACGGGTGAAAAGGCCGAAGCGGCTCTCATCCTGGCAATACAGGTTCACACTGGAGCAGCCCGGCGGAGGGCGGGTGGTCAACTCCGAACAGAGTTGCTCGAAGTTTTTTTAAAAGCCGTGATGGCCTCCGGATCCTTCTTCACATGTGACTTGCGGGCGACCTTACACTGGGCTCCATAGTTGCGCTTGACGAACTTGTTCATCGTGGAGTAGTTGACCTCTTCATTGAACCGCTTGTTGAACCACGCCAACAATTCAGTGAAGCCCCGCAGACCGTTGCCCGGTTCACGCAACTTCAAACGCAAGGCCTCACGCCGATCAGGTTTGATCACGCTGGGCCGGTTCCCTTTCCAGTTGTGCGAAAGCAACCCGGCCAGCCCTCCTTGGATATATGCGTTGCGCCATTTCATGGCGCTGCCCGCATCCACGCCCAGCGCCTTGGCAACAGCATGCTTGGAGATACCTTCCTGTTCATGCTCTTTGTAGAGGATCAATACTCGGACCCGACTACGCATGGTCTCGGTATTGACGCGCCTGAGCTCCCGGCGCAACGTCACCATGTCCTCTTTGATATCGAACCGTTTGGGATTGGCCATCTGCCCTGTGTTTTTTCGCCACAAGGATCCGAACCACCGATCAAACGATCAAGAGCTTCAGGAAAATGATATCAACATTGGAGGACAATCATATTCCAAATGGTATCACATAGAAACAACCCAACCCATGAAGAACCCGAAATTGAAATTCCTCGCAACAGCGCTCGGTGCTTCGTTCCTTCTCTCCACACCAGTGATGGCCTCTGGGAAGAAGAATGTGACCATCAACCAGGAGAATCTTGAGAAACTGCCGATGGCTGATCAACAGCGTGTGCTGTGCATCGTCGATCGCCTGGAGGAGATCACATCCATGGATCGCAGTGCCATGGAGCGCATCGACCGCAAAGCGTTGGCCGCTGAAACCAGCGCGCTGAAGAGCGAGGCGGATGCTTACAACCGCTCTGGTGGCGGGACCGTGGTCTATATCTCCACGGCAGGCATCATCATCATCGTGCTCTTGCTCATCATTCTGTTGTAGCATCTGAAGCTTTGGAAGAACCCACGTACCTAACCACACACACATGCCACGCAAGAAGAAGACGTTGATCCTCACCCAACAGGTGAAGGAAGGGATCAAGATGATCAAAGTGCAACTCGATGCGCGCACGATGATCACACTGTCCAATATGAACAGGTTCGCCTTTTGGCAGCAACGCTACCCGTTGGCCAAGGTGATCGGCTGAGGCCATGAGCTACACACTCGAAGGCGCCTTGTACAACGTGGGCGAGCGTGTGCGCTATCACGACGCTGCATACGTCGTGACAGCCCGCCGGAGCACCGTGGTGGGGATCGTGTATCAGCTGCGCGCGGAAGCCGCAGAAGCGCGATCGCACTACAACGTGCCACAGTCGGCCATCGACAGCGGGCTGGTCCACCAGGCAAGCAAGTAGCCTTCCTCAACCTACGGAAACGAAGAACGGCGCTCCAACGGGCGCCGTTCTTCATTCCGTGCTTTCACCAAAGCACACGTCGGGTCCGCCGATCTAGTGACCGTCGTGATCCGCGTCCCGCGTGGTCTTCTTGTCCACGTTCTCCTTCAGTCGCGACCACCAGCTCTTCACGTCCTCGGCCGCTTTCTTCGTGGAGGTCTTCACGCTTTCCCATGTGGAGTCGTTCGCTCCTTCAACATCGGCGATCAGTCGTTCCACCTTGACCTTCTCGGTGGAAAGTTCCGCCTTCATGGCTTCCTCATCCTTGCGCTCGCTCGGCTTCAGGCCCTTTCCGGCAAGACGGGCGTTACTGCTCGTGAGCTTGTTGTCGATGTCGTCGCGGAGTTGTCGCAGATCGCGCAGCATCTCGGCGCGTTCGCTCTCCCAAGTTGCGGCGGTCCGGGCCGAGGCAGCGTCCATCCGTTCTTGCACCTTGGCCATCGCTGCGTTCGTCTCGGCCTTCTGCTCGTCCACGGTGTTGCTGCAACCGGGAAGTAGCAGACCGAGAGCGATAGCTGGGGCCAGTAATGTTGTCATTTTGCGTATTCTCATGGGTGTGTGTTTGCATTCCTCATATCCAAAGCCGGACCGTATGGCCGGGTATCATCTTATTCCCTTCCATGTACCGTGATCGTGTTGAACAGCGCGATAGAATGCCGGTCCTCATCCATCACAGGCCATGTAGTGCCACCTCCCCGATCTGCGCATCGGGTGTGTAACAACATACCCGATCGCACCTCGCGCGGGTCTCGTCCACGAACACCTACGGCCGCACTTTCCCGATCGTAGCCCGTTCGTTGCTGTGCAGTACCCATGCCGATGACCCGCACCACCCGCCGCTGGCTCCGCGTCGCGATCGCCGCAGGTGGGCTCGTGGTGGTGGGATTCGTTGCACAGCGCTGGTTGACGCACGTGGCCTATGCCAAGAGCGTGGAGGCCCTGGCCAACTTCTGCGGACCGCAAAGCAAGGTGACCCTAGGCGCCATGGAAGTGCAGGTGCTGGCTGGTGATGTGCGTTGGACAAACGTGCGCGTTGAACAACCAGCGGACAGCCTGTTCGCAGTTGATGATGAGCGTGCTTTCCACATCGCTGGCACGATCGACACGGTCGCGGTGGAAGGGCTCTCACTGCTGTCGTTGTTGTTCCGAGGATCCATCGTCGCGCGGGATCTCCGCATCGAGCGTCCCGACCTGCATGTCATCTTGCGTAACGATACCCTTGCCGCTGCAGCAACTGCATCGACGGAGCGGAGGTACACGGCATTGCGGCTCATGTCCGTTGGGGTGGAGCGCGGTGCGGTCCATGTGTCCCGTGTTGGACATGCTGTGCCGGTGCTGATCGTGCAGCAGTTCGATCTGCACGCTGCGGGGGCGGTCGCCGACTTCGAGGAAGGAACAGCACCAATGCTGATGTTCGGCACCATCACCGGCGAGTTGAGCGACGTGGTCGCCAGTCTATCCCCGCTCTATGATCTGCACGTGGCCTGCGCGGCACTTACGCGAGGTGGGGCACAGCTCCGGATCACCGATGCTGCGCTACGGCCGCTCGTAGGTCCGGAGAACTACGGCAAGCTCGTGCCCTTCGAAACCGATCTCATTTCAATGCATGCGGACACGCTATTGGCTTCGGGGCTCGACATCAATGGCAGTATCGCGCAACGTGGACTGAAGACCACGAAGATCCTAATGGCAGGGATGCGCGGCGAGATCCATCGCGACAAGACCCTGCCCGATGCACCGTACACCAAGAAGCGGCTGCCTATGGCCGGACTGCGCAACCTCCCCTTCACGGTGGATGTGGACAATGTGCGACTGGTACGCTGGCGCCTCCATTACCATGAACGTGGTGAGAACGGACCGGAGTACGGCGAAGTGCTCTTCAGCGACATCAGCGCGGTGATCACAGGGCTGCACACCACGGACACGCTCGGCGGCAATGATGTACACCTGGTCGCGCGAGCGAAGGCCTACGACCAAGCGCTCATCACGGTGGATGCCCATACATCAGTGTCCGCACCGAACGAACGCTTCACCCTGAGCGCCACCATCGGTGCCATGCCCATCGCAGTCTTCAACCGGATGACCACCGACCTCGTTGCGATACGAGCGACCGCCGGACGGATCAACAACGTGAACTATCACATCACTGGCGACGACGATCACGCCACCGGCCGTGTTGACGTGTCCTACCAGGACCTCGCGTTGAGCGCGCTGAAACGGGATCGATCCGGAGAAGAGAACCGGTTCAAGACCTCCGTGCTCAACCTCGTGGTGCGTTCCAAGAACCTGCGTTCCAACGATGGCTTCCACCACGGCGACTTCTCCTTCGATCGGGAACAGGACCGCGCCGTGTTCAAGTACGTGTGGGCCGGTTTGCGCGAAGGCATGCTGGCTGCGATGCTTCCCGGTGCGCTCGATGATCTGCGCAAGGGAAAGAAGCCGGATGCGCGATCCAAGCGCTGAGTTTCCATCCGCTTGCCCGCTGCTCCTTCCACGATCGGCTACGGACCCTTCATCCCCCGCCGCAACCAGCGCGCCGCACGGTCCGCTTCCGGCATTCGACGCGTGAAGCGATGTACGAAATTGAGCCTCAGATTGCCGACGCTCCATGCAAAGACACTCTGCGTGGCGAGGATGTAGTCCACCCGTTCGAGGTTGAAGGATAGCCCGGCCTGGTCCCGGCGGCTATTGTATCCTGCACCCGCGCGCACCTGCATGTGCCAGCCTGGCCCCAAGGTGGTGAGCGGGTCGCGCGTGGCGCCGTCGAGGAACACATCGCTCACCACACGCTGAACGCTAAGGCCCGGGCCGAGTGCGAGCGATCCCGTGGCGAACCAATGCTCCTTGTACACAAAAGTGTAGGCGTAGCCGCCCATCACGCCCACATCGCCGAAGTCGCCTTTGTGGATGGCCGCATTCGCATCGAATCGAGCTGCAAGTCGTTCAGGTACCAGAGAGGAATCCGCACGGATACGATAATAGATGAGATAGCCACCCAACAGCCAAGAGCCTTGGCTACGCCGCTGCCATGCATCCTGGTTGAAGGCCGCACGGTAACTGAAGCGACGGCTGTTGTACACGCGCAAGCTGCTCGCGCCGAAGTTGAACTCCTTGAGATCCCCGCGGTAGGGATGCTCAACACCCTGATCCGCCCAACCGAGCTCACTGCGCTGGTGCGAGGCGATGTAGTAGCCCTTGAACACCTGTAGGAACAGGTTGGTGGCGCGTTCGGGGCTGAGGATGTTCGCTTGTGCATCCAAGTAGCGTGTCCGCCCGAAGCGCGCATCATCGTTATTGATGAAAGGGATGCCGAAGCCGAGGTTGAGCGTAACCCGTCGATAGCTGGCGCCCAGGCCGATGTTGATCCGGTTGTTCGGCTTGAAGACCAGATCGCGCGCATCCCCATTGGACCCGATACGAAAGGTGTTGAACTTGGTGCTGCTGTATAATCGCATGGTGAGCAGGTGCGAATAGTCCTTCACAAAGAGCGTATCGATATTGAGTGCGCGGGACTTTTGGGCCGGCAGCGCGGTACACATCAGCAAAGCCGCCACGACGAGCATCGTTCGCACAAGGATGGCATGGATAACTGATGTCTTCATGTTCGCATGATCCGCAGGAACGAACGGGAACAAGGGCCCGCCGCTATTCACTCGCGCACCTCGGGTGTATGCACTGCTGCCAGCAGCGGCAGGCGGAAGATGTCCCTGTGTGAACCGATGCCACCATCGCCAAGCACATAACCGAACGGCTCCAACGCAGGAACCCGATCGAAGATCACCTTGAGCATGGCGGTCAATGGAATGGCGAGGAACATGCCCGGGATCCCCCACAATGCACCACCGATCATGACCGCGATGATGGATGCCAGCGCATTGAGCTCGACACGCGATGCGACCACCCTGGGTACGATAAAGTTGTTGTCCACCAACTGCACGAGGAGGTACAGGCCCAGCACCCACAGCGCGGCCGCAGGTCCCATCGTGGCCAGGGCGAAAAGCATGGTCAATGCGGTGGCCATGATCATGCCGACGTAGGGGATCAGGTTCAGTACCGCGCCCATCACAGCGAGCAGCAGCGCGTACTCCACACCGATGATCATCAGTCCCGTCCAGTTCAACACCGTTACGATGCCCGCTTCCATGACCAGGCCCACGAGGTAGCTCTGCACCACGCCTTTGGTCCGGGTGAGCACGTCCTGCACGACGGCCTGATCCCGCTCGGGGAAGAGCTTGCGGACGAAGGTGATCAGCAACCGCTTGTACAGGAGCAGCAGGAAGGTGAACACCGGCAGCAGGAAGAAGAAGGCGAACAAGGTGCCCACGGTGGTGAGCGTGGAACCCACCATCGACCTTCCCTGGCTCATGCCTTCGTCCTTCACCTTTTCCACGGCATCGGTAACATCGCCCCGTTCCATATCGAACGTGTCCTGGGTCCAGCGTTGCATATCGACGCCCAGTGCGGTGATCCGCACATTCAGGTCGGGCAGCTTCTCGCTGAAGTTCCCGGCCTGCGTGCCGATGAAATAGGCAAGCCCGGCCAGTGCCGTCATGGCAAGCATTAGTGCAATGACGATGGCCAGTACGCGCGGCGAACGCCAACGGACAAACCGATCCACCAGAGGGTTCAACAACATGGCCAGCAAAAGCGAGAACAGCAGCGGCACCACGATCGGTCTCGCTAGCGAGAGCGCATAGCCGAAGGACAGCAGGCCCAGCATGATGAGGCTGAACTTCTGGTAGGAAGGTTGAACAACGGGGTGTGCGGGAGTGGATCCGTCCATGAGGATGTGGTGATGCAGAGGAGGCACGCACCGTACCGGATCAGAGATCCCGTGCAATGGGCCCCGGATATCGCGCATCGGGGTCAACCATCCCCACGATCGTGGAATTTCCTCCACATGTGCGATAGCGCAAGTGCCGCGAACAGGGGCACCGCACTTCGGCTCCGGAATTGAACTAGGTCGTGCAAACACATCAACACAACCACACACATGGAAAACAGCACAGGAAAAACACTGCTCGTCCTCGGATTGGGCATCGTGGCCGGCGCCGCACTCGGCGTCTTGTTCGCACCGCGTTCGGGTAAGGAGACGCGTGCAGCCATCCGCCGCAAAGGCGAAGACCTGAAGGATGACATGGACGAGATGATCGAGGCCGGACACAAGGAATGGAGCAAGGCCAAGGGCAAGATGTCCGACGCCGCCACGATGACCAAGGACGAGGTGAGCGAATTCGTTCGCTACATGTTCAAGGAAGGCAAGAGCGCTGCGGGGCACATGCGCACCGAAGCAGCCACTGCCGGTCGGAACATAACCGACAAGGCGAAGAAGACCGTAGAGGATATGAAGGAGAACCTCCAACACAATTGAACATCATGACCACCGGACCGGAAAGAACACCGGCTGACCTCGGCGACCTGCTCACCACCGTGAGCGGGGACGCCCGGGGGTGGTTGCACGCACAGCGCGACCTCACCCTGCTCATTGTGAGCGAAAAGGCTGCTCAGGCCGGTCGTGCCGCCATTGGAGGTTTCGTTGGTTTCGTGATCCTGGGTGCAGCGCTCACCATGCTCAGCGTTGCAGGTGCGTTCGCGTGGGGCCATGCGCTGGGCAGTGTTGCTCACGGCTTCCTCTATGTGGGCCTCATCGACCTGGGCGTGCTTCTCTTGTTCATGATCTGGTGGCGTACCAGCCTTGGTGATCGCATCACCCTCTCCATCATCAACTCGTTCCATGTCGAACGCTGATCGCTTCCCCGACCTCGCGAGCGTGCGGGCAGAACGCGTGCGGCTGCAAGCTGTGCGCAGTACATACGCTGATGGGCTCCAAGGAACATTGGACCTATTGAAGGACAAGGAATACCGAAGGGCCTTGGTGCTCGACGGCATTGGTGATGCGATCGGAGCTCCCACCCTGTTGGGAGTTCTGGCCAAAGGAGTTGCTGGATCGCGCGGTTGGTTGCCGTTCATCGCACCACTGTTGGCGGGTCGCAAGGGCATTCTTGGCAGCCGGTTGTTCTGGACGGTGCTCGGCTTCGCGTTGCCTGCGGTTGTTTCCAAGAACGGCGAGTTCGACCTGCACGCGATCCGGGACGGACTGCGATCCATTTGGTCGCGCATACGCGAACGCTTTGCAGCAAGTGAGGATGAAGCAGCCGCTGAAGAAGAGGAAGAGCCGGAGGACATGGAAGAAATGGAAGTGAACGAACGATGATCGGCAGTACATGCGCTGCACGACCACCGACGCACGCTGGATACTGAACAACTTTCCGCAGCATGAACGATCCGAACCTTGTCGCCGTGACACAACCCTACAAACTCCAGAACCGAATCTGGGGCAGTGTCAACCGGTACTTCTCTGAAACCTACTCACGTCGGTCGACCGGTCGGTCGGTCGCTTCGCTTGAACAGCGCAACAATCTTTACCTCTTGGCCGACCAGACCGTGGCGTTCGGTATCGAAGGCGACTTCGTTGAGATCGGTTGCCAGGACGGTGCCACCGCACGGGTTCTCGCCTCGGTGCTCGACCACCATCAGGCCGAACGACAGTTGCATGTCTACGACACCTTCGACCGCGATCCCGTGCCCGGTATCGGCAGGCTGAACCGTTTCGATCGGAACTTCCGGGTGAACGGCCTGCGCTATCCCATCGTGCATCGGGGCGAGATCGAAACCACCCTGGCGAATGAACTACCCGAGCGGATCGCCTTCGTACACATCGATCTTGCCGTTGGTCAGCTACCCGACCTCCACAGTCAGTCCATGTGGAAGTGCCTCGAGATGGTGTATCCGCGCATGAGCGTCGGCGCCATTGGTGTGCTCATGGATTACCACGATCCCGATCGGACAGTGGGAGGTTGGGACGCGAATCCCGGGGTGAAGCAGGCCTGTGATCGATTCTTCAGGACCAAACCGGAGTGCATCCAGATCCTCTACGGTGGGTCTTGTTCGCACGCATTCTTCCGAAAGGTCTGGTAGGGCTCGTGGCGATGCCACCACAACAACGCTCCACTGAACGCACCAGGCCCGGCCGCTGGAAGCGCCGGTTGCTGCGTGTGATGCTGGGCTTGGTGCTCGGGCCGTTTCTGCTCCTCGGCTTGGTGATGGTGCTGGTGTACTTGCCGCCCGTGCAGGATCGGCTGCGGGCCGAAGCAACGGGCTACCTGCAAGAAAAGATCGGCACACCTGTACGCCTTGATCATTTCGCCTTGCGCTATCCGGCGGGCATCGCCCTGGAAGGATTGCTGCTCCTCGACCAGAAGGGGGATACCCTGTTGCACGCCGGTGAAGTGCGGACGGACCTGGACCTGTGGGCGCTCATCGACGGCCGTCTCACATTGAACGGAACACAGCTCTCGCATGTGCGAGCAGTGATCACGCAGCGGGCGGATAGCACTTTCAACTTCACGTACATCATCCGCGCATTCACCGGTGAACCCACGCGGGTGAGGGAAGCAGTCGCCGACAGCACCGCGCCCATGCCCTTTTCCATGTCCGGTGTGTTGTTGCAGGACATCAGCATGGACCTCTTGCTGGCGAGTGGATTGGATATGAAGCTGCGTCTCGGTGGGTTGAGGATCGACATGAACGAAATGGATGCGAAGGCGCTGCTCTTCCACGCACCACTCATCGCCATCACGGACACGCGCCTCGATCTGCGCACCACATCCGACTCGCCCAGATCGGATACCTACCCTGATCTGAAGAATCCACTCGCTGGTCTCGACATCGCATTAGCACAACTCGCGCTCGATCATGTGGCCTTCACCTTGATGAACACCACCACCGGCGATAGCCTTTGGTTGGATCTGGTAAAAGGAGAAGTTGCGGTGGACAGTCTCGCCTTCGAGCGACAGCAATTGCGTTTCGCATCGATCGCCCTAGAAGCCGTGCGCTTCGGAACGCTCACGAAGGGCAGTGCCATGCCGCCGGATACTACACGCGCACCAACACCGGCCTGGCTGGACCAGAACGATGGTTTCCGCTTTTGGATGCGCGGCTTGGACGTGGGTGCGCGCGCTCTCACCATCACCGGGGGTGAGTTGCAGATGCATCGCAGCACGCTCGCGAGCGGGCCGAAGGGTTTCGACCCGGACCATATCGTGTACAAGGCGATCGACCTAAGCGCAGCGGATGTGGAAGTGAATGATCAGCGGCTCGGTGTCGCCATCAACGCGTTGTCCGCCACGGACGCCGAGGGCAGTTCCATGCTCGCCAGCCTGCAACTGACCGCCACACCCGCATCGGTGCGCGTGCAACAAGGCCATCTGGCAGTGGATGGCACGGAAGTGCATTTCACGTTGAGCGCCGAACCCGGTGATCTCAGCACGGCATACCGGACACCGAAGCAAGTTCCTCTGCACGCGCGCGCATCGGCGTCCATCCACCTCGCGGGTTTGCCCGGCCTCTTCCGCAAGTTCAACGTCCCTTGGCCCGCGCAGCTGGATGCGAACGAGGTGTGGGACACGCAACTCGCATACAGCGGCACCGCGCAACGCGCCGATACGTTGCGCGTGGATCTGGTCGGTGATCAGGGTTCCATCATTCATCTGCGCGGCGATGCGCAACGGATGGACCAACTACCGCGCACCGCGTTCCATGCGGACCTCCAAGAAGTGGCGATGGGCCAAGGGATGCGCACCGTGCTGGCGGCCTTTCTGCCTGCGAGCGTTCCATTGCCATCGCATTTCTCTGGTAGGGCAACCGTCATTGGAACTTCCGATGGATTGAACGCTGACATCGCATTGAAGAGCGATCTCGGCAACATCACCGGAACAGCGAGCGCGACGAACATGCACGGTCGAATGCCCGATGCGGTCCATGTTGACCTGACGATCAATGATCTCGCACTGCGTCGTTTCACCGGTGATACTGCGATCGGCCTGCTCAGCGCACACATGCTTGTCGATGGCAACGCATTGAACAGCCCGGAGCGTTCCGGGAATTTGGAGATCGTTCCCTCGAAGCTGCACTACCACGGCCAGGACCTTAGTGCTTCGCGCATCACCGCCAGCTTGCTACGCGATTCCGTTCACGCCGTAGTGATCACGGACGCTTCCGACTTGGCGATCGCGCTACGCACCGACGTGCATTGGCCTGTTGGCAGCGACACGCTCTCCGGCGCCATCGACCTGAATGTGGATCGCTTGCAATTGGAAGCACTTGGATGGTACCCGCAGCCGCTTGGCGTGCAAGGCCGATGGCATGGCACGGGAACCTATTCGTTGAACGGCTTCGCCGGTCTCGACTTGAAAGGCGACAGCGTGATGATCTTCAACACGAAGCGTTCCTTCACTTTCGAGGACTTCGTCGTGCGGGGTCATGTCAGCACGGACTCCACGCGTTTCCTACTGGACACCGACGCGCTTCTCGTGGATTACAGCACGAACGTTCCTATCGACAGCTTGATGCCGCGTGCCAAGGAAACGCTGCTGAGCTTCTTCCGGTCCGACACGTCGTTCATCCCCTGCCCAGGACAGCGTATGGACCTGCGTGTGGAATTGCCGCGCACCGAATGGCTGACCGCTATCGTGTTGCCCGAGCTGCGTGCGATCGAACTGAAGAACTTCACCGGGCATTACGACAGCGACGCCGATGCGCTCGATCTGAATATCGATCTGCCCGTGCTGCGCTACGGAGAGCTCGCATTGCTTGGCATGAACGTGAATGCGAACGCGCAAGGCCGCGCACTGAATGGCGACCTGCGCGTGGACAGTGCACGATACTCTGCATTCCATGTGTATGGTCTCTCGCTCGAAGCGGCGTCCGGGTCGAACAGCTTGCACGCCACCTTGAAGACCACACGTGAGGACGGCATACCCAACTACGTGGTGCCCGTGGAATTCCAGCGCACCGAAGGCGACATCGTGCTGCATCTCGCCGATGGGTTGGTGCTCGACACATCCGCGTGGAACGTGGATGCGCAGAACAGCTTGCGGTTCACCGATGAAGGACCGATGGCGGAGCACTTCACATTGAGCAGTGGCGCGCAGCACGCACAACTCATCACAAGCGCCAATGCCACTGTGGTGAAATTGGAGCAGTTCAACATGGGAGCGTTGCTCAACCTCGTCTCCACAAAGGACAGCGTCGACTTCGTTGCGGGTAGCCTTACGGGCGAAGTGGCGTTGCCCCTGAACGAACACAGCCCGCTCAGCGCCGACCTGCGCATTGAAGGGTTCGCATTGACCGGCAAGCCGATCGGTGATCTGGTGATCGAAGCACGAGGCACAGGCGCGAAAGCGTACAACGCCAATGCGCGCTTGGAGAACGGCACGAACGAGTTGGACGCCAAACTCCACTACGATGGTGACCAACAGCCCGCCGCCATGGATGCGGAAGCGAAGATCGGCCTCGCGGATATGTCCTTCCTACAGCCGTTCGCTGGAGGCGTGCTGTTCGAAATGAGCGGTGGCCTGAACGGCAACGTTACCTGGCAGAAGCTACCCGCTGGCAACAGCATCAATGGCTCGCTCACCTTCACCAACGCGGTGGTCGGCGTGAAGCAGACCGGCGCGCGCTACACCTTGCACGATGAGCACTTGGTGGCCGATGCGACGGGTCTCACCTTGAACGACTTCACTGTACTTGACAGCCTTGGCAACGCATTCGTCCTTGATGGAAAGGTGCTCACCACGGACCTTATCAACATGCGTTTCGACCTTGCGTTGCGCACGGATTCGTTCCAGTTGGTCAACAGCGCACCCACAAAGGATGCGCTCTTCTACGGTGACCTCTTCGCATCTGCGGATGTGCGGATCACCGGCACGGACAAGGCCCCTGTGGTGAAAGGCGATCTCGGCATCCTGGCAGGAACGGACCTGAGCGTGGTGCTGCCCGGAAGCACGGTGAAGCTCATCGGCAGCGAAGGCATCGTGGAGTTCACCACCGACCTCTATGGTACCGACACCCTGCTTGTGGCAACGGATCAGGAGCGTCTGCGCGATTCATTGCGTGCCCAACTTCCGAAGGTGGACATGGACCTGCGTATCCGTGTGGATGACCGCGCCGCCTTCGCCATCGTGCTCGATCCCACCACAGGTGACCAAGCGACTTTCCAAGGCACGGGTGATCTACGTTTCCGATATAACGCGGATGAGGAGATGCGGTTGAGCGGCCCCTTCACCGTGAGCAAGGGCGGTTACACATTGGAATTCTATGGCCTGGTAAAGAAGCGTTTCGAACTGGTGCCGGGCAGCACGGTGGTATGGGACGGCGATCCCATCGGTGCGCAGATGGACATCAAGGCGCGTTACACTTCGGAAACCGCTGCATATCCCTTAGAACCTGTTTGCATTATCGAGTTGCGCGCCTGAGCAACAAGTGTATCATGGCGATCTGGACAAAGGCCTCGGCGTTGCAGGGCAGCACCTCATAGTCCTTGGATAGCCTGCGGGACCAGCCCAACCACGAGAGTGTTCGCTCCACGATCCAGCGTTTGGGAAGTACCACGAACTTGTGTTGCTCGGTCCGCTTCACCACTTGCATGGTCCAGCCGAACATGGCCAAGGTCCAGTCGATCAGCACGCCGGAGTATCCACCATCCACGAACACGGTCTTGATCGTGGTGAAGGCGCAGTGCAAACGGATCAACACCGCACGAGCCCCTGCACGATCCTGTATGCCCGCTGAATGCACCACCACGGTCAACAGGTTGCCCATCGTATCCACGGCTATGTGGCGCTTACGGCCTTTGGTCCTCTTGCCCGCGTCATACCCCCGGTGCCCCCTTTTAGCGTGGTCTTCACGCTCTGGGAGTCAATGATCGCCACAGTGGGCGTGGCCCGCTTCCCGGCGCGTTCCCGTGCTCGTTCGCGCAGCGTGGTGAGCACCTGGTCCCAAACACCGCGCTCACGCATGCGCTTGAACTGGAAGTACAGCTGATCCAGTTCCCGAACTCTTCAGGTACCTGGCGCCATTGACAACCGGTCTTGTTCACATACAGGATCCCGTTCACCACCTGCCGTAGCTCATGCTTCAAGGGGCGGCTAAGGCTTCTTCTTGGATCCCAGCAGCAAGGGTTCCAGCAATTCCCATTGCGCGCGTCAGATCGCTTCTGTATCCCATGGTGAACGGTGCTTTTCTACACCGCTACGAATGGATCGATCATTCAGCAACAAGTCAAGATCCCAGCTCCATCAGTTCTCAACACCACACTATGCAAACAGGTTCTTAGTGGCGAATTCCACCGGGACATTGAGCGATGCGGAGCGCAACCACCTGTCGTCGCGTATGCCCTTCGAGGTGATCATCCACATCGATGGCGAGATGAAGAAGCCGGACATCGGTTTCGGGATCGACCTGCCGCGCGAATTCCGCAACAGCTATCCGCAGGTGAACGACCAGTTGGACCAACTCGCGGATCGGAGCAGGGAGGAGGAACGCAATCGCCAGGTCTTCGGCCTGCTCGTGCTCAACTCCTTCATCCAGGACGAAGGAGCAGGTGGCGCTCCCAGTAGCGGCATTGCCTCCAGTGCGGCGCGCAATTCAGTGAACGGGATCCTCACCGACCAGATGAACAAGCTGACGGGCCGCTTCGTGAAGGGAGTTGATGTACAACTTGGTGTGAGCACCATGGACCAGGCACAGGGTGATCAAGTCTACCAGCGCACATCAGTGGACTACAAGGTGAGCAAGAGCTTCCTGAACAAACGCTTGAGCTTCGAGGTGGGAGGATCCGTGGGTGTGGACGAGAACAAGGGCAACGCCAGCAACGTGGGTAGTACGCGCGCCGCACAGTATGCCATCATCTACGATCTGCGCGAGGATGGGAAATACCGGTTACGCGGTTTCTACGAGAACGCGTTCGACCTGTACGACGGTGAGATCACGGACAGCGGTATCGCCATCATGCACACGCTCGATATCGAGGAGAACCAAAAAGCGCGAGACGCGGCACGTGACGTCGTACGTCAGCAACAGATGGAGGAACAGCGAAGAAGGCGCAACGAACCGCAGCAGAACAACGCAGCGCCATGAGGTTCCACGCTCTTTCAAACATCGGCCTGACGGTGCTGCTGCTGTCCTCCTGTAGCGGGCTGAAGTACGCCACCCCCGAACACCCGTTGTTCACAGGACATGATGTGCATTGGGAGCGGCCACCTGTGGAGGGGCGAAAGAGCGTGACCATTGAACTGGAGAACGTGGTGCGACCAAAACCGAACAACAGCATCCTGGGCATGCGACCGACGGTGGCGTTGCACAACGCCATCAAGGCCCCGGCTCGACAGAAAGGGTTGCGGCATTTGTTGAGGAACAAGATCGGATCGGCACCGGTCTTCCTTGACGGTGTACCACTGAAGGACATCAACGTCGCTTTCGAGAACCGCCTGAACAACCACGGATACTTCCAGGCGCGAAGTCGTTACGAAGTGCATACGAATGGTCGCAAGGCAAGCGTGACCTTCTTCGTGGATGCAGGCGTTCCGGACCGCTTGCGTACGATCGCTTACGGGGATAGCACCGATACGCTGAACGTGCATCTCGCTAGCGCGCAAGAACACTCACCATTGAAAGCCGGACAGCTCTACGACCTTGCCAAGCTCGATGCCGAACGCAACCGGGTCGCGGGAACCCTGCGCAATGCGGGCTGGTATTATCTGAAGGACAATGACCTCGTATTCGCTGCGGATACGACCGTGGGCGGCCACGTGATGGACATCCGCTTGAGACTGGCGCGCTCGGCGACCGCACGCGGGCAGCAACGCTATACCCTCGGCCATGTGCATGTACACGGCGACTACGATGCGCTGCTTCCGGCCAACGACTCGACGATGGTGGACAGCGTGATGTACGTGAACTACCTGAACAACTATCGACCGGCGACCATCGTGCGTGGTGTCTTCCTACGGCCCGGCCAGCTCGGTTCCGAAGAGCACACCACACAGACCACACAGCATTTGGGAAGCTTCGGGGTCTTCAAAAGCGTGCAGGTGAACTATGCATCGGATAGTCTCCGGCCTTCGATCCTCAACGCGGATGTGGTCTTGGTTCCGCAGAAACGCTGGTCGCTCTTCACCGAGCTGAACGCCGTGAGCAAGAGCAACAACTTCGCCGGGCCGGGCATCCGTTTAGGCTTCAAGGACCGCGACCTGTTCCGTGGTGCAGAGGTATTCACGGCAGACCTGAACGGCCGGTTCGAAACACAGGTGGCCGGCGCGCAGAAGGGCACC
The DNA here is from genome assembly GCA_016721005.1 of Flavobacteriales bacterium. Taxonomy (GTDB): domain Bacteria; phylum Bacteroidota; class Bacteroidia; order Flavobacteriales_F; family PHOS-HE28; genus PHOS-HE28. The sequence goes on from JADKJM010000009.1 coordinate 209,978, forward strand.
AATGCGTACGAGGTCGGCGCGAAACTGTCCCTGCATATTCCCCGCATCGTACCCTTCCACACAGTGCATGCGGTGCGCAGTTCAGCGCCAACTACCCGGGCCGACATGGGTTACGGTCTGTTCCGCCGGGTGGGCCTCTATGGCCTGGAGTCGTTCAATACTTCCTTCAGTTACGTGTGGCGGCAGAATGCGCGGGTGTGGCACGATCTCCGGCTGCTGGATGTGAGCTACAATTCATTGTACTACAGTAGCGACCAGTTCCGCGCCTTCCTGGATTCCAACCAAGTGGTGAAGCGCAGCTTCGAAGAGCAGTTCATCGTCGGCGCCGGATACACCATCACCATTTCCACAAAGCGCCGGAACAATTCAAGCGGATATCTTCTCGCCAGCTTCGGCCTCGACGAGAGCGGCAGCCTGCCTTCCTTGCTGAAGCGAATGGGTGGGCCGAGGCCCGAGAGCGGCGACCTGTTGTTCGATCGCCGCTTTTCGCAATTCATTCGCTTCAAGCCGGAACTGCGCTACTACAGCCGAAAAGGACGACGCGACGGCCAACTCGTGGCGCGGATCCTTGGAGGGCTCGCGGTCGCTTATGGCAACTCCGATGTGGTCCCGTACGTGAAGCAGTTCTTCGTGGGTGGCACCAACAGCCTGCGCGCCTTCCGCGCCCGTTCCGTCGGCCCGGGCGCTTACCTGCCCACCGGAGACAATTCGATCCTGATCGATCAGACAGGCGACATCCGCTTGGAAGCGAACCTGGAATACCGCTTCACGCTGTCGGGCTACTTCAAGGGGGCGTTCTTCGCGGATGCAGGGAACATCTGGCTCGTGAACGACGATCCACAACGGTCGGGTGGAAAGTTCGAATGGAACAATGTGCTACCCGAACTGGCGGCAGGTGCCGGTTTCGGACTGCGCTTCGATCCGGATGTCATCGTGGTACGGCTCGATCTGGCCACACCGCTGCGCCAACCTTCATTGCCCGCTGGCGACCGATGGGTGATCACCGATTTGCGACCACGGATCTTCGATAACGTGGTCTTCAACATCGCCATTGGCTATCCGTTCTAGGATCCGGCGAGCGGAGTAGGGCAGTGTCCGGGGATATCCCTTCTCCTGCGATTGGATCGTCAGGCGCTTTGGACGAAGTACATCTCCATCTCGCCTTTGCCTTTCGCCTGCACTTTTCCGCGCGGGGTGAAGGTGAACAGGCGGGACGCCTGTTCGACCACCAGCGCATACGTCGCTTCGCTGATGTTCACCTGGCCCACTTCACCGCTGCTCTCCATACGGCTCGCCGTGTTCACGGTATCACCCCAGATGTCGTACTGGAATTTCTTCACGCCTACGATGCCAGCAACGACAGGGCCGGTATGGATGCCCACGCGCATTTCGAAAGCCGGTAACCCTTGTGCATCACGTTCCTTCTTCCGCGCCATCATGAATGCTTGCATCTCCAACCCAGCATGCACAACATCAGCAGGCGATGAGGTCTTCGGATCCGGCAAGCCACCGGCGCACATGTACGCATCACCGATGGTCTTGATCTTCTCGATGCCGCGCGCGGTGATGATGTGATCGAAGGCCTTGAAACAGGTGTTCAACTCTTCAACAAGCTCCTGCGGTGTGAGCTTCTCGCTTGCCTCGGTGAAGCCTTTGAAATCGGTGAAGAGGATGGTGGCGTTGTCGAAGTGCTTGGCGTCGGCATGGCCTTTCGCTTTGAGCTCTGCGGCGACCTCCTGTGGAAGGATGTTCAGCAGGAGCGCTTCGCTGCGCGCATGTTCCTGCTTGATCCGGCGCCTGCGGCGGTAGTCCACCACGGCGAAGACGAGGGCGAAGGCTCCGAACCCGAGAAGCACGTTGCGCTGGGTGCGCTGGCGTTGCACTTTCTGCTCGGCCAACAGCCGGTCCTGAACGCGTTGCTGGGCCGTGGTGAGGCTGTCGGCGAATTGTTGCTTTTTGAAATCGGAAGTCAGTAGAGCAGCTGCCAGGTTCGAAGCCGAGGCCACCGTAGCGGCCGAGTCCTTCAGCGCCTGGTAACGCTTGGTGTACAACAGCGCGTTGCGAACGTCGCCTGAAGCCTCGTAGGCTTGGGCCAGTGGGCGCAGGTTGTCCAAAGTCTCCTTCAGCAGACCATGCGCTGTAGCCAGCTGAAGTCCTTCCCTGGCCAAAGCGATCGCCTGTGCATAGCGATGCGCGCAGGCGTGAGCCTCGGCTTTTTTCGCCAGCAGGAAACTGATCCACTCCGGCGAAGGGGATGGAACCGATGAATGGACCTGCCAGGCGTGCTCGATCCGTTCCAATGCCTGCTCGCACTCTTCCGCCGCCAGGTATTTGAAGGCGTAGTACATCCCGAGCTCATCGCTGATGTCGATCGCCTTTCCCTGTTCGAGCAGGGCCTCGGTCCGCTGCAGGAACAGCTTCCGTTCCATGCTATCCACTGTTGCGCCGGGATTGGTGGCCAACCGTATGAGCGCATCGAACTCCTGCTGGGTGTCGCGCCCTTCGACCAGGTGCAGGCAGCGGCGGTAGGTAAGCTGCGAGCGTGGTTCGTCTCCCAGTTGCTCGTACGTGTATGCGATACTGCTAAGGGCATTGTAGATCCCCGTGGTATCCTTCAACGCCTCAAAGCCCCGCAGCGCCTCCAGCTGGTAGGGCACCGCTGCGCTGAATTGGCCAAGTTGCACAAGGGCGCCGCCAAGGCCTCCGGCAGCATAGGCTTGGTACCGCATATCGCCCGATCGCTCGAATTCCTTGAGCGCCTTGCCCATAAGGACCAAGAATTCGGCATGGTGGCCTTGTCTGTCGTAAGCGGCGCCCCGCGCGGTCATGGCCAAAGCATGTTCGCGCATGAATGTTCGGGAAGTTGTATCCGTACTGCCCGGCAGGGCCATACGGGTGGCTTGCAGGGTGGTGAGGCTGGTGTCCTGAAGGTACGTGAGTCCGAGGGCGACTCCGCGCTCCTCAAAAGCCGCTGTCGTATCCGCCCATACACGCAGCAGCGAGTCTGTATTGGCGGGTTGGGCCGAGGCTACGACCGCTGCCAACCAAAGAAAGACCGCTGGCAGAAGATGTTTCATTGTCTATGCGGCTGTAAAGTCCTGAACAAAGTACATCTCCATTTCTCCCTTGCCCTTCGCCTGCACCTTGCCGCGCGGGGTGAAGGTGAATTCGGGTCGGGCCCGTCCGGTCGCGCCTACCCCATCATTGTCGCGGTCGACCCGGTGGGTCGACGCTACACCGTCTTCGCCGGTGATAACGCCCTTCACCAGCGCATAGGTCGCTTCGCTGATGTTCACCTGTCCGACCTCGCCCGATGATTCCATCCGACTGGCGGTGTTCACGGTATCGCCCCAGATGTCGTAGCTGAATTTCTTCACGCCTACAATGCCTGCGACAACGGGGCCGGTGTGGATGCCGATGCGGATCTCGAAGTAGGGCAGGCCCGCCGCGATCTTCCGCGCCTTGCCTTCGGCGATGAAGTCGCGCATCTCCAGCGCTGCGCGGATCACATCGGTGGCGTGCGTGGTGTTGGGTGTGGGCAATCCGCCTGCGGCCATGTACGCATCGCCGATGGTCTTGATCTTCTCGATGCTGTGCTTCTCGCAAATGCGGTCGAAGGCGCTGAAGCATTCGTGCAGGTCGCGCACCAGTTCCTTTGGCGTGAGTATTTCGCTCATGGCCGTGAAGCCCTTGAAGTCCGTGAACAATACGGTCACATGGTCGAAGTGCTTCGCGTCAGCGTACCCTTTCTTCTTCAATTCCGCAGCCACCTGTGCCGGCAGGATGTTCAGCAACAGTTCATCGGAGCGTTTCTTTCCGCGATGGACACTGTACGCAAGGGTGATGAGCAAGAGGAGGCCCGTTCCGATGGAGAACAGCATGATGCGCTGTTGCCGGATGCTCCCTTGTTGCTGCAGGATCTCCAATGCGCTTTCCCGCTCCTTCACTTCGCCCTCGTAGCTGGCCACTTTCTTCCGGTCGGCGTCGGTGGTCAGTGAATCGTTCACACGCGTGAAGAGCATCAAGGTGTCCAGCGCCATCTGCACCGTTCCGCGCTTCCTGTAGCGGGTAACGAGTTCCTTCCGGTACTTCTGGATGTAGCGGATCAGGTCCTGCTGCTGGGCACTGCGCAGGGCGCGTTCCAAGGCCTCGTCCGCTTCGGCATCATTTCCTCTGGCCCGCAGGTAGAGGTAGTGGTAATAGTCCAATTCGATCTCGCCCTTCACCGATGAGATGGGCAGGTGGGCCAGGTGGGCCAGCGAATCCGCGAATGCCAGATAGTGGCCGGCACTGTCCGGTTGGTGCAGACCGATATGGATGTTCACGAGCGACAAGATGCGGGGAGCGAGCAACTGTGGTGTACATCGGCCCCAGTACGGGCGGCTTTCGTTCATCTGCTGCAAAGCGCCCAGCGTATCGCCCCGCTGCAACAGGACGTTGGCCAGCGCGTTGTACGAAGCGATCACGTTCGACAAGAGCCCGACCTTGAGGTTCTCCTGCAATGCCTGTCGTTGATAGATCTCCGCCTTCTGTAGATTCCCCCAGGAGAGGTATACGGCACCGATGGGCCATAGCTCGTTAGCGTAGCCTGCGGGATCGAATTCCGCGAAGATCTCCCTGGCGCGCAGGTAGTGTTCGATGGCCTTGTCTCCCTGGCCCGTGAAATAGTAATAGCCGCCCAGGCCATGTTGGCAGATGCCGATGTTCTCCGCAGGGCCGTGCTGTTCATAGTACGCGAGCTTCGCCAGATAGAAGTCCCGTTTTTCCTCCTGCAGGCCGGCATCGTTGAACACCTGCCTGATGAAGCTCAAGGGTGAAAGCAGGCCTTGCCGCACGCCCTCCTTGTCCAGCAGCTGGATGCACTGCTTGAAACGCTCCAGCGCTTGCGCATAGTTCCGGCGGCGGTATTGTTCAATGCCGGTGAGCAGCGGCGCATAGGTCAGGCCCTTGGGGTAGTGCAGACGGCCGGCGAGTTCAACGCCCTTGCGCAAATGGACAAGCGCCAGGGAGTCATCCAATTGATCGATGTAGATCAAGGCCAGTTGCTCGTGCAGATCGACACGGGTCGTGTCGTTGCGTTCGGATCGCAGGTGTTCCTCCAGGGAATCATGGAGCAACGTGATCTTCTGGCCGGTCGCACGGCCGCAAGCCAGGAATAACACCAATGCCAACACAATGGTCCTCATGGCCTCCGAAGGTCCATGGACCAGGCTGCTCCAATTTGTCCGGTCCGCCCCATTGATCCCCTTCCCTTTCCATGGCGCGATGGATCTGCGCTGCACGTGCGCGTGCCTGTTATATCCAAGAGCCCTTTCATGATCGTGCAACAAAGTACATCTTCATTCCCCCCGTTTCCTTTCGCCAGCGCCTTCCCGGCGAGACCCATCGCCTCGGCCGTGCGGTCCTGCAGGATCAGGTTCTCTGCCAGGTTGGCCCAGGTGCTGGGCATAGTAGCGTGCCGTATCGGGCGCACGGTGCAGGTACACGCGCCACACCGATCGGTGCGCGGCGGCAATGCGGTGCGTGTCCGGAAGGGCGGTGTTGTTCCACACGCCAAGCAGCGGATCGCGCATGCCTTGTGCGCGGGCCTCCACGCCTATGAACAACAGGTACAGCAGCAACATCCTACTGAGCCGGTGGAAAAGATCCGCACTCATGCTGCGTAGCGAACGTCCGGGTGTTGGAAGTATGCGATGATGCGATCGGGCCTGCGCTGTACGGAACGATAGTGACCGATGATGGCATCGACCATCTGTTGCTCATTGCGTGCAGGAGGCTTGGCCGTAACGTTCTTCTTCAAGTCCGCATTGGCCACTTCCACGGGGTTGAGCTCCGGGAATAGCTGGGCAGGAAGAAGAGTTCGATCGATGGGCGTGGGCCTCCAGCCATGGTGCGAGCGCTTTGGCATGATGCACCCTCAGGTTGTCCACGATAAGGAACGCCTTGCGCTTGGCCATTTTGATCAACCGTGCGAGGAACCGCTTGAACAGGCGCACGTTCAGCGCCCCCTTGAACACCATCCATCTCATGCCGCCTGTTCTGCTGACAGCCGATATGATCGAACGCCCGAAACGCTTGTTGCCCACGCGCACGATCGGCGTGCTTCCGCGTTTGGCGAAGCTGCGCCCCCGTACATCATCACTGCGCACTCCAGCCTCATCGCCCCAAAGGATATCCGCTTTCTCTGCCTTGGCACGAGCGGCAATGGCCGGATACACTTGCTCTTTCCATGCGCGTACTTGGGCCGGACGCTGCTCGAAGGCCCGGTGCATGGGCTTCTGTGCCGAGAAGCCCCAGCGCACCATGTAGTCGCTCAAGGTCCGCTCCGGCAGCGCGATAGCGAAGCGATCCTTGATCAGCATGGCAACGGCCTTGCGCGTCCAGAGCGCGAAGGGCAGTTTCAATTGATCGGGCATTTTGTCGCTGATCAGTCGTTGTGTCTCCTTCTGCTCCGCTTTTGTCAGTCGCAGCCCACTGCCCTTGGGACGGCCACTGCGACATACCCGTACAGCTTGCCAACCGCCGCGCTGGTAGCTCTGCCACGCCTTGTTCGCTGCGGTCAACCCAAGGCCGCACCGGACGGAGGATCCCTTCAGCCCCATGCCTTGCAGCCGACATCGAACCACCTGGTGGCGGCGTTCATTCAATGCCTCATCAGAGAGGCTCCGTGCATCTTGTTCGCTCATGTCCGAGTTGATCCACAGATCGTGCCGATCGACCGCTTCTTTGCCACCGGCTCAGTAATTACGCTCATCGCATACGAGGTCGGTGCCCGGCGTACTCCGGGCAAGCGGGCGGGGCACCATTGGCGCAGAATGTCATCGGTCTTCGTGTCCTTCGGGCATCACGAACGTCGATCAATTGGATCGATGCACTTCGCACTTTACTTTGCAGCATCGCTTTCGCTTAATGCGCTATGGCGAGCAACTCATGGCCAAGAAGAAGAACACCCCACCCACCTCCAACGATATGCCAGCGGGCTTCAATGCGATGCAGGACCTCAACAGACTGCTCGCCAAGCAGAACTTCGAAAGCATGGCGGAGATCGAAGCCTACATGCAGAAGATGCAGGACGAAGGCATACCCGAGTTCGAGCCGGACGGCGCCATTGAAGAAGCCGAGGAGCTGGTGCTGGAAGGGTACGCGAGCGAAACTCCCCGCGCCATCGAGCTGGCGCGGCAGGCCTTGGAACTCGACCACGACTGCATCGGAGCGTTGGACCTGCTGGGGCGCTGCGAAACCTTGGTGGCCGTGCGCATCTGCTACTTCAAGCGCGGCGTGGACCTGGGCCGGGAGATCTTCGATGAAGAATTCATCGCCATGCACCGGGGCCACTTCTGGCAGCACCTCGATACGCGGCCCTTCATGCGCTGCATGCAAGGGTATGCGGAAAGCCTCTTCCACCTCGGAGACCTGTTCGAGGCCATGGACACCTGGATCGAGATGATCGACCTGAACCCGGGCGATAACCTGGGCGTGCGGCAGTACCTGCTGCTCACCCATGCCGGCCTGATCATGGAAAAGGAATTCAAGGAACTCGACAAGCGGTACAAGGACGATGCGTTCTGCAGCACGCTGTACAACAGGGCGCTGATGGCCTTCACCGCAAAGCGCAAGAACGCGGACAAGCTCCTGCGTGACGCCATCCAACAGAACCCGCACGTGGTGGACCTGCTGCTTGCGGAAGAGGAACCCGACGCCCAAGGTCCAGGATCCGTCATGCTCGGCAGCCGCGAGGAGGCCATGGGCTATACCGATCTCGCCCGGTCGATCTGGGAGAACGTGCCGGACTGCATGGAGTGGGTGGAACGGGTGGCGAAGGAGCCGCGACAAGGAGCGATGAAGTTGGTGTGAAGGCGGACCGCTGCACCATGACCTCCGTGCATGGAGACCAGCAAGGCGGTGCGTGGCGTACAGCAGTGGTGCTGCGCTGATCAGCGCCGATCTCTGCTTCCGCTTCAACGGCTCAACTGGAAGGCCTGCGACGCTACCGGCCGGCCGTCCACTTCGCGCAGCACGAAGCGCCAGATGCCCTTACGGTCCTTGCGCGTGATGCGGCGCCCCAACAGGTCCGCCACATCCACCTCCAAGCGTTTGCGTTCCCACGTGGTGTTGGGCGGCACGCAATAGGGGATCTCCTCCGGCAGCGGCACCACCTCCTCCCACGCACGATCCACCAAGCGCTCCAGTCCCAACACCAACGCTCCGCTCTTGCAGTCGCCAGCAAGCAGCACATCACCCGAGACGAAGAGCACCACGTGGTCCTTGGGCGTGGTGGACCAGCGATCCACTTCGGCATGCACTGGTACGTGTGTCGTAGGCGGTATGGGCAGTGTGCAATCAGGACCGCGCGGCACTTCAGGCGAACGTACAGGCACCTCCTGCGCGCACAATGCGGTGGCCATGCCAAGTAGCGGAAGTAAGAAGGTGCGCATGCAAGTTCCTGTACCCCGAAGGTGGGGAAACGTTCGGATCCGCGGTGTTCCCGGTCAGTGACGGACGGTGATCACTCCAACGCGAAGCACTCCGTGCGCACCAACGCCCCATTCGCACCGATCAACACCAAGCGGTAGGTACCGGGCAACAGGTCCTTGCGCAATGGTGGAGGTGAACCCTTTGGGGCCCCCTCCCCTATTCCACCACAATGCGTTTCATCACGTTCAGCGTGCCCGTACCGACCTTTACCATGTACACCCCTGCGCTCGTGTGCGACATATCCAAGGTGCGGGAATAGACACCGCCGTTGTTGGCCAAGGTGTAGTAGGCCAGTAGTCGGCCCTTCGCATCATAGATGGAAACCGGCAGCTTCTCGGCAGATGGTGCGGTGGTATACGTGAGCAAGAACTGGGAACCGGGCAATGGGCGGATGGTCAAGTTCTCTTCGTTGGCGAGGTCGGTCGCGATACCCACCTGACCCGTAATGTTCGCCGTGTAGTCGTTGGTACGGCCGTAGTTCATATCAGCACAGGGTTGCTGCACGTTATTCCCATCGGTACCCCGGACGCGCATGAGGTGCATGCCCAGCGTAACACCCGTAAGTGTGGTAAAGTTGACCGTGAATGGAAAGTTGGTGTCCGCGTTAGCCACGGCACCGGTGGCGATACGTTCACTTGCCTCGAACGTGAAATTATCATTGAAGTCGATCCAGATCGCGAAGTTGGAATCGTCATATCCCATTTCCAAGGAGGACACGAACGGGTTGTTGGACATGACGAAGTTGAATACGATGCCGGGTTCGTAGCTGTACCCATCAGGCGCAGCGCCACAAGCGGGCTGGATGTTCTGATCCGCCAACTGGAGCTGTGTTACGCCATCATTGAAACCGGCACAATCCGATACGGGTTGGCAGATGTTGTTGGTCACCTGCTTCGTGAAGTCATCGTTGCTCGGGTCCCCGTCATTCACAGCCTCCGTTCCGGCGACAAGGCCATAGGTGCCGAGCGCAGAGAGGTTCGCTGTGGTTGTGAACGTGTAATTGGCGGATGCGCCGGGTGCAATGGATCCGGTATAGGTTCCCAGCACCGGCGTTCCTCCGTTCACCGTGTAAAAGACCGGAACCGAGGTTTGCGTTGCGCTACCGAAGTTCTTGATCGTCACGATAACACTCTCCGTGGCCGTTAATCCCGATCCCGTGGATGGGCTTGTGATCGCGGTAACGCCAACGTCAATTCCCAACAGGTGGGTCACGTTCCGGGTGGTCGTGTCGTTCCCGTTGAATTCATCCGCCACATAGCTCGTGTACGATCGCAGGGCGTAGGTCTGTCCTACGGTGGAGAGATCACTTGTTGTGGCGAAGGTGTGCTGTGCCGATACGGCAGAGGCCAAGGTGCCCACATACGGCTCGGTGATCACGGTGCCCCCATCGACCTGGTACGATACATCGAAACCCGATGCCGGGTCTTGACCGTAGTTGAACACGGTTACTGTTACCTGCTCGGCATTGGTCAACGCACCATCCGTTGGTGCATCGATGGTGATCACCCCCACATCGTTGGTGAAGTCCGAAGCGATCTGGAATACACCGACCACGTCGGCACCACCACCATTATGGATGTACTCCGTGGTGTACCAGAATTCCTTTCCGTTCACCGGATCCACATCGATCTTGCCATAATCACCAAATCGGTTGCCGCTGATGTTGCCGGTCCCTGCGGAGATCAGCTGCTCGGAAACGGTCATGGTACCAGCGGGGTCGCCCGCGAAACGTCCGGTATAGTAGGAACTCACACGGAAGTTGGTCGGGCTTGGTGTAGTGGGTCCGGCCATGCTCGTATAGCCCATGCCGATGTTGCCGAACTGGTCCATCGCCAAACTCGCATTCCAAGCGTGCTTTCCATTTTCGGCGGTGTAGGTGCCCTCCTGCTCTATCGCCCACGGTGTATTGTCCGCGGGTTGGCGCAGCTCGTACCAGCGTACGGCGGCCAACTCACCTGCTGTGGCATCCGCATCCACCACGAAATTGAAGACCGCGGAATTGTGTCCCGGGAATTTGCGGAACTGCGCTTGGTTCATGATCGTGGCTTGCAACGCATCGATGCTACCACCTCCTCCCGGTTGCGCCAGATTCGAGAAGGATCCACCATCGAATACCGAGATGAAGGGCGTGGCCGCCAACTGGGTCGCCGCCGAAACCGTGGAGTTGCCCGGTGTGGTCCAATCCACATCGATCGTCCAGACCTTGATGTGATCGAAGGCGACACCACCCCACGCATCATCCTGCAAGTAGATCGCTGTAGCACCGCCTGCAGCAGGCATGTTCGCATCCGTTACGTTAAGCACCTGTGGACTGTTGAATCCCGATGTGACGATGCCGGGAAGATTGAAGCTCTGGATGCCGGGAGTTGCCGCTCCGGCGAGCATGGCCGACCGTTCCAGCGCCCATACTCTATTGGTGGATCCGGTGTTGTCGGTGATGTAATAGCCATCGCTCCACACGGAAAGCTTTTGATAGTCGTTGATCTGGCTCACCGTATAGACGTTCCATGCCGTGGTCAGCGGGTCCGGTCCTTGTGAAACCGCGACCTCGGCACCTCCGGAGAAGAACAGGTAGGAAATGACCCAACGGTCCGCAGCCGCATCATAGGAAGCGGTCAGGTCGCAACAGCCATTGGCAGAAAAGATGTTGTTCACGTTCAGCGGCCCGGTAAGATCGTTGCCGTCCTTATCGTAGATGATGAAGCCCGTGTTGAATACGATGAACACGTGGTCCGGACCAACTCCTAGCGTAGGGTCCGATGGCGGTGAAACGTTGTTGTTCACATCGAACACGATGGAAGCTTCCCTGCTCTTCACGCGGCCTTTGAGGCGACCCGGGTTACTGGCCAGGATATCGTTCTGCGTTTGCCTGTCCTTACCCGGCACCACGAGATTCTTCGACGACCTCCCGTCCTTCGGAGCCTCGGTCAATGGCACTGCAGGGTTCAAGGTGGCCCGCGAAGAGAGCGGTGCCTCCACACGCAACCTGGTTATGACCCCGGTGTAGGCTGCAGGACCGGCCACATTCAGTGAAGGATCATGCGTGGCCTCCTGAGCAAGGGCGACGGTACCGAACACGGTACAAAGTGCAAGGGATACGACAGAAGTAAAGGAGCGCATAGCGTCTTGTTTCGCGGTAAAATATGACTTCCTCGCTGAAAGGCGAGAACACTATCCCATCACTCCATGGAACCCTGAGCGGTCCACACCCGAATGACCCGGACCATGCCATCCCCCAACAAACCCACCCTGCTGCGGGTTGCGAGAGGATCCCACTTACATTACGCAGCAATTCCATCGGAAGCGTACTACCCATGTACATGGCATGCAGGTTGCGCTTCGCAGACCACCTAAATGAACGCCGCAATGAGGATCCTCCTGGCACTCTTCGCTACACTCGCATTCGCAGCCTGCACCCAGCAAAAGGAGCTTCCTGTTGCGACAGAGCAAGAAGCGCGAACGGCACCAACCGAAGCAACAGGAAAGAACGGCACGATCGGCGTGCTCCATCAGGCCACCACCAAGGAAGGCTGCCCATGGACCATTCGCATCAAAGAAGTGGAGTACCTGCTGGACCCGACCAATTTGGAGGAGGAGTTCATGGTAGAAGGCCTCCGTGTGCGTTTCGACTACCTGCCCTTGCGCATGATGAACCGCTGCAAAGAAGCGAACCCGATCCGCGTGCTGTCGATGGTGAAAATGAAATAGCGGTTCGCGTTCTTCGGGGTACCCTGAAGTCCGCTGGCCACACGTTGAACCGCCTGGATGCTCATTGGATCGCGCAGTACTTGAACCACTTGGCGAACTGGACTGCTCGGCATAGGACCAGGCCATATCCATCACTTCAGGATGGATACGAACAGAGTTGTGGGTGAAGAAGAGCTGGAGGCTATCATGACCTGATGAACATCAGGCGCGCGACCCTGCTGATACCTTAGTATCGTATCGGCTTGATCTTAACCGGACCCGCATGAAACACATCCTCATCCCCACCGACTTCAGCGATGGCTCCATGGCTGCGGTCCGCTTCGCCTTCGACGCCTTCGGCACCACCGGGACGCACTACATCCTGCTGCACACCATCGGGGATATCGTGCCGAGTGAAACGCTGCCGGAATATGTCCCTATGCTGCTCCAAACAGGAAAGAAGGAGTTGCACGCCTTTTCGGAGAAGTGCCGTGCGTTGAAGCCAGAGGATACCATCGAGCTGACGACCGTGGTGGATAGCGGCGCGGTGTTCTTCGCGATCGAACGCGTGTACGAAGCGCAACCTGTGGATGCCGTGGTATTGGGTGCCAAGGGAAAAGGAGCCGCGACCTTCTGGGGTACGCAGACCACCGACGTGGTGAAGATGTCCACGCGCCCCGTGGTGGTGGTTCCTGTGGAATGGCAGCCCGGCCCGATCCAGCGCATCCTCTACGCGGACGATCGCATCCACATCCGCAAGCGCAATACACTTTCCATACTGGTGGATCTTGCGAAGCGGTACGGATCGGAGATCGCCTTGGTGCATGTGCGTGTGGACCAGGATGAACCCTTGGCCCCTTCCTCCTTGGACAAGAAGAGCGCATGGTTCCAGGACGTGGCGCATACCAGCACGACGATCGCCGCGAAGGATGTGCAAATGGGCTTGGAACAATTGGCGGGGACCGGGGACTACGGCATGCTCGCCGTCCTCCACCACCACGTGGGTTGGTTCGACATGATCTTCCACCGGAGCCTCGCCAAGAAATTGGCGCTGCACACCACGCTTCCGTTGTTGGTGCTGTACGAGTGACCGCGGTCGGTGAACCGTTCGATCATTCCACCTTCAACGGTGGTCCCACCACTTCCATCCCGTGTGCGCGGAACACCCGCGCCACTTCCTCCTTGCTCGGCGATGCCGTCCATTGCGCGGTCTCCGCGAAGAAGCCTTCCATGTCACCAGCGGGCATGTAGGTGACCAGCATGCGCGCGCGCTCGGTGAGTTGAATGAATGCATATGGCACACCACCGCGTGCTCATCGTTCCAACCGGAATACGTCCGAGCCAACCACTCGCCCTTCCACGTCGCGAAGGACTGCGCGCCAGAGATACTTCCGGTCCTTGCGCGTTACGCGACGCCCAAGCATCGCAGCCGCATTCACCTCGATCCGCTTTCGTTCCCACGCGGTGTTGGGCGGAGTGCAATAGAGAATGTCGGTTGGCAGCGGGATCACCGTCTCCCATGAATGGTCCACCTAGCGCTCGAGCCTGAGGACCAACGATCCAGTATCGCGATCACCGGCGAGCAGCACATCACCGGTGATGAAGAGCACGACATGGTCCTTGGGTGTGGCGGCATAACGATCCACCTTGGCGCGCACCGGAACATCCACCATGGGTGGTACGGGCAGTGTACGATCCGGACCGCGCGGCACCTCGGGTGTGATCACCGGGATCTCCTGCGCAGACAACGCAGTGCATAGGAACAAGGGGACGAGGAATGAAGAGCGCATCACTTGCAACGGCACACGGAAGATGGGAAGATGGTCGACAGGTCCCTGCTGAAGACCTCGCCCCGGCGATATTCAAGGCCGTGTCCGACGCCGCCTATTCCTTCACGAAACTGCGCCGCACCTTCACGCTGGGACCGCTCAGCATCACACCATAAATGCCCGGTGGCAGTTCACGCACATCCGCCGAAATGGATCCGCTGTTCACGGGAAGGTCAAGCACACACCGACCCAGTGGATCGAACACGCGCATGTTGCGCACGGCGGATCCAACACCGGTGATATTCAACCGATCGGTAGTCGGGACCGGATACACGCGGAAGCCTTCCTCATCGCTCGGCATATCGCGCACACCGGTGGTCAGTTCCTGCACGCAGCGGCATGACATGCCATCGATCTTGAAATAGGTGATGCGTTGGATCCAGACCAGTGCGTAGCTCAAGCGGCGGTACCAAGCGTGCGTGGCCGTATTCCCCAGAGAAGAGGTCCACCAGAAACCATCGGTGCCCATGTAGTCGAATGTCGTTCCGAAGCGTTGCCCACCCGGTAGCGCCGTGAAGCCGCTGGAATTCGTGGCGCCCGCGTTCGGGGCGTTCCAATGCACGCTGCCCACTTCCTTCAATTGACCTCCGATATCGGTGCCGGTGTACGACCCATTGTCCAGGGTATCCACGGTGGCATCCAACGTAACGGCCATGATGTTCCAATCGCTGTCGGTGGGTACACGCCAACCATCGGGGCAGATGTTGCGCGCGTCCGACGCCGCATACCAATTGTACAGCGCACCATGAACAGGCGCGTTCGTCAACGAATCGTCCGCATAGTAGCAGCGCGCACCGGTGGTGAGGTTCTGCCAGATGAGCGAACTGGTCACGTTCGGAATAAGGTCGCCATTCTGGTAATGCGTGGTCTTCAAGTTCGCCGCCATCCACACCTGCGCGCCGATGGTGACCGTGGGATACACGTTGCCATCGATGTCCGTAACGGTTTGTGCGTTGACGGCAGCCGACGCCACTAACATTGCGCAAGTAGAGAAGAATAGCTTTTGCATGATCCGATGGTTGGAGACCGAAAGGTCGGTGATCCACCTCGGCAGGGGGCAGCGATCGCCTAAGAACCTGTTTGCATTATCGAGTTGCGCGCCTGAGCAACAAGTGTATCATGGCGATCTGGACAAAGGCCTCGGCGTTGCAGGGCAGCACCTCATAGTCCTTGGATAGCCTGCGGGACCAGCCCAACCACGAGAGTGTTCGCTCCACGATCCAGCGTTTGGGAAGTACCACGAACTTGTGTTGCTCGGTCCGCTTCACCACTTGCATGGTCCAGCCGAACATGGCCAAGGTCCAGTCGAACCCCCGGTGCCCCCTTTTAGCGTGGTCTTCACGCTCTGGGAGTCAATGATCGCCACAGTGGGCGTGGCCCGCTTCCCGGCGCGTTCCCGTGCTCGTTCGCGCAGCGTGGTGAGCACCTGGTCCCAAACACCGCGCTCACGCATGCGCTTGAACTGGAAGTACAAAGTGATCCAGTTCCCGAACTCTTCAGGTAGTTCCAGCAATTCCCATTGCGCGCGTCAGATCGCTTCTGTATCCCATGGTGAACGGTGCTTTTCTACACCGCTACGAATGGATCGATCATTCAGCAACAAGTCAAGATCCCAGCTCCATCAGTTCTCAACACCACACTATGCAAACAGGTTCTAAGGCGTGCAGCGCTTGGGGCGAGGCAGCTATACTTCCAATGACACTTCCTGAACAGAAGGCGAGGGATATCGGGTCCATGCGCATCTCGGGTCAATCCCTCGTGAGCGGCGGCCCCACCACCTCCATACCGTGCGCGCGGAACACCCGCGCCACTTCCTCCTTGCTCGGCGATGCCGTCCATTGCGCGGTCTCCGCGAAGAAGCCTTCCATGTCACCAGCGGGCATGTAGGTGACCAGCATGCGCGCGCGCTCGGTGAGTTGAATGAACGCGTGCGGCACACCGCGCGGCAGGAAGATGGTATCGCCCACAGCAGCGGGGAACTTCTCATCCCCTACCTGGAAGCGATAGTTGCCTTCCAGCACATGGAAGAACTCGTCCTGTTCCGGATGGATGTGTAGTGGCGGACCGCCGTTCGGGCTCTTCCCGATCTGCTCGAACACCGCCATGCTACCATCGGTATCGGCGCTGCCGATCTTGAGGTTGAGCGTGTTCGCGGTTACGCCCTTCATGGTGAAATGTGTTCCATTGCGTGTCTCGCCTGCGCGAATGTTGAAGCCTTTCTTGATGGGCATCAGGATGAGATTGGTTGCTTTGGTCAGCATCGGGGTCAAGGTGGTCGTGACCGCGCTTAGGAGGAATCGACGGCGTTGCATGTGGGAGATATCGCTGAATGAAGGTAGATCCTCGCGGCCACATGGCCTGCACCTCCGCAACGGAATGGCGCGTTCCTTCTCCATTCCATTCCTGCAACCCACCCTTCCATTTCGGTAGGGTGATCGACCGGTGCCCGACAAGGTCGATGGCAGCAACGCCACAGCAGCACGTCATCTGGCACATTCAACATGATCCCGGCACCCACTTCGCCAACACCTCCGCACGAACCGAAAGTTCCTAGTCAATACACGTTAGGCCACCCGTAATTCAAATGAACCAATGACAACCCTCCCCCTGCTGGCCACTGGCCTGCTTGTATTCGCGTTCTTCTTCCGTTGCATCAAGTGGTTCGAAAACATCTGATCCCATGATAGCTCTTCTCATCGTCGCCATTCTCCTGTTCGCGTACATGTGCTACGTGCTGGTAAAACCTGAAAAGTTCTGACCCATGATGAACACTGAACTATTCGGCATTTTGGTCATGTTCTTCGGCACACTGGTGCTCGCCATCCCATTGGGCCGCTACATCGCCCGGGGTTATGGCGGTGAGCGTTCCTTGCTGGACCCTGTGATGGGTCCTCTTGAACGTTTCTGCTTCCGCCTCTCAGGTATCGACGCGAAGCGGGAGATGAATTGGAAGGAGCACCTGAAGGCGCTGCTGACGATCAACATGATCTGGTTCCTCTGGACCATGTTCGTGCTGATGAACCAAGGTTGGCTGCCGTGGAACCCGGACAACAACCCGAGCATGAGCGCGGACCTCGCGTTCAACACCGCGATCAGCTTCGTGGTGAACTGCAACCTGCAGCACTACAGCGGAGAGACCGGTGCCACCTACTTCAGCCAGGTCTTCGGGATGATGTTCCTGCAGTTCGTGAGCGCCGCCACCGGCATGGCCGCTGCGGCGATGGTCTTTAATGCGCTGAGGGAGCGCACCAGCGAAAAGCTCGGCAACTTCTATGACTATTTCCTAAAGAGCCTGACCCGCGTGCTGCTGCCTCTCTCGGTTGTAGTGGCCGTGCTGCTGATGTTCAGCGGTACGCCGCAGACCGCTGCGGGCAAGGACAGCATCGTCACCCTGCAAGGGGACAGTGTGGAGGTGTCCCTCGGTCCGGTCGCGGGCTTCGTGGCCATCAAGCACTTGGGCACGAACGGCGGCGGCTTCTTCGGAACGAACAGCGCGCACCCGCTGGAGAACCCCTCCTACTTCTCCAACATGGTGGAGATGGTGAGCCAGCTGATCATTCCATTCGGGATGGTGTTCGCGCTGGGCTACTACTTGAAGCGGAGAAAGTTCGCGTGGATGGTGTTCGGCGTGATGACCGCCGGCTTCCTCGCTCTGGCCATTCCGAACATCGTGATGGAGATGAACGGAAGCCCGGCGATCAATGCACTGGGAATAAGCCAGAGCAGCGGCGCCATGGAGGGAAAGGAGATGCGCCTAGGCGCGGCGGCCTCTGGATTCTGGAGCATCGTCACCACGGTGATCAGCACGGGATCGGTGAACTCCATGCACGACAGCTCCATGCCCCTGAGCGGCATGAACGAACTGCTCGCCATGATGACCAACGCCTTCTATGGCGGCGTTGGCGTGGGTGTCCTCAACTTCTTCGTGTTCATCATCCTCGCCGTGTTCATCAGCGGCTTGATGGTGGGCCGCACGCCGGAGTTCATGGGCAAGAAGATCGAAGCACGAGAGATGAAGATCGCGTTGATCGTCGCCCTCCTGCATCCGCTCATGATCCTCGCCGGTACTGCACTGGCCGCATACGGCATCACGCATGACCCCTCCTATGCGTGGCTGAACAATCCCGGGGCGCATGGCTTCAGCGAAATGCTCTATGAATACACTAGCGCTGCCGCAAACAATGGCAGTGGCTTCGAGGGCCTCGGTGACAACACACCGTGGTGGAACATCAGCACGGGCATCGTCCTGATCCTGTCCCGCTTCCTGCCGATCATCGGTCCGTTGGCCATCGCCGGGCTACTTGCGCAGAAGAAATACATACCGGAAAGCGCTGGCACCCTGAAGACCGACACCGGAACCTTCGGCGTGATGGTCTTCGGCGTGATCGCCATCGTGGCCGCGCTCTCATTCTTCCCAGCACTGGCCCTGGGCCCCATCGCCGAATACTTCAGCTTCTGACCCCATGAAGAACCAACAACCCACCTCCCTCTTCCAGCGCGACCTGGTCATGGAGGCTATCAAACAGTCGTTCGTGAAACTGGACCCTCGGATCATGGTGCGCAACCCGGTGATGTTCACCGTGGAGGTGGGCACCGCGGTGATGCTCGTGGTCTCCCTCTGGTTGCTGTTCAGCGGCGATGCCTCCCAAGGCTCGCTGGGCTACAACATCACCATCTTCCTGCTGCTGCTGCTCACGCTGCTCTTCGCGAATTTCGCGGAAGGCATCGCTGAGGCACGCGGCAAGGCACAGGCCGATTCGCTCCGGAAGACCCGCGAGGACACGCCGGCCAAATTGAAGCTCGCCGATGGTAGCGTGAAGCTGATCCGCAGCAACGAACTGCGCAAAGGCGACCTCTTCTACTGCGAAGCGGGCGACCTGATCCCCAGTGACGGCGAGATCATCGAAGGCCTCGCGAGCATTGATGAAAGCGCGATCACCGGAGAGAGTGCGCCGGTGATCCGTGAAGGTGGCGGCGACCGCAGCAGTGTGACCGGTGGAACGCGGGTGCTCAGCGACCACATCACGGTGAAAGTGACCGGCGAACCCGGCAGCAGCTTCCTGGACCGCATGATCGCCTTGGTGGAAGGCGCGAGCCGCCAGAAGACACCGAACGAGATCGCACTGACGATCCTGCTCGCGGGCTTCACGCTCATCTTCATCATCGTGTGCGTTACGCTGCAACCCTTCGCAGGCTATGCCAACGCAACCGTGAGCATCGCAGCGCTCATCTCCTTGTTCGTTTGTTTGATCCCCACCACGATCGGTGGCCTGCTCAGCGCCATCGGCATCGCGGGCATGGACCGTGCGTTGCGTGCGAACGTGATCAGCAAGAGCGGCAAGGCGGTGGAAACTGCGGGCGACATCGATGTGCTCCTGCTGGACAAGACCGGCACCATCACCATCGGCAACCGCAAGGCAACGGCTTTCTTCCCGGCTCCGGGCGTGGATCGTTCAACTTTCATCCGTTCATGCGCTCTCAGTTCGATCGCAGATGAAACAGCGGAAGGCAAGAGCATCCTGGAACTCGCAGGCCCGGACGTTACCAAGGGCCTTTCGCTGGAGGGCGCGGCACTGATCCCATTCACCGCGCAGACCCGCACCAGCGGTGTGGACCTGCCCAACGGACAGCGCATCCGCAAAGGCGCACAGGATGCGTTGCGCAAATTGACCCTGCAAGCCGGGTTCACCGCCCCTGCGGAAGTGGAGGCCGAAGTGAAGCGCATCGCCGAGAACGGCGGCACCCCGCTCGTGGTGGCCGAGAACGAACGCATCACGGGTTGCATCGAGCTCCAGGACATCATTAAGCCCGGTATCAGCGAGCGCTTCGAGCGCCTGCGGAAAATGGGCGTGAAGACCGTGATGGTGACGGGCGACAATCCGCTCACGGCAAAGTACATCGCCGAGAAGGCCGGTGTGGACGACTTCATCGCAGAAGCCACGCCCGAGGATAAGATGGCCTACATCAAGAAGGAACAACAGACCGGACGGTTGGTCGCCATGATGGGCGACGGTACCAACGATGCACCGGCGCTTGCACAAGCGGATGTGGGCGTGGCCATGAACAGCGGTACCCAAGCGGCCAAGGAAGCCGGTAACATGGTGGACCTCGATAATGATCCCACCAAGCTCATCGAAGTGGTGGAGATCGGGAAGCAACTGCTGATGACGCGCGGAACGCTCACCACCTTCAGCATCGCGAACGACGTGGCCAAGTACTTCGCCATCGTGCCTGCACTCTTCATGGCGAGCATCCCTGCTTTGGGCGCGCTCAACATCATGGGTCTGCACAGCCCTGAGAGCGCCATTCTCAGTGCGGTGATCTTCAATGCGCTGATCATTCCAGCGCTGATCCCGCTCGCCTTGCGGGGCGTGGCCTACAAACCGATCGGTGCCTCGGCGCTCCTCCGGCGCAACCTGTTGATCTACGGCCTCGGTGGCCTTATCGTTCCCTTCATCGGCATCAAGGCCATCGACCTGGCCGTGTCACTTTTCATCTGATCCCAGACCATGAAACAGAACCTTCTTCCCGCAGTGAAGCTCACGCTGATCTGCCTTGTCTTCTTCAGTGGCATCTACACCTTCGCGTTGATCGGCATCGCGAAACTGACGCCCAACGGGGGCAATGCTGAAACCGTTGAGCACGATGGCCACGTGCACTACATCAACCTCGCACAGTCCTTCACGCAGGACAATTACTTCTGGAGCCGCCCGAGCGCTGCGGGCTACAACGCTGCTGGTTCCAGGCGGAAGCAACAAAGGACCAACGAACGCAGAATACCTCGCCACGGTACAAGCACGAATCGATACGTTCATCGTACACAACCCCGGTGTTGCCAAGAGTGACATCCCAAGTGAACTGGTCACGGCCAGCGGCAGCGGACTCGATCCACACGTGAGCGTGCAAGGCGCGCGGGTGCAGGCACAGCGCGTCGCAAATGCGCGCGGCTTGGCACCGGGCGTTGTACTGAAGCTCATCGATGAAAACACCGACGCGCCTTTGCTCGGTCTCTTTGGCCCCACCACCGTGAACGTATTTGAACTGAACCTGGCGCTGGACGCCGCCTCCAAATGAAACAACTCCTCCTCTTCCCGGCCTTTGGCCTAGTCGTCACGGCGAACGCCCAGCAGCTCGACAGTGCCATCACCATCAGTGCTTACGCCGAAGCGTATTCCAGTTTCGACATGGCACAGCCGGACAACCACCTGCGGCCCGTGTTCTTCTACAGTTTCAACCGCCACAACGAGGTGAACCTGAACATGGGCATGATCAAAATGGCCTACGCTAAGAACAACGTTCGCGGCAACTTCGCCCTAATGGCGGGTACCTATGCGCAATACAACATGGCCGCTGAGCCGGAACTACTGCGCAGCGTATTCGAGGCCAATGCCGGAGTGAGGCTGAGCCGCAAAAAGAACCTTTGGCTCGACGCAGGTATCCTTCCCAGCCACATCGGCTTCGAGAGCGCGATCGGCAAGGATTGCTGGAACCTGACACGCAGCATCCCGGCTGAGAACTCGCCCTACTTCGAGGCCGGTGCTCGCCTGAGCTATACCAGCCCAAACACAAAGTGGTACATGGCCGGCCTGCTCTTGAACGGATGGCAGCGCATCGCCCGCCCCGATGGCAACAACACGCCTGCCTTCGGCACGCAACTCACTTACAAACCAACCGACAAAGCGACGTTGAACTGGAGCACCTTCATCGGTAATGACAAGCCGGACACGCTGCGCCAAATGCGCTACTTCAGCGACCTGTACGCGCAGCTCCAGTTCACCGAACGCTTTGGTCTACAGATCGGTTTCGACATCGGCATGGAACACGCTGCCGACGGCGACAGCAGCGCAGTATGGATCAGCCCGGTGCTGATCCCCCGCTACCGGATCGGCAAGAAGAGCTACCTCGCCGCACGCGTGGAACTGTATCAGGATCCCGACGGCGCCATCATCGCAACAGGCACCGAGCACGGCTTCAACACCGTGGGCTATTCCGTCAACTTCGATCACTGGATGGCGCCCAACGTGCTGTGGCGCATCGAAGCCCGCAGCCTCAGCAGTCAGGACAAGATCTTTGCGGACGCTGACGGCGCACCCGCCGCCAGCAACACATTTTTCACCACCAGCCTTTGCATCGCCCTCCCGTGACCACCTCCATTGGTACCGACCCGTTACTTCGGCCGTCCTCCACAAGGGGCAGATTGAAGGTCTACATGGGCATGAGCGCAGGCGTGGGAAAGACCTACCGCATGCTACAAGAGGCCCACCGCATGCTGGGCTCGGGCATCAATGTGCAGATCGGCTTTGTGGAAACGCACGGCCGCACAGAGACGCACGCCCTGTTGGAAGGGCTGCCGCTGATCCCGATGCGTGAGACGTTCTACAAGGGAAAGCGCATGAAAGAGTTCGACCTGAACGCTACACTACTGCTCGCCCCGAAATGGGTGATCGTGGACGAACTGGCGCACACCAACATTCCCGGGAGCAAGAACCCCAAGCGCTGGCAGGATGTGTTGGACCTTATTGCAGCGGGCATCAATGTGCTCACGGCCGTGAACATCCAGCACATCGAAAGCATCACGGAGGAGGTGAAGCGCATCACCGGTGTGGATGTGGCCGAGCGCGTGCCCGATACCTTCCTTCGCCACGCGGACGATGTGGTGAACATCGATCTTTCCGCAGAGGACCTGATCACACGCCTTCGGGAGGGCAAGATCTATGACCCGGCGAAAGTGGAGACCGCATTGAACAACTTCTTCCGGCCGGAGAAGATCCTTCAACTGCGCGAACTGGCCTTGAAGGAAGTGGCCGGCCAAGTGGAACGCAAAGTGGAGACCGAGGTGGACCCGCCCAAACAACTGCGCCGCGAACGCCTTTTGGCCTGTATCAGCAGCAATCACAAGACCGCAGGGCGGATCATCCGGAAGACCGCACGACTGGCGAACTACTACAACGCCGACTGGTACGTGCTCTATGTACAAACGCCTCGCGAAAGTTTCGATCGCATTCCCTTGGACCGGCAGCGCCATCTACTGAACCACTTCAAGCTGGCCGTGGAATTGGGGGCCGAAGTGATCCAGGCCCAAAGCGGCGAAGCGTCCGGTATCGCAGTGTTGGCCAAGTTCCCCTTGAAGGTCCTCAACCTACAGGAGACCAGCGTTACCGAAGCAATATTGACCACCGTGCGGAACAAGAGCATAACGACGGTATGCATCGGCAAACCGCATTTCAATATCTTTCAGATCATCCTACGTTCGAACATCTTCAACAAATTGCTCAATGCCTTGTCCAGCAATAATGTGGACCTGATCATCCTCTCCTGAAATGACGCTCAGCATTCGCAAACGGCTCACGCTGGGGACCCTCTTCCTATTCGCATTGCTGCTGTTGAGCTCCGGGATCGGCATCTACCAACTGGACCGGTTGAAAACAGATGCAAAGACGATCCTGACGGATAACTACGAGTCCATCAGGTATGTGCAAGCGATGCAGGAAGCGCTGTACCGGAACGATCCGGTAGCCTTTCGGGAACGGTTGGACCTTCAGGAAGGCAATGCCACCGAAGTGCGTGAGGCCGAGTTCAATGCCAACCTTCGTATGGACTTCGAAAATTGGAATGGCGCCTTCGATCAGGTGGGACGGTTGCACACGGACCTTACCGGCATTCTTCGCGTCAACCTGGACGCGATCAACCGCAAGAACGAAGCGGCGTTGGCCACCGCTAAAGCCGCCGAGCAGCGCCTTTGGGTCATCGGCGCATTGACCTTGGTGGTCGGTCTTGCTTTCAGCCTGGCCTTCCCTCGTTTGATCACCGAACCGATCGGGCGTTTGCGCATCGCCGTGGAACAAGTGGCGAAGGGCAATTACAGGCATCGCATACCCATGTTCCGGGGCGATGAGCTTGGTGCTCTTGCAACATCCTTCAACGACATGTCCGCTCAATTGGAGCATTGGGAGAACAGCAACCTGGCGTTGATCATGACGGAGAAGAGCCGCGTGGAAGCTATTCTCAACAGCATTGTCAATGCGGCGTTCGGAGTGGATCTGCAAGGCCGTATCATCTTCGCCAACCTCAAGGCTGCGGAACTACTGGGTCTCGGTGAGGCGGAGCTGGTAGGCAGGACCATCGAGGATCTGATCGCACGCAACGACCTGCTCCGTTATGTGCTGGCCGATGGAGAAAGCCGTCCGTTCAAGGCCGTGGTCGGTGGCAAAGAACAGTACTTCACGAGCAGCCATTCGCCCATTCGAAGTGCGAAGGGTGAACTGGGTACGGTCCATCTACTGCACAACATCACTCCCTTCCAAGAACGCGATGAGGCACGAACGCATTTCCTCGCCACCATAAGCCACGAGTTGAAAACACCACTGGCCAGTACCGATCTGGGGCTGGGGTTGCTGGAATCCCGTTATCCGTTGAACGATGAGCAGCACGCCATACTTGAAGACCTGCGAAAGGACCACCAACGCTTGGTGCGCATCGTGAGTGAACTGCTGGACCTTACGCAGATCGAAACCGGCCGCATCCGAGTCACCCTCGGCGACCATGCCCTGATCGGGATCGTACACAAGGCTGTGAGTGCTTTGCATACCGCTGCCGATGCAAAGCAAGTGCGCATCGAGGTCGATCTGGAGTCAGAAGACCTGCTCGTGCATGCCGATACCGAAAAAGCATCCTGGGCACTCATCAACCTGTTGAGCAACGCCGTGCAGCACAGCCCACAAGCCGGGCTGGTCGCACTTACAACAAGGAAAGAAGGCAGCGCGGTATTGCTCTCGGTGACCGATCAAGGTGCAGGCCTGACGGACCAACAGCAGGCGCACCTCTTCGAACGTTTCAATCCCCATGCTAGCAGCGGCTCCGGCCTGGGTTTGTCCATCGCTCGCGACTTCATGCGTGCCATGAACGGCGATATCTCCCTGACCGCTTCCACCGCAAATGGATCGGTGTTCACCATCCGCTTCCCCGGCGCACCCACTGCATAGCGCACCGCTGCTGTTACTTCGCGGTATGACCGCCGCTCCCCGCCTGCTCATCATCGATGACGAGCCCCAATTCCGCAACATGCTCCGGCGCGTGTTCGAGGGCGAAGGCTATGCGGTGACCACCGCAGAGACCGGTGCAATGGGCCTGTTGCGGATGAAGGAAGCGCCCTTCCGCGTGGTGCTCTGCGATGTGAAGTTGCCGGATGCCAACGGAGTGGAATTGACAAGTGCCCTGCGCTCGATCGCACCCACCGCCGAAGTGGTGGTGATGACGGCCTTCGGCTCGATCCCCGATGCGGTGCAGGCCATGCGCAATGGTGCATTCCAATACCTGGTGAAGGGTGATGACAATGCGAAGCTGTTGCCCACAGTGAGCGGTGCGCTCGAACAGGCGAAGCGCCGGGATGTCGTTCCGCACGAAGTCCCGTCGGATCCGTTCGCGGGTGTGATCGGTCGCTCTCCCGCTATTCAGAAAACGATCGAACTGGCCCGGAAAGTAGCGCCCACAGAGGCCACAGTGCTTATGACAGGGACCACCGGCGTAGGGAAAGAAGTTTTCGCGAACGCTATCCATGCAGCCAGCGCACGAGCCGGACATGTAATGCTCGCCGTGAACTGTAGTGCGCTGAGCGGTGCGCTTTTGGAAAGTGAGCTCTTCGGCCACGTGGCAGGCGCCTTCACCGGTGCGGGAAAGGACAAAAAGGGATTGATCGAAGCAGCCAAAGGGGGGACGCTCTTCCTGGACGAGATCGGGGAGATGCCGCTGGAGCTGCAGTCCAAATTGCTGCGCGTGCTCGAGACCGGCGATTACCTCCGCGTGGGCGATACCGTCCCCCGGAAGGTCGATGTCCGCTTCCTCGCCGCCACGCACCGCGACCTCTTGCAGGACAGCGCGAACGGCCGTTTCCGGGAGGACCTCTATTACCGGCTGGCCGCGTTCGTGATCCGCATGCCCGCCTTGGCGGAACGGCCCATGGACATCGCCTTGCTTGCCAACTTCTTCCTCCAGCGCTTTGCCGCGAAACTCCGCAAACCCATCACCGGCATCGATAATGCCACCTTGGAACTGTTGTCCGCACATGCTTGGCCGGGGCAAGTGCGCGAGCTGCGGAACGTGATCGAGCGCGCATGCATCTTGTGTGAC
This sequence comes from Flavobacteriales bacterium, assembly GCA_016721005.1. Classification (GTDB taxonomy): domain Bacteria; phylum Bacteroidota; class Bacteroidia; order Flavobacteriales_F; family PHOS-HE28; genus PHOS-HE28. The sequence continues at coordinate 236,095 of JADKJM010000009.1, forward strand.
GGACCATTCTTGGATGCCCCTTCCCTGCCCCTTGAATTGCAGCGGTCCAGCAGCAATACATCCACCTCCCCGGAGTATGATCTCGAGCACGTGGAACGTGAGCATATCCGGCGCGTGCTTCAGCACACCGGTGGCAACAAGACGTTGGCGGCGACTTTGCTGGGGATCGGGATCACCACACTGTATGCGAAGTTGAAGAAGTGGGAAGGGTGACAGGAGGCTTCAAGCCGGAACAAGCGCCCCGCAGCGCGATCTCCACCAAGGCCGAGCGGTTCTCCTTGCACGACCGCGCTGGGCCAGCGCTCGGATCTGGTGTTGGTGCAGGGCGATCCCCGTGTCACGATCCGGGATACGCTTTCGGTACGTGGTGTCTGGAAACTGGGGGTGCGGCGGGTCGGGCAGGTACCGTGATGTGGCCCAGCGCCGGAAGTGCATGCCCACGTGGCTGTTCACCCAGTACCCCACCGCAATGATCAATCTCGAGGTTGTTGTATTCACTGTCACGCTTCACCAGTCGGCGCACCTCCCGTTGACCTGTTGCAAAGAGCGCAACAGTTGGCTCCCGTGGCCGAGCATCACAAGGAGCCACCTTCCGCTGTTACTTCCCGGCCTTGTAATGGTGCAGTGCGAAACGGTTCCAGCCCTTCTTCGTCCTGCTCTCCACCGCCCAGTTGAAGCCACCCGCTTCGTTCGGCCAATAGATCTGGCGCGCGATACCGGCAGGCATCTTCGCTTCGAAGCAGATGGCGTCGGTGTGGATGTCCGGCGCGCTGCTGAGCACGCCGGTGCTGCGCTTGCCGTCCGAGGTGAAGGACCAGAAGGAGAGCGTACCGTCGTCCACGCCGAAGATCGCATGCTCTTCATACGCGCCCTTGCCGAAGCTCCACGTACAATCCAAGGTGATGTACTTCTCGCCGAGCACCGGCTTGAACACGCGCGTACACTTCACCTTGCCCATCGGCGAGTCTGCGCTTGCTACCCAACTGCCGATCAATGGGGCCAGCGGACCAAGTTTGCCGCGTCCTTTCTTCCAGGTCATCTTCGGGGGATGAGGGTTATGTGACCAAGGTAGCGGTCATCACATCCACTTTAATTTCGAAGGGGACAGCTGTCGGTAAGCTGAGTACGTTTTGAAGGCGCGGTCCCCGAGGACGGCAGATCAACCGAAGACCCGGCACAAGGCCATCATTCGGTCGGGGGCGGAAGGTCCCAGGGCTTCACGCTGCCACCGGGTGTGCGCGTGGGGCGCAGGCCATCCGCCCGCTGCTGGTCCAAACGGTCCATCTGTTCCAACTGCTCATCGAAGAGCTTGCCGTGATCCACGAAGGTGATGAGCTGAGCCAGCTTGTGGGGTACCACCCACTTGCCGATGATGTAGCCGTGTCGCACGCCCACGCGCACTTCGTCGTTGTCCAGGCAATACTCCATGCCGAAGTCCATGTTCTCCCGAATGAACTCCTTCATGCGGGAAAGACCGTCACCGGTACGGTTGAAGCGGGCGGCGTACTGCTCGAATACATGGTGGCTGATGTGGAAGCACACCCCATCCTGTACGATGCGGGCCGCGCGATAGTAGCCATCCGCGCCCCGGTACCACACGAAGGGAGCGATCTGCAGCACCTTCTTCGTGGGCAATATGGCCACCAGCCAATTGTTCCCCTCGTGCGAACGGTACTCGTGCAGCTGGGGTTGCAGGCGCACGGACTTGTCCTTGCGCACGCTGCGCTGCAAACGCTCAATGGGCTGCTTCAGCTTGTTCCACATGGCGGGCATATCGCGGAAGGCTTCGCGCACCACTTGCTCCGGGCTATGTGTTTGAACGATCATGGTTTCGCGACTTCAACGGAATGCGCCGGGCCGGGGTTCTCCCCTTCAACGCAAGTGCGGGAGGAAACGTGTATGGGCGGAAGGCTGTCGGGGAAACTCCCATCGGGAGCGGCGTTACCTCCGGTCCGGTCCGGCGAACGCCCGTGGTCGGCCATTCTCAAGATGGGTCATGGACAACCAGACGCAGGGTCCCGAAGACGGAGACCCGGTGCAGGTTTGAAAGGCCGCTGAAACGGGTTGCCATCCGCAGGATCGAACGGCACTTACCATGGGATGTGAGCGTTGTGATCATGGCGGAGCCGTGCTTGTGCGATCGAACCCGATGAACACCCCGGCCCGGAAGCCATGATCGAGATGGGATCGGCGACAGCCTCCGATATCACCTCTTCAGCTTATGAGTTCACGGCATCACCTCATGAGTTTACGGCACAACCTCTTGAGTTCAGGGCACAACCTCTTGAGTTCACGGCTCAACCTCTTGAGTTCATGGCTCAACCTCTTGTGGTCACGGCACAACCTCTTGAGTTCATGGCTCAACCTCTTGAGGTCACGGCACAACCTCTTGAGTTCATGGCTCAACCTCTTGAGTTCACGGCACAACCTCTTGAGTTCACGGCTCAACCTCTTGAGGTCACGGCACAACCTCTTGAGTTCATGGCTCAACCTCTTGAGTTCATGGCTCAAGCTCTTGAGTTCACGGCACAACCTCTTGAGTTCACGGCTCAAGCTCATGAGTTTACGGCTCAACCTCTTGAGGTCGTGGCTCAACCTCATGAGGTGACGGCTCAACCTCTTGAGGTCACGGCTTCAACTAACGAGGTCGCGACTCAGCCAAAAAGGAGGCCGCTAGGCTGGTCCCGCCTTGAAGGACAAGCACTTATGCTGCTCCGAGACGCACTGCGCAACGAACCCGGAACAGCATGAGCACCAATTTCACCATGCGAACACTGCACGGCACCGGGTGATGCGTACGACGGTGAAGTCTTAAGTGCGCCTTCACCTGAACACCTACCCGAACAACCTCGGCTGCGGATCATCCGGTGGTTTCACGTAGCGGTACTCGTTCGGGTCGTTGGGGTCTTGGAGTCCTCCCCCGGATGAAGCTCCGGGGCAGGCTCCCCTGTTGATCGTATCGCTCACCAAACTCATCGTCGCGGGCATGCCGGTAGTGAGTTGCGTGGTGGTAAAGCGTAGGTCGGCCCATCCGTGACTGGTGAGGGCATTGCTACGGCGCTTGTCGCGCTCCACGGCTTCGGGTGCCATGTGGTAAGTATCGCCGTCGCATTCGATGTCGATGTTGCGCTCTTTGCAGAAGACGGCGAAATCCAGCTTGAACCCCCGGCTCGGGGGCCGGGGTAAACTCCGACGGCCCACAGTGATGTCGTATTGCCGTTCTGCTGGGATGCCCGCACGGAGCAACTCTGCCCACATCAGTTCCTCCAGCGGGCTTTCGGAAAAGAGGAAGTTGATCTCTGGCGCGGTGAGGAGCTTCTCCAAGGTGGTGGGAATGAAGAGCAGGCGCCGTGGCTTGCGGCTGGGGATCACGCGCGGCAATTCCTGAAGGTCCTTGCAGCCCACCACGTAGTAGTCCGTATCGGCGTTGGGGTGGTCCGGCTGGCCGGGCAGTATCTCCTTGCGCTTCCGGATCACCAAGCTGCTGATGGGCGCATACCAACGCACTGTGCATGCCTCCGCGCCGAAGGCCATGGGAAAGTAGAAGGCGATCCGGCTATGGCGGGACAGGTTGTGCTGTGAGGGTGCCCGTGCGGACCAGCTCGGGTGCGGAACGAACGGGGATGCGGTAGATGCCTTGCCCACGCGCGAGGCGCCAATCTGCTACGGTGGGCAGCAGCGCAACGAGGACGGTGTTGGGCGAGGGTGCGGGGCCTTTCACTTTCGGAAAGTACGGCCGCATGCGCTCAAGTCACGGAACCTCTCAATACGGTCCCATGAACCTTGGCCCGTTCAAGTGCTGCAAATGGTCCGGGCGGTCAGCTGTCCACACCTCCGTTTCGAATGCAATGTCGTGGGCGACTTTGGCGTGATCCTTACGAGTCAAGAAAGCCGTGACATACACCACGCCCACCCTGCAATTCGCCAAGAGCTTTTTGAGTTCCATAAGACGTAACTCGGAGATGTGACCGAAACTGTGGACGGCCTCAATGACGAACAGCCAATTCTTCGTCTTGCTATAGGCGACAACATCGGGCAACTTACCGTGACCCGGCTCCGGAACGCGCAATTCTCGCAAGCGGTCGCGCTCTATGTGAAGATCTTTGTCGTTGGTATCACCCACATACAACACCTCTGCTCCGTAGCCCCAGCGTTGAAGAAATTCTTCGATGATCGCCTTGTGAAGTTGGTTGTGTTTGCCAAGCGACAATTCAAGTTTGAGACCACCTGGCAACGTCACCGGAATACGTTCCATGTCGCGCTTGCGGAGAAGCGATTCGGCAAGGCTCGGACGATTCTTGTTGAAGGCTGCGAGGTTCTTGGCCCAAGCCGGTGTTCCGTAGGTGCGAATGAGTGTAGCGAAGTCAGGGGCAAGCGCATAGCCGCGCGTTGGGTCGTTCGTTGCCCGACCCGGATTGTCGCCGCTGTTGACGATGAGGCCAGCGACAACGGCCAGCTTCAAGTCCTTCCGGCGCACATCGTCGTATGAACCCGACGAGATGTTCTCCTCGAAATGCTTGTTCACGAACGGAATGACCTCCCGTGTCTTCAGGTGTCGGCCATCCTTGGCGCTCTTGGCTTCGCTCCACTTCTTCGTAACGCCTGCAACGGCCATCATGCACGCAGCCATGCGTTCGCGACGGCGGATCGGTTCCGCTGCTGCCGGTATGCCAACAGCGATCAGGATCTCCAACGCTTCATTGAGGATGCGCTTCACCGCGCGGCCCTTCGTGCTCTCGGCCAAGTAGTCCTTCATCAGAACAAAGTAAGCTCCCGGTTCGCCTTCACCTTGCTCCGCTTGATCGCCTTGGCATCACCGGCAGGCAGCGCATAGCACGCCTTGATCGCTTGAGCGAGGTGATAGGCCAGCATTGGCGGAACGGCATTGCCGATCTGGTTGAACTGCTGCGTTTCGTTGCCCTTGAACTCGAAGTGGTCGGGGAAACTCTGGAGCCGTGCTGCTTCGCGAACAATGACCCGGCGACGGCGACCATCCTGTAAACGCACACGGTGCATGTCGCCTGTAGCACCAGCGAGGTTGCGGCACGTGAGCGTGCGGGCCGGACGATCCGCGTAGAGGTCGCGCGGGTTGATGCAGTGAGAAGCCTTCTCGTACTTGGCTACGTAGGTGTCCATCGCCGCGTTGAGGAACTTGCTCTCTTGCGGTATCGTGTAAATCAGATCGCCGATGGCTTCACCGACGGTGATCTTGGACGTCTCCTTGGCCGGGAAGGTGAACGACGACCGATGCCCCACCACGAAGAGCCGCTCGCGGTTCTGCGGCACGCCATGGTTTACGGCGTTGAGCAACTTGAAGTCCACGAGGTAGCCCAGCTTCTGGAACTCTTCCAGGATCAGCTCGAAGTACCACTTGTTGCTGTAGAGCAGGCCGCGCACGTTCTCAAACATGAAGACCTTCGGCTGGAGGCGCTTCACAGCATCGATGAAGATGGGGAAGCCGTCGCGGGCGTCCTCGATCCCGCGCTGGTTGCCGCCCACACTGAAGGGCTGGCACGGCGGACCACCGATCACGATATCGGCCTGCGGAAAGTCGAAGCCGACCTCCAGCTTTACGGCGTAGCACTCGCTGCCCAAGTTGTGGCGGTAGGTGGTAGCCGCCGGTGCGTTCATCTCGAAGCCGATGGTCTTGTAGCCAGCGGCCTCGAAGCCCAAGGCCAAGCCACCGCATCCCGCGAACAGGTCTAGCACTACCGCCTCTTCGGAGTGGCGCGGCACCAGCGACTCATTGATCTTCTCGATGTATCCCATCTCACACTGCCGACTTCCTTGGCGATCGGCGTGGTGACAAAGTAACAGGCTAAGTCGCTGTTCAATCGGACCTTATTCATCCAAGGCAACAACGCCTCTAGCTATCATGAACTGGATGCGACTATCAATTACGGAGTAAACTGGATTCCCGTTCTGCTCAATGAGGCTGTCCTTTACCAAGCCAAGCTTAACCAGGGTTTCAATGTGCTTCGAAGCAGTGCTGGTCGGAATAGCGAACGTGCGGCGAACCTCCTCAATGGTGAAATCCGCGAGTTTGATTCTAAGGATGCGATTGATCCAGTTGATCAAGTCATCCCTGGAGCCCAACTTGGCCGGATTGAGTGACTCATAGTCGAAGTTCTTGCAGTACTCTACCATCCCCTTGGAGATGGCATCCTTGCTAAAGAAGGAATAGGTCTCAGGCACTGATGGCATCTCGCCTGAAATCGTTCCGAGCAAACGAATCAAGCTCCGAGGTGATTTTTCACTCAAGCGTACACACTCCTTTCGATCCGATTCAGCCGGAATCAGTGTCGCGAGCTTAACGGGTTGGGCCTTGTCTGCGGAGAAGTGGAGTAACCGTCTATCCATCATCGGGGTCATATCCGCTTCGGACCATCGGATGTCAATCTCTCTGAACTTATCAAAGCGTACGCCCTCTCTATTCAAGGATCGCTTAATCTCGGACCATAAACTGAACACGATAGCAATCTTGTTCGAAAGAAGAAGGTCAGTATCCCTCAAAATCTCTTGCGTGAAAGCAGTGACACTTTCAATGTCACCACTGACCTCAGGAAACTCGTCTATTTTGTCGAACAAGACCACCACAGACCCGTAGCCAATTGAGTGGCAACACTCCACGAGAAAGTTGAGCATGGAAAGCAACTTGGCCCGATCCCAAGTCGCCATTTCGTTCAGACCGACACTGCGAATCTTCCCTTCTGGAATCTCCTTCATGTAGTCGCGAACAGCAACCTCTGTGGTGGCGCTGTCCAAGCCAATTGATCTTCGGATCCAATCGGTTGAGACGGCAAGAGTTCCGTTGATGAGTTGATTGAGTACGCCAACCACCCTGCGGTTGTAAAACCTCTTCCACCGATTGGCACTCTTGATCTGGTGAATCTCCTTCGCTCCCTCTATGAACTGTCCGGAGCAGTGCTCGTCGTAAAAGAACTCGATGTACAAGGCAAATTTGTTGCGTTGAGCCTTGTCCAGGAACTTTCTCTTCTCTGGATGCAGGTAGAGCTGCTTAGCCGCACCCATCACCAACGATTGGAGGATTCGACAGAGTAGATGGTTCTCATTATTCTCAAGCGGAATCCCATCGTAGCGCGTGATGAGCAGAGCTAGCGTGTGATTCTTCGAGAGGTCCTGAAAGAGCTTATGGATGAGCATGGACTTACCCTGACCCCGCTGACCAATGATGAACCTACTGTTGCCCTCGGAGAGCAGATCCTTCAACTCGCCGTAGTACTGTGGAACATAGAAGATGTCGTCGATAAAAGCGAGCTCCTCCTCAGCACTGTATTTAGAAAAAGGATTACGCGTTGTGTTAAGAATTCCCATGCATCTACTTGGTTTGTGAGCAACCCACGGACGTGCTTGTCCTACGGCAGGTTGCCTATCGGTGAAGGCAAAGTAAACCTATCGGAACGGGCCATCTTCTCGCGTTAGGGATTGCACCGGAAAGCCCGGAGCCGTCTTCGGCGAGGACTTGCAGGGGAAAGCCCGACGGCGAGTCTTCGAGCCGGAACGCCCAACCCTCCTACATATTCCTCCGATACTGTCCGCCAACTTCAAACATCGCCGCCGTCAGCTGCCCCAGCGAGCAATACTTGCACGCCTCCATCAGCTGCTCGAACATATTCTCATTCTTGATCGCGGCCTCTTGCAATTTGCGCAGCCAGGTCGCGCTTTCATCGGGGTAAGCCTTCTGCAAATTCTCCACCGTGGCGATCCCGGCTTTCGCCGGGACAGGTCTGCTTTCCTTCTCTTCCTCGGTGGCGCGGATCACTTCCTTGGGCAGTACCGTGGGTGAGCCTTTGCTGCTGAGGAAGGTGTTGACGCCGATGATCATCGCTATGCCTTAACCCTTGCTCTTCCACTGGTCACCTTGCGCCGCACCGTCCGCATTGGCGCGGGCATCTTGGGAAGTTTTCCGGCATACAGCGTCTCGAAGCGGAAGCACATCTCCCGATCGTCCCAATAGACATCCACGTTGCGGTGCAGCTTGAAATCCCGGAAACGAAGGACGTCCAGGTATTGACTGTTCATGGGGTTCTGCCCGGCCGCGCTGAGAAAAGGGTGGAAGTCGATCTCCGATACGTGCCCGTCCGTGAAGGTGAAACGGATGGCATAGTCACCGAGGTAAGCGGCCCTTTTGATCCGGACGTTGTCTGCAAGCTTCATTTCAAATACTCGTCCGTGAATGATCTAGCAGTCATGATGCGCGTGCTGCCGAAACGCTCAAGGTCGAGCAGGACCGAATCGCCGGTCACAAGCACATGGGCCTTCCCCTTCTTGGACATCATGAGCAGGTAGTCGTCCTTGGGGTCGCGGGAAAGTGGTTTGGGGCTTGTGGCCTCGACGTCCACAAGCTCGCCCGCTTCTGTAAGGGTCATTGCAAGCTGGTGGGCGAATGCCACGGGAAAATGCTTTCGGAACTTGGGTCGGGCGGTAACATCGACGAATTCGGCCAGCAAGGGCGCACTGACCAAGAGCAGGAACTCACCTTCGCGCAGCAGGGTCAGAAATCCACCCAGCCGCTTACCGATCAGGAAGCTGATGAGGATGTTGACGTCAACGACGACGCGTTGCGGGTGCTGTCTTTTTCTTCCGCGCCGCATAGCGTTTCGCCCTTACAATATCCACTTCTTTCCGGATGGTCTCCTCGTCGATATCCACGTCCTTGAGGGCTTCCATCATGACCTTCAAGCGATCCAGCGCACGTTCACGCTCGAACGCTTTCAGCAGTGCATCCTTCTCCTTGCCAGGCAATTGCTTGGCAAGCTCCACCACTTGATCTGGGGTGAGGTCGATCCGAAAGCCGCGGTCGAGTAACATGTCCCAAAGCTAAGTGATGAGTGGCACTACATATTCCTCCGATACTGCCCCCCCACCTCGAACATCGCCGCAGTCAACTGACCAAGCGAACAATACTTCGTCGCCTCCATGAGCATCTCGAACATGTTCTCGTTCTTGATGGCTGCTTCCTGAAGTTTCCGGAGCCAAGTCGCGGACTCTTCGCCGTATGCCTTCTGAAGGTTCTCAACCGTTTGGATCTGCGCCTCCTTCTCCTCCTCCGTGGCGCGAATGACCTCCTTCGGAAGAACCGTCGGTGAACCCTTGCTCGACAAGAAGGTGTTCACGCCAACAATGGGATAATCACCGGAGTGCTTGAGCGTCTCGTAGTACAAGCTCTCCTCTTGTATCCGGCTGCGCTGGTACATGGTCTCCATGGCGCCGAGCACGCCGCCGCGTTCGGTGATGCGGTCGAACTCGGTGAGCACGGCTTCTTCCACCAGGTCGGTGAGCTCTTCGATGATGAAGGAGCCTTGCAACGGGTTCTCGTTCTTGGCCAGGCCGAGTTCTTTGTTGATGATGAGCTGGATGGCCATGGCGCGGCGCACGCTTTCCTCGGTGGGCGTGGTGATGGCCTCGTCGTAGGCGTTGGTGTGCAGGCTGTTGCAGTTGTCGTAGATGGCGTAGAGCGCTTGCAGCGTGGTGCGGATGTCGTTAAAATCGATCTCTTGCGCGTGGAGGCTGCGGCCGCTGGTCTGGATGTGGTACTTGAGCATCTGGCTGCGCTCGTCGGCACCGTAGCGGTGCTTGAGGGCCTTGGCCCAGAGGCGGCGCGCCACGCGACCCATCACGGCGTACTCGGGGTCCATGCCGTTGCTGAAGAAGAAGCTGAGGTTGGGCGCGAACGCGTTGATGTCCATGCCCCGGCTGAGGTAGTACTCCACGTAGGTGAAGCCGTTGGCCAGCGTGAAGGCGAGCTGCGAGATCGGGTTGGCGCCGGCCTCCGCGATGTGGTAGCCGCTGATGGAGACGCTGTAGAAGTTGCGCACCTTCTCGTCGATGAAGTACTGCTGCACGTCGCCCATGAGCCGCAGCGCGAACTCGGTGCTGAAGATGCAGGTGTTCTGCGCCTGGTCCTCTTTGAGGATGTCGGCCTGCACGGTGCCGCGGACCTGAGCGAGGGTATCGGCCTTGATCTTGGCGTAGACGTCGGCGGGGAGGACTTGGTCGCCGGTGATGCCCAACAAGAGCAATCCGAGGCCGTCGTTCCCTTCGGGTAATGCGCCCTCACCCCCGGCCCCTCTCCCAAGGAGAAGGGGGGAGCCCTCACCCCGACCCTCTCCCAAGGAGAGGGAGGAATGCGCAAAGTCCGGGCGTTTGTTCAGCGCTGCGACGATCTTCTGCTTGACCGCGTTCACATCGGCGAGGACTTCCTCGTTGCGAAAGCGGACGACCTGGAATCCGCGCTCATTGAGCATGAGTGTACGAGCAGCATCCTCTTGCTTTTGAAGGTCGTGGATATCACCATCGACCTCAATGACCAATTGCTTGGGCAACGACACGAAATCGACGATGTAGTTGTCGATGATGTGCTGACGTCGGATGCGCCCGCCAGTCGCGTTGCCACGGATCGCCTGCCAGAGTTTGTCTTCCGCTTCGGTGGGCGCCTTCCGCATGCTGTTCGCGTAAGCCATCAGCTTGGCGGCAGTAGCAGGATCGCCGGTCATGTAGGCATGCACCTCGCCCTCATCCCCCGGCCCCTTCTCCCGAGGAGAAGGGGAGAATCCCTCCGCGTGCTTGTCAGGAGCCCCCTCTCCTTGGGAGAGGGGGTTGGGGGTGAGGGCGTATTTCGGCCGCACGATCCCCCTCTTCTCCCAGATCGCATCAACCTTCTTCTCTACCTCCTTCTCCAGTTTGTGTTCCCGGATGTACTTCTCGCAGTTCTGGTCGATGGCGGCGTTCATGAAGAAGCCGAGGAGCATGGGCGCGGGGCCGTTGATGGTCATGCTCACGCTCGTCTTCGGGTCAGTGAGGTCGAAGCCGCTGTAGAGCTTCTTGGCATCGTCGAGGCAGCAGATGCTGACGCCGCTGTTGCCCACCTTGCCGTAGATGTCGGGACGCAATCCGGGGTCGTGGCCGTAAAGCGTTACGCTGTCGAAGGCGGTGCTGAGGCGCTTCGCGGGCAGGCCTGCGCTGACGTAGTGGAAGCGCTTGTTGGTGCGCTCGGGACCGCCCTCGCCGGCGAACATGCGCGCGGGATCCTCGCCGGTGCGCTTGAAGGGATAGATGCCAGCGGTGAAGGGATAGAAGCCGGGCGTGTTCTCCTGCATGGCCCAGCGCACCTTATCGCCCCAGCTGCGAAACTTCGGCAGCGCGACCTTCGGGATCTTCAGGTGCGAAAGGCTCTCGGAATGGTTCGGCACCTTGATCTCCTTGCCGCGAACGGAGTATGTGTAGAACTCGCCGCTGTACTTCTCCTCCTCTCCTTTCCAACCCGTGATCATGGACCAGAGGTGAGGGTCTAGATCCTTTTTGAGATCCTCGAACTTGTTGACCAGTGCGCTCAAATGCCCCTCACCCCGGCCCTCTCCCAAGGAGAGGGAGGAATGCGGATCTGTTCCCCTCTCCTTGGGAGAGGGGCTAGGGGTGAGGGTCAGGTCCGGTCCCCCGAACGTCAGCACCGCTGAGTACAACCCATACAACTGGTCCGCGATGTTCGCCTGTTTGTTCGCATTCCCATCATACCGTCGGTTGCTCTCCGCGATCTCGCTCAAGTACCTGCTCTTCGCGGGCGGAATGATCCACACCTTCTCGCTCATCTCGTCGAGGTGGTGGTAGTCGCTGTGGAAGTCAGTCCCCGTTTTCTCCTTGATCTTCTTCATCAAGCGCGCATACAGCGTGTTGGTGCCCGGATCGTTGAACTGGCTGGCAATGGTGCCGACAACGGGCAGCGTGTCATCGTCCGCGTCCCACAATTGGTGGTTGCGCTTGTACTGCTTCTTCACATCGCGCAGGGCATCGAGGGCGCCGCGCTTATCGAACTTGTTGATCGCCACCACGTCGGCGAAGTCGAGCATGTCGATCTTCTCCAGCTGCGTGGCCGCGCCGAACTCGGGCGTCATGATGTAGAGCGAAACGTCGCTATGGTCCAGGATCTCGGTATCGCTCTGGCCGATGCCGCTCGTCTCCAGCACGATCAGGTCGAAGCCCGCGGCCTTCAGCACTTCCACGGCTTCCTTCACGTGCTTGCTCAGCGCGAGGTTGCTCTGGCGCGTGGCCAGTGAACGCATGTACACGCGCTCGCCGCGGATGCTGTTCATGCGGATGCGGTCGCCCAGCAGCGCGCCGCCGGTCTTGCGCTTGCTCGGGTCCACCGAGATCACACCGATGGTCTTCGTCGGCTGGTCGATGATGAAGCGGCGGATCAGTTCATCCACCATGGATGATTTCCCCGAGCCGCCGGTTCCTGTGATGCCGAGGATCGGTGCCTTGTTCGCTTCGGCCTTCTTGTGAATGGTGTCCGCGACTTTCGCGAAGACCTCCGGATGGTTCTCGGCCGTGCTGATCAAGCGCGCGATGGCGGGCCAGTTCTTGGTCGACAGTTCCTTCACCTCACCGTTCACGCGATCGCTCAGGTCGTAGTCGGCCTTTTCGAGCATGTCGTTGATCATGCCCTGCAGGCCCATCGCACGACCGTCATCCGGATGGTACAAGCGCGTGATGCCGTACTTGTGCAGGTCTTCGATCTCGCTCGGCAGGATCGTCCCGCCGCCGCCGCCGAAGATCTTGATGTGCCCCGCCCCCTTTTCCTTCAGCAGGTCGAACATGTACTTGAAGTACTCGTTGTGCCCGCCCTGGTAGCTCGTCATCGCAATGGCGTGCGCGTCCTCCTGGATCGCGGTGTTCACCACATCCTCCACGCTGCGGTCGTGCCCCAGGTGGATCACTTCGGCGCCCGTGGCCTGGATGATCCTCCGCATGATGTTGATGGCGGCATCGTGGCCGTCGAACAAACTGGCGGCAGTTACAATACGGATCTTGTGCTTGGGGACGTAGGGCGGGGCTTGGACGAAGGACGACATGGAGGCGAAGTTATCGGAGGTATGGTGAAAGGACAGAAAGGGCCCGTGAATACTCCCAGCCAACCGCGTAGTGATCGGTTCCATAGCTAACTTGGCAGAACAGGTAATGTGACTTCCCTGGTCTCTACCCCCCTTTTATGCAAACTGCCCGAACCCCAGATGATGCGCTCCGCAGTGGATGCGGGTTGGTTGTACTCTGCATGCTTGCGCTCCAAGGTTGGTCACAAGTATCCTTCTCCACACCGGTACCCTTCAGCCAGAATCTCAATTATCCGCAGCCATTTCTCACCTCATTTCTAGACCAAGGCCGGAATCTGGTCCTTTCTAGTCCCAAGACAAATCGTTTTGTTGCCTTTCGCATAGAGGGTGATACTGTTGTCGAACCTCGCGAGCTTCTACTTCCTGATCGCCCCCGTGGGCAAGTCGCATTGGCGGACATGAACGGTGACGGCAGGCCGGACGTGGTGGCCGAGGAATTCACATATGGCTCGGTGACGTTGATCGACATCGCGTTATACCTCAACTTGGGAAATGGCCATTTAGGACCACGTATCGCAGCGCGGATCAATGTGGACTACTTCTCGGGAGCGCCCATGGCATTCGGAGACATTAATGGTGATGGCAGGGCTGATGTTGTGTATCGAAGGCCGTGGTCGTATTCGTCCAGCACCAATACGCTTGAGGACGTCAGCCAAGGCCAGGTGGACTTGGGTTACAGCGTTACCTCCGTCATCTGCGACGACTTGAACAATGATGGCATTGACGAGATCATCTTCAGTTCCGGCACCCAAATGGGGTGGGTGTCATACTTCAACCTCGCCGTTCCGCAAACCCAGTTGTTCTCGCTGGCGACTAGTCCAGCTGTGATCCTCTGTGTTCAGGTCGCGGATGTCAATGGCGATGGGATTTTGGACGTTTTCTTTCAAAGTGTATACCCTTTCCAAAGCCGCGTTATTCTTCAGACCGCCCCAATGGTCTTCAGCCCTGGACCTTACCTACTGCTTCCGTCATCGGGCTATCCGGGCCGCAGTGGTTCACTGGTGGTGGATAGTGATTCGGACGGCAAAATGGAATTGTGGCTCCTCGCGGACGGAGCTCTTGTCGAAGCGGAGATCGACCAGGATGGCCTTAGCGCGACCATTGACACGATACTGCCACCAAGAACGAGGATCACTCACTTTCTCCTTTCCGACATCAACGACGATGGTCTTCTGGACCTGCTGGTAACAACAGCTCACGGCGATTGCTTTGTGACGCACGGCGAACCGGACCAGGGATTCGAGCAGGAACAGCATCTGATGTATCAATGGGTCGTTGTTGTGGGAGAGCATGTCTGCGCATCGACCCAGCCAGGGACGTCGAAAGAGTTGCCCCTTCTACTTTCCGACAACTACGCCTGCTATCTCGGTGAGGATGCACGGCGATTCATACCACCTGTTCGGCATAAGTTCGAAACCCCTTCTGGAAGCTATGCGAGTTCGTACTTCTTGCACAACGGCCTGATCGAAACCGACCTGGACAATGACGGAACTGCGGACCTTGTACGGGTCACCTGCGATTCTGACTGCGCGTTGAGCCTTATCGAAAATTGGAAATACCCTGGAGCACATGAGGTATGTGTAGCACCTGCGCCGAACACTTTCAACCGGATGGAACACGCGAATGCCATAGATGTGAATGATGATGGTTTGATGGACATAGTTGCATCAGGTTCAGCAGCTGATTACTCTTCCGCGACCCCGGTGTTCGTTCCATATGACTTTGTCCTAACACGTGAAGCCGATCATACCTTCTCCAACAATGGGACCTTGCTCCCTGCCTCGTACTTCGAATTCCACGCCGACCTGGACCATGACGGTCGAGAGGATCTGGTCGTGCCCGATGCAGGCAACAATACGATCACAGTCTATCACAATATGGGAAGTGGTCAATTCGAGATCTCCTTCGTCGGGAGCTTTGATCCCGATGTATATGGAACGATCACGAAAGCCTGTTTTGATATTCCTGCATACCATGGTCGTGCGAGATCTCTTCCATTTATCGACGTGGATGGTGATGGCATCATGGAAGTTGTGCGATTTCGGTACGTATCTCCAATAACGCAGGTCTACTACCAGAGCATTGATCTTGAAGGCATGTCCGAGCCAGTGCATTGGATATCGATGCCTGGGGGGCCGGGAAAAGTGATGTTCATGGACTTGGAGTTGGACGGGGACCTCGATCTGGTCTCTCATGGCGGCGGTGTCATAGAAGTGTACACGAACAATGGTCCACTCCCTATTACGGAGCATGTGCGCTTCTTACCCAGGAGCTACAGCTTCTTTGTGGTGCCCTTGGATGCCGATGGGGATGGCCAGGAAGATCTGCTATTCTACTTGGGCGATGATCAATTCTACGTGATGTACAATGAGACTCCACGAACGATAACGACAGCGTTCCATTTCAGGTTGTTGCCGAACCCTAGTACCGGGATGCTGTACATCGACCTTGGCTATGTTCCATCGGGATCGGTGAACATGGAAGTCATAGATCCTACCGGGCGGTTGGTCGAGCGATTTTTCGTATCGTCCATCATTTCCACCTACGATCTCTCGTCCATGCCGAGCGGCATGTACTTGCTACGCGCCTTCGACGGAACGGAGAACCGTCTGGTTGGCACTCAAAGGTTCCTACTCACCCGGTAGTGAAAACTCTCGCCAACAAGTAATCATTGGAGGGTTGTGAAGTCCTCCTGGACGCGGTGTTCGCCAATTCCTCCACGCTGCCGTCGTGCCCTAGGTGGATCACCTCGGCGCATCATCCCACCCGCCCATCGTTACCCTTGTGCCTCGTCCGCATTAGCTGCCCATGCACATCCGCACCTACCTCATCTCGCTCCTGCTTCTCCCCCTGCCTCTATTGGCATGCACCGCATTCGTGATGCACAAGGACGGGCGCACCTTCATCGGCAACAACGAGGACTCCTGGTGTACCCACGGCCTGGTGCGCTTCGCACCTGCTGCGAACGGCCACTACGGGGCGGTTTACTTCAGCAGTTGGACCGGGCACCCTTACAAGGACTGGGGTGACCAGATCGGCATGAACGAGGCCGGGCTGGTGTTCGATGGGCTGGGCATTCAACCGAAGGATGCGATCGCACAACCCGGGAAGCAACGCCTACAGTTCGCCGAGCTCACCACGCGCCTGATGGAGCGCTGCGCCAGTGTGCCCGAGGCGGTGGCATTTCTGGAGGACTACAATCGTTCATTCCTCCACCAGAGCATGATGTTCCTGGCCGATGCGAACGGCGCCTATGCGATCGTGCAGAGCGACACGGTGATCGTGGGTAACGAGCCGCACTTCGCAGTGGGTAACTGGCGCATGACCTGCAACACGGACATGGATGCAGTTCCGATCCCACGCTTGCAGCAAGGCCGAACGCTGCTGGCCGCTGGTGTGCCAGCCACCGTGGAGGGCGCCCTTTCCGTGCTGCGCAGCATGCGCTCATGCCGGGAGTTCCTGGGCAACGGCACTTTCTTCAGCACGCTATTCGAACCCGATCGCGGACTGATACACCTGTACTTCTACCACGACTTCGAGCAGCCCGTGATCTTCGACCTGCGCGAGGAATTGGCGAAGGGTGCACACACACTGGACCTCCCTTCGCTCTTCCCGCCGAACGCGGAATTCCAAGCCTTGCAAGCATACCGCACACCCTTCCACCAACGCTGGTTGTTCTGGGGCTTGATGACATGGGCCGGGCTTGCGATGCTGCTCGGCTTGGTGTGTGGCCTCGTGGTAATTGTACGCGTTGGGCGCCGTGTGCTGGGGAAAGCCTGGAAACCTGTTTGGCCCCTGTTCCTTGTTGGCTCGGGCATGGTCGTGTTCGTCGGGCTCATCGGAATACTACTCGTCAAGGAGCCTGTGTTCTACTTCGGGCTTGGCGATGTGTACCCCGCGTTGCTCGCTCTGCCTTTCATCATTCTACTGGTAGCCGTGGCGCTGTTCTGGGCGCTGCGAAAGAGCAGGACCGATCGGTGGTCAACGGTGCCCGCGCTGGTGTTGCTGGTACCGGTGTTGGTCGGGTGCGCGTACTGGGGAATGTTCTGGTAAGGGCGTTCGGAAGGTGGCGGACCGATCGCGGCATCGAGCCCTTCGAAGTTCGAGGTGGTGTCCCGCAGTACTGCGGGAACGATGCGGACCTTTAGGCACGCCGGTCTTGTGCTTGGGGATCGGGCGGGGCTTGGACGAAGGGCATAGGGCGAAAGTACCAGTGCAAGACGTGCAAAGCCTTTCCTGCGCCGGGCTGCCGTTTCGCCCCCTCCCGTATGGGCGATCACTACGGCAGCCGCCAGATCGCGGTGGCGGTGCGCGCCATCCGCTCTTGGCGTACTTCAATTGTCTGAGGAGTCCAATCCACGGAAGAAAACTGCTTGGTTGTCGGATACTGGCTCTGATGATACACTGGGATCTTGTCCGCGATGGTGTTGTTTGCCGCATCCTTTCGGTTCAGCTTTCCTTCTAGTAGAAGGTAGTTCCCCAACCGATCCACATACCGTTCATGCATGTCAAGCGGGAAATCCACCACCCACTCCGATGCGGGATTCTCGGGCAGAATATGCTCGATCGTCGCTTGGCTTTCCTCCCAGTCGTAGTCCACATTGTGGTCCTGCTTCTCAAGTGCAACAAGGATGTACCGCACCAGTGCCTTTCGTTGGCCCGAAGCATTGATCCGTCGCTTCGTAAAGGCCTCTTTGAACTCTTCGTCCGAGATGTACGCGCTTGACAGAGAAGCCCTGACTTCGCTTGGTGTCGAGATCGCACCTGTATGCAGATCGACCGCGATCTTGTTGTAAACCTCTTCGAGCCTGTTGGTATTCCGCTGCGCGATCATATTGTAGCGAAAGGACACCACATCGCAGTATCGCAGGACTTTGGCCAAGTCGGCCTTGCTGAGCTTACGCCACGCGGCAAATATCAGTGGGCGGTACTGTACAACCCTGTAGAGCTTAAGGTTCCGCACATGCTTGTGCGCATCGGGGATATCGTCCCAGAGCGGGTGGGCAGGTTCATCCAGGGCCTCGTTCAAGAGCGAGGCTTCATCCAGGTCGTTCAGCAGTTCGAAGACCTGCTGCGGGGTGCTGATATCGTTCCGGATAGTCTTGTAAACACGTTCCTGACGCACAAAGGCACGAGTACTATTGAGGTAGTGCCTAAGGAATTCTGCCACATACTTCGCCGGGATCCGGGCTGTGATCCCTTGCCAGAGCTGTTGGGCTTGTGCGAGATTGCCATCACCCGTCGGATGAACAATGGACAAGAGGTAATTTTTCAAAAGATCACCTGCCGTGAGTTCGAGACCTCGCGCATTCAACGTTTCGAAAACCGTGTATGCTCCTGCCTCATCTTCAACGACTACTTGTATGAACAAGAGCCTCGTCGCCAACTTCTCATAGATGAAATTCGCCAGGCCTTCCCCATCGTTCGTGGTCACGAACTTTGTGCGTAAGCGCTCTTGGAAGAAGATGAGGGCGTCCCAGAGCGGCCGTTCATGTGGCGGAAGTGCGGTAACACTGGCTGGCCTGCGAAGGTGTAGAAGGGTGCCCTCGTAGAATCGCCTATTCGCCTTGTTCAATGTCAACTTGGGCGTAGTCTGCAATGATCCAGGATGCTCGGCACCGAGAAAGGCAGTGCGCAGCAAGTCGACACGCTTGCGATTGTCATCGGGGTCGACTCCCTTCTCGATAAGTTCATTCAAACAGTGCAGTCCTGCAATGACAAGCAGACTAAGCGTTGCGAGTCTTTGCTGCCCATCAATGATCTTGAAGCTATCGGCCTCACGTTCTTCGAGGACCAAGGCGCCCATATAGTGCTGCTTGTCCCCTCTTTCCAACTCTTCTATGTCGAACCAAAGGTCCTCCCAGTTCTCCTGCCCCCACGAATAGTCGCGTTGATAAGGTGGCACCTCGTACCTCTTCCCATTGGAAAGCAGCGTCCTCAGGTTGATGGTACTTGTGCCGATCAGGTCTCGCCGGGCCATTGACAGTCGGTTTTCTTGGATGCGAAGCTACTTCCTCACTGTTCAACAATGGTCTTCGCATCTGAGCTAGTGTCATAACCCATTAGTTCATTAACTAAACGACGCGGATTTTTCCAGCATAGGTCCATTTGAAGGGTGCCGCCCGTTGCTCGTTGTAGGTTCTGATGTACTCCATGATCTGGTCGACGAGTTGTTTGGTGGACTTCCAGACGCCGTTCTTCAAGACGTCCTTGGCCAGCATGTTGAACCAGATCTCGATCTGATTGAGCCAAGATGAGTAGGTGGGCGTGAAGTGCATGGTGATCTTCCGTTTGGGTTTCAACCAGGCCTTCACCTCCTTGGATTTATGCACGGCCAGATTGTCCGTGATGATGTGCAGATGGTTGTTGCGGAAGGTGCGGTCGAGCTTCTTGAGGAAGGTCAGGAAGGTGGTTGCGTTGTTGGCTTTGACCGGTGTTGCGGTTATCATTCCGGTATGCACGGCAAGGGCGGCCATGAGGGCCACGGTACCATTGCGCTTGTAGGTTGCCGTCATGCGCTTGGGCGTGCCCGCCCGAAGTGGGAGTATCGGCTGTGTGCGGTCCAGTGCCTGTATCTGGGTTTTCTCGTCCACGCTCAACACGATGGCGTTCGCTGGCGGGTCCATATACAGACCGATGATGGTGAGCATCTTGGACTCGAATTCAGGGTCAGGACTTTTCCCGCACCAGTACTCGGTCTTGTGCGGTTTCAGATCAGCGTGCTTGAGGATCAGATGAACGGCGCTCTGACTGATGCCCACTTCTGATGCGATGCGCTCCTGAGACCAATTGGTATAGCCGCCCGTAGGCTTCTCGCACGCTTTCTGGACCACGCGTGCCTTCTGCTGAGCAGTGATCGTTCCTACTTGCCCGGACGAGGGGCGTCCTTCAACCCGGCTACGCCCAGTTTTCTGAACCGGTTGCGCCACTTGTTCACCGTAGGGCGGGTCATCCCGGTGCGCTTGATGATCCCATCCAGACTGTGACCATCATGGCTCAACACGCATCACCTGCGCACGCAGACCGTATCGACGCTCCAACTTGTGGGAGCGGACCATCGCCTCAAGTTCCATGCGTTGCTCTTCGCTTACAGGGATCGGTTTTGCAGTTCGTGCCATGCCGCGAATATAGCACTATTAGTTTATCTATTACATGGTTATAACACTAGGCGACCAAGGCAACCGACAGCTCTTACCCGTGCTCTCCCAGTTCAGCGTCTTTGCCGCATGATCTTGATGGCGGCATCGTGGCCATCGAACAAACTGGCGGCGGTATCTATACGGATCTTGTGCTTGGGATCGGGCGCGGCTTGGACAAAGGATCGGACGAAGCTGCCGGGCAAGATCCACCCCACCTTCACCTTGTACACGCTTATCAGCTTCTCCACCCGTATCCGAAGGCGCTTGTGCATGTCACGGATCATACCCACCCTCAGCCAGCCTCCGGTTCCAAGATCCTACTTTCGCGGATCATGAGCAACGAATTCATTCCGAAGCTCTTCACGCTTTGGAAGGCGGGCATCCCGAAGGCGCAGTTGCGCAAGGACTTTTTCGCGGGGATCACCGTGGGCATCGTGGCCCTGCCACTGGCCATCGCCTTCGCCATCGCATCGGGCGTCACCCCGGAGAAAGGCTTGATCACCGCGATCATCGGCGGATTGGTGATCAGCGTCTTCGGGGGCAGCCGTGTGCAGATCGGCGGACCCACCGGCGCCTTCATCGTGATCGTCTACGGCATCGTGCAGAAGCACGGCGTGGAAGGCCTCACCATCGCCACGCTCATGGCCGGCGTGCTCATGGTGGCGATGGGCTTGCTTCGCTTCGGCAACCTGCTGAAGTTCTTCCCGCACACCCTTGTGCTGGGCTTCACCTCCGGCATCGCGGTGATCATCCTCTCCTCGCAGGTCAAGGACTTCTTCGGCTTGGACATGGGCGCCGTGCCGTCGGACTTCATCGAGAAGTGGTCGGCCTTCTTCCAGCATTTCGATGATGTGAACATGGCGGCGCTGGCGATCGGTGCGGGTTCGGTGATCATCAGCGTGTACTGGACCAAGGTCACCCGCGTGCTGCCGGGCCCGATGGTGGCGATCCTGCTCTCCACGGCGGCCGTGGCGTTCTTCCACCTGCCGGTGTCCAGCATCGAGGACCATTTCGGCGCGATCCCACGGAACTTGCCGACCCCCGTCTTCCACGCGGTGAGCATGTCCACGTTGCGCGAGCTGGTGCCACCGGCATTGGCCATCGCCTTGCTCGGTTCCATCGAGTCCCTGCTTTCGGCCACGGTGGCGGACAGCATGATCGGCGGGCAGCACCGCAGCAACATGGAGTTGGTGGCGCAGGGCGGTGCGAACATATTGTCGGCGCTCTTCGGCGGCATTCCCGCCACGGGGGCCATCGCCCGCACGGCTACCAACGTGAAGAACGGCGGTCGCACACCCATCGCGGGGATCGTACACGCGATCACGCTGCTTGCGATCATGCTGCTGGTGGCGCCGCTGGCCGGCAGGATCCCTTTGGCCTGCCTCGCCGGCATCCTGGTGGTGGTGGCCTACAACATGAGCGAGTGGCGCGGGTTCGTGAGCGCCTTGAAAGGCAACCGCTACGATGTGGTGGTGCTGCTGGCCACCTTCTTCATCACGGTGATCTTCGACCTGGTGCTCGCGATCGAGGTGGGCATGGTGCTGGCCGCCTTCCTCTTCATGAAGCGCATGGGCGACATCACCGACCTGAAGCCCGCATTGATCGGCGACCAGCTGCAGGGCGAGGACCGTCTCTTCGATGATGAACTGAAGGGCCTGCCCGCCCATGTGATGATCTTCGAGATCACCGGCCCCTTGTTCTTCGGTGCGGCGCAGAAATTCCAGCACGTGATGAGCGAGATCAACGACCGGCACCGCGTAGTGATCATGCGGATGCACAGGGTGCCGTTGATCGATGCCACAGGCCTGCACAGGCTGAAGGAGATCGTGAAGCGCCTTGCGGCCCAGCGCAAGACCGTTTACCTCACCGGTGTGGACCCGCGCGTGCGCGCCGAACTCGAAGGGATGGATTGGGTGGTGGAGGGAATGATCCGCGACTCCGTGTCCGATGTGTTGGCGGCGCAGGTTGTGAAGTGAAGGTATCGGCGAAGCACTGCTTCACCTTGTACTCCCGGATCAACTTTTCCGCCGGAATGATCAGGCGCTTGCGCAACGTGCGGATCATGGCCCCAAAGGCTCCAATGTCAAGGTGAGCTTTCGGCCGGATCCCACAAGGGTGCCTATGGCGATGATGCGAATGCGAAGGAAGGACGTATGTATCCGTATCGATTACATATCCAGCAGTGGCACCATCACCGCATCATTCCTTTTG
Source organism: Flavobacteriales bacterium (assembly GCA_016721005.1). Taxonomy (GTDB): domain Bacteria; phylum Bacteroidota; class Bacteroidia; order Flavobacteriales_F; family PHOS-HE28; genus PHOS-HE28. Next base: position 258,356 of record JADKJM010000009.1, read on the forward strand.
CGGTGTTGCCCTAAAAGGATCACCTCGGCGTCCGTGGCCTTTAACATGAAGTGGTGCGTACGGATCCGGATCTGCTAGCACTACCTGCTCACTGGACCATGATCCGCACATGCACCGAACGGCCCCGATCATCGACCAGCCTCAGAACATACATGGCAGGGGGAAGCAACGGAAGTTGCAGCGCGCAACGATCGGCACCTTGATCCTTCAACAGGACCGTGACCGCAACATCGCCACAAGCACCTAGGACCTCGGCCATGCGGATAAGCGTTACCCCATCAGGTAGCCGAACGATGACCTGTTCACCTGCCGTTGCCGGATTCGGCTGGCAGCGGATCACTTGATCCGTCCCTGCGGGGCCGGGCAAACCAACGAACCCGCAATCAACCTGCGCGACCCATCCATCAAACTGTACCATATGGTCCGAAATGAACGCCGTAGTGAGGCAACCGCTACTGTGCGTGGAAACGAAAGGACCAGGAATATCCGTAAGGCCCCACCAACCGCCAGGACCAAGGTTGGGCATGGTGAGCGGCGCGGGATCCCCGGATGCAATGAGCGGAGAGCTCGTGTCCGGGCCATCGAAGACATAGAAGGCGTCATACCAAGGTTCGGTAGCAAAGGATGTGAACGTGAGAATGACCGCATGCCCCGGCGCATCCGGACAAATGGATTGAACGCGGGATTCATAGGCCGGATAGCTTTCCAGAGAACCACCGAAGTCCGTGAAAGGCTGTCCGCACTCCGGTGGCAACTGGAAGCGCGTGAGCAGGCTCCGGTGATCGTATTCCCCATTCGCCACGCAATTCGCGCGGATCTCGAGTTCATACACGGCACCGGGCTGGAGTCCATTCAACATGATCGCGGCGGTATCCGCGAGGTTCACCGTACCCCCGGCACCCGGCCATAAGTAGGTACCGGGCGTCCATCCCAATGGACCATGTTCCACTGCAAAGGGCATTACGGCACCCGTACAATGCCATCCGACATGCACGGAACCCGCACCGACCGGCTCCACATCCACGCCCCACACCGTACAACCGGATCGCGTGGCGCACGAGACGTTGGCCTGCCAACCGGCACCATGCCATTGGCCATCACTAACGAAGCGGAAGGTGAGGCAGCCATCAGAATGGTCCGAAACGAAAGCGAGGCCAGGAGCCCCGGCAGTGATGATCGCCTTGGGTGTCCCGCTCGCCACGGCGCCATCATACACTTCCAAGCGATCGCCCATGCCGAAGGAAATGCTACTGAACACCACTTGGGTCGCCTCTGCGGTTCCGGATGGGCAGATGACATAGGTCCTGTCGATCAGCGCACCGTAGCTGCCTGTGGGTCCACCGGGATCGAAGAAGGAGGATCCGCAGGCGGGATCGGTGACGAAGGTGATCGCAACGGTCCATGCGGTGAGGCTATCGGTGCAATCCGTCCGCAGGAAAAGACTGTAGAACGTGCCGGGCGCAAGATCTTGCAAGAGGATCTGCTCGGTATCCACCATCCCCTCCATGGCCAGCCCTAGGGCACCCGAGCCAACAGCACCTGAAGTCCGGAGCTCGTAATGGAACGCTTCAGCGCTGGGTATGCTCGGCCATTCGATCACAGCGCTGTTTGTGGTGATCCCGCTGATCGCGACAGCGAATGGCGCAATGCACGGACTGGTGGTGACCATGATGTTGTCGATGGCCGCGCCGGGTTGCGCGCCGCCACTCCAATCATTCCGCCAATGGAACACCAACCGAACGGTTCGGCCAGCGAGCGACGGCGGAAGCACATAGTGCATGGTCTGCCACTGAAGGATATCGTACAACGACGGACTGACGTCAAGGACCCCGGGTCCCAATGAAGAAGGGTTGTATCCCGCAACAGGTGTAACGTCGGCAGGTATGATCATGACCTTCAAGTTGTCATTGCTTTCACCGCCCACGCGCACATCGAACGAGAGATCGATGGCGTAGTGATATACCGGGATCGCCAGATCCACATACGCGTACACCCGGGTGAGCGCGCTTGGACCGGTCCATGGGTCGATCCCGATCCAATATTCATTGCCGATCGTGAAGTTGTTGCCGATGTACAAGGATGGGGATCCATTGCCCGCCGCATTCCCAGCGACCCAATAGTTGGGCTGCATGCCGTTCACCAACGTGAACGGCTGGATGGTATCGAAGGTCGCACTCCAGGGAAATCCGGTGATGATCGGCTGCGCGCGTAGCACGCCACCCACGAACAAGGCAAGAAGGAATACAAGTGGATGCAACCGTGTGGTCATTGGACCATGATCTTTCGGCTTGCCAACAGACGCGCTTGATCGGCCAGATGGATCACGTACATGCCTGCACCCCATGTATCAACCTGTATCAACATCTCCTGTGATCGCCGGTCCGGCAGTATTGTTTCCTGGACCACGCGTCCGGCTTGATCCGTTGCGACCAAGCGCATCGTTCCGGAAAGCTCCACATCCGGTGGAAGGTTGATGGTGACCGTGAGCAGATCCCGGGCGGGCACCGGCCCACAACGCATGGCGTCATCTGGCAATCCGACCAACAGTTCGTTCACACCAACGGATTGGCAGCCGGGTTCCAAGCATCCGTGTTCATCCAGCCGTAACAGCCACAGCACCGTGGGGAATTGAAGGGTGAGCTGCGTGGTACCGGTGAGCACGAAGCCTCCATCCGTCGTGGGCTGCACATCCTTCAGGTCGTTGAACGCATCCGGATTGGTGAGGAAGCGGTAGTAGCGATGCCAACGTTCGGTACCATCCGGTGCATAGCGATAGATGCACCCCTGAAAACCGGCCGCATCATGGGGGGTCACGTTCCCGCAGGAGACCATATCGCCATCGGGCAAGTGTTCCAGATCGTTCAGGCTTCCCCAGTCGGACATGGACACCGGATAGCGCCGGGTCCAGATCACATTGCCGTTCACCCGGGAGAGTTTCAGGATATAGAACTCCGCGTAGGGGATCCCACTGGACACGAACTCATTGTAACAGGTGCCACCCACCAGCACGTCGCCATCCTCGTCCGTGGTGATCTTGGATACATAGGAAGAGTAACCCGAGAACCCGCTCATATTGGTAAGGATGTCCCGGGTCCAGATCACGTTCAAAGCGGAGTCCAAGCGCATGACAACGCTTCTGTACGGAAAGCTTGAACCACTCCTTCCCCCCACCATGAGGAGATCGGTCCCGGTACCGGCCGCCAAGGTGAGATTGTCATAGGCGATCGTCGGGAACTCGACCAGCTGTACAAGCTCACCGGGTACGTTCAAGCGTGCCACCACAGCCTTGGTCACCTCCGATCCGTGCTGCTGGACCAAGGCCGCGTAGTAGTAGGCATCCCCTTGGCACACGGCCGCTCTTGGGTACACCCTGTATCCGGTCCGCAAGCTCGTGGTCCAAAGCGTATCACCTTCCGCATCGAACCGGTAAGCCCGCCATGTCATCGTATCGGTTCCGTTCAGCGCAATGCTTGCCGCCCATCCGCCATCCGGGACCGTTGGAGAAACGGGATCGACGTAGCCAAATGCACTCGGGGCTGCATCCACCAAGGCCCGCTCCCAGATCAGCGCGCCATCGCTCCCATGCAGTTCAACATGTGCGCGGTACACCAGATCCGCATCATACTTATCTCCGAAAACGAGGTAGCCCTCAGAGACCTGCCGCACTGATGCACCGCGGCTGGCCGCGTTGTTGGCCGGAAGGTTCACCACGTTGAACCCTTGTGCATACGCCAAGGCGCAACAGCAACCAAGTACGATGCAAGCCGTGGATCTCATGGGACCACCAGGATCTTGTGATAGTGTACTGTCGCTTCATCGATCATGATGCGAACGAGGTATGAGCCGGGTGCGAGGCCTCGCAGATCGACCCGTAGAGCGGCTTCGGTCCCATTTGCGACCAAGGCTCTGGTGATCCTTCCCGAGGCATCCAACAGATCCACCCGTCGAATGGTACGCTGCCATTCACCACTGCCCTGTATGGTGACCTGCTCTTGGGCAGGCACCGGGAACACACGAACACCGGATGCATCCATGGCACTACCCTCCGGCAAACCGACCGGTCCGTTGATGAACCGGGCCAGGCCCTTCGTCGCCCGGATCGTTGTGCCATCATCGAACCCATCGAAGGTACCATGGGCGAACACGGCGCCCTCACCATCCTTTACCAAATTGAGCCATACTTGCCCATCCACGGCCCCTGGTCCTGGCCAATCACATTCCTCCGGTATCAATACCCCATTCGCATCGAGCATCGCCAATCCGCGTTTGGGCAGCCCATTCACCAGATCGAAGTTGCCGGAGATCAGGTAGCGGTCCTGGCCCCATTCAACAATGGAGTTGACCATGGTGTAATATCCCGAATTCCATTCCTGGTATGCCCGAAGGTCGCTGGCGAAAGCAAGGTCCTGGGCACCACTCGGCAACAGTCTCACGACATTGGCTGTATCCAATTCGATCAAGCTGATGAAGTTGATGAAACTGCCGGTGGCGATCAGGCTGCCATCAGGTAGCGGAAGCACGCATTGCGTGTTCGCTCTCATGAATCCCGTGGAAAAGCCCGTATCGATGGTGCCGTCATCATGGACCATGAAGATCCGCGGAACCGGGATGCCGTTGTACGAACCCTGGTTCCCGCTCAACAGTACCCGTCCATCGGGCATGGGGAACACAGCGCTCAGGTATGGTGAAGAGGCGGGGGTGAAAGTGGTGTCCAGATCACCATGCACGTCCAGCCGCACAAGATCCCGTGTCGCGATCACTTCCTGGGCCTCATTCAATAACCTTATCCAACCGACCAGGTAGATGCGCCCTTCGCCGTCCACGCTGACGTTCTGCAGGTCGTCTATCCGGTACCTGCCGGGCCAAGCGTTCGTGGCGACCTGAAAGGCAGGATCGACCATCCCATTCGCCACATGGTAGCGCTGGACGTAATTGGGATAGTAGCCTCGCCACATATAGAACGCCCCTTCGTTCCATGGTAGCAACGCATATACTCCACCCAGTTGCGCATAGCCCGTGTCACGCGATCCATCACCATGCAAACACGCCAACTCATTGTAGAATTGGGCTTCGCCCAGCCCCCCCTCCCAGAATTCCACGATCACCGTGCGTCCGTCGGGGATCGGCATCACGTCCCGCACATGCGTCACCTGTTGCAATAGCTGGGGTGAAAACGATGGGTCCAACATGAGTTGACCCATGCCTTGCAGCGGCACCGAGAGTAGTGCCGTGAAAGAACACGACCAAGGGATCCAAGTTGCGATGTCTCGAACGTTCATCGTCTCTCAAACATAGCTGGTGATCGTCCATCATCGACAAACAGGCCGTCCAGAATTCCTCGACGATATACAACTCCGACCTTCCAGCGGAGGGCTGGTGATCCCCCCTCAGCACGCCACCACGAACCGGCCGACGGCTATGCTGCCATCGCGGTACACGCACCGCAACACGTACGCGCCATCGCTCAGTGGTCCCAGGTCGATGACCACGCCATCCCCTGCGGGCTGGTAACGCGTGGGCATGATCCGACCGGACCCATCGTACACGCGGATGTCCTGCAAGCTAAGTCGATGCTGGTTCGCTTCCGGCCGGTGCATACGTCGTGCTCACGATGGATGCGCGTGGGATCCGCCAGCGGAGTACGTGGCTGAAAGAGTAGCGCTGAAGCCCCACCCGCACAGTTCCCGGTGTACAACACAACGGACCCACCTTCCCGCACTCATCCGTTTCCCCTACTTTCACCTTCGCTCAAGACCATGTCCCTCTCCAGGATCCTCTCCCTGCTGTTCGTCGTTGGTGAGGCACTATCCGTGCTGGGCCAGTGCACGAACAACAACACACTTACCGGTACTGCGGTAACCCCGAACTGCCCGGGGACCACCAACATCCCGTGCGTGCAAGGCGGCCAGTATGCGTTGATCAATGTGGTGGCGGGCAATACGTACACCTTCAGCACTTGCGCGGCGACCTGGGATACGCAGATCACCTTGTTCAACAATGCGGGCGGCGGTTCGCTCGGCTTCAACGATGATGCCTGTGGCCTTCAATCCACCGTGACGTGGACAGCGAACTACACCGGCCAGCTTCGCGTCCTCATTGACCAGTACGGCTGTCTGGACAACACCACTTGCGCCCCGGTAGTGGTCACCTGCGTCACGCCGCCGGTCGGTGATTGCGTGTACACGCTCACCCTCTACGACGTTTTCAGTGATGGCTGGGGCACCTCCTTCGTCGGGTACAGCATCAACGGCGGGCCGTACCAGAACTACACCTTGCCGTTCGGCGCGGCGTCCGGCTTCGTGCAGTTCGGGGTGAACATCGGCCAGGTGGTGACCTTGAGCTATAACGCCTCCGGCACTTGGCAAACGGACAACTCATACATCCTCACCATGGGTGGAGCCACCTTGTTCAATTCCGGATCGCCACCGGCGGCAGGAATAACCTATGGGGCCACGGTAACGTGCGTTACGCCACCGCCGCCACCGGAGGATTGCCTCGGTGCGGTAACGATCTGCAGCAACGTGTCCTTGAGCAACAACACCAACAATACCGGCAACATTGCGGACATCAACATCACGAATTCGGGTTGCATGGATGTCGTGGAGTTCCAAGGCACGTGGTACGTGTTCTCACCCAGTGCGGCCGGCAACCTGGGCTTCAGCATCTCGCCGCTGGGCCCGGACGATTACGATTGGGCGGTGTGGGGGCCTTATCCGCCCGGCACGAATCCGAGCATGATCTGCCCACCTATGGGTCCGCCCATCCGCTGCGCGGCATCCAGCGGCCCGGCGACCTTCGAGAGCACCGGGAGCTATGCCACGGGTATGGGTGATCCTGTTTTCTCACCACCGCAATTCGCTAGCACGGCAGTGAGTTACGGCCTGCCGTCCACCTTCGACAACTGTCCGCTGATCGCGCCGCAGCGGTGCGGCTGGGTGCCCGGCATGCAGGTTACGGTGGGGCAGGTGTACTTGATGTACATCAGCAACTGGTCGCAGAGCAGCACGGGCTTCAACCTGAACTGGATCCTGGAGAATGGCGCTTCCCTGGATTGCACGGTGCTCGGTGTGGGGATGATCGACTTCCGCGCGACCGTAACGGGCAGCGGCGTGGAATTGCGATGGATCACATCCAACGAAACGAACAGCGATCACTTCGTGGTGGAGCGATCACACGATGGAACGACCTATCTCCCCATCGGAACGGTGGAAGCCATGGGGAACAGCGCACACGCGACGACCTATTCCTTGCTTGACCGCACGCCGTTCAGCGGAATGAACTACTACCGGCTGCGCCAAGTGGACCTCGATGGCAGCTTCACTTATTCAAAGGTCCGCACCGCGTTCATCACGGCGCTTGAGGGCGAGGTCCGCATCGTGCCCAATCCGGGGTCGGGTCTGGTGGTGGTCATGCACCCATCCGCAGAACCCGGTTCCATGCTGGTCCTGTTCGACGCCACGGGACGAACACTCCAACGCATCACGCTCGAGAATGAACGCACCGGCTTCGATGCGAGTGCATTGCCCTCGGGGGTTTACGGGTATCGAGTGATCTCCAATTCCGGATATGCCCTCGCACACGGGACTTGGATGCGGGAGTAGCTAGTTCACGTGGATCAACGATCCCGATCCAGTGATCGTGGACTGTATCACGGGTGGATCACCACGGTAGTACACATCGCCCACGTCGTAGATGCCCACGTTCATCTGAAGCACCGCCCAACAACGGATGTCCGCGATACCGCTGTTGTTGATGTTCACCTGGTCCGCACGTAGCTCATCGGCATCGATGGCGCCCATGATCCCGCTGAAGAGGTTCGCGGCGGTGCATCGGCCACGGATCGAAACATTGCCCGCACCACTGTGCATGCCGATCTCCGTGCGGTCCACCTGCAGGAGCAAGGCACAACTTCCCTCGGCGCCCCATTGGTCCATGGCGAAGAAGGGCCCGGTGATGGTGTCGGTGCTGCTCACATCACCGGTTCCACGCAACGTGAGGTGTTCGATCCCCGCCACCGGCACATGCACCGTGATGCGCGGTTTGAAGCTGCGCACCCAGTTGCAACGCATCTCATTGCGGACCGTCAAGGTGCCATCGCTCACCTCGGTGGTGATCTGGCCCAACAGGTTCGCACCGGCTTGAACGGAAACGGTTCCGCTGGAGCGTGCTTCGAACACCAGGTCGATGCGATCACCGAGATCGATCCGATGGAATTCGCCGGTGATGCGTTCCACGGTGCGCATGGGACCGGCGCTCGTGATGCAGTCATCCAATTGCTCGCGCTGGCAGCCGAGGAACAGCAGCGCACAGAGCGGTATGGTGTGCTTCAATCCCATCGGTATCCGATGCCGAACTCCCAGTGGTCGGCGGCGGCGAAGTGCGTCTTGAGCGAGACCCCGGCCAGGAGGTGCTTGCCGCAGCGGTAGCGCACACCGAACCGCTGGTACACGGGGGCATCATCCGGTGCGGGGGTGATCACATACACACCCATGCGGAAGAGCAACTCCCCACGACCGGCGAGCAAGGACCCGCCGCCTTGCACGCCCACCTGCGTGAGCGCAACGCGCGGTGCGTCGTTGAGCGCATCGTCCGTCGTCGCAAGATCCCCTTTGTTGAAGATGTCCACGCCGCACGCGAGGCTGCCCTTCCTCCCCTTTCGCCAACCGGCCTCGCCGCTCAACACGAACACGGAGCGCTGCCCGTTGATGGGGCGTCCGTCCTCGCTGATGCCGCCCGAGCAGACCACGAGGAATTCCCGTTCAGGTCGTTCGAACGAAGTGCTGTCGATCCCGCGAGCACCTTCGGGAACAGGTCCTACGCGCCCCTTTCCCAATGCGATGGATGCACCGAGCGAGAGGGAAACGAAGTTGAGGCCCAGGTTGGGTTGCTTGAAGGAACCGTTGCTCCAATGATCCAGCGCGATGCCTGCATGCACATCGGCACCCGCGATGTGGTAGCGCACTTCGGGCATGAGCTGGATCGCGGTATTGATGCGCGAACCGATGGCGATCTGCCGGGTGTTGTCGTGGCGATCGAAACGCTTGGCGACGTAGCCCACACCCCAAGCGGTGCGAAGACCGAACGAACAATGATCGCCATGCAGCAATGGCAGCGTGAGATAAGGCATGAGCCCCGCGCACCATCCGATGTGGTCCGGATTGGCCAAGCGCGTGAAGATGACGGCCACGCCATAACGCGGGTTCCCATAGGCGCGATGCCAAGGCCGGTCGCCCTTCACTTCCCGTTCCATGAACAACTCGGCGGCACCGGCATGTCCTTCCACCAGGATCAGCATATCGGAGTGGTGCGGCCAGAGATAACCGTAATGCGCGCGCGCGCCGATGGACCAGGGTTGTTGTGCGTAAAGCACTCCGGGGAGCAACGCCGCGAAGCCGACGATGCAAGCGATCCTCCTGGCCCGGTCCATGTTACCGATCGAGGCTACGCCTCCACGGGTTCGTTCTTCGGATACCGGACGTGCCCGTACTGCTTCATGTACAGGTCATAGATGATCCCATCCGCGAGGCCGACCTTCGGAACGAAGACCTCGTCGATATCGGCGAAGTCCATCACGAGGAGGAAGATGTCGGCGGCGGGTATGATCACGTCGGCGCGATCGGGGCGAAGGCGCAAGAGTCTCACGCGATCCTCGAAGGAGTAGGAAGCGATGCGATCGCGTTGCTGCTGGATCGCGTCGCGCGAAAGCGGCTCGCCGAAAAGGTTGCCGTTCTCCTTGAAGATGCGGTTGATGTTCCCGCCGGTACCGATCGCCACTAGCTGGCCGTGCTGCGCGCGCAGTTCTTCCAGGAAGGACTGCATCTCTACCCATGCACTCAGCGGCACCTTGTTCTTCAACGTGCGCACCGTACCGATCTTGAAACTCGCGCTCTTCACGCGTCGACCGCCCTCCAGCCATGTGAGTTCGGTACTGCCACCGCCCACATCGATGTAGAGATAGCTGCGCTCCTTCAGCAGGTCCTGCGTCCAGAAGGTGTTCACGATGAGGTCCGCTTCCTTCTGGCCGTTGATCACTTCAATATGAACGCCGCTTTCCATATCCACCAGCATGCGGACCTCCTCTCTGTTGGTCGCCTCGCGCATGGCGCTGGTGGCACAGCATCGCATGTACTTCACGCCGTACACTTCGGTGAGCAGACGGAAGGCCTTGAGTGATTTGATGAGGTAATCACGCTTCGGGTTGGTGATCGCACCGCCTTCGAAAACGTCCTCGCCGAGGCGGATCGGCACCCGCACCAACGTCTGCTTGCGAATGATCGGATGGTCCGCGCGCTCGATCACTTCACCGACCAACAAACGCACGGCGTTGGATCCGATGTCGATGGCAGCGTATGTGAGATCGCGATCGATGAAGCGAAGCTAATCAGTTGAACGGCGCGATCATTGGATCCATCACTTCAGCACGGCCAACCGTTCCTCCAGCGCCTTGATCTTCACCTCGGCGTCGGCCTTTTTCTTGCGCTCGTTCTCCAGCACCGCTGGCGGCGCACCACTGACGAATCGTTCGTTCGAGAGTTTCTTGTCCACACTCACCAGGAAGCCACGCAAGTAGGTCAGCTCCTCCTCGGCCTTCTTCACCTCTGCTTCGGGATCCATGCTGCCGCCGAGGTCGATGGCGTACTCGGTGGTCCCCACAAGGAAGGTCACGGATCCCTCGCTCGGTGCGGCCACTGCATTGATCGCCGGCACGTTCGCGAGCTTGCTCACGAGTGCGATCGTCGCATCACCCAGCGGCGTGGCTTTCTTCACCTGTAGTTCGATCGCATCCTTCGGGCTCATACCGCGCTCATTGCGCGTGTTGCGCACGGCGGTGGTCAGGTCGAAGGCATGTTGCATCTCCGCTTCCAGCTTCACTTCACCATCGCCGCTCTTCGGCCATGGCGCGATGATCAGCGCATCCATTGAACCCTTCCGTTCACGCAAGTGACTCCACAATTCCTCACTCAGGAACGGCATGAAGGGATGCAACAACTTCATCACTTCCTCGAACACGGCGATGGTCGCGTTGTAGGTCGTGCGATCGATCGATGCGGCTTCACCATTGATGAATGGCGGCTTGATGCTTTCCAAGTACCAGCTACATAGATCATCCCAGACCAACTTGTAGGTGGCCATGAGCGCCTCGCTGATCCGGAATTGCGTGAAGAGATCGTCGATCTCCCTGGTGGCACGCTCCACGCGTGATCGCATCCATGCGCAGGCTGCTGCGTTGCTCGCCGGTTGTGCGCTGTCCACCACCGTGAAACCCTGCACCAAACGGAAGGCGTTCCAGATCTTGTTACCGAAGTTCCGGCCTTGCTCGCACAGTGAGTCGTCGTAGGGCAGGTCATTGCCGGCCGGAGAAGTGAGCAACATACCCACGCGCACACCATCGGCACCGAACTTCTCGATCAACTCCAACGGGTCCGGACTGTTGCCCAAGCTCTTGCTCATCTTCCGGCCTTGCTTGTCGCGCACGATGCCGGTGAGGTAGACGTTCTTGAACGGGATCTCCTTGCGGTACTCCAGTCCGGCCATGATCATGCGCGCTACCCAGAAGAAGAGGATCTCCGGTGCGGTCACCAGGTCGTTCGTCGGGTAGTAGTACTTGATGTCCGCATTGTCCGGATCCTCGAAGCCGTCGAACACACTGATCGGCCAAAGCCAACTGCTGAACCAGGTGTCCACCACGTCCTCGTCCTGCTTGATGCCGTACACGCTCTGACCAGCGGCTTTGAACTGCGCGATCGCCTCTGCTTCGGTGCGGCACACGGCGGCATCACCCGCATCGTTATACCACGCCGGTATCTGTTGTCCCCACCACAATTGGCGACTGATGCACCAGTCGCGCACGTTCTCCATCCAATGGCGGTACGTGTTCTGGAACTTCTGCGGATGAAGTTTCACCTCGCCGCGCATCACCACATCGAGCGCGGGTTTGGCGAGGTCCGCCATCTTCACGAACCACTGCAAACTCAGCCGTGGTTCGATCACGGCATCGGTGCGCTCGCTATAGCCCACCTTGTTCTTGATGTCCTCGATCCTGACGATGTGCTCCTTCTCTTCGAGTTCCTTCACGATCTTCTTCCGCGCCGCGAAGCGGTCCTCGCCGATGTAGAGTTGCGCGGCAGCGCTCAACGTTCCGTTGGCTTCGAGGATGTCGATGGTTTCGAGCTTGTGCTTCTTGCCCAACTCGTAGTCGTTCACGTCGTGCGCAGGAGTCACCTTCAAGGCTCCGGTCCCGAATTCGCGCTCCACGTATTCATCGAAGATGATCGGGATGCTGCGTCCTATCAGAGGAACCAGCGCGCGTTTCCCTTTCAGATGGGCGTAGCGTTCGTCCTCCGGATGCACCGCGATCGCGGTGTCACCGAGGATCGTCTCCGGACGTGTGGTCGCGATCGTGATGAATTCCACCTCACCCCCAGCCCCTCTCCCGGGGAGAGGGGAGCCGCCCTCAATGGCGTAGCGCACATGAAAGAGCCGTGAGTTCACCTCCTTGTGTACCACCTCCTCATCGCTCACCGCGGTGAGTGCGACGGGATCCCAGTTCACCATGCGCTGGCCACGGTACACGAGTCCTTTCCTATGCAGGTCGATGAAGACATCGAGCACGGCCTCATTCATCTTCGGCTCCATGGTGAAGCGCGTGCGATCCCAATCGCAACTCGCGCCGAGCTTCTTCAACTGCTCCAGGATCACGCCGCCGTACTTCTCCTTCCACGCGAAGGCGTGCTTCAGGAATTCCTCACGGCCGATGGCGCTCTTCTTGATCCCTTGTTCAGCGAGCAAGCGCACCACCTTGGCTTCCGTAGCGATGGAAGCGTGGTCCGTTCCCGGTACCCAGCAGGCGTTCTTGCCTTGCATGCGCGCACGCCGCACCAGTACATCCTGGATCGTATTGTTGAGCATGTGGCCCATGTGCAACACGCCGGTCACGTTCGGCGGCGGGATCACCACGGTGTATGGCTCGCGGGCATCGGGCACGGAGCGGAAGTAGCCGTTGTCAAGCCAATACTGGTACCACTTGTTCTCGGTGGTGGAGGGATCGTAGCGTTTCGGGAGTTCCATACGGGATGCGAAGTCGATATCAATAACAGCCCGCGAAAGTAGTGGAGGCCGAACGAGGGCCCTGGGAGCATGTTCCCGGATCCGTGGCTTGGCGCAGGTCGTCCCCTCACTCCTACCGGCCATCACAAAGCCCCTTGCACGAGGCGGCCTTGTTCGTTTGGTTTGTGGGACGGGACATCCGGAGCGATCCTCTCACCGAACACCTTCGACCATGAAAGCCCTCATCATCGACGACGAACGACTGGCACGGAAGGAGCTTGCGACCTTGCTAGAGAAGCACGACAACATCGAGATCATCGGTGAAGCCGCGAACGCCGAGGAGGCGGAGGCCCTGATCGCCGAGAAGAAGCCTGACCTGCTCTTCCTGGACATCAACATGCCCGGACAGAACGGCTTCGAACTGCTACAGCAATTGGATCAGGCGCCCCACGTGATCTTCGTGACCGCTTATGATGAGCACGCCTTGGAGGCTTTCCGCGTGAATGCATTGGATTACCTGATGAAGCCGATCGATCCGGTGCGTTTGGAGGAGGCGATCAACAAATTGCCCAGTGCGACGAAGGGTGATCCGTCGCACCGCGAGGTCCTGAGGGAGAGCGACCAGATCTTCCTGAAGGATGGGGAGAAGTGCTGGTTCGTCGCGCTGAAGAACGTGCGCTATTTCGAGAGCGAGGGCAATTATGTCCGCGTGCGATTCGACGATCAGAAGCCACTCGTGTTGCGTTCGTTGAACAAACTGGAGGAGAAGTTGGATCCGCTCGTCTTCTTCCGCGCCAACCGTAAGCACATCATCAACCTGCGCTGGGTGGATAAGATCGAACCGTGGTTCAGCGGCGGCCTCATGGTGAAGTTGAAGCATCAGGACAAGAACGGCGAACCCGAAACCGTGGAGGTGAGCCGAAGACAAGCGGCACGCTTCAAGGACCTGCTGAGCTTGTGATGCGATCGTGTTCCTTTGGGGCGAGCGTTGTCCGTTGGTCGTGGTGAAGGTTGTTCGTGACCCGGGCCATGCTCGATCACGTCTCGCCGAACAACGAACAACCTCCAATACGAACAACGAATTCCCATGAGCGACGGCTACGTCAAGACCAGCACCGATGGCGGTATCGCCACGGTCACCTTCCATCACCCCAAGAGCAACAGCCTCCCGGGCCACATCCTGCGCGGCATGGCGGAGGTGATCACGGCGGCCGGAAAGGATCCGAACACGCGTGTGATCATCCTGCGAAGCGATGGAGAGAAAGCGTTCTGCGCGGGTGCCTCTTTCGATGAATTGGTCGCGATCGGCAACGCCGAACAAGGGCTGGAATTCTTCAGTGGATTCGCGCATGTGATCAATGCGATCCGCAAAGCGCCGGTATTGGTCATCGGTCGCATCCATAGCCACACCGTTGGTGGTGGCGTCGGGTTGGCCTGCGCGGTGGATCTCGCCTATGCACTTGTGGATGCAAGTGCGCGCCTCAGTGAGTTGGCGATCGGCATCGGTCCTTTCGTGGTCGGCCCCGCGGTGGAACGCAAAGTGGGCCATGGGGACTTCGGTCTGCTCAGTGCCACACCCGCCACGCGGCGCAGCGCACAATGGTGCGAGCAACACGGCGTGTATGCGCAGATCTTCGAGTCCATTGATGCATTGGATGAACACATCGACGCGCACGCAAAGGAACTTTCAGCCTACAGCCCTGAGGCCATGGCCGATCTGAAGCGCGTGATGTGGCGCGGCACCGAGGATTGGGACACGCTCCTGATCGAACGCGCCCAGATCAGCGGACGATTGGTGCTTTCGGAATTCACCCGGAACGCGATCGCGAAGTTCAAGGAAGCGGCGGGGAAGCGGTGATCTTTCCTGAATTGATTGATCCGCGGAATCCCGTGAACAGCGCGCTGCCAGACTCCGAAGGGGCCACAGCATGTAGAACCGTGAGGAACATGCAACCCGACCCCGAAGGGGTCGCAGCTTGTAGATCAGTGCGGAACATTCGGCCCGACCCCGACGGGGTCGCAGCATGTAGAACCGTAAGGAACGTGCAACCCGACCCCGAAGGGGTCGCAGCCATGAGCTAGTTTCACATCACCGACCCGTCATGTCCACCTACACCAAGCTTCACTTCCACATCGTCTTCGGGACCAAAGGCAGGGTTCCATGCATCGATCAACGCTGGCGGTCGCGTCTTTGGGAGTACATGGGCGGTACGATCCGCGGACTTGGTGATGTACCACATGGCGTTGGCGGATGGGATGATCATGTGCATTTGTTGATCGATCTACGCCCAACACACGTGTTGGCAGACGTTGTCCGTGAACTCAAGAAAGCGTCGACCGCCTGGATCAGGCAGGAGATAGGTGTGCGGACATTCTCTTGGCAGGAAGGTTATGGCGCATTCACCGTTGGGTATCGCGAGCGCGAGGTGATCCGCCAGTACATCGAACAGCAGGAGGTGCATCACCGGAAAAAGGGATCACGAGAGGAATTGTTGGATCTGCTGAAAGAAGCGGGGATCGAATTCGATCCGAAACACCTTACCTGAATTGCTGCGACCCCTTCAGGGTCGTGTCGAACCAATCATCATGTTCTACTACAGGCTGTGACCCCTTCGGGGTCTGACCGGATGATCACCTATTCTACTTCTTCACAGGGTCCAAACGGATATCCTTGAAGGTGATCCGGTGGTGCTCAATGGTCAGGTCACTGCGATAGGTCACGTAGCCTTCCATACTGATACGGACGGATGCCTTCCCGAAGGGTAAGCGGATCAGATAGAACCCGTCGAAGTCGGTGATGGAATCCCAAATGCTGTCTTTGAGGGTCACCTCCATACGAACGAATGCAAGTGGCTCATTGCTCTTCGCATCAACCACATGTCCCTGTAGCCAGTCCAGATCGCGACCACGTTGTGCCTGCACATCGCTCGCTCCAAGAAGGAGAAGCATAGCCACCAAGAGACCTACCCGAAGGAACATTGCACGAACCTAGGCGATCATTCACGCTAGCGCAACCGATCCGCACTCCTCACCAATTCATCATCCTTCTTGATAGCCCGTTCGGCAAGGATGGCGAAGACCACCACCGCGATGGGGAGATAGAAGGAGATCCCGTAGTGACCCAGCACATCGTCGCTATCACGCAGGTACGCATCCAGGGATCGACTCGATATGAACTGTAGAACGCCGTTCAACAAAGCCACCAACCAAGTGCCCCGAATGATCCGCGCTTGGCGCACACGGTTCCCATAAAGGAAGATGGACACGAGGAAGGCAAGACCGATCACGGTGTGGATCACATGAAAGGGCACCGGCACCGAAACATCGGCCATCGGCGTTCCGTCGCTTTGCTGAATTCCCCGTGTCAGCATCCACAGATCGCCGGACCCGAGCGTGTACGCACGTATAGGAGCGGCCCATGTGAGCAGGGACAAGGCACCGGCCAATAGGAGGAAAAGGGATTGGATACGCTGTAGCATCGGAGAAAGGGGTCCGCAAAGATGGAATACGCGGGCTTGCACATTCAGGGATCCGCCTTAGGTTTGCGTCGTACTACCCTTCGGGCGCCATTCGGCACCTGATCCCGACCAAGAAGCTTTTTTTCGGAACCATTGAAGCCCTTCGAGGCTTTCCGCAAGGCGTAAACGCACGCCGCTCTCCCACCATACCTACGGGCCATGTATGATCAAGCCGCGCTCAGCGCAATGAAGATCTCCGAATTGAAGGAGGTCGCCAAAAAGCTCAACCTGAAGAAGGTGGAAGCGCTGAAGAAACAGGACCTCGTTGCCAAGATCCTGGAAAGCCAGGACGGCAAGGCGGGCGCGGATCGCGCGATCCTTCCCTCATTCGTGGGGAATGAGAAGGACCTGACCGAACTCGCCACAGCCGATGAACCGGTGGTGGAGGACGATCCTGAGCCACCCGCGACATCCGATGAGAACGGTGAGGACGACGAGGATGATGATGACGAGGACGGCGAAGACGATGATGATGATGAGGATGAAGAGGAGGAGGAGACTTCCACCGACGACAAGAAAAAGGTGAAGGCTGAAGCACCACCCCCTGCTCCAACGGCCCATGAGGGTCGACCGAACGAAGGCAGGAACAGGCCCGATGATCGGCGGCGCGGCGATGATCGCCAGCAACAAGGCGGGCAGCGCGACCAACAGCAGGATCGTGGAGGACGGAACGACCGTGGGGACCGGGACCAGAAGGATGACCGCCGGGACAACCGCGGTGATCGCCCACAAGGGAATCAGGAAGGCCAGCAGCGCAATGACCAACGCGGCGGTGATCAACGCAACGAACGCGGACAACAGGACCGTGGTCAGCAGGATCGCGGGCAACAGGACCGCGGTCAGCAAGACCGCGGTCAGCAGGATCGCGGGCAGCAGGATCGTGGCCAGCAGGATCGCAATCAACAAGATCGGCAGCCGCAACGCGAGCAGATCAACTTCGATGCCTTCGTGGAATGTGAAGGCGTGCTGGAACTCATGCCCGAGGGCTACGGCTTCCTGCGCAGCAGCGATTACAACTACCTCGCTTCACCGGATGATGTGTACGTAGGCCAACAGCAGGTGAAGCAATTCGGCCTGAAGCTCGGCGACACGGTGACCGGTTATGTGCGCCCACCGCGCGAGGGCGACAAGTTCTTCCCGCTCGTCAAGATCGATCGGATCAACGGCCGCGATCCGGAATGGGTGCGTGACCGCGTTCCGTTCAAGTTCCTCACGCCGCTCTTCCCGGATGAGAAGTTCAACCTCGCGGGAAAGGAGACGACCATCAGCATGCGTGTAGTGGACCTGTTCGCACCGATCGGCAAAGGGCAACGAGGGTTGATCGTGGCACAGCCAAAGACCGGTAAGACGGTGTTGTTGAAGGAAGTGGCGAACGCGATCGCCGCCAATCACCCGGAGGTGTATCTGATCGTGTTGTTGATCGATGAGCGCCCCGAGGAAGTGACGGACATGGCGCGCAGTGTGAATGCGGAAGTGATCGCGAGCACCTTTGATGAACCCGCATCACGCCACGTGCAAGTTGCCGGCATCGTCCTGGAAAAGGCGAAAGCGATGGTGGAATGCGGCCACGATGTGGTCATCCTCCTCGATTCGATCACGCGTCTGGCTCGTGCCTACAACACCGTACAACCTGCCAGTGGCAAGATCCTCAGCGGTGGTGTGGATGCCAACGCCTTGCAGAAACCGAAGCGCTTCTTCGGTGCCGCGCGGAAGATCGAGAACGGTGGCTCGCTCACCATCCTCGCCACGGCGCTCGTGGAAACCGGGAGCAAGATGGACGAGGTGATCTTCGAGGAATTCAAAGGCACCGGCAATATGGAACTACAGCTCGATCGGAAGATCAGCAACCGCAGGATATTCCCGGCCATTGATATCCTCGGCAGCGGCACACGTCGCGATGATCTCCTGCACGGCAAGGAAGTGATGCAACGCACGTGGATCCTCCGCAAGCACCTCGCCGACATGAACAGCGTGGAGGCGATGGAGTTCGTGAAGAAGCACATGGAAGGAACCAAGAGCAACGAGGAGTTCCTGGTGAGTATGAACGGCTAGCCGAACGCGAGGAGCAGGGACAGGAACAGGGGCAAACGATCATCCTATCGATCCCATACGAACTTTCCTTTCAGAGACAACTCCCATGGCAGGTTTCAAGGACCTTACCGTGTACAAGAAGGCGTTCGAGCTGGCCAACGAGATATTCGTTCTCTCCAAGAGATTCCCTACTGAAGAGAAGTACTCCTTGACAGACCAGATCCGTCGGTCTTCGCGATCCATCCCCGCGCAGTTGGCTGAAGGCTATCGCAAGAAGAGGTACCCGCTGCACTTCATCGCGAAGATGACGGATGCCGATGCCGAGAATTCGGAAACTCAGGTATGGCTTGACCATGCCGTTGCTTCCGGGTACGTGACCACCGGAGATATCGCAGGGATAACGGCACTTTCAGAAGAAGTTGGCCGTATGTTGGGCGATATGATCGCGAACCCCGGCAAGTATGGCGCGAAGGACGATCGAAAGCGTTGAAGCCGATCACTTGCCCCTGGCCCTGCTCCTGCCCCTACTAGGATGACCCTCGCCGCACTCACCGCACTCGCTGTCATCGCACTGCGCATGATCCTCTACATGATGGATCGTGCTCCGCAGGGAACGGACTTCATGCTTGTCCATTTTCTGGCCATGATCACGGTGGTGTTCTTCACATGCAGTCGGTTGCTGACGCGCGACAAGCGCGCAGGCTTCCCCGACCTGATGCGCGAGGGCTTCAAGGCGGCTGCACTCTATGCGTTGATCATCACCGCCTTCCTCTGGTTCTACTACACAAGGGTCGAGAGCCATACTTTCCAGATCCGCGTGGACGACATGGTGGCGCGTGGCATGCGCGAAGGCCAGGACGAGGCGATCATCCGTCCGCGACTCACGAAGTTCTTCACACCGTTCAACTATGCGAGCATCACCTTCTTCGCGTTGCTGGCGAATGGTGCGATGAACGCGCTTGTCATCGGGATGCTGCACCACAAGGTGCTGCGGAAGTTCAAGCGATGAACGCTTCGCTGAGCGCTTGAAGATCGACGCCACCGAAGTTGCCGCTGCTCATCATCAGCAGCACGCTGTCACCCTCGATCCCATCACGCACTGCGCCCATCACGGCGATCGGATCCTTGAGCACCAGCAGATCCTCACGACCGAACGCCTTCTTCACGCGTTCGGGTGATATGGGCGGCAAGCGCTTCAATTGCACCGCGTGCGGATCGAAGAAGACGATGGCCCGGTCCGCATCATTCATGCACCCGGCGTACTGATCGAGGAACTCTTCACTGAGGCTGCTGTATGTGTGCAACTCCATGCACGCCACAAGGCGGCGAGCAGGGAACTGTTCGCGCACAGCTTGAAGTGTCGCCTGGAGTTTGCTCGGTGAGTGCGCGAAGTCCTTGAAGACGCTGCGTCCCGGAACCTCGGCGAGTTTCTCCAAGCGACGAGCCGCGCCGTGGAAGGTGCGCATAGCGGCGTAGAACTCCCTGTCGCCGATACCAAGCAAGTGACACACGTGCCGCGCACCTTCGAGGTTCTGGAGGTTGTGCCTGCCGAAGACCTGAAGCGGGACGTCTCCGTTATTGGTCTCCAGGGTGGTGACGCCGTCCTCGATCCGGTGCTTCGGAGTACCGTAACCCACCTTCCCCTCCTTGACCTCCTTCTCTTCCGCCAGCTTCTTCACCTCCGCATCCTCGGCGCAGTACACCAACTTCCCGCCGGGCTCCACCAGCGCGATGAACTTGCGGAACTGCTCCACGTAGCTCTCGTAGGTCTTGAAGACGTTGATGTGATCCCACGCGATCCCGCTGATCAGCGCGATGTCCGGTTTGTACAAGTGGAACTTGGGTACGGGTTCCAGTGCTGAGGCGAGGTATTCATCACCCTCGATGATGGCCACACTGCTGCTTTCGCTCAGTTTCACCATGCAGTCGAAGCCATCCAACTGCGCACCCACGAGGTAATCGAACTCCACGTTCGCTTGGCGCAGCACGTGGACGATCATACTGGTGATGGTCGTCTTGCCGTGCGACCCACCGATGACCACACGGGTCTTGTTCCTGGTGCGTTCGTAGAAGTAGGACGGATAGCTGAACACGGGGATCCCGAGTTCCTGCGCGCGCTTCAGTTCCGGGTTGTCGATGCGCGCGTGCATGCCGAGGATCACCGCGTCGATGTCCGGCGTGATGTCCTCCGGTCGCCAGCCTTCCTTGTCGGGCAACAGACCCAAGCGATCAAGACGACTGCGACTGGGTTCGAAGATCTCATCATCACTCCCGGACACATCGAAACCTTGGCGGTGCAAGGCGATGGCCAGGTTGTGCATGGCGCTGCCGCCGATGGCGATGAAATGAACACGCTTCATGGGCGCAAATGTGGAATGCCATCGCGTGACCAACACATCACTACCGGGTACTATGCTAACTACGTGTTGTTCAGCCCTAGCTTGCCCATACTCGTCAGCGATGGAATTAAGAAAGTTGATTTTCGGGAAACAACGAAAGGGCCAAGTGGATCACCAAATTCTCGGCTTTCTTGATCGCTGGGGACCCCTCGTGATTGTCCTGACCATCATATCAACCTGCCTTACGTTCTATCAGGCTTGTGTCGCCCCGCCACAAGAAGTCATGATCCGAAATGCCTCTGATCTTGTGCAACCGTGTCCAGATTGAAGCCATGCACGACACCGTCGAATAGAATCCAACTAGGGCTTCACCAGAACCAACATCCCTTCGCGCAGGATGGCGATGGCCGTACCGTGCATGCGTGCAGTCTTTCGGGCGACCTTGGCGGCTCTTCGCAAAGCCTTGCTGCTGCTCTTCGACAACGCTGTTGATGGTCGGATACCCTTGCGTTCAGCCATTGGATTCTGCAATTAGGATCGGGAGATCGCCGGTATTGTCATAGACCGACCAGCTATCCGCGATCTTCTTGTACGCTCGGCCGAAATTAGTCCATCCCCGTTCGAAGCGCCTTTCTATATCGATTGTTGGCACGTTGTGGCCTCCTTGTTTCACACGCATCGCTACTCTTCGGAAAGCGATATCGACCCGATCCAATTTCAAGAACACGATCTCGATGCGATACCCACTCTCTCGCCAGCGCTTCAACCGGTTCAAGTAGGTCGATCCGCTCATGGTGGTCTCGAAGGCGAAGTCCTTGCGTTCGGAGGCCAAACGATCCAATTCTTTCAGAAGAATGCGCGCACCGGCCACTTGCGCCGCAGCTGGTTCCAACGGCGATAGTCCCGCAGCGATCAGATCCGCGTTCACGAAGTTCATGATGCCCGCTTCGTTCGGAAGGAACTCGCGCGCGAAGGTGGTCTTGCCAGCACCATTTGGGCCAGCAATGACGATACAACGGGGTTTGCGGCGAGCCATTGGCACAAGGATACGGTGAGCCCCGGCTGATCACGATCTTCGCACCATGACCCTTCACCCGATCGATACCGGTTTCTTCAAGTTGGATGGCGGCGCCATGTTCGGTGTGGTGCCGAAGTCCATTTGGAGCAAGAGACATCCACCCGATGAGCGGAACTTGTGTACATGGGCGATGCGTTGCCTTTTGGTGGAGGACGGTGACCGACTGATCCTGATCGACAACGGTATGGGTGACAAGCAGGATGCGAAGTTCTTCAGCCATTACGAGCCGCATGGCGACGCGACGTTGGATGGTTCGTTGAAGAAGGCGGGGTTCTCGCGCGATGAGATCACGGATGTGTTCCTGACGCACCTGCACTTCGATCATTGCGGCGGTTCGATCAAGTGGAACAGCGCGCGTGATGGGTATGAACCCGCCTTCAAGAACGCGACGTACTGGAGCAACGAACACCACTGGGCTTGGGCCACGTACCCGAACGCGCGGGAGAAGGCGAGCTTCCTGAAGGAGAACATCCTGCCGATAAAGGAGAGTGGGCAGTTGAAGTTCGTGGGCCTGCAACCGCGGACACTGGGACCTGGTGTCACGCCCATCAACGAATACTTCCGGGGCTTCCTTCCCGGGTTCGAGGTGTACACGGTGCATGGGCACACGGATGCGATGATGCTGCCGCACATCCAATACAAGCGGCGGACGGTGGTGTTCATGGCGGATCTGTTGCCGAGCATCCACCACATCCCGGTGGCGTGGGTGATGGCCTATGACACGCGGCCGTTGCTGACGCTGGGTGAGAAGGCGAGCTTCCTGGAAAGTGCGGCGAAGCAGGAGTTCGTGCTCTTCTTCGAGCATGACCCCGTACACCAATGCTGCACGGTGGAGATGACCGAGAAGGGGATCCGGCTGAAGGAGGTGTTCCCGCTGAGTGCGTTGTGAGTGCGCCGGGGAGGAGCGAGAACGTTACCAGAGATCCCAACCGAAGACGCTGATGCTGGTGTAGGGGAAGCCGACGCGGGCGCCTTCCGCGGTTTCCTCCACGGCGTATACCGGCACGTTCGCGGTGCTGCCGTGCTTGCTTTTACCGGTGACGGGATCGTAGTGGAACCGGTGGAAGGGACAGACCACGTGGCAGTCCTCCACCCAACCGCCGCTGAGGGGGTTGCCTTGGTGCGGGCATTGGTCCCGCATGGCGCGGAGGGCGCCCTGCATGCGCACGAAGGCCAAGGGTTGCTTGCGGACGATGATGCGGACGAGCTTGCCTTCGGCGAGGCGGGTGAGGCGGGCATCCTGGACCGGTACCCAGCGGGTGCGTTCGATGATCATCGTTCCAGGGTGAAGGCGCCTTGGTGGCTGACCTCGTGGAGGGCTGTGGGGCGTTCGGCGGACAAGGTGCGCAGGATCCGTCGCACACGGGCCGTCACGCCTCCCGCGATGACAAGATGATCCGTTGATGCGATCAATGCCGCTCCGGTTTCCTTCGACATGCGATCAGCGTCGTGGATCACGATCGCATCGAACCGATGATCCGGATCCACTGCTGGTTCATCATCCCCCGATACGAACAACACATCGAATCGAGCCGAGCGCCATCGCCCCGCAGTGAAGATCGAATGGCCAACTTCTTCAACGTGATCAGGAAGCGAGTCCTTCATGATGAAGATCATCGTATCGATCCCCACGGTCCGTTGATGTCGCGCCAACTTCGCTTGGGTGTATTTCGATGCGACCGAACTATCGGCCGATGCCCACACCACCAATTCCCGGCCGTGTACCATTCCAGCCAACGCTCCTTCACGTTGATCGTAGACGATGAAGGAATCCGTGGTGTTGCGTGAACCCGCCCGCTGGCCCCAGATGCCGAGCAATGCGCAGGCGCTCAACAAGGCGGTGTACCACGCCGAACGCCAGCGCCATTGCAGCCATGCTCCAGCTGAAAGAACAAGGACATACATCAGGACCATATCCGACAAGCCGACACGCACCGCTGGATAGGAACCGGGCAGAGCCGCGAAGAATGCAGTGGTGTGTTCCACAAGACCGAGGAGCATGGTCATGGCCCATGTGAGCGCGGCACCCACGAACGGAACCTTGTACAAAGCGATCAACGCGATCCCGCCATACACGGCCAAGCCTGCCGCGACGACCACGATCAAGTTCGCCGGAAGGAACCATATCGGAAAGGCCTTGAACAAGTGAAGAGAGACCGGCGTGGTGAGCAACTGTGCCGAGATCGAAAGCGCGGCGAGTGACCACACCTTATGCAACCAGGACCACCTCGGAAACCATGATCGCTCAATGGGTCGATAGAAGAGAATGATGCCCAAGACCGCGAGGAAGGACAGTTGGAAGCCCGCCTGTTCGAGCATTCCTGGATCCCACACCAGCAACAAGAAAGCAGCAGCGAACAAACTGTTCAGGTTGTCGGATCGCTGCAACGCCATGCCTGCGATCGTGAAGAAGCTGAACATCACGGACGCGCGCAACACGCTGGGCGATGCACCGGTGAGTCCGGCATATCCCCACAAGGCCACAAGGATCAATACACCGCGCAGGATCCGTGCACCCCTACCCTTTCCCCACCAACCGACCATGAACGTGAGGATCGCATAGATCAAGCCGACGTGCATGCCCGACACCGCCAATACGTGGATCGTCCCGCTGCGCATGAACGATTCGCGCAGGTCACCGTCCAGTTCATCACGTTCACCCAACACCAGTGCTTTCACCAATGCGCGTTCGCGAAGGCCCAGTTCGCTTCCGTCCAACCATGTGCTGATCCGTTCGCGCAGATCCCGGAACGCATCCACCCACTGCCAGATGTGCCCGGATACACGCCAATGGCCTTCAGTGGCGAACAGTTCGTGCCGGATGCCACGACTCGCCGCCCATTGCCTTCTATCGAAACCACCGGGGTCGGGCAGGCGGTCGATCGGATCGATGCCGGTCTCCAGCACGATCAGATCACCAACAACAGGTGTGGGTTCGCCCGGTGAACGAAGCAGCGTGGCCAACGCACCACCGCGAACAGGACGGACGGAGTCCTTCTCGAAACGCGCCAGGATCGAGACATCGACGCGGATCACCTTCGGCCGGTCACCATTGATCGCTTCGATCCGAGCCAGCCATGGCCCTTCGCGTTGATCAAGCCGGTGAAGACCCAAGGGATCGCTCACCGGTGTGCGCACTGATTGCCATACGATGCCCGCAGCAAGGAACCAGATGCCGAGGACCACACCCCGCTGCCAACGCGTTCGTGGTAGACCCGGAAAGAGGACGACCACGGCGGCGCAGATCCCCCCGAACCCCAGCAACCAGATCAGCGGTTGCAACGGCGGATCGAAGAACCACGCGATGAGAATGCCCGCAACGAAGAGCGACGCGATGCGGAGCATGGGTGCCCGGCGGATCGCGGTCCAGGGTCCGTGGAGGTCCGAGGGATGCATGCGAGGTCCGGAAAAGGTAATTCCCGGAAGGCTCACATCACCCTACCCCACCTCGAGTATGAGGCACTTGAGGTAGCGGGTTTCGGGGACGCCCCAGAGCACGGGGTGGTCAGGCGGTTGGCCGCCGGCGTACACTTCGCGCAGGCGGCGTCCGGCATCGCGCGCGGCATCGAAGACCATATCCCGGAACATGGTGGTGGACATGTGCTGTGAGCAGGAGCAGGTGACGAGGAAGCCGCCGGTGGGGAGGCACTTGAGTGCGCGGAGGTTGATCTCCTTGTAGCCGCGGATGGCGTTCTGGAGGGCGCTCTTGCTCTTGGCGAAGGCGGGCGGATCGAGGACGATGACCTCCCACTGTTTGCCGGTGCGGCTGGCTTCGGTGAGGTGATCAAAGACGTTGGCGGTGCGGAAGGTGCAGTTGGCGAATTGGTTCAACGCGGCGTTGCGCGTGGCGAGCGCGACGGCATCCTCGGAGATGTCGAGCCCTTCCACGGAAGCAGCGCCCCCCTTGGCGGCGTGTAGTGCGAAGCCGCCGGTGTGGGTGAAGCAATCCAGGACGCGCTTGCCGGATGCGATGCGCTGGATGGCGGTGTGGTTGAGGGCTTGATCGAGGAAGTGGCCGGTCTTCTGTCCGCCGGCGACATCGACGTGCATGCGGACGCCGACACCGTCCTCGATGATGAGGGAGGTGTTGAAGTGCTTGCCGATGAAGCCGGTTTCCATGGGCAGGCCCTCCTTCTCGCGGATGGGGACATCGTTGCGGAGGTAGATGCCGGTGGGCTTGACGATGTCCGTGAGGGCTTGCACGACGACATCCTTCCAGCGCTCCATGCCGAGGGTGAGGAATTGGATGGAGAGGATGTTGTTGAATTTGTCCACGACGAGGCCGGGCAACTGGTCGGCCTCACCGAAGACGACGCGGCAACTGGCGGTGTAGCCGAGGCTTTGGCGGTAATGCCATGCGCGTTCGATGCGGCCGCGGATGAAGTGGGTGTTGACGCGCTCCTCGACGTGCGTGGTGAGCAAGCGCACACGGATCATGGACAGCGGGTTGATGTAGCCCTGACCGAGGGGGTGGTGCTTGGTGTCGAAGACCTGCACGATATCACCGGGGGTGTAGGTGCCTTCTTCACGGACGATCTGCGTGGCGAAGATCCAGGGGTGACCGCGGGCGATACGTTCGTGGGTGTCCTCGACGATGATGCGGGCTTGGGGCATGGGGCCGAAAGTAAACGTGGCGCTCGCAGAGCCGAGCGGGGGCAAGACCGCTTCGCAGGGCCTCGCGGTGACGGTGGGTTGTGTGGAGGCTCATGAGGACGGGCTTGCGGAGGCGGTGTGCTCGCAGAGCCAAGCGGGGAAGAGACACTGGGAAGATCGCGGCGAGGTGGTGACAAGACCGCTTCGCAGAGCCTCGCGGTGACGGTGGGTTGTGCGGAAGCTTGTGAGGACGGGGCTTGCAGAGACTGTGCGCTCGCAGAGCCGAGCGGTGACAAGACCGCTTCGCAGGGCCTCGCGGTGACGGTGCGATGTGCGCAGGCTAGCGGAGCGGAGGGCGCGGGCCGGGGGCGAGTTGGGTGTCGCCTTCGTCGCGGAAGAAGTCGATGGTGGAGAGGTCGACGAGATGGACTTCGGCGTAGTAGTGGTGGAGGATGTCGGTGTAGGAGTACCCGGCGCGGGCCATGCCCATGGCGCCTTCCTGGCAGAGGCCGACGGCGTGGCCGAAGCCTCTTCCTTGCAGGAGGACGGTTTCACCGGTGGTGGTAACGCTGAAGAAGGTGCTCTTGAGCTTGAGGTCCTCGCGGATGTGCTTCAATGGGAGCAAGGGCCAGGTGTTGCCGAGGTAGAGGTCGCGGCATTGCGGTTGGTAATCCAGCACGGCGGCCAGATGGGCCTTGTCCGCGGCGGAAAAGCCGAAGCGCTTGGTGAGGTAAGCGAGCCACTCGGTGCGCGTGAGGGTCTTCTCCCATGTGGCGTGCGGCGCGGCGACGCAGAAGGTATCGCGGGTGGCGCGCAGGTAGGGTTCGTGCTTGCTCCAGAGATCCTCGGCGTTGATGGTCTCGCCGCCGCAGTTGCTGTGGAAGGTGGCGTGGATCAGCGTGATGTTGGAATCGACGATGACGAGTCCGCGGGTGGCGGTGACGGCATCGGCGATGCTGTCGTTCTTGTTGCGACCTTGGAAGACCTGGCAATGGACGCCATCGCAGAGCTCGAAGCCCTCGGCGATGTGCTTGCGCTGGTTGGTGAGCGCGTAGGTGCGGCAACTGACCGCTTGCAGTTTGTAGTACTCGATGTGGTGGAAGTTGCCCGCTTCGGAACGCACGACACCGGCGGTGTAGGCTTCCACCGGAACACGATCCACGAGCAGGAGTTTGCTTCCGGCGACACTCACTTCCAATGCGCCGGGATACTCACGATCGGAGTACTTGCTCTCCTCCGGCCGCAAGCGGAAGCCGCCATCCGCAGCGACGGGGATCACTTCGATCTTCTTCTTGGCGGTGAAGGACAGACTGAGGGACTTCGCGGAAAGTCCACCGGGGATGACCGCGATGCGCAGTCCATCGGAAGAGCGCAACTCCCCTACCCGCGTGCCATCGGCGAGGACGGAGGATGTGCCACGCGAACTCATGACGAGCACTTGTGTGGTGGGGCGATCGCGGAAGAGGCCGACGCGCATGAGGCGATCCGGATCCGTAGGCCCACCCATGCCGGTGCCCAGCAGGAAGACCAATGCGAGAAGGACGGAGGAACGCAGCGCCATGGAAGCGCCCAAAAGTACCCGGGCGGTCAGCGGCTGGCGGGCCGTTCCGCTAGACTTTTCCACACGGCCGAAGCGACCTTGTGTGATGCGCCGGGCCCTCCGAGCTTGATGCGCAAGGCCGTGAGGCTGTTGAGCATGGTGTCGCGGTAGGGGCCATCGGCCATGAGTTGCTCCAGTTCCTTGGCCATGGAGTCCACCGTGAGATCGGACTGGATCAGTTCGCGCACCACCTCCTTGCCCATGATGAGGTTCACGAGGCTGATGAACTCGATGTCCACCAAGCGCCTTGCGATCCACACGTTGAGGGCGCTGCCGCTGTAGCATACCGCTTCCGGCACACCGAAGAGGGCGGTCTCCAACGTGGCGGTGCCGCTGGTGACGAGTGCTGCGCGCGCATGACGCAATACATCGTAGGTGCGATCCTTGATCACTTCGATGGGTGCCGTGCCGATGAATTGCATGTAGAGTCCATCGGGAATGGAAGGCGCGGCGGCAAGGACGAAACGGTATTGCGGGAAGCGGCCGGCCACACTCACCATCAAGGGCAGGATGCGATGGATCTCCTGTTGTCGACTGCCGGGAAGCAGTGCTACTACCGGGCGCGCATCATCACCGGGCAAAGGCTTCAACGCGGCGGAGCCTTCTTGTGCGATCGCATCGAGCAAGGGATGTCCGACGAACTCGACGTCCATGCCATACTTGGCGTACCACTCCTTCTCGAAGGGCAGGATCACATACATGCGATCGACCACGCGCTTGATGGTATGTACGCGTCCCTTCTTCCACGCCCACACTTGTGGACTGATGTAGTAATGCACAGGGATCCCCTTCGCGTGTGCCCACTCGGCGATGCGCAGGTTGAAGCCGGGGTAGTCGATGAGGATGATCGCATCGGGCTTGAACGTTTCGATGTCCTGCTTGCATACATCGATGTTGCGCAGGATGGTGCGCAGGTTCATGATCACCTGTGTGAAGCCCATGAAGGCGAGCTCGCGGTAGTGCTTCACGACATCGGCACCGGCGGCGGACATGCGATCGCCGCCCCAGGCGCGGATGGAGAGGTTGTTCGGGGGATCGTTGTTGGTTGTTGGTTGTTGGTTGTTCGGTGCGGCGCAGGCGAACAACTCGCGCACGAGGTTGGCGCCGTGGAGGTCGCCGCTTGCTTCACCGGCGATGATGTAAAGTCGCTTCGCCATCAGTCCAGCATACTGTTCGCGATGAGCATGACGATGATGTACACACCGTAGACCATCATCGCCGCGATGACGCCGCGCATGGCCTTCTGCATGTCCAGCCGATCGAGAATGAAGAAGAGGACAGCATCAGCGATGAGGCTGAGGCTCGCCACGCGCGGTTGGAACTCCGATGTGCCGAGAAAGAGATCGTACACGAACCAGTGGAAATCGTGGTGCGGTCGGATGGCGGTGACGTAGATGCCGCCGTAGGCCGCGAAGCCGAGCAGCGGCGCCAACATGCCCATGACGAAGCCCACGCCGCGACTATCCCACCGCATGATCCCAAGTGTTCAACGCGGCGATGGCGTGGTGCGCGGTCATGTCGAACTGCGTGGGCACGATGCTCACGTAACCATTGTCCACCGCCCACACATCGGTGTCCTCGCCGTGGTCATGGCTGCGGAACTCGCCCTTGAGCCAGTAGTATTCCTTGCGACCGGGATCGAGGCGCGTTTCGAATTCATCCTCCCAGTTCGCGGTGGCTTGTCGACATACGCGGATGCCCTTGAGCGGAACGCCACCGGTGCGTGGAACATTCACATTCAGGCAGGTGCCCGGTGTGATGCCGTGGGTGATCGCGTTCGCCACCACATTGCGGATCACGGGACGCACAGGGGAGAAGTCCGCTTCGATGCTGTGGTCCATCAGCGAGAATCCGATGCTGGGGATGCCTTCCATGGCGCCTTCCACGGCCGCGCTCATGGTGCCGCTGTACAATACGTTGATGCTGATGTTGGCGCCGTGGTTCACACCGCTCACGAGCAGGTCGGGTTTCGCGCCGTTGAGCAATTTGTAGATGGCGAGCTTCACACAATCCACCGGCGTGCCGCTGCAACTCCACGCCTCCACGCCGTCCAACAGGTCAATGCGGTTGAGGCGCAGAAAGCTGTGGATGGTGATGGCGTGGCCCATGGCGCTCTGCGGTTTGTCCGGTGCGACCACGAGCACGCGACCGAAGGGCAGCACCTCCTCGATCAACGTGCGGATGCCCGGCGCGTGAATGCCGTCGTCGTTCGTCACCAGGATCAGGGGGCGGTCGCTCATGGTCGGCGAAGGTACCGGGGAAGAGGCAGAGGCCGCAGCGATCAGACCGCGCGTCACACCGGAGGATCCGCGGAGCGGTCCATCCGGTGTCTCACCAATGTCCGCGATCGCAAGTCATTGGTGAGACTCCAGCCCAAAGGGCGGGTCTTGGTCGCAAAGCCTCCCTCGCCCGGAGTGACGTGCGCGCGAGCTAGAACGCCGCCAACAGAATATCCAGGTCCTTGTGCGGCAGCTTGAATGCCTCGCCGAGGATGGCGCTGGTGACGGTGCCGTTGTAGAGGTACACGCCGTGACGCACGCCGAGGTCGGACTTGATGAGGTTCTCGAAGCCTCCTACCTCGCCCATGCTCAGGAACATCGGACCGAAGATGTTGCTCAAGGCCGTGCTGGCGGTACGTGGAACGCGGCTGGCGATGTTGGGTACGCCGTAGTGCAGGACGCCGTACTTCTTGTACACGGGATCGGTGTGCGTGGTGACCTCACTCGTTTCGAAGCAGCCGCCGCGATCGATGCTCACATCCACGATCACACTGCCGCTCTTCATCTCCTTCACCATCTCTTCGCTCACCACCAAGGGTGTGCGACCTTCTTCCGGGCGCAGCGCGCCGATGGCGACATCAGCGTTGCGGAGTGCTTTGCGTAACACCTCGGGTTGCACCACGCTCGTCCAGATGCGTTGGCCGAGTGCGCTCTGCAAACGACGCAGCCGGTAGATGCTCTTATCGAAGACCTTCACACTGGCACCCAGACCGAGTGCGGCGCGTGTGGCGAATTCACCCACCGTGCCCGCGCCGATGATCACCACTTCGGCAGGTTCCACACCGCTGATGCCGCCGAGCATGGTGCCCGGTCCGCCCTTGTCGGCACTGAGGTATTCGCTGGCGATCTGGATGCTGGTGGTGCCGGCGATCTCTCCCATTGCGCGGATGATCGGGTAGATGCCCTCGCGGTCCTTGATGAAGTCCCACGCCACAGCGGTCATGCGCTTCTCCATCATGCGCCGCAACGTGTCCTTCGGTTGCACGGTGAGTTGCAGTGCCGACACGAGGATCTGCTTGTGGCGCAGCATCTCTATCTCGGCGTGCGTGGGCGGAGCCACCTTCAGGATCATGTCCGCCTTGTACACCTCATCGGCGGAATCGACGACTTGCGCACCGGCCTCGCTGTAGTCGTTGTCCTGGAACTGGGCGGGTGCACCGGCCCCGCGTTCGATCACCACTTCGTGATCGCGTTGTACGAGCGTGGCCACGGCGGCCGGTGTGAGCGGTACGCGGTGTTCTTGGAACGTGATCTCCTTGGGGATGCCGATGTAGAGCGACTTCTTCCGGCGGGCCACCTCCACCAGTTGCTCCTGTGGCATCATCGAACTCTCGCGGGCCAGTTGCTTCAGGAGTTCGGAGGATGCGCTCATCAGGGCTAAGGATGGATGGCGAATGTACGGCCCACCGGACCACGGGCCTAGGCTCCGGCGCGCCGGATCTTCGACCTACCGCGGTTGATCCGCAAGGGTGATGCTCCGGCTGCCATCGGACCGCGGATCCACATGGACATGCAGCACCTCCGGTGGAAGGAGGCCATCGGCCAGTTCCGGCCATTCAATGAAGCAGTACGCGCCGCTGTCCACGTATTCCTCGAAGCCGATGTCGCGCAGTTCGCGGGCGTTGCGGATGCGGTAGAGGTCGAAGTGATAGAGCGCCTCCCCGTTCTCGCGGCGGTATTCGTTCACGATCGCGAAGCTGGGACTGCTCGTATGGTCGGTGACGCCGAGCGCAGTGCAGAAGCCTTTGATGAGGGTGGTCTTGCCCGCGCCGAGTTCACCGTGTAGGGCGAGGATGCGCGCATCGGGATGGCGTTGCAGGATCTCCCGCGCGACCGCAACGGCTTCATCCGCGGATGACAGGGTGATCGCTGCGCTCATTCAACAAAGAAAGAAGGGGATCCACAGATGTCACAGAAAGACACAGATAGTAGTAGGAATGGAACACAGCCCATCTGTGCCCATCCGTGTCATCTGTGGATGTATTCCTTACCTCGGCTTCAGCACCGCCCACGGGATCAGCATTTCCTCCAAGGAGATGCCGCCGTGTTGGAAGGTGTGCCGGAAGTAGGTGACGAAGTGGTTGTAGTTGTTCGGATACACGAAGAAGCGATCGCTCTTCGCGAAGACGTACGTGGTGCTCACGTTCGCTTTCGGCAAAAAGACCGAAGCCGGGTCCTTGATCACCAGCACATCGCGCTGCTCGTAGCTGAGGTTCTTGCCATGCTTGTAGCGCAAGTTGCTGTTGGTGTTGCGGTCGCCGACGATCTTGCTCGGCTCGTTCACGCGCACGGTGCCATGGTCGGTGGTGAGGACCACGCGGCCACCGCGCTCGGCGATGCCTTTGAAGATGTCGAACAGCGGACTGTGCTCGAACCAGCTCTTGGTGAGGCTGCGGTATGCGGCGTCGTCCTCGGCCAACTCACGGATCACCTCCATCTCCGTGCGTGCATGGCTGAGCATGTCCACGAAGTTGTAGACGATCACGTTGAGCGGATTGCCCATGAGGTTGTCCAAACTGTCCGCGAGCTTCTTGCCGGCGTTCATATTCAGGATCTTGTGGTAGCTGAACTTCACGTTCTTGCCGAGGCGTTGCAATTGCCCGCCCACGAACTCCTCCTCGTGCATGTTCTTGCTGCCCTCTTCGTCCTCGTTCACCCACTTGCCTGGGTAGCGCTTCTCGATCTCGCTCGGCATCATACCGGCGAAGAGCGCGTTGCGCGCGTACTGGGTGGCCGTGGGCAGGATGCTGTAGAAGAGGCCCTGCTCCTCCGTGCGGTAGAATTCGCTGAGGATCGGTTCGAGCACGCGCCATTGGTCCAGGCGCAGGTTGTCGATAAGGATCATGAATAGCGGCGGCTGCTTCTCGTCGATCAGCGGCGCCACCTTGGCCTTGAAGATCTGGTGCGATTGCATCGGCACATCGGTGCCCTTGTTGTTCACCCAGTTCACGTAGTTGTCGGTGACGAAGCGCGAGAACTGCTCGTTGGCCTCGGCCCATTGCGAGCGGAGGATCTCCGTCATCCCTTGGTCCTGTCCGCCGCTGAGGTCGAGTTCCCAGCGCACGAGTTCGCTGTACAGCTGCTTCCAGTCCTCGGTGCTGAGGCGATCGCCCATGCGGATGGCGAGCTGGCGGAACTGCTGCTGGTAGTTGGTGTTGCTCTTCTCGCTCACCAGCTTGCGCCCCTCGAGGTTCTTCTTCAGGGAGAGCAGGATCTGGTTCGGGTTCACGGGCTTGATCAGGTAGTCGCTGATCTTGCCACCGATGGCCTCCTCCATGATGTGCTCCTCCTCGCTCTTGGTGATCATGATCACCGGTACGAGTGGATGCAGGGCCTTGATGCGCGAGAGCGTTTCCAATCCGCTGAGGCCGGGCATGTTCTCATCCAGGAAGATGATGTCGTACTCCTTCTTCTTGCTGCTCTCCACGGCATCGAGCCCGTTGTTCACGGTATCCACGCTGTAGCCTTTGGCTTGGAGGAAGAGCACGTGTGGTCGCAGAAGATCGATCTCGTCGTCGGCCCAGAGGATGTTCGCGGTCATAGTCGGGTTGATGGCACTTTTCGGCGCTACGGGTTCAGTGATGAAAGTTCGCATGCAAGAGCAACGGGATAGTTGGTCCGTTGTTGCCCAGTACTTTCGGGCCCGAAGGTAGACCTACCGGAAAAAGCAAGGATGGGATCAGCCGCAAAGGCGCAAAGACGCGAAGGATCGGCGCATAGGACCGTAAATGCCGCTAGGGTTGAATTAGCCGCAGAGGCGCGAAGGCGCAAAGAAGTGAAGCGCCTCGGTTCAAATGCCGCAAGGATGATCCGCCAAGACGGATCCTTTGCGGCGTCTTCGTCGCGGCGCGGATCCAGTTACATTCCTTGCACCTTTGCGGCCAACCACCTTCTTCGCGCCTTCGCGCCTCTGCGGCCACCTTTGTATTTGCACACCTCGCTAGCGCCTTCCGCATGAAGATCCTCAACGATCCGATCTACGGGTTCATCAGCGTGCCCAACGCGCAGGTGCTCGCGCTCATCGATCATCCGTGGTTCCAGCGGCTGCGGTACATCAAGCAATTGGGTCTCTCCCACTTGGTGTATCCGGGTGCGTTACACACGCGCTTTCACCATGCACTGGGCGCGATGCATCTCATGGGCGAAGCCATCGCCACGTTGCGGAGCAAGGGGCACGACATCAGCGATGCAGAAGCGCATGGTGCCGCGATCGCGATCCTGTTGCACGACATCGGCCATGGGCCATTCAGCCACGCACTGGAGCACACCCTCGTGGAAGGCATCGGCCATGAGGATGTGAGTGCGTTGGTGATGGACGCGCTGAACGAACGCTTCGATGGTGCGCTCACGATGGGCATCGACATCTTTCGCGACACGCACCCTCGACGTGCGTTGCACCAACTCGTGAGCAGCCAGTTGGACGTGGACCGCATCGACTACCTGAACCGCGACAGTTTCTACACCGGCGTGAGCGAAGGCGTGATCGGCGGCGAACGGATCCTGAAGATGCTGGAGATCCGCGACGACAAGCTTGTGGTGGAGGAGAAAGCGATCTACAGCATCGAGAAGTTCCTTGTTGCACGCCGCTTGATGTACTGGCAGGTGTACCTGCACAAGACCGTGGTGGCTTGCGAGATGATGTTGGTGGAAACGCTGCGCCGCGCGAAGGTGCTCGCGCTCGGTGGCACCGTCGTCTTCGCCTCGCCCGCGTTGCAGGTCTTCCTCACCGCGCGGCACGACCGCACGTCCTTCCGCGATCCGGCCATCCTCGGCGAGTTCCTCCGCTTGGACGACCACGACATCATGGGCGCCGTGAAAGTGTGGACGCGTCACCCGGACAAGGTGCTCGCCACATTGGCCAGCGACCTGGTGGAACGCCGCAACCTGCACATCCGCTTGCAGAATGCGCCGTGGGATGCGGATCAAGTAGCCACGCTGCGCAAGCAAGTGGCCGACCAGCTCGGTATCTCCACTGCCGACTCCGAACGCTTCGTGATCACAGGCAGCATCGTGAACAACGCCTACGACCCCACGCACGACCGCATCGAACTGCTGCACAAGGATGGCAGCCTGCGCGACATCGCCGACGCCAGTGACAACCTCGGCATCAGCGCGCTGAGTACCCCGGTGGAGAAGTGGTACTTGGCGTGGCCGAGGTGGTTGGGGAAGATGTGATCTAAGGCAGCGCATGAGCCACACCCGTCGTCATCGTTCAACAGATCACAGAAAATGATCCGGCACGTATCCATCCTACTTGCGGTGATGCCCTCCTTGGGCAGTGCACAGGAATACCAACCTTTTGTCTCTGGGATGCAACGTGCCTTTCTGGATGATAGCGGTCTTGGTAGGGTGTACAGCTTGGCATTGGATCCCATCACTGCCAGCAATGGCGACACCACATACGCCAACTACTTCCTGTTGAACGCGGTCGACAGCCAGAGTGACTTCTGCTTGGGTTGGGGTTGGCCGAACTGCTTGAAACAGGATCTGCCATCATGGTTCGGCCCCCGGCTCGAGGGATCGACCGACGGTAGCTTTCGATTGTTCAACATCCTCGGTGACACACTGCATCTGGATCCCGGGATCCCCTTTGGGGATACGTCTGCGATCTTTCAAGATCAAAACCAGCTGTTCTCGCTGATCTATGAGCAGCGGGACACCGCAACCTTCCTAGGGATCCCGGATTCCGCGCGGTACTACCGCATCTTGCATACCGACCCTAGCGGAAACCCGATCAATTCCTCCGTGCAAGGTTCGCGGATCATCATCGGAAAGGACCTAGGGGTGATCAGCTTCTTCCAAGTGGACTCCTTCCCTGCGGTGCTCCGGCCGATCCACATGATCGGTGATGCCGTCCGGCAAGTTGGTCTCCATACCATCACGGAGGCCACCGTGCATGACTATGCACCAGGCGATGAGGTCCAGTATCGCAGCGCGAGCGGCACGTATCCCCCACCTTCCAATTCCGTCACCTTCACCAAGTACACCATTCTTGCGCGAACGGAGACCGCCACTGATGTGACGTACACCGTCAGCTCAGAATCCTTCCATGTTGGGCAGGGCGGCGTCACGCTCAACTCCGGTGAACTCACCTACTCAAAGATCGATGTGATCGCCGAGATCCCTTTTGAAGAGTTCAATGGGAGTTCGAGATACTTGAACTTCTTCCCACACTGCGGCCAAGTGTTCGGGGCATATGGATACTCACCGGTCCATGGTCTCGGGTATTGCGAGGCGGATGATTGTTGGACAGGTATTGACACCAATGGGCCACCGCCCAGCGACGAATACGGCTACCTGTTAGGCGTCGGTCATACCTATTCCCATTTGACCTACCCGATAGGCCCGTTGGGCGCACCAACGTCCAGTGGTCTTTCCATTCCCTACTTCAAGAAGAACGGTATCCCTTGCGGCATTGAAGCGATCGTCGGGATCGAGGAGAACGCCTTCGACCAAGGATTGATCATCTCACCCGTTCCGAGCGATGGTCACTTCACGGTCCAAGCGAACTCTCCTATCCAACGCGTGGATGTCTTCGACCTGCAAGGGAGGAACGTCGGCGGGTTCATCGTGAACGACACGAGCGTGGAACTGGAACTCGGCGATCGGCCTGAAGGCTTGTACATGGTACATGTGCAGTTCTTGAACGGCATCCGTGCGATGCGAAGGATCTTGATCGCGCGTTGAGCACGGCAGTGGAGATGTGGTACTTGGCGTGGCCGAGGTGGTTGGGGAAGATGTGATCATCTTGCGGGCGGGCTTGAAGGCCGGGCAGTGGAGATCGCACCGAATGTTGACAGGAATACGCCGCATTCTCTAGGTTTGGGTGTTGAACGCCGGGACGCATGGCCGCCATCCCTCCCCCCAAGGAATTCGGTCTCCAATGGCAGGCCGAATACGGACGTACACGGATGCGATGGATGTTCGTCATCCTGGGCCGGAACAAGTCGGTGTTGACGGAGATCAAGGAGGAGCTCGCCAAGGATGGCCATCGTCTGTACTCGATCTCCTACCATCGGTCCGAGTCCACGTACGTGTTCATATTGGCGAAGTTGGCGCAGTTCAACAAGGAGCAATTGCAGGCGGAGATCCTCCGCGTACACCGCTCTTGCGCGCGGCGCGGCGCCATCGGCCTGGATGATGTGGATGTGGAAGAACTGCACGCCAGTGACCTGGAGAGGAATTGACGCGAGCACTTGGGACGTGGAACCCGTGACGGCTTCGCTACACCCCGGACCGATCTTTGCCCCTTCTACGAAAACCCACCGCCATGCGCCTGCTCCTCCTCGCATCCTTCTTCCTCTTCACCTTTACGAGCAACGCCCAACGCATCGAGAACGCATCGCGCAGCACCACCGGCTACATCAACCCCGATGGGCGCATCGAGAACAGCAGCCGCAGTACCGTGGGCTACATCAACAAGGATGGCAGCCTCCGCGACATCGCTTCCGCCAGTGATAACCTCAGCATCAGCGCGCTGAGTACCCCGGTGGAGAAGTGGTACTTGGCGTGGCCGAGGTGGTTGGGGAAGATGTGAACGCCTCGCGCAATAACAAAGATCTCGTCAAACTCGGCTGTGCTGCGAACCTGTGCGCGGTACTTTACCACGCGAACCAAATCTGGTCACTGATGCACATCTCCCACTTCACCGATCAACGTTTCGTGATCGCGGTGGCCCTTACCACCCTCCCCTTTCTGTCTTGTGGCCAGAACAAGAAGGACACGCACACGCAGCTATACGAGCAGTACTTGTCCGAAGCACATGCACGGGGCCAGTTCAACGGCAACGCGCTCGTGGTCGAACGCGGAGAGGTGGTTTATCAGGGATCCTTCGGGATCAAGAGCATTGATCCGGTTGCCCCGCTGGACCTGAACTCCGTCTTCCGCCTGGGGTCCGTCAGCAAGCAGTTCACCGCCATGGCGATCATGATGCTACAGGAACAGGGCAAGTTGGAGTACGACCAGGACATCCGCGACTTCCTCCCGGAATTGCCCTACGAAGGGATCACCATCAGGCACTTGCTGAACCATGTCTCCGGCTTGCCGGACTACAACAGGCTCATGGATGAGAACTGGAAGACGGACCTGACCTTCACCGATCCGAAGAAGTCCATCACTGGAAATGAGGACTGCGTGAGGATGCTCGCCGAGTTGCACCCTCCGGTCCATTTCAAGCCAGGCCAGAAGTGGGAATACAGTAACACCGGCTACATGTTGCTCGCCACCATGGTGGCCAGGATATCGGGCGTATCGTTCGCCACCTACCTGCACGATCACGTCTTCGAGCCCGCTGGCATGAGCCACACCGTGGTCTACCACTATGTGCCCGGACCTGATGCGAACATGCCGGACCGTGCCTTTGGATTCTCCATGGGTTGGAACGGGGTGGACATGCTCCCTAGCGACGCGCACTACCTGAACGCAGCGCATGGTGATGGCGGTGTCTTCTCCACGGTGGGCGACTTGATGAAATGGGACAGGATCCTGTACACGGACAAGCTCGTCACCCGCAAAACCCTTGAGGAGGCGTTCACTCCGGCGGTCCTTGCGAACGGCGATACGACCGACTATGGCTTCGGCTGGTTCATTGAACGAACACCGGCAGGGAAGAAAGTCGTTCACCATTCCGGTGGATGGCTCGGCTTCATCACCAACATCCGCCGGGAGATCGACGAGGACAATTGCATCATCGTGCTTACGAACAAATCCACGCGCTACTACGGCATCCCGGACGATCTGGACAGGATCATTCATGATGAACCCTATGCGCTACCACGGTTCTACATCCGCGATCCCATTGGGAAAACGCTGGCAACGGAAGGCGTAGGGTCGGCCATCGCCCAATACAAGAAGCTGAAAGCGGAACGGCCGCAGGACTACCTCTTCGAAGAGCAGGAACTCAACGTGTTCGGATACCAATTGCTCTGGGCTGATCGCGTCGAAGACGCCGTTGCGATCCTCCGACTGAACATGGAGGAATACCCGCGTTCCGCCAACGTGTATGACAGTTATGGCGATGTGCTTCTTGCGAACGGCGATACCGCTGCTGCGTTGACCAACTTCAAGAAGGCCCTGGCCATGGACCCCGCGTTCGCCGGACTACAGGAGAAGATCAAGGGCCTCGAGGAAAGTGTCGTGCCTGCCAGAAAATAACCAACCGGACCGATCTTTGCCCAACCGCCCATAACCCACCGCCATGCGCCTGCTCCTCCTCGCATCCTTCTTCCTCTTCACCTTTACGAGCAACGCCCAACGCATCGAGAACAGCAGCCGCAGCACCACCGGCTACATCAACCCGGATGGGCGCATTGAGAACAGCAGCCGCAGTACCATCGGCTACATCAACAAGGATGGCCGCATCGAGAACGCCTCGCGCAGCACCATCGGGTACATCAATGCGGACGGGCGCATCGAGAACAGCAGCCGCAGCACCGTGGGCTACGTGAACAAGGACGGTCGTGTGGAGAACAGCAGTCGCAGCACAATAGGGTATGTGAACGCCGATGGCCGCGTGGAGAACAGCAGTCGAAGCACCATTGGTTATGCCAACGATGTACCCGCGACATGGGCCGCGGTGTTCTTCTTCTTCTTCACGTTCGAGAAGTAGGGGGCGGGGTTCGGCACTGTACCTCTGGATCGCATGTGGCCCCGGGAGTGGGACCGAACCGGGCGGGTAACACAACCAAGATGGAATGGCACGTCCAGGTCATTGAGGTGTCGATCCTACCTTCAACCCAAATTGGAAATACCATGATCCAACGTCGCACCATCATGTTGCTGCTGTTATGTGCCTCGGTTGCAGGCCTGCACGCGCAAGCACCCTTCAACTACAACTACGACGACCCTGCCACCGCCGGGGGAGGCTTCTCGGACGGCGCGCGCGCCAGCAACGGCGACCTGCTGATCACGGAAGGAACACTGGTGGTGGGGCGGGTGTCGCTCATGCGGCTGGATCCGCAAGGGCAGCCGCTGTGGGCGGTGGCCTCCACTTTACAGGGCAGCGGCATGAAGGGCATCCTGGAACGGCCCAACGGGGAGTTGCTGTTGGGCGGTCTTATGTACGATATCGGCACGACCAACTTGGAGCCTTCATTCCATCGCTTCGATGCGAATGGCAGCTGGCTGGATTCGCGCTATTATCGACTCGACACATTGCACGCGTTCATCAGGGGCGCCATCGCCACCACCGCAGGCCGGATGGTAACGGTGTTCTCGGCGAACGACCCGGCTCTCTACGGCCTCATCGCGGTGGACGGTACCGGCCAGTTGCTCTGGTGCAAGACCTATCCCATGTCACAGTCCCTGCTGGACTACGTGTCCATCGCTCCTGCCCCGATGGGTGCCACCCTGATGTTCTACACCGATGTGGGCGCCAGCCCCCAAGCGCGTGCACGGATGGTGAGCAGCAACGGCCAGACCCTCTGGGAGCGGGCTTACACGATCCAGGGCAGCGGGAACGGCTACGTGGAAAAGCTGGTGCGCATCACCGACGACCTATATGCCGCGCAATACGTACTGCCGTCCGGCGCGGTGCAACATGCGAGCGGCGTGCTCTTCATCAGCGGAAGCGGCGATGTGATCAGCGCCCATGCGTACCAGCATGCCAGCCTCAACTTCGGGTATGGGAGCCTCTGGAGCCTAGGGGACGACAAGCTCCTGTTCTCACATGCACTAAGCAGCGGCACGCCAACGGTCCCGATCCTTGCACGGATCGACACCACGGGCCAGATCCTCGACTTCATTCCCTACGATACCGCGACCTCCCAAATGATGAGCGATGCGCTGCCCATGGGTGCTGACACGGCCTACTTGGTGTATGCACCGGACCAGATCATGCTACGGCCGCTCACCGATCCGCAGATGATCTGCGAAGAAGCGGGAGACCCGCTTGTGCACATTCTGCTTACTGCCAGCAGCATGGTGGTGAGCACCCCGAGTGCGAACCTCGTGCCCACCATGGTCACGATCACACCCGACTTCTTCCCGGTGGATATGCAGGCCGTTCTGCATTGCAATACCACGGGGCTGGTAACACCGCTTCCTCGCGCTGCCGGGGTTTCCGTTTATCCAACTCCGGCGACCGATGCCATCCATTTGGCCTGGGCCAACGGAACAGGACAAGCCGTTGTCCGCATCGTCGATGCCCTGGGCCATCTCATCCGGGTAATGGAGGTCCGGGGGGCCATGGTCGATCTGGATGTGACCGATCTACCGCACGGGATCTACACAGTGCGGTGCATTGGCAATGGATCGAGCGCCGTTGGGAGGTTCGTGAAGGAGTAGGGAAGCGCCACGAATCGCCGATCCGCGTGAGCTTGGGTACATCCATGTCGATGGCCGCATTGAGAACAGTAGCCGCAGCACGGTGGGCTATGTGAACAAGGCAGGTCCTGTGGAGAACAGCAGCCGAAGCACCATCGGCTATGCCAGCGATGTACCCGCGACATGGGCCGCGGTGTTCTTCTTCTTCTTCACGTTCGAGAAGTAGGGGGCGGGGTTCCGACCGGAGCCGTTAACGCAAGGTCCCCGAGGACGGGAGGCATTACACAGGTTTAAGGCTACACAACCAGATCCAGCGGCAGATCGGAGATATCCCGAAGCCGTTTGCCATGGATCATTGTGTTCAGCGAATCCTCGGCGTCGCCCAATTGCAAGTCCTTCACTGTCTCGATCAGCTCCGGAAGGGCGAAGTGATAGACATGATCGATATCGCCAGTTCCGAGTGCAATGGACGCGATCCGGCTTGGCAGCGGTTCACCAAGGATCACCGTTACGTGGGGCAGCCTACCCTTTCTATTGCGTACCAGATTCAAGCCTTCCGACCGAGCATTCTGCGCCCTATCGCTCCGCAGTGTCCACTTGCAACTTATACTGGCATGTAGGATAGGTGCTTTGCCATTCACTTCGCGAAGGCTTGAAAGTAGCGCTTCATTTTCACTTACGATCGGTCCGTGTGCGTTGATCGTTCCATCGGGCTCGGGCTTCCTGAAGATGACGATGTCGGGTTTGATGAGGTAGTCACTGCCAAGTGCCGCAGCAAGCTGTGTATTCAGCCGAGCGAGACGTTCCAGATCATCCAGATGTGAGTACTGGTCGAACCGGGCGATACCAACACCCCTGTTCCCTTCTCCTTTCTCAACCGTCCAAATACCCGGACGCATGTGCAACAACGCACCGAACGTACTTTGAATGAAATCAGCGCACGCGGATTCGAAGAGCCTTCCTGCTCTCTGTCCAGCGACCTTCTTCTCGACTCGTGGCCTCCCGATCCGCTCAATGAGACCTTTCGCAATAGCCACGCTCGTCTTATTGTCGCCGTCCGCATTGGACGGAACACCCGATTTGTCGACACTCAGAATGTCCTTAAGCAGGCGAGCATGGAATGCGCGCTTCATCTCGGAGAGCAGGGCTTCCCGCTTCGCCATCACGCCACCATGACTGTTCGTTGCGCCGCCAATTCGAACATCCGTTGGATGCTGGTGCCCACGGCCTGTGCAACCGGCGGCGGGAACGCATTGCCCACTTGTCGATAGGCGGCTGTCTTGCGCCCGGTGAAATGCCAATCGTCCGGGAACCCTTGAATGCGCGCGACCATACGCACGGTGAGGCGTGGCACGCCGACGAATGTCCGTTCAGGCGCTTCCTCTGCGATGGTCCCGCCATTGACACCGAGTTGTGCCCATGCCTGCCGTGCGCGCGATGGACCGAGATCCGGACCGCCGTGCTTTTTGGAACCGCCCACGATCGTCGGCCCGATCGCCTGCGCGTTCATGGCCCATTGGTTCGCATGCCTCCAACCATTCGCGCTCATCAGTTCAATGAGCGTATTGCCAACAGTAGGCGCTGGTGCGGTCGCCTGGTCCGGCCAAGAGAAATGGTCCGCATCCTCTGGGCGCAGGGCAACTATCACCACACGCGGACGCAATTGTGGAACACCGAAGTCCGACGCATGCAGCAATTTGATCTCCGTCTTGTAGCCCAGTTTCCGGAAACTCTGGAACAATCGCTTCCGATAGCCTTCGAAGTTGGGGTCAAGAAAGCCGCGAACGTTCTCCAGCATCACGGCGCGTGGCCGGATCTCATCAGCAAGGCGAAGCGCTTCCGGGAACAGGTCGCGTTCATCTTTCGCACCAAGTTGCTTGCCAGCAACAGAAAAAGGAGGACACGGAACACCACCGGCCAAAAGGTCCACTCCGCGATAGGGACGTCCATCAAACCGCGTAACATCACCGTGGAGCACATTCCACTGCGGTCTATTGCTCCGTAGTGTTGCACAGCACGCATCATCGATCTCCACGAGTGCCTCGTGTTCGAAGCCCGCTCGCTCCAGGCCCAACGATTGCCCACCAGCACCAGCACAGATCTCAACGCTTGTCATTCGAATTCGTTGACGTGGTTTTCGTCATATCCGAGGCAGGCAACTTATACACGGACCACCATCGACCCGCTCTCTCATGAGGGGAAGTTGTCCACAGGTGCCCTCACAGCCCGCTGCACTGATCGAACTTCGATCCTCCATCCCCCCCGGCACCATCCTTGCCGCG
Organism: Flavobacteriales bacterium; assembly: GCA_016721005.1. Lineage (GTDB taxonomy): Bacteria > Bacteroidota > Bacteroidia > Flavobacteriales_F > PHOS-HE28 > PHOS-HE28. The sequence continues at coordinate 302,385 of JADKJM010000009.1, forward strand.
CCCGCCCCATGAAGAAGCCCCTCCTCCTCTCCCTCCTTCTTGTCCTTTCGTGTGGTGCCGTGGCGCAGATCACCTTCGGCGTGCGCATTCCCGCAGGCAGGAACACCAGCAGGCCCGGCGGACTTTCCAATGCCGATGTGATCGCAGGCCTGAAGGAAGCGCTGGACAATGGCGCGGAGCAGAGCGTGCTGCACGGCTCGGCGCTGGATGGTTTTTGGAATAGCCCGCGCATCCGCATCCCCTTCCCTGCCGAAGCGCAGAAGATGAAGAGCACGTTGGTGAATGTGGGCATGACGAAGCAGGTGGAGGACTTCGAGCGTACCATGAACCGCGCAGCGGAGGAAGCCACCAAGGAAGCGCTGGTGATCCTACGCGATGCGATCCTGGGCATGAGCGTGGGCGATGGCTTCGCGATCCTGAAGGGCGGTGACGGCGCGGCCACGAATTACCTCAACGAGAAAACGAGCACCGATCTCTTCGAGCGCTTCCTCCCCATTGTACACGCCGCGAATGAGAAGGTGGCACTCACCAGCTACTGGACACCGTTGGCCAACGGCTACAACAAGGCGGGCCTCTTCACCGGCGCCAAGGCCGTGGACCCTGACCTTGATCGCTACGTGACGCAGAAAGCGATCGATGGCCTCTTCGTGCTCATCGCCGATGAGGAGGCGCGCATCCGCAAGGATCCTGCGGCGCGGACGAGCGATCTGTTGCGGAGGGTTTTCGGGAATTAGGAGAGTGGCGTACGCACAGCAGACTACCTACTACGAACCCGCAAAGCCGCAGCGCCTCGGCGGGGATTTGCGTGTGAATAACGCCGCACTCAGCGACCGAAAGGACCTCCGAGCTAGTTCACCACCACGGGTCTGGTGGAGATGGGATTCCCGGTCACGTCGATCTGTGTGAGGATGTAGTAACCCGCGGCAAGAACATGCGACCGGATACGATGCATGGTGGCCGGATGCGTTGTGGTGAATACGGAACGGCCGCTACCATCCGCCAATCTGAAGTTGGAAGCTGAACTCGTCCGTACAATGATCTCCTCTCCTATGGAGACCGGGTTCGGATAGACCGTAAAGTCAGGATCCGGGGTGCCCTGTATGGCGATGCCCGAGACAACGCACAACGGTTCACTGGCCGGTGATGGCACATCGAAGAGTGTGACGGCCGGGACACTGACGGTGGGCAACGCAAGCATCGGCACCTCGGGCCCATCGAGCACTTGGATATCGGCCACAGGCAACGGGAATACGGAGAAGTTCTCCACGCCGAAGTAGCAATCGTCGGGATCAGCAAGCCCCTTGGTCACGATCACCGGCCAATTCGTGCTGAACCCGAAGGTCGTGTTCGTTTCATTGAAGTTGCCCGCCAAGGTCAATTCGTTGTTGAGCTTGTCGAGCCCCCAAATGGAGACTTGCCGACGGATCTCACCTTGCGTTACCGTGAGCGTGCGGTGCCCCGCGATCAACGATCCGTCCGGTGCAACATGAGCCGTGACCGTTCGTCCCGGCAGACCGGCCGATGATAGGAGCACATATTCGGTATCGAAAGCCTCCAATCCGTTCACGGTGATCCCGACCCCGGGTGATGTGGGCGGTGTGGTGGCAAGGAGGCGCAGCCAATTCACGGAACCACTCGGGTTCATGGAGAGCAGGAACGTATTGCCCTGTTGCGTTCCACCCACGACCAGGTCGCCGTTCGCTCCCAACCGCATGAGCGTCCCAGCCAACAAGTTGGCACCAATGGAAACCTCGCGCACCCAGGACGTGGTGCCATTGACATCGATCTTTCCGATCGTCAAGGGTCCCGCAGCCGAACCGCTGCCGCTGGTGAAATAGAGATCCGATGAACCTTCAGGAATGAAGACCCTGGTCCAACTGCTCTGACCTGATACTTCCGCAACCCAACGAAGGGTACCGTCACTGGCGATCCTGATCAGGATGTGGCCCCCTGATCCAATGCCCTCATGGACCGTGAGCACCAACTCGCCTTCATCGTTCGCGCTTACCTCGTACGGATCAATGTCGTCAAACCCGGTAGTCCCCCGCAAAAAGTGCAAGGTTCTGGCCCAAGCCACCGATCCAACGGGATCGATCCTCACCAGATCCAATCGCACATCAATGGAATCATCATCCGGGCCAGGTGCAGGACCGCTGATGAGCGCGTTGATCCCATCCCTCAGAACCAGCGTTGTTCCGTCATGAAGCACTGTGGTATGCACATCCACCAGACCCGTATCACCATCAATGACGAGTTGCTTGGTCCAGACGGCTTGGAATTGCGGATCGAACCGGCCGATCTCCTCTCCCGGTCCTAAGTAGCGGCATACCGCATAGCCGCCGTCCATGACGCGACCGACGATATCGAAATTCAGATCCTGATCACTTCTCACGGATAAGGATTGGCCGGAAGCCGGTGGGGACCCTGCTACGAAAGCCAAAAGCAGGATCACGCAATGATCGATCAATTGCGTTCTCATGATGTATGGATCTTCCGGTAAATATAGTCCACTACCGGACCAGCGGTCCTTGATCCGATCGGAATGCATCGCCCTAGCGCCTCGCCGGGGCTTTTGCGTTGAGGGGGGGTGCCACCGCGCGCCCAACACGTCCGCCCTGCCTACTTTCGTGCCCATGAATACCAACTGGGCCAAGATCCTCCTCTTCAGCTTCCTGAGTTTCATTCTGGGCTACATCCTTTGCTGCCTGACCTGCGGACCGTGGAGTCGGCACGGTGGCGACTGTGAACGCGGTGGCATGGGCCACTGCAGCATGGGCATGGGCCACCAAGGCATGGCCGCCTGTGAGCATGGCGGTGAGCGTTGCACCATGGGCGCCAAATGCGCCATGGAAGGTTGCGATCACAAAATGGGCGCGGCCTGCTGCAAAGGTGGCGGCATGCATGGCGATGCGAACGTGCATGCGCTAGTGAAGGGATTGGAAGCCGCCGGTTTCCAAGGCGACACCACGATCACGATCGAGGGTGGCACCGTGGTGGTACACCGCATGGGCGACAGCACGAGGGTGGAGATGGAGATGCGTGACGGCATGCATCATGGTGACATGCACCACGGGATGATGAAGGAGGTGGAAGTGAAGAAGGAGATCACCCGCTGATCGCATGTCCGTATTCTGGAAACGCACCCTGCTTGGACTGGTCGTACTGGTCGTGGTGATCCTGGCGGTCCTGCGCTACCAGAAGATCCAGACCAAGAAGGCCAGCCCGGAGGAGACCGTCGCCTTCTATGTGGGTGGTCCGGAAGGGGTGCAGGTGGAAGTGGATTACAGCCGCCCGTACAAGAAGGGCCGCGTGATCTTCGGCGGTCTGGTACCCTTCGGCAAAGTGTGGCGCACGGGCGCGAATGAGGCCACCACGTTTTCCGTGAACAAGGACATCACATTCGGTGGCGTGCCGGTGAAGGCAGGCAAGTACACGCTCTGGACGCTACCCGGTGAGGATGCCTGGGCCGTGTACCTCAATGGAAGGATGTACTCGTGGGGTGTGGATATGGATGGCGTGGCCCAACGCGATCCGGAGGCCGACATCGCAGCCGTGAAGATCCCTGTGGACACACTCGCCGAGGAAGTGGAGCAATTCCGCATCGCGGTGGATACCGATAAGGATCCTGTTGAACTCACCCTGATCTGGGACCGCACGAAAGTGGCCATCCCGATCACCTACTGAAGCATGCAGTTCACCGCGGAACAGATCGCCGAGCTCCTGGAAGGAGAAGTGGATGGCGATCCGCAGGTGCTGGTGAACGACCTCGCCAAGATCGAGGAAGCGCGCAGTGGCACGCTCACCTTCCTGGCCAACCCGATCTATACCGAGCACATCTACCGCACGAAGGCCACCATCGCCATCGTGGCGCGCGACTTCAAACCGGCGCAACCGCTGCCGAGCACGCTCACGCTGATCCGTGTGGCCGATCCGCGCATGGCCTTCACGCAACTGCTGGAGCGCAACAGCGAATTGCGGTACGACAAGAAGGGCATCGAACAACCCAGCTTCGTGAGCCCGAGTGCGAAACTGGGCAAGAACGTGTACATCGGCGCCTTCAGCTATGTGAGCGATGATGTGGTGCTGGCCGACGGCGTGAAGGTGTTCCCCAACTGCTACATCGGCGACGGCGTGAAACTCGGCGCGAACACGCGCATCCACGCCGGGGTGAAGATCTACCACGGCACGGTGATGGGCGCGAACTGCGTGGTACACAGCGGTGCGGTGATCGGTGCCGATGGCTTCGGCTTCGTGCCCAACGCCAAGGGCGAATACGAGAAGATGCCGCAGGTGGGCAACGTGGTCTTCGAGGACCGCGTGGAAGTGGGCGCGAACACCACCATCGATCGCGCCACGCTCGGCACCACCTACATCCGCGAAGGCACCAAGTTGGACAACCTCATCCAGGTGGGCCACAACGCCGATATCGGCAAACACAACGTCATCGTTTCGCAGACCGGCATCGCGGGCAGTACCAAAGTGGGCGACCATAACCAGATCGGCGGACAGGTCGGCATCGCCGGTCACCTCACCGTGGGCAGCCACGTGCAGATCGCCGCGCAAAGTGGCATCGGCGGTCACGTGAAGGACGGCTCGGTCATCCAAGGATCACCGGCCTTCCCCAAGCCCCTGCACGACCGCAGTCAGGTCGTCTTCCGCAAACTGCCCGAACTCCAGAAACGCATCGACGCACTGGAGAAGGAGCTGGCGGAGCTGAGGAAAGAGAAGCGCTGAGCGAGGGGTGTTGAGCCCATCTCACGCAGAGGCGCAGAGAACGCAGAGGAGGGTGCAATACCGATTTGCAGTGGGCTGACTTCTGTTCTCTGTTCTCTGCGTTCTCTGCGCCTCTGCGTGAACCTCTTCCTTTCTCGCCTCCGCGTGAACCTCTTCCTTCCCGCGCGCCACCCACCATGAGTTCGCCTCCGCGGGAACCCCCTCCTTCCCGCGAGCCCACCCTGAATTCCCCTCCGCGTTCCCTGCGCCTCCGCGTGAACCTCTTCCTTTCTCGCCTCCGCGGGAACCCCCTCCTTCCCGCGAGCCCACCCTGAATTCCCCTCCGCGTTCGGAGTTCATCCCGACGAAGGAGGGACGCCTCTGCGTGAACCTCTTCCTTTCTGCGCGCCCGCACCCGCTTCTCCCCCCTCTCCTACCTTCGCCCTGCCGCCGAAGGCGACACTCATGAGCGATAAACAGCACACCCTGAAGGGCAGCGCCACGGTGAAGGGCGTGGGCCTGCACACCGGCGAACCCGTCACCCTCACCTTCCGCCCGGCCCCGATCGGTCACGGCTACAAGTTCCAGCGCACCGACCTCGATGGCGAGCCCATCATCGATGCCGACCCCGACCTGGTGGTGAGCACCGCACGCGGCACCACCCTCGGCAAGGGCGATGTGGTCGTGAACACCACCGAGCATGTCCTTGCAGCCCTCTACGCGCTGGGTGTGGACAATTGCCTGCTACAACTCAGCGGCCCCGAAGTACCCATCCTGGACGGCAGCGCGCTGGCCTTCGTCAATGCGATCGAGAGCGTCGGCTTGGAGGAACAGGATGCGCCCCGCAACTGGTTCGTCCTCCGCGATCCCATCTGGTTCGAGACCGAGGAGCGCGGCACCGAGATGCTCGCCGTTCCTGCCCCCGGCGGTGAATTCCGCATCACCGTAATGGTGGATTACAACAGCGCCGTGCTCGGTACGCAGCACGCGAGCATGTACCGCTCGGAGGAGTTCAAGGACGAGATCGCCCCGTGTCGCACGTTCGTTTTTCTGCGCGAACTGGAGCAACTGGCCAAGGCCGGATTGATCAAGGGCGGCGACCTCAACAACGCCATCGTGCTGGAGGATCGTGAAGGCACGACCAAGGATCAACTGAAGGATCTGGCGAAAACGCTGGGCCGTGAATACCAGGAGGTGGAGATCCGCCGCAACGGCGTGCTGAACACCACCGACCTGAAGTTCTTCAACGAACCGGCACGCCACAAGCTGCTCGACATCATCGGCGATCTCGCGCTGGTCGGTCGCCCGATCAAGGGCCACATCCTCGCTGCGCGTCCGGGCCACTTCGGCAACACCAGCTTCGCCAAGCGCCTGAAGGCGAAGATGCGGGAGGAGGACAAGAACCCCGTGGCGCACCTGGACCTCAGCAAGGAACCGTTGTTCAACATCAACGACATCCACAAGATGTTGCCGCACCGCTATCCTTTCCTCCTGGTGGATAAGGTGATGCGCATGGATGAGACCAGCATCGTGGGCGTGAAGAACGTGACCATGAACGAGCCGCACTTCACCGGACACTTCCCCGGCAATCCGGTGATGCCCGGCGTGCTGCAAGTGGAAGCGATGGCACAGGTGGGTGGCATCTTCGCGCTGAGCAAAGTGCCCGATCCGGAGAACTACACCACCTACTTCCTCAAGACCGATGGCATCCGTTACCGCCGCAAAGTGATCCCCGGTGATACGCTCGTCTTCCACCTTGAATTGATCACACCCATCCGTCGCGGCATCGTCCACATGAAAGGTGTGGGTTACGTGAACGGCCAGGCTGCGGTGGAAGCCGAGATGCTGGCGCAGATCGTGAAGGACAAGACGCCGGAGGACCTGGCGAAGGAGGCCGCACCCGAAGGCAAGCCCACAAAAGCGCCTGTGCGATGAGCATCTCGAAGCTCGCCTACGTACATCCCGATGCGAAGCTCGGCAAGGACGTCACCGTGGAACCCTTCGCAAGCGTTTACGGCGATGTGGCGATCGGCGACGGCAGCTGGATCGGATCCAACGCCGTGCTGATGGACGGCGCGCGCATCGGTAAAAAGTGCAGGATCTTCCCCGGTGCGGTCATCAGCGCGATCCCGCAGGACCTCAAGTTCGCCGGTGAACACACCACGGCGGAGATCGGTGATGGCACCACGATCCGCGAGTGCGTCACCATCAACCGTGGCACTGCGGATCGCGAGAAGACCGCCGTGGGCGCCAACTGCCTGCTGATGGCTTATGTCCACCTCGCTCACGACTGCATCCTCGGCAGCAACATCGTCATCGCCAACAGCGTGAACCTCGCGGGCCACGTCACCATCGACGATTGGGCGATCCTGGAAGGCAACGTGGCCGTGCAGCAGTTCATCCACATCGGTGCGCACAGCTTCATCGCCGGTGCATCGCTCGTGCGCAAGAACGTTCCTCCATTCGTGAAAGCCGCGCGCGAACCGTTGAGCTACGTCGGTGTGAACGTGATCGGCCTGCGTCGGCGCGGATACGATGATGAACAGATCGCACGCATCGAGGACATCTACCGCGAGATCTTCGTGCGCACCAACAACGTGGACCGCGCGGTGCAGAACGTGGAGCAGCAGCTTCCGCGCAGCCCGGAGCGCGGCCTCATCCTCGACTTCATCCGCAACAGCCCCAAGGGCATCATGCGCGGCTTGGCGGAGTAAGAGGCATAGGGACATGGGTTCATGTGACCATGGGTCCATGTGGCCATGGGAACATGTGATCCAACGCACACCATGGAGATCCGCCTACAGGACATCGCGAAACAATTCGGACGGGAACAGGTCTTCCGCGGTGTGAATGTGGAACTGTCCAGCGGCAGTCGTACCGCGATCCTCGGTCCGAACGGCAGTGGAAAGAGCACCTTGTTGCACGTGATCGGCGGGATCCTCATGCCCTCGCACGGCACCATCACACACCACCACAACGGCGCAGTGGTTCCTGCGGATGCGTTGTATCGAAGCATCAGCATCGCCGCGCCCTACCTCAACCTGTACGAGGACCTGCCCCTGCGCCAGACCATCGACTTCCACGCACGCTTCAAACCCTTGTTGCCTCGGATCACCGCCGAGGAATTGGCGCGCATCGCCTACCTCGAGCACGCCATGGACAAGCCGGTACTGCACTTCAGCAGTGGCATGAAGCAACGCCTCAAACTCGCCCTCGCGATCCTGAGCGACACACCGCTTCTGCTCTTGGATGAACCGGCGAGCAACCTCGATGCGGAAGCGATCGCGTGGTACCGTGAATTGCTACCGAAGCACGCGGAAGGGCGCACGGTGGTGATCGCGAGCAATCGGCAGGCAGCGGAGCATGAGTTGTGCGATCGTCAGATCGACACGAGCGCACTGAAGTAACCTTTGCAGCGTTCACGCCCGCCATGCACGACCTCGAGCCTTTCTGGAACTGGCGCCACAAGTACACGAGCGAGGAGGACGACCGCTCCCCCTTCTTCGGCGAGGAGCACAGTGAGATCCACTACACCCAAGCGGTGTACGATCACCTGATCCATCCGCAGTGGGACGACTTCGGCAGCACCACGCTCTACCTGAAGATCCTCTTCACGGAATACGATGAAGGCTATGCGATCATCGAACTCATCGGCGAGTGGAACGACCTGCTCCACAACGATGTGATGATCCTCAAGCGCAACATCGTGGAGCATCTGATGGCGCAAGGGATCAGCAAGTTCATCCTCATCGGAGAGAACGTGCTCAACTTCCACACGAGCGATGACGAGTACTACAGCGAGTGGTTCGAGGAGACCAGCGACGCGGGTGGCTGGATCGCGCTGCTCAACTTCCGCGACCACGTGGTGGAGGACATGCAACAAGCGAACATCGATCAGTACTTCCTGCTCGGCGGCCGCTTGAACACACTGGATTGGCGCACCTACGAACCCGACACGCTCTTCGAGCAGGTGGACGCGTTGGTGATGAAGAGGTTGGGGTGATGTGTACCCATGCAACGGACGTTATGCCGGGGTAACGTGGGCCACCCCCTGCGGACGTCATACCGGAAAGCGGGCGCTGTGTGAACAGCGCGGACCCGCTTATCCGGTATCTCGTAAGTGACCGAAGACGACTTCGCACACGTTGATCCTTTGCGAGACTCCGGCCCGTTGATCGCCACCCCCAAGAGCCTGCCCCGGGCATGACCCGGGGTCATGCCGGAAAGCGGGCGCTGTGTGAACAGCGCGGATCCGCTTATCCGGTATCTCGTAAGTGACCGAAGCCGACTTCGCACACGCTGTTCCTTTGCGAGACTCCGTCCCGGCGTTCGCCGGGATGACGGCCCTTGTCCGTCGAGCTTCCGGAGTGACGTGCGCGCTGGGGAGGGACGTACGCGCTGGGAGAGTGACGCTCGCCACACCGACGGGGTCATGCCGGAAGCCATGTGGGTGAGCTGGTGGGTAGCGGCTATCCGGCATCTCGTAAGTGACCGAAGACGACTTCCGGGTGCGGACGTTGATCCTTTGCGAGACTCCGTCCCGGCGTTCGCCGGGATGACGGCCCTTGTCCGTCGAGCTTCCGGAGTGACGTGCGCACTGGGGGGTGACGTTCGCCACCCCCAAGAACCTGCCCCGGGCATGACCCGTGGTCATACCGGAAAGCGGGCAGCGCGAATGCGCTGCGGACCCGCTTATCCGGTATCTCGTAAGTGATGGAAGCCGATCCGCACACGCTGGTCCTTTGCGAGACTCCGTCCCGGCGTTCGCCGGGATGACGGCCCTTGTCCGTCGAGCTTCCGGAGTGACGTGCGCGCTGGGGAGGGACGTACGCGCTGGGAGAGTGACGCTCGCCACACCCAAGAACCTGCCCCGGGCCTGACCCGGGGTCATGCCGGAAAGCGGGCGCTGTGTGAACAGCGCGGACCCGCTTATCCGGCATCTCGTAAGTGACCGAAGCCGAATTCCACGCAATTGCGCGGCCTCGGTATTCCAATAGGAATATGCCGCCGCACACGAACGCCCGCTTCCGTTCCCGGAGCGGGCGTTCGTTGTTGCGGGCGTTCACGCTGCTTTCGCGCTCGCGATATCACTCACCGGGCTGGCTCCGGCGGTGCCGAGGGCCGTCACGCGGAAGGTGTACACCGTGTTGCTGTCCAGGCCGGTGATCTCGTACCGGTTCTTGCCGCCTTTCACCTGCACCTTCCAGCCGGAGGGATCCAGCGGATCGATCGCCGTCATCTCCAGCACGTAGATGCTGCGGCCGCGCACGCCGCTCCAGCGCACCTTCAACGTACCCGGAAAAGGGGTCACCAGCGCCTGCACGTTCTTCGGTGCGGCCAGCGGTCCCAGCGGCTCGCTGCGACGGCGCACGTCGAAACCGGTGCTCAGGATCAGGTCCTTGTCGTTGTTGCAGTGCGCCTGCACGTAGCCGCCCAGCACGCGGATCAAGTTCAGCAGTTCGGCGGAACGCTTGTCGCGCGTTTGCTTCTCCACCTTGCCGCGGTTGAAGTCGTACGCCTGGTTCGCCGCGTCCGCCGCGTCGCATGCCGCGGTGATCGTGAGCAACGTCGGCGTGGGCGTGGCGAAGGCGAGGTTGCCCGTGAGCATCGCCACGTTGTTCCGTCCCTTTTCCACCAGGGCCGTGGGGGTGATCCCGGCTATTCCGAGCCGGACGGTATATATGGACCGTGCCATGTGGTTGTGGCCATTGAGGCTGGACCAAGCCGTTGGTTTGTGAAGGCGAAGCAAGGGCGGGGAACGATCCGGCGCAAGGGGGGCATCCCCTGTGCGGCACGGACCCTCTCCCCCATTGAGGGGAGGATCCACACCGCCCGTCGGCATGCTTCCTATGGGATCGGGGATCGCACCGGCATCCCCCGGAGAACGCCCGCACCGGCGGATGAGGACCTGCCCGATCCCCGGATCGCGCGCGTGCCGCCTCCGGATGCGATCGGGATCAGCCCCCACGCGATCGAGTTCAGCCAGCAAGCGATCGAGTTCAGCCAGCAAGCGATCGGGTTCAGCCAGCACGCGATCGAGTTCAGCCAACAAGCGATCGAGTTCAGCTAGCAAGCGATCGAGTTCAGCTAGCAAGCGATCGGGTTCAGTCCGCAAGCGATCGGGTTCAGTCCGCACCCGATCGAGTTCAGCCAGCACGCGATCGAGTTCAGCCAACACCCGATCGAGCTCAACCAGCACACGATCGAGTTCAGCCAGCAAACGATCGAGTTCAGCCAGCAAGCGATCGAGTTCAGCCAGCAAGCGATCGAGTTCAGCCAGCAAGCGATCGGGTTCAGCCAACACCCGATCGAGCTCAACCAGCACACGATCGAGTTCAGCCAGCAAACGATCGAGTTCAGCCAGCACGCGATCGAGCTCAGTCCGCAAGCGATCGGGTTCAGCCAGCACGCGATCGAGCTCAGTCCGCAAGCGATCGAGATCAGCCAACAAGCGATCGAGTTCAGCCAGCACGCGATCGAGTTCAGCCAACAAGCGATCGAGTTCAGCTAGCAAGCGATCGAGTTCAGCTAGCAAGCGATCGGGTTCAGCCAACAAGCGATCGAGCGCAGTCCGCAAGCGATCGGGATCAGCCCGCAAGCGATCGGGATCAGCCAGCACACGCGCGTGATCGCGCCCCACCCGCAGGTGTTCGCCCCTCACACGCGGACGCTCCGCCGTGCAGCTCAGTCCAGCTTGTTGTGCCGGGCGTAGCGTTGCGCCTGCATGCGGTTGTGCAGCTTCAACTTTTTGTAGATCGCCTTGATGTGGCTCTCCACCGTGCGCAGCCCGAGCTGCATCTTGTGGGCGATCTGCGGTTTGGTATAGCCCAGCGGGTCCACCCACCAGCGCAGGATCTCGGCCTGTCGCGGGCTCAGCTTCACGTGCCGCGCGGTGCCGCTCGGGTGCGGATCCTTTTGGATGACCCGGTCCATGGCGGCGTTGCGGTGCAGGCGGCTCTCGCCAAGGTCCCGCAGGGCACGCGCCAGCTCATCGCGCTGCACCCCGTGCAGCAGCACCGCGCTCGCGTGGTGCTTGATCGCCATCCGCAACTGGTCCTCATCGGCCAAGTAAGCACCCGTGGCCACCACGCCCACGTCGGGGCGTTGCGTGTGCAGCCAATTCAGCATCCGCAGGGGTGGCATGCCGCCCGCCGGGTCGTCCATCACCAGGTCCACCAGCGCTACCTGGAACCGGGCCCCGGCCTTGCACGCGCTGATGAGGGCGCTGCCATCGGCCACCACCACCGCCATGCGGTAGCCGCCGATCTCCTCCAACATGCTCCTGATCCCGCGCCGGGTCACCTCATCGCTGGCCACGAGGGCCACCGGGGTGCGTGCCGGGGTCTTGGGGGTCACGGACGAACTGCCTCTGCTAGTGGCCATGGTCCTGGGGTTTTGGGAGAAGAAAAGTAGCGGGATCGGGGTATGCGGCGCAAGAGGGCGAGGCGCGAAAAGGCGGAGAATGTTCCCCGGGGGTGTGAAAAAGACGTGGTGCGGGGTGGAGGATGGGCGGTAATTTGGCAACGGATGACCACCCCCACCGAACAGGAGTTCCTCAAGGAACTCGACAAAAAGCTCTGGACCGCCGCCGACAAACTGCGCAGCAGCCTCGACGCCGCCGTGTACAAGCATGTGGTGCTCGGCCTCGTCTTCCTCAAGTATGTGAGCGACAGCTTCGAGGCGCGGCAAAAGGAAGTGGAATTACAACTGCGCGATAAGAAAAGCGACCTCTATCTGGATCCCGCGGAGTATGGTACCCCGGACAAAAAGGGAAAGATCGCTTCGCAGAGCCTCGCGATGACATACGCCGAGGCCATCCGCAGCGAACTCGAGGAGCGCGACTACTACACTGCGAAGAACATCTTCTGGGTGCCTGCGCTTGCGCGGTGGAAGACCCTGCAGGACAATGCCAAGGTGCCCAGCGGCACCACGATCACACTAGGTGGTAAGGGCGGACGATCGTCCGCCCCATCCTATAAGATGAGCTCCCTCGGCCGCCTCATCGACGATGCCCTCGAAGCCATCGAGAAGGAGAACCCCAAATTGAAGAACGTCCTCAACAAGACCTACACGCAGCTGCAGCTGGACCCCGCCAACCTCAGCTCGCTCATCGACCTTATCGCCACCATCCCTTTTGTGCATGGCACCATGCACGCCAAGGATATCCTCGGCCATGTGTACGAATACTTCCTGGGCCAATTCGCGCTGGCCGAAGGCAAGAAGGGCGGGCAGTACTACACGCCCAAGAGCATCGTAAGCCTTATCGTGCAAATGCTGCAACCCTTCAAGGGCCGGGTGTACGACCCCGCCATGGGCAGCGGCGGCTTCTTCGTGCAGAGCGAGGAGTTCATTGAACAGTTCGGCGGCAAGCTCGGCGACATCAGCGTGTACGGGCAGGAGAGCAACCCCACCACGTGGCGGTTGGCGGCCATGAACATGGCCATCCGCGGCATCGATTTCAACTTCGGCAAAGAGCCCGCCAACAGCTTTACCAACGACCAGCACGCCGACCTGCGGGCGGACTACGTGATGGCCAACCCGCCCTTCAATGTGAAGGAGTGGTGGGAGGCGAAACTGGAGGGCGACCCGCGCTGGCAGTACGGCACGCCGCCGCAAGGCAACGCCAACTTCGCGTGGGTACAACACATGCTGCACCACTTGGCACCCAAGGGCAGCATGGCGCTCTTGCTCAGCAACGGCAGCATGAGCAGCAATAGCGGTGGCGAAGGCGACATACGCAAGACCTTGGTGCAGGCCGATCTGGTGGAATGCATGGTGGCCCTGCCCGGCCAACTCTTTACCAATACCCAGATCCCGGCGTGCATTTGGTTCTTAACGAAGAACAAGCGTGCGTCCGTCATTGCAGGCCCCGGCCGTTCCACGGCCGTCATTGCGGGCTCCGACCCGCAATCCCGTGGGGCCCTGCGCGATCGCAGCGGCCAAGTATTATTCATCGATGCCCGCAACCTGGGCTACATGAAGGACCGCGTGTTGCGCGACTTCACGGCGGAGGATATGGAGAAGGTCGTAGGCGCCTTCTTGAGTTGGAAACATGGGGAGTACAACATCACCGATGATGTCATCCTGCAGTACGCGGACCTACCCGGCTTCTGCAAGAGCGCCACATTGGAAGAGATCGCCAAGCACGATTTCGTGTTGACGCCGGGGCGGTATGTGGGGGCGAATATTGGAGAGGATGATGGAGAAGAGGCAAGCGCACGCATTCTGAAACTGAAGGAGAACTCTATGGCCAGTTTGAAGAGGAGGCTCTGCTTGTGAAGCGGATCAAACAGCAACTACAATCACTTGTGATCGACTAGGCCGAGCGCTGAATGAAACAACGAACGAGTATATCGGAATTGGCGCGCAAGGGATTGCTCTATTTCAGTGATGGTTACCGCACGAAGAAACCTGAGCTTGGTCCGAGTGGCTATCCGATCATGCGGGTAGCACAAGTGTTGGATGGTTACGTCGGCCCTGCGTCGGAGCCTGAGTATGTGCGTGATGAGTTCAAGAAAAAGATCGGCTTAAAGTCATCGGTCAATGGCGACGTGATCCTCACTACGAAAGGCACTGTTGGCCGAATGGCGAAGATCACGGCCAAGGAAGAAGGCTACGTGTACTCACCGCAAGTTTGCTTCTTCCGGATCCTGGACGAAAGGAAGATCGACAAAGACTACTTGTTCTATACGATGGCCGCTGATGACTTCCGTAGGCAAATGCTTGCGGTGAGCACACAGACGGACATGGCACCATACATTAACCTGAAGGATCTAGGTAGCCTAGAGCTCGACCTACTCGATCTATCAGAGCAACGTTCCATCGCTTCGGTCCTCGGCGCGCTGGACGATAAGATCGAGCTGAACCGGCGGATGAACGGGACGCTGGAGGCGATGGCGCAGGCGCTGTTCAAGGAGTGGTTCGTGGATGGGGCGGAGGAGGAGTGGGTGACCATCCGGCTCGGCGATATGCTCACGCTCGATAAGGGGCTTTCATACAAGGGGAAGTTCCTCACGGAGGATGAAGGCCTCGATATGGTGAACCTTGGTTGCTTTGGTGCAGGAGGTCGATTCAAGGAGGACAAGCTGAAGCACTACACGGGTGAGTACAAGGCCAAACACTTGGTCCGTGCAAAGGATATCGTAATGGCGAACACCGACATCACCCAGAACAGGGAAGTGATCGGCAGCCCCGCATTGGTGCCACCCCATTTGGAAGGCGATGTGTTGTTCACGCACCACGTGTTCGCATTGCGGATCAACGAGGAATACGAGAAGTACCGGCTGTTCCTCTACTATGCGCTGCTTGAGAATGCATTCAGGGAACGTGCGGTAGGTTACTCGACTGGAACAACCGTTCTGTCATTGCCGAGAGATACAGTGGAGGAGCATGAGTTGCTCTTGCCCGATGAACAGACCATTGACCGCTTCAATACGCTCGTGACCCCACTTCTGGAACGAGGATGGGCGAATTACAGCGAATCCCAGACCCTCACCGCGCTGCGTGATACGCTGCTGCCGAAGCTGATGCGGGGGGAGGTGAGGGTGAAGGAAAAGGAACCACGCCATGCCTAAGCTCGCCATCGGAACTCCTGTTGCATTGAAGCCCGATGTCCGGGATGGCCTATGCTTCCCTTGTGGAGCAAGCGCGGACCTGTTTGTTGCGGTACATCCCGGTGCGCTGAAGGCACCGCAGGCTACCCTCACTGTTGTTGTGGAGCGGGTCGGGAATGAGATCGTGTGGGTGGGCGCCTTGGACGAGAGCATGCTCGATGAGCGCCAAGCAGCCACTTGGCCCGCGGCAAGACAAGCGCTATGTGATCGCATCACGCTTGGCGCGCACTTGTGGGTGATCCACTACCCCGGTGCGTTGTTGAAGTCGGGCGTGCAGGGGGGTATGGTCTACCAGGGCAAACGCCCGTGGCTCGTGATAGGTGAATTGTCCAATGGTGTGCCCTTGGCTGTGCCCCTGAACAGCACCAAAGCGTTGGTCACCAATAAGCCCTATAACATATTCCTGGACAAGACGTGGTATGTGATCAGACCATCGGATACGGACATGCGCCGCTTACCCAGTGACACCAACTCAACGGCCGAGCTTCCGCACATCTGGTCGCTGCCCACTGGACTGCCCGACTGTGGCGAGGTCTTGACAGCGCATATCGGCAGCGCGGTGAAGTGCCTGAATATCTATTACCCCTCTTCCAATGGACCGCGCGCGTAATACCCTCACTGCGCTGCGTGATACGCTGCTGCCGAAGGGGATGCGGGGGGAGGTGAGGGTGAAGAAGAAGGCTGAACACCCTATTCCAACCAGTATTCAACAGCCATGAAGCAACTTCTCCCCAAGATAGAGATGTACATAACCTCGCTCATTTTCCTATTCGCACTCCTCTTGCTGAACAAGTTGCCGGTGTGTTGGGGTGCGGATTGTGGATTCATGGGCTGGGACCGTCTGTTCTCATGGGGCAACAAAGTGCTGCTCTTCTCAGTGCTGATGATAGTCTTGGGATTTGTATGCCATGCCCGTTTCAACTACCGTGTAGTAAAGGCGCCCCTGAATTGCCAGCGACTATCACGAAGATCCAGAACATCCATTACGAGACGCTGGCGTTTCTGGCCACCTACATCATTCCACTTGCCAGCTTCGACCTGGACTTTGGCCTTGAGCCACCACGAACCTTCGCTGTGTTCATTGCGATGCTCTTACTGATCGGAGCCATTTACATCCGCACCAATCTCTACTACACGAATCCGACCCTTGCCATCTTCGGATATCGCGTTTACAAGATCAGCACGGCCACGAAGACCGACATCATAGTCGTGTCGCTCGGTCGGCTGAAGCAGGGCGACCAGATACGAACCCGGAACATTGAGGAAGACATCTACTTCTCAAAGAAGATCAAATGACTCTGGAAGAACTCAAGCAGAAGCTGGCTTTCTTATTTGACGGGAAGACCGCAACAGACGCACGCGTCTACTTCCTCGTCAATGGCAACCTGCGATTCGCGGACATAGAAGATGCACCGCGCAAGGAGATCAAGGATGGTCTGGTCCAGTACATCCGTGATAAGTTCATTGACAACGAGACATTGAACTACAGCACATTGTCAGAGGGTGAGGACAAGAAGAACACGGTCTACCGATACGACCTGGAACAAGTGGTCTCCGGTCTAAGCTGCATGGACTCTGTACTTGAACACAAGCAAGAAGAGCCACTTTCATTTTCGACTGAGAGCTTCACGGACGTGGACGCCTTCGTGTTTGTCCTAGGAACGGAGAGCCAAAAGGTCGTTCTCTACAAGAGGCACCTATCATTCACTGTGCTGCGCAAGAACAAGCTCAGGTTCATCAAGTCAGCGGATCATCTTGTACGGCTAAATGATGATGTCATCAACATGGAGACCACCTTCGAATTCATGAAGGTCGCTGGTCACTTGTTCGTTCTGAGTACGAAGGTTCTGGAGAACAACTTCAACGTCGATCAAGTCCGAAAGAACGAGGCCAATGGGCGCCTCGCGTTCATTGAGGGTCTCGGTATTGTGGAGAACATAGAGGCACTGAAGGATGTGATCGGAGAGCGTAAGTATGCCAAGCATATTCTCCGTGTTAGGACCACCGCCAAGGCCCTGGAGTTACCGTTCGCCGAGTTAAGGGACTTTGTACGGAGTCATCCAAAGCTCAAGCGGCGGTTGAAGTTCAATGGCACGGAGGACAAGTTCATGTTCCACACTATGACTTCGCGCGAGCTGTTCTTGAAGTTGCTTCATGATGACTTTGTGGAATCGCGACTTACCAAAACCTTATATGATAGCGCCGATAAGAAAGGACTGACGGCCGACGAGGAACCCGATGAAGGCGAAGAGTGATACCCCCAGGTTGTGGATGACGAAATCCCGTGCAAATGGATCTTTTCCCTGGAGAGCTTGATTGGGTCGATGGCGTTGACGTCGATGCGCCATTGGGTCAGGAAGCAGATGCGCTGTTCTGGCAATACCCCCGCGTGTTCGGCGAAGCTGCCAAAGCAGCACAGTCGGCTGGAAAGGTTGAAGAGGAAGGGGTCTATCGGTTCATGCAGCTTCTATTGGGCATTTGTCCTTCGTTCGATGATCCGGCACAACCTTATGTTCCGAGCTATCGCGGACCTGATGGGCGAAATGCCATCCCCTCAGATTTCACATCCAAGGATCTCCTAGTGATCGATCAGCTATTGAAGATGTTGAAGGATCCGGCAATCCGCTCAAGACTACAGGACTATCGCTTCCTCGTACAGAAGCCCATGGATTACAGAGCAGCGCAAGCGAGCATCGAGGAGGCACTCCTGCATGTGGAGAAGGTGTTGCTGAATGCAAAGGCCTTTGAGGTGCCGCAGATGCTTCGCCGTGCACTTCACTTGGTCAGATTGACGAATCAAGGAAGCAGGGATCTGGGAAAGCGAACGATAGAGCTTACCGAACGCGCGATACGCGACCTCGGTAAACCGCCATTTGGTGCGCGGTTCATTCAGTGCCTTCGTTTGGCTCAGGAGTATGGCATTGGCGATCCTCAGGAGTTCATTGCGTTGGCCAAGGTTGCGGCCGACTATCACAAGGCAGATCGCGGAGAGGATGTCTTCAGGAACTACTGGACCATTGTTCTCGACTTTGAGCAGCAACTGGGAAATCAAGAGAACAAACAGAAGGCCCACTTGGAAATGGGCGAGTCTTACTTGAGGCAGATCGAGATCCGCAATAGTCAGGGGGTGGCGGCGAACATGATCGCGGCGGAGTTTGCGAAGAAGGCGCTTGTTGCATTCCAGCAGGGTGGAGCTGATGATAAACGCATTCGTGAGCTATGGCAGAAGCAGAAGGAGTATGAGGCGCAGATCGGAGATGAGATGGGCGTGTTCTCCATGCCCATCGACATTGGCGATTCAGCACACCAAGCCATGTCCCACGTAAAGAGCGACTCGCTTATGGATGCCTTGCTCAAGCTTGCCTTTGGAATTGAGGAGGGCAGCACCGAGGAAATCAAGGAACAAGTTCTAGAGCTTGCGAAATCGAACCCGCTGTTGGCGATACTCGATGTATCGATCGTTGACGGCAAGGGCAGGCAAACTGGTCTTCACCGCGGCCTGTTGAACTTGGAGGGCCAGCAGTACAAGGATGCTTTGCGGCAACGAATGATGGCGCACGCGTCGCAATGGGTTTGGGGTCTGCGTGCGGCTTCCTATATCAATCCCGCAAGGGTGCAGATTCTTCGCGAGTGGCATCCGAGCTTGGAGGATCTTGTCCCCATCGTTCAGCACAATCCGTTCATTCCACCTGGTCATGAGACCATTTTCCTCCGAGGTCTTCACGCTGGACTTCATGGCGACTTGCTTCTGGCGACGCACCTTCTCGTCCCTCAACTCGAGAATTCGATTCGGCACGTATTGGCCATGAAGGGCGTGCCAGTAACTAAGCTGGATGCCGACCTCACAGAGCCGAACAAAGGTGCTGGTCCGTTGCTCAGCCTACCTGAAACGGAAGCCATCTTCGGAACGGACAATCTTTTCGAAATTCGAGGCGTGTTCTACGATGCAGCGGGATACAACCTGCGGCACCGGATCGCCCATGGCATGATCACCGAGGCGCAATGCGCAAGCGAGCAGGGCATTAATGCCTGGTGGATGATCCTTCGCTTTTGTCTGCATCCATTGCTAGGCCGCCTCGACACTCCGCCGAGTATGAGTGAAGGGGAGGTAGCTGGAACCCCAACCGATCAACCAAATTCTTGAGGAACAACTAGCGCATCGGGTCATCCATGAAAGCCAAAGACACCTCGCTGCTCACGTTCATGAAGAACGCTACTCAGAGCATTATACCCATCTACCAGCGCACCTACAGCTGGCAGTTGGAGCAGTGCGCGCAGTTGTGGCAGGACATTCTGCATGCGGGTGCATCGGCCGGATAGGTTGAGCCTACCGGGAAAATGGAAACCACGTTCACCAAACACACCCACCACCCATGCGCATAACCACCCCCCAAGACCCCAATGCCAAATTCCGGGTGAAGGCATACGCCGGAACCAACGGCGTGTTGCTCGCCTTCGATGTGGACAAGAGCGATAAGAAAGACCTGCTCGGTTTCGCCATCGAAGAGAAGCTGCCGAGCGGCATCTGGCGTTTCAAGCTCAACTCCCTCACCTTCCCTGGCAAGGAGCATACGGTCAAGAAATACAATGCCACGCCAACGGATATAGCACCCATTCAGAAATTCCGCTGGGCGGATTATGATGCGCCGTCCAACACCGATTGCGCTTACCGCATTTATCCAGTGTACAAGGGCAAGCTGCCCGTGAAGAGCGGCAAGGGCGATTTCCTGGAAGTGAAGGTGAAGACCGATGACGGCAAGCCCAAGGGCCATCAGGTGATCTTCAACCGGGCCGTTGTTTCCAGCCAGGGATTCGATCGTCGATTCCCCATGGTAGGTCCCTTGGTGAAGAAGAACAAGAAGGCCAGTGTAATGGACTGGCCTAAGGCCGCGGGCGAGTGGTTGCATAACGGCCTATTGGATCGGCTGAACGACTTCATCGTGCGCGCACAGGACAAGACATGGGCCCTTGATGTGGCCATATACGAGTACGAGCTACCCGCCATTGTAATGGCGGTGAACGCAGCCCACAAGCGCAAGGCGAACGTGCGGGTGCTCTACCATGCCAAGCCCGGCGACAAGCAAACACCGGCCAACAAGCACAGCCTGAAGGAACTGCCCGCCGCATGCCAGAAGGGACGGGTACCTTCAAAGCTCTTCCACAACAAGTACATCGTACTCAGTAAGCTCGTGGGCGGCAAGCGCCAACCACAGGCCGTGCTTTGCGGTAGTACCAACTTCACCGAGAACGGCGTGTACCGGCAGGCCAACGTGATCCACATCATCGACGACAAAAAGGTGGCCGCCAAGTACCTCGAGCTTTTCGATCTTACGTGGGAGAACCCGAAGGGAAGCGCCGCGCGAGATTGGATCAACGAGCACAACACCATCGATGAAAAGGCTCCACTCTTCGTGGGCTTCTCGCCCCGCACCGGTGGTGGCGATCTGGACGCGATCGTTCGCCTGATCCAAACAGCGGACACCGACCTGCTTTTCTGCACCGCCTTCGGGCTACCGCCAAAGATCCTGAACGCGCTGCGCGGCAAGGACAACGATCCCGTATTGCGCTACGGTCTGCAGAACACCGCGAGCGAGATCACCGGCTACCATGGCGACAAGACCGGCAAGTTCGTGGCCACCGCCAGCCTAGGAAAGGGCATTGACGGCTGGACACCCGAGGACCTGAAAGGCCAGCAGGGTAGCTTGCGCGTTCACCTGAAAGCGGTGGTGGCCAACTTTACCACGGACCATCCCGTGGTGCTCAGCGGCAGCCACAACCTGAGCGCCAGCGCCAGCAGCGGCAACGATGAGAACTACCTGATCATCCGCGGCGACACTGACCTGGCCGATCGCTACGGCATCGAGCTGATGCGCTTCTACGAGCACTACCGCTACCGCTGGGCGCAAAAACAGAAGGGAGCGCAAAAGCCAGAGCTCACCAACAGCGACAAGTGGCTGAAGGATTACTATGACCCGAAGCACCTGAAGTACAAGGCCCGTCTGAGGTATGTAGGACGTTGAAGGTGGGCGAATAGCAAGACCATAAGGTTGAACGAAAGCCAAAGACACCTCCCTGCTCACCTTTATGCGCAACGCCATCGAGCATCATACCCATATACCAGCGCACCTATAGCTGGCAGTTGGAGCAGTGCGCGCAGTTGTGGCAGGACATTCTGCATGCGGGTGCTTCGGCCCCATTCATTCGTGAGCATTGACCGACATTTGACCTAGAGAGACCATGGCCACACCCACATCTATCCCCCGGCTGGAGTATATCCAGATCAAGAACTACAGGGCTTTGAAGGACATCACCTTCAAGGGCATCACACCGCTTACCGTATTGCTGGGTCCCAACGGAAGCGGGAAGAGCACGGTGTTCGATGTGTTCGCCTTCCTCAGTGAGTGCTTCGGCGTGGGTTTACGCAAGGCGTGGCACAAGCGGGGTCGTTTCAAAGAACTCCGGACCCGGGACAGCAAAGGGCCGATCGTGTTCGAATTGAAGTACCGCGAGAAGCCTGGTGCTCCCATCATCACCTACCATTTGGAGATCAATGAGGACGCAAAGGGGCCATACGTTGAGCTGGAATGGCTGCGGTGGAGCCGACGAGGTTCCGGAAGGCCGTTCGATTTCCTGCGTTTCTCCAAGGGTAAGGGCTTCGCCATTTCAGGTGCCGATCCTGACAAGGATGCCACACGCAGTGAAGAAGAATTGGCCAGCAGGGAGTTCATCGCCGTTAGTACGTTGGGTCAACTGAACAAACATCCGCGAGTTACCGCGCTCCGAAAGTTCATCACCGGTTGGTACCTGAGCTACCTCACAGCAGATAGCACACGCGGTGTTCCGGAATCCGGTCCGCAGGAACGCCTCAGCACCACGGGTGACAATCTGCCCAATGTGATCCAGTATCTGTATGAGCAGCACCCGGACCAGTTGAAGCGCATCGAAGAAGCGCTGGTGCATCGCATTCCGCGCTTGGAGAAAGTGAAGGTCACCCCGATGCCGGATGGCAGGTTGCTCTTACAAGTGAAGGATGCGCCCTTCACCGATCCGGTAATGGCGAAGTACGCGAGCGATGGTACCCTGAAGATGCTCGCATACCTCACCTTGCTCTATGATCCCGAGCCACCGGAGCTGATCGGCATCGAAGAGCCGGAGAACCAGTTGCACCCGAAGCTGCTCTACGAATTGGCGGAGGAATGCCGCAAGAGCGCACAACGCTCGCAACTCATCATCACAAGCCATTCCCCGGAGTTCGTGAACGCTCTGCGATCAGAGGAGGTCTGGGTGATCTCGCGTGACGATAAGGGCTACACACGAGCCCAGCGTGCAGCGGATATGAAGGGCATACCCAAGCATGTGCAGACCGGCGGCATGCTGGGCGATCTGTGGATGGAGGGCTTCTTCGAGTCGGGTTACCTGCCAACGAAGCGCTCATGACGGTCGAGTTCTTTCTGGAGGAGCCCTCCGCCGAGGCTTTCCTGCAAGCCTTCGTGGCCAAGTTGCTGCCAGCCGATACCGAGGTTGTGTTCCGCGTATTCCGCGGCAAGCCCGACCTGCTGAAGAAATTGCCGGATCGTTTGCGGGCCATGTACTGGATACCAGCTGACCACCGCGTTGTTGTGTTGGTGGATGAGGACCGCGAGGATTGTAAAGTCCTGAAAGCGCAACTGGAAGCAGCCGCGAATGCTGCCGGAATGTTGACCAAGAGCGCGGCTCAAGGAAGGTCTTTCAAAGTACTGAACCGCATAGCGGTCGAGGAATTGGAAGCGTGGTTCCTCGGCGACCCCAAAGCGATACAGGCCGCATACCCGCGCTTCCGCCCGAACCATGCGCGCCGTAATGATCTTCAGCGGCCGGATGGCTGCACGGGTGGTACATGGGAAGCGCTCGAACGCGCCTTGCAGAAAGGCGGCTACTACAGCACCGGTCTGCCCAAGATCGAAGTAGCACGCAACATGGCCGAACACATGGTGGTCAAGCGCAACACATCCCCGAGTTTCATGCAGTTCGTTCAAGGCATCGCGGCCTTGTAGCAGGTCGCCCATGATCACCGAAGACCAGCTCGAACAGCTCGCCTTCACTTGGTTCCATGATGTGGGTTGGAGCACCGCACACGGCCCGATTCGTTCCTGGACAACACCCCCACAGATCGGTACAAAGCGGATGTACCCGTGACCTATGGTGTGCGTGTTCCGCTCTTCCTCATTTCCCCTTGGGTGGAACCTGGCAGCGTACACCACGAGAATTGGGATTTCGGTTCCATCCTCAAGACCATTCTCGAACGCTTCTGTCCGGATACCAAGCCATTCATGAGCGATCGGGTCAGGGCTGCATCGCATTTTGGCAAAGCCCTTAGCCTTACAGAACCACGACGGATCACTGATGCACCTGCTGCGATGGCGCGACCGGCAGTGCGCGCGGCGTTGCGCATGCGCACGAAGTATTTCCAAAAGTCCGACTTCACCAAACCCGACGCCGACTGGCATGAGTTCATGACCGTACTTGGCAGGATGACACGCGGGCAGTGAACGAACGTGAAGTCCGGGGGCGCAACGGTGTTGCGTCCCCGGTTTCTTGTTCTAGGCTGATCGGGCTAAGATCGTACAGTGTCAATGCACATGCCCGAGCTCATCGCTTACCACGTGGCGCAAGCCACCCCGAGTGGCTGCACGGTCTCGGCTATAGCTAGGTCCCAACCGCGCGGCTTCGAACTTCAGCCTGTCCTCTTGGCCGTTCTTCCCTAGCTTTGTTTACATGAGCGCGGAAACCATCCACTTGCCATTGATCGTCGAAACGGACGAGGACGGGGTCTTCATCGTGAGCTGCCCTGCCTTCAAGGGATGCCACAGCTATGGCAAGACCGTGGAAGAGGCCATGGCCAACGTGCGCGAGGTGATCGAGATGTGCATGCAAGAGGAGCGTCCGATGCACTTGAACCGCTTCGTGGGCTTCCGCGAGATCGAAATGCCTGCGGGTCGTTTGGCTTCTTGATGGACAAGCTGCCGGTCATAAGCGGCAAGGACCTGATCAGGCTCTTGCAGAAGCTGGGCTTCGAGGTGGTGCGCACCAATGGCTCGCACCACCGCTTGCGGCATCCGGATGGTCGTGTGACCACGGTACCGGTGCATGGCAACAACGATCTACCCAAGGGCTTGCTGCGCAAGATCATCCGGAAGATCTGGACATGGAGCTTCAGGATTTCATTGCCGCGCTTGCGGAGCGCTTGTAGTGCGCCATGACCAAACTCACCGAGGACCGCATCGAGCAAGCCACCATGCAAGTCACCGACCAAGTAGAGGCGCTGACCACCAGCTTGTTGGAAGAATTAGCTGCGGCGCTGGACCTGCCCACCGCGCAAGTCACCGCGCAAGGCGGATCTATCATGGGCAGCGTGGCCAGTGATGAGCGAAGCCGGGACGAATTGATGCAAGCCGCTGAGCTTTCACATCGCGAACATTTCCGCAAATTCTACCTCAACCCACTGATGCTGGCAGGATGGGTTGTACGCACC
>JADKJM010000010.1 GCA_016721005.1 Flavobacteriales bacterium
GAGAATGAAGCCGTTCAAGGATGGCGCCTTCAAATTGGCCATCGAGAAACAGGTGCCGGTGGTACCCGTGACGTTCCCACCACTGGCGGCTCTTCGGTGAACCATTGGAATCGTGTCGCGTGCCCGTCCGGGGTAGCGCGTGTAGGTGATCCATGCACCCATCCTGACCAAGGGGCTGACAGAGGCCGATCAGATAGCTTTGCGCAAGCAGGTCTACGCGGTGATCGAAGGTCCCTTGCTTGAAGCCTGAACACGAGAACGGAACATGAAGATCGACGACGCAACCCTCGACCGCATTGCGGAACTGGCCCGGCTGGATTACAGCGACCCGGCTGCGCGCAAGGCGATCCTCAACTTCATGGAACGGGTCCTCGGTTTCGTGGAGAAGCTGAATGAAGGGGATACCACCGGCGTGGAACCCTTGACTTCATGACCGAGGGCGAGAATAACCTGCGTGAGGATGTGCTCGCGATCGCATCACCAAAGCAGGACGCCTGAAGAACGCGCCGGTGAAGGACAGCGACTACTTCAAGGTCCCCCGGGTGGTGGACAAGGGCTGAGGCGGGTTCCAGTTCAGCGGTTCGAAGGGATGGTCCGATCCGCCATGCATGGATCAGCGGTTTTCGCATCTTGCGCCGCGCCGGTCAGCATGTCCGCCGAACGATCCCACCATGAGGACCCTGATCTACCCGGTACCCGGTCCTTATTCTTTCAGTCCTTGTTCTGTATCCAGTTCGGCACCGTCCCATGTACCGCCCATCTCTGCCCGAAGGTGTCCGATTGCGCGACGCACCGCTGGCGCTCTTCCGACTGCGCGTCTTCTGACCACTGGTCCTGCCGTGGGGATCACCTTCATTTGGAAGGTCGTTCCGGCGTTTCGCACTTGTTCAGTGCCTATCGGGTATGGCGCGTCCCGGTCCGGTTCTACGCGTTCGCGTTCTCATGGAAATTCCTCTTCTGTTATTTGGCGTGGGTGATCATGGATCTTGCGGGCATCCTGGAGTGGCCGGGAGCGCTGGTGGCCAATTTCTTCGATGGCGACCACCATCAATTCATAACCATGCTCTATAACCATGCCATTCATTATCGGCATTGCGCTGGTGGAGGAGACCACGTGGATGAAGTTCTGTGTGACCCGCTTACAAGCACGCTACACCGCATTCACTGCCTGCGTTCTTACCGGGCTGGCTTGGGGCTTTGGTACCTGCCCATGTTGTTGTTGGGGAAGGCGTCCCGGAGGGCTATCCGTGGTATGCGTCTTATGAGCACGACCGGACTTACCCTCTTGCTGGGTTGGACCTATAACAGGACCCACAGCGGCATCGTGCTGTCGATCATGCAGGTCGTCAGCAACATCGCCTTTTTCGTCCTGCCTGCCCTTCCGGCTTGGCACGATATGGATCCGAGCTATGTGATCGGTTTCATCGTGGTGAGATAGGGGTGGTCATTTATCTGGTCCTGCGCTATGGACCAAGGATCTTGGCACAGAGCCGCGCCCGGTATGGAAGGTCCCACAACCGGTCCTTCGGGATCCATCGTTCAATGTGAGCGGGACGACCGGTCGGTCCACGGACCTGGGTTCTGATAACTTAGAAGGGCTCTGTATCCTTTCAAGGCTGTGGAGGGCACGGTTACCTTGCCGACCATTTCCAGCACCACATGTACGGCAAGATCACAGCACCTTACCAAGAACTCCAGTCCATTGAAGAGGCCGGACTTTACAAGCGAGAACGCATCATCACCAGCGAACAAGCGGCGGAGATCACTGTGAATGGCCGTTCAGTCCTGAACTTCTGCGCCAACAACTACCTCGGCCTCAGTTCGCATCCGGATGTGGTAGCAGCGGCGCACGCTACGCTCGACAGCCATGGCTATGGGATGAGCAGCGTCCGCTTCATCTGCGGTACGCAGGATATCCACAAAGAGCTGGAGGAGAAATTGGCCGCGTTCCACGGAACGGAGGACACGATCCTCTATGCCGCATGCTTTGATGCGAACGGTGGCGTGTTCGAGCCTTTGCTGGGTGAAGAGGATGCGATCATCAGTGATTCGCTCAACCACGCCAGCATCATCGATGGGGTGCGCTTGTGCAAAGCCATGCGCTATCGCTACGCGAACAACGACATGGCCGATCTGGAGGTACAGTTGAACATGGCCCGGGCGGATGGTGCAAGGCACATCATCATCGTTACCGACGGCGTCTTCAGCATGGATGGCATCGTGGCCGACCTGAAGGGCGTTTGTGACCTCGCTGACAAGTACGAAGCGATGGTGATGGTGGACGAATGCCACGCCGCAGGCTTCATCGGCAAGACAGGACGTGGTAGCGTGGAACATTGTGATGTGGTGGGCCGCGTGGACATCATTACCGGAACCCTTGGCAAGGCGCTCGGCGGTGCCATGGGCGGTTACACCACTGGTCGCAAGGAGATCATCGATATGCTTCGACAGCGGAGTCGACCATACCTCTTCAGCAATTCGTTGGCGCCGTCCATTGTGGGTGCTTCCATCAAAGTGATCGAACTGTTGACGGCGAGCACCGAATTACGCGACCGACTGGAGAAGAACGTCGATCGCTTCCGCACCGGGATCGAAGGACTGGGATTCAAGACCCGCGGCGCCGATTCCGCCATCGTACCGGTGATGCTCGGCGATGCCAAACTGAGCCAGACCATGGCGGATGAACTCTTGAAGGAGGGCATCTATGTGATCGGGTTCTTCTTCCCGGTGGTTCCCAAGGATACCGCCCGGATCCGGGTGCAACTGAGCGCGTCCCACACGGAAGCCCATATCGATCATGCGTTGGCCGCCTTCGGCAAGGTGGGCAAGGCCTTGGGAGTGATCTGAGCAGAAGGTCCGGCCCCACCGATCCCTTGCGGGAAAGAAAAAGAGGATGAACGTGCCTTTGTTCATTTCCACGGAAAGCCGCTATATTCGCAGCCCGTTTTCAGGGACCTATCCACTCATACACGCACGACCGTGGCATCCACTACCCACACCACCAGCATGGCCAACGCGGCCACCGTTCAGCCCGAATGGTTGCTGGTAGACGCTGAGAATGAAGTACTTGGACGCCTTGCTAGCAAGGTGGCCATGCTCGTTCGCGGAAAGCACAAGCCCACCTTCACACCGCATGTGAACTGTGGCGATCACGTCATCATCATCAATGCCGACAAGGTCCGCCTGACCGGCAACAAGATGAAGGACAAGGAGTACCAGCGGTACAGCCTCTATCCGGGTGGACAGACCCGCGAGCCCGCCCACAAGCTGATGGCGCGCAAGCCGGAAGCCATGGTGGAGATCGCGGTTCGTGGCATGCTCCCCAAGAACACCTTGGGCCGTCGCCTCTTCAACAACCTGCATGTGGTGGCCGGTGCCACGCACGAGCATGAAGCACAGAAGCCGCGTTCATTCGACCTGAATACGATCAAGTAAGATGGCAACCACCAACAGCCTAGGACGCCGCAAGACAGCCGTGGCGCGCGTGAACCTCACGGAAGGCAAAGGCATCATCACGGTCAACGGCCGTGACAGCAAGGAATACTTCCCCATTATGCTGCAACAATTCAAGTTGGAGCAGGCGTTCAAGCTTACCGACACCGTTGGCAAGTACGACGTGATTGCGACCGTGGATGGAGGCGGCATCACCGGCCATGTGGATACCTTGCGTCTGGGTATCGCCCGCGCATTGGTGAAGATCGATGCCGAGCACAAACCGAAACTCAAGGCGGAGGAACTGATGACCCGTGACCCACGCGCCGTGGAACGGAAGAAGTTCGGACGCAAGAAGGCGCGTAAGCGCTTCCAGTTCAGCAAGCGTTAAGGTCCCAACGCTTGTTCAGGATCCAATCCCTGGCGGACTGTACGTGTACTTCTCGGCTCCGCTCGAAGTGACACGTACGCTACCACCGGGATGCCTGTACCAACGGGAACAAGGAAAGTGAATTGAACATCATGGCACGTCTCGAATTCCAACAACTACTCGACGCGGGTGTACACTTCGGCCATTTGCGCCGGAAGTGGAATCCCAACATGGCCCCTTACATCTTCGGCGAGAAGAAGGGGATCCACATCATCGATCTGAACAAGACCAGCGCGAAGCTTGAGGAGGCCGCCGCAGCGATGAAGAACATCGCGAAGAGCGGTAAGAAGGTCCTCTTCGTGGCTACCAAGAAGCAGGCGAAGGACATCGTGACCGAGAAGGTGAAGACCACGGGCATGCCTTACGTCACCGAGCGTTGGAGCGGTGGTATGCTCACCAACTTCGGCACCATCCGTCGCACCATCAAGAAGATGGCGACCATCGACCGGATGAAGATCGACGGCACGTTCAACAACATGAGCAAGCGGGAGCGTTTGCAAGTGAGCCGCCAGCGGGAGAAGATGGAGAAGAACCTCGGTTCCATCGCCGACCTCACCCGTCTGCCCAGCGCGTTGTTCATCGTGGATATCGTGAAGGAGCACATCGCCGTGGCCGAGGCCCGCAAGCTCAACATCCCCACGTTCGCCATGGTGGATACCAACAGCGATCCCACCTTGGTGGACTTCGCCATCCCCGCCAACGACGACGCGACCAAGAGCATCGAGTTGATCGTGGATACCATGATCGCTGCGATCAACGAAGGTCTGGAGGAGCGCAAGAACGACAAGACCGCTGTGGACGAGGGAAGCGAGGAGGAAGGTGCGGAGGCTGTTGTTGCCGAAGCCGCCACCACCGAGGCCGCTGCCGAGACCGGCTCCTCCGAGGAGAAGGCTTGATCGAATTTGTAATTGACAGGCGGGATCCCGGGTCAAGCCCGGGATAACGCCCGCCCCGACCAAACCCAGAACTATGACAACCATGGCCATTACCGCCACCGATGTGAACAAGCTGCGCCAGATCACCGGCGCGGGTATGATGGATTGCAAGCAAGCCCTCACCGAGGCGAATGGCGACTTCGATGCCGCCATCGACATCCTGCGGAAAAAGGGACAGAAGGTCGCAGCCAAGCGCGCCGATCGTGACGCCTCCGAAGGACAGGTCATCGGCCTGACCAGCGCCGACGGTAAGCGCGGCGTGCTCGTGTGCACTAACTGCGAGACCGACTTCGTGGCCAAGAACGCGGACTTCGCGGCCATGGCCACCCGCATCGCCACCATCGCACTGGAGAAAGGCGCTGATAGTGTGGATGCGCTGAAGGCACTCGCCTACGACAGCAACGGCCAGACGATCGCGGAGAAGCTGATCGAACAGACCGGCGTGATCGGCGAGAAGATCGAAGTGAGCGCCTGCAACCTCCTCGATGCGGAATACGTGTTCGCGTACAACCACCCTGGCAACAAGGTGGGCAGCCTCGTAGGGCTGAGCAAGGCCGGTTTCGAGCACGTGGCGAAGGATGTCGCCATGCAAGTGGCCGCGATGGGTCCGATCGCGTTGAGCAAGGAGACCACGCCGCAGAACATCATCGACAAGGAGATCGAGATCGGCAAGGAACTCGCCATCCAAGAGGGCAAGGCGCCAGACATGGCCGAGAAGATCGCCATGGGCCGCCTGAACAAATTCTTCAAGGAGAGCACGTTGCTCGCCCAGGAATTCATCAAGGACAACAAGCTGAACGTGGAGCAGTACGTGAAGAGCGCGGACAAGGACCTTGTGGTCACCGGCTTCAAGCGGCACTCGCTGACGGTCTGATCCGCGACCATACTGAACGTGCGAGCGGCTCCCGGATGGGAGCCGTTCTGCGTTCCGGCCGTGGGAGGAGGCCCTTTGCGGGAATGGTCGGGCGCTTTGCCTGTTTGCTGAACCGCTCCGGGAGATCGTCCGGCCCCTTTGCGAAAATGGTGAGACGCGGCGCTTGTTCGTTGAACAGCTTTGGGAGAATGTTCAGCCCCTCTGCGAGAATGCTGAGACCCTTTGGTTGTCTGCTCGACCGCGCTGGGAGAATGCTGAGGCGCGCTGCTTGATTGTTGAACCCCTCTGGGAGATCGCTCAGCCCCTCCGCCCATTTGTTCACTCCCTTCGCGTGTTCGTTCACGCGATTCGGGTGATCGCTAAGTGTTGCTAGCGAGAACGTGAGAAGGGGATGCCGCTGACCTGAAGGAACTCCGGGCTGCTGGCGCCGAAGAGGCTCTTGACGTAGTTCTTGACGGCGAGTGCGACGTCGACGAGGCCGGTGGCCGGGTCGTAGAGTTCCTTGTCGCGGGCGATGCGGGCGTTGCTGAGGTCGGTGTAGGCTTTGACGACGGCGAGGTTGACGGCCACCATGGAGGTGTGAAGGGCAGTGAGGCCCGTGATCTTTAGGTCCGCTTCGTTGGGTGTGTATCCGGCCTGTGCTGCGAGGAGTTGGATGAGCTTGTCGAAGTTCTCGATGCGGCTATCGAAGCTCATCTGCGAAGCGGAGTTGCTGGAGAAGCTCTCGTCCTCGGGCGTGGCGGGATCGTCCGGCACATCGGGGGCCTTGGGCTTGGCGCGGCTGCCGGTGAGTTTGCGGGCGATGGTGCGGACATCGGCGATGACCTCGGGAGGAACGGCTGAAGCCTGGACGGCGTTGATGATGCGCGTGACGAAGGCGGAGAAGGGATCGAAGATGGCTTCGCGGCTGTTGACGGCTGTGGTCCAAGCCGCGAGTGCAGTGTTGACATCTGCGAGCCGGGTGACGGCTGCGCCGTGCTTGGTGTTGAGGCCTGCGAGGGTGATGGCGGGGTTGGCCGGGTTGTAAGTGGGGCCGTAGCCGGTGGTGAAGGAGATGAGGTCCTGGAAGTTGGCGACGTTCTTGGCGTTGCCGGATTCATGGAAGGTTGCCATGGCTGTTGGGTTTTGTGGTACAACAGCGGTGGCGTGGGGCTTAGTATTTCCTGGGATGGGGAACTGAGGAACGGTTAGGAATTGGGAGGGAACGGTGGGGGCAAGCTGTTGGCTATTGGCCTTTGGCTCTTGGCTGGGCTGAACGGCAATGGGCTCTTGGCTGGCTTGTGTTCTGGGCGAATGGACATGAATGGACGGGAATGGACGGCGGAGCCGGAGTGGGGTTGTTCATAGGTGGTGGGCTGGGTGTTCATTACGACGGAAGTACCGGCGGTTCGGAACCACCGGAAGCGTTCGGACGTGTATATGGTCGGATCCAAAAACGAAGCCCTGATGCACCGAAATCGGGTAGGAATTGCTCTTTGGAGATGTCGGTTTGCGCCGACAATAGTTATGAACCGGAGGTGGTAAAGGAGGAAACGCACGCATAGCTTTTCCGAACCAAACCCGACCACCATGAGCCGACCAACCATCACGCGATCACTTTGGAGTTTCCTGCTCCTTTCCGGAGTCATGCAGACTTATGGACAAGGACCAGTGATCACCTTGACGCCAACCGACTACAACGGCTTCCAAGTGAGTTGTTTCGGGTTGAAGGACGGTGCGATCGACGCTACGGTCACGGGAGGGACTGAACCCTACAGCTATGCATGGTCCAACGGGGCCACTACGGAAGACCTAGCGAACGTGCCAGCCGGATATTATGTGCTCCGCGTAAGCGATGCGAATAGTAACACGACCTCGTTGGACATCACTTTGGATCAGCCGATGCCATTGAAGATCGCCGTCGAACCGTTCAAGTATCCGAGCGGGGAGAACATCAGTTGCCATGAGTGCTTCAACGGGAGCATCGATGTGACCGTGTACGAGGGTGTGCCACCCTACACCTATGATTGGGGTGACGAGGTCTATTCACAGGACCGGAGCGGCTTGGGTGCGATGAACTATCAAGTAGCAGTTACGGATGCGAATGGGTGCAACGCCAAGTCGGAACCGATGTTCCTCACCCAGCCAGAGCGGTCGGACTGGACGATGGAGGGGAACGCGAACACGATCCCTGGTACCCACTTCTTCGGGACCACGGACGAGAATGATGTGGTGTTCAAGAGCAACAATAACGAGCGGTTACGTTTGAGATCAGATGGTACCATAAGCCTGCTCGGATCACAGCTTTCTGAAGGACCGCTATTTGTGACTGCGAATGGGGAATTGCGCGGTGGCGGAGGTGGTGAGTACCCGACATTACCTGTGGGATGCAGGGGATTGAGTGCCTTCGCGTATTGGAAGGTAACTGGGAATGCGTTCGAGCAACTATGTCCAGAAGACCATCCTGTGCTGGGGACATTGGTCAATCGCCCATTGGACATCATAACCAATGGTCAACAACGAATGCGCGTCAGCATACATGGTCGTGTTGGAATCGGACCTGCAGAGGAGGATCCAATCGAACAGTTCGAGGTCCATACCGCTGTTGAGCAAGGAGGGATTGGTCTCATCAACGACCGTTCGGATGCAAACGCACGTGCACAAGTCGCGTTCAAGAAGGGTGCTGTAAGTCGGTGGATATTGGGCAATGACCTCCACTTTTCTGGTGCGCAGGACTTCTTCCTCTGGGACGCCATGTCTGAATCCGCTCGGTTGATCGTGAATAGCGAAGGGAAGGTGGGCATTGGCACGGAGCCGCCCCAGAACCAGTCAATCTACCGGCTTTATGTTGCAGATGGCATTGCTACAAGGGATATCAAAGTGCAGCCTACCAATTGGCCGGATTATGTCTTTGATGAAGCATACGACCTTATGCCCCTTTCAGAACTGCGACGATTTCTCGATGTGAACGGCCACCTACCGGGAATTATGTCAGCCTCTCAGGTGGAAGCGGATTCGGGAGTGGAGCTTGGGGATGTGCAGACCCGATTGTTGAGAACTGTTGAGGAACAGGCGCTCTACATCCTGCAATTGGAGCAACGAATAACAGCACTTGAGCGGGTCATCAACCAACCTGACCGAAAGCCATGAACTGGCTTATGAGTTGCCGTCGTGCCCTACGGGCTGGTGCGTTGCTTCTGGCATTGACTCCTCAATTGGCATCTGGCCAACTTGTAACATTGGAAGGGCGCGATTTCATGCTGGACGGATCGGTATTCTATCCACTTGTAATGAACTATACCATTACGTTCGCTAGCAACACTTACGGGTCGGGTACCGATATTTATATATCACCTGATGGAGGTTATGATCGAGGCGTAGGGGGTGAGCTAGAGTGCGCTTCAGTTGGGGAGTGTAATGCGCAACTGCGTTTGCATTTCCAAAAACTGGTCAGCATGGGATTCAACACGATTCGACTGATCGGTGCCCAAGCCAAGATGCGCGCAGCAGGCTCGCGACAGTTCCTATTGTCGGTCAGGCATAATACCAATTCGTGGGCAGACCCGAGCTATTCCTTAGTGATTGAGACACCAAGTGGATTCGTGCTGGGGGCTTCGGATCAGTATTTTGCGTCTCTGAGGAATTTCATTGGTGTTGCTGATGACGAAGGACTCAAGGTAATTTTGCTGGTTGCTGGGGGGGAGCCACCTCCTACGTGGAACGCCTTCTGGGACTGGAATTCGGTGGATCGTTACGCGCATTTCTTGGAAAGGCTGGGACAGGAGCTTGCCATGGAACCGGGCTTGTTGGCCTATGATCTATGGAATGAACCTGGTTGGACTGCTCGCGGCCAAGGGAATTATGACAATTGGTCTAAATCTGACGTGTGTGATATCTCTGCGCGCTGGTACGATAGTATTAGGCTACATGATGCCGACCACTTGATAACCGTAGGTGGATGTAATGTCGACGATATGGAGCATTGGGACCCAAGTGTGATCAAGCTGGATTTTTGGTCCCCCCACCTCTATCCGCAACCAGCCATTAGCGGACTGAGCAATACAATGAACAGATATTACTCGCGATTGTGTTGGATCGGCAGGAACTCACCTATGCCATTTCTCATAGGTGAGACCGGCTTTAGTGCGGAGGAAGATTCAGATGACAATTTGGATGCACCGGGCAATGAGCATCTAGACGCGGATCCGGCGCATCATCAACTACCTTGGATGCACGGAACCGCTTGGGCCGTGTGCGAGGACGAGCAAGCTGAGTTTGCGATCGCCAGCATGGACGCAACGCGTTATTATTTGGGATCTGGCTATTCGTGGTGGACATTTCAAAATGGAAGGGCAGCGAATCTCAGTTCAGGACCTGATGCCTACAAGGAGAATTTCTACGGATTGCTGAAATATGGTGGTGCGCCTTGTGCAACATGTCCTGGTGGGCTGACTCCCTGGGCTGACAAGCAGGCAGTTCAAGCTTTTACGAACTATGTACTTCCTGCACCTCCTGCGAGTATTGGGACGCCTCCGAGCTCCTATTCGAATTGGTCGATGAACAGTGGGCCACTCTTGACGACCATATATCTACGTGATCAGCATGGCCGACCAATTGCTGATGCCGCTGTGAAGAGCATTCAGGAGATTGAAACAATTCATCACACGGCAGGATACAACATCCACTCGATCTTCACTTCTGATGCGAATGGTCGGGTTGAAATTAGAAGGGGTCATGCACCTTCCGGGTATCTTCTGAAGAGGGTCTTATTGGACATATTCTCCCAAGGAGCGAAAACGATTCGTTATGTAGCACCTCAGCTGCTTGTGTGGAATCCACCAGCACTAGTGCAGGTTTGGCCTGAAGAAATGGTCATTGATATTTTCCGATCGCCGCTCAAGTATGAATTGAACATAGTAGGACAAAGTATTGCTTGCGGACTAGGGTCGAATGTTGATTTGTATGCCTGGGATAGAATATCATTGTCGAGTGTCGTTGTAGAACAAGACGGCGAAGCGGGAGGGGAAGTGTTGTTCAGGGCACGGCGGGAAATACATGTTCACGGTGAATTTCATGCGGAGGTGGGTTCAGAGGTACATATCTATCCCGATCGGGTATTTCCAAAGTGCGAAGTGGGAATAGGAATGGATTGGATCGCACAACCAGAAACGGGATTAATGTCAGAATTGGACGATAGTCCCAAGGCACGAACAGGGGAGGTTGAATTGACTTTCTCGAAGGATCAGGTGAGTCCGTCCCTTACTGTGCGACCTAACCCTGGTGTGTTTGTAATAGAGGTTGACATTCAGAATGTCTGGGGAGAGGCGTTACTGGAGATTTTGGATCCAGTTGGCCGCGTGCTCAGGAGTGAAATGGTTAGGTCGGGTATTGTTTCGATCGGTATTGGTGGATTGGCAGAGGGGCAGTACTATGCGAGACTATCGGATGCCGGGAGATTACTTGTTGCACCTTTTCAAGTTAGCAGACGATGAGCAAATATCAATGCCTCATTATTGTCGGTTGTGCTCTTATCACCTCGATGGCGAGAGCGCAAAGTTTGCAATGGCTGACGCACTTCGGAAATGACTCTCAGGGGTACAATTCGGGCTATGCCTTGGAATCTGGAGCGAATGGAACAATTTTCTGCGCCGGAAGAGTTGCCGGGCCGACAATGGATTTCTCTGGAGAGGAAATCACCGTATCAGGCTGCTCCGATGCTGTACTTCTGAAAATGGACTGCGACGGCAACATACTTTGGGTGCGACATTGCGGTGGAACGTGTTCGTCTACGGATACAGAGACGGGTGAACTGGTTGCATACAATTCTGCCACCGGGACCTGCATTATGGCGGGTAACTACATGACGACCGCCGATTTCTGTGGGACAACACTTCCTGTTTCCGATTGTGGAGAGCAGATCAATATGTTCGTTGCGTCGTTCGACTCTGATGGGAACTGCAACTGGGTTGCTAGCGCCCAGGGGAAGGCGATTCGCCCGCTCAAGGTGTTGTTCGGAAGCTCAGAAGTTCTCGTCTTCGGAGATGGTGAATTGTACAATACAACTTTCGACGAAACTCCGCCTGTTAGTATTCCATCCGGGGCCTTCATTGCTCATTACTCCATGGAAGGGGAACTCATGGGTGTTCAACGAATCATGAAGTATGGGGATGTACAGGATGCGGAATGGTTAAGCGGCGACTTAGTCCTAGCTGGTAATTTCAATGGGCTTGATTCGTTGTTTGATATTTCGCTGAACGGAAGTTCGGCATTATCCGATGGCTTCGTTGCATTGGTGAGCGCCACGGGTACTATTCAATGGGTGGAGGAGTTGAGGTCCGATAGCGCCGTTGTCGTGTTTGATACGGAGATCTATGGAGGACATGTACAAGTATCCGGCTTGTTCTGGGATAACATGGTGGTGGGAGAGGACACTCTCGATTCGCCGGGTTCGACTCAAGCGGTCTTCCTTGTCCAGTTCTCGGTGGAAGGTGACCTTGAGTGGATGCAGCAGATCAACAGCCCCGTGGAGGTAGCCATGCGCGATCACGAAGTGGATGCGATGGGAAATGCCTATGTCTTGGGTTTTTTCCAGGATACGTTAGCGTGCGGAACATATTCGACGAAGGCTGGATCTACCCGAGAGATCTATGTCGCCCGGTTTGATTCATTGGGCAGTATTAGTGCGCTGATCCGTGGCGGTCGGACCCGGTCCTCTGGACCCTCGGGGATATTATTAGCTGGTGGGACGGTTACCATTGCGTCCAACTTTGACTCGACCTTGGTGTTCGGTGAATCGCCCACATACGTCTCAGGGACCGGCGCTGTTGATGTCTTTGTCGCAAAGTTCGACAGTATCGTCGGATTCACTGGACCACAACCCATCGCCGGAGGCGAGGGTTCCCTTATGATCCATGTCAATTCGGATCAGGGGACGTGCCGGGTGGAATTGCCATCGTCTATCGCAGTTGGTGAGTCATTTGTGCTGAGTATAGTCGATGCCGCCGGAAGATCGATCCAACAAACTCCTTTGGTGATCGGGGATGATCGGGTTCGCGTGAATATTCCTGCACAGCCAAGAGGTATATATCAGGTGGAGTTGACCGACGGCCGTAGTAGATACGTGGGAAGAATCCACTTCGAATAGTAAGTCTCCGGATCTTGCGCGGCAAGACCCATGGGTGATGCACACTCATTGGGCAATCGAATGGGCCAGCGAATGCTGCCTCCAGCGTTTACGAACTAACCTGAAATTAGAGATCGTACAACTCTGCAACGATGGATTTGTCAACCGGAATTCATGCGTAGATCCTGCTTTCACTGGTGGTAATCGTAGGTGGATTTCTTCTAGGCCGCCATCAAGTTCTTCCTGCCTCGTTCGAACCAAACTGTCCGAATCCCATTGGTCGTACACAAGTGCCAACCTGCTGGGCTCAGTGCCCTGAACCTGCACGATCATGCTAAGCACGTATTCATCTAGGAGGGCATCTTCTGGCGGTAGGGGTAGACTTAAGATCACCATGGGTTGCTTGGTTGTTGCCAAACACCATTTCTCGTCAGGGTCTGCGCAATGGACCGTATCCATGTTGAGGATGACCTCCCTTACATCGGTGTGGGGGGAGACGAGGGTGTCGATCACCGCTTCACGGCGCGCACTGGATCTACGAAAAGCGAAGAGTTCGTAGTACACCCCTCTGATGACCTTGTGGCCATGTGTTGGCTCGGCCATGACCACAAGTTCAAGGTTTTCGTCGTGCCAAAGCGAATCAAATGGAATTCCGCTTTCGTTCGGGCCGAGTTCGTTGTCCCAGAACATAATGTCGCCTGGGCGCATTCGTTGGCTCAGGCCCTCGTAGCCGTATGTCATCTCATAGCGTGTGTTATCAAACGGATCTACATCCGCACAAATAGCCATGAAGGGATGCGTGGTGAAGAGCTTCGCGCCAGAATTCAAATGCGGCAGGATGATCTCGCCAACATCACGAAGTGCCTGTTCGTCACTGTTCGCCTTTATGGGGAGCATTTGACGGTCATAGAAGTCAATTGTACCCCAAGCGATCAACCCGACCGATAACAGCATTGTTGGACGGGTTGCCCGAAACCAGGCCGGTGCGGATATGATGAGCACCCTGGGCAGCACATATGCACCAACGAGGGCTGCTAGGGGGACGGCAGTGGACACCACGCGTAGTATGCCGGCACTGCCTTTTATGCCCAACCCCCAGAGTGTCATATGAATCCCAAGAATCGATATGACCGGTAATGCACAGAGGATCATGATCATATCCGTCGTGCGACGATTCATTGGATCTTTCCAGCGTAGATATGGCCAGGACAGAAGCGCCAGAAGAAAGAAGACCATCAATGGTCGGCCGGTGATGTTATCCAAGCCGCGAACGAACATCCATGGGTCTCCTGACCCGTAAATGCTTGGACCATTGTCATATGGATCGGAGTGGACGTACCAATTGAAGTCATCGAAGACCGCCCAGCCTATCAGGGCGTATATGATCCAGCCCGTCCCTAGCAACGGAAGCAGGCGCCATCGTTTGGCGAGTGCCAGCCAAGCGGCAGCGAACGGCAGGAAGGCAACGAATTCTGGACGAGCAAAAGGCAGGAACGAGGCAACAATTGTCCCCCCCAAGTATCGCCGTGAATGGAACAGTGCAACAGCAACCACAGTTAGCGTTCCGAATAAGGGCTCGGTCATTCCTGCCAAGATCATCAGAACATAAAGCGGGGCGAGCAAGAGGAAGATAGGATACGCGAACATCGCAAATGGGCCAGCGAGCCTTGTGATGCGGATGGTGAAGAGCACTGCAACCAATGCCGCAGTAATGTTGAAGAGGACAACACCATGCATCCCCAGTTGCGCAAAGGGTGAGGCTAGCAGAATGAAAAGAGGCTTGCCCCAATGATCCAGTAACAATTGCGGATGCGCCCACGACCAGCGCGCCAAGAGATAATGATTCACCCCATCGCCGCGTTCGATGATGGCTCCAGCCGTTAGGCTGAAGTAGAAAATGACCCCAAGCAAGATGGCCGCAAGACCGATCGCGGCAAACCCGACCCCTCGTGTGGTCGTTGAACTCTCGCCCCAGATTCGCATAGCTTCGGAAGTTCGGCCAAGCTAAGACCAGCGTGGTGTTATCACCTCTTTCGTGCGGTGAGATGGTCATTGAGTCGTTAAGTAGTAACCTAAAATAGGATCCGAAGAACCTTCAATTGGTTGTTAGTTCGGTGGATCCCGGCTTCGACATGATCATTTATACTCCTTCCCCATCCACAGCGCTCAAACTTCCAGTGCTCGCCGCTTCCTTCAGATCCCGCGTCGCCGTTGCGGTGGAGATCCTTGGGTAGAAGGTCATACTCCCGGCGTTGGAAAGCACGTGAGGCGTTCCCTTGGTGTTCCAACGCGTGGAGGAAACCTGACACGCGATCTCCGGGGGTCTGACAGGATCCGTTGAGGAGAGCACTTCGGCCAAGGCATCCTGAGCCGCTCCTTTTTCGTTGCTTTGGCCCCGCCGGATGGATCCTCCGGACCGCTCCGCGAATCATGGCCAACCCCTACAAGCGCATCCTCCTGAAGCTCTCCGGCGAAAGCCTGATGGGCGACCAAGCGTACGGTATCGACAGTGTGCGCTTGGACCACTATGCGAGTGAGATCAGCGCGATCGTGAAGACTGGCGTCCAAGTGGCGATCGTGATCGGCGGCGGGAATATCTACCGGGGGATGCAGGCCGAAGGGAACGGCATCGACCGGGTGCAAGGTGATCACATGGGCATGCTGGCCACCATGATCAACTCCTTGGCCTTGCAAAGCGCTTTGGAACACAAGGGCCACAACACGCGGTTGCTCAGCGCGATCAAGATGGACACCATCGCCGAGCCATTCATTCGCCGGCGCGCGGTGCGGCACTTGGAGAAAGGTCGCGTGGTGATCTTCGGAGCAGGCACGGGCAATCCCTACTTCACCACGGACACCGCGGCCAGCTTGCGCGCGATCGAGATCGAGGCGAACGTGATCCTGAAGGGAACGCGTGTAGATGGCATCTACACCGCCGATCCGGAAAAGGACAAGACCGCGACGAAGTACGACCGGATCTCCTTTACCGAGGTGTATTCGAAAGGGCTTGAACGTGATGGACATGACCGCCTTCACCCTTTGCCGGGAGAACAAGCTGCCCATCCTCGTCTTCGACATGAACAAGCCCGGCAACCTTGGTCGATTGATGGCCGGCGAGCAAGTGGGCACTTTGGTGGAAGGCTAAGCTCTGGTCGCGATCACCAAGTAGACGTGTACGTCGTAATTCCGCTTTGCTCGCGATGACGCGCTGAAGAACGCGTGACCACAACCCGGTCGCATCCGGTCGTGCAGTTCCACCGCGAAGGTGTGTACGCGATCCATCCAGCCGAGGTCAGCAGCCTCGAAGAGTTCCTTCTCGGCACCTTCGATGTCCAGCTTCAGGAGATCCACGCGTTGCAGGTCGAAGCGACTCAGCAACGTGGTCATGGAGAGTGCAACCACCCCTTCCTCATCACCTTGCAGCGACCTGATGTGATACGCGGATGGGTTGAGTCCTTCGCGCTGGAATCCGATGCGGCCATCGGTTGGTGCGATCGCGGCATGCACGAGTTCAACTCCGCTTAGGCCCTTGGTGTTGAGTTGAAGCAATTCGAAGTTCTCCGCGTCGGGTTCCACGGCGATGATGCGCGCGTTCGGATAACGACGCTTGAACCACAACGTGGCCAGCCCGATGTTGGCACCGATGTCCAGGATCACCGACGGCGAAGTAGATAGCGGAAAGGCATAGCCGCCGCCCATCACCACTTCATCGAAGATCGCCAGATCACTGCTTCCGGTTCGCACCGTGACCGGACCTGCCAGATCGCGATGCCGGATCGTGGCGCGATGCCCGGGACCGCGCTGCTTCAGCCAAAGGACCCGGAGACCGAGCAACGGTCCGAGGCGGAGGATGTGTTCCACCAGATGTCCGAAGGCCTTTGCGATGCGCATGGTAGGAGGGCGCCGAAGGTACTTGCACCAAAAGCCGCGCGGCGGTCCGATGTGGGTGGCTATTTTTGGCATCCACTTTCCAAGACCATTCCCCATGACCGATACCGCAGCCACCATTTCGCAGTGCGAAGAGCACATGCACAAGGCCGTTGAGCACCTCGACAACGAATTGACGAAAGTGCGCGCTGGTGCAGCCAATCCCGCCATGCTCGAGGGCGTGCGCGTGGATCACTACGGCCAGATGGTGCCGCTTACGCAAGTGTCGAGCATCAACACGGGCGATGCGCGTACGCTCTTCGTGAAGCCGTGGGAGAAGAAGATGATCGACCCGATCGAGAAGGCGATCATCGGAGCGAACCTCGGCTTCAACCCGAGCAACAATGGCGAGAGCGTGATCATCCACGTGCCGATGCTCACAGAGGAACGTCGGAAGTCCTTGGTGAAGACCGCGCACGCCGAGGCCGAGCACGCCAAGGTGGGGATCCGCAGCAGTCGCCAGAAAGCGATGGACGCGATCAAGTCCGCGAAGAAGGATGGCTTACCGGAGGATCACGCCAAGGACCTGGAAGGGCAAGTGGAGAAACTCACCGGCACGTACAACAAGAAGGTGGAGGACCTCCTTGGGTTGAAGGAGAAGGATATCATGAAAGTCTAAGGCGCGGAGCGCCGCACGGTTGTCACTCCGGGCTTGACCCGGAGTCGCGCGAGGCCTCAAGCCCAAACAGGCGAACCCTCGCTACAATTCCTGCACATCTCGATGCTGCTGCGCGCGTGCAGCAACGACCGACGGAAATCATTGTACGCATCGCTTTTCCACAGCTCGCTGAAGCTGTGTGTGCGCAGATCACCGAGCACATGGTGCGCGTCCTTGTCGAAGCAGCACGGAACCACTTTGCCATCCCATGTGATCACGCAGCTGTGCCACATCTTCCAGCAGTCGTCCTCCAACTTGTTCTTCACCTCCCACGTGCCGTTCGCTGTTCGGCGATAACGGGCGTACTTGTCCAGCGTGGGGATCAATGGGTGATCATCCTTCGGCTCGTAGATCTGCGCGGTCTTCAGCCAGATGTCGTCCACACCGATGCGCTTGGCCAGTGCGCGCGCTTCGGGGATCTGGTGTTCGTTCGGTTTCACCACCAGGAACTGGAAGACCACGTGCGGCGTGAGGCTCTTCAGCTTCTTCTTCCACTTCACGATCCGTTCCGCGCCTTCGATCACCTTGGCCAATTCGCCTTCGCGTCGATAGGCGGAATACGTTTCCTGATCGGTGCCATCCAGTGAGATGATGAGCCGGGACAACCCACTGCGCACCGTTGCTTCGGCCTTTTCTTCGGTGAGGAAGTGCGCGTTCGTGCTGGTGTTGGTGTACAATCCTTTCGCGTGAGCGATCCCCACCATGTCCAGAAAGCCGGGGTTGATGTACGGCTCGCCTTGGAAGTAGAAGGTGAGCGCCCAGAGATCAGGGCCGAGTTCATCCATCACACGTTCGAAGAGATCGGTCTTCAGATTCCCGGTCGGGCGCGTGAAACTCCGCAAGCCGCTGGGGCACTCCGGACAGCGCAGGTTGCAGGCCGTGGTGGGTTCGAAGCTGATACTGAAGGGTAGTCCGCCGATGCGTGGATCCTTCGTTCGTTTCGCGCGCTGGTAGCTCGTCCACAAACCCGCCGCGTTGCGCAACCGCCGGGGTGTGGTCTTGCGGGACCACTCGATGGCGTCACGGGTGCGCGCGAACATGGCGGCAAGGTAGGAGCGTAGGAGCAGGAGCAGTTGGCAGGGGCAGGAGCAAACGTTCGTGGCTTCGAGCGGGTCGTTGCGGCTTCGTCAACAAAAGGGAACTTGCTACCTACCTGGATCCATCACTTGCTCCTGCTCCTGCCTCCTGCCCCTTGAGTATGGAGCCTGTTACTTTCGGCACCCTCCGTGCGTCCGATGGACGTTGCCCCTCGCATGCGTTGCTTCTATCTACTCCTTCTTACACTCGCTTTCGGATCGTTCACGAAGCTGCACGGCCAGGTGACCGTACACGGTCGGGTGGTGGATGACCGCACACTGGAACCACTGGCCTTCGTGCATGTGCTGCCGGTGGATGCGCGCCAAGGAACGACCACGGACATCGATGGTCGGTTCGCCATTTCGCTAGGAGCCCTGCCCATGCGGCTGGGATTCAGTTATGTGGGGTACGAGGCGTTGCAGGTTGAAGTGGAGGATGCGAACGCAGGGATCATCCGGATGCACCGCGCGCAGTTCGAGTTGAAGGAAGTTCGGATCCTTCCCGGGGAGAATCCCGCGCATCGGATCATTGATCGGGTGTACGCGAACCGGAAGCTGAACGACAGCATGCGCGAGCGATCGCATCGCTACACCAGCTATGGCAAGACCGTGTTCACCGCGGCCATGGACAGCGCGTTGCTGAGCGATCCGGCGCGCCTCGCAGCATTGGACAGCAGCGACAAGGAAGCGGTCGACTTCTTCGACAAGCAGCACTTGTTGTTGATCGAAAGCGCCACGCGCAAGAGCTTCATTCCACCGGCAGCGGAGAAGGAGGAAGTACTGGCCAT
Source organism: Flavobacteriales bacterium (assembly GCA_016721005.1). Taxonomy (GTDB): domain Bacteria; phylum Bacteroidota; class Bacteroidia; order Flavobacteriales_F; family PHOS-HE28; genus PHOS-HE28. The sequence continues at coordinate 19,223 of JADKJM010000010.1, forward strand.
GCGCGTGAGCGGACTGAAGGATCCCACGCTACTGGCATTGGCGGCGAGCACGAAGACCTTCAGTATCTATTCACCGCAGATCACGATCAATGAAAAGAGCTTCCTCGGACCGATCGGCCCGAACAGCACGGACCGTTACCTGTTCATCGTGGAGGACACGCTATACCAGGGTCGCGATTCGGTGTATGTGATCAGCTACCGGCCACGACATGGACGCAAGTTCGATGCGCTCAAGGGTGTGCTTTGGGTGAACACCAACGGCTACGCGATCCAACACGTGATCGCCGAACCCAACGAACGCGACAAAGGCACGAACATCAAACTGCAACAGCAGTTCGAACGCGTGTCGGGCGTGTGGTTCCCCGTGCAACTGAACACCTTCCTCTTTTTCGATTTCATCCAGGTGAACACGTTCAAGATGATGGGCATCGGGCGCATCTACCTGAAGGACATCGAGGTGGATGTGCCCATAGCTAGGAAGGAGGTTCGAGGGCCGGAACTGGTGATGGATCGGCTTGCGGCCCGGCGTGATGAGGCGTTCTGGAATGGCCTTCGTGTGGATTCGCTTCAAACCAAGGAGTTGCGCACCTACCACACCATCGATAGCATCAGCGAAGCTGAACACTTGGAGACCAAATTGAAATGGTTCGAGCGGCTTACCACTGGTCGCTTACCCATTGGTCCGTTCGATCTGCGACTGGACCGCATCATGCGGTACAATGGGTACGAAGGCCTTCGCTTGGGTGCGGGCATCAACACCAACGACAAGTTCACGCGCTACGCGTCGATCGGTGGATACTACGCGTACGGCTTCGTGGATGAAGCCTCCAAGTTCGGCGGGGAGCTGGTGCTGAAACCGAAGCCGGGCATAGGTCCGGAGTTGAAGGGTTTCTATGAATACGATGTGGTGGAAAGTGGTGGCGTGGCCTTCCCCGGTGTGCGCAGTTCCATGACCAGCACGGAGAGCTATCGGTGGCTGTATGTGGACCGTATGGATCAGGTGGAACGCTTCGGCGCTGAACTCTCGTGGCGCATGGGCAGTTCCACGCGGGTGTGGTTGGCATCCGAACGCAACGAACGCGTGAACCTCATTGGTTACCAGCACGCCGAACCTGTGGCAGAGGGTGTCACCGTGCTCAGCGATCGAACGCTGCTCGGGACGGTGTCGCTTGGATTCCGATTCGCGTGGCGGGAACAATTGGTCCGGCTTCCGGATCGGCAATATGCGCTCCCGAGCAAATGGCCGGTGCTCCACGTACAGGTGATAAACGCGGTGAAGGGGTTGTTCGAGGGCGAACGGGATCTCTGGCGTGTGGATGCCATGGTCGAGAAGACGTTCCGGGTGCGCATGTTGGGTGTTTTGGGCGTGCGCATACTTGGAGGTATCGCGGATGACACGTCACCCTATACCTACCTATACAACCTGCGCGGATCGAATGATCGCAGGACCCCGATCGCGACGCAGAACACGTTCGAGACCATGCGCCCGAACGAGTTCCTGGCGGACCGGTACGCCAGTGTTCACCTCCGACACAGCTTCGGGAAGTTGCTCTTCGAAGGGAAGTGGTTCAAACCCGTACCGGTGATCGTGATGAACGCCGCTTGGGGGTCGCTGGCCCATCCCGAACGCCATCGCGGGTATGCCTTCACCCCCCTCACCGATGGGTTCTATGAGGGTGGGGTCCAGATCGACAATGTCCTGCGCATGGGCTTCACCGGGTTCGGTGTCGGGGCCTTCTACCGCATGGGGCCGAACAGCTTGCCGGACCCTGCGGACAACCTCGCGGTGAAGGCGACGATCGGGCTGGTGTTGGGGAATTAGCGCCGCCCTACTTGAACGATCAGGCCTTCCTGCCTGTGCTTGTCATTCGGTCAAGCATTGCAACAAGTCTAGTGTTCATGGCTTCTTGCTGTTCCATGTGCTTGTCAAAACGTTGAAAGACTTCCCGAACGAATTCCTCACTCACCACATGCTGGACGAACTTGGCATTGGTCCCATTAGCCACCTGAGTACCATTCGCATGGTGGATGGTGAAAACTATGGGGTCAGGGCTTAGAAGGGAATCAACGGATACGTTGTGGAACTCGGCTAGCGAACGCAAGTGCTCGGTCGGCGGCATGTTGTGTCCTGTCTCATACCGCCCATACGTGGAAAGGTCAATATGAAGCATTTCAGCAAGATCCTCGCGCGGGGTACCGCTGATCTCGCGTAGGCGACGTAGTTTCTTTCCGAGGAGGACCTTGTCCAGCATGTGCGATGCTCGTTGAATGAAGGCGAACCTATGCAAAGATCGCCGAAGAAATGCAGGGGATGCACAACGTATCCACTGGTGCGAGCCCAGTTTTGAGCACCAATCCAATTCGCTCATGAAAGCCCGGACCAGCTCGTTGACCGCTTCTTGTCGCAATAACCTCCGATTGCCGCTGTACATACCAACTGCACTAGCTTTGAGTATCATGCTCTTGGCCTCAGGGTGTACAAAGGAACCATCGAACGAGGCAGCCCAACCACTGGTTGCAGCGGTTATTGGTGAACGCTTTGTGCCTGATCCCGATCAAGTGGTCCCGCTTATTCAAGCAGCAAGGCACAGACGAGAGTTAATACAACTGGGGGTGAAGTCAGAAGGTGAGGACCGCCCATTGCAGGAATGCATATGGCTATCAGAGGCCTTGATGAACAACGAGAAAGGGGGATGCCTCACGTTACGGAGACGATTGGATCACAGGAACGGTGGAATACTCGTTCCCAGTGTATGTGAAGTCGGATGGAAGCGTTTGGATTCATGAGCAGGATTTCTGGGACAGCTATAACGTTGCAATGGAGAGGATAACATTAGCTGTTGGCAGTGGAAGGGTTTACATGCTTGACCATGAATTCGTCTCAATTGAGAATGGCCTTGCGAGTATGGTGATTGAATGGAGCGATAAGGATCCGGTAGATGGAATTGCTGGCCCATACAATCCTCCTAATAGCGGTTGCCAGAATGTTCAGGTGGCGGCGAGCATGTTGACACGGTTGCTCAAATGGACTTATCACGCTGAACTGCCTCTAGCACCCGCATACATCACGACGATCTATCCACCGAGCGGGATTTGGATCCACGTGTTTCCAAATGATAGTGCAGACCCGAATTCTTTTGGTATAGTGGGTTACTACGGCACGTGCGAAACACCTTATGGAGACGGGCTGCTCTATAACTCGGTACTGCCGGCAACAGCCTTGTGCTTTCCGGATATGTGGAATAGGTTTCAGGTCTTCAGAGAGATAATCAAGGAGCATATCTTCCTAGAGGAACCGTACATGATTACGAAGGAGTATGTCGATGTGTCCACTTATCAGGTAGGTCAGATCCCGATTGGCAATTACCCCACTGGTTCTGTGAATCATGTGTATCACTTCAAGGTGGGTCTGTTGGTGCCTGGCTGATGAAAATCTGGTGCATGATGGGTTTCCGAAGATGGGCATCCTTAGCGACGAGTCTACTGGTTGGGACGTTCGTCAACTGTAATGGTGCTACTTGTCGCACTGTTCAATCCGGAGCGTGGAACGAACCTTCCAACTGGGACTGCGGATGTCTATTGCTGACGTGTGACACCTTGGAAGTTCTGCATCAAATGACCGGGGATGATGTCGATCTCGGATCATCAGTGATCGTGTTCACAGCGACCGGTAGCCTTGTTGTTGGTGGTTCATCCGTTTTCCAAATGACCTCCACGAAGGTGATCATAGAAGGTTTCTTGGAGGCAGAGGAGGTGGTGTTCAATACGGTGGATTCTATTCTGGTCACTGGTAACATCAACTGCGAGAGGATCTTCTTCAACAATGGATCCCTAAGAAACACAGGAATGATCACGGCGTCTGAGTTCTGCGGGCTGTCGTGGTTCCCCTTTCCATTCAACCATGCGCACGTGAACGATGGTGAGTTCATATGTGGAGGCCTTTCTGCCTACGCTGTGTTGGTGAACACAGGTAACTTGATGAGCGGATACGGGAACTTCACGGTTTTCTCAACAACCGGTTTCGCGACTTTTGATGGTAGGTTGTTCGTTCAAAGCCTGTTGGGTGTTGGTGAGGAGGGCTCCCTTTTCGTCTCGGACACACTCCAGATCGTTCAGCACTTCGAGGATTATGGTTTTGTACAGTGCGGACACTTCGTCAATGGGTGGTCGATGGGCACCGCACAATCGCAAGTTTTCGCAGGTGGCTTACTTCAATGTCATGACTTCATCAATCAGACGAATGGCTTTGTCAATGGGCCAGGCACGATCTGTATCTCGGGCCATTCCGAGAATCACGGGGTGCTGAACGGCCCTATCAATATTTGCGATATCAGCTTGGATGTGGTGGTAGCCCCCTACCTCGACGTGAATGATGGGGGTTTCACGCTGCCCGTGTATCACTGTGCGAATGACCCTTGCGCTACAGTAGGCATTGCCGAGACCGAGCATACTTCAGGACCGCTCCTTTACCCATCACCCACATCGGGATCCTTCACCATAGCCATGGCAGGCTTCGTGAACGCACGGATGGTTCAGGTGATCGATGCGGTCGGTCGAACTCGCAGGCTCATTCAGGGGCCATTCCCTGACCAACTGGTGGTGGATCGAGGAGACCTGGGATCCGGGGTATACCTCATTGCGATCCATGTGCTGGGTAAGGAGGCGCCGACCTTCTCACGAGTTGTCCTTGCGGTCGACTGAGGGCTCAAGCGTAGTTCCCCTCCGCAATTCGCACCTTTGGGGCTTCGCTTTTTCAGCGATGGAGCATGTGGGCTTGGCTATCCAGTAGGATCCTTCGGAATCGCAACGGCATCCTGGTGGTGCTCGGGCTTATCACCGTGTTCCTCGGTTTCCAGACCAGGAACGTGAAGGTGAGCTACAAGTTCGGGGGCCTGCTGCCCGAGAACGACAGCGCGTATGTCCAGTACGAAGAGTTGCTGGCCAACTTCTCCGAGGATGGGAATATCATCGTCCTGGGCGTCGAGGACCCACGGTTGTATGAGCTGGACAACTTCCGGGCGTGGTGGCAACTGGGCCAGGACCTGAAACAGCAACCGGGTGTGGATTCGGTCTTCTCCGAGGCGCACATCTTCACGCTCACGCGCAATGACAGCCTGAAGAAGTTCAACCTCTCCTCGGTGGTACGCCGCAAGCCGGAGACCCAGGTGGAGGTGGACAGCATCATCCGCGTTGTCCGCTCCCTACCGTTCTACAAAGGGCTTCTTTACAACGATAGCACGCACGCCAGCTTGATGATGGTATTCGTGAACCCCGAAAGGTTCAACAGCGAGGATCGCGGCGACATGGTGGACCTCATCGCCGCGCGCGTGGAGGAATTCGCCAAGGACCGCTTCCAGGTTTACCATAGTGGCCTGCCCTTCATCCGGACCGTCGTCACGGAGCGCACCAAGACCGAGCTGGGGATGTTCGTCGGGCTCATGATCGTGGTGGTGGCCTTCCTGCTCTTGCTCTTCTTCAAGAGTTGGCGTGTGATGTTCGTGTGCCTTACGGTGGTGGCCGTGAGTGTGATCTGGGCACTGGGGTCCATAGGCCTCTTGGGCTACAAGCTCACCGTGGTCATGGCCGTGATCCCACCGCTCATCATCGTCATCGGCATCCCGAACTGCATCTTCCTCATCAACAAATACCACCACGAGTACATCACCCACCACAACCGGGTGAAAGCGCTATCCCGTGTGATCTACAGGGTGGGCCGGGCGTCCTTCATGACGAACGCCACCACGGCGGCAGGCTTCGGCACCTTCATCTTCACATACAGCGATGTGCTGAAGCAGTTCGGCATCATCGCTTCGCTGAACATCATGGCGATCTTCGCATTGAGCCTGTTGCTCGTGCCGATCATGATGAGTTTCCAAGGTGATCCGGAGGAGAAGCACTTGGCACATCTGGACCGGAAATGGGTGGACCGCAGCACGAACTGGCTGATCGATATCGTGCAGTATCACCGGCCCATGGTCTATGCCATCACCGGCCTTGTGGTGGTGGTCGGGTTGCTGGGCGTGATGCAACTGAAGGACGAGGCCCATGTGGTGGATGACCTCCCCATGGACGATCCGGTGATGCAGGACCTGCGTTTCTTCGAAAGTCGATTCAAAGGTGTGCTCCCTTTGGAAGTGGTGGTGGATACCAGGAAGGACGGGCAAGCGTTGAAGGATGCGAACCTCAAGCGCATGTCGCGCCTACAGGATTCGTTGAGCACCTATCCGGAACTCTCAAGATCACTCTCCATCGCCGACGCAGTGAAGTTCACCAAGCAGGCGTTCTATGGTGGTGATCCGGCGCGCTACACCTTGTTGAACAGCACGGAGAAGAGTTTCATCCTTCCATACCTGGAAGCAGCGCAGGACAAGGGGGGCATTGCGCGTGCTTTCCTGGACGAGAACAGACGCACCACTCGGCTCACCATGCAAGTGGCCGATGTCGGGACCGAGCGTATGGATGAGCTCATGGGCCGGCTGCGTGCAGAGGTGGATTCGATCTATGCACCAGCGGATTACCGGGTAACGCTCACCGGCACCAGTGTGGTCTTCCTCGAAGGAAGCAAGTACATGGTGAAGAACCTGGCGATCTCCTTGATCCTCGCGGTGATCGCGATCGCCGGCCTCATGGCCTTGCTCTTCAATTCGGCGCGCATGGTGGTGGTCTCCCTGATCCCCAACCTGATACCGCTGATCACCACAGCGGGCCTCATGGGCTATCTCGATGTCGCGATCAAACCCAGCACGTTGCTGGTGTTCAGCATCGCTTTTGGCATCGCTGTGGATGACGCCATCCACTACCTCAGCAAGTACCGGCAGGAACTGAAGCTGACCGGACACAATGTGCGGAAGAGCGTGGTGCTGGCCTTGCACGAAGCCGGTGTGAGCATGATGTACACCAGCATCGTGTTGTTCTGCGGCTTCAGCCTTTTCGTCTTCTCCGACTTCGGCGGCACACAAGCTTTGGGGACGCTCATCTCCATCACCTTGTTGGTGGCGATGTGTACCAACCTCATCATCCTGCCATCCTTGTTGTTGAGCTTCGAGAAGACCGCTACCACCAAGGCCTTCGACGAACCGTTATTGGATATCCTGGACGAGGAGTCGGATATCGACCTGGACGAGTTGAAATTGGAAGGGCCGATCGATGGAAGTGCATTGCGCACCTCCGGTCCGAAGGCCGATGAACCAAGACCATGAAGGGGATCATACTAGCCGGAGGATCCGGCACACGCCTGCACCCGTTGACACTCGCTGTGAGCAAGCAGCTCATGCCCGTGTACGACAAACCGATGATCTACTACCCGCTGAGCACGCTCATGGCCGCAGGGATCCGGGAGGTGCTCATCATCAGCACGCCGCACGATCTACCGCACTTCAGGAAACTGCTCGGTGACGGTGCACGCCTCGGATGCGAGTTCACGTACGCGGAACAAGCCGTACCCAACGGTCTGGCGCAGGCCTTCGTGATCGGTCGTGAGCATGTGGGCAAGGAGCATGTGGCATTGATCCTTGGCGACAACATCTTCCACGGCAGCGGGCTCGGAACGAAACTGATGGAGAACCATGCGGTGGATGGCGGGCTGGTATTCGCCTACCGTGTGAGCGATCCGGAACGCTACGGCGTGGTGGAGTTCGATGAGGCCTTCAAGGCGAAGAGCATCGAGGAGAAACCCGCGAAACCCAAGAGCAACTACGCGGTACCCGGCCTCTATTTCTACGACAACAGCGTGCTGGACATCGCGCGCGACCTGAAGCCCAGTGCGCGTGGCGAGTACGAGATCACCGATGTGAACAGGGAATACCTGCGCCAAGGAAGGTTGAAAGTGCAAGTGCTCGATCGCGGAACCGCGTGGCTGGATACCGGAACCTTCGCATCGCTGATGCAGGCCGGACAGTACGTGCAGGTGATCGAGGAGCGGCAAGGCAGAAGGATCGGCTGCATCGAAGAGGTCGCTTTCCGACGCAATTTCATCAACGCTGACCGGCTTCGAGAACTCGCGGAGCCATTGCGCAAGAGCGGCTACGGAGAGTACCTGTTGAAGGTCGCCGACGGTCAAGTGTGATGCAACGGTTGAAGGATCTGGTGGAAGCACGCATCGCGGCATGGTGCGCCGGATTGCCCGGTAATGGGCTATACCCACCCATGGCGTACTTGCTCGGATTACCGGCGAAGCGGATCCGGCCGATCGCCCTGCTGATGGCCCACGAACTGCATGGCGGCAAAGCGGAGGACGTACTGGACGAAGCGCTGGGCATCGAGCTCTTCCACAACTTCACCTTGATGCACGACGACATCATGGACGCTTCACCCTTGCGGCGCGGCGATGCCACCGTGCATGTGAAGTGGAGTACGAACGCGGCGATCCTGAGTGGCGATGCCTTGTTGGTGAAGGCCTACGAGTTGTTGGGGCGGGATGCCCGAGCGCTCGCGATCTTCAACCGACATGCGTTGGAGGTTTGTGATGGGCAGCAACTGGACATGGACTTCGAACAACGCGATCATGTGAGCACGGCGGAGTACATGGAAATGGTTCGCCTGAAAACGGCTGTCCTGCTTGCCTGTTCCATGCGGATCGGTGCAGCGCTGGCGAACGCCTCGGCGGCGGATGTCGAACGGATCGGTGAGTTCGGTGAACGCATCGGCCTTGCCTTCCAGCTGCGTGATGATCTGCTGGACGCCTTCGGTGATCCGCATCGGACCGGCAAGCAGCGCGGCGGTGATCTCCTGGCCGGGAAGAAGACCTGGATCCTGATCCGTGGTCTGGAAAAGGAACGCGCGGATGGCCTGGATGCTTTGCAGGCGGAACTCCGCAAGGAAGCCGGATGCACGTAATGTGGAACGGATGATCGAAGCATTGGATCGCACGGGTGTGCGGATCGAAGCAGAGGCGCTTGTGCAGGACCTGGAAACGAAGGCGCTGGAGGATCTTCGAGCGATGAACGTTCCGATGGAGCGCAAAGCGCCGTTGTTCGCTCTAGCGGATCAGTTGATGAAGCGCTCGTGGTGATCAGCCGAAGAGGTGGGCGAATGCACCCTCAAGGCGATCGTGCTCTGCCGTGAACCCTAGCGCTCGTGCGCGCGCACCGGAGACCGCACTGCCGTTCAACAATACTTCGGCAATACCGCCCACCGCGATCGCATAAC
>JADKJM010000011.1 GCA_016721005.1 Flavobacteriales bacterium
CACCTCGGCCTTGCCATTGGGGTGGCTCGCGGCAACGTACCTGTGTGTGGAACAACTCGCGAGCAGGGCGAGGAACCCGAGGAGCGGAAGAAGGCGCGGTTGCATGGTCCGCTAAAATAGGTGAACGCCCGATGCCACAAGGCGGCTATTGTTTGAGGAAGCGGGCGACCCAGCCTCCTTGACCTCGCGCGATATAGGAACCCGCATCGAGGCCGCTCACATCGATCGGGCGGGAATTAGAGGTCCGGAGCACCACCCGGCCGAACGCGTCAGCGACTGTAATGGGCTCCTTCCCGCCTGGATTATTGGTAATGATGGTGATCTCCGAGGTCGCTGGATCGGGGAAGAGATGCACCGATGGAAGATGATGCTCGGCCACGCCGACATCCGGGGCAAGCGTCCAGCCGATATCGCGCAGGATGCCCAAGCAGATCGGGCCCGGCCAGTGGTTGCTCTGTCCTGCGGAACTGAACGGCGTCATCAATTCATTCGGGTTCCCGGCCGGAAAGGTGGCTTCATTCAGGTGTACGCAACTGCTGCCCAACGCGAAGACTGAAGGCGCGTAGACCCGTGCGTTCTGTCCAGCGTTCGCGGCCAATGCGTTCGCACCATTGAAGTACACTTGGTTGCTGGTGATCGCGGTGCCCAAGGTGTTGCTCGGATTGTTCAAGAAGGTCAGCGGGCCGTTGGCGGTGCTGGTGAGGAAACGATCGAAGATGCCGGGTAGCGTGTCCTGCTCGGGCCATGGGAAAGTGGTGATCAGCGGTGCGAAGTCACTAGCTTGTAACAAGCCGAAGGATCCCTCACTGACGACTTTCTTCGCCAGCCCGACGAAACCGAGGCCATGCCCCAACTCATGCAGTGCGATGCTCACCAGGTCGTACTGTCCAGCAGGCGTGTTGCCATCGGTGCCTAGGTACCAGTTGGTACCACTGTTCAGGTAAACGTTGATGTCGTCCTCGCCGGGGTTCAGTTCCGCATGCTCAATGCTGTTCGCGAGCGCCGACGCATACCACGTTGCTGAAACTGGAGCATTCGGGAAATCCTTGCGCCCGTTGGGGAAGGTGACCCCGAGCGCCGCGCCACCGAGTGCGGACCAACTCACGCTCACCTTGATCGGTACATCGCTCACCAAGATGCCACCCCAGATATCCGCTGCGTACTGGATCGCTGCTTGGGCATCGGGCGGAGTTCCGAAGTGTGTGATGGAAAAGGTTGCTGCCGATGAAGGCGCAACCACGCATGCGACGAAGAGCAGGGAGAAGAGTTTCCGCATGCCACGAACTTACACCGCGAGCATGGGTAGAAGGCGATACAGATCGGGTTCGATCGCTTTCTTCATCACGACAGCCTCGGCGTGTGGTGTGTAGAGGAGATCCCCTTTCACCACGCCCACCACACAGTGCGACTTCCCGGCGATGAGGCCTTCCACCGCACCTGCACCCAGTCGTGCGGCGAGCAGGCGATCGGCCACCGAGGGGTTACCTCCGCGCTGCAAGTGGCCCAATACACTCACACGGATATCGAACTGCGGGCAGCATGCCTTCACTTGCTCCGCAAGTTTGAACGCCCCGCCGACTTGATCGCCTTCCGCCACCACCACCACGCTGCTTCCTTTTTCACTGGAACGATGTTCCAACACTTTCACGAGATCATCCACGTTCTCGCGTCGCTCCGGAACCATCACGTACTCCGCACCAGCGGCAATGCCAGTGTGCATGGCGATGAAGCCGGTATCGCGGCCCATGACCTCGACGAAGAAGATGCGGCCATAGCTCGCCGCCGTATCGCGCAAACGGTCGATCGCTTCCAGCGCTGTGTTGCACGCGGTGTCGAACCCAATGGTGCGATCGCTGCCACCAAGGTCGTTGTCGATGGTGCTCGCCACACCCATCACGCGAATGCCTTGTTCGCTTGCGAGTTGGTGTGCGCCGGTCTGTGTCCCGCCACCGCCGATACAGATCAGCGCATCGATCCCCGCATCGCGCAGGTTCTTTGCAGCGGTGGCCCTGCCCTCCGGCGTGCGGAACACTTCGCTGCGCGCGCTGCGCAGCATGGTGCCTCCACGTTGCACGATGTTCTTCACATCACGCGGACCGAGCTCGATGAAGTTGCCCTTCACCAGACCATCGTAGCCATCCATTACGCCAGTAGCCTTGATGCCGTGGAAATGCGCGGTGCGCACCACAGCACGTATCGCGGCGTTCATGCCGGGCGCATCACCGCCGGAGGTGAGAAGGGCGAGGTGTTGGGTTTTCATTTCTTCCGGGTGCTCTTCTTGTGGGTGCGTTCAGGAATGACCAAGCGCACAGCGGCTTCGAGTTCCTGTGCAGTGGGCAACTTGCCGCTCAAATTCTTTGGCAGCTTGCGGGTGAAGGCGTAGTCCGCAACACCGATCGGATTCGATTTGGATCGCAGTGAGTATTCAACTTCCAATCCATCCTTCTCGGCGCACAGGATGATCCCGATTGATGGGTTGTCGCCAGGAGCGCGCTCCTTATCGTTGAGCAGGTTCAAGTAGAAATCCATCTTGCCTGCGTATTCGGGTTCGAAGCTGCCCACCTTCAATTCGATGGCCACCAACGAGCGAAGGAAACGATGATAGAAGAGCAGATCGATGAAATACTCCTTCCTTCCCAGCGTGAGCCGATGCTGTCGTCCAACGAAGCAGAAGCCGTATCCGAGTTCGAGGATGAATTGCTGCACGCGATCGATGAGCTTGTCCTCGAGCGCCCGTTCGCTGTGCGCCGCCGTGATCCCTAGGAAGCCCAGATCATAGGCGCTCTTCAATACATCCTCGGCCCTGCGCGCCACGGTGCGACTGAGTGCGCGGCGGAAGTTGTGGCTCTTGCCTTCCTTGAGCGATCGCTGGTATGCTTTCGCCTTGATCTGGTTGAGCAGGATGCTCCGGCTCCATCCGAATTGCGCGGCCGAGCGCAGGTAGAAAGTGCGCGCTTCGGGATGCTTGATCTTCTGCATCAGCAGCACATTGTGACCCCACGGCAATTCTCCAACAAGCTGTTGGAGTTTTGGCAGCGCACGGTATTCCAGCACGAACTGGCGCATGAGCCAGAGGTTCTGTGGCGAGAAACCCCGCGCTCCGGGGAAGGCATTCACGAGGTCCTGTGAAAGGCGTTCGATCACGTTGCGACCCCAGCCCATGGCTTCCTGCTTGTCCAGGATGCGCGTTCCTATATCGCGGTACAAGCCGATGAGTTCCGTGTTCACGGAGCGGGCCACATCACCACGGGCCTGCTCGATCCGGGACTTCAACTCATGGAAGAACTCCCGGTATGCTTTGGCGGAAACGATCGCTTTAGCCATGGCCTTGGATCAATTCTCCAACAGCTTGTTGGAGAATTGCGAACCTACATCATCGCCAGTAATGACGGGCGATCCATGCCGGGCGCATCACCGCCGGAGGTGAGGAGGGCGAGGTGTTGGGGGCGAGTCATTTCGGTCCTACCACACGGGATCCGTGATCACACGTGGTTGCATTGAACGATGTGCTTTGATGGTTTTCCTATTGACACGCTTGGTATCGATGTACCAGTTCCGATCGATGCCAACCTCGGTCTCTTTTGCCACTCCGGAAGCGATCCGTCGAAAGCTAGTGCCCAAAGGAACCGACCTTGACTGACCGTTCCTCATGAACCCACCGCACATCTTCAGATCGGGTGTGTCATCACTCCATCGAGCCCATAGGGCCCTTTTGAAGATGCCCCACTCCAACACCGGTATCTGCGTTGTCCGCAAGTACTGATCGAAAATGCTCTTGTTCAGCATCGCCTTCGTGCGCTCATTGTAGTTGATCATGAAGTCCTCGATCTCCGCACTTGTGGTCACCTTGAGGTAGAACTTCCGGTTCATCTCCAACAGCATGGCCTTGAAGGTGCTATCTCCGACGATGTGGCGGATCGTGTGCATCAGGTTCGCGCCCTTCGGGTACATGTCGCCATTGCCTTCCTGGTTCACGCCATATGGTCCGATCACCGGTGATCGGTTGCCGATCTTGTTGCGCAGTCCGATCACGTAATCCTCCGCGGCCTCCTTGCCCTGCTGGCACTCGGTGTAGATCACTTCGGTGTATTGCGTGATGCCTTCATGCACCCACATATCGGCGATGTCGGCGGTAGTGATGCTGTTACCGAACCACTCGTGCCCGCTTTCGTGTACGATGATGAAATCCCACAAGAGCCCGCGACCCGTGCCGCTGAGGTCCATGCCGAGGTAGCCATTCTGGTACTTGTTGCCGTAGGCCACCGCGCTCTGGTGCTCCATACCGAGGTGCGGCGCCTCCACCAATTTGTAACCGTCCTCATAGAAAGGATATGGCCCCAACCACTCCTCGAAGCATTTCAACATAAGCGGTACTTGCTTGAAGTGCTCGCGCGCTTTCGCCTCGTTGAATGCGAGGACCCAGTAGTCGAGATCGAGTGGACCCTTCACGCCAACGAAGTCCTCGTGGAAGTGCGTGTACTTCCCGATGTAGGGCACCAGGTTGTAGGTGTTGATCGGGTTCTTCACCTGCCAGTTCCACGTCGTTGTTCCGTCGCTGTTCTTCTGTTTGTTGCGGAGCCGACCATTGCCGATGGCTTGCAAACTGTCCGGTACGGTGATGTGCAGATTCGCGCCGTACTCCGGCTCGTCGCTCTGGTGGTCCTTGCACGGATACCACACACTGGCGCCGAGTCCTTGGCAGGCCACGCTCATCCACGGGTTTCCTTGCTCATCCTTCTTCCAGATCCAGCCGCCGTCCCAGGGTGGGTTGCGCGCCGCGCGCGGAACGCCATGGTAGGAGATGGTGATCGTCGTGGCTTCACCCTTCTTCATGGCTTGTGGCAGATCCACCCAGATCACGTTCTCCTCGCGGCTGAAGGGAATGGTCTTGTAGCTCACCGCGATCGCGCCGTCCTTGAATTCCGCGACATCCGCCACGATGCTGTCCACCACGAGCGGCTGTTGCAGATCGATCTGCATGCGCCCTCCGGCCTCAACAGCATCGAAGGCGATGATGGTACGACCCACGATGGATCGCGTTTCGAAGTCCGGCCGCACGGTGACATCATAGCCGACCACGTTCCACCACGCACGGTATGGCCCGATGGAACCGCGCAAGGTGTCGGCGTGGGTGAAGGTGTTCTGCCCATCGCCCAGTTGCGCGTGGGCCACCGCACCGACCAGCACCATACTTAGAGCAAGGGACTTCTTGAACATGTCGGCGAAGGTATCGGCGTGCGCAATGCTGTGTAGCGCCTCCGGTGATCGACCCAACGGATCATCACAGGCAACGTTGCAGGTGCTCTGGTGCATCTTGTCGTTGATGCTTCAATGGAAGTGGTCCACCTTCGCACCATGAGGATCGGGTTCGCTGTGCTGCTGATCGCGCCGTTACGCCTCGTGGGCCAAGTGTTGGTGCCCGATCTGCTTACCGTGCTGCCAGCGCAGATGAACGAGACCAGCGGTCTCATCGTGGTGAGCGGCGTGATCTGGACGATACTCGACAGCGGCAATCCGCCGGCGGTTTACGCCGTGGATCCGGACAACGGAAGCGTGTTGCGTACTGTGCAACTCACTGGCGCCACCAACGTGGATTTCGAGGAGATCACCGCCGATGCGAACTGGGTGTACATCGGTGACTTCGGCAACAACCTCGGCTCGCGCACCGACCTCCGCATCTATCGCATCCCGCGTTCGGCGCTGGAGGACGAAGGCATCACGGAGGCGGCTGTCGATACGATCCGGTTCACCTTCAGCGACCAGACCGACTTCACGCCCGCATGGAACGCGACGAACTTCGACCAGGAGGCGATGATCGCGGTGGATGACAGCCTCTTCCTCTTTTCGAAGCGTTGGCTCGACGAACGCACACGACTGTACGCACTTCCGGCAACGCCCGGTGATCATGTGGCGGAAGCGCGCGGCACATTCGACACGAACGGGGTGATCACCGCCGCATCATGGGACGGTGTTGATCGCCTTGCTCTGCTGGGACATGAGGACGATCCCGGCCAGCCATTCATCTGGTTGTTCAGCAATGTCGAGGGCCACGACTTCTTCGCCGCGAATGCACTTCACCGGAATGTGGACCTCTTCGATCACCAGACCGAAGGCATTGCGTGGCGCACCCCGGATGAGTGGGTCATCAGCAACGAATGGACGGCCGCGTTTCCTCCTTCGTTGTGGTCGGTGGAAGTGGGGCAGACCGTACTGGATCATGGGTCGATCGGCAACCGGCCGAGGACGTTCCCACAACCAGCGGATCAGGAAGTACACATCAACGGGCTACGTGGGCCAGCAACATTGTGCGTTATGGATCAAGCCGGGCGTGAGGTGGGTTCCTCCCGGATCGATGGCGACCGACCGATCGACACCAGCGCTTTCAGACCGGGCATGTATGTGATGGTGATCACAGAAGGTAGCTCCGTGTGGCGCTTGCCGCTGATGATCGTTCGCTGATCGGGGCTCTTCTCCGCAGGAGTCGGCGCTTCCAGCATCAAGGTCTCCAACTTCCGGATGCCGTACTTGATCTTGAGCAGGCGGCGGATCTGATAGTTGAGTCCTACTTCACGGACCGAGCCTTGCGAAGGGCACGCCCCTTGCTCGGCGCCCGTACCTTTACCGCCCATGCTCCTGCGCCTTTCCGTGTTCCTTCCCGTGTTCTTCCTTGGCCTGCTGGTACTGGCCCAGCCTCCCGTGCCCGCAACCAATACCACCGATGCGCAGGGCCGCAAGCAGGGCGCATGGAGCAAGGCGTGGCCGAACGGCACGGTCCGGTACATGGGCCAGTTCAAGGATGATCGTCCGATCGGCGACTTTAAGCACTTCGATGAGGAAGGGCACCTGACCACGATCCAGCACCACGCCGGTGATGGGAAGACGAGTCGCGCGGAACACTTCCATGGATCGGGCGCGGTGATGGCCCGTGGGAAGTACTTAGGCCAGCAGAAGGACAGCACGTGGAACTACTACGCCGAGAGTGGCGAACTGCGCAAAGTGGAGCGCTACCTGAACGGCAAATTACACGGCGAGCAGGTGACGTATTTCCCCGGTGGCCAAGTGGCCGAGAAGGAAACCCGCGCCGACGGCCTGTTGCACGGCGAGAACAAGAGCTGGTTCGATACCGGCAAGTTGAAATCGGAGGCGACCTACGTACACGGCGAACCGGAGGGTCGCATGGTTTTCTACTTCCCCAACGGCACCAAGGAGATCGAGGGCGGCGTGGTGAACGGCGCGCGCGAAGGGACCTGGTACTACTTCAATGAGGATGGCAGCATTCAACTACAAGCGCTGTACGAGAAAGGCACGTTGGTGAAGGAGCGGAAGGAGAACGGCACGTTCAAGGAGTATTACGACGACGAGCAGTTGAAAAGCGAGGTAACCTACAAGAAGGGCATGCGCGAAGGCCGCTTCGTGGAGTACCACGACAACGGCAAGTGGGTGATGAAGCCCATGGCGCCTGATCCGGAGTTCGGTACGCCCGGCGACATGGAGCGCGTGCTGGAAGGACAGATGAAGAAACGCGAAGGCACCTATTTGAACGACCTGCTACACGGTGAGGTGAAGGAGTACGACGAGAAAGGGAAGGTGGTGAAGGTTGTGAAGTATGTGGGGGGGGAGGAGCAGTAGGCAGTTAGCTGTAGCCAGTAGGCAGTAGGCAGGGGCGGGAGCAAGCGATCTTCGAGAACCGAACACCGAAGAACGTTCAATACGAACAACGAATAGCAAGTGAGCAAGCACGGGCGCATACTGGTAGCCATGAGCGGCGGAGTGGATAGCTCCGTGGCTGCGCTGATGCTGCATGAGCAAGGCTATGAGGTGATCGGCGTGACGATGAAGACGTGGGATTACGCGGATAACAGCGGCGGCAAGCGCATCACCGGCTGTTGTGACCTGGACAGTATCAACGATGCGCGGAACATGGCGGTGAGCCGGGGCTTTCACCACATGATCATCGACATCCGCGAGGAGTTCGGCGATGCGATCATCAGCAACTTCACCAGCGAATATATGGCCGGTCGCACGCCGAACCCGTGCGTGCTGTGCAACACCTTCATCAAGTGGGAAGCGTTGCTGAAGCGCGCCGACATGATGGAGTGCGAGATGATCGCCACCGGACACTACGCCGGTTCACACCAGAACGACGACGGACGCTGGGTGGTGAGCAAGGGCCTGGATCCCGGCAAGGACCAGAGCTACGTGCTGTGGGGTCTGGAGCAGCAGAACCTCGCGCGCACACGCTTCCCCATCGGGCACTTCCACAAGAGCGAGATCCGGAAGATGGCCATGGACAGCGGCTTCCCGGAACTGGCCACGAAGAGCGAGAGCTACGAGATCTGCTTCATCCCGGACAACGACTACCGCGGCTTCCTGAAACGGAAGGAACCTGCCGCTTTTAAGCAATTGGCAGGCGGACAGTTGGTCTCGACCTCCGGTGCGGTGCTGGGCGAGCACGACGGCTATCCCTTCTTCACCATCGGCCAGCGCAAGGGATTGGGCATCGCTACGGGCGAACCGATGTACGTGACGGAGATCAAGCCGCAAACGAATACCGTGGTGCTTGGCAGCAAGGACGACCTGCAAGGCACCACGATGTGGGTGCGCCGTCCGAATTTCCAGATGGTGGAGGCGCTGGATGGCGAAATGGAGGTGGTGACGCGGATCAGGTACAAGGACAAAGGCACGCCGAGCAGCATTTCCATGGACGGTACACGGGTGCGTGTTGATCTTCATGCACCGGTCACAGGCATCGCACCGGGGCAGAGTGCCGTCTTTTACGTGGGCGACGATGTGCTCGGTGGTGGGTTCATCGATCGTCCGACCGCAACGCCATGAAAAAGCCGCTCCGTTTCCTCCTCCTGATCATGGGCGTGGCCCTGTTCGGCGCCGCGTGCAACAAGGACCAAGCGGAAGGCGAGGACCTGGGCTACGGCTACTTCCCGCGGAAGGTGGGTGCGTGGATCGAATACCAGGTGGATTCGATGTGGCGCGATGACCAGGCCGGTGTGCGCGACAGTGTGAGCTACCGCTTGAAGGAAAAGGTGGTGGAGGCCTATTATGATCCGGCCGGTCGGCTGTCGTGGCGGATCCACCGATTCATCCTGAATGCGAACGACGAATGGGTGATCCGTGATGTGTGGACCAGCACAAGCGACAACTTCTACGCGGAGGTGGCCGAAGAGAATGTGCGCCGATTGAAGTTGAGCTTCCCGGTGCGCTCCGGGCGCAAGTGGGACCTGAACGTGTACAACAGCGAGGCTGAACTGGAGGTGGCCTACCGCGAAGTGGGGCAAGCATGGGCTGGTCCGGTGATAACCTTTCCGAGGACGGTGCCGATCAAGAACACGGTGGGGCCGAACTTCATCATCAAACGGAACCACGAGGAGCGCTACGCCTGGACATCGGGTTGGTGAGCCGCTATTGGGAGGAAACGGAATCGCAGCCGGATACCGCCGGTATTTTGCGCGTGGTGGGTTGGCGTTTGAACATGGCAGCTATCGCTTATGGTACGGAATAGGACGATCCTCACCTTGATCCTGCTCGGTGGCTTGCTCACCGGAGCAATGGCCCAAACAGCACCCGACACCTATTGGGTACAATTCACCGATAAGGAGAACACGCCGTACAGTATCACGCAACCGGAGCAATTCCTGTCGGCACGATCCATCGCGCGTAGACAAGCGCAAGGCATCGCGGTTGAAGAGAGCGACCTGCCGGTGGATCCCGCCTCCATCGCAGCGGTGCTGCCCACCGGTGATGTGCAATTGATCAACCGGAGCAAGTGGTTCAATGCGATCACCATCCGCACCGCAGAGCAGAGCGCGCTGGATGCGATCGAGCAGTTGTCGTTCGTGAGCCATGTGCGGAGCCGGATGCGAATGGTATCGAACGATCCATTACCGGAGGACGTGCCAGCACCACCGATGATGGAACAGCGCGGTGGTGAGCCAAGCGATTATGGTGCCTCATGGAACCAGATCTACATGCTCAACGGACATCTGCTCCATGCTATGGAAGCGAAAGGGCAGGGGATGCTCATCGGTGTGCTGGACTCGGGCTTCGATCAAGCGGATTCACTGCCTGCGTTCGCGGATCTGCGTGCGCGCGAAGGCATCCTCCTCGAACGCGACATGGTGAACCACGACGGCGATGTGTACGAGGATCATTGGCACGGGCGCTCGGTACTGAGTTGCATGACCGGCATCCTGCCCGGCTACCTGCAAGGCACGGCACCGCTGGCGGATTACGTGCTTCTTCGCACCGAAGAGGCCGCGACGGAGTATGTGGTGGAAGAGGATAATTGGGTGGCGGGGATCGAACTTGCGGACAGTATCGGATGCGATGTGATCAACTCCTCGCTCGGCTACACGGAGTTCGACGACAGCGTGCAGGATCACACCTACGCCGATATGGATGGCCAGACCGCTCGCATCAGCATCGCGGCGGGCTTGGCTTCGCAGAAAGGCATGATACCGGTGTGCAGTGCGGGGAACAATGGGAACGCACCATGGCATTTGTGTGTACGATGGGCTGGGGAGCGATCGGTTTGCGCGTGGAAGGGGATAGCATCGCACCGATCAGCGGTACTTCCTTCTCCGCACCTATCCTCGCAGGGCTGGTCGCTTGCCTGTGGCAATTGCATCCGGAGCAGAGCGCGCAAGCGATCATGCAGGCGGTACGCGAAAGCGCTTCGCTCTATTTCGCACCGAATGATTCCATGGGCTACGGCATACCGGATTTCATCATGGCGCACAACGCGTTGTCCGTGCTCGTAACCGATGAGATCCATGAAACCACTGCGCTATCCGTGGTGCCGAATCCGTTCAGTGACCGGCTCCTGGTCGATCTGCTCGGTGCTCCTGAGGGCCTGGTCAGTGTTTCATTCCTTGATGTCCAAGGCCGCGTGGTTCATTCCAACGCGGCAAGAGCGGCTGGTGGGAAGGTGAACTTGTCAGGTCTTCAAGACCTTTTTCCCGGCGTTTACCTCCTGCGCCTTCAATATGGCGATGTCGTGCTGCACCATCGTGTGGTGAAGCAATGACCGCCACGTCCGGTGTCGCGACCATTCCTGTGGATGTCCTATTGAAGGCGTACGCGCACGGCATCTTTCCGATGGCGCACGAGGATGGCGAATTGTATTGGCATGAGCCGGATCCGCGCGCGGTCTTCGATCTTCCCTCGATCAAACCCGACTCTACCGCAGCGCGTGTGATGCGTTCAGGTCGGTACACGATCACCCTGCATCACGATTTCGAAGCGGTTGTGCGCGCGTGTGCTACTCGCGAAGAGACCTGGATCGATGAGCGCATCATCGGGAGCTATGTCGCATTGCACGCAACTGGGCATGCGCATTCAGTGGAGGTCCGGGAAGGAGAGAAGCTCATTGGGGGGATCTATGGTGTCGCGCTCGGCGGTGCCTTCTTCGGCGAAAGCATGTTCGGAGTGAACAATGCAGGCAAGGTGGCGTTCCATTCACTGGTGAAGCATATCCAACAACAAGGATTCGTGCTGTTCGACAGCCAGTACCTCAACCCGTTCACTCAGCGCTTGGGCGCGATCGAGATCCCGAAAGCTGACTTCATACAGCGATTGGATCACGCGCTCTCATTGACTGCGCACTTCTGAGCGATGCGTTGCGTGCTGCTCATCGGGTTGCTTGTCGCATGTGCTTCAGAGATACACGCGCAGTCCAACGCGATCCTGGAGATCGTGCTGAGCCGCCCGGATGCCGGTGGGACCTTGCGCGTCGCGATCTGTCCGGATGAAGCTTCCTACGATAAGGAGAAGGGATGCATTGTGCGAAGTGCGTCTGCCAGTGGAGCGGTTGTACGGGTGCCGCTCACTGGTATCGCCACGGGCACTTACGGCATCAAGATCTTTCACGACGTGAACGACAACGGCGTGCTCGACACCAATTGGATCGGTATCCCGACGGAGCCTTACGGATTCAGCAACGATGCCATGGGGACGTTCGGCCCGCCGGGGTTCAAGGAAGCGGCAGTGGAATTCGGTGTCCCGAATGCGGTGATCCGTATCCGGATGAAGGGCTAGCGTTGGGCACGCACGATCTCAGGAACCACGACCTGTCGCTCGGCGAGGTAACGCTGGTAATCCGCGCTGTACGCCGCCCTGCGATCGATCGTTTCGCCGTAGCGCCCCATGATGTGAAGCAGTGCATCCGTCGCTTCGCGCAATCCGTTCAGTCCGCCGCTGAACGCGGTGACCACATCGGCGCTGCCGCGCGCGATCACGCGCTCCACGAACGCCTGGCCTGCCGGGTGCCGCATGAGGACGCGGAATCCACATCGATCGGCCACAGAGAGATCGATCGCATCATCAAAGAAGAAGGCGACCTGTTCCGCGCGCAGTTGGTGCTTTGCAAGGAAAGCATCGAAGGCTTCGGGCTTGTGGATGAAGCCCATGTAGAGGCCGTGCATCCGTTCGCGTTGCACGAAACGCTCCGCGTGTCCGTTGTGCTGGCCGGTGATCACCGCCGCGTAGGGGAGGTGTTCCTCATTCTGAAGCCAAAGACCGAAGCGCAGCATATTCACGCCCATGCTGCCCACTTCACTGAAGGACTGCCGCCGTCGATGTCCTTCCAGCCGTCGTTGAAGACGCCGTCCCAATCAAAGATCACCGCGCGGATCGTGCGCAGTCGCTCGCGAAGCGCTTCCGGTGAATGCAGGAACAAGGTTCCTTGATCGCGGAAAGACTTCAGGTCGTCCATCGCAGCTTAGCCAGCGATCGCCTTCAGCAGGTCCTGGATGTCGAGCATGCCGAGCTGCTTGCCGTTCTCGCTCACACTCAGCGTATCCACCTTGTGCTCCTTGAAGGCTTTCTGCGCGTCATCGAGCAAGGCCTCCGGACTGATGGTGAAGGGCGCGTTGAACTTCAGCGTGCTCATCTTCTTCGCGAGGAATTTGTTGCCTTCCTTCTCGATGCCGCGGCGCAGGCCACCGTCGGTGAAGACACCCACATTCTTGCCTTTGCCGTCCATCACCATCACGGCGCCGAAGCCGTGTTTGGTCATACCACCAAGGCCTCGGTCACCGTTGCGCTGTCCTTCACTATGGGGTTGCTGTGCGTGAGGATGTCCTTCACCTTCATGGTGATCAGGCGCGTATCCACGTAGAACTGCTGCGTGCCGATCGCGGTGAAGTGGGTGTCGGTGAGCTGCTTCATCAGCTTCCATGGAACGGTGATCGTGTGAACGCCGTCTCCACGGCGTTGCGCACATGCTCCACCGTGCGCACACTGCTGAACATGATCTTGCTATCGTAGCCGTAGTAGTTCACGGCCTCCACGCATTGCTGCACCAACGCAAGTGCATCGTGTCCTTGGTCCTGCAAACGACCGACGAGCGGGCACACGTAATTGGCACCGGCCTGCATGGCCATGTACGCTTGTTGCAGCGTGTACACCAGGTGAACGTTCACCATGATGCCGTCCTTCCGCAGCATGCGACATGCGCGAAGGCCTTCGAGGCTGACAGGGATCTTGAAGACGGTGGTCTCCTTCTTCAGGCCCATCTTCAATTGACGCTTGGCCTCCTTCACCACATCCTCTGCGGTCTCGCCAAGTGCTTCCACTTGTAAGATGGGGACCTTCTTCGCGAGGTCCAGGATCATCTTGTCGATGTTCGTGACACCGCCGCGGTGCATGAAGGTGGGTGTGGTGGTGAGACCGGTGAGGAAGCCGAGTTTGAAGGCTTCGTCGATCTCCTTGATGTCAGCGCTGTCGAGATATAGTTCCATGGTGTGAGAACGCGGAGGCGCAGTGGCGCCGAGAACGCAGAGGTTAGGCGTTGATGGGTTGGTGGCGATACTGGACCTCCACGGCGTGGAGGTCGAGGAGCGGTTTCAGGAATTCTTCGAGGTCGTACACGCAGAGCTGGCTGGCGGCATCGCACAAGGCTTTGCTCGGGTCGGGGTGCGTTTCGATGAAGACGCCATCGCAGCCCGCAGCCACACCGGCGCGAGCGATGCGTGGGCATCACCTCGCGGTTGCCGCCTCTCGGATCGGCGCTGGGGATGCCGTATTTGCGAATGCTGTGCGTGATGTCGAATACCACAGGATAGCCGGTCTTACGCAAGTGGTAGAAGGAGCAGGATCCACCACCATGTCGTTGTACCCGAAGGTGTAGCCGCGTTCAGTAAGGATGATCTGGCTGTTGCCGACGCTCTCGCATTTCTGCGCTGGCTTGATCATGTTGTCCGGCGCGAGGAACTGCCCGTGCTTGATGTTGATCACCGCACCCGTCCTTGCCGCCTCTGTGACCAAGGTGGTCTGCATGCACAGGTAAGCCGGGATCTGGAGCACATCGCACACTTCAGCGGCAGGCGCGGCCTGGCTGGGGTAGTGGATGTCCGTGAGGATCGGGAAGCCGAAGTCCTTCTTGATCCGCGCCAGCACCTTCAAACCTTCATCGAGGCCGGGGCCTTGGTAGAAATCGACGCTGCTTCGATTGTCCTTGGTGAAGCTGCTCTTGTAGATCACCGGCACCTTCATGCGCTCGCTCACCTCCTTCAACTTCTCGGCGGTGCGCAACATCACGTCCTCCGTTTCGATCACGCAGGGACCGCTGATGAGAAAAAGCTCATCCGCACCGCATGGGATATTGCCGACTTGAACGATCCTTGTCATGGTCGGCAAAGGTATCCTACCGCTTGGAAGGGGCCTTCTCCACTTTCAGGTCGAAGAGGAGTTCGCCCAGCATGTAACCTTCCAGTCGGTCGCCAGCCGCGATCGGCCCAACGCCAGCAGGGGTTCCAGTGAATAGAAGGTCGTCCGGCTGAAGGGTCATGTACCGCTCCACAGTGGCGATCAACGTGGCCACATCAAAGAGCGTTTGGCCGCTGTGTCCGCTCTGGGCCACATGTCCGTTCTTCTTCAGCATGAAGTCGATGTGATGCCCCTTTGGGAAGGACTCGAGCGCTACAAGGCGTCAGCGACATAAGCCGCCCCGTCGAAGGCCTTGGCCTTTTCCCACGGCAATCCGCCCTCCTTCAATGCCAGTTGAAGGCTGCGAGCGGTGAGGTCCAAGCCGATCGAGACCTTGTCCGCTTGGGCTTTTCCATTCTTCCGGATGATGGAATAGACCAGTTCGATCTCGTGATGGATATCTGAACTGAAAGACGGTAGCACGGTCGGTCCGCCGATGGGGATCAATGCGCTTTCCGGTTTCAGGAAGACCACGGGTTCACCGGGGATCGCATTGCCGAGCTCCTTCGCGTGGTCGCTGTAATTGCGACCGATGCAGACCAGCTTCATCTCAGGCTTGGATGTCGGCGAGCGCGGCTCGCATGATGGACAAGGTGCTGCCCGGCAATTCGGCCTTGGTCATCAACCATTGCAGATAACCCGGGTCGTTCTTGCCGATCCGCTCAAGGGCCAGCCATTGTACTTGCCGAAGGCCAGACACACGGCACCATGATCATCGTACTTCAGTTTACCGGCTGCATCCGGACTGCGCTTGCGGTCACCGCTCAGTTCACCAAGGAAACCCACGGTGCCTTGGAGTTGATCCGGGTAACGCTCCAGTTGGGCGATAAGGACATCGGCCGTGGCTTCCACGTCGGCGAGGGCATCGTGCGCCCCTTCGTGCTCGCGGCCGCAGTAGTACTTCAGAGCGGCACTGAGATTCCGTGGCTCCATCTGGTGATAGATGCGCGCGACATCCACGATGCGCAAATGGGAACTATCCCACTCCACGCCCACACGATGGAACTCCT
Source organism: Flavobacteriales bacterium (assembly GCA_016721005.1). Classification (GTDB taxonomy): domain Bacteria; phylum Bacteroidota; class Bacteroidia; order Flavobacteriales_F; family PHOS-HE28; genus PHOS-HE28. The sequence continues at coordinate 15,732 of JADKJM010000011.1, forward strand.
CCGCAAGGAGGGAACGTCGAATCGCAGGCAATTGAATCCGCCAGATCACAGCCGTCCAGATGCCCGAGGATCTCCGCGCCACCGCATCGAGGGTAGGGGCCATAGTACATCGAGATCGGTGATCCCGTGGATCGCGGTCGTTTCAGCGGGATCGGCATACCGGGGTTCACGAGGGTCTGGTAGCGTTCGCGGGTTCCATCGGGTTGTAGCCGGACGACCCGATCTGCACGATGCGGTCGCGCCCGATCTTGGTCGGTGGTTTCCAGATCGAAGAAGGCGAGTGGACGTTCGAGGGTGAGAAGCATGCTCCAAAGTTCACCAAAGAAGAACCCCGGCGGTGGGCCGGGGCGCTTCAAGTTCTTCACAACCGTTCCGATCAGCGCACCTTCAGCTTCACGTACTGGAACTTGCCGTATTTGTCGGTGTTCAGGTAGTCGCCGGCATACCTCGGGCCCTGCACCAGATTGTTCACCGCTTCCAAGCGGAGTTTGTCGGCATCCAATCCGCGAGCACGAATGGCTTCCACAAGACGCTTGCGCGCGTCCTCCATCCGCTGGCGGCTCAGGTTCTCGTTACTACCGTACGTCTTCGTGGGCACCTTGGAGGCGCTGCCCTCGATCACGATACGCGCTTCACCCTTTTCGGTGATGAGCTTCGCCACCACGTCGATGAACTGGCGCCAACGATCCTCATTGAGGTCGATGTCCTTCACGTTGTACGCATAATACTTGGCGTATTCATCCGCGTAGGAAGCATCAGGTGCTACGTGCGTTCCGGCCTTTTCTTGATCTCCGCATCCGTAAGCGGCTTTTCTTGCCAGGGGCCTGATTCAGGTACTGTTCCGTCCGGCTTGGTTTCACAGCTCGCTCGCCCTTCTCCTTCTTGCAGGAGGCGATCCTTCGGCAGATCCACAATGCTGGCAGGGCCACCCAATGGGACCGGGGACAGGTAGATCTCCTTGTTGATCTCTGGTATGCGCTCTCGCACTCCACGAAGATGTCCTCGGTATGCACCGTTTTATCGTTCACCCGGTAATCCGGGTTGTATTCCCGGCATGGGGGGGGAGGATGGCCACACACACACACCATCGCGTTGGCGGGGCTTGTAGGTCTTCACTTCGCCCGTGCTCTTGTCCGTTACATACAGGATGGTACTCGGTGGCAAGGATTCGCCGGGTGCGGGGATGATGTAGCCTTTCAACACCGTAAGGCCCTCACTCTCCGCATCCGCACCAAGGTCCACGAAGTAGATATCCTTCTCACCATATCCCCCGATCTCGACCGCTGCTGGAAGTACCCGCGTCGACCATCGGCGGTGGTGATGAAGAAGACGTCGTCATCCACCGTGTTCAAGGGGTAACCCAAGTTGGTCGGCACGGTGGAATCCCCATCATCCTGCAGTTCGGTCTTGAAAATGTCGAAGCCGCCCATTGAACTGTGTCCAGCGGAACCGAAGTACATCGTACGACCGTTCGGGTGGATGAACACACCATCCTCATCATAGGGCGTATTCACCACATTGCCAGGTTCTGCGCCTTGCTCCATTGTCCGTTGGGAGGCGCACCACACGGTGGATGTCCCGGCCACCTTGGCCTCCATCGCGGTTGCTGACGAAATAGAAGGTGTTCCCGTCCGCAGAAAGCGCCGTGTGTCTCCCAGGGAGCGCGTATTGATATCGCTGCCCATGAGGACCGGATCGCTCCAGACCTCACCCACGAGTTTGCTCTCGTAGATGTTGCCGTCGCCACCATCATCGCGGTAGATGTACAGGGTCTGTCCATCGGCGGCCACGTTTCACCGATGCCAAGTGTCCGGCGCCAGCGAGAGTTGATGTTCAGCATGTCAGGGTCTGCCAGTTGCCGTCACGATCCTTGTGCTCCATTAGATGTTCTCGTATGGCTGCCCAGCGATGGGGTCGAGGATGTTGCTGTTGGAACTATCCGGGCGGACTGCGTGAGGTGTAAAACAGGCATTACACGAACGGAAAGCACCGGGCTGAAGTCAGGGTGATCACCATCGACGGACCCACGTTGGACACTTCGAAGTTCACCGGATGCTTCTGAAGACCACGTGCATTGGCGGTCTGTTGCAAACCCACGGGTCGATGAAGGGCCCGCTGTGGGGCATTGCCCCCTCATCAATGAACTTCTGGTAGAACTGGTCGGCTAGGTCGAATTGCTGGATTGATTGGTAAGCACGTCCGAGGTAGTAGTCCACTTCCACAGGCGCATTACGCTCCTCGGTTCGAATGGATCGTAACCGGCCCTAGTTGAAGCCACCGTAGCTGCCGGACTTCCGGAGCAGGGATGCTTTCTCCAAGTATGGCAAGGCCTTGGCCTTCTGGTTGTAGGAACTGAAATAGCTCAAGCCGAGCTTGTAATTCAGGTTGGCATTCTCCCATTGGTCGTCACTGTGCATCTCCTTCCCGCTCTCCGCAGCCTGATTGAAGAGTTTCTCCTCCATCAGCTTGTTACCTTCCCTCGAACTTCAATTGAAGGAAGTGTTGAAGCATTCTGCGCGAAGGGAGGGGCTGGAACGTGAGAAGGGTTCCGGCTATAAAGAGATAATGTACCCGTGCTTCATCGAGGCAATTCGTTCACGAGTGATCTGGTCAGGCGGCATTTGGCGGCTAATGTAGGATTTTCCCCACCCGCACCCGTCTAGTAAGGTTCCACGGACCAAGCCTCCATTGTTCCGCAACGCGACACCGAAAACGCCCGCCCAGTGCGCCATCCACCACGCGGTGGTCATAACCGTAATGAAAGGAACATCAGGTGCCGGATACCGGTCGAGGTCGCCTTCGGATGTTTCGATACGCCGCAGGTTTCTTGCGGATCGGCACCCGTGTGCGATCGCCCCGCGGGGTTGATTGATGACCGGT
>JADKJM010000012.1 GCA_016721005.1 Flavobacteriales bacterium
ACGGCGCAGGGCTGCGTGGATAGCGTGCAAGCCATCTATGTGATCTTCCCGCCGGACATCACCATCCCCAACGTGATCTCCCCGAATGGCGATCGCCCCAGAACGATTATTTCGTGATCCCGAACATCGAGTTCTGGAGCAACGAGGATTATCCATCTTCAGTCGTTGGGGCAACGCGGTTGTATGACGTGAAGAACTACCGTAACCAATGGAAGGCGGACGACCTTCCGGATGGTACATACTACTATGTATTGAAACTGAACGATGGCACGGAGCACACCGGGCATCTCACCGTATTACGTTGACCCCTTGCCAAGCAGTAAGATGAACATGAAGAAAAGCATCGCAACCATCCTTGTTTCGCTAGCCGTTCTCGGGCAAGTCACAGAAGTCGCTTTCACGATCGCCGATGGTTCGGTACAAAGCCTGCGCCGGTGCCCTGTTGGATAGCGGAGGAAGGAGCTTCCGGTTACAGCAACAACAGGGACTACGCTCGTGCTTTGTCCGGATGGCTCCGGAGGACCGGCCATTTCCCTGCAATGGATCGCCTTCAACCTGAGCACCGCCGGATCGCCCCCGTTGGACCAACTCAGCATCTATGACCAGCAACTCCACGTCGGAACCCCTCATCGGTACATGGACCGGGAACGATTCTCAGGGATCGTTTCCGCCTCCTTCGCCAACCCGACCGGCTGTCTTACTCTGGTCTTCACGAGCAACAGCACGGGCACCGGGGTCTTTGCCGCCGCCACCACCTGCTTCCAGCCCACGAACCACCAACGGCTGCGGCCACCTTCGGAAGCAGCGTTCCATTGTTCTGGCCTGCCAAGGCAGGTGATCGATTTCGACGCCAGCGCTATCGGCTGCCGGTGGTTTCAACGTTGAGCGGTATTTCTGGGATTTCGCCGATGGCGCCGTGGATAGTACAGGCGGTCCTATCGTACAGCGCAACTTTCCCGACCCGGCCGAATACGTGGTGCAAGTGACCGTGATCGATAACAATGATTGTGCAAGCACGAACCTTGTGGATCTACAGGTACTGGTAAGCACCACACCCTTGTTCGGGGGCACAACAGGAGATACGACCATTTGCCAAGGAACGTCGGTCGATCTGTTGGCCAACCCGGTTCCTGTTGAATGGTCCGCGTTGCCGGAATCGAATCTGGGGGGCTTTTCCTTCCTGATAATAAGGCGTCCCGTTCCTACCTCCATCACCTTCACCAACTTCAACCCCGGGCAAACGCTTACGGACATCAATGACCTGCTCTCCGGTTTGTGTTGACATGGAGCACTCGTTCATCGGCGATATGGTGATCTCCCTTACGCCCCCACCGGGCAAACGGTGGTCTTCCACCAGCAAGGTGGCGGTGGTACCTTCCTCGGCATTCCGGTCGATGACGAAACCAGCCCAATGCAGGGGACCTGTTACAGTTATTGCTGGAGCCCGACGCACCAATGGCGCCAGTTGGAGGATGCCGGTGGAACCCTTCCGGCAGGCACTTATGAGAGCCTTAATCCGATGAGCGGCTTCGTTGGCTGTGATCTGAATGGTACATGGACCTTCACGGTGACGGACCTATGGGCGAGCGACAACGGCTTCATCTGCAACTGGACACTCGATTTCGACCCTTCGCTCTTCCCCAGTCTCACCACTTACACGCCAGACCTCGGCCTCAACAGTGATTCATGTGGTTGGGCCGGTACCAACTTCGCCCAGAGCCCGAACAATCCTTTGGGCGGAACGGTCTTCGGTGCCGAACCCGGTGTCTTCGATTACACCTTCTCCGTGACCGACAACTTCGGGTGTACGTATGACACCACGATCACCGTGACCGTGACGCCATCGCCACAGGCGCCGATGCCCATCACCGGAGACAACCTGATGCGAGGATGGCGTGGCCTACCTCAATGCACCACTGGGCTTCGACTCCTACTTCTGGACCCCGAGCGGTGCGGTGGGAAGCAACGTGAACGTGGGAGGCACGTACACCGTGACCGTGGCCTGGCAATTGTCCGCTGACCTCAGATTCCTTCACGGTAAACGTGGCCCCGAACCCGGAACCCGTGATCGTGGGGCCCAATTTCGGTTGCGGTGGTGTTCCGGTGGTGCTTACCACCGAGGAACCCTACGCGAGCTATGCGTGGTCGGATCGGTCCGAGAACCCGAGCATCAGCGTGGGGATCGGCACGTACACCGTTACAGTGACGACGACCGATGGTTGCACCGGCATGTCGGATCCTTCCAGCGTGGTGGTGGCCAGCAGCCCGGTGGCCTCCCTTCAGCACCAACCCGATCTCCGCAGCCCATGAACACCACGGTGAATTTCCTGGACCTGAGTTCAGTGTCCGGTGGGATCATCACCACTTGGGATTGGACCTTCGGCAATGTGGGCGGGAGCAGCGCCCAATCGCCCTCACAGCTCTTCACATATCCGGATGACTACCTGATCACCTTGGTGGTGACCACCGCCGACGGTTGCGTGGATACCGTTCAGGCCCTGTATGTGATCTACCCACCGGACATCACCATCCCGAACGTGATATCGCCCAACGGTGATCACCAGAACGACTATTTCGTGATCCAGAACATCGAGTACTGGAGCAATGAGCTGGCGATCTTCGGCCGGTGGGGCAACAAGGTGTACGACGTGAAGAACTACCGGAACCAGTGGAAGGCCGATGACCTGCCGGATGGCACCTATTACTATGTGCTCACATTGAACGACGGCACCGAGCACACCGGGCACATCACTGTCCTGCGCTGAGTGTTACAAACCATTCCAAGGAAGGCCTCCGCGCGTCGGGGGCCTTTCTACTTTCGCCGCCGTTCATCGGCAGCATAGCATGAAGGTCATCGATCATCTCCGCAAAGCGGACAAGACCCTGTTCTCCTTTGGAGATCCTCCCCGCCGTTGAAGGGGAAGGACATCAAGTCCATTCTCAGGGATCGATCCGTTGACGGAGTTCAAGCCGAGCTTCATCAATGTGACCTACCACCGCGAGGAGGTGATCTACAAAGAGCGCGGCCACGGATTGTTGCAGAAGATCCGCCTGCGCAAGCGTCCGGGAACGGTGGGTATCTGTGCCACCATCAAGGCGAAGTACAACATCGACACCGTGCCGCACCTGATCTGCGGAGGTTTCAGTAGGAGGACACCGAGGATGCATTGATCGAACTGAATTTCCTGGGGATCGACAACGTGCTCGCCTTGCGCGGTGATGCGATCAAGAACGAAGCACGCTTCATTCCCGAGCGCGATGGTCATGCGTATGCCGTGGACCTGATCCGCCAGATAGACGGATTGAACCGCGGCAAGTACCTGCACGACGAGGAGCAGGAAGCCGCCGCCACGGATCTGTGCGTGGGCGCTGCATGTTATCCCGAGAAGCACCCCGAAGCGCTCAACCTCAACGTGGACATCGCCTACTTGAGGGAGAAGGTGGCGGCAGGTGCGGAATACCTGGTCACGCAGATGTTCTTCGACAACGCCAAGTACTTCCACTTCGTGGACCTTTGTCGCGAGGCGGGTATCACCGTACCGATCATCCCCGGGTTGAAGCCGATCACCACGCTCAACCACATCGCCTTCCTGCCGAAGACCTTCCGCGTGGACCTGCCCGATGCGTTCGCATCCGAACTGGTGAAGTGCAGGACCGACCTTGAAGTGAAGCGCGTGGGGATCGAATGGGCGATCGGACAGTCCAAGGAAGCTGATCGCCCGCAAGGCACCGTGCCTTGCACTTCTACACCATGGGCCGCAGCGAAGCCGTGCGCACCATCGTGGAGAAGGTGTTCTAGCGCACCTTTCCCCAACGTACCTTGGTGCTCATGCGCACCATCATCCTGCTCACCCTTGCCTGCGCGAACGCGGCTTGGGGCCAGATCACCTTCGACCCCGGGACCCTGCACGAGATCGCGAACAGTGAACGCGTGCAGGTCCTTCCGCATGCCAAGAGCGGGAACCCGACGCGTGGTTATGACCTGCGCTACCATCGGCTGGAGTTGAACGCGGATCCGTCGGTGCGAGCCATCAGTGGTGTGGTCACGCACTACTTCACCGCGACCATGGACCTCGATGAAGTGATCTTCGACCTGAGCGGTGACCTGGTCGTCAGTTCCGTGGAACACCAAGGCACCTCGGCTCCGTTCGTGCATGCGGGTGATCTACTCTCGGTCACGTTGCCTTCCACGTTGGTCGTCGGCCAGCTCGATTCGCTTTCCATCACCTACGGCGGTATTCCACCGGACACCGGCTTCGGATCCTTCGTACAGGATGAACACAACGGCGCTCCGGTGATCTGGACCCTGAGCGAGCCATACGGCGCGCGCGATTGGTGGCCGTGCAAACAGGACCTCAATGACAAGGCGGACTCGCTCGATGTGATCGTGGTCGTTCCATCGGGCCAACGGGTTGCGGGCAACGGCCTGCTCGTAGAGGAAACGGACCTCGGCAATGGCACTGTGCGCTTCCATTGGCGGCACCGGCATCCGATCGACTACTATCTCGTGGCCTTCGCGGTCACGAACTATTCCGTGTACAGCAACATGGTGCCCTTGCCGGGCGCAACAGTGGAAGTACTCAACTACGTGTACCCCGAGGATCAATGGGCTGCCGAGGGTGTGACACCGGGCATCATCGAACAGATGCAACTGTACAGTGAACTCTTCGGGGAGTATCCGTTCGCAGATGAGAAGTACGGGCACGCGCAGATGTCGTGGGCGGGCGGCATGGAGCACCAGACCATGACCTTCCTCGGTGGATACAGCTATGAACTCCTTGCACATGAACTAGCCCACCAATGGTTCGGCGACCTGGTGACCTGCGGAAGCTGGGAGGACCTCTGGTTGAATGAAGGATGGGCGACCTACCTCAGTGGTTTGTGCTATGAGCACCTTGCGCCGCAATACTGGATGCCCTTCAAGGCCGAACGTAAGAGTTACATCACGTCACAGCCCGGTGGAAGCGTATTGGTCACGGACACCACCTCCATCAACCGCTTGTTCGATAGCCGCCTCACGTATGCCAAGGGCGCGTATGTGCTGCACATGCTTCGCTGGGTCTGTGGTGATGCTGCCTTCTTCCAAGGTGTGAACAACTACCTGAACGATCCACTGCACCGCAACAGCAGCGCGCTCACTTCGGAATTCATCGCACACCTCGAAGCCACTAGCGGACTTGATCTTTCCGAATTCGTGGCCGATTGGTATGTGGGGGAAGGTTTCCCGACCTATGGTTTGGTCTGGAGCCAAGCAGCGAACGGTGACGTGAGCGTGCAATTGGACCAGACCACGTCTCACCCGAGCGTGGACTTCTTCGAGATGCCGGTTCCGATCCGGTTCAAGAATGGAACGATGGAGGAGACGAGGATCCTGGATCACACCTCCAGCGGACAGACCTATTCCTTCAACCTGCCTTTCCAAGCGGATAGTGCGCTGTTCGATCCGGAACTCTGGATCCTCAGCGGACAGAACCTCGTGCTACAGGTACCGGAAGGCGCATTGGGGAATAACGAGGTGCTTCTCCTCTATCCCGACCCCGTGGCCGATGCGGCGTGGATCCATGTCGGCACTGCACTTCGAGGTACCATCGATCTGGAGGTCATCGACAACACCGGACGGATCGTTCGCTCAGTACGAACACAAGTGGATCAACTTCGCATTCCTCTGAACGCGACGGATCTCGTCGCCGGGTATTACACCGTTCGCTTGCGATCGAACGATCGGACGTACACGCTGCGCTTCGTCAAAGCATGATCAGCGCGCAAGCTTCCGCGCCACGTACTTCCCCAACACATCGAACTCCAGGTTCAATTGATCACCGGCCTTCAGGTCGCGGAAGGTGGTGTGCGCGTGGGTGTATGGGATGATCGCCACGGAGAAGGACTCGTCATCAAGTGAAGCGATGGTGAGACTCACGCCATTGATGCAGACACTGCCTTTGTACACGAGCAAGTGCTTCGCCTCCGGTAAGCGGAAGGTGTAGGTCCACGAGCCGTTCTCATCCTTCACACTGGCGCAGGTCGTCACGCCGTCCACGTGGCCTTGCACCATATGGCCGTCCAACCGATCACCGATGCGAAGACAGCGTTCAAGGTTCACGCCATCACCAACCTTCAGTGCTCCGATGGTGCTGCGCTCCAAGGTCTCCTTCACAGCCGTCACATCGAAGTGATCGCCATCCACTGAGACCACGGTGAGGCAAACCCCATTGTGCGCCACGCTCTGGTCCACGCGCAACTCCGGGGTCATGCGGGCTTGGATGGAAAGCGTGCGATTGGTGCCGCTCTCCTTCACGGAAACCACGCGACCTACCTCCTCCACGATCCCGGTGAACATCAGAAATTGCCTGGTGTGCCGCCACCACCCGCGATGTGGACGTAGCCCTTTAGTTGCACCACTTCATCGCCAGCCAAGCGCGCGTAGATCACATCGCACACGTAGTAATACACACCATCGGGCAGCGTCTCGTTGGTATCCTTCAGCGTTCCGTTCCACTTGATCGCAGGGTCGGTGGTTTCGAAGACCACTTGCCCCCAGCGATTGAAGACCGTGAGGTCGATGGAACGAACGCCACGGTAAGGGAACGGCACAAAGCGATCATTGCTGTGGTCGCCATTCGGCGTGAAGATGTTCGGCAACGTGTACTGCGGACAGTTGTCGCCACAGACCGGAGTGATGAATGCACTCTCATTGCCCAAAGTGTCGAGCGCGGTTATCTGATAGCATCCAGAAACACTGCTGCCATCCACATGGGTGAACGACGTATTCTCCGCTCCGACCACTGTGCCGACCAATACGTAAGGTCCTTCCACCGTTTGCGAGAAGTAGATGTGATACTGGTACGTATCATCGGCGCACGACTCATTCGGGTTGTTCCACGTGAGCGTATTCAAGGGCACCTCGCAATCGTTCTCCAGCACGACCGTCGGCGCGCAAGGCGGCGTGCGATCAACGGGGCGGTCACAGATCTCCTGGCTGAAATTGATCAACGGAGAAACGATGTCCGGATTGCCGTAGGATCCCGTGCTGCGCACTCGATAGCAGTATTCCGTTCCGTTCACCAAGCCGGTCTCCGTGAAGCTGTTCGTGGTGCTCGTTCCCACCAAGGTCCATACGCTGGAGATATCGCGGTACACCTCGTAGAGCGAATTGGTCCACGGCGTGTTCAGCGTCCAGCTGATCGTCATCTGCTCATCGTTCGGGTCGGTACTGATGAAGACCGATGAGGCGGGGCTGCTTGTGCCGATGTATTCGGGTGTGGGTTGATCCGCCCTTCCGAAGAAGTCCACGCGGTACACATGTGCTTCGTCCTTCGTGTTGAGCCCCACGTCGAGGAAGGTGGTATCCGGGTGCGCGAGGAAAGGATGCACGCCGCTGGTGTGGATGAGCGTCGTCGCCGTCGCGAAGCCCGTTCCTCGGTACAGCTTGAACTGATAGGGTCCCGGGCGCACAAGCGTATCCAGATCGTAGGCGTTGCTCCATCGCACCGTGTCGATCCCGATGGATGTGCTTGTTACACCAACGCTCACGTGCGTGATCACCGGAACTTGCCGATCCACGATGGCGCAGAACTCGATGCTCGCATAGCTCTGTGCGCCATCAGCGAAGCAGGCCACCACCATGTAGCAATACTGCGTACCCGTGACCAATGGACCTTGATCGCTGTAGTTCGTGTTGCCATGGCCGGTCAACGTGGCGATGAGCGAGTAGCCGGTGTATGCAGGCACACCGGTCTCGCAATTGTCCGGCACGAATCCATACGTGCCTACACGCCGATAGATCTTGTAGCCGATCGCGTTGGTGCAGATGCTCGCGTTCCAGGAAAGATCGATGGCGTTGCCGTTCGGGATCGCTTGTGGGTTCTGCGGAGCCGGTGCTACGATCCGGATGTTCATGGTACTGTAATCCTGCAACTGCACCTCGGGGTCGTTGTCGATGGCGTTGAAGACCATCTGGTACGGCTGCAAACGCACATGCGAGCAGTTGGTCTGCCAGTTGAAGACACCGGTCACGTTCTGTCCGGGTGAAGGACTCACGAACGATGCGGGCGAATTGGCCAACACCAGCGGTTGGCCCAACGCAGTGAGCGTGACCTGCTGCCCGAAGTCGGGATCGCTCGCTTGCACGTTGAAGGAGAGGAAGGTGCCCGCCGTCACGCACGTATCCACCAGGTCCTGGATCACCGGCGGCTGGTTGGAGCACGGCTTCACGGTGATCTGCATATCACGCGTGACCCAACCCATGTGCAACAGGACGCCATTCACTCGACGCCACTCGTGTACTTTGAAGGCGATGTTGTACTCACCCAGGATCCCGGGGTTCAACCATGAGATGGTGCCGGTCACGGGATCGATGCTATATGAGGTGCCGCCGCAACCACCGGCCTCGTTCGGATACGCGTAGCCGTTGATCGGAAGGCAGTTCAATCCGAGACAGACCACCGGTTCGAAGCTCAGGCTATCGCCATCGGCATCGTAGGCCGCAGGGTTGTGGATCCAAGGCTGGCAGAAGCAGGCATCCTGGATAGGGGGGTTCAGGAAACGCGCGGAGCAGTTGTTCCCTCCGAGCGGCGAGATCGTCAATTCCGTCTTCACACAGAACGATTGCGAAACGCTCTGCGGCACGTTGATCACACCTGCGTTCCGGTTCTGGTCATCGAAGGAAAGGGTGAAGACCCCCGGTCCGGCATAGACGTGCTGTGCGATGTACCAGTTGCGGCGCAGGTCTCGGACCGGGTCGTCGATCGGCGAAGGTGGCGTGCGCGAGATCGTCGTGCTGGTGCCATCCCCCCAATAGAGCGTGAGTTCGGGGCGATCCGCCGGCGCGGAAAGTTTGGTGTAGGTGAAGATGGTGGCTTCGTACACAAGCCCCTGACCGGTCCAGCAGACCACGATCTCCCCCGCGCGGTTGTGCGTGGCGAACGAAGCCACCGCAACAAGCGAAAGGATCAACGAGACGAATGAGCGAAGCAGCCGCATGCGGAACGCACAAAGTTCGTCAATCCGATAGGGGAACCTTCGCCGCTTCCTGTGAATTGTCGGCCGCACCCGGCCTATGTCCTTCCTTCAAGCCACGGCGCGCGGGCTTTCGATCCGACGATGCGCTGCCGAAGGCCCGGCTATCTTCGGCCCATGATCGATCTGGTGAAAGGCCCTCGCCCGGCAGCCGCACGGGATACGCTGGTGATATTGGATGAGCTGTCGCAGTTGCGGATGCTCGACCTCGTGCGCAACGACCGTCAATACCTCACCGAGCAACTCCGCGCGGACCCCGCGTTCGCCGTATGCGATGTGAGCGGACGATTGGTGATGGTACACCTCACCGCGAAAGGTGAGATGAGCGCCCGGCTGGAGAAAGCGCGTCGCGCCGGGGACACCATGTCCCTTCGCTTGAATGCCACGAAGCGCACCGAAGCGCAACTGGTGAGTTTGCAGGACAACACTGAGTTGACCTTAGCCTTGGCCGAAGGCGCTGTGCTGGGCAGCTACGCCTTCAGGAAGTACAAGACCGATAAGAAGGGCGAACCAACGCTGGAGAAACTCACGGTGATCGCCAAAGAGGTGAGCGCCGATCAAGTAGAAGAACTCGCCGACCTCTGCGAAGGGGTGTACACCGCACGCGACCTTGTAAATGAGCCCGTGAGCTTTCTCAACGCGAAGCAATTGGCCGCGGAGATCCGCACGTTGAGCAAGAATGCCGGATTCAAGGTGGAAGTGCTGAACAAGGAGAAGATCCAGACCCTCGGCATGGGCGGCTTGATCGCTGTGAACAAGGGCAGCTTGGACGAGCCCACCTTCAGCATACTGGAATGGAAGCCGAAGAACGCGGTGAACAAGAAACCCTTGCTGCTCGTGGGCAAAGGCGTGGTCTATGACACCGGTGGCCTCAGCCTGAAGCCGACCGCGAATAGCATGGACCAGATGAAGTGCGACATGGCCGGTGCTGCGGCCGTGGCGTGTGCGATCGCGGTGGTGGCGAAGCGCGAATTACCCGTGCATGTCATCGGATTGGTTCCCGCCACGGACAACCGCCCCGGCGGCAATGCCTATGCACCCGGCGATGTGATCCGCATGCACAGCGGCCTCACCGTGGAAGTGCTGAACACCGATGCAGAAGGCCGCATGATCCTGGCCGATGCGCTGAGCTATGGCGAGCGGTACAAGCCCGAACTCGTCATGACTTTGGCAACACTTACCGGAGCCGCCATGCGTGCTATCGGGACCTACGGCACGGTGACCATGGGCACGGCGGCTGATGCCGAATTCAAGAAGTTGGATGATGCGGGCTACACCACGTTCGAGCGTGTTGCTCGATTGCCCTTCTGGGATGAATACGGCGAAGAGATCATCAGCGAGGTGGCCGACATCAAGAATCTGGGCAGCGACTTGGGCGGCGCACAGACGGCCGGAAAGTTCCTCGCGCGCTTCACCACGCATCCGTACATCCACTTGGACATCGCGGGGCCTGCCTTCCTTAGCAAGCGCGATGGGTACCGGACGAAGGGAGGAACCGGGGTTGGCGTGCGACTGCTCTATCAATTCATCAAGCAGCGCGTGAAAAGCTGAGGGGAGTTAACCGCAGAGGAACAGAGTACACAGAGAAGAGCAATGCGCGAATGAGATCCCATGAACACATCACGAATGCACGGCGGTCAAACGACGTGGCGGTGCATACCCCCAATTCATAAATGAGTGAGCCACGTGCCCCTATCCGTGTCGGTATTTCCTGCGGCGACCTGAACGGCGTTGGCTTGGAAGTGATCCTGAAATGCTTCGAGGACAACCGCATGCACGCGGACATCACGCCGATCCTGTACTGCTCCGCCAAAGTGGTCAGCCAGCACCGCAAACTCCTTGGTCTGGACGAAGTGCAATTCCACCGCGTGAATGATGCACGGGAAGCACTTCCCAGGAAGTTCAACCTCGTGAATCTGTGGGAGGAGGAAGTGGAGATCGACCTCGGCAAACCGTCCGGAGCGATGGCGAAGTATGCCATCACGAGTTTGGAGGCCGCGGCGCAGGACCTCGCCAGCGGCAAGGTGGATGTGCTGGTGACGGCACCCATCGACAAGAACAGCATGCAGGTGGCGGGCTTCGCCTTCCCCGGCCACACGGAGTTCCTGCAACAGATGGCTGGCGGCGATGGCGAAGTGCTGATGCTCCTGGTGGGCGATGGCCTGCGCGTGGGTTGTGTCACCGGGCATATCCCGCTGAAGGATGTCTCCGCAGCGATCACCACGGAGAAGATCATGGCCAAGGCGCGGATCCTGCACCAGAGCCTCTTGCGCGATTTCGCGGTGCTGGAACCCCGCATCGCTTTGCTGGGCCTGAACCCGCACGCGGGTGATGGCGGCACCTTGGGCAATGAGGACAAGGAGCGCATCGCACCGGCCGTGCGGCGCTTGAACGAGGAAGGGATCAAAGCCATGGGCCCCTATGCGGCCGATGGCTTCTTCGGCAACGGCAGCTACAAACACTTCGATGGGGTGCTGGCCATGTACCACGACCAAGGGCTGGCGCCTTTCAAGGCGCTGAGCTTCGGGCACGGGGTGAACTTCACTGCGGGCCTGCCCATTGTGCGCACCAGCCCGGACCATGGCACCGGCCTCGATATCGCGGGACAAGGAGTGGCGGAGAAAGGCTCCTTCCGCGCAGCGGTATGGCTCGCGGCGGATATCCTGCAGAACCGGGAGCGGTACAAGGTGATCACGGAGAACCCGCTACAGCCCCAGAAGCGGGAGAAGGAACGAAAGGAGGGGTAGGAAGGCGCCGGGACGACAGCGCGGCTGCGCGGAATCAGTTCCGAGTTCTTCGGAACGCGTGGGCAACTGACAGGAATTCAGGTCGAACCGTTCGGAACGATGGGCGATGCTTTCGGAAAGGGGGACGATCCCTTCGGAAGGCGTGACGACCTGCCAGGATTTCAGGGCGATCGATCCGGAAGGCCGGGCGATGTTCGTGGAACGAAGGGCGATGCTTTCGGAAAGGGGAATGATCGCCTCGGAAGACGTGACCAGCTGCCAGGAATGCAGGGCGAAGGATCCGGAAAGGGGGGCGATCTTCCCGGATGGCAGGGCGATGCACTCGGAAAGGAGAACGATGTCTACGGAAGGCGTGACCACCTGCCAGCATTACAGGGCGAACGATCCGGTAAGGAGGACGATGTTCCCGGAACGAAGGGCGATCTGAACGGGAAGGCCGTGGATGAAGTCAGGAAGGATGGGTGAGGGCATTTGTGAGACTCCAGCCCGAAAGGCGGGTCCGGTCGCACTGCTTCGCAGAGCCTCGCAGTGACAGCCTCCCATCGCCCGGAGTGACGCGCGGCGGGTAGCGTGTGTTGCTGCCGGACAACGAAGACTACTGGCGAATGAAGCGACCGGTTGCCAAGTGTTCAGAGCGATTGTTGAGCAACCGCACGGCATACGTACCCGCGCTCAGGTGCTCCACGGAAATGGAGCGGCCGGCGGTGTAGGGTTGGTCGAGAAGCAAGCGGCCGAGTGCATCGCGGACTTGGATGTGCGAGGCGCCGGACGGTGAATTGCGAATGGAAAGTTCGGTTTGGGCGGGATTGGGGAAGACCTCCAGCGACGATGACCACGGCTGGTCAATGATCGCATCCGGGACCTCGCAGTTGATGGAGGCGTTGCCACCGATCCATTGGGCCACTTGCTTGATGGTTTCATTGGCGGTGTTCCGGTAAGACCCGGTGATGAACAGGCTATCTCGCCAAACTGCAATGTCCAGTACCGTGGGCCGCGTGAGCGGGTCCTGATCACCGGGCTCGTGCTCGAAGATCTCCGGAAAGCCACACCATTGTTCGCCATCCCACCACGCCAAGCCGCCGTTCATGGACTGGCCACTGGCGTGGGTGAAGACGCCCCCGGCGTAGAGCCGGTCGCCGTGCCAGCGCAATGTTGTTACCGCTGCGCTGTTGGGTGCGACCGGCAAACTCATGCCCCCGGCCATGTCGTTCCAGTTCTGCCCATCGAAGTAGGCGACGTAGTTGCCGGGGCCGCCGGATGATGTGCGGAATGCGCCCGCGACATAAAGCGTGTCGTTGCGGATGGTGTAATCCTTGATCGCCAAGGTGGTGTTCCAACCGGGCACGTTCTCCCAAGCGCTGCCATTGAACCGCATGAGGCCCACATCGCCCGGCCCGAGGGGGTTTCTGTAGACACCGCTCATGTACGTATAGCCTTGGAAATCGAACACATAGCCGACGTAATTGCCGGCGTCGAATGGGATCTGCTGAAAAGGTTCCCATTCATGAAAGGCGCTGCCATCGTAACGAAATACGCTTGCTTCCGGGTAGCCGCATATCTCATCGCTATAACCAGTCAGGTACAGCGTGCCCGATAGTTCCTTGGGCACCAAGGTCAGCAACGTGCTGGAACTTGGGTTCAGGCATTCCAAGGACTCCCAGCGCTCCTCTGACTCATTCAGACGGGCGATCCCGCGATTGTACTCGCCGCTAGGCGTATTGAAGCCAAAGCCCCCACAGGCATAGAGATCGCGGATTCAACTCATAAACGCAATCGGATAGACCGACAAGATGGCTTATCATTTCTTCAGAAGGAGGAGAGGCTTTCGCCCCTCTCTCCCGCTGAACGGAGGATGCGGCCTACCCTTGTCCTGGGGTCCAATCCGTTGCAAGCATGAGCCATATCACCGATGAACAAAGGTGCATCATAGAACGCATGAAGGAAGCCGGTCACCAGCAGCAGGCGATCGCTCAGGCCATCGGCAAGTCTCAGTCGGCCCTGAGCCGCGAGCTGCGGCGCAACTGCGACCAGCGCAGCGGCTCCTACATGGCCGATCTGGCGGCGCGTAAGAGTGCGCAGCGCAAGAAAGACAAGCCCAAGGCCGTGCGGTTCACCGCCGACATGCGCGCGCACGTGGAGCAGTTGCTCCAGCGCAAACACAGCCCTGAGCAGATCGTGGGCATAGCCCAGCGCGAGGGCCGCGATATGGTTTCCCACGAGCGCATCTACCAGCATGTGTGGCAGGACAAGAAGCGCGGTGGCTCCTTGCATGAGCAACTGCGTACGCGTGGCAAACGTTACCGCAAACGCGGAGCGGCCAAGGATAGCCGGGGCATCATCATCGGTCGGGTGGATATCGATCAGCGCCCCGCCGTGGTGGAGAAGCGCGAACGCTTCGGCGACTTGGAGATGGACACGATCATCGGCAAAGGCCACCAAGGAGCGATCCTCACGATCAACGACCGCGCCAGCGGTATGCTGCTCATGCACAAGGTGAAGCGCAAGGAAGCCGCCTTGGTGGCGCAAGCCGCCTTGCGTGCGCTGCGCCAATGGAAGCCCTGGCTGCACACGGTCACCAGCGACAACGGCAAAGAGTTCGCCCACCACCAGCGTATCGCCGAAGAACTCGACCTGGACTTCTTCTTCGCCAAGCCCTACCGTAGCTGGGAGCGTGGATCCAACGAGAACCTCAACGGGCTCATCCGCCAGTACTTCCCCAAGAAGACCGACTTCCGGACCATCACCCACCAACAGATCCGAGCCGTGCAGAACGAACTCAATAGCAGGCCACGCAAGCGCTTCGACTACGACTCGCCAAACACCATCTTTGAACAACTAACCCAATGACCCACCGATTGCGTTTGTGGGTTGAATCCGCCGATCATTGTTGAACCGAAGGTACCAAAATGTCTGTTGCACAAAGTCCCCGGCCGATGTCTGGATGCGATGGGCGATGCTATCCCAGCGTACCCCATCCCATTGTGCTTGGCCGTAACAGAGCACCGTGTCTTCATCTTGAATGATGCGACGAAATGTCCCCCCGGAAAGAAGTCTGTCCGAAACCGGATCGCCGAAGAGCGATTGTACTTGGGTTCCACTGATCGGCTTGCCTATGGTTCGCCAGTATTGGGCGTTCAAGGTTAGAGCTACGGTGTTGACAAGGGCTATCAAAAGCCATTTCATGGCTTCTGGATCTTGGCGTGGAGACGGACACCTTTGGACGAACTCACCTGAACCACGTAAATACCGCTGGCGTAATCCTTAAGGTCCAGATCATACAAAGGGTCCGTGGTCCTGTTCTCTTGGATCAGGCGACCGGCCGGGTCGTAGACCTGCACCTTCCAGTTGTCCTGATCCGGGAGACCGAGCAACCAAGTCGAGCCGCCGCTCAAGCTCCACACACGCAACGGCAAACTGGAGGGTTGTTCAATTGGAGAATGTACTCCAGTGATGAGTTCGAGCGGTATCCCGAACGAAGCGATGAAGGCATCACAGGGTGTGTTCGGGGGGTCGTACATCGGACGTTGAAATTAGGTGGGCCGACGGATCTTGGAGGGTAGGCGGGGCAAAAGTTCTTGTGGGTGGTTCTTGGTGGACGGAGTGGACGGGGTCCCGGCTTATGGCATGTTGACCGGTGGACGAGATCCCTTCGCTTCGCTCGGGATGACGCGTTAATGTGGGGTGTTTACGAACGGCCGTTGCTTGGGTCGACTGTGTGAAAATGTTCTCCGGTCATACTAGACGCTCGGCGGGTGCGTTATGCACACAGAGGGCGCGAATGCCTTCTCCCACGGCGGGGGTTCTGCCGACTAAATACGGAGAGCCATGAACAAGCATTTGGAGAATCGGATCAGCATGTTCTACACGGTGCGCGATGCGTGCGCCGCGCACACGGCCACGTGGACCCCATTGGTGCCCTTCGCCACGGCCCACACGGAGTTCCTGGATGCCCTGAAGGGGATCGAGGACAACATGGAGAAGCAGGACCTGCAACTGTTGGGTATTGCGAAGGACAAGGCACTGAAGAAGGACGAGATGGTGGAGAAGGCCTTGGAGGTGGCGCAGGCCGCGTACGCCTATGCGACGGACAGCACCGATCTGGAGTTGCAAGGGAAGATGGACTTCAGCCGGAGCGATCTGGTGGAGCCGCGGGATACCGTAGTGGCCCAGCGGTGCCAAGGGATCCACACGGAGGCGAGCGCGGTGGCGGCCAGTTTGGTGGCGTACGGGATCGACGCTGCGGACCTCTTGGATCTGCAAGGTGCGATAACCAAGTATGTGGATGTGGTGAGTGCACCCCGGACGGCGGTGACGGTGCGGAAGGGCGCTACGGCGGCGATAGAGACGGGGGTGCGGGACGGGCTGGCGATCCTGAACGATCGGATGGACAAGTTGATGCCGGCGTTCAAGTTGAGCGACCCGGACTTCCATCAGGAGTACTTCGATGCGCGGATCATCGTGGATCTGGGCGGGCCGGGGGAGGAAGAAGAGGAGCCGCCTGTGCCTCCGGGGCCGTGAGGCAGGGGCAGGGGCGCTGGGCCGGGGGGCCTGGACGAGACCCCTTCGCTTCGCTCGGGATGACGCGGCCGCACGGGATAATCGGCCCGGGCGGGGGCCATGGACGAGATCCCTTCGCTTCGCTCGGGATGACGGTTGGGTGCTGACGTTGACAGGAAGGGCCTCCGGAAACGGGGGCCTTTTCTGTTGGGCATAGGCCCAAATCGAGGGGTCGAAGCGCTCCCGCCCGCCGCATGGGTGCAAACCCTACAATTGCCGTCCACTTTTCCAGAGGTGGGCTTATGAGGAAGCGCTAGCTGATGGCGCATGGTGTAACGCTCGATGTGTTCAACCCCATGTGGTGCCCACCCACTACAGGGTCGAAGCCTGTTCGAACCGCGAACGGTGGTGGGCTGCGGCCTTCAATTCACCTCAACCACCTTCCCCGGCGGCGCGCTGACCATTCCGCTGTACGGCTTTGCAGTTCGCACCGCCTTTCGCATCACGTAACTTGCCCCAGCAATACGTAACCCCATGACCACCAAGCTCACCTTGTCCGTGCCGCTCCGGTTCAAACGCACGGCAGCCGCGCTGAGCAAGCGCCGGAAGAAGAGCATTTCGGCCTTGGTCGTGGAGTTGATCGAACGCGAGGCTCAGCGGGAGAAGGATCCCTTTTCGGGGCTTGATGGTGTTTGGGAGGGCCGGGACATCACCCTCGAGCAGTTGCGCGAGAAGGCATGGAAACGGTCCTGATCGATACCAGCATCCTCATCGGCAGGATGCGCCGTGAGCCTGCGGCATTCCTCGCATCGGACCGCGTGCATGGTGCTTCGTTCGTGATCTGCGATGTCGTTCTCGCGGAGATCCTGGCAGGGGCGCGTAACAGGACCGAGTATGAGCGGCATCATGCCGAACTCACCTCCAACTTCCATATTCTGCCTTTCACCATGGAAGTGAGCCAGCGGTTCCGTGAGATCCTCAAGCACTTCGCCCCGGAGCACCATGTACACTTGGCGGACCACCTGATCGCCGCCACGGCCATGGCGCATGACTTGCCATTGCTCACGCTGAACAAGAAACACTTCACCCCGCTGAAAGGGCTGAAGCTGGCCTGACGCTGATGCGTTAGTTCAACTCATACACCTTCCCCGGCAGGCTCCTCACCATACCACTGAACTCGAGGTTGAGCAGAAGTCCGGACGCCTTTCCCTGTGGCATGTTGCATTGCACGCACAGGTCGTCGATACTGATCCTTCCTTTGGCGCGGATGATCTCCACCAACGTTAGCTCGTCGGGCAGCAGTTCACTGAAGAGCGCCACTTGCATTGGGGCCTTCTTCTTCTTCGGAAGCCAATCCATGAGGGAGATGACATCCTTCGCACTGGTGACGAGCGCGGCCCTGTTCTGCTGAATGATCCGGTTGCAGCCTTCGCTCTGTGGATCGGTGGGGCGACCGGGAAAGGCGAAGACCTCGCGGTCGTAGCTGTTGGCGATATCCGCCGTGATCAATGAGCCGCCTTTCGGTCCGCTCTCCACCACGATGGTGCAATCGCTCAGCCCAGCGATGATGCGGTTGCGCGCGGGAAAATTGCCCGGGGCGAAGGCCGCGCCGCTCGGGAGTTCGCTGATCAGGCCACCGTCCTTCAACATTTCCTTGGCGGTGGCAGCGTGTTCACCGGGATACAAGCGGTCCAGCCCATGCGCCACGCATCCGATCGTGGATAGGTCGTTCTTCAACGCGTGGCGATGCGCGACGATGTCGATGCCGTAGGCGAGTCCGCTGACGATCGTGGCGTTCACTTCTTTCAGGCCTTCCACCAACTCCACACACAGGCGTTTTCCGGCTTCGGTCGGCGTTCGTGTGCCGACGATGCTCACCATGTGCGTTGTATCCGGATCCACGTTCCCCTTCGAGAACAGCAACACGGGTGCATCCTCCGCCTGTTTCAACCGGCGCGGGAAATCGTCATCGAGGTAGAAGAGCATGCGCAGCTTGTTCTTCCGCACGTATGCCAATTCCTTCTCCGCAGCGGGCAATACGTTCTTGTCGGTGATGGAAGCGATGAGCTTTGGTCCGATCCCCGGCACTTTCTCCAGCGTGTTCTTCAACTTCTTGTCGCTGAAGATCGGATCGACCCCGCTGCAATAGGCCACGAGGTTGCGCGCGTTCACCGGCCCGATGCCCTTGAGCATGGACAGGGCGATCCGGTGGATCCATTGTTGGTCGTCCATGCGAACCAAGGTATGCGGCTTCCCGATCGGTCCGTAGGCACCATCCGGAACCCGTCGAAATGGTGCCGTGCATTGGCCCGACATGCATTTCTTTGACACACCCCGGTCCAGACCGACCTCCCGCATGAAGAGCTACCTCACTGCCGCGCTGCTGTGCGCCTCCCTGATCGGCGCCCACGCGCAGGATGCCACCCTACAAGGAAAGATCACCGATGCCACCACGGGCGAGACCCTGCTCGGGGTGAACGTGGTATATGCGCCCGGGATGGGCGTGGCCTCGGATGTGAACGGCCAGTACCGGTTGGTGCTTCCGGCCGGAACGCATCGGATCACCTTCAGCATTGTGGGATATACCACACGTACGGAGGAGCTTTCACTCGCGGCCGGTGAGCAACGCACGTTGGATCTCCGCATGGCAGTGGCCGCTTCCCAGTTGGATATGGTCGTTGTCACAGCAGGACGTTTCGAGCAGCGGGTAGGAGAGGTGACGCAATCGTTGAGCGTGCTGCGACCGGAGATCATCCGCAACAAGAACATCACGAGCATGGACCAAGCGCTGGACCAGATACCCGGTGTGGTGGTGGTGGATGAGGAGCCACAGATCCGGGCCGGCAGCGGATTCAGTTATGGTGCGGGGAGTCGCGTGCAGGTGTTGGTGGATGACATTCCGATCCTCAGTGGGGACATCGGCCGCCCGAACTGGACCTTCCTGCCGCTGGAGAATCTCGAACAGATCGAAGTGATCAAGGGTGCCAGCAGTGTGCTTTACGGAAGTGCGGCCTTGAGCGGAGTGATCAACGTGCGCACGGCCTATCCGCGAAGCGAGCCGCGTACCAGCGTGACCACCTTCGCGGGGGTATGGGATACGCCGGGACACGAACCCGCCAAGTGGTGGGGTGCGAACAACCCCGTGTTCGGTGGGGCCAACTTCTTCCACTCGCGCCAGATCGGTCAGTTGGATCTCGTGCTCGGTGGCAATGCCTTCAGCGACTATGGATACGTGGGTCCGGAACCGGTCCCGGCGGACAGCATCGCCAAGGATCCGTACCGTCTCGGTCCCGGCGGCTATGAACATCGCGCCCGTTTCAATACGAGTTTGCGTTGGCGGAGCAAGAAGGTGCCGGGACTCAACTTCGGGCTGGCCGGCAACGTGATGAAGAGCAAGAGCACGAGCGTCTTCATCTGGAGTGATACCGATCGCGGACTCTTCCGTCCGAAGGAAGGCACCGTTACACGTACGCTCGGCACGCAGTTCTACATCGACCCCTTCGTGAACTACCTCTCCTCAGCCGGTACCCGGCACAGTTTGAAGATGCGCTACCACCGGCAGATCTTCGACAACGACAACGGACAGGGCAACAGCAACAACACCTACCACGCCGAATACCAGGTGCAGCAGAAGATCGACCTGTTCGGGGAGACGGTCCTGACCGGCGGTCTGCTTGTGAGGAACGTGACCAGTACGGCGGAACTCTACAAGGGGAACCTTGATGGTGACGGAAAGAGCGAGGCCATGAACACAGCCGCCTACCTGCAGGTGGACAAGAAACTATTTGATGAAAAACTGGCCCTGTCGGCAGGGGTCCGCTACGAGCAATTCACGGTGAACGGAGATAAGGCCGGCCAACCGGTGGTCCGGGCAGGGGCCACTTATCATGTGCTGCGCGCCACCTACGTTCGGGCGAGCTACGGACAGGGCTTCCGCTACCCCACGATCGGAGAACGGTTCATCAGCACGAGCGTTGGCCAATTGGTCGTTTTCCCGAATGCCAACCTCCGTGCGGAACAGAGCTGGAACATGGAAGGTGGAGTGAAGCAAGGGTTCAAGATCGGGGGCTTCACCGGATACTTGGATGCCGTGGTGTTCCAGCAGGAATACCAGGACTACGTGGAATTCACTTTCGGACAGTACAAGCTTCCTGCTGTCATTTCGGTGAGCCCCTCGGTGATCGATCCCGGGATCGGGTTCAAGAGCGTGAACACCGGTGGTGCGCGCGTATCCGGTTACGAATTGGAGCTTGCAGGAAAAGGCACGTTCGGCAAGATCGGCGTCTCCACATTGATCGGGTGGACCCACTCGCTTCCGATCTCCACTACGCCGGACCAGGAATACGCGACACCGATCCTGGCCAACATCAAACCGTACACCTACAACAACACGAGCTATGACCCGACCGACCGGATCCTGAAGTTCAGGATCCAGGATCTTTTTCGTGCCGATGTGCAGTTGGACTACAAGCGCGTCTTCACCGGATTCAGCGTACGGTACAACAGCCATGTACGCAACATCGACAAGATCTTCGTGGAGTTGGACCAGTCGCCGGTGGATGATTTCGCGCTGAGAACAGGGGTTGCGAATTGGATGGAAACCCACCGGACGGGCACCACCCTGCTCGATGTCCGCCTCGGCATGGAACTCTCCAAGCAACTGCGCATCGCGTTCATCGTGAACAACCTCACCAACGAAGTGTATTCGCTTCGCCCGCTTTCCATTGAAGCACCACGGAGCATGCAGGTGCAACTGAGCGCCACCTTGTGATGAGCGACGCGCGGAAGCGCTTTCCGATCTCACGCCCGGCGGCCTTCCTGCTTTGGGGGGTGCTGGTGCTTGGTGTGTTGCGCGCACCTCCGCAGAACATCCTCAGCTGGGACACCTTCGGGTATCACCTGTACCTGCCTGCCACCTTCATCCATCACGACCTCGGGTTGAACGATGCGGCTTGGGTGCAGGAAGCGATGACGAAGTACGAGGCCGGTGGCAAGCCTTACCAGATCAACCCGACAGCCGATGGCCGGTGGGTGATGAAGTATCCCATGGGCCTCGCGATCCTGTGGCTGCCCTTCTTCCTCATCGCACATGTACTTGCCGGGATCCTTGGCTTTGCACAGGATGGGTTCTCCGCACCGTACCAGTGGGCGTTGATCATTGCGGCGCTGGTGTACATGCTCATCGGGATCCTGGTCCTGCGGCGCGTGCTCCAGCACTTCTTCAGTGAAGTGATCACCACGGCTACGCTCGCGTTGATCGTCACCGGCACGAACTACTTCCACCAAGCGGTGTACAGCACCGGCATGCCGCATGTGTTCCTCTTCACACTGGGCGCAGGGGTCCTGTGGTACAGCATCCGGTGGCATAAGGACCGGCGGCGCACGGATGCGATGATCACCGGTGCATTGCTGGGCCTCTTGGTGGTGTCGCGACCATCGGAGATCGTGTGGGTGCTTGTTCCCTTGCTGATCGGCCTTACCGATACCGCTTCGTGGAAGGATCAGCTCAGCACGTTGTGGTCACGGCGAAAGCACTTGATCATCATGGTCGCCATGGCCACGGTTGTGTGCGTGCCGCAGCTGGTCTATTGGAAGTGGATGACCGGCAAGTGGCTCTACATGAGCTACAACAACCCGGGCGAGGGATTCGAGTTCCTGCATCCTTACACATGGGATGTGCTCTTCAGTTTCCGCAAGGGCTGGTACATCTACACGCCGATCATGTTGGTACACGTTGGGCATCCTGCTCCTTCGGAGGTTCTTACCGGAGATGCGGTGGGCGGTGATCGCCTTCTTCATCTTGAACCTGTACATCGTGAGCAGTTGGTCCTGCTGGTGGTATGCCGACAGTTTCGGCCAGCGCGCACTGGTGCAGAGTTATCCGCTGATGGCCCTGCCGCTTGGCGCCGTGCTCGTGTGGTTGAACGGACTCGCCATGCGTTGGCGGATCACAGGCGTTGCCGCGCTATTGGCGCTCACCGGCCTTAACCTGTTCCAATCCCAACAAAGCATTGATGGCCTCATTCAAACCTCACGCATGACCTGGCCGGCGTACAAGGCGGTCTTCGGCACCGTGCATGCACCGGAGGGACTGGCCGACATGTGGCTGGTGGAACGCTCCTACATCGGCGAGAACGGTAGCCCGGATCAATCCAAGTACCGGCGCATTCCGCTCGTCATGGTGTCATACGATGAGGAAGGTGCAAGTGATGACACCATTGCGTACCGAGGGAATGGATCCTTCCGACTGGAAGCTGGCCGTGAATTCTCCCCCGGTTGGTCCTGCATGTGGAAGGACCTCACGAATTGCGACCACATCTGGTTGGAAGTGAGTTGCCGGATGCAACGACCGATGGACGGAAGCACACCACCGGTATCGCTCGTGACCACCTTCGATCACTTGGGAGATAACTATGGATACATGGCGCGTGACATGGATCTGGGCACTGTTGCTCCCGGGGAATGGATGCGCGTGTCGCAGTGGTACCTGAGCCCGGAAGTGCGGCGCCCGACGGATGTGCTGAAAGCGTATTGCTGGTTGCGGGATACCTTGCCCGTGCATGTGGATGACCTGGAGGTGATCCTCTACGAACCCATCGAACAACCATGAGCGACCTGCGGATCCTCGGCATCATCCCCGCGCGGTATGCGAGTTCGCGCCTGCCCGGGAAACCGCTGGTGGATATCGGGAGCAAGAGCATGGTGCAACGCGTCGTGGAGCAAGCGGTCCAATGCAAGGCCCTGCAAGCCGTGGTGGTCGCCACGGATGATGAGCGCGTCGCGGATCATGTCCGATCATTCGGTGGTGAAGTGGTGATGACCTCGCCGGATCACCCGAGCGGAACGGACCGTTGCTTTGAAGCGCTCCAACTTCTGGGTGCCGAACGCTTCGATGCGGTGGTGAATATCCAGGGCGATGAGCCCTTCATCATTCCGGAGCAGCTCGATGAGCTGTGTGCGGCCTTGCGGAATGCACCCGGCGGGATCGCCACGCTCGCGCAAGTGGTCACCGATGATCGCGACCTCGACGATCCCGGCGAAGTGCTCATCACCACCGACGTGAACATGGACGCGCTCTATTTCAGCCGGGCGGCGATCCCCTTCCTCCGCGATGCAGGGAATGGTCCACGACACACCCGGTTCCGCTTCCTGAAGCACGTCGGCCTATACGCCTATCGTTCCGAGGTCCTTGCTCGATTGGTCGCCCTGCCGCCATCGAAGCTGGAAATGGCGGAAGCCTTGGAACAATTGCGCTGGGTGGAGAACGGCTTCAAGGTGCGCATCGGCCTTACTGATCACCTTTCCTTCTGTGTGGATACCCCGGCGGATCTGGAGGAGGCGCGGAAAAGAGCAAGCGAATTGACACCCTGAGCCTGTCGAAGGGTAAATTGGCCGCCGATCTTATGGGCATCGAACGCGACCTTCAGGAGTTGCTCTATTGCCACGATTGCGTGATCGTGCCGCAATGGGGTGGTTTCCTCACGCAGTATCGCCCGGCCCGCTTGGATGAAGCGCGCAAGCAGATCCATCCTCCCGGTAAGGATGTAGCGTTCAATCGGCACTTGGTCCGCAATGATGGCTTGCTGGCCGATCATGTCGCCCGCCGCGATGGCATCGCCTTCGATGTTGCCACCGCCCGGATCGACGCCGAGGTGGCCGGCTGGCGCGAAACCTTGGATCGCAGTGGCCGATTGGAGATCCCGCACATCGGCATCTTCTACCGCGATGCGGAACGCAACCTGCAGTTCGATCCCGATCGCCGTTCCAACTACCTGCGCGATGCTTTCGGACTTCGACCCTTGAGCGCAATACCCTTGGAAATGACCAAGCCGGAACCGGTGGTGATCCCCTTGGTGGCGGAAGAACCGGAACCGGAGCGTGTGCCACGACGCATGTCAAGAGCAATGGTCGCCGCAGGTATCGCGGCGTTGCTTCTCGGAGCTTCGACGGTCTGGTTCGTTGGAAGCGGAGGGAATACCGACGCCTTGCTGAGCGGCCTATCACCATGGAAAGCGGATACCACGCCGACCTACCTCACACCCACCTCGGCAAGCGTGGTTCCGGTGACCGCCATTCCTTCATTCCAATTGCCGGAAGGCGTTGAAGGCGTGCGGACCATCCCATTGGCCATGAATGATTCCGTGCATGTCACCGTGGACATGGGCCGATCGAACCACATCGCCATCGCGGATACCACGGCGGTTGTGGTCCGCCATGTGGTGAATGATGATCGTCCGCTGCGCTTCCATGTGATCGGCGGATGCTTCGCCCAACCGGAGAACGCGGAGAAGATGCTCGTCGAACTCCAAGCGAAAGGCTTCGCCGCACATCGGTTGCGCCAACGCGGTATCCTTCACCCGGTGGCCTACGGCAGTTTCGCCACGCGTGATGAAGCACTGGCGTTGTTGAAGGATCTGCGCACCCAGGACGGCCACGCCGCGTGGTTGCTCGTGCGCTGAACGGATGCGCCTAGCACCCCGGCTTACCTTCGTACCAGAAGCGGATGATGACGATGCATGCGGTGGAATTGGATTCGTGTACGGTGACCTTCCTCGACGAGGATGTGGTCCACACCCACTTCAAGGATGACCATTTGGTGAGCCCTGAGGACGTGCAGATGATGTTCGATGCGATCGAAACCGAACGCAAGGGACGTAAGGCCCTGTTGATGGTGAGCGTGGGGATCAACACCACCATGAGCAATGAGGCGCGCGCTCATGCATCTGCGCCGGATTCATCGCGATACATCGCTGCGGATGCGATCATCGTCCGCGACTTCGGTCACCAGATGGTCGCGAATGTGTTCGTTCGCCATCACAAGCCCGGTCGCCCTATCCAGATGTTCCCGGACAAGGCCAAGGCCTTGGCTTGGCTGCACGAACAACACCACTTGGTGGAACAAGCTTAAGTAGGATGAAGCTGGCTCTTTCCGTTGCATTCGCGATCGTCGTTGCATTGCAGACCGCTTCCGCTCAAGTCGTGGTCGATCCACCGGAGCGCACCATCCGGACGACCAAGGCCGAAGTGGTGAGCATGGTGATCTCGCCCAAGGGTGATCGCATTCTCGTAGGCTTGGACAAAGGCGCAGAGCTGTACGATCTGGAGACCGGCAAGAAGATCCATTCCTATCCCTACAATGAGGACGGCGGCACAGCGGTATACCATGTGGCCTTCAATGAGAACGGCGAATACGTGCTGTTGATCGGACACAGCGGAAAGCGTGTGGTCTGGGGTGTGAAGGGTGATCGGCCTGAACCCTCGCTTCAACAGCACCGTTGGGTTCCCGATCCGCGTGCTGTGAAAGCCATGGGACTGGACATGTCCAATTCAACCTTCGATCGCTTCTACCAACAGCAGCAACTGAAGATCGGCGATCACACGGTACAGAGCGGGAAGAACGGAATGGTGGAGGTTCTCGATCCGAAGGGAGAGAGCATCCAGAAGCTGGATCCCGGTGCGAACAAGGACCAACATCACCGGGCGCCTTTGTTGCGCTGGGAAGAGTGGTTGCTCACCGGCACGGACGACGGTCGCGTGCTCTTCTACCGCGTGCGCTGAACGTTGAGCGCGTTGCGCGGCTCGCGGTTCCTCAGGGTCAAGCGTTCTCCGACGGTTCACGATCCTTTCGCATGGAGGCGATCAGGTACGCGATCACGCCACCGAGCACCAAGAGCCCGATGCTTCCCCAGATCCATCCGAGGTGGTCGCGAAGGGCCATGGACAGCACCAGTGCCACAAGCAGCAACGTGCTTCCATGACCGAACACCCAAAGGCGCACACCCGACCAGTTGAGATCCGCAGCATTCAACCGCCCCTGTACGCGGTGTACCATGAGCTGGTATCCGAACAACAAGGCCACCAAGCCGAGCTTCACCATCATGAAGGGCTCCGTGGTCAGGACCGGGATGCAGCCAAAGCATCCACGCACCCGTGGTAGGAGCAAAAGAAGCATCGGCCACGCCAGCCCGAAAAGCGCTCTTCGTTCCATACTCGCGAATCGTGTGTGCAAAGCCCCGCGCTCGGGTTCCCACTTCGTCAACGCATGTCGGTGGGCATTGAACAACCGCACCAGATGGAACACCGCAGCGAAGTATCCGACCAGAGCAAGCAGATGCGCCGCGCCGAGCAACGCGGGAAGGGAAGAAGGTTCGGGTTCCATGCGGAAGCCAAGGTATAGGCTAGGGCGCCCTGCTACCTTCGCCCGCTACGATGATGAACAGCACTTCCCGGCCGATCAGCAGCAGCTACGCGGAGACCACCAATGTGGTCATGCCCAACGACACCAACACCCAAGGCAACCTCTTCGGCGGACGCTTGTTGCAGTGGTTGGACATCAACTGTGCCATCAGCGCGCACCGGCACTGCAAACGGGTGGTCGTCACTGTAGCGGTGAACCATGTGGGCTTCGACCGCCCGATCAACTGGGCGACTTTGTAACGATCCACAGCCATGTGAGCCGCGCCTTCGGGAGCAGTATGGAGGTGTGGAGCGATGTGTCCGTGGAGGACCAACAGACCGGGGAGAAGATCCCGTGCAACAGTGCCATCTACACCTTCGTCGCCGTGGATCACGAGGGCCGCCCTGTGCAGGTGCCCCGATGCGGTGCCGGGCAATGCGACTGAACAGGAACGCTACAACGGCGCTTTGCGTCGCCGTCAATTGCGCTTGATCCTCAGCGGCAAGATGAAGCCCGAGGAAGCCACGGAATTGAAGGCGCTCTTCCAGCCAGCCTCAAGGCCTTCGTCCAAGCTGAAGCCGTCGAAGAATTCGCCGGTCGCGGTATCATGCGCACGTAGGCCCAAGTGGCGTAGTAAGCCACCCACGCATGCTGCGCTCTGGTCACCACCATGAACATGTACGACCATGTAACGCACCTCGGTCGCATTCTCCATGTGCAATTGGATGCTCAGGTCGATGTCGGTTCGCTTCACGAAGAACCAATCGTTGTCCTGTTGGTCCGCGAATGGAATGGCTTCCTGATCGTGCGGAGGAGATCGTCGCGCTTGCCGATCGGCTGCGGCTTGAAATCATCCGGCACATCGGAGATCGAAGCAACGTCCGGGAAGTCACGGATGTAGATGTCCCAGCTCATGCGTTCGCGCGTTCTGCGATCCACCGAAGATCCTGTTTCTCCATGCAATGGAAATGTCCTTTCGGGCAGTGATCGTGACCGATCTTCGAACAGGGTCTGCATGGAAGTCCTTGCACCTCGGCGATGTGCGCGCGTTCCGGATACTGCGGGATGTAAGGCCCCATACCGAATGAGGGAACGGTGTTGCCCCAGATGCTCACCACGTTCTTGTTGAACGCAGCGGCGATATGCATCGCTCCGCTATCGTGGCTGATCACACGACCTGACTGCTTGATGAGCGAAGCACTGCCGAGGATGTCGTACTGCCCGGTGGCATCGAACACCCTACCGCCGATCGCACTGGCTATGGCACGTGCCACCGACTGATCCTCCTTGCCTCCGATCAGCACGATCGGTCCTTCAACCAAGTTGCGCAAGTTCGATCGAGCCGGTCTTGCGGCAGACGTTTGGTGAAGTGCGCCGCGCCGATGGCGAGTGCGGTGTAGCCACCTTGGTGCGCAGCTGGAAGATCCGTCGCTTCACTGCGCGGTCCTCCGGAATGAAGAGTTCAAGCCCAAGGCCATCGTTCTTCACACCCAAGTGCTCCACCGTGCTCATGTACCGATCCACAATATGGATCAGCGGCATCCGGTCCCGCTTGAAATTCACCAGCCACCATTTCTGGATGTTCAACTTCGGGAAGCTGTGCGACGGAACGCCGAGTACACGCTTGATCCGTGCTGTGCGCAGGTTGTGGTGCAGGTCGATCACCTCGTTGAAACCTTCCTTCTTCAGCCGCGAGATCAATTCACCGATGTCCTCGCCGAGCTCATGGACCTTGGTCACATTCGGGTTGAAGCGCACCAGATCGGTGAACGCGGACTTTGTTGAGACATGCACCTCCACATCCTTCACTTGTTGCGTCAAGCACCGCAGCACCGGGCTGGTGAGCACGATGTCGCCGATGGAGCTGAAGCGGAGGACGAGGATCTTCATGAGCGTGTAAAGTTGCGTGTTGACGGGTTACGAGTTGACCTGTGTTCAACGCGCGCAACACGCCAACTCGTAACCCGTAACATGCGCCAGCCTTGTGTGTCGGCTACTTTCGCCGCATGTTCGTGGATACCCACGCCCACCTCTACCACCAGCGCTTCGATGGATCGTGACGCGATACTCCAACGCGACCGATGCCGGAGTGACCAAGCTGTTCCTGCCCAACGTGGATCGCGAGAGCATTGCCGCCATGCATGCGTTGGTGGCTGCACATTCAGAGTTGCTTTCCCATGATGGGACTTCACCCGTGTTCAGTGGTGGAGGACAACACGATAGCGATGGCGGAGGTGGAACAACTGCTGAGGAAGGGCGGCTACTGCGCGGTGGGCGAGATCGGCATCGACCTCTATTGGGACAAGACCTGGCTCGTGCAGCAACAGGATGTGTTCCGCCAGCAAGTACGCTGGGCGAAGGAACTGGACCTGCCGATGACGTGATCCATTGCCGCGACAGCTTTGAGAAGTGATGACCATCGTGGAAGCGGAGAACGATGAGCGACTGCGTGGGGTGTTCCATTGCTTCACCGGAACCAAAGAGCACGCCGCTCGCGTGATCGCGCTCGGCGACTTCGATCTCGGTATCGGCGGTGTCATCACCTATCCCAAGGGTGGTTTGTTCGAGACCATGCGCAAGTCGGTCCGGAACATTGCGTGTTGGAGACCGATGCACCTACCTCTCGCCGGTACCGCACCGCGGCAAGCGCAACGAGAGCAGCTACATCCCGCACATCGCCGCGAAACTCGCCGAGGCCACCGGGCGCAGCGTCGAGAGATCGCGCGCATCACCACCACCAACGCTGAACAACTTTTTCGCAGATGAGCGCATCGGTCCTTCTGATCACACAGGTGGCACCATCGGCATGCTGGCCGATCACGCACCGGGATCCTTCACCCGATGGACCTCGCGCACCTGGAAGAACAGGTTCCCGAATTGGAACGGGTGAAGGTGCGGCTGGCAAGCACCTCGTTCGAACGCGCCATCGACAGCAGCGACATCCGACCATCCGACTGGATCCGGCTCGCAGCCATCATCCAGAAGAACTACAACGACCACGACGGCTTCGTCATCCTGCATGGAAGCGACACCATGGCCTACACCGCCAGTGCGCTGAGCTATCTGCTGGAAGGCTTGGGCAAACCCGTGATCCTCACCGGCTCACAACTGCCGATCGGTACGATCCGCACCGATGCGAAGGAGAACCTTATCACCGCGATCGAGATCGCCGCCGCAAGAAGATGAGGACGGGCCGCGCGTCCCCGAAGTGGCTGTGTACTTCGAGTACCGTTTGTTCCGTGGCAACCGCACGGTGAAGGTCCACGCCGAACGCTTCGAGGCCTTCCGATCACCGAACTGGCCCGCGCTCGCCGAGGCCGGTGTCCACATCCGCTACGATCGTTCAGCGATCGCCTCGTCGTGCCGGTCCCTTGGAAGGTATGACCGCATGGATGATCATGTGGCGGTGATCCGGCTATTCCCCGGGATCCGTGGGGCATGGGTGCGGCACGCCCTTGCCATGCCCGATCTCCGCGCGGCATTGCTCACCACCTTTGGAAGCGGCAACGGTCCTACTGATCCCGGATTCATCGCAGCGCTTCGCGAAGCCCGCGAGCGTGGGGTGATCCTATTGAATGCGACCCAATGCATCGGTGGTCGCGTGGAGCAAAGGGCGCTACGTGACCAGCCAAGCCTTCGTGGACATGGGCGTGGTGCCCTGTTCCAGCCCTGACCATGGAGGCTTCGCTCACCAAGGTGATGTTCCTCCTCGGCCAGCATGCGGACGCGGCTTCAGTAGAGCAAGGCATGGCTGAAATGATGTGCGGGGAAATGGGTCTGCGCTAGCCAACGTAGCTTTGCTACTTTCGCCGCCCATCTGGGAGAGGTGGCCGAGTGGTTGAAGGCGCACGCCTGGAAAGTGTGTTTACGGGAAACCGTAACGCGGGTTCGAATCCCGCTCTCTCCGAATTTGCGGCGCTTGTTGAAAGCGCCGCACCTTCTGTTGCAAGACCCCCTTTTCGGGGTTATTATCCAGCCTATCTTCATGTCGGACCTGAATTATTCACAGCGGACTTCCACAGGCGATGGCTAGGATCGTTGCCATGGAATGGCTCACGTACTGGTACGCTTCGGAGTTGATGGAAATTCTTGGATACGAGAGCATGGCGTCATTTCAAAGGCCATCAATAAGGCCATGACGACGTGCAACACCTGAACATTCCGATCGTGGAAAATTTCGTTCAGGAGTTACTGGACGTTGCTTCAAGCCGAAGCATGAATTCCGCTTTCAAGGTTTGCTTGCTACCTGACGGTGATGAATGCTGATAGCAAGAAGCCAGCGGTCGCTAAAGCTAGGCCTACTTCGAACGTTGGCAGGAGCTGTTTCTAATTATGTGGAGGAGGTTGGTAAGGTGGAGCGCCTTGTGGTGCGTGGTGAAGTTTCTGAGCGCGAGGAGAGTCTGAGCGGAGTGGCGCATCGCGCCGGTGTTACAGTTATCCATCTTTCAGAACGCAGGATATCAGGGGGTATGTGCAATCGCACAGGACAGTTGCGTGCGAAACGTTCATTGAACAGGTCGCCGTTGGACTTCATGGGTAAGGATGAATTGGCCGCAATCTTTTCGAATCACCCAGACGGAGTTGGTCGGCAAAGAGAGCATCAAAGGCCAGCGGCGATTGGAATGCTGCGGAGCATGTTGGTAAGAAGGTGAGGACCACGATGATGGACATCAGCGGGTTGCTCCAACAACTTCCGATTCACCAAGACATCCGAGAGGTGAAGAAGCGCTTAAGACGAAGGTCGGGAGATTAAGGCCATCGACAAGCCCAAGAAGGGTAAGAAGTAGTTCTGCCCATGAGAGGATGCAAGATGTCCTGCTTGGGCCACTAGCCACTTTCGCAGCCCATGGTCTCGGCCCCATCATCCTCCCGGAGTTCCCGCTCCTCCTCGCGCCCATGGAGGATGTGAGCGATCGCCGTTCCGGGCGCTGTGCAAGAAGCATGGCGCGGACCTGATGTCCACCGAGTTCATCAGCAGTGAAGGCCTGATCGCAAAGCGGCCAAGGGGATGAAGAAGCTGGACATCTTCCCCGAGGAGGCGACCGGTCGGGATCCAGCTCTTCGGCGGAAGCGAGGACGCGATGGAGGAGGCCGCCCGCATCGCGGAAGCGGTCCGACCCGGAGCTCATCGACATCAACTACGGCTGCCCCGTGCACAAGGTGGTGAGCAAGGGCGGTGGCGCCTGTCTGTTGCAGGACATCGACAAGATGGTGCGGCTTACCGAGAAGGTGGTGAAGGCCGTGAAGCTGCCCGTGACCGTGAAGACCCGCCTGGGCTGGAACGACGCTACGAAGAACATCATGGAGGTGGCCGAGCGCCTGCAGGATGTCGGCATCCAGGCGCTGAGCATCCATGGCCGCACCCGCGCGCAGCTCTACAAGGGCCCGGCGGATTGGACCCTGATCGGCGAGGTGAAGAACAACCCGCGCATCCACATCCCCATTTTCGGCAATGGCGATATCGACTCACCGGAGAAGGCGAAGGAATACCGGGAGCGCTACGGCGTGGACGGCGTGATGATCGGCCGTGCAAGCATCGGATACCCATGGATCTTCTCGGAGATCGGCATTTCTTCGCGACCGGCAGGCACCTGGACGCACCGACGATCGCCGAACAGGTGGATGCTGCCCGGGAGCACTTGCGGCTCATCACTCGCATGGAAAGGTCCTTGGGAAGGGCGTGGTGGAAATGCGCCGCCACTACGGTAACTACCTAAGGGCCTGCCGAATTTCAAGGGAGCTCCGCTTGAGCTGGTGACCGGGCGCGATGCACGGAGCATGTTCGAACTGCTCGAAGAGGAGGACGTTTGCGCTGGCGACGTGAGCCCGGCGATCTCCACCTCACTCCCTCGCAGGCGGTCGCCTAGGAGGACCGCGTCGGCTCAGAGTACCGCTGCCGCAATCCCCAGGTGAGTGGCCAGCAGGCCAATGGCGAGCACGGCGCAGAAGATCATCGCGATATCGGCCCAGTGCACATCCACGGGGAAGCTCTCCACAACGAGTCTTCCAGCGCCACGAGGCCGGAATCGCTCCTGCGCCCAGCAGATCCCCACCACCAGCCGAGCCGATCACCGCGCCGGTGAGGACGATCAGCATGCCTTCGGCGAAGAATACACGCCGCACGAACGTGTACGTGGCGCCCATGCCGGTCATGGTGCGCATGTCGCGTTGCTTATCGATCATCATCAATGTGAGCGAGGCGATGATATTGAAGGCACCGATGAGACCGATGAAGGCGAGCACCGCGAACGTCACGCACTTCTCCGTGGCGTTGGTGCGGTACATCAGCGCGTTCTTCTGGTATCGTGGCTGCACGTGGAAGCGATCAACCGACCCGCGCCCCGGATCGCGGCAAGACTTTTCCAGCATCGATGTTCCGGTGGCAGTTTGATCTCCAACGCGTTCACCGCACTGCCGTAGTGAGCAATCCGCGGCGAGGTCCAGCGGCACCATGGCGAACTGCTGGTCGAATTCCATATTGATGCTGAAAGCACCTGCCACCGCCACACGCTCCTGCTCAAAAGCCTTTTCCTTGTCGCGCATCATTTTTCGCCCACGCACCGGCGCGCTGATCGCCAGCGGGCGCAACACCCCATCATCGTGTTGCACCCGCACGGCTCCTTCGAGCGCGGCCTAGGATGCGCCCAAGGGCCGTTCTCGCTGTGCAGAATTGGATCGCCGTCGTACATGTTCTGCGTCATCGCGCTCATCGCCAGGTATTGCGGTTCCACCCCCTTCACGGTTGCTACGGCTTGTTGGTCGCCGCTTTGGAGTAGAACGTTTTCTTCGATCGGCCCAGCTCGCTGCCTGCACATCAGGCCACGCCAAGAACCTTCCGAGGTCGAGGCTATCGCTTCGCGAACGTTTCCCTTCTGCTGGGGTGATGGTGACATCCTGATCGAACGGACTGTGCAGGGTGTCCACCAGTTCTGTAATGCCGTTGAGCGTGCTGAGCACCACCACCATTGCCGCAGTTACAACGGCCACCACCACGATGCTGATGCCTGTGATGATGTTCACCGCGTTCGCGGAGCGCTTGGCCAGCAAGTAGCGGCGGGCGAAGAGGAAGGGGAGGTTCATGGCATGCCCAACCCGCCTGCCCCAAGTGTTCATTCGGCTGTGCCCCCACCAAACTAGAGGCGTCAGCACATGGGCTCATGCACACATGGAGAATGGTCACTTCCATGCCCGCGCAATAACGCCCGTACCGGTGGCGTGCGTGGTGTTGGTATCCAACCAGTTCAAGATGAAGGCGAACGGGTAGGTGAGGAGGTAGTAGAACGGCAACATGATGAAGAAGAGCTTGCTCGTGTTCAGCATCAGCAGAGGCCATTTCATGCTCAGGCGCCAGCTGATCTTCCCTGGTGACCCATAACTGTAGCGCACTTCCACTTTGCTGAACCCATTGCGCAAGCATTTCGCTTTCAGGTCCTCGATGTTGTAGCCGTCGCGCACATGTTCTTCAATGAAGGAGCCTTCTTCTTCCCCATGCACATCACTACCACCCTGATCGCTTGGCGTGCTGATGATGAGCATACCGCCTTGCTTCAAGGATGTTGGTAGCAGCGCAGCGCCGCCTCGTCCTCCAGGATGTGCTCCATCACGTCCACACACCACAAGGTCGAACGCATTCGGGTTGGTGTACTTCGTCACATCACCCACTTCGAACTTCACGTTCGGCCTGCCGATCTTCTGGAAGAACGCGTTGCAATCCGCGACCTGTTCGTCCTTCACATCCAGTGCGGTGATGCGCCAGTCGCGGTTGAAGCCGCTCAGCCAATAACTGTACTGCCCATAGCCAGCTCCGGCGTCGTAGATGTGGAGAGCGTTGTTCGTTGATGGTTGATGGTTGTTCAGTTGGCTCGAGCCCACTTGCCAGTTCGCGTTGGATGTGCCAGGCACGCAGCAACAGCGCCGTCGAGCAGCCCTGAAGCACTTGCGCAGGAAAGGGGTTCGGTTGAAGACGACGCCCAACCGGCGTTTGACCGGGTCGTATTGCATCGCCTAGCTCTTCAGCAGTTTGTCGATGGCCTCGGCGCGGTCCAGTGAATCGTCCACATAGAAAAGCAGTTCGGGCACAATGCGCATCTGTTTGCCCACGCGCATGCCCAGAAGCCCGCGCAAGCGGTGAGACTGGTCCTTGATGGGTCCATGATGGCCGCCGCTTGTCCTTCACGGGGAAGAGGCTGAAAAAGACCTGGCAAAGCCTCGAGGTCGGGGCTCGCGCGCACGGCGCTCACGGTGCATAAGGCCGCCGGGAGAGCAGGTGCTCTTCTGCAGGAAAACGCCGCCAGTTCCTTTTGCAAGAGCAGCTATTCACCTTGTTCTGTCTGACACTGTCCATCACGGCGAAGGTAGGCCCGGGGCGGTTGTAGGGGCGATGCTCACAGGAGGGCTCTACCAGTTCCGCAGTGGGGGCATGAAGCACACAAGGCGTCTTCTGAATTCGTGCCGAACAGATGGTGTGGTGGTGCATGTGGTGAAGCACCTGCAGTTGAGTGATGCTGTCCCCGGGAGGTGGTGAGCAATGAGTTGGTGGAATTGGGCGCAGGTAGCCACATCATTTCAGCGCGCATCGTCCACTACCACCACAGCTCGACGGGGTGGATCATCGGGATGCTTCCGCCACCGCGTGTGGGGATCGGCTTCTTGCCAAAAGTCTCCTCCATGGCCTTGCTGGCCGCGAGGTAGGCCGGGCTGTCAATGGGTGTCACCGCCGCTTCACCACCATGATGAGGACGAACTACAACGGTCACTCCGGGAGGCAATCTTCGTGAAGTGATGGTGAAAAGTTTGGTGAGTGCTGCACGCTCTTCTGGTTCGGTACCAAGCGCATGCTCAGCTTGGCGAAGGCCTTTGAAGGCAACACGGTCTTCGCTCCTTCGCCGATGTATCCACCCAGATCCCGTTCATCCAATGTCGGTCGGATGCTGGACCGTTCCTCAGTGGAATAACTTCGTTCTCGCCGCGCACCTCCTTGAATTATGGTCCTTCTTGTAATCCTCCTCATTGAATGGCGCTTCGGCCAACGCCTTCCGCTCTTTTGACGCTCAATTCGGCGACCGCCTCGCAGAAATGGGGATGCATTGACCCGGCGGTCCTTGTCATTGCAGGCTCGCGGTCGTCTCGCGGAAAGCGCGTTGATGCGGGTTCGAGACCGCGCCACCGCCAGGCTCCGCTATGCAGGTCCCGGTTCGGAGCCGGTCACCTCCACTTCCACATGGCTCAAGCCGCGCAGTCCGGACTTGATGCTCCGGACAGTCGTTGGCGATCGCTGGCCCGTATCGCTTCGTCGACACCACATCAGCCTTCAGGCGTTCCTTGTTCGCTAACCGGAAACGAAGACGCCAAGTTGTTTATACTAACTCTCCTCGCCCTCGATACGTCACTTTCATTGCACGGCAGACCGCCGCTCGCCATCATCGTTTCGATGGCCTTGAAGTGCATGTAGGGCTGGCCCTTGTCGTCGGCACTGCGGGCGTAGATCGTTCCATCCCTTCACCACCGGGTCGAGAAGGGTCCGCCGTGCCAGAAAG
Organism: Flavobacteriales bacterium; assembly: GCA_016721005.1. Classification (GTDB taxonomy): domain Bacteria; phylum Bacteroidota; class Bacteroidia; order Flavobacteriales_F; family PHOS-HE28; genus PHOS-HE28. The sequence goes on from JADKJM010000012.1 coordinate 35,973, forward strand.
TTCCATGGGGTCCGGCGGTTGCACATCGTAATAAGTGGCAAATGGGACGGTCGGCAGTAGGATCCACGATCTTCTCCCCATACACGATGGGATGTCCTTTCGTCAGGCACACCTCCACCTTCTCTGAGCAGCTTACATCTTACGCTGTTTCACGGTCTCGGCACAACGCCCGCCACATCCGCCTTGTGCCCAGGGTCCGCGCTCACGCTGGAGTATGCGTGATCCAGCAGTTCGTTCAGGCGCTCTTTGTTGGAGTCGATGTAGGTGTCGATCGTCTGCGGATGGGTTGTTTCTGGGTGGCGAAAGATAGGTGGGGGTCGGGGCAACCTTTCACAGAACCCAGGGTCTAGATTCCGGTCCGAAGGCTTATTTACAACACTTTTCTTCCCACAACCCCTTGATCGCACGTTACGCAGCCGCACTGAAACACCTTTAGCGGTGGCGGGCCTCTTGAACGCCCAACTGGTCGATTAATTCCCGCAGACCCCGCTCCAGTTGGTGCAGGATGTCCTGCTGGGGAACGGGTCACGGTTTCCGAACGTGCGGTACAATGGGGTGTTGAACCCCGGGACCAATAAGGTGGGCAGCACGGTTCCTTTACGGCAACAGGCGCCCAGCTGGGCCTAGCCGCAGGATTGATCATATGTCCAGCGGCGAGGTTGGTAATGCATTGGCAGTCCAGCAAAGTGATTTCAGTGGTGATGCTGACGGGCAACTTTCCGGTTCCGATGCGGATCTGGAATCCATTTCCGATGCGTACAGTCGGTGCCTTGCTAGCCGTATTGGAGTTCGACTTCATCCCCACCGGTGATTGATGATTCAATTATGTGTTCGCGAGTAAGTACCCCGAGTTCGTGTGCTCGTTCAATAATGCGTTCAGCTTATAATGGACCGGATTCGCAGGCCGCAGCAACAGTGCGAAGGTGAACATCACTTGGTGCCGGGGACCACCGTGCCGGTCCCGATCGACAACGTGAACAATGGGTTGAACAACGGTCCCAGCGAGCCAGGCTGCCCTGCGGTAAACTCGGTCTGACCGTCGACAATTCTGCCGGGACCACCGTGGCCTACGACCTGGATGACGGTGATGAAAGCCTTCAGCGAGCCTTGCGGCCAACAATACCACATCAAATTGGCGATCGGAGATGCGGATAGCAACTATGACTCCGCGGTCTTCCTCGAGGCGGGCAGCTTCACAAGCACAGGCTCTGTACTTCCGACCCTTGCAGGCGGTGCCGGGGTAACAGGTAATACCATGCTGGAAGGATGTAATCCCGTGGAGCTAATCTTCACGCGATTGGGCGACATCACCGTGGTCGATACCGTGAACATCGTGATCTCAGGTACCACTTGAAAGCTGGTGTGGATTACTCACCGAACCTGCCTACGCAGCTGATCTTCCCTGTGGGCGAGGACCACGAGCGTCATGCTCAACGCTCCGTCGACCCGGACGGCCGGGAGACCATCGTGATGCGGCACATCGAGCCAATTGATCGAGGTGTTCGGGCCAGGACATCCAGACCATCTTCACCTTCAGCATCGATGGCCCTCCCGCCTTGGTCGTGCTCTCCAATAACATCAGCAGGATCGCTGGCCAAACACATGTGCTGGCACCAGCCGTAAGCGGAGAGGAATGGGGCAGTACACCCCTGTTGCTGGAGCACAGGCGCGGTCGCACCGACGATCGACGTGTCCCCGAGCGTCACCACGACCTGCTCTGTTACGGTGAGCGATATCTGCGGGATCGTTTCCGTGTCATCGAGACTTCATCGTGACCTACCGGTCTATCCCCCGCTTGCCTTGAAGTGGATGCCCACCTTGATCGATTGCTTGGCCCACAGGGCCCATCGGTGTGGTGAGCGTGACCGGTGGCGATCAGACCTTCAGCTACGCGTGGACGGTCGGAGGGCGTGAACATCGGCCCAGCACGGCGGTGATCGGCGTACCCAGCGGGGACCCGCTGTATTACACGGTTGCAGGACAGTTGCGGATCGCGATCCCGAGGGGACAGCGTGCTGGTGGAGTACGACGCCACTGCCACCTATTGAGATGCGCTTCCACGAGCGGGGATGTCACGGTGATGCCGCTGACGATTCCTGCTGATGGAAGGTCGTGGATATCCAAGGCGGGAACGGTGTGTATTTTCTGAGTTGGACGGACCAGAATGGAACCCCATTGACCGCTGGATGCCTGTGGCCCGTAGACGTTCCGGTCACGCAGACCTATACCATCATAATGGAGGATCGATGCAATGCCATGGGTCCACATCCATACCACCTTCACCCCGGTGTACGCCCTTCCGAAAACTGGACCTTGCCCTCGGACAAGACCATACTGCGCCGAGGACAGCACGACTATCCATGCGATGGTGGCCGGTGGTTCGGGCTACTACCATATCCTTTGGGACATGCGGATGATGGCTTGACGGACCCCTTGTATTGGGTTACCCCGAATGAGGACACGGACTACCGTGTGACGGTTACGGACCGAGTGAAAGCCCAATCGCTGACCGACGGATGACGATTGAGGTGGAGCATGTGTTCACCGATATCGTTGTCACGAACAAAGGTCAGGACGATTGATGCTATGGAAAGCCGCCACTTTGCCCTACGCACGGACGTGGGTGTGGGACATGGGTGATGGCACCCGCTACCCCCATGGGGATGAGGTCTACCACAGTTACACTCGATCTCGAGGGCATTGGGTCACGCTGAAGATGCGTCGCACCCAACGGTTGCTTGGGCGCGGATTCCGTCCTTGCTCAAACCACCAGCGCACATCTATTTCCCGAACGCATTCACCCCGGATGGCGATGCACGCCAGTTCTTCGGACCGGTGGGGCATTACATCGAGGAATTCCAGATGACCGTGTTCGACCGCTGGGAGCCGGGTGGTCTTCACCACCGGGATGTGAACATCCCATGGGATGGCAGTGTAGATGGTCGGGCAAGGCCATGACCGGCGTGTACGTGTACCTATCGGGCCGCAGGACGTTACTTTCCGCCCGTGGAGGGCGTTGGTCATGTGACATTGTTCCGGGGCAGTCGGGACTAATCCCGAAACGCGGTAACCATGCGAAGCATATGGTAGGAACTCACGCTCGTGGCCGGAATGG